>NZ_CP108580.1:4582500-4840000 GCF_045039895.1 Streptomyces sp. NBC_01190
GTGATCATCTTTACGGTGTGAGCTGGGGGTGGCCGCAGAGACCAGCGAGAAGCGACTGTTTACTAAAAACACAGGTCCGTGCGAAGCCGTAAGGCGATGTATACGGACTGACGCCTGCCCGGTGCTGGAACGTTAAGGGGACCGGTTAGTCACATTTCGGTGTGGCGAGGCTGAGAACTTAAGCGCCAGTAAACGGCGGTGGTAACTATAACCATCCTAAGGTAGCGAAATTCCTTGTCGGGTAAGTTCCGACCTGCACGAATGGCGTAACGACTTCTCGACTGTCTCAACCATAGGCCCGGTGAAATTGCACTACGAGTAAAGATGCTCGTTTCGCGCAGCAGGACGGAAAGACCCCGGGACCTTTACTATAGCTTGATATTGGTGTTCGGTTCGGCTTGTGTAGGATAGGTGGGAGACTGTGAAGTCGCGGCGCCAGCCGTGGTGGAGTCATCGTTGAAATACCACTCTGGTCGTGCTGGATGTCTAACCTCGGTCCGTGATCCGGATCAGGGACAGTGTCTGGTGGGTAGTTTAACTGGGGCGGTTGCCTCCTAAAGGGTAACGGAGGCGCCCAAAGGTTCCCTCAGCCTGGTTGGCAATCAGGTGTTGAGTGTAAGTGCACAAGGGAGCTTGACTGTGAGACTGACGGGTCGAGCAGGTACGAAAGTAGGGACTAGTGATCCGGCGGTGGCTTGTGGAAGCGCCGTCGCTCAACGGATAAAAGGTACCCCGGGGATAACAGGCTGATCTTCCCCAAGAGTCCATATCGACGGGATGGTTTGGCACCTCGATGTCGGCTCGTCGCATCCTGGGGCTGGAGTCGGTCCCAAGGGTTGGGCTGTTCGCCCATTAAAGCGGTACGCGAGCTGGGTTTAGAACGTCGTGAGACAGTTCGGTCCCTATCCGCTGCGCGCGTTGGAGTCTTGAGAAGGGCTGTCCCTAGTACGAGAGGACCGGGACGGACGGACCTCTGGTGTGCCAGTTGTTCTGCCAAGGGCATGGCTGGTTGGCTACGTTCGGGAGGGATAACCGCTGAAAGCATCTAAGCGGGAAGCCTGCTTCGAGATGAGGACTCCCACCCACTTGATGGGGTAAGGCTCCCAGTAGACGACTGGGTTGATAGGCCGGATGTGGAAGCCCAGTAATGGGTGGAGCTGACCGGTACTAATAGGCCGAGGGCTTGTCCATGTTTGCTCGCGTCCACTGTGTGGTTCTGAAACAATCAGCCACCACCCCCCTGTGAGGGTATAAATCTCCGGGGTTGGTGTGTGTTTCATGGTGTTTCGGTGGTCATAGCGTTAGGGAAACGCCCGGTTACATTCCGAACCCGGAAGCTAAGCCTTTCAGCGCCGATGGTACTGCAGGGGGGACCCTGTGGGAGAGTAGGACACCGCCGAACAAATATTAAAAGCTCGGAGCCCCCGATCATGTCGGGGGCTCCGAGCTTTTTTGCGTTTCACGCGTCTCGCGTGCGCCTCACGCGATTCTGGTGAGCTGTTCCCCGGTGATGGTGCCCAGCAGGGGCCGGCCGCTGATCCAACGCTCCAACTCGCTGACCGCGTACGCCCCCAGGCGCTGGACCTCTGTCCCCTGGCAGCCGGCTATGTGCGGGGTGATCAGGACATTGGGCAGTGCGCGCAGGGGATGCGTCGGGGGCAGCGGCTCGGGCTCGGTGACATCGAGATAGGCGTCGAGACGGCCGCTGGCGCACTGCTGGGTCAGAGCCGCGGTGTCGATGAGCCGGCCCCGGGCGGTGTTGATGACAGCGGCTCCGTCGTGCAGCAGGGCCAGTCGGCGGGCGTTGAGCAGATGGTGGGTCTCGGGCAGATCGGGGGCGTGCACGGTGACGATGTCCGAGCGGCGGCACAGCTCATCCGGGTCGACCAACTCGACCCCCAGCGTGGCGGCTTCCGCGGTCGAGACATACGGGTCCGCGAGCAGTACCTGGAAGCCGGCCGAGGAGGCGAGCAGCCGGGCGATGACGCCCCGGCCGATCCGGGAAGCGCCGATGACGCCCACCACGGCCCCGTCGGCGCCCTGCCGTTCCTGATAGCCGGGGTAGTGACCCGCGGCGTATCCGGCGGCGGCGCCGAGGGTGCGGCGGGCGGCCAGCCACACGGTGGCCAGGGTGAATTCGATGACGGGGGCCGCGTTGGCGTCGGCGGCGGAGGAGACGGTGATGCCGCGCTCCCAGACCTCGGGCGGCAGGTGGCCCTTGACGGTGCCGGCCGCGTGCAGCACGGTGGCCAGCCGGGGGGCGCGGTCGAGGAAGGCGGTGTCCAGGGGCGGGCAGCCCCAGCCGCTGAGCAGTACCTGGGCGCCGGAGAGATCGGCGTCGGAGGCGTTCGACCAGTCGGTGAGCGGCGGGCCGGGCCGGACGTCGGCCAGCGCGTCGAGCCGGGTGCGGAGCGGTTCGGGAAGGACCAGGTCGAGGATGTCAGGTCGCATCGCCAGCACCAGGGTCGGCCGCTCCGCCATCACTGCCCCTCACCATCACCGATAGAAACCGCTTACTGCGTCACCTCGTGGAGGCTAAGCCGGACCGCCCCGCCCGTCAACGGCCGTTGCCCCACCCCCCACACCCTGCGAACGGTTCTTACGGATCGGTGACCGCTGGGCCCGGCCCGCCGGAGTCCACAGGCGGCGGGGTTAGCGTACGGAGGAACCGGTCGCGCGAGGTGGCGCCGGGCGCTCTCGGAGGTCGTTGTGGTCACGCTGGTGCTGATCGGGCTGGTGGGCGGTTTCATCACCGGTATCTCACCGTGTGTGCTGCCGGTGCTGCCGGTGATCTTTCTGACCGCCGGAGCCGCCGGAGCCGCCGGAGCCGCCGGAGCCGCCGGAGCCGCCGGACCCACGGGAGCCGCGGGGGAGCAGGGCGGGAGCGGGAAGGCGGCCCGCTATCCGGGCGGCACCCCGGTCCAGGGGCGGGGCCACGGCAGCAGGCGGCCGTATCTGGTGGTGGCGGGCCTGGCGCTCAGCTTCAGTGTGTTCACCCTGCTGGGCACCCTCGTGCTCAGTGTGCTGCCGCTGCCGTCGGACACCATCCGGTGGGCCGGCCTGGTGGTGCTGACGGTGCTGGGCATCGCCATGATGTTCCCCCGTGTGCAGGATCTGCTGGAGCGGCCGTTCTCCTACGTGGGCCGGCGGCAGGTCAGCGGCGGGCACGGCGGGTTCGTGCTGGGGCTGGCGCTCGGCGCGGTCTATGTGCCGTGTGCGGGGCCGGTGCTCGCGGCCATCACGGTGGCGGGTGCCACCCATCGGATCGGCGCCCAGACGGTCGCGCTGACGCTGGCGTTCGCGGTGGGGACCGCGGCGCCGCTGCTGTTCTTCGCGCTGGCCGGCCGCGGGGTCGCCGAGCGGGTGCGGGCGTTCCGGGAGCGGCAGCGTTCGGTGCGGTTCGTCGCGGGCCTGGTGGTGATCGGGCTGGCGGTCGCGCTCACCTTCAACGTCACCGACGCCATCCAGCGGGCCGTGCCCGACTACACCGGCAAGCTCAACAACGCGCTGGACAACGCCGGTGCCGTCAAGGGGCTGGGTCCGCAGCAGAGCGCGGCGCTCCAGGCGTGCGCGTCGACGGAGAGCTCGGTGCTGATGGACTGCGGTAAGGCGCCGGCCTTCAGCGCCATCCAGCAGTGGTTCAACACCCCGGGCGACCAGCCGCTGACCGAGGCCGGCCTCAAGGGCAAGGTGGTGCTGGTCGACTTCTGGGCGTATTCGTGCATCAACTGCCAGCGGGAGATCGCGCATGTCAACGCCTGGTACCAGGCGTATCGGAAGGACGGGCTGGTGGTGGTCGGGGTGCACACCCCGGAGTACGCCTTCGAGCACCAGCCGGCCAATGTGAAGGCGGGCGCCGCGCGGCTGCACATCAAGTACCCGGTGGCGCTCGACAACGACTACGGGACCTGGACCGCGTTCGGCAACGACTCCTGGCCGGCGTCGTATCTCATCGACGCGTCCGGCAAGGTGCGGCATGTGACCATCGGTGAGGGCGGCTACGGCGACGACGAGTCGCTGATCAGGCAACTGCTGGCGGCCGCGCATCCCGGTACGGAGCTGCCCGAGGCGACGGATGTGCCGGACCGGACGCCGACCGATCTGAATCAGACCCCGGAGACGTATCTGGGCGCCCAGCGGGCCCACGGGTTCGCCGGCGGGTCGCTCGACCTGGGCACGCACTCCTTCACCCTGCCGGGTTCGGTGCCGGCCAACGCGTTCGGGCTCGGCGGGACGTGGGGGGTCGACGCGGAGTCGCTGACGGCGCGCGAGGCGGCGACGATGGAGCTGAACTTCGCGGCGGACGACGTCTATCTGGACGTCGGCGGCACCGGCACGGTCACCGCCTCCTTCGGGGGGCGGACCCAGACCTTCAAGATCTCGGGCGCGCCGAACATCTACACGGTGGTGGGCGGCAGCAGTGAGCGGCGCGGGACGCTGAAGCTGACCTTCTCGCCGGGCCTCAGCGCGTACTCCTTCACCTTCGGATAAGCCCACCAGGTGCGCCCGGACGCCTGCCGGGTGGGCCCGGACGCCCGGGCCCTCGATCCTCCTGCGGATCGGACCCCGCTAGCGGATCCGCACCGCGTCCGGCACCGAAGGCGGCAGGGCGGCGGCTGTCTCCTCGCCGAGGGCCAGCCGGACCTCGGCGTGCTGCCAGAGCGGGGCGTGCCAGCGGGCGAGGGCCTGTTCGGGGGAGCGGAGGACGGCCAGGGTGAGCAGGCCCGCCGTACGTCCTTCGGCCAGCAGCGCGGGCAGCGTGGGGAAGGGGGCGAGAGCCCCGATGTCGTCCAGCACGAACGTCATTGGTGGGTCGAGCCGGCCGGCGGATGACCGTGCGGCGATGCTCCGGCCGTGCTCGACCACGCTGGAGACGAGTGCGGTGAGCAGGGGCATCGCACCCGGATGGGATCGCGGGTCTTCGATCCGTTCGCCCACTACATACAGTATGCCCCGTTCGGCGGTGAATGACTCCAGGTCGAGCCCTCCGGTCCGGCCCGGATTGCAGGCGTCGCGGATGTGCACCGCGTTGAGCGGGGCCAGCAGGTGGCGGATCAACGCCTGGGCGGCGTCCCGGCGTTCGGGGTGGGCGTGCAGGACGGATTCGAGTTCGCCGCTCCAGCCGGAGGTGGCGCCGGTGTCGGTGCGCAGGATCCGGACCGGCTCGCCGGCGATGGTGCCGCCGCCGGCCCACCGCTGCACCTGGCGGAACGGCTGCCCGTCGACGGCCGCCGCGTGCAGCCAGCAGCGCAGCAGGGTGACGGCGGTGTCGTGCACGATCGCCTCGTCGGCGCGGGCGGTCCGCAGCGGGGCCAGCAGCGCGGCGGCCCGGGTCCTCGCGGTGCCGGGGTGCTCGCAGCCGCCGTGCGGGGCCCAGCGCAGCCTGCCGGGTACGTCGAGCAGGTGCGCGGGGTCGTAGACGTGTACGGGGCCGAGCTTGGCGCGGTTGCCGACGGTCTGGTGGTACGTGTCGGGGTCCGCGGTGGTGACGACGACCGGTCCCGCGGCGGCCAGTACGGCCGGCTGGATGATCCGTTTGGACTTGTCGCCGTGGGGCGCGGCGAACAGGGCGTAGGTGCGGGTGATCTCGCCGTCGGCGAGGTGGTCGGCGGCGGGCACCGGCCGGCCGGCCGCGTAGCCGTCGCCGGGCCCGGCGGTGGGTCCGGCGGGAGGTCCGTAGGTAGGTCCGGCGCCAGGCCCGGCGGTGGGCCCCTCGAATCCGGTCGGGGTCAGTACGGTGGTGGGCGTGTCGTCGTGGGCGAAGGGCGCGGCCCGCGGCACGGTACGGAACCAGGCGTCGAGGCTGTCGGCGTCCTTGCCGGCCGTGCGGGGGCCGTTGGGGCGGGGCGTGGGGACCGGCCCGCCCGGGGCGCCGTCGGCGCCCAGCCCGCCTGACACGGTCGGCGTGACCGCCGCGGCCGGCCGGACCGCCGTGCCGTCGTCCGCCGCGCGGGCCAACCCGCCGCGCGCCGAGCCGGCCCGCAGCCGCGCCACCACGTTGAGCGCCCAGACCGTCAGCACGAACAGCACCATCAACTGGCCGATGAACACGCCGAAGAAGAGTCCGGGGCCTGGCAGTTGGCCGACCGGGGTGCTGGGCCACGCGCCGGGCAGGTCGCGCGGCCGGCCGATCAGCGCGCGCATCGCCTGCGGGGTGCGGGTGAAGTGCAGCGCGTGCGGCCAGCCGCCGTGCGCGAACAGCCCGGCGACGCCGGTGGCGGTCCAGGTCAGTATGGTCACGCCGAGCAGAAAGCCGATGATGCCGACGATCAGGCCGTCGGGCAGGCCCCCTTGGGGCTCCCTCTTCCGCTGTGCCATCTCGTTCCCGTCACGCGACCGCGTCGTCTGCGAGCTGTTTGGCGAGTGCGACCTGGGCGGCGGCGTGTGCCTCCGCGCGGGCTTCCGCTTCGGCTTCCGCCTCGGCCTCCAGATCGGCCGCGTGCTGGACCGAGGACTCGGTCATGGCGCGGTCGGTGAAGACCAGGGGGCGTTCGGTCTCGGTGATGAGGTGCTTGACCACCTGGACGTTGCCGTTGACGTCCCAGACCGCGATGCCCGGGGTGAGCGTCGGGATGATCTCCACCGCCCACCGCGGCAGCCCGAGGACTCTGCCGGTGGCGCGGGCCTCGTCGGCCTTCTGGGCGTAGATGGTGCGGGTGGAGGCCATTTTGAGGATGGCGGCGGCTTCCTTGGCCGCGGCGCCGTCGACCACGTCGGAGAGGTGGTGGACGACGGCGACGAAGGACAGGCCGAGCCGGCGGCCGAACTTCAGCAGCCGCTGGAAGAGCTGGGCCACGAAGGGCGAGTTGATGATGTGCCAGGCCTCCTCGACGAGGAAGATGCGTTTCTTCCGGTCGGGGCGGATCCAGGTGTGTTCGAGCCATACGCCGACGATGGCCATCAGGATGGGCATGGCGATCGAGTTGCGGTCGATGTGCGAGAGGTCGAAGACGATCAGCGGCGAGTCGAGGTCGATGCCGGCGCTGGTCGGGCCGTCGAACATGCCGCGCAGGTCGCCGTCGACCAGCCGGTCGAGGACGAGCGCCACATCGAGGCCCCAGGCGCGGACGTCGTCCAGTTGGACGTTCATCGCCTCGGCGGACTCCTCCAGCGGGTGCCGCAGGCGTTCCACGATGTCGGTGAGGATGGGCTGGCGCTCCGTCACCGTCTCGACCACGTAGGCGTGCGCGACCTTCAGCGCGAAGCCGGACCGCTCGTCGAGGCCGCGGCCCATGGCCACTTCGATGATGGTCCGCAGCAGCGCGAGCTGGCCGGTGAGGGTGATCGCCGGGTCGAGCGGGTTGAGTTTGATGCCGCCGTTGAGGGCGGCGGTCGGGTCGAGCCGGATGGGGGTGAGGCCGAGCGCCTTCGCGATCAGGTTCCACTCGCCGACGCCGTCCTCGCCCTGGGCGTCGAGCACCACCACCTGCCGGTCGCGGAAGCGCAACTGGCGCAGGACGTAGGTCTTCTCCAGCGCGGACTTGCCGTTGCCCGACTCGCCGAGGACCAGCCAGTGCGGGGCGGGGAGCTGCTGGCCGTAGAGCTGGAAGGGGTCGTAGATGTAGCCCTTGCCGGAGTAGACCTCGCGGCCGATGATCACACCGGAGTCGCCCAGGCCGGGCGCCGCGGTCGGCAGATACACCGCCTGCGCCTGGCCGGTGGAGGTGCGCACGGGCAGCCGTGTCGTCTCCACCCGGCCGAAGAGGAAGCTGGTGAACGCGTCGGTGATCGCCGCCAGCGGGTCCAGCATGGGCATGGCAGTGGCCTCCTCGT
The DNA here is from genome assembly GCF_045039895.1 of Streptomyces sp. NBC_01190. Taxonomy (NCBI): domain Bacteria; kingdom Bacillati; phylum Actinomycetota; class Actinomycetes; order Kitasatosporales; family Streptomycetaceae; genus Streptomyces; species Streptomyces sp. NBC_01190. Next base: position 4,590,274 of record NZ_CP108580.1, read on the forward strand.
ACGGGCGGGCTAGCGGCGGATGCCGGTGGCGAACGGCAAGGTGTTGACGAATGCCCGGTGGTGTTCACGATCGCACCATTCGAGCTTCAGATACGACTTACCGGCGGATGCGCGGATGGTGCGCTTGTCGCGCGCCAGCGCTTCCGCGGAGCGTGAGGAGACGGTGATGTAGCCGACCAGGTTCACTCCGGCTGCGCCACTGGCCAGGTCCTCGCCGCGCTGGTCGATCCGTCCGTGGTGGGCGATGTCGCGCGGGTCCACCACCCGGTTCATCTTCGCGGCCCGGCTCGCCTCGGCGTCGTCGTTGGTCTTCTCGGTCAGCATCCGCTCGATGGCCACGTCGGTGGGTTCGAGGTCCATGGTCACCGCGACCGTACGGATCACATCGGGGGTGTGGACGAGCAGCGGCGCCAGGAAGTTGACGCCGACCGGGGTCATCGGCCACTCCTTCACCCAGGCGGTGGAGTGGTGCCAGGGCGCCCGGGTCGACGACTCGCGGGTCTTGGCCTGGAGGTACGTCGGGTCGGTGGCGTCCAGTTCGGCCGGCCAGGCGTTGCGGCGGGTCATCGCCTGGATGTGGTCTATGGGGTGGTCCGGGTCGTACATCGAGTGGACGAGCGAGGCCAGCCGGGCCTGGCCGAGCGGCTGCCGCACCCGGATGTCGGCCTCGGCGAGGCGGGCGCAGATGTCGTTGAGCTCACGGGCCATCACCGCGGCGAGCCCTGAGTCCTTGTCGACCTTGGCGCCGCGGCCGGCGGTGGCGCGGGCCATGGCGTTGCCCTCGGCGGCCAGCTCGCGGGTGAACTGCATGCACGCCACGAGGTAGGCGCGGTGCTGCTCGGAGGAGGTGGACACCATGGACTGCAACTGGTCGTAGGAGTCCTTGAGCCAGCGGTCGGCGTCCGGGTCGCCGCGTTGGGCGACGTCCTTGGCGTGGGCGTCGGGGTCGGCGGGCAGGGTGCGGGCGAGCATCTGGAGCCGGTTGACGAAGCCGTCGCCGTTGGCCACGTGCTTCAGCAGGGTGCCGAACCGTTCGACCAGCGCCTCCTGGTCCTCGCTGTCGCGCAGGCCGACGCCCGGGCCCTCGATCTCGATGGCGGCGGTGACGGTCCGCCGGTCCACGTGGAGGAGCACCGCGATCTCGTCGGGTCCGAAGGGTGCCGCGAGCCAGCTGATCCGCCCGATCCCGGGCGGCGGGCCGATCTCCACCTCGCGTCCGTCGAGCCCGACGCCGGCCTCCTGGACGGCGGAGCGGTAGGTGGCGGCGGTGCGCAGGGTACGGCGGTAGGTGCGGTTGATCTCGAACCAGCGGTAGAAGGTGCGCCGCCGGTACGGCATGTAGACGGCGGCCAGGGCGAGGGTCGGCCAGCCGACCAGGCCGACGATCCGCAGCAGCAGGACGGGCACCAGCAGGCCGCAGAGCATGCCGAGGCCGGCGCCGGCGATGATCAGCGCGATCTCGCCGGTCTCCCGGTTCTTGCCGACGATCGCGTTGGGCCGGGCCTTGCCGATCAGATAGGTGCGGCGCGGCTGGGTGAAGGTCTGGGTTGTCACCGGCGATCAACCTCCCTGCGAAGTGCTGTTGTTGGAGCCTGGTGCCTGGCCCCGGTTGGTGCCGGGGCCCGATCGGTAGGGGGAGCCGCCGAGCGGGTTGCCGGCCGGCGGGTTGGCGCCGCCCGCCGTGCCGCCACCGCTGCCGCCGCCTCCGCCGCGGCTGCTGTGCGCGGCCATGCCGCCCGCCATCGGGTTGGCCGGCTGGGCGCCGCCCTGGGCCTGCTCCTGGGGGCCGCCGCGTGAGCTGTGCGTCTTGATGCCCTGTTTGACGAGGGCGGCGGGCGAGGAGATCACCGCGGCGGCGCCGCTCTGGCCGCCGGCCGACTTGCGGCTGTTGCGCAGGTTCACCACGTCGTCGCCGAAGCCGGGGACGAACCGGTAGATCATGAAGCTGGCGAAGATGGCCAGCAGGATGATGGCCAGGCCGGAGACCACCGCGGAGAAGGCGTCCGGGCCGTCGTCGCTCGACGACAGCGCGCCGGCCAGCCCGAGGACGATCACGATCACCGGTTTCACCATGATCACCGCGATCATGATCCCGGCCCAGCGGCGGACGTTGTGCCACATGTTCTTGTCGACGAGGCCCGCGTAGACGGCGGTGCCGAGCAGCGCGCCCACGTACAGCAGCGCGGCGCGGATCACCAGTTCGAGCCAGAGCACACCGGCCGCCACCACGGAGACCAGCGACACCAGGATCAGCATGATCGGGCCGCCGCCGATGTCGTCGCCTTTGGTGAGGGCGCCGGAGAAGGAACCGAAGAAGACGTCGGTGTTGGATCTGGTCCCGCTGGAGATCACATCGGTCACCGCGTCGGTCGCCGAGACCACGGTGTAGAGGATCAGCGGGGTGAAGGCCGAGGCCAGCACGGTGAGCCACAGGAAGCCGACCGCCTCGGTCAGCGCCTCGGTCAGCGGGACGCCGCGCACGGCCCGCTTGGCCACGGCGAGCAGCCACAGCACCAGGGTCAGGATGGTGGAGGCGGCGAAGACCACGGCGTACTGCCGCAGGAACGCGGTGTTGGTGAAGTCCACCTGGGTGGTCTTGGTGACCGCCGAGGAGAGCTTGTCGATGGTCCACGACGCGGCGTCCGCGCATCCCTTGCCCAGGGAGGTGAGTGGGTCGAGGGTGTCGGTGAGGCTGTTGCCGCCGCCGCCCCCGCCGCCGCCGTTGTCCTTCTCGCAGAAGTCCTTGGCGGAGCCGACGAGCAGCCGGCAGGGGTCGCTCGCGCCGCCCTTCGCGGTGGGGGTGGGCGTCGGCGTCGCGGCGAACGCGGCGGCGGGCAGCGCGGTGAGCGCGAAGGTGAGGGCGGCCAGCGCGGACCAGCGGCGGCGGGTCGGCGGGCGGCTTGCCGCTGTTCGGGTTTCCGCCGGACGGCCACCTGACGGTCGGCCATCGGGCAGTCGGCTACCTGGCATAAGTGAAGCCTCCGTAGTCCCGTACGGCGCCGGCGATCTCATCGGCTGTGGACGCCCGTTGGTCGCCGCTGACCGGCGCCGGTCCGTCCTGCTGGCTGGAGGACTCGATCTTCCAGTCCCCGCCGACCCAGACGAGCTTCTCGGTGGTGGTGAACCAGGCGCTGCTGACCGGGTTGGTCGACCCCTGGCCCGCGAGTCCGACCAGGTCCGTGCACCACACCTCGACGGTCATCGCGTCCGCGGCGTTCGCCGTCACCTTGGTGCCCACCGGGACGGTCCGGGAGACGAAGGTGAGGCCGCCCGGCGCGGTGCCGTCGTTGTTGAGGCCGAGAGACTTCAGGGCGGCACCCGAATAGGCCCGGTCCAGGTCGGTCTGGAGGCGGGCGACGACGGCGGGGTCGTGGACCGCGGCGACGATCTGGTGCCGGCGCGCCGCGTTGAACATGTCCACGCCGCCGAGCGCGACCGCGTAGTTCGCCGCCGCCGACTGGGCCCCCTGCTCGGTGTGCGCGAAACCCGAAGGGAGGCCGCCACTCTGGCCGGTGACAGGGTGTTCGCCGGTGGGGGCGGTCGGCGCGGCGCCCGCCCCTTTGCCGCCGGAGGTGGAGCCCGTCGTGGTGGAACCGGTGGCCGTCCCGGCCGCGTTGTGGTGGCCGCGGTTGGCGAACGCGATCGCGGCGATGAGCAGCACCACGATGCCGACCACCGTCACCAGCGTCCGCCGGGGCTGTGGCCGGCGGGCGGCGGCGCCGTGGGGGTTGTGCCCCTCGGGCATCCGGGTCCGGGTCGGCGGGCCGTCCTGGCCGAGACTCATCGCGCGCTCGCCCCCTCCGGCGCCGGGCTCGCGGGCATGCCGGAGCGGCGCCTGTCGCGGACGGCGCCGCCGCTTGGTCGAGTGGGCATCAGCACGCAGCCTCGGAGGGGAAGGCGGAGCCGGGGACGGGCTCCGGGACGTAACAGGCGTGAACCGGCGTGAACCGGCGTGATCAGAGGCGATCAGGGGCGATCAGGCGTGAACAGGGGGGCCGACCGGCCGAACCGGGCAGAGTCAGACGGAGCCGACAGGGCCGACAGGGCTGACAGGGGCCGGCCCGGCCCGGGCCGGTGCCGGCCAGCGCGCTAAACAGCCATCCCGTACACGATGGTGAAGAGCGTGCCGAGCGACCCGATGATGAACACCCCGGTCAGCCCGGCGATGATCAACCCCTTGCCCTGCTCCGCGCTGAAGGTGTCGCGCAGCGCGGTCGCGCCGATCCGCTGTTTCGCGGCGCCCCAGATCGCGATGGCCAGGCACAGCAGGATCGCTGTCGCCATCACCACTTCGATCATCACACGTGCTTCATTGCCCAGGTCTCCGAAGGGACCCCAGTCGGGGGCGATGCCACCGATGATGGTGTTGATGTCGCCCTTCGCGGCTGCCAGGTACATGTAACTCACCACCCCGCTCGATCAGTTGACTCCCTCGCCGGGGCGCAAGGGGTGTCAGGATCCAGTTTGACGGAGGATTCGGCCGTTGCATGTCGACTCGGCGACTTTCTCGGCAGATCCTCCGCACAAATCGGTCCGCAGCCGTCAGACTGGATGCCGGACCGGTGTTCGAGGGATGGAGCCCACTACTCTGTGTATCACGGGCCTGACCTCAGGGCAACGATGGGAACGTACGACAACGTACGGGACCCTGGACCACCAAGGCGAGCGGGAAAGGCGGGGCGGCAGTGGCGCGGAAAGTCTGGCTCGCCGTCATCCTCGGCGGAGGGCTGAGCCTTTCGTTCCTCGCGCTGCTCGTGGTGGGCACCTTCTCGGCGGCGGCCGGCCTGGCCAGGGACGGCGCGGGGGCGGTCACCCTCGCCAAGGGCACGGTTCCGGCGATCTACCAGCCGATCGTGCTGAAGTGGGGCGATCTCTGCCCGGCGATCAATCCGGCGCTGCTGGCCGCCCAGCTCTACCAGGAGAGCGGCTGGGACGCGCGGGCGCAGAGTCCGGCGCAGGCGCAGGGGATCGCCCAGTTCATCCCCGGCACCTGGGCGACCCACGGGGTGGACGGCAACGGGGACGGCAAGGCCGATGTCTGGGACCCCGAGGACGCCATACCGTCGGCCGCCTCCTATGACTGCGACCTGGCCTCCTATGTGAAGGACGTGCCGGGGAACAACACCGACAACATGCTCGCCTCCTACAACGCGGGGGCGTACGCGGTGATCACGGCCGGCGGTGTCCCGCCGTACGCCGAGACGCAGAACTACGTCAGGACCATCCGCACCCTGGAGAAGAGCTTCGCCGCGCCGGTCGGGCGGGTGGCGCCGTCGGAGCAGGCGGCGGCCGCCATCTATTACGCCCAGCAGCAGCTCGGCAAGCCGTATCTGTGGGGCGGCGAGGGCACCGCGGCGCAGGGCGGCCGGTTCGACTGCTCGGGTCTGACGCAGGCGTCCTACCACTCGGTCGGCATCACGCTGCCCCGGGTCGCCAACGACCAGTGGAACGCCGGACCGCACCCGACCCGGGCCGAACTCCTCCCCGGGGACCTGGTGTTCTTCGCCTTCGATCTGAACGATCCGCGGTCCATCCACCATGTGGGGATCTACGTCGGCGGCGGCTACATGATCGACGCGCCGCACACCGGGGCGGTGATCCGCTTCGACCCGATCGACTCGCCGGACTACATCGGGGCGACCCGGGTCACCCAGGCGGGAGCGCGGGCCCTGCCGTCAGCGGCTCCGTCGCCGTCGGCAGCGGCGGCCTGACCTCCGTACGGTTACCGTCGGTCGCCACCGGCTCCCGGCCCTCCGGCGACCGGCTCCTGACCCTGGGGCGTGTGTGACGCATGCGCACGGTGAGGCCATGGCCCAAGCCTCGTCGGTCGGCGGTGGTTTGTCCCTTCTGCCTGGTCACCCTTGCATAACAGCCTGGTGATCTTCTGGAGAACTAGGGCACGCTACATACCGTGTTGACCGTTGTACGGGGGAGAATGGCACGGGACGCAAGCGACGGGGGTTGCGGACGAGCCCAGCCTGGACGGCACCGTACGTAAGGGGCACCACCGCTATGGCAGAGGTCGCTAACGACAGCGTGAACCCCGATATCAGTCTGCTCCGCGCGATCAACGACATCGCGGGGCGGGTGCCGCACGGCGTCAACCGCGTGGCGGAAATCCTCGGTGAGTACGGCCTGTTGGTCCTGATCGGGATGGTCTCCTGCTGGTGCTGGTGGCGGGTCGCCCGCCGCTCGCCCGACGCGCCGGAAGCCGTCGCGGGCGTGCTGTGGGCCCTGGCGGCCGGTGGTCTCGCCCTGCTGCTCAACATCCCGGTCCGCGAACTGGTCCAGCGCCCCCGGCCGTCGGTCGACTACGACGGCCTCGAAGTGCTGGGCAGTGCGGGCCACCACTACGCCTTCGTCAGCGACGGAGCCGCGCTGGCCGCCGCGGTCGCCGTCGGGCTCTTCATGGTCAGCCGCCGGCTCGGCGCCGCCGCCCTGGCGATCGCCTTTCTGCAAGGACTCTCCGACCTCTACCTCGGCGTCCATTACCCCACCGATGTCTTCGGCGGCTTCGCCCTCGGCGCGGCCACGGCGCTGCTGCTCGCGCCGCTCGGTCTCGCGCTGCTCACCGCGCTCACCAGGTTCGTGGCCAGGACCCGGCTGTCCTTCCTCGTCCGCCGGACCGGCGCCGGGCCGGTGCCGTCCGAGGGCACCCCGCTTCCCCGGCAGCGGGCGGACGACAAAGGGCTCGCGGCATAGGGCGGTACCGATCGTGGATTCTCCCCTACAGCGCCGCGGCGACCGCCGGTAGTGTCGATGTCCAGCGCGACGACGCGCCGACGCACCGGCGTAAAGCGGCGCAGCGGCGCGACGATGGAGCGACGCGACGACGTGAAGACGTGAACCGGACGACGCACGGGGGATTCCGAAGTGACCCGCTCTTCCCTACCCATGGCCGCCGCCTTCGCCGCCGCGGCGGCCCTCCTGCTGACCGCCTGCGACGGCGGCTCGGGCGGCTCCGGCGGCTCCGGCGGCTCCGACACGATCCCGACCGCCAGCACCGCCCCGCCCACCACGGCCCCGGCCACCGCCTCGCCGATGCCCTCGCCGACGAACGCCGCGGAGCTGCCGCGGATCGCCCTGCCCGCCGGGGCGCGCAACGTCTTCGAGGACCAGCGCACCGGAGACGCCACGAAGGACGCCGTTCTCTACGACAACCAGCAGTGGGTCGATTCCATGGACGCGGCGATACTCAACGGCTCGTCGAAGACCGCGGCGATCGGGTTCTACAGCACCGACAAGGCACTTGAGGGCGCCGTCAGCTACGTCCAGGGCTATCTGAGCAAGGGTCACACCTGGATCGGGACCACCCGGTTCTTCGACCGGAAGGCGACGCTCGCCGCCGACGGCACCGCCTCCGTCATCTACTGCTCCGACGAGAGCAAGTCGTTCGTCAAGGACCGCAAGACCGGCAAGGTCCAGAACACCCCGACCTCCGCCGACAGTTACGTCCTTTACAACACCAAGCTGGTCAAGAACAAGCAGGGCATATGGCAGACCGTCAGTGTCCTCTCCGACCGGGGGGCGAAACAGTGCCAGCCGTGACCAGGCCCAACCGGACCCTGACCGCCGCGGTGGTCGCCGTGTCGGCCGCGCTGCTCGCCCTGGCGCCGGGGGTGGCCCACGCGGGCGGCCGCGGCACCGATGACCAGGTGCAGAACGGCGGCGAGGACGCCCAGGTCATCTCCGCCAAGGCCGGCGGGGTGTCCTACGACACCGGTAACAACGGCTCGGGTCCCCGAGTGGGCCCGGTGACCGCGACCTCCGACTGGAGCCCGCCGCCCTGCTGGTACACCCCGACATGGAGCCCGCAGCAGTTCAAGGACTACGTCGAGCCGCTCTGGGGGCTCGACTCGACCGGCTCCGACTGGGACGCCACCCAGCGCGCGCGGTACGTCGACGGCGGTCCGTACACCAACTTCAACCTTGACAAGGCCGGCAAGGGCTACTGGTGGACCTCCTACGTGCCGGAGGACGGTGCCGGCCGGCCCGGGGCCCTGGACTGCACCGCCCCCTACTTCTGGGTGGACAAGGGCGCCGCGCCCCCGCCGGACATCCAGAACGCCCTCTCCCCGCTGATCCTCGCCGAACTCGCCTACGCCCGGATCCGGGTGCCGGACACGGACATCGACCTCAACCCGGCCGGCGGCCAGACGGTGAACCTGCCCACCTGGGCCTGGCTGGACCGGGCGACCTTCAAGCCGGTGTCGGTGACCGCGACGGCGGTGCTGCTCGGCATCTCCGCCACGACCACCGCGACCCCGGTGGCGCTGCACCTCGACCCGGGAACGCCCGACGCCGACGTCTACCCGGCCTCCGGGGACTGCCCCATCGACGCGGCGGGCCGGATCGGTTCCCCCTACGCGGCGGGCAGTGGAAACGCCGCCCCGCCGTGCGGCGTGGCCTACCGCCGCTCCACGCCCGAGGGCTCTTCGTACCCGCTGCGGGCGACGATCACCTGGAAGGTGTCCTGGACCGGTTCCGGGGGGACCGGCGGGAACCTGCCGGACGGCACCTTCGGGCACACCACGGACGTCACCGTGCAGGAGATCCAGACCGTCAACCGCTGAGCCGTCAGCCGCTGAGCGGTGAAGCCGTTAGCGGCTGATCGGCCGCGAGCCCGGCCGGCCGGCCCTCCTGGGGACCGGCCGGCCGGGCTCGCGCGTGACCAGAGGCGTTCAGAGGGACTGCGGGAAGGTGAAGAGCTTGCCCGGGTCCAGCTTGGCCTTCAGCGCGGTGAGGCGGGCCGCGTTCTGGCCGTAGTAGGCGGTGCGCCAGTCGGCCAGCGTGGGGTCGGTGTAGTTCTGGTAGGCCGCGCCCGAGGCGTAGCGGCGCAGGGCGGCGTGCGTCGTGTCGAGCCAGGAGGTCTTGGCGAGCGCGTCCGAGGCGAGGTACTGGACCAGGACCCGCGAGGTGCGGTGGGCGAAGGCCGTCGCGGTGGGCGAGGGCCGGTTGACCGCGCCGCCGAGCGCCGTGAGCGCGATGCTGCCCGCGCCGCCGCCGGACTGGTTGGCGAGCCGCTGGGTCTGGGCGAGCAGCGTCTGGATGCCGGTGTCCGGGAGTTCGCGGTCGTAGAAGTCGGAGCGGGCGGTGTACGTCTCGCGGCCGAGGCCACCGGTCGGCGGCAGATGGCACTGGGCGTCGGAGAGCCCCGAGCAGCCCGCGTAGGAGAACATCGCGTCGAGGAAGGCGTGCGGCCGCAGCGAGACCGTGGCGGCGGGTCCGGGGCCGCCGGGCGCGTCGGCCAACGCGTCGGCCGCGTCGGCCAGATCGTCCCGCGAGCCGGTGGACATCATCGCCACCGAGACGGTCGGTGAGCCGCCGGGCGCGCAGTCCAGATGCAGCGACGACCAGATGCGGTCGGGCTGGTCGGGGCCCCAGCGCTGCCAGGAGCGGACGGCGGCGGCGGCCTTGCTCCACGGCCAGGTCAGATAACCGGTGACCACGTCAGGCGTCGGGTGGGTGGCGAAGCGCAGCGAGGTGACGACGCCGAACTGGCCGTTGCCCGCGCCGCGCAGCGCCCAGAAGATGTCCGGTTCGGCGTCGGCGGAGACCTCGTGGGTGTGGCCGTCCGGGGTGATCAGGGTGGCGCCGGTCAGGTTGTCGCAGGTCAGGCCCATCGAACGGCTCAGTACGCCGTGCCCGCCGCCCAGGGTGAGGCCGGATATGCCGACCGAGGGGCAGGAGCCGCCCGGGACGCAACGGCCCTGCCGGCCAAGGGTGTTGTAGACGTCTATCAGCTTGGCGCCGGCCCCGATGGTGGCGCTGGTGCCGTCCAGGTGGATGGAGTTGAGCCGGGAGACGTCGATGATCAGGCGGCCGTCGCCGCTCGACCAGCCGGCGTACGAGTGGCCGCCGCTGCGGACCACCGGCACGGTGCCGGTGCGGGTGGCGAAGTCCAGACAGGTGCGGATGTCGGCGGCGCCGGTGACGTAGGCGATGGCGGCCGGGCGCAGATTGTCGTAACGGGTGTTGTAGAGACGGTGGTCGCGTTCGTACGCGCTGTCCTGCGGCCGGACGAGATCGCCGTCGAGGGAGGAACCGAGCGCTTTCCAGTCCGCCGTGACGTGGGTGGGGCGGGGGCTGGGGCTGGGGGAGGCGGCCGAGGTGGCGGCGACCGGGGCGCTGCCGCTGGGCGCCGCGCCCTTGGCGTCGTCGCCGGGACCCTTGTCCGTACAGCCGGTCAGTACGGCGGCGGCCAGCAGACCGCCGCCGGCCTTCAGCGCGTCCCGCCGCTCCAACGGCCGCCCCAACAGCCGGTCCTGGCGGCGACCCGCCGCCGTACCCACCGCGTCCTCCGCACTCACGGGGTTCGCCGCATTCAGAGCCTTCACCGCGTTCACCTGCTCCACCGCCACATCACGCACGGGATCCGACCGACCCCTGGGCAGGTGCCTACTGCCCCCTGGCACCTTCGGTAACCCAAGACGACACAGCGGGGGTCGCGGTTGCGACGATCTTCGGGGCGAGCGGCGCGGGGCCGCCCGCGGCCGGTGCGTGGGTTCGCGGCGGGTGCCGGTGGTCGGCCCGGGATCTCCCGCCCGGCCGCCGGGGCGGGGCGTTGGCGGGCCGGGTCGCGCCAGCCGCAGGTGCAGCCGCCGGGATTCGAGCCCCGCGCTGCCCCGGGCATCCTGGGGGTCCGCAGCGCCTCCGCCAGCGGGGGTCGCGGTTGCGACGATCTTCCGAGGGCGCGGCGCGGGGCCGCCCGCGGCCGGTGCGTGGGTTCGCGGCGGGTGCCGGTGGTCGGCCCGGGATCTCCCGCCCGGCCGCCGGGGCGGGGCGTTGGCGGGGGGTCAGGTCGCGGTGTGGGTGGTGGCGTCGCGGCGGGCGCGGTCTCTGGAGCGGCGGGCGGGGCCGCGCCAGCCGCAGGTGCAGCGGGCCGAGGCGAAGGAGCCCTTTTCGAGCACGGAGGTCCGGTGTTCCGCGGCGTCGCCGCCGCGCGCGCCGACTCCGCCGCCCCCCGCGTCGGCGACGGCGCGGGCGGGGGCAACGGTGGTGATCACATTGCGCACGACCCCACGGTAATGGGCGTGACGGCGCGCGGAACACCGTCGTTAGCGAGGTGAGGCCCCCAGCCGATCGGCCGGCGGCGCCGGGCGGCGGCCGTACAGGGATGGATGAGTGATGGTGGCACCGATGTCCACGGGGGTACGGGCGCTGCGAGCGGCGCGCCCGATCCGAGCGGCCCGCGCCGCGCGTGCCGAGCGGTTGGGAGCCGCCGGCCGGCCCCGTGACCGACGAGCCCCGGACGGCGAGTCCCCGGCGCAACGCCGCGCCGCCGCCCCGCCCGCCCGGACCGGCGGCCCGGTAGTTCCCGGCGTCCCGGCGGACCCGGTGGTCCCGGGAGCGGTGCCGGCGCCCGGCGGCCCACACCTCGCCGCCCCGCCCGTCCCGCCCGCCCTACCCGCCCGGACCGGCGGCCCGGTGCCCCCGGTCGTCCCGGCCGCCCAAGTCACCCCGGTCCCGCCGACGACGCTCGCCGCCGTGCTGGCCGTGCTCGTGGTCGGCTGCCTCAGCGGGTGCGGCGGGAGCGGCGCCGCCGCCGAGGGGCGGGAGGGGGTGCCCGGCGGAGCGAAGGCCGTCGGGCAGGCGGCCGACGCGCTGGTGCGGGCCGGCAGCTCGCGGGTGCGGACGTCGATGCGGATGGCCAGCGGCGGCACCTGGCTGACGATCACCGGGGTCGGCGGGTTCGACTACGAGCGCCGGCAGGGGGAGTTCACGCTGGAGCTGCCGGCCGACGCGACCGGCACGGAGGAGCACAAGCCGATCACCGAGCTGCTGACACCGGGCGCCCTCTATATGAAGGACCGCGGCGCGGGTGTGCCGGAGGGCAAGTGGGTGCGGGTGGACACCACCCGGCTGCCGGACGGCAACCTGGTGACCGGCGGCGCCACCGAACCGCTGGCGGCGGCCGAGCTGTTGCGCGGCGCCCAGCAGGTGACGCTGGTCGGCGAGGAGACCGTGGACGGGGTGCGGGTGCGGCACTACCGGGGCAGCGCCGACATCGTCCGTGCCGCCCGCGCCACCCCCGCCGCGGCGCGCGGCCCGCTGCGGGCGGCGGCCAAGGGCTTCACGGTGACGGACGTGCCCTTCGACGCGTGGCTCGACGGGGCCGGCCGGATCCGTGAGCTGACCCAGCGCTTCACCTTCAGCCCGGCCGGCCGGGCACCCGGCACCGGGCAGGATGTGACAGTGGTCTCTACCACCCGCTTCGACCGGTTCGGCTCACCGGTGCCCGTGATCATGCCCCGAGCTGCGGACATCTGGAGCGGAAAGATCGTTTCTGCACAAGCGGGGTAAGGGCCCCGCCGGATCGGGCCTCATCGAAATGGTCCATCCGTGCCATGCGCCGGAGCACGTATGGTCCCTACGCTGGAGACGGACCGACCGGTCTGGGGCGGGTCGTGAGCGAGGAGGTGGTGCGCGCATGGTGCCGTCGCCCGGAACTTCGGTGCAGGACGACCCGGTGGCACTGATGGAGATCGAACTGTGCGGTGAGCTGATGATCGCCGCGTCCGCGGCCGACGAGGAGCGGCTGAGCTTCGCCCGGATCGACGAGGTGCTCGAGGTGGCCCGCGTCGTGGCGCCCGCCGTCAACTGAGCCGTGGCGCCGTCCGTCGAGTGATTCCCCGCGGCCCCGGACTCTCCCGGGACCTCGCGGCCCGCCCCCGGACCCCGGGCGGGACCCTCAGGCCCGCAGCAGTCGCGCTATCGCCGCTGTGGCTTCCGCCACCTTTTCGTCGATCTCCGGGCCGCCGCCGACCGCCGCCGAGGCGACGCAGTGCCGCAGATGCTCCTCCAGCAGTTGGAGCGCGAAGGACTGGAGCCCCTTGGTGCTCGCCGACACCTGCGTCAGGATGTCGATGCAGTAGACATCCTCCTCGACCATCCGCTGAAGCCCCCGGATCTGGCCCTCGATCCGCCGCAGCCGCTTGAGATGGGACTCCTTGTCGTGGCTGTAGCCATGGGGTCCGTGCGGCTGTGCGTGACCGTTTCCGGTGCCGCCCGCCGACGTGACGCTCTCCGACTCCATCCGTCCTCCCCGCCCTTCTGTCCGTTATACCCCCGATGGGTATACCTTACCGAATCGATACATTGTGCGAGGCATCCCTCGTCAGGGGGGCTTGTGGCCATAGGCGACACTGGGTGTCACGGTAGCCATCACCACCGCGCGACACCGCTCAGCACTGCTTATTACCTGAGACCGAAACCGAGCACCCCGAGGACCTCAACGTGCGCTTTCGTCTGACCCCCAGGGAGACGAGCTTCTACGACATGTTCGCCGCGTCCGCGGACAACATCGTCACCGGTTCGAAGCTCCTCATGGAACTGCTCGGGGCCGATTCGGCGACCCGGCCGGAGATCGCGGAGCGTATGCGGGCGGCGGAGCACGCGGGCGACGACGCGACGCACGCGATCTACCACCAGCTCAACTCATCCTTCATCACGCCGTTCGACCGGGAGGACATCTACACCCTGGCCGGCTCCCTCGACGACATCATGGACTACATGGAGGAGGCCGTTGACCTGGTCGTCCTCTACAACGTCGAGGAACTGCCCAAGGGCGTCGAGCAGCAGATCGAGGTGCTGGCCCGGGCCGCGGAGCTGACCGCCGACGCGATGCCCAACCTGCGCACGATGTCCAACCTCACCGAGTACTGGATCGAGGTCAACCGGCTGGAGAACCAGGCCGACCAGATCCACCGCAAGCTGCTCGCCCAGCTCTTCAACGGCAAGTACGACGCCATCGAGGTGCTGAAGCTCAAGCAGATCGTGGATGTGCTGGAAGAGGCCGCGGACGCCTTCGAGCACGTGGCGAACACGGTGGAGACCATCGCGGTCAAGGAGTCCTGACCCGACGTGGACACCTTTGTGCTGATCGTGACGGTCGCCGTCGCGCTCTCCTTCACCTATACCAACGGCTTCCACGACTCGGCCAACGCCATCGCCACCTCGGTCTCCACCCGGGCGCTGACGCCCAAGGCGGCCCTGACGATGGCCGCGGTGATGAACCTGGTCGGCGCCTTCCTCGGCCAGGGGGTCGCGCACACCGTCATCAAGGGCCTGATCTCCACCCCCGAGGGCCGGTCGGGCATGGGCGTGCTCTTCGCCGGGCTGGCCGGCGCGGTGCTGTGGAACCTGGTCACCTGGTACCTCGGGCTGCCGTCCAGTTCGACCCACGCGCTCTTCGGCGGGCTGGTCGGCGCGGCGCTGGCGGGCGGGGTCTCCGTGCACTGGTCGGGCGTGGTGGACAAGGTCATCGTGCCGATGTTCGTCTCGCCGGTGGCGGGCTTCGTCGTCGGCTACGCGATCATGCTGCTGATCCTGTGGCTCTTCCGGCGGTCCAACCCGCACAAGGCCAAGCGCGGCTTCCGAATAGCCCAGACCATCTCGGCCGCCGGGATGGCCCTCGGCCACGGCCTCCAGGACGCGCAGAAGACCATGGGGGTGGTGGTGCTGGCGCTGATCATCCACGACCCGGCCCGGGGCACCGGCATCCCCGTCTGGGTGAAGCTGGTGTGCGCGGCCACCATGTCGCTGGGCACGTACGCGGGCGGCTGGCGGATCATGCGCACGCTGGGCCGCCGGATCATCGATCTGGACCCGCCGCAGGGCTTCGCGGCCGAGACGACGTCGGCGGGCATCCTCTACGCGACCTCGTACCTCTTCCACGCGCCGGTCTCCACCACCCATGTCATCACCTCGGGGATCATGGGCGTCGGCGCGACGAAGCGGGTGAAGGCGGTGCGCTGGGGTGTGGCCAAGAACATCGTCGCCGGGTGGTTCATCACCATGCCGGCCGCCGGGCTGGTCGGCGCGGGCGGCTTCTACGTGATCAGGTTCCTCTTCGGCTGACCCCCGGCCGGGATCCGGCACACAATCGGCACAACCGTCCAGGAGACGGATCAGGCCCCGCTTCCCGTCAGGGAAGCAGGGCCTGTGCGCCGTGCGATGGCACCGCCATGCAGCACCGCACGGCGGTCTGTGTCACCCGAAGCGGCCGGAGATGTAGTCCTCGGTGGCCTGCACGGACGGGTTGGAGAAGATCCGCTGGGTGTCGTCGATCTCGATGAGCTTGCCGGGCTGGCCGACCGCCGACAGGTTGAAGAAGGCGGTACGGTCCGAGACGCGCGCGGCCTGCTGCATGTTGTGCGTGACGATCACGATGGTGAACTTCGACTTCAGCTCGCCGATCAGGTCCTCGATGGCGAGGGTGGAGATCGGGTCGAGCGCCGAGCACGGCTCGTCCATCAGCAGCACGTCCGGCTCGACCGCGATGGCGCGGGCGATGCACAGCCGCTGCTGCTGGCCGCCGGACAGGCCGGAGCCGGGCTTGTTGAGGCGGTCCTTGACCTCGTTCCAGAGGTTGGCGCCCTTGAGGGACTTCTCGACGACGCCGTCGAGTTCGTTCTTCTTGCGGACGCCGTTGAGCCGCAGGCCGGCCGCCACGTTGTCGAAGATCGACATGGTGGGGAAGGGGTTCGGCCGCTGGAAGACCATGCCGACCGTGCGGCGTACCGTCACCGGGTCGACACCGGGGCCGTACAGGTTCTCGGAGTCCAGCAGGACCTTGCCCTCGACCCGGCCGCCGGGGGTGACCTCGTGCATACGGTTGAGGGTGCGCAGGAAGGTGGACTTGCCGCAGCCGGACGGGCCGATGAAGGCCGTCACCGAGCCGGGCTCTACGGTCATCGAGATGTCGTCGATGGCCTTGTGGCTGCCGTAGAAGGCGGACAGGCCGCTGACGTCTATTCGCTTGGCCATGGGGATCACTTCTTTTCTGCTGGATTCTGACCGGGTCACCGGTCACGCGGCGGGGCCGCTCAACGGGACTTCGGCGCCTTCCAGCGGGCGATGCCGCGGGCCACCAGGTTCAGGATCATCACAAAGGCGATGAGGACGAGGGCTGCCGCCCAGGCGCGGTCGTAGCTCGCGTCGTTGCCGTTGCCGTACTGCTCGTAGATGAAGTACGGGAGCGAGGACTGCGGACCGCTGAACGGGTTGTTGTTGATGATGTTGCTGCCGAAGACCAGCAGCGCGATCGGCGCGGTCTCGCCGGAGATACGGGCGATGGCCAGCATCACACCGGTGGTCACACCGCCGATCGCGGTCGGCAGGACCACCTTGGTGATGGTGCGCCACTTGGGGACACCGAGCGCCAGGGACGCCTCGCGCAGCTCGTTGGGGACGAGCTTGAGCATCTCCTCGGTGGAGCGGACCACCACCGGCATCATCAGGATCGCCAGCGCCAGCGAGCCCGGGAAACCGGACTGCGGGGCGGAGCCGACCACCACGAACCAGACCGACAGGATGAACAGACCCGCGACGATCGAGGGGACACCCGTCATGACGTCCACGAAGAAGGTGACCCACTTGGCGAGCGAGCCCTTGCCGTACTCCACCAGGTAGATCGCGGTGAGGATACCGAGCGGCGCCGCGATGACGGTGGCGATGCCGACCTGCTCCAGGGTGCCGATGATGGCGTGGTAGACGCCGCCGCCGGGCCCGATGGTCAGCACGTTGTTCATCGAGTGGGTCAGGAAGGTGCCGTTGAGGACCTTCACGCCCTTGGCGATGGTCGTCTCGACCAGCGAGTAGAGCGGGATGACGGCGAGCACGAAGCTCGCCCAGACCAGGCTGGTCGCCATCCGGTCCTTGGCCTGCCGGCTGCCCTCGACCCGGCTGGTGATGACGTAGCTGCCGGCCACGAAGAGGACCAGGGCGATCAGGCCCCACTGGATCTGGCTGTCGAGGCCGGCGCCGGCGCCGATGGCGCAGGCGACCGCGATGGCGCCGGCCGCGATGGCCAGCGGGGTCCAGCGCGGCAGCCGGCGGGAGGCCAGGTGGTTGGGCTTGGGGGCGCTGTCGACCGGGGTCGTGGTGAGGTCGGTCATGCGTTGGCCCCCGAGTACTCCTTGCGGCGCTGGATGATGATCCGGGCGGCGCCGTTGACCAGCAGGGTGATGACGAAGAGGACCAGACCGGAGGCGATCAGCGCGTCCCGGCCGAAGTTGTCGGCCTCGCCGAACTTGGCCACGATGTTCTGCGAGAAGGTGCCGCCCATCGGGTCGAGCAGGTGCGCGGAGAGCTGCGGCGAGGCGGAGAGCACGGTGGCGACCGCGATGGTCTCGCCGAGCGCGCGGCCCAGGCCCAGCATGGACGCCGAGATGATGCCGGAGCGGGCGAAGGGGAGCACCGAGAGCCGGATGACCTCCCAGCGGGTCGCGCCGAGCGCGAGCGCCGCCTCCTGGTGCATCTTGGGCACCTGCCGGATGACCTCCCGGCTGACGTTGGTGATGATCGGCAGGATCATGATCGCCAGCAGGATGCCCACGGTGAACAGCGAGCGGGCCGACGAGTTGGGGTCCTGCTTGTCGAAGATGACCGTCCAGCCGAAGTACTTGTCCAGCCAGAGGTTCAGGCCGTGCAGGTGCGGCACCAGGAAGATCGCGCCCCACAGGCCGTAGATGATGCTGGGCACGGCGGCGAGCAGGTCCACGACGTACGCGATCGGTCCGCCGAGGCGGCGCGGCGCGTAGTGGGTGATGAAGAGCGAGATGCCGACCGCGATCGGGACCGCGATGACCATCGCGATGATCGAGCTGACGACGGTGCCGTAGGCCAGGACCGCCACGCCGAAGGACGGCGGGTTGAGGGCGGCGTTCCACTCGAAGGTGGTGATGAAGTTGCCGTGGTCCTTGGAGATCGCGTGGACCGCGCGGATGGTCAGGAAGATCGCGATCGCGGCCATGACCACGAGCAGGAAGATGCCGGAGCCGCGGGCCAGGCCGGAGAAGATCCGGTCACCGGGGCGCGTCACGGTCCGGGACGGGGCTGGTGGTGCTTCGGTCGGTGGAGCGGTGGTTGTCATGGGGACTCTCCGGTCTGGGTGGAGGGGCCGGGTGGCTCCTCCGGCGGCGGTGCACCGGATGCGCGGCGGGTCCCGGGGCCGTAAAGCGGCCCCGGGACCCGCCGGCTTCAATCAGGAAAGGGTGGAGATGGTGCTGCGGACCTTGGCGGCGATGGCGTCCGGCAGCGGGGCGTAGCCCTGGGTGCTGAGCTGCGACTGGCCGTCGGCGCTGGCGATGTAGGTCAGGAACGACTTGGCCAGCGGCAGGGTCGAGGCCTTGTTGCCCTTGTCGCAGGCGATCTCGTAGGTCACCAGGTCGATCGGGTAGGCGTTGGCCTCCTTGGTGACGTACGTGGCGCTCAGGTCGAGCGACAGGTCCGAGCCGGTGCCGACGATCTTCGCGGAGGCGATACCCGTGGAGGCGTTGGCCGAGGAGGCCTCGACCGGCGCCGGGGCACCCGTGTTGATCTTGACCGTGGGGATGCTGCTGGCGGTCGCGTAGGACAGCTCGAAGTAGCCGATGGAGCCCTCGGTCTGCTTCACCAGGGCCGACACGCCCGCGGACTTGGCGGCCGCCTGGCCGCCCTTGCCCGCCCACGCCTTGGCGTGCTCGTAAGGCCACGCGGACGGGGCCGCGCCCTTGAGGTACTTGGTGAAGTTGTCCGTGGTGCCGGACTCGTCCTGGCGGTGGACCGTCTGGATCTTGGTGCTCGGCAGCGTGGCGCTCGGGTTGAGGGCCTTGATCGCCGGGTCGTTCCAGGTGGTGATCTTCGAGTTGAAGATCTTCGCCAGGGTCGGCGCGTCCAGGACCAGGCCGTCGACGCCGGGCAGGTTGTAACCGACCGCGATCGGGCCGCCGACCATCGGGATGGAGATGCCCTCGCCGCTCGCGCAGACCTTCTTGGAGGAGGCGACCTCCGCCGGCTTCAGCGGGGAGTCGGAGCCGGCGAAGGCGTCCGTGCCCTGGTTGAAGTCGACGACACCCTCACCGGAGGACGAGCCCTTGTAGTTGATGGTCGCGCCGGCGCAGGCCTGCTGGTAGTTCTTCACCCACGCGTCGATCGCGTTCTGCTGGGCGGTGGAGCCCGAGGCCAGGATCTGGCCCTTTTCGCAGGAGATGGACGACGCGTTGGAGGCGCTCGCGCTGGCGGAGGGCTGACCGCTGCCGGACGGGGTGGCGCTGCTGTCGTTGTTGTCGTCCGAACCGCAGGCGGTCAGGACGAGCGCGCCGGTAATCGCGACCGCGCCGACGGTCAGGGCCCGGAGCCCGCTCTTACGCTGAAACTTCACCTTCGTGTGTTCCTTCCGAGAGTCCGCCGGTGGACGGCGAAGCAGAGGGTTGGTGTATCTGCATCCACCCGGCGACACGCTGCTCACCGGTAACCCGAACGTAGGCAGATGAGGTGAAGTGACCTTCGGTGGATGGTGAACGGAAGGTGAACCTCGTCCGTCAGGGTGGTGGCGCACTTTGATGATCTTGCGTGGGCTGTCACGTATGGGACACACGGGGTTAACGGAAAAGGCGCGATAACGACGGGATCACGACTCGATCACGAGATCCGGGAAGAGGTCGCGGGTGGGGCGCGGACAGGGCTGAGGGGCGGCGGGGCCGGGCCGGACGGGCGGGGTGCGCGCGGGCCGGGCGCCGGACCGTGCACCGGACCGTGGACCGGACCGATCACCAGACCGTGAGCCGGACCTGCGCTAGACCGTGAACGTCCGCAGCAGCGCGTCGATGAGCGGGCGGTCGCGGTCGTTGCTGAGGCGGTGCCGGGCGGCCACCGGCGGCAGCCAGACGATGCGGTCCACCTCCCGGTTGACCGAGAAGACGCCGGAACGCGCCTCGGCGGCCCAGTAACGGACCTCCTTGGGGCGGCCCTCGACCAGATAGCGGGTGGTCGGCAGCGGCGCGCCCAGCACGCACTCCATGCCGGTCTCCTCGCGGGTCTCGCGCAGCGCCGCCGCCGCGGTCTCCTCGTCCCGTTTCAACTTGCCCTTGGGCAGGCTCCAGTCGTCGTACTTCGGCCGGTGGATCAGCGCGATCTCCACGCCCCCGTCGTAGGGCGAGCGCCGCCACAGCACCACGCCCGCCGCGCGCACCGTCGCCGGGTCACCACGCCTGTTGTCGTCGCGCCCGTAGTCGTCGCGCCCGTCCTCGGGCCGGCCGATCATGAGCTTCGTGTTCCCCGCCCCGGGCGTGGTGACGCACCGGGCGGACGGGTGGGCAGCCCGGACTGCTCCCACAGCCGGGAGAAGGCGAAGCGGGCGGCCTCCACCTCGTGCCGCTGGTCGGCGTGCAGCACCCCCAGGGCGTAGGCGGTCGCCGGCGCTATCCGCGGCGTGCGGGCCGCGGCGGCCACCGCGGCGGCCGACTCGGCGGCCTCCCGGTGCCGTTGCAGCAGCAGGCCCGCCTCGGTGAGCCGCGGATCCTCCGGCACCCCGCAACCGGGCACCTCGGCGGCGTAACGGCCCAGCCGCAGCAGGATCCGTACCTGGTGCCAGGGAGTGTCCTGGAGGTCGGTGGTCAGCTCGGCGCCGAGTGAGGCCCGCATCGCCTCCGCGTTGTACGGCTGCGTCGCCCGGTGCAGCGGCAGCGTCCCGGCCGCGTCCCACAGCCGCTGGTACGCCTGCCCGGCCAGCGGCGGCAGTACGGTCGCGGCCGGCTCGCTCCCGGTCGCCGTCAGCGGCACCTCCGAGGCCAGCACCGCGATCGAGTCGGCGAGGCCGTGGAACCGGGCGGAGCCCATGGCCTGGAGCGTCGCGGAGTGCGCCCGGGTACGGGCCAGCGTGAGCTGCCGCTCCAGCAGGGCGGCGGCGCGGGCGGCGCCCAGTGCCAGCGGACCGCCGCCGGCCGGCGCGGCCGGCCCGGCCGGCCCTTTCGCGCCGGCCGGCACCGGCTGGTCGGCGCCCGGCGCCGACAGCCGGCGCAGCGCCTCGAGCAGCCGGGTCAGCCGGCCCACGTACTGCGGTTCACGGCCCAGCGTGCTGGACAGCCAGCCCAGTTCGCCGCGCAGCGGCTCGGCCCAGGCCGGGTCGGTGAGCGGGGCGTAGGTGTGCAGGACCCCGGCGATCCGGCGGGAGCTGCCGCGCAGCAGGAGGTCGGAGTCGCCCTCGTTCTCCGTCCGCAGGCTCAGGCCGCGCAGGAAGGTGGTGGCCTGCTCCCGCAGATAGCCGGCCAGGGCCTCGCCCGCGGTGCGGGCACCGGTGGCGCCGCCCGGGCGGTCACCCGCCGCCGTTTTGCCGCTGGCCACCGCGCCGCTCCCCGTGTCCCCGTCGTCCGCGCGATCACGCGTGACGTCCCTGCCCGCCGGGCCGCCGCGCGCCCTTCGGCCGCCGGCACCGTCGCCCGGCCGTGTGCCCGCTTCCGTTCCCGCCCCGGCGGCCCGCTCGTGCGCGACGTCCGTACCGGCGTCGGGCCCGCCCCCGGCGGCCGAGGGCAGCGCGCCCTGAGCGGCCGCGGTGTCCTGGGCGGCCTTCGCGGCCCGGCCGCTCCGGCCCCGCGGCAGCGCGCCGCCCGGCCGCGCGGCGCCCCGGTCGACGGGGGCGTCCGCGAGGGAGCCCGGGCCGCGAAGGCTGTCAGGTAGCTGCTGATGGGCCACGCCGGCGCCTCCGGGCGTCGATGAGCATCTCCTGGATGTTGCGCAGCGGCCGGCCTTCGGAGTCGGAGCTGTGCCGGGTCCAGTTGCCGTCGGCCGCCAGGTGCCAGGAGGACGTCTCGTCGGACATCCCCAGCTCCAGCAGGCGGCCGATGGTGGCGCGTTGGGTCGGGTCGGCGACCCTGACCAGCGCCTCGATGCGGCGGTCGAGGTTACGGTGCATCATGTCGGCGCTGCCGAGCCACACCTCGGGCTCGCCGCCGTTGCCGAAGACGAACACCCGGGAGTGTTCGAGGAAGCGGCCGAGGATGCTGCGGACCCGGATGTTCTCCGACAGGCCCGCCACCTCGGGGCGGACCGCGCAGATCCCGCGCACCCAGATGTCCACCGGCACCCCGGCCTGCGAGGCGCGGTAGAGGGCGTCGATGATCACCTCGTCGACGATGGAGTTCACCTTGATCCGGACGTACGCGGGCCGGCCGGCCTTGTGGTGCTCGATCTCGGCCACGATCCGCTTGACCAGCCCGTCGCGCAGGCTGCGCGGCGCGACCAGCAGCCGGTTGTACGCCTCCCGCCGCGAGTAGCCGGAGAGCCGGTTGAACAGGTGCGAGAGGTCCGCGCCCACCTGCGGGTCGGCGGTCAGCAGCCCGAGGTCCTCGTAGAGCCGGGCGGTCTTGGGGTGGTAGTTGCCGGTGCCGACGTGGCTGTAGCGGCGCAGCGTGTCGCCCTCCTGGCGGACCACGAGCGACAGCTTGCAGTGCGTCTTGAGGCCGACCAGGCCGTACACCACATGGCAGCCGGCCTCCTCCAGCTTGCGGGCCCACTTGATGTTGGCCTGCTCGTCGAAGCGCGCCTTGAGCTCGACCAGCACCAGCACCTGCTTGCCCGCCTCGGCCGCGTCGATCAGCGCGTCCACGATCGGTGAGTCGCCCGAGGTGCGGTAGAGCGTCTGCTTGATGGCCAGCACGTCCGGGTCGGCGGCGGCCTGGTCGAGAAAGGCCTGCACGGAGGTGGAGAAGGAGTCGTACGGGTGGTGCAGCAGTACGTCCCGCTCGCGCAGCGCCGCGAAGATGTCCGGCGGTGACGCCGACTCCACCTCGGCCAGGTCGCGGTGGGTGCCGGCGATGAACCGCCGGTACTTCAGCTCCGGCCGGTCCAGGCCCGCGATGGCGAAGAGTCCGGTCAGGTCGAGCGGCCCGGGCAGCGGATAGACCTCGGCGTGCTTCATCTTCAGCTCGTGCACCAGCAGGTCCAGCACCCTGGGGGCGATGGACTCCTCGACCTCGAGCCGGACCGGCGGGCCGAAGCGGCGGCGCATCAGCTCCTTCTCCAGCGCCTGGAGCAGGTTCTCCGCGTCGTCCTCCTCGACCTCCAGGTCCTCGTTCCTGGTCACCCGGAACATGTGGTGGTCGAGCACCTCCATGCCGGGGAACAGCTCGTCCAGGTGGGCCGCTATCACGTCCTCGAGCGGTACGAACCGCTGCGCGCCCGCCTCAAGGAAGCGGGAGAGGATCGGCGGCACCTTCACCCGGGCGAAGTGCTCGTGCCCGGAGACGGGGTTGCGGACCACGACGGCGAGGTTGAGCGACAGGCCGGAGATGTAGGGGAAGGGGTGGGCCGGGTCCACGGCCAGCGGCGTCAGCACCGGGAAGATCTGCTGCCGGAAGAGAGTCGCCAGCCGGGCTTGCTCCTTCTCGGTGAGATCCGCCCAGCGGATGACGTGGATGCCCTCGTCGGCGAGCTGCGGCGCCACGTCGTTCTGGAAGCAGGCGGCGTGCCGTGCCATCAGCTCACGGGACCTGGTCAGGATCAGGTCGAGCACGTCGCGCGGCTGGAGCCCGGAGGCGGAGCGGGTGGCGACGCCGGTGGCGATACGCCGTTTGAGACCGGCCACCCGGACCATGAAGAACTCGTCCAGGTTGCTGGCGAAGATCGCCAGGAAGTTGGCGCGCTCCAGCAGCGGGGTGGTCGGGTCCTCGGCGAGTTCCAGCACGCGCTCGTTGAAGGCGAGCCAGCTCTGCTCGCGGTCGAGGAAGCGGCCCTCGGGCAGCTCCTCGTCGTACTCCTCGCCGGCCGAGGCCAGGTCGGGGGGCTCGGGCGCCAGGTCGGGCACGACGCGCGGCCGGAACGAGCCGTCCCCGGTGGGGTCCCCCTCGGCCGTCTGAGGCGCGATGGGAACACTGGGGTGATTGGTCTGGGCCATAGGGTGCGAGCCCTCCTCCGCTTCCGGCACGTCGAACGCGCGACCGGCGGCGTTTCCGAGGCGTCGCTCGGCCGTCGCTCCATTGTCCCGGGTACCCGCGGGTTTCGGCAGGTCGGGCGGGACGGTGGGGGGTGGCGCAGCGGGCTGCATCCTGTGATGCTCGCAAGCGCGGTTGAATCGCCGGTAACGCGCGCATGGCCGTCAGGCAAGCGGGGCACTTCCGGCGGGGGGCGGCCGGGGCGGCCGGGGCGGCCGGGGCGGCCGGGGCGGCCGGGGTGGCGGGGGCGGCCGGATCCGCCGGTCGCCGGTTCGGCTGAGCCCGGATCCGTCAGTTCTCGGTGCGGTACATCAGGTCGGTCTCGTGCACGGAGAAGCCGAGCCGCTCGTAGACCGAGACGGCCGGGGCGTTGTCGGCGTCGACGTACAGCATCGCGGTGGGCAGAGCGCGGTCCCGGGCGAGGTGGCGGAGGCCGATCGCGGTGAGCGCCTTGCCGAGGCCGCTGCCCTGCTCATCGGGGGCGACCCCGACGACGTACACCTCGCCGAGGCGCTCGTCGGCGTGCACCTTGGTCCAGTGGAAGCCGGCCGGCGTGGCGCCCCGGAAGGCCAGGAAGAAACCGGCCGGGTCGAACCACGGCTCCGCCTCGCGGTCGGCGAGGTCGAGCTCGGTGAGGCCGCCCTGCTCCGGGTGATGGGCGAAGGCGGCGGCGTTCACCCCCAGCCAGGCGGCCTCGTCCTGGCCGGGGACGAAGGTACGGACGGTGACGCCCGCGGGCAGCTTCGGTTCCGGCAGGCCGGTCAGCTCGGGGTCCAGTTGGCGGCGCATCTGGTGGAGCTCGCGGAAGAGCTTGAGTTTGAGCACGACGGCGAGGTGGCGGGCGGCCGGGTGGCCGCCGTGCGCCCACACCCGCACCCTCTTGCTGGTGGCGGCGAGCAGCGCGTCGCCGAGCGCCCGGCCGTGGCCCTGCGAGCGGCGCCCCGGATGGACGACCAGCTCGGCGGCGGGGGCCTCCACCGGGTCGGTGCCGTCGATCTGGGCGTATCCGGTCAGCTCCTCGGCGCCGCCCTGATCGGCGGCGGCGCTCGCGGTGCCGTCCGTCGTGCCGTTCGGCGAGTCGCCGGACGCCCCGCCCGATGCGCCGGCGCCCTCGTCGCCCGCCGTCTCGCCGGTCGGACGCGGTGTCCACAGCAGCAGATGGCGTACCCCCTCCGTGGCGCCGCGCCTGATGTGCAGCCGCCCCTGCTCGGAGACCGCCGGCCGGCCGTCGGCGGCGGCCGCCGCCTCGATCAGCTCCGCGGCCGCGGCCGCGGTGTCCCGCGGCAGCTCGGACAGTTCCTCGATTCGCCGGTCGCTCATGCCGAGATCGTACGACCAGCCCCCGCGTCGGCGGTGGCAGCCACCGGTGACGGCACCGGAACGATCACCGCGGCGACGCAGGCGGCGGCCGCGGCGAGCCCGAAGCCGGGCCAGTAGGCGGTGGCCGAGATGATAACGGCCATGACCGGCGGTACGACGGCGGCGGTCAGATTCTGTCCGGTGTTGTGCACCCCGAGCGCCCGTCCGGACCAGGCGGGACCGGCCCGCTCGGCGGTGGAGGTGAAGGAGAGCCCGTTGGTGCTTGAGGTCAGCGCGATGGCGGCGACCAGCAGCACCGGGGTGAGCGGCGAGGGAAAGGCGGTGGACACGGCCGCGGCGGCGACCACCGCGGCGGTCGCCGCCGCCAGTTGGCGCATCGGCCGCAGCCGGTTGCCCACCCGGTCCGACCAGCGGCCGACCAGGATGCGGGACAGCGCGCCCAGCCCCTGGGCGACCGCGATGAGCTGCCCGGCGTGCACCGGCGACCAGCCGCGCACGTCCACCAGCAGCACCAGCGCGAAGGCCCCGGCGGTGAACTGCGGCACCACGAGCAGCGCCGCCGAGCCGTGGATACGCCACAGCAGGTTCGAGCCGCGGTACGGATTCGGCGCGGGCTCGCTCGCGGCGGCCTTCGGGCGGGCCGGGTCGGCGGCGAAGACCGCGATGAGCACGGCGATGGCGCCGCAGAGCGCGGCCAGGAAGCCGATGGCGCCGGTCAGTCCGTGCCCGCCGGCCAGCGGCGGCATGGCCAGCGCGGCCACGCCCATGCCGAGAGGGGTCGACGTCTGCCGGATGCCCATCGCCAGCCCGCGCTCGCGGGCCGAGAACCAGCCCATCACCAGCCGCCCGCTCGCCGAGTACACCGACGCCCCGGCCGCCCCCGCCAGCACCAGCAGTCCGCCGAAGGCGACCATCCCGCGCGGCCCCCAGGCGGCCACCGCGAGCGCCCCGGCCGCCCCGCCGAGACCCGCCGCGATCACCACCCGCTCCCCCCAGCGGTCGGCGGCGGCCCCCCACAGATAGAGCGCGAGCACCAGCCCGGCGGTGGGGCAGGCCACCAGCAGCCCCACCTGGGTGAGCGTCAGGTGCTGCCGGTGGCGCAGCTCGTCCGCCAGATAGGGGACCCCGTAGACGAACGCGCAGGCCGCGGTCTGCGCGGCGGTACCCAGCGCCAGCATGAACCACCGTCGCACGATGACGGCACCTCCTCGGTAGGTGGTGCCGCCAACTATGCCAGCCATCCGCAGAGTGAGACAGTTTTTTTCACATCCTGAGACGGAGCCGCCGACTGCGGCAGCGCGCCGCCACCGTGGCCGTCTCCCCCGAGCCCACCGGACCACCGAACCCCACCCGCAGTCCGCCCCGCCGCCCTTCCACCCCGACCTCGGCCGCGGAGTGCGCGTACCGCTCGGGAGAGATCTCCGGATGATCGATGTGCATGGCGCCTTGAGGTGGACTTCGCGGCCCTGCGTGGTGACCCGGGCGACGGCCTTCCGGGGGTGGAGGGCATCGGCGAGCGGTCGACGACGTGTTGCCGGACGTCGACGCCACGCCGCCCGGCCGGCCCGCCGATCCGGCGGCGTCGGCGGAGTTGACCGAGCACATCCCCGAGGGCGCCGCGGCGCCGCCTCGGGAGCCGGTGTCGGTGTGCACCCCGCCGCGGGCGGTGTCCCGGGTCCGCTCGGGCCCGGCCGCCGGGCCGACCGCCCCCGGGCCGGCCCGGCCCGCCGGGGTCGGCCGCCGAGCCGCGCCTGACCCCGGCGGGGCGCGCACCGGTGTGTCATCCCGGATTCACCCCAAAGGCCTGCCGTGCTACGCGCGTTGACCCTATGCTGCACACCGCGTGAATCACTCTTTGTCCGCGCTCGACCCGTACTTGACCACACGACGCGAGGGGATCCATGTTTCTGGCACGCAGAATCTCGATGGGAGTGGCCGGTCTGGCCGCCGTCGGGGCCCTGATCGCGGCCTGTCCCGCGCCCGCTCACGGCCACGGCGGCCACGGCAGGCCGCCGGCGGACCGGACCGTCGACCTCCAGATGCTCGCCATCAACGACTTCCACGGGAACCTGGAGCCGCCGGCCGGCTCCTCGGGAAGCGTGAACGAGCTCCAGGCGGACGGCAGCGTGAAGGCGGTGCAGGCGGGCGGCGTCGAGTATCTGGCCGCCAGCCTCCGCACCGCCCGCAAGGGCCACGACCGTTCGCTGACGGTGGCGGCGGGTGACCTCGTCGGGGCGAGCCCGCTGCTGTCCGGGCTCTTCCACGACGAGCCCACCGTCGAGGCGATGAACAAGATCGGCCTGGACGTCACCAGCGTCGGCAACCACGAGTTCGACGAGGGCAAGACCGAACTGCTGCGCCTCCAGAACGGCGGCTGCCACCCGGTCGACGGCTGCTACCAGCCCGGTCAGACCTTCCCCGGCGCCGACTACCCGATCCTGTCGGCCAACGTCGTCAACGAGCAGACCGGCCGCCCGCTGCTCCAGCCCTACGTGGTCAAGAACGTCAAGGGCGTCAAGGTCGGCTTTATCGGCGTCACTCTCAAGGGGACGCCGAACATCGTCACCGCCGCGGGCGTCGCGGGCCTGAAGTTCCTCGACGAGGCCGAGACGGTCAACAAGTACACCAAGATCCTCAAGAGCCAGGGCGTCAACGCGGTGGTCGCGCTGATCCACGAGGGCGGCGTGCCGGTCAGCGGCAACTACAACTACAACTGCGACGCTGGCGGCCCCGGCACCGGCATCTCCGGGCCGATCGTGGACATCGCCAAGAAGATCTCGCCGGACGTCGACGCCCTGGTCACCGGCCACACACACAACTCGTACGTCTGCACGATCCCGGACCCGGCCGGCCGGCCCCGGCTGGTCACCAGCGCCTCCTCCTTCGGCCGGCTCTACACCGAGCTGGACATGAAGTACGACGTCCGCACCCACGACATCGTCCGTACCTCGGTCAAGGGCACCAACCACGTCGTGGACCGGGTGCAGCCCAAGGCCGCCGACATGACCGCGCTGATCGCCCGCTGGAACACCCTCGCCGCGCCGGTGGCCGGCCGCACCATCGGCTGGATCAGCGGTGACATCGGCCGGACCGGCAACCGGGAGACCCCGCTCGGCGACCTGATAGCCGACGCCCAGCTCGCCTACGGCAAGTCCCTCGACCCGACGACGCAGCTCGCGCTGATGAACCCCGGCGGCATCCGTACCGACCTGGTCTACGCGTCCACCGGCAGCGAGGGCGACGGCGTCGTCACCTACGCCGAGGGCTTCGCGGTGCAGCCGTTCAGCAACACCGTCAACCTCACCACGCTCACCGGCGCGCAGCTCATCGCCGCGCTCCAGCAGCAGGTCAGCGGCGCCAATCTGACCGCCCCGAAGATCCTCCAGATCTCGGCGGGCCTGACGTACACCCTGGACACCACCAAGACCGGCGCCGACCAGGTGGTGACCGGGTCGATCAAGCTCAACGGCACCCCGGTCGACCCGGCCGCCTCCTACCGCGTCGCGGAGAACAACTTCCTGGCCGGCGGCGGCGACGGCTTCGCCGCACTCGGCCAGGGCGTGAACCCGCTGGTCGGCGGCGACGACCTGGCGGCCTTCGCCACCTACCTGACCGCGCACTCCACCGCGGGGGCGCCGATCGCGCCGCCGGCCGGGGACCGGGTGACCGTCATCGGCTAGACGGGCCGGCAGCAACAACACGGCACGAGCGATAGCGGCCAGCGGCAGCGGCCGCTATCGCTCCGTCGGGAGAGCGGTCGCAGGGCTGGGCGGGCCGGGCCAGGCCCGTCAGCTCTGCGGCGGCTCCTCCGGCGGCGGAGTCGGGGCGCCGGGCAGCCGCAGCACCGCCAGGGTGCCGCCCTCCGGCGCGGCGGCCAGCGTCACCTCACCGCCCGACTGCTGGACGGTGCGCCGGACGATCGACAGCCCGAGCCCGCTGCCGGGCAGGCTGCGGGCGGTCGGCGACCGCCAGAACCGCTCGAAGACATGCGGCAGCTCCTCGGCGGGGATGCCGGGCCCGTGGTCCCGCACGGTGAGCTGCCCGCCGTGCAGCCGGACCTCGATCTCGCCGCCGGACGGGCTGAACTTCACCGCGTTGTCCAGCAGATTGACCACCGCCCGCTCCAGCGCCGGCGCCTCGCCCCTGACGTACCAGGGCTGGACATCGGTGAGCAGCCGCCGATCGGGTCCGCGCAGCCTGGCCCGTTCCAGCGCCGCGTCGGTGATCTTGTGCAGCGGTACGACCTCCAGGGTGCGGGCCGCGTCCGGACGGGACAGCTCCTGGAGGTCGCCGATGAGCGCGGCCAGCTCGGTCATCTGCGCCTTGACCGAGGCCAGCAGCGCCCGCCGGTCCTCCGGCGGCAGCGCCCGCCCGGTCGCCTCACTGCGCTCCAGCAGCTCGATATTGGTGCGCAGCGAGGTGAGCGGGGTGCGCAGCTCATGGCCGGCGTCGGCGATGAGCTGCTGCTGCCGGTCGCGGGACGAGGCCAGCGCGACGGTCATCGCGTTGAAGGACGCGCTCAGCCGGGCGATCTCGTCCTGCCCGTCCACCGGGATCCGCACATTGAGATCCTCGGTACGGGCGATGTGCTCGACCGCCTGGGTCAGATCGTCGACCGGCCGCAGCCCGGTCCTGGCGATCCACAGGCCGGCCGTACCGGCCCCCAGTACGCCGACGCCGATGACGCCGAGCAGTACCAGGGCGAGGGTGTCGAGCGCGTGGTTCACCTCGCTGAGCGGGCGGGCGACGGAGACGGTGACGACGTGCTGCACGCCGAAGTCGTCGGCGTCCGTCACCCGGTAGGTGACCACCCGCATCCGTACGCCGTTGTTCGCCTTGGCGCTGTGCACGCTGCTCTGCTGCCGGTGGTCGGCCACCGCGCGGTCGCCCGCGCTCGCCGGGATCGGCGACGGGCCGGTGACCGTGCACACCGCCCCGTTGGTGGCGATGAGCTGGACGGTGTAGAAGCTCGGCGCGAGCTCGCCGTTCTGCGGGTCCTGCGGACATCGCTCGGCGAAGTCCAGCACCTGTCTGGTGTCCAGCCGGACCGCCTTCAGCGAGGAGTCGAGCTGGTTGATGAGCTGGTCCCGGGTGATCAGCCAGCAGGCCAGGGCGGCGAGCGCCACCGCGATCGCCACCGCGGAGGCGGTCAGGATCGTCAGCCGGGACCGCAGCGGCAGACTACTCACGAACGGCCGCCCTCCGGGGCGCGCAGCACATAGCCGACACCCCGCACGGTGTGCACGACCCGCGGCATTCCGCCCGCCTCGGTCTTGCGGCGCAGGTACATCACATAGACGTCCAGCGAGTTGGACGAGGGTTCGAAGTCGAAGCCCCACACGGACTTCAGGATCTGCTCCCGGGTGAGCACCTGGCGCGGGTGGGTGAGGAAGAGCTCCAGCAGGGTGTACTCGGTGCGGGTCAGCTCGACCGGGTGGCCGCCCCTGGTCACCTCCCGGGTGGCCGGGTCCATCCGCAGATCGCCGAAGGTGAGCGCCTGGTCGTGGCCGGCGCCGGCCTGGCCGCCGCCCGCCGCGTAGGCGCTGCGGCGCAGCAGGGCGCGCAGCCGGGCCAGCAGCTCGTCCAGCTCGAACGGTTTGACGAGGTAGTCGTCGGCGCCCGCGTCGAGGCCGGTGACCCGGTCGCCGACGGTGTCCCGGGCGGTGAGCATCAGGATCGGGGTGGTCACCCCGGCTGCCCGGAGCCGGCGGGCCGCGGTCAGTCCGTCCATCCTCGGCATCAGCACATCCAGCACGATGGCGTCCGGCTGGTACGCGACCGCCCGCTCCAGCGCCGCCATGCCGTCGGCGGCCAGCTCGGTGTCGTATCCCTCGAACGCCAGGCTGCGGCGCAGCGCCTCCCGGACGGCGGGCTCGTCGTCGACGATCAGGATGCGGGCGGGGGCCTCGCCGCTC
This sequence comes from Streptomyces sp. NBC_01190, assembly GCF_045039895.1. Classification (NCBI taxonomy): domain Bacteria; kingdom Bacillati; phylum Actinomycetota; class Actinomycetes; order Kitasatosporales; family Streptomycetaceae; genus Streptomyces; species Streptomyces sp. NBC_01190. The sequence goes on from NZ_CP108580.1 coordinate 4,621,199, forward strand.
TCGCCGGTGCTCATGGTCTCGGATACCTCGCTGACGGACATCGGGCCGGGGATCTCTGGTGCGTCCAGCGTCGCACGGCCCGCCCCCGGCGCGGCGGGATCGCCGGGGGCCGTCGACGGCATGCCCGGAATCGGGCTCGGATCCGAAGCCGGGATCGGGGCCGGAATCGGAGCCGGGTTCCGGGCCGGACTCGGGGGGATCGGGGTCGGGCTCTGGCCCGGGATCGGCGCTGGGTCCCGGCCCGGCCGCCTGCCCGGACCCGGTCCCCGCGTCAGCCGCGTGATCAGGCTCAGAACCCGCCGCCGAACCCGTTGCCGAAGCCGCTGTTGCCGTTGGTGGAGCCGTTGCCGGAGCCGGTGTTCCCGCCGGTGTTCCCGCTGCTGTCGTTCGACCCGCCGGCCCGCAGATGGGCCAGGTCGGACTTCAGGGTGTTGATCGGGATGGCGAAGCCGAGCCCGGCGCTGCCCGGGTTGGCGGAGTCGTCGCCGCTGGACGAGGAGGGCGCGAACATCGCCGAGTTGATGCCGATGATCTGACCGCTCATATTGATCAGCGCGCCACCGGAGTTACCCGGGTTGAGCGAGGCGTCGGTCTGGATCGCCTTGTACGTGGTGGTGGAGGAGCCGGTGTCGCCGTTGAACTGGTTGCCGCCGAAGGAGAAGGGCCACTGGCCGCCGCCGCCGAACTGCTGCTGTTGCTGGCTCTGGCCGTCCTCGACCGGCACCGTCACATCGCGGTTGAGCGCGGAGACGATACCGCTGGTGACGGTGCCGGTCAGACCGTCCGGCGAGCCGATGGCGACCACCTGGTCGCCGACCGCCAGGCCGGAGGAGTCGCCGAGCGTCGCGGCGGGCAGTCCGCTCGCACCGTTCACCTTGATCAGCGCCAGGTCCTTCCGCGGGTCGGTGCCGACCACGGACGCGGCGGCGGTCTTGCCGTTGCTGAAGGTCACGGAGATCGAGTCGGAACCCGCGACCACGTGGTTGTTGGTGACGATCTGGCCGCCCGAGGTGATGATCACGCCGGCGCCGGTCGCCTTGCCCTGGCTGGTGGTCGCGTCGATCTGCACCACGCTGGGGCTGACCGCCTTGGCCACGCCGGCCACCGTGCCGTTGATCGCACTGGCGTTGATGGCACTGGCGGCCGCGGCCGTGCTGCTGTGGTGGTCGGTCGAGTTGCCGATCAGGGCGCCCGCGCCGCCGCCGATCACCCCGGCGGCGAGCGCCACCGCGGCGAAGAGCGCGATCGGCCGGCCGGTCCGGCGCCGGTGCTGCGGCTCGGCGGGTCCGTAGGGCGCGCCGGGCGCCGGGGACATGGCGGGCATGGGCGCGTAGCCAGGAGGTTGGGGGAAACCGTTGACCCCGCCCTCGCCGGCGGCCGCGGCATCGCTGCCGTAAGCCGCGGGGGGCGTGTGCGGGCCGAAGTAGAGCGGTGCCTGCGGGTCGTGCGGGTCCTGGGGTTCTCCGCTGTAGCGGTTGCTCTCGGTCATGCCTATGACTGTGCGGCCCGATCATGAGAGCTTCCTGAGCACACGCTGAGAAGCCCGACAGAAGTGGGTATGCCCCATGTAAGGAAGATCGCTTACGGGCACGCACCGGCGTCCTGGCCGGCCCCACCGGTCCGGCGGCATCGGGCCGGCGCACTACCCCGCGCCCCTGCCGGGACCCGGTGAAACCGCCGGATGCGGATCCGGCTATCAGGGGCGCGAGGCACGTTTGCGGGCGGGGTTGCGGTGGGTTTTGGGGGCGCGGGGAACCGCGCACGGCAACCACCGCGCGGGGTGCCGTACGGGCGGGGGTGGGCGGTTCGGCCTTTCCCCGGCTGCCGCCCGGTGGGGGTTCCTCACCGGCTCACGGCCGCTGGGCCGGCCAGCGGGCGCGATCAGCTCGCGTGGCAGCCGCAGGAACCGCGTACCACCAGCCGGGACGGGAAGGTCCGCAGCCGCTCGCGCCGCGCGCCCGGCACCCGCAGCGAGTCGTCGAGCACGGCGTCCACCGCGGCTCTGGCCATCGCCTGCCGGTCGGAGGCCACCGTGGTGAGCGGCGGGTCGGCCAGCCCGGCTTCCTTCACATCGTCGAACCCGGCGACGGCGAGCTTCTCCGGCACGTCGATCCGCAGCTCGCGGGCGGCCCGCAGCACCCCGATCGCCTGGTCGTCGGTGGCGCAGAAGATGGCCGGCGGCTTGTCAGGACCGGCCAGCAGCTCAAGTGCCACCTTGTAGGCGTCATAGCGGTTGTAGGGGGCGTGGAAGAGCCGGCCCTCGGTGGACTTGCCGGCCTCCTCCATCGCCCGCCGCCAGCCCACCACATGGTCGGTGACCGGGTCGCCGGTGACCGGCGTGATCTCTATGCCGCCCAGGCAGGCGACGTACTCATGGCCGTGCTCCAGCAGGTGGCGGGTGGCCAGTTGGGCGCCGCCGATGTCGTCGGTGACCACCGCGATGTCGTCGATCGCCTCGGGGCGCTCGTGCAGCAGCACCACCCGGGCGTCCCAGGCGTCGATCTCGGCGGCCGCGTTCTGGCTGGGGCCCTGGCTGATCAGGATCAGCCCGGAGACCCGCATCCCGAGGAAGGCCCGCAGATAGTGCACCTCGCGCTCGTCGAGGTAGTCCGAGTTGCCGACCAGCACCATCTTCCCGCGGTCGGACGCGGCCTGTTCGACCGCGTGCGCCATCTCCGCGAAGAAGGGCTGGCGCGCGTCCGGCACGATCAGGCCGATGAGGTCGGTACGGCGGCTCGCCATCGCCTGGGCCACGCGGTCCGGGCGATAGCCGAGCTGCTTGATGGCCGCGAGCACGCGCTCGCGGGTGGCCGGGGCTACCGGCCTCGGTCCGTTGTTGATGACGTAGCTGACGACCGCGGTCGAGGTCCCCGCCAGCCTGGCCACGTCGTCGCGCGTCACCTTGGGCACGACCGGAGTCTACGCGGGTCTATCCAGCCGTCACACGGATCGTCATACCGTCTGCTCAGCCGATGTGCGGCTGCCGGTGCCGGCGGCACCGCTGGTGTGGCCGTCCGCGAAGCCGCCGCTGCCCGGCGCGCGTCCCGTCCCGAGCCCGGTGGTGCCGCGGCCCTGGGCGGCCTCGCTGCGGGCCGCCTCCTCCACCGCCCGCTCGACCTTCTCCGGGGTGACGAAGCGGTAACCGACGTTGCGGACCGTGCCGATGAGCGACTCGTGCTCCACGCCGAGCTTGGCGCGCAGCCGCCGCACGTGCACGTCCACGGTCCGGGTGCCGCCGAAGTAGTCGTATCCCCAGACCTCTTGCAGCAACTGGGCCCGGGTGAAGACCCGGCCGGGGTGCTGCGCCAGGTACTTCAGCAGCTCGAACTCCTTGAAGGTCAGGTCGAGCACCCGGCCCTTGAGCTTCGCGCTGTACGTCGCCTCGTCGACCGACAGGTCGCCGTTGCGGATCTCCATCGGGCTGTCGTCCGTGGTGATCTGCTGCCGGCCCATCGCCAGCCGCAGCCGGGCCTCGACCTCGGCCGGGCCCGCGGTGTCCAGCAGGACGTCGTCGATGCCCCAGTCGGCGGTGATGGCGGCGAGGCCGCCCTCGGTGACCACCAGCAGCAGCGGACAGCCGGGGCCGGTGGAACGGAGCAACTGGCACAGGCTGCGGACCTGTGGCAGATCACGCCGGCCGTCGATCAGGATCACATCGGCGCCCGGGGTGTCCACCAGGGCGGGGCCCTCGGCGGGCGCCACGCGGACGCTGTGCAACAGCAGCCCGAGCGCGGGCAGCACTTCGGTGGACGGCTGAAGGGCATTGGTCAGAAGCAGGAGTGAACTCACCGGGCGCTCCCGTCGATCGTCATCCGGACCTGACACGTCAGGGGTGACGCATCCCGCTACCGGAAAGCACGAAAGGACCCGGGGGCGACATTGCCCAGGTCCTCTTGAACGGAAGAATAGCCCACATGGACAGATCTGCCGAGACCGATGACAAACGTCCGCGTGTTTTTTCGATCACTTCGGGTGGTCGGCGCGCGATTCTGTTGACTTCGGACGGCGTCACGATCGAGGCGGAGCACCTGCCGGGAGCGGGCCCGGCGGACTTGGCGGGCTCGGTGGACTCGGTGGACTCGGCAGGCGAAGGCGCCGACGCGGACCGGCTGGACGGGCCGGCCGGGCTGGGCGGCCCGGCCGGACTGGATCGATTCTGCATCGTGATGGCACACGGCTTCACCGGCTCGCTCGACCGGCCGGCGGTACGACGGGCGGCGCGGACCCTGCGGGCCTACGGGGGAGTGGTGGTCTTCTCCTTCCGCGGCCACGGCAACTCCGGCGGCCACTCCACGGTCGGTGACCGCGAGGTGTTCGACCTGGACGCGGCCGTCCGCTGGGCCCGGCGGCTCGGCTACCAGCGGGTCGCCACCGTCGGCTTCTCGATGGGCGGTTCGGTGGTGCTGCGGCACGCGGGCGGCTCGGCGGACGGCTACGGGCTCGGGAGTGGAAACGGTGCCGGTGCCGGTCCGCACGGCCCACGAGAATCACGAGAACCACATGAGCCACCCGAGCCGTACGGACCGTACGAACCGGTGGCGGCCGTGGTGTCGGTGAGTTCGCCGGCCCGCTGGTACTACCGGGGGACCGCGCCCATGCGGCGGGTGCACTGGGCGATCACCCGGCCCACCGGGCGGCTGGTCTCGCGGTACGGCCTGAAGACCCGGATCCAGGCGGCGGACTGGGACCCGGTGCCGCGCTCCCCGGTCGAGTCGGTGCCGTACATAGCGCCGACCCCGCTGCTGATCGTGCACGGCGACAGGGACGGTTACTTCCCGCTCGACCACCCCTACTCGCTGGCCGCGGCGGCCGAGACGGCCGGTCACCCGGACGCGGAGCTGTGGATCGAGCGCGGTTTCGGGCACGCGGAGAACGCGGCCGGGCCCGAACTGCTGGCCAGGATCGGCGACTGGCTGACCGCCCGCGTCGCGGTGATTCCCGGGATCTGACGCGGACGGGCCATGATGGACCCCGGCACGACGCACGTGACGAGAACGAGCGACCGGCGGTCCCGGCGGAGCCCGGACAGCCGTGGTGCCGGCCGGACGACCCGGACGACCGGGACGAGCCGGCCGACCCGGCCGGTCGGGGAGTGACGACGGAGACGAAGGACGGACCGTGATGGCTGGACCCGAAACGGCCCCGCGGCCGGTGGCGGGCAGGATCCGCTACTGGGCCGCCGCGAAGGCCGCCGCGGGCACCGCGGAGGAGCCCTACCGTGCGGCGACCCTCGCCGAGGCGCTCGCCGCCGCACGCGAACGGCACACCGCGCGGCCGGAGTTCGCCCAGGTCCTGCGCCGCTGTTCCTTCCTCGTCGACGGCACCCCGGTCGGCACCCGCGACCACACCGCGGTCCCTCTGCCTGACGGCGGCACGGTGGAGGTCCTCCCACCGTTCGCGGGAGGATGATCATGAGTACCCACGATTACGGCCCCACCCCCGACCCCTCGGCGTCCTCGGACCGCCCCGGGCCCGACGGCTCGGGCGGCCACCGCCGGGACCCGGGCCCGGGCCACGACGGCGGCTACGGCACGGCGTTCCCGCCGGACGGCTACGGCGACGGCTTCGCCCCGGGCCAGGGCTCAGGGGAGGCGTACGGCTACGGCGCCGGCTACCCCCAGGGCGCCGAGTGGCCCGGCCCCGACGCGTCACCGACCGCGCCGGCCGGCTCCTGGGAACAGACGGCCGCGGGCGGGCAGTCCTACGGCGAGCCGCAGCAGTGGGCGGACCAGCAGCCGTACGGCGGTGGGCATGCGTACGGCGACGCGAGCGGCCAGGCCGCCCAAGCCGGTACCGCCACGGGCGGGCAGTCCTACGGTGAGCCGCAGCAGTGGACGGACCAGCGGCCGTACGGCGGCGGCCAGACGTACGACGACGGCGCCGGCCAGTGGGCCGGCCCCCAGAACCCGGTGGACCCAGCGGGCAGTGGCGCCCAGCCGTACGCCGGTCAGCCGTACGCCGGTCAGCCGTACGCCGGTCAGCCGTACGGCGACCCCGCGTACGGCGCCCCCCAGCAGTGGTCCGACCCCGCGACGCAGCCGCACGCCGGCCCCGGCGGCCGGACGTACGACGTCTCGCGGCAGTGGTCCGAGCCGCAGGGATACCCCCAGCCGCAGTCGCAGCCGCAGTCGCAGCCCCAGCCCCAGCAGCCGCACGCGTACGCCGACCCCCGGCCGTACGATCGCGGCGGCATCGAGCACACCGCCGTGCTGCCGCCCATCGAGGAGGCGCCGGCCGGGCCGCAGGTCACCCCCCAGGGCGATGGCCGGCCCGCCGCCCCCGTCCGTACCGGCTCGCCGATCATCCCGCCGGGCATACAGCCCGCCGGGCTGACCGCCGTGCTCGGCCTGCTGCTGGCCGGCGGGGCGGCGGTCGGCAAGCCCGGCCTCGCCGTCGTGCTGGTGGTGCTGCAAGCGGTCACGGCGGCCGGCTGGTTCCGGCTCAACGGCATGTGGCCGGCCCGGCAGGGCATCGCGCTGGCGTTCCTCGGCGGCGTCACCGCCGATGGCGCGCTGCTCGCGGTGGACGGCGGGCACGGCCCGCTCGCACTGGCCGGCACGCTCGGGGTGTGGCTGCTGCTGGTGCTCGTGCTCCAGTTGCGGCACCACGGCAGCTCGGACGAGCGGCTGTCGTCGCTGACGGCGACCTCCGCCTCGACCCTGCTGGCCGTGCTCGCCGCCTGCTTCCTCGCCACCGCCACCTCGCACGCGGGGACCGACCCGGTGGTGGTCGGTGTGCTCGCGGTCGCCGCGGCCACCGTGGTCCGCGCGCTGCCGCTGCCCGGCGGTCAGCCCGTGTCGCTGCTGCTCGCCCTGGCCGCGGCGACCGCCACCGGTCTCGCGACCGGTCCGGGCACCGGCTTCGGCGGTCCGCACGCGGCGCTGCTCGCCCTGGTCGCCGGTGCCTGCGCGCTGATCGGCCTGCGGGTGGCCAGCTACGACTTCCCGTCCCGCTTCGTCCACTTCACCGCGGGGGTGGCGCTGCCGCTGACCGCCGCCGCGCCCTTCGTCTACGTCCTCGGCCGGGTGCTGAGCTGACGGCGCCGCGGACACCCGGCGAGAGCGACCCGCCCATAACGGTTTGACCTGCGCGGGAACCGCGGGACCCCGCCGCCCGTCAGGTGTGTCGGGAGCGGAAGGCCGGGGACACGGATCAAAGGCCGGCTGGACGTACGGATCCAGCGGCCGGCACATCGGCGGCGGACAATCGGGGAGTGGCGCACGGATGCGAGTGGCGCGGATAGTTCTGATCGTGGTGGTGATCCTCGGCGGTCTCTTCGTCGCGGCGGACCGGGTCGCCGTCAATCTCGCCGAGAACAAGGCGGCGGACCATGCCCAGAGCAGCGAGGGGCTCAGCCACAAGCCGAAGGTGTCGATCGAGGGGTTCCCGTTCCTGACCCAGGCGGCCACCGGCAAGCTGCACGATGTGAAGATCACCGCCCATGACATCGCGGCCGGCGACGGCGGCGAGTCGGTGCGGATCGACAGCTTCCGCGCCGACCTGCACGGGGTGAAGCTCTCCAACAGCTTCAGCCGGGCGGTGGCCGACAACGCCAGCGGCACCGCGTTCATCACCTACGCGGATCTGACCAAGGCGGCGCCGGCCGGCATCACCGTGTCGTACGGCGGCACGGACCCGAGCGGCCGGGCGATGGTCAAGCTCGCCGGCACCTTCCTGAGCGCGAAGCTCAGCGTGCTGAGCCAGGTCACCGTGCACAACGCCGACTCGATCACCCTGCACGCGCAGGGGCTGCCGAAGGCGTTCACCGCGCTCGGCCTGGAGAGCCAGGTCAGGAAGCAGATCGACTTCACCACCCAGCTCACGCATCTGCCGGCCGGTATCGCGCTCTCCGACGTGTCCGCGACGCCGGACGGTATCTCCGTCTCCGCGACCGGGAAGCACGTGGTGCTCGCCAACTGAGGGGTGGCTTCCGAAAGCGCGTTCCCCCCGCGCCGGTGAACGGCTCGCACGCGCTGTCTGCCTATTCCGCCATTCGGACAATCCTGTCTCGTTATCCGAGACGGCGGTGACACTCGATGGTTCATATCCCTACGATCGGGACTATGAAGCGACAGGTGGATCTCACCAAGCGGCGGGCAGTGGACCTGTGCCGCGTGTCCACCATGCTGTGTCGCATGACCTAGGGGCGGCACGCCGCCGGCCGCCGGCCGGCCGCCGAGGCCGGCCGGATCCCGCCGTGAACCCGGCACGGATCCGCCGGAAGGGCCTCGTCGCAGGGTGCCCGCCCCTGTCCCGCGTCCGTGTCTTCCGCGGACGTCGGCAGCGGTCGTCAGCCGATCGGCGGTCTTCGGCAGGCACCGGCCGCCTCCCTCGGCGCGCGGCATGTCCGCACGCCGTCCGCGCCCGCTCCGGCACCGCGCACCGCGCCACCGCACATTCGTACCGCTCCGGAGGAGAACAGCATGAGCCGCAGTGACGTCCTCGTGGACGCCGACTGGGTCGAGGCCCACATCGACGACCCGAAGGTGGTCATCGTCGAGGTGGACGAGGACACGTCGGCCTACGAGAAGAACCACATCAAGAACGCCGTCCGTATCGACTGGAAGCAGGACCTCCAGGACCCGGTCCGCCGCGACTTCGTCGACCAGGCCGGTTTCGAGGCGCTGCTGTCGGCCAAGGGCATCGCCAACGACGACACCGTGGTGCTCTACGGCGGCAACAACAACTGGTTCGCCTCCTACGCCTACTGGTACTTCAAGCTCTACGGCCACGACGCGGTCAAGCTGCTCGACGGCGGCCGCAAGAAGTGGGAGCTGGACTCCCGCGACCTGGTGGCGGCGGTGCCGCAGCGCGCCACGACCGAGTACAAGGCCAAGCCGCAGGACGCCTCCATCCGCGCCTTCCGCGACGACGTGGTGGCCGCGATCGGTTCGCTGAACCTGGTCGACGTCCGCTCGCCCGACGAGTTCTCCGGCAAGCTGCTGGCGCCCGCGCACCTGCCGCAGGAGCAGTCGCAGCGCCCCGGCCACGTGCCGAGCGCCCGCAACATCCCGTGGTCGAAGAACGCCAACGACGACGGCACCTTCAAGTCCGACGAGGAGCTCACCAAGCTCTACCAGGACGAGAACGTGGACCTCGCCAAGGACACCATCGCGTACTGCCGGATCGGTGAGCGGTCCGCGCTCACCTGGTTCGTGCTGCACGAGCTGCTCGACCAGGGCAACGTCAAGAACTACGACGGCTCGTGGACCGAGTACGGCTCGCTGGTCGGCGTGCCGATCGAGCTCGGCGCCAACTGACCACCGGAACAAGGCGAGGACTGATCCATATGTGTGGAGCGAAAGCCGGCGGGCCGGATCTGGCGGGAGTCGACGTGGCGAGCGAGACCATCATCCAGGGGTCCGTCACCCGCGACGGCGAGCCGGTCTCCGGCTATGTACGACTGCTCGACGGAGGCGGCGAGTTCACCGCCGAGGTACCCACATCGGCGACCGGACAGTTCCGCTTCTTCGCGGCTCCCGGCACCTGGACGCTGCGGGCCCTGGTCCCCGGCGCCACCGTGGACCGTACGGTCGTCGCCCAGCAGGGCACGGCCGCCGAGGTGGCCATCGCCCTGTGAGACGGCCGGTGGGCGCCGGCTTCCCGAGCGGCGTTTTTAACCGTCCACAGGTTTAGCACCCGAAGGGCCGCGACCCCGCGCAAGGGGGTCGCGGCCCTTCGTCCGCGTGGTGCCGATCGGCCGGGAGGGACGTACCTTTGAAGTGTGTTCGCGCGCCGTCGTCACTGGGCTGAATCCCTCTGATGCGCTTCTCGCACTGCTCGGCCCTGGCGGGCCTCGCCGGCTTCGAGCCGCTGCGCCGGACTCCGTCCGGCGGGTGATGTCACTTCGCGGCGTCGGACGGACTTGGGAGGTGTGCACGTGCGCCGTCGTCGCTGGTATTTCGCCATGATGGGCACCTGCGTAGTGCTTTTCGTCCTCGCTTGGTCGGTCGTACGTCTCTGGTCTGTGCCGGCCGCGATCGGCATGTGCCTGATCGCGGCGGCGATTCCCCCGGTCGCGGCGATTGTCGCCAACCGGCGCGGTCCGCACGAACGGTGGTTCGACGAGGAGTCGGGCGATCCCCAGTCCGACGACTGGTGGGCGGAGCTGGAAGGCAAGGACAACAAGAAGTCCGGCCGGGGCAAGGATCCGAAGAACCCGAAGAACGGGGACCGTCACGAGCCTTAGGCGCCGGAGGGTCCGCTGTGCGACGCGCGCGGCGGGCTCTTTCCACGCCCGGGGCCGGGGCGGGAAGTGACCCCGCCGGCGCTCAGTAGACCAGGGCCTGGACGCCCTCCGGCATGATCTCGCTGACGAACACCTGGGCACCCGCGATCCGCACGCCCGCCAGGACGTCCTTCTCGCCGATGTCACGGCGGGCGGCGCACTGGGTGCAGAGGGTGACTTCGCCTGCGGCGAGGACGGCGGCCAGCAGATCGGGCAGCGGGGCCGCGTGCGGGAGTTCGAACTCGGCGGCCCGCCCCGGCAGCGCGAACCACGCCGATTCACCGGTCAGCCAGAGCGAGACGTCCACCCCGCTGGCCACCGCCACCGCCGCGACGGTGAAGGCCTGGGAGCAGCGCTCGGGTTCGTCGGCCCCCGCCGTCACCTTGATCACCAGCTTGTTCGCCATGGCCACAGCCTAGGGGTGATATACATCTGATCCGTGTGCACCGCACACATGGACGTCATCGCCCGGGGGGGCTTCGTGGAACACAACGACGGCGGCTCCCGTCGCCGCCGGGGCAGTTTCGTCGCTACCGGGGTCGGGCTGACCGCTCTGGTGGCGCTCACCGCCGGGCTGGTGATCGCGTTCGGCCCGTCGCACTCCGGGCCCGCCGACACGACGGCGGCACCCGGCACCTCGCACAGCGCGCGGACGGTCGCGGGGGCGCCCGCCGGTGCCACGCCGTCCCCTGCCGGCACCGCCGCCGAGCCCGCGCCGACCGGCGCGGCCCCGGCCGGGCGCCTCACCGGGCACGTCAGCAAGGGTGTGCACAGCGGTGACCTGCGGTTTTTCCTGCTGACGCCGCCCGGCGACGCCGATGTCTACGGTGACCCGGCCGGCGAGGCGCTCAGCGCGGACGACATCTCCTCGGCCGCCGTCGACCCCGCCGAAGCCCGCGCCGCGCTGAAGACCTACGGATTCCGGGGCGGCGCCTACCGTACGTATCTGACGGCCGACGGCGTTTGCGAGGTCACCGTCAAGCTGGCCAGGTTCGGTGCGCCGGACCAGGCCGCCGCGTACTACGAACAGGGCCACTTCCAGGGCGCCAGGATCGCGCTCGCCGGAGCGTACCCGGCTCGCGCTTACCGCCTGACCTCGGCGTCGGCCGAGAGCTCGGACGCCGTGGCCGCCGTCTCGTACCAGGGCGACGTGCAGATCACGCTCACCGTGAGCAGCGCCCGGACCCTTTCCGGCGGCACCCTCCAGCGCCTGCTCGACGCGCAGTACGAGCGCCTCACGACAGGCCGCTGACCGGCTCTTCCCCGCCGTCCGGAACGTCCCGGTTTCAGGTGCCCCGGGGCACCCCCGCGCCGGACCCGGCGGCGGACCAGGAGATCACCTGTCGGGCCTGGCCGCGCCGCTGTCGGGGCCGCGCATTAGACTTGTCTCCGGCCCTGACCGCATGCCCGCTCTAGGAGCACGTCCGTGGGAATTCAGTACTACTTCGACGCCCTGCTCGTCCTGATCTGCGTGGGCATCGCGCTGTTCGCGTTCTACGCGGTGAAGAAGCTCTACCAGGGCCAGCGCTGACATGATCGAGATCCCCTCCGACCTGCACCCCGAGCTGGTGCCGCTGGCCTTCCTGCTCGGCCGGTGGACAGGCGCGGGTGTCCATGACTTCCCCGGCGCCGAGAAGTGCAACTTCGGGCAGGAAGTCGTCTTCACCCACGACGGCCGCCCTTTCCTGGAGTACACCTCGCGCACCTGGGTGCTGGACGCGGAGGGCAAGAAGGTCCGCCCGCTGGAGAACGAGACGGGGTACTGGCGGATCGACGCCGAGCGCCAGGTCGATGTGACGATCACCCGTGACGAGGGCGTCGCCGAGATCTGGACCGGCGAGCTGGCCGCGGGCAAGCCCCAGATCGACCTGGTCACGGACGCGGTCGCCCGGCTGCCCACCGCCGCCGAGTACAGCGGCGGCAAGCGGCTCTACGGCTACGTCAACAGCGACCTGATGTGGGTGGGCGAGAAGAGCACCCCGGCGGTGCCGCTGCGGCCGTACATGTCGGCGCACCTGAAGAAGGTGGTCGATCCCCGCGAGTGGGTCGCCGACCTGAAGGACCTCCCCGACGACGGCATCGCCTTCTTCAAGTAGCCGCGCCGCCAACGGACCTACACTGGCGGGGTGGCGACCACCGACTGGAAGAGCGACCTGCGGCAGCGGGGCTACCGGCTGACCCCGCAGCGGCAGCTTGTCCTGGAAGCCGTCGGCACCCTGGAGCACGCGACACCCGACGGCATCCTCTGCGAGGTGCGCAAGACCGCCTCGGGCGTGAACATCTCGACCGTCTACCGCACCCTGGAGCTGCTGGAGGAGCTGGGCCTGGTCACCCATGCCCACCTCGGCCACGGCGCCCCCACCTACCACCTCGCCGACCAGCACGACCATATGCATCTGGTGTGCCGCGACTGCGACTCCGTCACCGAGGCGGATGTGGAGGTGGCCACGCCGCTGAAGGACGACCTGCGGGACAGGTTCGGCTTCGAGACCGACATGAAGCACTTCGCGATCTTCGGCCGCTGCCGGGACTGCGCCCGCAAGGCCGCGGCCGGCGAAGGCCCCGAGGCCACCACCGGGACGGGCGACCCGGCGGGCCGGCCGCGCCACGACTGACGCGTCGTACGCTTGACCCCATGACCATGAGCCCTTTGCTGTCGCTGCCCGGCGCCGTCCCCGCGGAAGGCCCCGACGAGGGGGTCGCCGCCCACTACGGCGACCTCTTCCGTGAACAGCGATCGCTCGCGAACGGCAGCGGTTTCGTGGACCTCTCGCACCGCGGCGTGGTGACGGTCAGCGGCGCCGACCGGCTGTCCTGGCTGCATCTGCTGCTCACCCAGCACGTGGACGACCTCGCCCCGCACACCGCGACGGAGGCGCTGATCCTGTCCGCGCACGGTCATATCGAGCACGCGCTGTATCTGGTGGACGACGGCGCCACGACCTGGATGCACATCGAGCCGGGGACCCAGCAGGCGCTGCTGGCCTACCTGGAGTCGATGAAGTTCTTCTACCGGGTCGATGTCGCCGACGCCACCGACGCCTACGGGGTGGTCTTCCTGCCCGCCGGGTCCATCACCCCGGTGCCCGCCGAGTGGGCGGTGCGCGAGACGCCGTACGGCAGGGACGTCTTCGTCCCCCGCGCCGAACTGGAGTCCTTCGCGGCCGGTACGGGTCCGGCGGTCGGTGTGCTCGCCCATGAGGCGCTGCGGATCGAGGCGCACCGGCCGCGGCTCGGCCTGGAGACCGACCACCGGACCATTCCGCACGAACTGGGCTGGCTGGAGAGCGCGGTGCACCTGAACAAGGGGTGCTACCGGGGGCAGGAGACGGTGGCCAGGGTGCACAACCTGGGCCGGCCGCCGCGCCGGCTGGTCTTCCTGCACCTGGACGGCAGCGAGGTCCGGCTGCCCGGGCACGGCGCCCCGGTCCGCATCGCGACGGACGGCGCCGAGGGACCCGACGGCGGCGAGGGCCGTACGGTCGGGTTCATCACGTCCTCGGCCCGGCACTGGGAGTTGGGCCCGATCGCGCTCGCGCTGGTCAAGCGGAACACCCCGGAGCGGGCGGTGCTGCTCGCCGAGGACACCGCGGCGGCCCAGGAAACGGTCGTCGCGCCGTAGGCGGTCCGGGCCGCAGGCCGAGGTTCGGGCCTCCGCGGCCCACGGCCCCCAGGCCCGCCCGTGCTCAGACGTCGACCACCAGCGTGAAGGGCCCGTCATTGGTCAGCGACACCTTCATGTCCGCGCCGAAGAGCCCCGTCTGCACGGTCGCCCCCAGCGCGCGCAGCCGCTCGACCACCTCGGCCACCAGCGGCTCGGCGACCGCGCCGGGCGCGGCGGCGTTCCAGGTCGGGCGGCGCCCCTTCCGGGCGTCACCGTAAAGCGTGAACTGGCTGATCACCAGCAGCGGCGCGTCGATGTCCGAGCAGGAGCGTTCGTCCGGCAGGATGCGGAGCGTCCACAACTTGCGGGCCAGCACCGCCGCCTTCTCCTCGGTGTCGTCGTGCGTCACCCCGACCAGGACGCACAACCCCGGTCCCTCGATGGCGCCGACGGTCTTTCCGCCGACGACGACCTTCGCTTCGCTCACCCGTTGGGCCACCGCTCGCATACGCCCATTGTGGCGGGCGCCGCCCCCGCCTCCCCCGCCTGGGTGGATCGGGCCGGCCGGCCTCGGTGGCACACCCGGTCGGCCGCCTCGCACAACTGTCGCGACGGCCGTTCGGGTGCAGACCCGCTGCGGCGTGTGAGCGGCAAGTGGCAGCATCGGAGCCGGGCGGCGCAGGGGCCGCGAGGAGGGGATGACAGGTATGACCACATCTGGGGCTGGACAGACTTCCGGCACCGCGTTAACACCATCCACCGCGGCGTCCGGCACGGCCGCCCCGACCGCCGCGCCGACGGCGCCCACCAGGAAGGGCCACCGCATGCTGAAGGCCGACGCCCCCGGTCCGCCGCGACCGCCCGCCCCCCGCGGTCCGCTCGCCGACACCCCCGGGCCCGAACTGGGCACGCTCGATCTGGTCGCGCTGCGGGCGCTGCGCCGCGACGCGCAGCAGGAGGAGGCCGATCTCTCCTATCTGCGGCGGATGCTGCACGGCAGGATCGACATCCTCCAGGCCGAGTTGGCCCGCCGCGGCGGGCCGGCCGGCGGTGCGCGCGAGGACGGCTCCGCCGCCGAACCGGAGGGGCCGATCGTCGACCGGCTCTCCGAGATCCTCACCGACGGGCCGTCGCGGGTGCGCTCCTCGGCCCGGCACGTCACTCTCGGCACACCGCTCACCGAGCGGGTCCGGCTGCTCGCCGAGGAGATGCTCTCCGAGGTTGAGCTCTCCGACCTGGCGGCGCGCACCGACCCGGAACTGCACGCGGCGAAGGGCCGCCTGGTGCGGTACGAGCAGCGGGTCTCCCGCCGCCGGCACACGCTGCAAGCGACGGTGGACGGCTGCTCCGCGGAGATCACCCGGCGGTATCGCGACGGCGAGGCCCATGTCGACGACCTGCTGGCGGACGGCTGAGCCCGCACGTTGACCCCTGAACCCGCGCCGCACCCCTGAGCCCGCACCCTCACCCCTGACGTGCTTCACCCCTGCCCGCGCCTCGGCCCCCGCACCCCGCCGCTGAGCCCGGCGCCGGACAAATTCGGGTGCGGCCGCCGGAGGGGCCCGCATAGCGTGCGGCCATGAGCCTTGAGATCCGCACGCTCGAAGCATCCGAGGGCGCCGACGCCGCCGC
Organism: Streptomyces sp. NBC_01190; assembly: GCF_045039895.1. Classification (NCBI taxonomy): domain Bacteria; kingdom Bacillati; phylum Actinomycetota; class Actinomycetes; order Kitasatosporales; family Streptomycetaceae; genus Streptomyces; species Streptomyces sp. NBC_01190. Next base: position 4,636,663 of record NZ_CP108580.1, read on the forward strand.
CTGGATGCGGGCGCTGAACGTCGGTTTCCACCGTTCGCCCCCGGTGCCCGACGAGGAGCTGGCGATGCGTCTGCCCAGGCTCCACCCGGACCGGACCCAGGGGGCGTACGACCTGGGGCGGTGCGTGGCGACCTTCCGCAGCATGCCGCGCCAGGTGACGGTGCCGGGCGGGGCGGTGCTGCCCGCGTCGGCGATCACCAATGTCTCGGTGACCGCGACCCATCGGCGGCGCGGCCTGGCCAGCCGGATGATGGGTGCTGACCTGGCCGCCGCCAAGGAGCGCGGGGAGCCGCTGGCGATCCTGATCGCCGCCGAGTACCCGATCTACGGCCGCTTCGGCTTCGGTCCCGCCGCCTGGGTGTCCGTCTGGGAGATCGACATACCCCGGGCCGCGCTCGACGGCCGCTACGCCGGGCCCGCCGACGGCGGCCGGGTGGACCTGGCGACGATCGCCGAGGTCCGCGAGCACGGGCCCGGGCTCTACGAGCGGGTGCGCACCGGCATCGCCGGCGCCATCGACCGCGAGCAGGTGTGGTGGGACCGGGCCGTCGGCGAGGTGCGGTATCCGACCGACGATCCGTGGGAGGAGCCGTTCTTCGCCTTCTACCGGGACGCGGCGGGACGGATCGAGGGGCTCGCCTCGTGGCGGGTCAAGGACCATCCCTGGCCGAACAAGCTGCCCAAGGAGGACGCGAACGTCCTTCAGCTGATCGGGGCCACCCCGGCCGCCGAAGCGGCCCTGTGGCGTTTTCTGCTCTCCCTGGACTGGGTCACCCGGCTCAACTCCTCCTACCGCGCGCCGGACGACGTCCTTCCGCTGCTGCTCGGCGACCCGCGGGCGGCCCGGCTGGAGAGTTACGCGGACTTCATGTGGCTGCGGCTGCTGGACACCCCGGCGGCGCTGTCCGCCCGCACCTACGGCGGCGGCCCGGCCGCGCTGGTCCTCGACGTGCGGGATCCGGCGGGCCTGGCAGGCGGCCGCTTCCTGCTGGAGACCGACGCCTCGGGCGCGGCCGTGTGCACCCCCACCGGCGCCGACGCCGATCTGAGTCTGTCCGTCGCCGACCTGGCCTGGCTCTACCTCGGGGACGAGTCGCCGGAACGGCTGGCCGCCCTCGGCCGCCTCACCGAGCACCGGCCCGGCGCGGCCCGCACCGCGACGGCCCTCTTCCGTACCGCCCGCCGCCCCTGGTGCCCGGACGTCTTCTGAGCCGGACGCGCCGGTCGCGCCGGTCGGGTCCTTGGCACCGGTCGGGCCTTTGGCACCCGTCGAGACCTTCGCGCCCGCCCGGCCCCTACTGAAGGCCCAGCGTCATCCATTTGGCGGAGTCGGCGAGCGGCTCGAAACCGACCTTGGCGTAGAGGCCGTGCGCGTCGGCGGTGGCCAGCAGGACACGGCGCAGACCGTGCGGGGCGAGGTGGTCGCGTACGGCGGTGACGAGCCGGGTGCCGAGGCCGCCGCCCCGGGCGTCCGGGGCCACGTAGACGTCGCAGAGCCAGGCGAAGGTGGCGTGGTCGGTGACGACGCGGGCGTACGCGTGCTGCTCGCCCGTGGTGGAGTGGTAGGCACCGAAGTTCAGCGACCCCGAAATCGCCGCCCGCTGCTTGGCCAGGGGGCGGCCGAGCGCCCAGTAGGCGTCGGTGGCGAGCCAGCGGTGGACACGGGCCACGTCCAGCCGGTCCGGGTCCGTCGATATCTCGTACGCGATCTCGTGCATGCGCGGGAGTTTAGGACGCCTTAACGATCGACCGCACGACAATTTACTGGACCTTCTCGGTGCGGGCGGGTCAGACTCGTGACCGGGCCTGTGCGTCTCGTCACCTGAAACCGGCGCCCGCCGCCGGGCCGGCCCGGAGGATACTCGGACCGGCGGGCACACCAACGCCTCCGGCCGGTACGCCCGGCGGGCGCGACCAGATCGGAGAGAGACCGGTATGAGGATCGGAATCGTCGGCGCGACCGGACAGGTCGGCGGGGTCATGCGCAAGGTGCTGGCCGAGCGGAAGTTCCCGGTGACCGAGCTGCGGCTGTTCGCCTCCGCCCGCTCGGCGGGGCGCCCGCTGGCCTGGGAGGGCGCGGGCGGCGTGCCCGCCGGGGAGATCACCGTCGAGGACGCGGCCACCGCCGACTACAGCGGTCTGGACATCGTGCTCTTCTCGGCCGGCGGCGGCACCTCGCGCGAGCTCGCCGAGAAGGTCGCCGCGCAGGGCGCCGTCGTGATCGACAACTCCTCGGCCTGGCGCCGCGACCCCGAGGTGCCGCTGATCGTCTCCGAGGTCAATCCGCACGCGCTCGCCGACCGGCCCAAGGGCATCGTCGCCAACCCGAACTGCACCACCATGGCGGCCATGCCGGTGCTGCGCCCGCTGCACCAGGAGGCCGGCCTGATCGCGCTGGTCGCCACCACCTACCAGGCCGTCTCCGGCTCCGGTCTGGCCGGCGTCGCCGAACTCCACGGCCAGGCCACCAAGGTGACCGAGCACGCCGACCGGCTCACCTTCGACGGCGCCGCGGTGGATTTCCCCGAGCCGGCCGTCTACGCCCGTCCGATCGCGTTCAACGTGCTGCCGCTGGCCGGGAAGATCGTCGACGACGGCAGCTTCGAGACCGACGAGGAGCAGAAGCTCCGCCACGAGTCCCGCAAGATCCTGGAGATCCCGGAGCTCAAGGTCTCCGGCACCTGCGTCCGCGTCCCGGTCTTCACCGGCCACTCGCTCCAGGTCAACGCCCGCTTCGCCCGGCCGATCAGCGTCGAGCGGGCGTACGAACTGCTCGCCGCCGCGCCCGGCGTGGAGATCTCCGAGATCCCCACCCCGGTCCAGGCGGCCGGCCGCGACGCCTCGTTCGTCGGCCGGATCCGCCGCGACGAGACGGTCGACAACGGCCTGGCGTTCTTCCTCTCCAACGACAATCTGCGCAAGGGCGCCGCGCTCAACGCGGTCCAGGTCGCCGAACTCGTGGCGGCGGAGCTGACCGCGGCCAGGGTCTGACCGGACGGCAGGTGCGGGGCCGGACGACGGCCGGCCCCGCCTGTTCCGTGGGTGGGGCTACTCCTCGTTGAGCAGCCGGAAGGTGGCCAGCACGCTTTCCGTCTGGAGGGCCACCTGGTCGCGGACCGGCACCCAGCACAGGTCGTGTCCGGCCGCCAGGTCGTCGGACCAGCGGGCTAGCTGCCGTTCGCACTGCGCCCTGATCCGGCCCCCCGCGGTGCCGGGCAGTCTTTCGCCGGGCAGCCCCCCGGGGACGTCATGGCCGGTCAGGCCGTCCAGCAGCCGCAGCATGGTGCCGGTCGCCCGCAGCGAGATCCGCCGGGCCGCGATGTCCAGGGCGGTCAGGTGGGCGCGGGTGAGCGGCACCGGCGAGGGGTACAGCCGGTCCCAGTCGTCCGCGATCAGCGGACAGATCGTGGTGAGGTCCTCCGCGATCCGCAGCAGGGTGGCCCGGCTCGCGGCCACCGGTTCCGGGCCCCGTCCGGTGAACCCCGAGGCATCGGCCCGGCCGGCCGGCAGCAGCGGCCGTACCTGGCCCAGCAGCGCCCCGGCCCGCTCTGACTGGTGGCGCAGCAGCCCGGCCAGCCCGGACAGCGCGCGGGCCGGGTCCGGGTGCGGGTCGGTGTCCGCGACCTTGCGGCTCGCCCACATCGGCACCTCGAAGAGCGCGGTCATCCCGCCGTAGCGGTGCGGCTGGATCCAGGTGGAGCGGTTGACGTCCTCCGGCAGGCTGTCGAACTGGGCCGGCCGGCCGGGCGCGGGCATCACGTAGACGCCGGGTCCTGAGACCGTCCAGTACAGCGCGTCGTAGGTGCCGGTCTGCACCGGCACGTCGTGCTCGGCGGACAGCTTGCCGAGCGGTTCCGCCAGGCCCGGCAGGTCGCGGGTGAGCTGGATCCACGAGCCGCCGAGGTCGTTGCCGTGCAGCGAGCACTGGAGGAAGGGGCGCAGTTCGTCGATCAGGTCGATCAGCGCCTGGGACTCCGGGAGCTGATCGTCGGCGTCCCGCACCGAAGGGGCCCACTCCGGCTGTTCGTCGGCGGGCGGCCGGTAGGCGTATCTGAAGTGCTCGGCCGGGGTGCGCCGGACCTCTGGACCCGCCTCGCTGCGGATCGTGCCGTCCGGGTCGAGACAGAGCAGGAAGTGCCAGGTGGCGTCGGCGCGGGCGTGCAGCGAGGGGTCGGCGGCGACGCGTTCGGCCAGCCGCAGCGCCGTCCCGGCGCCGATCCGCTCGTCGGAGTGCGGCCCGGCCACCACCAGCACGTTGCGCCGGCCGCGCCCGTAGCTCAGCAGGCGCAGCGGGCGGCCCTCACGGGAGCGGCCGACGTCGCGCAGGGTGCTCAGCCGCGGGTGGACCCGAGCGAACGCGGAGGCCGCAGCGGCGACCCCCGCGACGCTTGGGTACGCGTCGGCCATCGCCGACGTCACGTGCCGTTGGAGTTGCTGTCGCCGGTGGTCTCCTTCTTGTCCAGTGGCCGAATGACGATAACGGCTGCCACAAGAGCTCCTCTCTGTCCAAGTCGGTTGAGGCGCAGGGTAGTTGGCGAATTACCCCCGGTCGTCCCACGCGCCTTGCCAAGGCTGCGGCGGGGCCGCGAGAGTGTCAAGGGGCAGACGTTGACGGGGGAGGTTGACGTGGGCGCACTTCATGAATCCGGAGCCGACGAGCCGTGTGCGGGCGCCGGAGGCGGCGCCGGGACGAGACTGCCGTCGGCCGGCGCGGTCACCGCGGCCGGGCCGGGCGCGGTGATGGCCGCAGGGCCGGGTAGCGGTAGGGGTATGGAAGCCGGCGCGGGCGCGGGTGCGGGGACCGCCGGGACGACACCGGGCCGGCCGCGGATCAAGCCGGAGCACCGCGCCTACCGGACCGTCGACGGCAATGTCCGGATCGGCAGTGTGATCTTCGGCATCGGCGCCGAGATCGCCGACCCGGACGGCTGGATCTGGACCCTCACCGAGACGATGGACGGCACCCGTACGGCCGCGCAGACCGTCGCCGAGGTGCACGGGCGGCACCCGGAGATCACCCCCGCGACCGTCGCCGCCGCCATGACCGAGCTGCGGCAGGCGGGGTACGTGGACGACGCGGCGGCGCCACTGCCCGCCGGACTCGGCGCCCGCGACCCGGTCCGGCACGCCCGGGGGGTCGCCCTGCTGCGCTGGATGGACCTCAGCCCCCGGCTCAGCCCCTGGTACGCGCAGCTCCGATTACGCGGGGCCCGGGTGATCGTGCTCGGCGTCGGCGGCACCGGCGGGTTCGCCGCCCAACTGCTGGTCGCCTCCGGGGTGGGCCAGGTCCACACGGTCGACCCCGACGTGGTCGAACTCTCCAATCTCAACCGGCAGTTGATCTACCGGGAGACCGACATCGGCTCGCCCAAGGCCGAGGCGGCGGTGGCCGCGCTCCGGTCGCTCAACTCCGATGTCACGGTGACCGGCGAGCGGCGCGAGGTGCGCGGCCCGGACGAGCTCCGGGCGCTGCTGACCTATGGCGAGGACCGCCCGTACGACCTGCTGGTCCTCGGCGCCGACCGGCCCGCCGAGATCCGCCGCTGGGCCAACCGGATCTGTCTGGAGATCAACCTGCCCTGGGTGGAGGGTGGTTATCGCGGCCCGCTGGTCACCGCCGGGGTGCATGTGCCCGGTGACGGCCCCTGTTGGGAGTGTCTGCGGGCCGGTGAGGCCGAGCGCCGCGATCTGCGGCTGGGCCCGGACCAGAGCGAGGACGCCGCGTCCCCCCGGATGCCGTGGAACCCCGCGAGCGCCGTCACCGCCGCCCTCTCCGGCAGCCTCGTCGCCCACGCGGCGCTGTCCCTGCTCACCGGGGTGCCCCCGATGGAGCCCGGCTTCCGCTACGGCGTGAACCTGATGTCCCTGGGCGATCCCGTCCTCCAGCGCCACCCCCGCCGCCCCGACTGCCCGGCCTGCGGGCCCTCCAGACCGGCCTCGGCCAATTAACGAGATGTCATGACCTCGCCAGGAAGGCATCGGCCCCCCGCGCGGTGCTTGCGTCCCTGGTAGCCGGATCCGTACCCGGCGCGGTGGTTGCCGTCGCGCAGTTCCCCGCGCCCCCAAGAACCCGTCGCGCGGTGCTCGCGTCCCTGGTAGCCGGATCCGTACCCGGCGGTTCTGCTGGGTCCCGTCAGGGGCGCGGGGAACTGCGCGGGGAGCCCCCGCCGGGCGGTAGCCGGGGGGAGGCCGAACCACCCACCCCCTTCCCGTACGGCACCCGGCGCGATGGTTGCCCTCGCGCAGTTCCCCGCGCCCCCAAAAAACCCTCACTCCACCCGCTCGACCGCCGCCAGCACCGTCCGTGCCTGAAGCTCCGCCTGCGCGCCCACCGGCACCCAGCGCGCGTCCGACGCGGAGATGAGGTCGCGGGCACTCACGTCCAGCCGGCGGTCCAGGCGGGCGCGGAGCCGGGACGGTTCGGCGTTCGGATCGTCCTCGAGATAGCCGCAGGTCTCGTCGAGCAGCCGGAGCAGCATGCCGGAGGCGTGCAGTGAGAGCCGCCGGGCGGCTATGTCGAGGGCCCAGACATGGGCCATGGTCAGCGGCACCCGGCAGGGCCCGACCAGCGCCTCGCAGTCGTCGGCCATCCCCTCGAACTCGCCGACCGCCTGCTCCGCGCCCCGCAGCAGCGGGTCGTCCACCCGCCCGATCAGCCCCACCGTACGGTCCAGCGCGGCGCTGACCGCCGAGCCGTCCTTGCGCAGCCCGGCCGCGAGCACGCTGACCGCGTGCGCAGGGTCGGGGTGCGGGGCGGGGTCGGCGATCCGCCGGCTCGCCCACCGCGGCACCTCGACCACCGCGGTGGTCCCGCCGTGCCGGTGCGGGCGGTGCCAGGTGGATCCGGTGGCGTCGGCCGGTTCACCGGTCAGCCGCCGCCGCACCCCGCCGGGCGGCAGCACATGGACGCCGGGCCCCGGCGTGTCCCAGTAGAGCGCCTCGTGCGTCGCGGTCTGCACGGGTATGTCGAGCTCGGCGGCGAACTTTCCCAGCGGCTCGGCGATCCCGGGCAGTTCGGCGGTCAGCCGGACCCCGCCGCCGCCCACGTCCGTGGCGTGCAGCGTGCACTGGAGCACCGGCCGTAACTCGTCGATGACGGCGGCCAGCGCGTAGGTCTCGGGGAGCCCGTCGCCGGGTGCGCGGAAGGCGTCCGCCCACTCCGGCCGTTCGGCCGCCGCGGGCCGGAAGGCGTGGCGGAAATGCACCGTGGACGGTCGCCGGCCGGCCGGCCCGGTCTCGTTGAGCATCGTGCCGTCGGGGTCGAGGCAGAGCAGGAAATCCCAGGTCAGGTTGGCGTCGGCGAGCTGCCGGCGATCCCACACCGCCTGCTCGGCCAGCAGCAGCACGGTCGCCCCGCCGACCTGGGCGTCCGGCTGCGCCCCGGCCACCACCAGCACGTGGCGGCGGCCGTGCCCGACCGACAGCAGCCATAGCGGCCGCCCGGCCCGGGACTCGCCGGCCAGCCGCATCCGGCACAGGTCGGGGTGGCGCCCGGTGAGCACGCGGGCAGCCGCCGCCACCCCTGACACGGTCGGGTAGGCGTCTGGCCCGCGCATGACAGCTCCTCCACAACGCGACGGCGGTCCGACGGCTCTGTCCGACCGGTTCTGCTCACATCCGCGTTTCGGTCCCCGTCCGACCCGCCCGTGCCCCGGCCCGCCTGCGACAGGTCGCTTTCCCCGCTTCCCCGGGCATTCCCGGCTTTCCCGGACCCCTCCCGGCCCCTCCCGGCCCCTCTCCTGCTTCCCCGGCTCGCCCCCCGGCCTGCCCCTGCCTCCCACCGGCTTTTCCCAGGTCGTGGCGCCAACTCGCGCTCAGAGCAGCGGAATCGGCCGTTCCGAACGGCTGCCGACGGCCTCGGCCCGCGCCCAGATCAGAGTCTGCGGGTCACCGTTTGGTGTCAAGGGCGCCCCCTCGGACACCGTTCCTTCACCGATCGGCGCCTGTCCCTTCCCGGCACCCCGGCCCCGATGGCTCACCGGCCCCGACGGTTCTCCGGCCCCTTTCCAGGCGGTCGGCGCACAGCCCGCTGTGCCAGGATCGGCGAAATGAGCGATGCACGGGATGAGACAGCGGACACGGTGACGACTTCGGCCGGCTCAGAGGCGGTCGCGGGGGCCGCGGGGACCTGGCGGCTCGGCGATCTGACCGTCAACCGGATGGGGTTCGGGGCGATGCGGCTGACCGCCGCCGCGGACGGCGGGCCGAGTGACAGGGCCCGGGTGATCGAGGTGCTGCGGCGGGCCGTGGAGCTGGGGGTCGACCACATCGACACCGCCTCCTTCTACTTCTCGCCGCTGCGGTCGGCCAATGAGCTGATCAACACCGCGCTGGGCGGCCCTTACCCGGAAGGCCTGGTCATCACCACCAAGGTCGGCCCGGGGAAGAACGCGTCGGGGGAGTGGACGCCGGCCGCCCGCCCCGACCAGTTGCGCGGCCAGGTGGAGGAGAACCTGCGGCAGCTCGGCCGTGACCACCTCGACGTGGTCAACCTCCGGGTCCACGGCCCCGACGCGCTGGCCGAACGGTTCGGCGTCCTCGCCGAGCTGCGCGCGGCCGGCCTGATCCGGCACCTGGGCGTCTCCAACGTCCGCCCGCACCAGCTCACCGAGGCGCTGACGATCGCCCCCGTGGTCTGCGTCCAGAACCGCTACTCCCTCGGTGACCGCCTGGACGACGAGCTGCTCGCCGAGTGCGGCCGGCGGGGCATCGCCTTCGTACCGTTCTTCGCCATCGTCGGCACGGCGGGCCCGGGCGGCACCGGCCCGGCCGCGATGGGGCCGGCCGCCGAGGACGTCATCGCCGAGGTCGCCCGCGCCCACGACGCCACCCCGGCGCAGATCCGCCTCGCCTGGACCCTGCACCGCGGCCCCCACGTCCTCGCCATCCCCGGCACCGGCGACCCCGCCCACCTGACCGAGAACGTCGCCGCCGCCGCGATCCCCCTCACCCCCGAAGACCGGACCAAACTGGACGCCCTCGGCGGCTAGGGCGCGGCGTCGGCAGCCGCGAAGGGGTCAGGGCCTTACGGGGTGACGACGTCGGCGATCACGCAGCCGACGTTGTCCGGGGCGCCGGCCTGGCGGGCCAGTGCGATGAGTTCGCGGACCGCCTCGTCGGGGTCGGCGGCCGTACGGATCACCCGGCGGATCTCCTCCTCCGCGACGACGGTCGACAGGCCGTCGGAGCAGAGCAGATAGCGGTCGCCCGCCCTGGCCTCGTGCAGCCGGAGGTCGGCGGTGGCGGGGGAGCCGCCGTCCAGCGCGCGGGCGAGCAGCGACCGCTGCGGGTGCGAGGCTGCCTCCGCCGCGGTCAGCCGGCCCTCGTCCATCAGCGACTGCACCATGGTGTGGTCGTGCGTGATGCGGAACAGCCCGCCGTCCCGCAGCAGATACGCGCGGGAGTCGCCGATGTGCACGAGACCGAGGTGGGAGCCCGTCCAGAGCAGGGCGGTGAGCGTGGTCCCCACCTCGTCCGGCCTGGGCGCGGTGGCCGCGACGCCCCGCACCGCGAGCCGGGCCGACTCGACCGCGTCCTCCAGCACGTTGAGCAGTTCACCGGCCGGTACGCCGTCCGTTTCCAGCCGCCGCAGCACCTCGACGGCCCCGGCGGCGGCCCGCGCCCCGCCGTCGCCGAAGCCGTCGGCGACGGCCAGCAGGCGGGGGTCCGCGTAGGCGGTGTCCTGGTTGCTCGCGCGGACCAGGCCCTGGTCCGAGCGTGCGGCGTAACGAATGGCCAGCGGTGCCGCGTTCGATGACGATGACATGGGTATCGGGTCGTCCTTCCGTGACAGCTCGTGTACGAGGAAGGCGGCCAGGTCGCGGCGCGCGGCCGTTTCGGCCTCGACGCCGGCCCAGTACGCCCGGACCTCCCGCGCCGCGGCCGCCGCGTCCAGCGCGCACACGTCCCGGATCCGGGCCAGCGGCATCCCGAGCCGCCGCAGCCATGCGACCAGCCGGGCCTGTGCCAACTGCTCGGGCGCGTAGAACCGGTAGCCGTTCGCCGGATCGACCCGGGCGGGTGGCAGCAGCCCCAACTCGTCGTACAGCCGCAGTGCCTTGGCCGACAGCCGGGAGGCTCGCGCGAAGGCCCCGATGCTCAGCAGCTCCACCGTCATCTCCGCCACCGCCTGTTCGCCCCGTCGGCCCGGACCGGGTCACCCGGCCGCTCCTCGTACCGGACGTCTTGTCCGGCCCCACCGATGCTGGGCTTTTCCCCAGGGTGAAGGTCAAGGTACGTGGTCCGCACGCGGCTGAGCGCTTGAGCGGCGGGGGTCGCCGGCTCAAGCGCTCAGGGGGAGGATCAAGGGAGGAGGCTCACCGGGGCCCTCGGCGCGCTCCGACGACAAGCCCCGAGCCGCTCAGTTGGTGGAGATGGAGACCGCGTCGCGCAGGAAGACGTTGCCGCGCTCGCCGGTCGCGGTGACCGGGCCGGTGGTGAAGATGCCGACCTTGTCGTTGCTGATCACGTTGTCGCGGACGGTGATGGAGACCGGGGCGGCCGTCCCGACGAAGATGCCGGTGGTCGCGTTGTCCTGCGGGGTGAAGTCCTTGTCCCCGTTGAGGTTGTTGGTGCCGATCTGGTTGGCGGTCACCACGTTGCCGTTCAGGTACTGGCCCGGGGCGTGGCTGTGCAGGGTGACGCCGGAGTGGCCGTTGCCGTTGATGGCGTTGAGCGTGACGGTGTTCTGGTAGACCGCGCCGCCCGGCAGCCCGGTGGCGAGCTGCACGCCCGCGCCGCCGCCGCCCTGGAGGCCGTTGCCGCTGATGCTGTTGCCGATGACGGTGTTGCCGAACACACCGGCCACCGTGGGCGCGGGCGTGCCGCCAGGGGCCGCCGCCGGGTTGTGGCCCGCCAGCACCACACCGCACGCGGTGTGGTTGTCGGCGACGTTGTTGCCGGAGATCAGGTTGTGCGAGGTCGGGCCGGTCTCGTCGGAGAGCAGGATGCCGCCGGCGCCGTCGGTGACGGTGTTGCCCTGGACCACGTTGTGCGAACTGCCGACCAGGTGGATGTTCTCGCCGCAGTCGTTGGCCATCGCGCCCTGGGGCTGGCAGAACGGGTAGGTGTTCGCGACGGGATCGACCAGCCGTACGCCCGTGTCATTGGTGTGGACGTTGTTGCCCACCACCGTGACGGAGCTGGTGTTCTGGAGGAGGATGCCCTCGCCGACGGCGTTCTCGACGGTGAGGCCGCTCACCGTCACGTCCGGGGCGGTGACCTTGACGCCGTTGATCAGGTTGGTCGCGTCGACGGTGGCGCCGCGCTGACCCTCGATCCGGACGGCCTTGGTGACGGCCACGTCCTCGTGGTACGTGCCTTTCTCGACCACGACCGTCCCGCCGGTCGCCACCGCGCCGATCGCCTGGTTGATCGAGCTGAACACCGGGCCGGCCTTGGTGCTCTGACCGTGCCCGGCGACGTACACCGTGTGCGGAGTGGGGGCGGCCTGCGCGGCCGTCATTCCGATGAACGGTCCTGCCGCCACGGCAGCGATGCCGACGGCCCATGCGGTTGCTTTCATGCGCTTTTACCCATCGTTCACTCTTCGCAGATCCACACCAGGCTGTCTGCCTGGCCGGCCCCGTCGACCGCCTCGCGCGGCGGCCGACGGGAGCCTCGCCCTCTATCACGGGGCAACCTTGCTCAAGAGTTCAACAAATCTCGTCCGAGCTGAGATGTCCGGTTTGGTTCACTGTCGCGCCATGTGCCGTACGGCTGCCGTTGTGTCCGGTATCCGCCCGTGATGGGTGGTGCCGGGGCCGCTCGGGGCGTGCGCCACCGGGGTGATCCGGCGCGTCCCGGCCGGGGGCGGCGTGTCCCGGTGTGAGCGCCGGGATTCCGGGCCGCCGGGTGTCCCCGGGTGGCGGATCCGCCCCCTGCTCGAATGCATTACTGAGGGTGCGCGCTCATGTTCGTATGGTCACGATAAGGGCGTTGCCGCTGTTCCAGGGCAATTTCCCGACCCTTCTCTCACAAAGGTGAGTCATGAGCGAACGATCCAGGCAGGCCATATCCACCCGTGCACGCCGTCAGCGGCTGTGGGGTCTGGTCGGCGGTGTGACCATGGCGAGCGCCATCTTCGCGGGCACCGCGTCCGTGGGCGTCGCCTCCGCAGCGACCAGCGGCGGGCAGGGCGGCGGTGGCCAGCACTGCCGTCCGCAGCAGTGGAACTGCGGCCACGACGGCAACACCGGTCCCACCGGCCCGACCGGTCCCACCGGCCCGCAGGGGCCGACCGGTGCCACCGGCCCGACGGGTCCTGCCGGGACCAATGGCACCGACGGTGCCACCGGCGTCACCGGTCCGACGGGTCCGGCCGGTTCCAACGGCGCTACGGGCGCCACCGGTCCTGCGGGTTCCAACGGCGCCACGGGTCCCGCGGGCGCGCCGGGCACCAACGGCACCAACGGTGCCACCGGCGCGACCGGTCCTGCGGGTGCGAACGGTACTGACGGTGCTCCGGGTGCGACCGGTGCTACGGGTCCCGCTGGTCCGACTGGTCCGACTGGTGCGACGGGTGCCACAGGTTCCGCGGGTGCCCCCGGCACCAACGGTGCGACCGGTGCCACGGGTCCGGCCGGTGCGAACGGTACTGACGGTGCTCCGGGTGCGACCGGCGCCACGGGTGCGACGGGTCCCACCGGTCCGACCGGTGCTACGGGTGCGACGGGTGCCGCTGGCGCCAACGGCGCTGCCGGTGCTCCCGGTGCTACGGGTCCTGCTGGTCCCACGGGTGCTACGGGTGCGACGGGTGCCGCCGGCATTGACGGTGCTCCGGGTGCGACCGGCGCCACGGGTGCGACGGGTCCCGCCGGTCCGACCGGTGCCACGGGTTCGACGGGTGCCGCTGGCGCCAACGGCGCTGCCGGTGCTCCCGGTGCTACGGGTCCTGCTGGTCCCACGGGTGCTACGGGTGCGACGGGTGCCGCCGGCATTGACGGTGCTCCGGGTGCCACCGGCGCGACCGGTGCGACCGGTCCCGCGGGTCCGACGGGCGCGACCGGGCCCGCTGGTCCGACCGGAGCCACCGGTGCCACTGGCGCCACCGGCGCGGCCGGACCGGTGAGCAGCAGCGAGGTCGCCGGCACCCCGGTGACGGCGCAGCCGCTGCTCGGCTCAGTGACCGCGACCGCGGTCTGCCCGGTCGGATCGACGCTGCTCGGCGGCGGGTTCGAGCTCAGCAACGCCAGCGTCCTCCAGGTCACCTCCTCGTCGCGGGACGGCGTCAACCCCAACCAGTGGAATGTCGTGGCCTTCGTCCCGGTGGGTCTGCTCGCCGGCACGGTCACGTCGGTCGCCGAGTGCTCCCCGTGACCGGAGAGTACGGCGTGCACCTCCGCTGATCGCGGGATCGCCGGCCCCGGTCACGACGCCACCGCGCGCCGTGGCCGGGGCCGGCACCTGCCGTACGAGTCGGCACCAGTCGGCAGCACACGACGCCACGCGCGCGAACCACAGCCAACCACCCCACAGAACTCGGGACCGGTGATGACATGAAGCCGTCGATCTGCCTGTGCATGATCGTCAAGAACGAAGCGGAGGTCATCGAACGATGCCTGGCCTCCGTGGCGGGCCTGGTGGACACCTGGGTGATCTCCGACACCGGCTCCACCGACGGCACCCAGGAGCTGATCCGCACCGCCCTCGCCGGTGTCCCGGGTGAGCTGCACGAGGAGCCCTGGGTGAACTTCGGCCACAACCGCACCTCGAACATCCGGCGGGCGCGCGGCAAGGCCGACTACCTCCTGCTGCTCGACGCGGACCTGGTGGTGCGCCAGGAGGACGACCTTCCGCCGCTGACCGCGGACACGTACATGCTCCGGCACGAGGGCTCCGTCTCCTACCGCATCAAGCGGCTGGTCAGGGGCGATGTCGCCTGGCGCTATGAAGGCGTCACCCACGAGTACCTGACCTGCGACCAGGATCTCGGGGAGGTGAACCTCGACGCGCTGGTGATCCAGGACTTCGCGGACGGCGGTTCCCGCGGCGACAAGTTCGAGCGCGACGCCCAGTTGCTGACCGCGGAGCTCCAGCGCGACCCGGGAAACCCGCGCACCGTCTTCTACCTGGCGCAGACGCTGCGCGACGTGGGGCGGACCGAGGAAGCGATCGCGCTCTACGACCGGCGCGCGCACATGGGCGGCTGGGTCGAGGAGGTCTACTACGCGCTGTTGCAGGTCGGCGTCCTCAAGGCCGAGACAGGTGACTGGCCGGGTGCGATGGACACGCTCTCCCAGGCGTGGGAGGTCAGGCCGCAGCGCTTGGAGGCCTGCTACGAACTGGTCTCCCGGCTGCGCGGGCTCGGCCGCCACCACGCCGCGCACGCCCTCGTCGTCGCGGCGCTTGACCGGGAAGAACCGGACGATCTGCTCTTCATCCAGCCGTGGGTGTACCGCTGGGGGCTGCTCTTCGAGTACTCGATCACCGCTTACTGGGTCGGCGATCCGGCGGCTTCCCTGCGGGCCTGCGACCGGCTGCTCGCCCTGCCGGACCTGCCCGACGCCTACCGCAAGCAGACGACGGCCAATCGCGAGTTCGCCGCCCGGCGACTCACCGCGCCGCCCGGCCACCGCCCGGCGGCACCGGTCGCCCGCTGAGGCCCGGGCCCGGACCTGCGGCGGAGCGGCTCGGCGGTGGCGGCGGGGGGTGGCCGGCGGGGCGTGATACTGGGTGGAGACCCACCCAAGCGGGGCCGCTCCAGGTCGGCCCCGCGTCACCCACCGTGAAGGTCGAGGGCCCGTCGTCATGTGGTACACGCGCTTGGTCGTCCGCCAGGCCGAGGGGGACACGTTCCTCTGGCAGCGGCGCGGGAGCGCCCCCACGATCGACGCGACGTACGGCGACCCGCGGCTGGCGGAGATCCGGGCGGCGGCCCGGGCCGGCGACGCCGGGAAGTGGCCGCTGATACGGGAACGGCTGGCCGCCGCGGCGGACGCCGAGGATCTGACGTTCCTGGTCGAGGGGATGGCGACCGTCTCGGGGGCGGAGCGGTGGATCGGCGAGGTGGTCGCCGCCGCGCCCGACGATCCGCTCGCCCTGCTGGTCTCCGGGGCCCGGCACATCGCGTGGGCGTGGCACGCGCGGGGCGGGGACGCGGCACTGTCCGTGCCGGAGCCGCAGCGGCGGCTCTTCCGGGCCCGGCTGGAAAGCGCCGAGGAGCACCTCCGCGAGGTGGCCGAGCGGGAGCCCTTGTGGGCCGCGCCCCGGTACTTCCTCCAGATCTCGGGCCGCGGCCTCGACGCCGGGCAGGAGAGCGCCGAGCGCCGCTTCGAGGCGACCCGCTCACGTGCTCCCGGCCATGCCGCCGCGCACCGGGAGTGGGTGCGGCAGTTGTCGCGGACGTGGGGCGGCTCGCCCGAGCGGATGCACGCCTTCGCCCGGGAGGCGATGCTGGCCGCTCCGGCCGGCGGCCCGCTCGGCGAACTCGTCGCCCTGGCGCACCTCGAAGAGTGGGTGGACCGCGGCGCCGATCCGGAGTCCGGCTACCTCGGCAGCCCTGGCGTCCTCGCCGCCCTGCACGAGGCCGCCGCCCGTTCGGTCTTCCACCCCGCCTTCGTCCGCCACCGCGACTGGACCCTCCCCTTCAACACCTTCGCGATGGCCTTCTCCCTGGCCGCCGATCCCGCCGCCCGCCCCCTCTTCCGCACCCTGAAAAACCGCGCCACCCCCACCCCCTGGCACCACCTCGACCCTCGCTCCCCTCTCGTCCCCTACCTCGCCCACCGCACGCGGACGCTGCGCTGACCTTCGGCAGGGCGGCCGGGTGGCGCAGGGGAGTCCGCCTTCGGCGCTGTGGGAAACTGAACGGGTGAAGCGGCAGGATCTCGACGATCTCGTACGGTTGCGGCGGGCCCGCGACCGGATGGATCGCGACTACGCCGAGCCGCTCGACGTGGCGGCGCTGGCGCGGGACGCGCTGATGTCGCCGGGGCACTTCTCCCGCAGCTTCCGTGCGGCGTTCGGCGAGACACCGTACGGCTATCTGATGACCCGCCGTATCGAGCGGGCCAAGGCGCTGCTGCGGCGCGGCGATCTCACGGTGACGGAGGTGTGCTTCGCGGTCGGGGCGACGTCGCTGGGGTCGTTCAGCACGCGCTTCACCCGGCTGGTGGGCGAGACGCCGAGCGGGTACCGGGCCCGGAGCCATGAGCACGGCGCTGCGATCCCGGCGTGCGTGGCGATGATTCATACCCGGCCGGTCCGGAAGGTGGGCGCGGGCTCGGCGGCACGGCCTTGAGGCGCGGCGTTAACGGGGCAAGGTTGCCCCTCTGTTCGCCGTGCGGCCGATCGGGCGACGGCGCCCCTCCGGCCCGCCCCGGGAAACGCCGCTGGGCGCGCGGCCAGGGTGGCACAGCCTAGCCTGGCCGCATGGACATCAGGCTTTCGCAGTGCTTCATCGCCGTTGACGACCACGACAAGGCGATCGCCTTCTACCGCGATGTGCTCGGCCTCGAAGTGCGCAATGACGTCGGCTTCGAGGGGATGCGCTGGGTGACCGTCGGGGCGCCGGCGCAGCCGGAGGTGAACATCGTCCTCGAACCGCCGCTCGCCGACCCGAGCGCTTCACCGGCCGACCGCAGGACCATGGCGGAGCTGATGGCCAAGGGCCTGCTGCGCGGGGTCATCTTCGCGACGGACGATTGCGACGCCACGTTCGCACGCGTCAGCGCGGCGGGCGGCGAGGTCATCCAGGAGCCGATGGACCAGCCCTACGGCGTCCGCGACTGCGCTTTCCGCGACCCGGCCGGCAACCTCCTCCGCTTCACCCAGCCCCTGGCCAGGTGACACCTCCGGATGCGCCCGGTTCCGGCCCCCGCCGGACCCGGCCTGGCTTCACCCGGCGTTCGACAAGTGCCCCCACTCAGGGTCCGGGGTCCCGGGACCGGACGCGGCCCGGCCGCCGGGCGGGTAGCCGGGTCCCGCCCCGTGCGACGGCCCGGAACCCCGGCACGGGGCTGCCCCGCCGCGACCTCCCGCCGGCGGACGCCGGGCGCCGGGCCGGCGGCCCAAGCCCCTCCCGGTCACCCCCGCACGTACCCCGCGAGATGCTCCCCCGTCACCGTCGATCCCGCCGCGACCAGCGCCGCGGGAGTCCCCTCGAAGACGACCCGGCCGCCGTCGTGGCCGGCGCCGGGGCCGAGGTCGATGATCCAGTCCGCGTGCGCCATGACCGCCTGGTGGTGCTCGACCACGATCACCGACGTGCCGGAGTCGACCAGCCGGTCCAGCAGCCCGAGCAGTTGCCCGACGTCCGCGAGGTGCAGCCCGGCGGTCGGCTCGTCGAGCACGTAGACCCCGCCTTTGCCCGCCATGTGCGTGGCCAGCTTCAGCCGCTGCCGCTCACCGCCGGAGAGCGTGGTGAGCGGCTGGCCGAGCGTGAGATAGCCGAGCCCCACGTCGCCGAGCCGCCCGAGGATGGTGTGCGCGGCCGGAATCCGCGCCTCGCCCGCGCCGAAGAACTCCGCCGCCTCGCCCACCGACATCGCCAAAACCTCGCTGATGTCCCGCCCGCCGAGGTGATGATCCAGCACCGACGCCTCGAACCGCTTCCCCTCGCACTCCTCGCACGGGGTGGCGACCCCGGCCATCATCGCCAGGTCGGTGTAGACGACGCCGGCGCCGTCGCAGTTGGGACACGCGCCCTCGGAGTTGGCGCTGAACAGCGCCGGCTTCACCCCGTTGGCCTTGGCGAAGGCCTTACGGATCGGGTCGAGCAGCCCGGTGTACGTCGCCGGGTTGCTCCGCCGCGAGCCGCGGATCGCGCCCTGGTCGACCGACACCACCTCCACCCCGGCCGCCCCCGCCTGCCGCGGCAGCGCCCCGTGCACCAGCGAGCTCTTGCCGGACCCGGCCACCCCGGTGACGACCGCCAGCACCCCGAGCGGGATGTCGACGTCCACGTTCCGCAGGTTGTGCGTGGTGGCGCCGCGGATCTCCAGCGCGCCGGCGGGCTCGCGTACCGCCTTCTTGAGGGCGGCCCGGTCGCCGAAGTGGCGGCCGGTGAGCGTACCGCCGGTCCGCAGCCCCGCCACGGTCCCCTCGAAACAGACCGTGCCGCCGGCCGTACCCGCGCCGGGGCCCAGGTCGATGACGTGGTCGGCGATCGCGATCGTCTCCGGCTTGTGCTCCACGACCAGCACCGTGTTGCCCTTGTCCCGCAGCCGCAGCAGCAGGCCGTTCATCCGCTGGATGTCATGGGGGTGCAGGCCGGTGGTGGGCTCGTCGAAGACATAGGTGACGTCGGTGAGCGCGGAGCCGAGGTGGCGGATCATCTTGACGCGCTGCGCCTCGCCGCCGGACAGCGTGCCGGTCGGCCGGTCGAGCGCGAGATAGCCGAGGCCGATCTCCACGAAGGAGTCGAGCGTCCGGCGCAGCGTGGCGAGCAGCGGCGCCACCGACGGCTCGTCCAGGCCGCCCACCCACCGCGCCAGGTCACTGATCTGCATCGCGCACGCGTCCGCGATGCCGACCTCGCCGATCCGGGACGACCTGGCCGCCTCGCTGAGCCGGGTGCCGCCGCACTCCGGGCACGCGGTGAAGGTGACCGCCCGGTCCACGAACGCACCGATGTGCGGCTGCATCGCCTCCCGGTCCTTGGCGAGGAACGACTTCCGCACCTTGGGGATGAGCCCTTCGTAGGTGAGGTTGACGCCGTTGATCTTGACCTTCACCGGCTCCTTGTGGAGGAAGTCGTGCAGCTCCTTCTTGGTGTAGTCGCGGATCGGCTTGTCCGGGTCGAGGAACCCCGACTCGATGAAGATCCCGACCGTCCACCAGCCGTCGACCTTGTAACCCGGGATGGTGATCGCGCCTTCGGCGAGCGACTTGGTGTCGTCGTAGAGCTGGGTGAGGTCGATGTCCGAGACGGTGCCGCGGCCTTCGCAGCGCGGACACATGCCGCCGGTACGGGTGAAGGTCCGCCGTACGGTCTTGCCGGCGCCGCGCTCGACCGTGATCGCGCCGCTCGCCGAGACCGAGGGGACGTTGAAGGCGTACGCGTTCGGTGAGCCGATGTGCGGGTGGCCGAGCCGGCTGAAGAGGATGCGCAGCATGGCGTTGGTGTCGGTGGCGGTGCCGACCGTGGAGCGGGGGTCGGCGGCCGGCCGCCGCTGGTCCACGATGATCGCGGTCGTCAGCCCGTCGAGCACGTCGACCTCGGGCCGGGCGAGCGTCGGCATGAAGCCCTGGACGAAGGCGCTGTACGTCTCGTTGATCAGCCGCTGCGACTCGGCGGCGATCGTGCCGAAGACCAGGGAGCTTTTGCCTGATCCCGAGACGCCGGTGAAGACGGTGAGCCGGCGCTTCGGGATCTCGACGCTGACGTCCTTGAGGTTGTTCACGCGGGCGCCGTGCACCCGGATCAGGTCCTGGCGGTCCGCGGCGTGGGGTGCGGTGGCCGGCGCGGGGTGGGGCGCGTCCTGGGGCGCGGTGCCCGGCCCGGCGTGGGGCGCCGGGGACGACGCGGGGGGTGGCGCGGCGGGCGGTGTGCCCTTCCTCGCGGCCGTGCTCATCGGGACTCCCTTGGTCGACGTGCCGTCTCCCGCGCGTGGGCCGGCGCTCACTGGTCCTGGAGCAGCCCGAGCACATTCCCGTCGGGGTCGGTGAAGGTGGCCACCAGGCGGCCGCCGCCGACATCGTGCGCGGACTCCTTCACCACGGCGCCCGCGGCGGTCACCTCGGCCAGCTTCGCCTCGATGTCCGCCACGTGCCAATACGTGACCGGCGACGTCATCCCCTGCGACGCGCCGTTCGGCACCAGCCCGATGTGCTGCCCCTCGGCCTCGAACCCGACGTAGTACGCCTCGTCGGCCACCGGCGCCACGCCGAGCAGCGCGGCGTACACCGCCTTCGCCTTGGCCACGTCGGAGACGGGATGCAGCACGGTCCTGATTCCCTTGGTGGAAGAGGTGGTGGTCATGGTCGCTCCTGAGAATCGATGCGCCGGCCGAAACACCCGGCCGCCTGGCGGACGGACATCCGTGGATGAGCCACGCGCACCCCGGATGTCCCTGTCCGTGACGCTAGCCGCCCCCCGCGGCCGCGGGCTTCTCCATTCCTGACCATTCCCTCGCGGCGAGCCGTCGGTCAGCCCGCCAGGAAATCGCCGACCGCGGTACGGAAGCCGCTCGGGTCCTCCACCCACGGGAGGTGGCCGGCGCCGGGGAGCAGGGTTCGCGAGACCCGGGGTAGGGCCTGCGCCAGGGAGTCGAGGGCCCACTCCGGCCGGATGTCCTCGGCTCCGTGCACGATCAGCACCGGCACGTCCAGCCGCTCGCAGGCCGCCCGCAGCTCCGGGATGCCCGCGGTGCGGTCGGCCTCGGCGTTGATGGTCTTGTTGCACTCGAGGTTCACCCCGAACCAGGGGGTGGCCGACGCCTCGGCGTGTTCCAGGGCCCGCTCCCGGTCGGCGTAGTCCGCGGACCACTGCGCCACACACCGCTCCCGTTCCTCCCCCTCGGTGCGGTCGTCCAGCCGGCCCAGCGCCTCCCAGCGCTCCAGGTGCTCCCCGAGGTTGGCCCGCAGGTTGCGCTGGTACGTCGACCGCCAGGTGTCACGGCTGTCGATCCCGTTGCCGGAGACGTAGACCAGCCGGCTCACCCGCTCTGGATGGTCGACCGCGTACTGAAGTGCCAGGTGAGCGCCGTACGAATGCCCCAGCACCGCCATCCGCTCCAGCCCGTAGTGGCGCCGTACGGCCTCCAGGTCGGCCACCGACCGCCCGACCGAATACGGCCCGCGCCGCTCCGACCGCCCGCACCCCCGCTGATCCCAGCGGTACACGACGGCCCGGTCCGCCAACAGCGCCGCCGGTTCCGCCAGAAAGTCCCACAGCCCCGGCCCGCCGTGGCAGAAGACGACGGGAGTTCCCTCGCCGGCCCGGGTCGCCCACAGCCGGACCCCGTCCTCCACCACCACGACCTCGTCCACGCTGTCCACGCTGTCCACGCTGTCCACCCGCGAGAGTCTGCTTCGAGCGTCCCCGCCTGACAAGCAGCCCCCGCCCGGCGGGCCCGCTCCTTGTCCAGCGCGGGGGGTCTCTTATGCAGCGCGGCCGGGCTGAGAGACTGCGGCCATGGACGCGCAGGTGGGGGACGGGACGCGACGGGACGCGGCGATACGGGCGGGGACGCCGGCGCTGGGCGCGGGCTGGAGCCTGCGTACCGCGACGGCCGCGGACGTCGAGGCGATCGCCGAGTTGCGGGCCACGGTCATGCGGCCGGATCTGACCCGCCTCGGCCGCTACGACGAACACCGGGTGCGGCAGCGGCTCCGCGATTCCTTCTCCGCGCGGCACACCTCGATCATCATGGTCGCCGCCGAACTCGCGGGTTCCGTCACGGTCCGCCCCGCCGAAGGCGGCCAGTGGCTCGAGCACTTCTACCTCGCCCCGCCCCACCAGGGCCGAGGCCTCGGCTCCGCCGTCCTGCGCACCGTACTGGAGCACGCCGACACGCGCGGCCTGACCGTACGCCTGAACGTCCTGCGAGGCAGCGCCGCCCGCCGCCTCTACGAACGCCACGGTTTCGCCGTCGAATCCCACGACCCGATCGACATCTTCATGACCCGCCCGCCACAACCCGACCGATCCGGCTGACGACGCCCCGCCCAGCTCCGGGTGGCCCTCAAGCCATCCGCCCAACTGGTCAGGGCAACGCCTGGCCGACCGGCTCCCCACCCACCACCTGGTCCCACAAGCAGCAGATCCGACGCGTCACCGCCTCCCCCTGATCCTGTCGAAGGGCTCGTCGTACCAGCGCCAGCTCGCGGTGCCGTCGTCACGAATGCGGATGATGAACCCGGCGACAGGACGCCCGTCGGGGAAGGCCAGGGTGAGCTCACCGCGTATCCGGGCGTAGCAGGCATCGGCCAACTCCCAGTCCTCCTCGCGGAAAGCCCGCTCGTGGTCGGCGAAGAGCGGACGGAACTCCTCGAACCCGGGAAGCGCCTCGACATCGGCCCGCGTCCATGACATGTCGGTGCTGGTCACGGTCAGCCGGGCGATCTCCCGGCCGCCGTGCCGGAGCCTCCAGATACTGCCGGTGGACAGATGCGGATTGATCATGCCCCCATGATGCCGATCACCCCTGACACACCGTCCGGCGAGCCCCCCGATGCCCGCCCACGCCCCACCCACACCTCATTCCATCGGGCCCGCCGCCGCCCGCTGTTATGCTCGGCCGGTTTTCCGCTCGCGCGGGCCGCGACAACCGCGTGAGCCACACCAAGGGGAGGGGAAACTCATGCGAAGAACCGCAGCGCTGCTGAGTGCCGCGGCCCTCGCCGCACCCGTGCTGGTCTCGGCGGCAGCCGTGCCCGCGCAGGCGGCGGGCGGGTCGGTGACGGTGACCGCGCTCACCCGCGAGGGCGGCAAAATCACCACATACCTCACGTTCAGCGAGCTGACCAGCGGCACGTTCTACAGCGGTACGTCGGGCAAGGCCATCGCCCTGCCGAAGGGGCGCTACGCGGTCACCACCGACATCTGGAACAGCCGGGACGACACCGACACCTTCGGCGCGCAGATCGTCACCGTCGCCGGCTCGAACGTGGCGACCACCATCGACGCGCGCAAGGGCAAGCCCCTGAAGGTGGGCCTGAGTTCGAGTCCGGGTGCCGGATACTCCCAGCGCCTGGACGCGAACATCTGCGCCGGCCCGTCCGGCATCGGCCTGGCGACCGGCTACAACGACGCGGGTCACGTGTACGTGATCCCGAACGCGTCCAAGGACCTCCAGTTCGGCTACACCTCCCTGTGGCAGAAGGGCTCCGACACGCTGCTCGCCAAGGGCGGCTACACCGGCCTGCCCAGCGCGCCCGGCGGCACCTTCGCCCGCGGCAACATGACCACCGTCTCCGTCCAGGCGCGGCGCGGCCCGCAGGCCGGGATCGACGGCAGCCTGCGGGTGCAACCGAGATACACCACGTGCGCCGGCGGTCTGTCCGACCAGGTGGTCGCCGCCGCCTTCCCGTTCACCGCCACCCTGCACCTGACCGCCGGTTCCTGGACCGTCGAGTCGGACGAGGAGGCCGAGGACGCCACGGACGGCGACTCGACGGCGGAGGTCGGCTCCCACTACCGCGTGGTGAACGCCGTGCCCGGCACCGCGCCGGTCTCGCAGATCTTCTACCGCTCCGCCTGGGGCCCGGGCCGTGCGATGCCGTACGTGTCCGGCGGCCGCATCGCGTACGACACGAGCATGGCCTTCCAGGACCCCTCCACGGAGGGCAGCGAGGCGAGCGAACGCAGCACGACCCAACTGAGCTTCGGCGGCAAGGTGATCGCCAAGGGCACCGAGACCGACTGGGGAAACCCGGACATGTTCTTCGGCGCGGGCCTGAAGTCCACCGGCTGGTACACCCTCGCCGTCACCTCGGCCCGCTACCGGCCGGGCGTCACATACCCCAAGGGCATGCTCTCGACCGCGTCCACGGCGACGTTCCACTTCGACGTCAACCCGAGGACCGACGCGACGATCCCCGGGTTCCTGACCCAGTTCGTACCCGGCGGCCTCACCATGAACAGCACCGCCAAGCCGCACACCACCACCACGGTGGCCCTGTGGCCGGTACGCCCCGGCAACGGCGACACGTCGACGCCCAAGGACACCGTCAAGTCCGTACGGATCTGGGCGTCCAACAACGGCGGCGTCACCTGGGCGGCGCAGAGCGTGCGGCACAGCGGCTCCGCCTGGTCGGTGAACATCGCCAACCCGTCCTCCGGCGCGATCTCGCTGCGCTCGACGGTCACCGACGCCGGCGGCAACACCACCGAGACCACGGTCTACCGGGTGTACGCGCTCGGCTGAGCCCGGCAGCAGGACGGCGGCGGCGCGAAGTCAGAGGCCCGCGGGGGACAACCCCGCGGGCCTCTCGTTCATCTGAAGGACAACAGAACAAGGGGAGGGGTTTTCTTTGCGACGCATACGAACCGGGCGGGCCAGGGCATGTGCCGCGGCCATCGCGGTCGCCGTGACCGTGCCCGCGGTGATCGCCGGCACGGCGGGTCCCGCGGCCGCCGACGCCGGATCGCTCAAGGTGACGACGCTGGACCGGGAGGGGACGGCCGTCGCCTCGTGGATGACCGTGACGAGTCTGGACCCGGCGACCCCGCCGGACCCTTCGCAGTCCTACTACCGGACCGGCACCGCCCTGACCTTCTCCCCGGGCCGCTACGCAGTCACCGTACGCATCAGCGAGGACGGCGACACCGGGCAGACACTCGCGGCGCAGACCGTGACCATCGGCGACGGCGCCCCGAGCGCTCTCACCTTCGACGCCCGGCAGGGCAAGCGGCTGGCGATCGGCCTCGACACCGCGCCGGGCGCGGGATACGTCCAGGAGTCGACCGCCACCGTCTGCGTCGGGACCGTGCAGGGTCTGGCGGCCGACTCGACCTTCACCGACGGTTCCTTCGGCACCCGGGCCCCGGTCTACACGATCCCTTCCGCCGACCCGCAGATAAAGCTCGGCTACATCAGCATGTGGGAGGCCGCGGCGCAGCCCGACATCTATACGGTCAGGGGCGTCACCGGGCTCGACGGGGCCGCCGTGACCGTCCCCCGCGCCGCGCTGGGCAGCGTCACCGTGAAGGCGACGGTCGGGCCCTCCTCGTACAACGGCGACACGAGCGCCGTGGACGTGGCGCAGCAGGGGACGGCGTGCGGAGAGAGCGCCTCGGCGCGCCCGGCCTTCGCCAAGCTGCCGCTCCAACGGAATTACCATCTGACCGCCGGCTCCTGGAACTTCGGCTTCGACACGTGGCACAGCGCCCGGACCGTCGCCGCGGGCTCCTCCGGCACCCTCACCTTCGGCCGGGCGGTGTGGGGCCCGAGCCGCTACCTGCCCTGGGTGCGGAAGGGCGAACTCGGCTTCTACACCTCGGGGTTGATCGCGGACCCGGCCGCCACCGGCTCCGACATGACCATCAACGCCACCGCGACGCTCTACCGCGACGGCAAGGCGGTCGTGACGAAGACCGGCCTGGGCAACTCCCAGTCGGCCAAGGGCCCCAAGACCTTCTGGGCGCCGATCACCACCTCGGCCGCCTACACCCTCAAGGTCCACGGCTACCGCCACGCCACCGGCATGCCGCAGCCGGCGGGCATGATGTCCACCGCCACCGACGTGGCCTTCTCCTTCCACGCCGCCCCGGCCTCCGACGCGGTCCCGCCCGCCTTCCTCACCCGCTTCCTGCCGAACGGCCTCGACCTGTCCAACCGCCTCCCGGCCGGCCACGCCGTCTCGATCCCGCTCACCCTGGACCGCACCAGCACCCAGGCCGGCGTCCCGATGTGGCCGAGTTCCGCGAAGACCGTCGAGGTGTTCGGCTCCACCGACGGCGGCCGCGGCTGGCACCAGCTCACCGTGACCCGCCCCGGCGGCGCCTGGGCGGCCACCCTGCCCGCCCAGCCCGCCGGCGCCGAAGTCTCCCTGAGCGCGAGGATCACCGCCACCGGCGGCGCCCAGACGGTCACCACCGTCTACCGCGCCTTCACCACCGCCTGACCCCGCCCCCACGCACGGCCCTGCGGAGCGGCGGTACCCAGGACACTCCGCGTCAAGGCCGGGCGAGGACGCAGGACTCGTGGCACTCGGGGTCGGCCAGGCATGTCCACGGGACGTCGCCCTGGCCGACGTCGAGTCCGCGTTCGGCGAGGTAGCCGGTCACTGTTCCGGGCCGGCAGCCGACGTCGAGCGGGCAACGACAGGGTGACGAGTCCGCGTGGCTGAACGCTTCAGAGCAGCGGCCGCCCGCTGAACGCCCGGCGGCCGGATCGCACCCCTGCGCACGCCGCGTCTCCTTGGCTAGGGTGCGGCCATGGCCAGCGCCCGCTCCCCCGAACCCGTCCTGCTGGACCCCAAGGGCCCTGTGATCACGGCAATCGCGTGCATTGTGGGCGCGGTCCTGTTCCTGGGCGCGGGAGGGGCCTTCGTCTACGTCACCGTCCGCACCGCCGCCGATCTCGATGAGACCGGCAGCGGGTGGGTGTGGGCCGGCGCCGGCCTCGCCCTGGCCGCGGCGTTCGTCGCCTGCGTCGGGTTGTCCACCATCCTCTCCGCCCGCGAAGAACGGCGGGCCACGCTCCAGCTCGCCGCACTCGGCGTCGACGCGACCGCACTGGTCCTGGCGGTCGCCTCCGCCCCGCCGACCAACGACGACTACCACCAGGTCCGGCTCCTGATGCGCGTCAGCGGCCCCGGTTTCGAACCGTTCGAGTGCGGCGACCACGTCCCGACGTACCGTTTTGGTAGCGCCACACAGGGGACGGTGCTGCCGGCCCGGGTCAACCCGGTCACCCGCGCGTTCACCATTGAGCGACCGCCCGCGCCCCCGGCCCCCGGCGCCGGAGGCGCATGAAGGCACGATCGCCGGGCCCGGCCTGTCGCCCCATCGTGCTCAGCCACAGCGACGTCACACCCGGGTGCGTGCCGCTGCAAGCAGGATGCTTGCAAAAGTTAGCGCTAAGAGGCACGCTATCCCCATGGGAGCGCTGACAAAGGGAGGGCTCGGGGAGTTCCTGCGGGAGCAGCGGCGTGGTGCGCAGCTCAGCCTGCGGCAGCTCGCGGAGGCGGCCGGTGTGTCGAATCCGTATCTGAGCCAGATCGAGCGGGGGCTGCGCAAGCCCAGCGCCGAGATCCTCCAGCAGCTCGCCAAGGCCCTACGCATATCCGCGGAGACGCTCTACGTGCAGGCGGGGATCCTCGACGCGCGGGAGCGGGACGAGCTGGCGGTCCCGGCGGCGATCCTGACGGACCCGTCGATCAACGAACGCCAGAAGCAGGTGCTCATCCAGATCTACGAGTCCTTCCGCAAGGAGAACGTGGCGGCCGCCGGTCAGCCGGCGACCCCGGCGGGGTCGACCGGAGCAGCCGGGGAAGACAGCGGAAACGCGGGGGACGCAGCGGACGCAATCGACGAACTGACGGGGACGGCCGGCCGCGACACGGCAGGCGCCGCCCCGGTACGGGAGGAACACCAGAGATGACCATCACCGACGACATCGTGAACAGCCTTCGCAACCCCAGGCCGCTGTACGCGTTCGCGGGCACCGCCGACCTGGCCGCCGAGAAGCTCCGCGAGGTGCCCGCGCTGATCGGCCGGATCCGGGAGCAGGCGCCGGACCACATCGAGAAGCTGCGCGCCACCGACCCCAAGGTCGTCCAGGGCCGGGTCAGCGCCCAGGCCAAGGAGACGCAGGCCAGGCTCAACGGGACGCTGGCCGAGCTGAATCTGAAGGACCTGAAGGAGCTGCGCGACTTCCGCAAGCTCGGCGAGTCCGTGCAGGACCTCGCGCTCCAGGGCGTGGGCCGCGCGGCGGAGTACGCGGTGAAGGCCCGCGAGACGTACGACGAGCTGGCCGAGCGCGGCAAGGGCGCGGTGGCCATCTGGCGCGGTGAGGCCGCCGACGAGGTGGTGGAGATCGCCGCCGTCGTCGAGCCCCCGGCAAGCGCCCGGCCGGCCCCCGAGCCGAAGAGGCCGGCCGCGCCGCGCCGGACGGCCACCCCCCGCAAGACGCCCCGCACCGACAAGACCGCGGACTGAGGCGAGTCCGCGGCCCGAGGCGAGCCGCCGCCACCCCGCAGAGGCCCGCGGGCACCCTGACGGGACCTTGACGCTTCACCCGAACGGGTCGGGGCACGCTTTGTGCGCCCGACCCGTTCGGTGGGTAGGACGGTTACGGTAGGACCAGCAAGTAGAACCGGCAAAGGGACCGCGAAAGGCGCCGCCCGGCGCGACGGCTCACGCCGTACGACCTCACTCCGTACGACCTACCTCGTACGGCGACGCGACTTACGACGAAGGCGGTGGACGGTGTGCTGATCACAGGGTTTCTCTCCGGGCTGGCCCTGGTCTCTTGGGCGCTCACCCTCTTCGCGGCGTACGCGTTCGTCGATGCCGCGTTCCGTCGTGACGCGGCGTACCGCGCCGCCGACAAGAAGACCAAGACCTTCTGGCTGATCGTGCTGGCCGTCTCCGGGGCGGTGGTGTTCTTCCTGCCGATCATGAGCTTCCTGCCGCTGATCGCCCTGGTCGCCGTGATCGTCTACATGGTGGACGTACGGCCCGCCGTCCGCGAGATCAGCGGCCTCGGCGGCCCCCGCCGCGGCCTCGGCTTCCGCCGCGGCGGCCCGAACGGCCCCGGCGGCGGCAGCAGCAGCGACGGCCCTTACGGCCCGTACAACGGCCGCCGCTGACCCCCGCGAGCCGGCCCGCGCCTGCCTCGCCGGCGCCGGCGAGCTGAGCCCGACCCCGGCCGCCCGCGGGGCAACCCGCAAAACCCCCGCCGCCCCGCAGGGCAACCCTCAGACGCGCCGCTCCAGCAGGACGACCGCCACGTCGTCCGTCAGCTCCCCGCCGTTCAGCTCCCGTGCCTCCCGGACCGCCGCGTCCAGCAGCGCTTCCCCGGAGAGCCCGGTCGCCAGCAGCCGCGCCATGATGCGGACCATCCCGTCCTGGCCCAGCCGCAGCGTCCCCTCGCCGATCCGGCCCTCGATCAGGCCGTCGGTGTAGAGCATCAGCATCCACTCGGGGTCGAGTCCGACCCGGATCGGCGCCCAGGACGCGTCCGGCAGCAGCCCGAGCGCGGGCCCGCCGTCCTCGTACGGCAGCAGCGCCGGCACCCGCCCCGGCCCGGCGAGCAACGGCGCCGGATGACCCGCCAGATAAAGATCCGCCCCGCGCCCGTCCGGCGCGATGTCCAGCGCCGACAACGTCGCGAACGTCTCCTCGTCCGCCCGCTCGTGCTCCAGCACCTCCTGAAGCGTGCCGAGCAGCGCCTCACCGCGGATCCCGGCGAAAGTCAGCGCGCGCCACGCTATCCGCAGCTCCACACCCAGCGCGGCGGCGTCCGGCCCGTGCCCGCACACGTCACCGATCATCGCGTGCACCACCCCGTCCGGGGTCCGCACCGTGTCGTAGAAGTCGCCGCCGAGCAGCGCCCGGCTCCGCCCCGGCCGGTAACTCGCCGCGAACCGCAGCCCGGTGGCGCCGCCCAGCAGCGGAGTGGGCAACAGCCCCCGTTCCAGCCGGGAGTTCTCCTGCGCCAGCAGCCGCGTCTCGGTGAGCTGCCGCAGCGCCAGGTCCGCCCGTTTGCGCTCCACCGCGTAGCGGACCGCCCGGGTGACGGTGGCCGGATCGATCTCGTGCCGGGCGAGATGGTCCTGCGCCCCGACCCGTACGACCTCGGCCGCCTGCCCCTCGTCCGTACCGTCGGTGAGCACGAGGACGGCGGTGCCGGGCGCCAGCCGCAGCACCTGCCGGAGGTTCTCCAGTACGTCGGGCAGGTCGAGCAGGATGCAGTGCACGTCGTCGCTGAGCAGCCGGCCCGCCGCGGTGAGGTTACGCGCCCGCAGGATCCGCAGGCGCGGGCCGTTGCCCTCCTGGAACCAGGGGGCGGTGAAGGCGCCGGTCGGGTCCTCGCCGATCACCAGCAGCGTGATGGCGGCAACGCCGGCCGAGTCCTGCCGCTGACGGGGGAGGACCGGGGCGCCGGACTGCTCGCCGGAGCCGTCCGCCGGCGGCACTACGTTCTCAGGGCCCTCGGCCCCGAGAACGGTGGCTGAGGGCCCTTCGGTGTCCCGCCTCGCAGCGGACATCAAGCGACTCCTTCCGACCAGGCCCCACGTCGATTCGCCTCCCCCGAGGGGCTCAGTCAGGCGACCTTAGTGGCAGCCGAGGCCGTCACGGGAGAGTCACGTGTCAACCGTCCGTGTCATATGCCGTGGCCAGAGCGGGATTTCTGCCCTCATGTGCGGATCCGCACATGACAAACATCACGCCTCAGGGGCACAACCTTGCCCCGAATTGACGCCCAGCCTTCGCGTTTTGCCCACCGAAAGGCCCGCTGAACCCCGCCGAAGGCGACCCCCTCAGCCCCTCCCGTCACCCCCCTCCCGGCCGCACCGCCCCAGCACCCCCTGGCCGTACCGCCCCCCACCCCACCGTGACCTCCCCCTGCCGCCACCGCCCCGGCCCGTCCACCACCGGCCAGCCCGCTTCCCGCAGCTCACCAACCGCCCGTATCCACCGCTGCCGCGCCCCCAGCGCCCCCAGCGGCGCCGCCGACGCCCACGCCCGGTCGAACGCGGTCAGAAAAGCGTGCACCGGCTCCCCCGGCACATTGCGGTGAATCAGCGCCTTCGGCAGCCGTTCGGCCAGGTCAGAGGGCCGCTCAAGGGAAGCGAGCCGGGTCGCGAAGGTGATCGTACGAGGCCCCTCGGGCCCCACCGCGACCCACACATGCCGCCGCCCGATCTCGTCGCAGGTGCCCTCCACCAGCAGCCCGCCGGGCGCCAGCCGCGCCCGCAGCCGCTCCCAGACCGCGGCCACTTCGGGCTCGCCGTACTGCCGCAAAACGTTCGCCGCCCGGATCAGCACCGGCCGCCGCCCGCCCGGCAGCGGCACCTCGAAGCCGCCGTGCAGAAAGGTGAGGCCGTCACGGGCGTACGGCTGGGCGGCGGCGACCCGCGCCGGGTCGATCTCGATGCCGACGACCTCCGCGTCCGGGCGCACCCGGCGCACCCGGCCCAGGAGTTCCACCGCGGTCCACGGCGCCGCGCCGTAGCCGAGGTCGACGGCGAGCGGGTCGTCGGCGCCACGCAGCGCCCGGCCGTGGGTGGCGGCGATCCAGCGGTCCATCCGCCGCAGCCGGTTCGGGTTGGTGGTCCCCCTGGTCACCACGCCCACCGCGCGTACACCGCTCATGCCGACGAGCCTAGACGAGCGCCCCGAGCCGGCCCGGCACCCCCGGAAGAGGCCGAAAGAGCGCCGACCGGCCACCACCGGCCACCACCGGCCGCCACCGAGGGGCAACCACCCGTTCGGCGGGAGCGCACCCTACCTTCCCCGCGTATCGATTCGGCGACGCGGAAATTGAATGCGGCTCCCCGACGTTGAGCACGTTTGACGCCAGGATCAGCTCCGCGGGACGGGAAGGAACGCATGGTGACCACGTACACGTCCAAGCTGGGCGCGCTGCGCGGCGGCCCGCGCAAGCGGTGGGGCGTCGGCGGCCGGCGGGTACGACGGGTGGCGATGCTCAGCGTCCACACCTCCCCGCTCCACCAGCCGGGCACCGGCGACGCCGGCGGTATGAACGTGTACATCGTGGAGCTGGCCAAGCGTCTGGCCGAGCGGGACATCGAAGTGGAGATCTTCACCCGCGCCACCGAGGGCGGGCTGCGCTGCGAGGTGGAGCTGGCGCCCGGCGTCTCCGTCCGCCATATCAACGCGGGGCCGTACGGCGGCCTGGCCAAGGAGGAGCTGCCCGCGCAGCTCTGCGCCTTCACCCACGGTGTCATGCAGGCCTGGGCGGGCCACCGCCCCGGCTACTACGACCTCGTCCACTCGCACTACTGGCTCTCCGGCCACGTCGGCTGGCTGGCCGCCCAGCGCTGGGGCGTGCCGCTGGTGCACGCGATGCACACCATGGCCAAGGTGAAGAACGCGGCGCTCGCCGCCGGCGACTGCGCCGAGCCGATGGCCCGGGTGATCGGCGAGACCCAGATCGTCTCCGCCGCCGACCGGCTGATCGCCAACACCGAGGAGGAGGCCGCCGAGCTGGTACGGCATTACGGGGCGGCCCCCGACAAGCTCGCGGTGGTCCATCCCGGCGTCAACCTGGCCCGGTTCGTGCCGTCGGGCCGCGCGGCGGCCAGGGCCCGGCTCGGCCTGCCGGCGGACGCGCTGATCCCGCTCTTCGTCGGCCGGATCCAGCCCCTCAAGGCCCCCGACCTGCTGATCCGCGCGGCCGCGATGCTGCTGGACGAGGACCCGTCGCTCCGTGAGCGGATCGTCGTACCGGTGGTCGGCGGCCCGAGCGGCAGCGGCCTCGCCAAGCCGGAGGCGCTGCACAAGCTCGCCGCCCAACTCGGCGTCGCCGATGTCGTACGGTTCCAGCCGCCGGTCGACCAGGAGCGGCTCGCCGACTGGTACCGGGCGGCGAACGTCCTGGTCATGCCGTCGTACAACGAGTCCTTCGGCCTGGTCGCCATCGAGGCGCAGGCGTGCGGCACCCCGGTGATCGCGGCCTCCGTCGGCGGTCTGCCGGTGGCGGTACGGGACGGGGAGACGGGCTTCCTCGTCTCCGGCCACGATCCGCGCGACTACGCGGTGGCGCTGCGGCGCTTCGTGGACCAGCCGCACCTGGACGACGTCCTCGGCGCGGCGGCGGCCCGGCACGCGCGGCACTTCGGCTGGGACACGGCGGCGGAGGACACGGCCGACGTGTACGCGGAGGCGCAGTACGAGCACCGGCGTCACCTACGATCGGCCCATGGCTGAGCAGCAGGGGAGTCCGGGTACCGCCCCGGGGGCCGGTACCGCACGGGAATCCGGCCAGGCCGCCGGGGCGGGCGGTCGTCCGGAGGCCGACCCGGGAACGGGTAGCGACTCGGAACGCGGCACCGACCCGGCACTCCGCGGCGACGACCCGGAACGCGGCACCGACCGGGATCTCCGCGGCGACGACCCCGCCCGCGCCGCCTCCCGCACCGCCGCCCGTGTCATCGAACAGGCCCTCCGGGAAGCCGAGTTGCCCTGGGAGTCACCGGCCCCCGGCACGTATGTCACCCAGCTCCCCGGCACCCGCAAGCTCTCCACCACCTGCCAGCTCATCGTCGGCCGCCACACGCTCTCCCTCAACGCCTTCGTGGTCCGCCACCCCGACGAGAACCACGAGCACTTCTACCGCTGGCTGCTGGAGCGCAACCTCAAGATGTACGGCCTGAGTTACGGCATCGACCAGCACGGCGACGTCTACCTCAACGGCCGCCTGCCGCTCGCCGCGGTGACTCCAGAAGGGATCGACCAACTGCTCGGCGCGGTACTGGAGAACGCCGACGGTTCCTTCAACACCCTGCTGGAGCTGGGCTTCGCGAGCGCGATCCGCAAGGAGTACGCCTGGCGGGTGGCCCGCGGCGAACCCACCAGGAACCTTGAGGCGTTCACTCATCTGACGGAAGATCAGGCGTAGGTTCCGCGAGGGCGAGAAACGCCAGAAGCCCGAGGACGGCGGCCCAGACCACCTTGCCGGGCCCGTCCCGATCGGTGACGCCCCAGCGCCCATCGGTGATCGCCTCCACGATCGCCAGCCCCCGCCCCCGTTCGTCGGTCTCCTCGGCCTTGGTGAGCACCGGCCGCTCGCTGCGGGCGTCGTGCACCTCGATCACCACCCCCTCCTTCACCCGCAGAAAACTGGTGCCGATCCGGCGGTCCGGCACGCGCCCGTGCCGTTGCGCGTTGGTCATCAGCTCGGAGAGCACGAGCCCGGCGTCGTCGGCCAGCTCGGACATGCCCCACTCCGCGAGCTGATCCGTGAGCGCGTGCCGAGCCTTCCGAACGCCGCTGGGAGTCGCCGGCCAGAGCCGCTGGGGAGGGGTGTACTGCCGGGGCTTGACCTGCTCGGGATCTGTGGGCATCACCACCGCGATCGGAACTCCACTCACGTGCCTGGCCTTTCGTCTTTCAGCATTCGGGTCTCATGTGACCTTCGTTACTCCTAGGCTGGTCGTGATCAACCCTGAGTGATAGAGGACAGGCGTCTCCGGCGCCGTCCGAATACTAGGAAGGTGAGCCATGAGCCGAGCAGGCGAAGAGCAACCGGGCGGCTCGTGGCTGCACTTCTACGGGGAGGAGCTGAAGACCACCCGCGAGGCGAAGGGGATGTCGCTCCGGGCGCTGGCCTCGCACACGACGTACAGCTTCCAGCAGGTGTGCAATGTCGAGGCGGCGCGGCGGACGCCGTCGCTGGCGTTCAGCCGGGAGGTGGACGCGGCGCTGGAGACGGGGGATCGGTTCCAGCGGATCCTCCGGAGGGTGCTGGAGGATCCGTTTCCCGAGTGGTTCAAGGGTGCGGCCAAGGAAGAGGCGCGGGCCGCCAAGGTCCGTGCGTATCAGGCGCAGGTCGTGCATGGGTTGTTCCAGACCGAGGACTATGCCCGTGCGCTGATGCAGTGGGGGCTGCCCCGCATGCCCGCCGACCGGCTGGAGATCGAGGTCGCGGGCCGAATGCGGAGGCAGGAGATCCTGACCCGGGAAAATCCTCCGTTCATCTGGGTGATCTTGGACGAACCGGCCCTGGTGCGACCGGTCGGCGGCCGGAGCGTCATGGTCAACCAGCTCCAACGCCTGCTCCACGAAGCCGAGTCGCCGCACACGGTGATTCAGGTGGTACGCCTCCGCACCGAGAACCATGCGGGCCTCGATGGCTCCTTCACGATCTGGGGCTACGACGACGGAGACGACGTGGTGTACGCCGAAGGCATGATGAGCGGCCGGATTATGCAGGGGCGGCAAAACGTAGTGTCGGCTAACTTGTCCTACGATCTCCTGCAAGCGGTAGCCCTGGACCCGGGCAAGTCGCTTAACTTCATCCGCTCCGTTTTGAAGGACGAGTACAGCGCATGATGGACGACACGTCGCAGGGCATGGACTGGCACAAGTCGAGCTACAGCAACAGCTCCGGCGGGGAATGCGTGGAGGTCGGCCGGTGGCGTAAGTCCAGCTACAGCGG
This sequence comes from Streptomyces sp. NBC_01190, assembly GCF_045039895.1. Lineage (NCBI taxonomy): Bacteria > Bacillati > Actinomycetota > Actinomycetes > Kitasatosporales > Streptomycetaceae > Streptomyces > Streptomyces sp. NBC_01190. The sequence goes on from NZ_CP108580.1 coordinate 4,671,180, forward strand.
AAGCCAGGGCGGCGAATGTGTGGAGGTCGCCGACGGCGTACCCGGCGTCGTACCGGTCCGGGACAGCAAGGACCCGGAGGGCCCGGCCCTCCGCTTCACCCCCGCGAGCTGGACCGCGTTCATGGCAGACGTAAAGTCCGGCCGCTTCCCCACCTGACCGCTTCCGCGCCGCGTCCCCTACCTCGTCCGGTCGACGCTCCACAGCGGCAGCAGCTCGAAGAAGCCGACCGCTTCCTCCCGCCACTGCCCCCGCCACTGCCCCCGCCACGTCCCCGCTTCCGCCGAGGCCGCCTCGGCGATGCGGCGCATCTCGGCGCGGAGCCGGGCATCCACGCCGTGCCGTTGGGCAATCTCCCGGACGCGGGCGATCGTCTCGGCCGTGCCGTGCGGATCGGCGAGCGCGGCCTCGACCTCCGCCTGCTCCGCGGCGGTGGCCGCCTCCAGGATCGCGCAGACGACGTACGTACGGCGGCCAGCGCGGAGGTCGGCGCCCGCCGACTTGCCCAGGGCCGCCTGGTCGGCGAAGAGGTCGAGGTAGTCGTCGCGCATCTGCTCGTAGCGGCCGACCAGCGAGGCGTACCGGCGCAGCCGCTCGTCGTACCGGTCGAGGTCCTCGCCCGCCGCCAGCAGTCCGAACCGCAGCGGGGCGAGGATCGAGTAGCGGGTGCTTTTGAACTCGGTGACAGCGTCGAGGAGTGCGCGGCTCGGCAGCGGGTGGGTGTCCCGTTCGAGGTCGGTCAACTGCCCGACGACCGCGTCCTGCCCGGCCCGCAACTGCACCTGGAGCATGGCCATCCGCACCTCGGGATCGGCCTTGCCCTCCGCCAGTACGCGCAGCGCCAGCGTCCACGCCAGATCCCCGGCCAGCACCGCCAGCCCCAGCGCCTTGCGTTCCTGCCCCGGGAACCGCTCCCGGTACGCGTAATAGGTCGAGGGGCCGCCCCGCCGCACCGATGAGTCGTCGATGATGTCGTCGTGGACCAGGCCGTACGTCTGCATCAGCTCCACGCTCAACGCGGCCTCCGCCAGCCCGGCCACGTCCTCCTCCGTCACCAGCCGCGCCGCCTCGTACACCAGCGCGACCCGTAGCCGCTTCCCGCCCCGCAACGACAGGTCCCGCAGCAACTCCACACACTCCCGCGGATACCGACTCCCCCCGGGCCCCTCCACCCCCGCTGCCACCAACCCCGCGAAGTACTCCGCGAACGCGACCTCAAACCCGCGCCGATACCCCTCAATCCGCCCGACCGCCGCCTTCACCCGCGCCTCATCCACACCCCCACCCTCCCACCACGCTTGCCGCGCCCGGCCATCAACCCCGGGTGTGCGGCCACCCCCGCGCATCCCCCCGCCGCACCCCCCCGGTCAGGAGGGCAAGGTCAGGCGGGTCGGGGTGAGTTCGGCGGGGCGCTCGGGGTGGGGGCGGGGGCGGAGGAGGAGGTGGTAGCCCGCGGCGGCGACCGTGCCGACGGCCGTGCAGGCGATCCAGACCGCGTCGCTGCCGAGGTGGTCGAGGACGAGGCCGCCGGCCAGCGGGCCCGCGAAGGCGGCGGCGGACCAGGAGAGGCTGTACATGCCCTGGTAGCGGCCGCGTGCGGTGGCCGGGGCGAGGTCGGCGACCACGGACATCGAGGCGGGCATGTGCACGATCTCGCCGAGCGTCCAGACGACGACGGTGAAGGCGTAGAAGCCGACCGAGCCGGCGAAGGCGGTCAGCCCGAAGCCCCAGGCGAGCAGGAGGGACCCGGCAGCGAGCAGGCTGCCGCTGCGGTGGGCGCGCAGGGCGCGGGTCAGCGGTATCTGGAGCAGCACGATCACCACCCCGTTGAGCGCGGCGACCAGCCCGAACTGCCGCGCCGAGAGCCCGTGCAGGCCCATGTCGATGGCGAGGGTGGAGTTGCCCTGCTGCTGGACGCTGCCGATCAGGAAGGTGAGGGCGACCAGGGCCATGAAGCGGCGGTGGCGTACGACGTCCTTCAGCGTGATGCGGACCGGCTCGGTGCCGGTGCCGGTGCCGGTGCCAGTGCCCGTGCCGGTTGCGGTGCCGATGCCCGTGCCCGGGCCGGCCTCCCGGGGGGCCGGCGCCGCCAGCGTCTCCTTGGCCTTGACGAAGACGACGACCGCGCAGAGCAGCGTGGTGGCCGCGTCGCCGAGGAAGAGCCACAGATAGCCGGCCGCCGCGATGAAGCCGGCCGCCGCCGCCGACACACCGAAGCCGATGTTGACCGCCCAGTAGTTGAGCGAGAAGGCACGCACGCGGTCCTTGGCCGGGACGAGGTCGGCGATCATCGCCTGGAGCGCGGGCCGCGAGGCGTTGGCGGTCAGGCCGAGCAGCGTGGCGAAGAGCGCGATGCCCAGCGGGTTGACGACCAGGCCGAGTACCGCGGTGGCGAGCGCGGCGGCGACCTGGGAGACCAGCAGGGTCCGGCGCCGCCCGACGCGGTCGGCGAGCACCCCGCCGATGACGGCGCCGGCCGCGCCACCGAGGCCGAAGAGGGCGGCGACGAGGCCGGCGTACGAGGGGGAGTAGCCGCGCCGCACGGTCAGATAGAGCGCGAGGAAGGGGACGACGAAGCCGCCGAGGCGGTTGATGAGGGTGCTGGTCCACAACCACCAGTACTGGCTGGGGAATCCGCCGACCGTCTCCCGTACCGCCCGCGCCGCCTGCGTGCCCACCCTCATACGCTGCTCTCCCGGTCGTCTTGCGTAATGGTCCATGGTGCCTGGCGCACATTACAGAGGGGGGCTGGGAGGCGCCAACGCATTTCCACTACGCTCGACTCATGGCTGCTGCTGCGTACAAGCTGATCCTGCTCCGCCACGGCGAGAGCGAGTGGAACGCGAAGAACCTGTTCACCGGCTGGGTGGACGTCAACCTCAACGAGAAGGGCGAGAAGGAGGCGGTCCGGGGCGGTGAGCTGCTCAAGGACGCCGGCCTGCTCCCCGATGTGGTGCACACCTCCGTGATGAAGCGGGCGATCCGTACCTCACAGCTCGCCCTTGAGGCCGCCGACCGCCTCTGGATCCCGGTGCGCCGCTCCTGGCGGCTGAACGAGCGGCACTACGGCGCGCTCCAGGGCAAGGACAAGGCACAGACGCTCGCGGAGTTCGGCGAGGAGCAGTTCATGCTCTGGCGCCGCTCGTACGACACGCCGCCGCCGCCGCTCGAGGACGGCACGGAGTTCTCGCAGTCCGACGACCCGCGCTACGCCACGATCCCGCCGGAGCTGCGGCCCCGCACCGAGTGCCTCAAGGACGTCGTCCAGCGGATGCTGCCGTACTGGTACGACGGCATCGTCCCCGACCTGCTGACCGGCCGCACCGTCCTCGTCGCCGCCCACGGCAACTCCCTGCGCGCCCTCGTCAAGCACCTCGACAACGTCTCCGACGCCGACATCGCCGGCCTCAACATCCCCACCGGCATCCCCCTCGCCTACGACCTCGACCCCGACTTCCACCCCCTCACCCCCGGCGGCACCTACCTCGACCCCGACGCCGCCGCGGCCTCCATCGAGGCCGTCAAGAACCAGGGCAAGAAGTAGTTCTCTGGCGCGACCATGCCCCCTGCCTGCGGCTTCTCCCGCAGGCAGGGGGCACGTTGGCATCCGGGGCCGTCCGTGGGCCGTCAGGGCAATGTGGCGGTGCGCTCTCCGGGCTCCGGTTCCTGCCTCCACTCCGCTCTGGCGCCCGCACTTTGGAGCAGAGCGACAGCGGACTGGGCCCTGTACGCAGACAGACCCCCAAGAAGAACGACGGGAGCTTGGCGCGCCAGGCCCCGGCTTTCCCAGAAGCTCAGGCCGGTCACCTCGTGCACTGCTCGGATCACATCCATCTCGCGGTGCCCGCAGTCGAGCGGCCGTTGGAGTCTCCGCTGTCAACGACGGTAGTTCCGGCTGCGGGCCGCCGCTTTGACACCGGGTGCACGGTTCCTTGTCGATGCGTCGCGTCCGACAGGCGGCTCACGTCCACGGCGCCGGTCGCCCTGGTCTTCCGCGCACTACCGGCTCATGACAGTGCGGGGCCGTATCGGCCGCCGCGGCATCACCTTCCAGTGCACCAAGACCTGGAAGGAGTCCACCGACCCCGAGCGCGACACCAAACTCGACCGCATCGAACACGTCCTGGAGCACTTCCCCGACCGCGTTTTCGCCTTCGACGGGTTCGGCCCGCTGGGCATCCGACCCACCGCCGGGTCCTGCTGGGCGAAGCGGAGCCGGCCCGACCGGGCCCCTGCGACCTACCACCGCACCCACGGGGTGACCTACTTCCGCGGCTGTTACTCGGTCGGCGACGACACCTTGTGGGGAGTCAACCGCCGCCGCAAAGGAGCCGTGAACTCCCTGACCGCGCTGAAGTCAATCCGCGCCTCGCGCCCGGACTGCGCCCCGATCTACGTGATCATGGACAACCTCTCCGCCCACAACGGCACCAAGATCCGCGCCTGGGCGAAGAAAAACAAGGTTGAACCGTGCTTCACCCCACCAACGCCTCTTGGGCCAACCCCGTCGAGGTCCACTAGGGCGTCCGCTGGGGCGGCCGCCGCCTCGCACAGGCGGCCTGACCGGGACACCCGGAAATCACGCTCAGCCAGCGGGGACCATCTCGCGTAGGAAGCCGGTCAGCAGGTTCGTCACAGCGGCAGGCCGCTCCAGACTGGGGAGATGGCCGGCCCAGGGCAGTTCGAGGTGCCGGGTGTCGGCGAGCAGACCCGGCAGCCGGGCCGCGATCTGCCGAAAATCCGCCAGGTCGCGGCCGCCCGAAAGAGCGAGACAGGGTGCCTTGATCGCTGACAGGTCGATCTCCACCTTGGTCCGTCCGGCCCCCTCGGGGGCGGCCAGTTGCACCTCGAAGGCATGCCGCTGCATCCCGCGCACCTCCTCCCGGACCGCCTCCTCGGCGTCCGGTCCCAGCCAGGTGTCCACGTTCAGTTTCACGGCCCCCGCGATATCGCCCGCCTCAAGCAGCGCGTCCTCCCGCTCGCCGAACGCGCGCAGCTCATCGGTGGGTTCATGCCCCGGCAGTCCGGCGCACAACAGCGCCATGGCGGAGACCCGGTCCGGACGGCGTGCGGCGATCTCCACAGCAACATGTCCGCCATACGAGGAGGCGATCAGCGCCGCTTGCTCGATGCCGAGGGCGTCCAGCAGGTCCAGTACATCCTCTGCGTCGTTGTGGCGCCGGTCCGGCAAGGGAGTCTGGCCGAAGCCCCGGAAGTCGCAACGCACCACCCGGTATCCGCCATCGACCAGGGCCGGCCACTGCGGATCCCACATCCTTCGGTCGCACACCGCGGAGTGCAGTAGTACCAGCGCGGGACCGTCTCCGGTCGCATCGTAAGCGAGAGTCATGCGGCAGACCCTAGGCGGCGAGTGATCGAAGCATCCATGAATTTCACCGCCGACCGCCTCGCTCACGGGGTGCACCCCCTCAACCCGGCGAACCTTCGGCGGTCACAGCACTAGCGACCGAGGGCGCTGTGGTGCCCCCTCATCGGTGCGGACATGTCCACCACCAACCCGCGATCGCACCTCCCAGCAAGGGTGCGCTGACGAACACCAAAGCGAAAACCGCGAAGGCCGAGTTTGGATCGCCGAGGGCCGCTGAGCCCAGGAACCAGAGGACAGGCCCCAGGGCACCAGATGTCCCCAGAACCCAGCACGCGCGGTTGAGTCCCAGGTGTGCCCCCAGCAGGAAGGAGGGCACGGAGCCGCAGACCATCATGCTGAAAACGAAGGTAAGGCCCGTCGAGTCGGCACCATTCACGGCCGATGACAGCCAAGGACTGGCAGCAATCATTGCTGCCCACACGAGAGCCGCGACGGTCGCCCCGCCGAAGCCCCTTGTGTCCTTCGCTCTTTGAGACGCCTCTGTGGCTCCCATCCTGCCCTCCCCCTGAAGCTGGACCATGATGCTCCCATAGGATTTGAACACGTTCAACCACGGTCTGGGAGAGGAACACCCGCGACCTGGGGGACCTCATGGTGCGACAGGGCGCCGAAGTCCGGTATCAGGCACTAGCGGGCGCGGCGGGGCGTCTCCTGGGACCCTCCGTCGGCCGTCAGCGGCTTCCGCGTCGTCGTCGTACCTGGGGTGGCTGTTTCAGGACAGGGGGGCGGGGCAGCGGAGGGGGTACGTGCGAGAGAGGGAGGCTGTATGTCGACCGGGAACGCAAGAAGTTGGGGACATCCGGCGGGTGGGCCGTGGTGGCGGTTCGTGCCGAGGAGCAGGACCGCCGGGTATCTGGGCATCGTCGCCGGGGTGCTGGTCGCCGTTCAGGCGGCGGTGGTGCTGGTCGGCGGGGCCGATGGCGGGAACTCGACGGCGACCACCGTGTTGGAGGTCGTGCTCGTGGTGCTCGGCGTCGCGTCGGTCGTGCGCGGGGTCGACGGGCTTCGCGTGCTGCGCGGCCGGCACCGGCGGCACGGGTGGCGGCCCGGGCGGTAGTCAGCTTGGCGGAAGGGCTTCGCGGACCGGTGTGATGATCTCGTCGACGAGCCACCGCGCCGCGCCCCGCGGATAGGGCGGGCGGAGGCTGAGCACGATGTGGGTGAGGCCGGCCCCGATGAGGTCGAGGACGGCCGCGCGGTCGGCGGCGGGATCGTCGTACGAGACGATGTACTGGACGGACCGGACGATCGCCCCGGGATCGCGGCCGATCGCCGCGCAGTGCGCGTCCAGCACCCGGCCCCGCTCGGCGATGAGGTCAAGGCTGTTGTGCGGCGGCCCCGGCACGTTCCAGATGTCCCCGTGCTCGGCGACCAGCCGCAGCGTACGGGTGCCCCAGCCGCCGATCAGCAGCGGCGGGCCCGGGCGCTGCACGGGCTTGGGCTCGTTGCGGGTGCCCCGCAGGGTGTAGTGGCGGCCGTCGAAGTCGAAGACCTCCTCCGTCCACATGGACCGCAGGATCGCGATGGTCTCCGCCAGCCGCGCGATGCCCTCCGCCGCGGAGACCAGCGGCAGACCGTAAGCGGCGTACTCGGCGATCGCCGGGTTCGCCCCCGCGATGCCGCCCGCGCCGGGCGGTTGCCGGGTGCCGCCGACGCCGAGGCCCATGATCAGCCGGCCGTGCGAGATCACGTCGACCGTCGTGGCGATCTTGCCGAGTACGGCCGGCTCGCGGACCCGGTTGCTGGTGACCAGCAGGCCGAGCCGTAGCCGCCGGGTCCGCGCGGCGAGGGCGCTCAGCAGCGTCCACCCTTCGAGGATCCCGCCGTCCGGCGGCCCGGCTATCGGCATCAGGTGGTCCCACAGCCACGCGTCCGCGATCTGCGGCAGCTCGTCGGCCTCCTGCCATACGCGCAGGATCTCGTCGTAGCCGACGCGCATCGGGGTGGTCTTGACGCCGAACGTCACCGGGTTCTGCCGGTCGCTCACGGTGGAGGCCCTTCGGTTCGACGGCCGCGCACCACGGGGGTGCGGCGATGGCGGGCATAACGTCACTCTAGCGGATCATCAGTCAAGCTGACTATACCCGTCTCGGCTACGCTCCGGCCATGACCGGCGACCCGCCCCCCGCGCCCGCGCATCCGCTCGGCACCCGCCTGGGCTACCTCCTCAAGCACGCCCAGGCCCAACTCGCCGAGGCATCGGCCCGCGCGCTCGAGCCGTACGGGGTCGACGGCCGCGAACTGGCGGTGCTCGCCGTCCTCGCGGCCGATACGGAGCCGGTGGCCGCGCCGCTGTCCCAGTCGGACGCCGCGCACCGGCTCGGCGTGGACCGTACGACGATGGTGGCGCTCGTCGACGCGCTGGAGGGCAAGGGCCTGGTCGAACGGCAACGCAGCGCCCAGGACCGCCGCAGGAACGCGGTACGGCTGACCCCCGCCGGCCACGACCTCCGCCGCCGCGCCGAAGCCGCCCGCCAGGAAATGGAGCGGCACTTCCTGGCCCCGCTCCCCGCCGAGGACGCGGCAGCCTTCGTCCGCGCCCTCCAAACCCTCGCCCTGCCCCGCCCGTCCAAGGCCTGACCCCCGTTGCGCCGCGGGCCCGCCCCCGTCCGGCGCCGGGGCGGGCCGTCGCGCCTACCCGTCCGGCCCCACCCCTCACCTCAACCTAAGCCGTCAGCTCAACCTGAAGCCGTCCACCAGCAGATAGCTCCCCGACTCCTTCGTCAGCGTCAGGGTGTGCGGCCCCGGCGCCAGCCCACTCGCCGTGAACAGCACGTGCTGCGACTGGCGTTGGGCGCTATCCGCATTCACCGTGCCCCGGTCGGCGCCGTCGAGCGACACCCCGATGAGCCCCTCGTCGGAGTTGGTCTCGGTGAAGAAGCTGACACCCGTCCCGGTGAACGAGATCGTCGCGGAAGCACCGTCGGCCTGCGTGTAGTGGACGCCGTCGTGCAGATCACCGAGGGCCCGGGAGCCGCTCGACGACCAGGCGCCGTGGTAGTCGACCCGCAGATCGTCGTCGTCCACCGTCGCGCCGGGGAGCGTGCCGGGACCGGCCGCGGCGATGATCGCCTTGGCGGCGGCCGGCCAGTCGCCGTCGGTGACCACCGTCGACGGGTGGAAGTCGATGGCGGTGCCGCTGTTGTTGTACGCGGCGGTGTCGGTGTAGTTGTCGTGGATCGAGTCGTCGTGGATGCTCGGCGTCCACAGGTTCAGCCACAGCGAGCCGTTGCCGTAACGCACCACGTTGTCATGGGTGTTCCACAGCGAGCTGCCCTCGTCGTGGTAGATCATGTTGCACCCGTCGACGCACTCCGACAGCACATTGCCGGTGAACTCCGAAGCCAGCGCCTGCCCGCCGAGCGTGTAGACCGGCCCGCCGTCGAAGAGCTTGCCCATCACGCTGTGCACATGGTTGCCGACCACGTGGTTGTCGCCGGAGTACGTCGTGCCGTGCAGACACGGAACCGGCAGCCCCTGCCGCGCCTGGAGGTCGCAGGAGGACGCCCAGCCCCAGCCCCAGCCGATGGAGATGCCCGAGTACGGGGTGTAGCCGACATCGTTGTGCGCGAGCGTGGTGCCGCGGCTGTGGCCGACCCAGATGCCGACCGCGTCCGAGAACTCCTGCCCCGGCGTCTGCACGATGTCGCCGGAGACCGTGTTGCCGCTGGTCATCAGCGCGGGCAACGACTGGTAGTAGTCGTCGACCTCGCCGACGGCCACGCCCACGCCCGAGGTGTCCGTGATCGTGCTGCCGCTGACCGTCGAGTCCTGTGTCTGGTCGGCCAGTTCGATCCCGCTGGTACCGGTGTGCGACACGGTGTCCCCGGTGAAGGAGATCCGCGCCCCGCGGTGCACCTGCACGGCGGCCGGGATACGCGTCGGCGCCTGCGTCCGCGGATCCCACAGCACGCCCGCCTGGTTGTCGACGTAGCCCTGCGAACTCGGCGCGTTCCAGGTCGTGTACGCGAAGGTGATGCCGGCGAAGGTGATGTCGTGCACGGGCGCCACCGTGTCCGGGATCACCGTGAAGCCGTCGACCAGCAGATACTGCCCGCCGGTCTTCACCACCTTCACCGTGTGCGTGCGCTTGGCGAGCCCGGTCACCGACGCCAGCACCTGCTGCGCCAGCCGCTCCGTACCGCCGCCGCCCGTCCCCGACACAGACGAGACCTTGGCGCCGTCCACGTACACATCGGCCCTGCCCTCGTCGGAGTTGGTCTCCGAGAGCACCTGGATGCCGGTGCCGGTGAAGGTGTACGAGAAGGAGTCGCCGTTGGTGGCGGTGTAGTGGACGTCCGACTGGAGATCGCCGTAGTGCCGCCCGCTCTGATACGTCCAGGTGCCGGCGTAACCGGCCCCGGGCGCGGTGTCGTTGAGCGGCGCGAGATGGCCCGGCGTACCGGCGAGGTCCACCAGCTCCTCGGTGAGCGGGAGTTCGACATCCGCGGTCGCCATGTCCTCGCCGCGGCGCGGCACGTACGACAACTGGCCGGCCGCGCTGTCGAGATAGAACTGGCCGGGCGTGCCGAGCAGGGCCGGTGAGTTCTCGATCCAGGTGATGCCGTCAAGGGTGGGCAACCCGGCGCCGTTCAGCGGGAAACCGGGGTTGGGTACCGCGGTGTGGTTGTTCCGCCAGCAGTCGGGGTCGACGGTCAGATCGGAACCGCCGGACGCGCTCGGCGAGATGGCGGTCAGCGGGCAGCGGAGCTGCTTCCAGGCGTTGTTGCGGACCACCTCGATGCCGGGGGTGTGCGGCCAGGCGGCGTAGGAGGGGTCCGAGGTGGTGAAACCGGTGGCGGTGACGGAGAAGCCGCCGGGGTTCTGCGGGCCGCGGGCCCGGTCGGCCCGCGTTCCGTTCACGAACAGCTCACGGCTCTGGGTGCCGACCGGGACGGTGGCGCGGTAGATGTGCCGGGTCGCGTCCACCTGCCGGAAGCCGGTCACCTGGACCGCGCCGCTGAACACCGGCTGCTGGCCGGGCGCCGCTTCGTAGACGACGGGCGCGCCGGGCGTACCCGAGTCCTGCGGGCCGAGCTGCATCGGGCTGGTCAACCGGTAGGTGCCGCCTTGGAGTTCGACCAGGACGGAGGCGGCGGGCTGGTGCGCGCTGTGGCCGCCGTGGCCGGCATGATTTACGGCGAGCGCCGACAGCCTTCCCGCCTCGCGGTGCGCGACGCCGAGCCCGCACGGCCGCTCGACCGTACAGGCGGTGCCGCGGCCGTCCGGGGAGACATGCAACGTCGGGGTCGAACCGCGATCGGGTGGCGCCGCCTGGGCGGGCGGCGCACCGGCGGCGGCGAGGAAGGCGGCGGCCAGAGCGAGGGGAACGGCAAGGCTGGGCAGGCGCGTCAAGGGATCTCCGTATGCAGCGGCCAGGCAGGACATCGGATGGATACATCCGATGAGTAGCGTGGCGACCGTCGCCCCGAGGGGCAAGAGTCATGCACGAGAAGATTCACTTGGGCTACGAACGGCGGAGACATCCGCTCTCTCCGTCAAACGGGGGAAGGCCCCCACGAACCCGCCCGGAGATCACCAAAGGCCGCCGAGGGCGGGAGAAGACCGGCCGCGCTCAGGGACAGGTCTCGTCGAACTTCACCGCGGTGAAGCTGACGTGCTGATCACCGAGCGCCGTCCCCGCCTTCGGGGACTGCGTGCACACCTTCCAGTCGGACGCCACGACGATGATCCGGTGCTTGCTCGTGGCGTCGCGCGTGCTGATGAAGGTGCCGGAAGCCAGCGCTTCGGTGGCGGTGTTGAGGCTCTTGCCGAGGAAGTCGGGCATCGACTTCCCCGCCTTGGCCGGCGGCGCCTTGTCGCTGCTCGGGCAGGTCTCGCTCTCCTTGACGGCGCCGAGGTCGAGCCTGGTGGCCGTCGAGGCCCGCGCGCCGGCGGCCGGCTTCTGCGAGCACACCTTCCAGTCCCGGTCCAGTAGCTGCGTACGGCCACGGCCGGCGGAGTCGTGCGAGGTGAGGTTGGGGAAGCCGGCCGACTGGGCGGCGTCCTGGGCGGCTTGCAACCCCATACCGGTCAGCTTGGGGACGGTCTTGGTCGTCGCGGGCTTGCCGCCGGGGCTCGCCGCGTTGCCCCCGGTGGCGGTGTTCGGGTCGCAGGCGGTCAGCAAGGCGGTGGTGGCGAGTAACCCGATGGTGGCGACGGTGTGGATGCGCATGGTTTCTCCCTGGATGCGGTGGAAGGTAACCTGCCCCGAATCGCCCGCATTCAGCTTCCCGACCCGCCGGGCATCGCCGCTTTCGGCCCCTCGATCGCTTTACGTGCCGGACCGCACGTCGCCCCCGACCGGACTCCGCCCCTGACCGCACTCCGCCCCGCCGGACGGATCCGGGCGGGGCGGAATCGAACGGGCCTTCGCCGCAAGCTCTACGGGCACTACGGGGACGTCACCTCTGCCAGGACGACCTAGTGAGCGCCGCCGCATTGGCACGCGGCGCCGGACTGGCAGCCGCAGCCGCAGCCGGAACCGCAGCCGCAGGCGGCGAGCAGCGGAAGCGGCGTACGCAAGGGGGCCACGCCATCGGTGGGCGCGGGCCGGTCGTGGCGGTCGGGCGGTGGCGTGGGGGATTCCGACATCAGTGCAGCCTCCTCGGACTTGCCTGGCATCAGTGAACCCCCACCCGAACCCGTGCTTCAAGGGCGCGCGCGGACATTTCGCCGATGCGCCGTCCCCCGCGCCGTACGCGCCCCGCGCCCCCGCCTGCCCCGCCGCCTTGACGTCCGCCGTTCCGCGCCCTCCCGCTACGCGCCCGCCGCCGTGACCCGCCCCCTGCCGTCAGCCCCCCCGCCGTCAGACCCCCGTCAGGCCCCCTCCACCACCGTCGGCGCCGGCGTCAGCTCGTCCGCGTGCTCACCGGTCACCAGGTAGACGACCCGCTTCGCGACCGAGACCGCGTGGTCGGCGAACCGCTCGTAGTAGCGGCCGACCAGGGTGACGTCCACCGCGGTCTCGATGCCGTGCTTCCAGCGGTCGTCCAGCAGGTGCTGGAAGAGCGCCCGGTGGAGCTCGTCCATACGGTCGTCGTCCGCCTCGACCTGGAGCGCGTCGTCCACGTCCTTGGTCACGATGACCTCGGCGGACTTCGCCATCAGCCGCTGGGCGAGCTGACCCATCTCCAGGATGGTGCTGTGCAGATCGCTCGGCACCGCGGAGTTCGGGAAACGCAGCCGGGCCAGCTTGGCGACGTGGCGGGCCAGATCGCCGGAACGCTCCAGGTCCGCGCTCATCCGCAGGCTGGTGACGACGATCCGGAGGTCGGTCGCGACCGGCTGCTGCCGTGCCAGCAGGGTGATGGCCCGGTTCTCCAGCTCGCGCTGGAGGTCGTCCACCTTCTCGTCGGCGGCGATGACGCTCTCGGCGACATTCAGGTCGGCGTCGAGCAGCGCGGTGGTGGCCCGGCCGATCGCGGAGCCGGCGAGCCGCGCCATCTCGACCAGCCCGTCACCGATCGAGTCCAGCTCCTCGTGGTATGCGTCCCGCATCGCGTTCCTTCCGTCCGTACAGAGGTTTCTCCTCCACGCTGTCACGCTCGCGGTCCTACGCGTACCGGCCGCGCACCCAGAGTGAATCGCCCCCCACGTGGAGGTGAACTCTTGGCAACGTACATCCGAGAGGTATCTCTCAGGCTTGTGGAGTGTTTGAACGAGCCACCTAATCTGGAGGTATGGACGTGAACGCGGCAGTCGCCGCAGCCAGTGCGCTGGCCGGTCTGCTGACCGGTGTGGTCGCCGTGCTCGCGTTCCGCTGGAGTGAGCGGGAACAGGCCCGCCCCACCCGTACCGCGATGAGGCCCGACAACATGACAGCCGTACTGCCGCCGGGCGTGGACACGGTGCTCTCGGTGCTGCGCTCCTCGGCGGTCGTCCTGGACGAGGGCGACACGGTGGTCAAGGCCAGCTCGGCGGCGTACGCCCTCGGGCTGGTGCGCGGCGGCCGGCTGGCCGTCGACCAGATGCTCCAGATGGCCAGGGAGACCCGGCGGGACGGCGAGATACGCCAGGTCGAACTCGATCTGCCGCGGCGCGGCGCCGGCCGCGGCGAAGGGCTCGCGGTCTCGGCCCGGGTCGCCCCGCTGGGCTCCCGGCTGGTGCTGCTGCTGGTCGAGGACCTCACCGAGGCCCGCCGGATCGAGGCGGTGCGCCGTGACTTCGTGGCGAACGTCAGCCATGAACTGAAGACGCCGGTCGGCGCGCTCTCGCTGCTCTCCGAGGCCGTGATGGACGCGGCCGACGACCCCGAGGCGGTCAACCGGTTCGCCGGCCGGATGCAGATCGAGGCCACCCGGCTGACCAGCCTGGTCCAGGAGATCATCGACCTGTCCCGGGTGCAGAACGACGACCTGCTCGACGACGCCGAGCCGGTCGCCGTGGAAGACCTGGTGGCCGAGGCCGTCGACCGGTGCAGGCACCAGGCCAACACCAAACAGATCACCATGGCCACCGGAACCACCCCCGATCTCTTCATCTGGGGAAACCGGGGCCAGCTCGCCGCCGCGCTGGGCAACCTGGTGGAGAACGCCGTCAACTACAGCCCGGCCCGCACGCGGGTCGGGATAGCCGGCCGGCGGATCCCCGCCTCTGGGGGTACCTCCCGGGCCGCAGGCTCCGGGGGAGGAGACCTCATCGAGATCTCCGTCACCGACCAGGGCATCGGCATCTCCGAGAAGGACCGCGACCGGGTCTTCGAGCGCTTCTACCGGGTGGACCCGGCGCGCTCGCGGGCCACCGGCGGCACCGGGCTCGGTTTGTCCATCGTCAAGCACGTGGCCGCCTCGCACGGCGGGGAGGTCACGGTGTGGAGCGCCGAAGGCCAGGGCTCCACCTTCACACTGCGGCTTCCCGAGGCAGGGATCGCCCGCGACCGCGCGCTTCCGCCAGGCACCGATCCCGAGGCCGAAGCGGACGCCGACCCGGCCGACGAGCCGTCGGACGACCAGCTTTTCCAGACTTTCCCCGAACACATCCCCGCCCCGGAGGTCCTCCCGTGACCCGCGTACTCGTCGTAGAGGACGAAGAGTCCTTCAGTGACGCGCTGTCGTACATGCTCCGCAAGGAGGGCTTCGAGGTCGCCATCTCCGCGACCGGGCCCGACGCGCTGGACGAGTTCGAACGCAATGGCGCCGATCTGGTCCTGCTTGATCTGATGCTGCCGGGCCTGCCCGGCACCGAGGTCTGCCGCCAGTTGCGGCTCAAGTCCAATGTCCCGGTGATCATGGTCACCGCCAAGGACAGTGAGATCGACAAGGTCGTCGGCCTGGAGATAGGCGCGGACGACTATGTGACCAAGCCGTTCTCCTCGCGCGAGCTGGTGGCGCGCATCCGCGCGGTGCTGCGCCGCAGGGGCGAGCCCGAGGAGATCTCCCCGGCCGCCCTGGAGGCGGGGCCGGTCCGGATGGACGTCGACCGGCACGTCGTCACCGTCGGTGGCGGCAAGGTGGACCTCCCGCTCAAGGAGTTCGACCTGCTGGAGATGCTGCTGCGCAACGCCGGCCGGGTGCTCACCCGGATGCAGCTCATCGACCGGGTCTGGGGCGCCGACTACGTGGGCGACACCAAGACCCTCGATGTCCACGTCAAGCGGCTGCGGGCCAAGATCGAGCCGGACCCGGGCGCGCCGCGCTTCCTGGTGACGGTCCGCGGCCTCGGCTACAAGTTCGAGCCGTAAACCGGGCCGTAAACCGGACTGTGAACCGGACCGTAAATCCGTAAACCGGACCGTGCACCGGATCGGGCCCAGGGGCGGCTGAACGGGGTGCGCGAAGGGGCCCGGCCGATGCCGGGCCCCTTCGCCTGCCCGCTTACGAGTTGGTGGTCGTGCCGTCCGTGGCGGTGTCGGTCGGCGTGCCCGACGGAGTGCCGGTCGGCGTTCCGGTTTGCGTTCCGGTCGGTGTGGCCGTGTCCGTGGCGCCCGGCGCCGGGCTGCCCGTCGGCGTCGCCGCGCCGCTCGGGGTGGGGGCCGCGGTGGTCGGCAGCGACCCGGGCCCGAATGGCTTGAAGTAGCCGGTCGCCGGGGTGACGTTGATCGCGACGGCGACCTGTCCGGTCCGGCTGAAGACGAAGACCGCGGTCTGCACGTCGCCGTCGCGCAGCGACTCGCTCCCGGTGTCGATGGTCGCCACCGGATTGCCCTTGCCGCCGAGCAGGACGCTGCCGTGCGCCGGGACGGTGACGGTCTTGCCGCCGTGCGCGCCGCTGACGGCGGCGGGGGAGCCGGCCACCTTCACCGACTCCAGGGTCTGTGCGGTGGTGCCGTTGTTGTAGAGCCGGGCCGAGACGGTGGCCGGACCACTCGCCTGGGTGAGCACAAAGGCGTTCTGCACCTCGATGGGGCCCTCGATGCCCGACGCGCTGTCCGGCTTGATCTGCAAAGACCCGGCGCCGTTTCCGGCCGAGCAGGCGGCAAGGGATGCGAGGGAGAGCGCGAGAACGGCGGCGTAGGCGCCGCGACGGAAGCTGCGGACCACGGCGGCGCATCTCCTTGGGCAGGTCTGGAAGATCTTCTGGCGGCCTTAGATTACCGAGCCCTCCCGGGCTCCGCGCACCGGGCCCGCACCTTTACGTGTTCTTGTATTCCATGACGGTGCAAAATTGGATCATCACGGACCTGAACCCGAACGGAGTAGCGAAGATCCACTCTTCCGGGAGGGACAAACACGGACGTATGGCCCCTTGTTCCTGTGTGTCCGAGGCCGTAACGGGCAGGTTTCCACCCCGCCGTATACCCGCTCCGACCTGCGAATACCCTTCTCCGGGCGCACCCTCCAGCACGTCCCATAGCCGCTTGTCAAGCCCTGAGATGTGCCCTGACCTGCGAAAACGCCATTCAGAAGAGGGCGTTCCCGTGTTACTCTGGATAGCCACGGAAGGGGTACCTGTCACATGACGTTCAAGGTTGGCGACACCGTGGTCTATCCCCATCACGGGGCCGCGCTGATCGAGGCTATCGAAATTCGCCAGATCAAAGGCGTGGACAAGACCTACTTGGTGCTCAAGGTCGCCCAGGGCGACTTGACGGTACGTGTGCCCGCGGACAATGCGGAGTTCGTCGGCGTACGCGACGTAGTCGGTCAGGAGGGTCTGGACCGGGTCTTCGAGGTGCTGCGCGCGCCGTACACCGAGGAGCCCACCAACTGGTCGCGCCGGTACAAGGCAAATCTGGAGAAGCTCGCCTCCGGTGATGTCATCAAGGTCGCGGAAGTCGTGCGCGACCTGTGGCGCCGGGAGCGTGAGCGCGGTCTGTCGGCCGGCGAGAAGCGCATGCTCGCCAAGGCCCGGCAGATCCTGGTCAGCGAGCTGGCTCTGGCGGAGAACACCAACGAGGACAAGGCCGAGGCACTGCTCGACGAGGTCCTCGCGTCGTAAGACCGTCCCCCCTTTCGGGTCTCGGACGCTCTCGTATCGCGACGAACGACGGCACACCAATCTGCGCCGATGTGACGTACCGACCTACGAAGACGCACACCCCCGCACACCACGGGGAACCTGCCGCCGCACCCGGTTGAGCGCCATGACCGGGTGCTGCGGCATGCTTGTCGGCGCGTCCCACCCGACTTCACGGAAGGGGTCGGGTGGAGCGCCGTGCCAGGCACCTTGAGTGCGATACCCATCTCCCGCAAGGACACAAACCTGCGTACCGCAGCCGTCATTCCCGCCGCCGGACGTGGCGTCCGGCTCGGCCCCGGCGCGCCCAAGGCGCTGCGCACCCTGGGCGGGGTGCCGATCCTCGTCCACGCGGTCCGCGCGATGGCCCGCGTCCGCGCCGTACAGGTGATCGTCGTGGTGGCGCCCGCCGAGGGAGCCGCCGAGGTGCGGGCGCTGCTCGACGCCCACGGCCTGCCCGAGTCGACCGACATACTGGTCGTGCCCGGCGGGGACGTCCGCCAGGATTCGGTCCGGCTCGGCCTCGCCGCGCTGCCCGAGGACGTCGATGTGGTGCTGGTCCATGACGCGGCCCGCCCCCTGGTGCCGGTCGAGACCGTCGAAGCGGTCGTGGACGCGGTACGGAGTGGCGCGCCCGCGGTCGTCCCCGGGCTGCCGCTGGCCGACACCGTCAAGAGCGTCGACCCGGACACCGGACAGGTCACCGGCACGCCGAGGCGGGCGCTGCTGCGGGCCGTGCAGACCCCCCAGGGCTTCGACCGGGCCCTGCTGGCCAAGGCGCACGCCACGGTCACCCACGACGTCACCGACGACGCGAGCATGGTGGAGCAGCTCGGGGTGCCCGTGCTGGTCGTCCCGGGCCACGAGGAGGCCTTCAAGGTGACCCGGCCGCTGGACCTGGTGCTCGCCGAGGCCGTACTCGCCCGCAGGAGGGCCACGGATGGGTACTGAGCCGCCTACGGGCGCGGCCGGCTCTTCCGGCCTCGCAGGCCCCGCGGCCGCCGGTCCTGGGCCCGCCGCGGGGCCCCCGGCACTGCCCCCCGGCTACCCGCTGCCGCAGGTCGGCATCGGCACCGACATCCACGCCTTCGAGGAAGGCCGCGAGCTGTGGTGCGCGGGCCTGCGCTGGGAGGGCGAGGGCCCCGGACTCGCCGGCCACTCCGACGCCGACGTGGTGGCGCACGCCGCCTGCAACGCGCTCTTCTCCGCGGCCGGCCTCGGCGACCTCGGCGCCCACTTCGGCACCGGACGCCCCGAATGGGCCGGTGCCTCCGGGCTCACCCTGCTCACCGAGGCGGCCCGGATCGTCCGCGCCGCCGGCTTCGTCATCGGCAACGTGGCCGTCCAAGTGGTCGGGCAGCGGCCCAAGGTGGGCAAGCGGCGCGAGGAGGCCCAGCGGGTGCTGTCCGCCGCGGTCGGCGCGCCGGTCGCGGTCAGCGGCGCCACCACCGACGGCCTCGGCTTCCCGGGACGCGGCGAGGGCCTGTCGGCGATCGCCACCGCCCTGGTCGTACGCGTCACCGCCTGAGGAGCGCCTGGGACGGCCTTGGGCGGGTGTTCGGGCGCGCACCGGGGCCCTCGGGAGCCTCCCCGACCCGGCCCGGGCGCGTCGGGGATCTTAAGAGCGGCTGGCGCCACGTACACCTGTGCCCTATAGGTCACAAGGCACCCGCTCCGGCCGACTACCCTTGAGGGGTGACCATTCGCCTGTACGACACCAACGCGCGCCAGGTACGTGACTTCGTCCCGCTCACGCCGGGCTGTGTCTCGATCTACCTGTGTGGCGCCACCGTGCAGGCGGCCCCGCACATCGGCCACATCCGGTCGGGACTCAACTTCGACATCCTCCAGCGCTGGTTCCACTACCGGGGCTACGACGTCACCTTCATCCGCAACGTCACCGACATCGACGACAAGATCATCAGGAAGGCGGCCGAACAGGACCGCCCCTGGTGGTCCATCGGCTATGAGAACGAGCGCGCCTTCACCTCGGGGTACGACGCGCTCGGCTGCCAGCCGCCCACCTATGAGCCGCGGGCGACCGGCCATGTGCCGGAGATGATCGAGATGATGCAGGGCCTGATCGAGCGCGGCCACGCCTATGTCGCAGAGGGCAACGTCTACTTCGACGTGCGCTCCTACCCCGACTACCTGGAGCTCTCCAACCAGGAGCTGGACAACCTCCGCCAGCCGGAGGGCGAGGGCGAGGTCGGCAAGCGCGACCAGCGCGACTTCGCCATGTGGAAGGCGGCCAAGCCCGGCGAGCCGTCCTGGGCCACCCCCTGGGGCCGCGGCCGTCCCGGCTGGCACCTGGAGTGCTCGGCGATGGCCCACAAGTACCTGGGCACCGCCTTCGACATCCACGGCGGCGGCATCGACCTGATCTTCCCGCACCACGAGAACGAGATCGCGCAGGCCAAGTCGTTCGGCGACGCCTTCTCCCGCTACTGGGTGCACAACGCCTGGGTCACCATCGCCGGCGAGAAGATGGCCAAGTCGCTCGGCAACTCGGTGCTGGTCTCCGAGATGGTCCAGCGCTGGCGGCCCATCGTGCTCCGCTACTACCTGGGCACCCCGCACTACCGGTCCATGATCGAGTACAGCGAGGAGGCGCTGCGCGAGGCCGAGTCCGCGTTCGCGCGGATCGAGGGCTTCGTCCAGCGCGTCACCGAGAAGGCGGGCGAGGTCGTGCTGCCCGCCGACGAGGTGCCGCCCGCCTTCGCCGAGGCGATGGACGACGACCTGGGTGTCCCGCAGGCCCTCGCCGTCGTGCACACCACCGTCCGGCAGGGCAACAGCGCGCTCAACGCCGACGACAAGGAATCGGCGGTCGCCCGGCTCGCGGAGGTCCGTGCCATGCTCGGCGTCCTCGGCCTCGACCCGCTCGACCCGCACTGGACCGGCGCCGAACGCGGCGACGACCTGCACGGCGTGGTCGACTCGCTGGTCCAGCTCGTGCTGGAGCAGCGCCAGTCGGCCCGCTCCCGCAAGGACTACGCGACGGCCGACGCGATCCGGGACCGGCTGGTGCAGTCGGGCCTGGAGATCGAGGACACACCGACCGGCTCCCGCTGGGCCCTGCGGGGCTGAGGCTGAGTCCATGGGACGGTGCCCGCTGGCACCGGCCCCCCGCGCGTCGTCCGGCGCGCCCTTTGACGTTTGTTGAGCTTGACCGATGAAGTGAGAGTGCCGAAATGGCCGGCAACAGCCAGCGCAGGAACCGCCGTACGAGCAACAAGAAGGGCGCCACGGTCGGCAGCGGCGGGCAGCGGCGCAGGGCCCTCGAAGGCCGCGGCCCGACGCCGCCCGCCGAGGCGCGCAAGGGCCACAAGAAGAACCGCGTCGCCAACGCCCAGGCCAAGCGGACCGTCTCGGCGCAGTCCCGCCGCCCCTCGGGCCGCGGCTCCAAGTCCAGCTCGGAGATGGTCGTCGGCCGCAACCCGGTGGTGGAGGCGCTGCGCGCGGACATCCCGGCCACCGCGGTCTACGTCCAGCAGTACATCGACAACGACGACCGCGTCCGCGAGGCGATCAAGCTCGCCACCGACCGCGGGGTGCCGCTGCTGGAAGCGGCCAAGCCGGAGCTCGACCGGATCACCGCCGGCCTCAACCACCAGGGCCTGGTGCTCCAGATCCCGCCCTACGAATACGCCCACCCCGACGACCTGGTGGCCGACGCGGCCGATCTGCGCGAGGACCCGCTGATCGTCGCGCTCGACGGCGTCACCGACCCCCGTAACCTCGGCGCGGTCGTCCGCTCCGTGGCGGCCTTCGGCGGACACGGCGTCGTGGTGCCGGAGCGGCGCGCGGCGGGCATGACCGCGGGCGCCTGGAAGACCTCGGCGGGCACCGCGGCCCGCGTCTCGGTGGCCCGCGCGACCAACCTCACCCGCACGCTGGAGGCCTACCAGAAGGCCGGCCTCACCGTGGTCGGGCTCGCCGCCGACGGCGATGTCGAGCTCCAGGACCTCGAACTCCTCGGCGGCCCGGTCGTCATCGTGGCCGGCAGCGAGGGCAAGGGGCTCTCCCGGCTGGTCGGCGAGACCTGTGACGTACTGGTGCGGATTCCGATGCCGGGCGGGGCGGAGTCGCTCAACGCGGGGGTGGCGGCGGGCGTCGTGCTGTACGAGGCGTCGCGGCGGCGGGCGTAGCGGTCGGCGGGCGGGCCGTTCCGTGGGCGGGTCGTTCCGTGGGCTTCGTTCCATGGGCACCCGGTAGTGACCGCCGTCAACCGCCGTACGGTGGACGGGTGGTACGTCCGGGCGACCTGATCGGCTGGGACGGCAGTCAGTAACGCGGTCAGGCAGTGTCCTAAAGGCGCGTCACTCGGTTAGATGAGTGTGGACACCAGAACACCCCGCACTCCTACGGGGGGAGGGGCGCCGGGATTTGATGAGCGTGTGATGACCATGGCACGGGTTCCGAGCGATCCCGCCCAGGTCATCGTCAATCACGCGAGCTTCCGGGTGCAGCTCGGGGCGATCTCGGGACGTGCCCTCGGGCTGGCCGAGTCGGCGCGGATTCCCATGGCTCCGTTGGTCTCGGGCGTCTCCGGCCGCTCGGCCACGGCGGGCGGTTCGGCCCGGCCGGCCGGCTCCGCCGCCGGAAGGCGCCGTCCGGCGCCGCTGGTGTGGTCGGGGAACTCCGCGCCGGGCGATCCGTTGGCCGGCGAGCTGCAGCAGGCGGTCCGGCGGGCCGGCGCGGATGCCGCCGGCGGTGTCGCCGCTCGGGGAGCCACCCAGGTCCTGCCCCGGATGCGGGAGCGGACCATGCCCACCGTGGTGGGCCAGCGCTCGGGCGGCTCCCAGACCGGGCTGCTCGGCGGGGTGCGGCCGGTCAGGGGTGCGTACGATCCGGTGGACGACGAGCCGGGCGTCGGCTGGACCGGCGGCGACGGGGAGCCCGAGCTCCGCAGGGTGCGGGACCGCCGCGGCGAATCCGCCAAGCACGCCTGGTATCCCGACCGCCGGCTCAACCTCGGCATCGTGCTGCTCCCACTGCGGGTCTTCCTCGGCTTCGTCTCCATCTACGCCGGCATGGGCAAGCTCTGCGACCGCGTCTACTTCGACGGCGGCAAGCGCGGCTCGATGGTCCACTGGCTCTCCTCGCTGCACCCGTGGGGCCTCGCCGAACCGCTGCGCAACGCCGCGCTCGACCACCCGGTGGGCGCCGGGCTCAGCATCGCCTTCCTCCAGGTCGTGGTGGGGATACTGACCGTCTGCGGCCTCTGGCAGCGGGTCGCCGCGGTCTTCGGCGCGGCCCTGTCGGTCGCCCTGCTGGTCACGGTGAGCTGGCGGACCGTCCCGGTCTACGACGCGCCCGACTTCATCTACCTCGCCGCCTGGAGCCCGCTGGTCATCGCCGGCGCCCCCGTCTACTCGATCGACGCCCACCTGGCGGGCGACGCCTGGCGGCGCCTCGGCCCGCGCGCCTCGGTATGGGACCTGCGCCGCCGGGTGCTGCGCCGCGGCACCCTGCTGGCCACGGTGATCGCCGGTTCCACGCTGCTGATCGGCTCCGTGCTCGGCGCGGCCGTACGGGCCACCACACCGGCCGACCACCGGCCGGGTCCCAGCGTGACCCCCACCAACCAGCTCCCCGGCGCCCCGCTGCCCGAGGTGTCGGGCGCGCCCGGGACCACCGGCGAGCCCTCGCCGACGCCGTCGCGGTCCGCCACGGCCGGGACCGGGCGGCAGCACACGGCTCAGCCCACCCGGCCGCCCACCACGAAGGCGGCTCCGCCGGCCGCCGGCCAGAACCACGGCACGGGCACCTCCGGTGGGGCCGGCGGCACCCCGACCCACGAGTCCGGCTCCACCGGCTCCGCCACCACCGGCGGCGGCGCCCAGCCCTCCCAACTCCCCCCACCCCCACCAACCGCCGCCCCCGCTCCCCCACCCGCCACCAAACCCCCCACCGGCGCGATCGGCGGCCTCCTGGGCAGCCCCCCCGCCACCGGCCTCCTCCTGGGCATGCGCGCCACCCCCCAATCCACCCCCCAGGGCGCCTAGCCGCACGGGCTCGTCAGGGGCGCGAGGAACTGCGCGAGCAACCGGCCACGGTCGGACGATCCGGCGCCCACCTCAGGGGGCTGGGCTGTGCGGCCCCCGCCAGGGGTTCAGGGTGGCTGGCCGCTGCGGGCCCCTTCAGGGGCGCGAGGAACTGCGCGAGCAACCCCCCACCGCCGTACGATCCGGCGCCCACCTCAGGACGTACCCCGGACGGTCCGGTCACCCCCTCAGGACGTACCCCGTGCGGTCCGGTCACCCCCTCAAGACGTACCCCGTGCGGTCCGGTCACCCTGCAACTCCCGCGCCGCCTCACTAAGATCCTTCGCCGTATCGATCGCCCGCCAATACGCCCCCTGCGGAATCGGAAACCCCGCCAACCTCCGCTCCCGCGCCAGCCGCGGAAACGTCGTCCGCTCATGATCCCCAAGATCCGGCAGCAGCGACGTGAACTCGGGCGTGAACACGTACACCCCCGCGTTGATCAGATACGGCGACGGCGGCGACTCGATAAAGTCCAGCACCTGCCCGAACTCATTCGTCTCCACCGCCCCCCAAGGAATCCGCGGCCGGGCCAGCGCCAGCGTCGCCGTAGCGTCCCGTTCCTCGTGAAAAGCCGCCATCTCCCGCAGCGAGAACCGCGTCCAGATGTCCCCGTTGGTCGCGTACCAAGGCTCGTCCGCGCGCGGCAGCGACTTCGCCGCGTACTTCAACCCGCCCCCGCGGCCGAGCGGTTCACTCTCCACCACCGTGGTGACCCGCAGCGGCAGCGGCGTCGCGGCGAGCCAGTTCTGCAGCACCCCGGCCAGGTGCCCGCACGAGACCACCGCGTCCGTCACCCCCTCCGCGGCCAGCCACTCGAGCTGGTGGCCGATGATCGGCGTCCCCGTACCGGGAATCTCCACCATCGGTTTGGGGCGGTCGTCGGTGTACGGCCGAAGCCGCGTCCCCTGCCCGCCGGCCAGCAGGACCGCCTGCGTGACCGTAGGAGTGAGGCGGTGGGGGTCGGCTGACTGCTCGGCACGCTTCATGCAGCGCACCCTAAACGACAGGGCGGCCCGGCTTCACCCCGCCCGGAGGAGGACCGGGGCGTGGTTCGGCGGGGCCGCGGGGAGTTCGCGCGGGGCTCGTCGCGAGTTCACCCGACCGAGGCGACCCCGGTGGCGAAGCCCGTGTCACAGACCGGCCGCGACCACGCCTGCGCGCGCTGGGCCGCGCCGTCGTACTTGGCGACCGCGGCGCGGCCCAGCGAGCGGGCGATGGAGACGCAGTATCGCCCCAGGGACGGCTGCTTGGCCATGGCGACCTGGAGGTCGGTGAGGGCCACGCCCGGGTCCTTCTCCTGGAGTTCGGCCAGCAGCCGCTGCCGCAGGGCCTCCTGGGGCGTCGTGGCGTCCTTCGTCGAGGCCGCGGTGAGCACCCGGCCGTCGGAGGAGGCGGCCGACCACGGGACGCGGGTGACGGCGAGCGTTCCCGACAGGACGAGAACGACCGGGAGTACGAGCGCGAATGTCTTGCCGAGACGGCGAGCTACCTGGTTCACACGTCGGATCGTAGCGACTGGTGATGGTGTGGCGACATTCCGTCACTCTCCCGGGGGAGTGAAGTCGCCGCCGGGTCCGTTCGGATGTTGACGTACGGGGTGAGCGGTGGCTCGAAAGGGGCCGGTATGAGGGGTTTTCATAGATACTGAGGCGCAATGCCCACCGGCGACGCGAAACGGCGGTGGCCCGGTACGCGGAACACGTACCGGCCCACCGCCGCCTGCATCAAACCCGGCTCACGCCCGGCCCGAGAAGAGGTCAGTCCGTCAGCCGCTCGCCGGTGGAGGAGGCGAAGACGTGGGTCTCGCCGGCCCGCGGCACCACGTGGAGCACGGAGCCCTTCTCCGGGATGTCACGGCCGCCGACGCGGATGACGATGTCCTTGTGCTCGCCGTTGACGTTCGCGGAGCCGTAGACGAAGCCGTCGGCGCCGAGCTCCTCGACCACGTTGACGGTGACGGCCAGGCCGGCCGGCGCGTCCTTCGACAGGCCGCCGCCCTCGCCGGTGGCGATGTCGAAGTGCTCGGGGCGGACGCCGACGAAGACCGTACGGTCACCCTTGTCGGCGGCGGCCTTCACCGCGTCGCGCGCCACGTTGACGACCGCGTTGCCGAACTCCACGCCGCCGTCGGTGATCGGGACCTCGACCAGGTTCATCGCCGGGGAGCCGATGAAGCCCGCGACGAAGAGGTTGGCCGGCTTGTCGTACATGTTGCGCGGGCTGTCGACCTGCTGGAGCAGGCCGTCCTTGAGCACCGCCACCCGGTCGCCCATCGTCATGGCCTCGACCTGGTCGTGGGTGACGTAGACGGTGGTGACGCCGAGGCGCCGCTGGAGGCTGGCGATCTGGGTGCGGGTCTGCACACGGAGCTTGGCGTCGAGGTTCGACAGCGGCTCGTCCATGAGGAAGACCTGCGGCTCACGGACGATGGCGCGGCCCATCGCGACACGCTGACGCTGACCACCGGAGAGCGCCTTCGGCTTACGGGCCAGGTAGTCGGTGAGGTCCAGGATCTTGGCGGCTTCCTCGACCCGCTTGCGGATCTCGGCCTTGTTGACGCCGGCGATCTTCAGGGCGAAGCCCATGTTGTCCGCGACGGTCATGTGCGGGTACAGCGCGTAGTTCTGGAACACCATCGCGATGTCCCGGTCCTTCGGCGGCAGGTGGGTGACGTCGCGGTCACCGATCCGGATGGCGCCGGCGTTGACGTCCTCGAGCCCCGCGAGCATCCGGAGCGAGGTCGACTTGCCGCAGCCGGAGGGCCCCACGAGCACCAGGAACTCGCCGTCCCCGACCTCGATCTCCAACCCGTCCACCGCGGGCTTGTCGCCACCCGGGTAGATCCGGGTCGCCTTGTCGAACGTGACAGTAGCCATGACTGTTGCGGTCCCTTCACCGGCAGGAACGTGCCGGACGATCCGAGTAAAGGAAGAACGAACGTTTGTGCGCGTTCTTGTTCGATCCGGTCCGATTGGACCAAGACTTCCCGCGACGTTACCGCCCCGGTGCTCCCTTGTCACCAGCCCATGCCCCCCCTTTTCCATCCACCCCCACCCCCGCCTTCGGTACACTTCCCCTGCGCCTCCTTAGCTCAGTTGGCCAGAGCACCGCTCTTGTAAAGCGGGGGTCGTCGGTTCGAACCCGACAGGGGGCTCCATGGTCAACCCCAGGTCAAGCCTTTGACCTGGGGTTTTGTGTTTCGGATGACCTTGGGATTCGGGCGAATCGGGCACCTGTGGTCTGTGTATCGCAGTGCGTAGGTCGGAGGTTTCGGTTCTGCGACGGATCGTGCGCAAGAGGTCTTCTGACCTGGGTCTCTACCGGTGCCGGCCTTGGCTCTGGGGTGTGCGGTCGTTGTTCCGGTGGCCGAGCGGTGGCCATCCGTGCAGCGAGCGTGCAGATGACTGCCTGAGGGGAAGCGGACGGCGGTCTTTATGGCCTATGGACTTGTGGGGATGTGCCAAAGGCCGGTCTTGGCGATGTGCTGGCTTGAGGGGTCGGCTGCTGAAGGTTTCGCACCAGGCATGGAGTCATGGGCGCTTGCGGTGCCGGACGGTAGGCAGCGGGATTCCGGCACAGGGAGCCTGATGTCGGAATGAGTGCCAAGGTCTCCCGATCATGGCGGCCGCACTGTCTGGTCTTGGGGCCTGGAGTGCTCGCTTAGATCGAAGAGCTGACGAGAAGTCAGATATCTTCTAGGCGGGTGTGACGCATGCGGAAAATCCTTCCATGCGTCCAGCGATGGCCATTCAGCGGATCGAAGCCGTAGATCCGCACACTGTCGGCAACGGCAGGTTTGTTGCGTCCATCTCCGCTGGCAGGAGGGGTGTGCCGATCGGCTCGCCTCCGTCGGCAGGACCCGTCACTTCTGGATAGCTCGGGAATCTTCCCGATTGGCAGCTGCCCCGCGCTCACGTGTGCGGAGGGCGATTTTCGGCATGGGCAGCCTATCGGTGGGTGACTAGGCATCGGTCCATATATGTTCATGTATGAGACCGGTATTGTTTTGTTGTATAAATCTCTCATAGTCGGACAATTTGTCGGCAATCCTTGATTTAAAATGACACTGGTTGAACATCTCATGGTTATTTGATGACTCATTCTTGGTGAACGGGCTGCCATGATCGTCCTCGCATGCATCGCGGTGACCTCCGATCACCGTGAGTCATATCTGGGGTGGGGACGTAGAGATGCGGATCGTGGGGGGCGGGCGTTTGCCTGCGCATGTGGCGTGGCTCGCCGCTGCCGTGTTGCTGGCGCAGCCCATGCTGGGGGTGGGGGCGCATGTCGCCGTGGCGGACAGTTCGAGCAGCTCGAACAGCCAGACCAGCAGCAGTTCGGCTGCCGACCTGTCGCCTGAAGCCGCCGCGTCCAAGATGGCAGCCGATTCGGACAGTCCGGTCGAGGTGACGGCGGACACGACGCCGACCGAGCGGGTCGTCGCACAGCCGGACGGGACGTTCACGCTCGACGCTGACACCACACCGGTGCGTGCGCGGCAGGGCAGCGGATGGGTACCGCTGGACACCACTCTCCAATCTGCGTCGGAGAACCTGCTCCGCCCGAAGGCAGCTGCGGTGGATGTCGCCTTCTCCGATGGTGGCGCGACGACACCGCTGGCGTCGGTGACCCGTGACGGGAAGTCCTACAGCATTTCGGCTCCGTGGACGCTGCCGATACCGACCCTGTCGGGTTCGACTGCGACCTACGCGTCAGTGCTGCCGGGCGTGGACCTGGTGGTCTCTGCGGTGCCGGACGGATTCACCGAGAACGTCGTGGTCAAGTCCCGTTCCGCGGCCCAGAATCCGCAACTGGCCACCCTGCGCTTTCCCATCGCGGTGCAGGGGCTGGCGGTGCGGGAACTGCCGACCGGGGGAGTCGCGTTGGTGGACGGCACTGGACGGGCGGTCTTCTCCAGTGGTTCGGCGGTTCAGTGGGACAGTGCTCCGGCCCCGGTCGTTCCTGAGGCGGGACAGCGGGTGCCGGCCGCTTCATCCGCGGATGAGCCGACGGCGCCGGTGGATGCCAAGCAGGTGCCGGCGCCCGGTTCGAAGACCACGGCGATGGGGGTGTCCGTCGATGGTTCGGTCATGACGATCACACCGGACCAGGACTTCCTCTCGGACCCGGCAACCGTGTACCCGGTCGTGCTCGACCCTCCCACGAACAACTACTCGCTGACCGGGTGGACGGCTCTGTGGTCGAACGAGAGCACGACATCGTTCTGGAAGACCACCCACGCGCTGGGCGTCGGCTACGACGCGTATATCGACAACAAGAAGGTGGAGTCGCTCTACCAGTTCGACACCCACGCCCTCGCCGGTAAGACCATCCTCGGCGCGACGTTCACCGCGGAGGAGATCTGGTCCGCCAACTGCACGCAGAAAAATGTTGACCTCTGGCGGACAAGCGCGATCTCTTCGACCACGACATGGTCCAAGCCTCCGAAGTGGCAGGCGCAGGTGGACTCCGTTCCCGCCGCGAAGGGGTACTCCGCCTCGTGCCCAGGCGGCAACGTGGGATTCGACGCCACCCCCGCTGTCCGCTCCACCGCCGGCGCTTCGCTGCCGACCACGACGCTGGGGCTGAGGGCGGACGAGGGCGATCCGATCGCGTGGAAGCAGTTCGCTTCCCCGGCGGACACCGTGCCGACTCTGTCGATCACCTTCGTCTCGAAGCCGAGTGTGCCGGTCAGCATGAGGATGTCGAGCCCGAACGTCGGCTGTGCGACGTCCTTGCAGAATCCTGCGATCATCCGCGACACGACACCGACCTTGTCGGCTGTCCCCGAGTCCGCGGACGGCTCGCAGTCCACCGTGCGACCGAACTTCGAGGTCATCGATATCGCAACTACGCCCGACAGCGTTGTAACGTCGGGAAGTCCATCGGCCTTTACGACATCAGGCACTGCGGGAACCTGGACACCTGCTGCCCTGGCGGTCGGAAAGGTGTATGCATTTGTTGCCCGCACGGAATACCGTTACAACTGGAACGGTGTCACCGGTTCGACCTACTCCGCCTGGACCAGCACTCACTACTGCTACTTCAAGATAGACACCACCGCGCCGCCGATGCCCACGATCACGTCGGCCTCCTATCCGCCGTGCGCGGATGAGGACCACCAGGACACGTGTACCCCCTACGGCGGTGTCGGAGTGCCCGGCTCTTTCACGATCACCGCTGGGGCAGCGGATGTCGTCAAGTACGTCTACATCCTCAACGGCACCACCTTCACCAAGACCTTCACCACTGGGACGCCGTCCCTCACCGTCAACCTGGCGCCCAATGAGCGCGGGCTGAACATACTCGACGTCGGAACCTTCGACGCGGCGGGTAACACCACTCCCCCGTCACAGACCGGCCACTACGCCTTCAAGGTTGCCCCAGGCGCGCCCGCGGTCGATGCCTGGTCGTTCGATGAAGGGGCCGGAGCTGTCGCTGCCGACACGGTAGGGGGGAACAACGCCACGCTCGCCGGTGGTGCGGGCTGGTCGAACACGGCCCGTCTGGGTACATCATTCCAGGGCAATGGCACCACCGCAGACGCCCAGTCCACCTCGTCGGCCGTCGACACCTCGAAGAGCTTTTCGGTATCGGCCTGGGTACGCCTGACCTCGCTCGCGGCCAACAGCACGTTTGTGGCGGAACGCGGAACTGCCGCAGACGGGTTCCAGTTGTACTACTCCACCGAATGCGGATGGGCGTTCAACCGGCACTCCGCCGACGTGGCCGCCCCCGTCGTCATTCGGACGTGCGTACCTGCGACCGCCAACGTCTGGACCCATCTACTGGGGGTTTACGACGCGCAGGCTCAGGTTCTCAAGCTCTACGTCAATGGAGTCAACGATCCGACCGAGGACGTGTCGTTCACCACTCCCTGGAAGGCGACCGGACCGGTCGACTTCGGCCGCCGTCTCTATCAGGGCGCCTTCGGCGAGTACGTCCGGGGAAACGTGGATGAAGTGCAGATCTGGAACCGCATCCTGGCACCTCAGGAGGTCGCGGATTTGCAGGCGATGACGGATCCCGCCACGAACAGGGCCCGCCCAGCGCTGGCCGCGTCCTGGGGCATGACCGATTCCACGGGCAGTGCGACCGCTGCCGATTCCTCCTTGTACGGGCACGTCGCTACTGTCGGCTCGGGTGCGACCTTCACCGAAGACATGGGCATGGGTCCGGTGCTGTCCCTGGACGGCACCGCAAACGGATATGCCTCCGCGAGTGGTCCGATCATCGACTCCACCGGCAGCTTCACCGTTTCCGCGTGGGTCCGACTTGACCCCACGGTTTTCACCGACGCCTCGCCGCGCACCATGCGCATTGTCAGCCAAGCCGGCACAAGCCGGGACACGTGGGGACTTTGGTACCAGAAGGCCGCCGGACAGTCACAGGGCGCCTGGGTGTTCGGCCGCACAAATGCCGACACCACGAGCGCAACAACGGTGACCGCACCGAAGAACGTCGTCGCGGCCGCACTGGTCGAACCCGGTGATTGGACGTTGCTCACCGGCGTCTACGACAGCGCCGCCGATCAGGTGCTCCTTTATATCAATGGGGACCTCCAGGACGGCACCGGCAGTGACGTCCCCAACGAGCATGAGATCCCGCTTTCGCCCTGGCAGGCGACCGGACCTCTGCTGATCGGCAGGGGCCATACGCCGGCGGGTGCGACCGGTGATGCCACCGTGGGTCAGGTGGCCAAGGTCCGTATTTGGACCGGAGTGACCTCGATTACCGACGTCTCGCAGATGTGGGTGAACGAGGCCCCCGTGGTCCTCTGAGGCTGCAGCGGGCACTCGCCGGCATGACAGCACCACCGCTAGGTCCAATTGCGCGTACCGATTAGAGGATGCGGAGTTCAGTGATGCGCGGCTTCGGGGCGGGGACGGCCAGGCAGAGGCGTAGGCATCTGCGCAGGCTGTGGATCGTGGCGGTTGTAGCGGGGGCGGTGACCGCGACGGGTCTCGGTACGGCGCCGACGACTTGGGCGAGCGACCATCAGGGCCACCACAGCGTGAAGGTGCGGGAGACCGCACCGGGAACGGCGGTTCCTTTCCACGCCGCCCCGGTCGATGCCGCCAACGCGGCGAATGACGCCGCGCGGCGGGCGGCGGCCCGTCTGAAGAAGCCGGTGGTGTGGCCCGCCTCCGCCAACGCCACCCTCACCCCATCCAGTGGGAAGGGCGCGGCCCCGACGGGCGGTGCGACCGTCACGGTTGCTACGCACGGTGTCTCGACCGCCGCCGGTGTGGATGGGGCGCTGCTGACCGTCACCCGGCCGACCGGCGCCACGGCAGCCGACCCGGCGAAGGTGACGCTGGACTACTCGGGTTTCGCCGACGCCTACGGCGGCGACTTCGGCTCCCGGCTGACTCTGGTCGAGTTGCCGGCGTGCGCGCTGACCACTCCGGACAAGGCGGCCTGCCGTACCCGTACACCGCTCGTCACGGACAACAACGTCAGCCGGCAGACCTTGTCGGCGACGCTGCCCGCCGTCACGAAGGCGCAGGCGGCGCGGGGCGGTACCGCCGTGACGGTGCTGGGCGCGCTGGGGGCCGCCAAGTCCGGGGCGGGTTCATACCAGGCAACGTCGTTGTCGCCGTCCGGTACCTGGAGCGCCGGCGGGTCCAGCGGTGGCTTCTCCTGGTCCTACCCGATGTCAGCACCGCCGGCATCGGGTGGCCCCGCACCTGAACTGGGCGTCGCCTACGACTCGCAGAGCGTGGACGGCCGGCTGCCGTCGACCAACAACCAGGCATCCATGGTCGGTGAGGGCTTCGACCTGCCGACCTCGTACATCGAGCGTTCCTACGACTCGTGTGACGACGACGGGCAGACGAAGAAGTACGACGAGTGCTGGGCGGGTTACAACGCCACCCTGGTGCTGAACGGTCAGTCGACACCGCTGGTCCTGGTCGGCGCGGTCGGCGTCAACACCACCTTCCGGCCCAAGGACGACAACGGTGAGCGCGTGGTGCTTTCCACGGGTGCCACCAACGGAGACGACAACGGCGAGTACTGGACCGTCACCGAACCCAACGGTACGCAGTACGTGTTCGGCGAGAACCGCCTGCCGGGCTGGACCACGGGCAAGGCGGAGACCAATTCCACCTGGACGGTGCCGGTCTACGGCGACGACAGCGGTGAGCCTGGCTTCTCCAACGGCACCGCCTTCGCGTCCCGGGCGTTGACCCAGGCCTGGCGCTGGAACCTTGACTATGTGGTGGACACCCACAAGAACGCGATGTCGTACTGGTACACCAAGGAGACCAACGCCTACGGCCAGAACGGCACGACGACCGCCAACGGCACGTCCTATGTCCGTGGCGGCTACCTGACCCGGATCGACTACGGCATCACCGACTCCACGGTCTTCGGCACCGCGCCCGACCAGGTCAGCTTCACCACCGCGGAGCGCTGCCTGGTCGTCACCGGCGAGACCTGCGCGTCTTTGACGTCCACGACGGCCAAGGACTGGCCCGATGTCCCCTTCGACCAGATCTGCGCCACGGGAACCGTCTGCAAGAACAACCCCTCGCCGACCTTCTTCTCCCGTCGGCGCCTCACCGGGATCACCACCCGGATATGGGACACCGGCCTCGCTACGCCTGGGTACCGCAACGTCGACTCCTGGGCCCTCGACCAGAGCTTCGTGGATCCCGGCGACGGCACATCGGAGAGCCTGTGGCTGAAGTCGATCACCCGCACCGGCTACAACGCCGACGGAACCATGCTGCCCATGCCTCCGGTGACCTTTGAGGGGGTTCAGAAGGACAACCGGGTGGATACCTCGCACGATGACATCGCCGCGCTGGTCAGGTGGCGGGTCAGCAAGATCACCACGGAGACCGGTTCGGCCATCACGGTCATCTACGCCGACGCGCAGTGCGTGGCCGGTACCACGATGCCCAGCGCCCCGGACAGCAACACGCTGCGCTGCTACCCGGTGATCTGGACTCCGCCGCTGGCGGCGGGCCCGCAGACCGACTACTTCCACAAGTACGTCGTCAAGCAGATCACCGAGTCGGACCCGACCGGCGGCGCTCCGCTGAAGGAGACCGACTACACCTACAACGGTCCGGCGGCCTGGCACTACGACAGCGATGACTCGACCACGCCGGCCTCGCGCAAGACCTGGTCGGAGTGGCGCGGTTACGGCAGCGTCACGGTGACCACCGGGGACGATCAGTCCACCCGGACCAAGACGGTCAGTACGTTTTTCCGCGGCATGGACGGCGACAAGCAGACCAGTGGTACGCCGCGCAGTGCCACCGTCACCGACTCCACCGGCACCGCGGTGGCCGACACCGACGCGCTGGCCGGCCAGGTGCGCGAATCGATCACCTACAACGGCTCCGCCGAGGTTTCCGGCACGATCACGGACTTCTGGGTGCACCCGACCACCACCGGTACCACGCCGATCGCCGACTTCGTCCGTCCGGCCGCCGTGCACAGCCGTACCGACCGATCCACCGGGCTGCCCCGGACCACCACGGTGAGCACGACCTACGACTCGACCACCGGCGAGCCCACCCAGGTCGACGACGGAGGTGACGACGCGGTCAGCGGCGACGAGCAGTGCACCCGCACCACCTACGCCGACAACACCACGACGTGGCTGCGGGCCATGCCCATCCGGGTCGAGACCGTCGACGTCGCCTGCGGAGCGACCACCAAACGTCCCGACGACGTCATATCCGACGTCCGCACCCTGTACGACTACCTGGCCTACGGCGCGACTCCCACCATCGGCGAGGAGACCTCCAGCCAACGCCTGTCCTCCTACAGCGGTAGCACGCCGGTCTACCAGACGGTCTCCAGCAGCACTTACGACACACAGGGCCGGGTGCAGACGGTCGCGGACGCCGCCGGAAACACGACCCGTACCGACTACACGCCCGCCACCGGCGGACCACTCACCTCGACGCTCACCAAAGACGCGAAACTCTACGCCACCACCACGACCTTCGACCCCGGCCGTGGAACACCCACCTCCGTCGTCGACCCCAACACCAAGCGCACCGACTACGGCTACGACGCGCTGGGCCGCACCACCGGAATCTGGCTGGCCAACCGGTCGAAGTCGGCGAACCAGCCGGCCAACCTCGTCTACACCTACGCCCTGTTCAAGACCGCCGCGTCCTACGTACGCACCGGCAAGCTCCGCAACGACGGCACCAGCTACGACTACACCTACGCCATCTACGACGCGATGCTGCGGCCGCGCCAGACCCAGGTCGCGGCGCCCGGCGGTGGCCGCGTTCTCACCGAGACCAAGTACGACTCCCGGGGCCTGGCGGTCGAGGCCGACACGGACTACTTCGACACCTCCACCGCCTCGGGCACCCTGGCCAACATCACGTCCGCGGAGCCGTCACAGACGCTGACCACGTACGACGGCGCCGGCCGCCCCACCAAGGCGGACTTCTACGCCCAGGGCCAGTTCGAGTGGTCTAGCAGCAACGACTACGGCGGTGACCGGACCACCACCATTCCACCGAACGGCGGAGTGGTCACCACCACGCTGACCGACACCCTCGGCCGGACCACCGAGACCCGCCAGTACGACAACGGCACGGCCAGTGGCAGCTACACCTCGATCACGTACACCTATGACGCCAAGAGCCGCCTGAGCAAGGTCACCGACGCGGGCAACAGCGTCTGGTCGTACGGATACGACCTGATGGGCCGCAAGACCAGTACCACCGACCCCGACGCCGGCGAGACCGACACCGCGTACAACGACCTCGACCAGGCCGTGTCCACCACCGACAGCCGCGGCAAGACGATCAGCTACACCTACGACGTGCTCGGCCGTGCAACCGGCGCGTACGACGCGGACGCCCAGCACCAGACCCAGGCCAACCAGATAGAGGGCTGGACCTACGACTCGGTGGCCAAGGGCCAGCCGACCTCGTCGATCCGCTACGTGAACGGCTCCAACACCGCGAACGGCGGTCTGGCCTACGTCACCCAGGTCGCGGCCTATGACAGCCTCTACCGGCCCACGTTGAACCGCACCATCATTCCCAACGCCCCGGGCGAGACAGCGCTGGCCGGCACCTACTCCTCCGCCACGACCTACAACCTCGACGGCACCGTCCAGGGCACCACCGACCCCGCCGTCGGTGGTCTGCCGGCGGAGTCCCAGATCATCGGCTACAACGAGCTGGGCATGCCGAAGACCCTCAACGGCGCCACCGGCTACGTCCAGAACACCACCTACACGCCGATCAGCCAACTCCAGCAGATAACCCTCGGTGTCTCGTCCTCCGACAGCGCCAAATGGGTCCAGCAGACCAACACCTTCGAAGCCGGCACCGGACGCCTCACCCGCCAACTGGTCACCGACGACACCGGCGCCGGCGTGGTCCAGGACACCCACTACGGCTACGACAACGCCGGCAACCCCACACTGGTGGACGCCCGCGCCGACGGTGTCGACGACACCCAGTGCTACCGCTACGACGGGCACGACCGGCTCACCGACGCCTGGACGTCCGCCGACACCTACGCGACCGCGAACGCCTGCGGCACCGGCCCAGCCACGGCCACGTTGGGCAGCGGCCCGGCGCCGTACTGGCAGACCTACACGTACGACGTGCTCGGCAACCGCAAGACCCTCGTCCAGCACGGCACCACCGCCAGTGCGCCCGACACCACCACCACGTACCAGTACGGCGCCCAGGACGGTTCCCAGCCGCACACCCTGACCAGCTCCACCACCAAGCAGCCCGGCAGCCCGGACAAGAACAACGCCTACGGCTACGACACCGCGGGCAACAGCACCGCGCGGTCGTTGGACGGCGGCTCACAATCCCTGGCCTGGGACGACGAGGGCCATCTCAGCCAGGCGTCGAACGCCGACGGCAGTTCGGTGTCGTACCTGTATGACGCGGACGGCGACCGCCTGCTGTCCCGCGACGACGGTGGCACCACCCTCTACCTAGGCGACAGCGAGATCCGCCTGCCCAAGGGCGACACCAGCACCACCGACCTGACCGGGACCCGCTACTACACCTGGGCCGGCCAGACCATCGCGGTACGCACCAGTGACGGCCCCCTCCAGTGGACTCTCGACGACGCCCACAACACCGCCACCACCGAGATCGACGCCACCACCCAGGCCGTCGTCTTCCGCCGCACCGACGCCTTCGGCAACACCCGCGGCCAGGACCCCGACACCACGTGGTCCGGCGACCACGGCTTCGTCGGCGGCGTCCAGGACGACACCACCGGCCTGACCCACCTCGGCGCCCGCGACTACGACCCCACCACCGGCCGCTTCGTCTCCCTCGACCCCGTCCTCGAACTCACCGACCCGCAACAGATCAACGGCTACAGCTACGCCGCGAACAACCCCGTCACCGGCGCCGACCCCTCGGGCCTGATGCTCGCTCCGGCCGTTGGCGGCGGTGGCAGCGAGGACTGCGACGCCTCCTGCGGCGCGAATGACCCTTCCACCGCCCCGTCCACCGATAGCAACGGCAACAGCGGTGGGGGCGGCGGTAGTCATCACCACCATCACCACTGCTCTGACTGGAACCTGAGCTGCCAGGCGAAGAGTGCCTACCACAAGGTCGCCACGGTCGTGAAGGAACACCCGGTCATCGCGGCGGTGGTGGCGACGGCCGTCGTGGCTTCCGCGGTCGCCTGCACGGTTGCCACATGGGGAGTCTGCGGAGCTGTCATCCTCGCGGGAGCGGAAGGCGTCGGGAGCGCAGCTGAATTCGGCGCGGCCGCCGCGATTATCAGCGGCGCCACAAGTGCCATAGCCGAAGCCGGCGGAGCGATCATCGCCGGCGAAGTCGCCACCGCGAGCGCAGCCGCCGGCGTGGTCACCGAAGCCGCCGCAACAGCGGCGAAGGAGGACGGAGCGGTCTCAGCCGGCGCCGATTCGGCAGCGGCGGCCGCGAAGGACACCGCCGACTCCGGATCAGCTTCCTCCGCGACGCGTAACGCGACTGCGGCCCCTAAAAGTGGGTCGGCACCGCAGGGAAGCCGCGGGGCCAAGGGAAAATTCCGGCCGACGTTGAAGCTTTACAAATCGGCAGGGGATAGTAACCTCGAATCCCGAGTGTCCGAGGCAAACGAGTACCGCGATCTTGTGGGGAACTCGGCCAGCGGAGCCGCTAAGTTTCGCACATTCACCGCTGGTATACATGTGCCGACAGGAGACATAGCCGTTTCCTGTTCTGGCGCGGGCAACTGTGCTGAAGTCAACGTCGTAGAGATGACGGGTTGGGATCCGGCTGATATCCTCTTCACGCGCGCAATGGCTCTAACCGACATCGGCGACGGCTCGGGTAAGGTTTGGCAAGAAATGCCAATTTGTCTCACTTGTCAAAGAATTTTCAATCCGGGAAATTTTGTCCCGGGCGTTCTCATGGATCGCTAACATTTTAGGAGCTTTGATGCCTCTGTCGGCGGTGTCAATCGAATTGAAGCGTCGCGACTGGGGTGGGTACCGTT
Source organism: Streptomyces sp. NBC_01190 (assembly GCF_045039895.1). Lineage (NCBI taxonomy): Bacteria > Bacillati > Actinomycetota > Actinomycetes > Kitasatosporales > Streptomycetaceae > Streptomyces > Streptomyces sp. NBC_01190. Next base: position 4,708,489 of record NZ_CP108580.1, read on the forward strand.
GCGGATGTGGAGATACTGCGGACCACCTGGTTGAGACCTTTAAGCGACTGCTGTACGCAGAAGTTCCTGAAGACGTAGTTGACTACGGCTTGGATGGTCACGTCGAAATTCAGTCGATGCTCTTTGAGGTCGCACTCCCGGCGACTTCCCTGATCATGGCGGCCCTGATGGAGGATCTGCCCGCATTCGTTCGCGCACATTTCCTGGTTACCCTCCTTAGGATTGTGTCTGGAGAATCTCACTCAAGTGAAGTGGAGGCGGGAAACGGAGATCTGCAAGAAGAGTGCATTGATTCTGCGCGGGAGGGGCTCTGGCTACTTTACCGGGAGGCGATGTCAGGGGATACGCAGAACGCTATCGATATTCTGGAATTCATCGATTTCGATGAGGATAGGCTGGATTTCTATAAATCCGAGGTTCGGTCTAGAATGGATTAACAAAGGACCCAGTGTCGACGTGGCTTCTATTTGTTATTGAAGCGGCGTTTTCGATAGAGAATCGTGGATGTGGATGCGAGGGTGGTCGTACAGTATGCCTCCGGCATCGGGATGACGGGAGTTACGGGATGACGCGACAAGGGCTGGCCGCCCCCGGCACGTTGGGGAGTGGCGCGGGAAGTGACGCGGCTCGGGGGAGGAATCCGCTCAACGGGGTCCGGCCGGCGGGCTCGTCGACCGCTTATCTGCGGGCGGGGGTAGAGGGGACTCTGGAGTGACCCCCGAAATTCCGACACCTGGGCACTGGATGATTGGTCATCCAGGGGAAGTGATCCAAGGTGGCAAAGCGGAAGAACTACCCCGAAGAGTTCAAGCGGGACGCGGTGGATCTGGTGCGCTCCTCGAAGGACCGGACCCTCACCGACATCGCCCACAGCTTGGGTATCCATCTGGAGACCCTGCGCAACTGGGTCCGCGATGACAAAGCTCGGGTCCGAGCGGCGGATGGTGGGGATGAGTCCGGCATGACCCCTGATGAGAAGGAAGAGCTCAAGCGCTTGCGGCGGGAGAACGCCCGGCTGAAGGAGGACAACGAGATCCTCCGGAAAGCCGCGGTGGACTCAACCCGTCAGCGCAACAGGGGCTCCAGCCTATTGGCGGGCGTGTCGAAGTCGAGGGTCTTCCGGGGCCGTGTGTTCAGCTTCAAGGCAATCCCGTCGAGGTCGCCCTGGGTCAGGTGTTCCATGCTGGTGCCCTTGGGCATGTACTGACGCAGCAGGCGGTTGGTGTTCTCGTTCGTGCCGCGCTGCCAGGGGCTTCGCGGGTCGGCGAAGTACACATTCAGGCCGGTCGCGGCGGCGACGTCCTTGTGTCCGGCCAGCTCCATGCCTCGGTCCCAGGTCAGCGACTTCCTGAGGTCGACGGGGAGGTCGAGCATCTTGGCGGACAGCCGCGCGGTGACGGTGGCCATGTCCCGCCCGTCGAGCTGGACGAGGACAGTGAAGCGGGTGGAGCGTTCGACGACTGTGGCAATCTGGGTCAGCCCGCGGCCCAGGAGAAGGTCACCCTCCCAGTGGCCGGGAATCGCGCGATCGTCTGCCTCGGCTGGCCGCTCGCTGATCGAGACTGCTTCCTTGATCTGCGAACGCCACTGCCCGGTAACGGTGTTGTGGACATTGCGGCGCGTCGGCCGGCCGGACCTCAGATGCTTCTGGAGCTCCTTGGCGAGCACCCCGCGGGCCTGAATGAACAAGGACTTGTAGATCGTCTCGTGGCTCACCCGCATCCCCGATCCGGCACCGAAGGCCCTGGCCAGATGGCCGGAGATCTGCTCCGGTGACCAGTCTTCGGCAAGCTTCTCAGCCACGAAGTCCCGAAGCGGCCGGTTGGAGGCGAGCAAGCACGGCTGCCGGCGGCGCGCGCGGTCCCAGGCGCGGTCCTCGGCATCCACGGCCCGGTAGCGGGCGGGTCCCTTATTGCGGGCAATCTCTCGGCTGACGGTCGAGGCGGCACGTCCCAGGGTGCGGGCTATCTCGCGGATCGAGTCGCCACGAGCGAGACCACGCGAGATTGACTCCCGCTCGTGGAGGGTCAGTTGAAGCGCCCTCCGTTGCCGGACCGGTGGAACATATCCGCCGTTGGACTTGACGATCGTGAAGATCGATCCGGGCGGCCTCCCCAGTGCCCGCGAGATCTCGCTGATCGACTCGCCAGCCTTCCAGCGGTCCCACAACTCTCGCCTCTGCGTGTCCGACATGCCCGGACGACCCAACCTTGCCATACGCGACATCCTCCATGACCTGGGATGTTGCGCTGACGGGTTGAGTCCACCGCTGCCCGGCGCAGGATCTCCCGCTCCAGCTGCCATTCCTTCTCGTTCTTCAGCAGCCGGGCGTTCTCCGCCCGCAGCCGGGCCAGCTCACCCTCCGCGTCGCCGGACGCGCCAGCGGCGGCCGACGGTGCGTCCGCATCGCGCACCCAGGTCCGCAGCGTCTCCGGGTTGACGTTCAGATCGTCCGCGACGTCCTTGAACGTCCGCCTGCCGGCCGAGGCCCGCCACAACGCGATCGCGTCGGACCGGAACTCCGCACTGTACTTCGAGGGCCGTGCCACAGAGATCTACACCTTCCAGGATCAACAAGATCCATTGTCAGGTGTGTCCACGCCGCGGGGGTCATCTCATGCGACGAGTTCCCGCCTGAGCGCGCCACGGCCTTCGATGAACAGCGCCTGGTAGATCGCTTCGTGGCTGATGCGCATGGACTCATCATCGGGGAAGTCGGCACGAAGCCGGTGCGAGATCTGTTCAGGACAGGCGCGCGTCCCGGGCCCGGTGACGATCGTGCCGTCGGGTCGACGGATACCGCCGGCGAGCCGATCCTGCACGTACTCGCGCAACCTGTCGTTGCCTGCGAGCTTCACAGTCTTCGGACGCTTCGCGGCCTGCTGCGCTTTCCACTGCGCCACCAGGGCCCGGTAGACCGGCTTGCCGCCCCTGGTCGCAGCGTTTCGGCGCAGTTCACGTGAGATCGTGCCCGCGTCGCGTCCGATCCTGCGGGCGATCTCGCGCACGCCAAGCTCCTGGGCGCGCAGCAGCGCGATCTCCTCACGCTCAGCGAACGAAAGGTACCGGCCCGTGGGCTCTTCCAGGCTCAGCGGCGTCATCCCGCCAGCGTGTCGAAACCACCGGATCCCGACCGGTGCCGACACGCCGATCCTCTCGGCGGCCTGGACCGTTGTGACCCCCGACGCGATCAGACGCCAGAACTTCCGTTGCACAGCGCGCGACGGCTCTGGGCGGCCCGGTGAGCGCATCGGCGCCCGCATCGCCCGATCCGCAGCCCACTGCCGTCGCGCCCCGGCCGGCACCTGCCACATCAGCTTCCTGGGTCGTCCCATCCAACACCTCCGTGCTCGCGGCGTTGCGACGACCAGTTGAATCCGCCGCCGCCTATTTTGCCCGGGAGATGAAGTGAAGACCGCCGCTTGGGACTTCATCTCCGGCCATGCCGGGATCTTCGGCGTCAAGCGGATATGCCGGGTGCTGGAAGTCTCCCGCTCGGGCTACTACCGGTGGATCGCCGGCGCCGACGCGCGGGCCGGGCGTCAGGCGCAGGAGGACGCCCTGGTCGACGAGATCCGCGAGATCTACACCGAACACCGCGAGACCTACGGCGCCCTGCGAGTCCACGCCGAGCTGCGCGGGTTCGGCCACACGGTGAACCGCAAGCGGGTCGCCAGGCTGATGCGCAAGCACGGCATCGTCGGCCGCCACCTGCGGAAGAAGAAGCGCACCACGGTCCCGGACCGGCTCTCGCCACCGGCGCCGGACCTGGTGCAGCGGGACTTCACCGCTGGTGCCCAGGACGAGAAGTGGTGCGGCGACATCACATACGTACAGGTCGGAGCCGCGTGGCTCTACCTCGCCTGCGTCATCGATATCCGCTCGCGCCGGGTGCTCGGCTACTCGATGGCCTCACACATGCGCGCCGAACTCGTCATCGACGCACTCCAGGCCGCCGTCGACGCCCGCGGCGGCGACGTCACCGGGGTGATCTTCCACGCGGACCGCGGATCCCAGTACACATCGGCCGCGTTCGCCCAGGTCTGCCACCGGCACGGCGTCCGCAGGAGCATGGGCAAGGTCGGCTCGAGCTATGACAACGCCCTGGTCGAGAGTTTCTGGCAGGGACTGAAGCGAGAAACGACGTACGGGAGACTGTTCATGACGATGCGACAGGCAAGGCTGGAGATCTTCCAGTGGCTCACCTACTACAACGCCCGACGGCGCCACAGCGAGCTGGGCTACCTCTCCCCGGCAGAGTTCGAACAGCAGCACCACAAGACAGCTAAACTCTCACTCGCAGCATGAACTCCTGTGTCCACACTCCGGGGGTCACCTCAACCGTAGGCCCACCCCCCGTGTGGCACGGCAGCGTCCCTTTTCAATCCAAGCCAGGAGGGACGCTTCGGTTTTCTACCTTCCCCCGCAGTGGACCATGCGGCAACCATGCGGCAGGGCGGTTGGACGAACGCGCAGTTCGCTCGTGGCCGGCGCAGAGCATCGCGGCAAGTCGAACGGACCAGATTTCACCGTAGCCGCAACCTGCGGCCTGGATCTAACCGGGCCGGGCAGGGCCGTCCGAGACGAACTGCCGAGACTGGTGAGGGCTCATGCGGTCGACGAGCCGGGTGAGGAGCGGCAGGGTCAGCGCCAGCCAGGTGGCGGCGAGCAGCCAGCCGCCGAGTACGTCCGTGGGCCAGTGCACGCCGAGGTAGACCCGGGTGCTGCCGATCAGGACGGCCCACAGGGCGCACATCACCAGGAAGGTCCGTACGGCGAACTGGGGCGCGCCGCTGCGCAGGGCGGACCACGCGACGAGTCCCGCGGTGAGAGCCGTTGTTGTGGTGTGGCCGGACGGGAAGGCGTAACCGCCGGCGTTCGCTGCCCAGTCCGCGACGGCTGGCCGGGGGCGGGCGAGGGCCGACATCACGGCCGCCCGTACGCCTTGGCCGGTGAGCAGGACGGCGACGGCGGCGGCAGCGGCCAGCATCTCCTGCCTGGGCCTGGCCGAGCGGGGGCAGGCGGTCCATCCGGCGATCATCGCCGCCACGTACGGGATCGGACCGGTGCCGGTGGAGGTCAGCTGACCGGCAAGCGTGGTGAGATCGGACGACCTGTGACGCAACACCCAGTGATGGATGGCCAGATCCGCCCCGATGGGGGCGCCATGACGTATCCAGACCACGAACAGGAGCAGCAGGAAGACAAGCGCTGGACCGGCAACCAGGGTGATCGCCCGAAGGCCCATACGCCCCAAAGGCGGCGTCACCGGGCCTCCACCAGCGGGCGGAGCGGCCCGGTCCTCGCCGAGGTGATAAGCGGGGCGGCCCGCCCGGACAGCCGGGTCAGCGGGATGCCCAGCGCGACGCCGAGAACGGCTGCCGCCAGCACATCGTGCGGATAGTGGACGCCGACGAATATCCGGGACAGGCCCATCGCCACCGCTGCGACGGCCCCGATCCGGCCCAGCCGGCGGTCGGTCGCCCAGAGGGCTGCCGCGGCGGTGAAGGCGACGATCGTGTGGTTGCTCGGGAAGGACCAGTCGCCCGCAGCGGGACACGCCTCAAGGGTGAAACTGCCGGGAATCGTCCGGCACGGACGGACCTCCTGGACCTGCGACTTGAGGACCGTGTCGAGGGCGAGGACCAGGGCGACGATGAGCGGCGCCGCCAGCGCCCGGGCCATCACCGCTGGGTCGCCCCGCCGGGCGCCCCACCAGGCCATCAGCATAAGGACCGCGAAGACGCCCAGACCGTAGGTGGACCACGCTTCGACAACCTGACCGAGGGCCTGCGGGGAGTGCCGGGCGACATCGACAGTGTCGGTGTAGAGGCCCCCGTCGATATGGCTCCCGTCGAACGCCAGTGGCGCGCTGCTCATCACGATCCGGCTCCCGGTGCGCGCTGATCGACGTCTGCCGTAGCGGGATACGGCGCCGGCATGCCCGGCCCGGAGTCCGGTTCGGGGGACGGGAGAACCATGGCGAGCAGCACCTCCGCAGGCATGGGGCAGGGCGTGGACCGCTACGCACCCGCGACCGTCTACAGTCATGTAGACCTTCTACATGACTGTAGACGATAGACGAGGAGAACGCCGACATGGCTGAGCCCGGAGCCGCCCCGCGCCGTCACTCCGGGGAGCTGGAAGCCGCTGTGCTGAAAGTCCTCTGGGCGGCCGGCGCTTCGATGACTCCGGCCGACGTGCAACGCGCCGTCGGCACCGACCTGGCCCGCAGCACGGTCGCCACTGTGCTGGCCCGGCTGCACGGCAAGGGCAGCGTGGTGCGCGGGCGCGCCGGCCGGGCGTACTCGTACACCCCGAAGCACGACGCCGCCGGGCTGGCCGCCGCCCGCATGCATGACGAACTGGACAAACGCGGTCCTGACCGCTACGCCGTGCTGGCCCGGTTCGTCTCCCGCCTCTCAAGGGGCGACGAGGTCATGCTGCGGCGGCTGCTCGACTTCGAGGGTGCCACCGGCGGTGGCGCCGACGGCGCCGTGGCGTCGGGCGGGGTGACGGACACTCCCGGGGCATAGCCGAACGGTGCCCGCGGGTACGCGCCGTGGGCCCCTTCCGGTGATGACTGGGCAGGCACGCTCCCCGGGCGGGGAGGGTTCCCGCCCAAGGGCGGAGCGGTGCGCGGTAGTTACGCGTCGCGGCGCTTGAGCAGCGCGGCGGCGCCGGCCAGCGCGGCCAGCGCGTAGAGGCAGAAGACACCGAAGCCGGTCCAGGGTGCCAGCGTGTGGGCCTCGCGGTGCAGCGAGATCAGCGCCTGCCCGGCGTTGCTCGGCAGGTAGGGGCCGATGGCGTTGTTCCACGACTGGGGCAGCGCCTCGGCCAGCGCCGGCAGGACGAGCAGCAGTCCGAAGACGGTGGCGATGCCGCCGGCGGTGTTGCGGATCAGCGCGCCGATGGCGACACCGAGCAGGCCGACCACGGTCAGGTAGAGGCCGACCCCGAGCACCATGCGGGTCGCCCCGGGTGGGCTCAGCGTGGTGTCGATGTGCTGGGAGGACAGCAGCGCCTGCCCGACGAGGAAGGCGATCAGGGCGCCGGCGGTCATCAGTACCCAGGTGACGGCCGAGTACAGCGCCGCTTTGGCCCACAGCACCGGCAGGCGGCGCGGCACCGCGGACATGGTGGCGCGGATCATGCCGGTCGCGTACTCGCCGGTGACGACCAGGACGCCGAGCACGCCGATCGCCAGTTGCGCGAGGAAGTAGCCGCGCAGGCTGGTGAGGGCCGGGTCGAAGTGCGCCCGCTCGCCGGCGTGCATGTGCGGCCAGCGGTTCGCGGTGACCGCGCAGAACAGCGCGCCGAAGCCGACCAGCGCGACGACGGCCGCGATCAGTGTGTAGAAGGTGGACCGCAGCGTGCGCAGCTTGATCCACTCCGAGTACAGCACCCGGGCCTGGGTGACACGGCCCCGCGGGACATCGGGGCTCGCGGCGGACCCGGCGGCCGGGGCGGTGGGGGTGAGGGTGCTCATGCCGGCTGTCCTTCCTTGTCCCGGGTGGGCGCCTGGAACTCCACCGCTTCCCTGGTGAGTTCCATGAACGCCTCCTCCAGCGAGGCCTGCTGCGGGGTGAGTTCGGCCAGCGCGATCGCGTGGTCGGCGGCGATCCGCCCGATCCGGTCGCTGCTGAGCCCGGTCACCTCCAGCACGCCGCCGCCGAGCGATGCCACGGTGACGTCCGGGCCGGTGAGTTCCCGCATTAGGCCGTCGGCGTCGTCGGTGCGGACCCGCACTGAGCCGCCGGCGGCGTCCCGGACGAACTCCGCCACCGAGGTGTCGGCGATCAGCCGGCCGCGCCCGATCACGATCAGGTGCTCGGCGGTGAGCGCCATCTCGGACATCAGGTGGGAGGACAGCAGCACCGTGCGGCCTTCGGCGGCCAGGTCCTTGAGCAGGTTGCGGATCCAGAGGATCCCCTCCGGGTCGAGGCCGTTGACCGGCTCGTCCAGCACCAGGGTGGCCGGGTCGCCCAGCAGCGCGCTGGCGATGCCGAGCCGCTGGCCCATGCCGAGGGAGAAGCCGCCCACCCGCTTGCGGGCGACCTCGCGCAGGCCGACGATGTCGACCACCTCGTCCACCCGGCGGCGCGGGATACCTGTGGTGGCGGCGAGCGCCAGCAGGTGGTTGAACGCGCTGCGGCCGGTGTGGATGGCGCGGGCCTCCAGCATCGCCCCCACCTCGTGCAGCGGCGCGGGGTGCTCGGCGTACGGCTTGCCGTTGACCGTGACGCTGCCCGCGGTGGGCGCGTCCAGGCCGAGAATCATCCGCATCGTCGTCGATTTGCCCGCGCCGTTGGGGCCGAGGAACCCGGTGACGATGCCCGGCCGCACAGTAAAGCTGAGGTCGGCCACGGCGGTGCGCTCGCCGTAGCGTTTGGTCAGGGCATGTGCTTCGATCATCAGGATTCCTCGGCAGGGTGGGGACAGGTGGGAGGGTGTGCGTTTATCGTGCTCGCGGCGTCCTCGCCGCGCGACAGTCTGCGGGCGGACCCGAGTCCGTCCTGCTGCGCCGTCAGGCTGATCCGCGGTACGACCCGCGGTGTACGGAGCCGGCGACGGCTTCCGGGTGATCTGCGCGCCGGTCGGTCCGCCGCGGCGGCCGGTCGGGTCCCGCCCGGCCGCAGGATGCTGCCGGCCGACCTGGTGGCGCGGGGGATTGGCGGCGTGTCGCTGGCCCGGTCATCGGTAGTGCGCTGTGACGGAGGCGTGGAGGGGGGCGGCTGCGTCGAACAGTCGGTCCATGTCGTGGGCCGACAGCGCCAGGCTCACGCAGCAGATGACCATGAGCAGTGCGTGCGCGATCACCAGGCCCCGGGGCACCGGTGGCGGCGGGGTAAGCAGCGCTTGGACGCGCTGCGGCACCGGGCCGCCGGTGACGCCGAGAGCCGGGCTGGGGACCTGCTTGCCGGCCAGTGCCGCCCGGGCGACCGCGCGGGCCACCAGCCGTCGGTCGGCGACGGCGGTGGCGGCGTCCTCGTCGGCCCAGCGCTCCAGCGCGTAGGCGCCGGCGGTGGACACCCGGCGCAGCAACGGGTCGACGGCGGCCGTCACCTGCAACAAGAGGATGAACAGGTGGTGGCGGTGGCGCAGATGCGCCCGCTCGTGCGCCAGCAGGGCCCGGCGCTCGTCGGCGGTGAGCGCCCGCAGCATGCCGGAGGAGACGACGACCCTCCCCGGTGAGCCGGGCAGCGCGAAGGCGATGGGCGCCGGGTCGTCGATGACGGCCATCCCGTCGAACGCGGCCAGACCGCGGCTTTCCCGCCTGGCGGCGAGCAGGACGCCCACTCGCCGCCAGGCGGCCACCGATCCCGTCACCAGGCAACCGGCCAGCACGATCCCGCACACCGCGGCGACATAGGGGGCGACGGGGGTGTGGGCGGCGAGGAAGCCCGGCGACCAGCGCCCTTCGGCGGCGACCACGGGAATCCGCCCGATCAGGGTGAAGGCCAGCATGGCCAGAGCGGCGGCCCAGCCACCGGCGGCCACGAGTGAGGCGACCATCAGCAGCCACGACGCCAGTCGCGGCGGCAGGCGGAGTCCCGCCCAGGGCGCCGCCAGGGCCAGCACCCCGCTGACCGCGAACGGGACGAACAAACTGATGGACACCGCTCAGTCCTCCAGGTGCTCGTGCAGCAACTGCTCCAGCAACTGCTCGTCCTCCACCGGCAGCTCCGCGACGAACCGGGCCAGTACGGCCGCCCGGTCGGTGCCCTTCTCCAGCAGGGCGCGCATGCCGGCCGCGACGTGCCCGGCCTCGTCCCGCGCCGGTGAGTAGAGGTAGCCGCGGCGGACGGGCTCCCGGATGACCAGGCCCTTGTCGTGCAGTCGCGACAGGATGGTGAGGACCGTGGTGAGCGCGGGGTCACCGGTCAGGCTGCCGCGGACGGTGGCGGCGGTCACCGGGGCACCGACCGCCCACAGGGCGCTGAGGACCTCGTTCTCCAGCTCACCGGGTGCTCTGCGGCTGGCGGGTCCGGTCTCCTGGGGCATGCGCGGGCTCCTTGACCTGTGGGGGCTGTCCGGTTTGCCGGTTCGGAAACAACGTACTACAAGACGTAGAGTCAGGCCTGTCGGTGATCGCGCAGCGGGCCGGTCCGCCAGCCGCGGGCATCCCACGCCTCCAGCAAGAGCGGGAGGGCGGCGAGAGTGTGGCGCCAGGAGCCGGTCGCCGAGGTGCAGTCGGAATCGTGCAGCAGGACGGTGCCCCCCGATCGCAGGTCGCGCATCACGGTGTCCCGGATGCTGCGCGGGGTGGCCCTGGCCCGCCAGTCCTCGCCCCACGCGGTCCACAGCACCGGAGTCAGGCCCAGCCGCCGGCAGGCCAGATGCGTTCCCGTGGTCATCACGCCGTACGGCGGCCGGAACAGCGTCGTGCCGAAACGCACCCGTGCTGCCTGCCGCTGCCCGCCGGTCGGCGGGCGGAAGTCGGCGCCGACCACTGGTCCGCACGTTCGCACCCCCGCCGCGCCCTGTGCCGTCGCCTGCGCGGCCGGTACGGGATGGGCGGCCAGGTGCATGTCGACACCCGCGGCGACCCACAGCCCGTGCACCGAGAAATCGGTGAGGTAGGTGACCACCGGAATGGTCAGCAGACCGCGGTGGCGAAGTGCCCCCAGGACCTGACTCGCGCCTGGATAGGTCGAGACGACGGCGGCGGTGTCCGCCGGGATGGCCTGCAACACGCCCGCCTCGGCACTACGCAGCACTGCCCGCACCACGGGACCCGTGCCGCGACGATGCTCAGTTGCCCGATAGATCCGCTGGTAGCCGCTCGGCGCGCGGGTCAGCAACTGGTGGTATGCGCCGGCCAGCAAGGGGCCGATTCGACTTGGGAGTACGTCGAGGAAGTCGCTCCGGTCCACCGCGAAGCCATCCGCGGAGAGCCGGCGGCCGAGTTCGTCGGCGGCGCCGTCGTGCCCTGCACCCATGCTCGCCGAGAAGATGACGATCGGCCCGCGGGCCGACGAGGAAAGGATCATATCGGCCGGCGCGCCGGCCGGAGCGGCGGCGTCGGGCGGAGAGGGAGGGGGCACGGCTGACAGCCTCCTTGCGACGAGGGCACAACAAAATTCGCTTCGAACTCGTCAGCGGGCTGGACTCCAGGCGCGCGAGGAAGCCGCCACCTGGCGCGCCTCGGCACAAACACCGAGGCTAGGGGCTACTCCCTGAATCTGGCCCAACAGGGCGCGACCGGCCGCCGGGCGGAGTTGTCGGCGGGCGAGCCGGATGGTGTCCTGGGCCAGCCGCAGCACGGGGAACCCCAACTGTGGCCAGCTTCCGCGCAGGCGGCGACGGCGGCTCCACCACCCCTACTCGGCCAGGAGGTGGCGAAAGCCCGCTCAATGGGCTCCGAGGACGGCGGCATGCGGCGCGGCACCAGGCGTGGCATGAGGATCTCCTGTGCGATCGGTCGGCTGCCACGCCAATGCCGTTCAGCGGCTCGATCGACGCTTCGGCGGGGCTCGCGCTGCGGACCTGGCGGTTGGCCAGCCGCTTGGTCGGCCGCGTGACCCCAGTACGGCGGATCGCAGCCCGCGCTCACCCAAAAGCGCCAGCACCGGCGAAGGTCACACGCCGGCGGCGGTGACCACCGCGTCGGTGGCGAAGCCGAGCAGCAGGCCGAGGAGGATCATCCAGGTGGTGAGTTCCTTGAGGGCGGCGCGGCGGGCGACTGCGAGCAGTTCGATGACGACGTAGAGGATGGAGCCCGCGGCCAGTCCCAGGAAGGCGATGGACAGGGTGTCGTTGACCAGGTGCTGGCCGACCAGGGTGCCGGCGAAGGTGGGGCCGCCGCCGATGAGGCCGAGCAGGGCCAGGGTGCCCCAGGACGGGCGTTCGCCTTCGGCTGCGAGCGGCGCGACGATGCCGAAGCCTTCGGTGGCGTTGTGCAGGCCGAACCCGATGATCAACAGCACGGCCAGCGAGATCTCACCAGTGGCGGCGGAGTTGCCGATGGCCAGGCCCTCAGCGAAATTGTGCAGGCCGATACCGGTGGCGATCATCAGCGCGAGGCTGCCGGCTGTGGAGCGCATCGGCTGGACCACCTCGCTGACCGCAGCAGCACCGGGGCCCTCGGAAAGGGCAGGGCTTTTGCGGCGGGCTATGAAACGGTCCCAGTAGACGAGTCCGACCAGGCCGAGCGCCAGGCCCGCAGCCAGGACTGCGCCGCCGCTGATCGCAGTGCCCCAGTGGTGGTCGCTGAGCGCGGCGTCGGTGGGCTCCCATGCCGCGCTGAGGACATCCCAGATCAGGAAGATCAGGATGCCGATGGCGACCGCGTTGAGGCCGGCTCTCAGCCGTGGTGCAGGGTTTCGGAGCCTGCCTATGGGCAGGCCGAGGTAGATGGTGAAGCCGGCGATGGCACCGAGCAGGGCGATCTGAGACGACGACATGGGAGTGCTCCGGGCAGAGGGCAACGTGGGAACAGCAAAGCGGAGCAGACCCTAGTTGAACTTAGGCTTACCTAACAAGCCATGCTGGCTTTTTGCGCGCACGATGTTCCGCTGTGGACCGCAGCGCGGGGCCCGTAGGCACCATGGGGCGGGGGCGGAGGGGCCGTACGAGAGCTGTCCTGTCCAGGAAAGCGGTGACGTCTCCTACCGGTCCATGCCGGCCGCTGTCCTGGTCATGGAACGAGGGCGGCAGCGTCGGTTCCCTGGTGCGGTGAATCGCCGGGATGCCGCGATGACCAGTGTTTGGCGATAACCGCGCACACGATCAACTGCATCTGGTGGAAGAGCATGAGCGGCAGGACCGTCAGGCCGGCCTTCGCGCCGAACAGGACGGCGGCCATGGGCAGCCCGTTGACCAAGCTCTTCTTCGACCCGGAAAAGACGATGGCGATCCGGTCGTCCCGCGCGAACCCCAAGGCGGCAGCGCTCGCTCCGGTTGTGGCCAGCACCAGCGCCAGCAGGGCCGCTTCGACCACCAGCAGCGCGATCAGCCGCGGCAGCGTCACCCGATGCCAGATCCCTTGGGCCATCCCCTGGCTGAAGGCGGTGTACACCACCAGGAGAACCGAGCCGCGGTCGACCAGGCCCATGGTTCTCGGCCGGCGGTCGACGAACGGACCGATCCACCGCCGCAGGAGATGCCCGGCCAGGAACGGCAGGAGCAATTGGGTGGCCACGGCGATCAGCCGGTCGGCGGAGAAGACGGCGGCCGAGCCGAGCAGCGCCACGGCGAGAAGCGGGGTGATGACCAGTCCCAGCAGGCTCGAATACGTTCCCGCGCAGATGGCCGCGGGCACGTTGCCGCGGGCGATGGCGGTGAAGGCGATGGCGGACTGCACGGTGGTGGGCAGTACACACAGGTAGAGCAGCCCGGGGTAGAGCTGTGGCGCGACCAGGTACGGGACCAGCCCGCGCGCGGCCAGACCGAGTAGCGGGAAGAGGACGAAAGTGCTCGTGAGAATGGTGAGGTGGAGGCGCCAATGCCTCAACCCGTCCCATGCCTGGCGGGTGGACAGCCTCGCTCCGTAGAGGAAGAACAGCAGGGCGACCGCGGCGTTCGCGGCGGAACCGACCGGTGCGGCGGCGGCTCCGGTGGCCGGCAGAAGCGCGGCCAGCACGACAGTGCCAGCCAGAGCGGCGATGTACGGGTCGACCGGAATGCGGGACCGTCCTCGGGAACGGTTCGCGGGGGCGGCAGGTGGGCTCGGCCGACGATCCGGTGGGGGCACGGCTGAGTCCGCTCGCCCGCGGCCGGAACGGTCATCGTCCGGGATCATGGGCAGCCCCGTACCGTGGTGCGACGCGGCCGGTGTCCGCTTCGGCGTCGTGTGCCTCGGCCTGTGCCAGCCAGGCGCGTACGGCGGCGTCGTGCTGGCCCAGCGTCGGTGGCGCGGTGTGCCGGTCACGGCCCCTGTCGCCGTCCTCGAACCTCCACGGCGGTCCCGGCAGACTAATGGGTCCGAGGCTGGGATGGCCGACCTCGATGACCAGTCCCTGCTGACGGGTCTGTTCCCAGGCGTAGACCTCGTCGAGGGCGCGCACGCGGCCGACGGGGACGCCCGCCTCGTCCAGCCGGGTGATCCAGGCCTCGGAGGTGTCGCCGGCGAACGCCGTTTCCAGCTCGGCGGTCAGCGCGGCGCGGTTCCGGACGCGGTCGGCATTGGTGGCGTAGCGCGGATCGGACGGCTCCAGCCCGGTGACAGCGGCGACCGAGCGCCACAGCTGCTCGCTGCCGGCAGCCACCTGGATGTCGCCGTCCGAGCAGTGGAACAGGCCGTAGGGAGCGATGGAGGGGTGCTGGTTGCCGCTGCCTTCCGGCAGTTGCCCGGCGACGGTCCACCGAGTTCCCTGGAAACTGTGAATGCCGATGACGGAGGACAGGAGCGAGGTGCGCACGACCTGTCCGCGTCCGGTCGCACCGCGCTCCAGCAGCGCGGCCAGCACGCCGACGACGCCGAAGATCCCGGCCAGCAGGTCCGCGATCGGTGTGCCCACCTTGGTCGGGGTCCCCGGCGGGCCGGTCAGACTCATCAGCCCGGCTTCGCCCTGGGCGATCTGGTCGTAGCCGGGCCGGTCGCCGTGCGGACCGTCGTGGCCGAACCCGCTGATCGACAGTACGACCAGCCGGGGATTCCACTCGCGCAACTGCTTCGTCGAAAGACCGAGCCGGTCCAGCGAGCCCGGACGGAAATTCTCCACCAGTACGTCCGCGCGGCGGACCAGCCGGCGCAGCAGATCACGACCCTCCTCGCTCGCGAGATCGGCGGTGACGGATTCCTTGTTGCGATTGCAGGACAGGAAATAGGTGGACTCCGGCGCCTGCGACGGGCCGACGAACGGCGGCCCCCAGCCGCGGGTTTCGTCGCCGCAGTCCGGCGTCTCCACCTTGATCACCCGCGCGCCCAGGTCGCCGAGCATCATCGCGGCGTGCGGGCCGGCCAGGGCATGCGACAGATCGATCACCAGCCGGCCGTCGAGCGGACCCTTGGAACCCGGGATGGAGTCGCTCATCTGATAAAGACCCTTTCGCTTCGCTATATCGAACGTGGCGGTGATCCACCGTAAGCAGGCCAATCTCCTGGGAATCACCGAGAAAACTAAAAAATGGTTTACCTGGAGTGCGGTGTAATGTGCGCATGGCACTCGCGGAGTTGTTGGTCGTGGAGGACGACGCGGAGATCGCGGACGAACTCAGCCAGGCCCTGGCCAGTCACGGATACCAGGTCGTCCGGGCCGGAAATGGCCGACAGGCGGCTGAGCGAGCCCAGCACCGTCCGCCCGACCTGGTCCTGCTGGACCTCGGACTGCCGGACATCGACGGAGTGGACTTGTGCCGCAGGCTGCGGGCGCTCCTTCCGGTGGAGACGGTCATCGTCGTCCTTACCGCGCGCACCCGGGAGTTCGAGGTGGTGGTCGCCCTCGACGCCGGCGCCGACGACTACCTCACCAAGCCGTTCCGGCTCACCGAACTGCTGGCCAGGCTGCGCGCGCACCTGCGCCGCAGGGCCACCACCGCGGGCCCGCCCGTCATCCGGGTCGGCGCCACCACCGTCGACACGCACACCCGCCGCGTACACATCGGCGACACAGAAGTGCGCCTGCGCCCGAAGGAGTTCGACCTGCTGGCCACCCTCGCCGGATCCGCGGGGGCTGTCGTCGGCCGCAGCCGGCTGATGGCCGAGGTCTGGGACGACGAATGGCTCGAAACCAGCAAAACCTTGGACGTGCACGTCTCCGCCCTGCGACGCAAACTGGCCGATGCCGACGACGGTCAGAACCGCATCACCACCGTTCGCGGCAAGGGGTACCGCTATGAGGCGCATCCCTAGCTAGCGCTGTGACCGCAAAGGTTCACCGGCTCCGGTCCGCCCCGGTCGGCCCGACTCCGGCATCGGACATTGGTTCGTAAGCCGGGAGCATCAGGCTGAACACCGGCCGGGGACCGGCCCGGCGCAGCAGCAGCCGACCCCCTTCCGCCTCGGCGAGCGAACGAGCCAACGGCAGCCCGATGCCGTGCCGGCAACCGTCATGCTGCGTCGAGCCCAAGACACCGTCGCCCGCGACGACGGGACCGGGGCCCTCGTCGCCCACCTCCAGCGCCACGCCCACGCCCACGTCCGTCGCCGTCAGACTGATCTCACCGCGCCCGTGGACCAGGGCGTTGTCCACCAGTGTGTCCATGATCTGCACCACCGCCGCCTCCGACGCCCGCACCGCCGGAAGCGCGTCCTGGCACCGGACGGCCAGGACGCGCCCGGCTTCACGGACGGCCTCCCCGTTCCGTTCCACGATCCGGTCGAGCAAGGCTCCGACGTCGGTACATGTGTCGCGGCCATGGGTCTCGCGAGCCAGCCGCAGTAGATCGTCGATGGTGTCACCGAGGTGCTCGGCCCGGCGCCGTGCGGTGGCAAGCGCCCGCCGGCAGTCGGCGTCATCGAGCCACTGCGCCGCTTCCAGCCCGAGCATGAGTGAGGTCAGCGGTGTCCGCAGTTGATGGGAAACGTCAGTGCTGAAACGGCTCTGGCGCTCCAGGAGATCGCCCAGCCTCCTCGCCGTAGCCGCCAGCGCCTGCCAGGCCGCGTCGGCTTCTCGGATACCGGTGCACTCCGGCTCGACACTGAAGTCCCCCGATCCCAGCGCCCGGGCGGTCGCCGTCAGCCGCTCCAGGGGGGTCGCCACCCGGCGGGCAAGACGCCAGGCGAGGACCACGGACAGGGCCACGACGACCAGGCCGAGAGCCGCCAGCAGCAGCCAGGCGAACGCGGTGCTGTCGGCGACCGGATCCCACGGCGTCCAGGCCCGCACCACCGCCCGCACTCGACCACCCTCGAACACCGGTGCGGCAACGGCCAGATGGCCCCTTTCGACGTTCTGGTGGATCTCGCCGTCGCGCGCCTGACCCGCCACCGCGGAGACGCTGGGACCGGACCCGTAGACGAGCCGGCCCGATGACCCGTAGACCCCGAGACCAGTTCCGCGCGACGGCATATGGAGTCCGGCCAGCGCGGGCGAGCGGAAGGGCTCTCCCCTCAGCCCGGCCGCGACCCAGATGGCATCCCGCTGCACCCGGGCGACCGCATCCTCGCGGTAGATGTGGTCCGCCGCGACGGCCAGCGGCACGGTGAACAACAGGACCGCACACCCGGTCACCGCGACGATCGAGAAGAGCACTCTGCTGTGCACGGACTTACTGCCGGCGTGCGCCGCCGACACGCGACTGAGCCATGCCGCCCCCCAGCGCGCCGACCGGTTCCGGCGCACGCGTGGCTTCACGACCACGGCCCTCCGCTTCTCGGTCGCCTCGGTCACCCGGCAGGGCTTTGGCCACCGTCCTGGCCTCCGGGGTGCCAATTTCCCGTTTCTCGGCGATTTGATCGATTCCTCCACGTATGTGCACCATCGCAGCCTCTCACGCGGACCCCAAAAATGGCGCACCCGGTTGCGACTGCCGATGTCCGGAAGTCCGCCACCGGTGCGCGTGGGCCGGGTGCCGTGCCGCGGCGCTATTGTCTACAGTCATGTAGACGCTAGAGTCGCGGCATGACAACTCCCACGACTACCGCGAGCCTGCAAGGTGCACCGGGAAGCCGGCTGCTGAACAAGGTGCCCGAGGTCACGATCTGGTTCTGGATCATCAAGATCCTCTGCACGACCGTCGGCGAGAGTTTCGCCGACTACATCAACACCACGCTGGGCTTCGGCCTGACCAACACCATGCTGTTGTTCACCGCGGTATTCGCGGTCGTGCTGACCTGGCAGTTCCGCACCAAGCGCTACAGCCCGTTCCCGTACTGGCTCACCGTCGTCGTGGTCAGTGTCACCGGCACCCTGTACACCGACATGCTCACCGACCAACTGCACGTCCCGCTGTGGGTCAGCACGACGGTGTTCTCGGTCCTGCTGGCGATCGTCTTCGGGGTCTGGTGGATGCGTGAGCGGACCCTGTCGATCCACAGCATCACGACTTTTCCGCGGGAGGCGTTCTACTGGCTGACCGTCCTGGTGACGTTCGCGCTGGGCACCGCCACCGGTGACTGGACGCTGGAGCTGACCAACTGGACGCCCGCCAAGTCGGTGTTCCTGCCCTTGGCCCTCATCGCGTCGATCGCCGCCTTGTGGAGGTTCGGCGCCAACCCGGTCCTGTCGTTCTGGCTGGCCTACATCCTCACCCGTCCGCTCGGCGCCAACATCGGCGACTGGCTCGCCTCACCGAAGACCCCGGCCAGCGCCGGCGAGCCCGTAGGGCTGGGCCTGGGCACTTTCGCCACGAGTCTGATCTTCCTCAGCGCCATCCTGGCAACGGTCATCTACCTCGCGATCAGCCGCAGCGACGTCGCCGAGACTCACGAGATCACCCACGAGCCGTCGGTGATCACCAACTCGCGCAAGGAGCGCACCGCCCTGGGAGCCTTCGGCGCGATCGCCGCCGCCACCGTCGCGCTGATGATCTGGGCACACAACCAGCCGCACGTCACCTGCGACCCCACCGGCCAGAGCGAGACGATGCCGGCCTGCCCGAAAGCGGCCATGACCGGCAGTCAGGCAAAAGCAGCGGTGGTGAAGTACGAGAAGCTCGCGCAGACGGCGATCGCTCAAGACCAGGCCGGGACGGCCGCGGCCTCCCATGCCACGGTGCAGAAGATGCGCGATGACTGGGATGCCGACGCCACCTCTTTGCAGGCGGTGAACAACACGACCTGGACCCTGCTCGATAACCAGATGGATGCCGTCCTCAAGGCATACGCGATCGATCACGGCAACATCCAGCCAGCTCCAGCCGCCGAGCAGGAAAAACAACTGAACGTCCTATTGGGCGACGCCCGGAGTCACCACTTCTGAGCGTGCGCGGCGTCCAGGTCCTCGCCGGCCTGTAGGGTGTTAAAAGTCCGGCATGCGCTCTGACCTGGTCTTTTCCCGGCAGCGGCGATCCTCGTCAAGTGGCCTGACGGTACTCGTGGATGAGTCCCCCGAGCACGTTGTGGCGCTGGACGCGCCGTGCCGGGAAGGGGATGACGTTGCGGTCGTCAGCGGGAGCGCGCGGAGTTGCAGGGCACTGCGTATGACCCTTTCGGCATGGGCGTTCATTCGTGGGGCTTGCGGTGCGCTCTTCAGGATCTCGATGCCGTCCGTGGTGAAGACGGCGTCGAAGGCCTGGGCGTATTTGCTGTCGCGGTCGCGCAGCAGGTAGCGGAAGCCGGCGGCTCGTTGGTCGAGATCGGTCAGTGGGTTGCGGGCGACTTGTGTTGTCCAGGCCTGCGCTGGGGTGGGCTGAGACGCCGAAGATGTGCACGGTGCGGGTGCCGACCTCCATCATGTAGAAGACGTAGAGGCGCCGCAGGGTCACGGTGTCGATGTGGAAGAAGTCGGCAGCCAACAGCCCGTATGCCTGGGCCTGAAGGAACTCCCGCCACGTCGGAACCCCGCGGCTTCGTCGGGGCGCGGGGCCGAGGCCGGCGCTGCGGAGGATACGTCGGATGGTGGACGCTGCGACGCGGTGGCCGAGGCGACGCAGTTCGCCCTGGATCCGGGTGTATCCCCAGTTCGGGTTCTCCTCCGCGAGGCGCAGGATCAGGGCGGTGAGTTCCTCGGAGATCGGTGGGCGTCCAGTCAGGGAGGCCTTCTGCTTCCACTTCCACCGCAGCAGACGGCGGTGCCAGGACAGTAGGGTGCCCAGGTGACGAGGCGGTGGCGACGCAGCCCGCTCGGCAGGTGCCGGGCAAGAGCGGCGAGGATGGCGCGGTCCGGCCACATCAAACGCGGCCGGCTGCCGAGTTGTCGACGAAGCACCGCGACCTCGTTGCGCAGCACGAGGAGCTCCATGTTCTTGGCGTCCTACGACCGCGACAGCAGCAGAAGCAGCCCGAGCAGCCGGACGAAGATCAGGTAGAGCACGCACAACGCCATGCGATCCGAGCATGCCATGGTCACCTGGAACTGCAAAGAGCCTGATCAGGGACCATGCGCCAGTTTTGGCACCCCACAGGCTCCCCATCAACTCTCCGCGACGACTGCCGGTCGGCTGGACTGTCACGGTTGAGGAAGTGCGGCTACGTGTCGGCAGGACAGGGGATGCCCTCGATCGGCAACCAGTGATCGAACTGCGGGCGGCTCTGAGCGCATGGTTACGCTTCGCAGAGGAGTCCACTGAAGCGGGGAGTTGTTGAATCTCCACAAGCGAGTGAGCCCAGAGGCTGGCTGAGTGTCCATGGCGTCGATGTGCCTGCAGACGGTCACTACGTACTGAGAGGCCGGGTGTGCCGGTGGACAGCCGGTGGACAGACGCCTTTGGACGGCGCATCACGAGGTAGCACGGGATAATGAGGGGCGCATACTCTGATCAGGCAGAACGGCATTGGGCAGCACGACGCAGCATCACGCAGCATGAACTCTCTCGGTCTTGTAAAGCGTAGGTCGTCGGTTCAAACCCGACAGGGGCTCTTCTTTTTGCCCGGTCGACGGGCTGCGGGGCTGTGTGCCGGGCAGTCGGGGAGGGGTGTGGGGGTAGAGGTTTCTCCGCCGATTCCCCGTGGTGGCGAACCGCTTCGCGACGTGGTGCGGCCGATCACGGAAGTCATCGGCCGCGGTGGTCTCCGGCGAGGATGTCCGGGAGTCAGTGGGCGGCGGTGGTCCAGTCCTGGCGGGCGGCGATGAGGGCGCGGAGGACTTCGTCGTGGAGGCGGTCAGCCTGGGCGCGTAACTTCGTGGCGATGTTGGTGAGTTCCTGGGGGTTGAGGCCGAGGCAGAGGGCGCTGTGCTGCCGTTGCATGTCGGCCTCCTTCGTCGGACGGGTACGGGCGTTGCTGTTTCGGTGTGTGGTTGCCGGGCGGGGTCCGGTCATTGCCCGACTACAGCCGGCACTCCCACCGCGGAGCGGGACAAGCAGTCAGCGGGCGATCTGAACGGAGGTCCGGCGCTGACCTGGTTCGCCGGCTGCCGGTCCGGCGCCGGGGTGTGCGCGTCGGGTGGCCCCACCTCGAACCGGACGACCTTCCCCGCCGGGTCCGGCGCACTGCCCCACACGGCGGCCAGAGTCTCGACCAGGAGCAGGCCCCGCCCGTTCTCCGCCTCCAGTGAGACATCCCGCGGCTGCGGCCGGTCGTCCCTGCACCGGCCGATGCGGCCGACCGGCAGCCTGACTTCCAGCTCCTCCGCCGGGACGGCGAAGTGTCGGCTGAGCACGGGCAGCCACGGCCGGGATGAACGATCACTGGATGGGTGGGGACGACGCATGCCGGCGTGCGACCCGCGGGGCGTCGGGGATCAGTGGGCCGCAATGATCGAACAAGCCCCGACGCCGCCGATATGCCCATGTGTGAACGCTTCTGTCGCAAGTTCACTGATCAAATGCTCGGCGCTCAACGTAAGGAGGGAGCATGCCTGTCGGGTATCGGCCTGGGGGCGGTTTCCGCGGTCCCTACCGCCAATCCGGCGTCGACTCCCCCGAGGAACCCCGTCTCCTCTCCGCCGCCGACGGCTGCCGCCCCACACCCGAAGCCGGTCTGCGCCATATGGCGTAGACGGAAGTGGAGCGGTGCCATAGGACATGAGAAACCGGGGATCGACCGGTGTTCGTGGGAGGGGCTCGATGACATCCGAAGCGCTGCACTACTGGATCTTGGTGCTGGATATGGAGAGTTTCAGTACCAGGTCCGACCCCATCCAGCGGTCCTTGCGTGATGCCATGTACGACGTGGTGGAGAGCGCCTTCGCGCAGGCGGGCATCGACCGCCGGGAAGTCGTCACCGAGGACCGCGGAGACGGCATCCTGATTCTCGTGCCGACGACGATCTCGCCGATACGGCTGGCGGGACCGCTGATCCGCGCGCTCGACGACGGGCTCCGGGAGAAGGCACAAGTCTATAGTGCGGCGCACTCCCTGCGGATGCGGCTGGCGCTGCATCAGGGGCTGGCCGTGCGGGACCGGCACGGCTGGTCCGGCGACGCCGTGAACACCGCGTGCCGTCTGGTGGACGCGCAGCCGTTGAGGGACGCGCTGCGGGCCGCCGACTCCGCTCACCTCGCGTTCATCGTCTCGGACCAGGTGTATGACGGCGTCGTCCGGCACGCCCACCGCGGGATCGACCCCGCTGCCTATCTCCCACTGCGGTTCGCCACCAAGCACGGCGAGGTGCTGGAGAGCTGGATCACCGTGCCGGGGTTCAGCGCGCCGCCGGGACTGCCTCCGCAGCCGAAGCCGGCCCCACCGCCCCGCTCCGCGATCCCGGGCGCCGCCCAGGCGGACGGCGGGCAGAGCGCCGAGGCTGGAAACGGCGCGATCGGCGGCAGTGCCATAGAGGTCGGCGTGGTCCACGGTGATGTCGTCGGCCGGGACAAATTCGTCCACCAGCAGGGGCCGGCCCGCTGGTGAACCAGCCCATACCGACGGGGGGCCCGGGGGCAAGTACCGCCGGTTCGGGAGCGCTGGGGGGAGCTCCCGAACCGGCACCGGCGGGTGTGCCATCGGCCCCGCCCGCGGGCGGGGCCGATGGCACACCCGTCAGCAACGCCTCGGAGGCATCATCCGGCCCCGGTCACGGCTCCGACCCCGCCGCGCACGATGACGACCGGATGGCTACGGGGGATGATGCCGCCACCGCCGGTCGCCTCGGCGAGGGCTCCCAGCGCCACGGTCACTTGCGCAACGCGTACGCCAACGTGGAGGGCGACGTCGTGGGCCGCGACAAGTACGTCCTCCTGCTGGGTGGCGCACGCGAGCGGCTACGGCCGTTGTCCCCAGTCCTGCGCGAACATGTCCAGAACGCGTACGAGGAGGCGCCGGGCTACGAAGAGGCCGGCGATGCGCTGGCCAAGCGGGGCATCGTCGTCCTGCGCGGAGCCGACGGCCTGGGCAAGACGGCCACTGCCGTGCGGCTGTTGCTACCGTGCCGTGGGCCGGTTTACCACCTCGACAGCGGTGTGGACTTCGCGTCGCTGGCCGACCGACTGGACACTCCGGCGGGCGACGGCTCCGGCATGGGCATCGAAGCCGGCGCCGGTTTCCTCCTGGACCGACCGGCAGACGCGGCGAACCTGCGCGGCGAGATCTACGACCGGCTGCAGACCGCGTTGCTGGATGCGCACGCCGTCATGGTCGTCACGGTCGCCGACACCGACGTGGCCGACAGCGAGTTGCTCTCCGGAGTGGTGGACCTGGCTCAGCCGCCATTGCTGCGCGGCATCGTGCGGCGCTATCTGCGCTGGCGGTTCGGAGTACCGGAGGCGGAGCGAATCCTCGCCGGCACCGAGGTGGAGGCGCTGCTCACCGAGTACCTGGATGCCGACACGACCTGCAGGAGCGCCGCGGACCTCGCCACCGCACTGCACGACGAGTACCGATCCGGCGAGCCCGACCTGGACCGGGTCCGCGCACGCATGGCCCGCAAGGGCGTCGAGACCTTCGAGATCTGGGCCGATGCCTTGACCGAGCCTTTCGTCCGCTGCTTCTCACTGGCGCTGGCCGTGCTCAATGGCCTGCCGCAGGAGGACATCACCGAGGCCGCGCGGCGGCTGGCGTCCAGACTGGACGCCAGCCGTGCCCCCACCGGACCACCGGGGCCGGCGAGCCGTTACGAGCCACTGCCCGCGCATGACCCGCTGGCTCTGCCCATGCGGAAGCTGCTGGCCCGGTTGCGCGCCCGCCGGGTAGACGCACCCGGTGCGTGGTCCTGTCTGGAGTACCAGGACCCGGACTACCCCCGGCAGGTGATCGCGCACGCCTGGTCGGAATACCCGATCCAGGATCTACTGCTCGGCTGGCTGGGCGAGTTGGTGACGGACCGCTCGGACGAAGTACGTGTGTACGCGGCAGTGGCCCTCGGCGGGCTGCTGCCGGCGGCGTTTCCGTACCTGAACCGGCGGGCGTTGGCCGGCTGGGCGTTCCACCAGGATCAGCGGTTCCGTGAAGCGGTCGGCTACGCGCTGGCGACCGGCAGCCGCGACCCCGAACTACGTCCGCACATAGAGGAGTTGGTCGCCGAATGGTTCGCAGACCGGCGCCGGCCGCTCGGACAGGCCACGGCCGCGCGGGTGTACGGGCTGACGTCGGTATCCGCGGACCCTCGGCAGAATATCGCCCGGCTGGCCCGGCTGTCGGCGGTGGACAGCGTCAAGGTCGCGGTGGCGATCGGCGACGGCTACGCCGATCTGCTCGCGGATGACTACGCGTTGGCGCCGCTGGTGCTGGGCGCGCTGCGATCCGGCCTGACGCCGCCGGAGACCCGGCCCACCTGCCTGCTGGCCTTTCTGATCGTGGCGACTGCCCTGGTCGTAGACGGTGCGCAGCCGGAAACCGAGGGCTTCGACGGATGGCCCGCGCTGCTCTTCCTGAGCGAGGTCCAGTCCGAGGTGCGTGATCTTCTGCCGCTGCTGTGGCGTGAGGCGCTGGGGCAACCGTTCTTCCACCTGCAGGCTCAGCAGGCGCTGCGGACCTGGGCGGCGCTCGCCGAAGTGGACAGTCGGCTGCGGAACACCTTCCTGAACCTGGTGGGAGCCATCGCGCACGGCGACGCTCGCTCCGGTCACATCATCCGTCGATACGTCGCCGAGTGGACCGACCGTCACGAACTCGCCCCGCTGCCCCTCACCGCATGGGCCGTGAACAGACTGCTCGACCGAGAGAAGGAATGACATGACGCCGACGCTGCCACTGATCGCCAGCGTGGACTCGGTGCCGAACGACCAGCACAAGGAGTGGTGGGAGCGGCACCGCAATGTGGCGATCGTTCACATCGCTGCCGACGGCAAGCTCACCGTCGGCACGAGCGCCACCCCAACGTTCTGGGCGAGGGTCCTGGGCAAGGCCGGTACCCGGCTCGCGGTTGATGTCGGCGACCACCGGCGTCAGGCGGCGGTCCGCAGCACCCCACTGCCGTGCAGCGACCAGGCGCACCGCTTTGAGGCCACGGTGGACATCGGCTTCCGGGTCCACGATCCGGAGCAGGTGGTGCGCCGCAGCATCCCCGACGCGCTGCCCATTGTGTACGGACACGTCATCCACCTCATCCGTACCACTGCTCGCCGCTTCGCGATCGACGAAGCGGACCGGGCCGAGGAGGAGGTCAACAAGGCGCTGCAGCAGCCGGTCCGGCTCCCCGAGGGCCTGACCATCTACCTGTGCCGGGTGCACATCGAGCCGGACGAGGACGCCAGGCAGTACATCAAGGCCCTGGCCCGGGCCCGCCGGGACCGGGCTCTGGGGCAGCGGGAGCACGACAAGCGGGTGGCGGAGGTCTCGTCGGACGAGGCCATCGAGGATCTCAGGCTTGCTGGCGAACTGGAGCGCGACAAGCGTCGCGGTGCCGCCTTGGCCGGGATGCGCTGGGACATCGAGGGGCTGATCCAGCAGCACCTGGTCAAGCATCCGGAGGACACCGAGCGCGCGTTGCAGCTGCGCCTGGAGTGGGAGTCCACTCAGGCCGCGCATTGGGAACTGGGCACCCAGCGCAGCGACCAGATGTTCAAGTTCATGGTCGAGAAGGACTTGCTCCGCGCTCCGGACCTGATGTCGGCCCTCGGCGGCCAAGCGGTCGGCGCGCTTCCGTCCTACGGCCCGCAGATCGGGCTGCCACCGGCGGCCGCTGTGAGGCCCGCACCGACCGCCCCGGTGATGTGGGGAGGCGCCACCGTGCCCGCGGGCCCGGCGCAAGGGTCATCGGCGGGCGCGGCCTCGGGGGCTGCCGGAGCGACGATGCCGGTCTACGTAGTGCTCGATGCCTCGCAGTCAGCCGCGCCCTTCACCGCGGGGTTCAACGACGCGCTGCGGTCGCTGCACACCGCGTTGACCCAAAGCCCCGACGTGGCCGCGGGGCTACGGCTGTCCGTGATCGGCTTCGCCGAACGCCCGGACATGCGGCTGCCGCTGACCCAGGTCGACTGGGGCACCGACGTGCCCCATCTCTCGGCCGGCGGCGATCTGCACCTGTCCGCTGCCTTCGACGGGCTGCTCGACCTGTTGCCGGGCGATGTCGACCGGCTCAAGCACGATGGCGGCCGGGTACACCGCCCCGTGGTGTTTCTGGTGACCACCGCCCCGCCACAGGACAACGCGAGGTGGCCGGAGGCCCGGCAGAGCCTCGCGGAGAACCGTTACGCTCCCACCGTCGTCGTCTGCGGTCTGGGCACGGCCGAGGCGCGCGGCGTGCTGCGCGTCGCCTCCAGCCCGGAACTCGCCTTCGTCACCGCACCCGCCGTGCCTGCCGCGGACCAGGCGGCCCTGTTCTCCGCCTTGCTGCAGAACACCGTGCTGCATCTGGGCCGCGGCGTGCTCGCCGGGCGTCCGGACCTGATCGCCGAATGTCCGAAGGGGTTGCTGCCCGCCGCCACCGCGGACTGAACCACAGCAGCCCGACCACCGCACAGCCAAGCAGCCTCCAACAAAAAGGATCATCGCAGTGTCCCAGAACCGCGGCTCTCTGCTGCCCGTCTACGTCCTCGCCGACGAGTCCGGATCGATGACCGAACACCTCGGCGAGCTCAACCAGGGCCTTCGGTCGTTGCACAACACCCTGCTGGGCGAACCGATGGCCGCGGCCAAGGTGCGCTTTTCCGTGCTGGGCTTCTCCGACGACGTCGTGATCCGGGTGGAACTGGCCGACCTGCGCCTGGAGAACCGGCTTCCCGAGCTGATTACCCGGGGGAGCACCAGTTACGAGGCGGCGTTCACCGCGCTGCTGAACCGCCTGCCGCACGACATCAACCGGCTGAAGTCCGAGGGGTACAAGGTGCACCGCCCGGCCGTCTTCTTTCTCAGCGACGGCCAGCCTAACCTCGATGAGGACTGGAAGACCCCGCACCGGCAGTTGACCGATCGGGCCGTGACGCCCGCGGCGCCGAACGTCGTCGCCTGCGGCATTGGCCAGGCCGACCCCACGATGATGCTGGAAGTCGCAACCGAGGAGGAGTTCGCCCTGGTGTCGGTGCCCGGCGCCGACCTCGGCAAAGCCATCTCGTCCTTCTTCATGGCCCTCACCAAGAGCATGGTGGAGTCCGGTCGCAGCCTGGCGAACGGCAACGCCGAGCTGATCGTCACGAAGCCCGAGGGTTTCCACATGGCGATCGATGAGGTCTGACATGGACCGTCCGCACTCCGCCGGACGGGCGGGCGAGGACGTCGGGATCGACGAGTACGAGCGGTCGGACGGATGGCGCGGGGACTTCGAACAGCCCGGTGTGCCGATATTCCGCCCGCCGTCCGCAAGGCCGCCCGGCGCACAGTCCGGGAACGCAAACCCGGCCGCGTCATCGCCGTCCGCGGGGCTGCCCCGCGCCTCCCCCGCCGCACCGCGGCGGGAGCCGTATCCGGGACCGGACTGGTCGGTGATCACCGTCGGTGAGCCCGGATACGACTTCGAGCCGAAGCCGCCCGCGACGCCGTCGTACCGCCCGGACACCGTCCATGACGGCTGGTCCACCGACATGGTGACGGTACGGTTGGCGTCCGTCCGCGGTTACTCCCACCGCTACGAGGGCCGGCCGCGCGAGGACGACGTGGCGGTCGCGGTGCACCAGCCCACCCAGAGCGTAGTGTTCGCCGTCGCCGACGGCGTCTCCTCGGCCGAGCAGTCTTCGATCGGTTCCGCGCTGGCGTGCCGCGGCGCCGTCAACAACCTGCTGCGGCAGCTCGATTCAGGCGTCCCCGCCGTGGACTGGCCCCATGTGGTGCGGACGGCTGCCTGGCAGCTCGTCGCCCGGGCCGCCGCAGGGCGGGAACCCGAAGGGGCCTACAGCGAAGAGGCCGAGCGCAAGTACGCGACGACCCTGGTGACCGGCGTCGTCCGAGTGGACGCCCTCGGGGTGCCCGAGGTCAGCCTTGTCCAAGTGGGGGACTCCGGAGCTTGGTTACTCGACAGGAGTAGTGGCCGCTACCAGCGTCTGCTGGCGACGAAGGACTCGTACGGAACCGATGTGCTGTCCTCGGCGGTGACCCCGCTGCCCCGGGTGCCGTCGCCCCTCCCGGTCCAGCAGACGCTGCTCGGGCCCGCCTCTGTGCTCCTCGTTGGCACCGACGGCTTCGGGGACGCGTTGGGTGACGGAACAGGCGCCGTCGGAGAGCTGTTCCACCGGCACCTTCGTGCCCCCCTGCCCTCCCGCGGCCTTGCCCACCTGCTGGACTTCTCCCGGGAGACATTCGACGACGACCGCACGCTGCTCGCCATCTGGCCGAGGCACCTGCTGCGGGAGCCTCGCCGGTGACCGGCCGAGTCCCGCGCATCGACCTGCGTTTACTGGTCAAGGAGCGGCACCTTGGCAAGGGCGGCCAGGGGGAGGTGTGGGCGATCAAGGAGCGGAAGATCAATAAGGAGTGGCCGATCGCCTACAAGGAGTACTCGGCCGCCTCGCTGCGGGAAGCGGACTTCGCGGTGCTGGAAGCGATGGTCGACTTCATCCCGTCGCTCGACCCGCCCGTGGGCCGCTGGCTGGCCGAGCGCAGCGCGTGGCCCGCGGCGATCGTCGAAGAGTCGGGACGGCCGCGCGGATTCCTGATGCGCCAGGTGCCGGACGACTTCATGCTGGAACTCGCCATTGCTCCGGGCCAACCGAGGGTCGCCGGTTTCCAGTACCTGTTGAACGAACGGCAGTACGTCGAGCGGATCGGCGTCACGATCAGCGACCGGCAGCGTCTGCTGCTGCTCAAGGACTTGGCGGATCTGCTCGACCGGCTGCACGCGCTGGACGTGGCGGTCGGCGACCTGTCCGCCAATAATCTGCTGTTCACCCTCACCCCGCGCCCGGCCTGCTTCTTCATCGACTGCGACGCCATGCGGCTGCGGGGACGCAGTGTGCTGGACCAGGCGGAGACAGTCGGCTGGAGGGTGCCGGACGGCGAGCGGCAGGCGACCTCGGAGAGCGACCGGTACAAGTTCACGCTGCTGGCGATCCGGATGTTCCTGGGCGAACAGGAGGGCACCGACACGGAACAGCTGGACCTTGTTTCGAACGAGTTGGCGATGCTGGCCGGGTGGGGCCTCTCGGCAGACCTCAAGGAACGGCCCACCATGCGGGACTGGGTCGGGGCGCTGGAGCGGGCGATCGCCGAGCCGCAACGGGGTCGGCCGCCGCGCAAAGCGCCGACGCCTGCGCCGACCGTCCCTGCGCCGACCGTCCCCGCGCGGGCGCCGCAGGCGGCCACGGCTGTGCGGACACCGCCGCCCTACGCGCAGGCTCCGCACCGGTCCCAGGTGTTGCCCGCACCGCGAACGCAGTACATGCCGCAGGTCGTGGGACCTCCCTGGATGGGTCAGCGGCCCATGCCGCCGCAAGCGGCACGTTCGACTTCGGGTGCCGGACGAGCCGGGATCGTGGCGCTGTTCCTCCTCCTGATCCTCGTCGGCTTCGGCGTGCACCTCGCCGGTTCCGGCTCCAACAGTGGTTCGCTGACCTCGCGCAGCGAGGCCGCTTCCGCCGGGACGGGTGGATCGGACAGCGACGGGCAGACACCGTCGGACGGCACTGGCTCCACGGCCCGGGACCAAGCCGCCGCGGTCGACGCGCTGTTGCAAGAGAACGTGGGCACGCGCAGCGGAGTCGGCGACGCGGTCGCGTCCGTACAGCAGTGCGACGGGCTGGCGGACGACGCTGACGTCTTCTCCCAGGCCGCGACCGCCCGCCGCGGTCTGCTAGGCCGACTGAACACCCTGGACGTCAGCAGCCTGACCGGCGGCGAACAGGCCGTCGCCGATCTGCGGACCGCTTGGTCCGCGTCGGGTGCGGCCGACGACGCCTACAAGCGGTGGGCCGAGAACCTGGGCGCGGGAGGTTGTTCACCCGACAGCACTGGGGACGCATCGGAGTTCAAGGACGCCGCCGATGCGAGTGGCCGGGCCACTGCGGCCAAGAAGACGTTTGTCGGAGAGTGGAACGGCATCGCCGACCGTTACGGACTGGCTCGTTACTCTTGGAACGATGTGTGAGGCGCCGACGCTAATCCCGATGTGACGAGCGAGGTGCAGGTCGGCTGCTCTGGCCCGGCAGGTCGGCCTCTCCCGGCCGCGCGACCTGGCCCGGCACCGAGCCGGGGGCGTCGGCGCGGTGGCGCAGCGCGTGCAGCCCGGCCAGCTCCATAGCCTGGCGGCCGGTGGTGAGCAGCTTCTTCCGGCGCCACTCCTCCAGGATCCGGCTGATCGTACGCCGCGAGCTGACCACCAGCCCGGCCAGGTCGTCCTGGGACAACGGTAGCTCGATCCGCACACCGCCCTCGGCGGTACGCCTGCCGTAGCGCTCGCCGAGATCGAGTACCAGGGCGGCCAGACGCGCCTCGACCGGCACCGAGCCGATCGCGGCCCGCTGCAGGTCGGCCTCGCGCAATCGCCGCGACAGTACCTGCTGCACTCCGTACGACAGCGAGGGCAGGGACCGCAGCAGGGCGCTGAATCGGCTGGCGGGGACGACCAGCGCCTCGACCTCCATCAGCGCGTAGATCGATGCCGAACGCGGCCGCCGGTCCAGGCCCGCCTGCTCGCCGAGCAGGTCGCCGTCGTTGCGCAGCGCCAGCACGACCTGGTAACCGGTGCCGGTCTCCGCATATACCTTCACACAGCCGCTGCGCAGGACAAGGACATGGTCGGAGGGTTCGTCCTGCCTCAGCAGGTGCGTCCTCACGGGATACGTGCGCGTGTGGCCCGCTTTGGTGAGGCGATCCCGGGCGGTGTCGTCCAGGAGGGACCAGAAGGTCTCTCCAGCGGGCCGCCGGAAGTCCTGCGAAGCCCGATCTTCGTAAGGTGCCATGTTCAGCCGGTCACGACAGTCAGAGTGAGCAGGGCCACAGCGACCATTGCCAGGACCAGTGATTGCCTTATCCTGCGGTGTTTGATCCAGGCGATGTCGCTCATGGCGACGAGCTGGCCGGTCAGCGCGGGCAGCGGATCCGCGTGGGCCAGGCGATCGGCCAGGTCCTGAGGCGTCCAGAGGCGTAAATGCCCGTAGAAGAAGTACTCGTCAAGCCCCGGGGGGCCGATCTGCCGTACTCCCTCCCTGGGTAGTACCACCGAGACGGCCGCGAACACGGCAAGCACCAGCAATCCCGCGCCGATCCAGAGGGCGCCCTGTGCCCACCAGCCGGAGATCCCTCCGAAACCGTGGTCCGTACCGGCCGAGGCGCCCACCCCCGCGAGTACAGCCGATTCGATGGTCAGGGCGAATGACGCCTTGGCGTCGATCCGGCCGGTCCAGTCGGCGAGCGAGGCATGTAATCGCCATGCTGTCGCCACTGCGTCGTCGTGCGCCATCGCAGACCTCTTCCCCCAGCGTGCCGCGAGCGGACACGCTACATCGTAGTCGTCGCGCCGTGCCCGCTATGAAGAATGATCGGTCCCAGGACGGCGGCCGGCCGCTGGACCGCGGAACGTTGCTGGCGGAGTGGGTAGGCGCGGGGAAGCGCCATGACCGTCTACGAGCCGGCCCGGCACACACGAAGATCAGTTCTCCGGCTGGAGTACCAGCTTCTCCACTGGGATCGCCAATCGGGGGAGGCCCGCGGCTCGGGACCTGCCGAACGAACGGAGGGCACCGGTCAACCCGACGCAGTTCTTCTGATCAATCGAAACATCATCAGGCAGCGCAGCCACTTACCCTGCCCGACGATCGCTCACGGTCTTGTAAAGCGTAGGTCGTCGGTTCGAACCCGACAGGGGGCTCCACGTTTGCGCAGGTCAGTAGCTGTCTCCTGGGTAATGGTGTGCCGGGCTCAAGGTGTCCGGCACACCATTCGGCACACATCGCGTGGGTGCGGTGGAGGAGAGGCGGCTGGGATGGCGGGCACGGACGAGTTGGCGAAGCGGCGGTACGACAAGCTCGTGGCGCGGGTCGAGAGCCTGATGCGCGGATCGCTGAAGCCCGAGTACGAGGGCTACTACGGCCAGGTGGTGCTGGCGGAGTCTGGAGTGACCCCCGAAATTCCGACACCTGGGCACTGGATGATTGGTCATCCAGGGGAAGTGATCCAAGGTGGCAAAGCGGAAGAACTACCCCGAAGAGTTCAAGCGGGACGCGGTGGATCTGGTGCGCTCCTCGAAGGACCGGACCCTCACCGACATCGCCCACAGCTTGGGTATCCATCTGGAGACCCTGCGCAACTGGGTCCGCGATGACAAAGCTCGGGTCCGAGCGGCGGATGGTGGGGATGAGTCCGGCATGACCCCTGATGAGAAGGAAGAGCTCAAGCGCTTGCGGCGGGAGAACGCCCGGCTGAAGGAGGACAACGAGATCCTCCGGAAAGCCGCCGCCTATTTCGCGCGGGAGACGACACGGTGATCCGCTTCCGTTTCGTCGATGAGCACCGGAACGCCCACAGGGTGAAGCGGGTGTGCGATGTCCTCGGCTGGGACCGCTCCGGCTACTACACATGGCACCAGAACAAGGAGGCGCGGCAGGAGAAGGCCGACGAGGAAGAGGATCTGGTCCGCCGCATCCGGGAGATCCACACTGATTCGCGGGGTGCCTATGGCGCCCGGCGGATCACCGAGAAGCTACGCAGTCTTGGGCGCGTCGTGAACCGCAAACGCGTCGCGCGGATCATGCGCGAGCGTGAGATCGCCGGGATAACACGACGAAAATCGCGGTCGCTGACGAAGCAGGATCGCACAGCGCCTCCAGCACCGGACCTCATCCAGCGGGACTTCACCGCGCCGCTGCCGGGCCTGAAATTCGTCGGAGACATCACCTGTCTGCCGACTTCGGAGGGCTGGCTGTATCTGGCGACCGTGATCGATCTGTGCACGCGGGAGGTCGTGGGCTGGTCGATGGCCGATCACATGCGTAGTGAGCTGGTCGCGGACGCCATCCGGATGGCCCATCCGGATGGCCCATGCGGGCGGGCATACGGCCGGCAACGGGATCTTCCACTCGGACCGTGGCTCTCAATACACGTCTCATCAATTCCGTGAGTTGTTGACGGAGTTGGACATGAGGCAGAGCACCGGCCGGACCGGCTCATGTTTCGACAACGCCGCCGCGGAGAGCTTCTTCGCGGTCCTGAAAGCGCAGATCGGCACGACAGTCTGGGAGAGCAGGGCGATGGCTCGGCAGGACGTTTTCCGGTGGATCGCGGAACATTACAACAGGGAGCGGATCCACTCGACGATCGGCTACATCACGCCGTACCAGGCAAGGCTCCGCTGCCATCAACGACTGGACCTCGCGGCATAAAACGGAAGTGTCGGGACCCGAGGGGTCACTTCAGAGCACTTCGACACCATGCGCACCCGCATCCGCCCCCACCGCAAATCCCCCTCCGTCCGCACTCTCGAACACCGCGCCCGAGAGGTCGCGACCCGCAAGGGGCTGGCGGCGTAGACCCGGGCCAGGCTTCCGTTCGGTCCGGAGGACCGCATGCGGTGTTTGGGACGCTGAGCTCAGACACGTTCCGACAGGGCGGCTGTAGCTCGGGGTCATGCGGCAGCGGTGATCTCTTTTCAGCGGCGGAGGCGCACAGCGGCGCGATGTCGGGTTCGTAGTCAGCGGGACCCGTGCAGGAGATGCCCGCCGACGCTTGATCACGAACTGCAGACGCCGCGGCGAACCGTTGATCGGACAGTCCTGGCACGGGAGGCTGCCGTGTCTGATTATCGGCACGTTCGCCCTGTTTGGTGATTGATATTTGCTTTATTGAAGGAAAAACGGATGCGAGGAATCCAGTTGGAGTACGGAATGGATTCGCTTGTAGCTGTATAGGTGAATTGTCCTGAGTGTCGACATAGCATTGCGGCAGAGCCACGGCGGGTTGGGTCGATGATATGGCCGAAAATATAGCGTGGTCTTTGTCACGTGGATGTTACTTGCCGGATATGATTTGAGCTTGCAAGGATATTCGAGCTCGACGTTCATGTTCGATTCATCGATCGGCGGGTTTTCCCGCTGTGTTTTTCCGGGGGTTCACATGCTAGGGAAGATTGTCACAACGCTGGGGGCCGTCGCTGGCGCCCTTGTGTTGTCGACGACCAGCGCCAGCGCGGCCACATCATCGACCGTCACGCGCAGTACCACCGGTGCTTCGGCGAGCTGCTACTTCACCACGTGGGCGGTCCTCATCCACGACGACCACGCGCAGATCAACTGCTCGCTGTCCGACACTTCGGGGGACAGCCACTCGGTCTACGTTGAATGGTGGCAGGACGGCTTCGGCCACGTGACCCTGCGCAACAGCGGCGGGTCGGGCACTACCAAGAGTGTGGTCGACGCCCGTCAGAACGGCGACGGTTCGTTCGGAGACCTGTACTTCAAGGTATGCCGCGACGTGCAACTGGAGCCGGACAACTGCTCGTCCACGTATCACTGGGTAATCCCGTAGTCTGGCCGACCAAGGGCTAAGCAGCCAGGGGTGCGGTACCCGTTCAGGCGGGTGCCGCACCCTCTTGCGGGGTGCGGGTAGCGTCTCTCATGGCGGCGTTCGAGGTCAGTTCGGTGCCGCCTGGGCGGACTTTCCGTCGACCGGCGCGGTTCAGCACGTACATGGAGGTCGGCCTTGCTCAAAGCGGAATCGCTGCGTGTCATTTACGGCGAGCACGTCGCCCTCGACGACGCGTCGCTGTCTGTTGGCAGCGGGGAGATCGTCGCGGTCGTCGGGCGGAGCGGCTCGGGCAAGTCGACACTCCTGCACTGTCTGGCCGGTATAACGCGCCCGTCGGCGGGTCGGATCACTTTGGGCGACATGCGGGTCGATACCGCTACGGACGACGAACTGAGCGAGTTGCGCCGCAGCCGATTCGGGTTTGTCTTCCAATTCGGCGAACTCGTGCCCGAATTGAGCCTTCTGGAGAATGTGTCACTGCCGCTGCGTTTCGCCGGCGTCTCCCGTCGGGAGGCGCGCCGGCGATCCGAGGCGGTCCTGGTGGAACTGGGCATCGGGGAGTTGGCGGGCAGGCTTCCGGGCCAGGTGTCCGGGGGCCAGGCGCAGCGGGCCGCGGTGGCACGGGCGTTGGTGCACTCGCCTTCGGTGGTGTTCGCGGACGAGCCGACGGGGGCGCTGGACACGCACAGTGGTGAGACGGTGCTCGCCGCGCTCGGTTCGCTGGCGCGGAACAGGGGCGCGTCGGTGGTGCTGGTCACCCACGACTCCAGAGTCGCGGACCTGGCCGACCGAGTCGTGCAGGTGATCGACGGACGCGTCGTGTCACCGGAGGCGGCCCGATGAGGAACGTGCTGTTCGGTTTACGCCTGGCGGCGACAGAAACGCGGGGAGGGCGATTGCGGGCCGCCCTTGCCACGGTGGGGGTCGCGATCGCGCTGCTGGCGATCCTGTCGGCCTGCGCTGCCTCGCAGGTCGTAGCAGCCAGGGTAGACCGGTCGGTCGACCGGACCCCCACCAGGCTCGATACCCGTGCTGCCGGTTCCCACCTGCTCCTGCGTCAGGACAGCGATCTGTGGGATGGCCACGTCATCACCCGTGTCCTGGTCGACGACTCCGCCGTGCC
The DNA here is from genome assembly GCF_045039895.1 of Streptomyces sp. NBC_01190. Taxonomy (NCBI): domain Bacteria; kingdom Bacillati; phylum Actinomycetota; class Actinomycetes; order Kitasatosporales; family Streptomycetaceae; genus Streptomyces; species Streptomyces sp. NBC_01190. The sequence goes on from NZ_CP108580.1 coordinate 4,743,860, forward strand.
GTCTCCACGCCGCACGGCACCCCCGGGTCTGGCGTCTCTTCCCGGTGCGGGCCGGTGCGTGGTCTCGCCCGCGTTGCGCCACCTGCTGGCCGAACCGGGGTCGGACACACTGCGCCAGCGCTACTGCCAGGGGCGGACATCGCTGATCGCAGCCCCGGGGCTGTTGGACCCCGGCGAGCTGATGGCCTGGGTCGGAACCTCTTCCCTCCAGGGCCGAACCGGAGTGGTCCGGGCGGACGGTTTCGGTGCCGACCCGGTGGCACGGATCGAGGCAGGTCACTCCCTCACCGGTGCCGTCAAGGCCACCGCGGCGATCACCGCGTTGCTCCTCATCCCGCTCTCTCTGCTCGTGACGTCCTGTGTGCGTGTCTCCGCGCAACGCCGCCACCGGCGTCTGGCCGCCATGCGGTTGTCCGGCGCGTCCCGGCGACAGGCCACCGCCATCCTGGCGGGCGAGGTGTTGCTGATCTGCCTGCTGGGAGACGTCGTGGGATGGGCTCTGTTCGCCTCCCTGATGCCGCTGGCCGCCCGCTGGCCCGTGGGCGGATACCGGTTCTTCACCGCGGACGCCTGGCCCGGTCCCTTCGGGTGGGCGGCCACCGTCCTGCTTCCGGCGTTCGGCGTGTGGGTGGCCCGGCGGGCCGCTTCGCGGGCCGTCGACTCCCCGTACGTGGAGCGGCGCTCCGCGGATCGCCCGCCAGCACGCCTGCGCCGTGTCCTTCCGCTGACAGCCGGTGTCCTGGGACTGGTCGGGCTGATCATCCACCAACCGGCGCATGCGGGAGGGGATCAGACCCTCCTGCTGGCGCTGCTCTACCTGGCCGTCCTTCTGTGCCTGGTCGGCGTCCCCCTGGCGCTGCCCGCCCTCGTTCGATCCTGGACCGGACGCGCTGCCGGACGCAGTGAGCGCCTGGCCGTCCAACTGGCCGCCACCCGGCTGCACCGAGGCCAGGACGACACCACGCGCGCGGCGTCCTCCTTGGCCCTGGGCATGGTGGCCCTGGCAACCGCGGGCCTGCTCCTTTCCGTCTTCGACCACTCGGCGACCGACTACCTGGCCAAGGCGTCAGCCACGCCGGCCGGGCGCGCCGTGGTGATCGACCACCCCACCGCCGCTGTCACGGCAGCCGACTACACCGCCATCCCCGGGGTACGGGCAGCCGTAGCCCTACAGCTCTACCAAGCCGCTCCCGCGGCTCCGGGGACCGCCCCCGACTTCGTGTCCGCGCTGGTCGCCGACTGCGCCGAACTCCAGGCGATCTGGGGCCGTGACCTCACTTCCTGCCCGCCGTCCGGCCAGCCTGCGCGGATCGACTGGCCCGGTACGGGCACACGTGTCCAGCCCGGTCAGCACGTGGAACTCTCCTATGCCACCGACCCCTCACCAGGGGCACCCCGTATCCAGGTCACCGCGCCCTCCGCGGTCCTGCGCCTTCCCGAGATCGCGGGAGCTGGCGCCTTCAACGCGGACCTGCTGATCCCTCCCGGTACCCTCGTGGGCGCCGCGACGGCCGCACCACCCCCACCCGAACTCCTCGTGTTCACCGACGGTGCCGCCACGACCGAATCCGCCGTCCGCTCACGCGTCCTGGCCGCCGATCCCGCCGCCGTCATCGACAGCACCTCCCTTCAACTCGCCCAATCCGCCGACAACATCGCCCCGTACCGGGCCGTGACCTGGGCGGCGGCCGCAGCCGTGGCCCTCCTCCTGCTGTCCACTTTGGCCATCACCGGATACGACGCCGCCGTCAGCCGCCGACGCGTCACGGCCGCACTGGTGGTCGCGGGCGCGGATACATCGACCCTGCGTCGGGCCCAACTCTGGTATCTCGCCATCCCCATGATCATGGTCGGCGCCCTCGCCGCTGTCAGCGATGTCCTCCTCAACAGCGCCTTCGACCGGATCACCACGGGTCATGTCGGAGCCCACATCGGTGCGGTCGCCGTCATGGCCGTGGTCGCCCTGTGCGGCATCGCTGTAGCCACCCCACCTGCCTGGGCCGTCACCGACCGCAGGCCCGACCCGGCACTCCTCCGCACCGAATGATTCGCCAGGGTTCTGGCAGCCCCACGCTCGTTCGGCGACGCACGAACTGCCGCATTCCGCGTTTGGCTACCCACGCCTTGCTCAGTGCATGAGTGCGTGACGTCGTTGCGGTTTCCGCCGGACAGGAGATTGCCGGCGGAATGCCGTAGAGCCGGCTTCGGGAAGGGTTCGCGTGAGCATTGCGTGAGCGGACGGCCCCGGATGGGGTATCCCGAGCCGGACGCCGCAATCTGCCGCGTAGCGCTGACCAGCAGGGACAGCACCACGCGGCACGGCTCGTCACTCGGGATCAGGATCTCTGTCGCGCTTGTAAAGCGGGGGTCGTCGGTTCGAATCCGACAGGGGGCTCCACGGTCAACCCTAGGTCAAGCCTTTGACCTGGGGTTTTGTGTTTCGGGTGACCTTGGGATTCGGGCGAATCGGGCACGTGTGGTTTGCGCATCGCAGTGCGGAGGTCGAAGGTTTCGGTCCTGTGAGGGATCTTGTGCAAGAGGTGCTTTGACCTGCTTCTTTGTCGGTCTCGGCCTCAGCTCTGGGGTGTGCGTTCGTCGTGCCGGTGGCCGAGCGGTGGCCATCAGTGCAGCATGCGTGCAGGTGGGTGCCTGAAGGGGGAGCCGACGACGGTCTGTACGGCCTACTGAGTTGTGGGGATGTGCCAACGCGCGTGGTGCTGGGAATGCGTCGGCCTGTATGGGGTCGCCGATGCGGCCTCGCGGGTCGGCAACATATGGCTGCTGGGCGCGATCCGGGTGGAGTAGGCGGGGTGATTGCTTGCGATGGCCCATCTGTTCGGCGACGCTTGGCCCACCTAGGGTCGGGGAGGTTTCTACCTCGGGACACACTCGTAGTTGAGGCCACCAGACATGGGCGGTCCTGGCTCGGACGTCGGGCAGGCGCGGACACCCATCAGGCAGGGTAGGGCGATGGACAGCGGTGTGAGATGGCTTGCTGACTCGGAGTGGTACTTCTGTGTCACCTTCGGGTTGAGCGTTGGGGAGTTGGGGACGCGGCTCGCGGCCGATCCGGAGTGAGAACCGCCTGATCGAGAGGAACGCGAAGCTGACCGGGATCAAACGCAGTCGGGCCACCCAGGTGAAGGACGTCGAGCCCTACGGCCAGTGCTTCCTGGCCATGATGGGGATCAGCAGGGCTCGACCAGCAGGCTGGTCCCAGGGGAGATGGGCGGGCTGAGCAGCCGGCGTCCGTCGTAGCTGTGTGACGACCGGGTCGGTCAGTTATCCGTATGGACAAGCGGCTCGACCTCGCGCTGACCGCTGCGGTGCCCCGCCCCGCACTCCGGCGGACGCCTCCGCCACGACCACCGTGGAGTCCCGATGAGCGCGTACCGAGCTGCTGCGCCGCACCACCCGGCCGCGGTGCCCACGCCCCCATCGGTCGGACGTGCACGTGCAAAGCGGCGGGGAGTGTTCACCGCACGCCTTGGCGCTGCTGCCCCGGCAGCGGCAGATCATCGCCGCGCGGATCCCGGCGTCCTTCTCGGCGATGGCCGAGTTCGACCAGGCCGGCGAGGGCGCGCCCGTGCTGTCGGCCCTGGCCGAGCCCGGCAACCCGGCCGGCCCGGCGACCCACCTCCTCCTGGCGTACGGACTCGGCGCACGGCGCTCCGAGGACCAGCTCTCCGCCGTGGACGCGCTGCTCGGCCTGGCCGCTCGCGGGCAACTCGATACGAAGCGGCTCGGCCAGGAATCGCCGAGCTGCGCCGGCTGAAGCTGCTGTCGGTGGCGGCCGCGCTGCGGGAGACGGTGCGCACCGGCGCGTACGGCACGGTGTGGGCGGTTTTCGCGGCGGCCGTCGCGCCGCTGCTGACCGGCGAAGCGCCCCAGGGCCTTTCCGCCGTGCTCACCGTAGCGGCCGATTGCGCGGAGCGGTCCGGAGCGCGCGCGGCGATACCGGAGGTCGACGCGCCGGCCGCCCGCTCCGGCTCGTCGTAGCTGGTCAAACAGGTGTGGCGCATCAAGAAGGTGACCACGCCGCCCGACTTCGTCCGTTGACCGGGGCCGACGGGGCACGTCTCGTAGGATCGACTGGCCCGCTGGCAGTCCTGCCGTGTGCCGAAATGCCGCGGGTCGAGGCCGGGGTACCTTCGAGCGACGGACGTTTTCGTGACCAGCAACGATCTTTCGGAGTTGTGGCAGCGTTTCGAGACCTGGTTGGCGGCACATGCGCCGGGCGACCACACCGCTCTGAGCGCGGGGGCTTCGGCGGCCGATATTCGCCGACTGGAGCAGGATCTGGAGTTTCCGCTGCACCCGGATCTGAGGCGTCTGCTATCGCGACACGACGGTGTCGCCGTCCAGCGCGCCAGCACCGAGCCGGGGGGTTTTCTGCTGAACTACTCCCTCCTTGACACTGCGGGCATCCTGGAGAACCAGCTGATTCTCGCGGCGATGGAGCAGCGCGCCATCGATGCCGGTGACGGGGAGGCGGTGAGCGGAGTCATCGCCCATCACATGTGGGTTCCGTTTGCGGGCTCCTTCTCCGGGGACATGCTGTTCGTCGACCACCGCCCCGGCCCGCACTTCGGCGAGATCGGCGAGACGAACTTCGGTGCCCCCGCGTATTCGGTGCTCTGGCCGAGCCAGGAAGCGATGGTGCGGGAGCTGTGCGACGGGGTGGAGAGCGGCTCTCCGGTGACCGCTCTGCACCTGGTCGCTTTCGTGCACGAGGAGCGGATGCTTCAGTGGACCGTGTCCGAGCGGACGTGAAAAGGGGCGGCCCGGCGGGTCCGCGAGGATCCCGCCGGGCCGCCCGCCCGGTGCTCAGAATGAGCAGACGGTCGCCGGGTCACACCCCTCGTAGCCGGTTTTGACGCAGCAGCCGTCGTTGTCCAGCAGCCTTACGGCCGTGGTGCGACCGTACGGCTGTTGCGTGTGGCGGTCGCGGACGCGGCGGCGGAGACAAGCGCTCCGACGTTCGTGGGCGGAGAAGCCGCTGCGGGGGTCTGCGCGGCCATGATGTCGGGGGCCGGCGCGTCCGGGTTCTCCGCCGGGAAGTCCACCTCAGGCATGCCGCTGTAGTCGCCGGGTACGAAGGCGACAGCGTCCCACGCGATGTCGTTGTCGCCGGTCCCGACGCTGTTTGAGTTGGAGAGTTTCACCTCGGGGGGCTGGTTGTTGAAGCGGTAGGCGCCCAGTGACACCCACTTGTCGGATTCGTTGGCCCCCTGGGAGATCGTCTTGTTGACCGAGCCGAAGGGAGTGACGATCTGGTAAGTGGCCTCGGTGGTCTGTGCCCCGGTGTCGGGGATGTGGGCGTAGACCATGGCCTGGCCCTTGGGCACGGATGAGCCGAGTTTCCAGTCGCCGAGGATGGTCATGGGTCCGGTGTCGCCGCCGAGGGCGGTGGCGTTGCGGTCGTGGGCGTACCAGAAGTGGCCCTGGTAGCCGCCGCCGATCTGGTGCAGGTCGCCTTTGGCCTCGTATTGGCCGTTGCTGTCGGGGTTGAAGGTGAACTGGAAGGTGCCTTGGGAGGTGGAGGTGCCGCAGTCGCTCCAGGTCTGGGTGCCGTCCGGAACGGAGTCCACCACGACTGCCGAGGCCCAGGGCGCCGGGGTGCAGTCGGGGGTGCCGTACTGGAGGCGGGTGCCGCGGCCTGGTTCGGCGCGCAGGGTGAGGTATTTGATGCTCTCGTGGCCGCAGGAGTCGGCGCAGTTGACCTTCCAGGACGTGTTCTCGGCGTTCCACCAGTGGAGTTGGTCGCAGCCGTCGATGTGGTCGGTTTCGCAGGGGGGCGGGTTGTTGACGTCGCAGGCATTGAGGGTGTTGCAGAAGGTGTTCAGCGGGGGTTTGATGTCGCTGCGCATCTGGGTGGTGAGCCACCAGGAGGGTTGGAATCCGGCGGAGGAGAAGCCGGACTCGCCGGGCCAGTCCTGGCGGCCGGTGGTGGCGTAGGAGTGGCCGGTGTCGATGGACCAGGCGGCCCAGCCCATCACCTTTTCCTCGTAGGGCCAGTCCTGGGGGTGGGCGGCGTCGTGGTTGGCGCCGGGGTCGAGGCTGGTGTCCATGAACGCCAGTCGGGAGGCGGGGTAGATGGGGTTGGCGGGGTTGTTGTACCAGCCCAGGCCCCAGGAGACGCCGGGGGCGCCGGCGGGTTTGTTGAAGCCGAGGTTGTAGTTCCACACGGCGGTGAACCAGTTCTCGGGCTTGGAGGCGTCGTCGTTGTTGACGGTGACGGTCTGGCCGGTGGTGTGGACCTCGGTCCACTTGTCGGCGAGGATCTTCAGGGAGGCGGCCACGTTGACGGTGTAGTCGAGTGCGACGGCCTTCTGGATGGTGGGGGAGAGGCTGGTCTCGCCGGGTTTCTCGTGTCCGGCCAGGCGCATGCCGTCGGTGATCTGGCCGACGCCGTAGCCGCAGTCGGAGTGGGTCCAGTCGATTTTCCAGTAGTCGGCGGGGGCGGTTCCGGTGTGGCCGTAGAACCCGGCGGTGGCGGCGAGTGGGTTGCCCATCTGGCCGGGGATCGCGCCGGATTCGGCCTGCCAGAGGTTGGATTCCTGGGCGAGGATGCCGAGTTCGACCTGTGCGGGGATGCTGCCGCCGCCGGTCAGGGTCGGTTTGGGGAAGAGGCCCTGGGGGTTGATGGTGCCCAGGCCGGTCTGGGCGCGCCAGCCGCCCTGGGTGATCCAGCCGGAGGTGAGGTCGCCGCGCACGGCCATGTCGACGGCCCACTCGACCTGGTTGGGGGTGGGCTGCAGGGCCTGTTCGGCCGTGTCGTTGCGGGGGACGGAGCACCAGCGGTCGGTGTCCACGGGGTCGTGGTCGGCGGTCAGCGCGGTTGCGGTCCGGGGCTTGCTGCTGGGGGTGCCGGCGAGCGCGGGGGACAGTGTGGCGCCGGCGGCGGTGTCCGGCGGGGCGACCGTCTGGGTGGTGCTCGCGCCGCTCGCGGTCGCGGTGGCGGTGACGGTCAGTGCCTGTGATCCGGCGGCGGCCTGGTTCACGGGGGCGGGCTCGGTGGTGGCCGGGGCGCTGGTGGCGGCGCCGGCGATGCTGTCGATGCCGGCCCGGACGCCGGGGGAGACGACGGGGTCGACGGCCAGGCGCCCGCGGCTGGAGATGTCGCTGTCGGCGGGGGCGTTGAGGGGGGTGATGGCGGTGCCGCGGGTCTTCGGCGTCCTCTTCGGGTGTCCGGCCAGGAACACGTCACCGGTGCCGGCCTGTTGGAGGGACATGTCGGTCAGCGGGGCGGTGGCAACGGTTGTGACCTTGCCGGTGCCGGTGCCGGTGCCGGTGCCGGTGCTGTTGCCGCTGGCCGGCGCCCAGACCTTGGCGTGCGCGGTGGTGTCGTCCCGGTGGTCCAGGAACGCGAAGGTGTCGCGGCCGGCTGTGTCCTTGCCAGCGGGGCGGATCTCGTACGGCACGCTGTCCGTCGTGGTCAGGGACTTTGCGGTGCCGCTGCGGTCGATGTGCACCAGGCGGTGGCCGAGAGCGGCGACCGTACCGTCGGCGACCGGCACCGCCGAGGTCACCTGACCGACAGCCGTGGTGTCGGCCACGGTGCGACCGGAGGTATCGACGGTGACCAGGTGTGTTTTGTCGTCCCGGTAGGCCGTGAACGCGGCGGTGTGTGTGGCCGGGTTGCACGTCGGGTCGAAGTAGGCGAGCGAGGCGGTGAACGGCAGTTTGGTGACGGAGCCGGTGTCGAGGTCGACGATCGCGGTGAACGCGCCGCCCAGCATCAGGTCCTGCTGGTTGGTGAACGTCCGTGGCGCGTAGACGACCGCCGCGTGCGAGGCGTCGACGGCGCACTTGTTGCCGATCCAGGTGTCCGCCGGCATACCCGGCTCGGCCAGCACCGCGGCGGTCTTCCACGCGTAGGCGTTCTTGCTGTCCGCGACGAGCAGGTGCAGGCCGTCACTGTCGGCGGCGGAGGTGACGGCACGGTCGCCCGCCGTCCGCCACCCCTTGCCGAGTCTGGTGTCCGGATCCGTCACCCCGCCCGTGGGCTGCCCGGCGCTTCCGGCGCGTCCGGTGGCTGTGGCGGCCGGTGGTTGGGGACGCGCGTTCGCTGGTGAGGTCTGTATGAGTCCCGCGAGCGCCGCTGTCACGGCAATCGCCGCCACGGAAGCTTTTCTACGCCCGGGTATCAACCGATTCTCCTCTGATCTGTCGAGATACTGAGAGGACGGCCGCACGTGGCATCGCGCGCGGCGACATGCTTCTGTCACCTGGTGCCAGGTGGTGGTGACGGGCAGGAGGGCAGGCGGAATCAAGGCGCGCCGGCTCGCGCGTGCGGAAGGAACGCGAACGATTCCGAGAGTTCAACTGGGTGCCCCGGCTGCGTGCACGCACTCAGCTCATGGAGGCCGGGCCGGGATGCACAGCACTGGATCACCACCCGCGTTGAGGCCGGGCCCGAGGGTGCGTCAGAGTTCTATGTAGTCCGCTTTGTCGTTCCAGTTGCCGCCGGTCGGATAGCCGTCCTGGGCGAGGTCGTAGCAAAAGAGGTTGCCCAGGGACAAAGAGGGATCCGGCAGGAGGGTCCGGTCATCGTAGACCCCGGCGCCGCCGGTCACCCGGTTGACGCAGGCGGAGCTGGCGGTGTCTCGGAAGTCCCAGTCGTCGAGTTGCTTGGTTCCGGACGTGGACCACTGGAGTCGGGCGCCGGCGTCGCAGTAGATCTTTCCGCTGGGCACCTCGGTGCACGCCTGGGCGCCCTGCCAGCCGTCTGCGAGGTTGATCGTCTTTCCCCGGTATGTGGTGATCACGGTGTGGCTCTTCGAAGGCCGCTCCTCAGCCCCCGGAGCCGCTTGCTTTGTCAGGTGGCCGGGTGTGGACGAAGAGGTCGCAACAGGCGCTGCTGTGGCGCTCGAAGCACCGGCGGTCCGGGCACCGACAACCGCCGCGGTCGTACCGATCAGCCGAACAAAACGCACGGAATGGCCTCCTGTTGGATCCGTTTTTTGCTGGCAACAGGAGCATCACAGGCAGCTTTGGGGAACCCCAGCTTCCACCCGCCTCTGGCGGAATCCCGACTTGGACCGGCCGGATTGCCGATCTTGTACGGCCCATACTCGTGATGTAGACGGCGCGTCAGGCACTCCGACCTCGCGCGGCCCCGACTCTCTGCGGGCTGGGGGTGCGCTCCGGGTCGCAGCCAAGTCGACGCGGCCGTACGTATCGGGCAGACCGGGCGGAGCGACTCGGGTCCGGCTGTCTGGCCCCGGCGCCACGGCCGAGCAGGCCGCCAGCAGTACGCTCACGAATGGGTGACGCTTCCCGCGCCGGTGCCGTGGATCGGCCAGCGTCCGCAGCCGTGTCGCCGGCGGCCCGGGCAAACGCAGGGCGGTGACGTTTCCAAGCAGTACATCGCCTGTCTCCGCAAGGGTGAGCGAGAGAATCCACGCCTCCACCATCTGGAGGCTCTCGCCAGAATCTTCGGAGTGTCCGTCTCGTACTTCTTCGACGACGAGTCGGCGGGGCACACGGAGAAAAGACTTGGAGAACTCGCAGCCTGGCGCGATGCCGGCCTGACGCAACAGGATCCGCAATCCCCGGAGCACGCTGGAGTCACAGGTGTGGCCTTGCGTGCGGTGGGTCTTTCCGCCAGGGGTCTGGAATTCGCCAAGGTCATTCTCGACCAGCTCCGCGAGATGGAGGGACTCGAACCCGAGAAGGACGGGTCCCCCCGGGGCGGATCCAAGCACGGCACCTGAGGCCCGCACCCGCGGACGTACGGACGGGTCGGCTCCCCGTCAAGAGCGGGGAGCCGACCCGTACTTGTGCCCGCGCGGGCGTCCGGCGTCAGGGGGCGACGACCACCTGCGCCGAGTAACTGAGGCCCGAGCCGAAGCCGGCCGTGAGCACGAGCGCCCCGGGCCTGATCCGGCCGGAGGCGATCAGGGTGTCGAGGGCGAGCGGGATCGAGGCCGCCGACACGTTCCCGTCCTCCCGGACCGTCCGTGCCACTTCGACCGAGGGCGGCAGGCCCATCGATTTCACCGCCGCGTCGATGATGCGCATGTTCGCCTGGTGCGGCACGAACGCGTCGATGTCGTCCATCGTCACGCCGGCCGCGAGCAGGGCCCGGCCGCACACCTCGGCGACCGCGCCGATGGCCCAGCGGAAGACTTCCTGGCCGGCCATTTCGAGGAACGGCCAGCGCGCCGTGGGGTCGTGTCGGAGCTCCGCGAAGGACCGGCTCTGCTCGATGGCCCGCAGATGTTCCGTGTCGGCCCCCCAGACCGCGCGCCCGATGCCCGGCTCATCCGCGGGACCGACCACGGCCGCACCCGCCCCGTCGCCGAAGATGAACGCCGTCGAACGGTCCCGGGGGTCGACGATGTCGCTCATCCGCTCTGCCCCGATCACCAGGACGCGCTCCGCCTGACGGTCCGCCACCAGGCTGCCGGCCACCGCCAGGCCGTGGGAGAACCCGGCGCAGGCCGCGCCCAGGTCGAAGGCGGCAGCTCCGCGTGCCCCCAGCTCGGCGGCGCAGGCCGCCGCAGCGGGCGGCGCCTGATGCAGGTAGGACATCGTGGACAGGACCACACAGGAGACGTCCGAGGGTGTGAGACCGGCCGAGCTCAGGGCCTTCTCCGCAGCCCTCGCCGCCATGACGGGAATGGTCTCGTCGGCATCGGCGAAATGGCGGGTCACGATTCCCGACCGTGCCTCTATCCATTTGGTGTCGGAATCGATGAGGCGGCATATTTCTTCGTTGCCGACCACGCGCCCCGGGCGATATGAACCCACCCCAAGGATGCGGGCGAACCGACTGGGTAAGGATCGAATTTCAGCGGTCATCGACGTCATCAATCCAATCGCGGATCAGTGCACCCGGATGATGTTTTATCTAACGGCCGACAATCCCGTACTGTCAAGGAGAGGCTGTAGGGAACTTTGGCCCAGTGAATCGACGGATCGTCAACTCGCACTTTCTGAAGGTGTGTTGCGGCTGAACGTCGACGCTGTCAGACTGGCGCCCTCATACCCGGCACCCACCCGGAGGAGCGAAATGTCAGAGGTATCTGCGGGCAGCACCCACACCGCGACAATCGAATGGCGGGACCAGGGGCCGCTTTTCGCCACCCAGGCCGAAGCGACGGGCCTGTCGTATCTGCGAGGGCTGATCTCCGGTGATGTCGTCGCGCCGCCCGTCGCGCAAGTCCTCGGGATCGAAGTGGTCAAAGCCGACCCCGGCAGGGTGCAGTTCACGATGCCGGTGAAGAACTTCTTCACGAACCACCTCGGCCTGCTCGCCGGGGGGATTCTGTCGACGCTCGTCGACTCCGCACTCGGATGCTCGATCCTCTCCGCGATCCCCGAGGACAAGGACATCGTCACCCTCGACCTGAACGTGGACTTCCTGCGTCCGGTGCGCGAGGCGTCCGGTCTGATCACGGTCGACGCCGAGGTCGTGCATCTCGGGCGTAACCGCGGCCTGGCGACCTGTCGCGTCGTGGACTCGGACGGCAAGCTCTGCGCCGTGGGCAAGAGCAGCTGTCTGGTACGGACCAAATCTCCCGCCGCCCCCGTCACGGCCTCCAACGACCCAGTGGAGACCCGCTGATGAGCAGCTCGGCCGAGGAGGAGACCGCGCCGCCCGACCTCGCGGTCGGCCAGGTGCTGCGCGAGCATCGTCTGATCACCGCCGAGGACATCACCGCCTTCGCCGATCTCGCGGGGGACCGCGGACGGCACCATCTGCCCGATCAGGGCCGGGCCATGGCCCATGGACTGCTCACCGCCTCGCTCGCCACGAAGATCGGCGGCCGGCTGAACTTCATCGCTCGTCGCATGGGGTGGGAGTTTCTCCGGCCGGTCTGGACAGGGGACACCATCACCGCGGAGGTGACCGTGCGGACCCTGAACGAGGTCCGTTCCGGCACGAGGGTGGAGTTCGACATCGAGATCCTCAATCAGGACGGGGAGACGGTGCTGCGCGGCGACAGCTCGGGTGTGATCCGCCACTAGCTTTCCCTCGCTCCCGTCAGGCGCCCCGGCGCGTCCCGCTGGACAGCCGGGAGTCGCCCCGTAAGGCCGCGAGGACGCTCTCGGCGGAGACGGTGCGGCGTACGGGCGGCAGCCGCCCTGTGCCGCAGACGGCGGTCACCCGGCCCGCGCGGCAGGACCACCACACGCTCAGCTCGCCCTGCGGGGTACCGGGGGCCCGCACCCTCAGCCGGCCGTCGGGCCCCCGGCGCAGCCGGTAGTCGCCCAGTGCGGGCGAGGGCCGCCGATACGCCTTGAGCGCCGCCTCCTTGCAGGCCGCGAGGACGGTGGCGACGAAGCCCGGCGGTAGCGCCTCCGGCAGCGTCCCCGGTACGGCGCAGGGTGATTCGTCCGGACCCAGCAGCCTCGGCAGCAGGATGTCGTTACGGGCGTCGACGGGTTCGACGTCCACGCCGAGCGGGTGGGCGGGGCCCGCGCGGGTAACCGCGCAGACGGCGAACTCCCCGGTGTGGGCGAGCGAGACGGCCGCCCCGGACGGCGTGTCCCAGACACGGGGGCCACCGTCGGGGTCGGGCAGGATCTCGATGCCGCGGTCCCCGGTGGCCCAGTGGACCGCGGTCTTGGCGGTAAGCCGGGTGCGGACCCACTCGGCGCGCCGGTTCCCGGTCAGGCCTTCGGCGTGGGCGCGTTCGCGTTCCCCGAGCAGTTCCTCAGGTGCGTGCCGTCCGGCCCACGCGCAGCTGACCACCAGGACCCGGGCACCGCCCGGGCTCACCGCACGCGCCGGATGGCCTGGACGAAGGCGCCCAGGTCGTCGACCGTCGGCTCGCCAGGGGTGTCCACGAAGCCGCGTACCAGCCGTACCACCGCGTCGTACGACTCGGTGTGGTCGTAGGAGGTGGCGTCGGCCACCTTCAGGGACCAGCGCCAGTACCCCTTCATGGTGTCGGCGAGCGGCATCCGGAAGGTGGCGATGACGTCCTTGAGGCCGGGGACGGCGGCGGCGCCGTCCCGGGCCACGTAGGCGCCGACGAGATTGCTGTAGAAGGCGAAGTGTCGGGCCTCGTCACGGGCGAGCCGGCCGAGCAGGTCCTTGAGGAAGGGTTCGCTGACCGTCTCGCGGAAGCGCTGGTAGAAGAGCTGCGTCGCCTTCTCCTGGATCAGGGTGTACGCGAAGGACTGGACGGGGTGCTCGTAGGGCAGCGCGAACTTCTTGCGCCCCTCCTCCGCGAGGCTCCTGAGCAGTTCCTCCCGGGTCGCCATGCCGGTCTCGACCTGGTAGCGGCCGAGGGCCGACGCGTGTCGCTCCTCGTCGCCGGCCCACGCGACCAGGAAGCGGAAGTACTCCCGGTTGAATCCGAAGCGCTCCAGCTCCTGTTCGGCGTCGGCGACCGGGAAGGCCTCCAGGAAGTGGGAGAGGTAGCCGGGGATGTGGTCCTCGACGAAGGTGATGAACCGCACCGCGGAACGGTCGGTCTCACTGAGCCGTTCGGGGCGCAGGGAGTCCCAGTCCAACTCGGCGATGGTCCAGGACCGCTCGCCGGCGCGGGTCACCGCCTGGTCGACGAGCTCGTGCATCTCCAGGGCGGGCAGCAGGTCGTCGAGTGCGGCGGTCTTGGTCATGCCCCCGCCTTGGGTCCGAGCCGGGACTTGGCCGCGGTGAGGGCGTAGTGCTTGGAGGTGTAGCCCCAGCCCGCGTTGGCGGTGCGCAGATACCGTACGAGCGGTTCGGCCATGCCAGGAGCGGCGGCCTCGATCCGGTCGCGGTTGGCCTCCGCGCGGCGCTCCCACTCCTCGATGGTGCGGTGGTAGTGGGCGGTGAGGTCGTCGAGCGCCTCCAGGCTGAAGCCGGCCGACTCGGTCGCCTCGATGAGATGGGAGAAGGGCACCATGTCGGCGAAGCCGAAGATGGTCTCGGTGACGTGCCGGGTGCCTGGCCGGGCGGCGAACTCCCGGTAGACCTCGGTGCTGCGGAAGCAGCTCTCGGAGAGGTAGAGCCGGCCCTGGCGGCGCAGCGAGCCGTACACCTTGCGCAGCACGGCCACCCGGTCCGGCATGTGGATGATCGAGCCGAGCATCGTGGCCGCGTCGTAGCGTCCGTCGATCTCCAGGTCGCTGTAGGAGCCGACCCGGATGTCGACCAGGTTGGCCACCTTGAGCTGGAGGGCCCGCTCCCGGATGTACTCGGCCTGCGGCGCCGAGGGGGTGACCCCGGTCACCTCGCAGCCGTACTCCGCGGCCATGAACAGGGTGAGGCTGCCCCAGCCGCAGCCGATGTCGAGGAGGAGCTCGCCGCCGCCCAGACCGAGGCGTTCGGCAACGAAGTGGAGCTTGGCCGTCTGCGCCTCTTCCAGGGTGGCATCCGGGGTGCGGTACAGGCCGGAGCTGTACTTGACCCGCTCGTCGAGGAAGGCCCTGAAGACCTCGGGGGGCAGCTCGTAGTGCTCGTTGGTGGCCCGCCTCGCATCCTCGGGGGGGAGAGCCAGGTCGCCTTCGCGCCCGGCGTGCGGCTCGGGGCGGGCGTCCGCCCGTGCATGGGTGGTCATCGTCAGCCCTCCGTGCGGGCCTGGGCGAGGACGAGGCCGGCGAGCTGCCGCGGGGTGCCGACGTCGAAGATGTCCTCGTCCTCGAACTCGACGTCGTAGACGCGCTCTATCTGCGCGACGACGCGCAGCAGCCGCACGGAGTCCGCGCCGGGCAGCTGCTTGAGGACGGAGTCCTCGGCGATCTCATCGATACCGAGACCGAGTTCCTTGGCTGTCTGAGCCAGGACCTCGTGGAGGACGGCGGACTCCTGGAGGGAGGAGGCCTGCGGACCGATCTGCTGGGACATGGTCATCCAATCGCGTGGTCGAAGAAGTGTGCGAGACGGTCGCGGTCGGCGCCGACCAGGCCCATATGGTCTTCGGCCTGCACCGAACTGATGGGCTGGTAGGCGGAGTTGGCCATGACATGCGGACTGCCGTCGGGGCCGAGGACGTCGGCCTCCGCGTGCACCACGCCGTTGCCCTCCCGGATGATCCGCGCGACGGCCCGGTAGTGGGTGCCGGTCCGCATCGGGCGAAGGAACTTGGTGCGCAGGGTGACGGAGAAGGCCAGCAGGCCACGGTCGAGAGCGATCAGATCGCCCATCAGTTCGTCCACGAGGACACTGACGATGCCTCCGTGGACGACTCCCGGGTAGGAGGCGTATTCGTCGGAGAAGGTGATGTCGGTGGCGAGCCGGCCGTCGGCGAGGCGGAACATCTTCAGGGCCAGGCCGATCTTGTTGCGCGGCGAGCAGCCGAAGCACTGGAAGCGCGGCTCGTCGAGCC
Source organism: Streptomyces sp. NBC_01190 (assembly GCF_045039895.1). Lineage (NCBI taxonomy): Bacteria > Bacillati > Actinomycetota > Actinomycetes > Kitasatosporales > Streptomycetaceae > Streptomyces > Streptomyces sp. NBC_01190. The sequence continues at coordinate 4,759,132 of NZ_CP108580.1, forward strand.
AGGGCAGCTCGACAGGGGTGACCTCTTCGGTCATCGTGCTCCGTCCTCGGCCCGGGGCAGTTCGGCGAGGATGCGCCGGATGTCACGGAGCTTTTCCACCGGACGGCCGGTGAGTTCGGCGAGCGTGTTGAACAGCTGCCGGTGGATGCGGTCCCACTCGGTGCCGTCGTCGACCTCGCCGAAGTGGCGGAAGACCTCGTCGATGGTGACATGGCCGTCGAGTTCGGGGAGGTTGCCCTTGAACTTGCTCACCGGGTGGTTGTAGCGGCCCTTGGGGTCGGCCATGTAGACGTAGAAGGTCTCCAGGACCGAGGCGAGCTCCTCGGGGTGGCTGACCAGCCGGCGGGCTGTGTAGTGGATGAACTCCCGTGCATGACGGGCCTCGTCGCCGCTCGCCCTCTTCATGATCGTGGCGATGACGGGTTCCTCGGTGGCCCGGCTCACGCACTTGTACATGTGGTTGGTGGCGATCTCGGAGATGATGTTGGTGGCGAGGGTCGCCGACGGCGTGATGCCCGGCGGATACGGCGCGCGCATCGCGTTGATCTGCTCGTAGTCGACATCGGTGCCGGCCAGTCGCAGCCACTTCTTGAACGCCAGGTGGTGCTGGAGCTCCTGGTAGCCCCACAGGCAGACGAAGGCCGAGAAATCGTAGTCGTCGACGAACTCGTTGAAGAAGCCGTGCTGCGCGGCGATCGAGTTGGACTCGCCCATGACCGCGCCGATGGCGAAGGCGATGTACTCGGGCCGCACCAGGTCGGGGCGGAACTCGTCCCACGGGATGTCGTTCATCTCCCACGAGGCGTTCTGGTAGGCCGGGAAGACGTCGTAGCTGTGCAGTTCCTCCGCGTCCGGGTCGCGGGCGGTCTTCAGCTTGCTCGGGGTGGTCACGGGGTGTCCTCCGGTTCGGTTCGGTCGCCGGGCCGCGCGTCGGCGGCAGTGATGTCGGCCAGTTCCGCCAGGCGCTCCCGGGTGCGGGAGCGCTGCCACTTGCCGCTGGTGGTACGGGTGATCCAGCGCGGCTTGACCAGATGCACACGGACCTCGGTGAAGTCCATCTCCTGTACGACCCTGGCGGTGATCTCGGCCCGCAGATCGGCCCCGGCCTGCTTCGGGTCGGCCTCGACCACCACCCGGACCACCTCACGGCCGTCCTCCGTCACGTCGGAGAAGGCGACGCAGCGTTTGCGGTAGATGCCGGGCACCTCCCGGGCGACGGCCTCCACATCGTCGGGGAAGTAGTTCTGGCCCCGGACGATCACCATGTCCTTGGTGCGACCGGTGACGAACAGGTCCTCCTCGTGGCGGAATCCGACGTCGCCGGTGCGGAACCAGCGTCCGTCGAATGCGGCCGCGGTGGCCTCGGGATTGTTGTAGTAGCCAGTGGTCACGGCCGGTCCGGCGATCTGCACCTCGCCCAGTTCGCCCGGCCCGCACTCCCGGCCGTCGTCGGCCACCAGGCGCATGTCGATGCCGTGCACCGGGCCGCCGAGCGCCACCGCGTCCTTGGCTCCGCGGATGCCGCGCTCCACCGGCACCACCCGCCCGGTGGCGGCCAGTTCGTTCCGGTCGAGGGAGAGGATCCTTACCGGGCTGCCCGGCCGGGGGAACGTGATGCCGAGCGTGGCCTCGGCCATGCCGTACACGGGGTACATGACGCTGTCGCGCAGGCCGGCGGGTGCGAAGTGGGTGGTGAAGCGCTCGGCCGTCTCGGCGCTCACCGGCTCCGCCCCGTTGAACGCGAGCCGCCAGGCGGACAGGTCGAGCTCCTTGACCAGCTCCGGCGGCGCGGCATCGACGAACTGGTCGTACGAGAAGTTGGGTCCGGTGATCACCGTGCCCCGCTGCTCGGCGAAGTACTTCAGAATCTGTGCGGGGCGGCGAAGGAACGCGGTCGGTGTGAACACATGCACATCGGCACCGTTGAGCAGATGCGAGCAGAGTCCGACCAGGCCCATGTCGTGGAAGGTGGGAACCCATTGCATGAAGACGTCGTCCGGACTGAACTCCCCGGAGACCACACAGGCCCGCAGCCCCGCGGCCATGGTGCTCTGCGTGAGCATCACGCCCTTGGGTGCGCTGGTGCTGCCGGAAGTGAACTGCACGACCGACAGGGCGTCCGGGTCGACGGCGGGTAGCCGGCTCGCGCCGCCGATGGCGGAAACCGCGGGATCGATGAGGACGAGGCCAGGTAGCTGCTCGGTGAGCAGGGTCCCCAGATTCTCGAACGCGGCCCCGAGGACGAGGTGGCGGATGCCGGCGATGCGCAGCACGCGGGCCAGCCGGCGGGCGGTGCCCTGCTCGTCGGCGAATCCCGCAGGCAGAGGCAGGACGCTGCATGCGGCTCCGGTGCGCTGCACCCCGAAGAACAGGGTGAGGAAGCGTGCGTCCGTGGGGACGAGGAGGCCGACGACAGCGCCGGGGCCGACCCCGTGGTCCATCAGGCCGACCGCGCATCGCAGCGAGGACTCGGCGAGCTGGGCGCCCGAGAGGCGCTCCCCGCTGCCGGGGAAGACGGCCACGGCGTCGGGTGAGGCCTGAGTGTGGTGGAGGAAACTCTCCGTGAGGGTGTTGCCGGACAGCAGGGAGCTGCGCAAGGGATCGGGTCCTTTCGTGCCATTCTCGCGGGCTTCATTCCTGCGGGTCCCGCCGCGGGGACGAAGCGCGGGCCGATCGGCGTGCGGTCAGGGGACCAGGTCGACCCGCAACTCGCTCAGTCCGCGGAAATTAACGTGGGGGCGCCACACGACTTCCTCTGTGGTGAGTGAGATGTTCCGATAGCGCCGCAGCAACTCGTCGAAGACGAGCCGGCCCTCGATCTTCCCGAGCAGCGCACCGATGCAATAGTGCGGACCGCCGCCGAAGGCCAGTGGCTTGATAGCGGTGCGCGTCATGTCCAAGGTGTCCGGATGTGCGTACCGGCGCGGATCCCGGTTGGCGGCACCGAGCAGGATCATGAGTTTCGATCCGGCCGGGATCGTTTTCCCGCCGACCTCGACGTCTGCGGTGGTGATACGCGCGACGAGTTGTACGGGGGCGTCGTACCGCACGAATTCGTCGACGCCCTCCTCGATCAGTCCGGGATTCTCCCGCAGGGCCCGCAGCTGGTCCGGGTGGCGCAAAAGGGCCAGCATGCCGTTGCCGATGAGATTGACCGTCGTCTCGTGGCCGGCGTTGAACAGCAGCAGCACGTTGGCGATGATCTCGTCGTCGGAGAGCCGCTCGCCGTCCACCTCCGCGAGCATCAGCCGGGACAGGATGTCGTCCTGCGGCTCGCTGCGCCGTTTGGCCAGATGTTCGGCGATGTAGGCGCGGAACTCCACCACCGAGCTGTTCATGACCTGTTGGGTCGCCTCGTCCAGCGCGGGGTCGACCACGTGCCCGATGGCTTCCGTCCACCGTCGGCACTGGTCCCGGTCCTCGACCGGCAGGCCGACGACCCCGCAGATCACTGTCACCGGCAGGGGTAGCGCGAGCTCGTCGATGAGGTCGATGCCCTCCCCCGAGCCCATGTCGTCCAGGACCTTCGCCAGAATCCTGGAAACTCGAGGAGCCATCTCCTGTATGGAACGCCCGCTGAACACAGGATTCACCAACCCGCGGATGCGCCGGTGGGCTCCGCCGTCCAGCATGAGCATCCACATCCGGGCGTCGTCCACCACGGGGCTGTTCCAGCCACCCCGATGTTCCGCCCACTTCGCGTCCCGGTGGAATTCGCTGGTGAGCCGCGGGTCACGGAGTAGCTGCGCGGCCTCGTCGTATCCGGAAACGACCCAGAAACCAAATGGCGTCAGATGGACCGGTTCGGTCTCGCGCAGTCGCGCATAGAAGGGGTATGGGTCGCTGCGCATCTTCGGATCACGTGGGTTGTAGAGAATTCTCGGTTTCGCTGCGTCCATGGCGCAACAGCGTGTCAGGGTCGCTCGTTCCCGATCAATAGGACCAAGGTCCCAGGCCCACTCTGCTGAGATCCGGAGGAGACTGCGGTGTAATGCATCGGCTCCGTTCCGTACAGGAGGGACCGCGCGGTGAGGAACACATCCGCTGACCGTTCGGACGAGTTCGGGGTTCGGCGCGTGTCCCCGGCCGGCGGGACATCCCTCCGCTTCATGTACCGCGGATGCACGCCGCTCACGCGCTACTACCGGTTCCTGTCCACGTGTCCGGAGATCCCCGAGGACCATCTGTGCGCGGTGCTGTCGCGGAAGGCGGGGACAGACGCGCTGCTGGTCGTCCCCGCCGCCGACCCGGGGCGGACGATCGCGCTGGGCAGCACCCACCCGTACCGCCCCGGTGTGGCGCGGGTCAGCGAGTCGAACCGTCCGGGATAGTCCGCCATGTACTTCGTGGCTTGAACTGGGCCTCGCTGTAGGGGTTGTAGGGGTTGTCGTTGGAGACCCTCGGCCGGGAGTGCCTGGGTCTGGAGCGAGGCCGATCCGGTGCGTTCAAGGCACCGGGCGATCGCGGTGGACGGCAAGTGCCTGCGCGGTGCGGAGTGTCCCGACGGCCGTCAGGTCTTCGTGCTGTCCGCGGTCCTCCACGGCGACGGCATCACCCTGGCCTCGCGGGAGATCGGCGCGAAAACAAACGGGATACCCGAGTTCGCACCCCTGCTCGGCCGGATCGACGACGTGGACCTCGCCGGGGCGGTCGTCACCGCCGACGCTCTCCACCTTGAAAAGGTGGTTCAGCCGTTTAGTCAGCGACATGATCGGTTGTATGCCCATATACCCCCACTTCTATCGCCTGGTTGCTGACAACTGAAAGCATGCTTGGGGGTACGTGCGGCCACGCCAGTTGACGGAGTTATAGCGGTGTCGTATTCTCCATGAGGGTGTTGATTAGTCTATCAAGGCACCCCGTGCAGAGGTTACTGCATGTTGCCCCCTCAATATCCGTGCCCGCACTTGTTTTTTGAGCGCACACGGTGACTGCGGCCGGAATGGCCGATGGGCAAACCTTCGAGGAATCGCGCAACTTCCGACCGATGCCTGGTCCCATTGTGTGCGGAAAATCTCCGGATGCGTTTTCTGAGCGTCCGTTTTCTCGCGCCCTTCATGAGAGGCAATGCCATGGAAGAAGCGCCGACCGCGAATCTCACCTGCCGGGAGTTAGGCGTACTGCGCCTGTTAGCCCGGGGGTTGAGCAACCGGCTCATCGCCCGGAGGCTCGAGATATCCGAGAAGACCGTGAAGAACCACCTCACCGGCATATATCCGAAGATCGGTGCGACTGACCGCACCCAGGCCGCGCTCTACGCCCACCGAGTGGGCCTGACCGAGCTCTGCAAGGGGGCGCCGCCCGCCGCCTCGGCCAATGCGGAACCGCCCGCCGACCCCACGCTGACCGCGCGCGAGCGCGGTGTACTGCGCCTGCTGGCCCGGGGGTTGAGCAACCGGCTCATCGCCCGGAGGCTTGAGATATCCGAGAAGACCGTGAAGAACCACCTCACCGGCATATATCCGAAGATCGGTGCGACTGACCGCACCCAGGCCGCGCTCTACGCCCACCGAGTGGGCCTCGCCGCCTGAGCGCCGTCAGGACGGAGCTTTCTCTAAAAGGCGTCCCTGCCACGTGATGGACCCCTGGCCGATATGGGTCGAGCCGCCGATCGTGTCCGTCACGGCGGCGACGCGCACGTTCTTGTGGGTGTCGACGCCGATCACGACGTGCCCGGACCTGTGCCGCTCGTCCGTGTTCACCGCGTTCACCGTGTTCACCGCGTTCCTCCCGGTCGGTAGCGTGGGGTGCACGCTGTCGCCGGCCGGGCGGACAGAACTGTCACGGGGACGCTTTGACGGGGTGGCTCCAGGCTCCTATCCGCCCGACGGATTGCCGGAGGCCCAGCTTCTCCAGCGTCTTCGCGAACTGCTCGGATACGTAGTCGGCGAATTCAACCGGCCGGTGCAACACCTGGCTGTTCAAGCGGGCGTAGCTGCTCCTCGAAGGACTCTGGCTTCGGCGCGGCCTCGACATCTCGGCCGGCCCGGCGTCGTGAGCCGTTCCGCGTCAACGCCACCTTGCGGACTGTGCGGCCTCCCGCCACCCCGCTCCGGCCCGGCGTGACCGGTAGCGCGACTGCCCTGGCCGGCCGAGGCAGAGGTACCGGGCGCGGATCGGGGCACAAGGAGGGCGAGACGCGATCTGCCGGCACGTCCTCCGCGTCAGCGGGCGCGTGCGGGGCGACAAGAGGAGGAAGACCTGTGGCGGAGTTCCTGACCGACATCGAGACCATCCGTGAGCGAGCCCGCAGCGAGATCGACAAGGGGCCCGTGACCGATGCCTATGGCGCGGATCTGAAGAGGGTGCTCCAGATCCTCAACGAGGCCCTGGCCACCGAGATCGTCTGCACGCTGCGCTACAAGCGGCATTACTACACCGCGACGGGGATGTACGCCGAACCGGTGGCGGCGGAGTTCCTGGAGCACGCGCAGGAGGAGCAGCAGCACGCCGACAAACTGGCCAGGCGGATCGTGCAGCTCGGCGGGGAGCCCGACTTCGATCCCGACACGCTGACCTCTCGCTCACACGCGCAGTACGACGCGAGCGCCGACCTGGCGAAGATGGTCGAGGAGGATCTGGTGGCGGAACGGGTCGCCGTCGCCTCGTACACCGAGATCGTCAAGTGGCTCGGCGACGGCGACCCGACCACCCGCCGTGTGTTCGAGGAGCTGCTGGCCCAGGAGGAGGAACACGCGGACGACCTGCGCGGCCTGCTGGAGCGGCTCCCGCGGGAACGGCAGGGCTGAGCGTCCGAGGCCTGCCGGCCCCGCCCCGCACGGCGGCCCGGCAGCTCACCCACACGGCCCGCGGCTCGCCCGCCCCGCCCGACGCTCGCCGGCCCGCCCCGCCCCCAGCCACGCGCCCCCGAATCCCGGGGGCGCCCCTCCCCTCATGTGATCCTTCTCGCCCGCTGCGTGAAACGGGACATTGAGGGCAGGCCATGGACATGGATCTTCAGGGCGGTCGCGCCTACCCGCTGGGTGCCGAGTACGACGGTGCCGGTACCAACTTCGCCCTCTTCTCGGAAGTCGCCGAGAAGGTGGAGCTGTGTCTCATCGACGGTGACGGAACGGAGCGCCGGATCGAGCTCCCCGAGGTGGACGGCTCCGTCTGGCACGGCTATCTGCCCGGTGTGGGACCTGGGCAGCGCTACGGCTACCGGGTCCATGGGCCCTTCGACCCCGCCAACGGCCTGCGCTGCAATCCGGCCAAGATCCTGCTCGACCCGTACGCCAAGGCGATCGACGGCCAGATCGACGGCGATCCCTCCCTGTGCGGACACCGCCTGGACGAGCCGGATCTGCCCGATGAGCGTGACTCGCTCGGCCACGCCATGCTGGGCGTCGTCACCGACCCCCGGGCGTTCGACTGGGGGGACGACCGGCCGCCGCGTCGCTCGTACCACGAGTCGGTGATCTATGAGGCTCACGTCAAGGGGATGACCCGGCTGCACCCCGAGGTCCCCGAGGAACTGCGCGGCACCTACGCCGGCATGGCGCACCCCGCCGTGATCGCGCACCTGGTCGAGCTCGGGGTCACCACGGTGGAGCTCATGCCGGTGCACCAGTTCACCCAGGACGGGTTCCTCGTCGACCGGGGCCTGTCGAACTACTGGGGTTACAACACCATCGGATTCTTCGCCCCGCACAACGCGTACGCGGCCGGCGGCAGCCGCGGTCAGCAGGTCGACGAGTTCAAGGCCATGGTCAAGGCGCTGCACGCGGCGGATCTCGAGGTGATCCTCGACGTCGTCTACAACCATACGGCCGAAGGCAACGAGCAGGGCCCGACGCTGTCCTTCCGGGGTGTCGACAACCAGGCGTACTACCGCCTGGTGGAGGACGACCCGCGCCACCACTTCGACACCACCGGCACCGGCAACAGCCTGCTGATGCGGCACCCGCACGTCCTTCAGATGATCATGGACTCACTGCGGTACTGGGTCACCGAGATGCACGTGGACGGCTTCCGCTTCGACCTCGCCGCCACGCTGCTGCGCCAGTTCCACGAGGTCGACCGGCTTTCCGCCTTCCTCGACATCGTCCAGCAGGACCCGGTGATCGGCCGGGTCAAGCTCATCGCCGAGCCGTGGGACGTCGGTCCGGACGGATACCAGGTCGGCAACTTCCCGGCGCTGTGGAGCGAGTGGAACGGCAAGTACCGGGACACCGTGCGCGCCTTCTGGCGCGGTGACGAGGGGACGCTCGGCGAACTCGCGGCCCGTATCACCGGCTCCCCGGACCTCTACCAGCAGGACGGCCGCCGCCCGCGGGCGAGCATCAACTTCGTCACCGCGCACGACGGCTTCACGCTCCGCGACCTCGTCTCGTACGCCGAGCGGCACAACGACGCCAACGGCGAGGGCGGGGCGGACGGCGAGAGCGACAACCGCTCCTTCAACTGCGGCGCCGAGGGCCCGACCGACGACGCGTCGGTCCGCGAGCTGCGGTCACGTCAGCAGCGGAACATCCTGACCACCCTGCTCATCTCCCAGGGTGTTCCCATGATCGCGCACGGCGACGAGACCGGCCGCACACAGGGCGGCAACAACAACGTCTACTGCCAGGACAACGAGACGGCCTGGATGCACTGGGATCTCGACGAGGACCAGCAGCGGCTGAGCGACTTCACCGCCCGACTCCTCAAGCTCAGGGGTGACCACCCCGTGCTGCGGCGGCGCCGCTTCCTCCTGGGGGCCGACGACGGCATCCCCGCCGAGCGCGCCGACATCGCCTGGCTGCGGCCGGACGCCCAGCCCATGAATACGGAGGACTGGCAGCGCGGCGACGCGCACGCCCTGGCCGTCTACCTGGGTGGTGACAGCGACATCGAACGCGCCCAGCGGGCCCCGGCGCCGGACGACTCCTTCCTCGTGCTGCTCAACGCGCACTACGAACCGGTGGACTTCCGGGTCCCCGGTGCCGGTTACCCGGAGAAGTGGGCCACCGCCGTGGACACCGCCGAGCCCGACAGCACTGAGGAGGCCGTCGTCGGGGCCAGCGCGTCGGTCACCCTCCCCGCCCACAGCGTGCGGATTTTGCGGGCACCCCGCACCGCCTGATCCCGTGCGGCGCGCGCGCGTCATAAGCCGGGGAGAACGCTGCTCCGGCCGGCGGACATCCGGCCGGAGCAGCGGCGCGCGGGTCAGCCCAGCCCCTCCATTGCTGGGCGGTGTCGCGGTCGCCGGCGCGTGCGGCGTCCCCGCGCCGGTGTCAGTGGTCGGCGCTGCCGGGCGGGACGACCCATTCGGCGGGCTGGCCGGTGAGGGAGGTGATCATGTCGAAGTCGCCGTCGTAGGGGGGACGGTCAGCCGGCTCAATTCCGCGGTGGCGGCGACGAGGAGGGCGGGGAGGGGCAGGGCCCGGTGGAAGCCCGCGTTGAGTACGTGGCGCTGCTTGGAGCGCGCGGGTGAAGGCGTCGTCGGTACTGTGGTGGTAGTCGAAGGCGTGCAGCCAGGTGCTGATCCCTGTCGCCTCAGAACTGTCCCTTGCGGAGTGGAGCATCTCGTACTCGGTGGGCTGACATACGCCGAGCAGATAGCGTTCGTGGAGCGGCGCGGGACCCCTGGGCCGCAGGTCCACGCTTGTCTTGGAGTCCGGTCGGCCCGCCCTGGAAAGCGCAGCAGCATGGACCCGCAGCATTTCGCACTCCTCGACGAGGCCCGCAGGAATCTGCCGGACGGCTTCAAGACAGAGATCTCGGGCGACACCATTATCATGATGGTCGGGCCCCCGGGAATTCATCAGTGCAATCTCGTGGTGGTGCGGCGTCAGTTCGACGCGTACTGCCCAGGCGACCTGCTGCCGAGCGAGAACACCGACCTCGTCTCTCCTGGGGTGGGCAAGAGCCGTAACCCCGACCTCACCTATCTGCCGGCCGATGTCCTGGAGACCACGGACAACCAGGTCCCTGCGGAGGCCGCGGTGATTGCCGTTGAATTGGTCTCGCCGTCGAACCCTGAGAACGACTGGGTGGGGAAGGTCAGGGATTACCCGATGATGGGAATCCCGATGTATCTGGTGGTGGATGCCAGAATGAAATCCGTCACTCTCTTCAGCCACCCTGACGGTGGAAGATATCACCGTCGCGAAGACGCGGACTTCGGTGAGATCATCAAGATCCCGGAGCCGTTCGACTTCGACCTGGACACTGCGAGCCTGCTGACCTACTCCTGAAACGTGGACGGCGCAGTCTGGATTGTGCCCGAGCACGGATTCAGCACACAGGGGCCGGGAAAGTGACGCGAACCGACGGCAACCGGTGAACGGGTTTTTGGCTGATCAGCGGGCCGCCCGATCGTGTCCCCGCACGCCCGTCCTCTCCCCTGCCGGGCAACCCGGCTATTTCGCCGCGGGGTTGAGGGCCGAGGCGGAGATGATCTGGAGCGGACGAAAGCTATCACCGGGCATCCGGCTGATCCGCCGCGGCCGCTGCCCCTCCTTGAAGCTCACCGGCCGGACGAACACACGGCGACGACGACCAGATCGTGCTGGTCGGCGCGTCCGCCCTGGAGTCCGCCAAGCTCGTCAACGACTCCGCTTCCGCTTCCGCGCACGTTCCCGCGGCCACTCCCGTACCGACTCCCGCAACCGCAACCGCAACCGCAACCGCAACCGCTCCCGCCCCCGGCCGTTCCCCAGGCGAACCGCCCGCGCCGGTACGGCCGGTGCTCCTGCCCACAACCGCCTGGCAACTGCTGCTCGCGGCGGGGGTCATATGACGCATCACCCGCCCCGCCGTCCCCCCCACCCCGGGACGTCGAGCCGATCCGACCCCCGGCCGGCCCCGCGAGGGCCGCGGGCCCTGAACCGCCGCGGGGTCGGGGCGGATCAAGGGGCGGGTGGGGGGATTCCGGTGGGGGTTCTAGAAGGCCTCCTCGCCCTCGCCGAGGCCGAGGCCGGTGGTCCAGGAGGTGATCGAGATGCCGCCGCTGTAGATGTCGTTCACGCCGGGGACGCCGAAGTACGTGCCGCGGGAGGTGAGGTCGGGCATCGCCAGGGTCAGCGAGCTGACCTCGAGCTTGTCCTCCGGTGTGTCCGGGATGCTGTACGCCACGGTCGCGTGCAGCGGGGAGTCGGGCCGCAGTATCAGCGTGCCGCCGCGGCCGTTGACCGTCAGCGGGATCGGCTTGGTCTGGTCCGGCGGCCCGGCGACGGTGATCAGCGGGGTGTCCTTGAGCGTGCAGCTGATGCCGTCGTGGGCCAGCAGGGTCAGATCGAAGCTGCGGTGGCCGGTGCCCGCGGTCATGCCGCCGAAGTAGAAGGAGACGTCATCGACGCCGCAGGGGCGGGCGGCCGCGGCGCCGGCGGCCGACGTACCGGCGCTGGACGTACCGGCGCTCGACCTACCGGTGACCGAAGTAGTGCCGGCCGACGCGCTGCCGGGTGACGCCTTGCCGATGGTGGCGCTGGCCACCGCCGAGCCGCCCAGCAGCAGCGCGGCCGCCGCCGCGCCGACCGTGGCGGCGCGAGTTGTACGACGCATGGGGGTTCCTCTCCGTGGACGCGGGACGGATCCGGCGAATGCCTCGCGCGGATCCGGTGGATTACCTGGCGGATACGGTCTCGGCCCGGTCCCCCGGGCCGGCCGGATCAGAACGCGCCGAGGCCGTGGGGGACGCCGAGGCCGGTCGGCCCGTCCCAACCGGGGCCCGCGTTGCACAGCGAGGTGCTGACCCCCGGGTAGGTAGCGCACTGGTGGTAGGCCTCGTTGTTGCCGCTGGTGACGTCGGTGAAGTCGGCGGCCGGTGCTTGGTAGAGGCTCTTGGGCCCGTCGACGGCCGCGAGGTGCCCGGCGCGGGCGAAAAGACCGGCCACGTACGGCGCGGACGCGCTGGTGCCGCCGACCACGATCCAGTTGTTGGGCTCGCCGCTGCTCGGCGCGTACGTGTCACGGACCGCGACACCGGTGGCCGGGTCGGCGACCGCGGAGATGTCGGCGGCGGCCCGGTGCCCGCCGCAGGCCGCGGTGACGGCGGCCGGCTGGCCGGTGGCGGCGCTGAAGTTGGTCTCGCAGCCGCTGCCCGCGGCGTACCAGGCACTGGCCGCGCCCGTGGCGGGCAGGGTGATGCCGCCCACGCTGATCACCGACGGCAGGTCGGACGGCCAGGACTGGTGGATCCCGCCGTTGAAACCGGAGTCGCCGGTGGACGCGGTGATCGCGATGCCCTTCTGGTCGAGGGCGGTCAGATCGGCGCCGTGCGTGTTCTGGACGTCCGCGCTGAAGCCGTAACTCATGCTGATCGCCGACGCCTTGGCGGCCACCGCGGTCTGTACGGCGGTGGCGAAGTCGCCGGTGGAGACGTCGTTGTCGTCCTGGGCGTCCTGCCAGGGGACGGAGATCTCCAGCAGGTGGCAGGAGGGGCAGGCCGCGGCGGCCATGTCGAGGTCGAGGGCGGTCTCGACGGCCACTTCCTCCTCGATGTACGCGCCCTGCGCACCCTTCTGCGGGGCGGGCTGCCTGCCGCCGGTGTAGTTCTCCAGCGTCAGACAGCCGGACGCGGTGGTGCAGGCGGGCAGTCCGAAGGTCTTGCGGTACGTGGCCAGGTCCTTCTCCAACGTGGGGTAGACGCCCGCGTCGATGATGGCGATGGTCCGGGTGCTGCTGGAGGTGGCCGGCAGACCGAACGCGGTTCGCAGGTCGGCGGGGCCGTAGCCGGCCGGCGCGGCCGACCGCAGCGGGGTGTTCTTGCCGGCCGTCTCGGTGACGATCCGGGCGTCGCAGCGCGGGCAGACCTCGCGTACGCCGTGGTGGGCCAGCAGGGTCCCGCTGGTCACCTGCTGGTGCACCCGGGCCACGCTCTCACCGGAGTTGGCGGTGCCGGTCGCCGGCGCGGGGCCCGACGGGGTGGGTGTGGGTGAGGCCGCGGGTGCCGTCGCGGGCGACGCCCCGTCGGCGAGCGCCGCGGACGAGCCGAGGCCGGCCGCCAAAAGCGAGCCGGCCAGCAGTACGGCTACCCCGACGACCCTGCCCAGCGCGCTCGTTGGCGCCGTTTTGATGCGTATCCGTCCACGTTTCTTCACGTGCCCTCAGCTTTCTGGCCGCGTACGACTCCCCGTGCCGCGGCGCGGAGAGTTCCGACGGCACTCGTGACGAAGCGCCTCACCAAGTGGTTGTGTGGCCTTGATCACGTCACGCACGGCGACCGGGTTGCTGGCCCTACTCCCGCCGGACGCGGCCCTGTTGCCGCCGGGCGACAGGGGCCGCGCCTGAGAAAGCCCCCGGGGGCCGGTCGGTCAGGCGTCGGTGATGATGGCCCAGCGGGCGGTGCCGGTCACGTCCACGACGGTCGGGCGTATCCCGGCGTTCGGGCCTGCCGTACGCGTACGGCTCGGCCGGGGGAAAATCGGTGTCGCATGGGGAGTGCCCGCGACCGGGCCCGGGCTCATCCGGGCATGCGCGCCGTACCGCGCACGCTCAACTCCCCGTTCAGGTATTTACCTGAGTGATATTGCCGAATGCCGCTGTGCCGGAATAGCCGATGAGGAAGCCGACGAGCAGTCCGCCCCAGAAGTCCTCGACCGTGACGAAGGACTGTGCTTCTGATTTACGTGCGGAGAAAACGATCGCCGCTCCGCTCAGAATGACGGCGAGCACAAGGGCGCCGATGGTTGACGACAGGTTCGTGGTGCTCAGCAGCGCTTGCTGTGTTTTGGCGTCCTGCAAGGATCGGGCGATACTACCGACCGCCCCGCCGATCACACCGCCGAGCATGACTTTCCACAGGGCGGCTTTCACCGGGACCGTGAAGGAGGTGGTATTGGAGAAGACCCGCCGCATGGGGGAGCCCTCCTCGTTCCGTTCGCGGCGGTCCGGCGGTTCCTGCCCATAGACGGCGGTGAGTTGCAGATGGTATTTGGCCGGCAGGAAGAACGGGTTCTTCCCCGTACCCAGCCGGATCGTCCACACATCCGTGCATCCGGGCTGCAGAGCCACGCCCTTCGGCAGCGACCCGGTCAGCGGGACCCGCTCCGGCTCGTCCGCGGCACGGGACCCGTACACGTTCGCGGTCGAGCCGTCTTGAACGTGCACGGTGAGGTGTGCGCCCGGGGGTCGTAGAGATTGAGCGTCGCATCGTCCTGGAGGTGAAAGCTGACGTTGTGCGGTGACTTGGCGATCAGGTTTCTTATGCGCTCCGCTTCCGCCTCCGTCTCGCCCGCCTCGGCCCTGAGCCGCTCGGCCCGTTCGTCGGACGAGCCCTCAAGGGGCTTCAGTTCTCGTTTGATACGGGCGAGCTTCTTCGTCTGTTCCGCGAGCAGCCGATGGAGCGCGTCGTTCTCCGGGGTCGCACGGCTGCGACGCCGCCAGCGCCACTTGCCGTCCCCTATCGAACGCCACTGCAACTGCGCGGGGAGGCTCAACTCCACGGACTCGACCCACACCGGTATGGAGAAGGGATTCTTGATGTGCAGATACAGCGTGAAGTCCGCACCCGAGTAAACCTCGGGAACCGACAGGTCCACCGAAAGGTCGAGCAGTCCGAGTTGCGGCGCGGGTTCCGTCGGGAGGGTCGTCACCGCCTCAAGATATGCGTTCGCCGGCCGGCCATCCGCGGTTACGGGGAAGTCGGCCTCAGGGCCCGCCGGTTCGGCTGCTTCACGTGTCGGCGCCCGGGGTCGGGGTCGGCGCTGGGCTCGGGTCGGCGGCGTGCCAGCGGAGGGTGACGTCCAGGTGGGCGCCCGCGTTCGCGCTCGCGATGATCCCGCCGAGTTTGCCGTCGAGGACGACGCCGAAGGCGACCTCCACCTCGTCGGGGCGGTGGGTGAGGGCCCGGAAGTCGTCGATGATGTCGGCGGCGGCGGAGGTGATCGGCGCTAGCGCCTCGCGCAGGGTCCGCTCGGCGGCCTCGATCCGGGCGGTGACACCGACCGCCCGGCTGCCCGCCCGCCCAGGGGGCGCCACCAGGACGACGGCTCCGTTGGACAGCGTGAACTCGACGGCGTCGGACATCGGCACTCCTCGGTACGGTGACGGCGGGCACGCGCGGTGCGACGGGCGGTACGAAACGGGCAAGTGATCGGTTACGTGCACAGCTTGTCAGTGGAGACCGGCGACGCCCCCACCTTCGCCTGGACGTTCTGCAGGCCCCGCAAAAGCTCCGGCAGGGTGGCCGGCGCGGCGGCGGAGTCGAGCACGGCCCGGTAGAAGGCCGCCGCCATGTCCGGCTTCATCGCGTCCGCGGCGCTGAAGCAGAGGGTGTAGCCGGAGTCCGGCTGGAGCATCGTCGCTATCCGCCGCTGGACCGGGTTGGCGTAGAGGCCGGGCGTCACCTCGCTGTCGGCGGAGATCGCGTAGCCGCCCGACGCGTTCACCCAGTCCCGCTGGGCGGTCCGGCCGGAGAGATAGCCGATGAGCGCGGTGGCGCCCGGGTTGTCGGTGAAGAGGCCGACGAAGTCCGCCGAGACCTCCAGCAGGGGTTGCCCGGTCGACGTCTCGAAGTCGTAGTCCCGCTGGGCGACTTCGGTGTCGGCGAAGGACATCGCGGCGAGCGTGCCGTGGGTGAAGGAGCAGGTGGGCGGCTGCCGGGTCATCCCCTTGGCGGCATCACCGAACTGCCGGACGGTCGCCTGGTCGATGCCGTCGCCGAGCATCTTCAGCCAGGTGGTCCACGCGTCGCGGACCTGGCGGTCGGTCCACCGCAGCTCCCCGGAGACCCATGCCGCGTACGCCGCCGGCTTCTGCCGGGCGAGCAGGATGTCCGCGATCCAGTCGGCCCCGGGCCACCCGGAGGTGGGACCGGACTCCAGGCCCAGGCACCAGTCGGCGGGCTCGGGCGCGGCGAGGTCCTGGAGGGCGTCGAGGCGCTTGCCCGACCCGGCCGCCGGGTCGTACCAGATCAGGCTCTTGACGTCGGCCTTGACCGGTACCGCGTAGGCCTTGCCGTTCAGCGTCGCCAGCCCGCGGAAGGGCTGTACGTACGTCCCGGTGGCGACATCGAGCGGTCGCAACTGGTGTGCCCTGGCGTACTGGTCGATGGCGCCCGGATTCGGCAGCATCGCCAGATCGGGCGGGGCGCCGCCCGCCACCGCGGCGTCGAGCTGCTGGGTCAGCGCCCGGGTGACCTCCACATTGACGTGGATTCCGGTCCGGTGCTCGAACTGCTCGATGACGGAGTAGAACGCGTGGAACTCGCCCTGCGACCAGGGCACCATGATCGTCACCTCGCTGTGCCGCGGTCCGCCGCCGCAGCCGGCCGCCCCCAGGAGCAGGCCGAGAGCCAGCGCGCAGCGGGCCAGCCGAGGCGTCGCCGCGATCCGGCGCGAGGTCCCGAACGAGGTCCCGAACGAGGTCCCGAGCGAGGTCCGGCGCGGCTTCCCGAGCGCTTTCATGAGCCCCTTCATCAGCCCCCTCATGAGCGGGGGAACCGGTACTCGGCCAGCCGCGGCAGATAGGCCAGGTAGGCCAGCGCTCCGGCGGCGGTGAGCAGCGTCAGCGCGAGCGCCAGCGTGACGGGATGCCCGGCCCACGGGTGCGCGGCGAGGTGCCGCTCGTCGTAACGGCTGAGAAGGCAGGTGACGACCGCGACCGCCGCGGTGGCCGACAGCGCGGCCGTCAGCTTTCTGCTGGCGTACCGTCGGAAGTGCCGCCTGGTCACCGAGCCCGTGGCGGTGACCAGCAGCGCCATCACGAGTACCGGTCCCAGCAGCACGCCCCGGACGAGGGCCGGGTCCAGCCAGCGCGAGTGACGCTGGTGGTCGAGCGCGGTTCGCTCGAGGTTGCTGAGGTCTTCGAGCGAGGCCTGGATTCCGCCGGTGCCCGGCACGCTCCGGCCGTCGAAGACCTCCCGCGGCCGGTGCAGCGCGTCCTGGCACGCCGCAAGCCCCGCGGTGCTGTCCGGGGCGGCGCCGGCCGTGGCGTAGACCGACTGCGTACAGCTCGTCAACTGCCCCTGGACGAAGAGGATCTGAGTCAGCCCCTGTCGGCCGGCCGCGTTGCCCTGGGCCGCCGAGGTGAGGTCGGTGCTCACCCGGCCGGTGTGGATGGCGAACTCCGCGCCGGGGCCGGTCAGACCGACCTGGCGGATGGCGGCGAAGTCCACCAGCTCGTTACGCGCGTGATCGGCCGAGAGACGGGCGCTCTCGATGTCCGCGATGGCCACCGCGGTGCGCCGGGCGGCGGCTATCTGGTGGTCCGCCTGGATGGACACCAGCAGGTAGAGCAGCGCGGTGCCGAGCACCATGGCCAGCACGCCCCCGCGCAACCAGCGGAGCACCGTGACCGGGTGGGTGGTACGGAGCCGGGCCCGCCAGCCGGTCAGGGAGCGCCGCAGCGACGGTCCGGGCGCCGCGACCGCGCTCATGAGGCGTCCACCGGGCCGTCCGCGGACCTCACCGGGTCGGCGGCGGGCCCCTCCGCCAGGCCGTCCGCAGGCCCGCCCGCCGGTCCCCGAGCGCCACCGGCGGCAGCCCCCTCACCCGCCCCCTCACCCGCGTCGTCGAACCCGTACCCGCACGCCTCGCAGTGCCTGAGCAGCCGGGCCGCCGTCGTCGCGCCGCACCGCGGGCAGCGCCGTTGGGGCGTCCCGTCGGCGGCCGGATGATCGCCCCACTCACCCCGCTCGCCCGCTCCCACGGGTCCCCACGGCCCCACCGGATCGACCCGCGGCGCCGCCGTCCGGGTCGATTCGAGCCCGAGCCGCTGCATCTCCCCCCGGGAAGCCGTGCGGCGCAGCCGCGGCCGCCCATCGGGCCCGGTCTCCGCGACCGCCCGCAGCACCCGCAGGCGCGCGGTGTCCTGGAGGGACTCGGCGACCTCGACCGCGAGCCGCAACTCCCGGTCGGCCCGCGCCAGGTCGCCTTCGTCCCAGGCGTCGGCGCACGCCCTCATCGCCATGCCCAGCTCGCGCCGGCTCTCCACCCGGGTCAGCTCGCTGGGCCGCATGGTCTCGAAGCCGGGGGTGGACCGCCGCCGTACGACCATGGCCATGGTGCCGGCGCACGGTTGCCGGGTGCCGTCCGGCCGCTCGGCGTGCAGGGTGATGCGGGCGGCGCGCAGATCCTCGTCCACCGGCAGCGACTCGGCGTCGAAGGAGAGCGACACCTCGTACTGCCGGGTCTCCGGCGACCACGCGCCGAGGGGTACGTGCAGCTCGCCGTCGGACTGCCGCTGCGAGCCGGTGAGTCCGGCGTCGACGGGACGGGTCTGCCGGACGGAGTCGAGCCGGAAGCGGTCGTTGAGGCGTAAGCCGAGGTAGACCCGGGGCAGCACGATCCGCCGGGCCTGCCGGATGAGCCGGGTGAAGTCACCGGTGAGGTCGGAGATGGTGACGACCGCCTCGGCGGTGCCGTGCAGCGCCTCGGTGATCCGCAGCAGCTCGGCGTAGTTCCAGTCGTCGCCGAGCCCCCGCGCGTCGCAGACGAAGCGGTCGGAGCAGGCGGCCAGCGCGGTGCCGAGTTCCTCGGGGGTCTCGTGCTCGTCCTTGCCGTCGGTGTAGAGCACCGCGTGCCGCACGGTGCCGCTGTCCGGCAGGGTCTCGAAGACTTGGCCGGCCAGGGTCAGCCAGCTGCCGATCGCCGTACCGCCCTCGGGGAGCTGACGGGCGATCTGGAGTTTGGCCGCGGCCCTGGTGCCGGCGTCGATCCCGGCGAGCGTGCCGGTGGGGGGATAGACGACCCGCGCTGTGTGGTTGCCCGCGATGATCGCCAGTCGGGTACCGTCCCGCAGGGCGTCGACGGCGGCGCACATCGCGCGCTTGGCCTCGTCGAGCTTGCCCCGGCCGGCCATGGACAGCGACCGGTCCATGATGAGGATCTCGGCGGCCGGCACCGGGCGGGTCCCGCCGGCCGCGAGCGCCTTCACCGTGATCAGGGCGTCGGCACGCGTCGCGTCGAAGGCCAGGTCCGAAGGCGCGTCCACCTCGACGGTGAAGCTCAGCCCAACGGACGGTTCGTCCCCCATCGGCACCATCCGATCGCGTCTTTGCGTCTTCTGCGGTGGCCTTGGTACTCCAGCGGTCCAGCGGTCCAGCGGTCCAGCAGGTCCACTAGGTCCAGCGGTCCGTCGGAGTGTCGTATACGGCCTAGGAGCTTAGCGTCCCGGCTGTTCCGTCGAAACGGGATTTTCCGGCTCGTGCGTGCCGTTTCGGCCATCGGCGCGCCAGCGGCGGACGCAGCCGGTTCGCCAGGTCGACCAGGGATACGTACTCACGCTCGGTGGCCGCGTACCGCGCGATCTCCCGGACCACCTCCGACAGCTTCGACCGGTCGTTCGTGAAGCGCGCGTACTGGATCTCGGCCCGCAGCCCGGCCGCCGAGCCGGTGTCCAGATCGAGATCGGTCACCGCCAGGGCGGCCCGCTCCAGATCGGCGGCGGTCGGCGGCGCCGTATCGGGGGTGACCGCGGTGACGAGCAGCCGTACGGCGGCGATCCGCGCCTCCCGCTCGAAGCGGAACTCCCGCGCCAGCCGCTCGGCGGTGGCCACCGCCTCATCCCGCCGGCCGGCCATCAGATGCACCCGGGCCAGCCCGAAGCCGGCCGCGCCCAGCGCGGGTGTGGTCGCGAAGACCGTGCCGTAGTGCGCCTGGGCGACCACCAGATCGCCGCGCAGCTCGGCGCACAGGCCGAGCGCCAGTTGGGGGATGAGTTCGCCGGGCAACGCGCGGCGTACGGCGGTGAAGTGGCCGGTGGCGCGCCGCGCGTCGCCGCCGGCCAGCGCGATCAGGCTGCTGTACCACGAGTGCAGCCAGTGCCGTTGGGGCAGATTGGCGTTGGCCAGTGCCTGGTCGGCCGCGCCGAGTTCGCCCCTGCGCAGCGCGAGCCGGCTCTCCGCGAGCCAGCTCTCGGCTGGCCCGGCGATGAAGGTCTCGTCGGGGTCGGCCAGGGGCGTCGGCAGCGCCGCCGCCATGTCCCTGGGCGACGGGGAGGAGAAGGGCGCCGACAGGGTCAGCCGCGCGTCCTCGCCCAGGTCCGCGGTGACCCAGTGGTCGAGCGGCCGGGCCGCGCCGAGACCGCCGTGCAGCGGCTCGGTCATGGAGCCGAAGAGCGCGGAGGCGCGGGTGTACTGCCGGGAGGTCGGCGGCGCCGCCACCACCTGCCGGATCACCCCGCTGAGCTGCTCGGCGAACTGCCGGGCGGAAACGAAGCGGCGCTCCGGCACCGCCCGGTCGGTGGCGCGGTCGATCAGCAGGCGGAGCGAGTCGACGCCGGGGGAGGTGCGGTCGCGCAGCGGGGCGCGGCACACTTCGGCGAGGGTCATGCCGAGGCTGTAGAGGTCGAAGCCGGCGGTGGGCCGCAGGTGTTCGGGATCGGGGCCGCCCGGCTGGTCCCTGGGCGGCGCGTACGCCTCGGTGTACGCGACCAGCGGCCGGATGTCGTCCAGGGTCCGCACCGAGCCGAAGTCGATGAGCCGGACCCGGTCGCGCGGCCCGAGCGAGCTCTCCTCCCGGAAGCGGATGATGTTCCCGGGTTTCACGTCGCAGTGCAGCAGGCCGCGGGCGTGCAGATAGTCCAGGGCCTGGAGGATGCGGATGCCGTGCGCGAGGAGGATCTCCAGCGGGTCGTCGGCGCGGGCCGACAGCGGGGTGCCGGGGACGTATTCCAGCACGAGGTGGGGGCCTTCGCTCTCGTAGCTGAGGATGCGCACGATGCTGTCGTGCCGGAGTCCGACCAGCGCGTTCCGCTCGTCCTTGGCCGTCTCGGCGACCGAGGTCCGCTTCAGTGCCTTGAGGACCACCCGGGTTTCGAGGTTGCGGTCGTAGGCGAGGTACGCCGCTCCGTACGCGCCCGAGCCGAGGACGCGCTCGACGTCGTAGCGCCCGGCGATGGTGTGGTGGCCCGGGCCGCCGGGTCGACCGGAGCTGCCGGACCTGCCGGGGTGGCCCGGGTGGCCCGCGCCGGCGAAGTCGAAGCGGGTGCCGCAGGTGGGGCAGAAGCCGGCGGTCCGCCCCGGCTCGCCGTCGTGCCCGCGCCCGACCGGCTCCCCGCAGGCCGGGTTGGCGCAGAAGCGGTGCTCCTCGGGCACGGGTCCGGCCGGGCCTGACGGTACGTCGGCGAAGTCGGGCGGATGGCCCGCGCCGACCAGCTCAAGGCCCCACCAGGGGTCGGAGCGCACCTTCGCCACACCGACGCTCATCCCCGGAGAGCCCGGCTGCCCAGGCTGCTCAGGCGACCCCG
Organism: Streptomyces sp. NBC_01190; assembly: GCF_045039895.1. NCBI lineage: Bacteria > Bacillati > Actinomycetota > Actinomycetes > Kitasatosporales > Streptomycetaceae > Streptomyces > Streptomyces sp. NBC_01190. The sequence continues at coordinate 4,780,246 of NZ_CP108580.1, forward strand.
GCTGCCCCGGTGACCCCGTTGGCCCGGGCGTCCCAGACGGCCCCGGCAACCCCGGCGGGTCGGCCGGACCCGGAGCCGAGGCCGGGCCCAGGCCCGGGCCCGCGGATCCGGCAGCGGCCGCCACCGGCCGCAGGTCGCACGCGGTGCAGAAGCCGTCCTCGTCGATGACGCCGCGACCGCACTCGGGACGGACACATCGCTCCACGGTGCCACCTTCACCCTTCGTCGATCCGCCGGTTGACCTCGTCGGTGTACCGCTTGACCAGGGTGCGGGCCGCCGTCAGATCGATCGGCGGGGTCCGCAACTCCCGGGCGGCGGGGGCGTGCAGGTCGCCCAGGCGCAGGTCCTCGTCGCCGAAGAACCGGGCCGCCCGCACCCGGTGCAGTTCCAGGCTCGTGCGCAGCTCCTCGCAGATCGTGATGAGCCGCCGTAGATTGCGCTCGAACCGTAGAACCACGGTGAGGGCCTCGACGGCGCGGGCGTGGATCGCGGCGAGTTCGGGGTCGGGCTCCCGCTCGCGGGCGACGGCCAGGCGCACCCGCAGCCGGGGCGCGGCGGACGGCGGCAGCCGGGGCGGGCTGAAGAACTTCCACCCCTGCTCGACCTGAAGCAGCGTGGCCGCGTCCTCCGCGGCGGCGAGTTGACGCACGGCCGCTTCGGCCGCGGCCGCCGTCGTGGCTTCGGTGCGGCCGCCCGGGGGGCCGCCGGTGAGCGGTCCGGGATCGAGGGAGACCTCATAGGCGAGATCGGGAGAGGGCCTGTCCTCGACTCCGATGACCAGGCGCATCCCCCAGGTCCTGGCCCGGCGGGCCAACGGCCCGAGCAACTCGCGGACGAGGGCCTCCGGGTTCTCGGCCCGGTCGACGCTGCCCACCACCACACAGGCGGGCGGCTTGCGGCGCAGCAGTTGGCCCACGACCTGCGCGCTGCCGCCGCCGGGCAGGCCGAACCGGTCGGCCAGATACCCCCGTACGTCGGCGACGCTCCGGTCACGGGCGTCGTACGCCGCGTCGATGGCGCCGAGGCCGAGGACGGTGTCGCCGGGCGCGTCGGTGAGTTCGGCGTCGGAGAAGCCGGCGCGGGCGGCCGGGTCGGCGGTCCGAACCAGGCGCAGCAGCCAGGAGGCGCCGGCCCCGGTCGCACCGCCGGTGCCGACGACGGCGGTCCCCGACCAGCCGCCGCCGAGCAGGCCGGTGAGTTCCCTGGTGAGGGCGAGGCGCAGCGTGTCGCCCAGCACGTCGTCCGGCCACGAACCGGCGGACGGGCCGAGGTGGTTGGTGCGCCCGCCGTCGATGAACCGCTCGATCTGCGGCAGATAGGCCAGTACGGTCTCGGTCGGCAGCATCCACGCGGCTCTGGCGTCGCCGTTGACGTAGTCGGCGACCACGATGCCGATCACGTGCCGGTCGAACTCGCCGCCGAGCGCCATCACTCCGGCGCCCGAGTAGCCCTCCTCGATCCAAGGACCGCCGTCCCGCACCTGGTTGAGCAGGCCCCACTCGCCGGCCCGGCCGCCGGGGCCCGACAGTTCCGCGTCGGCGCCGATCCCGAAGGGTTCGGCCCGCGGGAAGCCGTAGACGCGCACCCGGCCGCCGGATATGGGGGCTCGCCACAGGGTCGTCACGGTCCCGCACTCGGCGGGCTCGTCGAGTTCGAGCAGGGCCACGTCGCCGCGCCGGGTGCCGTTCCTGTGCACCCAGGAGCCGGGGGCCACCCGGGCGGTACGGCTCCACTCCTCGCGGCACGCGACGCTGCTGATCCGCACGCGGGTGGCCGTTCCCTCGGGGCCGGCCCCGGCGTACCGCACCACATGGGCGCAGGTGAGGGCGTGCCGGTCGTCCAGCAGGACGCCGGCTCCGCAGGGCGTGCCGTCCTCGGCGTCCACCCGCACCCGCCAGGGATCCTCGCTGTGGTGATGTAATCCCATGGCCCCACGGTATTACGCTCCAGGGCCGTCGGACGGTCCGTTCCTGGCCGCGGTCCGTCGTGGCTGGTCGCGCGGTTCCTCGCGCCCCCTTGCGGGGTGCGTCCGCTGTCGACCGGTCCGTTCCCGGCTGCGGGTCCGCTGTGGCTGGTCGCGCGGTTCCTCGCGCCCCTGACGGGGCAGGTCCGTTGCCGGCTGCGGGTGGGGCGTGGCTGGTCGGGTCAAACGGTCACCGGGCGGTGGGCCGGGAACGACGGCGCCAGGTCCTTCCGGTCGGTGAACTCCCCGTGGCCCCCGGGGAAAACGTTGCTCCTGAGGTCGGATAGGGTGCCGCTCCACGTGCTTTCTGTGGGCACGTTGCGAACCTGTGGGGGGTTCTTTCATGCGCCAAGTGCGCTCTGTCCGGCCTGCCTCCGTACGAGCGGCCGCCACATTCCTGCTCGCCGCCGGATGCGCCGTCCCGGCGCTCGCCGTGGCCCCGGCCGCGCACGCGGACAGCCCGGCGGTCAGCCAGGTGACCAGCGACGACGACGGCCGGCTGACGGTCTACCTCGACTCCGTCGACGCGCTGTGGGTCCAGGTGAGCGTCCGGGCCTCCGCGGCCGCCGACGCCCCGGTCCTCGCCTCGACCGACGACCTGACCGAGGCCGACGGCCGCTGGACCACCGAGCACACCGTCTCCCTGCCGGCCGGTACCGCCTACGGCGACTACCCGGTGGACGTGGACTACCGGCTGCCCGGCGGCCAGGTCCAGCACTGGTCGGGCGCCGACCACGGATCCGCCAGCGATCTCGACTACCGCCTGCGCACCGGTGTCGGGGCACTCTCCTTCGACCGGGACACCCTCGACTGGGACCACCAGACCATCGTGGTCTCGGGCGCCGCCACCACCCTGGACCCGGCCACCGGGACGACCGGTCCGGCCCGCGCCGGGACGACGGTCGAGGTCGACTACGACACCCTGACCGGGCTGACCGGCTCCCCGGTGACCGCCACCACCGGCGCCGACGGCGCCTTCCAGGTGCCGCTCACCTTCCCGGCCGGCGCGCAGAGCGTCCGGGCCCGGGTCATCGCGCCGGCCGCCGACACCGTGCCCGGCCCGGTCGGCTACGGGCCCACGCCGTCGGTCACCACCTCGCGCTACCGGATCAGCGCGACGGAGAGCCGCACCCGGGCGAACCCGAACGTGCCGTTCACCGAGCAGGGCAGCGTCCAGCGCTTCGTGAACGGGATCTGGCAGCCCTGGGCCGGCGCGCCGGTCTACACCGCGACCGTCTACGGCAGCCCGTACACCACGGGTCTGACCGGGGTACTCGGCCACGGCACGACCGGCACCGGTGGCACGTTCGGCTACTCGGTGGTGGCCGCCCGGACCACCGACACCTACACCTTCGTACAGCCGTCGGTCTATCTCGCCGGATCGAGCAGCTTCAGCGAGCGCATCGCGGTGCCGACCGTCGGCAGCCTCACCACCCCGGCCGCCTCGGTCGACCAGTACGACACCGTGACGGTGTCCGGTTCGCTGAGGGGGAGTTGCGACTACGAGCCGCTGTCGCTCGAGTACTCGGCGAACGGCAAGACCGGCTGGTCCAACCTGCAGTGGTTCAAGGCGAACGGCGGCACCTACAACGGGACCTGCTCCTACAAGATCTCCAAGCCGGCCTACTGGGACGGCTATTACCGCGTCCGGCACCCAGAGACCGACATCATGCAGCCGGTCGTGAGCGCCGCCAAGCGGGTCAACCGGACCAGGACCGGCGTCTCGGTCGCGATGTCCTCCACCAAGCCGAAGCTCAACGCCAAGCTGACCGCGTCCGGCAACGTCTACCAGCTCACCGCGAGCGGCTGGAAGCCGTACGCAGGGGTGCACGTGGTGCTGGTCTTCAAGCCCAAGGGCGACCCCAACTGGTACTGGGTGGTGAAGGGTTACACCAACGCGGCCGGCCACTACACCCTCAACACCAAGGCGTTCGAGGACGGCACCTGGGGCACCTACATCGAGCCCGACGCCAAGCACTACTACGCCGAGTCGAAGGACGTGTACGTCGATGCGCACTGACACCGCCCTCTCCGCCCTGGTCGTGGCGGCCGTGCTCGGCGGCGCGAGCCTGATCGCCGCGCCCGCCTACGCCGCCGACGAGGCCGCGCCCATCGGCATCGGCCGGGTGGTCACGGAGTCCGGCCAGCGCGGCGCCTTCACGGTCGCCGCCTGGACCGACGTGGCCGGCAACCAGGTCACCTCGGTGACCGCCAAGGTCCTGGACGGCGACCGTGAAGGCGCCGTGCTCGCCGAGCCCACCCTGACCGCCGTCGGCGAGCAGTGGGTGACGGGGGCCGGGGACGATCTGCTGAAGCTGACCGAGGACGGCGGCACGATGCCGCGCCTCGGCCGGTACGACGTCGAGGTCACCGCGACCGACAGCCAGGGCGACACCGTCACCAGGACCGAGCCGGGGGCGCTGGACTTCACGCTCACGCCGAAGTTCGCCGCCGCCGACGGGACCACCGCGAACCCCGGCGCGCTGATGCTCGATCCGGCGGTCCTCGACGTCGACCACACCACCGAGACCACCGGCGGTGTGCTGCTGGGCGTCCAGCCGGGCAGCGGCGACCTGGTCCCGCTGGCGGGGCGGACGGTCACGGTGGACATGACCTATCCCCGGTCGTCGACGGTCCTGACCTCCCAGTCGGCCGTCACCGACGCGGACGGCCGGTTCAGAGCCGCTTTCGCGGTGTCGGGCGCCGTCGGTTTCGACGCGCGGTTCAGCGAGGACTCCGGAGTGGCCGACGGCGCCGCGTCAGTCGGGGACCAGCCGGCCACGTACCGCTCCACCCCGTCCGCGGTGACGGCGGCGGCGAGCGCCAAGCGGGTGCTGCCGGGGCAGGCGTTCACCGTCAGCGGCGTGGTGCACGCCACGTCCAGCGCCACCTCGCCCGGGGTGGCCGGGGTGCCGGTCTCCGCCGGGTTCAGCTCGACCGGTGCGGCCAGGACCACGGCCGTCACCGACAGCGCCGGGCACTTCTCGGTCACCCTGCTGGGCGATCCGGAGTCCGACGGCACCTGGGACGCCACGATCACCCAGCCGCTGCGGTCCGGCCGCGCCACCGGCAGCGTCATCGTGCCCGACGACTCCTCCTTCGCCGGCCTCGTCTCGTCGGTGTCCGCGGACGACCGGGTGACCGTCTCCGGCAAGCTGCTGCGGACCTACCACCGCGACCAGTACACCGGCTCGCAGAACGTCGGCCTGTGGTACTCGCCCGACGGGAAGACCGGCTGGAAGGGCCTGGCCGGCGTCAACCTCGACTACACGAGCACCTTCAAGATCTCCACCTACGGCTACCTCGACGGCTACTACCAGGTGCGGCACGCCACCTCCGACCAACTGGTCGCGAGCGCGGGCCCGATCGTCCACCTGACCCGTACCAACACCCGGATCTTCCAGATGTACGCCAACACCGCCCGGGTGAAGAAGAACGCGACGCTCACCCTGACCGGCAACCTCAAGGCGTACATCGGCAAGGTCTGGAAGCCCTACGCCGGCCAGTACGTCGAGCTGTACTTCCAGCCCAAGGGCAGCACCAAGTGGACCTACCTGGCATACGGAAGGACCGACGCGGCGGGCCGCGCCAAGTTCACCCACAAGGCGACGCAGGACGGCAAGTGGCTGATCCAGTACTTCGGGGACGGCACGCACTACGACAGTGACGCCGCGGGCGTGTTCGTCGACGTGGTCTGACCGCCAGGCGCCAGGCGCCAGGCGCCGGGCGGGGCGAAAGGCCCTGACCGGCGCCGGGGTCCAGGCGGGTGAGCCGGGACTCAGAGGTCGAACTCCGCCGGGTTCAGCCCGACGGCGAAGCACGCCTCGCGCACCACGGCCTGCTCGGACTTGTCGAACGTGCCGTCCGCGCCGCCGATGACGATGCCGATCTGGATGACCGCGCGGGCCTCGGTGGGCTTCTTCTTCGCCTTGGCGATCTCCTGGAGGATCGCCACCTTGCCGAAGTCGAAGTCGGCGGTCAGCTTGTTGAGGTAGTCGTCGAAGCGGCGCTGGAGGTCCAGGGCGGGGAAGTTCTGGAGCACCTCGTTGCTGCCGATCAGGGTGGCGACGCGCTGCCGTTCCGCGGGGTCCACCGAGCCGTCGGCGGCCGCCACCAGGGCGCAGATGGCCATGCTGGCATCGCGGAAGGCACCGCTCTTGAGGTCGTTCTTCTTCGCGTTGAGCTGCGTCTGCATGCTCTGGGCGGATTCCTTGAAGCGGTCCCACAGGGCCATGGTGGATCTCTCCTCGACGGGGTTCGGTTCTGCGCGCTGAGAACTCTTGGCGAGCGTAAAGGAGTTCCCAAGCCGGTCACCCGCCTCCCGGGCCCCGCCACGCGGTAGGGCCACCCGTGAGGAGGGTTTGCCGCCGCCGGGGGAATCCGTCACAGCCGGGGGAAGCGGGCGAGCAGCTCCCAGACCACCGGGTTGGCGGCCAGGCCCTCGTGCATGTCGGTGAGGTCGGCGGTCAGGTCGTGCAGGAAGTCGCGGGCCTCGCGGCGCAGCCCGCCGTGGTGCAGACCGAGCGGCGGCTCGTCCGGCAGCCAGTCGGCGGTGACGTCCACATGTCCGAAGCGCCGTACGAAGCGCAGCCGGTCGGTGGACTCGGTGAAGTCGAACTCGGCGTGCTGCGGCCGGGCCGCCCGGCCGCCCCGCGGGTCCCGGTCGAGCAGCTCCACGATGTCGCACAGCGCCCAGGCGAAGTCGAGCACCGGCACCCATCCCCAGGCTGTGGACAACTCCCGCTCGCCCTCGGCCAGATACACGTCCCCGCAGAAGAGGTCGTGCCGCAGCGACCGTACGTCCGCGGTCCGGTAGTCGGTCTGCGGTGGGTCGGGGAAGCGGCGGGAGAGGGCGTAGCCGAGGTCGATCACCGGCTGATCGTGCCAGACGGGTGAAACGGGGTACGGCGTGCGGGGGCGGTACGGGCCGGGGCCCGGGGCGCCGGGCGGCGCCCCGGGCGGGTGAGCCGGTGAGCCTCGGGAGAGGCTCGGGAGCGCTGAGAGCGTCAGAGGGTGACGCCGAAGTCGGTGGCGATGCCGACCAGACCGGAGGCGTAACCCTGGCCGACCGCGCGGAACTTCCACTCGGCGCCGTTGCGGTACAGCTCGCCGAAGACCATGGCGGTCTCGACGGCGGCGTCCTCGCTCAGGTCGTAGCGGGCGATCTCGGCGCCGCCCGCCTGGTTGATGATGCGGATGTAGGCGTTGCGGACCTGGCCGAAGTTCTGGCTGCGGGTCTCGGCGTCGTAGATGGAGACGGGGAAGACGATCTTGTCGACATCGGCGGGCAGCGCCGCCAGGTTGACGTTGATCGACTCGTCGTCGCCCTCGCCCTCGCCGGTCCGGTTGTCACCGGTGTGGACGATGGTCTGGTCGGGGCTCTGCTTGTTGTTGAAGAAGACGAAGTGGCCATCCGAGTAGACCTTCCCGGTGGCGTTGACGGCGATGGCGCTCGCGTCGAGGTCGAAGTCCGTGCCGGTGGTGGTCCGCACGTCCCAGCCGAGGCCGACCGTCACGGCCGTCAGGCCGGGAGCCTCCTTGGTGAGCGAGACGTTGCCGCCCTTGGACAGGCTTACCGCCATGGGAAGTCCCCTTTGTCGTGGTCGTCGGTGTGTGTCGGTGTGCCGGACGAAAGTACCGTCATCCGACAGAACGCGGACCGGGCAGGGTGTGGTTCCCACCCTGGGTACGGCGCGCAATCCACGTGACGTGACGGCGCCGAGGCGGGATCATGGGACGTATGTCCGAGCCCCTGCTCATCCGTGGTTCCGTCTCTCTGCCGGAGGCCGAGCTGGTCTGGCGTTTCTCCAGGTCGTCCGGGCCCGGCGGGCAGCATGTCAACACCAGCGACAGCCAGGTGGAGCTGCGGTTCGACCTGGCGGCGACCGAGTCGCTGCCGCCGGTGTGGAAGGAGCGGGCCCTGGAGCGGCTGGCCGGCCGGCTCACCGCCGACGGCGTGCTGACCGTCCGGGCGTCGGAGCACCGCTCCCAGTGGCGCAACCGGGAGGCCGCCGCGACGCGGCTGGCCGCGATCCTGGCCCAGGCCACCGCGCCGCCGCCCAAGGTCCGCCGGCCGACCAGGATCCCGCGCGGCATCAATGAGCGGCGGCTGCGGGTGAAGAAGCAGCGGGGCCAGACCAAGCGGGGGCGCAGCGGCGGGGACTGGGACTGAGCCGATCCCCGGGCCTCACGCCAGGAAGCGGTAGCGGCCGCGGAAGTACGTCAGCGGGCCGCCCTCCGCGCTCGGCGTGCGGGCCGACAGCACCCGGCCGATCACCAGGGTGTGGTCGCCCGCGGCCACCCGCTGCTCGGTCTCGCACTCCAGTATCGCCAGCGCCCCGCCGAGGATCGGCGCGCCGGTCAGCTCACCGCGGTAGTAGGCGATGTCCTCGAAGAGCAGCCGGTCGCTGATCCGGCCGCGCAGCGCGAACCGCCCGGCGATGTGCCGCTGGCTCTCGCTGAGCACCGACACCGCCCACCGCGTCTGGCGTTCGAGCAGTTCGTCCATCCGGGAGCCGACGCGTACGCTCGCCAGCACCAGCGGTGGTTCGAGGGACACCGACATGAAGGCGGTGGCGGTCATGCCGACGTCCTCGCCGCGCGGCCCGTCGTCGGGGTCGTGCGCGGTGATCAGGACCACGCCCGCGGCGAGGCGGGTCATGGCGGCGCGGAAGTCATCGGTGTTGACGGAGGTCTGGCCCATGGTGGTCCCAGAATGCCGTCCCGGCGGAGTAGCGGACACGCTCTCCACGGTACGGGTCGGCGCGGATCGGCCACATCGGGCTGTGGTCGCAGAACGCGTACCGCCCGGTCCTAGGACCTCGGGGGAGCCTCCCCGGCGCTCTGCGAAGCTCCCCGGGCCTTCCCTGGCGCTCCCCGGGCGCCCCCTCAAGCCTCCCCGGCACTCGTCGGGGAGGCTTCAGGGGGCGCCCGGCTCTTGCTCTCCGGTCCCGGCCGGGCGCACACTCGCTACGATCCGTGTTCAAGTGATTACCCGACGATGTGACTTGGGTCACAAGATGCAGGAATTGTTGACCCTGTGTACCGAACGAACAGCTCACTGTGATTCAGTGGCGGTGTAATTGGAAGAGTGTGAATTACACCGTGGCCTGTGCGCGGGCCACCACTGACACGGGGATCGGAACCGCACCACCGAGGAGTCGCTGTCGAGGGCGTGGAAGGGGCGGAGAGGGGCATGGACACCGAGTCGGAGCCGTATGTCCGTCTCGCGACCCTGCGTCAACTGCATCAGGTCGTGGCGGATCTCAATACCGCGCGGAGTCTCGCCGACACCCTCCAGGCGGTGGCCAACGGGGTGGTGCGCGGGCTGGGCTACGAACTGGCCGCCGTCAACCTGGTCCGGCCGGACGGTGACCTGGTGGTCGCCGCGTTCGCCGGCAGCTCCGCCGGTGAGGCGCTGCTGCTCGGGCGGGCGGGCTCCCGTACGTCGTGGGAGCGGCGGCTGACCATGGGCGAGCGCTGGGGCACGCTGCGGTTCATACCGCACACCGAGGGCTGGGTGCTCATCGACGACGATGTGCCGCAGTGGCACACCGAGGGGCCGCTGCCGCGGTTCGCCGACGAGTGGCACCCGGGGGACCGGCTCTACGCGCCCATGTACTCCTCGCAGAGCGTCGGCAGCGAGCTGATCGGCGTGATCTCGGTTGACCAGCCGGCCAACGGGCGGCACCCGGGGCCGTGGGGGTGCGAGGCGCTCCAGATGTTCGCCTTCCAGTCCGGCATCGCGATCAGCAACGCCCGGCTGCGGGCGAACATGCAGCGGGCGCTCGTCCGGCTGGAACGCGATCAGCAGGCGCTGCGGGCCAGCGAGGAGAGCTTCCGGCAGGCGTTCGAGTACGCGCCCAGCGGTATGGCCATCGCGGAGATGGGTGGCGACCAGCACGGGAAGCTGCTGCGGGCCAATGACGCGCTCTGCCGGCTGCTCGGGCGCTCGGCGTCCACCATGCGGCGGTTCTCCTTCTCCGACCTGGTGCACCCCGAGGACGTCGGGCTGCTGCTGCGCACCTCCGCGGAGGGCGGCCGGGCGGAGCTGCGGCTGGCCCGGCGGGACGGCAGCTATGTGTGGGTCAGCCTGCGGAACTCGGTGGTCGCCGACACCGCGGACGGGCCGCGCTTCCTGCTCACCCACGTCGAGGACATCGAGGAACGCAAGAGCAGGGAGATCCAGTTGGCGCACCGGGCCAGCCATGACTCGCTGACCGGGCTGCCCAACAGCGCGGAGCTGCGGGCGAGGCTGTCCTCCCGGCTGTGCCCGCGGCCGCAGGACCGGGACGCCGATGATCCGGCGGAGGCCGCCGGACCGGTGCAGGGGCTGGACGATTTCGCCTTCAGCTACGGCTACGGGCCGGACGAGATGGCGGCGCCGCTCGGCACGCTCGACTCGCACACGCATACGGTGGCGCCGGACGAGACGGACGAGGAGACCACGGCGAAGGGGCTCGCGGTGCTTTTCTGCGACCTCGACGGGTTCAAGTCCATCAACGACCGCTTCGGCCACCACACGGGGGACGCGGTCCTCATCGAGGTGGCCCGGCGGCTCACCGCGGCGGTGCGGGACGGGGATACGGTGGCGCGGCTCGGCGGGGACGAGTTCGTGGTGCTCGCGGATCATCTGACTCCGGCGGACGCGGCGGACCTCGCGGTGCGGCTGCGGAACGCGATCATCCCGCCGATCCGGGTGGACGGGCGGGCGGTGCGGGTGGGGGCGAGCTTCGGTATCGGCTGGGCGGGGTGCGGCATGACCGCGGAGGAGGTCCTGCACAGCGCGGACCAGCGGATGTACATCGAGAAGCGCAGCCGCTCCGCGTCTTCCCCCCGCAACAACCACCGCCGGGCCGGCTAGACCCTCCGGCCCGGCCGACCCCGACGCACCCCGCACCCCCGCGGCGGTTCCGGGGGACCCGCCGGCTCCACCCGAGGCCCCCGGCCCTCAAGGCGCCCACGCCCCCCGGGCTCGGGATCGCTGGGGGGTGGGGGAGGATGGGGGGATGGGTGGACATGAGGGTGGGAGCGGGGAAGACGCGGCTCGGCGGCGGGAGGCGGCGTTGCGTGGGTGCCGGCTGGTGTTGGGGGCCGGAGGGCGGGGGTCGGTAGCGGAGTTGGTGGCGCGGCTCGGGAGCGCCGCTGAGGAGTTCGCGGGGGACGGGAAGCAGCCGGACACGTATGGGGACGGGCTCGTCGAGGAACTGGAGCGGGAGGTCGCCGGGCTGCTCGGGATGGCGGACGCAGCCTTCTTTCCGACCGGGACGATGGCCCAGCAGGTCGCGCTGCGCGCGTGGGCCGGCCGTACCGGCAACGACGTGGTCGCCCTGCACCCGCTGGCCCACCCCGAGGTGCACGAGCGCGGCGCGCTGAAGGCGGTCACCAGCCTGCGCACCGTCTACCCCACCCGGCAGCCCCGCCTGCCCAGCGCCGACGAAGTGCGGGACTTCGAGGAGCCGTTCGGCACCCTGATGCTCGAACTGCCACTGCGCGACGCCGGCTTCGTCCTCCCGACCTGGGACGAACTGACCGCCACCGTCGCCGCGGCCCGCGAGCGGGACGCCGTGGTGCACTTCGACGGCGCCCGCCTCTGGGAGTGCCCGCCGCACTTCGGCCGCCCGCTCACCGAGATAGCCGGCCTCGCCGACAGCGTCTACGTCAGCTTCTACAAGTCCCTGGAAGGCATATCCGGCGCCGCACTGGCCGGCTCCGCCGAACTGATAGCCGAGGCCAAGGCGTGGCGCCACCGCTACGGGGGCCTGGTCTTCCAGCAGTTCCCCGCCGTGCTCGCCGCCCTGTCGGGACTGCGGCACGAACTCCCCCGGCTGCCCTCGTACGTGGCGCACGCCAAACCGGTGGCCCGCGCGCTGCGTGAGGGGCTGGCCGAGGGCGGCCTGACCTGGCCCCGCGTCCACCCGGCGGAGCCGCACACCCACCAGTTCCAGCTCTGGCTGCCCTACCCCGCGGACGTCCTCAACGAGGCCGCGCTGCGCCAGGCCGAACAGGACGGGATCAGCCTCTTCGGCCGCGCACAGTTCCACGAGCCGGGCCTGCCCGGCCTCTCGATGACCGAACTGACCATCGCCGCACCCGCGTTGGAGTGGACCGAGCAGGACGCCCGCGACGCCGCGGTGTCCTTCGCCCGGTACGTCGCCGACGTCGCCGAGACCACCGACGCCACCGAGACCACTGACGCCACCGACGCCAGCGCGGCCGACAGCCCCACCGCCGACTGAGCCCGCCGGGGCCCGGTCTCAGACCCGCAGCAGCAACTTGCCCGTACTCGTACGGGATTCGACCAGCCGGTGCGCCGCCGCCGCGTCCGCCAGCGCGAACTCCGCGCTCACCGGCAGTTCGACCTCGCCCTCGGCGACCGTACGGAACGCCTGCTCGGCGATGACCCGCAGCCGCGCCGGATCGGCCGCGGCCATGCTCAGAATGGAGAACCCGGCGACCGACACGCCGAGCGGATAGGTGTCCGCCGGCCCGATCCGCCAGGGCTCGCCCGAGCAGGCGTTGCCGAAGGAGACCAGCCGCCCGAAGCGCCCCAGCACCGCCAGCGTGCGCTGGAACGTCTCGCCGCCCACCGGGTCGAGCGCGATGTCCACGCCCCGGCCGCCGGTCGCCGCCCGTACGTCCGTGTCGAAGGTGTCCGCCGCGAACACCTGGTCGTAGCCGGACTTGAGCGCGTGCTCGGCCTTGTCGAGGGAGGACACCACCCCGTAGACCGCCGACGCGCCGCCCATCCGGGCGAGTTGGCCGGCGACCGTGCCGATGCCGCCGGCCGCGCCCTGGATGAGGACGGTGTCGCCCTCCCGCAGCCGGGCCACCTCGTAGAGCAGTGCGTACGCGGTGGGCAGCGCGCTGGGCAGGGTCGCTCCGGCCCGCAGCGATAGGCCGTCGGGTATGCCGAAGACCGTGGCGGCCGGGGCGACGACGACTTCGGCGTACCCGCCGCCGTCGACGAGGGCGGCGACCTCCTGCCCGGGGGCGAGCCCGGTGACGTCCGGCCCGACCGCCCGGATCACTCCCGAGACCTCAAGGCCGGGCCGGAACGGCAGGGACGGCACCCGGTAGCCCTCCGAACGGGCCTTGATGTCGGCGAAGTTGACACCGCTGTAGGCGACGTCGATGGTCACCTCGCCCGAGCCGGGCTCGGGTAACGCCACCTCGACGTATGTAAGGACGTCTGGACCGCCGAACTCTTCGAAGACGATGGCACGCATAGAGTGCTCCCCCGTGAGTGGAACTGTTTGACTGTGTGACGACCCGGCGGATCGGTATCCCCGACCGACCGACGAGACGGCGAAAACTGTTGACGAAAGAACTAGTTCGATGCAGGGCGAACAGTTGCGACTGTATGGTTCTGTTCGAACGCTCCGCAAGGTCCAATTTTTCGGTTTTCCGGGTCTCCTGATGCGCAAGTGGCCTGGGTCTCGCGGCTCTTGCGCGCCCATCCCGGGAAAGAACCGGACAACGCGACGGCGGCGCCAAGCGCTTCAACCGGCTGGGGCGCGAGGAGATCGACGCGCGCTTCCCGGCCCGTTGGCGCTGATCCTTCAGAACGATCCGCCGCTGCCCGCCCTGATCAATCCCGACTCATAAGCGAGCACCACCGCCTGCACCCGGTCGCGCAGCTCCAACTTGGTGAGAATACGCCCCACATGCGTCTTCACGGTCGCCTCGGACAGCACCAGTTTCCGGGCGATCTCCCCGTTGGACAGACCTTGCGCCACCAGCAGCAGCACCTCGCGCTCCCGCTCGGTCAGCCGGTCGACCACATGAAGCCGTTGGTCGGCGCCGGAGCTGGGCAGCATCGGGGTGAACCGGTCGAGCAGCCGCCGGGTGGTGGAGGGCGCGACCACCGCGTCACCGCTGTGCACCGCCCGGATCGCGGTCAGCAGTTCGTCCGGCGGCACATCCTTGAGCAGGAAGCCGCTCGCGCCGGCCCGCAGCGCGGCGAAGGCGTACTCGTCCAGGTCGAAGGTGGTGAGGATCAGCACCCGCGGACCGGCTGGTTTCTTCGGGTCCGCCGGCTGCGCCGGCTCCGCCGCTCCCTTGGGCCGCTCCGGCTCGTCCCGGTCGGCGCCGCAGATCTGCCGGGTCGCCTCCACCCCGTCCATCCGGGGCATCCGGACATCCATCAGCACCACGTCCACCCGGGTGGAGCGCAGCACCTCGATCGCCTCGACGCCATCGCCCGCCTCGGCCACGACCTCCATGTCCGGCTGGGCGGCCAGCACCATCCGGAAGCCGGTGCGCAGCAGCGCCTGGTCGTCGACGAGCATGACGCGGATCGCCATATCGCTTGGCTCTTCTCACTCGGAGGGTTTCACTCGGCGGGTTCGTGCTGGAAGTTGACGGAACTCGAGAGCGGTGAGGTGGGGACAGCGGACGGAGGCGACGGGGCCGACGGGGCTGACGGAGGCGACGGGGCCGACGGGGCCGACGGGGGAGCCTGCGGCGGCCGGGGCGGCAGCGAGGAGCCGCCGGTCTTCAGCGGCAGAACCGCGCTGATCCGGAAGCCGCCGCCCGGCCGCGGACCGGCGTCCAGCGTGCCGCCCACCATGCCGATCCGCTCCCGCATCCCGATCAGGCCCTGCCCGAGGCCGTCCCGCCCGCCCTGGTCGTACGGTGCGAGCGGCCCGCGCCCGTCGTCCTCGATCAGCAGATCGAGCGCGGCCTCGCCGAAGTCCAGCAGCACCCGGGCGCTGGCGCCCTCGCCGCCGTGCTTGCGGACATTGGTCAGCGCCTCCTGCACGATGCGGTACGCGGTCAGCTCCACCCCGCTGGACAGCGGCCGGGCGTTCCCCGCCACCTCGAACCGCACCGGCAGGCCGGCCCCGCGCACCTGGTCGATCAGGTCTTCGAGCTGGTCCACGCCGGGCTGCGGCAGATACTCGCCGCCCGCGTCGTCCCCGGCCCGCAGCAGGCCGAGCAGCCGGCGCATCTCGGCGAGCGCCTGGCGGCCGGTGGCGGAGATGGTGGCCAGCGCCTGCTTGGCCTGGTCCGGGGCGGCGTCCAGCACATAGGCGGCGCCGTCCGCCTGGACCACCATCACCGAGACGTTGTGCGCCACCACGTCGTGCAGCTCCCGGGCGATCCGGGCCCGCTCGGCGGCGACCGCGGCCTTGGACTGCGCCTCGCGCTCCCGGTGCAGACGGGCGGCCCGCTCCTCCAACTCGGCGTAATAGGCGCGCCGGGTCCGGAGGCGGTCGCCGACCACCCAGGACAGGGCGAAGATCACGGCGAGGAAGAAGGTCTGGAGCAGGGTCCTCCAGAGCGTGGAGTACGGGCCCCCCGGCGGCCAGCGCACCATCGCCAGCGGCGCGGCGGCGAGCCCCGCGACCAGGCCGAGCCGGGACGACCAGCGCCGGCCGTTCGAGGCGCAGGTGTAGATGATCACCAGGAACGCGGCGTCCCCGGGGTTGGTCTGGACGTTCAGCAGCAGTTGCAGCAGCCCGGCGCCGAGCGCCACCAGCAGCATCCGCTCCGGGGCGCGGCGGCGCAGCGCCACGACGACCGCGAGCGCGAAGGAGAGCGGCACGGCGGCGACGGCCGACCCCGGCGAGAGGGCTCCGCCCAGCGCGATCCACACCGCGCACACGCCGAGGAGTGCGACGGCCCCGAAGCTGTCGACCCACGTCGGGTGCCGGCGGAAGAAGTCGTAGATGCGCTGCACACAGCCAGCGTAAGGAAGCTTCTCCCTCCGGGGGTCAGCCGCCAGAGCGATCCCCGCTACTCCCCAAGGTGGATGGGCAACCTTTCAAAGCGGGGGTGCCCTTCGGCTCGCTGGCTACCGGCGAACCCCGGAGCGTGAAGTGGACCAATGAGGCCGACGTCTGGGCGTTGGATGGGCCCATGCGGGGTACCCCTGGGTCCACCACGCGCTGGAGGGTCGCCCTTTGGGGGCCTATGCGGCCGGAGGCGAGGGCGCGGCATAGATAGGGAAAACCGTTCGCGTAGGATTGACGAGAAGGCGTCCTGGGAGGCGTGGTGACTGTGGAGGAGAAGCCGGCGAGGCTGGCGGTGGGTGTGGTGGGGGCCGGGCGGGTGGGGCCCGCGCTTGGGGCCGCGCTGGGGTTGGCGGGGCACCGGGTGGTCGCCGCGTCCGGGGTCTCGGACGCCTCGCGCCGCCGCGCCGAGGCCCTGCTGCCGGGCGTGCCGTTGATGGAGCCCGCCGCCGTACTCGAGCGCGCCGACCTCGTCCTGCTCGCCGTGCCCGACGACGCGCTGGCCGCGCTGGCCGTGGGGCTCGCCGAGACCGGGGCGGTACGGCCCGGCCAACTGGTCGCGCACACCTCGGGGCGGTACGGAACAGCCGTACTCGACCCCATGCTGCGCGCCGGCGGCCTGCCCATGGCGCTGCACCCGGCGATGACCTTCACCGGCACCGCGGTGGACGTCCAGCGGCTGGCCGGCTGCCCCTTCGGGGTGACCGCGCCGGGCGAGCTGCGGATGGCCGCCGAGGCGCTGGTGATCGAGATGGGCGGCGAACCGGAGTGGATCGAGGAGGCCGCCAGGCCGCTCTACCACGCCGCCCTGGCCATCGGCGCCAACCATCTCGTCACCCTGGTGGCGCAGTCCATGGACCTGCTCAGGGCGGCCGGCGTCGCCGCGCCCGGCCGGATGCTCGGCCCCCTGCTGGGCGCCGCCCTGGACAACGCGCTGCGCTCCGGCGACGGCGCCCTGACCGGCCCGGTCGCCCGCGGCGACGCCGGCACCGTGTCCGCCCACCTGGCGGAACTGCGCGCGCACGCCCCGGAGACCGTCGCCTCCTACGTGGCGATGGCCCGGGCCACCGCCGACCGGGCGCTCGCCAACGGCATGCTCAAAGCGGAGTACGCGGAGGCGCTGCTCGGCGTCCTCGCCGACGAGGGGACCCGATGACCCGATGACGGAACTGGTACACCACGCCCGCGATCTCGCCCCGGCCTCGGCCGTGGTCATGACGATGGGCGCCCTGCACGAGGGCCATGCCTCGCTGATCCGGGCCGCGCGGTCCCGGGCCGGCGGCGGGCTGGTCACCGTCACCGTCTTCGTCAACCCGTTGCAGTTCGGCCCCCACGAGGACCTGGACCGCTATCCGCGCACCCTCGACGCCGACCTCCGGGTCGCCGAGGAGGCCGGCGCCGACCTGGTGTTCGCCCCCGACGTCGCCGAGATGTACCCGACCGGCGCGCCGCGGGTCCGGATCTCCGGCGGCCCGATGGGCGAGCGGTACGAAGGCGCGTACCGGCCGGGACACTTCGACGGGATGCTCACCGTCGTCGCCAAGCTGCTGCACCTCACCCGTCCGGGAGCCGCCTTCTTCGGGCAGAAGGACGCACAGCAGCTCGCGCTGATCCGCCGGATGGTGGCCGACCTCAACTTCCCGGTGGAGATCATCGCGGTGCCGACCGTACGGGAGCCGGACGGCCTCGCCCTGTCCAGCCGGAACCGTTTCCTGTCCGCCGCCGAGCGCGAGCAGGCCCTCGCCCTGTCCGGCGCGCTCTTCGCCGGCCGGGAGGCGGTCCCGGACGGGCCGGAGGCCGTCCGGAAGGCGGCCCGCGAGCATCTCGACCGCGCGGGCGGCCTCAGCCTCGACTATCTCGCCCTGA
Organism: Streptomyces sp. NBC_01190; assembly: GCF_045039895.1. Classification (NCBI taxonomy): domain Bacteria; kingdom Bacillati; phylum Actinomycetota; class Actinomycetes; order Kitasatosporales; family Streptomycetaceae; genus Streptomyces; species Streptomyces sp. NBC_01190. Next base: position 4,797,812 of record NZ_CP108580.1, read on the forward strand.
TCGACCCCGCCGACTTCACCGAGGCCGCCTCCGGGTTCACCGGCCCGGCGGTCCTCGCCGTCGCCGCGAAGGTCGGCAGCACCCGCCTGATCGACAACCTCCCGCTGGATTTCCCGGCCGGAGCGCCCGCGAAGCCCCCTGAGCCCGGAGCCGCCGTATGACCGTGCAGTCAGCGTCTTCAGCGTCTTCCGGGACCTCAGCGCCTTCCGGGACCTCAGCGTCTTCAGCGTCTTCCGGGACCTCAGCATCTTCCGGGACGTCAGCGCCTTCGGCGGTCCCCGCCGCGCCGGGCGGCGCCGAAGGCGAAAGCACCGGCATCCGGCTGCGCGCCGCCGCCCCCGGCTGGGCCATCGACTCCGACGTGGTCGTGGTGGGCTCCGGCGTGGCCGGCCTCACCGTGGCGCTGCGCTGCGCCGCGGCCGGCGCGAAGGTCACGGTGGTGACCAAGGCCCGGCTCGACGACGGGTCGACCCGCTGGGCGCAGGGCGGCATCGCCGCGGCGCTCGGCGACGGCGACACCCCGGACCAGCACCTGGCGGACACCCTGGTCGCGGGCGTGGGCCTGTGCGACGAGGAGGCGGTACGCGCGCTGGTCACCGAGGGTCCGCACGCGGTCCGCCGGCTCATCGCGACCGGCGCCCACTTCGACACCGACGGCGAAGGCGACATCCTGCTCACCCGCGAGGGCGGCCACCACCGCCGGCGGATCGTGCACGCGGGCGGCGACGCGACCGGCGCGGAGGTCTCCCGGGCGCTGATCGAGGCGGTCATGGGCGCCAGGGGGCCGGCGGCCGGCGGCCGCAACAACCTGGAGCTGGTGGAGAACGCCCTGGTGCTCGACCTGCTCACCGACGCGGCCGGCCGGACCGCGGGCGTCACCCTGCACGTCATGGGAGCGGGGCAGCGGGACGGGGTGGGCGCGGTCAGGGCCCGGGCGGTGGTGCTCGCCACCGGCGGCATGGGCCAGGTCTTCTCCGCCACCACCAACCCGGCGGTGTCCACCGGCGACGGGGTGGCGCTGGCGCTGCGGGCCGGGGCCGAGGTCAGCGACCTGGAGTTCGTGCAGTTCCACCCGACCGTGCTGTGGCTCGGCGCGGACGCCGAGGGCCAGCAGCCGCTGGTGTCGGAGGCGGTCCGCGGCGAGGGCGCCCACCTGGTGGACGCGGACGGCACGCGCTTCATGGTCGGGCAGCACGAACTGGCCGAGCTGGCGCCGCGGGACATCGTCGCCAAGGGCATCACACGGCGGATGCTGGAGACCGGCGCCGAGCACATGTACCTCGACGCCCGGCACTTCGGCGCGCGGATGTGGGAGCAGCGCTTCCCGACGATCCTCGCCGCCTGCCGGGCGCACGGCATCGACCCGGTGACCCAGCTCGTCCCGGTCGCGCCGGCCGCCCACTACGCGTCCGGCGGGGTCCGCACCGACCTGCGCGGCCGCACCAGCGTGCCGGGGCTCTACGCGTGCGGCGAGGTGGCCTGCACGGGCGTGCACGGCGCCAACCGGCTCGCCTCCAACTCACTGCTCGAAGGCCTGGTCTTCGCCGAGCGGATCGCCGACGACGTGGTCACCGGCGGCGTGCTCGGCGACGGGACCGGGCCGGGCGAGCCGGTCATCCCCGAGCCGTCGGCCGGTCCGCTGCTCGCCTCCGAGGCGCGGTTCGAGGTGCAGCGGATCATGACGGCGGGGGCGGGGGTGCTGCGCAGCGCGGACAGTCTGGCGGTCGCCGCGGACGCCCTGGAGCGGCTGCACACCACCGCGGTGGAGGCGTACGAACGCGAGGGCAAGACCGCGGAGCCCTGCGTGGAGACCTGGGAGGCCACCAATCTCGGCCTGGTCGCCCAGGTCCTGGTCGCCGCCGCCCGGCGCCGCGAGGAGACCCGCGGCTGCCACTGGCGAGAGGACCGCCCGGACCGCGACGACGAGCGGTGGGGCCGTCATCTGGTGGTACGGCTGACTCCGGAGCGCACCCTCGCCGTCCGTACCACCGAAGGCCCCGGATTCGGGGATGATGGGGCCGCCACCCCGCTAGTGAAGGAGCTTTCGTGACCGCCCCCGACCGTCCTGGGCCCGTGTCCCTCCCCCTGCCGCAGTTCGGGCCGCCCGCCGAGAGTGCCGGCGGCGGTGGCTGCGGCGACGGCTGCGGCTGCGGCGACGGCCACGCGGAGGAGTACGAACTGGACCCGCTGGAGTGCGGCCTCGACCCGGACCTGGCCCAGCTGCTCGCCGACGCCGGCCTCGACCCCGTCCAGGTCGAGGACATCGCGCACCTCGCGATCGAGGAGGACCTCGACCAGGGCGTGGACGTCACCACGGTCGCGACCGTGCCGGAGGACGCCCGCGCGGTGGGCGACTTCACCGCCCGCGAGGCCGGTACGGTCGCCGGGCTGCGGGTCGCCGAGGCCGTGCTGTCGGTGGTGTGCACAGACGAGTTCGAGGTCGAGCGGCATGTGGAGGACGGCGACCGGGTGACGGCCGGGCAGAAGCTGCTCACCGTGCGGGCGCTGACCCGCGATCTGCTCACCGGCGAGCGCAGCGCGCTCAACCTGCTCTGCCGGCTCTCCGGCATCGCCACCGCGACCCGGGCCTGGACGGACGCGCTGGCCGGCACCACGACCCAGGTCCGCGACACCCGCAAGACCACGCCGGGCCTGCGGGCCCTGGAGAAGTACGCGGTACGGTGCGGCGGCGGCGTCAACCACCGGATGTCGCTGTCGGACGCGGCGCTCGTCAAGGACAACCACGTGATCGCGGCCGGCGGTGTGGCAAACGCGTTCAAGCTGGTCAGGGCGGAGTTCCCCGAGGTGGCCATCGAGGTCGAGGTGGACACGGTCGAGCAGGTCGGCGAGGTGCTCGAAGCCGGCGCCGATCTGATCCTGCTGGACAACTTCACCCCGGAGCAGACCGCCGAGGCGGTGGCGATCGTGGCGGGGCGGGCCTTCCTGGAATCCTCCGGGCGGCTCACCCTGGAGACCGCCCGCGCCTACGCCGAGACCGGGGTCGACTATCTGGCGGTGGGCGCGCTCACCCACTCGGCCCCGATCCTCGACATCGGGCTGGACCTGCGAGCGGAAGCGTAGAGGCGGATGCTGCTCACCATCGACGTCGGGAACACGCATACGGTCCTCGGGCTGTTCGACGGCGAGGAGATCGTCGAGCACTGGCGGATCTCCACCGACCCGCGCCGTACCGCCGACGAGCTGGCGGTACTGCTCCAGGGCCTGATGGGCATGCATCCGCTGCTCGGTGACCTCGGGGACGGCATCGACGGGATCGCCATCTGCTCCACCGTGCCGTCGGTGCTGCACGAGCTGCGCGAGGTGACCCGGCGGTATTACGGGGACGTGCCGGCGGTGCTGGTGGAGCCGGGCGTCAAGACGGGGGTGCCGATCCTGGTCGACCACCCCAAGGAGGTCGGCTCCGACCGGATCATCAACTCGCTGGCGGCGGTGCACTTGTACGGCGGGCCGTGCATCGTGGTCGACTTCGGCACGGCGACGACCTTCGACGCGGTGTCGGCGCGGGGGGAGTACGTGGGCGGGGCGATCGCGCCCGGCATCGAGATCTCGGTGGACGCGCTGGGGATGCGGGGGGCGCAGCTTCGCAAGATCGAGCTGGCGCGGCCGCGCAGCATCATCGGCAAGAACACGATCGAGGCGATGCAGTCCGGGATTCTCTACGGTTTCGCCGGCCAGGCGGACGGGATCGCCGAACGGATGGCCCGCGAGCTCGCAGACGACCCCGACGACGTCACCGTCATCGCCACGGGCGGCCTGGCCCCCCTCGTCCTCGGCGAGGCCTCCCTGATCGACGAACACGAGCCCTGGCTCACCCTGATCGGCCTCCGCCTCGTCTACGAACGCAACACGCCTTCTCCCTAACCGGTACGTCCCCCTGCGGGTGCCTTTCCCGACCCGACCGCCCACTCTCGGCGGCGTGGGCCGCCGACGGGTGCGGGCACCGGGGGTCTTGGGGGCCGTCGGCCCCCTGTCCCGCCGCGGCGGCGGGAAGCGGATGATCCCGTCCCGGCGGCGCCGAGCCCACTCCGGCCCCGCCGGTTTGCTCGGTGTCGCGTCCTGCCGTCGCGGCGGTTTTTGGTGGCCCTCGGCGGGGAGGGTGCCCCGGGCGTGGCGTGGGCCGCACGGGGGTCCGGGCGGAGCCCGGGGGAGGGGGTGCCCCACTTCGCGGCGGACCGGCGGAGCCCGACGCTCCCGGGGAAGAGGGAATCCGCTAAGTTTGTCCGCTAAGCACTTAAAGTCCATGCATGCCCACGCCACACGGAACCCGAGGCGGCATCGCGTTCAGCGCGGACGAATTGCGCGTGGTGCGGCGCGCGCTCGCTGAAGTGCTGCACCCCAGCCGAAGCGCCGCCGCAACCGCCGTGCCGCGCCCCGCCGCGTACGTCCAGGACTATCTGCGGCTCACGGCGTCCCTCGACGAGGCCCTGCACGAGGCGGCCCGGCTGCACGGCTTCCTCCTCGACGACCTGCGCCGCTACCGGCAGGCACTGCCGGGCGCCTCGGCCGGCTATCTGGAACGGCTCGCCGCCGCCCTCGCCCGCGGCTACCTCCCCGTCCCCGACGACCTCGCCGCCCTGCGCCTGCTGCGCTCGCAACCCTGCGCCGCCCCCGAGCACCTACGCCGCACCGCCCTGCTGCGCCAGTGCGAAACCCTCGCGGAGAACGACGTACGACTGCGCCTGGAGGCCGCTATGCCCGCGCCGCGCCGCCTGCTCACCCTGCTGCCGTCCCCGGTCCTCGCCGACGAGCCGAAGCAGCCCCAGCAGCCTCAGCAGCCCCAGCGGGACGCCAAGAAGAAACCCGCGCAGCAGCCGCAGACGCCCCCCGCCCCCGAAGAGCCCGGCCGCCGTACCCCCACCCCCGCCGAGATCTGGCCCCCCAACCGCCGTACCCCCGCCAAACCGGACCAGGCCAGAAGCGCCTGACCGGGCTCCCGGGCCACCCGGCCGGTCACCCAGCCCCGCCCCCGTCCCGCTCACCCCCGCCCCGAACTCCGGCGCCGGCCGCACCCCCACCGGCCCGCCGGATTTCGGCGCCGCGGCCCCGCTCCCCTTTCCGGCCTCCAGGCCCCCCGGCCCTCGGCTCCCGGCGGCCCGGCCTCCCCGCTATATGTGTGACACATCATCATTCCGCGATTTCCCCCCGTTCCACCCCGCCACGCCCTCGACCGAGGGTGGGCAAAGGCCCCGACAACACCGCGGCTAGGCTGCTCGGCATGGATTATGTTTCCGCGCTCGTACCCCCGCTGGTGATGGCCGTTCTCTTCATCGCGGTCATCGTGACGATGATCAAGAACCAGGGCGGAGCCAACAAGGCCAAGGAGGACGCCGCGGTCGACGCCGCGTTCGCCCGCGCCGAGGCGGCGAAGCAGGCCGCGGAAGTGCCCCGGGATCTCTGAAGCCCGCCGGCGGCCCCTAAAATCCCGGCGGACCCCGGCAGACCCCGAAGATCCCCGAAGATCACCAAAGCCCGCCGAGGATCACCGGACCCCGCCGAAGATTCCGAATGCCCCAATTCGGGCATTTAATCGCATCGAGCCGTAGGATTTCCCTGTGGTACGACCACTGGGAGAGCTGGAAGACGTCGTGATGACGCGTGTCTGGGAGTGGAACCGCCCGGTCACGGTTCGTGAGGTTCTGGAAGACCTGGAGCAGGAGCGTTCCATCGCCTACACAACGGTGATGACCGTAATGGACAACCTGCGCCAGAAGGGCTGGCTGCGCCGGTCCGCCGAAGGCCGCGCATATCGTTATGAGGCGGTATCCACGCGCGCGGCATACTCGGCCGCACTGATGAACGAAGCCTGGGCCGCGACCGACAACCCCGCCGAGGCCCTGGTCCACTTCTTCGGCATGATGACCCCGGAACAGCGGGAAGCCGTGCGGGACGCATTGCGCATCATCCAGTCCGTGGACCCCTCCGGCGAGGAGGATCCCGAAGGGCGATAGCGTCCGCCCATGCCGCTGAAGTCGAATGAGGTCACCATCCGCCGCGCCCGCACCGGCGATGTCGTCGCCCTACGACGCTTGCTGGACTCGTATGTGCGCGACGGCATCCTGTTGGACAAGCCGACGGTGACCCTTTATGAGGACATCCAGGAGTTCTGGGTCGCCGAACGCGACGAGGACGCGGCTGTCGTGGCGTGCGGCGCACTGCATGTGATGTGGGAGGACCTGGCCGAGGTCAGGACACTCGCGGTCGATCCCGCACTGCGCGGGGCCGGTGTCGGGCACCAGGTGCTCGGGAAGTTGCTCCACACCGCGCGCTGGCTCGGAGTCCGGCGCATTTTCTGCCTCACCTTCGAAGTCGACTTCTTCGCCAAGCACGGCTTCGTCGAGATCGGCGAGACCCCGGTGGACGGCGATGTGTTCGGGGAGCTGCTCCGTTCCAATGACGAGGGCGTCGCCGAGTTCCTCGACCTGGAGCGGGTGAAACCCAACACCTTGGGCAACAGCCGCATGCTGCTGCAACTCTGAGGGATCCGGTTTGTCCGGATCGCGCTACCTCGGGTGTGCCTCTTCGCGCAAGGGGTTTGTGTTTTTCGCGGAAAGGCGCTTTGCTTTTACCGTTAATCCGTTTTCGATGAAAGGGAAGCCGGTGGCACAGAAGGTTCAGGTTCTTCTTGTTGACGACCTCGACGGGGGCGAGGCGGACGAGACCGTGACGTTCGCTCTCGACGGTGTGACGTACGAGATCGACCTCACGACGGAGAATGCCGACAAGCTGCGCGGGTTGCTCAACCCGTACACGGACAGTGGCCGGCGTACCGGTGGGCGGGCCGGGCGGGGCCGCACCAAGGCACCCCGCGGCGGCGGCGCCTCCGGCCCCGACACGGCGAAGATCCGTGCCTGGGCCAAGGAGAAGGGTTACGAGGTCAATGACCGGGGTCGCGTGCCGGCGACCATCCGTGAGGCGTACGAGAAGGCCCACGGCTGATCCTGGCGGCCCGTTCGCAACGTGATCCGATGGCAGGCCGTCGCCAAGGCGGCCACCAGCGCCGACAGTCCGATGGGTACCCCCGAGCCATCGGCCTCGCCCCCGGCACCAAGCGCGGGCACGGTGGATTCCACGTCGAATCCCGGCCGAGGAGGCCGCAGCCACACCGGTGCCGACCGGTCGTACGCGGCCTCCCGGCGGGCCCACTCAGGGTGCGCCGGGGCCCGCATCCACTGCCCGCCGCCGAGCGCGGCCAGGTCCAGCGGGATGCCGCCCCACTCCAGCCACTCCAGCAGGCCCGGCAGCTCGGCCGCCGAACCGGCGGCGACCAGCAGCCGGACCCGGTGGCCGTCCAGCGCCACCGGCCCGAGCTGGTCCGGCCGGGAGAACCGGCTCAGCATCGCGAACCCGGCCTCGGCCGGGACCTCAAGCGCGTCGAATCGGACCCCTGTGAACAGGCCCGGGGGCGGTCCGTCCGCCACCGGCCACCCCAGCTCGTGCTCGTACCAGCCCATGCCGTATGCAACTCCGGGGCGGGACAAGGGTTACGCAAGAGTTACGTAGTGTGGTGGGAAACGTGCGCAGGGTGAAGGATCCGGCACCGCCCGGTCCCGGCAGAGGGCCGCGGCGGCCGGCTGCCGCTGGTTGCCCGGCGGCTGCTTGTTCGCCCGTAGCGCACTGGAAGTGGTGGCTCCGTGTGGATTACCGGGCCGCTGAGGGTAAGAAGGACCTAGTGGGAAGGGCTGGTGTTCGAGCAGGTGGGGCGGGCGTTCGCCACGGGCGTACTGGATAAAGGGCTATTCGCCTGGCCTGCGGGAACATCGTCTCGCACCATCGAGGTTGTGGGAGTGACGTCAGCCGGTAGCGCAGCTTCCCTCGCGCGAGCGAGAGTGATACGCGAGCGGCGCCGCTGTGCGGGACTAGCATGCGGAAGGACTGGGAGGGGACCGACCCCTCACTGCCCGACCGCTCTGAGGAGCGATTAACGATGTTCGAGAGGTTCACCGACCGCGCGCGGCGGGTTGTCGTCCTGGCTCAGGAAGAAGCCCGGATGCTCAACCACAACTACATCGGCACCGAGCACATCCTCCTGGGCCTGATCCATGAGGGTGAGGGTGTCGCCGCTAAGGCCCTGGAGAGCCTCGGGATTTCGCTCGAGGCGGTCCGTCAGCAGGTGGAGGAGATCATCGGTCAGGGGCAGCAGGCCCCGTCCGGTCACATCCCCTTCACCCCCCGGGCCAAGAAGGTGCTGGAGCTGTCGCTCCGCGAAGCCCTTCAGCTCGGGCACAACTACATCGGCACCGAGCACATCCTGCTCGGCCTGATCCGCGAGGGCGAGGGCGTCGCCGCCCAGGTCCTGGTGAAGCTGGGCGCCGATCTCAACCGGGTCAGGCAGCAGGTCATCCAGCTGCTGTCCGGATATTCCACCGGCAAGGAGTCGGCCACGGCCGGCGGGCCGGCCGAGGGCACCCCCTCGACCTCGCTCGTCCTTGACCAGTTCGGCCGCAATCTCACCCAGGCCGCCCGGGAGACCAAGCTCGACCCGGTCATCGGGCGCGAGAAAGAGATCGAGCGGGTCATGCAGGTGCTGTCCCGCCGCACCAAGAACAACCCGGTGCTCATCGGCGAGCCCGGTGTCGGCAAGACGGCGGTCGTGGAGGGCCTGGCCCAGGCGATCGTCAAGGGCGAGGTGCCCGAGACGCTCAAGGACAAGCAGCTCTACACGCTTGACCTGGGCGCGCTCGTCGCCGGCTCCCGTTACCGCGGTGACTTCGAGGAGCGCCTGAAGAAGGTGCTCAAGGAGATCCGCACCCGCGGCGACATCATCCTGTTCATCGATGAGCTGCACACCCTGGTCGGCGCGGGCGCCGCCGAGGGTGCCATTGACGCGGCCTCCATCCTGAAGCCGATGCTGGCCCGTGGCGAGCTCCAGACCATCGGCGCCACCACCCTTGACGAGTACCGCAAGTACCTGGAGAAGGACGCGGCCCTTGAGCGCCGCTTCCAGCCCATCCAGGTCGCGGAGCCGTCGCTGCCGCACACCATCGAGATCCTCAAGGGCCTCCGGGACCGTTACGAGGCGCACCACCGGGTGTCCATCACCGATGAGGCCCTGGTGCAGGCGGCCACGCTGGCCGACCGCTACATCTCGGACCGCTTCCTGCCGGACAAGGCGATCGACCTGATCGACGAGGCCGGCTCCCGGATGCGGATCCGCCGGATGACCGCGCCGCCGGACCTGCGGGAGTTCGACGAGAAGATCGCCGAGGTGCGGCGCGAGAAGGAGTCCGCGATCGACTCGCAGGACTTCGAGAAGGCCGCCTCGCTGCGGGACAACGAGAAGCAGCTCCTCGCGGCGAAGGCCAAGCGGGAGAAGGAGTGGAAGGCCGGCGACATGGATGTCGTCGCCGAGGTCGACGGCGAGCTGATCGCCGAGGTCCTCGCCACCGCCACCGGCATCCCGGTCTTCAAGCTCACCGAGGAGGAGTCCTCCCGGCTGCTGCGCATGGAGGACGAGCTCCACCGGCGCGTCATCGGCCAGCGGGACGCCGTCCAGGCGCTCTCCAAGGCGATCCGCCGCACCCGCGCGGGTCTGAAGGACCCCAAGCGTCCCGGTGGCTCGTTCATCTTCGCCGGCCCGTCCGGCGTCGGTAAGACCGAGCTCTCCAAGGCGCTCGCCGAGTTCCTCTTCGGCGACGAGGACGCGCTGATCTCCCTGGACATGTCGGAGTTCAGCGAGAAGCACACCGTCTCGCGGCTCTTCGGCTCCCCGCCCGGTTACGTGGGGTATGAGGAGGGTGGCCAGCTCACCGAGAAGGTGCGCCGGAAGCCGTTCTCGGTGGTCCTCTTCGACGAGGTGGAGAAGGCGCACCCGGACATCTTCAACAGCCTGCTGCAGATCCTGGAGGACGGTCGGCTGACCGACTCCCAGGGCCGGGTCGTCGACTTCAAGAACACGGTCATCATCATGACGACCAACCTCGGCACCCGGGACATCTCCAAGGGGTTCAACCTGGGCTTCGCCGCCCAGGGCGACACCAAGACCAACTACGAGCGGATGAAGGCGAAGGTCAGCGACGAGCTGAAGCAGCACTTCCGCCCTGAGTTCCTCAACCGGGTCGACGACGTGATCGTCTTCCCGCAGCTCACCGAAGCCGACATCCTGCAGATCGTCGACCTGATGATCGGCCGGGTGGACGAGCGGCTGCGTGACCGTGACATGGGCATCGAGCTGAGCACCGACGCGAAGGTGCTGCTCTCCAAGCACGGGTACGACCCGGTGATGGGCGCGCGTCCGCTGCGGCGCACGATCCAGCGGGAGATCGAGGACTCGCTCTCCGAGAAGATCCTCTTCGGCGAGCTGCGCCCCGGCCACATCGTCGTCGTGGACGTCGAGGGTGAGGGCGAGGCCGCGAAGTTCACCTTCCGCGGCGAGGAGAAGGTCACGGTGGCGGACGCGCCGCCCATCGAGACGGCGGGCGGCCCGCCGAACCTCTCCAAGGAGGCGTGACCCCTACCAGGGCGCGTCACCGCGTCATCGCGTGAACGGTCGGCCCCGGGTCCTTGAGGACCCGGGGCCGACCGTTTTCCATGGGAGCCCGGGTGAGGTGCCGCACGTGGCCCGCGTCACTTACTAGCCGGAATAGGAGCGGTGACCCGGCGGGGGTATCCCGCACCGGCCGCTGACACCCGAGCGGGCAATAGGGACTTTCGGGATTTTTCGCCTTTGCGATGAAGGCCGGGGCAGGGCGGCTCCGGCTACGGCCTCACTTAGTAAGAGGGCTCTTTGGCACCTGCCGAAAGGCGGGTTATCAAGGAACGGCGACGGGATCGATGTCGGAACCGCCGCTCCCCCATTCAGTGAGGTTGATTTTTTCATGCGCAAGATCTCGACGATGAAGAACCGCGCCGCCCAGTCCGTCACCCGCGGCCGCGTCGCCATGGTGACCGGCGGAGTGGTCGCGGCGATCGCGCTGGGTTCGACGGCGGCGTTCGCCGCCGGCGCAGGTTCGTCCGCACACACCCACCCCGAGGGCTTCATGGCCGGCGGGGCGACCAGCAGCATCTCGGTGAGCATGCACCAGCAGGCGACCGGGCAGCAGGCCGCCGCCGACAAGGCCGCCGTGGTGGCCGCCAAGGCGAAGGTCGCCGCCGCCCACGCCAAGGCCGCGGCCGAGCACCAGAAGGTCGTGGCGGCGCAGCAGAAGGCCGCCGCCGCAGCCGCGGTCAAGCGGGCGCAGGCCAAGGCGGCCGCCGACCACAAGGCTTTGGTGGCCTCGTGGGAGACCCCGACCACCGGCTATGTGCTGGGCGCCGGCTTCAACCAGGCCGGACCCCACTGGATACACAAGCACTCCGGTCAGGACTTCGTGGTGAACACCGGTACCACCGTCAGGGCCGCGCACACCGGCACCGTGGTGACGGCCGGCTGGGGCGGCGCGTACGGCAACAACATCGTGATCAAGCACGCCGACCACCTGTATACGCAGTACGGCCACCTGTCGCACATCGGCGTCAACGTCGGTGAGCAGGTGATCACCGGTGAGAAGATCGGCCTGTCCGGCTCGACCGGTAACTCGACCGGGCCGCACCTGCACTTCGAGGTCAGGACCACGCCGTACTACGGCTCGGCCGTCGAGCCGCTGCACTTCCTGAAGGACCACGGCGTGCGCCCGTAAGCAGGGGCACGAGGGCAGGCGCGGAGACGATTCACCGGGGCTCCCCGGCGTCCACCGGGGCTCACCAGGGCTCACCAGGGCCCTACGGGGCTCAGCGGGGGACGATGCTCGCCTCCGCCTGGGCGACAAGATCGAGGGCGACCTCGAGGATGGCCGCGCGCTTCTCCTCGGGGTCGCCCTCGATGTCGCGCACCGCGAACATCCCGGCGTGCATCGCGAACAGCGCGGTCATGCAGCGCACCTGCGCCGCCATGGACGACGTGGGCTCCTTGAGCAGCTCGCTGAGCGCGCTGAGCCGGCTCTTGATGGACTCGCCGATCGACAGTTCGCGGACCGTCGCCTGGTTCTCCTGGATGAAGCGGAAGAGCGGGGCGGCGCTCCACAGGGCCTCGCTGTAGCGGCGCAGCAACTCCTGCTTGCTGGCCAGATTGCGCGGTTGCGACTCGGCCCAGGCGATCAGCTCGTCCACCGGCCCGGCCATGTCGTCGGAGATGCTGACCAGGATGTCTTCCTTGGTCTTGAAGTGGTAGTACAGCGCGGCCTTGGTCACATCGAGCCGTTCGGCGATCTCGCGCAGCGAGGTCTTCTCGTATCCGTGCTCGGCGAAGAGTTCCAGAGCGACGTCCTGGATACGGCGCCGGGTGTCGTTACGGCGCGGGTGATGCGGTGTGCCCATGGTGTCGCTCTCCTGCTGTACTGCGCGTCATACCGCGATCACGGTGCGACATATCCTGCGGCCAACCTACGGCCTAAGCGGAACCCTACGCACTTACTTGACGCCCGGCTAGTAAGGACCGTACGTTGATCGGCACGGAAAACTAGCCGGGCGGCAAGTAAGTAGCCTCTGGGAGCGCGGCCCTCGCGGCGGCGCCGGGCCGAACGACCGCCCACTCCGGGGGAGGTAAGCGGTCATGTCCAAGACAGAATCAAAGCCAGGATCGACATCAGCGTCGCAGCCGGCGTCACAGTCAGGTGTACAGCCAGGCTCACCGCTGGCAAAGACGGCCACATCGGCGGACGGGTCGGCACCGCAAGGGGGCACCGCGCCGGGCGAGCGGGCCGAGCCGCGGCAGCGCAGCGTCCGCGTGGTCATGGTCGGCCTGATGATCGCGATGCTGCTGGCGATGCTCGACAACATGATCGTCGGCACCGCGATGCCCACCATCGTCGGCGAGCTGGGCGGCCTCGACCACCTCTCCTGGGTGGTCACCGCCTACACGCTGGCCACCGCCGCCTCGACCCCGGTCTGGGGCAAGCTCGGCGACATGTACGGCCGCAAGGGCATCTTCCTCACCTCCATCGTGCTCTTCCTGGCCGGCTCGGCGCTCTCCGGCGCCTCCCAGTCGATGGACCAGCTCATCAGCTTCCGGGCCGTCCAGGGCCTCGGCGCCGGCGGTCTGATCGTCGGCGTGATGGCGGTGATCGGCGAGCTGATACCGCCCCGCGAGCGCGGCAAGTACCAGGGCCTCATCGCCGGCGTCATGGCCATCGCCATGATCGGCGGCCCGCTGGTCGGCGGCTCCATCACCGACAACCTGGGCTGGCGCTGGAGCTTCTACATCAACCTGCCGATCGGCGTGGTCGCGCTGGTGGTCGTCACCGCCGTGCTGCACCTGCCGAAGAAGCGGGGGCAGGGCCGTATCGACTACCTCGGCGCCGCGCTGCTGACCATCGCGATCACCTCGCTGGTGCTGCTCACCACCTGGGGCGGTACCCAGTACGACTGGACGTCCGTACAGATCATCGGCCTGCTCGTGCTGGGCCTGGCCGCCCTCGGCGCCTTCCTCTACAGCCAGACCCGGGCCGCCGAGCCGGTGATGCCGCTGCGCATCTTCCGCAACGGCAACTTCTCGCTGATCTCGGTGATCGGCTTCCTCGTCGGCTTCACCATGTTCGGCGCGATGACCTTCCTGCCGCTCTACCAGCAGACCGTCCAGGGCGCGTCCGCCACCAACTCCGGGCTGCTGCTGCTCCCGATGCTGCTGGCGATGATGGCGGTCTCCATGATCGCGGGCCGGGTCACCACCGCCACCGGCAGGTACAAGATCTTCCCGATCCTCGGCGGCGGGCTGATGACCGTCGGCCTCTTCCTGCTGTCCACCATGGACGTCCACACCAGCCGCTTCACCTCCGGCGCCTTCATGGCGGTCCTCGGCGCTGGCATGGGCTTCGTCATCCAGATCACCATGCTGGTCTCGCAGAACAGCGTGGAGATGAAGGACATCGGCGTCGGCTCGTCCTCCGCCACCCTCTTCCGTACGATCGGCGGCTCCTTCGGCGTCTCGCTCTTCGGGGCGCTCTTCTCGCACAAGGTCCAGGACGGGATGTCCGGCAGCGCGAGCGGCTCGGCCGCGACCGCGGCCGGCGCCCAGCTCGACCCGGCGACCATCGCGAAGTTCCCCGCCGCCATCAAGGACGCCTACTTCCACGCGGTCGCCTCCGGCACCCACGTCGTCTTCCTCTGGGGCGCCGTGGTCAGCGTCCTCGGCTTCGTCGCCGCCTGGTTCCTGACCGAGACCCCGCTGCGCGGCGCCCCCACCGCCCCCGCCGCGGACGAGGCCCAGCCGCCCATCCTCGCCGACGCGCTCTGACCCGACCGCGACGGCTCAGCGGGGCCCGCCGGGGAGGAGGAGTTGGGCGACGGCGCCGCCGCCGTCCGCCGCGGCGGCGTTGCGGAAGGTGAGGCGGGCGCCCAGCACACGGGCCTGACCGGCGGCGATGGTCAGGCCGAGGCCGTGGCCGGGGGCCGAGCGGGAAGGGGTGCCGGTACGGAAGCGGCTGGGCCCCTCGCGGAGCAACTCGGCGGGAAAGCCGGGCCCGTGGTCGCGGACCCGGACGAAGGGGCCGTCGACGACCACCTCGGTCGACGGCTCACCGTGCCGGGTGGCGTTGGCCAGCAGATTGCCGAGGATGCGTTCGAGGCGGCGCGGATCGGTCTGCACCACGGCGTTCTCGGTCACGAGCACCTTCGCGTCGGGCGCGAGCGTACGGACCCTGCGCCGGACGAAGTCGCCCAGGTCGATCTCCTGGAGGTCGGCCTGCTCGGCGGCGCCGTCGAGCCGGGCCACCTCCAGCACGTCCTCGACGAGCGTCCGCAGGGCCCGCACTCGGTCGCGGACAAGCTCGGCCGGGCGCCCGGGCGGCAGCAGTTCGGCGGCGGTGACCAGGCCGGTGACCGGGGTCCGCAGCTCATGTGCGATGTCCGCGGTGACCCGCCGCTCGGCCTCCAGGCGCAACTGGAGCGCGTCGGCCATCGCGTCCACCGCCCGGGCCAGTTCGTCGGTCTCGTCGCGGACCCGTCGGCCACCGATCGCCTCGCGCACCCGGACCCGGGGGTCGCCGTCCGCCACCTTGCGGGCCGCGATGGCGGCGAGCCGCAGCCGCCGCGACATCCGGCCGCCGATCAGCACGCCGAGCGCCGTACCGCCGACGACCACCGCGAGCGAGCCGACGGTCAGTGTCCGGTCGAGGTCGCCGAGGACCGAGTAGCGGTCGGTGAACGTGGCCCGCAGCGACAGGACGTGGCCGTGCGAGACCGGGGTGGACGCCCACACACTGGCCGGTTCGCCGCGCCGGTCCTGCACATAGGTGGCGCGCTGCCCCTTGGCGGCGTAAGCCTTCAACTCCTTGGGCAGGGCCGGGTCGTCCAGCCGCGCGTAGAAGACCAGCCGGCCGGTGGACTCGTAGATCCGCAGCGCCGACTGCACCCGCTCGTCCTGGACGTCGCGGGTGCTGTTGATCATGCTGACCCGGGCCGCGTTGTGCACCACCAGGCTCAGCGCGAGGGCGACCAGCGCGGACACCACCGCGATGGCCGCGCTGATCTTCCAGCGCAGACCGCTGCGGAAGAAGTCGCGCGAAGGCCGCGCCGGGCGCGGGCGGAAGGGACGGCGCATGCCGGCTCAGCCCCTGAGCTTGTAGCCGAAGCCCCGGACCGTCTCCAGCCGGTCCTGGCCGATCTTCGCCCGCAGCCGCTGCACATGGACGTCCACCACCCGCGTGTCGCCGCCCCACTCGTAGTCCCACACCCGCTCCAGCAGCCGGTCCCGGGAGAGCACGGTGCCGGGCGCGGCGGCGAACTCCAGCAGCAGCCGCATCTCCGTCGGGGTCAGCGCGAGGCGCTCGCCGGCCCGGGTGACCTCCATACCCTCGGGGTCGATCGCCAGGTCGCCGAAGGAGAGCGCTGCGTCCTTCTCCTCGGCGGCGGTGGCCCGGAACCTGCGCAGCACCGCCCTGATCCGGGCGACCAGCACCGCCGTGTCGAACGGCTTGGTGACGTAGTCGTCGGCGCCCGCCTCAAGACCGAGTACGACGTCGATGGAGTCCGCCCGCGCGGAGAGCATGATCACCGGCACCGTGGACTCGTCGCGGATCCGTCGGCACAGGCTGACCCCGTCCAGACCCGGCACCATCACGTCGAGCAGCGCGAGATCCGGCCGGTCGGCGCGGAAGGCGTCCAGCCCGGTGAGGCCGTCGGGCGCGGCGGTGACCTGGAAGCCGTCCCGCTCCAGGGCCAGGGTGGTGGCCTCCCGGATCACGTCGTCGTCCTCGACGAAGAGCACGTGGGTGCCGCGGGTGCCGTGGAGGCCGTGCAGGGAAGCCATCCGGTCAGTCTCCCGGCCCGGTCACCGACAGGTTGCGGGGGGTCTGCTGCCGGGCCGCGGCGGGCGGCGTCGGGGTCGGGGTCGGCGTGGGCGAGGGCGCGGCGGTCGGCTCGCTCGTGGGCCTGACCCGCGCCGTGCCGGCGGACGCCGAGGCGCCGGTGGTTCCCCCGGCCGGCAGCTCCGGGTCGAGCAGCCCGGACTTCGGCAGCGGCACCGGCGCCGTGGAGGTCGGCTCCGGGGAGGCGGTCGGCGAAGGCGCCCCGAAGTCGGTGAAGGAACGGGCGCTCTGCACGAAATGGTCGGTCCGCCACACGTACGTGGTGGACTCCTCACCGGTCGGGTACGCGAGCCCGCCGTCCGTCGGATACGTGTCCGTGTCGTCGTCCCGGTAGACCTCGTGGATCACCACCAGCCGGCCGTCCGTCACACTCCCGTACACCGGCGCGCGCTCGTCGGCGAAGACCCGGCGGTACTTGCCCGCGGTCATCCGGTACACATAGGCGGCGATGCCGAGCCCCTCACCGCAGGTCGTGATGTTGACCACCAGGTCGGGGCCGTCGCCCGCGGTGAGCTCGCCCGCGTCGGTCTCCATCGGATAGTCGCTGCCCGGGCAGGGTGCCAGATCCTTGCGGACACCGGCGCTGACCCCGGCGTCCCGGCGGACCATCCCGGCCAGCGCCGCCGGGTCGGAGGCGATGGCGGGCGCCGCGGCGGGCGAGGTCTTGAGGGTGACCTTCGGCGCCGGCCCCTCCCTGCGGACTCCGGTGGCGCTCGCCGCACAGCCGGAAACCATGACGCACGCGCAGGTCAGCGCGGACGCCACGGCGATCGGCCCTAGGCGGCGCACACATCCTCCTGACGGGTGTATCCGTAACTGCCGTGCTCCAGCTCATGGCGCAGCCGGGCCAGCGCCCGGTGCAGGGTGCTCTTCACGGTACCCGTGGACATACCGAGCGCGTCGGCGGTCTCCTCGGTGCTGAACTGGCGGTAGTGGCGCAGCACCACCACCTGCCGCTGCTTGGGGGCGAGCACCTGGAGCGCGTCGCGCAGCATCTCCCGGTCGGCCCGCTGCTCGGCCCCGTCGTCCACACTGGCGTCCGGCAGCTCACCGGTCGGCACCTCGTCGAGTTTGCGGCTGCGCCACCACTCGGTCCTGGTGTTGATCATCACCCGGCGCATGTACGCGTCGGCCAGCGATTTGTCGGCGATGCCGTCCCAGTGCGAGTACGTACGGACGAAGGCGGTCTGGACGAGGTCCTGAGCGTCGGTGGGGTCGGGCACCAGCCGCCGCGCACTGCGCAGCAGGGCGTCCTGCCGGGTGCGCACGTACTCCTCGAACTCCAGTACCGCGCCGCTCGCCGCCATATGGTGCCTCCACCCCTCGCGTTCGCCTTCTTGCGCCCGGCCCCCGGATCACCCCTTCACGGGTCCCGACGGCCGACGCTTCGACGCTACGGAGCGGATGTTGGGCTTTCGCCATGACCAGCCTTCGGCAAACGCACAGCAACCCATCAATCCTGTAACGGGGCCCTTCTTTGCCGCCCCCTCGCCGCCGGGCACCCTCCACCCGCAAGGTCAGCCGGCGCGGGCGCCCCCGCCCAACCCCCGTCGGCGCGCCGCCCACCTGACGCGGGAGGGGCCGGTCCTTGGGTTCACTTTTCTGCGGGGGGTTCGCCGATAGCCAGCGAGCCGAAGGGCGCGCTGGTGTCGAAATGGGGGTCCCCCCGGACGGAGTCTGGGGGAGAACGCGCGGAGGTCCTGAGTGGGGGTTCCCCCGCCGAAGGTAGGGGGAGAGGGGTCGAGCACCAATGACCGTCGGCACCGGGTCTGAGCGGCCGGAGGCGAGAGGGCGGCAATAAGGGCCAGGGCGGTGCCCATACCCAGGCGGCGCCCACCATGGGGCACCCTCACCTAAGGCAGCACCCACCCTGGGGCACCCGTGCGCCAGACGGCCCCCACCCAACGGCACGTTGACCGTCCCGGGTCCGCCCGGGGTTCGCGCCGCCGACAGTTGGGCGGCCCGCGGCGAGAGGGCACCCCACCCCCCTACCGCGGGAGGCGGAACTCGTCGTTGTCCAGGGGTTCGACCAGGCCGTCGGTGACCAGGCCGTCCAACGCGCGGGAGCGCTGAATCGGTTCCGGCCACACCGCGTCGAGCGCGGACTTCGGTACGGGGCCCGGGGACGCCCGCAGGACGGCCAGCAGCCGGCCCCGCACCTGGCGGTCGGTGCCCGCGTACGCCTGCCCCTTGCGCGGCGGGCCGTCGTGCGCGGGCGAGCCGGCGAGCCGCCAGGCGCAGCGTGACGCCACCGGGCAGGCCCCGCACGCGGGGGAGCGGGCTCCGCACACCAGCGCGCCCAACTCCATGGTGGCCGCGGCCCAGCGCGCCGCGGTCGCCTCGTCCGCGGGCAGCAGCGTGGCCGCGGTACGCCGCTCGGCTGCCGTCGTCGCGTTCGGCGGGTACTCCACACCGGTCACCACCCGCGCGAACACCCGCCGTACGTTGGTGTCGAGCACGATGTGCCGCCGCCCGTAGGCGAAGGACGCCACCGCCGCCGCGGTGTACTCGCCGACGCCCGGCAGCGCGAGCAACTCCGCGTGGTCGTGCGGGACTTCGCCGCCGTGCTGGTGCGCTATGGCGGTGGCCGCCGCGTGCAGCCGCAGCGCGCGGCGCGGATAGCCGAGCCGGCCCCAGGCGCGGACCGCCTCGCCGGGCGCCTCCCCGGCCAGATCGGCCGGTCGGGGCCACCGGGCCAGCCACTCCGCGTGCACCGGGAGCACCCGGCTCACCGGGGTCTGCTGGAGCATGAACTCGCTGACCATCACCGACCAGGCGCCGGCGTCGGGGCGGCGCCACGGCAAGTCACGGGCATGCCCGTCGAACCAGTCGATCACCAGGTCGTGCAGCGCGGCCACGGCGGCGGGCAGCGGCGCGGCGGCCGGCGCCGCTTCGACCGCGGCCGCGTAGGGGGACGCGGCGGTGGACCCGCGGGCGGACCGTGAGGACGGCGTGCGTGCGGCGGTGGCGCGGAAATCTGTGCTCATGGCCATCCGATCCTCGCACACGTGGCGGACGTCACCACAACGCGCGGCGACTGACAGCGACCACTCAATACCAGTGAGCGACACCCGGGCATAACCCGAACATCACCCGAACGTGCCCGATTACCGATGGTGACCGCCCGCCTCCGTCCCGATGATCACCCGGTGACCGAGCGGTGTGGATCCGGCCGCGTAAACGTGATGATCGGCAAAGACCGTAAGACGAGCGGCGGGTGATGCGGCGGCAGACGGGTGATCTCCCCTAGAGTTCCTCTGTGGGCTCAATGCGCAATCCCGTCGGACCTCTGCCTTCCACCATCTACTGGCGGCGGCGGGTCATCGCGCTGTGCGTGCTCGCCCTGGTGGCCCTGATCGTCTTCTGGGCGGTCAACTCGGGCGGGGGCGGCGGCGGAAACGGTTCGGGAGCGCCCACCGGCTCGCACACCCCGGCGGCCACCATCACCGCGGGTCCCGCGCCCTCTGGCACCCACATCGGCGGGCGGCCGGGCGGCCGGGACACCTCGCCCGGCGGCGACGGCTCCCCCACCGGCGGTTCGGCCACCGGCGGTACGAGCGGCGGCGGTTCGGGCGACACGGCGGGCGGCGGCACGGCGGGCTCGGCCGGCGGCAACACCGGCGCCGGCGGTACCACCGCGGGTGCCGGCTCGGCGGCCGGCGCCTCCTCGGGCACCACCTCCGGTGCCTCGGCGGGCGGCGTGGCGGCGGGCGGCGGCGGTACGGCGGGGGACTCCGACGGCGCGGGCTCCGGCGGCCAGGTGCTCGCCGATCCCTCGCTCCCCGACTGCGCGTCCGGCGCGGTGCGGATCTCGCTGGCCAGCGAGCAGAACTCCTACTCGCCGGGCGACACCCCCGCGTTCGCGCTGCGGGCCACCAACAGCGGTGCCATCACCTGCAAGATCGACTTCGGGCCGACCAAGGCGGTCTTCGGCATCACCAAGGCCGCGGACAACAGCCATGTCTGGGCCTCGAACGACTGCCCGACCAGTGGTTCCCACCTGCTCGAGGTGCCCGCGCACAGCTCCACCACGTACACCCTGCGGTGGAACGGCAAGACCAGCTCGCCGAAGTGCGCCAAGCCCAAGGGCCAGCAGGCCGCGCCGGGCACGTACTTGATCCAGGCGACGCTGGCCGGTTACGGAAGCAAGCAGGCCTCGTTCGTCCTCTCACAAGACTGAACGCCGACGGACCTAACTCCACAGGGCTGAACCCCGACGGACCGACCCCCGCGGGGACGAGCCCCGCTGGAACGAACCCGGTGGGGCCGAACCCCCGTCAGCCCGCGCCGCGTCAGACGTAACGTTCCAGGATCGAGGACTCCGCGAGCCGCGAGAGCCCCTCCCGGACCGACCGGGCCCGCGCCTCGCCGACGCCCTCCACCGTCTGAAGGTCGTCCACGCTCGCCGCGAGCAGCTTCTGGAGCCCGCCGAAGTGGTCCACCAGCCGCTCTATCACGGCGTTGGGCAGCCGCGGCACCTTCGCCAGCAGCCGGTAACCCCGCGGCGAGACCGCCGAGTCCAGCGACTCCGGCGACCCGGTGTAGCCCAGCGCACGGGCCACCGTGGTGAGTTCGATCAGCTCGTTCTGCGGCAGCGTGTCCAGCTCGGCGAGCGCCTCCGCCACCGTACGGCTCCGCTTGGCGGTGGGCTCGGGCACGTAATCCCGCGCCACCAGGTCCCTTTCCGGCTCGACCCCGGCGATCAGCTCATCGAGCTGGAGCGACAGCAGCCGGCCGTCGGTACCCAACTCGATCACGTACTCGGCGATTTCGGTGGCGATCCGGCGCACCATCTCCAGCCGCTGGGCGACCGCCGTGACGTCCCTGACGGTGACCAGATCCTCGATCTCCAGCGCGGAGAGCGTGCCGGCCACCTCGTCGAGCCGCAGCTTGTAGCGCTCCAGGGTGGCCAGTGCCTGGTTGGCCCGGGACAGGATCGCCGCCGAGTCCTCCAGCACGCGGCGCTGGCCGTCGACGTACAACGCGATCAGCCGCATCGACTGGCTGACCGAGACCACCGGGAAGTTGACCTGACGGCTGACCCGGTCGGCGGTGCGGTGCCGGGTGCCGGTCTCCTCGGTGGGGATCGCCGGGTCGGGCACCAGCTGCACCCCGGCCCGCAGGATCTTGGTGATGTCCTTGTCGATGATGAGCGCGCCGTCCAGCTTGCACAGCTCGCGCAGCCGGGTCGCGGTGAACTCCACATCGAGGACGAAGCCGCCGGTGCACAGCGACTCGACCGTCTTGTCCATGCCCAGCACGATGAGGCCGCCCGTGTTGCCGCGGACGATCCGTTCCAGGCCGTCGCGCAGGGCGGTGCCGGGCGCTACGGCGCTCAGCGAGGCGCGCATCAGCCCGCCGTCGGCCCCGGGACCTCCGCCGGACCTGCCGGCGGAGTCCCCCGCTGCCCTTCGGGCCGGGTTCGTGCCCCCTGCCCGGTCGTTGGCTGCCACCTTGCAATCCTCCGCTAGCTTCGGTGCCCACTGCCGACTCGGCGGGAGGCGAGACCAGGGCAAAGTTTACGTCGTCCGCGCCGCGAGACGCGGAGATGAGGACTCCGCCGGAGGTGGTAGGGGTTGACACCGGCGGTGTCTGAGGCCCTTTTCTGCTGCTTGCGATAGGGGCGCGGCTCAGGCGCCGTGGGGGAGCGGGCGGGTGGTGCGAGGAGCGGGTCATATTGCGCCCGGCGGGAGTTGAGCGCCGGATTCTCAAGGGCCGGGGCCGGTACGGTCCGGTGGTCCGGGGCTCCCCGGACGCCTCGCCGCCAGCTATGAGCGGGGCGACCGCTGGGGCAGCGCGCGCAGTGCGTCGCTGATGTCCGAGACCTCGATCACCTTCATCCCGGCCGGGATCTTGCCCGGGTCCGGCGGCACCAGCGCGTGGGTGAAGCCGAGCCGGTGTGCCTCCGACAGGCGGCGCTGCACGCCGGTGACCCGCCGGACCTCGCCGGCGAGACCCACCTCGCCGACCGCCACCAGGTTCTTCGGCAGCGGGGTGTCGATGGCCGCGCTGGCCAGCGCGAGCGCCACCGCGAGGTCGGCGGCCGGTTCGGAGAGCTTCACCCCGCCCACCGTCGCCGTGTAGATGTCCTGCTTGCCGATCGACTTGATCCGGCCGCGCTGTTCCAGCACCGCGAGCATCATCGACACCCGCGAGGTCTCCAGGCCGGAGGTGGTGCGGCGCGGCGAGGGGATCTGGGTGTCCACGGTCAGCGCCTGCACCTCGGCCACCAGCGGGCGGCGGCCCTCCAGGGTCACGGTCAGACAGGTGCCGGGCACCGGCTCGTCACGCCGGGTGAGGAAGAGCCCGGACGGGTCGGCCAGTCCGATGATGCCCTCGTCGTGCAGTTCGAAGCAGCCGACCTCGTCGGTCGCCCCGTACCTGTTCTTGATCCCGCGGATCAGCCGCAGCCGGGCATGCCGGTCGCCCTCGAAGCTCAGCACCACGTCCACCAGGTGTTCGAGCAGCCGTGGGCCGGCGATCGCGCCGTCCTTGGTGACGTGCCCGACGAGCAGGGTGGACATCCCGCGCTCCTTGGAGGCCCGGATCAGCGCGCCCGCGACCTCGCGGATCTGGGCCATGCCGCCGGGCGCGCCGTCGATCTCCGGGGAGGCGACGGTCTGCACCGAGTCGAGCACCAGCAGGGCCGGCTTCACATCGTCCAGGTGGCCGAGGACCGCCGACAGATCGGTCTCGGCGGCGAGATACAGGTGGTCGGCGAGCGCGCCGATCCGGTCGGCCCGCAGCCGCACCTGCGAGGCGGACTCCTCACCGGTGATGTAGAGCGTGGGGGACTGGGCGGAGGAGGCCTTCGCCGCGACGTCGAGCAGCAGGGTGGACTTGCCGACGCCGGGCTCGCCGGCCAGCAGCACCACGGCGCCGGGGACGAGGCCGCCGCCCAGCACCCGGTCGAGCTCCGGCACGCCGGTGGAACGGGCGGTGGCCTGGCGGCCGTCCACCTCGCCGATCCGCTGGGCGGCGGTGGTGACCCGCCCAGGCGCGGTGGTCCTGATCGCGGGCGCGCCGCCGAACGCCTCGATGGTCCCCCAGGCCTGGCATTCCCCGCACCGCCCGAGCCACTTGACCGTGGTCCAGCCGCATTCGGCGCAGCGGTAGGAGGGACGGTCCTTCTGAACGGGCTTACGGGTGGCCATGCGGTTCACCGTAGTGGGTGGGTACGACAAGGGGGCGGTCCCGTCCAGGTCGGAGGACACGCGTATTCACTCGTCCGAGGGGTGCTCATGTCCCCTTATGGGGCAGATCGCTACCCATAAGGATTAAAGTCAGCCCGGAACGTCGAGTCGGAGGGCCTTGCGGGCCTACCGTCGCCCGGTGATGAGCAGGCAGGAGAGCCCCACCCAGAGCACCGGTGCGCACCGCAAACACCGGGCGCCGACCGGTCGCGCCCGGAGCGAGCGGGACGGCGAGCGGGATCGCGACAGGGACGGCGAGCGGGATCGCGACAGGGACGGCGAGCGGGATCGCGACAGGGACGGCGAGCGGGATCGCGACAGGGACGGCGAGTGGGCCGGCCGCGACACCGGCCGTGCACCCGGCCGCGACACCAACCGGGCCGCACGCGAGGCCACTTGGGACGCCGCTCGCAACGGCGCCCCCGACGGCGGAGCCGATGCCGTCCGCCGATCCGCCCGTGCCACCGCCGGGTCCGCGCGGGACGGCAACCGCGGCCCCCGCGCGTCGGCGCAGCGGCACCGCCCCCAGGGCACGCTGCCGATGCAGCCGCCCGCCCACTACGAGCCGTACCTGGACGGCCTGTTCACGTACTGCCTGGCCATCCTGTGCGAGCACGACGCCGCCACCGCCGCCCTCGGCGAGGTGCTGGCGCTCGCCGAACGCCAGCGGGCCAAGCTGCGCGACCCCGAGCTGCGGCGGCCCTGGCTGTACGCGCTCGCCCGGTGGGCCTGTCTGCGGCGGCTCGCCGCGGTCCCGGCCGCCGCGCCGGTTCCTTCCGACGCGGAGGCCGAGCGGCGCCGGGCCCAACTCGCCGCGCTCGCCTGGCCCGAGGCGGCCGGCACCACCCCCGAGCAGCGCGAGGCGCTCGAACTCGCGGTCCGCCACCAGTTGCCCGCCCGCGAGGTCGCCCATGTGCTGGGCCTCGAACCGGAGGCGGCCAGGGCGCTGCTGGCCCGGGCCGCCTGCGCGGTGGAGCGCACCCGCACCGCGCTCGCCGTGGTGGACACCGGGCGCTGCGCCGCGGTCGCCCAACTCGCGGGCGGCGCGGCGGTGTCGCTCGGCCCGGCGCTGCGCGGCGAACTCGTGCGGCACGTGGACGACTGCGAGGTGTGCCGGCGCACCGCGGAACGGGTCGTGGCGGCGGGCCCCTGGCCGGGCGCGGCCTCCGAGGGGGCGGCCGCCGCCGCCGTGCTGGCCCTGGTCAAGGCGTCCCGTTCGGCGGCGTACGCGGCGCTGATCGGCGCCATGGACGCGGGGTTCGGCCGGGTGCGTGATGTGACGCCCCGCTTCGACCGGCGCGGCTTTCCGCTGGACCTGAAGGACCGGGCGGCGCGGCGGGCCCAGTTGCGGCACCGCGCGGTCACCGGCGCGGTGGTCGCGGCCGTGGTGGCCGCACCCGTACTGGCCCTGTGGGCCGCCTGCCGGGCGGCGCCGCTCGGGGACGACCAGCACGGTTCCGGCGGCCGCGCCTCGGCCAGCGAGCCGGACGGGCTCGACGGGCTCGACGGCGTCCCGTACGAGAAGGCGGGCAGCTCCCGGCCGTCCGGGCAGCCCGATAGCGGCGCGGGAGCTTCGGCGTCCGGCGTCCCGGCGGTCACCACCGTCGCGGTCTCCTCGTCCGCCGCGGCACCGCCCCCCGACGGCTCCGGCTATCTCACGGTCACCGCCCGGGCCAGGGCGGGCACCATGCTCATCACCCTCACCGCGGACGGCGCCACCCCGGTGCACTGGGAGGCCGGCACCTACGCCTACTGGCTCCGCTTCTCGGCGCACGGCGGCACGCTGAAGCCGGGCGAGTCGATCACGCTCGGCGTCACGGTGGACCGCGGCCTGGAACCGGCCGGGTCCTGGACCGCGGCGATCCGCTTCTCGCCCGGCCACACCACGGTCACCCTCCAGGGCACCTCGCCCCGCGCCGTACCGCGGTCGTCCCCGTCCCCGACCGCACCCGCGAGCCCGGTGCGGACCTCGCCCACCACCCCGCCGCCGACCACGCCCGCCACCACCGCCCCCACCACCCCGCCGTCGGACACCCCGTCGCCCACCCCGAGCACCCCCGCACCGACCACCGCGGAAGCGGAACCCTCCCCGACCACCTCCTGACCGCCGCACCCGCCCTTGCGCCCACCCCGCCCACCCCGTCCCCCGGTCTCCCCGTATCCCCCCGCGCCGAACACCGGGCCACCGGGGCGGCCGAGCGGGCGCGGTCGGGAGGGGCCGCCGCGGTCAGGAGATCAGCGGCAGCAACGGAAGCACCGGGTCCGCCGGGTGCGGAGCCACCAGCGGCTGTCCCGTCGCCCCCAGCCGCGCCTCGCACAGCGCGGCCAGCTCCGCGTACGCCGCGGGACCCATCAGCTCGGTCAGCTCGGGCCGATAAGAGACGTACACCGGCTCCCCCGCGCCGTGCGCGGAGCTGGCCGAGGTGCACCACCAGTGCAGATCGTGGCCGCCGGGGCCCCAGCCGCGCCGGTCGTACTCGCTGATCGACACCACCAGCACCCGGCTCTCGTCCGGCCGGTCCACCCAGTCGAAGGTGCGCCGGATCGGCAACTGCCAGCAGACGTCCGGCTTGGTCTCCAGCGGCTCACGCCCCTCGCGCAGCGCCAGCGCGTGCAGCGCGCACCCCTGGCCGCCGGCGAAACCGGCCCGGTTGGCGAAGACACAGGCGCCGTCGACCACCCGGGTCTGCCGCTCGCCGTCCTCGTTCTCCTCCGCCCAGAAACCGTCGGGTCCGGCCCCCTTCGGATAGAACTGCCAGGTCTCCGGGGTGAGCCGCGCGACATGCTCGGCGACCCGCTTCTCGTCGTCGTCGTCGGAGAAGTGCGCGCCGAGCGAACAGCACCCGTCGGCGCCGTGCCCGGCCACGATGCCCTGGCAGCCGCTGCCGAAGATGCACGTCCAGCGCGAGGTCAGCCAGGTCAGGTCGCAGCGGAAGAGCTGCTCCTCGTCGGCGGGGTCGATGAACTCCACCCACGCCCGCGCGAAGTCCAGCTCCGCCTCGTCGCTCTGCACGACCTCCGCCCTGCTCTTGCCGCCCCGGTTGCCGTCGCCTCTGCTGCCGCCCTTACGGGTCTTCACCTTCGCCACGCGCCCAAGGGTATGTCGTACGACCGGAATGCGCGGAATGCCGCAACCGGTCTTTGCCGGACGCGTCGCCTCGACCGGGATTCCCGCGCCGGGGGACCGTCTTCCCGGGCCCTGCCCCGCCCCGGGCCCGGCTGGCGCTAGCGTTCCTCCATGCGACTCGGCGTACTCGATGTGGGTTCCAACACCGTCCATCTGCTGGTCATGGACGCGCACCCGGGTGCGCGTCCGCTGCCCGCCTACTCGCACAAGGCCGAACTGCGGCTGGCCGAACTGCTCGACGCCCAGGGCGCGATCGGCGCGGCGGGGGTGGAGCGGCTGGTGGCCACCGTCGCGGACGCGATGCGGGTGGCGGAGGACAAGGGCGTCGAGGACGTGCTGCCCTTCGCCACCTCGGCGGTGCGGGAGGCGGCCAACGGCGAGGAGGTGCTCGCCAGGGTCGAGCGGGAGACCGGCGTCCGGCTGACCGTGCTGGCCGGGCCGGACGAGGCCCGGCTGACCTTCCTGGCGGTACGCCGCTGGTTCGGCTGGTCGGCGGGACAGCTTCTCGGCCTCGACATCGGCGGCGGTTCGCTGGAGATCGGCTTCGGTATGGACGAGTACCCGGCGACCGCGGTGTCGCTGCCGCTGGGCGCGGGCCGGCTGACCAACGACTGGCTGCCCGGTGATCCGCCCAAGCACCACGACGTACGGGCGCTGCGGCGCCATATCCGCACCGAGATCGGCCGTACGGTGGCGGACTTCGCCAAGCTGGGGCGGCCGGATCTGGCGGTCGGCACGTCGAAGACCTTCAAGCAGTTGGCACGGATGGCGGGCGCGGCCCGCAGCGCGGAGGGGCTCTACAAGAAGCGCGTGCTGGAGCGCTCCTCGCTGGAGGAGTGGGTGCCGCGGCTCGCCGAGATGAAGGTCGAGCAACGCCGGAAACTCCCGGGCGTGTCGGAGGGGCGGGCGCGGCAGCTGCTCGCGGGGGCGTTGGTGGCGGAGGCGGCGATGGATCTCTTCGAGATCGAGGAGCTGGAGATCTGTCCGTGGGCGCTGCGGGAGGGGGTGATCCTGCGGAAGCTCGATGTTTTGGCAGGGGGGCCGGCGAACGGGGGGCCGGAGACGGTTGAGGAGGCGGGGCGGGGGGTTGCTGAGGTGGGTCGGCGAAAGGGTTGAGTTTTTGCGGGGGCTGGGGTGCGAGTCCGTTCGGGCCAGCCCCTTGCGGTTGTTTCCGGACCGCCCGTCCGGTCGGGGTTGCTCGCGCAGTTCCCCGCGCCCCTGGTTGGCACCCCGAGACGTATCGCTGGTGGGGACCCCGAGGGGAATTCAGTGGGGGAGGGAGGGGGTGGTGGCTAGGTGGAGGCGGGTGAAGGCGAGGGCCTCGGCCAGGTCGGTTTCGCGTTCGGCGGCGGACATGGCGCGGCGGGTGTTGACCTCGACGACGATGTGGCCGTCGAAGCCGGAGCGGGCGAGGGATTCGAGCAGTTCGGCGCAGGGCTGGCCGCCGCGGCCCGGTACGAGGTGCTCGTCCTTGCCCGAGCCCGCCCCGTCCGCGAGGTGGACGTGCGCGAGCCGGTCGCCCATCCGCCCGACCATCGCCAGCGCTTCCACCCGCGAGGTCGCGGTGTGCGAGAGGTCGACGGTGAAGTGCCGGTAGTCGTCCTTGCTGACGTCCCAGTCGGGGGCGTACGCGAGCATCTCGCGGTCGCGGTAGCGCCAGGGGTACATGTTCTCGACGGCGAACCGTACGTCCGTCTCCTCGGCCATCCGCCAGATGCCGTTGACGAAGTCCCTGGCGTAGCCGCGCTGCCAGCGGAAGGGCGGGTGGACGACGACGGTCGAAGCGCCCAGCCGGTCGGCCGCCTTCCTCGCCCGCTGGAGCTTGACCCACGGGTCGGTGGACCACACCCGCTGGGTGATCAGCAG
The DNA here is from genome assembly GCF_045039895.1 of Streptomyces sp. NBC_01190. NCBI lineage: Bacteria > Bacillati > Actinomycetota > Actinomycetes > Kitasatosporales > Streptomycetaceae > Streptomyces > Streptomyces sp. NBC_01190. The sequence continues at coordinate 4,826,296 of NZ_CP108580.1, forward strand.
ACAGGGCGCGTGGACCGCGAGGATCGGGACGCGGTGGTAGTCGGAGAGGCGGCGCAGCGCGTCCACGTCCTGGCTCACCGGGTCGGTCCACACCATCACCTCCACCCCGTCGTAGCCGAGGCGGGCGGCGATCTCGAACGCGGTGGCGGTCGACTCCGGATACACCGACGCGGTGGACAACGCGACCTTCGCGTCGGGCACGCGAACCGGGCTCATGTCCTCCGTTTCGCGGTCCTGCCGCGTCTCGCCTCGTCGTCCCACGCCCAACAGCCTACGGCGCCACCCCCCACCCCACCCGCCCCGCCTGTGACGCGCGCCCCGCGTCCGGGCCAAGCCCCCTCAGGGGCGCGAGGAACTGCGCGAGCAACTCCCCACCGGCCGTAGGGTCCGGATCCGGCCGCAAGGGGCTGAACGCACGGCCCCCGTCAGGGGGCAAAGAACGCCGCCGGCCCGAGCCCCGTCAGGGGCGCGAGGAACTGCGCGAGCAACCCCCACCGGCCGTAAGATCGGGCCCCAGCCGCAAGGGGCTGGACGGAACGGTCCCGCACCCCCACCGGGAGAAGGTCGGGCCCCAGCCGCAATGGGCTGGACGTCCCGCACCCCCCACCGGACAGAAGGTCAGCCGCAAAGGGCTGGACGGAACGGGCCGGTCACCCCCCACCGGACCATCCCAAATCCCGGACCCCCCGTCCAAATCCTGACCACAGGCGTACCCTCTTCAGCACGCCCCGCCCCCGGCGGGAACCCGCCAGGCCCGGCGCCAGCCGAGCCGCGGGGCCCGCCGCGCCCAGCGGCAAGCCACCCGCCAGCGAACCCCAAGGGAGTGGACCCCGTGCCCGAGCTGAGGTCACGTACCGTCACCCACGGCCGCAACATGGCGGGCGCCCGCGCGCTGATGCGTGCCTCCGGCGTCGCCAACGCCGACATCGGCAAGCCGATCGTCGCGGTCGCCAACAGCTTCACCGAGTTCGTACCCGGCCACACCCACCTCCAGCCGGTCGGCCGGATCGTCTCCGAGGCGATCCACGCGGCCGGCGCCGTCCCCCGCGAGTTCAACACCATCGCGGTGGACGACGGCATCGCCATGGGCCACGGCGGCATGCTCTACTCCCTCCCCTCGCGCGACCTGATCGCCGACTCGGTCGAGTACATGGTCGAAGCCCACTGCGCCGACGCCCTGATCTGCATCTCCAACTGCGACAAGATCACCCCCGGCATGCTCATGGCGGCGCTGCGGCTCAACATCCCGACCGTCTTCGTCTCCGGCGGCCCGATGGAGGCCGGCCGGGCCACCCTGGTCGACGGCACCGTCCGCAAGCTCGACCTGATCAACGCGATCTCCGACGCCGTGAACGAGAACGTCTCCGACGAGGACATCCTGCGGATCGAGGAGAACGCCTGCCCGACCTGCGGCTCGTGTTCCGGCATGTTCACCGCCAACTCGATGAACTGCCTCACCGAGGCGATCGGCCTGGCGCTGCCCGGCAACGGCTCGGTGCTCGCCACCCACACCGCCCGCAAGGAGCTCTACCAGCGGGCCGGCACCACCGTCGTGGACCTCGCCAAGCGGTACTACGAACAGGACGACGCCTCCGTACTGCCCCGCAACATCGCCACCGCCGCGGCCTTCGAGAACGCCATGGCGCTCGACATCTCCATGGGCGGCTCCACCAACACGATCCTGCACCTGCTGGCGGCGGCGCAGGAGGCCGAGGTGACGTACGGCCTCACCGAGATGGACGAGGTGTCCCGCCGGGTGCCGTGCCTGGCCAAGGTCGCGCCGAATGTCGCGCCCGGCGGCACCTACTACATGGAGGACGTGCACCGGGCCGGCGGCATCCCGGCCATCCTCGGCGAGCTCTACCGCGGCGGCCTGCTCAACGAGGACGTGCACACCGTCCACTCCGCCTCCGTCAAGGACTGGCTGGAGACCTGGGACATCCGCGGCGGCTCCCCGTCCGACGCGGCCGTCGAGCTCTTCCACGCCGCCCCCGGCTGCGTCCGCTCCGCGCAGGCGTTCTCGCAGTCCGAGCGGTGGGACACCCTCGACACCGACGCGGCCGGCGGCTGCATCCGCGACATCGACCACGCCTACTCGGCCGACGGCGGCCTCGCCGTGCTACGCGGCAACCTCGCGGTCGACGGCGCGGTGGTCAAGACCGCGGGCGTCGACGAGTCCATCTGGACCTTCGAGGGCCCGGCCGTGGTCTGCGAGTCGCAGGAAGAGGCCGTGGACAAGATCCTCCGCAAGGAGGTCACCCCCGGCGATGTCGTCGTCATCCGCTACGAGGGCCCGCGGGGCGGCCCCGGTATGCAGGAGATGCTCTACCCCACCTCCTTCCTCAAGGGCCGCGGTCTCGGCAAGTCCTGCGCCCTGATCACCGACGGCCGCTTCTCCGGCGGTACGTCCGGGCTCTCCATCGGCCACGCCTCGCCCGAGGCGGCCTCGGGCGGCACCATCGCCCTGGTCGAGGACGGCGACCGGATCCGGATCGACATCCCCGGACGTGTCATGGAACTCCTGGTCCCCGAGGCCGAGCTGGCCGCCCGCCGGGCCGCCCTGAACGGCGTCTACGCCCCCAGGAACCGCGAGCGCAAGGTCTCCGCGTCGCTGCGCGCGTACGCGGCGATGGCCACCAGCGCGGACAAGGGCGCCGTCCGGGACGTCAGCAAGCTCGAAGGCTGAGCTTTCCCGGAGCCTCCCGGCGTCTCCCGGCCTGGCGTCTCGCGGTGCGGCCGTGCGGCAGCCGTGTTTGGCTGCCTCTGGCGGTATCGCGCCGCGCGCCGGACCCGCAGAGGAGACTTCGATGACCGACCAGAACAGCGCGTCCCGGGCGTCCGGCGCGGCCGGTGCGCGGGCCGGCGGCTCCCTCTTCCTGCTGGCCATGGACCACCGGGCCTCGCTGGCCCGTACCGTCTACGGCATCGAGGGCGAACCCGGACCCGCCCAGGTCGGGCTGATCGCGGCGGGCAAGCGGCTGGTCTTCCAGGGGCTGCTCGCCGCCGTCGAGGCCGGCGCCGACCCGGCGCGCACCGGGGTGCTGGTGGACGAGCGGTACGGCGCCGACGTGGCCCGCCGGGCGCGCGAGGCGGGCCTGACCCTGGCCATGCCGATCGAGCGCTCGGGGCAGGACTGGTTCACCCTGGAGTACGGCACCCTCGGCGAGGACCGCTGGCTCGACCACGTCGAGGAGTTCGACCCCCGCTACGTCAAGGTCCTGGTCCGCGACAACCCCGCCTTCGACGCCGACCGGCGCCGCGCCCAGCAGGACGACCTGGCCGTCGTCACCCGGGCGCTGCACGACCGCGGCCGATCCCTCCTGGTGGAGCTGCTGGTGCCGCCCACCGACGAGCAGAAGGGCCACGACCACCCGGGCCATCCGGACGGCGACTACGACACCGAGGTACGGCCGCGGCTGACCCGGCAGGTCATCTCCGAGATGCAGCGGGCCGGGGTGGAGCCGGACATCTGGAAGGTCGAGGGCCTGGACAGCGCCGAGGACGCCGCCCGGGTGGTGGCCACCGCCCAGCAGGGCGGGCGCGACGCGGTGCGCTGCATCGTGCTCGGCCGCGACGCGCCCCCCTCCGTGCTCGACCGGTGGCTGTCCGTGGCGGCCGGCGTCACCGGCTTCGAGGGGTTCGCGATCGGGCGCAGCATCTGGGAGCAGCCGCTCGCCGACGAGCTGGCCGGCAGCGTCTCCGAGCGCGGCAGCGTGCACGAGATCGCCGACCGCTATCTGCGCTACGTCGGCGTCTACACCGACCACACCGACCACACCGCCCACACTGCCCACGCTGCCCACACCGCCCACCGGACCGAGTGACGCGGGCCCATCGAAGGACCCGCCGAGGGACGCGCGGAAGGACCCGCCGGAGGACGCGTAGAAGGACTCTGAAGGACCCGTGAAGGTCGTCCAGAAGGTCGTCGTGCGAGCCGACGAAGGGGTCGCCGGAGGGATAGGGTGGAGGCTTCCCGCGTCCAGCCCGGAGGTGCCTCCCGGTGTCCGACAGCTTCGTCCACCTGCACAATCACACGCAGTTCTCGCTCCTCGACGGCGCCCAGAAACTGCCCATCCTCTTCAAGAAGATCGAGGAGGAAGGGATGCCGGCGGTCGCCATGAGCGACCACGGCAACATGTTCGGCGCCTATGAGTTCTTCCAGGTGGCGAAGAAGACCCCGGTCAAGCCGATCATCGGCATCGAGGCGTATCTGGCGCCCGAGTCCCGCCGCTACAAGAAGCCCGTCTTCTGGGGACCCGGCGGTCAGCGGGCGGTGTCGGACGACGGTGAGGGCAAGGACGTCAGCGGTGGCGGCCGCTTCACCCATATGACGATGTGGGCGGAGAACGCCGCCGGGCTGCGGAACCTCTTCCGGCTCTCCTCCCTGGCCTCGTACGAGGGCTATTACAGCAAGCCCCGGATGGACAAGGAGCTCATCGCCGAGCACGCCGGCGGCATCATCGCCACCACCGGCTGCCCGTCGGGCGAGGTCCAGACCCGGCTGCGGCTCAACCAGTTCGACGAGGCGCTGAAGGCCGCCGCCGAGTACCAGGACATCTTCGGGAAGGACAACTACTTCCTCGAACTGATGGACCATGGGCTCGACCTCGAGCGCAACGTCCGCGACGACCTGATGCGGATCGCCCAGCAGTTGGAGATCCCGCTGCTGGCCACCAACGACTCGCACTACGTGCACGAGCACGAGTCCGACGCCCACGACACCCTGCTCTGCATCGGCGTGGGCAAGAACAAGGACGACCCCAACCGGTTCCGGTTCAACGGGTCGGGCTACTACATCAAGACCGCCGCCGAGATGCGCCGGCTCTTCGCCGAGCTGCCCGAGGCGTGCGACAACACCCTGCTCGTCGCCGAGCGCATCCAGCCGTACGACGAGGTCTTCACCTACGTCGACCAGATGCCCCAGTTCGACGTGCCGCCGGGTGAGACCCAGGAGTCGTGGCTGCGCAAAGAGGTCATGATCGGCCTGGAGCGCCGTTACGGCACGCCCATCCCGGGCGAGGTGATGGAGCGGTTCGAGACCGAGATGAAGGTCATCGGTCCGATGGGCTTCTCCTCGTACTTCCTCGTGGTCGCCGACATCTGCAAGTACGCGCGGGACAACGGCGTGCCGGTCGGTCCTGGCCGTGGTTCCGCCACCGGCTCGCTGGTCGCGTACGCCACCCGGATCACCGAGCTGGACCCACTGGAGCACGGCCTGCTCTTCGAGCGGTTCCTGAACCCCGAGCGGATCAGCCCGCCCGATGTCGACCTCGACTTCGACGACCGCCAGCGCGACCGGATGGTCCGCTACGTCACCGAGAAGTACGGCGAGGAGTTCACCGCCCAGGTCAACACCTTCGGCACCATCAAGGCCAAGGCCGCGATCAAGGACTCCTCCCGGGTGCTCGGCTACCCGTTCGCGATGGGTGACCGGATCACCAAGGCGCTGCCGCCGGACGTGATGGGCAAGGGCATCCCCCTCGAAGGCATCTTCGACTCCGCCCACGCCCGCTACGGCGAGGCGGGCGAGGTCCGGCAGATGTACGAGAACGAGCCGGACGTCAAGAAGATCATCGACATGGCCCGGGGTATCGAGGGCCTGGTCCGCACCACCGGCGTCCACGCCTGCGCGGTCATCCTCTCCAAGACGCCACTGCTCGACCTGATCCCGCTGCACCGGCGGGACAAGGACGGCGTGATCATCACCGGATTCGACTACCCCAGTTGCGAATCCATGGGCATGATCAAGATGGACTTCCTGGGCCTGCGCAACCTGGGCATCATCGATCACGCCATCAAGATCATCAAAGAGAACCGGGGCATCGAACTCTCCACCGAGAGCATGCCGCTGGACGACAAGAAGACCTACGAACTGCTGGCCCGGGGCGACACCCTCGGCGTCTTCCAGCTCGACGGCGGCCCGATGCGGCAGTTGCTGAAGCTGATGGAGCCCACCCGATTCGAGGACATCGCGGCGGTGCTCGCGCTCTACCGGCCGGGCCCCATGGCGGCCAACGCGCACACCAACTACGCCCACCGCAAGAACGGCCGGCAGGCGATCGAGCCGATCCACCCGGAGCTGCGGGAGCCGCTGGAGCCGATCCTCGGCACCACCTTCCACCTGCTGGTCTACCAAGAGCAGATCATGGCCATCGCCCGGCAGTTGGCCGGCTACACGCTCGGCGGAGCCGACGTGCTGCGCCGCGCGATGGGCAAGAAGAAGCCGGCCGAACTGGCAGCCCAGTGGCAGAAGTTCCACGACGGTATGGAGGGCAACGGGTACTCCGAGGAGTCCATCAAGGCGCTGTGGGACGTCATGCTCCCGTTCTCGGGTTACGCGTTCAACAAGTCCCACACCGCCGGCTACGGGCTGGTCTCCTACTGGACCGCCTACCTCAAGGCCAACTACCCCGCCGAGTACATGGCCGCGCTGCTCACCTCGGTCGACGACGACAAGGACAAGGCCGCCATCTACCTGGCCGACGCCCGCAAGATGGGCGTCAACGTGCTGCTGCCCGACGTCAACGAGTCGGTGGCCGACTTCACCGCCGTCGGCGAGGACGTGCGCTTCGGCCTGAAGTCGGTGCGCAACGTGGGCCACGGCGTCATCGAGTCGATGGTGGAATCCCGTAAGGCCAAGGGCAAATACGCCTCGTTCGCCGATTTCCTCCAGAAGTCGGAGATCAACGCCCTCAACAAGCGCGCCGTGGAATCCCTCATCAAGGCCGGCGCGTTCGACAGCCTCGGGCACACCCGGATGGGGCTCTCGATGGCCCATGACACCGCCATCGACGCGATCATCCCGGTGAAGAAGGCCGAGGCGTACGGGCAGAACGACCTCTTCGGCGAACTCGACGACTCGGCCGACAACTCCTCAGGGTTCGGCCTGGACATCGCCATCGGCGAGAGCGAGTGGCCCCGCAAGCAACTCCTCGCCATCGAGCGGGAGATGCTCGGCCTGTATGTCTCGGCCCATCCGCTGGACGGCGCCGAACACATCCTGGCCCGCAACCGCGACACCTCCATCGCGGACCTGGTGAGTTCGGGGCAGACCCAGGGCGTGGTCAAGATCTCCGGTCTGATCACCGGTGTCGAGCGGCGGATGACCAAACAGGGCAACGCGTGGGCGATCGTCCATCTCTCCGACCGTGACGCCTCGATCGAGGTCTGCTTCTTCCCCGCCTCCTACCAGCTCGTCCAGCACGCCCTGGTCGAGGACAGCGTCGTGGCGGTGACCGGCCGGATCAACGACCGGGACGGCTCGATCAACATCGCCGGCCAGGAGATCCTCGAACTCGACATCTCCTCGGCCGAGTTCGGCGGCAAGCCGCCGGTCCAGCTCTTTCTGCGCGCACACAAGGTGAGCCCGCCGGTGATCGGCGAACTCCGCCGCATCCTCGCCGCCCACCCCGGCGAGACCCCGGTCCGGGTCCGCGTCCAGGGCCGCGAGAAGACCACCGTCTACGAGCTGGGTTTCCTCGTCAACCACGAGACCATCGCCTCGGAGATCAAGGGCAGCTTCGGCCAGGAGACCTGGCTGGGCGTCGCCTGACCTCCACACCCGGCGGCGCCCGCGTGGGCGTCGCCTGACCTGCACCCGGTGGCGCCCCGCGTATCAGCGCGGGGTCAGCCGCATGGTCAGGGCGCGGATCTCGGGGGCGAGGAGGTCGGAAAGGTAGGGGCTGCCGGCGAACTTGGCCCGGTAGGCGTCGTCGACCTTGCCGACGGTCGTCTCGTCGTCGACGTTGTCGATCGTCACCAGATAGCGCTCGTCGCCGTCGAACAGGGCCCGTCCGGCCCGCTGGACCCGGCGGTACCACTTGGAGTCGGGACCGTAGGCGCTGCGGATGTACGGCACGCCGTCCACGACGACCGACCAGATCGGCGTCACGACCTCGCCGCCGTCGGCACGCTCGGTCACGATCCGTACGGTCTCGGTGTTCGCGAAGTAATCGATGGCAGTCATGGTCGCATCACCGTCGCATCTTCGCCCGGCCCTGATCGGGGCCGCTTCATACCGCCGACCGTGGGCGTGGCCGCCCCGTCCGGCGCTGGTGAGGACCACCGACCTCCGCCCGCGCCGCATCAGGCGCAGACTGGGAACTGGAGGAGGACAAAAACCCGCAAAACATGTGCAAGTGCATCAACCGATGGGATGCAGGTATGGCCGAATCCATCAGAGGGACGCCGTGGTCGGCCCAGGAGTCCCTGGGCCTGGTCGGGACGGCGGCCGCCGTGATCGACGCCGGGGGAACCATCCTCGGGTGGACCGACGCGGCGGAGCGGACGCTGGGCCACCGCGCCCAGGACACGGTCGGCCGTTCCGCCGCCATGCTGCTGGTCAACAGCGACACGGTCACCGAGCTGGCCACCTGGGGCGCCCGCACCGACCGGCGTGAACCGTGGTCGGGCGTGGTCCAGCTCCGCCGCAAGGACGGCACCGACACCAGGATGATGCTGGAGGCCTCCCCGCTCTTCGGCAACGGCAGGACCGACTGGTTCGTCACGGCCACCGGCCCCACCAGCTCCTCGTCCTGGGCGCCCGCCCGCTCGACCGTCTCCCAGGCCCTGCTGGCCCGCTCGCCGGTGGGCCTGTCGATCTGGGGCCTCGACCTGCGCTGTATCTGGATGAACAGCGCCGCCGAGCGGCAGGACGGCATCCTCCGCCGGCAGCGGCTCGGCCGCCTGATGACCGAGGTACAGCCCGGCAACGCCGGCAGGGCGATCACCGCGGCGATGCGGCAGGTGCTGGCGAGCGGCGAGCCGATCGTCGAGCGCGAGTACACCTGGAAGATCCCCGGCGAGGAGGACGAGCGGGTGCTCTCCGCCTCCTACTTCCGGCTCGACGGCGCCGACGGCAAACCGATCGGCGTCGTCAACATGGCCACCGACCTGGACAAATCCCGGGCCCGCCAGCACCTGCTGCTGCTCGGTGAGGCCGGCAACCGGATCGGCACCACCCTCGACGTCATGAAGACCGCGCAGGAGCTGGCGGACGCGGCGGTGCCGCTGCTCGCCGACTACGCGACCGTCGACCTCGGCGAGACGGTCCAGTTCGGCGAGGAGCCGCTCCAGCGCATCCCGAAGAGCGGCGCCAGCATTCCGATCTTCCGCCGGGCCGGCATGTCCTCGGTCCACGAGGGCGTCCCCGAGTCGCCCTGGCGGGTCGGCGAATCCGTCTACGTCTCCCCGACCTCACCCTTCGCCCGCGCCCTCTTCTCCGGTGAGGTCCACTTCGAGCCGGTCCTCGACTCCTCACCCGGCAGTTGGCTCGCCCAGGAACCCGAGCGCGCGCCGACCGTCGAGGAGATCGGCATGCACTCGCTGATCATCGTCCCGCTCCAGGCCCGCGGCACGGTCCTCGGCGAAGCCGTCTTCCTGCGCTCGGAGAACAAGACGCCCTTCTCCGGCGACGATCTGCTGCTCATCGAGGAACTCGTCGGCCGGGCCGCGCTGAGCCTGGACAACGCCCGCCGCTACAGCCGCGAACGCGCCGCCTCGGTGGCCCTCCAGCGCAATCTGCTGCCGCACAACCTCTCCGGCGGCGGAGCGGTGGAGCTGGCGTCGCGGTATCTGCCGGCCGACACCCACGAGGGCGTCGGCGGCGACTGGTTCGACGTGATCCCGCTGCCCGACGCCCGGGTCGGCCTGGTGGTCGGCGACGTGGTCGGACACGGCATCAACGCCGCCGCCCTGATGGGCCAGCTCCGGACGATCATGCGCACCCTCGCCGACCTCAACCTGCCGCCGGAGGAGCTGCTCGGCCGGCTGGACCGGCTGGTCCTGCTGATGACCGAGCAGGAGGACGGCGACGAGGGCTTCGGCGGCCCGGTGATGAGCTGCACCTGCGCCTACGCGATCTACGACCCGGTCAGCCGGAGCTGCACCATGGCCTCGGCGGGCCACCCGCCACCGGCCGTGCTCTACCCGGACGGCACCGTCGCCGTCTCCGCGGTGCCCGCGGGCCCGCCCATCGGTATGGGCATCCGATCGTACGAGTCGCTCGCGGTCGAACTGCCGGAGAGCAGCGTCATCGCGCTCTACACCGACGGCCTGATCGAGACCCGCACCGCCGACCTCGACGCGGGCCTCGACCGGCTCTGCTCCGCGCTCACCTGTCCCGGCTCCTCACTGGAGCTGCTCTGCTCGCAGGTCATCGGCAGGATGACCCCGCACCTGTGGGAGAAGGCGCCGCCGGGGCAGCCCGGCCGGCCGACGAGGACGCGCAAGCCCTCCGAGGACGACATCGCCCTGCTGCTGGCCCGCACGCTGGTGCTGACCCCGGAGGAGGCGGCGCTGCAAAGCCGGATGTGAGGGGGGCGGGTCTGCCCGCGGTCGGGGGCGGGGACCCTGGGGACCCTGGGGCCGTTGGGGACGCGTGGCGTACGGCCGTGGTGGCGGCCCGGTCCCGTAGAGCTGTCCGCTCCCGGCGTCAGTAGCCGCGGCGGTAGTTGGTGACCGCCGCGTCGTTGAGCTTGCTGGCCCGCCGCTGCCGCTCCTCGGCGAGTTCGGCCACGGCGTCGGTGACGGCGCTGATCACGGCGGCCGCCGCCTGGTCGGTCACCTCGGGGGAGTCCGCGGTCCGCTTGTCGTAGATACCGGCCGCCGCCGCGAGGGCCGCGAGGATCGGCTCGTCCGCCGCCCACCGCCGGTCGGCCCGCCGCCGGGCGGGGGTGTCGACCAGCACTTTCCGGCTGGTCCAGAAGATCCCCCAGCGCCGGTCCCGCTGCCGGCTGAGCTGCCCCTCCGCCTCGAAGGCGGCCAGATAGGCGACGGCGAGCCCGCGGCCACGCCGCCACAGCCACTCACCGACCGGTTCGTAGGGCACCTCGCGGACCACCGCGGCCAGGCCCTCCGTCAGCAGCCGGTCGTCCGGCAGCGTGACATCCGCCAGGTCCACCGTGTCCGACGGCACCACGCGATCGTGCTTCAGCTCCACGGCCCGCGCCCGCAGGAATTCGATCAGCTCGGCGCCGGCCAGCGCGAGCGACAGATCACCCGGCTCCACCGGCCGACTGGACGGCATGTCCATGGCCACCATCAACAGGTCCCGCGGTGTGGTCGTCACGGTTCTTCGCCACCCTCTCGTCCTCGGGGTCCGGCCCGGTGTGCGGGCCCGTCCCGAGTACCGTCGCGACCTCGGCGAGCGCCGGCTTCACGCCCTCGATGTACGGGTCGGCATGCCTCTCGCCGCCCATCGTACTCGGTGGATGTCGGCTGCTCCGGGGACAAACCCCTGTCGGAGCGGTTGCCCGCGGCGGCGGTGGGGGGCGTGGACGGGCGCCTGGACCCGGTTGGCCGAAGCGGGGTGCCGTACCGGTGTCGCCACCGTGGATATCGGACTATAAGGGACATAATCGCGGACGTGAGCGACAGCAAGGCGGCGAAGCCGGCCAACACAGCGGACACGGGCGACGCGGCGGGCCCAACGAGCGTGACGGGCGTGACGGGCGCGGCGGAAATCGGCACCGTCACAGGTGCGGCCAAGGCGCCCGGGGCCCCTGACACGGCGAAGGCCTCGACCGCGCCGCCCCAACCGGAGCCGATCCGCCTCTTCGGTACGAGCTGGGTGGCGCACGACCGCGGCTACGGCATGCGGCGCGTCGCCGTCGCGATCGGCTCCCTGCTGGCCGCCCTGGCGGGCGCGCTGGCCCTGGGCTTCGGCTTGATGGGCCTGGTCCGCTACGGCCCCGGCGTGACATCCCTCGGCGTGGCCGGCTTCGTGGCCTGCGCCGTCCTCGGCTTCTCCCGTACCTGGAAAGGCTTCACCCGGCGCCGCCCGCCCGCCGGGCACCACAGCACCTCCTCGTCCGCCTCCTCCTCCACCAGCCTCTACGCCCTCGGCTTCGTCGGCACCCTCTTCGCCTACTTCCTGCGCACCTTCACCGAGGCCCCGGGCGAGGGGCTGCGCCGCGCCGAATACGAGGCGGCCCGCGCCGACCACGCCCGCCGCCGCGCCGCCCGCTCCGGCAACCCGGCCGCCGCCGACCCCCGTTCGACCTGATGGCGCCCCCGTCCTGACCCGCCTGGACCGGCCGGGAGCCACGCCGCCGCTGACCGCGCGGACTTGGCCGAGCTCTTCGATCGGATGGTGGCATGCCGGATTCGAACAGGGGCATACGGACGTCAGGTTCCTGATGACGGGGACATTGGGCAATTGGAGGCGTCATGTCGTTCCTGTGGGCCATCATCGCGGGCCTCATCATCGGTTTGCTGGCGAAGCTCGTCGTACCGGGCCGCAACCCCATTCCGCTGTGGGCCACGATCCTCGTAGGTATCGTCGGCGGTCTCGTCGGCAACTTGCTGGCCAGCGCGTTCGGCGTGGCCGACACCAACGGGGTGGACTGGGTCAGGCACATTCTCCAGATCGGTGTCGCGGCCGTCCTGGTCGCCTTCGTCACCCCGCTCTGGAGCCGCCGCCGCGCCTGACGACACCCACGCGCGGCATGAGCCCGCGGAACACCAGGGGAACACCAGGGGATTACGCAAACTGTCGAGTGCCGCCATCCGCAAGCCGGACGGCGGCACTCGACGTTGGGGCGGGTGGCGGGCGCCGGGGGTGGCTCCGTCGCTGACGGCACCTCTCAGCGGCGTGCCGCCGCCACCGAGCCGACGACGCCGACCACGGCCGCCACCAGGGCGGCGTGCCACAGGCCGGTCCAGATCGTGCTGAAGAGGCCCTGGCTGGTGAGGACCTGGCGGATCACCAGGTCGGTGCAGAACATCGCCGCCGCCGGCACCGCCGCGACCCGCCACGGGTGGGCGCGGGCCCACCGCTTGATCCGGTGGTCGCGCCCGGCGCCCCGGCTGGTGTAGCCGAGGACCGACCCGGCGCCGCCGACCGAGAAGAACAACAGCGCGGCGACCGACACCGCACCGGTCAGGATGCCCAGGCCGAAGTGCCCGTGCACCACATGGAGCGCCAGCGACACACCGCCCCCGAGCGCCCCGACAACGGCCGCCGGCCGCCAAGGTCCGAGCGTCACCGACGCCACGGCCAGGTGCCGCTGCTCCGAGACCGATACCGCGCTACTACGGGATGAACGACTCATACCGTCAACGGTCCATCCCCCCGCCACCGAACGCCATAGGGGATGACCCTGGCTTTTCCCTTTCACCCTCCCCTCCCCTCTCCTCCCCTCCCCCCCGCGCACCTTCACTTCCGAAGGGCACGCCCCTCATCCCGGCACCTGGACGTTCCACCCGCCACCACCTGTCGCTGGAAAGATGAGCGCATGACCCCGCATACGAACGACCCGAGCCACCACACCCCCGCCGCCGGGCGGCAGAAGGTCGCTGTTCTCGGCACCGGGAAGATCGGCGAAGCGCTGCTCTCCGGGATGATCCGGGCCGGCTGGGCGCCGGCCGATCTGCTGGTCACCGCGCGCCGCGCGGACCGCGCGGAAGAGCTTCGCGGGCGGTACGGCGTCTCGCCCGTCGGCAACGCCGAGGCCGCCAAGACCGCGGACACCCTCATCCTCGCGGTCAAACCGCAGGACATGGGCGCCCTGCTGGAGGAACTCGCCCCGCACGTGGGCGCCGACCGGCTGGTGATCAGCGCCGCCGCCGGTATCCCCACCACCTTCTTCGAAGAGCGCCTCGCCGACGGCATCGCGGTCGTCCGCGTCATGCCCAACACCCCGGTGCTGGTCGACGAGGGCATGTCCGTCATCTCCGCCGGACGCCACGCCGGCGAAACCCACCT
>NZ_CP108580.1:4845000-6225000 GCF_045039895.1 Streptomyces sp. NBC_01190
TAAGTGAGAGCGCGGCAGTGAGACTGTGGGGGATAAGCTCCATGGTCGAGAGGGAAACAGCCCAGAGCATCGACTAAGGCCCCTAAGCGTACGCTAAGTGGGAAAGGATGTGGAGTCGCAGAGACAACCAGGAGGTTGGCTTAGAAGCAGCCACCCTTGAAAGAGTGCGTAATAGCTCACTGGTCAAGTGATTCCGCGCCGACAATGTAGCGGGGCTCAAGCGTACCGCCGAAGTCGTGTCATTCGTATGTTAAGCCCCAACGGGTGTACGGATGGGTAGGGGAGCGTCGTGTGCCGGGTGAAGCCGCCGCGTAAGCGAGTGGTGGACGGTTCACGAGTGAGAATGCAGGCATGAGTAGCGATACAAGAGTGGGAAACTCTTGCGCCGATTGACTAAGGGTTCCTGGGTCAAGCTGATCTGCCCAGGGTAAGTCGGGACCTAAGGCGAGGCCGACAGGCGTAGTCGATGGACAACCGGTTGATATTCCGGTACCCGCTTTGGAACGCCCAGTACTGAATCTTCTGATGCTAAGGCCGTGAAGCCGCCTTTGATCTCTTCGGAGTGATGGGGAGTGGTGGAGCCGCTGACCCGATGGGGTAGTAGGTAAGCGATGGGGTGACGCAGGAAGGTAGTCCAGCCCGGGCGGTGGTTGTCCCGGGGTAAGGGTGTAGGACGTGTGGTAGGTAAATCCGCCGCACTTGTGTCTGAGACCTGATGCCGAGCCGATTGTGGTGAAGTGGATGATCCTATGCTGTCGAGAAAAGCCTCTAGCGAGTTTCATGGCGGCCCGTACCCTAAACCGACTCAGGTGGTCAGGTAGAGAATACCGAGGCGTTCGGGTGAACTATGGTTAAGGAACTCGGCAAAATGCCCCCGTAACTTCGGGAGAAGGGGGGCCACGTCTGGTGATCATCTTTACGGTGTGAGCTGGGGGTGGCCGCAGAGACCAGCGAGAAGCGACTGTTTACTAAAAACACAGGTCCGTGCGAAGCCGTAAGGCGATGTATACGGACTGACGCCTGCCCGGTGCTGGAACGTTAAGGGGACCGGTTAGTCACATTTCGGTGTGGCGAGGCTGAGAACTTAAGCGCCAGTAAACGGCGGTGGTAACTATAACCATCCTAAGGTAGCGAAATTCCTTGTCGGGTAAGTTCCGACCTGCACGAATGGCGTAACGACTTCTCGACTGTCTCAACCATAGGCCCGGTGAAATTGCACTACGAGTAAAGATGCTCGTTTCGCGCAGCAGGACGGAAAGACCCCGGGACCTTTACTATAGCTTGATATTGGTGTTCGGTTCGGCTTGTGTAGGATAGGTGGGAGACTGTGAAGTCGCGGCGCCAGCCGTGGTGGAGTCATCGTTGAAATACCACTCTGGTCGTGCTGGATGTCTAACCTCGGTCCGTGATCCGGATCAGGGACAGTGTCTGGTGGGTAGTTTAACTGGGGCGGTTGCCTCCTAAAGGGTAACGGAGGCGCCCAAAGGTTCCCTCAGCCTGGTTGGCAATCAGGTGTTGAGTGTAAGTGCACAAGGGAGCTTGACTGTGAGACTGACGGGTCGAGCAGGTACGAAAGTAGGGACTAGTGATCCGGCGGTGGCTTGTGGAAGCGCCGTCGCTCAACGGATAAAAGGTACCCCGGGGATAACAGGCTGATCTTCCCCAAGAGTCCATATCGACGGGATGGTTTGGCACCTCGATGTCGGCTCGTCGCATCCTGGGGCTGGAGTCGGTCCCAAGGGTTGGGCTGTTCGCCCATTAAAGCGGTACGCGAGCTGGGTTTAGAACGTCGTGAGACAGTTCGGTCCCTATCCGCTGCGCGCGTTGGAGTCTTGAGAAGGGCTGTCCCTAGTACGAGAGGACCGGGACGGACGGACCTCTGGTGTGCCAGTTGTTCTGCCAAGGGCATGGCTGGTTGGCTACGTTCGGGAGGGATAACCGCTGAAAGCATCTAAGCGGGAAGCCTGCTTCGAGATGAGGACTCCCACCCACTTGATGGGGTAAGGCTCCCAGTAGACGACTGGGTTGATAGGCCGGATGTGGAAGCCCAGTAATGGGTGGAGCTGACCGGTACTAATAGGCCGAGGGCTTGTCCATGTTTGCTCGCGTCCACTGTGTGGTTCTGAAACAATCAGCCACCACCCCCCTGTGAGGGATTCTCTCCGGGGTTGGTGTGTGTTTCATGGTGTTTCGGTGGTCATAGCGTTAGGGAAACGCCCGGTTACATTCCGAACCCGGAAGCTAAGCCTTTCAGCGCCGATGGTACTGCAGGGGGGACCCTGTGGGAGAGTAGGACACCGCCGAACAAATATTGAGAAAATGCCTCGGCCCCCGTGCTCAGCACGGGGGCCGAGGCATTTCTGCGTTGGGTGCCCAGGTATCGTGCGCCTGTGAAGTACGAGCTGGTCATCTTCGACAACGACGGCGTCCTGGTGGACAGCGAGCCGATCTCCAACCAGATCCTGGCCGGCTATCTCACCGAGCTGGGTCACCCGACCACGTACGAGGACTCGATCCGCGACTTCATGGGCGCGGCTGTGCACCGGGTCCATGAGGTGATCCAGGAGCGCTTCGGGCGCCGCCTGCCCGAGGACTTCGACACGGCGTATCACGCCCGGGTGTTCGCTGCGTTCGAGCGGGAGCTGGCGCCGGTGGACGGCGTGGCCGACGTACTGGAGAAGCTGACGTCGGCGGGAGTGCCGTACTGCCTGGCCTCGTCCGGGACGCATGAGCGGATCCGGGTCGCGCTGCGGAAGACCGGCCTCTATGAACTCTTCGACGAGGCGCGGATCTTCTCGGCGCAGGACGTCGGGCGCGGCAAACCGGCACCGGATCTCTTCCTCCATGCCGCCCGCACCATGGGTGTGCCGCCGGAGCGTTGCGCGGTGGTCGAAGACAGCCCCCTCGGCGTCGAAGCGGCCCGCGCGGCCGGTATGGACGTCTTCGGCTTCACCGCGATGACCCCGCCGGCCAAGCTCAAGCACACGACCGCCCTCTTCGCCGCCATGCCGGCCCTCCCTGATCTGCTTGGGCGCTAATTCAGCCAGTCGGCATAGCGGGTGGCGGCGATGCGGGCGCCGTTCTTGGCGATGAGGACGTCGCCGTGGACCGCACCGAACATGCCGGCGCTGTCATCGAGGGTCACCGAGCGCTTGTCCCCTTTTGCGGCGAGCGTGATCCGGCCCAGTTCGTCCAGCGCGTACACATCGGGTCCCGCGACGTCGAGCGTGCCGTTCAGGGGTGTGCCGGCCGCGACCTCGGCGACGGCCGCGGCGACGTCCGCCGCGGCGATCGGCTGAATCGGGGTCCGGGGCAGCCGGACGGTGTCCCCGTCGGTGGTCCAGGCCAGGGCGTCGTCCATGAACTCCATGAACTGGGTGGCACGGACGATGGAGTAGGGGACCCCGCCGGCCTTGAGCAGGTCCTCCTGAAGCATCTTCGCGCGGTAGTAGACGAGTTCGGGCACCTGGTCGACGCCGACGATGGACAGGATGACGAAGTGCCCGGTTCCGGCCCGCCGCGCCGCGGCCAGCAGGTTGTCCATGGAGGTCTGGAAGAACGCGGTGGAGGCGTCGTCGAAGGTCGGCGAGTTCGACAGGTTGACGACCACGTCCGCGTCGACGAGCGCGGCGTGCACGCCCTTGCCCGTGAGGAGGTCGACGCCGGTGCGGAGCGAGTGCGGTACCGCCTCGTGTCCGGCCGCCTTGAGGTTGGTCACGACCTTCGATCCGATCAGCCCGGTCCCGCCGATGACTGCGATCTTCATGGCATGTCCTGCCCTTCCTCGATGATCTTCGATGGCTTCTGTCCTTTATAGGGCTTATGAACTCCGCGGGGCCGGTACGAATCTCCGGCACCCGGTGGAAGGGTGGCCGAAGCCCGGCTGAGGATCGGCGGAAATCGTCGGCTCGCGGACCTACTCATCCGTAGCTTCGGCCCCTACGCTGCTCGCTCATGGATGACGCTCGGCTGGGGAGCGAGTCGCCGGTGCTGCGTCGCGGGCGGACCGCTCTAGGGGTGAGTTTCTTCGCCCAGGGCGCGCTTTTCGCGCTGCTCGTCACCCGGATTCCGGCCATTCAGGACCGGTACGGGATCGGCGACGGACTGCTGCCGGTTTTTCTCGCCGCGGTGCCCGTCCTCGCGGGCGCGGGCAGCGTAGCGACGGAGCAGCTCGTCAAGCGGGTGCGGCCGAGTGTGGTGCTGCGCTGGGCGCAGCCGGCGGTGGGGCTGGTGCTCGCGGGGCTCGGGGCCGGGGACCGGCTGTGGGTGGCGGCGGTGACGCTGGCGCTGTTCGGGGTGTGCGTGGGCGCTTTGGACGCCTCGATGAACATGCTCGGGGTGAGCCTTCAGCGGTCGTACGGGAAGAGCATCATGCTCGGCTTCCACGCCGCGTACAGCCTTGGCGGCATCATCGGGGCGTCGCTCGCGTGGTCGGGGGCGCACTGGCACTTCGGGCTGTTCACGCTCTACGGGTCGGCGGCGGTGGTGCTGGTCCCGCTGACGCTGACCGCCAGCCGCTGGTACCGGGACCAGGAGCCGGCCGACGGCGCCGGCCCGGTGGCGGCGGGGGCCGCCGTCCAGGCGCCCGTGGTCCAGCTGCCCGCGCCCGCCTCGGTGAACGCCGGGCAGCAGGTGGTGATGCGGCTGCTGCTGCCGCTCTGCCTGGTGATGGCGTTCGCGTACATCGGGGACTCGACGGTCTCCAACTGGAGCGCGAAGTACCTCCAGGACGTCCTGCACAGCTCCGAGCAGTTGTCGACGGTCCCTTACGCGGTCTACATGGTGACGACGCTGATCGGCCGCTCGGTGGGGGACTTCGGGGTGCGGCGGTTCGGGGCCGCGCCCGTGGTCCGGCTGGGTACGGTGCTGGCCATGGCGGGCTTCGCGGTGGTGGCGGTGGCGCCCGGGGCGTGGGTGGGCATGCTGGGTTTCACGCTGCTGGGGTTCGGGCTGTGTGTGATCGTGCCGCAGACGTTCGCGGCGGCCGGGCGGATGTTCCCCGGTGCCTCGGACGCGGCGATAGCACGGCTGAACATCTTCAACTACGTGGGGTTCCTGGTGGGTTCCCCGCTGGTGGGGGCGCTCGGCGACGCGTGGAGTTACCGGGGGGCGATGGTGGTGCCGCTGGTGCTGGTGGGGGCGACGTTGCGTTACGCCGGATCCTTTGAGACAGGGCCGGTTGGGTACGGTGTCGGCCATGAGCGGCCGCGCACAGTTGATGTGGGATGAGCAGGTAACGCAGTACGACTTCGGTCCTGGTCATCCGATGGACCCGGTGCGGCTCGCCCTCACCAGGAGCCTGGTCAGGGCGTTCGGCCTCGATGGCGCCCTCGCGGTGGTGGCGGCGCCGGCCGCCGGGGAGTCGACGCTGGCGCTGGTGCACCGGGCCGATTACCTGGCCGCCGTGCGGGCGGCGTCGGCGGAGCCGGGGGCGGCGGATCTGTCGTACGGGATCGGGACGGCGGACAATCCGGCCTTCGCCGGGATGCACGAGGCGTCGGCGCTGATCGCGGGCCTTTCGGTGGGGGCGGCCGAGGCGGTGTGGCGGGGGGATGTCGTGCACGCGGTCAATTTCACCGGCGGGCTGCATCACGCGATGCCTTCCGGGGCGGCCGGCTTCTGTGTCTACAACGACGCGGCGCTCGCGGTGGCACGGCTGTTGGAGCTGGGGGCCGAGCGGGTGGCCTACGTCGATGTGGACGTGCACCACGGCGACGGGGTCCAGACGGTGTTCTGGGACGACCCCCGGGTGCTGACGATCTCGCTGCACGAGCACCCGAGGACGCTCTTTCCGCAGACGGGGTACCCGGAGGAGACGGGCGGTCCGGCGGCGGAGGGCGGCGCGGTGAATGTGGCGCTGCCGCCGGGTACCGGTGACGCGGGGTGGCTGCGGGCCTTCCACGCGGTGGTGCCGGAGTTGGTGGCGGCGTTCCGGCCGCAGGTCGTGGTGTCGCAGCACGGGACCGACACCCATTTCGAGGACCCGCTGGCTCATCTGGCGGTGTCGCTGGACGCGCAGCGGCTGGTGGCGGAGGCGTGTCATGAGCTGGCGCACGAGCACGCGGCGGGGCGGTGGGTCGCGCTCGGCGGCGGGGGTTACGCGGTCACCGATGTGGTGCCCAGGTCCTGGACGCACCTGGTGGCCATCGCGGCCGGGGTGCCGATCGCGCCGGAGACGCTGGTGCCCGAGGACTGGCGGCACGAGGTGTACGCCAGGACGCGGGCGACGGCGCCGCTGCGGATGACGGACGGGCGGCAGCCGCGCTGGTCCGGTTTCGAGGAGGCGGGCTACGACCCGGCGGACCGGCTCGACCAGGCGGTCCTCGCCACCCGGCGGGCGGTCTTCCCGCTGCACGGCCTGCTGCCGTGAATGCCGCTGTAGCGGCGCGGCCGTCCATGCCTTCGGCTGATGCGCCGGCCGGTGTCCGTCACTCGGTCGAGGGGTATTTCCGGATTTGGTCGCTGTGAGCGGGCGGCGGTCGGCAGGATCGGGGGGTGGTGAGTGTCGGGGCGCTACGGGCGCACTTGGTGGACGCGAAGTTGGCCGGGCGGGTCGCGACGTCGCGGGAGAAGAGTCTGCGGAGCTATCGGCTGTTCGCGGCGCGTGATCCGCGGATGACGCTGGGCCTTGAGCCCGACGGGAAGTGGGGGGTCGAGGAGCTGCTCCGGCTGATGGCGGACCGCTGCGGGGTGTCGCCCGATCCGGAGCAGACCTCGGGCGAGGACGTGATCGACCCGGACTGCACGGTGGCGGCGCTCGACGCCTTCGCCGAGCGGCTGGGCCGGGCCGCCCACGACCGGCTCCCGGTGCTGCTGGGCACCGGACATCCACAACGCCTCCTCGGCTTCTACGCATCTCTGGCCGCCGCGCTGTCGGCGGCGGGGTGTGTGATCCTCACCCCCGCGTACGCCCCTGGCGTGGACATGCGCACAGAGTTCGGCGTACGCCGTCACCTGATTCGTTATGTCGGCGGTGTTGCGGTGGTACTCCCCGCGGAGGAGCGCGGTCCGGTTCCGGTGGCCGGCGGACCGGGGGTGCACACCCACTCACCGCTGCCGGTGAGAGCGGTGCTGGCGGCCGCCGCGGAGCAGGGTGGAGTGCTTCCTGCACTGGTGGTGGGGGACCACGGATTCATCTGCGGAGCTGGTCAGTTGGGGATTGAGGCGATCGGTCTGGCGGACGCCGACGACCCCGCGGTTTTCGTGGCGGAAGCGGAGGGCCGGGTGTCGGTCGCCGTACCCCTCGATGACGCCGTCCGCTCCGATTACTACCGCCCGCTGAGCCGTTACGTACTCAATCGGGCGTGGCTCGCACAGTAGTCAACCATTCGCAACTCCTCTTCCCCACTTGCATCATCCGCCCCTAATCTGTGGGGGAGCGCACATGCCTGTTTGAGCTGCCGGAGGGGAAGCCGGCGGCGTCATGTGCGGAAGGTTCAGGTGTGTCATGTCTGTAGCTGAAAGTCGGCCTCTGAACGAGGTCGTGTTCCTGACCGTCGCCGAAGTCGCTTCGGTCATGCGGGTCTCCAAGATGACGGTGTACCGCCTGGTGCACAGCGGTCATCTGCCGGCGATCCGTGTGGGCCGGTCCTTCCGGGTTCCGGAGCAGGCCGTCCACGACTACCTCCGCGAGTCCTATGTGGGGGTGGAATCTGCCTGAGAAGGCCCGGTGACGGGCTGATGACCGACAGCGCCGGCCGTGGTTAGTCCCGCCCACTCGGGGCGGGTAGGCTAGGCCGACGTAGGTCGTGTGGGCTCGGACGCCCCGCACCGAGTGAAACCGAAGCGAGGGTAGTCGTGGGCTCTGTCATCAAGAAGCGGCGTAAGCGTATGGCCAAGAAGAAGCACCGCAAGCTTCTGAAGCGGACGCGCGTTCAGCGTCGCAACAAGAAGTAAGCCGGCTGTACGTCGCCGCTCCTCCTGCCCCTCTCCACAGTTCTCCTGGCCCACCATGGCTATGGGGACGCCGGAGGGGGGCAGTGGCATGTCCGGGGCGTGTCGGGTCGCGCCGTGACGATACGGTGGCCGCAACCCCTAGGAGGCGCTGAACGTGGGGAACGTCGGCAAGGTCGTCCTCGTCACCGGAGCCGCGCGGCTGCTCGGCGGCCGGTTCGTACGGCGGGTGCAGCGTGAGCCCGAGGTCGAACGGGTGATCGCGGTCGATGTGGAGCCGCCCGAGCACGACCTGGGGGACGCCGAGTTCATCCGGGCCGACATCCGGCAGCCGATGATCGGCAAGGTGCTGGCGCGGCGGTCCGTGGACACGGTGGTGCACCTGGATGTGAGCGGCACCCCGCTGGGCGCGGGCGGCCGCGGCCAGGCCAAGGAGACCAACGTCATCGGCACCATGCAGCTGCTGGGCGCCTGCCAGAAGGCGCCGACCGTACGGCGGCTGGTGGTCAAGTCCACCACCAGCGTCTACGGGGCCGCGCCGCGCGACCCGGCGGTCTTCACCGAGACGACCCCGGTGAAGTCGCTGCCCACCGGCGGCTTCGCCAAGGACGCGGTGGAGGTCGAGGGGTACGTACGGGGCTTCGCGCGGCGGCGGCCCGATGTGGCGGTCGCGGTGCTGCGGTTCGCCAACATCCTCGGGCCGAGCGCGGACACCCCGCTCGCCGAGTACTTCGGGCTGCCGGTGCTGCCGACGGTGTTCGGCTACGACCCCCGGCTCCAGTTCGCGCACGAGGACGACGTCATCGACGTGCTGCTGGTGGCCGCCACCGAAGCGCGGCGCGGCACGCTCAACAGCGGCACCTTCAATATCGCCGGGGACGGTGTGCTGCTGCTCTCGCAGACCGCCCGGCGGCTGGGCAAGCCGACCGTGCCGGTGCTGCTGCCGGCCGTCACCTGGGTGGGGCGGCTGCTGCGGACGGCCGGGGTCACCGACTTCTCGGCGGAGCAGATCCGGCTGCTGACCCACGGCAGGGTGGTGGACACGCGGGAAATGCGTGAGACGCTCGGTTTTGTGCCCACCTACAGCACCGCTGAGACGTTCCACGCCTTCGCCGCCAGTCGCGGGCCGGGACTGCTGCCGCCGGAGCGGATGGCGCGCACGGTGGACCGCCTGGCGGCGCGGGTCCCGGCCGACCGTGGGTGAGGACCCGATGACGGACGACGAGCAGCCCGCAGCGGTGGAAGGAGCAGGAACCATGGCGGACGCCAAGGTCATCCCGTTCGGCGACGACTCCCGGGCGCGCCGGAAGGGCGCCAGGACCCGCGCGGCGCGGGGCCGTCAGGATGCGGCGCCGCCCCGTACGCCCGCCGCGCCCGCGCCGGGGCAGCCGCCGCTGGTGTCGGTGCCTTCTGCGGCTTCTGCGGCTTCGGCGGGGGCGGCGGGGGCGGCGGGGGCGGAGTCGGCTGAGGGTCGCGGGGCGGGGATTCCCCCGCAGGGGGCGGCGGGCCGGGCCCAGCACAACGACGAGCGGGCCGCGGAAGGTGAGACGCCCATGGACGACGCCAGGACCGGGCCGCCGCCGTTGTCGGAGACGCTGGGCGCGGTCGCGGACCGGCTGCTCGGCGGGCCGTGGGAGCGGAAGGTGGCGTCGGGGCTCGCCTTCCTGCGGCGCCGGGTCACCGGGGATTACGAGGTGGACGAGTTCGGGTACGACGCCGAGCTGACCGACCAGGTGCTGATGTCGCTGCTGCGGCCGCTGTTCGAGAAGTATTTCCGGGTCGAGGTCAAGGGGATCGAGAACATCCCGGCCGAGGGCGGCGCGCTGGTGGTGTTCAACCACTCGGGGACGTTGCCGGTCGACGGGCTGATGGCGCAGGTCGCCGTGCACGACCACCATCCGGCCGGGCGGCACCTGCGGCTGCTCGCCGCGGACCTGGTCTTCGTGCTGCCGGTGATCAACGAGCTGGCCCGCAAGGCCGGGCACACGCTGGCCTGCACGGAGGACGCGCAGTCGCTGCTGGAGCGGGGGGAGGTGGTCGGGGTGATGCCCGAGGGCTTCAAGGGGCTCGGCAAGCCGTTCTCCGAGCGGTACAAGTTGCAGCGGTTCGGGCGGGGCGGTTTTGTGGCGACGGCGCTGAAGACGAGGGTGCCGATCATCCCGTGCTCGGTGGTGGGGGCGGAGGAGATCTATCCCATGCTGGGCAACTCCCGGACGCTCGCCCGGGTCTTCGGCATCCCCTACTTCCCGCTCACCCCCACCTTCCCCTGGCTGGGCCCGCTGGGCACGATCCCACTGCCGACCAAGTGGACGATCCAGTTCGGCACGCCGATCCCGACCGACCAGTACCCCGCGGAGGCGGCGGAGGACCCGATGCTGGTCTTCAACTTGACCGATCAGGTGCGGGAGACGATTCAGCACACGTTGTACGAGCTGCTGGTGAGTCGGCGGTCGGTGTTTTTCTGAGGCGGCACATGACGTAGCGGGCGGCTTCCCCTTGAGGGGGGAGCCGCCCGCTTTGGTTTGGGGGGGAGGGGGCTATTGGTCGGAGGGGTCGTCGTCGCTGGTGAGGCCGAGGCCGGGGAGGAGACCGGGGAGGAGCGGGGGGAGGATGATCGAGTGGTGGGGCGGAGTGGCTGTGTCGTCCGGGGTGGGGCTGGGGCTCGCGGATGGGCTTGTGGGGTCGAAGAGGTCGCCGGAGCCGCCGATGAGGCCGTTGGGGGCCGTCTCGGAGGGGCTGGGCGTCGCGGTGGTGTCCGCGCCGGGGCCGCCGGGCTCGATACCCGGGGTCGCCGAGGCGGACGGGGCCGCCGAGCCCGTACCCGAGGGCGAACTGCCCGTGCCACCGGACCCTGTACCGCCGTCGCGGGACGAGGACGACGGGGAGCCGCTCTCCTTCTGCCGGGGCAGCAACGACTGGAGCGGCGCGACCTCTTGGTCTATGGCCGCGAAGATCGAGCTGACCTGCTCGGACACATCGGTGAGCTGACTCGGCAGCTTCCCGCGAAGATCGCTCCAGCTCTGCCGGTGCGTCTGCGAGAAGGAGTTGAGCAGCTCGATCGGCTGGAGCGAGCCGTCCTCGTTGTACGCCTGGGTGAGCAGCCGGTGCCCCTCGGACGCCTCCTGATGCATACCGGACAGCGCCTTGCGGACGTCCTGGACCGACTCGTCGTCCAGGTGGCCGCCGCGCCCGCGGTCCATCAGCCGGCGGGCCTCCTGCATCCGGGTGGAGGCCATGTCGAGATAGACCTCGCCGCGGGAGGCGTCACCGCCCGCCATGTCGAGCTTGAGGTCCTCCATGCCGCGCTTGAGACCGTAGAGGTGGTCCCCGGGCAGCGCGTTGGTGCTGGCGGCGGCGATCCCGCCGAAGGCGCCGGCCGCGACGCCGACCGTGAGACCGCCGGCCGCGAGCCGCCGCGACAGCCGGGAGCGGGGCCCGAGCTTGCGCATCCGGTGGGCGCCCTGACCGCCGCCCTCACCGCGCTGCTCCGGCACGCGGCCGACGGCGCCGAAGCTGCCGTCGGCGATCGCCTGCTCCATCGCCGCGATGAGCTGGGCCCGTTGAACGGTCTTGCGCTCGGCGTCCATCACCGGCCGGGGCCGTGAGCTGAGGGCCGCCGCCAGCGCCAGCATGGCCGCCTGCTCGGGGTCGCCGCGCCGGGCGGCGGCATGCGCGCCGTGACCCGCACCGGCGTGGCCCGCACCGCCATGACCGCCGGCACCGCCATGCCCGGCCGAGCCCCCGTGCCCGCCGGCGCCCGGTGCGCCCCGGTCGTCCTCGGGGTCGCCGAAGCCGCGGGTGTCGTGCTCGCCGTCGGCGTCCTCGGGGACGGCCACGTCCTCAAGGGCCTGGGCGAAGGCGTTCGCCCGGCGGTGTGCCGTTGCCTGTCCGATCACGGGCGGCACCTCCTCTCGTCATCCACACTCGACTCCCCGTGCCGTCCGTAAGTTGCGCCCCCCGACGCTCTCCACCCGAACGGGTGAAAAGCGCTGACCGACGCGCGGCACCGGAGTGTCTGCATGTGTTGCAACGACCGCCGGTCCGGTTGGGTTACGCAGCTCTGATGACCGACCGGCGGCCGGATGGGGGACAACAGTTCCTCACCTGGCGTCTTCCGGCAACAGCCGAGCCAGCGTGCGTACCGCCCGGTATTGCAAGGTCTTGATGGCGCCCTCGTTCTTGCCCATCACCCGGGCCGTCTCGGCCACCGAGAGTCCCTGGAGGAAGCGCAGCGTCACGCACTCCTGCTGCTGCGGGTTGAGCTTGCGGACGGCGGTGAGCAGCGCCTCGTTGGAGAGCGACTCGAGCACCGAGTCCTCGGGGCTGCGCTCGACCTCATTGGCGTCGAGCATCTCGCCGGTGGTCACTTCGAGCCGGAACCGGCTCGACTTGAAGTGGTCGGCGACCAGGTTGCGGGCGATGGTGACGAGCCACGCGCCGAAGTCGCGGCCCTGCCAGGTGAAGGTGCCGATCCTGCGCAGGGCCCGCAGGAACGTCTCGCTGGTCAGGTCCTCGGCGGTCGCCTTGGAGCCGACCCGGTAGTAGATGTACCGGTAGACGGTGTCGCTGTAGTGGTCGTAGAGCCGGCCGAACGCCTCGGTCTCACCGTCCTGGGCGCGTTCGACCAGGTCCATCATCCGGCCGCTGTCGGTGTCGGAGGCCGGGCGCCTGGCGTGGGTGCCGGGGGCGCCAGGCGCGACGGCGGCGCCGGTGTGGTCGTGCTGGGCGGAGCCGTTGCGGGTGCGTCTGCCTGCGGTGGTGCTGACTTCGGCGAGGGCGTAAGCGGGGCCGGGGACGGTGGGACCGGGCGTGGCGAGGGCGGGCATGGCGTACGCGGGGACCGTGCGCATCAGGCGGTCGATCACCAGAGCGCGCAACGCAGCCAGGCCGGAGGTGTCAACCCCGTCGTGTGGGTACACGGGACTCCCAGAGGCAGAACTTCCATCACGTGCAGTACGGGACCATTCACTCGTCGTGGCGACGTGCGGGTACCGGAATGCGTCTGAGGAGAATAACGCTTCGTACAGGCGGCGCTACACCGAGTTGCTCAAATCGCCGTTTGCGTCACTTCCTGCACGGAAAAGCGATCGGTCAATTATCGAACAGCAGCCACTAGTTGACCACTTCTGCTCGTGAAGTGGTCGCGGAGAGAGCGTGTTGTGGCTGTGTGTCGAGCGGGGCGCGAGGGACCGGCACGCGCGGGTTGGGAGCCGTACCGACCCGTACCAAACCGTGCCGACCCGTAACGACCTGTAACGACCCGTAATGACACGGTCAGCGCGGTTCGTGGCCGGGGCCGCGGCCCGATGAGGCGGCGGCGCGGGCCATGGACGCGGTCAGCGCCGCCGGCGCTGGATCGCGATCCCGGCCAGCACCCCGCCGGTGACCGCGCCCATGCCCGCGGCGGCCGGCAGCCCGATCCGGACCGCCTTGCGGCCGGTGCGGTAGTCGCGCAGCCGCCACCCCTCGGCGCGCGCGTGCTTGCGCAGCCGGCTGTCGGGGTTGATCGCGTACGGGTGGCCGACCAGGGAGAGGATCGGGATGTCGTTGGCGGAGTCGCTGTAGGCGGCGCACCGCGACAGGTCCAGGTCCTCGGCGAGGGCCAGCGCCCTGACCGCCTCGGCCTTCGCCGGACCGTGCAGCGGCTCGCCGACCAGCCGGCCGGTGTAGACGCCGTCGACCGACTCGGCGACGGTGCCGAGCGCGCCGGTCAGGCCGAGCCGGCGGGCGATGATGGTGGCGGTCTCGACGGGCGCGGCGGTCACCAGCCAGACCCGCTGCCCGGCGTCCAGGTGGGCCTGGGCGAGGGCGCGGGTGCCGGGCCAGATCTTGCCGGCCATGTACTCGTCGTAGATCTCCTCGCCGATGGACATCAGTTCCTCGACGCGGTGGCCCTTGACGATGGACAGCGCGCTGTCCCGGGCGTCCTGCATGTGCTCGGGGTCCTCGGCGCCGGCCAGCCGGAAGTACGCCTGCTGCCAGGCGAACCGGACCAGGTCGCGCTTGTCGAAGAACTTCCGCTTGTACAGGCCCCGGCCGAAGTGGAAGAGGGCGGCGCCCTGCATCACGGTGTTGTCGAGGTCGAAGAAAGCGGCGGCGCGCGGGTCGCCGGCCACCGGGAACCTCGGTTCGCCGTGGCCGGCGGCGGACTCGGGTTCGCCGAGGTCGCCGAGATCACCGGGGGACCGCGGGACGGCGGTCTCCTGCGCCGGGTCCGGCACTTCAGGCAGCGGTTCCCCGGGGCGGACCTTCGTGGCGAGCGCGGCTTCGGCGGCGGCCTCGCCCGCGAGCACGCTCCGCTCGGTGGCGGGCGGCTTACGAGCGGTGAGCCATCTGGGTGCGGCCATAGCCCGAGCATAACCATCCGGGGCGGCGGAGCCGGAGCGCGGACTTTGCCGTCGACTGAACTCCACGCGTCACAATGGCGCACATGACGACTCCACCGGCGGGCAGTTCGCCCGGCACCCCCGCTCCGGCCGCCGAGGCACCTTCGGCCGCTCCTGCATCGGCGGCCCCCGCGCGCCCCACGGCCGCAGCCCGGACGGTGACCCTCATCGGCAAGCCCGGCTGCCACCTCTGCGACGACGCGCGGACCGTGGTGGCGAAGGTCGCCGCCGAGACCGGGGCGGCGGTGGAGGAGCGGGACATCACCCGCGAGCAGGACCTCTACGACCGTTACTGGGAGCAGATCCCGGTGGTCCTGGTCGACGGGGAGCAGCACACCTTCTGGCGGGTGGACGAACGCCGGCTCCGGGCCGCGCTCACCGGCCCTAACCGCGACCGCCGGTAACCGCACGTGAAATCGCGCACGAACGGTGTGATGTTTTACGACCGTTACCTCCGCTCGCACGTATTCGATTAGCATCGAGGGCGATTTGTACACCCCGGGGGCGATGCGGAGGAGTGTGGCCACGTGCTCTCGGGTCTCTCGGGTTCCCCGGGCCTCTCGGGCCTCTCGGGCCGAACCACCGACACGTACGGCTATGCCGTGGTGGACCTGGAGGCGACCGGTTCGTCCTCGCGCCGGCACCGGGTGATCGAGCTCGCCGTGGTCCTGCTGGACCGCGATCTTGAGCCGCAGGGCGAATTCGCCACCCTGGTCGACCCGCAGGGCGCGGTCGGGCCCACCCACATCCACGGCATCGAGCCGGAACACCTGGCCGGCGCGCCCCGGTTCGCCGGGATCGCGGCCCGGCTGCTCGCGCTGCTGCGCGGCCGGGTGCTGGTCGGCCACAACGTGGGCTGTGAGCGGGCGTTCCTGGCCGCTGAGTACGCGCGGGTGGGGGTGCGGCTGCCGGCGATGCCGGAGGTGTGCACGATGCGGCTGTCCGGGCCGGACGGGCCGAGCCTGCGCGTGTGCGCCGCCGCCGCGGGCGTCACCGACTGGAGCCCGCACACCGCGCTCGGTGACGCCCGCGCCACCGCCGCCGTCCTCGCGGCCCGCGTGGCCGGGGGCGCCGGCTTCGCCGCGGAGCTGGGCGCGGCGGCCGCGCTGCGCTGGCCGAAGCCCGCCGCGGTGCTCGCCGCGGCCGACGCGCTGTGGGTGAGCCGGGGCAACGATCCCGCCCGCCGGGCCGTGCCCATGATCCGTCCGGAACACGCGTGATGCCGGTCACTTCGGCGGTGCAAATCGGACACCATCTTTGTGCACGCGTTCACAAAGACATAGCCTGGCGTCCACGGGGCGGCCCCAAGGACCGTGGTCGCCCTCAGCCCAGCTCTACCCGCAGGAGCACCGTGGCAACAGGCCGCTCGCACCGACCGGCGACTCGCAGCCGAGGGATTCCCGAAGCCACCGTCGCCCGACTTCCGCTGTATCTGCGGGCGCTGACGGCGCTCTCCGAGCGTTCGGTGCCCACGGTGTCCTCGGAGGAACTCGCCTCGGCGGCCGGTGTGAACTCGGCCAAACTGCGCAAGGACTTCTCCTACCTCGGCTCCTATGGGACCAGGGGCGTCGGGTACGACGTCGAGTACCTCGTCTACCAGATCAGCCGGGAGCTCGGCCTCACCCAGGACTGGCCGGTCGTCATCGTCGGGATCGGCAACCTGGGCGCGGCGCTCGCCAACTACGGCGGCTTCGCCTCCCGCGGCTTCCGGGTCGCCGCCCTGCTCGACGCCGACGCGGCCCTCGCCGGGAAGCTGGTGGCGGGCCTGCCGGTACGGCACATCGACGAGTTGGAAGCGATCGTGCGGGACAACCAGGTGTCGATCGGGGTGATCGCCACTCCGGCGGGCGCCGCCCAGGAGGTCACCGACCGGCTGGTCACCGCCGGGGTCACCTCCATCCTCAACTTCGCGCCCACCGTGCTGTCGGTGCCTGACGGAGTGGACGTACGCAAGGTCGACCTGTCGATCGAGCTGCAGATCCTCGCCTTCCACGAGCAGCGCAAGGCCGGTGAAGGACGCCAGGACCCGGACGGGGACGTACCCGCCGTGATGCCGGCATGAGTCTCCTCGTCGTCGGTCTCAGCCACCGCACCGCACCGGTCACCGTGCTGGAACGTGCCACGCTCGACGAGGGCGCGCGGGCCAAGCTGCTCCAGGACGCGCTCGCCGCCGAACCGGCCACCGAGGCGGTGGCGCTCGCCACCTGCAACCGCGTCGAGCTCTACGCCGACGTCGACAAGTTCCACGCCGGTGTCGCCGAACTCTCCACCCTGCTCGCCCAGCACAGCGAAGTCGGCCTGGACGAGCTCACCCCGTATCTGTACGTGCACTACGAGGACCGGGCCGTCCACCATCTGCTGTCGGTCGCCTGCGGCCTGGACTCCATGGTGGTCGGCGAGGGCCAGATCCTCGGCCAGATCAAGGACGCGCTCGCTGTCGGCCAGGAGCTGCACACCGCGGGCCGGATGCTCAACGACCTCTTCCAGCAGGCGCTGCGGGTCGGCAAGCGGGCCCACTCCGAGACGGGCATCGACCGGGCCGGACAGTCGCTGGTCACCTTCGGCCTGGCCCAACTCACCCCGGTCACCGGCGAGGTGCGCGGCAAGCGGGCCCTGGTGGTGGGCGCCGGATCGATGTCGTCGCTGGCCGCGGCGACCCTGGCCAGGGCCGGGGTCGCGGACCTCACCATCGCCAACCGGACGGTGGAGCGCGCCGAGCGGCTGGCCCGCACCCTGACGGAACAGGGCACGCCCGCACGGGCGATCCCGATGTCCGAGGTGGCGGCGGCGCTGGCCGACGCGGACCTGGTGGTGTCGTGTACGGGCGCCGCCGGCCTCGTGCTGTCCGCGGACGAGCTGAGCGGCGCGGTCGCCGCGCGGACCACCCGGGCACCGCTCGGCATACTCGACCTGGCGATGCCCCGCGACATAGACGCGGCCGCGAACACCCTCGTAGGGGTGACGCTGGTCGACATAGAAACGCTCGCCGCCGCCGCCGCGGACGCGCCCATGGCGGCCGACGTGGACCAGGTGCGGGGGATCGTCTCCCAGGAGGTCGAGGCGTTCGGCGCGGCCCAGCGGGCGGCCCGGATCACCCCCACCGTGGTGGCGCTGCGGGCGATGGCCGCCGATGTCGTCGCGGGTGAACTCGCCCGGCTCGACGGTAGGCTGCCCGATCTGAACGACAAACAACGCGCGGAGATCACCCAGACCGTACGCCGCGTCGTGGACAAACTCCTGCACGCGCCCACTGTGCGGGTCAAGCAGCTCGCGGGTGAGCCCGGCGGTGCCGGATACGCCGACGCGCTGCGGGAACTCTTCGACCTCGACCCGCTGGCGGTCGCCGCCGTCAGCCGGGCCGACACCCCGGGCTCCGCCCAGGGCACCGCAGAATCGAATCGAGGGCGGGTATGAACACCCCCACCGACCGCGCACCGGACGGTCACGGCCAGGACGCGACGGACTCCGCCGCGGCGAGGAACGGCACCACGGCACCGGGTCAGCGCGCACTGCGCCTCGGCACGCGCCGCAGCAAGCTCGCCATGGCCCAGTCGGGAATGGTCGCGGCCCGCGTGACGGAAATCACCGGGCGGCCCGTGGAGCTGGTCGAGATCACCACCTACGGCGATGTGTCCCGGGAGGACCTGGCGCAGATCGGTGGCACCGGGGTCTTCGTCTCCGCGCTGCGGGACGCCCTGCTCACCGGTGAGATCGACTTCGCCGTGCACAGCCTGAAAGACCTGCCGACCGCCGCGCCGCAAGGGCTGGTGCTCGCCGCGGTCCCGGTCCGGGAGGATCCGCGGGACGCGCTGGTCGCCCGCGACGGACTGACCTTCACCGAGCTGCCGGCCGGCGCGCGGGTCGGCACCGGCTCGCCGCGCCGGATGGCGCAGCTCAACGCGTGGGCACGGTCACACGGTCTGCGGATCGAGACGGTCCCGATCCGTGGCAACGTTGACACCCGCATCGGGTACGTTACTTCCGGCAAGCTCGACGCGGTCGTGCTGGCCGCCGCCGGGCTGAACCGTATCGGCAGGCTCGCCGAGGCGGGCGAGCTGATCGATGCCGACGCAGTACTGCCCGCACCCGGTCAAGGGGCGCTGGCCGTGGAATGCGCCGCCTCCAACCCGGGGTTGGCCGCACAGCTCGCCGATCTTGACGACCCGTTCACCCGGGTCGCCGTGACCGCAGAGCGATCCCTGCTCGCCGCCCTCGAGGCCGGCTGCTCCGCCCCGGTGGGCGCGCTGGCCGACCTTGTGGCCGACGGGCAGAATTCCGAGCTGCGTCTGCGCGGTGTCGTCGGTACCACCGACGGCGCCACGCTGGTGCAGATGTCCATCACCGGTCCCGTACCGGCATCGGACGACGAAGCGCGAGCCCTTGGCCGCGAGCTCGCCGTGCAGATGCTCGCCAAGGGTGCGGCCGGTCTTATGGGGGAGCGCACACCTTGAACCCCGCCGCCGTCGCGACAACGAAATCTGCCGGTCAGGCCGGTCTGCCGGCCACCGCCGGCCCGCCCGCCACCGGCGCCGTCACCGGTCATGTCACCTTCCTCGGCGCCGGGCCCGGCGACCCGGGGCTGCTGACCCTGCGCGCCGTCGAAGCGCTCGCCCGCGCCGATGTGCTGATCGGCGAGCCGCTGGTGCTCGACGTCGTCCGCACCCACTGCCGGGCCGACGTGGGCACGATGCAGCCCGCTCAATCCAACGCGCACGGCGAGGCGTTGAACTCCGCCGCGGATCTCTCCGCCGCTGCCGCACAGCTTGTCATGGCGTCCGCGCGCACCGGCAAGCGGGTGGTACGTGCGGTGGCCGGCGACCCCGGATTCGACTCCGGCGCCGCCGCCGAGATGCTCGCCTGCGCCCACGCCGGCATCCCCTTCGAGGTGGTGCCCGGGGTGGCCGCCGCCTTCGGCGTGCCCGCTTACGCCGGGGTGCCGCTCAGCGGGAACGTACGGTTCGTGGACGCGGCCACCGCCGCGGCCAGGGACTGCTGGAGCGAGGTCGGCGCGAGCGACGCCACCCTCGTCGTCGCCACCACCCTCCAGACGGCCGCCGCCGTCGCCGGCGAACTGGTCGCGGCCGGGCGCAAGCCCGACACCCAGCTCACCGTCACGGTGGCCGGCACCACCACCCGGCAGCGCACCTGGACCGCGACGCTCGGCACGATCGCCGCCGAGCTGAAGGCGACCAAGGCGCTGCCCACCCCCGAGGGGCCGATCGCGGCGATAGCCGTGGTCGGCGAGCCGACCTCGCACCGGCAGCACCTGTCCTGGTTCGAGACGAAGCCGCTCTTCGGGTGGCGGGTCCTGGTCCCGCGCACCAAGGAACAGGCCGCGTCCCTCTCCGACCAACTCCGCTCCTACGGCGCCGTCCCGCACGAGGTGCCGACCATCGCGGTGGAACCGCCGCGCACTCCGCAGCAGATGGAACGGGCCGTCAAGGGCCTGGTCACCGGCCGCTACGAGTGGATCGCCTTCACCTCGGTGAACGCGGTCAAGGCGGTGCGGGAGAAGTTCGAGGAGTACGGTCTTGACGCGCGGGCGTTCGCCGGGATCAAGGTGGCCTCGGTCGGTGAGCAGACCGCGCGGGCGCTGATCGAGTTCGGCGTCAAGCCGGATCTGGTGCCGAGCGGGGAGCAGTCCGCGGCCGGACTGCTGGAGGACTGGCCGCCGTACGATCCGGTCTTCGACCCGATCGACCGGGTGTTCCTGCCGCGGGCCGACATCGCCACCGAGACGCTGGTCGCCGGGCTGGTCGAGCTGGGCTGGGAGGTGGATGACGTGACCGCCTACCGGACGGTCCGGGCGTCGCCCCCGCCGGCCGACACCCGCGAGGCGATCAAGGGCGGCGGCTTCGACGCGGTGCTCTTCACGTCGTCCTCGACGGTACGGAATCTGGTGGGTATCGCCGGAAAGCCGCACAATGTGACGATCATCGCGTGCATTGGGCCGGCCACGGCGAAGACGGCGGAGGAGCATGGGTTGCGGGTGGACGTGATGGCTCCCGAGCCGTCCGCTCTCGCGCTGGCGCAGGCGCTCGCCGACTTCGGCACGGCGCGCCGCGAGGCGGCGGAGGAGGCGGGGGATCCCGTCATCCGCCCCAGCGAACGCCGCCCCGGCGCCCGCCGCCGCACTCGCGTCTAGCCCCACTGGGTTCACCGGACCCGCCGGCCCGGCCCCCTGAGCCCGTCCCCGGCCCACCCGCCGGTGACGGGTTGCCCGCGCAGTTCCCCGCGCCCCTGACGGGGCACCCCACCAGGGGCGCGGGGAACTGCGCGGCGAACCCCCACCGGCGGCTGGCCGGGATGGACACCGCAAGGACCAGAACGTGCCCCGTCAGGGGCGCGGGGAACTGCGCGAGCAACCCCCACCGGCGGCTGGCCGGAATGGTTACCGCGAGGGGCAGCCCGGGCCCCGAGGGGGCGAGACCGCCCGGTCCCCCCGACGCAAAGTCGGAAAAAGCACCGCCCCCACGGGCGTACCGTGGAAAGCCCCCGGGGACCGCCAGGTCCCCACCCCCACCCGCCGAAAGCGAAAGGCCGCGCTCATGACCCGCTATGGCGAGTTCCCCGGCGCCCGCCCCCGCCGCCTCCGCACCACCCCCGCGATGCGCCGCCTCGTCGCTGAGACCCGCCTGCACCCGGCCGAGCTGATCCTGCCGCTGTTCGTGCGCGAGGGCCTCGCCGAGCCCGCCCCCATCTCCGCCATGCCAGGCGTCGTCCAGCACACCCGCGACAGCCTGCGCAAGGCCGTCACCCAGGCCGCCACGGCCGGCGTCGGCGGCGTCATGCTCTACGGCGTGCCCGAGGTGAAGGACGCGGTGGGCAGCCAGGGCACCGAACCCGACGGCATCCTCCAGCTCGCCATCCGCGATGTGATCGCCGAGGTCGGCGACTCCGTCGTCGTCATGTCCGACCTGTGCCTGGACGAGTACACCGACCACGGCCACTGCGGCGTCCTGGACGCCGAGGGCCGGGTCGACAACGACGCCACCTTGGAGCGTTACGCCGAGATGGCCCAGGTCCAGGCCGACGCGGGCGTCCACGTCGTCGGCACCTCGGGGATGATGGACGGCCAGGTCGGCGTCGCCCGTGACGCCCTCGACGAGATAGGCAAGCAGGACGTCGCGATCCTCGCCTACACCGCGAAGTACGCCTCCTCCTTCTACGGCCCCTTCCGCGAAGCGGTGAACTCCTCGCTGAAGGGCGACCGCAAGAGCTACCAGCAGGACCCGGCGAACTTCCGCGAGTCGATGCGCGAACTCGCCCTCGACCTGGAAGAGGGCGCCGACATGGTGATGGTCAAGCCCGCCCTCCCCTACCTCGACGTACTCCGCAAGGTCGCCGACTCGGTGGACGTACCCGTGGCCGCGTACCAGATCTCCGGCGAGTACGCGATGGTCGAGGCCGCCGCGGCGAACGGCTGGATCGACCGGGACCGTTCGATCATGGAGACGCTCACCTCGATCCGCCGCGCGGGTGCGAACATGATCCTCACGTACTGGGCGACAGAGGTCGCCGAGCGCCTGTAGGTTGCGAGGCGGGCGTGCCTCGCACGCGTCGCGCGCCGCTGAACGGTACGGAGTGCGGAAGCTGACGAACATCAGGATGGGGAGGGGGCTGACATGAGCGGCATACCCGCGTGGGCGACGGTGACCGGGCTGACGGGCTCCGCCCTCGCCGTCGTCTCGGTGCTGGCGCTCCAGGCCAGCGGCAGCCCGGCCGGCACCCCGGCCGCCGCGCCCAAGCCCCGCCCCACCGCCACCTCGCGGCCGACCACTCCGCCGCCGCCACCCCCGGTCCCGGCCAACTCCGGCACCGGCAAGCGGATCGTGTACTCGCTCGCGCAGCAACGTGTCTGGGTCGTGCCGCCCGCGGGCAAGCCGGTGTCGACCTTCACGGTCACCCCCGGCCCGGTCCCCGCCAAGCCCGGCAGCCATTACGTCACCGGCCACGTGGCGCAGCCGACCCAACCCGGCGGCGACGGCGCCAAGATCGAGCACGTCGTCTACTTCGAGTACACCGCGGAAACCTGGGTCGCCTTCTCGGCCCGGGTGGACGACAAGGTCCTCAAGCCGCCGCCCTCCGTCCACACCGGCGCCATCCGCGCCCACCGCGCCGACATCGCCAAGATCTTCGACAACACGGTCATCGGCTCCACCGTCGTCGTTCTCCCCTGACCTGACCGGCGCCCTCCGGGACGACGTCCAGGTGGCAGCCCGGTGACGTCCGGGTGGCGTCCGGGTGTCCCGCCGTACAACCAATCCCCGCGTCGCCATGTCTTGTTGAGCACGACGGACGTGGGAGACGGGGGTAGCGGTGGCGGGACGGTCGGGGAGGGCCGCCGGAATACTGGCGGCGCTGGTGCTCGCGACACTGGGGCTGGGCGCGGGGGCGCGGGCGGACGCCGCCGCCGCGGTGACGATCAAGGTGATGGACCTGCCGCGGACGTACTTCGTACCGGTGCACGGCGACCCGGCCTACGTACAGCCGTACTTCGTCGCCCTGGCGTCCGGCGGCACGGACGGCGACGGCGCGGACGAGGTGAATCTGACCGGCGTCAAGGCGACCTTCGATCTCTCCTCGCTCCAGGGCAAGGTCTCCGTCGACGTGCGGGCGTGCACCGCGCACGAGCTGGTCCTCACCTGTGATCTGGGCGACTTCTACCAGCGCACCGAGCTCACCCCGTTCACGCTGACCGCCCTCGCCGGCACACCCGTGGGCGATGCCGGCCCGATCGGGCTCACCGTCACCGCCGGCAACGCGCCGACGGTCTCCGCCACCACCGAGGTGATCGTGGGGCGGCCGAAGCTCACCGTGGGGCCGGACACCTCGACCGAGCTGACGGCCGGCACCGCGAGCGTCACCCCGGAGTTCGGCAACCGCGGTGACCTGCCGGTCACCCAGGGCATCACCCTCTCCGTCTACGGCCAGGGGAACACCACCGCCCGCTACACCAACTGCCGCTACGACCGCACGGACCGGCCGACCCGGGCCGAGTGCGCCTTCGACGAGCCGCTCGCGCCGGGCGACGCGTACCGCACCGACGGGGCCTTCGCGTATACCGCCGACTCGGCGCCGCTCGGCTTCGACGTGTCCTACGGCGTCGCGCCGACCGGCGACGCCCTGCCCTACACCTCGCTGCCCGCCAACGCCCCGCACGGCACGGTGGAGCCGCTCCGGCTCATCGCGATCGACGGCGCCGGGCTGGTGGAGCACGCGAGCTCCCAGCACACGTTTCTCCCGGCCGGCGGCGTGCATGTGGACTACGCGGCGGTGGGCTTCACCATCAAGGGAAAGGTCGGCGACAGCTTCCGGGTGCGGGTGCCCTATCCGACGACCGACAACGGGGCCGGTCTCGGCCTGGTCAAGGGACCGCTGAAGGTGACGATGCCGCCGGGCACGCGCGCGCTCGTCGGCTTCTACCAGGGGGAGGAGGCGTACTGCGTGCCGGGCCGGCAAGGGCGCACCGCCACCTGCCCGTTCGGCCCTGAGCCCTTCGGTACGTACCTACAGCTCCGGATCGACCGGAAGGTGCCCGGCGCGTCCGGCACCATCACCGTGGAGTCCGCGGCCGGCATCGACCGGAACCCGGCGAACGACACGGCGGTGATCAAGCTGGTGGTCACCGGTGGTTCCGGCGGGTCCGGGAGCTCGGCCGGCGGAGGCTCGGGTGCTACCGGCTCGTCCGGCGGCGCCGGGGGTGCCGGAGGCGCGACCGCTTCCGGCGGTACGTCGTCCGGGGCGTCCGGCACCTCGGGTGCGTCCGGCGGTGCCACGACCGGTGCGAGCGGCGGCGCCCCCGGCACCCTGCACGGCGGCCTGGCCGCCACCGGCGAGACGGGCCTCTCCCTGATCGCGGGCGGCGCCGTCCTCGCCCTCGCCTCGGGCACCGCCCTCGTCGTCCGCCGGCGGACCCGCGCCGCCGGCTGACCCAGGAGGCGGTCCCCGCCGTCCTGCGATCGTGCGGCCGCGCCCACCCGAGGGAGAATGCGGCCGCACCGAACCGGCTGGCGGGGCCGTCAGTCCCACCAGAAGTGCCAGGTCCTGGCGTCGACCAGGGCCTGTGCGTACTCCGAGAGGGGCCGGGTGCCCTGGTCGATGGTGTCCGGGCAGAAGGCGTAGTGCTCCACCGCGACGGCCTCCGCCGCCGCCAGGGTGCGGGGCGGCGCGGCGACCGTGACGGTCAGGGTGTCGAAACCGAGGGCGACCAGGCGGATGCCGAAGCGGTCCTCCCAGGAGCGGAGCACGGCGCAGAGGCGGGCCACGTCCTGCTCGTGGTTGACCGGTCCCGACCAGCCGATGGCGGCGGGTATGTCCGCGCTGCGGCGGGCGTGGACGAGGGCGGCGTGCGGACTGCTCAGATCCCCCGACCCGACCAGCTCGGCGGTCGCCTCGGCGGCCAGCTCGTCCGGGTCGGTGTCGCAGACGCCCCCCGGCGCGAGCCCCGCCCACTCCTCGCCGTCGGCGTCCTCCGGTGCTCCCGGTCCCTCCGCCGCGGCGTCAGCGCCGTCGTCCTCGCGCTCGTCGTCTTCGTCGGCCCCGTCATCATCGTCCGTCAGGTCCACCAGAAAGCCGGCCAGCACCTCCTCGGCGTCGTGATCGCCCGGGTACGACATCGAAGCCGGCATCAGCTCCCAGTCGGCCGGACCTTCCGGGGACTTCTCGTCGACCTCGATCAGCACCGGATGCAGCCCGACCGCCCGCGCCGCACGCAGCGCCGCCCAGGTCCCGGCGTCCGCCGGCCCGTCCGCATACCACAACAGGGGTTCATGCCAGGCCCCGTCGGCCGTGGCATCCACCAGCGTCCCGGGCGGCAGCCGCAGCCCAAGCGTGGCACCAGTGGGATCATCCGCCAGGCGGGGAAGAGGATTTGGAAGCATCGCCATGTCCGGGACTCTAGGCGCTCCCACTGACAATCCCGCCCCCACACCCCACACCCCCCACCCTCCCCAACCCCGCGCCGGCCCCCTGAGGACGGCGCGGGTGGTCCAGGACCGGACTCGGGTCAAAGGCGTTCTGGGGTGCGGATGCCGAGGAGGGTGAGGCCCTGCTGGAGGGTGCGGGCGGTGAGGTCGCAGAGGAAGAGGCGGTTTTCCACCTCGGCGGGGCCGCCCTCGGCGGTCAGGACCGGGCACTGCTCGTAGAAGGTGGTGAAGAGGGACGCCAACTGGAAGAGGTAGGACGCGAGCCGGTGCGGCTCGTAGACCGTGGCGACCTCGGCGAGCGCGTCGCCGAAGGCGTCCAGGTGGAGGGCGAGCGCCCGCTCGGCCGGGGCGAGCGGCAGCTCCGGGTGGGCCACCGGGCTCTGCCCGGCCGCCGCCCGGCGGAAGATCGACCGGGTCCGCGCGTACGCGTACTGGATGTACACACTGGTGTCGCCGTTGAGCGAGACCATCCGGTCCAGGTCGAAGACGTAATCCCGGCCGAGCGACGTCGACAGGTCGGCGTACTTCACCGCGCCGATGCCCACCTGTACGCCGTTCTCGGTGATCTCCTCCTCGGACAGGCCGATCTTCTCGCCCTTCTCCCTTACCACCGCGGTGGCGCGGGCGACCGCCTCGTCCAGCAGGTCCTCCAGCCGCACGCTCTCGCCGTCCCGGGTCTTGAACGGCTTGCCGTCCTTGCCCAGCACGGTGCCGAACGGCAGATGCGTCGCGGTCACCTCGTCGGTGAGCCAGCCGGCCCGCCGGGCGGTCTCGAAGACCATCCGGAAGTGCAGCGCCTGCCGCGCGTCCACCACGTAGAGCAGGGTGGACGCGTGCAGCTCGCCGGTCCGGTCGCGGATCGCGGAGAGGTCGGCGGCCGCGTACCCGAAGCCGCCGTCGGCCTTGCGGACGATCAGCGGGACGGGTTCGCCGTCCTTGCCCAGGATGTCGTCGAAGAAGACGCAGAGCGCCCCGTTGGAGACGACCGCGACCCCCGACTTCTCCAGCAGGTCGCAGGTCTCCGCCAGCATGTGGTTGTAGCCCGACTCGCCGACGATGTCCGCGTCCACGATCTCGATGTCGAGCTTGTCGTAGACCGAGTAGAAGTAGACCTTCGACTCGTCCACGATCTGCTGCCACAGCGCGAGCGTCTCCTCCTCGCCGGCCTGGAGGTCCACCACCCGCCGCCGGGCCCGCTCCTTGAACCCCTCGTCGCTGTCGAAGACGACCCGGGACGCCTTGTAGAGCCGGTTGAGCCGGGACATGGACGCCTCTCCGGCGTCCGGCGCGTCCTCGGTGTGGTCCAGCTCGTGCGGGTGCTCGATCAGATACTGCACGAGCATGCCGAACTGGGTGCCCCAGTCGCCGATGTGGTGGCGCGGGATCACCCGCTCGCCGGCGAACCGCAGGATCCTGGCGATGGCGTCGCCGATCACCGAGGACCGCAGATGGCCGACGTGCATCTCCTTGGCCACGTTCGGCTGGGCGTAGTCGATCACCGTGATGCCGGGGTCGGCCTTCGCCGGCACGCCGAGCCGGTCGTCGGCGTGCCGCTTCGCCAGGTTGGTGGTGATGGCCGCGTCGGCGACGGTGATGTTGAGGAAGCCGGGTCCTGAGACCTCGACCTGGGCGATCAGGTCGTCGCCGGGCAGTTCGGCGAGCACCGCGTGCGCGAGCTGCTGCGGATTGGCCTTGGCCCGCTTGGCCAGGCCCAGCACGCCGTTGGCCTGGAAGTCGGCCCGGTCGCTTCGGCGCAGCAGCGGGTCGGCACCTTCGGCCGACGGCACGGCGGCCGTCAGCGCGGTGGAGACACGCTGCTGGAGCGAGGCGGACAGGGAGGGGACCGAGGCCATGGGATGCCGTTTCCGTGTGTGTGCGGGATGGTCGGGGGATGCGTGCGGGACGCGCGGGGGATCAAGGAGGTGCGACTCACGCCAATTATTTCACGGGGCGCCACCGGTTTTCCTTCTGGGAGAATGGGGACACCGGTTTCCCGGCCGGCGGCGGACCGACACAGCCGCAGGAAGAACCGCAGACCCCAGCACCCCAGCACCGCAGGAAGAAGAGGACCGTGGCGCAGAACACCGAGGCCGACTGGGTCTCCCGTTTCGCGGACGACGTGATCGCCGAGTCGGAGCGCCGCGCGGCGGAGAGGAAAACACCGGCCACCGGCGCCCCGGAGATCGTCGTCGCCTCGGGTCTGAGCCCCTCAGGGCCGATCCACCTGGGCAATCTGCGCGAGGTGATGACCCCGCACCTGGTCGCCGACGAGATCCGGCGGCGCGGCCACCGGGTCCGGCATCTGATCTCCTGGGACGACTACGACCGCTACCGCAAGGTGCCGAGCGGCGTCCCCGGCATCGACGCGTCCTGGGCCGAGCACATCGGCAAGCCGCTGACCTCGGTGCCGGCCCCGGTCGGCTCCACCTACCCCAACTGGGCCGAGCACTTCAAGGCCCAGATGACGGACGCGCTCGCCGAGCTGGGTGTGGAGTACGACGGGATCAGCCAGACCGAGCGGTACACCGCGGGCACCTACCGCGAGCAGATCCTGCACGCCATGCGGCACCGCGCGGACATCGACGCGATCCTCGCCCAGTACCGGACCAAGAAGGCGCCCGCCAAGCAGCAGCAGAAGCCGGTGGACGCCGCCGAGCTGGAGGCCGAGGAGGGCTCGGGCGCGGCGGCCGAGGACGACGGCAGCGGCGGCGGCGCCGGCTACTTCCCGTACAAGCCCTACTGCGGTGCGTGCGGCAAGGATCTGACGACCGTCACCGCGTACGACGACGAGACCACCGAGCTGACGTACACCTGCGCCTGCGGGCACGGCGAGACGGTGAAGCTCAGCGAGTTCGACCGCGGCAAGCTGGTGTGGAAGGTCGACTGGCCGATGCGCTGGGCGTACGAAGGGGTGGTCTTCGAGCCGTCCGGCGTCGACCACTCCTCGCCCGGTTCGTCATTCCAGGTCGGCGGGCAGATCGTCGGGCCGATCTTCGGCGGGAAGCAGCCGATCGGGCCGATGTACGCGTTCGTCGGCATCTCCGGCATGGCGAAGATGTCCTCCTCCAAGGGCGGTGTGCCGACCCCGGGGGACGCGCTGAAGATCATGGAGCCGCAGCTCATCCGCTGGCTCTACGCCCGCAGGCGCCCCAACCAGTCCTTCAAGATCGCCTTCGACCAGGAGATCCAGCGGCTCTACGACGAGTGGGACGCGCTGACCCGCAAGGTCGATGACGGCTCGGCGCTGCCGGGGGACCTCGCCGCCTACCGCAGGGCGATCGGCACCGCCGCCGGTGAGCTGCCGAGGACCCCGCGCCCGCTGCCGTACCGCACGCTGGCCTCGGTGGCCGACATCACGGCCGGCGCGCAGGCGCAGACCCTGCGGATCCTCTCCGAGCTCGACCCCGGGCACCCGCTCACCTCGCTGGACGAGGCCCGGCCCCGGCTGGACCGCGCGGTGAGCTGGATCAGCACCCAGGTGCCGGCCGAACAGCGCACGGTGGTGCGGGCCGTCCCCGACGCCGAGCGGCTCGCGTCCCTGGCCGACGAGGACCGCGGCGCGATCAAGCTGCTGCTCGACGGGCTGGACTCCCACTGGTCGCTGGACGGCCTGACCACCCTCGTCTACGCGGTCCCGAAGGTACGGGCCGGCCTCGCCCAGGACGCCAAGCCGACGCCCGAACTCAAGGTGGCCCAGCGGACGTTCTTCGCCCTGCTCTACGAACTGCTGGTCGGCCGCGACACCGGCCCGCGGCTGCCGACGCTGCTGCTCGCGGTGGGCCAGCCGCGGGTGCGGGAACTGCTCGGCGGCAGCGCCGGATAGCCCGGGGCGCCGTACCGCGCGCACGACGAGCGGCCCGGAGTCGGTGACTCCGGGCCGCCCGGTCGTTCAGCGCGTGGGTCGGGTCAGAAGTTCGTCAGCCCCGATCCGTACTGGTAGAGCGGATTGCCGTAGGTCGGCGGCACCGTCTGGCCCGCGTCGATCTTGGCGCGGATGTCGGCCCGTTCCGCCGCCGTCGCGCCGAGGTCGTACGGCAGGTCCCACGCCTCGTTGGCGTCCGCCTGGTTGTCGCCGCCGCCCGGCTTGAGCACCTGGTCCAGGCTGCGGGGGAGCTGCCAGGGCAGCTTGCCGCGCGGGGTGTAGTCGCCGAAGAGCAGGCTGGCGGTGGCCGGGCCGACTTCCTCGCCGCCGCGATAGGTGACCACGATGGCGTCGGCCAGGTTCTGCCAGTCGCTGATGACCATGGGCCGGGGCAGGGTGAGGACGACCACCACCGGGATGCCCTGGTTCTTGTAGTTCTGGATCAGCGCCACTTGGTCGGCCGGCAGATAGGGCTGGGTGTCCGGCCAGGCGGTGGCGTGGGTGTACGAGGGTTCGCCGACGTAGACCACCGCCAACTTCGGCGTGGGTCCGGTGCCTTGGTAGACATTG
Organism: Streptomyces sp. NBC_01190; assembly: GCF_045039895.1. NCBI lineage: Bacteria > Bacillati > Actinomycetota > Actinomycetes > Kitasatosporales > Streptomycetaceae > Streptomyces > Streptomyces sp. NBC_01190. The sequence continues at coordinate 4,874,640 of NZ_CP108580.1, forward strand.
ACGCCGGCCTGGGTGGCTCTCGCCTTGAGCGCGTCGAGCTGGTCGAGCGAACCGTAGTCCGGGTGGAAGTAGCTCGACCAGATGCAGCAGGCCGCGCCGTCGGTGGCCCGGTCGCCGGCCACCGCGATGTTGGCGCCCGAGCCGAGCTTGATCGGCAGCACACCGTTGTTCTTCAGCAGGGTGTTGGACTCGCGGGACGCCTGGTTGGCGAGCTGGGTGTAGCTGGGCTGGTGGAAGCGGTAGGGACCGTTCACCGGGTCGCCGTAGGGGTGGTCGAAGATGCCCAGCTCGAACTTGAGCTTGAGGACACGGGTCACCGCGTCGTTGATACGGGCCAGCGGCACGCCGCTCTCGAAGCTTCCCATGGTGAAGCCGGTGGCGCCCGGGTCGGCGCCGCCCATCACGTCGGAGCCCGCGTTGGCCGCGTTGATCCAGGCGCTCGACGGCAGCCAGTCGGTGGTGATGAGACCGGTGTAGCCGAGGTTCTGGCGCAGGTAGGTGAGGATCTTCGCGCTGTCACCCGCGCCGGGACCGCCCGGGTCGAGATACGAACTGCCCGCGTAGCCCGGCATGATGTTGACCGCGCCGGCCTCCATCGCCGCCTTGAACGGGATCATGTGGTACTTGATCGTCACCCCGTCGTAGACGATGCCCGCCTCGCCGCCGGCGCCCTCGCCCGGCCAGTGCTTGACGGTGGCCAGCACCGAACCCGGGTTCAGCTCCGGGCCGCCCTGCAACCCGGATACCAGCGCCCGCAGTTGGGCCGCGGCCACATCGGCGTTCTCGCCGTTGCCCTCCTGGATGCGCGGGTAGAGCACCTTGGTGCCGACCTCGGCGAGCGGGGAGAGGGTGCCGCGGGCGCCGACCTCCAGCTCCTCCTTGCGCTGCATGTCGCCGAGTTTGTAGTCGAGCGGGTAGTCCTTGCCCGCCGCCAGCGTGCTCTGCAGCGGATACGTCGTCTGGTAGCCGGCCGTGGTGTCACCCGCGGAGACCGGCGGGATGCCGAGCCGGGTGGCCGCGGTGGACAGCAGCACGTTGTTGAGGTCGCCGGGCTGCGCGGGGCCGAAGTGCCAGCCGGACAGCGGGTACTGCTGGACGTTGTAGAACATCTGGTACGCCTTCTCCTCCAGCGTCATCCGCCCGAGAAGGTCGCTGACCCGCGTGTCGACCGACAGCCGCCAGTCCTCGTACGGCTCGATCGTGCCGTCCTTGTTGAGGTCACGGGCGCCGTTGATCACGTTGACGCCGTCGGCCACCTGCTCGATGTCGGGCAGATAGAGGCTGAACGTCCGGATGTTGGAGGTGGTCTTGGCGCCGGAACCGCTCACCGCGACCACGAACCACTTGTACGTCCACCGGTCGGTGATGTCCCACGTCGGTGTGTAGCTGGTGCCGGTGGGCTCGGCGACCTTGGTGTAGAGGTCGAGGAGGTTGCCCGAGGCGGTGAAGTCGTAGTCGGTGCGGCTGAGGTTGAGCCACACCTCGTAGTGCGCGGTTCCCGTGACGGCCGCCCAGGACAGTGCGGGCCGCCGGGTGTTGCTGACCATCGCCTTGTCGGCGGGCGCGGCGAGCTGGAACTGGTTGAGCGTGGCCGGGGCCTTGGTCGGGCCGGAGAGCATCGGCGCCGTCGCGGTGGAGTTGTCCACCGTGCCGTACACCTGGAACTCCCAGAGCGAGTAGCCGTATCCGGTGGCCCGGGCGGTGCCGGTCAGCCGGACATAGCGGCCCTTCGCGGTCAGCGGCAGCTTCTCGATGCCACCCTTGCCGGTGGTGGTCGTGTAGACCGTCGTCCACGCGGTGCCGTTGTCGGACACGTCGATGTGGTAGCCGGTGCCGTACGCGGACTCCCAGTTGAGCACGATGCCGCTGATGGTCCCGATGTTGCCGAGGTCCACCTGGAGCCACTGGCTGTCGGTGGCGAGGCTGGACCAGCGGGTGTTGGTGCGGCCGTCGAGCGCGGCGGCCGGCGCGTTGCCGCCCTCGTAGGAGGAGGCGCTCACCTGCTTGTAGGCGGAGATCACCGAACCGGAGAAGTCACCGCCGCCGGGCGGCGGGGTGGTGGTGCCACCGGTGGTGCCGCCGGTCGTGGTGCCGCCGCTCGTACCGCCGGTGGTGAAGACCTGGAACTCCCAGAGGGAGTAGCCGTACGCGTTGGCACGGGCGGTGCCGTAGAGGCGGATGTAGCGGCCGGTGCCGCTGACCGTCAGGTTCTGCACGCCGCCGGTGCCGGTGGTGGTGGAGTAGGCGTCCGTCCACGTGGTGGCGTTGTCCGAGACCTGGATCTTGAAGGCGGTGCCGTAGGCCGCTTCCCAGTTGAGGCCCACCTGGCAGACCGGCAGCGAGCTGCCGAGGTCGACCTGGAGCCACTGCGGGTCGCTCGCGGCGCTGGACCAGCGGGTGCCCGCGTTGCCGTCGACGGCCGCCGAGGCCGGGGTGCCGGCGTTCTCGGTGGAGGAGGCGGTGGCGGTCTTGTTCAGCGCCGCGTTGGTGGTGCCGCAGGTGCCGGTGGAGCCGCCGGTGGTGCCGCTGCTGGTGCCGCCGGTTGTCGAGCCGGTCGAGCCGTAGACCTGGAACTCCCAGAGGGAGTAGCCGTATCCGGTGGCGCGGGCGGTCCCGTAGAAACGGACATAGCGCCCGGAACCGTTTACGGAAAGGTTCTGTACGCCGCCGGTGGCGGTGGTGGTGGAGTAGATGTCGGTCCAGGCGGTGGCGTTGGCCGAGGTCTGGATCTTGAAGGCGGTGCCGTACGCGGACTCCCAGTTGAGGGTGACCGAGGTGATCGTGTCGGTGGCTCCGAGGTCGACTTGCAGCCATTGCGGGTCGCTGGCGGCGCTGGACCAGCGGGTGCCGGCGTTGCCGTCGACGGCCGCCGAGGCCGGGGTGCCGGCGTTCTCGGTGGAGGAGGCGGTGGCCGTCTTGCCCTGCGACAGCAGGGTGTCGGCCGCGTGCGCGGTGCCACCGGTGGCGGTAAGGGCGCCGCCGAGGGCGAGGGCCGCCGCGACACCGGCGGCGATGAGTGGTCTGCGCCTTCGATCGTTCCGGAGCAGCCGGGAAATCAGTCTCATGGGCATCTCCACGGTGGGGGGTGTGAGAGATCGCAGGGGACGCGAGGGAGCGGAGTCGCTGGGCTCACAGATGATGCACAGCTTGGAGAGCGCTCTCCGGGAGTCTGTGGGATGCCGTGGGGGGTGTCAATGCTTGTGCACGATGCGGGGTGGGGTGACCGGGCCGCCCGTGGTGCCCCTGCCCGCCGGTTGCCGGACCGTCCGCCGGTCGTGGCTTGTCGCGCGGTTCCTCGCGCCCCTGTAGGGCGCCGCCTACTGCTGCGGCGGCGGAACCGTGCCCCGTCAGGTGGCGCTGGGGGTACCCCAAGGCGAAGCTCTGGGGGCGGAACTGCGCGCTCGGCCACGATGGACCGGCGGGCGGGGATGGGCCGGTCGGTTACGGACGTGCCCCGTCAGGGGCGCGAGGAACTGCGCGACAAGCCACGGCGGACGGGCAGGCGGGGACGGGCCGGTCAATAACGGACGTGCCGAGGCCGTGGGCCGCGCCGGCGCCCGTTAGGGGATGGGCTCAGTCTCCTGCTCGGACTGGAAGCGGGTCCGCAGCTCGCGGACCGCCCTCGTCAGTTCACGCTGTTCGGGGGCGGTGCCGCCGAACTCGTTCTCCAGGATGCGGGCGAGCTGGCGGGCGGTGTTGAGGCGCTCGCCGGTGTTCAGCACGTGGTTGCGATAGGCGCCGAAGTACGCCTCGGACGGTGGGATGCCGTCGGGGAGGTTGAGGCCGCCGACGGGGTAGGTCTCGGCTTCCGAGTCGCCGCCCTGGGCCGGGAGCTGGACGTCCGCGCCGTTCAGGTTCGCCTGCTGGTACTGCGGAGCGGTGTACGGGGGTTCGCGGAACTCCTGGACGGCCGGGGCGTCGAAGCCGTTCGTGCCGTTGACACCGTTCGCTCCGTTGGCACCGTTCACGGAGTTCGTGCCGTTCACGGGCGTCACGCCGTTGAAGCCGTTGGCTCCATTGCTGCCGTTCGCGGCGCCGTTCGACTCCGGGTTGCGCAACGGGCGCTGCCGGTAGGGGCCGTTGGGGACCATGAGCTGCGGCTGCTGGCTCTGCTCCCGGAACTCCTCCTGCGGGTACTGCTGCTGCCCGCCCTCGGGGTCGTACGGGCGCCGGGCCTGCGGTTGCTGCTGCCGCTGCTGCGGGTGCGCCTGCGGCTGGGGGGCCGCGAACCACGGGCTGTCGTGGGTGCCCTGCCACTGCTCCTCGTACGACGGCTGCTGCTCGTACATCTGCTGCTCGTAGAGCCGCTCCTGGTCGTACGCCGACTGCTGTTCCTCGAAAGCCGGGTCGTAGTCCTGCTCGCGGGTGTGCTCGGTGGCGGCTTCGAGGGCCTGTTCGGCGCCGGGCGGCCTCGCCGCGGCGGCCGGTATCGCCTCCGCGGCGCCCCCGGCCGCCTTCCGTATCGATGCCGCGGTCGCGTCCGGCTCGATGGGCTCGACCCTGGCGACTTCCAACTGCCGTACGGGGGCGCCGATCTCGATGCCGGCCGCCTCCAGCCCGGCGTCCGCGGTCTCGGACAGCGGCACCCCGTACTTGGCCAGCCGCAGCGGCATGATCGCCTCGATCGGGGCCTTGCGGCGCCAGGAAACGCCGTAACGGGCGCGCAGCCGGGCCCGGTAGACCAGCCGGTCCTGCTCGCGCCGGATGACCTCCTCGTACGACCGCAGCTCCCACAGCTTCATCCGCCGCCACAGCTTGAAGGTCGGCACCGGGGCCAGCAGCCAGCGGGTGATCCGCACGCCCTCCATGTGCTTGTCCGCGGTGATGTCCGCGATGCGCCCGATGGCGTGCCGGGCGGCCTCGACGGAGACCACGAACAGCACCGGGATGATCGCGTGCATACCGACGCCGAGCGGATCGGGCCAGGCGGCGGCGCCGTTGAAGGCGATGGTGGCGGCGGTCAGCAGCCACGCGGTCTGCCGCAGCAGCGGGAACGGGATGCGCAGCCAGGTCAGCAGCAGGTCGAGCGCGAGCAGCACCACGATGCCGGCGTCGACGCCGATCGGGAAGACGTTCGCGAACCAGCCGAACCCCTTGTGCAGCGCGAGCGTACGCACGGCGGCGTAGGAACCGGCGAAGCCGATCCCCGCGATGATCACCGCCCCGGTGATGACGATACCCGCCAATATTCGGTGCGTCCGGGTCAAATGTATCGCGGCCACCCGCGACCCTCCTACCGCTTTGCTCCTGCCCCCGCAACTGGCCGCCCCAGACTGCCATACGGGGGCGGCGCCGTGGACACCCGACCCTCGGACAAATGTGCGGATTGAGGATAGGAGGGCGCGAACTCCCGGCAGTTGTTACGTCCTGGAGGCTGCGGGAGGGGGCGTCGGGGGGCGTCAGGGGTGACGAGTGGGGTCGGGGGGTCAGGGGTGCCGAGTGGCGTCGGGGGTGGCCGGAGCTGGTTCGGCACCGCCGGGCGGTCAGCCGCTCGGCCCCTCAGCCGCTGAGGCCGCCGCTTCCGCTCGCGGTGCTGCTCGGCGTACCGGCCTTGCCGTCCCCGGTGCCGCTGCCCGTACCACCCGTACCGCCAGGGGCGGCGGCGCTGCCGGGGTTCGCCGCCGCGATCGACGCCACCGCGTCCTTCGCCGCCCGCAGCGCCCCGCTGTTCACGACCGTCGCGGTCGGGTTCTTCTTGTCGATGAGGCCGGCCCCGTCGTACTCCACGATCACCACGACATTGCCGGTCCTGGCCACCACGGTGTCGTTCTGCGAGGTGATCTTGGCGACCGTGGCCTTGCCGCTCGCCGAGCCCGCCTGGTCGCCGATGCCGGTCAGTACCGAGGTGGTGAAGCCCTTGGCCGCGCTCGCCTCACCGATCTCGTCGGCGTACCGCTTCTTCGCCTGGTCCTCGGCGCTGCCCAACACGGTGGAGTTGTCGTAGCGCTGGAGGGTGACCGAGAGCCAGCGGTACTGGTAGCCGTCCTTGCCGTTGCCGGTCCACGAGCAACTCCCGCGGGTGGCCACGTCGGAGGACTGTGCCTGCGTGCCGCCCGGCGCCTTCGCCTTGGGGACGAGCGCGGTGACGGTGCTCTTGGCCAGCGTGGTGCAGGGCGCGGGCAGTGCGGCGAACCTCACCGGGGCGACGGTGGGCAAGGTGGTGCCCTTCGCCGTACTCGGCGCGCCGTCCGAGCCCTTGGCGTCGCCGCCGGAGCCGGAAGAACAGCCGGCGAGCAGCAGCGCGGGCACGGCCGCGCAGACCAGCAGCCCGGCCAGGCGCGGGGCGGTGCGGCGGCGTCGTCGTTCCATGGGTCCCGGGTCCTTTGCTCTTGCGGGGTGCGGGTGCTCTTGTGGGTGTGGGTGTGGGTGCGGGTGCGGGTGCGGATCGGTGCGGCGGCCGGCGGCGGCCGGTGCGTGGCCGGCGGGCTGCCGGACCGGTGCGGAGACGGCGGCTCGCGGCCGACGGTGGGCCATCCACCCTAAGGGGTCCCGCGCCCGGCCCCCGCCTCAGCTCTTGATCCGGTGCTCCAGTTGATCGGCCACCTCGCGCGCGCCCTTTTGCAGCGTGTCGCTCTGCGGGTCGACGGCGCCGCGCGGGGCCGTCTGGGCGTACGTGATGCTCACCACGACGTTCGAGGTGCGGAAGACCAGCGTGACGTCACGGCGGGCCCCGGTCCGGGAACTGGCCGGGGTCGCGGGCGGCTTCAGCACGTCGTTGATGAAGGCGGTGTCCCCCACATCGGTGAGGGCGCGGGGGGCGAGGTCGTCGTCCCCGTCGTTCTTCAGCCCGGTGGACGTGCCGCCGTCCGTCGGGGCCTGGCTCCCGGTGGGGGCGGTCGGCGGGGTCGAGGGCGGTGTCGTCAGCGAACTGTCGGGCGGGCTGGCCGGCGTCAGCAGGATCGCCGCCGCGGCCGCCTTGTGCTCGATGTCCGCCTCGGCCTGCACGTCGTCGCTGATGCCGGGGTCGTAGGAGACCACGCGCTCGAAGTCGACGCTGAGGTCGCGGGTCGTCCCGTCCGAGCTGGCCCCCTGCCAGGCGCAGCCGACCCGCCGGTCGGTGTCGTAGGTCAGTTTCTCCTTGCCCGCGTAGTCCGTCGCGCCCGGCACCAGCTTCTGGAGCGTCTTCAGGTCGACGGCGATGCAGGGCTGGGGGAGGGTCTGGTACTTGCCCGGGGGCAGCACCGGGAGGGCGGCGCCGCCGAGCGAGGCGGACTTGCTGTCGGTCGCCGCGCCCGGATCCGAGCCGCCGCCCGTGCAGGCGCCGAGGCCGACGACGGCGAGCGCGACCAGGCCCACCGCCGTGGCGACGGGGACCGGCAGCCTTCGCGTAGACCCCACTGAGCGGGCCCCTTCCTCGTCCGGCGCTGTGCCTGTCCTTGGGTACAGGTTCACCCGACCCCGGGTCCGCGGCGACGTAGCGACGCGGTGACACGGCGGTCCGGCGGTAAACCTTTGGCGCGCTTGAGCGAGCCCTGGACACAATGTCTATCGCACGTCCTGCGTAAACCGCCCGTCGGGGCGGATCAATGGGTGACACGTGCCAGCGGCCGGGAGAGTTCCCGGCCACCCGGTCTTCTTTTCTTCTCATACACGTCGTACATCTCAAACGTCCCACACCGCACATACGTCCTCTGGGGGGATGGTCATGCCGTACACCGAGGTACCGGGCGTCCGGGTGCCGATCCGCATGTGGGCCGACCCGGCCACGGTCGAGGGCCAGGCGATGCAGCAGCTCCGCAACGTCTCCTCGCTGCCGTGGATCAAGGGCCTGGCCGTCATGCCCGACGTCCACTACGGCAAGGGCGCCACCGTTGGCTCGGTCATCGCCATGCACGGCGCGGTCTGCCCGGCCGCGGTCGGCGTCGACATCGGCTGCGGCATGAGCGCCGTCAAGACCTCGCTGCGCGCCGACGACCTGCCCGCCGACCTCTCCCGGCTCCGCGCCAAGATCGAGCAGGCCATCCCGGTCGGCCGCGGCCTGCACGACGACCCGGTGGACCCGGCCCGGCTGCACGCCTTCCCGACCCAGGGCTGGTCCGACTTCTGGTCCCGTTTCGACGGCCTCGCCGAGTCGGTCAAGTTCCGCGCGGAGCGCGCCGCCAAGCAGATGGGCACCCTCGGCTCCGGCAACCACTTCGTGGAGGTCTGCCTGGACACCGACGACGCCGTCTGGCTCATGCTGCACTCCGGCTCGCGCAACATCGGCAAGGAACTCGCCGACCACCACATCGGCCAGGCCCAGCAACTCCCGCACAACCAGGGCCTCGTCGACCGCGACCTCGCCGTCTTCATCGCCGACACCCCTCAGATGGCCGCCTACCGCAACGACCTCTTCTGGGCGCAGGAGTACGCCAAGCACAACCGGGCGATCATGATGGCCCTCCTCCAGGACGTCGTCCGCCGCCAACTCCCCAAGGCCCGCCCGACCTTCGAGCCGGTCATCTCATGCCAACAGGAGGACGCCGAAGGTCAGATGAGGACGGTGGAGTACCGCCCCGGTGTCATCAGTTGTCACCACAACTATGTCAGCGAGGAGCGGTACGACGGGATGGACCTGTTGGTCACACGGAAGGGCGCGATCAGCGCGGACTCGGGGGAGTGGGGGATCATCCCCGGCTCGATGGGCACGGAGTCCTTCATCGTCCGCGGCCTGGGCAACACCTTGTCCTTCAACTCCGCTTCCCACGGCGCCGGCCGCAAGATGTCGCGTTCCGCGGCCAAGCGGAAGTTCGGCGTCCGCGACCTGGAGGACCAGACCCGGGGCGTCGAGTGCCGGAAGGATTCCGGGGTTGTGGACGAGATCCCGGGCGCGTACAAGCCGATCGGCAAGGTGATCGAGCAGCAGAAGGACCTGGTGCAGGTGGTGGCGAGGCTGAAGCAGGTCGTCTGCGTCAAGGGCTGACCGGGCTGACCGTTATTGGACCAGGGCGAGGGCCCGCGTGCGGCGCATCGCCACGCGGCCCCTCGCCCTTGCCCTCGACGGAACCGGGGAGCCGGGCGCGGGGCGCGGGAACTCGGATTCGGGCCGCTCCCGAGGAGCGTGGTTGGCCCGTTGACGCGTCCGAGACCGCTCGTCAGCCGACTGGCCGCTCTCCGAGAACCCTTAGGTGCGCTGCGAAGTCTGTGACGAGGCTGGCCAGTACGGCTTTGCCCTTCTCCGCCGTGGCATGGGATGGGTAGCCGATGACGCCGGTCTGCGTGTAGGCGCGCATGCCGTGGGTGAGGAGGAAGGGGCGTTCGCCGGCGTCGTGGTCGGCGGTTTTCCAACCGGGGCGGACGAGGTCGGGTTGGGCGTGGAGGAGGATGGAGGTTTCGATCTCGCCGGCGTGCATGTCGTCGTGGGCGTTGGTGACGAGGCCGGCGTGTTCGCGGGCCCGGTTCCACTCAAGGGTGTGCGGGAAGAGGGTCATGCGCGATTCGGTGAGATTGGCCTCCTGGACGACGTTGGACAGGATGTAGTTGCCGCCGTGGGCGTTGACGAGGACCAGTTTGCGGATGCCCGACGCTTCGAGGGACTGGGCGATGTCCGTGACCAGGAGGTGCAGCGTCCGGGCGCTGATGCTGACGGTGCCCGGCCAACTGCTGTGCTCGTGGCTGCACGCGATGGTGATGGGCGGCAGTGGCAGGACGGGGTAGGCCGCAGCGAGTTCCCGGCTGATGACGCAGGCGATCGCGGTGTCGGTGATGAGGGGGAGGTGGCCGGCGTGCTGCTCGAAGGACCCGATCGGGAGTACGGCGACGCGCGGCGCCCGTTCCTGGACGTCGACGGTGGTGATCGTGGGAAGCAGGTTCACGGCTCTCCTCGTGTGCGGCTCAACTACCTCCCATAGTGCCCAACTGCCGGTTGAGTGCCGCGATCTCCACCAGCTTGCTCCAGGGCGCGAGGCGTTTCTGCAGCCGTCGCAACTCTGCGAGGATGCGCGCCGAGCCCGTCGACCGGGCGATCGCCAGAGCTTGTGCGGCCGTGTTGTAACCGGCTTCCACGTCTTCCAGGTGCGCGTAGGCGGTGGCGAGCCGGGCCAGGCACAGGCCGCGGTCGCGTTGCTGCTCGGCCGGCCAGCGGATGAGACTCGCCTCCAGTGTCCGCACCGCGTCGTGCGGGCGCCCGAGCTGGAGGGCGCAGTTCGCTGCCTCCATGTCGATGTAGGAGGCCGAACAGAACGGTGCCAGGCTGCTCCCGTCGTGGACCGCCGCCTCGATCAAGACCCGCGCTTCATCGAGTGCGCGTAAGGATTCGGTGGCGTGCCCGAGCAGGGCGTGAGCGTTGGCACGGGCCCGAAGGGCGACGGCGTGGACTTGCTCGGGGAGGCGGTGGGACTCGCGGAGTGCGGCGTTGGCAAGTCCGACGGCGTGTCCCGGCTGTCCCACCTCGGCGGCGATGTTGCTGCGCCGCTGGAACACATAGGAGGTGAGTGCCGGATCGTCCAGTTCGGACGCGTAATCGAGAGCCCGGATGGTCCAGAACATGGCTGCTTCGGTGTCGCCCGTGTCCTGGTGGAGCCAGCCCAGGAATTCGGCGTACCGTGCGCCTACCCGGACCACTTCCGTACGGTTTGCGGTAGAAGTGCCCTTGCACAGCTCCTCTATGAGGGGCATCTGGCTCTGCACCGCCGGGACGAGGAAGCGGGCTCCGACCAGCGGTTCGGCGTGGGCGTGCTGGACCAGCACCGACCTCAGGTAGTCGAGCACTTCGGGGCTGGCCTCGGGGGAAGGCGTTCGCGGGTTCGGCACTCCGGGAAGTGTGCCGGCCTTCATCGGGGACAGTCCGAGGCCCAGTTCCGCCCGGGTGCTCTCGTAGACCTCGCAAAAGACCAGTCCGTAATCACGTCCCGGAATGCGCCTCCCGTTTTCGAACATCGAGACCTGGGTCTTGAGGCTGGACGGCGCGGGTAACTCGACGCCTAGGCGTTCGGCGGCGGCTGCCATGGCCCCGATGAGTTGGGCCTGGGTCCAGCCCTTGGCCATGCGTGCCGCCTGCAATTTCGTCTTCATCGCTTCCCCCTGCGTCGGGCAATGTGGGGCGATTTCCATGATGCCAGCCCGCTCGCGACCGGTGGCGGTTAACGGTTAACACCAGGGCGCTGTCAACCCTGTCCGCTGCGGGGCGACGGGAAATCCGCGTTACTGGCATCTCCGCTCGGGCCCCACGGTGCTGGGCCCCGCCTTCGCCGTCGGCGTGCGAAGGCGGCAGATCCCTTGTGCGCGACCAACGGAGCTCGCTGCACAGGGGGTTGCGGTGTGGATTTCCATGCGAGATCAGCAACGGAGAGTGGAACGCATGCATGTACTCATCACAAACGCCGGCCGCCCGGCTCCGACGACGGGGAAGCCGTCGGCGGAGCGCCGGATTACGCGGGGACCGGGCCGGTGAGGGCGCGGGTGCTGGCGCAGGACAGGAGTGGTGCGGCTGTCGTGAACAGGTGGGCCCGTAGTCCTCGGTGCGTCAGCCTGGCCAGGCGCGAACTCCGTCAGGTGCTGGCTGAATGGGATTTGACCGGGCTGACAGACGCCGCCGAGCTGGTGGTGTCGGAGCTGCTCACCAACGCCGTGCGGCATGTCCGAGCGCCCCAGGATCGGCTGGTCGAGACCCGGTACGAGCGTCTGGCGGGTGGGGTGCGGATCGAGGTGCATGACGCGGACGAGACGAGGCCGGTGGTGCGGGAGGCGTCGATGGACGCGGAGTCCGGGCGAGGTCTGGCGCTGGTCGATGCTCTGACGGGCGGATGCTGGGGAGTGAGCGGGCGCGAGGGTGTCGGCAAACTGGTGTGGGCCGTTGTTGCTGACGACGGACATGAGGATCGGCCGGGTAGCGGCCCGTGCGGGGAGCAGGGGCTGTGACCGCGGCTGAGACGCGCCCCCGCGGGCCAGGCTCTGCCGCTGTCGTCGCAGGCATGCCCAGCGCCTTGCCCGCTGCTTCGGCCGAGCCCGCTGGGACCGGCCGGACGTGGACGATCACCACCACGGCAGGTTTTACCGTGGAGGGCTATCTGCCGGCCTGGGCCGAGGAGGACCCGAGCGCGACCGGTGTGCCGCTCGACCGGCTTCCGGTCCGGTTGGCGGATGTCGGGCACTGGACCCACTTCGGTGGGCAGTCGATGCGGGTTCGCTCGCCGGCCTTCGAGGGCGAAGGCGGTGGCGAGGGCGAGGAGCAGGTCTTCTGGGGCAGCATCGACTGCCACCCGTACGCTGATGACCCCGAGCCCCGCGTCCCCGTAGTCAACCTCGCGATCATCGAGGACTTCTGGATCAACAATCTCGACCCGGACGGACTCGCTCGGGTCGCGGCCCAGCTACGTGCCCAGGCTGACCGCCTCGATCAGGAAATACGCCCACGGCTCATCGCAGCGCGAGCTGATTGGGCCGAACACCACGCCACCGGAGCTTCACCTGCCGGGAGTCCTTTCCCACGTGTTTGTACGGAGCCCGTCGCGGGCGCGGCCCAGCGCTGACTCCTCGTGAGCGCAATCACGTCCGGCGCCGCCCGGCTCTCGTAGCGTCGGCCGGTGCGGTAGCGGGAGCCGGGCAGGGGTGGATTTCGTTGACCCGGTGAGGCCACCAATCCGGCAACACTCACGCGAAGGACAACCCGCCATGACGGCAACCGAATTCGAAGCCAAGGTCCTGGAGATCGACCCGGAGGAGATGCGTGCGCTGCTGGTCGAGGCCGGGGCCGAGCATGTGGGCGACCGCTTTCAGCGCCGGTACGTTTACGACATCCCCGGCCGTCCCGGCGCCTGGGTTCGTCTGCGGGACACCGGCACCGAGGTGACGCTGTGCGTCAAGGAGATCCACTCCGACGCCATCGACGGCGTCACCGAGACCGAGACCACCGTCGGTGACTTCGACACCGCCAATGACCTGCTGGCCAAGCTCGGCTACCAGCCCAAGGCCTACCAGGAGAACCGCCGCTCGTCCTGGACCCTGGGCGGTGCGGCTGTCGAGGTCGACCACTGGCCCCTGATCCCGCCCTACGCGGAGATCGAAGGCGACAGCGCCGACCACGTCCACGCGACCGCCCGCGCCCTCGGCCTGCCGATCGAAGAGCTGACCAGCGAGAACACCACCAAGGTCTACCGCCGCTACGGGATCGACATCGAGGCGATCCCCCGGCTCACTTTCGCGTCAGAGGAGCAGGAGCCGTGCCAGTGAGCCGGGGGCGCTCCGGGGCACCGCGACGGTCCCCGGAGTGACGCTCTACCGTGGGGCTGAGGAACGAGAGGACTCCATGAGCGACTTTCCGGCCGGCCGGACCCTGCGGATCGGCACGCGCAGCTCGCCGATGGCGCTCGCGCAGGCCACTATGGTGGCCGACCTCCTGCGCGAGGAGGAACCGGGGATCCAGGTCGAGCTGGTCCCGGTCACGACCGAGGCCGACCGGTGGCACGGGGACCTGGCCCAACTCGGCGGCAAGGGCCTCTTCGTCAAGCAGATCGACGCCATGGTCCAGCGCGCGGAGGTGGACATGGCCGTCCACTGCGTCAAGGACGTCCCCGGCGACGAACCCATTCCCGAGGGCCTGGTCTTCGCCGCCTATCTGCCGCGCGACGACGTACGGGACGTGCTGCTCTTCCCCGAGGGTTCGCCGATGCGGACGCTCGACGATCTCCCGCCCGGGGCCGTCGTGGCCACCTCGGCGGTCCGGCGCAAGGCCCAGGTCAAGCGGGTGCGCCCCGATCTCGACGTCGTCCGGGTGCGCGGAGCGGTCGGCACCCGCATCGAGAAACTCGACGGCAAGAAGCAGACCGATGCCAGGCCGGACGCGATGATCCTGGCAGCCTCCGGCCTGGAACGGCTGGGCCTCTCCCACCGGGGCCGCCAGGTCTTCACCGTCCACGAGATGCTCCCGGCCGTCGGCGCCGGGGCCCTCGGCCTGGAGTGCCGCCACGACGACCGCCCCGTGACCGGCCTGCTGACCCGGCTCAACCACGAGCGGACGACGACCGAGGTCACGGCGGAACGCGCCATGCTCCACGGCCTACGGGGCCACTGCAACAGCCCGATCGCCGGATATTGCGCCACCGAGCCGGACGGCCGACTCTCCCTCCAGGGCATGGTCTTCACCAGCGATGGCTCGGCGTTCGTCCACGCCCACCTCCGTGGCGCAAGCGACCCCGCCGCGCTCGGCGCCCGTGTCTGCGAGCAATTGCTGAGCCAGGGGGCAGGCGAGATCATCGCGGGCATCCCCCACTGAACTCCGGCCCCGTGGCCCGCGTCGGGTCCGCCCCGCCGAAGAACGGGAGGCACAGTTGTCCAGGACGGCCGACATCGATTTCGAGTTCGCGCGCCCTGTCACCGTGGGCTTGCTCGGCTACGAAGCGCGCGACATGGCCGATTAGCCTCGATCGTCAGTGGCGCTCCGGCGGCATTCGTCGCGCGGACAGGCCCCGGCAGGGGGGCTAGTGGCGGGAGAGGGGGAGGCGGACCGGTGGGGGGAGGGGGGTGCGGGTGGGGGTGGTGTGGAAGGACTGGAGGATCAGCGCGGCGAAGCGGCGGGAGGCGGCGACGCGCAGGTCGGGGGACTCCGCGCGGATGCCCTCGTTGGCCATCAGGGCCAGGCTGACGTCCTCCAGGACGAAATCGGGCCGCAGGGGGCCCGCTTCCTTGGCGCGGCGGATCAGTTCGAGCAGCAGGCGCAGCGCGCGGTCGCGGTCCGCGGCGAAGCCGGTCGCGTCGGGGAACTGCGAGGTGAAGGCACGGGCGAAGCCGCGGTCGAGGGCGTGCATCTCCATCAGCCGCTCGACCACCTGGCAGAACCCGCGCCACGGGTCGTCCGCCGCCAGGCCCTCCGCCAGGACCGCCGAGCAGGAGGCCATCTGCTCGGCGAAAGCCTCGGTGAGCAGCGCTTCCTTGGTCCGGAAGTGGCGGTAGACGGTCGCCACGCCCACCTCGGCCCGCCGGGCGATCTCCCGGATCGGTACGTCGAGGCCCTCGGCCGCGAAGGCCGCGCGGGCGACCGCGAGGATCCGCCCGCGGTTGTCGCGGGCGTCGGAACGCAGCTTCGCTACCACTTCGGCCGTCATCGCTCTCACTTTAGCCAAACGGACGGGGTGCTCCGGCACGGTGGGCGTATGAGAGCGATCCAGTTCACCGAATACGGCCCGCCCGGCGTTGTGCACGTCGCCGAGGTGGCCGAGCCGCACGCCGGACCAGGCCGGATCCGTATCGCCGTACGGGCCTCCGGCATCTCGCCGGGGGAGATGTACATCCGCTCCGGCACGCTGCGTGACGTGGTGCCGATCACGTTCCCGTACCGCACCGGCTTCGACGCGGCGGGTGTGGTGGACGAGGTCGGCGCGGGCGTCACGGACGTGCGGGTCGGCGACGAGGTGTTCGGCATGGCGGATGCCGCGGTGCGCGGCGCCAACGCCGACTTCGTGGTGCTCGCCGCGTGGGCGCCCAAACCGGCCGGGTGGAGCTGGGCGGAGGCGGGCGGCGCCGCTGGCAGCGTCGAGACGTCCACCCGGGTGCTGGACCGGCTCGCGGTCGGCGCCGGGCAGACGGTGCTGGTGCAGGGCGCGGCCGGCGGGGTCGGTACGGTCGCCGTCCAGTTCGCCGTCGCCCGCGGTGCCACTGTCATCGGTACGGCGAGCGAGCACAACCACGACTTCCTGCGGTCGCTCGGCGCGGAGCCGACGACGTACGGACCAGGTCTGGTCGAACGGGTGCGCGCGCTCGCGCCGGGCGGCGTGGACGCGGTGTTCGACTGCGCGGGCGGGGCGCTGCCGGACCTCATCGCCGTCGCGGGCGGCGATCCGGCGCGGGTGGTGACGATCAACGATTTCACCGCGGCGGCGCATGGTGTGCACATGTCGCACGGGGTGCCGGGCGCGAAGGAGGGGGTAGGAACGGCCGCGGATCCGCTGGCCGTGCATGGCCTCGCGATCGCGGTCACGCTCGCCGCCGAGGGGCGGCTACGCGTGCCGGTCGCGGCGGCGTTCCCTCTCGCGGAGGTGGTGGCGGCGCACGAGCTGAGTGAGACGCGGCATGCTCGGGGGAAGGTTGTGCTGGTGCACTGACCCCGGTGGCGGGGGCGTGGCCGGCCACGGGGGGCCGCTTCCCGGCAGGCGGCTGTGGGTTGGCACCGGCACGAGGGGGGGTTGCGGTCGTGTCCGGGCCGCCGCGCACGGGTCCGGGCCGGCCACGTACCAAGCCCGACCGGGTCCGCGCCGACAAGGCCTACGGCTCCCGAGCGAACCGGGCCTACCCGCGCAGACGCGGGATCCGCTGCACTATCCCGGGGAAGGCCGACCAGGTCCGCGTCCGCAAGAGACGTGGTTCCCACGGAGGGCGTCCGCCGAGGTTCGACAAGCTCGCAGTCCGCTACGAAGCGACCGTGCTGGTCGCAGCCATCAACGAGTGGCTGCGACCAGCACTTTCACAACAGACCCTCGTGCGATCCATGCGCGCGGTCGGGCGGTTCAGCGGACGGTGAAAGCCCGGTAGACGGTGGTCACCGCGGTGTTGCCCCCCGTGTCCGTGACGCGCGCGCTGAGCGAGACGGAGGTCGGCGACGCCTGCGCGGGCAGCAGCGCGGACCACCCGGCGGTCGTGTGGGTGACCGTCAGCGGACGCCAGCTTCCGCCGCCGTCGGGCGAGGCGAAGACCTCGACCTTCCTGACGGTGCTGGGCCACATCGGGACGCCCGCCTGCGTGCTGGTGCGATCCAGGGTGAGGCGGACGGGCGTGTCCGTGCCGGGCGCCGCGCTGTTCTCGAAATCCAGTCCGGCGGGCACGAACCGGGTCAGCCAGCCGGGCGCCACCGCCTTCGAGCCGGGCCCCGCGTGGAACCGGAAGGCCGCGTCCACCGCGGTCGAGAGCCGGTCGGGCCGCAGTGGCGCCACGGTCTCCGACCGTACGGCGTGGGCTTTGAGCGTGTACCAGGCGGAGGTGCGGACCGGGCCGTAGAAGGTCCGCACCGCGCTGTCCGTCGAGTTGCCGAGGCCCTTGCGCGAGGCGACCAGCGTGCTGCCGCGGTAGAGGGCGACGTCCGCCTTCACCGACAGGTCCCTGCCGTCCAGCACCGGGTCGGCGTACAGGCCGGCGGTGAAGAAGCCCAGCGTGCCCTTGCTCGTCCAGGGCAGATAGCGCACCGGTCCGCTGACCGCGCCGTTGAAGACCAGCGTGCTGGTCTCGCCCTCCCGTACGGTCCGGTCCGCGGACCAGGCGGCGACGCCCCCGCCGTAGAACCAGTTCCAGTCACCCATGCTCAGGTGGTAGGCCACCCGGTAGGGGCCGTCCGTTTGCCGGACGTCGCCGGACGCCCACTGCATGCATCCCGGCGCCGACGGGGACACACCCGGGGCCACCCCGCCGTTCCCGCTCCACGGCCCCCGGCGCACCTCCGTGTTCACGGTGCCGAGGGTGGCCAGGTCGACAGAGGCCACCGGAGGGGCGGTGAGGGCCTCGCCGCCGACCACCTCGATCACGTCTCCCGGGGCGGTCCACACCGATCCGTAGCCGAGCGTGGCCCCTACGGAGGCGTCGGGGATGACGAACAGCTTGCCCGGCGCGTTGGTGGTGCCGGTGAAGGCGACGCCGCCGTCGCAGATGCTGGCCAGCAGCTCCTGCGTGTAAAGCGAGCCGGGGCCCGGGGGATCGTCGAGCCCGACCTTGAGTTCGCGGCCCTGGCGGGCGTCGAAGGTGACCGGGGTGGCCACGCCCGCGCGCACCGTCACGATCGTCCCGGCCAGGGTGTCGGTGATGTCCGGTTCCTGGATCTTGGTGCCGACCCGGTAGCGGCCAGGCGGCAGTGGGGTGGCCACCCCGCTGTCCACCTGGGCGAGGGCGCCGGTCGCGCTGTCGATGACGGAGATGCCGTGCACGACGACGTCCGCCCCCGACCGGTTGACGGTGGTCACCGTGAGTGTGCCGTCGGCGGATGCCGCGGCCGCTGGCGGCGCGGCGCCCGCGAGCAGCGCGGGTGCGGCGGCGGCGACCGCGGCCGCGGCCGTGAGAACTCTCCTGCGGGTGTGTTTCATGTGCCCTCCCCTGATCCGATCGGGCGCGGGGGCCGATGCCGCGGGAACCGCGCCGGGGATTGTCGTCACCCGGCGTTCCGCTCGCGTTCACCCACCCTCGCCCTCCGTCAGATAGCCCAGCCCTCCGGAAGGTTGTGCCCGCCGCGACCCGGCGTGACCGAGCGGTGGCGGCGCGTACCGGCGTGTACCGGCGTGTACAGCCCTGGGACCGTATCCCGGAGAAGGCCGACCAGGTCCGCGACCGCAGGAAACGTGGTTCCCACGGAGGGCGTCCGCCGAGGTTCGACAAGCTCGCAGTCCGCTACGAAGCGACCGTGCTGGTCGCAGCCATCAACGAGTGGCTGCGACCAGCACTTTCACAACAGACCCTAGCTGTGCGCGACCGTGAGCGCGTAGAAGGCGACGCGGGCGCCGTTGGTGGTGCTGCTCGAGGACGACTGGTTGTAGGAGCCGGCCTTGAAGTACTGCTTGTAGGGGTTGAACGACGACGGGATGGCGTAGTGCGTCGTGCTGCCGTTCACCGTCAGGTCGATCGTGTTGCCGCCGGAGACGGCGATCGTGTAGTTCCAGGTGGTGCCGACCGCGACGTGCCCGACGGTGTGGGTCGTCTGGCCGCCGTCGGGCGAGTTCTCGACGCCCGCGACGACATCGCCGTTGGAGTGGTAGTAGAGCTCGATCAGCGGCTTGGTGGACGTACCGCCGGAGCCGAGGTGGATCTGGCCGACGCAGACGTTCGAGGTCACCGACACCACGCGCAGGGTCGCGTTCATCCGGTGGCTGCCGCTGAGCGACCAGTCGGCGGCGCTGCCGTTGGAGTTCATCTCCCGCAGCTCGGAGCGGGCGTAGTTGGAGTTGGGGGTGGTGACGCCCTTCTCCGGGGCCCAGAACGTCATCGCGCCGTCGGAGCCGTCGGTGTAGAAGTACTGGTCCTGGAAGCCGCCGGAGCCCTGGAGCCTGGACGACGAGATGGTGGTGGGCGAGCCGGGCGAGCCGACCGGCTCCTGCAACTCCCAGACCGACAGGTTGAAGTTGCCGCCGGGGGCGACCGAGGTGTTGAGGCCGCCGGACGGCGGGCTGGTCGGCGGGGTGGTGCCGGTGGGCAGCGTCCAGTTCTGGTTGGCTGCGCCCGTACAGGTCCAGATCTGGAGCTGGTTGCTGTTGGCCGAGGAGTTGTCGGTGGCGTCGAGACACTTTCCCGACGCGGTGTTGACCAACTCCCCGTTGCTCACGGTCCACTTCTGGGCGCTGGTCCCGTTGCAGTCGTAGAGCTGCACCTTGGATCCGTTGGTGGTGGCCGCGGCGGTGACGTCCATGCATTTGCCCAGCGCCCGGACGGAGTTGTCGGAGTTGCCGACGGTCCAGGTCTGCGCGGTGGTGCCGTTGCAGTCGTAGAGCTGCACATGGGCGCCGTTGGCGGCCGAGCCGGAAGCGATGTCGACGCACTTGCCGCCGAGCCCGGTGATCTGGCCGGCGGTGGCGGCGGAGGCGTTGGTGTTGCCGAGCACACTGAGCGTGCCGGCGACGCCGGCTGCGGTGGCGACCGCGAGGAGCTTGGAGCGGCGTTTCATGTGTGGGGGGTCCTTCACGCCTAGAGGGGGATGGTCTAGTCCAAGTTGAGCGCCTGAGTTGAATAACACGGAGCTGGGGGCGCGTCAACGCCACGCTTGGCGGGGGCGGGGTGCAACTCGTTCTTTTTCCGGCCTTGTTGGCGAGGCGCCGTGCGTCGCCCTCGTCCCCCGCGGCGTGTCCCTCCTGTTGCGGCCGCCGTTACGCCGGGACCGAGGCGACGAACACGGCGGAGAACGCGACGACCGCGCCCAGCAGCGTCAACACCCCGAGCGTGGCGATCACGTTGAGCACCGGGCGCGGCGCTGTCGCGGTGGCCTTCTCCGGGCGCGCGGCGGTGTAGTGGACGGTGACGTAGTCGCCCGCCACCACGGTGGCCGACCCGTTGCGCTCCTCGAAACGGACCTCGCGCCCTTCGGCAGTGGTGAATCCGTACAGATGGTGCTGGGTCGTACTGCTCTCCCCATGCGTGGTGTACGCCCGCAGACACCGCCCCTCCGCGGTAAGCCCACTGCGCCAGGCGGCACGCAACTCCCCCGCCCGCCGCACCACTTTGTACGCCATCCCCAGCGCGCCAAGCGCGATCAGCGCGGGCACGATGTAGAACATGACCATCGGTATCCCCCCTCGATGGAACCTACCCGCCGGCGAACCCGATCCAGCTCAAGGGAACCTCTGAAGTGGGGGGTTCCGGGTGCCGGCACGCGGGCCCCAAAGGGGCGCTGGGCGTACCCCCAGGCAAAGCTCTGGGGCCGGCGCCAACCCGCAAGCCAGAGGATCCGGGCCTCAAAGGGGCGCGAGGAACCGCGCGAGCAACCCACCACCGGCCAGCACACGAATGTGTTGCAGAACCGGTTGGAACTGCGGACTGCCATGCCAGTGACCAGCAGTGATGATCAGCGAGAGCGGCTTTTGCCCCTGCTCGACCGCCAAGTGCGGCTTGGTGGTCAGTCCACCGCGCGACCGGCCGAGGCCATGGTCGCCCGGCTCTGTGGAGACACCACCGGGAGGATCCTTCCGCAGAGCCCCTTTTTACGCGCGCTCTGGCAGCGTGCTGGTGGGCGCGGGCAACGCTGGAGTCCACGCTGACGTCCCAGGTGATCAGGCCTTTCGCGTCAGCTTCGGCTTGCGGTCGCACGAAGACGCGCTGCCAGGTGCCGTCGCGCTGCCAGCGCGGGAACAGGTCGTAGGACCGGTCCCTGGGCCCTCCACTTTCGCAACAGACCCTAGTAGCCGGCGGCTCGTACGTGGCGCCGTAACGGGTCGCGGGCGAGGCCCCGTTGACCGGGTTCCGCGGGCGGAGACGTCCGCGGAACCCGGGCCCGGGCCGGTCGGGCCGACCTCAACCCGCCCTGGCGGGTGAGACGCCCGGCGGCGAGGTCAGGGCCTGATCACCACGCTGGAGACGATCTTGTCCGCGAAGGTCTGCCGCTTGGAGTCCCAGGCCGGCCAGAGGAAGCCGAGAAGGCAGGGGAGGGCGTCCACGATGTGCAGCACCTTGCGGCCGAGCGCGAGACCGAAGCCGAGCAGGTTGCCGTCGGCGGCGCGGAGGGTGCGGGTGCCCACGACCTTCTTGCCGGGGGTCTGACCGGTCGTACCCTCCATCCAGCAGAGGGCGAGGAGGACGATCAGCGACCACAGGTCCGAGATCGCCCGGCCCGCGCCGCCGCCGATCGCCAACCCGAAGATCAGATTCGGCACGCCGGCGAAAAGGCCGTCGATCAGCGAGGAAAGGACCCGCCAGCCCCAGTTGGCCAGCGGCGGAATGCCGGCCGGCGGCTGACCGTACGCGTCCTGCGGCGGCACCCCTCCCGGGTAGGGCTGGCCGTACGGATCGGGTGCTCCGTACGGACCGGGCTGTGCGTACGGGTTCGGCTGCCCATAGGGATCGGGCTGGCCGTAAGGTCCGGGTTGTCCCCCCGGAGTGGAGCCATATGGAGGTGGCTGGTTCTCACTCATGGCAGTGAGTAAAGCAGTTGGTAGTCACAACGGAGCAACAAGTGTCCGACAGCTTGTCTTCGCAGGCCCGGGCGGTCAGGGCGCCGGCGGACCGGCGAGGTAATGACCGTGGGAATCGTACGGCCAGGCGTTGGCGACGCAGCCGTGCAGACCGTCTATCTGCTGCATCATCGCGGGGGCCGGCTTGCCGGGTCCCGGGCAGCCCTCGTGGCCGTGGCCGATGCGGTGGCCGACCTCGTGATTGATGATCAGGGCGCGGTACTGGTCGATGGGTCCGGGAAACTCGGGGGAACCGGTGTTCCAGCGCTTCAGGTTGACGATCACCTGGTCGCCGACGTCGCAGTTGACCTCGCCGTGGGTGTGCAGACCCGCGGCCCCGCAGATCGCGTCCACGGTCACGGGGGTGGCGATCTTGACCTCGAAGTCGTAGGAGCCGCTGGAGACGAGCTGGAAGGCGTCGTGGCCGTCGGCGGTCCAGCCGCGCGGGTCGCCCAGGATCCGCTGGATCTCCCGGGCGGCGCTCGTGGCGGAGACACCGGTGCCGCCCTCGACCTGGACCTTGTACCGCCGGACGGTTCCGCTGCCCACCGACTTCCCGTTGGCCCTGGCGGTGGTGAAGTCACCGGTCCCGGTCTCCGGCGTGGAGCCGGCGGGCGCCGTGTCGGGCGCGGTCGGTGTCGGCGAGATGGCCCGCGGTGTCGCGACGAAATCCCCGGAGGAGGACGACGAGGACCCGGCGGGAGCCCCGGGGGCGCCCGGCACCTTCGGCGGGACGGCCACCCGCGTCTCCCCGGCGGGCCTGCTCGACGTGCTCGACGCCTTCCCGTCCCCGCCGTTGCGGAAAACCAGCAGGGAGCCGAGCAGACCGACGACCACCACCCCGCCGAGCAGCAGCGCCCGATACCGACGGCGGGGGCGACCGCCTCGGTGGGAGGTTCCGGTGCCGCCGGCGACCGGCCGGGATTTCCGCTGTTGTACCGAGTGCATGGCAGCTCACCTTGCGGTTGCCAGGTGATCGCCCCTTGCCCAAGCAATGACGAAACGGTAACGGAGCCATCCGGCTCGGCGACGATCCGCAGGTCCGGCCCTTGTGTGATCCTTCTGTAACGGCTGTCCTCCCAGCCGCCTCAGCAGGTGGACGCCGCAGGTCGCTCGCGCATACTGGCCGCATGTCCCGAGTCCTGCTCGTCGAAGACGACCCCGCGGTGCGCAGGGGCGTCCAGCTCGCGCTGCGGCACCAGGGGCATGACGTCTCCGCCGCGGCGACCGGCGAGGAGGGTCTGGAACGGCTGCGCTCCTTCCGCCCCGATGTCGTCGTGCTCGACCTCATGCTGCCCGGGATACCCGGGCTCGACGTGTGCCGGCGGATCCGGGAGCGCGACCAGGTGCCGATCATCATGGTCACCGCCCGCGGCGACGACATCGACGTGGTGGTCGGACTCGAGGCGGGCGCCGACGACTACGTGGTCAAGCCGGTGCAGGCCCGGGTGCTCGACGCCCGCATACGGGCGGTGCTGCGCCGGCTCGACGCGTCCGCCGCGGACCTCGCCAGGCCCCGGGCGGAGTCCCACGGTGATCTGATCATCGACCGGGCCGGGCTGCTGGTGACCCACCACGGCGAACGGGTCCCGCTCGCGCCGTCCGAGCTGCGGCTGCTGCTGACCCTGTCGGCGTCACCGGGCCAGGTGCTCAGTCGCCAGCAGCTCCTGGAGGCGGTCTGGGAGCACAGCTACCACGGCGACATCCGGCTGGTGGACGCCTGCGTCAAGCGGCTGCGCGGCAAGCTCGGCGAACTCAGCGGCGATCCGCGCTACATCCAGACCGTCCGCGGCTTCGGTTACCGCTTCCGTTCCTCGTGAGCGGCGTGAGCGGCGTGAGCGGCCTGAGCGGCGGGGACGGCGGGAGCGGCCCGAACGGTCAGAACGGCCGGCACGCCCGGCACGGCCGGAGCACCGCCACCCGCCCGAACCGCCCGAACCGCCCGCGGCCGCCCCGGGGCCCGCGGGCCCTGCTCGCGAAGGCACCCCTCCCGCTGCGCGGCCTGCGCTTCCGCCTGGTGGTCGGCTTCGCCCTCGTCGCCGTGGTCAGCGCCCTCAGCACCGGCGCCCTCGCCTTCAGGGAAGCCCGTACCGGTGTGTTGCAGCAGAGCCAGGACGCCACCATCAGACAGTTCCGCAACAGCGTCGACGCGCTGGCCGCCCAGATCCAGATCCCGTCGGCCGCGGACCAGGCGACCATGGAGGCGCTCGCCCAACAGGTGTCCCGGGCCAACCAGTCACAGGGCTGGCAGGTACTGGCCAGCTACGGCAGCCTGCGGGTCGGCTTCGGCGCTGACGGCGCCGCCGCCGCGCTCACCCCCGAACTTCTCGAATCGGTGCGCACCCAGCCCGCCGCCGTCTTCCAACGGGTGAACATCCACGGCGAACCGCTGCTCGTCGTCGGCCTGCCCGTCACCTACCACGGCACGGACGGAGTGCCCGCCCTCTCGGGGCTGGTGATGTACCTGGTGGTCCCCCAGAACACCGAGGAGGCCTACGTCAGGGCGATGATCACCGCCATCGAGCACGCCACCTGGGTGGCGCTCGGCCTCGCCGTCCTGCTGGCGCTGCTGGCCGCGAGCGGGGTGCTGCGGCCGGTACGGGCGCTGCGCCGGGCGACCCGCAGGATGGCCGAGGGGCACCTCGACGTGCGGCTCGCCGTCAACGGCTCGGACGAACTCGCCGACCTGTCCCAGACCTTCAACGACACGGCCGCCGCGCTGGAGCAGTCGGTCAGCGAACTGCGCCGCCTGGAGGCCCAGGCCCGCCGCTTCGTCGCCGACGTCTCGCATGAACTGCGCACCCCGCTGGCCGCGATGTCGGCGGTCACCGACGTGCTGGACGAGGACGCGGCGCACCTGGACCGGGAGACCGGCGACGCGCTGCGGCTGATCAGCGAGGGGACCCAGCGGCTCAGCCGGCTGGTGGACGACCTGATGGAGATCTCCCGCTTCGACGCGGGCGCCGCCCGGCTCAACCTCGACGAGATCGACCTGGCGGAGTCGGTGACGCGTACGCTCGCCTCGCGCGGCTGGCTCGACCAGGTCGAGACCCGGCTGCCGGGACCCGGGGTGCTCAGAACGCGGGTGGATCCGCGCCGGCTCGACGTCGTGGTGGCCAATCTGGTCGGCAACGCGCTGCGGCACGGCGCGCCGCCGGTCCGCCTGTCGCTGCGGGTGAACGACGAGCGGCCGGGCGGCGCGTGGGCCGTCATCGAGGTGGCCGACAACGGCCCCGGCATCCCGGACGCCGCGATGCCCCACATCTTCGAACGCTTCTACAAGGCGGCCACCCACCGCAGCCGCAGTGAGAGCAGCGGTCTCGGGCTCGCCATCACAGTGGAGAACGTCCATCTGCACGGCGGGCGGATCCGCGCCGCCAACCGGCCCGAGGGCGGCTCGGCCTTCATCGTCGAACTCCCGCTGCGCCGCGACTCGGCGGACGCGGACCCCATGGACCCCGCCAGCGACGACCTTACGGATCCCATCATGGACGACGCCCCGGACCACAGCATGGACCTCGGCAGCGCGAACGGCAGCGGCCACGGCGCCTCCCCCGGCACCCAGGACCGGCGGGCGGCCACCTCATGAGGCGCGCCCGTACCGCGGCCGTACTGACCGGACTCGCCGCCGTCCTCACCCTGTCGGCGTGCGGGGTCCCGCCCTCCGGCGTCATACAGGCGGGCGACCCGGCGACCGGTCTGACCCCCGCGATCAGTCTCTACTTCACCTCCGGCGGCAAGCTCCTGGCGATCTCCCGCCCGGTCGAAGCGGACGTCACCACCGCCGTGGCGCTGCTCTTCGAAGGGCCCGACCCGATGGAGGCCTCGAAGATCGGCACCGCGCTGCCCTGGGTGAAGGTGCCGCCCGTGGTGGTGGACGCCGGCCCCGCGCTCGTCCTCGTCCGTCTCCACGACGGCGTGCCCCGGATCAGCCCGCTGGGCATGAGCCAACTGGTCTGCACGGTCGCCGGAGTGCTGCGGCAGAACCCCGACCCCGCCCCGCCCGCGAACAACCGGCCGACCTCCGTACCGCTACGCGACTCGCCCGCGTCCACCCCGACCGGCAAAACGACTCCGGCGAGTCCGGGCTCCCCGCTCGCCCTCCCCCGACCGACCGCCCGGCAGCATGTGACGGTCCGGGTGACCGCACCCGGCTGGTCGGCGACCCAGGGCGACGAATCCTGCCCCACCGGCTGACCGCTGACCGCTCCCCGCAAGCCGGTCTCAGGACGCCAGCACGCGCATCAAGTGCCGCATCGCCACCGGCAGGACCGGGCGGAGGTCGGTGATGTCGGGCTGCGGGGGCTCGGCGCCGGGGGAGTTGCCCGGGCCGCTCCAACCGCTGTAGGCGTAGACACCGATGGTGAGCACGGCGCCGCCGTGCAGGACTTCCAGGGTCTGCTCGCTCGGACCCCGCGACTCCAGGAAGGCGCCGTCGGCGAGGCCGGGGAGGGGCTCGACCTGTTCGCCGCTGAAAATCGAGTCGCTGGTGCTGAGCCCTAGGCTGCCGCCGCTTCCGCCGCCCGTGACGCTGGAGATCCTTACCTGACTGGCGTTCTCGAACTCGGCGCGGGGATCGGTCTTCTTGTGCAGCTCGACGGAGACGGAGACGTTGTATTCGTTGGTCCCGGCCCCGTCGGCCGATGCCTCGACGCTCAGCGTGCACGACGCCTGGTCGAGCGCGGGTCCCCGGCGCACATTCGTCGGGGCAGTCGCGAGGGTGGGCCCGTGCAGGGCGTCGGTGAGGGGCTTGAGGCCGTCGCCGTCGCAGAGACTGCCCCCGAGGTGATAGCCGTGCAGGTCGGGGGCCGTGTCATGGCCGAGCGCCGTCCCGTTGAGCAGCGCCGCCCAGACCGCGGAACTCGCCACGACGCCGCCCAGCGCCCACGCCCACGGTCGGCCGCGCCACGCCGACCGGTCCGCGCCCGGCGCCCGGTCGGCGTCGCTGAGCACGTCCGCGGGCCGGTCCGCGCCCGACTCGTCCCACATCTCCGGCTCTGTGATCACCTGGTTCCCCCCAGTCACCGTATGACCACACTTTACGGCTCACGACCCCTACTTCTCCCGGTACACCTTGGTGTTGCTCGCCTGGGCGCGTGGCCGCAGCACCAGCAGGTCGACGTTGACGTGCGAGGGGCGGGTGACCGTCCAGGCGATGGTGTCGGCGACGTCCTCGGCGGTCAGCGGTTCCGGCACGCCCGCGTAGACCCCGGCGGCGCGGTCCGTGTCGCCGCGGAAACGGGTGAGCGCGAACTCCTCGGTCTTCACCATGCCGGGCGCGATCTCGATGATCCGGACCGGCTGGCCGTTGAGCTCCAGCCGCAGGGTCTCGGCTATGGCGTGCGCGCCGTGCTTGGCGGCCACATAACCGCCGCCCCCTTCATAGGTGCCGAGACCCGCCGTGGAGGAGATCACCACGATCGTGCCGTCGCCGGAGGCGGTCAGCGCGGGCAGCAGCGCCTGCGTCACGTTGAGCACCCCGATCACATTGACCTCGTACATCGTCCGCCAGTCGGCCGGGTCGGCGGTGGCGACCGGATCCAGGCCCAGCGCGCCGCCCGCGTTGTTGATCAGCACGTCACACTCGGCCAGCGAGGTGGCGAAAGCGTCAACGGCGGCCCGGTCGGTGACGTCGAGGACGTGCACGACACTGCTGTGCCCGGCGGCGGAGAGGTCCTTGGCGAGCGCGTCCAGCCGGTCGGCGCGGCGGGCGACGAGCACCACATGGAAGCCGGCCTCGGCGAGGCGGCGGGCGGTCGCGGCACCGATGCCGCTGCTGGCTCCGGTGACCACTGCGGTACGCGGACGGGGACTCATGTCGGGGCTGCCTTTCCTGGTGGGTCCTGGGGCGTTCCCCGGTCCGCGGACCGGGGCTCATCGGCTCCCTGAGCAGCATATGTTGCCCCGGGATCCTGACGCCGTCCCTGTGGACAACCCCTGTGGACAACCGCTGTGGACACGGTGCAGATACCCCGTGAGCTGGGCTTTCGGCGCTCCGCGGTGTCAACAGCCGCCCGGATCAGACCAGTTCAGATGAGGCCAGTTCAGATCAGGGAAGTCCAGTTCAGTCGACGGAGACCATCGCCGCCTGCACCGTGTGGTGCAGGAGCAGCGCCGTGGTGATCGGTCCCACCCCGCCCGGGACGGGCGAGAGCGCCCCCGCCTTGCCGGCGACGGATTCCGCGTCCACGTCGCCGACCAAGCCGCCGTCCGCCGTCGGGTTCGTCCCGACGTCGACCACGACCGCGCCGTCCGCGAGGTGCTCCGCGGTGATCAGCCCGGGGCGGCCGGCCGCCGCGACCACGATGTCCGCCCGGCGGGTGACGGCGGCCAGGTCGGTGGTCCGGGAGTGGCAGACGGTGACCGTCGCGTCCCGGTCGAGCAGCAGATGGGCGACGGGTTTGCCGACCACCGTGGAGCGGCCGACGACCGCGACCGTACGGCCGGCGAGCGCGATCCCGTGCGCGTCGAGCAGTTCCAGGACGGCCGCGGCGGTGGCCGGCGCGAAAGCCGGCAGCCCGGCGGCCAGCCGCCCGAGGCTCAGCGGGTTGGCGCCGTCCACGTCCTTCTCGGGCGCGATGGCGGCGGCCAGTTCCGCGGCGACCGCGCCCTGGGGGAGCGGCGTCTGGAGGATCACCCCGTGCACGGCCGGGTCGGCGCTCAGCTCCGCCGGCCGCCGCCGGATCATGGCGGGTTCGGCGTCGGCCGGCAGCCGTACGGTGTCGCAGGTGATCCCGGCCTTCCCGGCGGCCCGCGCGATGGACCGCACGTACCAGGCCGTCGACTCGTCCTCGGTGGCGACCACCACGGCAAGCAGCGGGTTCGTCCCCCGCGTGGTCAGCTCGGCGGCCAACTCCGCTACCTCGGCGCGCAGTTGCGCCGCGCGCCCGGTCCCGCGGAGGACGCCGGCCTCCGCCGTGCCCTGCTGCCCGCCGGGACTCTGCCGGCCCCCGGCCCGCCCGTCCTGCCCGTCCTGCCCGGCCCGCCCGTCCTGTGGACTCATCGCGCGATCCTCTCCCGTACCGCCCCGGTCACCGCTTCCGCCCGGGCCGCCAGCGCGTCCACCTCGTCGGCCGACGCGGTCAGCTCGGCGCGTACCGCCGCGTCCTTGATGCCGCCGAGGTTGATCTCGACATTGACCCGGGCGGTGGTGGCCGCCGCGCGGGCCGCCTCGGTGGCGGCGGCGATGTCGGTGACGACGTTGGGGTTGCCGTAGGGGAGCAACTGCTCGGCCAGCGAGACGAGACCGGCCGCCAGCCCGATCACCGCGGCCGGCGGGCGGGCCGCGCCGACCAGGGCGTCGGCGATGGCCTGGGAGCGGGCCGCCTTCTGCCCGTCGTCGGCCCGCGGCAGCTTGTACCCCTCGGTGACGGCGGTGAAGGCCGCCGCGTCCTCGACCGCCAACTCCAGCGCGCGCTCCCGGAGCCGGTCGACCTCGACGATGATCGCGGCGACCTCCTCGGCGTGCGCCGCGTACTTGTCGCCGGTGGTGTAGCGGGCCACCATGCCGAGCAGGGCGGCGGCCTGTGCCGCGTGCAGGGCGGCCGCCGCGCCGCCGCCGGGCGCCGGCTCGCGGGCGGCGAGCCGTTCGAGATAGCCGCTGATCGTCTGGTCGTGCACCGGGCCGCCCTTCGTGCCGTGTCCCTGTCGGCGCAGGTCCTCCGCCCCGATCCTACGGGCGCCGACCGGGATGATCGCCGGGGATCGCGGGCCCGGCGGGCCGTGATCCGAGCGGCGATCCGGGCGGCGACGCGGCGGATGGCCCCGGCCGGGCCGGGGCCATCCGCCGGATCATTCGGAGCCGGTTCGAGACCGGGTCATTCGGAGCCGTTACGCATGGGGAATCCCAGCGCGGTCATCGCCCGCTGCACTTCGCCCGAGCTGAAATCGCGCCGGTCCTGGCGGGTGATGACGGCCCCCACCTGCATGATGGGGTAACTGATGCCACCGATCTCGACCGATACACCCGTAACGGGCTCGGGGGCGACACCGTTCATCGCCTCTTCCACCTCGTTCCGGTGGAAGTAGAAGTGTCGGCGGGCGATGGTGACGCGCATCATGCCTCAGCAAGGGGACGGAGGGGGTGGAGCCGGAGGTGCCAGACTCTCACGATCGTGGCGGTGGGGACACCCGGGAAGGGTCCGAGGCGGCCCAGCGCCCCGCTGGAGGGCTCAGCGGGGTGCTGATCCCTCCAGCGGGGCGCTGGGCCGGATCCGGGAGGGTTCAGGAGGGCTGCGGAGCCGCGCGCAGCGGCGCTCCGACGCGGTGCAGATGCCGCAACGCCTGCGCGTACGAGGCGAACAGCCCGGTCTCGGTGTAGTCGACGCCGAGCTCCTCGCAGTACCTCCGCACGATGGGGCGGACCCGGCGCAGGTGCGGAGTGGGCATGCTCGGGAAGAGATGGTGCTCTATCTGGTAGTTGAGCCCGCCGAGCGCCACGTCGACGAACCAGCCGCCGCGTACGTTGCGGGAGGTGAGCACCTGGCGGCGCAGGAAGTCCGGGCGGTCGGTGCCGGTGAGCGTCGGCATGCCCTTGTGGTTGGGCGCGAAGGTGCAGCCCATGTAGACGCCGAAGACGCCCTGGTGGACGGCGATGAAGGCGAGCGCCTGGAGCGGGGTCAGCACCAGGAACAGCACCGAGAGGTAGCCGGCGACGTGCACGCCGAGCAGCGCCGCTTCCAGGCCGCGCTGCTTGAACGCCGGGCGGAACAGCGCGCGTACGCCGGCCACGTGCAGGTTCATGCCTTCCAGCGTGAGCAGCGGGAAGAAGAGGTACGCCTGGCTGCCGCCGATGAGCCGGGCCACGCCGCGGGCCGCGCGTGCCTGGTCGGTGGACCAGAGCAGGACGTCCGGGTTGACGTCGGGGTCGAGTTCCTCGTGGTTGGGGTTGGCGTGGTGGCGGGTGTGCTTGTCCTGCCACCAGCCGTAGCTCATGCCGACGCACAGGTTGCCGGCGATCCGGCCCGCCACCTCGCTCGGCCGGCGCAGCCGGAACACCTGGCGGTGCGCGATGTCGTGCGCGACCAGGGCGATCTGGGAGAACATCACCCCCAGGGCGGCCGCGGTGAGGAGCTGCCACCATGAGCTGCCGAGGACGCCGAACACCGCCCAGACGCCCGCGTAGAGGAGGGCGACGCTGCCTATCCGCGTCACGTAGTACCCGGGCCGCCGCCTCAGCAGGCCGGCGCCGGCCACCTGCCGGGCCAGCTTGGCGAAGTCGCTGCCGGCGTCGCGCGGGGTTCCGGCGAGGGTCCCGTCGGAGCATTCGACGAGGGCCGCGGGGAGCGTGTCGTCCGTTGGCGGCGAGGTCGAGAGTACGGTCACGGGTTTGCTCGACATGGCTTGGGCCCGTCCCCGGGTGCGTGGACCCGGCGTATCCACTCACCGCAGGATGACACCGTCTAAGGTCCGGCATGCGAGATGTCCTCGGCTCTGCCAGCGTACCGGTCGGCGGAGGAAGTCCGTCCGGCTCCCGTCTTGACGGCAGCCGGACCGCCCCCTCCGGCCAGGTGGAAATCCGGTGTCCGGCCCGTGTCCGCCGGATGTCCGGAGGCGGCTGAGAGCCGCGCCCCGCTCGGCGAGTTCGGCTCCGCCGGTCCGCACGGCGGCTACCGCCGGGGTCCCGCAGCCGGGATGGCCGGGAGCCCAGGTGGCTCCGCCACGAGGCCTTCCGGCCACTCCACGCCGAAGGCATGGGCGGCACGGCACAGGTGCCGCGGCCGGAAAGACCGGCTCCGGTCGCGGTGTCCCGTGCGGCGCTACCGCTCGGTCGCCGAGGCGGCGCGACTGAGCCGACCCGTGCGGGGCACCCCCTGATTCCGGCCACCGCGTGGGCATCAGGCGGCGTTCCGCCGGGGCCCGCGGCGGCGCGACTCAGCCGTACCGGTTGGGTGCCGTGCAGGGCACCCCCCGATTTCGGCCACCGCGTGGGCGCCAGGCGGCGTTC
Source organism: Streptomyces sp. NBC_01190 (assembly GCF_045039895.1). Taxonomy (NCBI): domain Bacteria; kingdom Bacillati; phylum Actinomycetota; class Actinomycetes; order Kitasatosporales; family Streptomycetaceae; genus Streptomyces; species Streptomyces sp. NBC_01190. The sequence continues at coordinate 4,906,128 of NZ_CP108580.1, forward strand.
CGGCGGGGGCCGGGAGCCGCCGGAGCCGTTGCCGTCGGCCCGCGGCGGCGCGACTCGCGGCGTCCCGTGCGGCGCGTCCCGTGCGGCGCTACCGCTCGGTCGCCGCGGCGGCGCGACTCAGCCCGACCCGGCTATGCGGTCGGGTGCCGTGCGGGGCACCCGCCGATTTCGGTCACCGCGTGGGCGTCAAGCGGCGTTGCGGCGGGGCTGGGAGCGGGAGGAGCGGGGGCTGCCGCTTCGGCCGCCGGCGCCGTTGCCGCCGCGGCCCGTGCCGCCGGCCGAGCCGGCGCCGTTGCCCGATCGCCCGGAGCCGAAGCCGGCCGCCGTGCGTCCGGTGCCGCCGCCCGTGCCGCGTCCCGAACCTCCGCCGGTACGGCGTCCGGTGCCGCCGCCGGAACCCGTCCCGGCGGCGGATCCGGTGCCCGAGCCTGCCGCGCGCGTCGCGGAGCCGCCGCTGCCGCCGCCGCTGCGGCCACGGCCGCGCCTGCCGCGTCCCGCGGACGAACCGCCGCCGCTGCCGCCGGCCGCCGCGGCAGGCTCCGGCACGGCGATGGTGACCGGGATGCCGGACGGCACCCTGGCCCCGGTGATCCGGGCCAACTCGGCGTCGCTGGAGTGCACTTGGGCCGTACGAGGGGCGATGCCTGCGTGGACCATCAGCCGGTCCATGTCCCGGCGCTGGTCGGGCAGCACCAGCGTCACCACGCTGCCGGACGCGCCGGCCCGCGCCGTACGGCCGCCGCGGTGCAGGTAGTCCTTGTGGTCGGCGGGCGGGTCGACGTTGACGACCAGGTCGAGGTCGTCGATGTGGATGCCGCGGGCCGCCACGTTGGTGGCGACCAGGGCCGTCACATCGCCGTTCTTGAACTGCGCCAGCGTGCGGTTGCGCTGCGGCTGCGACTTGCCGCCGTGCAGCGCTCCCGCCCGTACGCCGCCGGCCAGCAGGTCGCGGGTGAGCCGGTCCACCGCTCGCTTGCTGTCCATGAAGAGCAGCACGCGGCCCTCGCGGGCGGCGATCCGCAGCGTGGCGGCGCGCTTGTCGTCGGTGGCGACCTGGAGCACGTGGTGCTCCATGGTGGTCACCGCGCCGGCCGAGGGGTCGACCGAGTGGACCACCGGGTCGTCGAGGAACATCCGGACCAGCTTGTCCACGTTCCGGTCCAGGGTCGCCGAGAAGAGCATCCGCTGACCGCCCGGCATCACCTGCTGGAGCAGCGCGGTGACCTGCGGCATGAAGCCCATGTCGGCCATCTGGTCGGCCTCGTCGAGCACGGTGATGGCGACCCGGTCGAGCCGGCAGTCCCGGCGCTCGATCAGGTCCTTCAGCCGTCCCGGCGTGGCGACGACCACCTCGACGCCCTCCCGCAGCGCGCCGGCCTGGCGGCCGATCGACATCCCGCCGACGACGGTGGTCAGCCGGAGACGCAGCGTGCGGGCGTAGGGGGTGAGCGCGTCGGTGACCTGCTGGGCCAGCTCGCGGGTGGGGACGAGGACAAGGGCGAGCGGCTGGCGGGGCTCGGCGCGCTGTCCGGCGGTACGGGCCAGCAGCGCCAGACCGAAGGCGAGCGTCTTGCCGGAGCCGGTACGGCCGCGGCCCAGCACGTCCCGGCCGGCCAGCGAGTTCGGCAGCGTGGCGCCCTGGATCGGGAACGGCACGGTGACGCCCTGCCGGGTCAGCTCGGCGAGCAGCGGCGCGGGCATGTCGAGGTCGGCGAAGGCCTCGACGGCCGGCAGCGCCGGGGTGACACTCACCGGCAACGCGAACTCACCCTGCGGCGCGACCGGTCGGCCGCCGCCCGCGCGCGAGGGGCCGGAGCGGCGGGGCGAACTCGTGGAATAACGCGTCGAGGTGCGTCGGCCTTTGCCATTCATGCGTGGAGTCTTCCTAGAAGGCGGCGCGTGCCAGGAAAGACTCCGCAGCGTGCAGGTGGGGCGGAGACTCGCAGAACGAGCCGAACAGATGAATGAATGGGAAACCAATTCATGGGGAACAGCAGAAAAGCCGGGTCCCGCGCCCGAAAGTGCGGGACCCAGCCCTGGTGGTGCCGGCCCAGGATCAGGCAGGAACGATGTTCTCCGCCTGCGGGCCCTTCTGGCCCTGCGTGACGTCGAAGCTGACCTTCTGGCCTTCCTGGAGCTCGCGGTAGCCCTGGGTGGCGATGTTCGAGTAGTGGGCGAAGACGTCAGCGCCGCCGCCGTCCTGCTCGATGAAGCCGAAACCCTTTTCGGCGTTGAACCACTTCACGGTGCCGGTTGCCATATCTGACTCCTCTTGATAGGGGCAGTTTCCGAGCCCGCACTTCACGGGACCGGCGTCGCTGCATTGACCCCATCTGGAGGCCGGAAAACAAAAATGCGCCCGAAGGGTCACATCCCGTCAGGCGCACACAGAGTTCATGGGTACCAAAACTGCAACTGCACTCAGTTTAGCACATGGCCCTGATCCGGCCACCGGTCGGGCCGGGTCAGACGGGGGTTCTGCGTGTCCCCGACGTTGCGGGGATCCGCCAGCGGCAAAGCGGGCGAATACCGCGAAACGGTGGAGCCGAAGTGATGGGCGCACCGGCTCGCCCCCGCCGCCGCTCGGCGCCTTACGGCCACACCAGACAGTAGAGCTGGTGCCCGGACTCCTCGCAGCGGCGGGCGAAGTCCTGCCACTCGTGCAGCATCTGATAGATGACGAAGGCGTCGCGCGGCCCCCGGCGGTCAGGGACGGTGGACCAGATGAAGGCGGCGGCGCCGAGGGACTCCTCGTTGGCGGTGCGCAGCGGCTCGACCACCGAGGCGGGCAGCCGGACCACCGCGTAGTCCGGGTGCAGCACGACGAGTTCGAGCGGCGGGACCTTGGACGGGGCTATGCCTTCGATGCCGGTCAGCACCATGGCGGCCATCGTCTCCGGCTTGACCTTGGTGTACATGCCCTGGCCGAGTTCGTCGCCGCCGAGCTCCTCGGGGCGCATGGAGATCGGGACGCGTGCCGCGGTGGCGCCGTCGGGCGCGCCGAAGTACTTGTAGGTCACCCCCACTCGGCCACCCCTGCTCCTGCCCTCTGCGGTCGATCGGTGTCATGGTCTGCGGAGTTCGCGCTCCGCGCGAGGTCCCTGGTGCTTGTGGTGTTCTTGATCGCGTTGTGCTCGGCTGCGGTGTTCATGTGTGTGTGGATCCTGCGGCGTGCGGCGTCGTCCGCCGGTCGTTCAGGTGCGCCCGAGGTCGCGGCCGTCCGGACTTTCGTCCGGCTCGCCACCACGCTGCTGCCTTCCACTACCCGACCATCCGCTGACCCAACCATGCAACCCGATCATCGTCTCAGATGCAGGGTTGAGACGTTGCGGCGCAACGCCCGGCGTTTGAGAGCATGTATAGGTGAACGATCCCGTGAGCCCCAAGAACTACCCGTACGAAGCACCAGTGTCCCAGGAACTCTTCGACCGTGCGGCGGCCGTGACGCCAGGAGGCGTGAACTCTCCGGTCCGGGCGTTCCGGGCGGTGGGCGGTACGCCCCGATTCATGGTGTCCGGCACCGGTGCGTACCTCACCGACGCGGACGGGCGTGAGTACGTCGATCTCGTCTGCTCCTGGGGCCCGATGATCCTCGGCCACGCCCACCCCGAGGTGCTCGCCGCCGTGCGGTCCGCGGTGGACCGCGGCACCTCCTTCGGCACCCCTGGCGAGGGCGAAGTGGCGCTGGCCGAGGCGATGGTGGCCCGGGTCGAACCCCTCGACCAGGTACGGCTGGTGTCGTCCGGCACGGAGGCGACGATGTCGGCGATCCGGCTCGCCCGCGGCTTCACCGGGCGGGCCAAAGTGGTCAAGTTCGCGGGGTGCTACCACGGACATGTGGACGCGCTTCTGGTGGCCGCGGGTTCCGGTGTCGCCACGTTCGGGTTGCCTGACACCCCTGGGGTGACGGGCGCGCAGGCCGGCGACACGATCGTGCTGCCGTACAACGACGTCGAGGCCGTACGGCAGGCGTTTTCCGCGCACCCCGGTGAGATCGCCTGCGTCATCACCGAGGCGTCGCCGGGCAACATGGGTGTGGTGCCGCCGCGTGACGGCTTCAACGCGGCGCTGAAACAGCTCAGTACGGAGAACGGCGCGCTCTACGTCTCCGACGAGGTGATGACGGGATTCCGGGTCGACCGCGCCGGGTGGTACGGGATCGACGGCGTACGGCCGGACCTGATGACCTTCGGCAAGGTGATGGGCGGCGGCTTCCCCGCGGCGGCGTTCGGCGGCCGGGGCGATGTGATGGCGCTGCTGGCGCCGGCCGGGCCGGTCTACCAGGCGGGCACGCTGTCGGGTAACCCGATCGCCACGGCGGCCGGGCTGGCGCAGCTCCGGCTGCTGGACGAGGCGGCGTACGCGACGGTGGACGCGGTCTCGGCGGAGATCAGGGGGCTGGTCGCCGAGGCGCTCACCAAGGAGGGCGTGGCCCACCGGGTGCAGACGGCGGGCAACATGTTCTCGGTCTTCTTCACCGATCACGAGGTGCGGGACTTCGAGGACGCCAAGCGGCAGGAGGCGTTCCGCTTCACCGCCTTCTTCCACGCGATGCTGGCGCGGGGTGTGTATCTGCCGCCGTCGGCGTTCGAGTCCTGGTTCGTATCCACCGCGCACGACGAGCGGGCCGTGGCGCGGATCGCCGCCGCGCTGCCCGCGGCCGCGCGCGCCGCAGCGGAGGCACAGGTATGAGTGAGGCGGGTTTTCAGGGTGCCGAGGGTGGCGGGGGTGCCGAGGGTGCCGGCGCTTCCGGGGGTTCCGGGGGGGCCGGCGGTTCGGCCGGTACGGAGCTGACCGTCGTCCATCTGATGCGGCACGGTGAGGTGCACAACCCCGGCGGTGTGCTCTACGGGCGCAGCCCGGGGTACCACCTGTCCGAGCTGGGCCGGCGGATGGCCGACCGGGTCGCCGAGCATCTGGCCGGGCGGGACATCCGCCATGTGGTGGCGTCCCCGTTGGAGCGGGCGCAGGAGACGGCGGCGCCGATCGCCGCGTCGCACCAGGTGGAGGTGGCCACGGACGGGCGGCTGATCGAGGCGGCCAACATCTTCGAGGGCAAGGCGTTCGGGGTCGGCGACGGGGCGCTGCGCAAGCCGTCCAACTGGAAATACCTGGTGAACCCGTTCAAGCCGAGCTGGGGCGAGCCGTACGTGGAGCAGGTGGCGCGGATGACGGCGGCGCTCGACGCGGCGCGGGACGCCGCGCGCGGGCACGAGGCGGTGTGCGTCAGCCATCAGCTCCCCATCTGGGTGATGCGCTGCTCCGCCGAGCATCGGCGGCTGTGGCACGACCCCCGCAACCGTCAGTGCACCCTGGCGAGTCTCACCTCTTTCACCTACGAGGGTGACCGCATCGTCTCCGTCGCCTACACCGAGCCGGCGCTCGATCTGGTCCCCCCTCACCTCCGCGCGGGCGCGAAGCGGGTCCCGGGGGCATCCAAGTCCGCCGGAGCGTAGCCCTCGGAGGGCCGCACCGGACCCACCACCTCGGCCCCCACCGGCCCCTGCGGGGAGCTTCCGGCTCCGCCGGGCCCGGGCTTCCGCCGACGGCGTGCGGCCCCCCCGGGCCGGGGGCTTCCGGCTGCGCCGGTTTGCGGGGGTCCGGGCGGCGGGGGCGGGCCTTTCCGGTGGAGCCCCGTGCGGCAGTGGTCTGGGTGGGCCCCGCAGGGTGGGGTGGGGGCGATGTGGTGATATTTTTGGGCCGTTTGGGGGGTGTTGGGGGGATCGGGACGATTCGGTGGGGGTGGGCGGAAACTCTCAGGGGGCGGGAGGTCGGCCCCCATTTTCGCTCAGGCGGCTTCCCGGGGCAGGCAGATCCGGGGACGCAGAAAGACGGGGATCGCACATGAGTGCTTTGAGCCGCAGGACCCTGCTGACCACTGCCGCCGGAGCAGCCGCGAGCGTGGTCGTGGGGTGCGGCACCGAACTCGCCGAGAAGGAACCGGCACCGGGCGGCCGCAAGGGCCAGAAATCCGGGGCCAGCGCGAACCGCCGGCCGGCCCGCCCGCTCTCCCTGATCGGCGACGGCTCCACCGCCCGCACCGGCGCCCAGCCCAACCAGCCCGTCGTGGAGAAGCTGGAGCCCGGCCAGACCCCGCCCCAGTTCGTGATCTTCTCCTGGGACGGCGCCGGCGAGGTCGGTACCGGCCTCTTCCCCCGCTTCCTCAAGCTCGCCGCCGACCACGGCGCCCGGATGACCTTCTTCCTCTCCGGCATCTACCTGCTCCCGGAGACCGAGAAACTCGCCTACGCCCCGCCGAACAACCCCGTCGGCGCCAGCGAGATCGGCTACCTCACCGACGAGCACCTCCGCCTCACCCTGGAGAACATCCGCCGCGCCTGGCTCGACGGCCACGAGATCGGCACCCACTTCAACGGCCACTTCTGCGCCGGCGGCGGCAGCGTCGGCAACTGGACCCCGGCCGACTGGCAGAGCGAGATCGACCAGGCGAAACGTTTCGTCACCTCCTGGAAGACCAGCACCGGCTGGGACGACCTGCCCCCGCTGCCCTTCGACTACGAGGCCGAACTCGTCGGCGGCCGCACCCCCTGCCTGCTCGGCCAGGACAACCTGCTGCCCACCGCCGCCGCCCTCGGCTGGCGCTACGACGCGAGCTCCCCCGGCGGCAACCAGGTCTGGCCCGGCAAGCGCGGCGGCCTCTGGGACCTGCCGCTCCAGCTCATCCCCTTCCCCGGCCACAGCTTCGAAGTGCTGTCGATGGACTACAACATGCTGGCCAACCAGTCGAAGACCGCCACCAGCTCCGACCCGCGCAACTATCCCGGCTGGCGCGCCCAGGCCACCGCCTCCTACCTGGCCGGCTTCCAGCGGGCGTACGAGACCAACCGCGCGCCCCTCTACATCGGCAATCACTTCGAGCAGTGGAACGGCGGCATCTACATGGACGCCGTCGAAGAAGCGTTCAAGCAGATCGCCGCCCTCGGCGAGCGGGACGTCCGGATGGTCTCCTTCCGGCAGTTCGTCGACTGGCTGGACGCCCAGGACCCGGCGGTCCTCGACCGGCTGCGCCAACTGGAGGTCGGCGAGAAGCCGCCGGGCGGCTGGAGCGAGTTCCTGGCGCCGGTCACCATGACCGCGCCGCCCCAGCCGGCGGTCCCCACCGCCTGACCCGCGGCCCGACCCACACCCCGCCGGCCCGTACCGCCGCACCCGGCGGCCTCCGCAGCCGCACCCCCGCAGGCCCCGCAACCGCACCCCGCAGGGCCCCGCGCCTCCGCCTCACCGGTCCTTACTTGGGGCGATTGCCGCTTTTGGGGTCGCTGTCGGGGGGTGGGAGAGATCGCCCGGAGGCCCATGCGAAACTTTTCACATGAGTCCTACGCGCGTCCCCCGACGCCGCCCGTTCCGCAGTGCCGCGGCGCTCGCCGGATTCGTGGTGCTGGCGCTGGCCGCCGCGGCCTGCACATCCGGTTCCGCCGGTTCCTCGGCCAGCGGCACCAACTTCGTCGGCGGCAGCGGCCAGATCTCCACGGTGAAGGCCGCCGACCGCGTGGCCGCCCCGGACATCTCGGGCAAAACCGTCGACGGCGGCCGGGCCAGCCTGGCGGCGTACAAGGGCAAGGTCGTAGTGATCAACATCTGGGGTTCGTGGTGCGCCCCCTGCATCGCCGAGGCGCCGAACCTGGCCGTGGTGGCCAACGCGGACAAGGCCAAGGGCGTGGAGTTCCTCGGTATCAACACCCGGGACCAGACGGTCGGGGCCGCCCGGTTCGAGAAGACCAACCACATCCCGTACCCCAGCCTCTTCGACCCCTCGGGCAAGCAGATCCTGCGCTTCCCCAAGGGCAGCCTCAACCCGCAGAGCCTGCCCGCGACCCTGGTCATCGACCGGCAGGGGCGGGTGGCGGGTCGGGCGCTGAAGGCGCTCAGCGAGGACGAACTCCGTGAGCTGATCGACCCGATCGCCGCGGAGAAGTGACGTGACATCCGGCGCGCCGGCCGTCCTGGCGGCCGTTCCCAGCCCCGTCGTCCTCGCCGACGCCAGCCAGACGGTGCTTACCGGAGCGCTGGTGGCGGCCATACCGGTCGCCATGTTCGCCGGGCTGATCTCCTTCTTCTCCCCGTGCGTACTGCCGCTGGTGCCCGGCTATCTGTCGTACGTGACCGGGATCACCGGCACCGATCTGGCGGAGGCCAAGCGCGGCCGGATGGTGGTCGGCGCCTCGCTCTTCGTCCTCGGCTTCAGCGCCGTGTTCATCTCCACCGGCGCCCTGTTCGGCAACTTCGGCTGGACGCTCCAGGAGCACCGCGACACCCTCACCCGGATCTTCGGCGCCATCACCATCGTGCTCGGCCTCGCCTTCATGGGCCTGGTCGGCGGCATCACCCAGCGCGAGTTCCGCTTCCACTACCGGCCGGCCGTCGGCCTGGCGGGCGCGCCGCTGCTCGGTGTGCTCTTCGGCCTCGGCTGGGCGCCGTGCGTCGGCCCGACCCTCGGCGCGGTGGAGTCGCTGGCGATCACCGACGCCAGCGCGGGCCGCGGCGCGCTGCTGATGGTCTTCTACTGCGCGGGACTCGGGCTCCCCTTCATCGTGGCGGCGGTGGCCTTCCGCCGTACGCTGGGCGCCTTCACATGGGTCAAACGCCACTACGCGTGGGTGATGCGGCTCGGCGGTGGCATGCTCGTCGCCGTCGGCGTGCTGCTGGTCACCGGCGTGTGGGTGCACATCACCCAGCAGATGCAGATCTGGTCGAGCAGCTTCACCCCAGGGGTCTGACCCATGAGCATCACGCAGAAGCCGGACGGCGACGCCCGCACCACCGCCGACCGGGCCGCCGGCCAGGAACCCGCCGAGGAGGGCCTGGGCGCGGCCGGCGCGCAGCTCAGCACCCAGCCGGTGGACAGCCTCGCGCAGGTCCCCTCGCTGACCGTGCTCGGCTGGCTGCGCTGGATGTGGCGGCAGCTCACCTCGATGCGGGTCGCGCTGATCCTGCTCTTCCTGCTGTCGCTGGCCGCGATCCCGGGCTCGCTGATCCCGCAGCGCTCCGACCAGTTGAAGGTGGACCGCTTCACCAAGGCGCACCCCGACGTCAGCCCGCTCTACGACCGGCTCGGCCTCTTCCACGTCTACAGCTCGCCGTGGTTCTCGGCGATCTACATCCTGCTCTTCGTCTCGCTGGCCGGCTGCATCGTGCCGCGCAGCTGGCAGTTCGTCGGCCAGCTCCGGGCCAGGCCGCCGGCCGCCCCGCGCCATCTGACCCGGCTGCCCGCGTACAGCACCTGGCGGACCGACGCCTCGCCCGAGCAGGTCGCCGAGGCGGCCCGTACGGCGCTGCGCGGACGCCGGTTCCGTACCAGCGTCACCGGCACCTCGGTGGCGGCCGAGAAGGGCTATCTGCGCGAGGCCGGCAACCTGCTCTTCCATGTGGCGCTCTTCGGGCTGCTGATCGGCTTCGCGCTGACCTCGCTGGAGAAGGCCGAGGGCGGCAAGCTGATCGTCGAGGGCGGCGGCTTCACCAACAACCTGACGCAGTACGACGACTTCAGCCCCGGCACCTGGTACGGCGCGGACGACCTCAAGCCGTTCGGTTTCGACCTGGACAGCTTCGACGACAAGTACGCGACCTCGGGCCCCGAGCGGGGCACCGCGCTGAAGTTCCAGGCGAACATCCACTACTGGACCGGCGCCGTCGGCAAGGAGACCAAGGGCTCCATCTCGGTCAACCACCCGCTGAACATCGGCGGCGAGAAGGTCTATCTGATCTCCCACGGCTACGCACCCGTGGTCACCGTCAAGGACGGCCAGGGCAACCTGGTCTACCAGGACGCGGTGCCCTTCCTGCCGCAGGACGCCAATCTGACCTCCACCGGCGTGATCAAGGTGGAGACCGCGGTCGGCAAGAACGGCAAGTCCGACCAGCTCGGCTTCTCCGGCATTTTCGCCCCGTCCTTCGCCCTCGACTCGGTCCAGGGCCCGCACTCGGTCTTCCCGACGCTGGCCAACCCGGCGCTGGTGCTGAACGCCTACCACGGCGACCTCGGCATGGCCTCCGGCATCCCGCAGAACGTCTACCAGCTCGACACCCAGCACCTGACGCAGTTCAAGGACGCCAAGGGCCAGCCGGTGAGCAAGGCGCTGGCGGTCGGCCAGACCTGGCAGCTCCCGGGCGGCGGCTCGCTGACCTTCGACGGCGTCAAGACGTGGGCCAGCTTCACCGTCTCGCACCAGTCGGGCAATGTGCTCGCCCTGGTCAGCGGCTTCTGCGCCATCCTCGGTCTGATGGGGTCGCTCTTCATCCAGCGGCGGCGGATCTGGGTCAGGGCGGTCCCGGGCGCGGGCGGCGGCACGCTGGTCGAGCTGGGCGGCCTCGGCCGCAGCGAGTCCGCGCGGATCGCCGACGAACTCGGCGACATCGGCCTGCAACTGCTGCCGACCGCCCCTATGAAACCGGACAGCCCGGCCGGCCCCGCCGATCCGGCCGATCCCGCCGAGCCTGGCGGCCCCGACGACCCGCCGGCCGCGGACACCGCGCCCGGCCCCGAAGGCCCGGAAGACTCCCCAGACCCCGCCCCACCCACGCCCCAGACGAACGACGAAGGAGCCCGCGCGTGATGCACGTCAACCTCGCGGCCGCGGTCAACGAGAACTTCGCGAACTACAGCAACTACCTCATCCGCTCGGCGATGTTCGTCTACGCGCTCGCCTTCCTCGCGCACCTGGCGGAGTGGGTCTTCGGCGGCCGCAGCAGGGTCGCCGTACAGTCCGCCGCCCTCACCACCGAAGCCACCGACGCCGGCGAGGCCGCCGCCGCGGCCGCGCCGTCCACCGTCTCCGTGACGGTGGCCAAGCGCGGTGGCGGCACCACCACCATCGAGCGCCCCAAGGTCATCACCCGGGCCTCGGCCAGCGACCGGGGCATCGCCGACGGACCCGGCGCGGCCGGCGGCACCGAGAAGGGCGACCTGTACGGCCGGATCGCGGTGTCGTTCACCGTGCTGGCCTGGCTGCTGCACGTCGGCGGGGTCGCCTTCCGCGCCGCCTCGGTGCAGCGGGCCCCCTGGGGCAACATGTACGAGTTCTCCACCACCTTCGGCGCGGTGGCCGTCGGCGCGTACCTGCTGCTGCTCGCGCTGAAGAAGGACGTCCGCTGGATCGGCCTCTTCCTCACCACCACGGTGCTGCTCGACCTGGGCCTGGCCCTGTCGGTGCTCTACACGTCGAGCGAGCAGTTGGTACCGGCGCTGCACTCGTACTGGCTGTGGATCCACGTGTCGTGCGCGATCATCTCGGGCGCGATCTTCTATCTGGCCGCCGTCGGCACCCTGTTGTACCTCTTCCGCGACCACTACGAGATGGCGCTGACCGCGGGCCGGGCGCAGGACAACCGCTGGGGCGACATCATGCGGCGGCTGCCGGCCGCGGCGAGCCTGGACAAGTTCGCCTACCGGATGAACGCGCTGGTCTTCCCGCTGTGGACCTTCACCATCATCGCGGGCGCGATCTGGGCGCAGGCCGCCTGGGGCCACTACTGGGAGTGGGACCCGAAGGAGACCTGGTCATTCATCACCTGGGTCGCCTACGCCGGGTACCTGCACGCGCGCGCCACCGCCGGCTGGAAGGGCCGCAAGGCCGCCTACCTGGCGCTGATCGCCTTCGCCTGCTTCCTCTTCAACTACTACGGCGTCAACATCTTCGTCACCGGCAAGCACTCCTACGCCGGGGTGTGACCTCGGAATTCACCACCCGACGACCCCGCGGCCCGCGAAGGCCCCGGGGTCGTCGCCCGTCCCGGCCCCGGCTACTCGCCCTCGGACGGCAGGGTGCCGTCCTCCCGCTTCCGCCTGATCTGCTCGCTCAGCGACTTCAGGAACTCCGGGTTGTCGTCGGGGGCTATCCAGGGCGCCGGCTCCGCGCGCTCCCCGAGCCCGGCCGCTCCGCTTTCGTCCGCCGCGTCCGCACCGCGCCCGCCGAGTCCGTACGCCGACCGCGGGTACTCCGTCGCGATCCGCCGCTTGCCCGCGAGCAGCCAGGCCAGCGGGCCGACCAGGATCTCGCCGAAGAAGACGATGATCAGCAGCCACACCACCTTCGGCAGCCCGCGCACCTGCCGCTTGGGAGTGCCGAGACAGTCCACGAACGCGTAGATCCACACCGTGATGAGCAGCAAGTACGGCAGATAGTGCGCCATCAGACCCTCACGTCCCCCCGATTACCGACCCTTGACCCGGTCCAGGTTAACCAGAGCGCCCCGGGCGCGGGCCCCGCGCGCGGGATCACGGAGCGCGGGGTGGAAGACTGGGCGTATGGCTTACGACGATCTCCGCTCCTTCCTGCGGGCCCTGGAGAAGGACGGCGACCTGCGGCGGATCACCGCCGAGGTGGACCCGTACCTTGAGGTCGGCGAGATCACCGACCGGGTCAACAAGGCCGGCGGGCCCGCGCTGCTCTTCGAGAACGTCCGCGGCTCGCTCGCCCCCCTGGCGATGAACGTCTACGGCACCGACCGGCGGCTGCTCAAGTCCCTCGGCCTGTCCGCGTACACCGACATCGGCGACAAGATCGCCGGACTGCTCAGGCCGGAGCTGCCGCACGGCTTCGTCGGGGTGCGGGAGGCGTTCGGCAAGCTGGCCGGGATGACGCATGTGCCGCCGAAGAAGGTGAAGCCGGGGGACGCGCCGGTGCAGGACGTGGTGCTCAAGGGAGACGAGGTCGATCTGGACCGGCTGCCCGCGCTCTTCACCTGGCCGCAGGACGGCGGCTCCTTCTTCAACCTCGGTCTGACCCACACCAAGGACCCCGAGTCCGGTGTCCGCAACCTGGGCCTGTACCGCTTGCAGCGGCACGACCGCCGCACCGTCGGCATGCACTGGCAGATCCACAAGGACAGCCACAACCACTACCAGGTGGCCCAGCGGCGCGGCGAGCGGCTGCCGGTCGCGATCGCCTTCGGCTGCCCGCCCGCGGTCACCTACGCCGCCACCGCGCCGCTCCCCGGGGACATCGACGAGTACCTCTTCGCCGGCTTCGTGCAGGGCAAGCGGGTGGAGATGGTCGACTGCGTCACGGTGCCGCTCCAGGTGCCTGCCAACGCCGAAGTGGTGATCGAGGGCTGGCTCGAGCCGGGACGGATGCTGCCGGAGGGGCCGTTCGGCGACCACACCGGCTTCTATACCCCGCAGGAGCCGTTCCCCGCGCTCACCGTCGACTGTGTGACGATGCGCAGGCGCCCGCTCTTCCAGTCGATCGTGGTGGGCCGGCCGCCGACCGAGGACGGTCCGCTCGGCCGGGCCACCGAGCGGTTCTTCCTGCCGCTGCTGAAGATCATCGTGCCGGACATCGTGGACTACCACCTGCCGGAGTCGGGCGGCTTCCACAACTGCGCGATCGTCTCGATCGACAAGAAGTACCCCAAGCACGCGCAGAAGACGATGCACGCGATCTGGGGCGCGCACATGATGTCGCTCACCAAGCTGATCGTGGTGGTCGACTCCGACTGCGACGTCCACGACCTGCACGAGGTGGCCTGGCGGGCGCTGGGCAACACCGACTACGCCCGGGACCTGACCATGGTCGAAGGCCCGGTGGACCACCTGGACCACGCGTCGTACCAGCAGTTCTGGGGCGGCAAGGCCGGCATCGACGCGACCCGTAAGCTGCCCGCCGAGGGGTACACCCGCGACGGCGGCTGGCCCGAGATGGTGGTCTCCGATCCGGAGACAGCGGAACTGGTGACCAAGCGGTGGACGGAGTACGGCCTGTGAGCGCCACGACGCCCGACCTTTTCGAGTCCGGACCCCGGCACGACAGCAGGCTGCGGGCCTTTCTGCGGCTGGTGATGATCGAACACTCGGTGTTCGCGCTGCCGTTCGCGTACATCGCCGCGCTGACCGCGATGTTCCGGGACGACGGCTCGGTGCACTGGGGTGAACTGCTGCTGATCACCGTGGCGATGGTGGGCCTGCGCACCTTCGCGATGGCCTGCAACCGGATCATCGACCGGGAGATCGACGCCCGCAACCCGCGCACCGCCAAGCGCGAACTGGTCACCGGGGCGCTGTCGGTACGGTCGGCGTGGACCGGCGCGCTGGTCGCGGTCGTGGTGTTCCTCGGGGCCGCCGCGCTGCTCAACCCGCTCTGCCTGGCGCTGGCGCCGATCGCGGTGGTGCCGATGGTGGTCTATCCGTACGGGAAGCGGTTCACCGACTTCCCGCACGCCATTCTCGGCCTCGCCCAGGCGATGGGGCCGATCGGGGCGTGGCTCGCGGTCACCGGCTCCTGGTCGTGGGACGCGGTGATCCTCGGGGTGGCGGTCGGCGTGTGGATCGGCGGCTTCGACCTGATCTTCGCCTGCCAGGACGTGGCCGCCGACCGGGCGCACGGAGTGAAGTCGGTACCGGCCCGCTTCGGCGTCCCGGCCTCGCTCTACGGCTCCCGGGTCTGCCACGCGGTGACCACCGGGCTGCTGCTCTGGTACGGCCTGGCCACGCGCGCCGGCGCCTTCTGGTGGGTCGGCCTCGCGGTGGTGGCCGGCGCCTTCCTCTACGAGCACTCGATCGTCAAGCCGCACGACCTCAGCCGGCTCAACCGGGCGTTCTTCACGGTGAACGGCGTCATCGGCATCACGCTCTTCGTCTTCGCGCTGTGCGACCTGATCGCGCGCGGCCTGGGCACGTGAGCGCGCGCGGCCCGGGAAGGTGAGTCCCCGGGCCGCGCGCGGCGGCTATGCCGTTTTCCCGGTGCGGGCCGTGCCGCGGCTCAGCTCTGCGGGAGCTGCGTCAGGTCCATGCCCTTGACCAGGTCGTCGAGCGAACCCGGGTCCGCGGTGCCGGAACCGGTCGCGGTGTCGTCGGTGCCGGGCATCATGCTCGACATGAAGAAGCCGATCAGGTCCTGCGGCTTGAGCTCCTTGGCCCCGGCGGGCGCGGACACCGTGGCGGCCTTCCCGTCCAGGGTGACCACCAGCGGCAGCTTGCCCGCGTGTGCCTGGTCGTCGAACTGGGCCAGGTCGACGGTGATCGCGGAGAGCGCGCCGTCCTTGATGGCCAGGTCGACGGCGACCTTCTTGTTCGGCACCTTGTCCAGGTCGTCGAGGTCCGACGCCTTGAAGCCGGGGATCTTCGCGAGGGCGGGCACCAGCCCGGTCTTCAGGTCCTTGGCGAACTGCCGGGCCGGCACGGTCACCTGTACGTGGTCGGCGCCGCCGTGGTTGCCGAGGTCCTTGAAGGTGGCGTCGCGGGCGAGCGCGTTCTTCAGCGCGGCCACCAGCTTCGCCTGGGAGGCGGCGTCGAAACTCGGGACGGCGCTGGGGGTGGCCGAGCTTCCGCCGAGGGTCTTGGCGAGGCCCTCGAAGGTGGCCGGGTCGACGCTGATCCACTCGCCGTTCAGGGCCGCCTTGATGGCGCCCAGGGAGGCGGGCAGTTTGTCCGCGCTGCCGAGGAAGGCGTCGAGGTCCTTCAGGTCCGAGTCGTCGGAGCCGGCGGCACCCTTGTCTGACACGGTCTCGCTGAGCTTCTCGATGCCCTTGATGTCCGCTCGCAGATACAGCTTGCCGGCCACGTCGCGGACCTCGACCAGGTTCTTCTTGGCGGCGGGGTCGGTGGCGAACTGGAAGCCGAACGAGGTGCTCTTGTCGTCGGACTTGAGCTGGCTGAGCGGCTTGTCCGAGCTCACCTCGTAACCGGCGTGCAGGGCGGCCAGCATCGCCGCGTCGCCCTTGGTGAAGTCTTCCTCGTCCTTCAGCGCCGCGTAGATCTGATCGGCGGAGGCGTCGAAGGACAGGCCGACGGTGAGGGACTTCTGGTCGCCGAGCTTGGTGAAGGCGTTCTGGACCTTGCCCTGGGGTGTGGCCTGGGCGGTCCCGCAGGCCGCAGCGCCGGTGGCGATCAGGGCCACAACTCCGGCGGCGGCGAGGCCCTTGCGCTTGGTGATGATGACGGCTCCTCAGTCGCGGCAAAAAACACAATGCTATGAGCTACGACACGAGACTAGTCAGAAGGGTTGCCGAATTTCTTGGGGATTTCCGGTCAGTTGGCGCGCTCTTGACTGCCGGGACCCGGAAGCAACCTTTGCGGCGGCGGATGCGTCGGCGGCCTCGGCGGCCCTATTACCGACGGGGCCGTCACCGGGGCCCGCGGACGAACAGGCGCGGTCAGGGGCCGGTGACCGCCGCCGGGCGGTCCCGCTCGCGGAAGAGGAACGCCGCCGCCACACCGCCGATGAGTCCGAAGAGATGACCCTGCCAGGAGACGCCGGTCGCGGTCGGCAGCACGCCCCACAGGATCGAGCCGTAGAGCACGCCCACGATCAGGCCCACCACGACGTCCAGCGCCCGCCGGTCGACGAAACCGCGGACCAGCAGATAGCTGAAGAGGCCGAAGATCAGCCCGGAGGCACCCGCGGTGTTGGTGTGCGCCGGCGCGACCAGCCACACCCCGAGGCCGCCGATGACGATGATGCTGAACGCCACCGCGAGGAAGCGGCCTATGCCGCGCAGCGCCGCGATGAACCCGAGGACCAGCAGCGGCAGGCTGTTGGAGGCGACATGCTCGAACCCGAAGTGGGTGAACGCCGACGGCACGATGTCCAGCAGCTCGCCGCTCTTGCGCGGCACGATGCCGAGGGTGTCCAGCCGGTGCCCGGCGATGACGTCGATCGCCTCGAGCACCCACAGCAGCGCCACCCACGACACCATCAGGACGGCCGCCGCGGTCACCCGGCCGCCGGCGCGCAGCGGCTTCAGCGCGCTGTCCACCAGACCCGTCCTGGGCCGCGCGGCCCGTCGCTCGGCCTGTCCGTACGTCATCGAAGCCCCCCAGCGGTCCCTCGGTCCATGGCTCACTCCATGGTTCACAACGTCCCGCAGACCGGTGGAGGTTCCCGCCAGGCCGCCGCCCCACCGGCCTGGTCACGCTACCCAGCGGCGCGGCGGATACGCTCGACGGCGTGGAACAGACCAGCCGCGCCCCGTGGATCGTCGGCGTCTCCGGCGCCTCGGGCACCCCGTACGCCGCCTCGGTGCTGCGCGCTCTGCTGCACGCCGGTGAGCAGGTGGACCTGGTGATCAGCCGGGCCGCGCGGCTCACCCTGCTGGACGAGACCGGCGCCGCCTTCCGTGACGCGCACTGGCGGGAGGACCTGGCCCGCTGGCTCGCCCGGGGCGCCGACGGCAGCGCCGACGCCTTCGCCTCGGACCCGCCGGATCTGGCCGCCGTACGCTTCTGGCCGGCCGGCGACCTGGCCGCGGGACCGTCCTCCGGCTCCTATCCGGCCAAGGGCATGCTCATCGTGCCGGCCAGCACCGCCTGTGTGGCGGGGGTGGCCCTCGGCCTGTCCAAGGACCTGCTGCAACGGGCCGCCTCGGTCACCCTCAAGGAGCGCAGACCGCTGGTGGTCGCGGTGCGTGAGACCCCGCTCGGCGGCCAGACGCTGCGCCACCTCGTCGCCCTGGACGACGCCGGCGCGGTCGTCCTGCCGGCCTCACCCGCCTTCTACGCCGGCGCCGCCCATATCCAGGATCTGGTGGACTTCGTGGCCGGCCGGGCGCTGGACGCGGCCGGGGTCCCGCATACCCTCTACCGCCGCTGGCGGGGGGAACTAGGCGGCGGCTTCAGCCCGGCCGAGCCAGCGATGCCAGAGCCGGAAGAGTAGTGGGCGGGCAGATGCGCAGGGCGTAACCCCGTTTATGCCTTAGATTCTTGTTCGGACAGCGCAGTCGCGGCACGAACGGGAGGGTCCATTCTGATGGACGCGGTGGACAGACAGCTCATCCAGGCCTTGCGGGAGAACGGCCGCGCCTCGTACGCGGAGCTGGGCCGGCTCGTCGGCCTGTCGGGCCCGAGCGTCACCGACCGTATCAACCGTCTGGAGCAGGCCGGGGTGATCACCGGCTACCGGGCCACCGTCGCGCCCGCCACCCTCGGCCTCGGCGTCACCGCCCTGGTCGGCCTCCAGCTCTCCGACGCCGCCGACCACGAGGAAGTGGCCCACCGGCTGCGCGACCTGGACGAGATCGAGGACTGCTGGTTCATCGCGGGCGACGACTCGTACATGCTCAAGGTCCGGGTCGGCGATGTGGACGGCCTGGAACGCACCATCCGCCGGCTGTCCGGCACCAAGGGCGTCGCCAGGACCCGTACCACCATCGTGCTGTCCACCAAGTGGGAGAACCGGGTCGGCGAGCTGCCGGAAGAGGTCTGAGCGCACACCGCGAACGGCGTGCGCGTAAGGTCGAACGGACCCTTGTGGGCCGGACCGTGGAGAGGGAGAGACATGGACGCTGGACTCAAGCGCGAGCTGGAGGAGAAGGTCCACGCGGGCGAGCGGCTGACCCGGGAGGACGGCATCGCCCTCTACGAGTCCGACGACCTGGCGTGGCTGGGCGGTCTGGCGCACGAGGTGCGCACCCGGAAGAACGGTGACGTCGTCCACTTCAACGTCAACCGGCACCTGAACATGACCAACGTGTGCACCGCGTCGTGCGCGTACTGCTCCTTCCAGCGCAAGCCGGGCGAGAAGGACGCGTACACCATGCGCATCGAGGAGGCCGTCAAGCTCGCCCAGGAGATGGAGGCCGACAGCCTCACCGAGCTGCACATCGTCAACGGTCTGCACCCGTCGCTGCCCTGGCGCTACTACCCGCGCTCCCTGAAGGCGCTCAAGGAAGCGCTGCCGCAGGTCTCGCTGAAGGCGTTCACCGCCACCGAGATTCACCACTTCGAGACCATCTCCGGCATGTCGGCCTCCGACATCCTGGACGAGCTGATCGAGGCCGGCCTCGAATCCCTCACCGGCGGCGGCGCCGAGATCTTCGACTGGGAGGTCCGGCAGCACATCGTGGACCACCGCACCCACTGGGAGGACTGGTCCCGGATCCACCGGCTGGCGCACGAGAAGGGCCTCAAGACGCCCTGCACCATGCTGTACGGGCACATCGAGGAGCCCAGGCACCGGGTGGACCACGTCCTGCGGCTGCGCGAACTCCAGGACGAGACCGGCGGTTTCCAGGTCTTCATCCCGCTGCGCTACCAGCACGACTTCGTGGACATGAAGGACGGCAAGATCCGCAACACCCTCCAGGCGCGCACCACCATGGCGACCGGCGCGGAGGCGCTGAAGACCTTCGCGGTCTCCCGGCTGCTCTTCGACAACGTGCCGCATGTGAAGGTCTTCTGGGTCATGCACGGCCTGTCCACCGCGCAGCTCGCCCTCAACCACGGGGCGGACGACATGGACGGCTCGGTGGTCGAGTACAAGATCACCCACGACGCGGACTCGTACGGCACGCCCAACAAGCTCACCCGGGACGACATCCTGGACCTGATCCGCGACGCGGGCTTCCGGCCGGTCGAGCGGAACACGCGGTACGAGATCATCCGCGAGTACCCGGGCCCGGACGGGGAGCGGCGGGAGGCGCCGCAGCCGATGCGGGTGTGAGTGGGTGCGGGGTGTTCCGGGTGTGGGCCTGTGCCGGGTGGGCCGGGTGTGAGGAGAGCGACACCGGGAGGGCGCCGAGCGGCGGTGACGGGTGGCACGGTAATAGCTAGCATGCTGCTATGAGTCTTACCTGCCAGTTGGACCCGGTGATCGACGACGAGCTGCGGGACGGCCTCCTCGCGCTGTGGACCGACGTGTCCAACGCGGGGGGCGCCGTCGGCTTCGTCCCACCGGTCACCGCCGCGGACGTCCGCCCCGACCTCGATGGCGCGCTCGCCGCCGTCGCGGCCGGCGGGCGGCGGCTGGTCGTCGGCCGCGACGAGGACGGCCGGATCACCGCGAGCGCGTTCCTCGCGTACAACACCCACCGGCTGATGGGGCACTGGCTCTGGCTCCACACCGTCATGGTCCACCCCGGCCGGCAGGGCAAGGGATGCGGCCGGACCCTGATGGCCGCCGTCGAGCGGGCGGCCCGCACTTTCCACGGCATCGAGGCGATCCGGCTGACCTGCCGGGGCGGTACGGGGGTGGACGCCTTCTACGCGGGTTGCGGCTACAAGGAGGTCGGGCGGGTGCCGGGGGCGATACGGGTGTCGCCGGGGGACGACCGGGACGACATCTATATGCTGCTGAAGTTTTGAGGTCTGTGGAGTTTTTGGGGTCCGTGAGGTCTGTGGGGCTTGTGGGGTAGCCGCGGGGGGTGCGGGGGCCGGTGGCGGCTGTCCGCGGTTCGCCGGGTCGACCGCCCGGGGCGGCCGGTCCCGTTCGTACGGTTCGCGGTGGGTTCGGGGCGGGTTCACGGGGGCGGCCGGTTGATCGGGTACGGTGCGTGCTTCACTGGGAGCATGTTCCGTTACACCGCACTGCGCTTCGGCCTCATCGTCGGCTGCTTCGGTGTCATCTGGGCGCTGGTCCGGGTACGCCTGCTGCCGGCCGGACTCGGTGACTCCAACTACCTCTGGGTCGCGCTGCTCGCGCTGGTGGTCTCCGCGCCGCTGAGCTTCGTGCTGCTGCGGGGGGCCCGCGAGGAGGCCGCCCGCAAGGTGTCCGCCCGGGTCGAGCGCACCCGGCTGAACCTGGCGGCCAGCATCCAGCAGGAGGACGAGGCGGACGACGCGGCTCGCGCCGCGGCGGTGACGGCAGGCCCGCCCGCCGCGACCGCTGAGCCTGTGCCCACCCCAGCGCCGGCCGCGCCCACCGCGCCGGCCGCCCGTGATGGTGAGCCGCACACCGCCTGAGCGACATCTCGTGGAGCGTGGGGCCGGGCCGGAGAGCACGCGGACCAAGAGGGTGCCGCGGGCGATCCGCGAACAGCAGATGCTGGACGCGGCGGTCACGGCGTTCGCCCGGCGCGGATACCGTGCCGCGTCCATGGACGAGATAGCGGAAGCGGCCGGGGTCAGCAAACCCCTGGTCTACCTCTACCTCAACTCCAAGGAAGACCTGCTCACCGCCTGCATCCGCCGGGAGGCCGGCGCCCTCACCGCGGCGATCCGCGCCGCCGTCGAGCCCCGCGCTCCCGCCGACCGACAGCTCTGGCACGGCCTGCTCGGCTTCTTCGAGCACACCGCGGGCCACCCCGACGGCTGGACCCTCCTTCACACCCAGGCCCGCAGCGTCGGCGAGCCCTTCGCCACCGAGGTCGCCGCGATGCGCGCGGAGATCGTCGCCTTCGTCACCACCCTGATCGCCGCGGCGGCCCGCGCCGCCGAGCACGTCGACACAACCCTCGCCGCCCGCGAAGTCCCCGCCCTGGCCGTGGCATTGGTCGGCGCGGCGGAATCCCTGGCCGGCTGGTCCATCACCTCTTCTCCTCCCTCGGCCCGCACCCCCCGTGACAACGCGGCGACCCTGATGAATTTCGCCTGGTCGGGCCTGTCGAGCCTGCTGGAAGGCGGAGGGCGGAGCGAGGCGGGCCGCTAGGCCGTGAGGCGGCGGTGCGGGTGCCCCATTCGGGCTGACGCCCGCAGCGAGGGTGCCCGGTGGTGGGTGCCGGCTAGGACCTCCGCGCGTTCTGTCCCCCCAGACTCCGTCCGGGGGACCCCCATTTCGACACCGGCGCGGCCTATGGCTCGCTGGCTACTGGCGGACCGTCGGGGGCATGGTCGGCGGCTTGGCGAGGCGGGAATCACGGCTGGGGTGTGGGGGCGAGGTAGGGGCGGAGGGTCAGGGCGAGGGTGTCGGCGTCGGCGGGGGAGACCCGGTCCGGCTCGGGGCGGCTGAGGAAGTCGAAGACGGCGGGGCCACGGAGTTCCGGCGGGAGGTCGGGCATCCGGGGGATCACGTGGAAGTGCGTGTGCGCGAAGCCCTCCTTCTCCGCGAACTGCACGACGTACGTCTTGACGCACCCGGTGACCTCGCGCAGCGCCCGGGACAGCCGGACCTGCCAACTGCCCAGGGCGGCGGCCTCCGCGTCGGTCAGGTCGTGGATGGCGGTCACATGACGGCGGGGGAGGAGGACGAGCCAGCCGGGCAGCGCGGTGTTGAAGTCGTGCACGACCCGCCAGTGCTCGTCGGAGGCGATGCGTTCGCGCGGCGGGAGGGAGTCGAATCCGGCTTCTTGGCGGCAGGCGTAGCAAGGGGCGGCGGGCATGGGGCCGAGCGTACTTCTCGGTAGGTGAGGCGTGCCGCCGTGCTTTTCCGCGCTGTGGGGGGCGGGCTTATGAAGCGGATGTGAGGTACGTCCAGGTTTCGGCGAGTTGGAAGCCGAGGGATTCGTAGAGGGGGCGGGACATCGGGGTGTTCTGGGTGAAGGCGTAACGCGCCCCGGAGGCGGCGGCGTGCCTCAGCCGGGCGGCGACCAGAGCGCGGTAGTAGCCGTTGCCGCGGTGTTGGGGCGGGACGGAGCCGTTGTACAGGCCGACCTGGTCCCCGGTGATGATGTTGAAGCCGGTGGCGACCGCCGCACCGTTCAGGTCCAGCACGAACGCGGTCATGTCGGGTGCGTCGAGCAGCGCCGGCAGCGAGAAAAGGTCCGCCACCTCTTTCGGCATGCCGAACCCCGCCGCCAAGGCCGCGGCATAGACCTCCGCCTCGTCCCCCCGAACCTCCCGCACGGTGGTCCCTTCCGGGACGGACGCGGGGACGGTGGGCAGCAGTTCGGCGTCCCAGATCAGCAGCGGCAACGTGCTGGAAGATGTCCTGCCGTGGCGCGCGGCCAGTTCGAGCAGCGCGGAATCGACCTCTCCCCGCGACTGAATGCTCCACGGCGCCCCCATCGCGGACATTTCCTTGGCGAACGCATCCACCTCGCCCAGATCCGCGTCCGGCCCGACGGACACGATGTTGAGACTCGCCGTCGGCAGCCCGGTGAACACCAGTCGTGTGCCGGCGGCCCCTTGCCGCAGGCGCATTCCGTCCGAGAGTTCCACGAGTCGGGATATCGTCGCAAAGAGCGCGTTCACCGCGGCGTCGGTGGCAGCGGAATCTATCGGCTGTGTCATACCTTCACCCTATACATACGCATTACCCACCCCGCCCAACCCCCACCCCCCAACGACCTTCCGGGCAAACCCCCGCCCTTTCGGCCACCCTTTCCACCAACCCGCACCCCGTTAGGCACCCTTACCGGCGAACGCCAACCCCCCCTTGAGCGGCTTTTCTGTCCGGCGGTTCGCCGATAGCGACCGAGCCGAAGGCCGCGCTGGTGGAGAAGTGGGGGTCCCCCCGGACGGAGTCTGGGGAGAGAACGCGCGGAGGTCCTGAGTGGGGGTCCCCCCGCCGAAGGTAGGGGGAGAGGGGTTGAGCACCAATGACCGTCGACACCGGGTCTGAGCGGCCGGAGGCGAGGGTGCGGCAATAAGGGGCCAGGGCGGCACCAACGCTCTTGACGGCGCCCACGTTTGGGTGCCTTTTCGGGCGAACGGCCCTCACTTTTGGGTGACCTCGCCTCCGACCCGGCCCCCGTGGGCGCCCACACCGTCGACGGCGCCCCGCTCCGGTCAACATCCGCGCCTGTCGGCGCCCTTGCGGGTGGAGGGCGACCTTCCGGTCAGCGTTTATCTCAGCTCACCGCTGGCGTGGAGGTGGCCGGAGGGGGACCGGACCTCGAAGTGGGGGGTTGTTGAGGTGAAGTGGACGGTGGAGGGCAAGGGGATGGGGTGGTGGAAGCGGGCGGTGAGGGTGGTGGCCGTCAGGTCCGTGGCGGCGCAGCGGGCCGCGGTCCACATGCCGTGGGCGATGGGGTGGGGGAAGCCGAAGGGGCGGGCGGTCCAGGGGTGGAGGTGGATCGGGTTGTAGTCGCCGGAGACCCGGGCATGGCGCCGCCCGAGGTCGGCCGGCAGCCGCCAGACCTGCTCAACCGCCACCCCGCCCCCACTCAACCCCGTCACACCCTCGGCTGAGGGGTCCGCCCCGGACGGAGTCGGGCGGAGTTCGGGTGCCGGGTCCGAAGGTCCCGTCTCCACCGCTGGCACTCCCGGCGGCTCGTTCGGTGTTTGGTCGTGGCGGGCCAGATATGTGCTGTGGTCCTCCCACACCACCTCGCCGCCCAACTCCGCCCGGGTCACCAGCGTCACCTGCGTACCGCGTCGGTGAGGCCGCAAGTCCGCGGCGAAAACGGTGAGTTCGGGCCGGTCGGTGATCCGTAGCGCATGGTGCGCGGTGATGGTGAGGCCGGTGTGGATCAGGCCCGCCAGCGGGAGCGGAAACGCCCTCGCCGCCATGATCCGTACGGCCAGCGGAAAGCCCAGGACGTGCGGATAGGTCAGCGGCAGCGCACCCCCACGCCCACCCCCGCCCAAAGAAAACCCGCACAGCTCCGCGTACGCCGCCACCCGCGCCGGGTCGATCCGTACCCCGGGACGGGACAGCCGCAGCTCCGGCAGCGGGTCCCGGTAGCCGGCGGGCCGTTTGGCCAGGCCGGTGAGGGCGCCCCGGGCCAGGACGAGGGCGGTGGGCACGGGAAAAGAAGGGGAAAGTCCCATCACGCCCCCAACAGCGACTGCCCGCAGACCCGGACCACCTGGCCGTTGACCCCGCCCGATCCGGTCGCCGCCAGCCAGGCCACCGTCTCGGCGACGTCGACCGGCCGGCCGCCCTGGCCGAGGGAGTTGAGCCGGCGGCCCGCCTCGCGGATGAGGAACGGCACCGCCGCCGTCATCTCCGTCTCGATGAAGCCGGGCGCGACCGCGTTGACGGTCACCCCGCGCTCCCGCAGCGCCGGATCCGCCGCCAGGGAACGGACGAAGCCGATGATCCCGGCCTTGGAGGCGGCGTAGTTGGTCTGCCCGGCGTTGCCGGCGATGCCGGCGATGGACGCGGTGGCGACGATCCGGCCGTGGTCGTTGAGCACACCGGCCTTGAGCAGATACCCCGTGGTGCGCAGCACACTGCCGAGGTTGACGTCGAGCACCGCGTCCCAACGGTCCTCGTCCATATGGGTGAATCTGCGGTCGCGGGTGATACCGGCGTTGTGCACCAGGACGTCGAGGCCGCCGCCGAGCCGGTCGAGGGCCGCGGCGATCCGCTCGCCCGCGTCGCTCGCGGTGATGTCCAGCGGCAGCGCGGTCCCGTCGAGCCGGGCGGCGACCGCGGTGAGCGCGTCACCCGACCCCGGTACGTCGAGGCAGGCCACATGCGCCCCCTCGCGAGCGAGCGTGGCGGCCACCGACTCGCCGATGCCGCGCGCGGCGCCGGTCACCAGCGCGGTACGCCGCCGGCCGGATACCTCCGGCTGCCGAAGCGCCGGACCCACCTCGATGACCTGCCCGGACACATACGCCGACTTGGGCGACAGCAGAAAGTCCAGCGTGGAGTCCAGCGCCGCCCCCGGCGCCACCCGCACCAGTTGTACGGTCCTGCCGCCGCCGATCTCCTTGCCCAGCGAACGGACGAAACCCGCCAACGCCTCCTGCACGGCGGCCTGTTCGACGTCCCCGGCGCCCGCCCCGGCCGCGTCCCGGCCGCCCGGCCCGGCGCCCGCCTCGGCCCCACCACCGGCCCCCGCCCCGAGCACCACCACCCGCCCGCAGCGCGCCAGCCCCCGCACCAGCGGCCCCAGCGACGTACGCACCGCCCGCAGCCCGCCCACCTCCGCGATCCCGGTGGCGTCCAGCACCACCGCCGCGTACGGCTCGACCGGCGGGTCGACCGGCTCCGCCGGCCCCACCCGCTCGGCCACCACCTCGCCCGCCACCACCCGTACCACCGCCCCGTCGAGCGACGGCCGTTCCGCGGTCCACCGCATCAGCGCCGCCGGCTGCGGCAGCCCGACCCGCCGGGTGAGGAAGCGGCCCGGTGCCGTACCGGCCAGCCGAAGGTAGCGATCGGCCATTGGCCTTCTCCTTACTCTGGAGTAAGTTTACCGCCGGTAAGGCTACTGTCCCCGTCCGCCCCGGCCAACCCCACGGACCCCCACGGCCCCCGCAGGCCCCCTGTCGACCCCCCGGAGGGAACCGCCATGCAAACCGTCCGCCGCGTCGCCATCGTGGCCGGGAACCGGATCCCGTTCGCCCGCTCCGACCGGACGTACGCCACCGCGTCCAACCAGGAGATGCTCACCGCCGCGCTGGACGGCCTCGTCGAACGGGTCGGCCTCGGCGGGCAGCCGGTAGGGGAGTTCGTGGCCGGCGCGGTGCTCAAGCACAGCCGCGACTTCAACCTGGCGCGGGAGACCGTCCTCGGCTCGGCCCTCGATCCGATGACGCCCGCCTACGACCTCCAACAGGCCTGCGCGACCGGCTTGCAGGCGGTCTTCGCGGTCGCCGCCAAAATCGCGCTCGGCGTGATCGACTCCGGTGTCGCGGGCGGCACCGACACCACCAGCGACGCGCCCCTCGCCCTCAACGACGAGCTGCGGCGGACCCTGCTCGCCGCCCGCCGCGCCAGGACGCCCGCCGCGCGGGTCCGGGCGCTCGCCGGGGTGCGCCCGCGCCACCTCGTACCGGACATCCCGCGCAACGCCGAGCCGCGCACCGGCCTTTCCATGGGCGAGCACGCGGCGCTCACCGCCCGCCAATGGGGCGTCACCCGGCAGGCGCAGGACGAGTTGGCCGCCGCGAGCCACCAGCGCCTCGCCGCCGCCTACGACCGCGGCTTCTTCGAGCACCTGGTCACCCCGTACCGCGGCCTGCACCGTGACCAGAACCTGCGGCCCGACACCTCGGTGGCGAAGCTGGCCCGCCTGGGGCCCGTCTACGGCGGCCCGGGCGGCACCATGACCGCGGGCAACTCCACCCCGCTCACCGACGGCGCCGCCGTCGTCCTGCTGGCGAGCGAGGAGTGGGCCGCCGCGCACGGCCTGATCCCGCTGGCGTTCCTCACCGCGTACGAGACCGCCGCCGTCGACTACGTCTCCGACGGACCCCGCGCCGACGGACTGCTGATGGCGCCCGCCTACGCCGTACCCCGGATGCTGGCCCGCGCCGGGCTGACCCTGGCCGACTTCGACCTCTACGAGATCCACGAGGCCTTCGCCTCACAGGTGCTGGCCACCCTCGCCGCCTGGGAGGACAAGGACTACTGCGCCCGCCGCCTCGGCCTGGCCGCCCCGCTCGGCGCCGTCGACCGGGCCCGGCTCAACACCGCGGGATCCTCGCTCGCCACCGGCCACCCCTTCGCCGCGACCGGCGCCCGGATCGTCGCGACCCTCGCCCATCTGCTGGCCGAGCGGGCCGTGCCGGGCCGCGGCCTGATCTCCATCTGCGCGGCGGGCGGCCAGGGCGTGACGGCCGTCCTCGAAAGGTACTGAGCCCCACTGGGCCCACCGGGCCCACCGAACCCCTGCGCCCCCGCTTCCGGCGCCGCCCCCGCCCTGCGCCCACCCCCACCACCGGAGAGCCGACCACCCGCACCCGTAACGGAGCCGCCATGACCGTACGTCAGAAGCCGCCGTCCCCCGGCGGCCGGACTGCCACCGCGCCCAAGGCCGCACCCACCCCACCCGGTGGTGTACCCGAGACCCTCCGCGAGGGCGCCCGCACCGTGCAGGCGGCCGTACCGCCCCTGGTGCCGCCCCCGGAGCGGGGCAGCCTCGCCGACATCCCCTACACCAACGCGGCTGAGGCGCCCGGCGAGACCGTGCTCAGCCGCAAGGACGAGCAGGGCCGGTGGCAAGCGGTGACCGCCGCCACCTTCGCAGAGGAGGTCACCGCGGTCGCCAAGGGTCTGATCGCGGCCGGTCTCGCCCCCGGCGACCGGCTCGCCGTCATGGCCAGGACCAGTTACGCCTGGACGCTGCTCGACTTCGCCGGCTGGGCCGCCGGGCTGATCACCGTACCGATCTATCCGACCTCCGCCGCCTCCCAGGCCGCCTGGATCCTCGCCGACTCCGGGGCGGCCGGCTGCGTGGTGGAGAACGTCGAGCAGACCCGGCTGATCAGCGGCCGGCGCGCCGAGCTGCCCGCGCTGCGGCGGCTCTGGCAGCTCGACGCCGACGCCGTCGGCCACCTGGTCGCCGAGGGCCGGGCCGTCCCGGACGAGCAGGTCACCGGCCGCCGGCAGGGTCTCACCCCCGGATCCGTCGCCACCCTGATCTACACCTCGGGCACCACCGGCCGCCCCAAGGGCTGCGTCCTCACCCACGGCAACTTCTTCGCCGAGGTCGACAACGCGAGCGAGCTGCTGCACCCGCTCTTCAAGACGGTCAGCACCGAACCCGCCTCGACGCTGCTCTTCCTGCCGATGTCCCATGTCTTCGGCCGGATGGTCGCGGTCGGCTGTCTGCGGGCGCGGGTACGGCTCGGGCATGCCCCCAGCATCGCCACCGAGGAGCTGCTCGCCGATCTGGCCGGCTTCCGGCCGACCTTTCTGCTGGCCATCCCCTATGTGCTGGAGAAGGTCTACAACACCGCCCGGGCCACCGCGGAGAAGCTCGGCCGGGCCGCCTCCTTCGACCGGGCGGCGCGGATCGCCGAGCGGTACGGCGAGGCGATGGTGGCCCGCCAGGTCGGCGCGGGACCCGGGCCCGGCCTCGGCCTGCGGCTCGCGCGCGCCCTCTACGACCCGCTGGTCTACCGGCGGATCCGCGCCGCCCTCGGCGGCAGCGTCCGGTACGCGCTCTGCGGCGGCTCCCCGCTGGGCCGCCGCCTCGCCGCCTTCTACGCGGGCGCCGGCGTGCTGGTCTTCGAGGGCTACGGGCTCACCGAGACCACGGCCGCGGCCACCGTCACCCCGCCGCTGCGCCCCCGGCTCGGCACGGTCGGCTGGCCGCTGCCCGGGACCGCGGTACGGATCGCCCCGGACGGCGAGGTGCTGCTGCGCGGCGGGCAGGTCTTCGCCGGGTACTGGGGGGAGGAGCCGGCCCGGACGGTGCGGGACGCCGGGGAGTGGTTCGCCACCGGGGACATCGGGGAGCTGGACGCGGACGGTTATCTGACCATCACCGGTCGTAAGAAAGAGATCATCATCACAGCGGGCGGCAAAAATGTGGCCCCGGCCCCGCTGGAGGACCGGCTGCGGGCCCACCCGCTCGTCGGCCAGTGCATGGTGGTCGGCGACAACCGGGCCTACGTCACCGCGCTGCTCACCCTGGAGGCGGACGGCGTCGCCCACTGGCGGCGGATGCGGCACAAGGAGGGACTACGGCCGGCCGAGCTGGTCCGGGACCCGGAGCTGGTCGCCGAGCTCCAGAAGGCGGTGGACGACGCGAACTCGACCGTGTCGCGGGCCGAGTCCATCCGGCGGTTCCGGGTGCTGCCGGTGGACTTCACCGAGGCGGGCGGTCACCTCACCCCGTCGATGAAGCTGCGGCGGGCGGCGGTGCTGCGGGACTTCGCCGGGGAGATCGAGGAGCTGTACGCGAGGGAACGCTGAGCGGGCCGGCTCGGGCACGATCGGCCGCCAAGGCCCCGGGATACGGCCTCGCGCCAAGGGCCTCCGGCGCGGCCCCGCGCACAAGGCAGGGGCCCCGCATACTGTGCGGGGCCCCTTGGATACTGCAGGTTCTGGGCGCGACCGCGCCGATTGTGACCGGACTAGAGAGCTACTAGTTCGGGGTGACGTTCTCCGCCTGGGGGCCCTTCGGGCCCTGAGTGACGTCGAAGGTCACCGGCTGGTTCTCCTCGAGGGAGCGGAAGCCGGAGGCGTTGATCGCGGAGTAGTGGACGAAGACATCCGGGCCGCCGCCGTCCTGGGCGATGAAGCCGAAGCCCTTTTCAGCGTTGAACCACTTCACGGTTCCGGTAGCCATAAAGCCCTCCTTGGGCCCAAAGGGTTGCCCTGCTCCAGAACCTGCAACTGCGAAGTCTGAAAATTACAAAAGCCTGCGGGTTACATGCTCCGCAGGCTTTAGTACTGCAAGGAAACCAAACTGCAACTTGCGAACGAGCCTAGCATGTGGGGTCTGGCGCGCGGAAGGGCAACAAGATCCCTCTTCGGCGGGTCGTGGCCGCGAGCGGGATCCGCCGAGCACCCCGGCGCGGTTCGGACCGGCCCCAGGAGTAGCGTCCGGCATATGGACACATCTGCGCGCGCCGATGGAAACGGTGGCAACAGGGATAACCGGGATAACCGTGCGAACCGTGAGATCCACGGCAAGGGCGGGAACGGTGGCAGCGGTGGCAGCGGTGGCAGCGGCGACAACGCCGCCACCCCGGGAGCGGTCCGTCCCCGGGTGGGCCACATCCAGTTCCTGAACTGCGTCCCCCTCTACTGGGGCCTCGCCAGAACCGGTGCCCTGCTCGACCTGGAGCTGAGCAAGGACACGCCGGAGAAGCTGAGCGCCCAGCTCATCGAGGGATCCCTGGACATCGGCCCGGTCACCCTCATGGAGTACCTGAACCACGCCGACCAGCTCATCGCCCTGCCGGACATCGCGGTCGGCTGCGACGGCCCCGTCATGTCCTGCGTGATCGTCAGCCAGCTCCCCCTTGAGCAGCTCGACGGCGAGCGGGTGGCCCTCGGCTCCACCAGCCGTACCTCGGTCCGGCTCGCCGAGCTGCTGCTCACCGAGCAGTACGGCGTCCACCCCGACTACTACCGCTGCCCGCCCGACCTCGCGCTGATGATGCAGGAGGCCCAGGCCGCCGTGCTGATCGGCGACGCGGCCCTGCGCGCCTCCCTGCACGACGCCCCCCGGCTCGGCCTGGAGGTCCACGACCTCGGCCAGATGTGGAAGGACTGGACCGGGCTGCCCTTCGTCTTCGCCGTCTGGGCCGCCCGGCGCGACTACCTCGCCGCCCACCCCGAGGCGGTCCACGAGGTGCACCGGGCCTTCCTCGCCTCCCGCGACCTGTCCCTCGAAGAGGTCGAGAAGGTCGCCGAGCAGGCGGCCCGCTGGGAGTCCTTCGACCAGGACCTGCTGCGCCGCTACTTCACCACCCTGGACTTCTCGCTCGGCCCGGAGCAGCTCACCGGGATCGCCGAGTTCGGCCGCCGGGTCGGCATGCCCCCGTCGGCCCGTGTCGAGCTGCTGCCGCCGGCCTGATCGCGCCCTGGTCCAGGCCTCTCCCGGACCGGCCCGGGACCGGCCCCGGGCCTCAGCCGGCGTCAACCGGGCGTTCGCCCCGGCCGGGGCGGCGGGCGCACCGCCCGGGTTCCGCCGCGTCCCCGGGTACGTTGGCGCCATGGGTGACGTCAACGTTACGTATCAGGACATCAGCGACGCGGCGGCCAGGCTGCGGACCGGCCGGCACGAGATCACCGAGAAGCTGCACACGCTGGCCAGATTCGTACAGGACCTGGTGAACAGCGGTTACGTCACGGACCGTTCGTCCCGGCGGTTCGACGACGCCTACCGGGAGTTCACCAGCGGCGCCACCACGACCCTCGAGGGGCTCGACGGCATGGCCGCGTTCCTCGACGGCGCGGCCGAGGTCTTCCGGGAGGCGGACGAGCGGCTCGCCAGGGGGCTCGGCGGCTGACCGGCCTGCCTCTCTCGGGCGGCCTCGCTTTGTCAAGGCCCCGCCGCCCTCCTTTCGGATGGCATCCGGTCCCTTTCCGAGGGGCGCCGACCGGCTGGCGTAGGCTGGCCCGGTCCGATCCGACCCCCTCCGAAAGGACCGCCCCGGTGACTTCCCCGACCTCCTCGGCGAGTGACATCGCAACCGTCCTCGACCGCGCCGCCGCAGGCGGCCGGGTCACCCCGGAGGAGGCGCTGGACCTCTACCGGTCGGCCCCGCTGCACGCGCTCGGCGCCGCCGCCGACGCGGTGCGCCGCCGCAGGTACGCGGGCACCGAGCACATCGCCACGTACATCATCGAACGCAACATCAACTACACCAACGTGTGCGTCACGGCGTGCAAGTTCTGCGCGTTCTACGCGGCCCCCAAGGACACCGGCAAGGGCTGGAGCCGCGGCCTCGACGACATCCTGCGCCGCTGCGCCGAGACGGTCGAACTCGGCGGCACCCAGATCATGTTCCAGGGCGGCCACCACCCGGACTACGGCGTCGAGTACTACGAAGAGCACTTCGCCGCGATCAAGCGGGAGTTCCCGCAGCTGGTGATCCACTCCCTCGGCGCGTCCGAGGTCGAGCACATGGCCCGGATCTCCGGGGTCAGCGCGGAGGAGGCGATCCGCCGGATCCACGCCGCCGGGCTCGACTCCTTCGCCGGCGCCGGCGCGGAGCTGCTGCCCGAGCGGCCGCGCAAGGCGATCGCCCCGCTCAAGGAGTCCGGCGAGCGCTGGCTGGAGATCATGGAGACCGCGCACCGGCTCGGGGTCGAGTCGACCTCCACCATGCTGATGGGCACCGGGGAGACCAACGCGGAGCGGATCGAGCATCTGCGGATGATCCGCGACGTGCAGGACCGGACCGGCGGGTTCCGGGCGTTCATCCCGTACACCTACCAGCCGGAGAACAACCATCTGAAGGGGCAGACGCAGGCGACCCTCTTCGAGTACCTGCGGATGATCGCCATCGCGCGGATCTTCCTCGACAACGTCGCCCACATCCAGGGGTCCTGGCTCACCACCGGCAAGGAGGTGGGCCAACTCTCGCTGCACTACGGGGCGGACGACCTCGGTTCGGTGATGCTGGAGGAGAACGTGGTGTCCTCGGCCGGGGCGAAGCACCGCTCCAACCGGATGGAGCTGATCCATCTCATCCGGACGGCGGGCCGGGTGCCGGCGCAGCGCGCGACCACGTACGAGCACTTGGTTGTCCACACGGACCCGGCGAACGACCCGGTCGACGATCACGTGGTGTCCCACCTTTCGTCGACCGCGATTGAGGGGGGTACCGCCCACCCCGAGCTCAAGCTTCTGACCGCGGACCGGGGGTGACCCGACCGCTCGGGGTGGCCCCTCCGGCCGTCGCCGGACTGTCCGCCGGTGGCCGGTTGCTCGCGCAGTTCCCCGCGCCCCTGGTTGGGGCTGGTCGCCGCGGAGAACCCGCACCACCTAGGGGCGCGGGGAACTGCGCGACAAGCCACGTACCGGCGGACGATCCGGCAACCGGCCGCAAGGGGCACCCCGGGCGGTCAGGTTCCGCCGCCGGCGGACAGGGGCACCCTGGGCGGAGGGGTGCCCGGGGGCGAATAGGGTAAGAGCGTGACCCGAGCCTCGTTGGAGAAGCAACCGCAGGAAGTCGCCGCGATGTTCGACGGCGTGGCGGCGAAGTACGACCTGACCAATGACGTGCTCTCGCTCGGCCAGACCCGGTTGTGGCGACGGGCCGTCGCCCAGGCGCTGGACGTACGGGCCGGCGAGCGCGTGCTGGATCTCGGCGCGGGCACCGGCACCTCCTCGCTGCCGTTCGCCGCGGCCGGCGCCGAGGTCGTACCGTGCGACTTCTCCCTCGGCATGCTGGGCGAGGGCAAGAAACGCCACCCCGAGCTGCCGCTGACCGCCGGCGACGCGACCCGACTGCCCTTCGCCGACGGGGTGTTCGACGCGGTCACCATCTCCTTCGCGCTGCGCAACGTGCACGACACCGACGCCGCCATGCGCGAGATGCGGCGGGTGGCCAAGCCCGGCGGGCGGCTGGTGATCTGTGAGTTCAGCCACCCCACCCTGCGCCCCTTCCGCACCGTCTACACCGAGTACCTGATGCGCGCGCTGCCGCCGGTCGCGAGCAAGGTGAGCAGCAACCCCGACGCGTACGTCTACCTCGCCGAGTCGATCCGCGCCTGGCCCGATCAGCAGGCGCTGGCCCGGCGGTTGCAGGGGGCGGGGTGGGCCTCGGTGGCCTGGCGGAATCTGACCGGCGGCATCGTCGCGCTGCACCGGGGTACGAAGCCGGCCGCCTGAAGCGGCTATTCCGGGGGCGTGGCGCGCGGCCGCGCCTTTAAGCTGCGATGACGGGGGAGCCGGCGTCGCCCCCGCCTCGCCCCGGAGGTGGCCCGTGTCCTACTGTCCCGCGTGCGGCAACCAAGTGGTCGACGACACGGCCCTGTTCTGCCCGCGCTGCGGCAAGGGACTCGTTCTCCCTGGCGGCCTCGGTGATCCTGGCGGCGCCGTGCTCGCCGGGCCCGCCGAGCCCGCCGGTTCCGTCCCGGAGGGCCCGCCGCCCCCGTACGCCCCCGCCGGGACGATCGAGTCGGGACCGCCGCCCCGGCCCTTCATGCGGACGCCCGCCGCCAGGTTCGCCGGGCGGGTGGTCAGGGGCCCCTGGGAGTGGACGGCCCTCGTACCGCCGCTGGCCCTGGCCGCGCTCGCGCTGCTCATCGGCGCCTGGTCGGGGGGCGCCGCGCACGGGGCGGGCAACGGCTTCGGAGTCCGCACCCGGGCGGCCCTCGCGCTGCTGGTCCAGGGCCTCGGCGGTTCGCTGACGATCAGCCGGAACTACGACTTCACCGGCTTCGGCACCGGTTTCGACGGCAACGACATGCTGAGCGGTGACGGCTTCGGCGACGGCGGGGATTTTCCGCCGACCAGGACCTCCACCGAGACGTACACCCTGCTGCCGCTGACCGTCACCCTGCTCTGGATCGTCCTGCTCGTCGTCGTGCTGGTGCTGATGCGCCGCCGGCAGCGGGGCGCCGAGGCGGCGGTCCGGGTCGCGTTGACCGCCACGGCGGGCGCGCTGGCGCTGGCGCTGGTCGGGCAGCCCACCATCGATACGGACCGGGTCGGCAGCGGGCCGGCCGGGGTCGCCCTCTGGTCTTTTCTGCTCAGCCTGGCGGTCGCGTTGATCGTGCTCTGCTGGCCGGCCCTCCGGGGGTGGCTGGCGGTGCGGCCCGGCGCCGCCACCGTCGTCCGGGCGGTGAGTACGGCGGCGGTGGCCCTGGTTGTCTGTATCTGCGTCGCGGGGGCGGTGGTGCTGGTGATCGCCGGCGCCCACTACGACCAACTGACCGGCTGGGGTGTGGCGTTCGCCGCGCTGATGGTCCTCAACCTGGGTGTGGCCGGACTCGGCCTGGCCTGGGGCGGGCCCGTCCAGGGCGGTGGGAACACGTTGACGGGGAGCGGTGTCCACAACGCCTTCGGTCTTTCCGACCTCGGTGACCTGTGGGGCGGCTGGTCGGTGTTCGGGGCGCTCGCCGGCGGCCTGCTGTGCGCGCTGCTCATCGGGTTCCTCGCGGTGTGGCGGTCGCGGGACCGGACCGAGCAGTTCCTGGTGGCCGGGGCGTTCACCCTGCTCTTCGCGGTGCTCGCCGCGGTCGGCGGTCTCGCGGTCGACGGGGACGCCGGCCTGCTGGATCTGGCCGGCGCGGGCAGACACTTCGAGCTGGCCCCCAGTGTGCCGGGGGCGCTGCTCTACGGGCTGCTGTGGTCGTTCGGCGGGGTGCTCGTCGCGCCGTATCTGTGGCGGGCGTTGGGCGGGCGGGGGATGCCGGCGGGGGCGTTCGACCGACGCGGGGAGGGGGGTCGCGGGCCGCTGCCGGCTCAGGGGCCGCCACCGGTCGCCGGGGCGGCGTCCGGGTACGTACCGCCGCCCGCGACCTCGCCGCCGCTTCCGCCGGCCGACGGGCCGACCGTCCACGACCTGGGCGTCGTTCAGCCGCCCCGGCTGAGCAAGCGGGACCGCGGGGACAAGCCGCCCCGGCACCGCTGAGCGGGGCCGGGCGGGCGGCGGGGCGGGCAGCGGGCAGGCGGCGGGCGGGCGGCGGGTCGGCGGCGGGCGGGGCCCGCGGGGCCCGAACCCGAGAGCCGCCGCCGCGTCCGCGACCTCCGCCTCATAGACTCGGACCTACCGCTGTGCCCGAGACAGCGGCCGGACCAGTAGCTGGCACCACCCCCTCGCCGAAACGGGAGAGCCCCACCGTGACCGACACCGCCCTGTCCGAGCGCAGCGCCGATGTGATCGTCGTCGGCGCCGGCCCTGCCGGTTCGACGACCGCGTACTACCTGGCCAAGGCCGGGCTCGACGTACTGCTGCTGGAGAAGACCGCCTTCCCGCGCGAGAAGGTCTGCGGTGACGGCCTCACCCCGCGCGCCACCAAGCAGCTCGTGTCGATGGGCGTCGACATCTCGGAGGAAGCGGGCTGGCTGCGCAACAAGGGCCTGCGGATCATCAGCGGTGGCCTGCGCCTGGAGATGGACTGGCCGGAGCTGGCCGCGTACCCCAACTACGGCCTGGTCCGCAGGCGCGAGGACTTCGACGAACTCCTCGCCCAGCAGGCCGTGAAGGCCGGCGCGCGGCTCTACGAGCGGTGCAATGTGGGCGCCCCGATCATCGACGAGCGCACCGGCCGGATCAGCGGGGTCCAGGCGAAGCTCGGCGAGGAGAAGACCCCGGCCGCCTTCTACGCCCCGCTGGTGGTCGCCGCCGACGGCAACTCCACCCGGCTCTCGCTGGCGATGGGCCTGCACCGGCGCGAGGACCGGCCGATGGGTGTCGCCGTCCGTACGTACTTCACCTCGCCCCGGCACGAGGACGACTACCTGGAGAGCTGGCTGGAGCTGTGGGACAAGCGCGGCCCGCAGGCACGCCAACTGCCCGGCTACGGCTGGATCTTCGGCCTCGGTGACGGTACGTCCAACGTGGGCCTCGGCATCCTCGACTCCTCGGCCGCCTTCGGCGAGCTGGACTGGCGCGAGGTGCTCAAGACGTGGGTCGCCTCGATGCCGGAGGACTGGGGCTTCACTCCGGAGAACATGACCCAGCCCATCCGCGGCGCCGCCCTCCCGATGGCCTTCAACCGCCAGCCGCACTACACCCGCGGCCTGCTCCTCGTCGGCGACGCGGGCGGCCTCGTCAACCCGTTCAACGGTGAGGGCATCGCCTACGCGATGGAATCCGGCCAGCTCGCCGCCGACGTCATCACCCAGGCCCACGCCCGGGCCACCGACGCGCAGCGTGAGCGCGCCCTGCTCAACTACCCCCAGATCCTCAAGGACACCTACGGCGGCTACTACACCCTGGGCCGCGCCTTCGTAAAACTCATCGGCAACCCCAAGGTCCTCCAACTCGCCACCCAGCGCGGCCTGACCCACCCCATGCTGATGCGCTTCTCCCTCAAACTCCTCGCCAACCTCACCGACCCCACCGGCGGCGACGCGATGGACCGCATCATCAACGGCCTCACCAAAATCACCCCCCGCGCGTAGCGATCTCCTTCCCACCGAGGCCGCCCCGCCGGTGCGCCACCGCCCCGATTCCGTTCCCGGTTCGGTCCACGCGGGCCACTCCGGGCCGTGTCCCCGAGCGAACGTCCGGGCTGCCTGGGCATCATTCGTGATGAGGGTGGGCGGCACGGTCAACCCACGTCGTAGGGCAGGAGAAGTGATGGACACTCCGGTGAACTGGCGTAAGTCCAGCTACAGCGGCAGCACGAACAACTGCGTCGAGGTGGCGGACGGGATGGTCGGCGGCGTTGTGCCCGTCCGGGATTCGAAGGACCCGGAGGGGCCCGTGCTTGCCTTTGGCGCCGATGCTTGGTGCGCGTTCGTCGGGGGTGTCCGGGCGGGCGAATTTCCCGTCGGCTGAGCGGGGGAGGGCCGTTGGTCGGCGCGGTACCGGCGCGCCTGGGCGATCGGGCCGTCGTGC
Source organism: Streptomyces sp. NBC_01190 (assembly GCF_045039895.1). Classification (NCBI taxonomy): domain Bacteria; kingdom Bacillati; phylum Actinomycetota; class Actinomycetes; order Kitasatosporales; family Streptomycetaceae; genus Streptomyces; species Streptomyces sp. NBC_01190. Next base: position 4,943,335 of record NZ_CP108580.1, read on the forward strand.
TTGACGGTGTCCGGTAAGCGCACCCTTGCCGGCCGCCCTGGCTTGGGGCCGAAGGGGCCGGAGGGAAGATCGCGGGCCCCGGTCGGTGTCAGTGGCAGGGGATACGGTCGCGGGCATGATCGGACAGGATGCCCTGAGTTTCACCCGTGAGGCTTACGACGCGGTGGCCGCCGAGTACGCGCGCCGGTTTGTCGATCCGTTGCGGGACGAGCCGCTCGAACGGGGGCTGTTGAGCGCCTTCGCCGAGGTCTCGCGTACGAGTGGGAGCGGTCGGGTCGCGGACCTGGGATGCGGGCCCGGCCATATCACCGCGTACCTGGAAGGACTTGGGCTCGCGGTATCCGGGGTCGATGCCTCTCCGGCGATGGTCGAGCTGGCTCGCGAGGCCTATCCGGGGCTGCGGTTCGAGGTGGGCTCGATGGCCGCGCTGGACTTCGGCGACGGTGAGCTGGGCGGCGCGCTGTCGCGGTGGTCCATCATCCATACTCCGCCGGGGGAACTCCCCGTCATCCTCGCGGAGTTCAACCGCGTGCTGGCCCCCGGCGGCTACCTTCTGCTCGGGCTCTGGGCCGGCGACGATCCGTCCGGGCCGACCCAGGTCTTCGACCACGCCGTCGCGCCGGCCTATCGGTGGTCGCCCGACCACCTAGCCGCCCTGCTGCGCACAGCGGGGCTGGCCGAAGTGGCCCGGATGGTGAGTGAGCCTCAGCCCGCCGACCGGCGGCAGTTCCAGTCGGTTCACCTGCTCGCCCGCAAGGCGCGGGAAGGCGACGCGGGATCCAGCTCATGACCCGGGCGGCCGGGCCGCGCGTACGGGAGTGCAGGCCCCTCAGCTCTTGACCGCTGCCGCGATCAGTTCGGCGGCCTGGGTGGGGGTGAGGTGCGTGGTGTCGACGACCTCCGCCTCCGCGTGCAGCCAGGTACGGGCGGCCTCGGCGTAGGGCGCGAGGTATTGCAGGCGGAAGGGGGAGTCGGGGCCGAGAACCATGTCGCCCGCGATGCGCCCGCGCAGGGTCTCCTGGTCGGCGTGGAGGACGAAGTGCCGCACTGGGATGGCGTGTTGGGCGAGACCCGCGCTGATCTCGCGCCAGTACTCCTCGACCAGGACCGTCATCGGCACCACCAGAGTGCCGCCGGTGTAGTCGAGTACCCGGCGGGCGGTCTCCACGACCAGCGGCCGCCACGGCGGCCAGTGCTGGAAGTTGTCCGTCGCGGGCAGCCCCGGCCGGATGTCCATCAGCGTCTCGCCGACCTTCTCGGCGTCGAACACCCGCGAATCCGGAATCAGCCGCTGCACCAGCGCACTGGTCGTCGTCTTCCCCGCCCCGTGCGTGCCGTTGAGCCATACGATCATGACCCCCACGCTAGCTCCGGACGGGCCTCCGGAAACGGGCGCGCTGCAAATCCGCCGCGGCGCAAGGATCTCCGGGGACGGTGCCGACGTCCGGCCGGGGGCGGGTGGTCGACCCGGAGGGTGGGGGGCCGTTAGGGTCCGGGGGTATGGGGTGGCGGGGGTGGCGGCCGGGGGTCGCGCTGGGGGTGGCGGTGGTGGCGGCGATCTGCGCGTCCGGACCGGAACGGACCGATGCCGTGCGTACGGCGGCGGACCTCGGCCCGCTGCCGGCGGACCGGTACGCGGACACGGCGCGGGACTACCAGCGGTCCCAGCAGGCGTCGGCGTTGCTGATCCGGCAGTGCATGGCCGGCCGCGGCCACCCGGACTTCCCGCTCGACCCCCGCGATCCCATCGACCCTGTAGTCGCCACCGCGGTCAGCACCGACTACGGCGTCCTCGATCCCGACGCCGCCCGCCGCTGGGGCTACGGCTGGGACCCGGCACAGCATCCGGCCTCGCGACCGAAGGGCCGCCGGATGACCTGGGCCGAGTCCGCGGAGTGGCCCGCTTGTTACGACGAGGCGAGCCGGCGGCTCATGCGCGGCATCGACCTCAACCGGGATTACCTCTACGCGGGCCGCCGGGCGATCGAAGTCAACAAGGCGGTCGAACGCGACCCGCGCTTGCGCGCGGCCTGGGGCACATGGTCCCGCTGCATGGCGGACCACGGCTTCACCCGCTATCCCGACCCCGTAGCCGCGTACACGGACTCCGCCTGGCAGCGCGGCAGCGACGGCAACACCCGGCACACCCGGCCGGAGCGGGCCACCGCCGTCGCGGACGTCACGTGCAAGCGGCGTCACGGGACGGTGGAAATCTGGCACGCGGTACGGGCGCGGCTTCAGGCCGCCGACATCGCAGCGCATCGCGACGGCTACGCCGCCGGGCTGAGAGCACTGCGGACGTACCGGGCCAATATCGCCGAGGTGCTGCGGAAGCCGGGTTAGCCGGGCGAGCCGGATCAGCCGCATCAGCCGGATCAGCCGGGTTCCGACGCATGACCGTTGGCCTCGCGTGAGGCGCCGAAGGACCCACCGCAGCCGCCCACCCGGACCTTGCCCCCCGCGCATTCCGTCGCGTCGTCCGCGACGCCGCGGCCGGCAGGCGGCAGCTTTCGCCGATCGCGGGGTCGCGGGCCGGGGGAGGGGACATGATCGGCGCGGCGGGGTCGGGCGGACCAGGGCGGACCGGGGTGGACCTGGGCAAACGAGGGCTGACGAGGACAGGGGTGCGGGCGTGGGCGTTGCGGAGATCGTGCTGGCGAGTGCGGTCGGTGTGCTGTTCGTGGTGACCGGCGGGGTGAAGGTGGTCGGGGTGAAGCAGAGCCTGGCGTTGCGGGACCACTTCGCGATGGGCGCCGGGGCGTGGCGGCTGGTCGGGGCGCTGGAGACCGCCGGGGGCGCCGGGGTGCTGCTCGGGATCGCGGTTCACGCGCTGGGGGTCGCCGCGTTGTGCGGGCTGGCGCTGCTGATGGTCGGCGCGATCACCTCGCGGGTGCGGGTACGTGACCCCGCGCTGCTTCTCGCCGGGGACGTGGTCGTGCTCGCGCTCGTGGTGGCGACGGGCGTCCTCCTGCTGGCGGACTGACCAGGGGCGCAGGGCGCCGGGCGGCGGACACCAGGCACCGAGCAGCGGCCGCCGAGCACCAGGCACAGGGCACCGACCGCCGAGCACAAGGGCACCCGGCACCCAGCACCCAGCCTCCGCCATCCCCCTCCTGACGGTATGCCAACAATCACCGCATAACGGGCGAAAAACCGCCACAAGTTCCCCGGTAGGGGCTGCGACGGTTTTTCGCCCGGCACGCGCGTGCCTGCGCTTCGGGGGAGCGGTTCACGACCACGCCCCGGATGCGCTCCGGCTGCCGCGCGGTCGGCAGGAGCGGGCGGCACAAGCCCCCGGTCAAAACGATCAGAACGCGCTGACGGCCCAGTCCGGCTCGTAATCGACCATCTGCTTGATCCCCACCGGCGTGGAGGGGTTCGCCGCGTCCAGGTACTGGCCGTTGCCGATGTAGACGCCCACGTGGAACGCGCTGCCCTCGCCGCCCCAGAAGATGAGGTCACCCGCCTGGAGCGCGCTGAGCGACACCGGCGTACCGAAGGTCGACTGCTCCTGCGAGGTACGCGGCAGTTGGATGCCTATCGAGGCGAACGCGGCCTGGGTCAGGCCCGAGCAGTCGTACGAGCCGGGCCCGGTCGCACCGTAGACGTACGGCTTGCCGATCTGCGCCTTCAGGAAGGCGATGAGCTGGTCGACCTTGCCGGCGGAGGCCGGCGCCGGGCTCGACGTGCTGGGCGCGGGGCTCGACACGGCGTTCGACGTGAGCGTCGCGGTGTGCGCGGGCGAGGCCGAGGCCACCGGAACGGCGACGAGTTGGGTCTGCCGGGCGGCCTTCGCGGCGACGGCGGCGGCCTTGGCGGCGGCGCGCTCCTTCGCGGCGGCCCGCTCCTTGGCGGCCTTCGCGGCCTTGGCCCTGGCGACCGTCGCCGCCTTGGCGTCGGCGGCCTTCTTGACGGTCAGGGCGTCCTGGGCGGCGACGCCCTCGGCCCACTCCTGGTTCGCGACGAAGGACGCGTCGACGGCGGTCCGGCCGAGGGCGTCGGCGGCCTGCCGGGCGCTGTCCGCGATGGGCGGCCGTGCGGTGGCGACCGACGTGCTGCCGGTGGCGCGGGAGTTGTGCGTGTTGTCGGCCAAAGCGGGAGCGGCCGCGCCGCCGAGAGCGAGCGCGCTGACAACGCCGCCGACGAGTCCGGCCGTGCGCACCCACCTGGGGTGACCCGGCGCCGCGTGCCGCCGGCGGCGGGTATGGCTCTGGGAGTCGGACGTATGCGTCCGTAGCTGGTTCGGGGACATGCGTCCCTGGCTATCAGGAACGAATGGTTCCGTTCAACAAAGGTGGGATGCGCCACACTTGACGTGCTCACGTATTAAATGCCCGTTTTACGATCTTGCTCCAGGGATGCTTTGGGAGGTTTTCCGGCCCCTGGTCACCTATGCGCTCGTGCACGCGTTCACGCGTGCCGCGGCGGGGTTTTGGGGCTCGCCGCAGCGGGTCGGCTCGCGATATCACGACGATTGGTCCAAGGCCAATTTGCCTTTGCGTTGACCTGCTTGATAGTGCGTCCGGCGCTGTGACCAGCGGAAACACCCCTCATTGTGACGTGAAGTGATCGTTTGTGATGCATGGGCCACCTGATCACCGCTCATCCGACTTCATGATCGTTCGCCGGGTGGTGGAGATCACAAAGACGGTGCTGTACCCCGTGTCGCAGATCACAGACCGGGAGGCATAGGATGCAGGCGACTTGGGCTTGTGAACTGCCTCACATAGGCGCGATCTTCGGCTTTTTGTGGCGGGGAACACGTCCGGGTCACGGTTCTCCCCCACCTGCGGCGGGGGGCCTCGACATCAGTCACAGCCGACTGAACGGAAGGAGCGGGGGACGGTGAACGCTTACGCGCCCATCCTCGTGCTGGGAGGTCTCGCGGCCGGCTTCGCGATCTTCTCCGTTTTCATGGCCTCGATCACCGGGCCGAAACGGTACAACCGGGCCAAGTTGGAAGCCTACGAGTGCGGTATCGAACCCACTCCGCAGCCGGCCGGCGGCGGGCGCTTCCCGATCAAGTACTACCTGACGGCGATGCTCTTCATCGTCTTCGACATCGAGATCGTCTTCCTCTACCCGTGGGCCGTCACCTTCGACCGCCTCGGGATGTTCGGTCTCGTGGAGATGCTCCTCTTCGTCCTCACCGTCTTCGTCGCCTACGCCTACGTCTGGCGCCGCGGCGGCCTGGAATGGGACTAGAGGGCCAGGACCTGCCGGACCACCGGCACTTCCGGGACTGCCGGGGGCGCCGGGTGGACCGGGGTCACCGGTAACAGAGGGACAGAAGGGGACCAGGGAGCCAACGCATGGGTATCGAAGAGAAACTGCCGAGCGGATTTCTGCTCACGACGGTGGAGACCGCGGCGGGGTGGGTGCGCAAGGCGTCGGTCTTCCCGGCCACCTTCGGACTCGCCTGCTGCGCCATCGAGATGATGACCACCGGCGCCGGGCGGTACGACATGGCCCGGTTCGGCATGGAGGTCTTCCGCGGCTCGCCGCGCCAGGCCGACCTGATGATCGTGGCGGGCCGGGTGAGCCAGAAGATGGCCCCGGTGCTGCGGCAGGTCTACGACCAGATGCCGAATCCCAAGTGGGTCATCTCGATGGGGGTGTGCGCCTCCAGCGGCGGGATGTTCAACAACTACGCGATCGTGCAGGGCGTCGACCACATCGTGCCGGTCGACATCTATCTGCCCGGCTGCCCGCCGCGGCCCGAGATGCTGCTGGACGCGATTCTCAAGCTGCACGAGAAGATCCAGCACGGCAAGCTCGGCGTGAACCGCGTGGAGGCCGCCCGCGAGGCGGAACAGGCGGCGCTCAAGGCGCTCCCCACCATTGAGATGAAGGGGCTGCTGCGGTGACCACTCCTGCCACGCCGGCCACCCCCGGCACCCCTAAGGCCTCCAACACCGCCAACGCTCCCGGCACCCCCGGGAACGCCGAAGAAACCGCAACCCCCGAGACCCTCCCGTCCCAGCGCGACGACGCCGGCGAGGTCATCGGCGTCCGCCGCGGCATGTTCGGTGCCAACAACGGCGGCGACACCTCCGGATACGGCGGCCTGGTCCGCACCGTCCGGCTGCCCGGCGCGAGCCACCGGCCGTACGGCGGCGTCTTCGACGAGATCGCCGACGAACTCGAGGGCGCGCTGGAGGAGCAGGGCCTGGTGCCGGCCGAGGTGATCGAGAAGACCGTGGTCGACCGCGGCGAACTCACCTTCCACATCGCCCGCGAACACCTGCTCGCCACGGCCAGGACGCTCCGGGACGACCCGGCGCTGCGCTTCGAACTGTGTACCGGCGTCAGCGGTGTGCACTACCCCGCCGACCACGGCCGCGAGCTGCACGCCGTCTACCACCTGCGGTCGATCACCCACACCCGGCTGATCCGGATCGAGGTCGGCGTCGCCGACAGCGACCCGCACCTCCCCTCGCTGGTCTCCGTCTATCCGACCAACGACTGGCACGAGCGCGAGACGTACGACTTCTTCGGGATCGTCTTCGACGGCCACCCCGCGCTGACCCGGATCATGATGCCCGACGACTGGCCGGGCCACCCCCAGCGCAAGGACTACCCGCTCGGCGGCATCCCCGTCGAGTACAAGGGCGCGCAGATCCCGGCTCCCGACCAGCGGAGGTCGTACAGCTAATGACCAGCACACAGAGCACCCCGCACGCGCCCGCCCAGGCCGAGGAGCGGGAGACCACCGAGGGCCGCGTCTTCACCGTCACCGGCGGCGACTGGGACGAGCTGGCCGAGTCGGTCGCCAAGGCCGACGACGAGCGGATCATCGTCAACATGGGTCCGCAGCACCCGTCCACCCACGGCGTGCTCCGGCTGATCCTGGAGATCGACGGCGAGACGGTCACCGAGGCCCGCTCCGGCATCGGCTATCTGCACACCGGCATCGAGAAGAACATGGAGTTCAGGACCTGGGTCCAGGGCTCCACCTTCGTCACCCGGATGGACTACCTGACGCCGCTCTTCAACGAGACCGCGTACTGCCTGGCGGTGGAGAAGCTGCTCGGCATCACCGACCAGGTACCCGACCGGGCCACCGTCATCCGGGTGCTGCTGATGGAGCTCAACCGGATCTCCTCCCACCTGGTGTGCATCGCCACCGGCGGGATGGAGCTGGGCGCCACCACGATCATGATCTACGGCTTCCGCGACCGCGAGATGATCCTCGACATCTTCGAGCTGATCACCGGACTGCGGATGAACCACGCCTTCGTCCGGGTCGGCGGCCTCGCCCAGGATCTGCCGCCGGGCGCGGTGGACCAGGTGCGGGAGTTCGTGAAGAAGTTCCGCAAGAACCTGCCGGAGTACGACAAGCTCGCCACCGGCAACCCCATCTTCAAGGCCCGGATGGAGGACGTCGGTTACCTCGACCTGACCGGCTGTATGTCGCTCGGCGCCACCGGACCGATCCTGCGCGCCGCCGGACTGCCCTACGACCTGCGCAAGGCCGACCCCTACTGCGGCTACGAGAACTACGAGTTCGAGGTGCCGACCGCCGACACCTGCGACTCCTACGGCCGCTTCCTGGTCCGGCTGGCAGAGATGCACGAGAGCCTGCGGATCGTCGAGCAGTGCCTGGACCGGCTGGCGCCGGGTCCCGTGATGGTCGAGGACAAGAAGATCGCCTGGCCCGCGCAGCTCGCGCTCGGCCCGGACGGCCTCGGCAACTCCCTCGACCACATCAAGAAGATCATGGGCACCTCGATGGAGGCCCTGATCCACCACTTCAAGCTCGTCACCGAGGGCTTCCGGGTGCCGGCCGGCCAGGCGTACACCGCGGTGGAGTCCGCCAAGGGCGAGCTGGGGGTGCATGTGGTCAGCGACGGCGGCACCCGCCCCTACCGGGTCCACTTCCGCGACCCCTCCTTCACCAACCTTCAGACCATGGCCGCGATGTGCGAAGGCGGCCAGGTCGCCGACGTCATCGTCGCGGTCGCGTCCATCGACCCCGTGATGGGAGGTGTCGACCGATGACCGCTGTCTCTCAGGGTGCCTCTCAGGGCGTCAGCCAAGGCGTGTCCCAGGGGGCGACGCAGCAGGCGACCCAAAGCGCTTTCCCGAGCGTGCCCCAGGGCGTGGTGTCCCGGGGCGTCCCGCTGGGCCTCCCGGAGCTGCCCGCCCCGGACTTCCCGGCCGACGTCCGGGCCCGGCTGGAGACCGACGCCAAGGAGGTGATCGCCCGTTACCCCGGTTCGCGCAGCGCCCTGTTGCCGCTGCTGCACCTGGTGCAGTCCGAGGAGGGCTTCGTCTCCCGTACCGGCATCAGGTTCTGCGCCGAACTGCTCGATCTCACCACCGCCGAGGTCACCGCGGTCTCGACCTTCTACACCATGTACCGGCGCAAGCCCTCGGGTGACTACCAGGTCGGCGTCTGCACCAACACGCTGTGCGCGGTCATGGGCGGCGACGCGATCTTCGACGAGCTGAAGCAGCACCTCGGCGTCGGCAACGACGAGACCACCGAGGACGGCAAGGTCACCCTCGAACACATCGAGTGCAACGCGGCCTGCGACTTCGCCCCCGTGGTGATGGTCAACTGGGAGTTCTTCGACAACCAGACCCCGAACTCCGCCCGGCAGTTGGTGGACGACCTGATCGCGGGACGCGAGGTCCGGCCGACCCGCGGCGCCCCCCTGTGCTCGTACAAGGAGACCGCGCGCATCCTGGCCGGCTTCCCCGACCCGCGCGAAGGCGCCGTCGAGGCGAGCGGCGGGGCTGGTCCCGCCTCGCTGGCCGGGCTGAAGCTGCACCGCGGCGAGGCGTCCGGGGCGCGGGTGGTCGGCCAGCGCGCCGAGTCGCCGCGCGAGGACGCCGGGGACGCCGGACACCAGGACGCCGGGACGTACGACACCCCGTCCGCGCCGTCCCCCGCCGCGCACCCCAGCTCGCACGACGCGCCGCTGAAGACCGCCGAGTCCGACCCGGCCCACCCGGCCGACCCGGTCGCGGACAACGCCGGCGGCACCGCGGGCACTTCGGGCGGCGCCGCGGGCACCACCGGCACAGGCACAGGCACCGGCACCGGCACCAAGGTCGACCCGGAGGAGGGCGAGTGATGAGCGCGGAACCAGCCGAAAAACTGCTCGCGCCCGTACTGTCGGCGTTCTGGGACGACCCGCAGTCATGGACGCTCGACACCTATCGCAGGCACGACGGATACGAGGGCCTGGCCAAGGCGCTCGCGATGGCCCCCGACGACCTGATCGCCTATGTGAAGGACTCCGGGCTGCGCGGTCGCGGCGGCGCCGGCTTCCCCACCGGGATGAAGTGGCAGTTCATTCCGCAGGGCGACGGCAAGCCGCACTACCTCGTGGTCAACGCCGACGAGTCCGAGCCCGGGACCTGCAAGGACATCCCGCTGCTCTTCGCCAACCCGCACGCGCTGATCGAGGGCATGGTGATCGCCTGTTACGCGATCCGCTCCAGCCACGCCTTCATCTACCTCCGCGGTGAGGTGGTGCCCGTCCTGCGCCGGCTGCACGAAGCCGTCCGCGAGGCCTATGACGCCGGTTACCTCGGCAAGGACATCAAGGGCAGCGGCTTCGACCTCGAACTCACCGTGCACGCCGGGGCCGGCGCGTACATCTGCGGTGAGGAGACCGCGCTGCTGGACTCCCTGGAGGGCCGGCGCGGCCAGCCCAGGCTCCGGCCGCCCTTCCCCGCCGTCGAGGGGCTCTACGCGTGCCCCACGGTGGTGAACAACGTGGAGTCGATCGCCTCTGTTCCCGCGATCCTCCAGCGGGGCAAGGAGTGGTTCAAGTCGATGGGCAGCGAGAAGTCCCCCGGCTTCACGCTCTACTCGCTCTCCGGCCATGTCGCCCGCCCCGGCCAGTACGAGGCCCCGCTCGGCATCACGCTGCGCCAACTCCTCGACATGGGCGGCGGGATGCGCCCGGGACACACCCTGAAGTTCTGGACGCCCGGCGGCTCCTCCACCCCGATGTTCACCGCCGACCATCTCGATGTGGCGCTCGACTACGAGGGCGTCGGCGCGGCCGGCTCCATGCTCGGCACCAAGGCGCTCCAGTGCTTCGACGAGACGACCTGCGTGGTGCGGGCCGTCACCCGCTGGACCGAGTTCTACGCCCATGAGTCGTGCGGCAAGTGCACACCGTGCCGCGAAGGCACCTACTGGCTGGTCCAGTTGCTGCGGGACATCGAAGCCGGCAAGGGCCGGCCCGAGGACCTCGACAAGCTCAACGACATCGCCGACAACATCAACGGCAAGTCCTTCTGCGCACTGGGCGACGGAGCCGCCGCCCCGATCTTCTCCTCCCTGAAGTACTTCCGCGCGGAGTACGAGGAGCACATCGAACGCAAGGGCTGCCCCTTCGACCCGGCCCGCTCCACCGCCTGGGCCGACAAGTCCCGTACGGAGGACCACGCGTGACCATCACCACCAGCGCACCCTCCGGGGGAGGGGCGGCGGTGCCGCCGGAGGATCTGGTCGCCGTCACCATCGACGGCATCCCGATCTCCGTCCCCAAGGGCACCCTCGTGATCCGGGCCGCCGAGATGCTCGGCATCGAGGTGCCGCGCTTCTGCGACCACCCGCTGCTCGACCCGGTGGGCGCCTGCCGGCAGTGCATCGTGGAGATCGAGGGGCAGCGCAAGCCCGTCGCCTCCTGCACCATCACCTGCACCGACGGCATGGTGATCAGCACCCAGCTCTCCTCGCCGGTGGCCAAGAAGGCACAGCGCGGTGTGATGGAACTGCTGCTGATCAACCACCCGCTGGACTGCCCGGTCTGCGACAAGGGCGGTGAGTGCCCGCTCCAGAACCAGGCCATGCAGGTCGGCGCGGGCGACACCCGGTTCGAGGGCGGCAAGCGGACGTTCGAGAAGCCGGTGCCGATCTCGGCGCAGGTGCTGCTCGACCGCGAGCGGTGTGTGCTGTGCGCGCGCTGTACCCGCTTCAGCAACCAGGTGGCCGGCGACCCGATGATCGAGCTGCTGGAGCGTGGCGCGCTCCAGCAGGTGGGCATCGGCGAGGGCGACCCGTTCCAGTCGTACTTCTCCGGCAACACCATCCAGATCTGCCCGGTGGGCGCGCTCACCTCGGCCGCGTACCGCTTCCGCTCCCGGCCGTTCGACCTGGTGTCGAGCCCGTCGGTGTGCGAGCACTGCGCCGGCGGCTGCGCCACCCGCACCGACCACCGCCGCGGCAAGGTGATGCGGCGGCTGGCGGGCAACGACCCGGAGGTCAACGAGGAGTGGCTCTGCGACAAGGGCCGCTTCGGCTTCCGCTACGCCCAGCGGCCCGAGCGCCTCAGCCACCCGCTGGTGCGCGACGCCGAGGGTGACCTGGTCGCCGCGAGCTGGCCCGAGGCGCTGGCCGCCGCCGCGGCCGGACTCGCCGCCGCGCGCGGCCGGGCTGCGGTGCTGACCGGCGGCCGGCTGACCATCGAGGACGCCTACGCCTACGCCAAGTTCGCCCGGGTGGTGCTCGGCACCAACGACGTCGACTTCCGGGCGCGCGCCCACTCCGCCGAGGAGGCCGACTTCCTGGCCGCCGCGGTGGCCGGCCGCGGCCTCGACCTCGACGGTGGGGGCACCTCCCGTGCCGCGGGCCTCCGGGGAGCGGTCACCAACCGCTTGCTGGAGAAGGCACCGACCGTACTGCTGGCGGGACTTGAGGCCGAGGAGGAGGCCCCCGGGGTCTTCCTGCGGCTGCGCAAGGGCCACCGCAAGTTCAAGCAGCAGACGTACGCGCTCGCCACCCACACCAGCCGCGGCCTGGAGAAGGCCGGCGGCATCCTGCTGCCAGCCGCCCCCGGCACCGAACCGGAGTGGCTGGACGCGCTGGCCGGCGGGGTGGGCCTGGACGAGGCCGGCCGGCTGGCCGCCGAGGCGCTGCGCGCCGAAGGATCGGTCATCCTGGTCGGCGAGCGGCTGGCCGCCGTGCCCGGCGGGCTGACCGCCGCGATCCGGCTGGCCACCGCCACCAACGCGGCGCTGGCGTGGATCCCGCGCCGGGCCGGCGAGCGCGGCGCGGTCGAGGCCGGCGCGCTGCCCGGGCTGCTGCCCGGCGGCCGGCCGGTCACCGACCCGCGGGCCCGCGACGAGGTGGCCCGGGTCTGGCGACTGGCCGAACTGCCCGGCAGGTTCGGCCGGGACACCGGCCAGATCATCGAGGCCGCTGCGGCCGGTGAACTCGCCGCGCTGGTCGTCGGCGGGGTCGAGGTCGCCGACCTGCCGGACCCGGCCGGGGCCCGCGAGGCCCTGGACGCGGTGGGCTTCCTGGTCAGCCTGGAGCAGCGGCCGAGCGAGGTGACCGAGCGCGCCGACGTGGTGCTGCCGGTCGCCGCGGTCGCCGAGAAGGCCGGCACCTTCCTCAACTGGGAAGGCCGGCTGCGCTCCTTCGAGGCCGCGATCAAGCCCGACCAGGCCACCAACCGGCACCAGTTGCCCGACGCCCGGGTGCTGACCATGCTCGCCGACGCCCTCGATGTGTCGCTCGGCCTGTCCGACGTACGGCAGGCGCGCGCCGAACTCGACCTGCTCTCCGGCTGGTCCGGCCCGTACGCCACCGGCCCGCAGGAGACTCCGGTGCCGCTGTCCCGCCCCGACTCCGGTCAGGCGGTGCTCGCCGGACACCGGCTGCTGCTCGACCAGGGCCGGCTCCAGGAGGGCGACGACGCGCTGACCGCCACCCGGCACCCGGCCGTCGCCCGGCTGTCGGCCGCGACCGCCGCCGAGGCGGGCCTCGCCGACGGCGACCTGGTGAGCGTCACCGGGCCGGCCGGCGCCACCACGCTGCCGCTGCTGGTCACGCCGATGCCGGACCGGGTGGTCTGGGTGCCGCTCAACTCCACCGGCGGCGGGGTCACTTCGGACACCGGCAGCCGCCCGGGGCAGGTCGTCGGCGTCGGCGCCGCGCCGGCGGCGAGCACGCCGGAAGACATCGCGCCGGCCGAAACCGCGCCGGCCCAGGTTGGGAAGGTGCGGTCATGACCGCTCAACTCGCGGCCGCCACCGAGAACCTGTCGTTCTTCGGCAACGACGTGTGGTGGCTCGTCGTCATCAAGGCCGTCTTCTGCTTCGCCTTCGCGATGCTCACCGTGCTCTTCTCCATCGTGTGGGAGCGCAAGGTCGTCGCCTGGATGCAGTTGCGGATCGGCCCCAACCGGCACGGCCCCTGGGGCATGCTCCAGTCGCTCGCCGACGGCATCAAGCTGATGCTGAAGGAAGACCTCGTCGTCAAGCGCGCGGACAAGGTGGTGTTCATCCTCGCGCCGATCGTCGCGGCGATCCCCGCCTTCATGTCCTTCGCGGTGATCCCCTTCGGCCCGGCCGACAACGAGGTCTCCATCTTCGGCCAGCGCACCGCGATGCAGCTCACCGACCTGCCGATCGGCATCCTCTTCATCCTGGCCACCGCGTCGGTCGGCATCTACGGCATCGTGCTCGCCGGCTGGTCGTCCGGCTCCACCTATCCGCTGCTCGGCGGCCTGCGGGCGTCCGCGCAGATGATCTCGTACGAGATCGCGATGGGCCTGTCCTTCGCGGCGGTCTTCCTCTACTCGGGGTCGATGTCCACCTCGGCGATCGTCGACGGGCAGAAGGACCGCTGGTACGTGATCCTGCTGCCGGTGTCGTTCCTGATCTACATCTTCACCATGATCGGTGAGACCAACCGGGCCCCGTTCGACATGCCCGAGTCCGAGGGCGACCTGGTCGGCGGCTTCAACACCGAGTACAGCTCGATCAAGTTCGCCCTCTTCATGCTCGCCGAGTACGTGAACATGGTGACGGTCTCGGCGGTCGCCACCACCCTCTTCCTCGGTGGCTGGCGGGCCCCCTGGCCGATCTCCACCGTCTGGGAGGGCGCCAACCACGGCTGGTGGCCGCTGCTCTGGTTCGTCATCAAGGTGCAGTTGCTGCTCTTCGGCTTCATCTGGCTGCGCGGCACCCTGCCCCGGGTCCGCTACGACCAGTTGATGAAGCTCGGCTGGAAGGTGCTCATCCCGGTCTCGATGGTCTGGCTGATGCTGGTGGCCGCGGTCCGGGCGATGCGCAACGAGAACTACGATTTCACCAAGATCGTCCTCTATGTCGGCGGCGCGGTCCTGGCACTGCTGCTGATCTCGCTGCTGGTCGACCTGCTCCGGGACCACGAGGACAAGCAGAAGACCACCGGCGGCGCGCTCGCGCCGCCGGAGAGGTTCGACCCGATGGCGGGCGGCTACCCCGTACCGCCGCTGCCGGGACAGCAGGCGGAGCGGGTGCCGCGGCGCCCCAGCCGGGCGCAGCCCCAACTGGTGGGCGCGAACGGCGGGTCCGGGGCAGCCGGCACCGACGCCGCCGAGACCGAGAACACGGAGGACAGCGATGCCTGAGTTCCTTGGCCCGGTCGCAGGCTTCGGCGTGACCTTCAAGGCCATGTTCAAGAAGCGGCTGACCGAGCAGTACCCGGAGTACAAGAAGCCCACCGCGCCGCGCTTCCACGGCCGCCACCAGCTCAACCGGCACCCGGACGGCCTGGAGAAGTGCGTCGGCTGCGAACTGTGCGCCTGGGCCTGCCCGGCCGACGCGATCTACGTGGAGGGCGCGGACAACACCGAGGAGGAGCGCTACTCCCCGGGGGAGCGCTACGGCCGCGTCTACCAGATCAACTACGCCCGCTGCATCCTGTGCGGCCTGTGCATCGAGGCGTGCCCGACCCGGGCGCTGACGATGACCAACGAGTACGAACTCGCCGACCGCACCCGTGAGTCGCTGATCTTCACCAAGGAGCAGCTTCTGTCCGGGCTGACCGAGGGCATGGTCGACTCGCCGCACTCGATCTTCCCCGGCATGGACGAGGGCGACTACTACCGGGGCGCGGTCACCGAGGCGGCGCCCGGCACCGTACGGCAGGTGGCCGTCTCCAAGGGGGAGGTGCCGCCCTCAGAGGAGGGTGTCGCCGCCGCTGGATCGGACGCTTCGGTCGGGTCCGTCGAGGCCGTGGGCTCCGCCGGCTCCGCCGGACCGCCGCCCGGCGACACCACCGCCCCCGGCGGTACCGCCCCGGCCGGGACGGGGGCCGAGGTATGAGCGCGGCTATGAGCACGATCGCCGTCGCCGCGACCCAGACGTCCACCGGCGAGGCCGTGCAGTTCTGGGTGCTCGGCACCGTCGCCGTACTCGGCGCGCTCGGCACCGTGCTGATGAAGAAGTCGGTGCACAGCGCGCTGTCGCTGGCCGGCACGATGATCATCCTCGCGGTGTTCTATCTGGCCCAGGGCGCGTACTTCCTGGGCATCGTGCAGATCGTCGTCTACACCGGCGCGATCATGATGCTCTTCCTCTTCGTCGTCATGCTGGTCGGCATCACCGCCGCCGACTCGCTCAAGGAGACGCTGAAGGGCCAGCGCTGGATGGCCGCCGCCTGCGGGCTCGGCTTCGGCATCCTGCTGATCGCCGGCATCGGCAACGCCTCGCTCGACACCTTCGCCGGGGCCGGCCAGGCCAACTCCGGCGGCAATGTGCAGGGGCTCGCCAAGCTGGTCTTCACCCAGTACGTCTGGGCGTTCGAGATCACCGGCGCGCTGCTGATCACCGCCGCCATCGGCGCCATGGTGCTCACCCACCGGGAACGCACCGAGGAGCGCAGCACCCAGCGCGAGCTCTCCGAGGCGCGGGTGCGGGCCGGCCGGCAGGTCACCCCGCTGCCGGCGCCGGGCACCTACGCCCGGCACAACGCGGTGGACATCCCGGCGCTGCTGCCGGACGGCACCATCTCCGAACTGTCCGTCAGCGGCACGCTGCGGGACCGCGGCCAGATCCGCGATGTGTCCGGCGACGCCATGCACCGGCTCGCCGCACTGGAACAGCGCTCCGGGGAGTGGCTGGAGCGGGAGCCGGAAACCCCGGTCCTCGACCGGGCCGGACGGGCCGGACGGCCCGCCGCCGGCCAGGACCGGGACGCCGAACGGGCCGAGGAGGGCGCCAAGTGAATCCGGCCAACTATCTCTATCTGGCAGCGCTGCTGTTCACCATCGGCGCGTCCGGCGTGCTGATCCGGCGCAACGCGATCGTGGTCTTCATGTGTGTCGAGCTGATGCTGAACGCCTGCAATCTGGCGTTCGTCACCTTCTCCCGGCTGCACGGCAACCTCGACGGCCAGGTCATCGCCTTCTTCACGATGGTCGTGGCCGCCGCGGAGGTCGTGGTCGGACTCGCGATCATCGTGTCGATCTTCCGTTCCCGCCACTCGGCCTCGGTCGACGACGCCAATCTGATGAAGCTGTAGAGGGGCTGCTCCAGTGGAAACCCTGATCGGACTGGTGGTCGCGGCGCCGCTGCTCGGCGCGGCGGTGCTGCTGACCGGCGGCCGGCGGCTCGACCGCGCGGGACACCTGCTCGGCACGCTGCTCGCGCTGCTGTCCTTCGTCTTCGGCGTCGTGCTCTTCACCGACATGCTCGGCAAGGACAGCGACGCCCGGGCCCTGCATTCGCATCTGTTCACCTGGGTGCCCGTCGGCGGCTTCCGCGCCGACGTCGGCTTCCAGCTCGACCAGTTGTCGATGACGTTCGTGCTGCTGATCACCGGTGTGGGCACGCTGATCCACATCTACTCGATCGGCTACATGAAGGAGGACGAGCGGCGCCGCCGGTTCTTCGGCTACCTCAACCTCTTCCTGGCGGCGATGCTGCTGCTGGTGCTCGCCGACAACTACCTGCTGCTCTACGCCGGCTGGGAGGGGGTGGGCCTCGCCTCGTACCTGCTCATCGGCTTCTGGCAGCACAAGCCGAGCGCGGCGACGGCGGCGAAGAAGGCGTTCCTGGTCAACCGGGTGGGTGACATCGGGCTTTCGGTGGCCATCATGCTGATGTTCACCACCTTCGGCTCATTCGCCTTCGGCGATGTGCTGCCGCGGGTCGGCCAGGCGAGCGGTGGTCAGCACGCCACCATCACCGGGATCGGCTTCATGCTGCTGCTCGCCGCCTGCGGCAAGTCGGCGCAGGTGCCGCTCCAGTCGTGGCTCGGCGACGCGATGGAGGGTCCGACCCCGGTCTCCGCGCTGATCCACGCGGCCACGATGGTGACGGCGGGCGTGTATCTGATCACCCGCTCCGGGGCGATCTTCAATGCCGCGCCGGACGCGCAGACCGCGGTCGTCACCGTGGGCGCGGTCACGCTCCTCTACGGTGCGATCGTCGGTTGCGCGAAGGACGACATCAAGAAGGCGCTGGCCGGCTCGACGATGTCGCAGATCGGCTACATGATCATGGCGGCCGGGCTCGGCCCGATCGGCTACGTCTTCGCGATCATGCACCTGGTCACCCACGGCTTCTTCAAGGCGGGGCTCTTCCTCGGCGCCGGATCGGTGATGCACGGCATGAACGACGAGGTCGACATGCGGCGGTACGGGGGCCTGCGCTCCTACATGCCGATCACCTTCATCACCTTCGGCCTCGGTTACCTGGCGATCATCGGCTTCCCCGGCCTGTCCGGCTTCTTCTCCAAGGACAAGATCATCGAGGCGGCCTTCGCCAAGGGCGGCACCGAGGGCTGGATCCTCGGCACGGCCGGCCTCGTGGGCGCGGCGGTCACCGCGTTCTACATGACCCGCGTGATGCTGATGACCTTCTTCGGCAAGGCCCGCTGGAAGGAAGCGGCTGCGTTCACCGGGGACGCGAGCTCGGCCGCGCCGGGCACGTTCCCGCCTGCGGCGGGCTCCACCGCTACGGTGACCGGGCCCTCGCCGGCCCTGGCCGGCGGCCACTCGTCGGCGGCAGCCGCGAGCGTGTCGCCTGCGGCGGCGAGTCCGTCCGCGGGCTCCGCCGCGACGGCGCGTGTGCCGTCTTCGGAAGCCGGAGCTGCCGATGCCGGGGCAGGCGACCTGCGTTCGCCCGCAGCGGCGGGCTCCGCCGGTACGGCGACCGGCTCTTCGCCGGCCTTGGCCGGCGGCCATTCGTCGGCGGCAGCCGCGAGCGTGTCGTCGTCCGACGCGGGCGTTTCCGCCGCGGGAGCGGGGTCTGCGGCGGCGCCGGCCACGGCGGCTGGCGCTCATGGGGTGCCCCATCCGCATGAGTCACCCGCTTCGATGACCGTGCCGATGATCATCCTCGCGCTCGGCTCCGTCTTCGCCGGCGCGGCCTTCAGTATCAACTCGTCCTTCGTTAAGTGGCTGGAGCCGGTCACCGGGCACAGTGAGGGCGACTCACCGGTCAGCGCCGGCACCGTCACCGCCGCCACCCTGGTCGTCCTGGTCATCGGCGTCGCCCTCGCCTGGCTGATGTACGGCCGCCGGGAGGTCCCCGCGGTCGCGCCGCGCGGCAGCCTCCTCACCAGGGCGGCCCGCCGCGACCTGCTCCAGGACGACTTCAACCACGTCGTCCTGGTCCGCGGCGGCGAGCACCTCACCCGCTCGCTGGTCTATCTCGACCACTCCCTGGTCGACGGCGTCGTCAACGGCACCGCCGCCTCGGTCGGCGGCCTCTCCGGCCGCCTCCGCAAGCTCCAGAACGGCTACGTCCGCTCGTACGCCGTCTCGATGCTCGGCGGCACCGCGGTGCTGGTCGCCGCGACTCTTCTCATGAGGGCGGTCTGATACCCGATGGCAGATAGCTCGTTCCCCATCCTCACCGTCACCGCCGCGCTCCCCGCGGTCGGCGCCGTGGTCACCGCCGCCGTACCCGCGGCCCGCCGGGTGGCCGCGAAATACACCGCGCTGTTCTTCTCGCTCGGCACCCTCGTCCTGGCCGTGATCACCATGGCCCGGTTCGAACCGGGCGGCGACCGCTACCAGTTCACCGAGTCGCACGCCTGGGTGAAGAGCTTCGGCCTGCGCTACGACCTCGGCGTGGACGGCATCGCCGTCGTCATGGTCGCGCTGACCGCGCTGCTGATCCCCTTCGTGATGCTGGCCGGCTGGCACGACGCCGACCCGCTGGAGACCACGGCGGCCGGCGGCACCGCCACCGGCGACCCGAGCAAGTGGCGCCCCACCCAGGGCTTCTTCGCGCTGATCCTGCTGGTCGAGGCGATGGTGGTGCTCTCCTTCGAGTCCACCGACGTCTTCCTCTTCTACATCTTCTTCGAAGCCATGCTGATCCCGATGTACTTCCTCATCGGCGGCTTCGGCGACCGCGCGCACGCCGCCGGCGAGGAGGAGGCGGCCCGGCAGCGCTCGTACGCCGCGGTGAAGTTCCTGCTCTACAACCTGGCCGGCGGTCTGATCATGCTCGCCGCGGTGATCGGCCTCTACGCCGCCACCGCCCACCAGCTCGGCACCGGCACCTTCTCGCTCCAGGAGATCCTCTCCGCCCGCGCGGCCGGCAAGTTCAACCTGGCCACCAGCACCGAACGCTGGCTCTTCCTCGGCTTCTTCTTCGCCTTCGCGGTGAAGGCCCCGCTGTGGCCGCTGCACACCTGGCTGCCCAACGCGATGGGCGAGTCCACCGCGCCGGTCGCCGTACTGATCACCGCGGTCGTCGACAAGGTCGGCACCTTCGCGATGCTGCGCTTCTGCCTCCAGCTCTTCCCGGAGGCGTCCAAGTGGGCGACCCCGGTGATCCTGGTGCTCGCCGTGATCAGCATCGTCTACGGCGCCCTGCTCGCCGTCGGCCAGCGCGACATCAAGCGGCTGATCGCGTACGCGTCCGTGTCGCACTTCGGCTTCATCGTGCTGGGCATCTTCGCGATGACCAGCCAGGGCCAGAGCGGCGCGACCCTCTACATGGTCAACCACGGCATCTCCACCGCCGCGCTGATGCTGGTGGCCGGCTTCCTCATCAGCCGGCGCGGCTCGCGGCTCATCGCGGACTTCGGCGGGGTGCAGAAGGTGGCGCCGGTGCTGGCCGGCACCTTCCTGGTCGGCGGTCTCGCCACCTTGTCGCTGCCGGGCCTGGCACCCTTCGTCAGTGAGTTCCTGGTGCTCGTCGGCACCTTCAGCCGGTATCCGGTGATCGGCATCATCGCGACGGCCGGCATCGTGCTGGCCGCGCTCTACGTAATGGTGCTCTACCAGCGGACGATGACGGGCCCGGTCAAGGCCGGTATCGAGGGCATGGCCGACCTGAAGGTCCGTGAGGTCCTGGTGGTGGCCCCGCTGATCGGGCTGCTCCTCTTCTTCGGCGTGTACCCGAAACCGGTGACGAACATCGTCAACCCGTCCGTCGCGCACACGCTCTCCGACGTGCACAAGACCGACCCCAAGCCCGCGCTGGAGGCGAAGAAGTGAGCGCATCCGCATCCGCAAGCCCGGCGACCGGCGCCGTCCACACCCTGTGGACGGCGGCGGCCCCCGTCGCGGACAAGATCCCGGCCCCGAAGATCGAGTACGCCCAGCTCTCGCCGGTGCTGATCGTCTTCGGGGTGGCCATGGCGGGCATCCTCGTCGAGGCCTTCGCCCCGCGGAAGTCGCGGTACACCACCCAGGTGGTGCTCGCGGTGGCCGGCCTCGCGGCGGCCTTCGCGGCGGTCGTGACGCTGGCCGAGAAGGGGTACGGCAGCACCAAGGCGCACATCGCGGCGATGGGCGCGGTCGCGGTGGACGGGCCCGCGCTCTTCCTCCAGGGCACCATCCTGCTGGTCGCGATCGTCGCCGTCTTCACCTTCGCCGAGCGGCGGCTCGACCCCAAGGCCCATGGCCGGCACGTCGACTCCTTCGCCGCGCAGGGTTCCGCGGTCCCCGGCGGTGAGCAGGAGAAGAACGCGGTGCGGGCCGGCTTCGCCACCACCGAGGTCTTCCCGCTGCTGCTCTTCGCCGTCGGCGGCATGCTGGTCTTCCCGGCCGCGAACGATCTGCTGACGCTCTTCGTCGCCCTTGAGGTCTTCTCGCTGCCGCTCTACATCCTGTGCGCGCTCGCCCGCCGCAACCGGCTGATGTCCCAGGAAGCCGCCGTCAAGTACTTCCTGCTCGGCGCGTTCTCCTCGGCCTTCCTGCTCTTCGGGATCGCGCTGCTCTACGGATACGCCGGCACCGTCTCCTACTCCGGCATCTCCTCGGTGATCGACGGCAGCGCCAAGATGACGCCGGCGCTGGCGGACACCACCGGCAACGACGCGCTGCTGCTGATCGGTATCGCGATGGTCGTGGTGGGCCTGCTCTTCAAGGTCGGCGCGGTCCCCTTCCACATGTGGACGCCCGACGTCTACCAGGGCGCGCCGACGCCGGTCACCGGCTTCATGGCGGCGGCCACCAAGGTCGCCGCGTTCGGCGCGCTGCTGCGGCTGCTGTATGTGGTGCTGCCGGGGATGCGGTGGGACTGGCGGCCCGTCATGTGGGGTGTCGCCATCGTCACCATGATCATCGGCGCGGTCATCGCGGTGACCCAGACCGATGTCAAGCGGCTGCTGGCGTACTCGTCCATCGCGCACGCCGGGTTCATCCTGGCGGGTGTCATCGCCACCTCGGAGGACGGCGTCTCCTCCGTCCTCTTCTACCTGGCGGCGTACTCCTTCGTGACCCTCGGCGCCTTCGCGGTGGTCACCCTGGTCCGCGACGCCGACGGCGAGGCCACCCACCTCTCCCGCTGGGCGGGCCTGGGCCGCCGCTCCCCGCTGGTCGCCGCGGTCTTCGCGGTCTTCCTGCTGGCCTTCGCCGGCATCCCGCTGACCTCCGGCTTCGCCGGAAAGTTCGCCGTCTTCAAGGCGGCGGCGGAGGGCGGCGCGATGCCGCTGGTCATCGTCGGTGTCATCTCCTCGGCGATCGCCGCGTTCTTCTACATCCGGGTGATCGTGCTGATGTTCTTCAGCGAGCCCAAGCCGGACGGCCCCTCGGTGGCCGTCCCCAGCCCCCTCACCTCGACCGCCATCGCCATCGGCGTAGCCGTCACCCTCGTCCTCGGCCTGGCCCCCCAGTACTTCCTCGACCTGGCCGACAAAGCCGGCATCTTCGTCCGCTGACCCCGCCTGCAACCCCACCGCTGCCCGGCCCCTCCCTACGGAGGAGCCGGGCAGCGCCGTCTGGCCGGCCCCGGCGGCTTGGAGGGCGCCGGGGGGCCGGTCGGGGGGATCGGGTGGATGACGTCAGTTCGGCGTGGCCAGTAGTAGGGCGAAGCGGGCGGCCGGGTCGGTCCACCACTGTTGGAGGGTGAAGCCGTTGTCGCGGAGTTCGGCGGTGAGCGAGTCGCGGCGGAACTTGCAGGAGATCTCGGTGCGCAGGTCCTCGCCGGCGGCGAAGTCCACGGTGAGGCCGAGGTCCGAGATCTTGGCGGTCTGGGCGGCGCGGGCCCGCAGCCGCATCTCGATGCGCTCGTCTTCGGTGTTCCAGACGGCGACATGGTCGAAGCCGTCGGGGTCGAAGTCGGCGCCGAGCTCGCGGTTGAGCACGTGCAGCACGTTCTTGTTGAACTCGGCGGTGACGCCCGCCGCGTCGTCGTACGCGCGGACCAGCACCTTGGGGTCCTTCACCAGGTCCGCGCCGAGCAGCAGCATGTCGTCGCCGCTCAGCGCCCCGGACAGGGTGCGGTAGAAGGCGGCCCGCTGGCCCGGGTCGAAGTTGCCGATGGTGCTGCCGAGGAAGGCCAGCAGGCGTGGGCCCCGCTCCTCGGACGGTTCACCGGACGGTTGGGACGGTGCGGATGGCTCGGATACCGCCAGCTCGCTCTCGAAGTCGGCGACCGTCGCGGTGACCCGGAGCCCTGGATAGTCCCGGCAGATCGCCTGCCCGGCCTCCTCCAGCGCGGCGGCGCTGACGTCGAGGGGCGCGTACCGCCGCAGGGTGCCGCCCCCGGTGAGCGCGTCGAGCAGCAGGCGGGTCTTGCGGGAGGAGCCGGAACCCAGCTCGATCAGGGTGGCGGCCCGGCTGAGGGCGGCGATCTCGGGGGCGCGGCTGGTGAGGATCTCCTGCTCGGCCCGGGTGGGGTAGTACTCGGGCAGCCGGGTGATCTGCTCGAAGAGGTCGCTGCCGCGCTTGTCGTAGAACCACTTGGGCGGGAGGGCGCGCGGGCTCGCGCTGAGGCCGTGCAGGACGTCCCGGTGGAGGCTGCTGGTGAAGTAGTCGTCGGGCAGGCGGTTGTCGAGGGTGAAGCGGCTCTCGTTCATGGGGTGCGGTTCCTTGCCGTGCGGGCGCGGGGAGCGCAGCGGGATGATCCGTACACCGGCCGTGGTGGCCAGCAGCAGTGATCGGTCGGGGACTTCGCGCCACACGTCGGGGGACGCGGACGCGGGGTCGTGGGGGGCCTGCGGCGGCCGGCCGGTCGTCCCACCGGTCGGCCGGGCCGAAGTCCCCCCGCTGGTATCGCCGGTGACCGCACCGGCGCTCCCCCCGAACGTCGTCCCCCCGGCGGTGCCGGCCGCCCCGCCGGTCGCCTCGGCGGGCCACTCCTCAGTCCATCCCACGGCCCATTCCTCGGCGTCGTAGTGCCCGTCCTCGGCCCGGCCCGCCGCCACCTGCTCCGCCGTCTCGTCGGGCTCCGACGCGACCAGCACCGTGCCGGGCCCCGTCCGGTACCAGAGCGTGTCCCCCCACACGGTGGCGGCGATCGTCCGGCCGTCGGTGAGCAGGAAGTTCAGCCGCGCGGTCGGCCGGGCGTCGGCAACCTCGCGGACCACCGCCGCCAGCGCCGCGCCCGCTCCCTCGCCGCGCCGCAGCCGGCCGCCGATCATCGCCCAGAGCAGCGCCGAGTCGCTGTGCGTCTCCAGGTCGAGCGCCTCGGCCGTGCTGAGGCCGGTGGGCAGCCGGGTCCACTCCGGGACGGCGCCGTTGTGGCTGAACAGCCAGCGGCCGTCGCGGAAGGGCGCGGCCGCCGACTCGTCCTGGGTGGTGCCTGCGGTGGCCGAGCGGACCGCGGCGAGGATCGCGCCGCTGCGGAGCGTACGGGCCAGCTCGGGAAAGTTGGTGTCCGCCCAGATCGGCACGGCCCGCCGGTAACGCCCCGGCCGGGGCGAGTCTTCACCCACGGCGCCGGACCGGCCGGCCACGGACCCGCCGGCCACGGACCGGCCGGCTTCGACCCCGCCGCCGGAAGCCCCGCCGGGAGCCGCGGCAGCGGAAGCCCCCTGCCCGGCGGCCCCGCCGGGCCCGGCCCCGTCACCCCCGGGCCCGCCCTCCTCCGGGTACCAGCCGAACCCGAAACCGTCCGCGTTCACCGTCCCGTACCGCTGTCTGGCCGGCCGCCACGACTGCTCGTAGAGGCTGTGCGCGGGTTCGGTGAGCACCCGCGCCAGCGGCACCGACGGCCCCAGATAGGCGAGGTGGCGGCACATCAGGCCCGACCGCCGTCGGCTCCGCCGCCCTGTCCGGAGCCGCCCGCGCCGCCGCCGGTACCGCCGGCGCCGCCGCCGGAACCACCCGCCCACGACCCCTCCCCGCCGGAGGCGTCCCGCGCGGTCCGGAACCCGGCGAAGATCTGCCGTCTGATCGGATAGTCCCAGTTACGGAAGGTGCCCCGGGAGACCACCGCGTCGACCCCGAACGCCCCGCCGCGCAGCACCTTGTACTCGGGCCCGAAGAAGACCTCCGAGTACTCCTTGTACGGGAAGGCCGTGAAGCCGGGGTAGGGCGCGAAGTCCGACGAGGTCCACTCCCAGACGTCACCGATGAGCTGCCGTACGCCGCTCGGCGCCGCGCCCGCCGGATAGCTGCCCACCGGGGTGGGCTGGAGGTAGCGGGACCCGAGGTTGGCGTGCTCGGCGCCCGGGTCGGCGTCGCCCCACGGATAGCGGCGGGTCCGGCCGGACGCCGGGTCGTAGCGGGCCGCCTTCTCCCACTCCTGCTCGGTCGGCAGCCGCCGGCCGGCCCAGCGGGCGTACGCGTCGGCCTCGTACCAGCACACGTGCATCACCGGCTCGTCGGCCGGTACCGGCTCGACATGGCCGAAACGCCGCCGGACCCAGGGCCCGTCGGGGGAGCCGTCGCGGGACCAGAAGAGCGGGGCCTCAAGCCCGGCCGACCGGACGTGCTCCCAGCCCTCCGGCGTCCACCAGCGCGCGTCCTGGTAGCCGCCGTCCTGGATGAACTCCTGGTAGGCGACATTGGAGACCGGCACCGTGTCGAGGAAGAACGGGGCCACGTCCACCTCGTGGTGCGGGCGCTCATTGTCGAGCGCCCAGGGCTCGGTGCTGGTGCCCATGATGAAGGGGCCGCCCGGGATGAGCACCTCTCGGGGCAGCCAGACCGCGTCGGCGGGCGCGGCCGGCGGCGTCGGCGCCTGAAGCACCGGCGGGCCCTCGCGGAGCTGGTGGGTGGCGAGCATCGTCTCGTCGTGCTGCTGCTCGTGCTGGGCCAGCATGCCGAAGACGAAGGCGCCGGCCAGCAGCGGATCGGCCTGCGCGGGCGAGGTGTCGGCGCTCTCCAGCACCTCCCACGTCTCGGTACGCACGGCCGCGATGTAGTCGCGCGCCTCGGCCGGGCTGAGCAGCGGCAGCGAGGGGCGGTCGGCGCGCGGGTGCTGGAAGGCGTCGTAGAGCGGATCGAGGTCGGGGCGCAGGCCGGGGCGCCGGCCGGCCTGCCGGATCAGCCACAGCTCCTCCTGGTTGCCTATGTGGGCGAGGTCCCAGGCGAGCGGGGACATCAGCTTGGAGTGCTGGGCGACGAGGTCCGCCTCGCTCACCGGGTCGGTGAGCGACATGGTCCGCCGCCTGGCGGTCTCCAGCGCGGCGCGGGCGGCCGCCGAGGGGTTGGTGAACACCAGGTTCGCGGCGTTTTCTGCCGGCCCGGCGCTCTTGTCGCCCGCGGCCACCGCGTCGGATACGGAAGAGGCTCTGGTGCCTGAAGTTCCTGAAGTGACGGCTGAGGAGGCAGTGACTCGGTTTCGGCCCGAGCTGTCGCCTTCGGTACGAGGGTGGTTCATGGGATGCCTTCCGGAGGATCAAGCGCGGCTCGGCGCGTCCAACAGGTCGTGGGCGGGGCATCGGCCACGTTCGGAGTAGCGCTCGGCGAAGTCGGTGAGGGCCTGCCGTACGGCCGCCGGGGCGCCGGAACGCGCCAGGGAGCTCTCGGCCGCGGCGAAGCAGGCCCGGGTGGCCTTGGCGAGGTCGGGGTCGGCCGGACCGATCCGGGCGGCGCGCCGCCAGATCTCGTCGGCCGGCACCGGCTCGCCGTCCTGGCAGAGCGGCTCGGTCGCGGCGAAGGCCGCGTCGGCGGCGACCGGGTCGTCGAGCAGGGCCGAGGTCAGCGCGGTCGGCACGATCCAGTCGTCGCCGTCCTGCGCGTCGATCATCCGCAGTTCCAGATAGCCGCGCGGTCGGACAGGGGGGAAGAGCGTACTCAGGTGGTAGTCGAGATCCGCGAGGGTGGCCGGGCGCAGTCCCGGCGCCCCGCGCAGCCAGTCGCGGAAGGTCAGCCCGGATGGCGCCGACCAGTCGGCGGACTCGTCCCCTGGCGCGCCGGGTATGCACAGGAGCCGCGCGTCCAGCGCGTACCTGGCCCAGGCGGTGCCGGGGTCGGGATGGTGGTCGGGCCTGCGGGTGCGGCCCGGGTCCATCCGCGACCAGTTGGCCTGCCGGGTGGAGAGCCAGCCGGTGGGGCGGCCCCGGCTGAGCGGGGAGTTGGCGAAAGCGGCGATCAGCACCGGACCGATCCGGTGCGCGAGGTCCCAGCGGTAGCGGTACCCGGCCGGTCCGTCGCTCTCGTCGCCGCAGTCGAGGTTGACCTGGAGCGAGGCGGTGCGCCGCATCATGGTGCGGCCCCAGGGTCCCTCGCGGTCGAAGAAGCGCTCCATCGCCCGGTAGCGGGGATGGTCGAGCACCCGGGGCGGTTCCTCGCGGTGGGGGTCGAGCCCACGGCCGACGAGTACCAGTCCCGCACCCTCCACGGCCCGCCGGAGTACGGCGAGGTCGGTGGCGGTGGCCTCGACGCACGCGGCGAGGGTGGTGGCGGGCGGGGAGCTGAGCTCCACCTGGCCGCCCGGCTCCCGGGTGATCCTGCCGTCCCGTGGCAGTGCTCCCGGGGCTTCGACCGGCGCGAGTGCCGCGTCCAGCCGGTCGGCGGCTATCGGTTCATGAGGGTCGGAGCGGTCCTGGACCAGCCACTCCAACTCCACACCGGTCCGTACGGGCGGGCCGGTCTTGAAGCAGACGCCGCGCACATGCGCTTCGGCCTCCTCCTCCAGCAGATCTACTGGCATCGGTCCACCTCCTCTCAAGCCGTTCGGGGATCCGGGATCGCCGGTCCCGAAGCGAGGACATGTCACATGGTGCAGCCGTGAGTCTAATTGGCGTCGTTACGGGATGGTCTTACGGAACGGTGAACGATACTAGCTCAAGCGTTCGAATCAAGCCGGTCATTCCCGTGTCGCGCCCCGCACCTCCGCCGTTTGGCATCTGTCACCCATTCGGGTGGGACAGAGGCCCGCAAATCCGGTAATGGTGATGATATACGCGGCACTGGCTCTCCCTTCGCTGGTGTGGCCTCCCGCGGCTTGGTCTAACGCCATGCCCCGACGGTGATCCACAGCCGACCGGCTACGCTGCCCGTGTAACCCGTGTCAGCAGCACTACCCCCGTCAGCAGCTCGAACGCCCGCGGATCCGGTCGGATCCGCAGCCGTGCCGCCCCGCCGCACCAGAACTCGCCAGAAGCCAGATCAGCGACAGGAGTACCCCTCGTGACCGTCGTCGGGCCCCTCGGGCTGAGCGTGTGGGACGAGGCCCTTGAGGCCTTCATCCAGAACGGCCTCGCGGCCGTGGAGGAAGGCTTGCTGGAGGCCACCAAGAGCGACGTGCCCTTCATCACCGAGGCGGCCCGGCACCTGCTCCAGGCGGGCGGCAAACGCTTCCGGCCGCTGCTGGTGATGCTCGGCGCCCAGTTCGGCGACCCGTACGCGCCCCGGGTGGTGCCGGCCGCCGTCGTGGTCGAGTTGACCCATCTGGCCACCCTTTACCACGACGACGTGATGGATGAGGCGGACGTACGCCGCGGCGTGCCGAGCGCCAACGCCCGCTGGGCCAACTCGGTGGCCGTCCTCACCGGCGACTTCCTCTTCTCCCGCGCCTCGCACATCCTCGCCGACCTCGGGCCCGAGGCGGTCCGGGTGCAGGCCGAGTCCTTCGAACGACTCGTCACCGGCCAGATCATGGAGACGATCGGTCCCCGCGACGGCCGGGACGCGATCGACCACTACCTTGAGGTCATCGCGGGCAAGACCAGTTCGCTGATGTCGGTCTCCGGACGGTTCGGCGCGATGATGTCCGGCGCCGACCAGTCGGTGGTCAGCATCCTCGCCCAGTTCGGGGAGCGGATCGGCACCGCCTTCCAACTCGCCGACGATGTACTGGACATCGCCAGCGACCGCCACGAGTCCGGCAAGACCCCCGGCACCGACCTGCGCGAAGGCATCCCCACCCTGCCGGTGCTGCACGTCCGCCGCTGGTACATGCAGGCGGCCGGCAGCGTCTCGGCCACCGACCGCCGGCTCAACCAGCTACTGGACGGCGACCTCACCGACGACGCCCTGCACGCCGAGGCGCTGGAGCTGCTGCGCGGCCATCCGGCGCTCGAGCAGGCCCGCCGTGACACGGTGCGGTACGCGGACGAGGCCAGGGCGGCGCTCGCCCCGCTGCCGGAGACGCCGGCCAAGCACGCGCTGGCGGGGCTGTGCGACGCGGTGGTGCACCGGACGGCGTGAGGCGTGAGGCGTGAGCCGAGCCGCTTTGGCCGCCCGAGCCGTGTGCGTCGTGGCCTTCGGGGTCCGGGTTCTGAAGGGCCCTAAGGGGTTGTCATACCCCCGGCGTACAAAGGGTGGAGCGGGTTGCGACCGGCGGCCGATGTGCGGCCGCCGCCGATTTGGTCGACTGTCCGTAACGCACGGCGCACCGCGGCACACCACTTCATGACGGACCGGGCGACAATGGCGACAAGGGCCGGGGCGGTCGATGAGGGCCGAAGGTGCGCCGCCCCGACCGACCGCCGCTTCACCAGGGAGGCAGCAGAGCGATGGCACTGATCCAACCGCCCCGACCGGAGCCCGCCCCGCCCGAGCGCGGCCGGGGACACAAAGCGGCACGTTACGCGGTGCCGTTCGCGGTCGCGGGCATCGCCGCGGCGACCATCCTGCTGGTGCCCGCGCTGGCCGACGCCGGCTCTCCCTCGCTGCCCTCGATCACCGCCGAGCAGCTCCTCACGAAGATCGCCGGCTCCGACACCCGGACGGTGAGCGGCTCGGTCAAGGTCACCACCGACCTGGGGCTGCCGGCCGCGCTCTCCGGGGTCAGCGGCGGGCTGTTCGGCGGCTCGGCCCCCGCGGGATCCGGCTCGGGCGGCGGCTCGCCCGCCGCGCCTCAGGCCCAGCTCACCCAGCTCCTGGCCGGTTCGCACCAGCTCCATGTGGCGGCCGACGGGCCCGACCGGCAGAAGATCTCCGTGATCGAGCCCGCCGCCGAGTACAGCGTCATCCACAACGGCGCTCAACTGTGGGCGTACGACAGCGGGTCCGACCAGGCGTACCACCAGACGCTGCCGCGCCCGGCGGCCGGCGCCGGGCAGGACCGGCTTTCCGGCGGAGTCCCGGGTGTCCTCGGCGACCTTCCCTTCCCGGCCACCCCGCAGGCCGCCGCGCGAGAGGTGCTCAAGGCCGCCCGGGGCACCGCCTCGATCACCGTGG
The DNA here is from genome assembly GCF_045039895.1 of Streptomyces sp. NBC_01190. NCBI lineage: Bacteria > Bacillati > Actinomycetota > Actinomycetes > Kitasatosporales > Streptomycetaceae > Streptomyces > Streptomyces sp. NBC_01190. The sequence goes on from NZ_CP108580.1 coordinate 4,972,839, forward strand.
ACGGCACCGCCCGGGTCGCCGGGCACAGTGCCTACGAGCTGGTGGTCACCCCGCGGCACGCGGACGCCACCACCGTCGGCGCGATCCGGATCGCGGTGGACGGAAAGACGGGGGTCCCGCTGCGGTTCACGCTGATCCCCAAGGGTGGTGGAGAGGCGGTCTTCGACATCGGCTTCACCAAGGTGAGCTTCGCCGAGCCGGCCGCGAGCACGTTCTCCTTCACGCCGGGCAAGGGCGTGAAGGTCACCGAGGGCGGCAAGCCGGCTTCCGGCCCCGCGGCTTCCGGCAAGGGGACGCCCTCGGGCACCCCCGCCGCGCCAGGCGGTCGGGGCGGGTCGGCCGACGGCGCCGCGGCCGGGCAGCCGACCCTCATCGGCCAGGGCTGGGACACGATCGCGGTGGTCACCACCAAGGACGCGGTGCCCTCCGGGGGCCTAGGGAAGCCGGGCAAGGGCGCAGCTAAGGACGCCAAGGACGCCAAGGGCGACCAGGACAGCGGGGCGCTGAATCTGCTGAACAGCTTCGGCAAGAGGGTCAGCGGCTCCTACGGCGCCGGCACTCTCTTCCACACCCGCCTGGTCAACGCCCTGCTCACCGACGACGGCACGATCTACGTCGGCGCGGTCACCGAATCCGCCCTCACCGACGCGGCGAGTGCCGCCCTGCGATAACCGGACCGCCCGGGGTGCCCCTGCCCGCCGGTTGCCGGATCGTCCGCCGATCGTGGCTTGTCGCGCGGTTCCTCGCGCCCCTGTAGGGCGCCGCCTACTGCCGCGGCGGCGGAACCGAGCCCCGTCAGGGGCGCGAGGAACTGCGCGGGTGACCGGTCACCGGCCGGTGGTCCGGGGGAGAGCCGAAAGCCGCTCCCCGGACGGTCCGGGGCCGGTGTTACCGCCAAGAGAGCTGGAGGTGTGCGGTGGGAGCCGACAGGCAAGACGCGGTGATCGAGACCCACCGCCTCGCCAAGCGATACCACCGCACCCTCGCCGTGGACGCCCTCGACCTCCGGGTGCCGCGCGGCAGCGTCTTCGGCTTTCTCGGGCCCAACGGCTCGGGCAAGACCACCACCATCCGGATGCTGATGGGCCTGATCACCCCGACCGCCGGCACCGCCCGCGTGCTCGGCGCCCCGATGCCCGGCGCCGCCAGAACCGTACTGCCCAAGGTCGGCGCGCTCATCGAGGGCCCGGCCCTCTACGGCTTCCTCTCCGGCCGCGACAATCTGGTGCGGTACGACGCCGCCGACCCCACCGCGGACCCCCGGACCCGGCGGGCCCGGGTGGGGGCCGCCCTCGACCGGGTGGGGCTGACCCCGGCGGCGGCCAAGAAGGCCAAGGCGTATTCGCTGGGCATGAAGCAGCGGCTCGGTCTGGCCGCCGCCCTGCTCCAGCCGCGCGAGCTGCTCGTGCTCGACGAGCCGACCAACGGCCTCGACCCGCAGGGCATGCGGGAGATCCGCTCGCTGGTACGGGCGTTGGCCGCGGACGGCACCACCGTCTTCCTCTCCTCGCACCTGCTGGACGAGATCGAGCAGGTCTGTACGCACGCGGCGGTGATGGCCCGCGGCCGGCTGATCACCCAGGGGCCGGTCGCTGAGCTCTCCGCGGGTGTCAGGGGCCGCGGCAGGCTGGCGGTCGGCACCCCGGACCCGCGGGCCGCGGCGAAGGTGCTCACCGCCCACGGGGTCAAGGACCCTGTCATCGCGGGCGACCGGGTCACCGGCGAACTGCCCGCCGACCCGCCGGATCTGGCCGACCTCAACGCCGCCCTGGTCGCGGCCGGGGTGCGGGTCCGCGCGTTCGGCCTGGAGCGGGCGTCGCTGGAGGACGCGTTCGTGGCGCTGACGGGGGAGGGGTTCGATGTCGCGGGCTGAGCTCGACCCCACCGGGCCAGTCGGGGACCCCGCCGCCGAGGTATCGGAGGGGCCCGCGGCGGGACCCGCCGTGTCCGCCGCCGCCGGCCCCCTGCCCGTCCGGCCACCGCGCCCGCTGTGGTCGCTGGGCCTCTTCCGGTCCGAGCTGGTCACCGTCTTCCGGCGCTGGCGCACTCTGGCACTGCTCGCCGTGCTGGCGGCAGTACCGCTGCTGGTGGGGATCGCGGTACGGATCGAGACCGGCGACGGCGGCTCGGTCGGCCGGGGCGGCGGGGACGGCCCCGCCTTCATCCAGCAGGTCAGCGGCAACGGCCTGTTCCTCACCTTCGCCTCGCTCGCCGCGACCCTGCCGTTCTTCCTGCCGATGGCGATCGGGGTGATCGCGGGCGACGCGGTGGCCGGCGAGGCGGGCGGCGGCACCCTGCGCTATCTGCTGGTCGCGCCGGCCGGCCGGACCCGGCTGCTGCTGGCGAAGTTCACCTCGGTGCTGGTGTTCTGCCTCGCCGGGACGCTGACGGTGGCGGTGTCCGGGCTGATCGTCGGCTGCGCGCTCTTCCCGGTCGGCGCGGTCACCACCCTGTCCGGTACGACGATCTCCCTGGGCGAGGGGATGCTGCGGGCGCTGCTGATCGCGTTCCTGGTCGCGGCATCGCTGATCGGGCTCGCCACGCTGGGACTCTTCATCTCCACCCTCACCGACAGCGGCATCGGCGCGATGGCCGGCACGGTGGGGCTGCTGATCACCGTGCAGATCGTGGACAGCATCCCGCAGTCGCACGCCGTCCAGCCGTTCCTGTTCCCGCACTACTGGCTGAGCTTCGCCGATCTGCTCCGTGACCCCGTGCAGTGGGGCGGCATCGCCCGCGATCTGGCCCTCCAAGCCCTCTACGCGGCGGTCTTCGGCTCCGCCGCCTGGGCCCGCCTGACCACCCGCGACATCACCGCCTGACGGCCAGGGGCGCGGTGGCCGCCGCGGCCCGGTCGGCGGCGCCGGCCGCATGCGTCCTGCGGGCCGTGCGCAGCGCGTCCCAGGTGAGCAGCACGAGCGCGGCCCAGACCAGCAGGAAGCCGGCCCAGCGCTCGGCCGGCATCTCCTCGTGGAAGTAGAGGATGCCGATCAGGAACTGGAAGACCGGCGCCAGGTACTGCATCAGGCCCATGGTGGACAGCGGCAGCCGGGTCGCGGCCATGCCGAAGCAGATCAGCGGCAGCGCGGTGACCAGCCCGCAGGCGGCGAGCAGGGCCGCGTGGCCCGGGCCGTGGCCGGTGAAGGTCGCGTGGCCGCGCGCCCCGAGCACCAGCAGGAAGACCAGCGCGGGCAGGAGCTGCACCGAGGTCTCGGCGGCGACCGACTCCAGGCCGCCCATCGCGATCTTCTTCTTGACCAGGCCGTAGCTGCCGAAGGAGAAGGCGAGGGTGAGGGCGATCCACGGCAGCCGGCCGTAGCCGACGGTGAGCACCACCACCGACACGAGCCCGATGCCGACCGCCACCCACTGCACAGGACGCAGCCGCTCGTGCAGCACGAGGACGCCCAGCGCGATGGTGACCAGCGGGTTGATGAAGTAGCCGAGCGCGGTCTCCACCACATGGCCGGCGTTGACGGCCCATATGTACATGCCCCAGTTGACCGAGACCACCACGGCCGCGATCGCCACCAGGCCGAGCCGCTTGGGCTGCCTGACCAGCTCGGCCAGCCACGCCCAGCGCCGCAGCACCAGCAGGATGACCCCGACGACGACCAGCGACCACACCATCCGGTGGGCGAGGATCTCCATCGCCCCGGCGGGCTTCAGCAGCGGCCAGAAAAGCGGGAACAGCCCCCACAGCCCGTAGGCCACGAATCCGTACACCAGACCCGTACGCTGCTCGCCCATCCCGGTCCCTCCCCGTGCTCCCACGGGACCGGCCCGCGGTGTGCCGCCTCGCCACATCCCCGCCCGACGACGGTAGCGGGACCGCCGCCGTCTGTCATGTCCGTTCCACCAGACGGTCATGACAGACGGGCGGGAGGTGTCACCAGGACGCCAAGAGCGGTCCGGGCGCGGGCCGGTGTCAGTCCTTCAGCGCGGCGGCGACCGTCTCGCGGAGCGGGGTGGTGGGGCGGCCGATCAGGCGGGTGAGGTCGCCGGGGGTGCCGGCGAGGAGGCCGCGGGAGATCGCCTGGTCCACGTCCGCCAGGATTCCGGCGAAGCCCGCCGGCAGGCCGGCCGCGATCAGGGCCGCGCGGTGCTCGTCGGTGGTCAGGTTCCGGTACGTGATCTCCCGGCCGGTCAGTTCACCGACCAGGGCGGCGTATTCGGCCAGGCTCCAGGCGGTGTCGCCGCTCAGCTCGTAGGCGCGGTTCTCGTGGCCGGAGCCGGTGAGCACGACCGCGGCGGCGGCCGCGTAGTCGGCGCGGGCGGCCGAGGCGATCCGGCCGTCGCCCGCGCTGCCGAGCACCGCGCCGTGTTCGAGTACGGGGGCCAGGTTGTCGGTGTAGACCTCGGTGTACCAGTTGTTGCGCAGGAAGACGTACGGCAGTCCGGAGGCGAGGATCAGCTCCTCGGTGGCCTTGTGCTCATCGGCGAGCGCGAAGTCGGCGGCCGGTCCGCCGAAGACGCCGGTGTAGGCGAGCAGCGCCACGCCGGCCTCGGTGGCCGCCGTCACCACCGCGGTGTGCTGCGGGATCCGGCGGCCCGGCTCGCTGCCGGAGACGAAGAGCACCCGGTCGCCGGCGTGGAAGGCGTCCTTGAGCGTCTCCGGCCGGTCGTAGTCGGCGACCCGCAGCTCCACGCCCTGCCCGGCGAGGTCGGCGGCGCGCTCCGCGTCCCGCACCACCCCGGCGATCTCCCCGGCGGCGGTGCCGCGGGCCAGCAGCTCCGCGATGACGAGGCGGCCCAGGTGCCCGGTGGCCCCGGTGACGACGATACTCATGGTGTGCTCCCGTGATGCGGTGGTTGAGGGCGCGCGATCGCTTCCCGCACGGCCCGGTCCACGGTATCCGTCACACTAACCACGGGAAAGTACCCACCTTCAGGTACGGTACGTACATGAAGGTTAGCTGCCCGGAGCGGGCCATCATGGAGCACGTCACCAGCCGCTGGGGCGTCCTGGTGCTCACCGCCCTGCTCGACGGCTCCCGCCGGTTCAGCGAGCTGCGCCGGGAGATCGGCGACGTCAGCGAGAAGATGCTCACCCAGACGCTCCGCACCCTGGAGCGGGACGGTTTCGTCCGCCGCCAGGCCCGCCCGGTCATCCCGCCGCACGTCGACTACGACCTCACCCCGCTCGGTATGGGCGCCGCCCGCCAGGTCCGCGCGCTGGCCGAGTGGACCGTGGCGCACGTCCCGGACGTGGAGGCGGCCCGTACGGCGTACGACGACCAGGCCGCGAGCGGCGCGGGCACGCATCCCCGGGCCGGCACCCGGGAAGCCGCCCGTACGGCCTGAGGCCGCCCGCCGGGCCGCACCCCGCACCACGACCGCCCGGCTCGGAGGATTCCGGGCCGGGCGGTGGCGGTTGCGCGGCGGGCTCGCCGCAGGGCGGTGGGTCAGACGACCGTCCAGGTGTCGCTGCCGGCCAGCAGCGCCGACAGCTCTCCCTTGCCCTGCCGGACCACCGCCTCCTCCAACTGATCGGCCATGTCGTTCTCGTAGACCGGCCGCTTCACGTCCCGCAGCACCCCGACCGGGGTGTGGTGGAGGGTGTCGGCGTCGGCGAGCCGGGACAGCGCGAAGGCGTTGGTCGGCGAGGCGGCGTGCGCGTCGTGGACGAGGACGCCCTCGGTGCCGTGGGTGGCGATGTCGACCACGGCCAGATCGCCGGTCGCCGGGTCGCGGACGACCCCCCTGCAGCCGAGGCCGTCGCCGCCCTGATCCGCCGCGAAGGGCGCGCCGAAGCGGATCGGCTGCCCGTGTTCGAGGTGGATCAGCGCCTCCTGCGCCGTCTCCTGGTCCTTCAGCGTGTCGAAGGCGCCGTCGTTGAAGATGTTGCAGTTCTGGTAGATCTCCACCAGCGCCGTACCCTCGTGGGCCGCGGCCGCCCGCAGCACGCTCTGCAGGTGCTTGCGGTCGGAGTCCAGGGTGCGGGCGACGAAGGACGCCTCGGCGCCCAGCGCGAGGGAGATCGGGTTGAAGGGCGCGTCGAGCGAGCCCATCGGCGTCGACTTGGTGATCTTGCCGATCTCCGAGGTGGGGCTGTACTGGCCCTTGGTCAGCCCGTAGATCCGGTTGTTGAAGAGCAGGATCTTGAGGTTGACGTTCCGGCGCAGCGCGTGGATCAGGTGGTTGCCGCCGATGGAGAGCGCGTCGCCGTCACCGGTGACCACCCACACGCTCAGGTCCCGCCGGGAGGCGGCGAGCCCGGTTGCGATGGCCGGCGCGCGGCCGTGGATGGAGTGCATGCCGTACGTGTTCATGTAGTACGGGAAGCGGCTGGAGCAGCCGATCCCGGAGACGAACACCACGTTCTCGCGGGCCAGGCCGAGCTCGGGCATGAAGGACTGCACCGCGGCCAGGATCGCGTAGTCCCCGCAGCCGGGGCACCAGCGCACCTCCTGGTCGGACTTGAAGTCCTTCATGCTCTGCGTGGCCGCCGCCTTGGGCACCAAAGAAAGCGCCTCAGACATTCCCATGACCCTCATCTCCCGTGCTCGGACGACCGCCCGCACCATCGCTCGGACCGGTACCGGACCGCGTGCTCAGTTCGCTGATCGCCGTGGCGAGCTGCTCCGCCTTGAACGGCAGCCCCGTGACCTGGTTGTACGAGATCGCGTCCACCAGATAGCGCGCCCGCAGCAGCTGCGCGAGCTGCCCCAGGTTCATCTCCGGCACGATCACCGTGTCGTACCCGGCGAGCACCGTGCCCAGGTTGGCCGGGAAGGGGTTGAGGTGCCGCAGGTGCGCCTGCGCCACCGCGCCGCCCTCGCCGCGGATCCGGCGGACCGCCGCGGTGATCGGACCGTAGGTCGAGCCCCAGCCGAGCACCAGGGTGGTGGCCGCGCCGCCCGGGTCGTCCACCACCACGTCCGGCACCGTGATGCCGTCGATCTTGGCCTGCCGGGTGCGCACCATGAAGTCGTGGTTGACCGGGTCGTAGCTGATGTTGCCGGTGCCGTCCTGCTTCTCGATCCCGCCGATCCGGTGTTCGAGGCCGGGGGTCCCCGGCACCGCCCACGGCCGGGCCAGCGTCTCGGGGTCGCGCAGATAGGGCCAGAAGGTCTCGCTGCCGTCGGCCTCGGTGTGGTTCGGCCCGGAGGCGAACTCCACCCGCAGATCGGGCAGCTCGGCGGTGTCCGGGATCCGCCACGGCTCGGAGCCGTTCGCCAGATATCCGTCGGAGAGCAGCAGCACCGGGGTGCGGTAGGCCACCGCGATCCTGGCGGCCTCCAGGGCGGCGTCGAAGCAGTCAGCGGCGGTGGAGGGCGCGACCACCGGCACCGGCGACTCGCCGTTGCGGCCGTGCAGCGCCTGCAACAGGTCGGCCTGCTCCGTCTTGGTCGGCATGCCGGTCGACGGGCCGCCGCGCTGGATGTCCACGATCAGCAGCGGCAGCTCCAGGCTGACCGCCAGGCCGATCGTCTCCGACTTCAGCGCCAGTCCGGGACCCGAGGTCGTCGTCACCGCGAGCGACCCGCCGAAGGAGGCGCCGAGCGCGGCGCCGATCGCCGCGATCTCGTCCTCCGCCTGGAAGGTGCGCACGCCGAAGTTCTTGTGCCGGGAGAGCTCGTGCAGGATGTCCGAGGCCGGGGTGATCGGGTACGAGCCGAGGAACAGCGGCAGCCCGCTCTGGGCGGAGGCCGCGATCAGCCCGTACGACAGCGCCAGATTCCCTGAGATGTTGCGGTAGACACCCGGCGGGAAGGCGGTGGCGGCCGGCCGCACCTCGTAGGAGACGGCGAAGTCCTCGGTGGTCTCGCCGAAGTTCCAGCCGGCCCGGAAGGCCACCACGTTCGCCTCGGCGATCTGCGGCTTCTTCGCGAACTTCTTCCGCAGGAACTCCTCGGTGCCCTCCGTCGGCCGGTGGTACATCCAGGACAGCAGCCCGAGCGCGAACATGTTCTTGGCCCGCTCGGCGTCCTTGCGGGCCAGCCCGGAGTCCTTCAGCGCCTCCACGGTCAGCGTCGTCAGCGGCACCGGATGCACGGCGTAGGCGGTCAGCGACTCGTCCTCCAGCGGATTGGCCGTGTACCCGACCTTGGCCATCGCGCGCTTGGTGAACTCGTCGGTGTTGACGATGATCTCCGCGCCCCGCGGCAGATCGCCCACGTTCGCCTTCAGCGCGGCCGGGTTCATAGCCACCAGGACATCCGGCGCGTCGCCGGGGGTGAGGATGTCGTGGTCGGCGAAGTGGAGCTGGAAGGACGACACCCCCGGCAGGGTCCCCGCGGGCGCCCTGATCTCGGCCGGGAAGTTCGGCAGCGTCGACAGGTCGTTGCCGAACGACGCGGTCTCCGAGGTGAAACGGTCCCCGGTGAGCTGCATGCCGTCCCCGGAGTCACCGGCGAACCGGATGATCACCCGGTCCAGCCGCTTGGTCTCCTTCGACAGCTTGGTTGGTTCGCCGAGTACGTCTGTCATGACGGCAGGCTCCTGTCCCGCGCCCACACCGGTGGGGCTGCTGACCTGGCTGGTCACAGAAACGGACCTCCTTCGAGGCGGCGGCTCCGGTCATCGTACGTCGGTAAGGGTCCCCTCCCCTGGATGTGACCGGATCTTGCCGGGTGCGCAAAGCCGACTCCTTGCCGGTGTCACTCCCGTCACAGGCGCCGGCGCCGGCCGCCGGGCGCCGCCCGATGCTGTGTGGCGGCTGTCCCCAACCTATGAGTTCAGGTAGGTCAGCACGGCCAGTACGCGCCGGTGATCCCCGTCACTGGGCGCGAGCCCCAGCTTCAGGAAGATGTTGCTGACGTGCTTCTCGACCGCGCCGTCGCTCACCACGAGCTGCCTGGCGACCGCCGAGTTGGTCCGGCCCTCGGCCATCAGGCCCAGCACCTCGCGCTCCCTCGGGGTCAGGCCGGCCAGTACGTCCTGCTTGCGGCTGCGGCCCAGGAGCTGGGCGACCACCTCGGGGTCGAGCGCGGTGCCGCCCTCGGCGACCCGCACCACCGCGTCCACGAACTCCCGGACATCGGCCACCCGGTCCTTGAGCAGATAGCCGACGCCCCGGGTGGAACCGGCGAGCAGCTCGGTGGCGTACTGCTCCTCCACGTACTGCGACAGCACCAGGACGCCCACCGCCGGGTGGTCGCGCCGGAGCCGGACGGCCGCGCGGACGCCCTCGTCGGTGTGGGTCGGCGGCATCCGGACATCGGCCACCACCACATCGGGGGCCGCGCCCTGCGCCACCAGCTCGTCGACCGTCTTCAGCAGGCCCACGGCGTCGCCGACCCCGGCCACCACCTCATGACCTCGATCGGTCAGCAGCCGGGTCAAGCCGTCCCGCAGCAGCACCGAGTCCTCGGCGATGACCACCCGCACGGTGTCCTTCACTGTCCCTCACTCTTCTCCCAGCCCCTCGGGCCTGATCGACCCTCCCCAGCATTCCAGCATCGGCGGGGCGATGGGGCATACGGTGCCGGTGGACATCGGATGGGCAAGGTTGCGCCCATCGGCCGAACCGGGTGATCCTGCCCGGTCGGGAGACCGGGCGAGCCCGCGCGGCACTCGGCGATCAAGGGGGCGCCGCGATCGGGCGGCGCCCAGGGGAGAGGAGAGCGCGTGCTCGCGGTCGGTTTCGACGTCAACGGCGGCCCGGAGGTGCTGCGGCCGGTGGAGCTGCCCGTGCCGGAGCCGGGGCCCGGCCAGGTGCTCATCCGCGTCGCCTACGCCGGCGTCAACTACGGCGAGATGTGCCACCGGCTCGGCGACCTGGGCGCGCCGGACGGCATCGACGTGCCCGGGTACGAGGTCTCCGGGGAGGTCGCCGCGCTCGGCCCCGGCGTCACCGGGCTGTCCTGCGGCGACCCGGTCGCCGCTTTCCTGCCCGACGGCGGCGGTTACGCCGAGTTCGCGGTCGCGCCCGCAGCCTTCGCCTATCCGCTGGACGGCATCTCACTGCGCGACGGCGGCGGTGTGGCGCTTTCGCTGACCACGGCGTACGGGGTGCTCGCCGGGGCGGCGCGGCTCGCCGCGGGCGATTCCGTCCTGATCCACGCGGCGGCCGGCGGGGTCGGCTCCGCGGCGGCCCAGATCGCCCGGGCGCTGGGCGCGGCCGCCGTGCACGGCACGGTCAGCACGGCGGCCAAGGCGGTGTACGCCAAGCGGTTCGGCTATGACGCGGTGCACATACGGGACGGTTTCACCGCGCACGTCGCCGAGCTGGATGTCGTCCTCGACCCGATCGGCGGCCCCACCCGGCTGGCGAGCCTGTCCGTACTGGCCCCCTTCGGCCGCCTCGCCGTCTACGGCGACGCCGCCCGCCGTCCCGACCTCTCCCTCCCCGTCCTCCCCCTCCGCCAGCAGAATCGTTCACTCGCCGGCTACGACATCGCCGACCTCTCCCGCCGCGCCCCCACCCTGGTCCGCGCCCACGCCCTCGCCGCCCTCTCCCTCCTCGCCACCGGCGCGATCCGCCTCGACATCACCGCCGAACTCCCCCTCACCTCCGCCCCCGAGGCCCACGAAACCCTCCAATCCGGCCTAAACCTGGGCAAATCTCTCCTCCGCGTCAGCTAACCCCGCCGGAGGGCGCCAGGAATTGCGCGCCCAGCCACATCCGGCCCGCATCCGGCGCGCGACCGCCCCACCCCGGACCATGCCCCGTCAGGGGCGCGAGGAACTGCGCGAGCAACCACAGCCGGCCGGCGGCCGGGGTGCGACCGACCGTGCCCCGTAGGGGCGTGGGGAACTGCGCGACCAGCCACGGCCGGCCGGCGGTCCGCGTACAACCGAGGCACCGCGGCGGTCGCGGATGGGCCCGCCCGATTGCGTGGCCGACGCAGACCGGTTGCCGCCGGCAGGGCTACCTACACCCGCCAGGGAAGCTCCGCCGTCACCCGGGTGGGCCCACCCGCGGGGGAGTCCACGACCAGCACCCCATCGACGGAGTCGAGCCGCTCCGCCAACCCCGCCAAGCCCGACCCCACGAGCCCCGGGCCGGCCAGGCCCACCCCGCCGGGCCCGGCGCCCACCCCGCCCGCCCCACCGGAGGCCCCACCCCTCCCATTGTCAAAGACACACACCATCAACCGATCCCCCACCCGCCAAACATCAACCCCCGCCCGCGACGCCCCACTGTGCTTGCTCACGTTCTGCAACAGCTCCGACACCGTGAAGTACGCGATCCCCTCGATCGCCGGCACCGGCCGCCCCGGCAACTCCACCGTCACCGCCACCGGCACCACGCACCGCGCCGCCACCGCCGACAGCGCCGGACCGAGCCCCCGGTCGGTGAGAATCGCCGGGTGGATCCCCCGCGCCAGATCACGCAACTCCTGAAGCGCGATCTTCACCTCACCGTGCGCCTCCTCCACCATCGCCGCCCCCACCGCCGGATCCTCCAGCAGCTTCTCCTTCGCCATGCCCAGATCCATCGCCAGCGCCACCAGCCGCGCCTGCGCGCCATCGTGCAGATCACGTTCGATCCGGCGCAGATCGGCCGCGGCGGTGTCCACCACCACCCCGCGGTCCGACTCCAGCTCGGTGACCCGGGTGTCCAGCGGCGAAGGACCGAGCAGCCCGGCCACCAGCATCCGGTCCACGTACGCCATCCCCCGTACCAGCCACGGCAGTGCCAGCACCAGCAGCGCGCCGGCCACCACCGACAGCGTCAGGTCCAGCGGAGTGTGCAGCCACCAGCCCCGGTGGCCGCCGTCACCGTAGGCCTGGACGCCCTGCTGACCGATGTACACCGGGGCGGCCCAGTGCCACAGCGGATACGTCAGCAGCCCCCAGCCCGAGGTGAAGAGAGTGACCGCGACGGAGAAGGTGAACACACCCCACGGAAAGTGCAGCAGGCAGTAGACCGCGTGCCGCCAGTTGACGCCGCTGCCGAGCTGCGCGCCGACCCACGGGAAGAAGCCGCGCCCCTTGGTCCGTACCGGACCCGGCTCCTCGATCGGCAGCCGGAGCAGGGCCCGGGCCCTGGCGCGTTCCGCGAAGCCGATGGCCCGGCAACCGCCGAGCGCCACGACCAGCACCGGCAGGCCGATGAAGGTGATCAGCAGTCCGGCGCCGAGCGACAGCATCGTCACGGTCCAGACGAAGCCGGTGATGCCCATCGGCAGATTGAGCAGCAGATAGCCCAACTCCCGCCAGGTCCGCGCCTCGACCGGCGCCCGCAGCGCGGTCGGCGCCCGGTGGGCGCGCTCCTCGGTCGCAATGCCGTAAGCCATGGTCGGGACCGTCCTCTCCGCACTGCTCGTCATACCAACAGCGTGGCCCCCGGGCCCGGGCCGACCCATGGTGCGGATAGGCGTCTTGGGGGTGGGGCTACCCCCACCCCCGGCTACCGCCGACCGAACGCGGGCGGCGCAGCCGCGAGCCGACCAGGTACGGACCGCCCGCGAGGCCACCCGCGACGCCTCAGCGCCCTATCGCGTCCTTGCGGAACTCCCGGTCCCGCCACGGCAGTTCCGCCGTCACCTCGGTCGGGCCGCCCGGCGGCGAACTCACAACGAAGAGGCCGTCCACCGAGTCGAGCCGCTCGGCGAGTCCGGCGAGACCCGACCCCGAGCCGACATCCGCGCCGCCGTGCCCGTCGTCCCGTACCTGGATCATCAGCCGGTTCCCGGCCCGCCACACGTCCACCGAGGCGCTCCGGGCCTGGCTGTGCTTGCTGACGTTCTGGAGCAGTTCGGAGACGGTGAAGTAGGCGATCCCCTCGATCGCCTCGGCCGGCCGGGCCGGCAGCTCCACGGTGACCGCGACCCGGACCGTACAGCGCGCGGCCACCGCCGACAGCGCCGCGTCCAGCCCCCGGTCGGTGAGGATCGCCGGGTGGATGCCGCGCGCGAGGTCCCGCAGCTCCTGAAGCGCGATCTTCACCTCGCCGTGCGCCTCGCCGACCATCCGCGCCGCCGCCTCCGGGTCCTCCAGCAGCTTCTCCCTGGCCAGCCCGAGATCCATGGCGAGCGCCACCAGCCGGGCCTGCGCGCCGTCGTGCAGATCACGTTCGATCCGGCGCAGATCGGCGGCGGCGGTGTCCACCACCACCCCGCGGTCCGACTCCAGCTCGGCGATCCGCCGCTCCAGCTCGTCCGACGGCTGGAGCAGCCCCCGCACCAGCGCCCGGTCCACCGACGCCATCCCCCGGGCGACGAACGGCAGCACCGGCCACAGCACGAACAGCGAGACCAGGGTCACCGTGAAGGTCACGATCCCCCACGGCAGCCGGATCGCGAAGTACAGCGCGTGCCGCCACGCCACCGGGTCCTTCACTGCCGCGAACAGCCACGGCAGAAACCCCATCGTGCCCATCCGCAGCGGCCGCGGCTCCTCCACCCGCACCCCCAGCAGCGCCCGGGCCTGCGCCCGTTCCAGCTTCCCGAGCAGTCGGCAGCCCTTCAGCCCGAGCGCCAGCAGCGGCAGCCCGATCACCGTCGCCGACAGGCCGACGCCCAGGCTCACCGTGGTGACGACGTAGACGAAACCGATGATCGAGGTGACGAGGTTGAGCAGCAGGTGCGCGATCTCCCGCCAGGTCGCGCCGTCGAAGGCGAACCGCGCCGGCGGCAGCGGTTCGGACGTCGGCGTGGCGGCGCCAGGGGTGGGCGTGGTGTTCATGGCCCCAAGCCTGCCGGGCCCGGCGCCCGGTCGCCATGGGGTGCGCTGTCCCGGCCGGGGTGGGGTTATCCCCCCTCGGGACCCGGTCCGCCGCGGGTCAAGCCCCGGCGACCTGCGACGCAGCGGCCGCACAAGGCCGGCCCATTCCCGGCCTGGGAAGAGTTGGGGGACAGGGGGTGCCAGGGTGAGGCCAGGGCCTAGACTCCCTCCGTATAAATCGTCTAAAGATCCACCCGGGTCGCTGGACACCACCGGTCAACGAGTGAAACGAGGGGCGGACGGACGTGGACTACTTCCACGGCTACTCGGTCGTCGGCCTGGTCGCGGTCGTCGGTGTGCTCTTCGTCACGGTCGCCTTCGCGGGCGGCCGGCTGCTGCGGCCCGTGGTGCCGACGCAGGAGAAGATGCTCACCTACGAGTGCGGGGTCGACCCGGTCGGCGAGGGCTGGGCGCACACCCAGGTCCGCTACTACGTGTACGCGTTCCTCTATGTGATCTTCGCGGTGGACGCGATCTTCCTCTTTCCGTGGGCCACCGTCTTCGCCGCACCCGGCTTCGGCGGCACCACGCTGATCGAGATGTTCGTGTTCATCGGCTTCCTCGCGGTCGGGCTGCTCTACGCCTGGAAGAAGGGCGTTCTCGAATGGACCTGACCCCGACCGGCGCCGCCGCTTCCCCCCCGGGACCGGCCGCGGGCGCCTCCGGCGGAGCCGGGGTATCGCTGCCCGAGCCGCGCCGGCTGGGCCCGCTGGCCAGACTCGCGCCCGAGCCGATGAAGGTGGTGCTCAACTGGGGGCGCCGCTACAGCCTGTGGGTCTTCAACTTCGGCCTCGCCTGCTGCGCCATCGAGTTCATCGCCGCCTCCATGGCCAAGCACGACTTCATCCGGCTCGGCGTGATCCCCTTCGCTCCCGGACCCCGGCAGGCGGACCTGATGGTGGTCTCCGGCACGGTCACCGACAAGATGGCCCCGGCCGTCCGCCGGCTCTACGAGCAGATGCCCGAGCCGAAGTACGTCATCTCCTTCGGCGCCTGCTCCAACTGCGGTGGCCCCTACTGGGATTCGTACTCCGTCACCAAGGGCGTCGACCAGATCATCCCGGTCGACGTCTATGTGCCCGGCTGCCCGCCGCGGCCCGAAGCACTGCTCCAGGGCATCCTCAAGCTCCAGGAGAAGATCGCCCGCGAGTCGCTGGGGGAGCGCTACGGCGCCGCCCGGCCGTCCGCCGCCGCGCTGACCAGCGGGCTCCTCCAGCCGCCGGCCGCCGTGGAGGGTGACCGGTGAGCGGATTCGCCCTGTTGCCGCACGCCGCGGCCGAACTCTTCGGCGTGGGTGCGACAGCCGAGGAGGCGTACGGTCTGCTGACCGTCGACGTGCCGGCGGACACCTGGATCGCTGCTCTCGGCACGGCCAGGGACACGCTGGGCTGCACCTTCTTCGACTGGCTGAGCGCGGTCGACGAGCCGGGCACCGGCTTCCGGGTCTGCGCGCATGTGGTGGCGCTCGGCGCGGGCGGGGCGGTCGGTGACGCGCGGCTGCCCGCTGCTGAGCCGGCCGGCGACGTGGCCGCCACCGGTGACGTGGCCGGTGCCGATGGGGCGGCCGGTGCCGTTGCCGGTGCCGCGCCCGCCGTACGCAAGCTGCTGCTGCGGACCACCGTTCCGTACGAGGCCGCCGAGCTGCCCACCGCGACCGGCGTCTACGCGGGCGCGGGCTGGCACGAGCGGGAGACGTACGAGATGTTCGGCGTCGCCTTCGCCGGCCACCCCCACCTGGCACCTCTGCTGCTCCCGGACGAGTTCGAGGGCCATCCGCTCCGTAAGGACTTCGTGCTGGCCGCCCGGGTCGCCAAGGCGTGGCCCGGCGCGAAGGAGCCGGGGGAGTCGCATGACGGTGGCCCGAAGCGCCGGCAGATGCAGCCGCCGGGGGTGCCCGACCCCAACGACTGGGGCCCGCTCAAGGGCCAGCTCCCGCCGGCTCCGCCCCGCCCCGCCCGTACACCCCGGACCGCCCCGGCCGACCGGCCGGCCCGCCGTACCCGCTCCGCGAGCGAGGGATCGGCGAGTCAGCGGCCGGACCAGGCGGAGCGGCCCGAGCGTTCCGAGCCGTCCGAGCGGCCTCAGCGGCCCGAGCGGCCCGAGCGGACTCAGCCGTCAGGCCCGGACGCCCCCTGGGAGCAGCCCCGCCGGACGCCGCCGCCGGAGCGGATCCCGCCCCCGGAGCCGCCGCCCGCCGAGCCCGGCCCCCGCCCCGAACCCCCCGCCGAGGGAGGCGACGCCACGTGAACGACACCTTGGACGTCCTCCTCCGGCTCGTCGCCGTCCTCGTCGTGTTCCTGGTCTTCCCGCTGCTGGTGGGCCAGGCCGAACACAAGGTGATGGCGCACATGCAGGGCCGGCTCGGGCCGATGTACGCCGGCGGCTTCCACGGCTGGGCCCAACTGGTCGCGGACGGGGTGAAGTTCGCCCAGAAGGAGGACATCGTCCCGACCGACGCCGACCGCCGGATCTTCCAACTGGCGCCGGCCGTCTCGCTGCTGCCCTACCTCGTCGTGCTGATCGCGATCCCGGTCGGCCCGCACGGCTTCGTCGGCGAGGCCCTGGACGCCGGCCTCTTCTTCGTCCTGGCCGTGATGGGCGTCGGCGTCCTCGGCTCGCTGATAGCCGGCTGGGCCTCGGCCAACAAGTTCTCGCTGCTCGGCGGGTTGCGGACGGCCGCCCAGTTGATGGCGTACGAGCTGCCGATGCTGCTCGCCGCCGCGTCCGTCGCGATGGCCGCCGGCACGCTCTCGCTGCCCGGCATCGTCGAGCAGTACCACTGGTGGTGGACGGCCTGGCAGCTCCTGGGCGGCGTGGTCTTCTTCGTCTCCGGCCTCGCCGAGCTGCAACGCCCGCCGTTCGACATGCCGGTGGCCGACTCCGAGATCATCTTCGGTGCCTACACCGAGTACACCGGGCTGCGCTTCGCCTTCTTCCTGCTCGCCGAGTACGGCGGCATCGTCGTGCTCTGCGCGCTGACCACGGTGCTCTACCTCGGCGGCTGGCACGGCCCGTGGGCCGGCAGCGTCGGCTGGCTCTGGACGCTGCTGAAGTCCGCCCTCCTCGCCTTCCTGGTGATCTGGCTGCGGGTGAGCTACCCGCGGCTGCGCGAGGACCAGTTGATGAAGTTCGCCTGGACCGTGCTCATCCCGGTCTCCCTCGTCCAGCTCGCCCTGACCGGCGTCGTCAAGGTGGTGATCTCCTAAGCCATGGGTATTCCCGGATCCGGTCTGGCCAAGGGACTGGCCGTCACGCTGCGCACCATGACGAAGCGCACCGTCACCGCCCAGTACCCGGACGCGCAACCCGAACTCGCCCCCCGCACCCGGGGAGTGATCGCGCTCTTCGAGGAGAACTGCACGGTCTGCATGCTGTGCGCCCGCGAGTGCCCCGACTGGTGCATCTACATCGACTCCCACAAGGAGACGGTGCCGGCGGCCGCGGCCGGCGGTCGCGAGCGCAGCCGCAATGTGCTCGACCGCTTCGCCATCGACTTCTCGCTCTGCATGTACTGCGGTATCTGCATCGAGGTGTGCCCCTTCGACGCGCTCTTCTGGTCGCCGGAGTTCGAGTACGCGGAGACCGACATCCTCGATCTGACCCACGAACGCGACAAGCTGCGCGACTGGATGTGGACGGTGCCGGCCCCGCCCGCGCTCGACCCGGCGGCCGAGGAGCCCAAGGAGATCGCGGCGGCCCGCAAGGCGGCCGAGAAGGCGCTCGCCGCCCGGCCGCCGGCCGAGGCGCCCGGCGAGGCGTCGGGTGGGGCGCCCGGTCAGGCGCCGGGCCAGGCGCCCGGCTCCGGCGACGGCGCCCCCGGGGAGGGCCAGGCGTGAATCACGTTGCCGCGCACCACCCCGGATTCCTCTCCCCGACCGGCGTGGAGATCACCTTCGTGCTGATCGGCCTCGCCACCCTCGGCGCGGCCCTGCTCACCGTCACCACCCGCCAACTCGTGCACGCCGCGCTGTGGCTGGTGGTCGCGCTCGGCGGTCTCGCCATCGAATACCTGCTGCTCACCGCCGAGTTCATCGCCTGGGTGCAGGTGCTGATCTACGTCGGCTCGGTCGTCGTGCTGCTGCTCTTCGGCCTGATGCTGACCAGAGCCCCCATCGGCCGCTCCCCGGACGCCGATTCGGAGAACCGCTGGGTCGCCCTCGCCGTGGCGGTCGCCGCCGCGGCCACCCTCATATGGGTGGTCGTCGACGCCTTCCGCGCCACCTGGATCAACCTGCACGGAGTCGTCCAGGGCTCCTCCCGCGCCACCGGTGAAAGCCTCTTCCGGCACTGGGTGCTTCCCTTCGAGGCGCTGTCGGTGCTGCTGCTGGCCGCGCTGGTCGGCGCGATCGTCGTCTCCCGCCGCGAGGACCCCGCCACCGCCGCCCTTCCGGCCGCCCCGGCTGCCCCAGCCGTACTGGCCACCCCAGCGGGCCCCCGCACTCCCGGCACCCCGAGCGCGCCCGGCACCGACGGCAAGGAGAACTGATGCACCTCGTCTATCCCGCCGTCCTCGCCGCCCTCCTCTTCTGCGTCGGCGTCTACGGCGTCCTCGCCCGGCGCAACGCGATCCTCGTCCTGATGTCCGTCGAGCTGATGCTCAACGCCGTCAACCTCAACCTGGTCGCCTTCGACGTCTGGCTGCGCGACAGCCTCCACTCCGGCCAGGCCCTCACCCTGTTCACCATCACCATCGCCGCCGCCGAGATCGGGCTCGGCCTGGCGATCGTGCTGCTCGTCTACCGCAACCGCGGCAGCTCCGACATCGACCGCCTCACCGCCCTCGCCGACCCGGGGCTGGCCGAGGAACCCCCGGCGACCGACGCACTCGCAACGGCCGACGACGAGAAGGCAGAGGCCACCGCGTGACCCTGACCGCCCTGGCCGCCCTCGTACCCCTCCTTCCCTTCCTGGGCGCGGCCGCCGGCCTGCTGCTCGGCCGGCGCGCGCCCGGCTTCGTACGACCGCTGGCCGTCCTGCCCACCGCCGCCGCCTTCGTGCTCGCCGCCACGGTGGCCGCCAAGCAGGGCACGGGACCCGCCACCGACGCCGCCCACCGGCTCACCCCCACCGGCTCGGTGCCCATCGACATCGCCCTGCACCTGGACGGCTTCTCCGTCCTGATCGCGGTCCTCGTCGGCCTGGTCGCCACCTGCGTGCAGCTCTACTCCATCTCCTATCTGCACGACGACCCGCGCTACCCGTCGTACGCCGCGATCGTCTCGCTTTTCACCGCCGCGATGTTCCTGGTGGTCTACTCCGGCGACCTGATGGTGCTGCTCGTCGGCTGGGAGGTGATGGGCATCTGCTCCTACTTCCTGGTCGGGCACTACTGGGAGACCGCCACCGCCCGTTCGGCCTCCATCAAGGCGTTCCTGGTCACCAAGCTCGGCGATGTCCCCTTTCTGATCGGTGTCTTCGCGCTCGCCGCCGACGCGCACACCTTCCGGATCACCGGCATCCTGAGCGCCGTCGCCGACGGCCGGCTGCACCACCCCACGGTGGTGGCGCTGCTGCTGCTCGCCGGGGTGGCCGGCAAGTCCGCGCAGTTCCCGCTGCACACCTGGCTGCCCGACGCGATGGCCGGCCCCACCCCGGTGTCCGCGCTGATCCACGCGGCCACCATGGTCGCCGCCGGCATCTACCTGGTGGCCAGGCTGCTGCCGGTCTTCACCGCCTCCGCCGCCGCCCTCGTCGTCCTCGCCGTGATGGCCGCCGTCACCATGATCGGCTCGGGCTTGGCCGCCCTCGCGCAGGACGACATCAAGCGGGTGCTGGCCTACTCCACCATCGGCCAACTCGGCTATATGGCGGGCGCGCTCGCCGTCGGCAACCGTGACGCCGCCGTCTTCCACCTCCTCTCCCACGGCGCCTTCAAGGCGCTGCTCTTCCTCGCGGCCGGCGCGCTCATCCATGTCTCCGGCACCAACTCCCTCGCCGTCATGTCCCGGATGGACGACCTGTCCAAGCGGGCCCCCGATGTGCGCTGGACCCTGGGCATCGGTCTGGCGGCCCTCGCGGCGCTGCCCCCCTTCTCCGGCTTCTTCTCGAAGGAGTCCGTGCTGCGGGCGGCCGAGCACGCCTCCTCCGGCGAGGTGGCCCACGTGCCGTCGGCCGTCGGCTGGACGGTGCTGGTCGCCGCCCTCGCCACCGCGCTGCTCACCGCCGCCTACGCCACCCGCCTCTTCCTGCTGGTCGGCACCTCCCCGCACACCCGGGACACCGCCGAGCACCCCGCCGACCACCCGGCCGACGAGCCCGCCGACCGGCCCGCCCGCCCGGGCGACCCCACCGCCGACCCCACCGCCGACCACCCCGCCGACGAGCTCGCCGAACCGCCCGCCGACGGCCATCTGCACGGCGTCCCGGTCCCGATGACCGTCGTGCTGTGGGTGCTGGCCGTCCCCACCATCGCCTTCGGCGGGCTCGCCTATCACGAGCTCCCCGACTGGTTCGGCCATGCCCCGCTGGGCCCGACCCTGATCACCTCCGTCCTCGGTACCGGGTTCGCCCTGGTGGGCGTGCTGATCACCTACGCCGCCTGGCGGGCCGCATCCGCGACCCGGCTGGCCGTCCCCATCGGCGCCGTCTCCGCCGAACCCGCGGGAGCCGAACCGGAGTTGGTGGAGGCCGAGGCCATCGCCGGCCACGAGCAGATCTACGGCGACATCGGCGCCGCCGACGACCCGGGCGATCCCGGCCGGCTGCTGCTCGGCCCACTGCACCGGCACGCCGCCCGCGGCTTCCATCTCGACGCCCTCTACGGCACCCTCTTCGTCCGCCCGGTGCTGGCCGCCGCCGGCCTCGTCCGCTTCCTGGACCGGGAGGTCGTCGAGGCCACCGTCCGGGGCGCGGCCGGCACCCCGCGGCTGCTCGGCGCGGCCGTCCGCAAGGCCCAGACCGGAAACATCCAGACCTACCTCAGCGCGCTGCTGGCCGGTGCGGTCGTGCTCGCCGTCCTCGTCGCCGTCGGAGCGTGAGATCCCGTGAACGACACCGCACTCCAGTACGTCCTGGCGGCGATCGTGGTGCTGCCACTGCTCGGCGCGGTCGGCGCCCTGCTCCCGCCCCCGCCCGGTCTCCGGGGCCGTGACCCCGACCAGGCGGTACTCCGCCACGGTGTGACGGTCACCGGCGCCGTACTGATCCTCGCGATCGTGCTCGCGGCCGGCTTCGACCACGACCACCCCGCGAAGATGCAGGCCACCACCGACCTCAACTGGATCCCCGCGCTGCGGATCCACCTCCATCTCGGCATCGACGGCATCTCGCTCCCCCTCCTCGTGCTCTCCGCGCTGCTGACCTTCCTCTGCGCGCTCTACTCGTACTCCCACCTGCCTGCGGGGCCGTCCCCCAAGGCATTCGTGGCCCTGCTGCTGCTGCTGGAATCGGGCACGCTCGCCACCTTCGCCGTGCTGGACCTGATGCTCTTCTTCCTCGCCTTCGAGATGGTCCTCATCCCGATGTACTTCCTCATCGCCCGCTGGGGCGGGGGAGACCGCGAGCGGTCCGCCATGCGCTTCATCCTCTACACCGTCCTCGGTTCCGTGGTCATGCTGCTCGGCCTGCTGCTCATCGGCGTGAAAGCGGGCACATTCGACATGGTGACACTCGCCTCTGACAATGGGTCACACCTCAGTCACTCCACGCAGTTGATCGCGGTCCTCGCCATCGGTCTGGGCCTCGCCGTGAAGACCCCGATGTGGCCGCTGCACAGTTGGCTGCCGGACGCCCACACCGCCGCCCCCACCGTCGGATCCGTGCTGCTCGCCGGCGTACTGCTGAAGATGGGCACGTACGGCCTGGTCCGGATCGCCCTGCCGATGGCGCCCGAGGGCATGCACACCTTCGCCCCGTATCTCGGCGCCCTCGCGGTCGTCGGCATCGTCTACGGCTCGCTGGCCTGCCTGGCGCTCGCCCGGCAGGGCAACGGCGGCGACCTCAAGCGCCTCATCGCCTACTCCTCCGTCGGCCACATGGGCTTCGTCCTGCTCGGCATCGCCTCCCTCAGCCCCACCGGGGTCAACGGCGCCCTCTTCGCCAACATCGCGCACGGCCTCATCACCGGCCTGCTCTTCTTCCTGGTCGGCGCGGTCAAGGACCGCTATGGATCCAGCGATCTCGACCTGCTGGCCGGCCGGACCGGCGCGGCCCTCTACGGCCGCGCCCCCCGCCTCGGCGGCCTGCTCGCCTTCGCCGCCGTCGCCTCGCTCGGCCTGCCGGGCCTGGCCGGGTTCTGGGGCGAGATGCTGACGATGTTCGGCTCCTTCAAACCCGCCGCGGGGCTCAGCCGACCCGCCTTCCTCACCTTCACCGCAGTCGCCTCCTTCGGCACGCTGCTGACCGCCGGCTATCTCCTCACCGTCGTCCGCCGGGTCTGCATGGGCGACCGCGAGACCGCCCACGGACAGCCCCAGCTCGCCGATGTGCGCGGCTACGAGTTCGCCGCGTGGACCCCGCTGGCCGCGCTGACCGTCGTGGCCGGGGTGTGGCCCGCCGTACTGCTCGGCCTCACCGATCCGGCCGTCCGTTCCCTGCTCGGAGGAAGCTGATGTCGTCCCTCGTGCAGTCCGTCGACTGGACGGCGCTCACCCCGGTGGTGATCCCGGCCGTGCTGGCCGTGGCCGTCCTGGTCGCCGACCTCTTCCTGCCGCCCGCCCGCAAGGCGCTGCTCGGCTGGGTCACCGCGGCCGGCTTCCTGGCCGCCGGGCTGACCCTGATCCCGCTGCGGGCCGGCCATCGCGCGACCTTCTGTCAGCGGGGTACGGCAGAATGCTCGTACGTCGCCGACCACTTCACCCTCGTCGTCCAGGTGCTGGTGCTCGGTGGCGCGCTGCTCACCGCGCTGCTGTCGCTCGCCACCGAGACCGCCGACGGCGCCGAGGCCCCGCCGCCGGGTGAGTACTGGTTCCTGCTGCTCTCCTCGGCGGCCGGCGGCGCCCTGCTGCCCGCCTCCCGGGACCTCGCCACCCTGCTCGTCGCCCTTGAGGTGACCACGCTGCCCGCCTTCGCCCTGGTCGCCCTGCGCCGCGGCGACAAGCTGGCGAGCGAGGCCGCGCTGAAGTTCTTCCTCTCGTCCGTCACCGCGACCGCGGTCTCACTGCTCGGCATCAGCTTCGTCTACGCGGCCACCGGCACCCTGAACCTGTCCGCGGTCGCCGACGGCCTCACCCACACGCCGGACCAGCTCGACCACCTCGCCAAGGTCGGCGTCGCCCTCACCCTGGTCGGCTTCGCGTTCAAGCTGGCCGCCGCGCCCTTCCACTTCTGGGTGCCGGACACCTACGCGGGCGCCCCGCTGCCGGTGGCCGCCTACCTGTCGGTGGTCGGCAAGGCGGCCGGCTTCTCCGGGCTGATCCTGGTCACGGTGGTCGCCTTCCGCCCGTACGACGACGTGTGGGGCCCGGCGATGGGCGTGCTGGCCGCGCTCACGATGACCGTCGGCAACGTCGGGGCACTGCGGCAGCGGCCCGACACCGACCGCAGCGCCGTACGGCTGCTCGCCTGGTCGTCGGTCGGCCAGGCCGGCTATCTGCTGGTCCCGCTCGCCGCCGCGTCCTCAGCCGACAGCCCCGCGCACACCGTGGGCACCACCGTCGCGTACGCGCTGATGTACGGGGTGGTGAACCTCGGGGCCTTCGCGGTGGCCGCGCTGGTGACGCGGAACGCCCCCCGGGGCCGTATCACCGACTACCGCGGCCTTTACGCGGCCAAGCCGCTGGCCGCGCTGGCGCTGGGCTTCTTCCTGCTCTGCCTGGCCGGGCTGCCGCCGGGCGTCATCGGGCTCTTCGCCAAGGTCGCGGTCTTCTCCTCGGCGGTCGGCGACGGGCACGGCTGGCTCGCGGTGATCATGGCCGTCAACGTGGTGATCGCACTCGTCTACTACCTGCGGTGGACCGCGCTGCTGTTCGCGCGGCGCGAGGCGGAGGGGGTTGCCGGTGCGGGGGCTGCTGGGGGCGCTGGGGCCGCGGCGGGTTCTGGAGCTGCGGCGGGCGCCGGGTCCGCCGGGGCTTCGGCAGCGGGTGCCTCGGCAGTGGAGCCGCTGGGCGGGGTGGGCGCTCTCGCCCGCACGCCCGTGGGCCTCACCGCGGCGATCGCGCTGACCGCGGTGGCGGGCATCGCCTTGTCCGGCGCTCCGCAGATCGTGCTGCGGTACGCGCAGGGGACGCTGCTCTAGGCGCGGCACCGGGGAACCAGTGACGCTCGGGTGGCGTTGCGGTGGGTAGGAGGTTCTCCTGATGGGGGAGGTTCCCCCGACGCACACTTTTGGAGGGCACACCGTGCACCGCCGGCACAACGGACTGAAGACCGCCGTACTCCTCGGCGGTCTGTCGGCTCTCATCGTGGTCATCGGCAGCTTCTTCGGCCGGACCGGGCTGATCGTGGCGCTCATCATCGCGCTGGGGACCAACGCGTACGCGTACTGGAACAGCGACAAGCTCGCTCTACGCGCGATGCACGCCCGCCCGGTCAGCGAGATCGAGGTGCCGGTCCTCTACCGGATCGTGCGGGAGCTGTCGACCGCCGCCCGGCAGCCGATGCCCCGGCTCTACATCTCGCCCACCGACGCGCCCAACGCCTTCGCCACCGGCCGCAACCCGCGGAACGCCGCCGTCTGCTGCACCCAGGGAATCCTGGGCATACTCGACGAGCGTGAGCTGCGCGGGGTGCTCGGCCATGAGCTGAGCCACGTCTACAACCGCGACATCCTGATCTCCTCGGTCGCGGGCGCGCTCGCCTCGGCCATCGTCTTCCTGGCGAACTTCGCCTGGCTGATCCCGATCGGCCGCTCCGACGACGACGAGGGCCCGGGCATCCTCGGCTTCCTGATGCTGGTGGTCCTCGGCCCGATCGCCGCTTCGGTGATCCAGCTCGCCGTCTCCCGCTCCCGGGAGTACGAGGCCGACGCCTCGGGGGCCCGGCTCACCGGCGACCCGCTGGCGCTGGCCTCCGCGCTGCACAAGCTCGATGTAGGCACCAAGCAGTTGCCGCTCCAGCCGAGGCCGCAGCTTGAGACCACCAGCCACCTGATGATCGCCAGCCCGTTCCGGCCCGGCGACGTGTCCCGGCTCTTCTCCACCCACCCGCCGATGGAGAAGCGGATCACGCGGCTTCAGGAGATGGCGGGGCGTACGCGCTGAGGGGTCGCTCGCGCTGAGCGGGGGTTTAGGTAGGGCGCCCCGTCGGCCGGTGATACGTCACCGGGCGGCGGGGCGCCCTCCTGTTTTCTGGCGAGCCGCTGGTCAGACGCCGACCTGGCGGTAGCCGAAGCTCTCGTCGGACGGGACCACCTCGCGGCCCAGCGGCGTCAGCGAGACCGGGATGAGCTTGAGGTTCGCCCAGGCGAAGGGGATGCCGATGATGGTCACGGCGAGGGTGACGCTGGTGATGAGGTGCCCCAGCGCCAGCCACCAGCCGAAGAGGACCAGCCAGAGGATGTTGCCGACGAACGAGGGGGCGCCGGCGTCGACCCGTTCCACCGTGGTCCGGCCGAATGGCCACAGAACGTAACCGGCGATGCGCAGCGCGGCGACACCAAACGGAATCGTGACGATCAGGACAAAGCAGACCAGCGCGGCGAGTGCGTACGCGAGGGCCATCCAGATCCCGCAGAAGAGCAGCCACAGGATGTTCAACACCAACCTGAACGCTTGCATGATCGGCACCTCTCCAGGTTTTCCGGCCTTGGCCGGCGTCTCTGCCGGCCGTCGCGGGCGTCTCTTCGACCACGAGTCCGGTACGACAAGTATCCGGCCAACGGGTGATCAAGGGAAACCGAGCGGGCGTTTTTGCCGTGTGCGGCGGGTGGTGCCGCCGTGGAGGGTGCCGCCGCGGCGGGCGCCGGCGGCGGGGTGGGGGCCGGCGGCGGGGTGGGCGCTGACGGCGTGCCTGGCGGCATACGCGAGGATGACCGCCACACCAGTCGAGCCAAGGAGATGGCGATGAGCCTGCAGGTCGGCGACAAGGCACCGGACTTCACCCTTCCCGACCAGTCGGGGACGCCGGTGAAGCTCAGCGACAAACTGGCGGAGAAGGTGGTCGTCCTCTACTTCTACCCCAAGGACAACTCACGCGGCTGCACCGCCGAGGCCTGCGCCTTCCGGGACAGCTACGAGAGCTTCACCGACGCCGGCGCCGAGGTGATCGGGGTCAGCTCGGACACCGTCGAGTCCCATGAGACCTTCGCGGGCCGCAACGCGCTGCCGTTCGTGCTGGTCGCCGATACGGACAAGGCGGTGCGCAAGCAGTACGGCGCCACGATGCTCGGCGTGGCGCCGGGCCGGATCACCTTCGTCATCGACAAGGAGGGCGTCATCCAGCACACGTTCTCGTCCCTGACCAATGTCGGCGGGCACGTGGAGGAGGCGCTCGCGGTGGTGAAGCGGTTGCAGGGCGCGTGACCTTTCGGCCGGGGCGGCGATCGTACGGCTGCCCCGGCCGTGGCCCTCTTCCGGGCCCGTCAGCGGTAGTTGACGAACTGGAGCGCGAAGTCCAGGTCCTTGCCCTTGAGCAGCGCCTGGACCGCCTGGAGGTCGTCCCGGCTCTTCGAGCTGACCCGCAGTTCGTCCCCCTGGACCTGGGCCTTGACGCCCTTCGGCCCCTCGTCGCGGATGATCTTCGCGACCTTCTTCGCGTTGTCCTGCGAGATGCCTTCCTCGATCGACGCGAAGATCTTGTACTCCTTGCCGGAGAGCTGCGGCTCGTCCGCGTCCAGGGCCTTCAACGAGATCCCCCGCTTGACCAGTTTGGTCTCGAAGACGTCCAGGATCGCCTTCACGCGCTCCTCGGAGTTCGCCTCCATCAGGATCTTCTCGCCCGACCACGCGATCGACGCCCCGACGTTCTTGAAGTCGTACCGCTGGGAGATCTCCTTGGCGGCCTGGTTGAGGGCGTTGTCGACCTCCTGCCGCTCGACCTTCGAGACGATGTCGAAACTGGAGTCGGCCATCTTCAGTGGGCTCCTTGGCTGTGTTCTAGGGGTGTGCGACGTTCCACAGGTCTGTCGTCCATGGATCCGTCGCTTCCGTTCGGCGCGGCCCACCCAAGGGGGCCACCCCGCCAGCCTAGCCACCTCACCCGCTCCGGGCCCTGATCAATCCGGTGGCGAACCACCCCTCCGCATCAGGTATCGTTTACCCCGTCGCCAAGGCCCCCCGCCCCCAGCGGGACGATCCAGGCTTCACCCCCATGGCGGTATGCCCGAGTGGCCAATGGGAGCGGACTGTAAATCCGTCGGCTTAGCCTACCGTGGTTCGAATCCACGTGCCGCCACACCTTGGGAAACCCTCCCCGACCTGCGGAAACGCTGGATCGGGGAGGGTTTTTTCGTGCTCCAGCGGCCTGATCGAACCTAGATCGAAAAACTCCGCTTTGTCTCACCGTGTCTCACGGTTTCTCGCCCCCTGATCAGCGCGTGTCCCCCAGGCGTCCCCCGGGGGACGCCTCGCCCCCGCGCCAGTCGGTCAGGGCCGCTTCGATCTTCTGGTTCGCGCGTTCCTGCGAGTGGGCGAGCACCTTGGCGTAGACGCGGAACAGCACGGCCACGGAGTGCCCCGCCCGGCGGGCGCATTCGATCGGCTCCACGCCGGAGCTGAGCCACAGTGAGACGCCGGCGTGCCGCAGGTCGTACGGTCGCCGCGCGAGCCGCGAGGTGGCCGCGTCGCCTCCCAGCGCCGCACGGCGGGCACGGGCCCACACCTCCCCGTAACCGGACTCCTGGAGCAGTCCACCGCGCTCGGTGCGGAACAACCGGCCGTCCGGCGCGGTGCCGTACGTCTCAAGGTGGTGCCTCAGCAGACGGACGAACGGCGGCGGGATCGGCACCGGCCGTGAGTCCTGCTCGGCGCGCGCCTTGAGATGCCGCCGCTCGTGCGCGCTGCCGTCGTTGGTCCAGCCCCGACCCACCCGGACAATGCCCCCACGCAGAACGAGAGAGCCCCAGCCGGTTGCCGGCAGGTGGCACTGATCTGCTCGCAGTGCCGCAGCCTCAGCAGGCCGCATGGCCGCGAAATACAGACACCCGAAGAACCCTTCCAACTTCTCACCGCGCGGCCCCTGTTCGCGCACCGCCCGCAACAGGAAGTCCACCTGCCCCGGGTGCGGTACGGCCTCGGGGTCCACTGCTTCCGCAGTCTTCGGCGCGCGCCATTTCACGGTGCTGAGGGGGCTTGCCGGCGTCCGGAAGTATTGGGCTTCGGCGGCCATGCCGAGTACGTCACTCAGACACGCCTTCTTCCGGCGAGCCGTGCTCGCGGCGGCCGGGGTTCCGTCCATCTTCCTGCTGAGGGCGTCAAGGGCCAGCCGGAGCGTTACCGCGTCCTCCAGCGCGGAAATCGGAACCGAGTTCTTCTCGATCCAGCGCAGTGCGGCGGCCACATCTGCGGGCGGCTGCTCGGTCCAGCGGTTGCGATTGAAAGCCCAGCCGTAAAGGGCCCGCCGCAGCAGTTCGGGGGCCGGCCTCCCCGGGGCGTTCGTCACGAGCGAGGGCGTGATGGTGGACAGCGCATCGGCGTAGCTCTTGCGGGACTTGGCCGGAGCGGCGTCCCACTTGCGGTCGACGTAGGTACGCGCGTGCTCGTACCAGGAGACGGCGCTGTGTTGCGCGCGCAGTTCGGATGCGGGCAGCCCGGTCTCCTCGTCGAACTGATCCTGATTTCGGAGAGCCGTCATCAGCTCCGAACGGCGCCCGTCCGCTTGGGCCTTCACCGTGTAGCTCTTGGAGTGCTTCCGGGTGCCCACCATCCACCTAAGCCGGTAGGGCTTGGGACGGTCGCGGCGGGTCTCGATCGAGTAAATGCGTACGTCGTAGGTGAACACGTCTCTCCCAAGGGAGAGGGGCCCGCCGGCACGGCGGGCCCCTCGGTCGGTGCGGGTGGTGTCAGGTGGTGGGCTGCTGCTCGCACTGGGCAAGCCAGGCGTCCAGGTCGGAACGGCGGATGCGGATCTGTCCGTTCGGCAGCTTGAGGACCTTGGGCGCCTTGCCCCGGGCCCGCATGCGGTAGAAGGCGGGGCGGCTCATGTCGAGTTCGGCCAGCAGTTCGGGGAGCTTGAGCATCTGGGGGCGAGGCATGGCACTCCTTGACAGCGGTGTCCGGCACAGGCGAGCGAGGTGGAGAAGGATGCAGGGCTGGTGTCTGTCCGAGGTTCGGATTTCTGCGTCACCGCGTCACCTGCGTCATCTGGGACTGTGACCTGCGGGTTTGGGTGACGCAGAGGTTCGGGTGTGCGTCATCGCTGCGTCATGAGCTGCGTCACCGGGTGACGCAGGTGACGCAGGATGACGCAGAGCTTTCCGTCTGCGTCACCCCTGTTGCCGCAGGTCGGAGGCGGTTTTTCGGCCCGGGTGACGCAGGTGACGCAGCGTCTTCCCTCTTAGGACAAAAAGAGGGGGTGTCTGTGGTCGTGGGCAGCATCTTCGAGCGTGGAGAAGGGGCCGCTTCGCGGCGCGACCCTTGGGCGCCGCCGCAGCGGCGAACAGCAAGAGGAGCACCCCGGGCCCGGTGGTGCTCTTCTCGCTTGTCCGCCCTGACCGGAGTTCGAGTCAGAACGCCGGCTGCTGCTCGGGCGGTGGTGGTCCGGTCGGGCGGGTGATTTCGAGGTAGCGGCCCTCTTTGGTGCGGCCGGTGTCGATGAGGACACCTCGGGCGGCGAGGGTGGGTTGGAGGCGTTTGAGGCGGTCTGAGAGGACTTTCCCGGTGGTGGGCCAGCCTTTGGGCACGGGGCGCAGTTCCTCGCCCGTGTAGAGGCGCGTGAGGCAGTGCAGCCATTGGGTGGAGGTCATCTGCTGAGCCGTGCCCGGCTCGATCGTCTCGGCGTGCCGGAGGACGGTCTGGGCGAGGAGGTCGCCCTCGATCACGTCGTCGTTCAGGTCGTCCAGGCTGGCGCGGTAGGCGCCGAGTGCCCCGAGGCCGGCCGCCGCGTCGAGCTGTGCGCACAGGTGCGCGAAGTCCGCCATGCGCAGGTCGGTGGGGGTCTCCGCCACGACCGACCGGACTTTGACGGTGAGGTCCAGCAGCGACCCGAGTACGACCGGCAGCACCTCCGCGTACTCGGCCCACAGTTCCGCCTCTGTGCGGCGGACGCGGGGCCGCTCCAGGCGGAGCGGCAGGAGGCGTTCGGCGAGGTCGGGGCGGATGACTCCGACATCGATGCCGGTCAGGAGCAGGGGGCGGCGGTAGCGGGCGCGGAACACGTCCCCGTCGGTGAACAGGGCCCGTTTGACGCTTTCGGCGCCGGTGACGATGCAGCACATGGCGTCGGACAGGTCCGGGGTCATGTGGGAGAGGTTGTCCAGCGCGGTGACCCATCCGGCCGCCACCGCCGCGATCAGGTTCTCCTCATCCTTGGGGGCCCGGCGCAGGTCCCCGCTCATGCCCTCCACAATGCGGATGAGCATGCGTCCGCCGGTGGATTTGCCCGCGCCCTGGGGGCCTGTGAGGAAGGGGGCGGGGACGGGCACGGAGGGTCCGAGGCAGCCGATGAGCCAGGCGATGGCGAGGCATTCGGTCTCGGCGTTGGCGAAGTTGCACAGTCTGAGCAGCAGGTCGATGCCCTTGCCGTCGGTGTTTTTGACCGGTAGCGGGAGTTCTCCGGTGAGCTGGGTCCGGCGCCAGCAGACTTCCCGGGGGTCGGGGATGGTGATGTCCCAGCCGGTGGGGTGGATGCGGACCGACTGTCCGTCGTCGCGTCCGAGGTCCAGCCATGTGGCCCCGTCGAACCCCGGGGCCACGCGGATGTGGACCGGCTGCACGTCCTCGGTCAGCGCGAGCGCTTCGATGAGGTCGAGCGCCTCTTTGAGCGCGGTGCCGTTGAAAACGCCGCGCCCGTCGCGGAATAAGCCGACCATGAGTTCTTGGCGGTGGCTGCCGGTGGTGCCTTGCGCGCGGATGGGGCGGGCGACGGGGTGGCCGTTCTTCTGCGCGTACACGGTCCCCTCGGCGGTGCGGAAGTACCGGAAGTGCGCTTGCGCGTAGTCGGTGATGACCTCGCGGGCCGGGTTCTTCTCGTCTTCGGACACGGCTACACCCCCAGCCGGGCGCGGGCGTTGGTCCACGCGTCGGTGCAGTGCCGGGCCGATTCGCCCTTGGTCTGTGCGGCGGTGAACAGGCGCGCCATGTGGTCCTCGGTGAGGCAGCCGCACCGGCCGTGCGCGGACAGCACGGCCAGGAACGTGGCGTAGACGGTGTTGTGGATCGCGCTGGTGGCCTCGGTGATGCGTTGCTCGGCCATGGTGATGCCGCGTTCCAGGTAGGCCGGGGTGCGATGACGGCACTCCCCGCCCCCAGTGAGCGCAGGCACCGGGACGGCAACCGGCCGGACAGCGGAAGGCTTCCTCAGCACCAGCGCCCGCACGGCATCCGGCAGCTCCGAGATGGCGCCGGATCCTGGACCAAGCCAACGGGCGTAAGCCATGGCGGACTTGATGTCCACCCCGGGCCGCACGCCGTTGGCCGACTGCATGGTCCCCCGGTAGAGCCAGTGCTCCCCGCGCGTTGTCGGCACGGTCCGGGTGGCGGGCAGGTGCTCGCGGGCCCAGGCGACGGCTTCCGCGTGGTCGAGATCCACGACGGTGAGACCGGCGCCGCCGGGGTGGTAGGCCACCGCTGCGGCCTCCCGCCAGGCGGAGCCCCAAGGGCGGGAGGTGATGACGGCGGGATCGGTGGTGGCCGCAGCCCATCCGTGGCAGGGGTGCGGGCAGGTGCAGGGGCCGGGCGTCTTCATGTTCGGCCGGCCACCACACGCGTTTCCGGTGCAGGTCGGGCAGTTCCCGAACGGCACCTTCCCCACCCGCAACGACAGAACGGGGACGCCACCGGCTGCGAGGCGCAGAGCGTTGCGCAGGTGCTCGCTCATGCCGCCACCCCCGCCCTGATCTGTGCGAGGAACGCGCGGCCGATGAAGTGGGTGTAGGCGGGTGGGATGGCTTCGGTCAGTTCCTCGCGCACGTCGGTCCAGGTGATGCCCATGGCGGTCTGCAACTCCGCAACGGTGGGCTTGCCGCCGCCGTTGCCGTAGGCGGCGACGTACGGGCCGTCGTAGAACATGCCGTGCCGGTATCCGCGCACCCGTCCCCGGTGCTGCACGTGTACCGGCTGCGCGACGGTGCAGCGGCCCAGCTCGAAGTTGCGGTGCCGGATGACGCCGAGACCGAACATCTCTCCGCACAGGGTCAGATCCTTGCGGATCTCGGCCTGTCCGTTGGGCTGCTCGATCACGTAGGGCAGGCCGGTGGCGTCCAACAGGGTACGGGTGTCGGCGACCAGATCCTCATGGTCCCCGCCCCACCCACGGGAGTTGTTCGTGCCCACGGTGAGGCTGCATTTGCCCTGGCAGGGCGGAGACGCGTGCACCATCGCGTAACGGTGGATGTGACCGGTGGCGATCAGATGAGCGAGGCCTTCCAGCGCATCGGCGCGTGTGAAGGTGAATGGGTAGTTGGGGCGGTCGGTGTGGTCGATGCCGTCGACATCGAATCCGGCTCGGTGGTAGCCGGTGGCGGCGCCGCCGGCGCAGCAGAACAAGTCCAGCAGGCGCGGCCGGGTCGGCCGTCGCCGGACGGGGGCGGGATGGGTCATGCTGGTGGTTCTCCTGTCCCTTCGGGGATGGGTGGAGGACCGTGGCGGCGGATTGTCCTTGGTCGGGAGCCGTCGCCACGGGTCTGGTCAGCCTGTGCAGAGCCAGGTGAGGGGGATGGCCCCCGGGGTTCCCGGGGCGAGGCTGAACACGGCTTGCCAGTCGTTGAACTCGTCCGGGGTGAAGATCGCGTAGCCGTGCAGGACTTCCCGCAGGAGCCCGCCGGTCGGCCCGCAGCGCGTGGTGAGGGTGTGGGCGGTGTAGGTGGCGTGGGCGTGGGCGAGGAACGCTGCGAGCGCGCGGCGGGGTTCCTGGTGCCCGAGGGTCAGCCAGGTGTCGTCTTCGTCGCCCCAGCGCATGACCGGGAGGCCACAGTGGGTGGTCATGTGCGGCG
The DNA here is from genome assembly GCF_045039895.1 of Streptomyces sp. NBC_01190. Lineage (NCBI taxonomy): Bacteria > Bacillati > Actinomycetota > Actinomycetes > Kitasatosporales > Streptomycetaceae > Streptomyces > Streptomyces sp. NBC_01190. Next base: position 5,005,420 of record NZ_CP108580.1, read on the forward strand.
CGAGGTCGGTAGCGGTCAGAGCTGTGGTCGGTGGCAGGGCGGTGCTGGGATGCGTCATGCGGCGGTCTCCTTGAACGCGTCGATGCGGCGGGCGCGCATCATCGCGGCGTGAGAGCGCCAGCGGCTGGGGGTCATGGGCTGGACGGGGCGGGCGGTGGCCGGGTCGTAGAGGTAGGCCACGCGCCATCCGCCGCAGTGCCGGGCCTTGCGGGAGCGCCAGCGCAGTTCGCCGACGACTTCCGCGCGGGCGGCGCTGAGTCCGTGGCGCCGGAGCTGAGCGCGGGTCATCAGGCCGTGCGGGGCGAGGCGGTAGCGGTAGACAGGCAGGGTCACAGCGTCGTTCCTTCCTGAAGCCGGAGTGGTGACTGTGCGTGCAGGGAGGGAGGCAGGGGGCACCCCGGGACCTGTGTTTCCGGGGGTTTCCGCAGGTCGCGGAGAGGTGGCTCCCTGCCTCCCTGAGTGAGCGTTGCCGCTGTTCAGGTCAGGGAGGCAGGGTCAGGGAGGGTGGCAGGGAGTTCTCCCTGCCACCCTGGACGCCTCCCTTTACTCTCCGTGACTTTCGGCGCTGTCAGCGTCCCGCACGGCGAGCGCGGTACGGACCTTGGCGCGGTCCACGACCATCACGCCGTCGGACTTGTGCGGGGCCGCGCCGAACGGTTCCAGCACCTCGCGCAGGTCGCCGAACTTCCAGCCCCGGTACTCGGTGGGGCGCAGTTCGGCGAGGCGCTGCAAGACCTCCTGCGTGCGCATCCGGTCGGCGTCGGCGAGCACGGTTGCGATGTCGGCGAGCGCGTCCACCTGCTCCCCGGTGTCGACCGCCGCGCGGGTGGTCACCCCGGTGCGCCGGGCCTTGGCCCGCTCCGCGATCTCGGCGGCGGTGTCGCCGTCGATGAAGTGCGTGCGGATGGTGATGGAGGACTGTCCCGGGGCGAGCCTCACGCCGTCGCCGGCGACCACGACGGTGCCCTTGTCGAGACCCTGGCGGAGCTTGTGCGGGGCGGCGCCGCCGTCGATGGCCTTGTCTCCCAGCGCCATGCGCGCCTGGCTCTCGGTGCCGAGCACGAGCGAGGCGCGGATGTGCGCGCCTTCCCGGACGAGCTTGGGGAGGTTCTGGTCGGTGGGGTCCTGCGTGCCCTGCCACAGCAGCACGTCGACCGCGCGGCCCTGGTTGTGGATCTTCCGCGCGGCCTGGAAGTAGCGGGACGTGGCCTTGGTGCCGCCATAGGGTCGCTTGTCGGGTCCGACCGCCGGGCACATGAACGCGACCTGCGCTTCGTCCACGAGCAGGATCAGCGGGTCCCAGCGGGTGCCGGTCGGGGCCATCAACCGGCGCTCCATCTCGGCAACGCCCTGTTCCAGCATCTCGGTCGCGTCGATGACACGCTCGTCGGTGGGGCCCTCGATCAGGACCGTGGCCAGCCCGGTGAACATCCGCCAGTCGCCAACGCCCTTGAGGTCGGCGATGCGGACTTCCACGGTCGGGTCGAGCACCAGCCACAGCAACAGCGCCCGAAGGCTCGCGGTCTTGCCCTGGTTGGACAGACCAGTGATAAGCAGGTGGCGTTGGAACAGGCTGATCAGCGCGGCGTCCCCGCGCAAGTCCTGTCCCCACGGGGCCCGACCGGTCGCGTAGTTGCCGGACAGGTCCGCGTCGATGGCCAGTGGGGACGGGCCGATCGGCTCGTCCAGCGCCCCTGAATCGGCGATCCACAGGCGCACCGTGCGGGCAGCCTGCGGAATGCTGATGAACACCTCGTGCTCATGCCGCCCCAGGTTCTCCGCCAACTTCCGGCGACGCCCCTGCACTTCCTCCGTCGACACCCCGGAGGGCAGGGTCACGTCGACCTCGACACCGCACCCGGCGATCCGGATCGGCCCGAGCATCGCCGCGCCGTTGTCCTCCATCGCCCGGATCGCCCCGCGCAGCGCGGCGATGCCCAGGTCACGCAGCGCGGTGACCACGATGGACGGTGTGATCGGAACTCCATCGTTGGAGCGCTGAACGGGCGGAAGCGCCCACTGGGGTGCGGCCTGCCCGCGCCGGCCGGTGTTCCACAGGCCGAACAGGGCAGCCCAGGGGGCGAGGAAGACGGCCGGGCCCCACACGATCGACGCCAGCCACACCAGCGTGCGCACGGCGTCGATGGTGAACGTCATCGGGGCGATGACCTGCGACACGTCGCGCTCGGCGAACGCCAGCACGGTGCCCAGGGCGAGCAGGCCCCCGGCGGTGGTGGCGGTGCCGGCCACGGCGGCTTTGGCGATGCGCTGCGGGGCGGCGAGCAGGTCCATACGCCGCTGGTGGCGGGCCGCGCGGAACTGCCGGCCCCGCTCTTCCCACTCCATCGCGGTCTCGTGCTGCCCCGCGGCTTCGGCGATACGGATCATCCGCTCGTAGCGGGCGGCGGACCGGCCGTCCCACGTCCGCTTGGCGAGGATGCCCGCGCCGCCGGCCACGTAGGCGCCGTGCCGGGCCGCCGCACGGGCGGCGGTGCGGGTGCGCTGGTCGGTGGCGACCACCCGCACCGTGCGGGCCGAGCGCCGCCACAACGGCGCCGGGGCAGGCGCAGCCGTGCCGGCCGGGAGGATGACGCCCTCCAGCACTTCGCGCGGCGGCGCGGTGTCAGGCGGGGTGGTGTGCTTGGTCAGATCGGGTGCGGACCGGGGCCGGTACGCGTCCAGGTCGATGACTTCGGTCATGCTGGGGTTACCTGCTCTCTGATGTGAGGTGCGGGCCCGGGCCGGCCGGTGTCTTGGCGGATAGGCGGCCGGTCCGGGGCGGAGCTACTTGGCGTCCTGGTCAGCGCGCTTGCGGGCGCCGTCCAGGACGCGGTCTGCCTTGCGCTGCAAGTCGGTCTGGTCAACCTCTTCACCGGCCAGAGCGCGTTTGGCCATCCGGCCGACCAGCCACGCGAGGCGGGCGGCTTCACCGGCAGTGAGGGGCGGGTCGTCGGGGTGGGTGTGGAGCATGGGTCACCGCTTCCTGATGTCGCGGTAGATGCCGTAGACCACCAGCGCCACCAGCGCGATGCACGCCGATGCGATGGCCAGCGCCACGGCGGCGAACGCGACCGTGACCATGAGCATCGAGCCGCCGGCACCGATGGCCAGCCACTTGCCGGCCGTGCCAGCGCCGGACGGCTGCGCCGCCGCGACGGGCGGCGGGGCCGGGGTGGGCTGCCGCGTCTGGATGATCTGGGCGGCCTGGATCGCGGCGAGGAACACCGCGAACTGCTCGCCCTGCTTCGCGGCTTCGACCGCTTCGGCGGACGCTTTGCTGATGTCGGTCATGATCAGGTCTCCCGTTCTCAGAGAGCCGCAGCGGAGTCGGCGCGCTGGTCGGTGTCGACCAGGTGCAGGGGTGTCGGGGCGGTGCGTTCGGCGCGCAGGGCGTCGCGGAGCATCCGGCCGTTGGCGGACGAGGTGTGCACGGCCCTGCGGATCGCCTCGCCGGTCAGCGCGTCGTCCGACCAGTCGGCGGTTGCCTGCCTCGCCTCGGTCAGCAGTTGATCGGCGGTGCGGGTCGGTCGGGGCGTACGGGCGACCTTCGGCACCGGGCCGGTCGGGCGACGCGGGCCGGACGGGGCAGGCTCGACCGGCGGGGGAAGCGGCGCCGGGTCGGCCGACTCAGACGCGGGCGAATCGACAGGCGTCTGCGGGGTGGGGGGAGTCGACTCCCGCAGGTCAGACCTCAACTGATTTACGGTAGAAGGGATAGTCTGATCCTGGTTTGTGAACGATGTGGGTCGGTGGTGGAGGACCTTGGCGACCAGGTCGGAGCCGAAGAAAATCGACCCGACCGGCAGCGACGTGGCCAGCAGCACCAGCGCCCAGTTGGCCGGGGCGTAGTCGACCAGGTGCATCCGGCCGGCGGCGTGCGCGTGCAGCGCCGGCACCAGCCCGTGCACGTAGTTCAGGGCCAGTGAAGCGGCGGTGTAGCCGGCCAGCACCCGCAGGGCGAACTTCCGGTCGGCACCGGTCAGAACCAGCGTCGCCACCAGCGCGAGCGCCATCAGCCCGTCGACCACGAACGGGTAGAGCAGGGCGGCGGTCGAGTCCGCGCCGACCGTGCTGGCGATGTCCCGCAACGCGTTCCAGGACACACGGAACGCCAGCCCGACCACGACCACCAGCGCCGTGACCAGAAGAACCTTGGCCGTCCCCTTCATGCCGCACCGCCGATCACGATCGCGGCGGCGATCAGCAGCAGCACACCAGCGACACAGGTCAGGTCGACCGCCCACCGCAGGTGGGTGAACTTCCGCACCGCGATCCGCGACAGCACCGAGATGTGCTCGGCCCGGTCGTCGCCGGACAGGTCGGCGGTCACCTGCTCAGCCGCGAGGGTCGCCCAACGGGGGAACCCGACCGGCCGGGCCCCGCCCAGATTCGGCCGCACCGCCCACAGCAGCACACCGGCAGCACCGGCCAGCATCAGCACCGCCGCGCCGCCGATCAGCAGCACCGCCAGGGGCAGGCGCCGGCCGGACGCCACCGCCCACACCCCGGCAAGCAGCGCGCCGACGAACGCCAGCAACAGCGACGCCTTGTTGTCCGTCCGGCTGATCTCAGCTTTCACGTCCGCGCGAGCGGCATCCAGGTTCGCATCCGTACGGGCGCTGCCCGCGCCGGGTGTCGGTTCGGTGGTGGTCATGCCGCCAGCCCCTTCCGGCCGGCCCGGTGGCGAACCACCGTGGCAGTGCGGGGAGCCGGGGCGAGGTGCAGCAACTCCGGCATGGTCCGGCCGATGGTCTCCACCGCCAGCGCGGTGGTCCGGTCGACCATGCCCGGGTCGTCGGCGAGGATGTCCCGGGCCGCCGCCTCACGCGCCGCCCTCTCCTGCTCGCTCTCGCCCTCGACACCCAGCCACAGGTCCAGCGGTGTGCCCAGCGCGAGTTCAATGAACTCGTCCGTACTCAAGGCCCGATGGGGCCCAACAAAGTCGTACACGGGTCGTCTCCTGACGAATTGGTGGAGGAACCCGGAACGGCGGAATGTCCTTGGTCGGGAGCCGCCGAACCGGGCAAGCGGGTGGTGCAAGTGCCCCGGGCCGGATCTGATCCGACACCCTCACGGCGTGAATACCGGGGCTGACGTGCATGTCTCCTTCGGGCCAGCCGCTCCCGTATCAGGTAGAGCAGCCGAAGCCCGTTGTAGGCAGAGACGTGACCTTTCGGTCTCGTGCCATCCGGCTGACAAGGCGCCGGTGACCTCCCCCCGACCATCGCGGGGCTCCTGGGTACGTCTGAGCAGCCCAAAGAAGGGCCTCTCTGTCGTCGCGGATGCTCTCCGGCGGCGACATGACCAACATAGCCAACCTGCCTAGGCAGGTCAACCAGGATGGCAAGGCCACTCAGGATGGACAGGTGGCCTAACATGGGGGTATGACCCTCGACCCGAACGACGACCGCCCGCCGTATTTGCAGGTCAACAGCGTTCTGCGCGCCGAGATCCTGACGAAGAAGTTCGAGCCTGGAACACAGCTTCCGTCGGGCCCAGAGTTGGCCAAGCGCTTCGGGGTAGCCCGGGGCACGGTCACGAAGGCCATCGACATGCTGAGGGACGAGGGGTTGATCGTGACCCGGAAGGGTTCAGGCTCCTATGTCCGCGAGCGCACTGAGCGGCCGGTCGGTCTACGACCGCACCTGGAGATGGCGTTCGCCGACCAGCAGGTCACAGTCGACTTCGCCGGGTTCAGCAGCGAGACATTGCACAGCGCGATGCAAGAACCTCTCGACAAGATCCGTGCGGGCCGTCTGCGGCCGGAGTCCATCTCGGTCCGCCTCCTGCTGCCGGACACCACGGCCCCAATGGCGGTTCCAACCCTGGTGGATGGGCTGGCAGATGACCCCTCGCTGAGGGACCGGGCCCGTGATATCGCATTGACGAACGCGGCCGGCATCAAGCACTCGGTGGAAGTACTGGCGGAGATGGGTCTAGTGGAGAAGGCGTCGGTGGAGGTCAAGGTCTACCGGGCCACATCACTGTTCAAGCTGTATGTCCTGAATCACCGCGATGTGTTCTTCGGCTTCTACCCGCTACGCGAACGCACCCTGGCAGTTGAGGGCGAGGCCCGCACGTTCTACGACGTCACAGGCAAGGATGCGACACTGTTCCACCACGCAGCCGGGCCCGACGCGGAGTCGATGGGCTCCCAGTACGTGCAGCAGGCCACCACTTGGTTCAACAGCGTGTGGTCCACCATCGCTTTCGAGCGCGCATGAGCACGACCCCGGAGGAACTGGCCTCCATCCTCGCGCCGGTGCGACACGTCCTGCTCGACTTCGACGGACCGGTCTGCTCGGTCTTCGCAGGCTTCCCCGCAGCCGATGTTGCCCGGCGCCTCTCGGACCTGTTGACCGGGCTGGACGGTCCCCCGCCGGGAAACGAGCTGACGGACCCTCTGGCGATGCTGAGGCATATCGCGGACACACGGCCCGAGCTGGTACCGGCGGCGGACGATGCCTTGGCGCGGATGGAGGTTGAAGCCGTCGCTGAGGCGCGACCTACAGAGGGCGCTGCGGGGTTCCTGGAGGCGTGCGCGGCAACCGGCAGGCGGGTGTGGTTGGTGAGCAACAACGCGACGACAGCGCTCGACTCGTACGTCGATGCGCACCAACTCAAACCCTTGGTGGCGGGGTGCTTCGGGCGAGTGCCCGGCCACCCGCAGTCCATGAAACCGTCACCGGAACTCCTACTCGCCGCGCTGCGGGCGGCGCACGCGGAGCCAACCGACGCCATCTTCATCGGTGACGCCGTCCGAGACGTGGAAGCCGCTCACGCGGCCGGAATGTCGGCAATCGGGTACGCGAACAAGCCCGGAAAAGCGGAAGCCCTCGCAGAAGCAGGGGCCGCGTTGGTCGTGACCACGATGGTGACGTTGACTCAGGCATGGTTGCTATGAAGCGATATAAATCGCTCGACGACAATGGATTGATCTCTCAACCTTGCACCCGCTGAACTGCTTTTGGTGATTGCCATGGACAACACATCGGTGAGGCTCAAGACCTTGGTTCACACCTCGCCATCGCCACCTGCATCTTCAATGGTTTTATAGATAGTGCGGAGGAGGTGATGTAGTTCGACGGGGACTTTGAAGCCGTCGGCCCGCCCGAATCCCGCACTCATCTCATCATAGACTGGCGATAAAAGTTCCAGAGAAAAAGCCTTCTGGTCGTTGAAGAGAGAAGCGGCTGCTGCAGAGATCCTGTTTACGGGTCGAGTGAATCCCTTCAGCATTCGATCCGAATCGTAATCACCGATTGCGTACACTTCGTCGCGACTAACGAATCCCCCGTTTACAACTGCCGCTTGTATCACGTTGTATTGAACTGATGCTTCCTTGTTGAGGGCCGCCAGCACGTAAAGCATGGCGCCGAGAGTCCAGCCTCCCGCCTCCTCGCCTTGGGCACTCAGCTGCTCGTTGATCCTTTCGACATTCTTGACTGATTCATCGCGAACCGCGACATCAAGGTAGTTCTTTGCGCTAACCAGTAGGCGATCCGGCCGTAGCATGAAGAGGCGAGAGTCGGCCTCTTTCAGTAGTTCCTCGGCCAATTCATTTCGCGGTCCCATTTGAATGCCGTTTCGGATGCGCCACCAGTCTTCCTTTACGTCCCCGGTCACCAAGAGGACATCTTTCCTCCTGCGCTTTGCTTCTCGGATTACTTGATGCCAAACCAAGTAGTCGCCGCTGGAATTAGAGTCCTCTGCGCGACCATCCTTTTTCTTGTCGCGGTAACCGGGAGGTTCTTTGGCTTCCACGCGCTTTTGAGCCTCAGTTACTGCCGCAACGTAGTCGGCTCGGCTGAGTGGGAAGCCCACTCGGCCTCGAAGGATCGGTTCCAGTTCGGCCAGGATCGGGTCGTGGTCTGTATCCCGAGCCTGGTCGATTTTGTCGTTGTCAATCTCGATCGCATGCTCAATCGCACCCCGAAGTTCGGAGGTGCAATTATCGATTACGGTCTCAAGTGCAAGTCTCTTGTCGCGAGGATAGGCGATTCTGTTGGCCCATGCTCGCAGCGTTTCGACGGATTTAGATGCTTGCATTTGGAGGCTTTGAACGGTTTGTTCCGCCTGGCGAATTGGATCTTCGAGTGCATTTTCGCGATTCCGCCAGAATTCCTCTGCGACCTGATGTGGAATCCAAAGTCGCTCGCCAAATCGAGTCATTACCGAGATCAGGTCTGCGCGGGCTTCTTTGTTGTATCTATACAGATTAAGCAAGGCATTTGTGTCGGTTACTATGAGTCCCTCGTTGAGGACGCGGCGCCAGTCACTATCTGACGGCGTCAAGTAGCCACTAAATCCTGACCGTATGTCTTGCCCGTCAGGCGTGCCAACGGAACCATCTGCCGGGTCTTGTCCACTCGTCACCGACTCAGACTACGCAGCCTCGAACGCCTCTGTCTGGCAGATGGGCGGCCACGAGCGGGCTTCGGCTAACACCGTACGTGAGCAGGGTCTGAAACGATCGCTCGGCCTGCGTTTGCGGTGCATCAGCACACGCCTACGTCTCAGGTGGCGAGGAGTAGCCCGGCTGCTCGTCTGAGTTCCGGCCCCATCCGGGGTGGTCCAGGACGTTCAGGTCGATGCTCACCACTACTACTTATGGCCTGAGACCCCCAGTCCGTGGCGTCATCCGCGGGCGCAGCACGAGGCCGGGCCGTTGCGTCGCTGCGGTGCTCCGCATCTTCCTTCACTGCAAGAAAGCGTTCGCTGTTTTGGCGCCGTCCCGGTCCGTGGCCGGTGAGCGAATGGCCGATCGGCCGCAGAGGGAACGACCAAGACAGCGGGCCGCCATGCGCAAGCACCCGGAGCGCCTCCCGGGCCGCTCGCCGTCGCCCGGGAGGTCAAGGTCATGACCGGACGACATCGCAAGAGCATGAGGCTTCGTTGTCCGTGCCTCGCGATACGCTGCATGGTCGCCAGTGAGCGAAAGTCAGAGCGGGCAACAAGCTGACGAAGCTCGGAGCGCCGTCGCCCTAGATTAGATACATCTGGAGACTTGAGTGCAGCCCACCAAAATCGTGGACCTCTTCGCCGGCCCCGGCGGACTCGACGTGGCAGCCGAGAAGCTTGGTGTGCCCACGGTGGGCGTCGAATGGGACGCGTCAGCATGCACTACCCGCCGTGCCGCGGGCCTTGAGACAGCCGAGGGTGATGTCCGCCTCTATGGCCCCTCAGACTTCCCCGAGGCGGACGTCTTGGCCGGCGGGCCGCCGTGCCAGACCTTCACCGTCGCGGGCACAGGTGTCGGTCGCAGGGCCCTCGACGACGTTCTGACGTTTGTTGCACGGCTCGTGGCCCGAGAGGACCGCGAGGAGATCGAGAAGGACCTCGCCAAGCTGGATGACGAGCGGACAGGGCTCGTCCTGCGCCCCCTCATGTGGGCGCTCGACGCCATCGACAAAGTCGACCGCCCCTACCGGGCGATCGTCCTTGAGCAGGTGCCCGCTGTACTTCCTGTGTGGAAGGCATACGCGCAGGCCCTTATCGAGGAGGGCTATCAGGTCGACTCCGGCATCCTGCACACCGAAGCATTCGGCGTCCCTCAAACCCGTCGGCGAGCTGTCCTGATCGCCCGATACGGCAAGGAGCCCGTGACGCTCCCGTCAGCGACACACCGCATCTACCACAAGGGCGTGGCGCGAGACTCAGGAGATGCGAACCTGTTGCCGTGGCGGACGATGGCAGACGTGATCAGCCGGCCGACCGCCTTCGAGGTCATCTCCAACTATGGCACTGGTGGCGACCCGAAAGCCCGCGGTCGTAGGCGGTCCGATGAGCCGTCCGCCACAGTCACGGGGAAGATCTCGCGCAACCGTGTCGTGGGCCTGGACGGCTCCGAACTCGACCGCTTCTCCTTCTCCGAGGCAGGTCGCCTTCAGACCTTCCCGACCGACTATCCCTGGTCTGGGCGTGACATCGGTCAGCAGATCGGTAACGCCGTGCCTCCCCAGCTGGCCATGCATGTCCTCAGTGCTGCATTCGGCTGGACCAGCCCCAGCAAGGACAAGTTGCAGGCTCTCAACACGTGGTCGGCTCCCCGACTGGTTGAGGACACGTCTTCCGGCAACTGCTGATTTGCGACCGCGCCGGCTACGACGGGGTTCGTCGAATACGGCTCGGTGCTTGCTGTCAGACTTCAGCGCGTGACGATACAAGAGGGTCTGTCGTTCCCGGAGGATTCCGTTCGGACTGGCATGCAGGACTCGCGGGCGTTGGCGGCGAAGCACTCGCACCGCGATAGGTTCCGAACCTGGGATACCCCACGCGAGGACATGGGCAAGGTGCCGCGCGAGTGGCGGATCCAGCCCGGTCCTACGCAGCCCGTACCCGATGACCTCGCCCCGTTCGTGGAGTGGTTCTACAGCCAGCCGGAGGCGCGAGAGCGCTTCCGATGGGCGCTCCGTGACTCTCTCGACGAGTTGCTCGATGGTCCGAGGACGGGCCGCTGGGCATACCAGCACCTGACGAAGACCGAGAAGACGTACCTCGGGACAGCAGTGGAGGTGAACCTCACCAAGGAGTTCGACATCGACAACGGCGAAGACCTCGACTGGTCTATCGCCGGCCGTGACATCGACTGCAAGTTTTCCAAGGATCTCGGCGGCTGGGAGATTCCGATGGAGATGTATCTGTGTGCTGACCACGGTGAACGCAGCGGTCGTGCCAATCACGTTGCAGTCCTTACCTGGATGAACGACGACAAGAGTCAGTGGGCCGCAGGCATAGTGCGCATCACCGATGATCGGCTGCGCTGGAAGCAGGAGCGGGATGGAAGCGGCAACCGCGTCCGTGCGTACAACCGGGACAACAAGCGCAAGCTCGACTACAGCGCCAAGCCCGAGGTGTACTGGCTCTGGGGCGGGCTTCAGGGCGATCTGCCGACGAACCTGCTGCGTCACCTGGAATCCGAAACGCGCAAGCGGATACTTACGGCATCATTGCCGAACCGAGCCTCATCCGGACAGCAGCGCGTGAATCAGCTGTTTCGCGAGGTGACGGACCGGCTCATAGGCAGACAGACCGTGTTGACGGTAGCCCAACAGGACGATTCGCCGAAACGGGCCCGCGACGCACGGATACACCTGCGTGGGTCGGGCATTGTCGTACTGGGACACCAAGGATCACATCCCCACATCGCCCGTGCACTCGAACTGCCAGTACCGATCAAGGGCGAGTGGATCTCCACCCGTCTCGTTGCTGTCTCCTCTGACGATGCGCGTCCGAAGTTCTCACTGGACGGCCAGTTCTGGGCGCGCGCCCGCGAGGACGAGCTGCAACGTGGACTTGGCCCAGCGCCCGACCTCCCTGACAAGCAAGAGATCGACGGGCAGGACGGTTTTGGGTTCGATTTCACTTCGTAGCCGCCCAATCAGAAGGTCCTCGCCAGGACGACTGCCTAGCAGATCCACGGGCTAGGCCACCAAGCGGCACTAAGAGCGCCGCAGTGTCTCTTTGTGCCACATCAAGACGTCCGGCTGGATGTCTCGGGTGGCGCTGGTAGCTCGCCAAGCCCGAGGCTGGCTGTCTGTCCGCCCCGGGCTGCGGCGCGTCTCAGGCCAACTTGCACCGGCCAATGTCGTTGCTCCTGGCTATTGTTCGGGCGTGGATGAACTCTTGAGTGAGGTGCTCGGCCTTCAGAAGGTGTGGCAGGCGAAGAACACCGAAGAGATGCAGCGCCGCGGTTTCGTCGTTCGTAGCGAGATCCGTGACTGGCTGCGCGAGCATGCCGAGGCACTCGCCGTGGCTATGGAGATACCCCTTGACGATGTTGGGGTGGAGGGCAAGGACGGGGCCGGTCAGAGGGCTGAAGTCGTATGGAACCGCGTCTTTTCGAAGAGTAGAACCCCGAGTGCAACCGAAGGCTGGTACGTCGTCTATCTGTTCAGCGGCGATGGCGAACGGATCTACCTGTCACTCAACCAGGGCACGACCGAGTGGATCGCCGGTGAGCTCAAGCCTCGCGAGCCTGCTGCCCTGAAGAAGCGCATCGACTGGGCCCGCCCGCTCATCGAGCAAGTAGTCGCCAGGCGTCCCGACTTGCTGAAGGAGATTCGCCTCAACGCGCGCACGAAGCTTGGCAGAGGCTACGGGCCAGGCAACGTCGTGGCCATCGAGTACGAGCGCGACGCCATCCCGAACCCGGTTGTACTGAGCGAAGATTTGCTCTTCATGGCGCGGCTCTTGGGGTTGCTCTACAAGGCCTCGGACGATGCAACCTTCGTTCCCGGCGACCTGCCTGTAGAGGTCCGGGAGGCAACCCAGAGCGCGGCGACTACTGCGAACCGCAGGAGCGCCCGCAAGGGCGGTCAGGGGTTTCTCCTGACCGCAGCCGAGCGCAGGGCCATCGAGCAGCGCAGTGTCCTGCTCGCCACGGAGCACTTCGAGGCGCTGGGGTGGACTGTTCAGGACGTCGGCGCCAGCAAGCCGTATGACCTGCACCTGACGCGGGCGAACGAGAAGTTGCACGTGGAGGTGAAAGGGACCACGTCAGACGGCAGCCAGGTCATTCTGACGCGGGCCGAGGTCGAATGGCAGCGTAAGTTCGCGCCGGACAACGCCCTTGTGATCGTCCACTCCATGGAACTGGATCGCACGGTTGAACCCGTGACCGCGACAGGTGGAGTCCTGCACTGCGCCTCGCCATGGACTATTGAGGAGGAGACCTTGACCGTCATCTCCTACATCCACCGAACCGGACTGTAAGGCGGCTGCTGAGCACAGTTCCCCCCAGGTGTTCCCCCGCGGAGGGCGGAGCACGAAATTTCGCAGGTCGCGAGGGGTTGACTGGGCTCACTGTAAATCCGTCGGCTTAGCCTACCGTGGTTCGAATCCACGTGCCGCCACACCCTGAAGAGGGCCTCTGGTCAGCGCTTGCGCTGACCAGAGGCCCTCTTTGCTTGTTCGAACGCTCCGCCGCCGTGTCCCATCCTGAGTCGCCCCGACCCGACCCGCTCGCTACCAGCCTCCCTGGACGGTGCGTGGCCGGGATTCCGGATGTGGGGGGCGAAAATTCACCTTGGGTGGTGCCGAATTCCGGATCGGGGCCGGACTCGTGGCCCGACCCCGGAGAATGCGGGGTGGGGGGCTTCTTTCATTTGTGCGGCAGGGGAGCCGGGCTGGTCGTGGGGGGGTCAAACCGCCCTGGAAATGGGGTTGTTGAGCGGACTCATGAGCGGCACACTCGTTAAGGTCCGACCGGTGGTACCGGTCGGGCGACGAGCTTTTTATCGCACACGGGGGGAACACGTTATGAGATTCAGCGCGCCCAAACGCGCCCTCGCCCAGACCACTTCCGTCCTCGCGCTGGCCGCCGCGCTGGCCACCGGGACGACGGGGCTGCTGACGGGTACGGCGCAGGCCGCGACCGTCGCCTCGGGATCGCTGAGCTTCAGCGGGGACCCGGGCGACTACATCAGCGGGGGAGGGTCGTACGCCTACGCGACCATCGCACGGGACGGCTTCGACGCTTCGGCCAGCACCGACGACCGTGTCGTGTCCGTATCCGTCAGCGGGGCCAACGGCGACTGGTGGTACCTCGACCTCGCGGCCCCCGCCGGGGAGGTGCTGGCCCCGGGTACGTACACCGGTGCCACCCGCTATCCCTTCAACGAGGGCGCCGAGCCCGGACTTTCCCTCGACGGGAACGGGCGCGGCTGCAACACGCTCACCGGTGAGTTCACCATCGACGACGTCGTCTTCGGGCCGGAGGGGTACCTGAAGACGCTCGACGCCACGTACGAGCAGCACTGTGAGGGCGGGACCAGCGCCCTGCGCGGCGAGGTCCACATCGCCAACCCGGAGCCGCCGGCGGCACTCGACCTCGGCCTCGCCGTCGCGGTCGACGGCACCGCGAGCGCGCTGGACGGCAACGCGACCGTGCACGGCACGGTGAGCTGCAACAAGCCGGTCCAGGTGACCGCGGCGGGCGACATCACCCAGGTGAAGCAGCGGCAGCTCATCAGGGGTTCGTACACCACGTCGGTGGCGTGCGTCCCCGGCGCGCCGGTCGCGTGGACGGCGACGGCGCTTCCCACCGGGAGCGTTCCCTTCCAGAAGGGCAAGGTCGAGGTGAAGGCGCAGGCGACGGCGCTGGACCCGGACTACGGGCAGTACGTCACCGCCAACCAGACCGTCACGGTGACGCTGGCGAAGGTCAAGAAGAGCTGACGCGGTCCGCCAGCCCGGCCCCGGCGACGCTCCCCTTTCTGAAGAGGGGCGCCCGCCGGGGCCCGGCGTTTTCCCGCCCCGATTCCGGCCCCGTTTCCCGTCCTGGCCGGGGTACTTGTCGGGCTGACGCCCGGAGAGCCCGTCGAGGATATACGTAACAGCTTTGCTGAGGATGCTCGCCATGACCCCGCCCTTTGTGTCATTACCCAGGAAAGGCAGCGTGCGCTTCCGGCGCGGTGTTCACACCTTTTCTGAGCGGGACTTGAGGCTTGGGTTCCACGTGGCCGAAGTCTCGGGGAACTGCCGATAGGTGTGGGCGGTGGGGCGGGGGTGGGGTCTTTTGGGGTGGGGCGAAGGGGGAATCAGCTGGGGGTAGGAGGGGTGGGGCGGTGGGTGGGTGAGGCCGTGGCGGCCGGGATGATTGCTTTGGGGCCGAAGCGGTGGCGGGCTCGGTCGGCGGCGGATTCGGCGGCGCGGGCGCGGTGGTCGGTGGGGTCGAGGGTGAGTTGGCGGTGGGTTTCGGCGGCCGGGCGCAGGTCGTCGGCGCGGATCGCGTAGGCGCGGACCCGGGCACGTTGCAGTCCGAGGGCAGTCAGCAGGCCGAGCGCGGTGGTGGCGAGGGCGGGTGAGTGGCCGGTCGCCTCGGGCAGCGTACGGGTACGGGTGGTGGCGGTGCGGTCGGCGTAGCGGACGGTGAGGGTGAGGCGGCCGGTGGCCTGGCCCTCGGTCCGCAGCCGCCGGCCGAGCTCTTCGGCCAGGCCAAGGACCGCGCGGTGGTGCTCGGCCGGGTCGAGGCAGTCCCGGTCGAGTACGAGATCGGCGGTCATCCTGGCCGCGGGTGTCCGCGGGGTGACCGGGCGGGGGTCGTGGCCGCGGGCGCGTTCGGCCAGCAGCCGGGCCGGGGCGGCGCCGAGCAGCCGTTGGAGGGTGGCCGGCGGGAGGTCGGCGACCTGGCCGATGGTGTGCAGACCGTACCGGCTCAGGGTGAGGGCGGTGGCCCGGCCGATCCCGGGCAGCGCGGTCACCGGCCGGGGCCGCAGCCAGGCGGCGGTGTCGGCCGGTTCGCCGGGGATGCGGGTGGCGCGCCCCGGTTCCGAGGCGGCCGCCGCCATGGCGGCGAGCATCCGGTTGCCCGCCAGACCCGCGCTGCTCTCGATGCCGTAGAGGCCGGCGAGCCGCAACTGGGCCCGCTGGACCAGTTCGTACGGGCCGCTGTCGAAGTACCGCAGCGCCGAGGTGAGGTCGAGCTGGACCGCGTCGGGCGGGAAGTCCTGGACGTGCGGGGTGATGCCGGTCAGCAGTTCCAGCACGTCCGCGTACTGGTTCTCGTCGAGCGTGGCGTGCAGGTGCAGGTGGGCGATGTGCGGGGCCCTCGGGGGGCGTTCTCGCACGGTACGGGTAGGCGCGGCCGGTTCCGCGGGTACGCCGGTCCCGCCGCCGGGTAGGGCCCGGCCCCCGGGTACGCCCGCCCCGCCCCGGCCGCCGCCCCACCGGCCGCTCATCCCGCCCACACTCCGGTTGCCGGTTCGTTGTGGCTGGTCGCGCGGTTCCTCGCGCCCCTGGCGGGGCTGGTGGCAGGTCCTTTCGCCTGTATTCCGGTTGCTGGTTCGTTGTGGCTGGTCGCGCGGTTCCTCGCGCCCCTGGCGGGGCTGGTGGCAGCCCCTTTCGCTCGCATTCCGGTCATCCCGCGCTTCCCTGGCTGCGGTGTCCCAGCTTCTTCAGGTCGGCGGAGCGGCTGCCGGCCGGCTGGAGGTCGGCGTACGGGTGGAGGCGGGCGCCCGTGGTGCCGTTGGCCAATGTCCGCTGAACCCCAGCCCCGACCCCAGCCGCACCCGAAGGCCCCGCACCCGCAGCCGGAGGCCCCGCACCGGCCCCCGCATCCGCACCCAGAGGCCCCGCCCCCGCAGACCCCGAAAGCCCCGCCTGCGCCGGTGTCGGATGCGGCCGGCTCGCCCCGAGCAGTGCCAGCGCCGCCTCCGGGCCCTCGTCCCGCCGCGCCGCGGCCACCTCGTCCAGGTCCCACGCCATCGTGCCGACCACCGTGCGCCGCGTGCCGCGGACCTGGACCGTGCCGCGGACCAGCAGCAGCCCGGAGTGGAAGACCGTATGCGCGCAGTCCTCGTGCGAGTCCTCGAAGAACGCCAGGTCGACCAGGCCCGAGCCGTCCTCCAGGGTGACGAAGATGACGCGCTTGCCGCTGGCGATCGGCGGCGTCTGGGTGGAGGCGCGCACCCCGGCCACCAGCACCTGCTGCCCCGCCTTGAAGGAGGCCAGACGCGCCGCGTCGGTCGCGCCGACCTCCCGCAGCAGCCGGTGATGGTGCTCCATCAGATGGCGGGACACATCGATGCCCAAAGTGGTCAGCTCAGCGCTCAGCCCCTCCCGCCCGGTCATCTCCGGCAGCCCGCTCGGCTCGGCCCCGCCGACCGCCTCGGCGGTGATGGGCAGTTGGCCGCCGGCCGCCGTACGGACCCGGGACTGCCGGTGGAGTTCGGCTAGCTGGAGCAGCAGGTCCCGCCGGGTGAGGCGCCCGTCGTGCAGAGCGCCCAACGCACCGATCTCGGCGAGGCGTTCGGCGACCGGCCGGCTGGGCCGGCCCCGCTGCCAGAAATCCGAGAGCGATCCGTACGGCTGCCCCGCCGCGATCCGCGCGCACTCCTCCTCGCTGATGCCGCGTACACCGGCGAGCGCCAGCCGTACCCCCCACCGGTCCCCGTCGGCCCGCTCCACGACGTGCTCCGCCCGGGAGCGGTTGACATCGACGGGCAGCACCGGGACGCCGCGCCGCCGGGCGTCGGAGACGATGACCCGCTTGGGCCACATACCGGGGTCGTGCTCCAGCAGCCCGGCCAGCAGGAAGGCCGGGAAGTGCGCCTTCAGCCAGGCCGACTGGAGGGCGGGGACGGCGAAGGCGACGGCGTGCGCCCGGCAGAAGCCGTACGCGCCGAAGGACTCGACGGTCGCCCACACCTGGTCGAGTACCGCCGTCGGGTAGCCGCGGGCGCCGGCGGCGGCGTGGAACCACTCCTTGATCCTCGGCAGCCGGGCCTTGTCGGCGAGCGCCCGCCGGGCGATCTCGGCCGCCGCCCGGTCGCAGCCGGTCATCACATGCAGCGTCTCGATGATCTGCTCGTGCCAGATGGTGACCCCGTAGGTGTCGGCGAGCACCGGTTCCAGGTCCGGGTGGGCGTAGTCGGGGGAGGCGCCGTGCCGCGCGGCGATGTACCGCTCGGGCATGCCGCCGGCCACCGGGCCAGGCCGGAAGAGGCTGATGTCGGCGATGACGTCCTGGACGTCACGGGGCTGCATCCGGGACAACAGGTCCTGCTGGCCCGGCGATTCGAGCTGGAACATACCGATGGTCTGGCTCTCCTGGATCAGCTTGAAGGCGAAGACGTCGTCCAGCGGGACCTGCCGCGCGTCGTCCAGATCGACACGGTCGCCCGTCACCCGCTCGATCTCGGTGACGGCGTGGGCCATCGCGGACTGCATCCGTACCGCCAGTACGTCGAGTTTGATGTTGCCCAGGGCCTCGATCTCCTCCTTGGCCGCCATCGCCATCGGGTAGTCGCCCTGCGGGGTGGGCTGCACCGGCAGCCGGTCCAGCAGCGTCGCGTCGCTGATGATCACCCCGCACGGGTGCATGGCCATGCCGTGGACCAGCGAGTCGAGGCCCTCGGCCAGCTCCCACAGCGGCCCGTACCGCCCCGCTTCCGCGGCGAGTCCGCGCAGCTCGGGCAGTTCGGCCAGCGCGCTGGTGATGTCGCAGGCCCGCAGGTGCGGGAAGCTCTTGGCGATCCGGTCCACCTCGTCCGGCGCGATGCCCAGCGCGAGGCCGGTGTCGCGCAGCGCCCTGCGGGCCCGGTACGTCTCCGGCATCGCGGTGACCGCGACCCGCTCCTTGCCGAACCGGGCGAAGATCGCGTCGTAGCACTCCAGCCGGCGCGCGGACTCCACATCGATGTCGATGTCCGGCAGCGATCCCCTGCGCACGCTCAGAAAGCGCTCGAACAGCAGCCGGTGGTCGAGCGGGTTGGCGGTGGCGATGCCCAGCGTGTGGCAGACCATCGAGCCGGCGCCCGAGCCGCGGGCGGCGACCCGGATGCCCAGCTCCCTGATGTCGGCCACCACCTGGCCGACGGCGAGGAAGTAGGGGTCGTAGCCCAGCGTGGCGATCACGGCGAGCTCCTCCTCGAGCCGGTCGAGGGCGGGCCGGTCGCGGTCGAGGCCGCGCCGGACCAGGCCGGCCTCGCACCGCTCCCGCAGCAGCCGGGCCGCCCCGCCCGGCGCCGCGCCGACGACCTCGGGTTCCGGGAAGTGCCGGGTGCGCAGACCGATGTCCCGGGCGTCCAGCCGGCAGCAGGCCGCGGTGGCCTCGGTGTCGGCGAGCAGCCGGGCCGCCCGCGCCGGGCCCGTCCCGGCGCACGCGGCGATCTCCTCGGCCGCCATCGCCATCTCCAGGGGTCCCTTCAGCCAGCGCTCGCCGCCGTCCAGCCGGCGCCGGTCGACCGGCCGCAGCAGCCGGGCGGCGTCCAGCACGTCGGCGAGCCGGTGCTGGTCCGGGTCGGCGTACCGGACGGCGTTGGTGAGCACCGCGGTGACGCCGGTACGGTCCGCGAGCGCCAGGGTGCGGGCGGCCAGCCGCAGTGAACCCGGGCCGGTGCCGGACCGGCCGTGCCAGACCGCCTCCAGCCGCAGGCCGTCGCCGAAGATCTCCCGCCAGGGGGCCAGCAGCCGGGCCGCGACGTCCTCCCGGCCGGCGATCAGCGCCCGCACCGGTTCCGAGAGCGGGCCGAGCAGTACGGTCAGGCCGCCGCCGGAAACGGGTCCGCCGTGTTCGCGCAGCGCCTCCCAGGAGACCTGGACGGGGGCGGCGCCGCTCGCGGTGCCGACATGGGCGGCCGAGGTGATGCGGCACAGCCGCGCCCAGCCCTCCTTGTCCCGGGCGAGCAGCACGAACCGCAGCGACGGTTCGACGACATGCGCGCCGCCACGCACCGGGGTGCGGCCGCGTCGTTGCGGGGGCGGCGGCGCGAGCGCCTCGACGGCCAGGTCGATCCCGAAGACCGGCCGGACGTCCGCCTCGGCGCAGGCCTCGGCGAACCGTACGGCGCCGGTGACGGTGTTCCGGTCGGTGAGCGCCAGGGTGGTCACGCCGCGCTCGGCGGCGCGCCGGACGAGCTGCTCGGGGTGGGCGGCGCCGTACCGCGGGGAGTAACCGGACGCGACATGCAGATGGGCGAAGCCCGCCATGCCGCACCTCCATCACTCCACCCCTTTTCAGCCAATGACCGGATACGTTCCTCGTACGTCCGTTCGATTAGCTTAGCGCGGTTGCCCCAGGTCAGCGACTCCGAATCGGGGGTGTTCGCGCACGCGGGGCGCCGAAGGGGGAGGCCGGGCGGTGGCCGGGAATGATCCTTCCCGGCCATCTCCGCCGCCTGGCAGCGGACTTGGCGACGGGGCCGGTGGGGCGCCGGCCGCGCGGATTTTCGGGAGCGCACGGCGAAAGGTCCGCCCCGGGTGGGGCGGACCTTTCGCCGTGCGCGTGCCCGTACGTGTGCCCGTGTCGCGGGCCCGGTCACCGGGGCCCGGCACCGCTAGAGAAGCCAGCGGTGGTCGCGGACGACGGGGAGCTGAGCCCAGCGGCGGCCGAGGCCCCAGGTGGCGCCGGCGGCGGCGAGGGCGAAGGCGATCATCGCGAGGGCGTAGACGAGGTGGTAGTCCACGATCGGGTTGGAGGACATGCTGGGGGCGCCGTCGGTCAGGTGCTGGGCGGGCGGCCATTCGGCGGCCCACATCATGGCCATCAGGGCGGTGCCGGCCACGGCGGTGACGCGCAGCGCGATGCCGCTCATCAGGGCGACGCCGATGCCGAGCAGGGCGAGCATGAACAGCCAGTCGGTCCAGCCCTGGCCGGCGATGGTGTGGAAGAAGGACTGGAGCGGGCCGGCCGAGACGCCGGCGAGGAAACCCTTGGTGGGGGAGCCGCCGTCGATCCAGCCCTTGCCGGAGCCGGTGGCGTAGTGCCAGCCGAAGGCCTTGTCGAGGAAGGCCCACAGGAAGACGAAGCCGGTCGCGATCCGTACGGCGGCCAGCGACCTGGCGGCGAGGGCGGTGCGGGCGGCGCTCGCGGCAGCGGTGACGGCGGCGGCGCTGACGGCCTCGGCACCGGTGCTGACATCGGTGCTGACATCGGTGGTGGCGTCGGCGGTCGCCGGGTCGCTCACCCGATCGGCGGACGCCTTGTTCCCGGCGGGCCGGGTAGACAGGGCAGACCGGGTGGGGAGATGGAACCCCGTGTGCTGCCGGGTGCGCTCGTGAACGGCCATGATGTCGTCTCCCTGATCGCTGAGTCGGGCTCGTTGTTCGGGTACGGCATGACTGTCCCGCCTGTGGGGACGCGGGCGCTGGGGGCCCAAGGCCCGGACCGGGGGGCCGAACGGCCCTGTCCGGGAGGGCCGTTGGGACGGCTCAGCCCTCCCAGGCCCAGTCGGTGACCTCGGGCAGGTCGGTGCCGTGCTCGCGGATCCAGGCGCGGTGCCGCAGCCGGGTGTCCACCATGTTCTGGCGTACGGGGGCGGCGGCCACGGCGAGGCCCGGCACCCGGTCGATGACGTCCATGACCAGCCGGTAGCGGTCGAGGTCGTTGCGCACGACCATGTCGAAGGGCGTGGTGGTGGTGCCGTTCTCCTTGTAGCCGCGCACGTGGAGGTCGCGGTGGCCGGTGCGGCGGTAGGCCAGCCGGTGGATGAGCCACGGGTAGCCGTGGTAGGCGAAGATCACCGGCTTGTCGGTGGTGAAGAGCGCGTCGTACTCGGCGTCGGACATGCCGTGCGGGTGCTCTTCCGCGGGCAGCAGCCGGGCGAGGTCGACCACGTTGACGACGCGGACGGTCAGCCGGGGCAGATGGCGGCGGAGCAACTGGGCCGCCGCCAGCACCTCCTGGGTCGGTACGTCGCCGGCGCAGGCGAGCACCACATCGGGTTCGCCCGCGCCGTCCTCGGTGCCGGCCCACTCCCAGACCCCGGCCCCACGGGCGCAGTGCGCCCGGGCGGCGGCCAGGCTCAGCCAGTCGTAGCAGGGCTGCTTGCCCGCCACCACCACGTTCACATAGTCCTTCGACCTCAGGACGTGGTCCGCGACCGCCAGCAGCGTGTTGGTGTCCGGCGGCAGGTAGACCCGGACGACCTCGGGGGCCTTGTTGAGCACGTGGTCGATGAAGCCGGGGTCCTGGTGCGAGAAGCCGTTGTGGTCCTGGCGCCAGACGTGCGAGGTGAGCAGGTAGTTCAGGGAGGCGATGGGCCGGCGCCAGGGGAGCCGGCGGCTGGTGCGCAGCCATTTGATGTGCTGGTTGACCATCGAGTCCACGATGTGCGCGAAGGCCTCGTAGCAGGAGAACAGGCCGTGCCTGCCGGTCAGCAGATAGCCCTCCAGCCAGCCCTGGCAGGTGTGCTCGGAGAGGATCTCCATCACCCGGCCGTGCGGGTCGAGATCCTCGTCCACCGCCAGGGTGCGGGCCTGCCACGCCTTGCCTGACGCCTCGAAGACGGCCTGGAGCCGGTTGGAGGCGGTCTCGTCGGGGCCGACGAGACGGAAGTCGCGGCGGCCCGCGGTGTCGGCCATCACCTGTTCGAGCAGACCGCCCAGGACGCGGGTGGGCTCGTGCAGTGTGACGCCGGGTTTGTCGACCGGTACGGCGAAGCGCTCCAGCTCGGGGATGGGCAGGTCGCGCAGCAGCAGGCCGCCGTTGGTGTGCGGGTTGGCGCCGAGCCGGCGGTCGCCGGCCGGGACACACTCCAGCACCTGCGGGCGCGGCCGTCCGGCCTCGTCGAAGAGCTCGTCGATCCGGTACGAGCGCAGCCACTCCTCCAGTTCCCGCAGGTGCTGCGGGTTGTCCCGGACCTTGTCCAGCGGGACCTGGTGGGCGCGCCAGGTGCCTTCGACCGGGAGGCCGTCGACCTTGGCGGGGCCGGTCCAGCCCTTGGGGGTGCGCAGCACGATCATCGGCCAGTTGGGTCGTGCGGTGGCCGCTTCGGCGCGGGCGGCGTGCTGGAAGGCGGCGATGCGGTCGAGGGCGGTGTCCATGGCGGCGGCGAGATCCCGGTGGACGGTGAGGGGGTCGTCGCCGGTGACGTGGATGGGGTCGTGGCCGTAGCCGCGCAGCAGGTCGTCGAGTTCGGTGTCGGGGATGCGGGCGAGCACGGTGGGGTTGGCGATCTTGTAGCCGTTGAGGTGCAGGATGGGGAGGACGGCGCCGTCGTGGACGGGGTCGAGGAATTTGTTGGAGTGCCAGGAGGCGGCGAGCGGGCCGGTCTCGGCTTCGCCGTCGCCGATGACGCAGGTGACCAGGAGGTCGGGGTTGTCGAAGGCGGCGCCGTAGGCGTGGGAGAGGCTGTAGCCGAGTTCGCCGCCCTCGTGGATGGAGCCGGGGGTCTCCGGGGCGACATGGCTGGGGATGCCGCCGGGGAAGGAGAACTGCTTGAAGAGCCGGGCCATGCCCGCGGTGTCCTGGGTGATGTCCGGATAGGTCTCGGTGTAGCTGCCGTCGAGCCAGGAGTTGGCGACCACCGCGGGGCCGCCGTGGCCGGGGCCCCAGACGCAGATGGCGTCGAGGCCGCGGGCTTTGATCACCCGGTTGAGGTGGGTGTGGACCAGGTTGAGTCCCGGTGAGGTGCCCCAGTGGCCGAGCAGTCGCGGTTTGACGTGCTCCGGGCGCAGCGGCTCGGTCAGCAGCGGGTTGGCCAGCAGATAGATCTGGCCGACCGCGAGATAGTTCGCGGCGCGCCAGTGGGCGTCCAGAGCCCGCAGCTCCTCGGCGGACAGCGGAGCGGGTGCGAGCACGTCGGACATGTGGACCTCCGGGGTGGGACGGTGTCGTCCGCATCAGCCTCAAGGCCGGAGTACGGCGGGAGTAGGGCCGTACGGGCGCACTCCGGGACCATTGGTCCCTCTTCCCTGCCGCGGGCCTTGGCCGCACCGGGGGCCGTTCGGCTCTCCACCGCGGCCCCCTCACCCGCCAGGGTGAAAACCGCAAGCGACCGTTCGCCGGCGCCCGGCGACACGCGAGGTCCGGCCCGCTCGGGTGAACGGCGCCGGGGCCGGCCGATGGAGAGGAAAAGCCCTCATGTACGAGATGTACGAGATGGACGAGCAGATAGTGGTCATCGGCGGCGGCCCGGCGGGCACGCTGGCCGCCAACCGGCTGCGGGCGGCGCTGGGCGACACGGGTCACCGGATCGTCGTCATCGACCGTACGGACCCTCGTGACCAGGAACTCGAACTGCTGGTCGCCCTCGGCGTCTACGGCCCGGCCACACTCCAGCCGCCCGAGCACCTCCGGCTGCGGGAGGGGATCGGCTTCCGGCTCGCGAACGCGGCTGCCGTCGACACGGACCGCCAGGAGGTCTGTCTCACCGACGGCACCACGATCCCGTACGGGGTTCTGGTGCTGGCCACCGGGCGGCACCCGGTGCCGGCCACGACGGGTGGACCACAGCTCGCGGTCGTCGCGGGCAGCCTGCCCGCGACGAGTCGCGCCGATGTCTTCGCCGTCACCCCTGTCACGGCCGCGACATGGGAGGCGACGGAGCGGCCGATCTCGTCCCAGGTGGAACGCCTGGTCAGCGGGGTTCGCCGCTATCTGGACCGACGCGCACCGGCCGAGAGCGGGGTCGCGCGCACGAGCGCGGGGTGACGCCGGGTGGCCGGGGTCGGCGGGCGTCGGCGCAGCGCGCCACCAGGGCCGTTCGGCCCTGGTGGCGGGCCGCTTCCGGGGCGATGATCGGAGGCCGGGGCGGTGCGGAGCCGGTGAATGCCGGCCTACGGCGCCCCCGGGGTGGTCGGCTGATCGGCTGATCGCTGATCAGCCGACGAGCTGACCAGACGACGACACGACAGGCGAGGGTTCGCGAATGAACGAGGCACGGCGATTCTCCGCAGACTCCCCGATCCGGGTCTTCCTCGTCGACGACCACGAGGTCGTACGGCGCGGTGTCCACGATCTCCTCGACGCGGAGGCCGACATCGAGGTGGTGGGCGAGGCCGGTTCGGCGGGTCACGCGCTGGCCAGGGGACCCGCCCTGCGGCCGGACGTGGCGGTGCTCGACGTACGCCTCCCGGACGGCGACGGCATCTCGATCTGCCGGGAGCTGCGCTCGGCCATGCCGGAACTCGCCTGCCTGATGCTCACCTCGTTCGATGACGACGACGCGCTGCTCGACGCGATCATGGCCGGCGCGGCCGGCTACGTACTGAAGCAGATCAAGGGCTCCGACCTGGTGTCGGCGGTGCGGACGGTCGCCGCGGGCCAGTCGCTGCTCGACCCGGCCACCACCGCCCGGCTGATGAGCAGCCTGCGCGAGGACCGTTCGGGCGCCGTCCCCGAGCAGGACACGCTGGCGGCGCTCTCGCCCAGGGAGCGGGAGATCCTCGGGCTGATCGGAGAGGGTCTCACCAACCGCCAGATCGGCAAGCAGCTCTATCTGTCCGAGAAGACGGTGAAGAACAATGTCTCGCGGCTGCTCGCCAAGCTCGGGGTGGAGCGCCGGGTGCAGGCCGCGGTCATCGCCTCGAACAACCCGGCGAACAGTACGTAGGGCCTGCCGGACGGCGGGAGTGGTGCAGGATGCTCGACGCCGGAGCCCGGCCAGGCCCTGGCCGCAGGGCCGTTCGGCCCACCCGGTGGTCCCGGGGCGGCAAGGACAGCCCCTTCGGACCGGTGGCGGTCTGCGGGTGCGTTGTGGCTGGTTGCGCAGTTCCTCGTGCCCCTTTGGGGCACACCGCCTCCGGTGGAGGTTAGGGGTGCCCCCGCGCCGGGCGGCGCCCGATAGGGGCGCGGGGAACTGCGCGGGCAACTGGCCAGCGGCCGGTGGTCTGGAGGCGGCCGGAAGAGCCCCTTTGGGTCGGTGGCGGTCTGCGGGTGCGTTGTGGCTGGTTGCGCAGTTCCTCGCGCCCCTTTGGGGCACGACACCTCCCGCCGGATCGAGGGCGGCGCCCGTCAGGGGCGCGAGGAACTGCGCGAGCAACCATCCACCAACCCGCAGGTCCGGCGACAGCCGAAAGGGGCTGGACGGAGGGTCCCGCCGGCTAAGGGAGCGGCACCTGCCAGAGCAGACGGGTGCCGCGCTGCTCAGCCGGCCCCGCCAC
Organism: Streptomyces sp. NBC_01190; assembly: GCF_045039895.1. NCBI lineage: Bacteria > Bacillati > Actinomycetota > Actinomycetes > Kitasatosporales > Streptomycetaceae > Streptomyces > Streptomyces sp. NBC_01190. The sequence continues at coordinate 5,030,746 of NZ_CP108580.1, forward strand.
CATCTCCCCGCCCCGCCGCTCCGCCCGCTCCGCCAAATTCCGCAGACCACTGCGCCGCCCGTCCGGCGGCAGCCCGACCCCGTCGTCGGTGACGGTCACGGCCAGCCGGCCCGCCGAGACGATCAGCGAGACGCCGACCGCCGAAGCCCCCGCGTGCCGCGCGACATTGGACAGCGCCTCCGCCAGCACCGCGACCACATCCTCCGCCACCGCCTGCGGCACATCCGTGTCGATCAGCCCCTCCATCCGCAGCGACGGGGTGAAGCCGAGCGTCCGAGCCGCCGCTTCGACCGCCGTGACGGCCCGCGCCCGCAAGCTCAGCCGACTGCGGTCCGCCTCCTTCGCGCGCAGCCCGAAGATGGTGGAACGGATGATCTTGATGGTCTCGTCGAGGTCGTCCACCGCCCGCATCACCCGCTCGGTCGCCGCCGGGTGCTCGATGAACCGCAGCGAACTCTGCAGCGTCATCCCGGTCGCGAACAGCCGCTGGATGGCGAGGTCGTGCAGATCACGGGCGATACGGTCGCGGTCCTCGAGCAGCGCGACCTGCTCGGCGACCCGCCGCCGCTCGGCCAGCTCCATCGCCAGCGCCGCCTGCCCGGCGAACGAGGCCAGCGGCGCCGTCTCGTCGACGGTGAAGGGCAGCGCGTGCTCCGCCCGGCCCAGCAGCAGCACACCGCGCGCCCGGCCCTCGGCCACCATGGGCACCGCCGCCACCGGTCCGAGGCCCTTCCACCGCGGCGGCCCCACCGTGACCCGCGGATCCGACCGCACCTGGCTGGTGATGATGGGCGCCCCGGCGGCCAGCGCCGCCCCCATGAAGGACCCTTCCAAGGGGAGGACAAGCCCGCTGTGCTCCGCCGCGTCGACCCCCACCGCGATCACCACCCGCAGATCGGTGCTGTCACCGACGGGCAGGGCGATGACGCCCAGGTCGGCGCCGAGGATACGGCTCGCGTGCCGGACGATCCCCTGGAGCACCGCCATCTCGTCGGCGCCGGACAGCAGGTCGCCGACCACCGCGGCGTTGGCCTCAAGCCACTGCTGCCGGTTCTGGGCGGACTTGTAGAGCCGGGCGTTCTCGATGGCGACACCGGCGGCCACCGCCAGGGTGCGCAGCACCGTCTCGTCCTCGCCGTCGAAGTCCGCGCCGCCCCGCTTCTCGGTGAGGTAGATGTTCCCGAAGACCTCGTCCCTGACCCGGATCGGCACGCCCAGGAAGGAGTGCATCGGGGGATGGTTGGCGGGGAAACCGTACGAGGCCGGGTGTTCGGAGAGCTCGGCGAGTCGCAACGGCTCGGGGTGGCGGATCAGTTCGCCGAGGATGCCGTGGCCGGACGGCAACGCACCGATCTCCCCAGCCTGCTGCGCCGATATCCCGCTGGTGAGGAACTGCGAGAGCCGGGTGCCCTCGATGACGCCCAGCGCGCCGTACTCGGCGTCCACCAGCACCACCGCGGCCTCCACGATGCGGCGCAGCACCTGCGCCAGATCCAGATCACCGCCGACCGAGAGCACCGCTTCCAGCAGGTTGTGCACCCGGTCGCGCGTACCGCGCACCGCGTCGATCCGCACCTGGAGCTCCGCCAGCAGCTCATCGAGCTGAAGCCGGGGCAGCCGTCCCGCATCCTCCCCCACCGGCCGGCTCCTCCCCCGCGCCCGGACACCCGACCGTTCAATGATCCCGGTCACCGTACCCCCGGGCCCGCCAAGTCCCGGCTAGTGGCCCGCGACCAGCCGGATCGACTCGTCGATCTCCGTGTCGCCCGAGACGAGTTCCAGCGTGACGCCCGCCGTACCGGGATGGGTGAGCAGGGCGACGATGACCGCCGCCACGTCGTCGCGGGGGACGGAGCCGCGGCCGACGGACGGGGCGAGCCTGACGTGGCCGGTGCCGGGGGAGTCGGTGAGGCGGCCGGGGCGCAGCACGGTCCAGTCCAGGGCGGCGCCGCGCGCGCGGATCGCGTCGTCGGCGGCGCCCTTGGCGCGGAGGTAGGCGGTGAGGGTGGGGTCGGAGCCGGGGGCCTCGGCGTCGGCCCCGGTGGAGGAGATGATCACATAACGCCGCACCCCGGCCAGTTCGGCCGCGTCCGCCAGCAGCACCGCCGCGTCACGGTCCACGGTGAGCTTGCGGTCCGGGCCGCTGCCCGGCCCCGCGCCCGCCGCGAACACCGCCGCGTCGGCGTGGTTGAGCACGGCCGCCACCTCGTCCACCGACGCCGCCTCCAGGTCGAGGACGACGGCTTCCGCGCCGGTCTCCCGCACGTCGTCGATCTGGGCCGGGTTGCGGATCAGGCCCACCACGTCGTCACCGCGATCGGCGAGCAAGCGCTCCAACCGCAGCGCGATCTGTCCGTGTCCACCCGCGATCACAGTACGCATACGGCGACGTTACGCCTCACCGTTTGCCTGACGTGGGAGATCGAGCACGCTCTCGCCGGACGAGTCGCAGTACTCCCGCACCGCGCTGGTCCTGGACACCACCCGGCCCTGGTGGATCACGATCCGGCTGTACGCGAGGGAGAGCACACCGGCCAGGCTGTCACCGCGCAGCGCCAGCAACTCGGCCGGGAAGCCCGCCTCCACCCGGACCTCCGGCAGGCCCATGACCGCCCGCGCCTCCCGGCTGACCAGGTCGTACGCCCGCTGGGGCCGGCACTCGCCATGCGAGGAGAGCAGGAAGGCCGCCTCCAGCGGATCGCCGCGGCCCACCGGATTGGCCAGGTCGCCGAGCGCGCCGCTGCCCGCCGTGACCCGGACGCCCGCCGCGCGCAGCAGCCGGACCGGGGTGGGGCCGCCGCGGTCCAGCACACAGCAGCCGCCCTGCGGCAGCGCCACCACCGAGATACCGGCGGCGGCCAGCCGGGACCCGGCGGCGGCGACGGTGTGGGCGGGGAGCGCGCCGAGGCCGTGGCAGGGGCCGAGGGTGACACCCGGCCGCATCCCGCCGCACATCGCGGCGAGCCTGGCCAGCCGGGCCGGGTCGTCGGCCGCGGTGTGCAGATCGACCGGCACCCCGAACTCGGCGGCCATCGACAGCAGCGCCTCGGTGCAGCCGCTCGGATCGGGGTCGAGATCCGGGCAGCCGCCGACCGCGTCCGCGCCCATCTTCAGCGCGTCCCGCAGCATCGCCGCGCCGTCCGCGCCCGCCACACCGGTCAGCAGCCGGGGTACGGCGACGGTCCGCACCTCGACCAAGCCGCGCAGCGCGCGCCGCGCCTGGAGCACCGCCTCCAGGGCCCGCAGCCCCTGCACATCGCCGATCCGCACATGGCTGCGCACCGCGGTGGCGCCGTGGCCGAGCTGGAGCAGGGCACCCTCGGTGACGCGGCGCTGTACGTCCTCGCTGTCGCCGGCCGGCGGGCCGCCCGCAGTGAGGGCCTGGTCGAGGTGGGCGTGCGGTTCGGCGGGCGCGGGCAGCAGCAGGTAGCCGCGCAGGTCGATCCGGGTGCCCCCGCGACCTGCTCCCGCCTCGCCCTGGCGGCCGGTGCCGGTCGCGGGGGTGAGACTGCCCGCGGTGCCGACCGCCTCGATCCGCCGGCCGCTGAGCCGTACGTCCACGGTCCGACCGTCGGCCAGCCGGGCGTCGCACAGCAGCAGCGTGGCGGTCTCCGCGGCGGTCTCACGAGGGCTGTCGGTCATCGCGCTCCTCGGTGTGGGCAAGGCGGACGGCGGAGCCAACTGGGGTGACGGGCTGGGGTGACGGACTGGGGTGACGGACTGGGGTGACGGGCTGGGGTGACGGGCTGGGGTGACAAATGGAGAAACAGGGGAACGACTGGAGAACACGGGGGAACGACTGGAGAGCACCAGGCGGAGCCAGGATCTCGCACGTCGGAGCCTAGGGCCCGGCACACCGGCTTCCCCGCTACCGGCGATTAGTAGTACCGCCTGGGGTCGCGGGGGGCGCGCCGCAGCCTCCGTTGCAGCCCCATTGCAGGCCCGGTTGCACCCCCGTTCCGTCTCCGCCCGCACCCCCGTTCGCACCCCTCGATCGCCCGCTCCGCGCGGCCGGAAACGGATTTCACGTATCGCTGCGGAGCGTGTAATGTCTTCCTCGCTCGCCCCAATAGCTCAGTCGGTAGAGCGTCTCCATGGTAAGGAGAAGGTCTACGGTTCGATTCCGTATTGGGGCTCTGGTGGATCGGTTCCCCGTCGTCTTCGGCGGGGGCCTGTTCATCAAAGCGGCGTAGCTCAGTCGGTAGAGCAAGCGGCTCATAATCGCTGTGTCACCGGTTCAAGTCCGGTCGCCGCTACTCTCCGTAGCCGATTGTGGGATCGGTCCCTCAGTCGGCTACTATTCCTGTGTTCATCACACCTGCTTGTCAAGGAGCACCCACGTGGCCGCCACCGACGTTCGCCCCAAGATCACGCTGGCCTGCGTGGAGTGCAAGGAGCGCAACTACATCACCAAGAAGAACCGGCGTAACGACCCGGACCGTCTTGAGATGAAGAAGCACTGCCCGCGCTGCAACCGGCACACCGCGCACCGCGAAACCCGCTGACGCACCGCAGCACGCGGTATCACCCCGCCGTACGCCACCGTCGCACCGTGGCTGTACGGCCGGACCGCAGTCCTGTGCACTACGAGGCCGTTCCCGTGTCACCACCGGGGGCGGCCTCGTAGTGCTTGGCGGGCTTCATGATTCTGCCAGCGCGGCCTGTTCTCCTTGTGCCTGCCCTTGCGAGATCTTGTGCTCGACCTTGTGTCCGAACGTGCCTGATCTCGTGTCCGATCCCGTGCCCGATCTTGCTCGGCCCGTTCGGCGGGCCGTTCTGTCGATTCCGTACCCGGAGGTGCCGATGGCCCTGGACCAGTCCTTCGTGGGGCGCACTTACCCGCCCACCGCCCCCTATGAGGTGGGCCGGGAGAAGATCCGTGAATTCGCCGAAGCGGTCGGCGATCCCCATCCCGTCTATACGGATCCGGACGCGGCCAAGGCGTACGGCCACTCCGATGTGATCGCCCCGCCCACCTTCGCCTTCGCGATCACCTACCGGGCCGCCGGAGAGGTGATCGAGGACCCCGAACTGGGCCTCGACTACAGCCGGGTGGTCCACGGCGACCAGCGCTTCGCCTACACCCGCCCGCTGCGGGCCGGCGACCGGGTGACGGTGACCTCGACCATCGAGACGGTCAAGTCGCTGGCCGGCAACGACATCCTGGAAATCCGCGGCGATGTCCACGACGAGTTGGGCGAGCACGTGGTCAGCGCCTGGACCAAGCTGGTCTCCCGCGCGGTCGACCCGGCCGACCCGGTCGAGACACCTGCCGGGGCCGAGGCGACCGAAGTAGCCCAGGCGGCCCAAGAGGCCCAAGTGAAGGGTGAGGCGTGATGGCGGCGACGCTCGCTTACAAGGATGTCGAGGTCGGCACCGAACTGCCGGCCCAGACCTTCCCGGTGGTCCGCTCCTCGCTCGTGAAGTACGCGGGCGCGTCGGGGGACTTCAACCCGATTCACTGGAACGAGAAGTTCGCCCGCGAGGTCGGACTGCCCGATGTGATCGCGCACGGCATGTTCACCATGGCGTCCGCGATCCGGGTCGTCACCGACTGGGTGGGCGATCCGGGGGCGCTGGTCGAATACGGCGTCCGCTTCACCAAACCGGTTGTCGTACCCAATGACGATCAGGGCGCGCTGATCGAGGTGACGGCCAAGGTCGCTGTCAAGCTCGACGACAACCGCGTCCGGGTCGACCTCACCGCGACCAGCGCGGGCCAGAAGGTGCTGGGCATGTCCCGCGCGGTGGTCCAGCTCGGCTGAGACGGCGGGGCCTGAGGTCACGCGACGGACAGGGCGGGCGGTACGGATCGAGGGTCAGATCTCGCTGACCACGGCCGTACCGCCCGCTCTGTCGTATCGCGGGGACCGCGTGCCGGCCGGCCGGACCCGGGTGCGCATACTCAGCTTCAACGGGCCTTCCGCCGGGCGGTACTTACCGACGTTTGAGTACGCGCCCCGATGGGCGCCGCTCGTCCTCCGGCCAGACTCTCCTCATCGGTGAAACAGCCAACAGAGACGAGAGGCCGAGACCATGAGGAACACCACGAAGAACGCCACCCGACGCGCATCCGCCACCCCGGCGCCGCGCCCGTCCGCGCCGTACGGTGTCGAGCGTGCCGCCGCCCCCGCGGGCGCTCCCCGCCGCCGGCTTTCCCTGGTCGCGCTGGTCCTGACCGGTGCGGCCGTCACGGCCCTCACCACAGCCTGCGACGTTCGCGACAACATGTGCATGTCCAACGAGTACCCGGTCGCGGCCGTCGGCTCCACCCTGGGCGGCGCCTGCGTCACCAACGGGGACCGGCCGCCGGCCGGGTACGTCCGCTACCCCAAGGGCAAGGTCCCGCAGCACGTCGGTGACAAGTGGGACACCTACTGGGGGAACCACGCCCTGGACGCCCAGGGCAACGTCATCCCCGGCTGATCGGCGGCTGACCGGCTGACCGGCCGACCGGCGGCTGCCCGGCCGACCCCCCAACCGGCTGACCGCGCGCCCGCAGGCTCGCACTTGACGAAGGTAGTGATTGGCCACTAACTTACTCGCATGGTCAGAATGAGTGCGGAAGAGCGGCGCGAGAGCGTCATCCGCGCGGCGATGAGCGAGTTCGCCCGCGGGGGCTACCACGGCACCTCCACCGAGACGATCGCCCGCCGGGTGGGCGTCTCGCAGCCGTATCTCTTCCGGCTCTTTCCGAACAAGCAGGCCATCTTCTCGGCCGCCGCCGCACGCTGCGTCGACGGCACCCGGCAGGTCATGGCGGCGGCCGCCAAGGACGTGCCGCAGGACGAGAAGCTGGAGGCGATGGCGACCGCGTACCAGCAGTTGATCCGTGACGATCCCGAGCTGCTGCTGATGCAGATGCAGGCGTATGTGGCGGTCGCCGCGGCCGAGGCGCTCGGCGACCGGGAGTTCGGCGAGGCGGTGCGGGTGGGGTGGCAGGAGCTGTGGGACACCGTGCATGTGGAGCTGGGGGCGGACGTGGAGGAGACCACCACCTTCCTGGCCTACGGCATGCTCATCAACACGCTGGTGTCGCTGGGCTTCCCGCCCGGCCACCGCAACTGGGCGGGGTTCGACGTGGCGCCCGGAGCGGAGTGAGCGGCGGTTCCCCGCCCGGCTTCGGATCACGGCCCCGGTTCGCTCCCGGCCCGCGAAGACCCAATTTTTGGGCTGGAAAGTTAGTCATCAATAACTAACCCACTGGGGGATCACCCATGGAACAGCAGACGGACCAGCAGGCAGCCGGCCACGGCGAGCAGCGGGAGCCGGGCGCGGCGCCCGGCCGGCCGAAAGAGCGGGCGCTGAGCGGCGGCGCCGGCTGGGCGCTCGTCATCACCAGCGTGGCCGGCTTCATGGCCGCGCTCGACAACCTCGTCGTCACCACCGCGCTGCCCTCCATCCGCGAGGACCTCGGCGGGGCGCTCTCCGACCTGGAATGGACGGTCAGCGCCTACACCCTCACCTTCGCCGTCCTGCTGATGTTCGGCGCCGCGCTCGGCGACCGCTTCGGCCGCCGCCGGCTCTTCCTCGGCGGCCTCGCCCTCTTCACCGCCGCTTCGGCCGCCGCCGCCCTCGCACCCGGGATCGAGGCGCTCATCGCGGCGCGGGCCGTCCAGGGCGTGGGCGCGGCCGTCATGATGCCGCTCACCCTCACCCTGCTCACCGCGGCGGTGCCGGCCGAGCGGCGCGGGATGGCGTTCGGGATCTGGGGCGCGGTCAACGGTCTCGCCGTCGCCAGCGGGCCGCTCATCGGCGGCGGACTGACCGAGCACATCTCCTGGCACTGGATCTTCTGGCTGAACGTGCCGATCGGGCTGCTGCTCCTCCCGCTGGCCCGGCTGCGGCTGCGCGAGTCCTACGCGCCCGGCGCCCGGCTCGACATCCGTGGCACCGTGCTGATCAGTCTCGGCCTCTTCGGCATCGTGTACGCGCTGGTCACCGCCACGTCGAACGGCTGGACCAGTGCGCGGGTGCTCGGCGGGCTGATCGGCGGGGCGGTGCTGGTGGCGGCGTTCATACGGCACGGGCTGGTGGCGAAGAACCCGATGCTGCCGATGCGGATGTTCAAGAACCGCGGGTTCGCGGCGATCAACGCGGCGACCATGCTGATGTTCGTCGGCATGTTCGGGTCGATCTTCCTGCTCAGCCAGTTCCTGCAGACGGTGATCGGGTACGGGCCGACCGAGGCGGGGCTGCGGATGCTGCCGTGGACCGGGATGCCGATGATCGTGGCGCCCATCGCCGGGTACCTCTCCGACCGGATCGGCGGACGGCCGGTGGTGACGGCCGGGCTGGCGCTTCAGGCGATCGGTCTCGGGTGGTTCGCGCTGATCATCTCGCCGAACGTGTCCTACGCGGAGCAGTTGCCGGCGCTGATCGTCTGCGGGGCCGGGATGGCGTTGTTCATCGCGCCGGCGGTGAATCTGCTGATGTCGACGGTGCGGGGGGCTGAGCAGGGGATCGCTTCCGGGGCGAACAACGCGCTGCGGGAGATCGGCGGCGCGCTGGGGATCGCCGTGCTCGGTTCGATCTTCGCGGCGCACGGCGGATACGGGTCGGGGGCGCTCTTCGTCCGCGGCGTGACGCCGGCGCTGTGGGTCGGCGCGGGGATCCTCGGCCTCGGCACGCTGGCAGCGCTCCTCTTCCCGCGGGGCCGCGGCGGTGCAGGGGCGACGGCTGACGACGTGTCGGACGCGCGCGAGCTGCAGGCCGCGGGCTGAGCCCGACCAAGCCCCTCAAGCCACCGGACCAGTCGCCTCAAGCCACCGGACCTCACCCCTCGGGGTGGGGTCCGGTTTGTTGGCCGGGGTCGTCAGAGGGTGACGCCGACCATGACGGGCTCGTTGACCAGCGTCACGCCGAAGGCCTCGTGGACGCCACTGCGGATCTGGTGGGCGAGGGTGAGGAGGTCGGTGGTGGTGGCGCGGCCGCGGTTGGTGAGGGCGAGGGTGTGTTTGGTGGAGATGCGGGCCGGGCCGGTGCCGTAGCCCTTGGGGAAGCCGGCCTTGTCGATCAGCCAGGCGGCCGAGGTCTTGGTGGTGTCCTGGCCCGCCGGGTAGGCGGGCGGGGTGGTTTCCGGGCCCAGCCGGGTGTGGACGCGGTCCAGGAATGCGGCGTACTCGGCGGCGGTCAGCACCGGGTTGGTGAAGAAGGAGCCCGCCGACCAGGTGTCGTGGTCGGCCTCGTCAAGCACCATGCCCTTGGCCCGGCGCAGGCCCAGTACGGTCTCGCGCGCCTGGGCGAGCGGTACGCGGTCGCCGGGTTCGACCCCCAGGGCGCGCGCGGTCTCGGCGTACTTCACCGGCCCGGACAGGCCGCCGGCGTCCTCCAACGCGAATCTGACCCGGAGCACCACGAAGCGGTCGGGCCGTTCCTTGAAGCGGCTGTGCCGGTAGGAGAACCCGCACTCGGCGTTGTCCAGGGTGACGACCTCGTCCGCCCGGCGGTCATAAGCGACCACCTGGGTGATCGTGCTCGCCACCTCCTGGCCGTACGCGCCCACGTTCTGGATGGGCGTCGCGCCGGCCGACCCCGGGATCCCCGCGAGGCACTCGATCCCGGCCAGCCCCGCGCGCACGGTCGCGGCCACGGTCTGCGACCAGTTCGCCCCCGCGGCGACCTCGAGCCGTAGACCGTCGAGCGTGATCCCCTCGGTCGCCACCCGTACGGCGGTGCCGCGGAAGCCGTCGTCGGCGATCAGCAGATTGCTGCCCCCGCCGATCAGCAGCACCGGCTCACCGCGCCGGTCCGCCTCCCGTACGGCCGCGACCACTTCGTCATCACTGGTCGCCGTCACCAGCGTGTCGGCGGGTCCGCCCAGCCGGAAGGTGGTCAGCGGGGCGAGCGGGGCGTTCCGGTTCACGTACACACCCCCAGCTTATTTGTTCCGCCGAGGCCGTCTCAGGCCGCCGAGTCGTCGGCCGCCCACGCGTTGATGCCGTCGAGGAGGCTGTCCCGCAGTTCCTGGGGGGCCCGGGAGGCGCGGATGGACTGGCGGGCGAGGTCGGCCAGTTCGTCGTCGGTGAAGGCGTGGGCGTCGCGGGCGATCTCGTACTGGGCGGCGAGGCGGGCGCCGAAGAGGAGGGGGTCGTCCGCGCCGAGGGCCATGGGGACGCCGGCCTCGTAGAGGGTCCGCAGCGGGACGTCCTCGGGTTTGTCGTAGACGCCGAGGGCGACATTGGAGGCCGGGCACACCTCGCAGGTGATGCCGGAGTCGGCGAGGCGGCGCAGCAGGTACGGGTCCTCGGCGGCGCGTACGCCGTGGCCGACGCGCTGGGCGTGCAGGTCGTCCAGGCAGTCGCGGACGCTGGACGGGCCCGCCAGCTCGCCGCCGTGCGGGGCGGCGAGCAGGCCGCCCTCCCTGGCGATGGCGAAGGCCCGGTCGAAGTCCCGTGCCAGGCCCCGGCGTTCGTCGTTGGACAGGCCGAAGCCCACCACGCCCTGGTCGGCGTATCTGACCGCGAGCCGGGCCAGCGTACGGGCGTCCAGCGGGTGCTTCATCCGGTTGGCGGCCACCACCACGGCCATGCCGACCCCGGTGTCCCGGGAGGCGGTGTGCACGGCGTCCAGGATGATCTCCATGGTGGGGATCAGCCCGCCGAGCCGGGGTGCGTAAGAGGTCGGGTCGACCTGGATCTCCAGCCAGCCGGAGCCGTCCGCCGCGTCCTCCTCGGCGGCCTCGCGGACCAGCCGCTGGATGTCCTCGGGGGTGCGCAGGCAGGAGCGCGCGATGTCGTAGAGCCGCTGGAAGCGGAACCAGCCGCGCTCGTCGGTGGCGCGCAGCTTCGGGGGCTCGCCGGACGTCAGCGCTTCTGGCAGGTGCACTCCGTGCCGGTCGGCGAGCTCCAGCAGGGTGCTGGGCCGCATGGAGCCGGTGAAGTGCAGATGCAGGTGTGCTTTGGGGAGGGTGCTTATGTCGCGTCCCTCGCGTGACGTGCGTGCCATTCGAAGATCCTGCTCCAAGAAAGCCCCCGCTCGGTACCACTTTCACCGAACGGGGGCTTGTCCGAAAGAACGAACGATCAGGCGGTCGCTTCGCCCAGCAGCTTCTGGAGCCGGGAAACGCCTTCCACCAGGTCTTCGTCACCGAGCGCGTAGCTGAGCCGGAGATAGCCGGGTGTGCCGAACGCCTCACCGGGGACCACCGCGACCTCGGCCTCGTCCAGGATCAGCGCGGCCAGCTCGGCCGAGCTCTTCGGCCGCTGCCCGCGGATCTCCTTGTCGAGCAGCCCCTTCACCGACGGATAGACGTAGAAGGCGCCCTCCGGGGTCGGGCAGACCACGCCGTCGATCTCGTTGAGCATCCGCACGATGGTCTGCCGGCGGCGGTCGAAGGCGGTGCGCATCGCGGCGACCGCGTCCAGGCCGCCGGAGACGGCGGCCAGCGCGGCCACCTGGGCCACGTTGGAGACGTTGGAGGTGGCGTGCGACTGGAGGTTGGTGGCGGCCTTCACCACGTCCTTCGGGCCGATGATCCAGCCGACCCGCCAGCCGGTCATGGCGTAGGTCTTCGCGACGCCGTTCACCACGACGCACTTGTCCCGCAGCTCGGGGACGATGGCCGGCAGCGAGGTGAAGGCCGTGTCTCCGTCGTCTCCGTCGTCCCCGTCGTCCCCGTAGACCAGGTGCTCGTAGATCTCGTCGGTGAGCACCCACAGACCGTGCTCGACCGCCCAGCGGCCGATCGCCTCGGAGTGGGCCTCGCTGTAGACGGCGCCGGTCGGGTTTGACGGCGAGACGAAGAGTACGACCTTGGTGCGCTCGGTGCGGGCCGCTTCGAGCTGCTCGACGGAGACCCGGTAGCCGGTGGTCTCGTCGGCCACCACCTCGACCGGGACGCCGCCGGCCAGCCGGATCGACTCCGGGTAGGTGGTCCAGTACGGAGCGGGGACGATCACTTCGTCGCCCGGGTCCAGGATCGCCGCGAACGCCTCGTAGATCGCCTGCTTGCCGCCGTTGGTCACCAGCACCTGGGAGGCGTCCACCTCGTAACCGGAGTCGCGGAGCGTCTTGGCGGCGATGGCCGCTTTCAGCTCCGGCAGGCCGCCGGCCGGGGTGTAGCGGTGGTACTTCGGGTTCCGGCAGGCCTCGACGGCCGCCTCGACGATGTAGTCGGGCGTCGGGAAGTCGGGCTCGCCGGCGCCGAAGCCGATCACCGGGCGCCCGGCGGCCTTCAGGGCCTTCGCCTTGGCGTCCACGGCCAGCGTCGCGGATTCGGAGATCGACCCGACGCGGGCGGACACCCGCCGCTCGGTGGCGGAGGGGCCGGCGGATCCAGCGGCCGATGAGGACCCTGAAGATCCTGACGGTGCAGACGGTACTGCGGGAGTGGCTGCGCTCATGAGTGCATGGTCCCAGAACCTGGGGGGCTCCGGCACCGGGGATTCCCTTGCGGCGGCGGGGGAGCGGGGGCCCTCAGAGAGCCGGGCGCGGGATCGTTCGGCGGCCTGCCGCGGCCCCGACCAGGGGCTCGACGGGAGCTTCGGCGAGAACTCAGCGACAACTCAGCGAGAACTCAACGGAAGCTCCCGAGCCGCACCCGGACAAGAGGTTCGACGGCGAGGCTCTGAACACGTACACTCATCCGTCGGTGGCCCTCCCGGCAGCGAGACTGAGGTACGTTGGGGGTGTCAGCATAGGGTCGTAGCTCAATTGGTAGAGCACTGGTCTCCAAAACCAGCGGTTGCGGGTTCAAGTCCCTCCGGCCCTGCTCCACACGTCCAGAAAATGGGCGTGGGCTGTAAGCACTCGCCGTACCGCGCGACGGGCGCGGCATGGCACACGACCGGAGTCAGGTGAGGACGAGTGACCGAGATCACGGACTCCATCGATGTTCCTGAGCCTGGCACGACTCAGGACGACCAGGAGACCGACAAGAAGCCCCGCCGCGGTGGTAAGCGCGGCAAGAAGGGCCCACTCGGTCGTCTTGCGCTGTTCTACCGCCAGATTGTCGCGGAGCTGCGCAAGGTCGTCTGGCCGAACCGCAATGACCTGATGACGTACACCACTGTGGTGATTGTCTTCGTCGTGGTCATCATCGGCTTCGTGAGCGTGGTTGACTGGGGTTTCTCGAAGCTCGTTTCGTACGTCTTCGGCTGATCCCGCGGCGGGCGCCCCAGTTCTGCGCGCCCGTCCGTATGTCCCACCCATGAGAGTCAGGAAGAGCAGCCACCGTGTCTGACCCGAACGTGTACGACGCCGCCGCCGAAGACGAATCTGCCGAGGGCGACGACACCGCGCTCGACATCGTCGAGGCGGCCGACGGCGACATCGACCAGGCAGAGGCTGCCGACCGGGCCGCGGGCGAGCCCGCCGAGGAAGAGGCGGTCGAGGCCGAGTCGGCTGAGGCCGCCGAGGCTGAAGCGGTTGAAGCCGTCGAGGCCGAGGAAGAGGCTGATGCGGCCGAAGAGGCTGCGGAGTCCGCGGAAGCCGCTGACGAGGACGCCGACGCGGTCACGGATGCCGAGGACGCTGAGGACGCTGAGAAGTCAGCCGCCGAGATCTCCGAGGTCACCGGCGAGGACGCCGCTCCCGCCGAGAGTGAGCCGGTCGACGCGGTCGCCGCGTTCCGCGAGGAGCTGCGCACCCTGCCCGGCGAGTGGTATGTGATCCACACCTACGCGGGTTACGAGAACCGGGTGAAGTCCAACCTGGAGCAGCGCGCCGTCTCGCTCAACGTCGAGGAGTACATCTACCAGGCCGAGGTGCCCCAGGAAGAGGTCGTCCAGATCAAGAACGGCGACCGCAAGACGATCCGGCAGAACAAACTGCCTGGTTACGTCCTGGTGCGCATGGATCTGACGAACGAGTCCTGGGGCGTGGTCCGCAACACCCCCGGTGTCACCGGCTTCGTCGGGAACGCCTACGACCCGTACCCGCTGACGCTGGACGAGATCGTCAAGATGCTCGCCCCCGAGGTGGAAGCCGCGGCCGAGGCCGCCGCGATCGCCGACGGCACGGCTCAGCCGCGCAAGGTGGAGGTCCAGGTCCTCGACTTCGAGGTCGGCGACTCGGTCACCGTCACCGACGGCCCCTTCGCCACCCTCCAGGCGACGATCAACGAGATCAACCCGGACTCCAAGAAGGTCAAGGGCCTGGTGGAGATCTTCGGCCGGGAGACCCCGGTCGAGCTGAGCTTCGACCAGATCCAGAAGAACTGACCGCATCCTTGCCGTGGAGCGGCCCCCACCAGCGCGTCGAGCGTCGGTGGGGGCCGCTTTCGTCATGGCCGGGCTCTTTCCGCCGCCGCCGCCCGTGCCCGGACTATCCGGCCGCGGTCTGCGTCAAGCCGACGTCTGCGTCAAGCCGAGGTCTGCGTCAAGCCGAGGTCTGCGTCAACTGGCCATCGGCCACGACGAGTTGCGCGTTGGGGGTGCAGACGATCGGGATGGGTGTCTGCGGGGGGCGCTGGTAGCTCCACTTGATCTCCAGCCTGATCACCCCGGTCACATCGACGTCCAGGGTCGACGGGGTGCCGAACTTGGGTAAGGCGCTCGTGAGTTGCCGCCCGTCGCCGACGATCGTCAGGGTCGGGGTGACCTTGGAGTCCGGCGAGTTGTCGTCCAGGCCGACCTGCGCGGTGAGCCGGGTGTAGCCGCGGCTGAGGTTGTACTGGGCGTCGCCGGACGCCGCGCAGCCGAGGTCCTGGATGATCGCCTGGGGCTGGGGCCGGCCGTCCAGGCTCGGGGTGGTGTTCGCCGACTGGAACGGTCCCGACAGCGGGGTGAGGGTGCTCAAGGCCACGGTCGACGTGGTGTTCGGGCTCCCCGGGGTGGTGTTGGGGGCCGGCGGGGTGGTGGCCGGAGTGATGGGGACGGGGGTGCCGGTCGGCGTCACCGTGACGGTGGTGGTGGGGCCGGAGAACGGGCCGCCCGCCGTCGCCTGCACGCCGGCTCCGCCGAAGAAGCCGAGGACCAGGGCGGCGACTCCGATCCCCGCGTTGACGAGATTGGCGATGCCGCTGAGGTCCCGCTTCGAGCGGGGGGACGGGCCGGGGAATTGCTGCGGTGTGTGGGGCGGGGCGGCCGGTTGGGCGGCTGGTGGGGTGGCCGGCGAGGCGGGCGGCGGCGCGCTCGGCCGCGGCGGTGGCGTTTCACGCGAAGGGGGTGTCTCGCCCGATCCTGGCTCAATGGTCATTTTTCCTCCTAGCGCCGCGTTGGGTGAGCATCGCAGGTCATTTCCCGACCACATGCGAACTTTGCCCGATCGAGACGCGCCGCTGTCCCTGCCCCGAACTCCTGCGCCCAGAGGGTCAGTCGGGGCGGAAACAGCGGGTTTCCGCGGAGGGACGCGTCCGGACGCGTCCGTACGCATCCCGGCGCGTCCGGACGCGTACGGAACCCCCGTCCGGCCGCGTTGCGCGGGACGGGGGTTCACGTGGTGGCGCGGGAGTGCGGGGGGTGCGGGGGTGCGGGGAGGTCCGCTCAGTCGTCGGCGTTGAGGACGGGGAGGTAGCCGGCCGAGTGGCCGACGGCCGTGGGGTGGTAGGACTCCCAGGTCGGGAGGGCGACATCGTGCAGGTAGCCGTCGCCCGAGCAGAGCTCGTGGCCGTGGAAGGTGCCGCGGACGTCGCCGAAGACGAATCCGTGGGCGGCGGCCCGCGCGGCCGTGGTGGTGTCGATCAGATCGGCGGCCTCGTCGATCTTCTGGTGCTTGGTGGCGCTGAGCCCTATGCAGAAGACGTTGAGGGTGTAGAGGTCCGGGTAGCCCAGCACCACGACCCGGGCCGACGGGGCCTTGGCGCGGATCGCGTTGTACACGGCGTCGAGCCGGCTCGGCAGGGTGCTGCGGACGTAGTTCTCGGCGGTGTTGACCCGGTTGACGCAGGTGCTGTCGGAGCCGGCCACACAGGTGGTGATCACGTCGGAGAAGCCCGCGTCGTTGCCGCCGATGGTCACGGTGACGAGGGTGGTGGCCGCGCTCAGCGAGCCGAGCTGGGAGTTGGTGACGTCGGTGGTCACCGCGCCCGAGCAGGCGGCGAAGGTGAACGAGGACGGCCCGTGGGCGGCGGCCCAGAGCGCCGGATAGGCGCTGTTGCTGCGGTGGCAGTCACCGCTCGAACTGATGTAGTTCCCGGCTCCGTTGCCGGCCGAGTACGAATCGCCGAGGGCGACGTACGAGACGCCGGCCGCTTGGGCCGGGCCGGTGGCGACGATGGTGGCGACGGTGGCGAGGGCGAAGGCGGATGCCAGCGCGCCGAGCGCTGACAGGGACCTGGTGAGTCTCACGGAACCTCCTGGAAGGGCAGGATCGCTGCCGCAGAATTGTGACCAGGAGATTACGTAGCATCACTTTCTTGAAGATGTCCATGCCAAAAACAACGCGTGTACACGCACGGGTGGGCGACCGGGAAGCTCATGGGTGAGGTTCACCATCAGCCAGGAGCATGCTTGGTCGTTCTTCCCCAACTTGTACTTATGATTGTCGGATGCTCGACTCGCGCCGCATACGGACCTTCCACGAGGTGGTCAAGACCGGTTCCTTCACCGCCGCCGCCCGCTCCCTCGGCTACACCCAGCCGGCCGTCACCCAGCAGATCCGGGCGCTCGAACGGGACGCCGGTGTGCCGCTCTTCGCCCGGCAGGGCCGCCGGATGCGGCTCACCGAGGCGGGCGAGACGCTGGCCCGGCACGCCGAGGTGATCCTGGGCAACCTCGGCGCCGCCCAGCAGCAGCTCCAGGCGCTCGCCCGGCTACGGGCCGGCCGCGTCCGGGTCTGCGCCTTTCCCAGTGCCAACGCCACCCTGATCCCCGAGGTGGTGGCCGCACTCCTGGCCGATCACCCCTCCGTACGGGTCGAACTGCTGGAAGCGGAGCCGCCCGAGTCGCTGCACAAGCTGCTGGCGGGTGAATGCGACATCGCGCTCTCCTTCAGCTATCCGGGCCTGCGCGCCGAACTCCCGGCGGAACTGGTGGAGATCAAGCTGCTCGAGGACCTGCTGACGGTGCTGCTGCCGACCGGCCATCCGCTGGCCCGGCGGCGGGCGGTCCGGCTGACGGAGCTGGCGCAGGCCCGCTGGGTCACGGGCTGCCCCCGGTGCCGGGCCAACTTCCTGCAGATCTGCGCCGAGGAGGGCTTCGACCCGGACATCGTCTTCACCACCGACGACAATCTCGCGTTGCAGAGCCTGGTGGCCGCCGGCGTCGGCATCGCGGTCGCCCCCTCCCTGGTGCTCTCCTTTCTCAACCACCGCCAGGTGACCGGGCGGATGCTCGAACCGCACGTCCGCCGCCAGATCAGCGCCTACGTCCTGCGGGAGCATCTGCCGCTGCCGGCCACCGAGCTGGTGCTGGACGGACTGCGGTCGGCCGCCGCCGCCCGGAGCGGGTGCTGACCGCCTGGGGAGCCCCCGTTGCTCGGGTCGTGCCCCTCGGCCGCCGCGATCGACAGCGCGATCGATAAGCGGGGCTAGGGGGAGACGAAGAATTCCTCCTTGGACGTTATGGCCGGTCCGGGCGGAGGCTGCCGGACATGACAGTGACCACCGTTGCCCCGGCAGTGGGCGCGCGCATCACCCGGCCGGCCGCGTCCCTGATCGCGGAGGTCCGCGCCGTGGTGGCGCGCGGCCTCGCCCCCGGGCCGACGGCCGAGCTGACCGCGGAAACCCTGCGCCCGTACCTCGGCGACCCCGCGCTGCTCACCGCCGAGCAGTCCGAGAGCTCGCCCGACCGCTATCTCCAGCACGTGCTGTACGCCGAACCCGACGGCAGTTTCTCCGTGGTGGCGCTGGTCTGGCTGCCCGGCCAGCACACCGCGATCCACGACCACGTCTCCTGGTGCGTGGCCGGCGTCCATCAGGGCGCCGAGAGCGAGCGCCGGTACCGCTTGGTGCCCGGGGCCGAGGGCGGCACCGCGCGGCTGGTCGGTACGGAGGAGCTGACCAACCCGCTCGGCTCGGTGGCCGGCTTCGCCCCGCCGGGCGACATCCACGAGGTGCGCAACTCCGGTACCGGGACGGCGATCTCGCTGCACATCTACGGCGCCGACGTATTGCGCCTGGGCAACAGCGTGCGGCGGGTCTATCCGCGCCCCGAGGGCGAGCGCTTCGGGGGTGGGCGGGGCTTCGAGGGCGAGTGCTTCGAGGGTGGGCGGGGTCTCGGAGGCGGGTACGGCGCCGAGGGCGGGCGCCGCCTCGAAGGCGGGCGCGGCTGATGGCGGTGACCAGCCCCCGGGTCCGGCCGTATGTGCCGCTCGGCTCCGGGTCGCTGCACTCGCCCGGCGCCCTGCCCGGCCTGGTCGTCGCGGTGATCGGCGTACTGCTGGCGACCTGCGTGCACCGGCTGCTGCCCGCCGTGCCGATGCTCACCGCCTCGGTGCTGCTCGGCATCGCCGCCGCCCACCTGCCCGGCACCCGGCAGCTTCTGCGGGGCGTGGCCAAGGCGGGGCTCGCGGTGGCGGGTAAACGGCTGATGCGGGTGGGCGTGGTCCTGCTCGGCCTCAAGCTCAGCCTCTCCGACGTCGCCGGGCTCGGCTGGGCCACGGTGGGGATGGTGCTCGCGGTGGTCGCGGCCACCTTCGCCGGCACGTACTGGCTCGGCCGGCGGATGGGCCTGCCCGGCGACCTGCCGCTGCTGGTGGCCACCGGCTACTCGATCTGCGGCGCCTCCGCGATCGGCGCGGTCAGCCAGGTGACGGCGAGCGAGGAGGAGGACATCGCCGGCTCGGTCGCCCTGGTCACGCTCTGCGGCACGCTGGCGATCGTGGTGCTGCCGCTGCTGCACGCGCCGCTCGGGCTCGACCCGGTGCAGTTCGGCCGCTGGGCCGGGGCCAGCGTCCACGACGTCGGCCAGGTGGTCGCCACCGCCCAGGCCGCGGGACCGGTCGCGCTGCGCGAGGCGGTGCTGGTCAAGCTGATGCGGGTGGTCCTGCTGGCGCCGCTCACCGCGGGCATCGGGATCGCCGTCCGCCGCTCCCGGCGCGAGCGGCCCGTGGTGAGCGGCAGACGGCCTCCGGTGCTGCCCCTGTTCGTGGTGGGCTTCCTGGCGATGATCGCGCTGCGCGGTACCGGACTGCTCGGCGCGGGCGTACTGGCCTCCGCCGACCGGGTGCAGCAACTGGTGCTGGCCACCGCGCTCTTCGGCCTCGGCACCGCGGTGAACCTGCGGGCGATGGTCGGTAAGTCGGGCGGGCGGGTGGCGCTGCTGGGCCTGGCGTCGTGGGTCGTGGTGGCGGGGGTGTCGTACGGGGGAGTGCTGCTGACCACGTGATCCCGGTGATCCCGGTGCTTTGTCTTTACGCCGGGCTCGGCTGGGCGTGGTGGGCGGCGGCCAGGTCGGTGACGCGGGTGGCCAGGGCGGTGTCCTTGGCGGTGATCGCGCCGCCGGCGTCGTGGGTGGTGAGGGCGAAGCTGATCGTGCCGTAGAGGATGCGGATGTCGGCGTGGTGGTCGGCGGTGTCCTCGGCGGTGGCGACGGCCGCGTAGAGGGCGGGGATGTCGGCGCGGTCGGCGGTGAAGGTGGCGGTGAGGGCGCCGTCGCTCACCGTCCAGTCGGGGAGTTCGGTGAGTGCCTGGTCGAGTTCGGCGGCGCTGAGCGGCTTGCTGGGCATGCGGGTCTCCTTATCGAGGGGCCGGGGTCAGCCCGCTTCCAGGGTGACGGGCGTGCAGCGGCCGAGTTCCACGACACTCTGGGAGGCGAGGAACCAAGGGGCTGCCGGGTGTCCGTACGGCAGGTAGTTGCCCGAGTCGGCCGGGGCGAGTTGGCCGGTGGGGGTGAAGAGGTCGCCGTAGACGCCCCAGGCGCGGGGCTTGCGGGAGCGGACGAAGAGGGGCGCGGTGAGGTGGGGGCAGTGGCGTAGGGCGAGGGCGGCGCAGGGGCGGCAGATCGGGGGTTTGGTGGTGCGGAGGTCGTCGGTCCAGCCGGTCCGGTCGGGTGGCAGGTCCGCGTCTTCGGGCCCGGATTTGGGTCCGGCGTCGGGTCCGGCCTCAGGTCCGGAGTCGGGTCCGGGTCCCGGGAGGAGGAAGAGCCAGCCCCGCGCGGTACGGTCGGCCGGGCCGCCGCAGACCTGGCAGAGCTTGTGCAGCATCGCGCGACGCTGCCGCTGGGGGTGCATGGACTGATAGTCGGGCCGCCCGGCGCCGGGGGAGTGGGTGACCCGGGACCACAGCACGCCGTTGCGATCGCGGTCGGCCGGCGTCTCGTCCCGATACCCCAGCCCCTGCGGTCGGATGATCAGCCCCGACCCGAGGCCGGGCGTCTCACCGCTCCACGTGGCGGCGTACGGGACCGGCAGGTTCTTCGGCCCCCACGTCAACACCTCAGCGGGCGCGGCCGGTTGTACGGACATACTGGCGGTGCTCCTTCGTCGTACGTTCATTTCCCACGGCACGGGTCACCCATCACGGCGCGCCACCCGCCCACGCCAGCTCGGCCCAGACCCGCTTGCCCCACGGCAGCGGTTCGGTCCCCCAGCGGGCGGCCACGGCGGCGACCAGCAACAGCCCGCGCCCACAGGTCCCCTCGGCCCCCGCCTCGACCACCACCGGCTTCACGTACGAGGTGTCGGCGACCGCCACCCGCACGGTGCCCTGCGCGGGCCGCGCGACCGAGACGTGGATCAGCCGACACCGGGTGTGCCGTACGGCGTTCCCCACCAGCTCGGAAACCACCAACTCGGCTTCGTCGGTAAGCACGTCCAGCCCCCATGCGGCCACGGCCGTACGCACGAGGCGCCGCGCCTCACCCGCGCTGGGTGCGGCGCACGGCATCGCCTGGAAGTACGCGGGGCGACCGGTGGGGCTGGGGGTGGGGGGCGTGGTGATCATGCGTGCACCTCTGGCAGGGCGGGGTCGCACGCACGTGCGGACCTGCGAGTTTCACCACCCGTGACAGGGGGTGACGTCATGTACTAGCTTGGTAGTGCGCGGAGGCTAAATGCAACAGAATCTGAAAAAGTCAGCAGCATTGGCATATGTGGCGACGTAGGCTCTCCGCGCTGAGAGGGGGACTCCTGGTTATCCCCTCGGAGCTGAGGCGCCGGACACCTACACTCGATGCCTGGGGAGGCAGACTCATGGCGGCACCGACCGGACCCACCGTTCGGCGAATGCAACTCGGCGGCGAGCTGCGCCGGTTACGAGAGAAGGCGGGGTTCACCCTCGCTGAGGCGGTCGACGGGTTGGCCTTCTCGATCTCCAAGCTCTACCGCGTCGAGAACGGCCTTACGGGACTGAAAGCAGCTTCTGACCTGCGCATACTGCTTGACCGGTACGGCGTGACCGACGACGGGGACATCGACTTCCTCGCCGAGATCCATCGAGACTCCCTGAACCGGGGCTGGTGGTCGCACTACCGCAGCACGATGCCATCGGGGATGGGGATGTACGTCGGGCTGGAGAGCGGAGCTCGCGCGGTCCGGGTGTGGCAACCCAACGTCGTGTTCGGTCTGATGCAAACCGAGCGCTACGTGCGTGAAATGTTTCAGGCTGCCAAGCCGGTCGAAGAGAGCACCACCGAGTTCATCGAGCGCAACATCCAGGTTCGGATGGAGCGCAAGGAGAACCTCACCCGCAAGGACAGCAGGCTCAAGCTGTGGGCCGTTATGGATGAGGCGGCGCTGCGACGGGTCATTGGCGGCCCGGACGTGATGCTCGAGCAGTACGAAGAGATCATCCGGCTGTCGAAGCTCGACAACGTGACGGTCCAGGTCCTACCGCTGTCCAGTGCGACGTACCGGTCCAGCAGCAACTTCACCCTGCTGGAGTTTGACGCTCCGCAGCTCACGGTCGTCCAGATCGACATGCCCGACGGGTCGAACGTCAGTGACAAGGACACCACGATCTGGGCGTTCAACCGTAGGTTCGACGCCCTGCGGGCCGGGGCTCTGGCTCCCGGCGAGACCCCTACCTTTGTGCACCGACTAGCAGGAGAACTGACATGAGGCACCGCATGGCACCCGAGATCGCGCCTGAGGCTGCGTGGTTCAAGTCGTCCTACAGCCAGGAAAACGCAACCAACTGCGTCGAGGTCGCCGACCTCACCGCCTCGGGTCGGGTCGCCATCCGGGACTCAAAGGACAAGACCGGCCCCGCCCTGCTGTTCCCGACGGAGTCCTTCACCACCTTCGTCACCGCCATCCGCCAGGGCCACTTCCCCACCTGACCTCCCCCCGCCCCTTCACCCGGCCCGCCCCCAAAAAGCCCGGGCGCGGGCCGCCGGACGGCTCAGCCGGGATGCCGCCCGGGTTCGTCGCGCCGTAGGAAGATAGCGGCACCGCCGCCGATGAGCAGGAGGACGAGATGGTGGGCAAGGACCCCTGGCCGCTGGCGGTCGAGCAGGCGCAGGAAGCGCTCGGCTATCGCGACCCCGGCATTCCCCGCACGGTCGCCGGCGTCCGCGACGCGCTGCTCGCCCGTCACCGTGACGCCTTCCACGCGGACCTCGCCGCTCTGTCGCAGGGCATCTCCTTCGAGGTCTTCCTGGACCAGTGGTGGACCCAGGCGGTCGTCGACGCCACCCACGACGAGGACTCCCGCGAAGCCGCCCTCGAGTTCGCCGACCTCGCGGTCTCGCTCCGTATCAGCGCGAGCGGTGGCCCGACCCTGTCCACGGCCGAGGTCGAGGACATCCTCGGCTTCCATCTCTCCGCGGAGGCCCAGTGAGGTACACGATCATCTGGGAATCCTCCGCGACGGAAACGCTCAAACGTCTCCGGCAGCGTGATGGCGAGGCGGTGCGCCCGTTAGTCCAGGCGATCAACAACCTGGCCACCAACCCGGAGCCGCCGGAAAGCAGCAAGCTCGGTGGCACGAACAACCGGCGCCTGCGCGTCGGCGACTACCGCGCGATGTACCAGATCGACGGCGAACGCATCGCCGTCAAGGTGCTTACTGTCGGTAGCACTCCGCTGCGGTGAGCAATCGCCGGGCGTGGCTTTTCGAGCTGCCGGAACATCTGTGCCGCCTCGGGCGTGAGCCGAACGGTAGGGCCAGGCGAATACGGTGCGGACCGCGTCTGGCTGTACCGGTCCATGGTCATCCTCGCGGGGACAGCGCGGCACCCGGCTGAGCGAGGACCTGGGGGCCGACTCGTCAGTGGGTGGGGGAGGGTGCTCGGGGGAGGAAGGTGCCCCGGGCGAGGCCCAGGACGGTGCGGGTCAGGAGGGCGAGGAGCGCCGCCGTGGCGATGGACAGCAGCAGATACGTCAGCGACTCCTGGGCATCGACGTGCTCGATGTCGAGCCAGCGGACGGCGTCGGTGAACACCGCCGCGTAAGAGAAGGCGAACGCCCAGTAGGCCGGGCCGAAGGGGGCCTTCCGGTACACGGGGATCAGTGCGAACTGGACCAGCACCATCAAGGCGGCGTAACCGCCGAACAAGGCGGCCACGATGTCCAGCCGGCCGTGGTTGAGCGCGAACCACGCGTTGCCCCCCACCACCGGCGGTGCCACTTCGATCGCGATGGTCGGCAGCAGCGGCGGCGGCAGCATCGGCTGGGTGAACAGCCGGAGCAGCATGATCGAGCCGAGGACGAACCAGCAGACCAGGCCGTAACCGAGCATGAGGCGGCCCAGCGTGGTCCAGCCGAGGGTGGCGCTGCCCGCCGAGGCGATGAAGCCGCCCGCGACGGTCGGCAGGAAGTAGCCCGGGTGCCACTGCACGAGATCGATGTCGGCCCGGATCCAGAGGCCGGTCAGCCACGCGCCGAGCAGGATCGTCAGCACCAGGCTGATCGCGAAGATCGTCCTGCCCGCGGTGGAGGCGTGCGGTTCGAGCGCGATGCCCAGCAGCATCGGCACGATCAGCAGCACCGAGGTGAAGGGGCCCATGATGGGATCGGGCATCTGGGCGCCGAGCCGGCCCTGGGCGATGACGTTGCCGAGGTAGGAGACCGTGATCACCACCCAGAAGACGGCGGCGGTGATCCACAGCACATCGGCCGGCCAGGACGGCGCGTCCACGGTCTCCTCTGCCAGGGCCCACGCCTGGGCCACGCCAGTGGTGCCGAAGCCGATGCTGAGCAGGTTGGGGGTCAGCCGGTAGGGGGATGTCCTGCCGAGGTTCATCGTCCCCTCCGAGCTGGGCAACAGCTTGACCTGGGGGTTTCGGGTCGGTAGTGGGTACCCGCTATTGTTGTGCGGTATGCCTGCTCGCAGGCAGGAACACTCTCAACAGGACCCGGAGAGAGCAAATGCCTCCCAAGAAGAAGAAGGTCACGGGGCTGATCAAGCTCCAGATCAACGCCGGCGCGGCCAACCCCGCTCCGCCGGTCGGCCCCGCGCTGGGCCAGCACGGCGTGAACATCATGGAGTTCTGCAAGGCGTACAACGCGGCCACCGAGTCGCAGCGCGGCATGGTGATCCCGGTGGAGATCACGGTCTACGACGACCGTAGCTTCACCTTCATCACCAAGACGCCGCCGGCCGCCAAGCTGATCCTGAAGGCCGCGGGCGTGGACAAGGGCTCCGGCGAGCCGCACGTCAAGAAGGTCGCCAAGCTCACGCGCGACCAGGTGCGGGACATCGCCACCACCAAGCTGCCCGACCTGAACGCGAACGACCTCGCGGCCGCGGAGAAGATCATCGCGGGTACGGCCCGTTCGATGGGCATCACGGTCGAGGGCTGAGCCCAAACCAGATCACCTGTGGTAGGGCCTGCTCGGCCCGCACCACGACTCCCATACCTACGTAGGAGCAGCAAGTGAGCAAGCGCAGCAAGTCTCTCCGCGCTGCGGACGCCAAGATCGACCAGGAGCGCCTGTACGGGCCCCTGGAGGCCGTCCGGATCGCCAAGGAGACCGCCACCACCAAGTTCGACTCGACCGTCGAGGTCGCCTTCCGCCTGGGTGTCGACCCGCGCAAGGCCGACCAGATGGTCCGCGGCACCGTC
Organism: Streptomyces sp. NBC_01190; assembly: GCF_045039895.1. NCBI lineage: Bacteria > Bacillati > Actinomycetota > Actinomycetes > Kitasatosporales > Streptomycetaceae > Streptomyces > Streptomyces sp. NBC_01190. The sequence continues at coordinate 5,055,573 of NZ_CP108580.1, forward strand.
AACCTTCCGCACGGCACCGGCAAGACCGCCCGGGTCCTGGTCTTCGCGACCGGTGACCGTGCTGCGGCCGCGGAAGCCGCGGGCGCCGACATCGTCGGCTCCGACGAACTGATCGACGAGGTGGCGAAGGGCCGGCTGGACTTCGACGCCGTCGTCGCCACCCCGGACCTGATGGGCAAGGTCGGCCGCCTCGGCCGTGTGCTCGGCCCCCGTGGCCTGATGCCGAACCCGAAGACCGGCACCGTGACGCCCGACGTGGCGAAGGCGGTCACCGAGATCAAGGGCGGCAAGATCGAGTTCCGCGTCGACAAGCACTCGAACCTGCACTTCATCATCGGCAAGGTGTCCTTCGACGACGCCCAGCTCGTGGAGAACTACGCGGCCGCGCTGGACGAGATCCTGCGTCTGAAGCCGTCCGCCGCCAAGGGCCGCTACGTGAAGAAGGCCGCGGTCTCCACCACGATGGGCCCCGGCATCCAGGTCGACCCCAACCGCACCCGCAACCTCCTGGTCGAGGAAGACCCGGCGGCTGTCTGATCCCGCCGCTCCGCGCCCGCGCGGAACGCCGTGCCTAGTCCGTGCCGAGCCCGCCCCCGATATCCACAGGGGGCGGGCTCGGCCCGTCCACCCGCCCGGCTCACGCCGCCCGGGCCGGCGGAGGAGCCCGGCGGAGGCCTCCGCCGAGGGCAGGGAACCCCTCGCCGGAGGCGATTTGCCCGGTGGGGGGCCGGTCCCGTACGATCCCGGAGAAGCCATAGACCGCTGGTTGTCGCCGTGCCCCGCGAGGGGTGGGGTGGCCGAAGGATCCGCTGGATGCGGACGGCCCGCGCAGGTGTCATCGAGAACGATCTCCGGAAGCGCGAACATGCTTCCGTCGAGTTCCGCCCCGTGCGCCCGCGCATGGGGCGTCCGTGTTTGTACGTCACCCGGGTTCCCTCCTTCGCCTGCTGGGCGGTCCGCAATCACCCGGAAGGAGGCCGAGACTCATGGCGAGGCCCGACAAGGCTGCCGCGGTTGCCGAGTTGACGGACAAGTTCCGCTCCTCGAACGCCGCGATGCTGACCGAGTACCGCGGTCTCACCGTGGCGCAGCTCAAGACGCTGCGCCGTTCACTCGGTGAGAACGTCAGTTACGCCGTGGTGAAGAACACGCTGACCAAGATCGCGGCCAACGAGGCCGGGATCAGCACGCTCGACGACCTGTTCGCGGGTCCGTCGGCCGTCGCCTTCGTCACCGGTGACCCGGTCGAGGCGGCGAAGAGTCTGCGTGACTTCGCCAAGGACAATCCCGCTCTCGTCATCAAGGGCGGTGTCCTTGACGGCAAGGCGCTGTCCGCCGACGAGATCAAGAAGCTCGCGGACCTCGAGTCCCGCGAGGTTCTGCTCGCCAAGCTGGCGGGCGCCATGAAGGCCAAGCAGTCCCAGGCTGCCGCGCTCTTCCAGGCGCTTCCCTCGAAGTTCGTCCGCACCGCGGAGGCGCTTCGGGCCAAGATCGAGGACGAGCAGGGCGGTGCCGGTACGCCGGCTCCCGCCGAGGCCGCCGAGTAATCACTTACCCGGTAGTCCAGCGGGCACCGAGTACGCCCGCCGACATGTACATCCGGCACCAGCCGAATTAGTGGAAGGACCGCCATCATGGCGAAGCTCAGCCAGGCCGAGCTGCTCGAGCAGTTCGAGAACCTCACCCTCATCGAGCTCTCCGAGTTCGTGAAGGCCTTCGAGGAGAAGTTCGACGTCACCGCCGCCGCCCCGGTCGCCGCTGCCGGTCCGGCCGGTCCGGCCGCCGCCGCCGAGGCCGTCGAGGAGCAGGACGAGTTCGACGTCATCCTCACCGGCGCGGGCGAGAAGAAGATCCAGGTCATCAAGGTCGTGCGTGAGCTGACCTCGCTGGGTCTGAAGGAAGCCAAGGACCTCGTGGACGGCGCCCCGAAGCCCGTCCTGGAGAAGGCGACCAAGGAAGCCGCGGAGAAGGCCAGGGAGTCCCTCGCGGCCGCCGGCGCCTCCGTCGAGGTCAAGTAACACCTGCTCCACCTGCCGAGGGCGGCCACCCGAAAGGGTGGCCGCCCTCGGCCGTTTTCGATCTACGCGAGGCTGGGGCCTTGACGGATGGCACGCATCGCGCAATTCTCAGGACGCGCCGTGCGTGCGTCCGACCGGCCCCGGGCCGTGCTCGATCCGGTCCACCACCGGATCCGAACGCCGGCCCGGCGGCGATACAGCGGTATCCGGCTGGGATCCGGCTGGGATCCGACTGGGACCCGACCGGGACCCGATTGGATCTGGTTGGATCCGGGTCGGATGCATGGATCGGCGCGGAAGCGGGAATGCATGGCAATGCAGCGTGACGGATAGTGGGTCCGGGCTCCGAGGGCCGGACCCCCGCGAGATGGGCAAGGGGGCGACGATTCGGTACTCCGAATCACAGCTCTGGACATCAGTGAGCCGAGTGGCTACACTGTCCCTTTGCGCTGCCTGTTAGCTGCTACCTGGCCCGTCACCAGGGGCATGCCCGTATCTGAGGACCACTGAAGGACCCCGTCATCAGGGATTTCTCTTCGGCTCAGGGGTGGACCGGTACGCGCGTAGTGAGTCCGAGCCCTCGGAAGGACCCCCTCTTGGCCGCCTCGCGCAACGCCTCGACTACCAATTCGAACAACGGCGCCAGCACCGCACCGCTGCGCATCTCTTTCGCGAAGATCCGTGAACCGCTCGAAGTTCCGAACCTCCTCGCGCTCCAGACCGAGAGCTTTGACTGGCTGCTCGGGAACGCCGCGTGGAAGGCCCGGGTCGAGGCGGCCCTTGACAGTGGGCAGGATGTCCCCAGGAAGTCCGGTCTGGAGGAGATCTTCGAGGAGATCTCGCCGATCGAGGACTTCTCCGGGTCGATGTCGCTCACGTTCCGTGACCACCGCTTCGAGCCGCCGAAGAACTCGCTGGACGAGTGCAAGGAGCGCGACTTCACCTACGGCGCCCCGCTCTTCGTCACGGCCGAGTTCACCAACAACGAAACCGGCGAGATCAAGTCCCAGACGGTCTTCATGGGTGACTTCCCCCTGATGACCAGCAAGGGCACCTTCTGCATCAACGGCACCGAGCGTGTCGTCGTCTCGCAGCTCGTCCGCTCCCCTGGTGTCTACTTCGACAGCCAGATCGACAAGACGTCCGACAAGGACATCTTCTCCGCCAAGATCATCCCGTCCCGGGGTGCCTGGCTGGAGATGGAGATCGACAAGCGCGACATGGTCGGTGTCCGCATCGACCGCAAGCGCAAGCAGTCGGTCACCGTGCTGCTCAAGGCGCTCGGCTGGAGCACCGAGCAGATCCTGGAGGAGTTCGGCGAGTACGAGTCGATGCGCGCCACCCTGGAGAAGGACCACACCCAGGGCCAGGACGACGCGCTGCTCGACATCTACCGCAAGCTGCGTCCGGGCGAGCCGCCGACCAAGGAGGCCGCCCAGACCCTGCTGGAGAACCTCTACTTCAACCCCAAGCGCTACGACCTCGCCAAGGTCGGCCGCTACAAGGTGAACAAGAAGCTCGGCGGCGAAGCCCCGCTGGACGCCGGCGTGCTCACCACCGACGACATCATCGCCACCATCAAGTACCTGGTGAAGCTGCACGCCGGTGAGACCGAGACCGCGGGTGACAACGGCTCGCAGATCGTGGTCGAGGTCGACGACATCGACCACTTCGGCAACCGCCGCCTGCGCAACGTCGGCGAGCTCATCCAGAACCAGGTCCGTACCGGCCTGGCCCGGATGGAGCGCGTGGTCCGCGAGCGGATGACGACCCAGGACGTCGAGGCGATCACGCCGCAGACCCTGATCAACATCCGGCCGGTCGTCGCCTCCATCAAGGAGTTCTTCGGCACCAGCCAGCTCTCCCAGTTCATGGACCAGACCAACCCGCTCTCCGGCCTGACCCACAAGCGCCGCCTGTCGGCGCTGGGCCCCGGCGGTCTGTCCCGTGAGCGGGCCGGCTTCGAGGTCCGTGACGTGCACCCGTCCCACTACGGCCGGATGTGCCCGATCGAGACCCCGGAAGGCCCGAACATCGGCCTGATCGGCTCGCTGGCCTCCTACGGGCGGGTCAACGCGTTCGGTTTCGTCGAGACCCCGTACCGCAAGGTCGTCGAGGGCGTCGTCACCGACGACGTCGACTACCTGACCGCGGACGAGGAGGACCGCTTCGTCATCGCGCAGGCCAACGCGCCGCTCACCGAGGACATGCGGTTCGCCGAGTCCCGCGTGCTGGTCCGCCGCCGTGGCGGCGAGATCGACTACATCCCCGGCGACGACGTCGACTACATGGACGTCTCGCCGCGCCAGATGGTGTCGGTCGCCACCGCGATGATCCCGTTCCTTGAGCACGACGACGCCAACCGCGCGCTCATGGGATCGAACATGATGCGCCAGGCCGTACCGCTGATCAAGGCGGAGGCGCCGCTGGTCGGCACCGGCATGGAGTACCGCTGCGCGGTCGACGCCGGTGACGTCATCAAGGCGGACAAGGACGGTGTGGTCCAGGAGGTCTCCGCCGACTACGTCACGGTCACCAACGACGACGGCACGTACAACACGTACCGGATCGCCAAGTTCTCCCGCTCCAACCAGGGCACGTCCTTCAACCAGAAGGCCGTGGTCAACGAGGGCGACCGCGTCGTGGTCGGCCAGGTGCTCGCCGACGGTCCGTCCACCGAAGAGGGCGAGATGGCCCTCGGCAAGAACCTGCTCGTCGCGTTCATGCCGTGGGAAGGACACAACTACGAGGACGCGATCATCCTGTCGCAGCGCCTCGTCCAGGACGACGTGCTCTCCTCGATCCACATCGAGGAGCACGAGGTCGACGCCCGCGACACCAAGCTGGGCCCCGAGGAGATCACCCGGGACATCCCGAACGTCTCCGAGGAGGTGCTGGCCGACCTCGACGAGCGCGGCATCATCCGGATCGGCGCCGACGTGGTGGCCGGCGACATCCTGGTCGGCAAGGTCACCCCGAAGGGCGAGACCGAGCTGACCCCGGAGGAGCGGCTGCTGCGCGCGATCTTCGGTGAGAAGGCCCGTGAGGTCCGTGACACCTCGCTGAAGGTGCCGCACGGCGAGACCGGCAAGGTCATCGGGGTGCGCGTCTTCGACCGCGAGGAGGGCGACGAGCTGCCGCCCGGTGTCAACCAGCTCGTGCGCGTGTACGTGGCGCAGAAGCGGAAGATCACCGACGGCGACAAGCTGGCCGGCCGGCACGGCAACAAGGGCGTCATCTCCAAGATCCTGCCGGTCGAGGACATGCCGTTCCTGGAGGACGGCACCCCGGTCGACATCATCCTCAACCCGCTCGGCGTCCCGTCCCGGATGAACCCGGGACAGGTGCTGGAGATCCACCTCGGCTGGCTCGCCAAGCAGGGCTGGGACGTCTCCGGTATCGGTGACGAGTGGGCCCGCCGGCTGGACGCCATCGGCGCCGGCCACGTCGAGCCGAACACCAACGTCGCGACCCCGGTCTTCGACGGTGCCCGGGAGGACGAGATCGCCGGCCTCTTCGAGGCGACGGTCCCCAACCGGGACGGCGACCGGATGGTGCTGCCGTCCGGCAAGGCCCGGATGTACGACGGCCGCTCCGGCGAGCCGTTCCCGGAGCCGATCTCGGTCGGGTACATGTACATCCTGAAGCTGCACCACCTGGTGGACGACAAGCTGCACGCCAGGTCCACCGGTCCGTACTCGATGATCACCCAGCAGCCGCTGGGTGGTAAGGCGCAGTTCGGCGGACAGCGCTTCGGCGAGATGGAGGTGTGGGCGCTGGAGGCTTATGGCGCCGCGTACGCCCTCCAGGAGCTGCTGACCATCAAGTCCGACGACGTTCTCGGCCGCGTGAAGGTCTACGAGGCCATCGTCAAGGGCGAGAACATCCCCGAGCCCGGCATCCCCGAGTCCTTCAAGGTGCTCATCAAGGAGATGCAGTCGCTCTGCCTCAACGTGGAGGTGCTGTCCTCGGACGGTATGTCCATCGAGATGCGGGACACCGACGAGGACGTGTTCCGCGCGGCGGAGGAGCTCGGTATCGACCTGTCCCGGCGCGAGCCGAGCAGCGTCGAAGAGGTCTGACGGGTTGCTGCCGGGCCATCGGCCCGGCAGCGCTCCCGGACCCGTTCAGACCATTTTGAGAATCAACCCTGAGAGGGATTGACGACACAGTGCTCGACGTCAACTTCTTCGACGAGCTGCGGATCGGCCTGGCCACCGCGGACGACATCCGGACCTGGTCGCACGGCGAGGTCAAGAAGCCCGAGACCATCAACTACCGCACCCTCAAGCCGGAAAAGGACGGGCTCTTCTGCGAGAAGATCTTCGGCCCCACCCGGGACTGGGAGTGCTACTGCGGTAAGTACAAGCGTGTCCGCTTCAAGGGCATCATCTGCGAGCGCTGCGGCGTCGAGGTCACTCGCGCCAAGGTGCGCCGTGAGCGGATGGGCCACATCGAGCTGGCCGCCCCCGTCACCCACATCTGGTATTTCAAGGGCGTCCCGTCGCGCCTCGGCTACCTGCTCGACCTCGCCCCGAAGGACCTGGAGAAGGTCATCTACTTCGCGGCGTACATGATCACGTGGGTCGACGAGGAGCGCCGCACCCGCGACCTGCCGTCGCTGGAGGCCCAGGTCTCCGTCGAGCGCCAGCAGGTCGAGCAGCGCCGTGACGCCGACGTGGAAGGCCGCCAGAAGAAGCTGGAAGCCGACCTCGCCGAGCTGGAGAACGAGGGTGCCAAGGCCGATGTGCGCCGCAAGGTGCGCGAAGGTGCCGAGCGCGAGATGAAGCAGCTCCGCGACCGTGCCCAGCGCGAGCTGGACCGCCTCGACGAGGTGTGGGCGCGCTTCAAGAACCTCAAGGTCCAGGACCTGGAGGGCGACGAGCTGCTCTACCGCGAGCTGCGCGACCGCTTCGGTACGTACTTCCAGGGCTCGATGGGCGCCGCGGCGCTCCAGAAGCGTCTTGAGTCGTTCGACCTGGACGAGGAGGCCGAGCGCCTCCGCGAGATCATCCGCACCGGCAAGGGCCAGAAGAAGACCCGCGCGCTCAAGCGCCTCAAGGTCGTCTCCGCGTTCCTGCAGACCACCAACAAGCCCGGTGGCATGGTGCTGGACTGCGTCCCGGTGATCCCGCCGGACCTGCGTCCGATGGTCCAGCTCGACGGTGGCCGCTTCGCCACCTCCGACCTGAACGACCTGTACCGCCGGGTGATCAACCGCAACAACCGCCTGAAGCGACTGCTCGACCTCGGCGCGCCCGAGATCATCGTGAACAACGAGAAGCGGATGCTCCAGGAGGCCGTCGACGCGCTCTTCGACAACGGCCGTCGCGGCCGCCCGGTCACGGGCCCCGGCAACCGTCCGCTGAAGTCGCTCTCCGACATGCTCAAGGGCAAGCAGGGCCGCTTCCGGCAGAACCTGCTCGGCAAGCGCGTCGACTACTCCGCCCGTTCGGTGATCGTCGTCGGCCCGCAGCTCAAGCTGCATCAGTGCGGGCTGCCCAAGGCGATGGCGCTCGAACTCTTCAAGCCGTTCGTGATGAAGCGCCTGGTCGACCTGAACCACGCGCAGAACATCAAGTCGGCCAAGCGGATGGTCGAGCGCGGCCGTACGGTCGTGTACGACGTGCTGGAAGAGGTCATCGCGGAGCACCCGGTGCTGCTCAACCGGGCACCGACCCTGCACCGCCTCGGCATCCAGGCCTTCGAGCCGCAGCTCGTCGAGGGCAAGGCCATCCAGATCCACCCGCTCGTCTGCACCGCGTTCAACGCGGACTTCGACGGCGACCAGATGGCCGTGCACCTGCCGCTGTCCGCGGAGGCGCAGGCCGAGGCCCGCATCCTGATGCTGTCCTCGAACAACATCCTGAAGCCGGCCGACGGCCGTCCGGTCACCATGCCCACCCAGGACATGGTGCTCGGCCTCTTCTTCCTGACCACGGACTCCGAGGAGCGCGAGGTCATCGGAGTGGGCCGGGCGTTCGGCTCCACCGCCGAGGCGATCATGGCCTTCGACAACCGGGAGCTGTCGATGCAGTCCCCGGTCGACATCCGCTTCCCGGTGGGCACCGTCCCGCCGCGTGGCTGGACGCCGCCGGAGCCCGCCGAGGGCGAGGCCGACAGTGCGGACGCCAGGCCGTACCAGCTCGGCGACTCCTTCCGGCTGCGCACCACGCTGGGCCGCGCGATCTTCAACGAGCTGCTGCCCGAGGACTACCCGTTCGTGGACCAGCCGGTCGGCAAGAAGCAGCTCTCCGAGATCGTCAACGACCTCGCCGAGCGCTACCCGAAGGTGATCGTGGCGGCGACGCTCGACAACCTGAAGGCGGCGGGCTTCCACTGGGCCACCCGGTCCGGTGTCACGGTGGCCGTGACCGACATCGTCGTGCCCGAGGCCAAGAAGGCGATCATCGCCTCCTACGAGGCGCAGGACGAGAAGGTCCAGAAGCAGTACGAGCGCGGTCTGATCACCAAGCAGGAGCGGTCGGACGAGCTGATCCAGATCTGGACCAAGGCGACCAACGAGGTCGCGGTGGCGATGAACGCCAACTTCCCGCGGACCAACCCGATCTTCATGATGGTCGACTCGGGCGCCCGCGGAAACATGATGCAGATGCGGCAGATCGCCGGTATGCGCGGTCTGGTCTCGAACGCCAAGAACGAGACCATCCCGCGTCCGATCAAGGCGTCCTTCCGTGAGGGCCTGTCCGTGCTGGAGTACTTCATCTCCACCCACGGCGCCCGAAAGGGTCTGGCCGACACCGCGCTGCGTACCGCCGACTCGGGTTACCTGACCCGTCGTCTGGTGGACGTCTCGCAGGACGTCATCATCCGTGAGGAGGACTGCGGCACCGAGCGCGGTCTGAAGCTGCGGATCGCCGAGCGTGGCCAGGACGGCACGCTGCGCAAGACCGACGACGTCGAGACCAGCGTGTACGCGCGGATGCTCGCCGAGGACGTGGTGGTGGACGGCAAGGTCGTCGCGCCCGCCAACGTCGACCTCGGCGACGTGCTGATCGACCAGCTCGTGCGGCTGGGGGTCGAGGAGGTCAAGACCCGCTCGATCCTCACCTGCGAGTCGGCGGTGGGCACCTGTGCCTACTGCTACGGCCGCTCGCTGGCCACCGGCAAGCTGGTCGACATCGGCGAGGCCGTCGGCATCATCGCGGCCCAGTCGATCGGTGAGCCCGGCACTCAGCTCACCATGCGTACCTTCCACACCGGTGGTGTGGCCGGTGACGACATCACGCAGGGTCTGCCGCGTGTGGTCGAGCTCTTCGAGGCCCGGGTCCCGAAGGGTGTCGCCCCGATCTCCGAGGCGGCCGGCCGGGTCCGGATCGAGGAGACCGAGAAGACCAAGAAGATCGTGGTCACCCCGGACGACGGCGCCGAGGAGATCGCCTACCCGATCTCCAAGCGCGTCAAGCTCCAGGTCGGCGAGGGAGATCACGTCGAGGTCGGGCAGAAGCTCACCTACGGCGCGACCAACCCGCACGACGTGCTGCGGATCCTCGGCCAGCGTCAGGTGCAGATCCACCTGGTGCAGGAAGTGCAGAAGGTCTACAACTCGCAGGGTGTGTCGATCCACGACAAGCACATCGAGATCATCATCCGGCAGATGCTGCGCCGGGTGACGATCATCGAGTCGGGTGACGCCGAGCTGCTGCCCGGTGAGCTGGTCGAGCGCGGCCGGTTCGAGCAGGAGAACCGCCGGGTGGTCACCGAGGGCGGTCACCCCGCCTCCGGCCGTCCGCAGCTCATGGGTATCACCAAGGCGTCGCTGGCCACCGAGTCGTGGCTGTCGGCGGCCTCCTTCCAGGAGACCACCCGGGTGCTGACGGACGCGGCGATCCACGCCAAGTCCGACTCGCTGCTGGGCCTGAAGGAGAACGTCATCATCGGCAAGCTGATCCCGGCCGGTACGGGCCTGTCCCGCTACCGCAACATCCGGGTGGAGCCGACCGAGGAGGCCAAGGCCGCGATGTACTCGGCCGTCGGCTACGACGACATCGACTACAGCCCCTTCGGCACCGGCTCCGGCCAGGCGGTCCCGCTGGAGGACTACGACTACGGCCCGTACAACGGCTGACGGTCGGATGTGAAGCGGTAGTGCGGTGAATGGGGCGGCCGTCCCGGGACTTTCCCGGGGCGGCCGCCCTTCGCGTGGTGGCCCCGCCGCGGGGCCCGCCACGCGAAAGGCGGGGCGCCCGTGTCACATCCGGGATTCGGCGCATGATCTGGGCCGGTTTGCGGCATGCTGAACACATGCTGGCCGGTGACGCGGATCGGGATCGTGCGGCGAACGTCCTGAAGGACGCCTTCGCCGAGGGACGGTTGAGCCCTGAGGAGTACGAGGAGCGGATCGGCCGGGCGTACCAGGCGCGTACGTACGCCGAGCTCGACCACCTGACCGCGGACATCCCGCGCCCCAGGGTGGCCCCGCTGCCGCCGGTTCTCTTCGTCCCACTCTCGCAGCGGACCAACGGCAAGGCCATCGCCTCTCTGGTCCTGGCCCTGGTCGGCTGGCCACTGTGCGGCGCCGGCCCCATCGCCGCGGTCGTCCTCGGCCACACCGCCAAACGCGAGATCCGCCACACCGGCGACCGCGGCGACGCTATGGCCACCGCCGGCCTCATCATCGGCTACCTCACCCTGGCCCTGCTGGTAGTGGGCCTCATCACGGGGGCCATCGGGAATTAGCGGCGGCCGGACGGGCGCTGAGACGGCCAGGGGACGCTGTGAGGCGGCCTGAGGTGGCCTGAGACGGCCGGACGGCGGGTCGGCGGGCTCCTGCGAGGGCACCGGACGTTCGGTGGGTGAGACGCCGGGCCATTGGGGCCGTATGCATTTGTTTTGACCGCAGGGGATGCGGTAGGTACGCTCTCATCTTGTGCCTGGGGTGTGCCCGGGTTCTTGCGCGTGCCATGCGACCGCGTGGGGACACCGCGGCCGCGACACCCGCCAAACGCACTTCTCCGTTGGCTCGGATATGTGCGGGGTGCGCGACACACCCGACCGCGTGGGTCGGTACCCCAGGTTAGATGTATCGAGATCGGCACACAGAAACCGGAGAAACGGTGCCTACGATCCAGCAGCTGGTCCGGAAGGGCCGGCAGGACAAGGTCGAGAAGAACAAGACGCCCGCGCTCAAGGGTTCCCCCCAGCGTCGTGGCGTCTGCACGCGCGTCTACACGACCACCCCGAAGAAGCCGAACTCGGCGCTCCGCAAGGTCGCGCGTGTGCGTTTGACCAGCGGCATCGAGGTCACCGCTTACATCCCGGGTGAGGGCCACAACCTGCAGGAGCACTCGATCGTGCTCGTGCGCGGCGGTCGTGTGAAGGACCTGCCGGGTGTTCGTTACAAGATCATCCGTGGCTCTCTCGACACGCAGGGCGTCAAGAACCGTAAGCAGGCGCGCAGCCGCTACGGCGCCAAGAAGGAGAAGTAAGAATGCCTCGTAAGGGCCCCGCCCCGAAGCGCCCGGTCATCATCGACCCGGTTTACGGCTCCCCTCTGGTGACGTCGTTGGTCAACAAGATCCTGCTGCACGGCAAGCGCTCCACCGCCGAACGCATTGTGTACGGCGCCCTCGAAGGTGTCCGTGAGAAGGCCGGCGCCGACCCGGTCATCACGCTGAAGCGCGCGCTGGAGAACATCAAGCCGACCCTTGAGGTCAAGTCCCGCCGCGTCGGCGGCGCGACCTACCAGGTGCCGGTCGAGGTCCGTCCGGGCCGACAGAACACGCTGGCGCTCCGCTGGATGGTCGGGTACTCCCGCGCTCGTCGCGAGAAGACCATGACCGAGCGCCTGATGAACGAGATCCTCGACGCCAGCAATGGCCTGGGTGCTTCGGTGAAGCGCCGCGAGGACACGCACAAGATGGCCGAGTCCAACAAGGCCTTCGCGCACTACCGCTGGTAGTCACCACCCACATCGAGACCGAGAGAAGACTGAGCCACTATGGCCACCACTTCGCTTGACCTGGCCAGGGTCCGCAACATTGGGATCATGGCCCACATCGACGCGGGCAAGACGACGACCACCGAGCGGATCCTGTTCTACACCGGCGTTTCGTACAAGATCGGTGAAGTCCACGACGGCGCTGCCACCATGGACTGGATGGAGCAGGAGCAGGAGCGCGGCATCACGATCACGTCCGCCGCGACCACCTGTCACTGGCCGCTCGAGGATGTCGACCACACCATCAACATCATCGACACCCCGGGCCACGTCGACTTCACCGTCGAGGTGGAGCGTTCGCTCCGCGTCCTCGACGGCGCGGTCACGGTGTTCGACGGCGTCGCCGGTGTGGAACCGCAGTCCGAGACGGTCTGGCGGCAGGCCGACCGCTACGGCGTGCCCCGTATCTGCTTCGTCAACAAGCTCGACCGCACCGGCGCCGAGTTCCACCGCTGTGTCGACATGATCGTGGACCGCCTCGGCGCCACCCCGATCGTGATGCAGCTCCCGATCGGTGCCGAGGCCGACTTCAAGGGCGTCATCGACCTCGTCACCATGAAGGCCCTGGTGTGGTCCGCCGAGGCGACCAAGGGCGAGATGTACGACGTCGTCGACATCCCGGCCACGCACACCGAAGCGGCCGAGGAGTGGCGCGGCAAGCTGCTGGAAGCCGTCGCGGAGAACGACGACGCGATGATGGAGCTGTACCTGGAGGGCACCGAGCCCACCGAGGAGCAGCTCTACGACGCGGTCCGCCGTATCACCATCCACTCCGGCAAGGGCGGCGGCACCACCGTCACCCCGGTCTTCTGCGGCAGCGCGTTCAAGAACAAGGGTGTCCAGCCGCTGCTCGACGCGGTCGTGCGCTACCTCCCCTCCCCGGTTGACGTCGAGGCCGTCGAAGGCCACGCGGTCAACAACGCGGAGGAGATCATCAAGCGCCGGCCGTCGGACGACGAGCCGCTGTCCGCTCTCGCGTTCAAGATCATGAGCGACCCGCACCTGGGCAAGCTCACCTTCATCCGGATCTACTCCGGTCGCCTTGAGGCGGGTTCGGCCGTGCTGAACTCGGTGAAGGGCAAGAAGGAGCGCATCGGCAAGATCTACCGCATGCACGCGAACAAGCGTGAGGAGATCGAGTCGGTGGGCGCCGGCGACATCGTCGCCGTCATGGGCCTGAAGCAGACCACCACCGGTGAGACGCTGAGCGACGACAAGCAGCCGGTGATCCTGGAGTCCATGGACTTCCCGGCGCCGGTCATCCAGGTCGCCATCGAGCCCAAGTCCAAGGGCGACCAGGAGAAGCTCGGTGTCGCCATCCAGCGGCTCGCCGAGGAGGACCCGTCCTTCCAGGTGCACTCCGACGAGGAGACCGGCCAGACGATCATCGGCGGCATGGGCGAACTGCACCTTGAGGTGCTGGTCGACCGGATGCGGCGCGAGTTCAAGGTCGAGGCCAACGTCGGCAAGCCGCAGGTCGCGTACCGCGAGACCATCCGTAAGACGGTCGAGCGCATTGACTACACCCACAAGAAGCAGACCGGTGGTACCGGTCAGTTCGCCAAGGTGCAGATCATGCTCGAACCGCTCGAAGGCGGCGACGCCACCTACGAGTTCGTCAACAAGGTCACCGGTGGCCGTATCCCCAGGGAGTACATCCCCTCGGTGGACGCGGGCGCCCAGGAGGCCATGAAGTTCGGCATCCTGGCCGGCTACGAGATGGTGGGCGTCCGCGTCACCCTGCTCGACGGCGGTTACCACGAGGTGGACTCCTCCGAACTGGCGTTCAAGATCGCCGGCTCGCAGGCGTTCAAGGAGGGCGCTCGCAAGGCGAGCCCCGTGCTCCTCGAACCGATGATGGCCGTCGAGGTCACCACGCCCGAGGACTACATGGGCGACGTCATCGGCGACCTCAACTCCCGCCGTGGCCAGATCCTGGCCATGGACGAACGCAGCGGTGCCCGGGTCGTCAAGGGCCTGGTTCCGCTGTCGGAGATGTTCGGCTACGTCGGTGACCTGCGGTCGAAGACCTCAGGCCGGGCCAGCTACTCCATGCAGTTCGACTCCTACGCCGAGGTTCCGCGGAACGTCGCCGAGGAGATCATCGCGAAGGCCAAGGGCGAGTAGTACCTCGTTTAGGCTTGACAGCAGGCTATCTGGGCATTCCGTCGCAATACGGTGGGGCGATCCGCGAGGATCATCCCGACGGACAACGGCGGAATGCCCCGGCGGTCGGCATTCCAGCAAAGATCACCTGGCGCCGATGAAGCAAGGCGTACAGATCCACTCCCAGGAGGACCCCAGTGGCGAAGGCGAAGTTCGAGCGGACTAAGCCGCACGTCAACATCGGCACCATCGGTCACATCGACCACGGTAAGACCACGCTTACCGCGGCGATTACCAAGGTGCTGCACGACGCGTACCCGGACCTGAACGAGGCCTCGGCCTTCGACCAGATCGACAAGGCTCCTGAGGAGCGCCAGCGCGGTATCACCATCTCCATCGCGCACGTCGAGTACCAGACCGAGTCGCGTCACTACGCCCACGTCGACTGCCCCGGTCACGCGGACTACATCAAGAACATGATCACCGGTGCCGCCCAGATGGACGGCGCGATCCTGGTGGTCGCCGCGACCGACGGCCCGATGCCGCAGACCAAGGAGCACGTGCTCCTGGCCCGCCAGGTCGGCGTCCCCTACATCGTGGTCGCCCTGAACAAGGCCGACATGGTGGACGACGAGGAGATCCTGGAGCTCGTCGAGCTCGAGGTGCGTGAACTCCTCTCCGAGTACGAGTTCCCGGGCGACGACCTTCCGGTCGTGCGGGTCTCCGCTCTCAAGGCGCTCGAGGGCGACAAGGAGTGGGGCGAGAAGCTGCTCGGCCTCATGGCGGCCGTCGACGAGGCGATCCCGACCCCGGACCGCGACGTCGACAAGCCGTTCCTGATGCCGATCGAGGACGTCTTCACGATCACCGGTCGTGGCACGGTCGTCACCGGCCGTATCGAGCGTGGTGTGCTGAAGGTCAACGAGACTGTTGACATCATCGGCATCAAGGAAGGCAAGACCACCACCACGGTCACCGGCATCGAGATGTTCCGCAAGCTGCTCGACGAGGGCCAGGCCGGTGAGAACGTCGGTCTGCTGCTTCGCGGTATCAAGCGCGAGGACGTCGAGCGCGGCCAGGTCATCATCAAGCCGGGTTCGGTCACCCCGCACACCGAGTTCGAGGCGCAGGCGTACATCCTGTCCAAGGACGAGGGCGGCCGTCACACGCCGTTCTTCAACAACTACCGTCCGCAGTTCTACTTCCGTACCACGGACGTGACCGGCGTGGTGACCCTCCCCGAGGGCACCGAGATGGTCATGCCGGGCGACAACACGGCGATGTCGGTTCAGCTCATTCAGCCGATCGCCATGGAAGAGGGTCTGAAGTTCGCCATCCGTGAGGGTGGCCGGACGGTGGGCGCGGGTCAGGTCACCAAGATCAACAAGTAGCCCTTGCGGGCCGCTTGACCTGAGAAGGGTGCCCTGCGTTGCTCTTACGGCAGCGCGGGGCACCCTTCTCTTTGTTTTTGGGGTACGGGGGAGGGGGTGGGTGGTGCGGTCCCTCCCCGACTGCCGCCCGGTGGTGGGTTGCCCGCGCAGTTCCCCGCGCCCCTGACGGGGCCCGGGTGCGTTTACGGGTGGGGGTGCGCAACAGCGCAAGCACCGCGGGGTGCCCACTAGGTCAGTGGGTGAGCAGGCGGTTCGCCGCTTGGCGGGTCAGGGAGAGGAGAAGCCACGTCAGCGCGACGCTCGCGCATACGGTGGAGGCCACAGCCCCCCGCGTCACCCCATGAAAAAGCGCCAGCGCCAACGCGCTCACCGAAAGAATCGGCCCCGCCGCGTACCAGCCGAGAAAGATCAGCGGCCCCGGCCCGCCCACCGGACTCCCCCCGCCCAGAAACATCAGATGCGTACGGGCCGGCCCCCGGCACGCCCCATAAAGCGCCGCCGCGGCGAACGGTGGCGCGCACAGCGGCAGCAACAGCAGCGCCCACGGCGCCCCGTGCGCGGCGAACGGCACCGCGGCCACCACCCCGAGCAGCACCCCCAGCCCGGCCGGCACCACCGCGTGCTGAACCATCAGGCTACGGAAGCGAAACGGCGACCACGACGACCGCCGCAGATCATCCGTCTCCAGCCGGGCCGGCTCCGCCAGCACGCCGACCGCGAGGTACCCGCACAGCAGCCCGAGCACCAGCCCGACGCCCCGCCGCTCACCCCCGAGATCCGCGCCGAACCCGGCGAGCGCGACCGCCGCCACCGCCCACAGCGCCGCCTTGCCGAGCCGCCCCGGCGCCCGCAGCAACGTCATCGCGTCCCGCCAGACCACCACCAGATACCGGCTGCGCGGCAGCGGGAGCCGGATCCCGGGTGCGCCGCCGTCGCCCGCCCCGGCGTCCATCAGCGCCAGCTTGGCCGCGCGCAGCTCCATCGACCAGGCCACGGAGGCCACCGTGGTGGCCGTCGCCGCCCGGCTCCGCAGCTCGGCGGACGGTACCTGACCGGCGTCCCGGTGGGCCTGGGCCAGCGCGGCACCGGTGGCCGCCAGCAGCAGGGCGAGCGCGGCCGGCCAGCCGGGAGCATTGCCGCCGCAGGCCCGTACCACCGGCTGGGCGGCCCAGCCCCACGGCCCGGACCACAACTCCACCCACTCCAGCGCCCGCACCCGGTGCCCACCGCCGGCCAGCCCGGTCTGCGCGGCCAGCGCGCCGAGCAGCAGTACGGCGGGGGCGGTCCAGCGGCGGACCCGCCGTGCCCAGTGGGGCCGCCGCTCCACCGCCATGCCGAACGCGGTCGCCAGCAGCGGCAGGCAGAGCGCCGCGGGAGCCACGGCGAGCAGGGCGTAGCCGATCGGCGCCAGCCCGGTGACCCGCAGGGCCACGCCCGCCGCCACGCCGCCCAGCACCCCCGGCAGGAGGGCGAGCCCGGCGGACAGCCGGAACCAGGGCCGCAGGACGGCCGCCCGCCGTACCGGCTGCGCCAGCAGCCACCCCACGGACGGTGCCGGCAGCACGACCGGCCCCCGCCAGAGCGCGTCGCGGGCGGCGAGCAGCGCGAGGGTGAGGGTGAGGGCGGTGAAGAGCGCGGGCAGCCCGCGCTGTACGTCCGCGCCGTAGCGGCCGTAGCCGGCGCCTTCGGAGAGACCGCGCAGGGAGTGCACGACGAGGCCGCTGCCATAGGCGACGACGCCGAGCAGGACGCAGTACGCCATCACCGCGAGGTCCTGGCCGCGCTGCCGCCGGTGGGCCCTGCGTTTCCGCCGGAGCCACTGGACCGTCTCGGCGGTGCGGTCGTCGTCCGCCGCGGACCAGGTGTGCTCGTCCCACAAGTCCGCGGCAGGCTCGGCGGGTTCGGCGAGATCCGTGGCCCCGGCGTCCTTGGCGGCCTCGGCGCTTTCGCGCTCGCCCGGCGCGGATGCGACGCCCCCTAGCCCGCCCGGCTCGCCCAGTTCCCCCGGCTCGCCCGGTACGGCCGGCGCCGTCATGCCCGGACGCCGAGCTGCCGCAGCACCGCGGCCGGCGGGCCCTCGGCGATCACCTGACCGTCTTCCAGCGCGACCATATGATCCGCGACCGCGATGGCGAGGTCGGCCTGGTGGGTGGCGAGCAGCACCGCCACCCCGTCCCGCTTCTCGGCGCTGAGCAGCTCCGCCAGCCGCTCCCGGGCGCCCGGGTCGAGCCGTTGCTCGGGCTCGTCGAGCACCATCAGGTCGCGCGGGCGGACCAGCGCGGAGGCGAGCAGCAGCGACTGCATCTGGCCGGAGGAGAGCGCGCTCGGCAGTGCGTGGGCGTGTTCGAGGAGCCGCCGGTCGGCGAGCACCTGGTCGATCCAGCCGGCCGCGTCGTCAACGGCGTGCGCCACGGTGACCAGTTCGAGGTGTTCGCGCACGGTGAGGTCCGGATAGCAGGCCACCGTGTCACCGACCACGGCGACCCGGGCCCGTACCTCCGGGTCGTCCTCGCTCATCCGCCGCCCGGCGAACAGCACCTCACCCGTGGTCGGCGCGTCCCGCCCGCTCGCTATCCGCAGCAGCGTCGACTTGCCCGAACCGTTGTGCCCGAAGAGCGCGGTGCACCGCCCGGCCCGCAGCTCCAGATCCAGCGGACGCAGCGCCACCCGTGCCCCGTACGTCCGGCTCACCTTCCGCAGCCGCAGCAACCCACCCCCACCGCTCCCCGCCGCCACCATCGCGCTCCCCACCTCGCCTCACCCCACCCGACTTTCCGCAGACCCTAGCCCGCCCGTCTGTCAGCGGCGGATCCACAAGGCCGGGTCGCCCGGGGCGCCCTGGTCCGCGGCGCGGGGCCGGGGAGGTTTGGGGGGTGATCACCCCGGGGTAAGCTACCGCGCTCGATTGGCGTCGGGTACGGGGTGTATGGCAGACTACCCAAGTTGCTCGGTCGAGCGCCGATGCTGCGCGCCTCCCGTCGGGGGGACCGGAAGCGAGTCCCACAGTACTCGTCGTCTTATCTGCCTGATGGGCAGCACTGGGACGGACGTACGGGAATCTTCCGGGAAGTGTCAGTGCGGTTCCGACCAGGCATCCGGTGGGTGTTCTCTCCCACGCAAACCCTTCGGGCAGGGATTTCCGCATGCGCGGAAAGCTATGGCGAGGGGCGCGACACGCCCGACCGCGTGGGTCGGGCAAGCGGGTGCCAAGAGCGTAAAAAGAGACAAGGACTACGGAGTAGCCATGGCGGGACAGAAGATCCGCATCCGGCTCAAGGCCTACGACCACGAGGTCATCGACTCCTCGGCGAAGAAGATCGTCGAGACGGTGACGCGTACTGGTGCGCAGGTCGCGGGCCCGGTGCCGCTGCCCACTGAGAAGAACGTGTACTGCGTCATCAAGTCGCCGCACAAGTACAAGGACTCGCGCGAGCACTTCGAGATGCGCACGCACAAGCGCCTGATCGACATCCTCGACCCGACGCCCAAGACCGTTGACTCGTTGATGCGCCTGGACCTGCCGGCCGGCGTTGACATCGAGATCAAGCTCTGAGAGGCGCGGAGAAGATGGCAAAGCAGATCAAGGGCATCCTGGGCGAGAAGCTCGGCATGACCCAGGTCTGGGACGAGAACAACCGTGTCGTCCCGGTGACCGTCGTCAAGGCCGGCCCGAACGTCGTGACCCAGGTTCGCACCAGCGACAACGACGGCTACGAGTCGGTCCAGCTCGCATTCGGCGAGATCGACCCGCGCAAGGTGAACAAGCCCCTCAAGGGCCACTTCGCGAAGGCCGATGTCACGCCCCGCCGCCACCTGGTCGAGCTGCGTACCGCAGACGCCGGTGAGTACACGCTCGGCCAGGAGATCACCGCCACGGTGTTCGAGGCCGGCGTCAAGGTGGACGTGACCGGCAAGAGCAAGGGCAAGGGCTTCGCCGGTGTCATGAAGCGTCACAACTTCAAGGGCCTCGGCGCCGGACACGGCGTTCAGCGCAAGCACCGCTCGCCGGGCTCCATCGGCGGCTGTGCCACCCCCGGCCGCGTGTTCAAGGGCATGCGCATGGCGGGTCGCATGGGCAACGAGCGGGTGACCACCCAGAACCTGACCGTTCACGCCGTTGACGCGGAGAAGGGCCTGCTGCTCATCAAGGGCGCGGTTCCTGGTCCGAACGGCGGCCTCGTCCTGGTCCGCACCGCGGCCAAGGGGGCCTGAAGGATATGAGCACCACCATTGACATCTGGTCGCCCGCGGGCGACGTGACCGGGACCGTAGAGCTCCCGGCCGAGATCTTCGACGCCAAGGTCAGCATCCCGCTGATCCACCAGGTCGTCGTCGCGCAGCTGGCCGCCGCCCGTCAGGGCACGCACAAGGTCAAGACGCGTGGCGAGGTCCGCGGTGGCGGCAAGAAGCCGTACCGCCAGAAGGGCACCGGCCGCGCCCGTCAGGGTTCGACCCGCGCCCCGCAGTTCGCCGGTGGTGGCGTCGTGCACGGTCCCGTGCCGCGTGACTACTCGCAGCGGACCCCCAAGAAGATGAAGGCCGCCGCCCTGCGCGGTGCCCTCACCGACCGGGCGCGCCACAACCGCGTGCACGTCGTGACCGGTGTGATCGACGGTGACAGCCCGTCGACCAAGGCCGCGAAGACGCTCTTCGGCAAGATCAGCGAGCGCAAGAACCTGCTGCTGGTCGTCGAGCGCGCCGACGAGGCCGCGTGGCTCTCCGCCCGCAACCTGCCCCAGGTGCACATCCTGGACGCCGGCCAGCTCAACACGTACGACGTGCTCGTCTCCGACGACGTGGTCTTCACCAAGGCCGCCTTCGACCGTTTTGTCGGTGTCGGTAACGGCGCCGCCGAGACCGAAGGGAGCGACGCCTGATGGCCGAGCAGACCGACCCCCAGACGACCGGGACACTGGTCACCAGCAAGACGTACACGGACCCCCGTGACCTGCTGATCAAGCCGGTTGTCTCGGAGAAGAGCTACGCGCTGCTCGACGAGAACAAGTACACGTTCGTCGTCGACCCGCGCGCCAACAAGACCCAGATCAAGCAGGCCGTCGAGGCGGTCTTCCAGGTCAAGGTCACCGGGGTCAACACGATCAACCGGCAGGGCAAGCGCAAGCGCACCCGCACCGGTTTCGGCAAGCGCGCGAACACCAAGCGCGCCATCGTGACCCTTGCCGAGGGCGACCGCATCGACATCTTCGGCGGCCCGGTCTCCTAACGGGGGCTGGATCGTTCAGAAGTCCGGAATTCATCCGAGGACTGAGAAATGGGTATCCGCAAGTACAAGCCGACGACCCCGGGCCGTCGTGGCTCCAGCGTCGCCGACTTTGTCGAAATCACGCGGTCCACGCCGGAGAAGTCGCTGGTCCGCCCGCTGCACAGCAAGGGCGGCCGTAACAACGCCGGTCGTGTGACCGTTCGCCACCAGGGTGGTGGCCACAAGCGCGCCTACCGTGTCATCGACTTCCGTCGGCACGACAAGGACGGCGTGCCCGCCAAGGTCGCGCACATCGAGTACGACCCCAACCGCACCGCGCGCATCGCGCTGCTGCACTACGCGGACGGCGAGAAGCGCTACATCCTCGCCCCCGCCCGCCTGAAGCAGGGCGACCGGATCGAGAACGGCGCCAACGCCGACATCAAGCCGGGCAACAACCTGCCGCTGCGCAACATCCCGGTGGGTACCACGATCCACGCGATCGAGCTGCGGCCCGGTGGCGGCGCGAAGATCTCCCGCTCCGCGGGTGCTTCGGTCCAGCTGCTGGCGAAGGAAGGCAACATGGCCACCCTTCGTATGCCGTCCGGCGAGGTCCGGATGGTCGACGTACGCTGCCGCGCCACCATCGGCGAGGTCGGCAACGCCGAGCAGTCGAACATCAACTGGGGCAAGGCCGGCCGGATGAGGTGGAAGGGCGTTCGCCCGACCGTCCGCGGTGTCGCCATGAACCCGGTGGACCACCCGCACGGTGGTGGTGAGGGCAAGACCTCCGGTGGTCGCCACCCGGTCTCCCCGTGGGGTCAGAAGGAGGGTCGTACTCGTTCGCCGAAGAAGGCGAGCAGCAAGTACATCGTCCGCCGCCGCAAGACGAACAAGAAGCGCTAGGAGCGGGTGTAGATGCCGCGCAGTCTCAAGAAGGGGCCCTTCGTCGACGACCACCTCATCAAAAAGGTGGATGTCCAGAACGAAGCAGGCACCAAGAACGTCATCAAGACCTGGTCCCGCCGCTCGATGATCATCCCGGCCATGCTCGGCCACACGATCGCGGTGCACGACGGCCGTAAGCACGTCCCGGTGTTTGTCACTGAGTCGATGGTCGGCCACAAGCTCGGCGAGTTCGCGCCGACCCGCACCTTCCGCGGCCACGAGAAGGACGACCGCAAGGCGCGTCGTCGCTGATCAGCGGCGAGACGCGACACGACGCGACAGACATGACAGACACTGAAGGGACAACCATGGAAGCCAGGGCCCAGGCGCGGTACATCCGCGTCACGCCCATGAAGGCCCGCCGCGTGGTGGACCTCATCCGTGGCATGGATGCCACGGAGGCTCAGGCGGTCCTGCGTTTCACGCCGCAGGCCGCGAGCGTGCCGGTCGGCAAGGTGCTGGACAGCGCCATCGCCAACGCCGCGCACAACTACGAGCACACCGACGCCGAGACGCTGTTCATCAGCGAGGCGTACGTGGACGAGGGCCCGACCCTGAAGCGGTTCCGGCCGCGCGCCCAGGGCCGTGCCTACCGGATCCGCAAGCGGACCAGCCACATCACCGTGGTCGTCGCCAGCAAGGAAGGGACCCGGTAATGGGCCAGAAGGTTAACCCTTACGGGTTCCGGCTCGGCATCACCACGGACTTCAAGTCCCGGTGGTACGCCGACAAGCTGTACAAGGACTACGTCAAGGAAGACGTCGCCATCCGCCGGATGATGACGCAGGGCATGGAGCGGGCCGGCATCTCCAAGGTGGAGATCGAGCGCACCCGTGACCGCGTCCGCGTCGACATCCACACCGCCCGGCCGGGCATCGTCATCGGCCGCCGCGGCGCGGAGGCCGACCGTATCCGCGGTGACCTGGAGAAGCTGACCGGCAAGCAGGTCCAGCTCAACATCCTCGAGGTCAAGAACCCGGAGATGGACGCGCAGCTCGTGGCCCAGGCGGTCGCCGAGCAGCTCTCCTCCCGGGTCTCCTTCCGCCGTGCCATGCGCAAGAGCATGCAGGGCACGCTGAAGGCCGGCGCCAAGGGCATCAAGATCCAGTGCGGTGGCCGTCTCGGCGGCGCCGAGATGTCCCGCTCGGAGTTCTACCGCGAGGGCCGGGTGCCGCTGCACACCCTGCGCGCCAACGTGGACTACGGCTTCTTCGAGGCCAAGACCACCTTCGGCCGCATCGGTGTGAAGGTGTGGATCTACAAGGGCGACGTCAAGAACATCGCCGAGGTCCGCGCCGACAACGCGGCCGCCCGCGCCGGCAACCGTCCGGCCCGCGGTGGCGGCAACGAGCGTCCGCAGCGCCGCGGTGGCGAGCGTGGCGGCGAGCGCGGTGGCCGTGGCGGCCGTCGTCCTCAGACGGAAGGCGCCCCGGCCGCCAAGGCCGAGACCGCTGCCCCCGTCGAGGCCCCGGCCGCGGAGACCCCCGGAACGGAAGGCTGAGTACCATGCTGATCCCCCGCAGGGTCAAGCACCGCAAGCAGCACCACCCCGGCCGTGACGGCATGGCCAAGGGCGGCACCGAGCTGGCGTTCGGTGAGTTCGGCCTCCAGGCCGTCACCCCCGCCTACGTGACCAACCGGCAGATCGAGTCCGCTCGTATCTCCATCACCCGGCACATCAAGCGTGGCGGCAAGGTCTGGATCAACATCTACCCGGACCGTCCGCTCACCAAGAAGCCGGCCGAGACCCGCATGGGTTCCGGTAAGGGTTCGCCGGAGTGGTGGATCGCGAACGTCAAGCCCGGACGGGTGATGTTCGAGCTGTCTTTCCCGAATGAGAAGGTCGCTCGTGAGGCGCTCACCCGCGCCGCGCACAAGCTTCCGATGAAGTGCCGCATCGTGCGGCGCGAGGCAGGTGAGTCGTGATGGCGGTCGGTACCAAGACGACCGAGCTGCGCCAGCTCGGCGACGAGGAACTCGTCGGCAAGCTGCGTGAGGCCAAGGAGGAGCTCTTCAACCTCCGCTTCCAGGCGGCCACCGGACAGCTGGAGAACAACACCCGGCTGAGGACCGTCCGCAAGGACATCGCCCGGATCTACACGCTGATGCGCGAGCGCGAGCTGGGCATCGAGACCGTGGAAACGGTGGAGCCGGTGGAGAGCGCCTGATGAGCGAGAGCACTGTGACTGAAGAGAACGCGAACGAGAGCCGCGGCTTCCGCAAGACCCGCGAGGGTCTGGTGGTCAGCGACAAGATGGACAAGACCGTCGTGGTCGCCGTCGAGGACCGTGTGAAGCACGCCCTCTACGGCAAGGTCATCCGTCGCACCAACAAGCTCAAGGCGCACGACGAGCAGAACGCCGCGGGTATCGGCGACCGTGTTCTCCTGATGGAGACCCGGCCGCTGTCCGCGACCAAGCGCTGGCGCGTCGTGGAGATCCTCGAAAAGGCCAAGTAGTCCGGGCCATGTAATCCCTGAGCGGTATCGCTCAGGACCGTTCCGTCAGGCTCGGCGGTGGGGCTCGTACTCCGTACCGGCCCCCCGCCGGGAACCGACGCGACAAACAGGAGATAGACGTGATCCAGCAGGAGTCGCGACTTCGTGTCGCCGACAACACTGGTGCCAAGGAGATCCTTTGCATCCGTGTTCTCGGAGGCTCGGGTCGCCGCTACGCGGGAGTCGGTGACGTCATCGTCGCCACCGTCAAGGACGCGATCCCCGGTGGCAACGTGAAGAAGGGCGAGGTCGTCAAGGCGGTCATCGTGCGCACCGTCAAGGAGCGCCGCCGTGCCGACGGCTCGTACATCCGCTTCGACGAGAACGCGGCCGTCATCCTCAAGAACGATGGCGACCCCCGTGGCACCCGCATTTTCGGCCCGGTCGGCCGCGAGCTGCGCGAGAAGAAGTTCATGAAGATCGTCTCGCTCGCGCCGGAGGTGCTGTAACCGATGAAGATCAAGAAGGGCGACCTGGTCCAGGTCATCACCGGTAAGGACAAGGGCAAGCAGGGCAAGGTCATCGTGGCCTACCCCCGCGAGGACCGGGTCCTGGTCGAGGGTGTCAACCGGGTCAAGAAGCACACCAAGGCCGGCCAGACCGACCGCGGTTCGAAGACCGGCGGCATCATCACCACCGAGGCGCCCGTCCACATCAGCAACGTGCAGTTGGTTGTCGAGAAGGACGGCAAGAAGGTCGTGACCCGGGTCGGCTACCGCTTCGACGACGAGGGCAACAAGATCCGCGTTGCCAAGCGAACCGGTGAGGACATCTGATGACTGCCACCACCACCAGCACCTCCCCGCGTCTGAAGGCGCGCTACCGTGCCGAGATCGCCGGCAAGCTGCGTGACGAGTTCCACTACGAGAACGTCATGCAGATCCCCGGCCTCACCAAGATCGTGGTCAACATGGGTGTGGGCGACGCCGCCCGCGACTCCAAGCTGATCGAGGGCGCCATCCGCGACCTCGCCACGATCACCGGTCAGAAGCCGCAGGTCACCAAGGCTCGCAAGTCCATCGCGCAGTTCAAGCTGCGTGAGGGTCAGCCGATCGGGGCGCACGTCACCCTGCGCGGTGACCGGATGTGGGAGTTCCTGGACCGGCTGCTGTCGCTGGCGCTGCCGCGTATCCGCGACTTCCGCGGCCTGTCGCCGAAGCAGTTCGACGGCCGTGGCAACTACACCTTCGGTCTCACCGAGCAGGTCATGTTCCACGAGATCGACCAGGACAAGATCGACCGCGTCCGGGGTATGGACATCACCGTGGTCACCACGGCGACCAACGACGATGAGGGCCGCGCCCTCCTTCGTCACCTCGGCTTCCCGTTCAAGGAGGCGTGAGCCGTGGCGAAGAAGGCTCTCATTGCCAAGGCCGCTCGCAAGCCCAAGTTCACTGTGCGCGGGTACAACCGCTGCCAGCGCTGTGGCCGGCCGCACTCCGTCTACCGCAAGTTCGGCCTGTGCCGCGTGTGCCTTCGTGAGATGGCCCACCGTGGTGAGCTGCCGGGCGTGACCAAGAGCTCCTGGTAATTCCGTCAGTCGGCGGAACACAGACCAGGACCGATCCACTACGCCGTAGGTCCCCGCACCACACCCGTCCCCGGCTCCGGCCGGGGGAGAGGGACGGAGCAGACAGGAAACCCCGGCGAGAGAGGCCCAGGGCCAACTCATGACCATGACCGACCCCATCGCAGACATGCTGACCCGTCTGCGTAACGCGAACTCGGCGTACCACGACGATGTCGAGATGCCGTTCAGCAAGATCAAGTCGCACATCGCGGAGATCCTCCAGCAGGAGGGCTACATCACCGGCTGGAAGGTCGAGGAGGCGGAGGTCGGCAAGAACCTCGTCCTCGAGCTGAAGTTCGGCCCGAACCGCGAGCGCTCGATCGCCGGCATCAAGCGGATCAGCAAGCCGGGTCTGCGGGTCTACGCAAAGTCCACCAACCTGCCGAGGGTGCTCGGGGGCCTGGGCGTGGCGATCATCTCCACGTCGCACGGGCTGCTCACCGGCCAGCAGGCGCAGAAGAAGGGCGTGGGTGGGGAAGTCCTCGCCTACGTCTGGTAACCGGGAAAGAGAGGTAAAGCAATGTCGCGCATCGGCAAGCTGCCCATCTCGGTTCCCGCCGGAGTGGACGTCACCATCGACGGCCGCACGGTCGCGGTGAAGGGCCCCAAGGGCTCGCTCACCCACACCGTCGCCGCGCCGATCGAGGTCGCCAAGGGCGAGGACGGCACTCTGCTGGTCACCCGCCCCAACGACGAGCGTGTCTCGAAGGCCCTGCACGGCCTGTCCCGCACGCTGGTGGCGAACATGATCACCGGCGTGACCGCGGGCTACACGAAGGCACTCGAGATCAGCGGCGTCGGCTACCGCGTCCAGGCGAAGGGCTCCAACCTGGAGTTCGCGCTGGGCTACAGCCACCCGATTCTCGTCGAGGCCCCTGAGGGGATCTCCTTCAAGGTCGAGTCCCCGGTGAAGTTCTCCGTCGAGGGCATCGACAAGCAGAAGGTCGGCGAGGTCGCCGCCAACATCCGCAAGCTGCGGAAGCCCGACCCGTACAAGGCCAAGGGTGTCAAGTACGCCGGCGAAGTCATCCGCCGCAAGGTCGGAAAGGCCGGTAAGTAGCCATGGCATACGGTGTGAAGATCGCCAAGGGCAAGGCGTACAAGGGGGCCGCTCTCAAGCGGCGCCACATCCGGGTCCGCAAGCGGGTCTCGGGTACGACCGAGCGTCCGCGCCTCGTGGTGACGCGGTCCAACCGCGGCATCGTGGCGCAGGTCATCGACGACCTCGCGGGCCACACGCTCGCGTCCGCGTCGACCCTCGACGCGTCCATCCGTGGCGGCGAAGGCGACAAGAGCGCCAAGGCCAAGCAGGTCGGCCAGTTGGTGGCCGAACGTGCCAAGGCCAAGGGCGTCGAGGCTGTCGTGTTCGACCGTGGCGGCAACCAGTACGCGGGGCGCATCGCCGCCCTGGCGGACGCCGCCCGCGAAGCCGGTCTGAAGTTCTAGCCGGTTCCGTCTGACGGAGAAACGCCGAAATCAGGGAGAGGTAATCCAATGGCTGGACCCCAGCGCCGCGGAAGCGGTGCCGGTGGCGGCGAGCGACGGGACCGCAAGGACCGGCGGGACGGCGGCCAGCAGGCCGAGAAGACCGCCTACGTCGAACGGGTCGTCGCGATCAACCGCGTCGCCAAAGTTGTGAAGGGTGGTCGTCGCTTCAGCTTCACCGCGCTGGTCGTGGTGGGCGATGGTGACGGCACCGTCGGTGTCGGCTACGGCAAGGCCAAGGAGGTGCCGGCCGCCATCGCCAAGGGTGTGGAGGAGGCCAAGAAGCACTTCTTCAAGGTCCCCCGTATCCAGGGCACCATCCCGCACCCGATCCAGGGCGAGAAGGCCGCGGGCGTCGTCCTGCTCAAGCCGGCTTCCCCCGGTACCGGTGTGATCGCCGGTGGTCCGGTGCGCGCCGTGCTGGAGTGCGCCGGTATCCACGACGTGTTGTCCAAGAGCCTCGGCTCGGACAACGCGATCAACATCGTGCACGCCACGGTGGCCGCGCTCCAGGGCCTTCAGCGGCCCGAGGAGATCGCCGCCCGTCGTGGTCTGCCGATCGAGGATGTCGCGCCGGCCGCTCTGCTGCGGGCGCGCGCCGGGGTTGGTGCGTGATGGCGCGTCTGAAGGTCACACAGACCAAGTCCTACATCGGCAGCAAGCAGAACCACCGTGACACCCTGCGTTCGCTCGGCCTGAAGCGGCTGAACGACGTGGTGGTCAAGGAGGACCGTCCGGAGATCCGCGGCATGGTCCAGACCGTCCGCCACCTCGTCACGGTCGAGGAGGTCGACTGATCATGGGTGACAACAGCCCGATC
This sequence comes from Streptomyces sp. NBC_01190, assembly GCF_045039895.1. Taxonomy (NCBI): domain Bacteria; kingdom Bacillati; phylum Actinomycetota; class Actinomycetes; order Kitasatosporales; family Streptomycetaceae; genus Streptomyces; species Streptomyces sp. NBC_01190. Next base: position 5,083,572 of record NZ_CP108580.1, read on the forward strand.
AAGATCCACAACCTTCGTCCGGCCCCGGGCGCCAAGACCGCCAAGACCCGCGTGGGTCGAGGCGAGGGCTCCAAGGGCAAGACGGCCGGTCGTGGTACCAAGGGCACCAAGGCCCGTTACCAGGTTCCGGAGCGCTTCGAGGGCGGGCAGATGCCCCTCCACATGCGGCTCCCGAAGCTCAAGGGCTTCAAGAACCCGTTCCGCACCGAGTACCAGGTCGTCAACCTGGACAAGCTCGCTGCCCTCTACCCCGAGGGTGGCGAGGTCACCGTCGCCGACCTGGTCGCCAAGGGTGCGGTGCGGAAGAACCACCTCGTCAAGGTGCTCGGCACCGGCGACATCTCGGTAGCGTTGCAGGTGTCCGTTGACGCGGCCTCCGGCTCCGCCAAGGAGAAGATCACCGCCGCAGGCGGTACCGTGACGGAACTCGTCTGAGGTTTTTGTCACACTTGACCGGGGATGCCCAGCACCTGGGGGCGTCCCCGGTCGTTGTTTCGGTGGATTTCCTTGACCGAACCCCGGCTGATTGCTGGCCTGTTGGTCATTCCTAGCGAGCCTGCCTCGCGGGTAGGGTGGCGAACGCTGTTATTCTCCGAAAGCCTGTGTGCTTTCGCGAGTGCGACAGTAGTAAGCGGCCGTATCTGTCAGATCTGTCAGAACCTCACCAGACCGACCTTCCGCCGTGCGCGGGGGGTGCAGGAGGCACCGTGCTCACCGCGTTCGCCCGGGCGTTCAGGACGCCCGACCTGCGCAAGAAGCTGCTGTTCACACTTGGCATCGTGGTGGTCTACCGCCTCGGTGCCCACGTCCCGGTGCCTGGTATCGACTACTCGGTGGTCAACGAGTGCATCAAGGACACGAAGAGCAACAACAGCCTCTTCGGGCTGGTGAACTTGTTCAGCGGCGGCGCGCTGCTCCAGCTCACGATCTTCGCGCTGGGGATCATGCCGTACATCACGGCCAGCATCATCCTTCAGCTCCTCACCGTGGTGATTCCACGCCTTGAGGCCCTCAAGAAGGAGGGCCAGGCCGGCACCACGAAGATCACCCAGTACACCCGGTATCTGACGGTCGCCCTCGCCGTGCTCCAGGGCACCGGCCTGGTGGCCACCGCCCGTTCCGGCACCCTCTTCTCGAGCTGCCAGAACGCCAGCCAGATCGTGCCGAACCAGTCGATCTTCACCACCATCACGATGGTGGCCACGATGACCGCGGGCACCGTGATGATCATGTGGCTCGGTGAGCTGATCACCGACCGCGGCATCGGCAACGGCATGTCGATCCTGATGTTCGTCGCCATCGCGGCCGGCTTCCCCGGCTCGCTGTGGGCGATCAAGGTCTCCGGCAAGATCGCCGACGGCTGGGTGGAGTTCCTCGCGGTGATCGCGATCGGGCTGGCGATGGTGGCCCTGGTGGTCTTCGTCGAACAGGCCCAGCGCCGGATCCCGGTGCAGTACGCCAAGCGGATGATCGGCCGGCGGTCGTACGGCGGCACCTCCACGTACATCCCGCTCAAGGTGAACCAGGCCGGTGTCATCCCGGTCATCTTCGCCTCGTCGCTGCTGTACATCCCGGCGTTGATCGTCCAGTTCTCCGGCTCGACGGCCGGCTGGGCGCAATGGGTGAGCCAGAACCTGACCAAGGGCGACCACCCGATCTACATGGCGGCGTACTTCCTGCTGATCGTCTTCTTCGCCTTCTTCTACGTCGCGATCTCCTTCAACCCCGAGGAAGTCGCCGACAACATGAAGAAGTACGGTGGCTTCATCCCCGGTATCCGGGCCGGTCGCCCGACCGCCGAGTACCTCAGTTACGTACTGAACCGCATCACCTGGCCTGGTGCGCTGTATCTGGGTCTCATCGCCCTCGTTCCCACGATCGCCATCGCGATCTTCAACGGGAGCAACGGCAACTTCCCGCTGGGCGGCACCAGCATCCTGATCATCGTGGGTGTGGGCCTGGAAACCGTGAAGCAGATCGAGAGCCAGCTCCAGCAGCGTAACTACGAAGGGTTCCTCCGCTGATGCGAATCGTCCTGGTCGGGCCGCCCGGCGCCGGCAAGGGGACGCAGGCCGCGTACCTCGCCAAGAACCTGTCGATCCCGCACATCTCCACGGGCGACCTGTTCCGCGCCAACATCAGCCAGGGCACTGAGCTGGGCAAGCAGGCAAAGGCGTACATGGACGCCGGTAATCTCGTACCCGACGAGGTCACCATCGCCATGGCGGAGGACCGGCTCGACCAGCAGGACGCGGCGGACGGCTTCCTGCTCGACGGGTTCCCGCGCAATGAGCAGCAGGCGCGGGCACTCGACGCCTACCTGGACCGCAAGGGCATCAGGCTGGACGGCGTGCTCGACCTGGAGGTGCCGGAGGCCGAGGTGGTCAAGCGGATCGCCGGCCGCCGCACCTGCCGCAACGACAGCGCGCATGTCTTCCACATCGAGTACAAGCGGCCCAAGCGGGACAACGTCTGCGACGAGGACGGCGGCGAGCTGTACCAGCGTCCGGACGACACCGAGGACACGGTGCGCAACCGGCTCGAGGTCTACCACCGCGAGACCGAGCCGATCATCGACTACTACAAGCAGCAGAATCTCGTCGTGACGATCTCGGCGCTCGGGCCGGTGCCCGAGGTGACCAAGCGGGCGATGGAAGCGCTGCGGCACACCCAGCACCAGCACTAGGGCCTTCCCGGCCGGTTCTCCGGCTTGGGTGTGTCCTCTCCTGCCTCAGCACGGCATACGGCCGTGGTGTCCCTTGTGGGCGCCACGGCCGTATGGTTGTACGGGCTCAACGATCCACGCAGCACAGCACGGCACGGCACAGCAGCGGCAGCGGCAGCGGCAGCACGGACAGAGGGAGGTCGTCGGCGGCGATGGTGGAGATCAAGACACCGGAGCAGATCGCGAAGATGCGGGCGGCGGGGCTGGTCGTCGCGGCCATCCACGAGGCCACGCGGGCCGCGGCGGTGCCCGGTGCGACCACCAAGGACCTCGACGAGATCGCCGCCAAGGTGATCGCCGACCACGGCGCCAAGCCGAACTTCCTCGGGTACGGCGGCTTCCCCGGCAACATCTGCACCTCGGTCAACGATGTGGTGGTGCACGGCATCCCCGACCGTACGACGGTGCTCAAGGACGGCGACATCCTCTCGGTGGACGCCGGCGCGATCATCGACGGCTGGCACGGCGACGCCGCCTTCACCTGCTTCATCGGCACCGGGCACGCGCCCGAGCTGATCGAGCTCAGCCGGGTGACCGAGGAGTCGATGTGGGCCGGTATCGCGGCCTTCCGCAAGAACAGCCGGCTGGAGGACATCTCCCGGGCCGTCGAGACGTACATCCGCCGCCAGCCCCGCCCCGCCTCGGGTAAGTACGGCATCGTCGAGGACTACGGCGGCCACGGCATCGGCAGCGAGATGCACATGGACCCGCATCTGCTGAACTACGTCACCAAGAAGCGCGGCCGCGGCATCAAGCTGGTGCCGGGCGTCTGCCTGGCCATCGAGCCGATGGTGACGCTCGGCTCCCCGGCCACCCACGTGCTGCGGGACGACTGGACCGTGAAGACCGACGACGGCTCGTGGGCCGCCCACTGGGAGCACTCCATCGCCCTCACCGAGGAGGGCCCGATCGTCCTCACCGCCCCTGACGGCGGTCGCGCCAAACTCGCCGAGTTCGGCATCACCACCGCGCCCGACCCCGCTTAGCGATCTTGATCGGTGGGCATGCTCACCTGATTCTCCCCTGATTCGTCTTTCGGGTGGGCGTGGCGTAGACTCATACGTCGGCTCTCGTGTGCCATCCGGCATGTCTGGAGCCGGCCCCCGGTAGCCGATCCCGAAAGTAGGACATGGCCAAAAAGCAAGGCGCCATCGAAATCGAAGGCACCGTGATCGAGTCTCTGCCGAACGCGATGTTCAAGGTGGAGCTGCAGAACGGTCACAAGGTCCTCGCGCACATCAGCGGCAAGATGCGGATGCACTACATCCGCATCCTCCCGGATGACCGGGTCGTCGTGGAGTTGTCTCCGTACGACCTGACGCGCGGCCGGATCGTCTACCGATACAAGTAACCGCTTGTAGATCAAACAAGACCCGGAGAACCTGAGACCCATGAAGGTCAAGCCGAGCGTCAAGAAGATCTGCGACAAGTGCAAGGTGATCCGGCGCCACGGCCGGGTCATGGTCATCTGCGACAACCTGCGCCACAAGCAGCGCCAGGGCTGACGCAAGCCGACCACCTGCCTTAGCAGAACTTCGCGCGACGCACACCCGCTCATACGCAGTCACCCATCCCCTGCTCCCAGGGGATGACACCCCCGGTGGAGGCCGGGGACCCGATCCGTACCTGGTACGGCGGATGGGGAACCGGTGCTGTGGAAGACCTCCGAAACCATCAGGAGCCAAGCACATGGCACGCCTTTCAGGCGTTGACCTCCCGCGCGAGAAGCGCGTGGAGATCGCCCTCACCTACGTCTTCGGCATCGGGCGCTCCCGCTCCCTCGAAGTGCTGAAGGAAACCGGTGTGAGCCCCGACGTCCGCGTTCGCGACCTTTCCGAGGACGACCTCGTGAAGCTCCGCGACTACGTGGACGCCAACTTCAAGACCGAGGGTGACCTCCGTCGCGAAATCCAGGCCGACATCCGCCGCAAGGTCGAGATCGGCTGCTACCAGGGTCTGCGTCACCGTCGGGGCCTGCCGGTCCACGGCCAGCGCACTCACACCAACGCCCGCACCCGCAAGGGCCCGCGTCGCGCCATCGCCGGTAAGAAGAAGCCGGGCAAGAAGTAGTCCTCAGCCGGACGCTCATCAGCGGTCTTCGCTGTAGGACCGATCACCTCCACCGGGAGAAACCCACACATGCCTCCTAAGGGCCGTCAGGGTGCAGCCAAGAAGGTGCGCCGCAAGGAAAAGAAGAACGTCGCTCATGGGCACGCCCACATCAAGAGCACGTTCAACAACACCATCGTCTCGATCACGGACCCCGCCGGGAATGTGATCTCCTGGGCCTCCGCCGGTCACGTCGGCTTCAAGGGCTCGCGCAAGTCCACCCCCTTCGCCGCGCAGATGGCCGCCGAGTCGGCCGCCCGCCGCGCGCAGGAGCACGGCATGCGCAAGGTGGACGTCTTTGTGAAGGGCCCCGGCTCCGGCCGGGAGACCGCGATCCGCTCCCTCCAGGCCACCGGCCTTGAGGTCGGTTCGATCCAGGACGTCACCCCGACCCCGCACAACGGCTGCCGCCCGCCGAAGCGCCGCCGCGTCTGACCAGCCGACAACAGGAGAACGAGACACATGGCGCGATACACCGGGGCCGACTGCAAGCGTTGCCGTCGGGAGAAGCAGAAGCTCTTCCTCAAGGGAGCCAAGTGCGAAAGCGCGAAGTGCCCGATTGAGATCCGTCCTTACCCCCCGGGTGAGCACGGACGCGGGCGCACCAAGGACAGCGAGTACCTGCTTCAGCTTCGTGAGAAGCAGAAGTGCGCTCGTATCTACGGCGTCCTCGAAAAGCAGTTCGTGAACTACTACAAGGAAGCGAACCAGAAGACCGGCAAGACCGGTGAGAACCTTCTGCGCATCCTTGAGACCCGCCTCGACAACGTGGTGTACCGGGCCGGCTTCGCCAAGTCCCGCGACCACGCCCGTCAGCTGGTCCGTCACGGACACATCACCGTCAACGGCCGCAAGAACGACATCCCGTCGGCTCGCGTGGCTGTGAACGACATCGTCGAGGTGCGCGAGTCGTCCCGCAACCTGACCCCGTTCGCGGTGGCCCAGGGCGAGGCCGGCGACAAGACCGTGCCGGCGTGGCTCGAGGCCAACGCGGGCAAGCTCCGGATCCTCGTGCACAGCATGCCCGAGCGCCAGGTGATCGACACCCAGGTGCAGGAGCAGCTCATCGTCGAGCTCTACTCGAAGTAACCCCGAGTAGCCGGAAGATCGGCTCTCGGTCACGGGTGGTGCGGCTTTTCTCCAGGATCCCGGTAGGTTTCGGTAGATTTTGGCGGGAAAAGCCGTGCCACCCGTACCCTCGTATTACTGGGGGCGTCAAATAGCGGGCGCCCACGACTGAAGGATCCACCACATGCTGATCGCTCAGCGTCCATCGTTGACCGAAGAGGTCGTCGACGAATTCCGCTCCCGGTTCGTGATCGAGCCGCTGGAGCCGGGCTTCGGCTACACCCTCGGAAACTCCCTGCGCCGTACGCTCCTCTCCTCGATCCCGGGTGCGGCGGTCACCTCGATCCGGGTCGACGGGGTCCTGCACGAGTTCACCACCGTGCCGGGCGTCAAGGAGGACGTCACCGACGTCATCCTCAACATCAAGCAGCTCGTCGTCTCCTCCGAGCACGACGAGCCGGTCGTGATGTACCTGCGCAAGCAGGGCCCGGGCGTCGTCACCGCCGCCGACATCGCGCCGCCGGCCGGTGTCGAGGTGCACAACCCCGACCTGGTGCTCGCCACGCTGAACGCCAAGGGCAAGCTGGAGATGGAGCTGACCGTCGAGCGCGGTCGCGGCTACGTCTCCGCGGTGCAGAACAAGCAGCAGGGCCAGGAGATCGGCCGGATCCCGGTCGACTCCATCTACAGCCCGGTGCTCAAGGTCACCTACAAGGTAGAGGCGACCCGTGTCGAGCAGCGCACCGACTTCGACAAGCTGATCGTCGACGTCGAGACCAAGCAGGCCATGCGGCCGCGTGACGCGATGGCGTCGGCCGGCAAGACCCTGGTCGAGCTCTTCGGCCTGGCCCGCGAGCTGAACGTCGACGCCGAGGGCATCGACATGGGCCCGTCCCCCACGGACGCCGCCCTGGCCGCGGATCTGGCGCTCCCGATCGAGGAGCTGGAACTCACCGTCCGCTCCTACAACTGCCTCAAGCGCGAGGGCATCCACTCCGTGGGTGAGCTGGTGGCCCGCTCCGAGGCGGACCTGCTCGACATCCGCAACTTCGGTGCGAAGTCGATCGACGAGGTCAAGGCGAAGCTGGCCGGCATGGGCCTGGCCCTGAAGGACAGCCCGCCCGGATTCGACCCCACCGCCGCGGCGGACGCGTTCGGCGCGGACGACGATGTGGATGCGGGCTTCGTGGAGACCGAGCAGTACTAGTACCTCCGGCGGTCAGCGGGGATTCCGCGTCCGCCACGGTTGACGTGCCCCTCCAGGGGCGCGAGGAACTGCGCGCTCAGCCCACAGCGCGCCTGCGGGTCGTCACCGGCCCAAAGGGGCTGTTGCTGTCGTATCCGGACCACCGGCCGGCGGCCGGTTGCTCGCGCAGTTCCTCGCGCCCCTAAGGGGCGAGACCCGAGGCGGTAGCCTCGGGGTACCGGGTTTGCAGCCGCACGCCCGGCCTGACACCGGTACCTGACACGGCCGGTGCAGCGTAGAAGGAGAAAGACCATGCCTCAGCCCGCCAAGGGTGCCCGTCTGGGCGGCGGCGCCGCGCACGAGAAGCTGCTCCTCGCGAACCTCGCGAGGTCCCTCTTCGAGCACGGCCGCATCACCACCACCGAGGCCAAGGCGCGCCGGCTGCGCCCGGTCGCGGAGCGCCTGATCACCAAGGCGAAGAAGGGCGACATCCACAACCGTCGCCAGGTTCTCCAGTCGATCACGGACAAGAGCATCGTGCACACGCTCTTCACCGAGATCGCGCCGCGTTACGAGAACCGCCCGGGTGGCTACACCCGGATCACCAAGATCGGCAACCGCCGCGGCGACAACGCCCCGATGGCGGTCATCGAGCTGGTCGAGGCGCTCACCGTGGCCCAGCAGGCGACCGGCGAAGCCGAGGCGGCCACGAAGCGCGCGGTCAAGGAAGACACCCTGAAGAAGGCCGAGCCCGAGGACGCCAAGCCGGCGACCGAGGACACTGAGGACGAGGCCGCCGCTCCGGCCGACGAGGCTGCCGCCACTGATGAGGCTGCCGCCACCGACGAGGACGGCACGGAGTCCAAGGACGCCTGAGCGTTCTGACGTCCGAACGGGCGGGCTCGCACCCCACGGGGTGCGGGCCCGCCCGCATGAGCGGCGACGAACAGGCAGCAGGCATGAGTGAGGAGCGAAGCGTGAGCGACGACCCCGCCCCCGGCTTCGTCCGGGTCAGGCTCGACCTGTCCTACGACGGTGCGGAGTTCTCCGGCTGGGCCAAGCAGCGCGAGCGGCGGACCGTACAGGGCGAGCTGGAGTCGGCGATCCGGACCGTGCTGCGGCTCTCGGAGCCGGTCGAGCTGACGGTGGCCGGGCGGACCGACGCCGGCGTGCACGCGCGCGGCCAGGTGGCCCACGTCGACCTGCCGGCGGAGGTGTGGGCGCGGGAGAGCGGGCGGCTGCGCCGCCGGCTGGCGGGCCGGTTGCCGTGGGACGTACGGGTGTGGCGGGCGGAGGCGGCACCCGCCGGGTTCAACGCGCGCTTCTCGGCGATCTGGCGCCGCTACGCGTACCGGGTCGGCGACCACCCCGGCGGCGTCGATCCGCTGGTGCGCGGCCATGTGCTCTGGCACGACCGCCCGGTGGACGTGGACGCGATGAACACGGCCGCCAAACTGCTGCTCGGCGAGCACGACTTCGCCGCGTACTGCAAGAAGCGGGACGGCGCGACGACCATCCGGACCCTGCTCGACCTGCACTGGGAGCGGACCGCCGACGGGCTCGCGGTGGCGACCGTACGGGCCGACGCCTTCTGCCACAACATGGTGCGGGCCCTGGTGGGCGCGATGATCCTGGTCGGCGACGGCCACCGGCCGGCCGGTTTCCCCGGTGAGGTGCTGGCCGGCCGGGAGCGGCACTCCGCCGTCAACGTGCTGCGCCCGCACGGCCTCACCCTCGAAGAGGTCGGCTACCCGCCGGACGACCAGCTCGCCGCCCGCAACCTGGCGGCCCGCAACAAGCGCACCCTCCCCGGCTGCCTGTAGGGGCCCGGTCCGGCGCGACCTACTAGCAGCCGGACCGGCCCCCTCCACCAGCGCTGATCAGCCCCGGTCGGGGTCGGCCGCCGCCGCGTCCTTGCCGCGCTGCACGATCCGCTGGAAGGCGAAGTTGGACGCCTCGTTGGCGGCGCGCCGGCCGATGCTGTCCTTGACGGCCAGGGTCTTGCCGTTCTTGTAGCCGGAGATGGCGAAGTAGGCGTAGCGGCCGACCGCGTTCGAGGTCATCTGGCAGTACACCGCGTGGCAGAAGTCCTTGACGCCGCCGCCGTTGAGCGGGGCCAGATAGCGGGCGGTGTGCTGCACCTTGGCGGCGCGCGCGCTGTCGTCGAAGACGGCGACGCCGACGGTGACGGCCAGCGGGCCGTTGGTGTAGGTGGCGCGGACCAGTTGGTGGCAGCCGTTCGCGGCCAGCGCGGTGGCGACCGCGTCACGGGCGCCGCTCTCGCAGTTGGCCGTGCTGACCGCCGCGGTCTTCACGTACGTACGGCCGTTGAGCACGAACTGCTTGCCGGGGAAGAGGGAGTCCGCGGTGAGCGGCGCCTTGTCCTTGGCGGCGGTGCCGATGTAGTCGAGCGGGTTGGCGGGCGGCGGCGGGGCGACCGAGGAGAAGGACGGGGCGGGCGGCAGCGTCGGCTGGCCGGCCGTACTGGCGGCGGCCGTCGGGCCCGCCGCGCTGTCCGAGCTCTTGCCGGACAGGACGACGGCGGTCGCCACACCGCCGGCGATGACCGCCACGGCGACGATTCCGCCGGTCAGCATCATGACCTTACGGCGGCGGGCGCCGGCCGCCTGTTCGTCGGCGAGCGCGCTCCAGTCGGGGGTGCCGGGGCCCGACCGGGGGCCGCCGGAGGCGCGGTGCGAGCCGGGCGCCTTGGGCGGCGCGCCCGCACCGGATCCCTTGCCCGCCCGCGCCGCCTTGGCGCCGGCACCTCTGGCCGCTCCCTCTTCGTTCGCCTCTTCGGCCGCCGCGGCCTCGCGTATCTGCTGGATCCGCTGCTGGAAGGCGGCGGCCTGGCCGCTGAACCCCTGGCCGGGCTGCTGGTCCTGCGGGCCGGGGTCCGACTGCCGCGGGCCCTGGGCGTGTTGCGGGGCCTGGGGTGCCTGGGGTGCCTGCTGAGCGGCCTGGCCCCGCGGCCCCGCGTCGGGACCCGGTTGTCCAGGGCGCGGTCCCTGCTGGGGCTCCTGGGTGCTCCAGGCCGGTCCCGCCCCCGGCGCCTGTGGGGCCGCGCCGGCCCCTGGCGCGGCCGGTGGCGGCGCGGCGAACTGCTGCCGCGGATCGTCCTGCGGCTGTGGCTGCCGCGGCGGAGGAGCGTCGTACTGTCGCTGCGCTTGCGACCGGGAGGGGATGACACGTCCCTCCAGGATCTCGCGGCCGCCCTCGGGGGCTGTGGAACGCGGATCCTGCGGTGGCTGCTGCCCGGGCCCTTCAGTCATGTCGCGCATCATATTGCCGTACCGGGGATGGCTGTATTCGGAGCGGGTTCCGGCCATGTTGGCCATGGTCCGGCCATCCCGTCGGCCATCACACGCGGCGGCACACCGACCGGCGCACCGGCCACCCGTCAGGGAAAACGAGTTGGGGCCGAAGCGGGCCTCCGGGGAGAATCCACCCATGGGACATGTGGAAGCAGCGCACATCGAGTACTACCTGCCGGACGGGCGGGCGCTGCTCGGCGACGTCTCGTTCCGGGTCGGCGAAGGCGCCGTGGCGGCCCTGGTGGGCCCCAACGGCGCGGGAAAGACCACCCTGCTCCGGCTTGTCGCCGGCGAGCTCAAACCCCACTCGGGCACCGTCACGGTCAGCGGCGGCCTCGGCGTGATGCGCCAGTTCGTCGGCAGCGTCCGCGACGACCGTACCGTCCGTGACCTGCTGGTCTCGGTGGCGCACTCGCGGATCCAGACCGCGGCCAAGGCGGTCGACGCAGCCGAGCTGGCGATCATGGCGCAGGACGACGAACCGGCCCAGATGGCGTACGCGACGGCGCTCAGCGACTGGGCCGAGGCGCGCGGCTATGAATCCGAGACGCTGTGGGACATGTGCACCATGGCGGCGCTCGGGGTGCCGTACGAACGGGCGCAGTGGCGCGAGGTCAAGACGCTCTCCGGCGGCGAGCAGAAGCGGCTGGTGCTCGAAGCGCTGCTGCGCGGCCCCGACGAGGTGCTGCTGCTGGACGAGCCGGACAACTATCTGGACGTCCCCGGCAAGCGCTGGCTGGAGGAGCAGCTCGAACAGACCAAGAAGACGGTGCTCTTCGTCAGCCACGACCGTGAGCTGCTGGCCCGCACCGCGCGGCGGATCGTCAGCGTGGAGACCGGCCCGGCCGGCTCGACGGTCTGGATCCACGGCGGCGGCTTCGGTACCTTCCACGAGGCCCGCAAGGAGCGCTTCGCCCGCTTCGAGGAGCTGCGCCGCCGCTGGGAGGAGGAGCACGCCAAGATCAAGGCGATGGTGCTGCGCCTGCGCCAGCAGGCGGCGATCAGCCCCGACATGGCCTCCCGCTACCACGCGGCCCAGACCAGGCTGCGCCGGTTCGAGGAGGCGGGCGCCCCGCAGGAGCCGCCGCGCGAGCAGGACATCAGGATGCGGCTCAAGGGCGGCCGGACCGGCGTCCGCGCGGTGACCTGCCGGCAGCTCGAACTGACCGGCCTGATGCGGCCGTTCGACCTGGAGGTCTTCTACGGCGAGCGGGTCGCGGTGCTCGGCTCCAACGGCTCGGGCAAGTCGCACTTCCTGCGGCTGCTCGCCGGGGACACCTCGGTGGCGCACACCGGCACGTACCAGCTGGGTGCCCGGGTGGTGGCGGGCCACTTCGCCCAGACGCACGCGCATCCCGAGCTGATCGGCCGCACTCTGGTCGACATCCTGTGGAGCGAGCACGCGCACGACCGGGGCCGGGCCATGTCGGTGCTGCGCCGGTACGAGCTGGAGCGCCAGGGCGACCAGCCCTTCGACAAACTCTCCGGCGGCCAGCAGGCCCGTTTCCAGATCCTGCTGATGGAGCTGGTCGGCACCACCGCGCTGCTGCTCGACGAGCCCACCGACAACCTCGACCTGGAGAGCGCCGAGGCACTCCAGGAGGGCCTGGAGTCCTATGACGGGACGGTGCTCGCCGTCACCCACGACCGATGGTTCGCCCGCTCCTTCGACCGCTATCTGGTCTTCGGCTCCGACGGCCTGGTGCGGGAGACGCCGGAGCCGGTGTGGGACGAGCGGCGCGTCGAGCGCAAGCGGTGAGGTGGTGTGTACGGAGCGGAGGGGCGTAGGGCGGCGGCCACCGTTTTGACCCGTACGGCCCTGCTGGCTATCCTGATACCTTGAAACTTATGCGTATTGGCTTGCCTTATCTCACGTGAGGGGCCCTTACGCCGGTCCACCGGGCCGATGACCAGCGGCAGGCAGACGGGTTGCGTCCCCGAATGCGGCCAAGGCTGTCGTGATCGTCCGGGTGGCCTTGTCAGGATCACACTCACTGAGAAGAAGCGAAGGCATACGACCGTGCGTACGTTCAGCCCCAAGCCCGGCGATGTCACTCGCCAGTGGCACGTCATCGACGCGCGGGACGTTGTCCTGGGCCGTCTGGCGACCCAGACCGCGTCCCTTCTGCGGGGCAAGCACAAGCCCATCTACGCCCCGCACGTCGACACCGGTGACTTCGTCATCATCATCAACGCCGACAAGGTGCACCTGACCGGCAACAAGAAGACCCAGAAGATGGCGTACCGCCACTCGGGTTACCCCGGCGGCCTGCGCTCCGTGCGTTACGACGAGCTGCTGGACAAGCACCCGGAGAAGGCCATCGAGAAGGCCGTCAAGGGCATGCTTCCCAAGAACACCCTGGGCCGTCAGATGCTCACGAAGCTGAAGGTCTACGCGGGTGACCAGCACCCGCACGCGGCCCAGCAGCCGGTGCCGTTCGAGATCACCCAGGTCGCGCAGTAGTCCCGGCCACCAGCTACCAGAAAGAATCTGAGGAGAATCGTGGCTGAGACCACCGCCGAGACCCCGCTCGAGGGCGAAGAGTCCTACGACGAGATCACCACCTTCGAGTCCGAGACCGTCGAGTCGGAGTACACCTCCGAGTCGCTCGCCTCGCGCTTCGGTGACCCGCAGCCGGCCGCCGGCACCGGCCGCCGCAAGCAGTCCATCGCCCGCGTCCGGATCATCCCGGGCTCCGGTAAGTGGAAGATCAACGGTCGCACCCTTGAGGGCTACTTCCCCAACAAGGTGCACCAGCAGGAAGTCAACGAGCCGTTCAAGGTGCTGGAGCTCGACGGTCGTTACGACGTCGTCGCCCGTATCAACGGTGGCGGCATCTCCGGCCAGGCCGGTGCGCTGCGCCTGGGCGTCGCCCGTGCGCTCAACGAGGCGGACGTGGACAACAACCGCGGCGCGCTCAAGAAGGCCGGCTTCCTGACCCGTGACGACCGCGCGGTCGAGCGGAAGAAGGCCGGTCTGAAGAAGGCCCGCAAGGCGCCGCAGTTCAGCAAGCGCTGACGCCTCCGGCGGGATCGCTCCCGCCCGGCGTGTCGTACGCCCCGGAGACACACTGGTGCCTCCGGGGCGTTCGCATTCCACGCCAGGGGCGTATATGTGTGGTGGTACGACTTCGAAAGTCCCGCAGCCCCGCTCATGCACACCCCGTACAACCCCTTGGCACGCCTCGCTTGTCAGAGCTAGTCAGAGCTAGTCAGAGCTAGTCAGAGCTAGTCGGGGCGCGTCCGGGCGCGTAAGAGCCCCGGGTGCCGTGCGTGGGCCATCGGGACGGCACCACACGCGGACGGTCCAGCACGAGCGGGACCGCGTCGCGGCACCTCGCACGTAATCGGAGGAAACAACAGTGGGACGACTTTTCGGCACCGACGGGGTGCGGGGCATCGCCAACGCCGATCTCACCGCCGAGCTGGCCCTCGGGCTGTCCGTGGCGGCGGCGCACGTACTGGGCGAGGCGGGCAGTTTCGCGGGGCACCGTCCGGTGGCCGTGGTCGGCCGTGACCCCCGGGCGTCCGGCGAATTCCTTGAGGCCGCCGTGGTGGCGGGTCTCGCGAGCGCGGGCGTGGACGTCCTGCGGGTCGGTGTGCTGCCCACCCCAGCGGTGGCGTATCTCACCGGCGCGCTGGGCGCCGATCTCGGCGTGATGCTCTCCGCCAGCCACAACGCCATGCCGGACAACGGTGTCAAGTTCCTCGCCCGCGGCGGCCACAAGCTCGACGACGAGCTGGAGGAGCGGATCGAGGCGGTCTACGAGGAGCACAGCACCGGCGCTCCCTGGAACCGTCCCACCGGCGCCGGCGTCGGCCGGGTCCGGGACTACGACGAGGGCTTCGACCAGTACGTGGCCCATCTCATCGGTGTGCTGCCCAACCGGCTCGACGGGCTGAAGATCGTCCTCGACGAGGCCCACGGCGCCGCCTCCCGGGTGTCGCCCGAGGCGTTCTCCCGGGCCGGCGCCGAGGTGATCACCATCGGCGCCCAGCCGGACGGCCTCAACATCAACGACGGCTGCGGCTCCACCCATCTGGGCCTCCTGAAGGCCGCAGTGATCGAGCACGGCGCCGACTTCGGCATCGCGCACGACGGCGACGCCGACCGCTGCCTGGCCGTGGACGGGGCGGGCCAGGAGATCGACGGCGACCAGATCATGGCCATCCTCGCGATCTCGCTGCGCGAACGCGGCGGCCTGCGCCGGAACACCGTGGTCGGCACGGTGATGTCCAACCTCGGCTTCAAGCTGGCGATGGAGCGCGAGGGCATCGACTTCGTCCAGACCGGGGTCGGCGACCGGTACGTGCTGGAGGCGATGAAGGAGCACGGCTACGCGCTCGGCGGCGAGCAGTCCGGGCACGTCATCGTGCTCGACCACGCCACCACCGGCGACGGCACGCTGACCGGGCTGCTGCTGGCCGCCCGGGTCGCCGAGACCGGGCGCTCGCTCGCCGATCTCGCCACCGTCATGGTGCGGCTGCCGCAGGTGCTCATCAATGTGCCCGACGTGGACCGCACCCGGGTCGAGTCTGCGGTCGAGCTGGCCACCGCCATCGCCGAGGCCGAACTGGAGCTGGGCTCCACCGGCCGGGTACTGCTGCGCCCCTCCGGCACGGAGCCGCTGGTCCGGGTCATGGTCGAGGCGGCCGACATCGACCACGCCAGAACAGTGGCGGGCCGCCTCGCCGACGTGGTGAAGTCAGCACTCGCCTAGCCCCCGGTTGGGGCGCGGGGAACTGCGCGAGCAACCCCCCACCGGCCGGTGGTCCGGCGACAGCCGGAAGGGGCACACCCCGTGCGGTCCGGCCCCGCGCAGCGTCACAGCTTGCGCAAGCTCAGCCGCCGCACCCGATGCTGCGGCCCCTTGCGCAGGACCAGGGTGGCCCGGCCGCGGGTCGGCAGAATGTTCTCGACCAGGTTGGGCTCGTTGACGGTCCGCCAGATCGACTGGGCGTAGGCCAGGGCTTCCCCCTCCGTCACCTGGGTGTACCTGCGGAAGTACGAGCCGGGGTCCTGGAAGGCGGTCTCGCGCAGCTTGCGGAACCGCTCCAGGTACCAGCGCTCGATGTCCTCGGTGCGGGCGTCCACGTAGACGCTGAAGTCGAAGTGGTCGGCCAGCCCGATCCTGGTGCGGCCGTCGCTGCCGGGCAGCGCGGGCTGGAGAACGTTCAGGCCCTCCACCACGAGGATGTCCGGGCGGCGGACGACGAGCCGCTCGCCGGGCACGATGTCGTAGCTCAGATGCGAGTAGACCGGCGCGCCGACCTCGGGTTTGCCGGATTTCACGTCGGCGACGAAGCGGGTCAGCGCGCGGCGGTCGTAGGACTCGGGGAAGCCTTTGCGGGCCATCAGGCCGCGCCGGGCGAGTTCCGCGTTGGGCAGCAGGAATCCGTCGGTGGTGACGAGCTCGACCTTGCGGGGCCGTTCGCCGCCGTCGGCCGGGTGCTGCGGCAGCGAGAGCAGGGCCTGCAGCAGGCGGGCGGTGGTGGATTTGCCGACCGCGACGCTGCCGGCCACGCCGATGACGAAGGGGACGCCGCCGGTGCCGGTGCCTTGGCCGGCGGCCTGACCGGGGCTCCGGCCGTTGCTCTGGCCGCCGCCTGCGTCGGCGAGGTCGCCGAGGAAGGTGTTGAGGGCGCCGCGCAGGCCGCTGTGGGCGGCGATGTAGAGGTTGAGCAGGCGGGCCAGTGGCAGGTAGACGTCCACGACCTCGTCCAGGTCGATGACGTCCCCGAGCCCGCGCAGCCGCTCCACCTCCGCGGCGGTGAGGGTGAGCGGGGTGCGGTGGCGCAGGGTGCGCCACTGGTCCCGGGTCAGATCGACGTAGGGGGTGGGGGTTGTCGGCACGGGATCATTGTGGGCCACCGGACCGCCCGGGGTGCCCCTCCCGTACGTCGCCGGACCTGCGGCCGGTGGGTGGTTGTTCGCGCAGTTCCCCGCGCCCCTGCCGGGCGCCGAGCCCCTTTCGGTCGTTGCCGGACCTGCGGCCGGTGGGTGGTTGTTCGCGCAGTTCCCCGCGCCCCTTGCGGGGCCGCCCAGCCCCTTGCGGTCGTTGGCGGACTTTGGGCCGGTGGGTGGTTGCTCGCGCGGTTCCTCGCGCCCCTGGCGGGGTCGCCCAGCCCCCTCCGGTCGTCGCCGGATTGCCCGTCCGTCGGGGTTGCTCGCGCGGTTCCTCGCGCCCCTGGTTGGGCTGGTGCGGAGTAGTCGGGTGCTCGGATGCGGGGGTGGTGGGGACGCATCTAAGCTGGCGAACATGCGTGTGTGCGGTGTGGTGACTTTCGAATGATCGTCGGAGTTGGTATCGACGTGGCCGAGATCGACCGCTTCGCGGCCGCTCTCGACCGCACCCCCGGCATGGCCGAGCGCCTCTTCAGCCCGAACGAGCTGCTGCTTCCCAGCGGGGAGCGCCGCGGCGCCGCCTCGCTGGCCGCCCGCTTCGCCGCCAAGGAGGCCCTGGCCAAATCCCTCGGCGCCCCGGGCGGCCTGCACTGGCTCGACGCCGAGATCACCACCACCCCCTCGGGCCAGCCCCGCCTCTCCGTCACCGGCACAGTCGCCGCCCGCGCCGAACAACTCGGCGTCACAAGCTGGCACGTCTCCCTCAGCCACGACGCAGGCATCGCCTCCGCCGTAGTAATCGCCGAAGGCTAACCCTCGCCGGCACCAGCCCCACCAGGGGCGCGGGGAACCGCGCGAGCAACCCCCACCGGCCGGTGGTCCGCCAACGACCGAAAGGGGCTGGGCGGCCCCGCCAGGGGCGCGGGGAACCGCGCGAGCAACCACCCACCCACCAGCGGTCCGGCGACGGCCGGAAGGGGCTGGGCGGCCCCACCAGGGGCGCGAGGAACCGCGCGAGCAACCCCCCATCGGCGGAGGATCCGGCGACAGCCGGAAGGGGCAGCTCGGGCGGTCCGGTAACCCCCCACCGCGCGGGACCCCGCGGGGTAGGGGAGGGTGGACCGGGGCCGAAAGGGCCACGCAGGGAGAGGGAGAGACACGATGCGGTACGGCCACAGCGTGCAAACCGTACGAACCGCCGAGGCCGCCCTGATGGCCCGGGTCGCCGAGGGCGCGCTGATGCAGCGGGCGGCGGCCGGACTCGCCGCCGTATGCGTGGAGTTGCTGGGCCGGCGGGTCTACGCCGCCCGGATCGTGGTGCTGGCGGGAAGCGGCTCCAACGGCGGGGACGCGCTCTACGCCGGGGCCCGGCTGGCCCGCAGAGGAGCGGCCGTGACCGCCGTACTGCTCGCCCCCGACCGTACCCACCAGGAGGGCCTCGCCGCGCTGCGGGCCGCCGGCGGCCGCGCCGTCGACCCGTCAGCCGGCCGCACCGCGATCGCGCGAGCGCACCTCGTGCTCGACGGCATCACCGGCATCGGCGGCAAGGGGGGCCTGCGGCCCGAAGCCGTACCCGTGGCCGAGGCGGCGCGGGAATCCGGCGCGCCGGTCGTCGCCGTCGACCTGCCCAGCGGGGTGGACGCCGACAGCGGCGAGGTGACCGGCGCCGCCGTGCACGCCGAGGTGACCGTCACCTTCGGCACGTACAAGCCGGGGCTGCTGATCGACCCGGGCGCCTCGCTGGCCGGCGCGCTGCGGCTGGTCGGCATCGGCCTCGACGCCGATCTCGGCGCGCCGGAACTGGAGGCGTTGCAGCACGCCGATGTCGCCGCGCTGCTGCCCCGGCCGGGCGGCGAGAGCGACAAGTACCGCAGGGGCGTGGTGGGGATCGCCGCCGGGTCGCAGCGGTATCCGGGCGCGGCGGTGCTCGCGGTGTCCGGCGCCCTGCGGGCGGGTGCGGGCGCCGTACGGTACGCGGGGCCCGGCGGCGAGGCGGTGCTGGCCCGGCATCCCGAGACGCTGGTGTCGAACGGTTCGCCGAGCCACGCGGGCCGCGTCCAGGCATGGGTGGTGGGCCCCGGCCTCGGCGACACGGCGGAGGCCCGTACCGCAGTCGACGAGGCGCTCGGCTCCGACGTACCGGTCCTGGTGGACGCGGACGGCCTGCGGCTGGTGGACGCCGACCGGCTGCGGCGCCGAGCCGCGCCGACCGTGGTGACCCCGCACGCGGGGGAGGCGGCGGCGCTGCTCGGCTGGGAGCGGACCGACGTGGAGGCACGGCGGCTGGACGCGGTGCGGGCGCTGGCCGAGCGCTACGGGGTGACCGCGCTGCTCAAGGGGTCCACCACGCTGGTGGCCGACCCGGATCCGGCCGTCCCGGTCCGGGTGAACCCGACGGGCACCGCATGGCTCGCCACGGCCGGCAGCGGCGATGTCCTCTCCGGCCTGACCGGCTCGCTGCTGGCGTCCGGGCTGGCCGCGCGGGACGCCGCCTCGGTCGGCGCGTATCTGCACGGCCTGTCCGCCCGCCTCGGCCAAGGGCCGCTGTCCGCGATGGACGTGGCCGACACGATCCCGGCCGCCTGGCGCAACGTGCTGGCCTGAGCACCGGTCCCGCCGGCCGATCCCGGGCACCGGCCGGGGGCGGGGCGCCGGGCGCCGGGGGCAGTGCTGACGGCAAAGCCGGCACCGCCTGAGAGACTGGCCGCAATGAACGACATGGACACGCGTGCCCGGGCGCGCATCGATCTGGGCGCGCTGCGATCGAATGTCGCGGCGCTGCGGGCGAAAGCCCCCGGCGCCGCGTTCATGGCGGTCGTCAAGGCGGACGGTTACGGACACGGGATGGTGCCGTGCGCACGCGCCGCGCTGGCGGCCGGCGCGACCTGGCTGGGGGTGGCCACGCCCGACGAGGCGCTGGCGCTGCGGGCGGCCGGCGTCGGCGGCCGGGTGCTCTGCTGGCTGTGGACGCCCGGCGGCCCGTGGCGGGAGTGCGTCGAGGCGGACATCGATGTGACGGTCAGCGCGCGCTGGGCGCTCGACGCGGTGGTGGCGGCGGCCCGCGCCGCCGACCGCACCGCCCGGGTGCAGTTGAAGATCGACGCCGGGCTCGGCCGCAACGGCGCCCAGCCCGCCGAGTGGCCGGATCTGACCGCCGCCGCCCGCGCCGCGGAACGCGCCGGGGCGATCCGGGTCACCGGCGTCTGGTCGCACTTCTCCTGCGCGGACGAGCTGGGCCACCCCTCGATCGACCGCGAACTCGCCGTCTTCCGCACCGCCGTACGGCAGGCGGCGGACGCCGGGCTGACCCCCGAGGTGCGCCATCTGGCGAACTCGCCCGGCACCCTCACCCTGCCCGAGTCCCACTTCGACCTGGTGCGGCCGGGGGTCGCGATGTACGGCATCTCCCCGGTGCCGCAGCTCGGCGGCCCGGCCGACTTCGGGCTGCGGCCGGTGATGACGCTCACCGCAGACCTCGCCTCGGTGAAGCGGGTGCCGGGCGGACACGGCGTCAGCTACGGCCATCGGTACATCACTCCGGGTGACACCACGCTTGCGCTGGTGCCGGTGGGGTATGCCGACGGTGTACCCCGGCACGCGTCGGGATCGGGGCCGGTCCTGGTGGCCGGAAAGTGGCGGGCGGTGGCGGGGCGGGTGGCGATGGACCAGTTCGTGGTGGATCTCGGCGGCGACGCGGCCGCGCCCGGGGACGAGGCCGTCCTCTTCGGCCCCGGCGACCGGGGCGAGCCGACCGCCGAGGACTGGGCGCGCGCCGCCGGCACCATCGCGTACGAGATCGTCACCCGGATCGGCCCCCGGGTCCCCCGGGTCTACGTGGACGCCCCGGCAGCCGGTGACGGAGCCGTCGGTGACGCCCCCGCCATTGGAGACGGCACCCCCGCCGTCGGCCCGGGCGGGCGGTAACCGCCCCGATGGCCGAGCGGACGTGGGAGAAGGCCGGGCTGCTCGGCGCCGCCATCGGCGTGGTGGCCGCCGGCGCCGCCGCGGGAGTGGCGATAGAGCGGGTCACCGTGGGCCGCGGCATGCGCCGCCGGGCGCAGCTCGCCCTCGACGCGTCCGGTCCGTACGGCAGCCTGCGCGGCGTCCCCGGCACCGCGATCGCCGAGGACGGCACGGAGCTGTATTACGAGACCGAGGACGCCGACTCGCCGCCGGCAGCCGAGCCGGAGCAGCAGGCCAGGCGCGCAAGGAGCTGGCTGCGCCGCCCGGGCCCGCCCACGGCCCGCGGCAAGGCCAAGGGCGGCGCCGGGCAGCCGCCGCCGCTGCCGGTCACCGTCGTCTTCTCGCACGGTTACTGCCTCACCCAGGACTCCTGGCACTTCCAGCGCGCCGCCCTGCGCGGCGTCGTCCGGGCGGTCTACTGGGATCAGCGCAGCCACGGCCGCAGCGAGCGCGGCCGGGACCAGAGCGCGGGCAAACCGGCCACCATCGACCAACTCGGCCGCGACCTCAAGGCGGTGCTCGACGCGGCGGTGCCCGAGGGCCCGGTGGTCCTCGTCGGACACTCCATGGGCGGCATGTCGGTGATGGCCTTCGCCGACCAGTTCCCGGAGTACGTACGGGAGCGGGTGGCCGGAGTCGCCTTCATCGCGACCTCCTCCGGCAAGCTCGCCGCCGTCACCCTCGGGCTGCCCACGGCGGGGGCCCGCGCGTTCCGGGTGCTGGCCCCCGGGGTGCTGAAGGTGCTCGGCAGCCAGGTCGAGCTGGTGGAGCGGACCCGGCGGGCCACCGCCGACCTCTTCGCCGGGTTCATCAAGCGCTACTCCTTCGGCTCGGACGACATAGACCCGGCGGTCGGGCGGTTCGCCGAGCGGCTGATCGAGAGCACGCCGATCGATGTGGTGGCCGAGTTCTATCCCGCGTTCACCGCGCACGAGAAGGGCGCCGCGCTCGCCGTGCTGGCCGGACTGCCCGGACTGGTGCTGGCCGGCGACAAGGATCTGCTGACGCCGAGCGCGCACAGCACCGACATAGCCGAGAAGCTGCCGGACGCGGACCTGATCATCGTCGAGGGCGCCGGGCACCTGGTGCTGATGGAGCGGCCCGAGCTGGTGAACGCCGCTCTCGCCCGGCTCGTGGCGGAGGCGGCGGACGCCGTGCGCGCACCCGTTGCGCAGCGACTTCGTGAGCTGACGACGGTGCCCGACGCGTAGCATTCGCCTTCATGGGCACACCGCACGACCCCTACACCGCCAACGCCACAGCGGACGCTCCGACGATCCGGATCACCGTCCGCAACCCCGAGCGCATGCACGAGCTGGGGCGCCGGCTCGCGTCCCTGCTCACCCCCGGTGACCTGGTACTCCTCAGTGGGGAGTTGGGCGCGGGCAAGACCACGCTGACCCGCGGGCTCGGCGAGGGGCTCGGGGTCAGGGGGGCCGTCACCTCGCCCACTTTCGTCATCGCCCGGGTCCATCCCTCGCTCGGCGGCGGCCCTGCCCTGGTGCATGTGGACGCCTACCGGCTGAGCGGCGGCCTCGACCAGATGGAGGACCTCGACCTCGATGTGTCGCTGCCGGAGTCGGTGGTGGTCGTGGAGTGGGGGGACGGCAAGGTCGAGGATCTCTCCGACGCCCGGCTGCACGTGTCCATCTCCCGTACGGCGGGACCGGAGGCGCCGGAGGCCGAGGGCGACGACGTCCGCGAGGTGACGGTGACCGGTGTGGGCCCGCGCTGGGCCAAGGAGGATCTGACCGCGCTCGGGGTGTGAGCCGACAGGCTGTCGGGAAGATGTTGCGCAGGGGAGGGCGGCCGTGGTCTGCTGGGTGCGGGCACCTGGTTAGGGCTGCCTAACTTCTCGCTACGAGGAGGCGCGCATGTCGGATCGGCACCAACACGGTCAGGCCCCGGAGTCGCCGGCCGTGGCCGGCCCACTCCCGTCGGTGCGGGACCTGCTCGCGGCCTGCGCGGCGGCCCGCACGGTCTCCACCCCACCCCGGGCCCCAGCCCAGCCGGCCACCACGGCGGAGGGGGAGGCCGGGCCTGTTACCGGCCCAGACCGCGCGGACCGCCGGCACGCCGCCTGACCCGTCCGGGGGCATCTTGGCTCGCCCCCAGGGTCGCGAGGAACTGCGCGCTTAGCCACGGCGCACCTGCGGGTCGTCACCGGCCGGGAGGGGCTGTTGCTGTCGCGTCCGGACCACCGGCCGGTGGCCGGTTGCTCGCGCAGTTCCCCGCGCCCCTGGGGGGCGCCGCCCTTTCACCCGGTCGAGTGATTTCCGGCCAACCGATTTCGCCCGGTGGAGCCGCCGGCTGCGGTCTGGTTTTTCGGGACGCGAGGAACCGCGCGGGGTGCGTTGGCGGGCGGGGGTGCGGGTCTGTTTTTTGGGTGCGCGACGAACCGCCCGGGGTGCGTTGGCGGGTGGGGGTGCGGGTCTGTTTTTTGGGTGCGCGACGAACCGCCCGGGGTGCGTTGGCAGGCGGGGGTGCGGATGTGGTTTTTGGGGGCGCGGGGAACTGCGCGAGGGCAAGCACCGCGCGGGGTGCGTTGGCGGGCGGGGGTGCGGGTCTGTTTTTTGGGTGCGCCGAGGAACCGCGCGGGGTGCGTTGGCGGGTGGGGGTGCGATGGGGCGGCCCCGCTACCGCGTAACCTCCACCGCCGTGCCGATCATCGCGTGCTCCCAGAGGGCAAGCGCGTCCGCCCGGCCTTCCCGTACCGCGGCCGTCCGCTTGGTCGGGTCCGGCGGCCGGAGGGGCGCGTCGAGCGCGGCGCTGAAGCCGACGTTCCGGTCCGCGCTCCGGGCGAAGAACACCGCGTGTTCGACCCGCTCCCCGTCACCGCCGACGCCCTCCGCCCGGCGCGCGAACACCCGGTGGCCGCCGATCGCGGGTCGGACGGCCCCGCCCATCACCCGGTAGGTGCGCAGCACCAGCTCGTTGGGGTCGACCAGCCAGACACGCCGGCGGCCGAGGCTGTAGACCACCCGCTCGCCCAGACCGGAGTGGGCCGGCAGCGCATCCGGGGCGGGCGCGTCCGGGGCGGGCCTGGCCTTGTCGGCCGTCCCGCCCGCCCCGCTCGTCCCGGTCCTCCCGGTCGCCCCGGCGGTACCCACCGCTGCCCGCGGCGGCGGGCCGGAGACGGCGGCCAGCGCGCCGATCGCGATCAGCGCCGCCCCGGCCAGCCCGGCGACCAGCGTGCCGGCCTTGATCTCCGCCATCGTCGCGATCCTCCCGCTCCTCATCACCGCGTCACCGTCCACTGCCCCAAGCGGAGCAAAAAAGACCAAAAGTAAGCTTTTGATCAGATTTGACGTTAGCAGCCGCGCCGCCCGCCGCCCTGCCGCCGCGACCACGCGCCGTACGCTGGACACGTGCTCCTGCTTGCCTTCGACACCGCCACGCCCGCCGTCACCGCCGCTCTGCACGACGGGGAGCGGGTGCTCGCCGAGTCGACCGTGGTCGACGCGCGCCGCCACGGTGAGCTGCTCGTCCCCGCCGTCGACCGGGTGCTGACCGCCGCCCGCGCCGAGATGGCCCTGGTCACCGGCATCGTGGTCGGCGTCGGCCCCGGCCCGTACACCGGGCTGCGGGTCGGCCTGGTGACCGCGGCGGCCTTCGGCGACGCCCTCGACGTGCCCGTGTACGGGCTCTGCACGCTGGACGGCCTCGCCTGGGCGGCCGGCGAGGCGGGGCTCGACGGTCCCTTCGTGGTGGCGACCGACGCCCGCCGCAAAGAGGTCTACTGGGCGCGCTACGACGGTCCGGGCCACCGTGTCACCGAACCGGCCGTGGACCGCCCCGCCGACATCGCCGAGCAGGTGGCGGGGGTGCCCGCCGTCGGCGCGGGCGCGCACCTGTATCCGGAGGTCTTCGCGGACCGCCGGGCGGACCCCGCCCACCAGTCGGCGGGCGCGCTGGCCGGCCTCGCCGTCCACCGGATGACCACCGGCGAACCCTTCGCCCCGGCACTCCCGCTCTATCTGCGGCGGCCCGACGCCCAGGTCCCGGCGGGCTACAAGGCGGTCCTGCCCCGGTGAACACGGCATCGGACATCGTCCTGCGGGACATGCGCTGGTGGGATCTGGGCGCTGTCATCGACCTGGAGCACGACCTCTTCCCTGAGGACGCCTGGTCCCGCGGCATGTTCTGGTCCGAGCTGGCCCAGACCGGCCACCCGGCCGCCACCCGGCGGTACGTCGTCGCCGAGACCGTACCGGACGGTTCGGCCGGATCGGACGGTTCGCCGGGTGGGTCGTCGGGCGGATCCCCCGGGCCGTCGGCCCGCGGCCGGATCGTCGGGTACGCGGGGCTCGCCGCGGTGGGCGGCACCGGCGATGTGCAGACCATCGCCGCCGCCCGCGACCACTGGGGCACCGGGCTCGGCGCCCGGCTGCTCACCGAGCTGCTCCGTACCGCGACCGCCGCCGAATGCCATGAGGTCCTGCTGGAGGTACGGGTCGACAACCCCCGGGCCCAGCGGCTCTACCGGCGCTTCGGCTTCGAGCCCATCGGCATCCGCAAGGGCTACTACCAGCCGGGCAACGTGGACGCGCTCGTCATGCGGCTCGCCGACCCGGCCACCACCGTGACCGCAGACGCAGACGCAGACGCAGACGCAGACGCAGACCCAGACGCCGCCGACGAACCCGGCGCGTCCGGCCCGCCCGGCGCTTCGGGCGTATCAGGAGCAGCCGGCCCGCCCGGCGTGGAGGAAACAGAGATCCATGGCTGACGAACCCCTTGTCCTCGGCATCGAGACCTCGTGCGACGAGACCGGTGTCGGCATCGTGCGCGGGCACACCCTGCTGGCCGACGCGATCGCCTCCAGCGTCGATGAGCACGCCCGCTACGGCGGCGTGGTGCCGGAGGTCGCCAGCCGCGCCCACCTGGAGGCGATGGTCCCCACCATCCAGCGGGCCCTGAAGGAGGCCGGGGTGCGCGCCCGCGACCTCGACGGCATCGCGGTGACCGCGGGGCCCGGACTGGCCGGCG
This sequence comes from Streptomyces sp. NBC_01190, assembly GCF_045039895.1. Lineage (NCBI taxonomy): Bacteria > Bacillati > Actinomycetota > Actinomycetes > Kitasatosporales > Streptomycetaceae > Streptomyces > Streptomyces sp. NBC_01190. The sequence continues at coordinate 5,108,771 of NZ_CP108580.1, forward strand.
CGCTGCTGGTCGGGGTGTCGGCGGCCAAGGCGTACGCGTACGCCCTCGGCAAGCCGCTCTACGGCGTCAACCACCTCGCCTCGCACATCTGCGTCGACCAGCTGGAGCACGGCCCGCTGCCCGAGCCGACGATGGCGCTGCTGGTCTCCGGCGGCCACTCCTCGCTGCTGCTCGCCCCCGACATCACCGGTGACGTCCGGCCGCTGGGTGCCACCATCGACGACGCGGCGGGCGAGGCCTTCGACAAGGTGGCCCGGGTGCTCGGTCTCGGCTTCCCCGGCGGCCCGGTCATCGACCGCTACGCCCGGGACGGCGATCCCTCGGCCATCGCCTTCCCGCGCGGGCTGACCGGCGGCCGGGACCCGCTGTACGACTTCTCCTTCTCCGGTCTGAAGACGGCCGTCGCCCGCTGGGTGGAGGGCCGGCGCCGGGACGGCCAGGAGGTGCCGGTCGCGGATGTGGCCGCGTCCTTCCAGGAGGCCGTGGTGGACGTGCTGACCCGCAAGGCGATCAGGGCGTGCAAGGACAACGGCGTCGACCATCTGATGATCGGCGGCGGGGTGGCCGCCAACTCCCGGCTGCGGTCGCTCGCGCTGGAACGGTGCGCGGACGCCGGTATCCGGCTGCGGGTGCCGCGTCCCGGGCTGTGCACGGACAACGGCGCCATGGTCGCCGCGCTGGGCGCCGAGATGGTGGCCAGGGGCCGTCCCGCCTCGACGCTCGACCTGCCGGCCGACTCCTCACTGCCCGTCACCGAGGTCTCCGTGCCGGGGCATACCCATGAGCGCGGCGAGGCGTCCGGGCCCGGCGGGGGCCGGCGGACCGCCCTGCGTACGGTGCCGGCCGCCCCGGGGCAGCCGGTCGCTCACCACCACGGCCACGTACACGAGTTGAGCAAGGACAACCTCTACGGATGACCGTCACCCTGATGTGGGAAGCCGCGGCCGCCGAGGGATGTGGACCCCGACTCCTCGACTGGGCGCGGGAGCAGGAACTGGCCGCCGTCCCCCGGCGGCTGGAGTTCCTCACCGCGCCGGGCGACCGGGTGCTGGTGATCAGTTGGTGGGAGGAGCCGTACGACGACCAGGTGCCGGAACTGCCGGACCCACCGGCTGAGTTGGTCCGCCGTCAGGTGCACCGCTGGCGCTTCGTCTCGGTGTCGGTGAAGAACTGACGGCCGGTCGAGCGCGGTGCCAGGGGATCGGCGTCCACTGATGGACCGTCAATCGAGTCGTCGGTCGGGCCCCCGACCGAGTCGTGGACCGGGCCGTCGAGGGCCTCAATCGCCCTTCAGCGGCTGCCCGATGAGCATGGCCGGCGCCCCCGCCACCCGGGTCAGGAACACCGTCGCCGCGTTCGGCCCCCGCGGCTTCACCCGGCGCCGCACCTCCTCCGGCTCCACCGCGGAGCCGCGCTTCTTGACCGTCAGCGTGCCCACCTCCCGCTCCCGCAGCAGCGCCTTGAGCCGCTTGAGGTTGAAGGGCAGCACGTCGCCGATCTCGTACCCGGCGGCGTACGGGGTGGGCCGCGGCTCGTCCGCGGTCACGTAGGCGATGGTGGGGTCGATCAGCCCGCCGCCCAGTTCCGCCGCCACCGCGGCGACGAGGTGGGCGCGGATGACCGCGCCGTCCGGCTCGTAGAGGAAGCGGCCCACCGGCCGTACCGGCGGCGGGTCCTGAGGCATCGCGGCGGCCCGCAGCGTGGCCCCTGAGGGCAGCAGGGTGGCGCGTACGGCGCCGGGCTCGGTGCCGAACCAGAGCGCCGCCTCCTTCACGTCACCGCGGTCGGAGACCCACTCCGCCTCGGCGTCCTTCGGCACCGCCTCGTGCGGGATGCCGGGCGCCACCTTCACCGCGGCGAAGGGCACCGTACGGGCCGCTGTCAGCGCCCAGGAGAGCGGTGGCGAGTACGCCTCGGGGTCGAAGGTCCTGCCGCGTCCGGTGCGGCGCGCCGGGTCGACGAACACCGCGTCGTAAGGGCCCGGGTCGATCCCGGTCACGTCGGCGCACCGCACCTCGATCCGGTCGGCGAGCCCGAGCGCCTCGGCGTTGGCGCCGGCCACCGCGCAGGTGAGCGGGTCGCGGTCCACCGCGAGCACCTCGATGCCGGCCCGGGCCAGCGCGATCGCGTCGCCGCCGACGCCGCCGCACAGATCGGCCAGCCGGCCCACGCCCAGCGCCCGGAAGCGCCCGGCCCGGTGGGCGGCGACGGTGGCCCGGGTGGCCTGCTCGACGCCGTCCGGCGTGAAGTACATCCGGTGGGCGTCGGCCGCGCCGAACTTCGCCACCGCCCGCTGCCGCAGCCGGGCCTGCCCGAGCGCCGCCGAGACCAGCCCGGCGTCGTACGTCCGGCGCAGCCGGGTGGCCACGGCGAGGTCGTCGGCGTGGTCGTGCTCGCGCAGCGCGGTGAGCAGTGCCTGGCCGTCGGCGGTGAGCAGCGCACGGAAGGTTTCGGGGTCCACCGGACCATTGTCGGTGAGCCGGCGGAGTCCCGATCGCCACCCGTCCGGCCCATGTCGCTGGCACTCCGCTTGACCGAGTGCTAAGAGCCGTCCTAGTCTCGGGTCTGGCACTCGGCACCGCTGAGTGCCAGAACTCAGCGACGGGCAGGTCCGGCACCCGCGACGACGGGCCTACCAGGTCGCCGACCCAGACAGACACTCCCGTGAGCCCTTTGAAGGGGGAGGTCGGATCGTGACGACCGCCAGCACCAAGGTTGCCATCAAGCCGCTTGAGGACCGCATTGTGGTCCAGCCGCTCGATGCAGAGCAGACCACGGCCTCCGGCCTGGTCATTCCGGACACCGCCAAGGAGAAGCCCCAGGAGGGCGTCGTCCTGGCTGTGGGCCCGGGCCGCTTCGAGGACGGCAACCGGCTGCCGCTCGACGTCACCGTCGGAGACGTCGTGCTCTACAGCAAGTACGGCGGCACCGAGGTGAAGTACAACGGCGAGGAGTACCTCGTCCTCTCGGCGCGCGACGTCCTCGCGATCGTCGAGAAGTAAGTCTTCCGGCTTCACCGCACAGCCGTGATCCCGCCCCGGGTTCTCCGTGTCCTACAGGCCGGGGGCCCCGGGGCGGTTTCGTTGACCGTCCTGCCGATGACAGACGACGACACCTGACTGACGAGTAGACGAGGTAGTTCCCAGGCATGCCCAAGATCCTGAAGTTCGACGAGGACGCCCGTCGCGCCCTTGAGCGCGGCGTCAACAAGCTCGCCGACACCGTGAAGGTGACCATCGGTCCCAAGGGCCGCAATGTCGTCATCGACAAGAAGTTCGGCGCCCCGACCATCACCAACGACGGTGTCACCATCGCCCGCGAGGTCGAGCTGGACGACCCGTACGAGAACCTGGGCGCGCAGCTCGTCAAGGAGGTGGCGACCAAGACCAACGACATCGCGGGTGACGGCACCACCACCGCGACCGTGCTGGCCCAGGCGCTGGTCCGCGAAGGCCTGCGCAACGTCGCCGCGGGCGCTTCCCCGGCCGCCCTGAAGAAGGGCATCGACGCCGCCGTCAAGGCCGTCTCCGACGAGCTGCTCGCCTCCGCCCGCGCGATCGAGGGCAAGGAGGACATCGCCGCGGTCGCCGCGCTGTCCGCCCAGGACAAGCAGGTCGGCGAGCTCATCGCCGAGGCGATGGACAAGGTCGGCAAGGACGGTGTGATCACCGTCGAGGAGTCCAACACCTTCGGCCTGGAGCTGGAGTTCACCGAGGGCATGGCCTTCGACAAGGGCTACCTCTCGCCGTACTTCGTCACCGACCAGGAGCGGATGGAGGCCGTCCTCGACGACCCGTACATCCTCATCCACCAGGGCAAGATCGCCTCGATCCAGGACATGCTGCCGCTGCTGGAGAAGGTCATCCAGGCCGGTGGCTCCAAGCCGCTGCTGATCATCGCCGAGGACGTCGAGGGCGAGGCGCTCTCCACCCTGGTCGTCAACAAGATCCGCGGCACGTTCAACGCCGTCGCGGTCAAGGCCCCGGGCTTCGGTGACCGCCGCAAGGCCATGCTCGGCGACATCGCCACCCTCACCGGTGCGACCGTCATCGCCGAGGAGGTCGGTCTCAAGCTGGACCAGGCCGGTCTGGACCTGCTGGGCAGCGCCCGCCGGGTCACCGTCACCAAGGACGACACCACCATCGTCGACGGCGCCGGTGACAAGTCCGAGATCGACGCCCGCGTCAACCAGATCAAGGCGGAGATCGGCACCACCGACTCCGACTGGGACCGCGAGAAGCTCCAGGAGCGGCTGGCCAAGCTGGCCGGCGGGGTCTGCGTGATCAAGGTCGGCGCGGCCACCGAGGTCGAGCTCAAGGAGAAGAAGCACCGTCTCGAGGACGCGATCTCCGCGACTCGCGCGGCCGTCGAGGAGGGCATCGTCTCCGGCGGTGGCTCCGCCCTGGTCCACGCGGTCAAGGTGCTCGCCGACAACCTCGGCAAGACCGGTGACGAGGCCACCGGTGTCGCGGTCGTCCGCCGCGCCGCCGTCGAGCCGCTGCGCTGGATCGCCGAGAACGCGGGCCTCGAGGGCTACGTGATCACCGCGAAGGTCGCCGACCTGGACAAGGGCCACGGCTTCAACGCGGCCACCGGCGAGTACGGCGACCTGGTCAAGGCCGGCGTCATCGACCCGGTCAAGGTCACCCGCTCCGCCCTGGAGAACGCGGCGTCGATCGCCTCCCTGCTGCTCACGACCGAGACCCTGGTCGTCGAGAAGAAGGAAGAGGAGCCCGCGGACGCCGGCCACGGCGGCCACGGCCACTCCCACTGACCCACCCCTCGCACCAAGCCCCACCTCGCCCGGCCCGGCCGCCCTCCCCTATGAGGGCGCCGGGCCGCGCCCATTCTGGCCGATCGGGGGGCTTGGCCGGGGGGTCAGGGCTTGGGGTCGTAGTTGCGGGTGGCGGCGGTGAGGAGGGGGGTGGGGGTGTGGCGGGCCAGGGCGACGGCGAGTTTGTAGCGGGGGTCGGGGATGCTGAGGGTGCGGCCGCGGGCCAGGTCGCGGAGAGCGGTGGCGACGACGCGGTGGGGGTTGAGCCAGGCCCAGGAGGGGACGCGGGTGGAGTCCATGCCGGCCCGGTCGTGGAACTCGGTGCGGGTCAGGCCCGGGCAGAGGGCCAGGAAGCGGACGCCGGAGCCGCGCAGCTCCTGGGCGATGCCCTCGGTGAAGCTGACGACCCACGCCTTGCTCGCGCCATAGGTGCCGCGGGGCATGAAGGCCGCGGTGGAGGCCACGTTGATGACGAAGCCGTGCCGCCGCTCGCGCATCGAGGGCACGGCGGCCGCGGTGAGCCGCAGCACCGCCTCGCAGTGGACCCTCAGCAGCCGGATCTCATCGGTGACCGGCGCGTCGAGGAAGCTGCCCCGGATGCCGAAGCCCGCGCTGTTGACCAGCACGTGCACCCGGCGCGCCGGGTCGCCCAACCGGGCCTCGACGGCGGCGATCCCGGCCTCCGTGGCGAGGTCGGCGGAGAGCGTCTCCACCGACGAGTTGTACCGGGCGCCGAGTTCCTTGGCGCCGCGCGCCAGCCGGTCCTCGTCGCGGGCGACCAGCACCAGGCGGTGGCCGTCGGCCGCGAGCCGCCGGGCGAAGGCCGCGCCGAGGCCGGACGTCGCACCGGTGATGAGTGAAGTCGTCATGCGGGCAGCGTAGACGGGGGGCCGGGGCGGGCGATACGGCGACGGATCTCCTCCCTTTCCCGGGCCGGGAAGGCGGCCACCTCGACCAGCAGCGGCAGCAGTTCCGGCTCGGTGGTGACCGCGCGGAAGGAGAGGGCGACCGTCACCTCGTGGTCGTCGGGACGGTCCACCACCGTGATCGGATCACCGGCGGTGACGTACCCGGGTTCGACGACCCGCAGATACGCGCCCGGAATCGCCGCCCCCGTGAAGCGCTTGAGCCAGCCGCGCTGGTCCAGCCACCCGGCGAAGGTCGAGCACGGGATACGCGGACAGGACACTTCGAGCAGCACGCCGCCGATCCGCCAACGCTCACCGATCAGCGCGGAGTTGACGTCGAGCCCGACCGTCGTGAGGTTCTCCCCGAAGGATCCGCCGGGCAGCTCGCGGCCCAACTCCCGCTCCCAGCGGTCGAGATCCTCCCTGGCGTAGGCGTAGACCGCCTGGTCGGGACCGCCGTGGTGCTTGACGTCGTACGCCCGGTCGCCGGCCAGGCCCACCGCGCCGTCGCCTTTGCGCTCGGGCGCGGTCACCGCGACCGGTCCGGTGACGGGGCGTTTGTCGATGCCGGTGGTCGAGACGCTCTTCCACGGGTTGGACCGTGGCCGCCCCACATTGACGCTGAGTATGTGCACGTCGGACCTCATCCCTGGAGCAGATAGGGGGTGGTGACACTGAGCGGTACGAAGCCGAGGCGCTCCAGGATCGGGCGGCTCTCGTCGGAGGCGTCCACCTGGAGGAAGCGGAAGCCCCGGTCGGCGGCGATCCGGGCCCGGTGGGCGACCATCGCCCGGTAGATCCCCTTGCCCCGCCAGGCCGGCACCGTGCCGCCGCCCCACAGGCCGGCGAAGTCCGTACCGGGGTAGAACTCCACCCGGGCCGAGCAGACCGGTTCGTCGCCGGCCATCGCGACCGTCAGGGTGAGGCTGTCGGGGCTGCGGGTGAGCTGGTCGAGCAGCCGCGCGTGCAGCCCGGCGAGCCCGGTGCCGAAAGCTCCTTCGGCGGCTCGGGCCATCAGGGCGATGCCCGCCGCGTCGGTGACCCGCTCCAGCCGTACGCCGTCCGGAAGCGCCACCTCGCTCGGCAGCGCGGCGATCTCCGCGACCATCAGCGTCTCCGCCGGGTCGGGCGTGAAACCGGCGGCGAGCAGCCGTTTACCCAGGTCGGCGGGGTGGTCATGGGAGTAGAGCTTCCACTCGAACTCCCGTCCGGCTCCTTCGGGCCCGGCCAGCCACGCCTTCTGCCCGGCGATCGCCTCGTCCGCGTTGCTCTCGTCGAGATCCGACCAGAGCACGCTGGTCCAGTCGTGCGCCGCCACGCCGGTCTGCCGCACCAGCCGGCCGAGCCGCTCCACCCTGGCGCCCGGTTCGGCCGGCGTGGCGTCCCGCCGCATCTGGGCGTCGAACAGCGTGAGTACGGCTTCCTGGTCCATCGGCTCCCCTTGCGTCCCGTGCCGCCCGTGCCGCACGCGCGCATTCCAGCATGCCGCAGCCCGGGGCCGCACCGGGTTTCCCGCCCGCCGGGGCTGCCCCGCGACGACCGCCCCGAGCCATCGAAGAATCGATTCTGCTCAGCGCGCGTAAGAGTCGCGGACCCCGTCGTCGCCGGGCTCCGGCTCGAAGTCCTGGTCATACGGGTGATCGTCGTCGCGGTCGTCCGGGTCGTCCGGGTCGTCTGGGTCATCGCGGTCGTCGCGGTCGTCCCGGTCATCCGGCTCGTCCCGGTCGTCCGGGTCCTCGTCGGTGGCGCCGGCTTCGTGGTCCGGTTCGCCGGTGGCGTCCACTCCGTGCTCCGGGTCGTCCCCGTGGTCCGCGTCGAAATCCTCCGGCTCGTACTCCGTCTCGGGGTCGAACTCCGGCTCCTCGTCGAACTCCGGCCCCGCCCCCTGCCCGGACCGCGACCTGGACCTGGACTGGGACAGCGACAGGGCCTTGGCGGCCATGACCACCGGTTCGTTCGCCTCGGACTCCGCCTCCGCCTCCGCCTCCGGGTCCGCCTCGGCGCCGCGATGCCGGGACCGCCCCATCATCGCCTCGCGCTCGTCCTCGGTCAGACCGCCCCAGACTCCGTACGGCTCCCGGACGGTCAACGCGTGGGTGGCACACTCCGCGCGCACCGGGCAGCGCATGCACACCTCCTTGGCCGAGGCCTCACGAGCGCTCCGGGCGGCGCCCCGCTCCCCCTCCGGGTGGAAGAAGAGCGAGCTGTCGACGCCGCGGCAGGCTGCCACGAGTTGCCAGTCCCAAAGATCGGCGTTGGGCCCGGGAAGGCGGGAGAAGTCTGCCATTGCTCATTCCCCTCGACGGGTGGCGTGAAGGCGCGGAAGACGGTTGGACAGGCGGGGCGGGGCCAGGACAGGCGGGACTCCCGGACGGGCGAGCCAGTAAGGACAGGCCCGCACGTCCGGGATGACACGCCGACGGCGCGACGCGATGACACGCTGTGCCCGTGAGCCGACGGTACATCTACTGTCTTAGTAGATGTAAATATGACTCATCGCCAATCTAGTGACGAATGATGACCAAGCCAGAGAAGAGGGGCCAAACGGCCACTTATCTACAAAAACGGCTAGCCGCTACAAGTCCGGCATAAGACCCGTTCGGCAGCATCCGCGCGCCCCCGGCCGTGCCGCAGCCCCCACCCCGACCCCGGAAATCCCGCCGCCACACCTGTCTGACCTGCGACATGGTCGCTCAGTACCGGTCCGATCACGTAGAGTGCCGATGACTGCGACCAAACCTCGTAACTCTTTCGGGTGAGGGTCGTTGAGTTTGGCGGAAGCCGTTGGCGCATCGGTGATTCGGGCAGGTGCCCGATCCGTCAGCACCCACGGTGAAGATTCGTACTTCGTACAGCCTGGAGGCACAACGTGACGCGGTTCAGCACCGGAGGGCGGTCATGACTTCCGTCCTCGTCTGCGACGACTCCCCGCTCGCCCGAGAGGCCCTGCGCCGCGCGGTGGCCACCGTGCCCGGCGTCGAGCGGGTAACCACGGCTGCCAACGGCGAGGAAGTCCTCCGCCGCTGGGGTGCCGACCGCTCGGACCTCATCCTGATGGACGTCCGGATGCCCGGACTCGGCGGCGTGGAGACGGTACGGCGGCTGCTGTCCGCCGATCCCGGCGCCCGGATCATCATGCTCACGGTCGCCGAGGACCTCGACGGGGTGGCGCTCGCCGTCGCCGCCGGGGCCCGCGGTTATCTGCACAAGGACGCCTCCCGCGCCGAGTTGCGGGCCACCGTCACCCAGGCGCTCGCCGATCCCACCTGGCGGCTCGCGCCGCGCCGCCTGCGCTCGGCCGAGATGGGCGCCGCGCCCACCCTCACCGCCCGGGAGATCCAGGTTCTCGAAGGCATGAGCCATGGCCGGTCCAACGCCGAGATCGGCCGTGAACTCTTCCTCTCCGAGGACACCGTGAAAACCCACGCGCGGCGGCTGTTCAAGAAGCTCGGCGCGTCCGACCGGGCCCACGCGGTGGCGCTCGGCTTCCGCTGGGGCCTGGTGCGATAAGCGCCGTGCGCCTGCCCGCGCGGGCCGCCGCGACGGCCGCCCGACCGGGCGTCGCCCCGGCCCCCGTGCCGGACGCCGGATCGTTTGGGTGGCCCGCGAGTCCTCGGTTTCCCGGGGGAGGACGCATGCTTGGCGTATGGACTTCCTCGGGGATCGGCGGGGGCCTCGGATGGCGGAGATGACAGCGCCGGACGCGGTACCGCAAGGGGCGCCGGATAACGCTTCGGTGCAGAAGTACGACCGCGATGCGACGGATCGTCCGGCGGCGAGGCACCATGGGGGGATGCGCGACGACGACACACCTGCCATCGGTGCACTCGTCCGTCGCGCCGTCGACGGCGACCAGCGGGCCGTGCACGAACTGTTGGCGCACGTCCACCCGCTGGCCGAGCGGTACTGCCGCACCCGGTTGTCCCGGTTGCCGGGTGACGCACGGCACTTCGTGGACGACTTGGCGCAGGAGGTCTGCCTCGCGGTGCTCTGCGCGCTGCCGCGCTACCGGGATCTCGGCCGGCCCTTCGAGGCGTTCGTGGTCTCCATCGCGGCCCACAAGGTCGCCGATCTCCAGCGGTCCGCCATGCGCTGGCCCGGCAGCACCGCGGTGCCGTCCGACCAGATGCCGGAGAAGCCGGACGACTCACTCGGCCCCGAGGAGCGGGCGCTGCTCAACAGCGACGCGGCCTGGGCCAAGAAGCTGCTCGAACGGCTGCCGCACCACTTGCGGGAGTTGGTGCTGCTGCGGGTGGCCGTCGGGCTGAGCGCCGAGGAGACCGGGCAGGTGCTGGGCATGTCGCCGGGGGCGGTACGGGTCGCGCAGCACCGCGCGCTCAGCCGGCTGCGGGCCATCGCCGAGGAGACCACCACCGCGACGGGCACCCCGCGCAGCGCGTGACGTGATGTGACGTCGTGCGGCCGCTGTGCGACACGGGCGGCGGCTGGGGGCGGCGGCGGATCCCGCCCGCGGCGGGGGAATACCGGCACAGGCCCTACCATTGAACAACTCGCCGGGCAAGACCATTCGGGAAGGTGCCATGTCGCTGAACGCCGACGGAGTAGCCGAGAAGTTCGCCACACTCGGACTGACCTACGACGATGTGCTGCTGCTCCCGGGCGCCTCCGAGGTGCTGCCCAGCCAAGTGGACACCGGCTCGCTCATCTCCCGCAACGTCAAGGTGAACATCCCGCTGCTCTCCGCGGCCATGGACAAGGTCACCGAGGCGCGGATGGCGATCGCGATGGCCCGGCAGGGCGGGGTGGGCGTGCTGCACCGCAATCTGTCGATCGAGGACCAGGTGAGTCAGGTCGACCTGGTGAAGCGGTCCGAGTCCGGCATGGTCACCGACCCCATCACCGTCCGCCCCGACGCCACCCTCGCCGAGGCGGACGCGCTGTGCGCCCGCTTCCGGATCAGCGGCGTGCCGGTCACCGACGAGAGCGGGAAGCTGCTCGGCATCGTCACCAACCGTGACATGGCCTTCGAGAACGACCGCGGCCGCCAGGTCCGCGAGGTGATGACCCCGATGCCGCTGGTCACCGGCAAGGTCGGCATCTCCGGCGTGGACGCCATGGCGCTGCTGCGCCGCCACAAGATCGAGAAGCTGCCGCTGGTGGACCCCGACGGCAGGCTGAGCGGCCTGATCACCGTCAAGGACTTCGTCAAGGCCGAGCAGTACCCGAACGCGGCGAAGGACGCCGAGGGCCGGCTGCTCGTCGGTGCGGCCGTCGGGGCAAGCCCGGAGGCGCTCGACCGGGCGCAGGCGCTGGTCGCCGCCGGGGTGGACTTCCTGGTGGTGGACACCTCGCACGGCCACAACAGCAACGCGCTCAACTGGACCGCGAAGATCAAGTCGGCCGTCCCGGTCGATGTGGTCGGCGGCAACATCGCCACCCGCGACGGCGCCCAGGCGCTGCTGGACGCGGGCGTGGACGGGGTGAAGGTCGGGGTCGGCCCCGGCTCCATCTGCACCACCCGGGTGGTGGCCGGCATCGGTGTGCCGCAGGTCACCGCGATCTACGAGGCCGCGCAGGCGTGTATCGACGCCGGGGTGCCGGTGATCGGTGACGGCGGCCTCCAGTACAGCGGCGACATCGGCAAGGCGCTGGCGGCCGGCGCGAGCAGTGTGATGCTCGGCAGTCTGCTGGCCGGGTGCGAGGAGTCGCCGGGCGAGCTGCTCTTCATCAACGGCAAGCAGTTCAAGTCCTACCGGGGCATGGGATCGCTGGGCGCGATGCAGTCCCGCGGCCAGGCGCGGTCGTACTCCAAGGACCGCTACTTCCAGGGTGAGGTCTCCTCCGACGACAAGCTCGTGCCCGAGGGGATCGAGGGGCAGGTGCCGTATCGCGGCCCGCTCTCGGCGGTTCTGCACCAGCTTGTCGGCGGGCTCCGGCAGACGATGGGGTACGTGGGCGCGGCGAGGGTCTCCGAGATGGAGTCCAAGGGGCGCTTTGTCCGGATCACCGCGGCAGGGCTCAAGGAGTCCCACCCCCACGACGTCCAAATGACCGTCGAGGCCCCCAACTATCACGGCTGACGCCGCGGGGTACCGGACCGCTCGGGGTGCCCCTTTTCGGCCGGTCGCCGGACCACCGGCCGGTGGCTGGTTGCTCGCGCAGTTCCTCGCGCCCCTAGGTGGTGCGGGTTCTCGGCGAACACCAGCCACGTACCGGCGGACGGTCCGGCGACGGCCGGGCGGGGCAGCCCGGGCGGTCCGGTGGGCCCGGGGGGCTCCCCGGGCGGTGAGGGCCACCCCCCGCCAAGGGATACTGAACGCCCCACGCTAAAAAAGGAGAGGTACGGGTTGTGACAGAGATCGAGATCGGCCGGGGCAAGCGGGGCCGCAGGGCATACGCGTTCGATGACATCGCCGTGGTGCCCAGCCGGCGTACCCGGGACCCCGAAGAAGTCTCGATCGCCTGGCAGATCGACGCCTACCGGTTCGACCTGCCCTTCCTCGCCGCCCCCATGGACTCCGTGGTGTCGCCCGAGACGGCGATCCGGATCGGCAACCTGGGCGGCCTCGGGGTGCTGAACCTCGAAGGCCTCTGGACCCGGTACGAGGACCCGGAGCCGCTGCTCGCCGAGATCTCGGAGCTCGACGACCACCGGGCCACCTCCCGCCTCCAGGAGATCTACGCCGCGCCGATCCGCGAAGAGCTGATCGGGCAGCGGATAAAGGAGGTACGGGAGGCCGGTGTCGTGACAGCGGCCGCCCTCTCCCCGCAGCGCACCGCCCAGTTCTCCAAGGCCGTGGTGGACGCCGGCGTGGACCTGTTCGTCATCCGCGGTACCACCGTCTCCGCCGAGCACGTCTCCGGCTCGCACGAGCCGCTCAACCTCAAGCAGTTCATCTACGAGCTGGACGTACCGGTGATCGTCGGCGGCTGCGCCACGTACACCGCGGCCCTGCACCTGATGCGGACCGGCGCGGCGGGTGTGCTGGTCGGCTTCGGCGGCGGCGCCGCGCACACCACCCGTAACGTGCTCGGCATCCAGGTGCCGATGGCCACCGCGGTGGCCGACGTGGCCGCGGCCCGCCGCGACTACATGGACGAGTCCGGCGGCCGCTATGTGCACGTCATCGCGGACGGCGGCTTCGGCGCCAGCGGCGACCTGCCGAAGGCGATCGCCTGCGGCGCGGACGCGGTGATGATGGGCTCCCCGCTGGCCCGCGCCACCGACGCGCCGGGACGCGGCTTCCACTGGGGCATGGAGGCGGTCAACACCGTGCTGCCGCGTGGCAAGCGGATGAATCTGGGCACCGCGGGCACGACCGAGGAGATCCTGCTCGGCCCGTCCCACGCCCCCGACGGTTCGATGAACTTCTTCGGCGCGCTGCGGCGGTCGATGGCCACCACCGGGTACTCGGACCTGAAGGAGTTCCAGCGGGTCGAGGTCACGGTCTCCCCGACCCACCACCGCTGACCCCACCCGCCCGCGCGGCCACCGACGCTCGGGGCCCGTACCGCGACCGGTACGGGCCCCTTCCGTATGGCGGCTGCGGATCAGCCGTTGATCCGCCGCGGCATCTGGAAGCCGGTCACGCCGGCCAGCACCATGAAGAAGAAGGACATGACGTCGAAGTCGTCCTTCCAGGCGAGGAAGACCTCGTGCGTGTAGTCGGTCAGCGCGCTGGTCACCGAGATCCCGACCTCGTGGGCGCCGATGATCGCCTCGCCCAGGAACTGGCCGAGGAAGACCCCGAGCAGGGCCAGCACCACCCCGACGTACGGCAGCGCGGGACTACGTCCGCCGACCTTCCCGACGACGGCGCCGACCGCGAAGCCGACGCCCAAGGCCGCGTAACCGATCTCGTGCTTGGTCGAGCCGATGATCCAGCCGTACGCGAAGGCGACCACCAGCGCGGCCGCGATACCGGCCAGGACGGCCAGCGCGACATTGGGCGGCGGCGCCGCGGCGACCATGGGGCCACCGGGCGGCGGGTAGCCGGCGGGGTCGAACCCGCCGGGCGTACCGGGCTGCGCGGGCGCACCGTACGGCGTGGCACCCGGCTGCGGCGGCCCGAAGGAGCCCGGGGCGCCCGGAGCGCCCGGCACGCCGGGAGCCTGGCCCTGCGGCTGCTGGGCGTACGGGTTCTGGCCGGTCGGCTGAGGCGGCTGTGGCGGCGGGTAGTTGGCACTCATGAAGTCCCCCGATGGTGATTGAAGCGCTGACAAGACGCCGAAATCTAGCAGGGGGGAACGACCATCGGACAAACAGATTCATCAGGTCGTTACGGGGCCGGGGCACTCCGGACCGGTGGCAGGCGCCATCGCTGGGCATGACAACCCGTCAAAATCCTCCAACCGGCCTCCGAGCGCTGCCGGCGATGCTAGAGCCGTGCCGCCGCGCCGGCCGGGGTCGCGCCGCGGGTGTCCAGCATGAGCTGGGCCTTTACCGCCAGACCCTGCAGGTCGTAGGTGCGGTGGTGCTGGAGAAGCAGCGTCAGATCCGCGTCGGCCGCCGCCTCCCAGAGGGAGTCCGCGCGCGGCACCGGGCGGTCCAGGACGCGCCACTGGGGGACGTAGGGGTCGTGGTAGGCGAGCTGCGCGCCGAGCTCGATGAGCCGGGCGCCGATCTCGCGGGCCGGGGCGCCCTCCTCGGCGGCGAGGTCGGCCTTGTAGGTGACGCCGAGCAGCAGCACCCGGGCGCCGCGCAGCGACTTGCCGTGTTCGTTGAGCAGCCCCGCCGCGCGCTGCACGATGTAGCGGGGCATCCGGCCGTTCACCTCCTGGGCCAGTTCCACCATCCGCAGCGGGTGGCCGGGCAGCCTGGGGTGGCGGCCGAGCCCCGCGGTGAAGGCGGGTGCCGCGTTGGGGTCGAGCGCGGGGGAGGGGCCGCCGACCCCGGGTCCCGGCCGGAACGCCTGGAAGCCGAACGGCTTGGTCTCCGCGCACCTGATCACGTCCCACAGGTCCACCCCGAGGTCGTGGCAGAAGACCGCCATCTCGTTGGCGAAGGCGATGTTGACGTGCCGGTAGTTGGTCTCCAGCAGCTTGACCGCCTCGGCCTCGCGCACCCCCCTGGCCCGGACCACCCGCTCGGTGAGGCGGCCGTAGAAGGCGGCGGCGGCCTCGGTGCAGGCGGGTGTGGTGCCGCCCACCACCTTGGGCGTGTTGGCGAGGTGCACGTCCCGGTTGCCGGGGTCGAGCCGGCTGGGGGAGTAGGCGAGGTGGAAGTCGCGGCCCGCCCGCAGGCCGTGCGCCTCCAGCAGCGGGCGGAGGAAGCCCTCGGTGGTGCCCGGGTAGACCGCCGACTCCAGGATCACCGTGGTGTGCGGGCGAAGGCGCGGCGCGAGCGCGTCGGCGGCGGCGGCGACCTCGGTCAGATCGAGGGTGTGGTCGGCGCCGAGCGGGGCGCCGGCGCAGATGACGGCGGTCCTGACCCGGCCGAGTACGGCGGGGTCGTTGGTGGCCCGGAAGCCGCCGGCCAGCAGCCGGCGCAGTTCGGCGGGCGCGAGGGTGCCGGGCGGCACCCGGCCGGCGTTGATCTCGGCGACCAGGGCCGGATCGGGGTCGAACCCGATGGTGTTCACTCCGGCGGCGGTTGCCGCCTGGGCGAGCGGTAGTCCGGTGTGGCCGAGGCCGAGCACCGCGAGGTCTGCTGGCATGGGCGTCGGTCCTCCACGAATGGCCTCACGGACGGCCTCTCGAATAGCTGTAAAACAGGCTAACCAGACAAATCGCTGATATGAACTCTCGGCGCGCCGTCCGCACCTCACGCATCAAGGTGGCCGCTCCCGGGCAGGGCCGTCACTATCGAAGAAGATCCCGGCGAAGATCCCCGGCAGAAGTTCGGGCGACAGCCGGCAGCAGCCGGGAACAAGTCGGGAACAACCGGGAACAACCGGGAACAACCGGGAACAAGACGAGAACAGTCGAGAACAGCCGGGAACAGCCGGGAACAGTCGGGAACACCGAGCAACGTCCAGCAATGTCGAGCGACAGAGCCCGCCCCGTGGGCGCAGGTACGGAGGCACGGATGCGTGACACAACTCTCGGACCCACAGAGCGAGCCGAGGCGCTGGCCCGAATGGCCGAACAGGAACTGGACATCCTGGTGGTGGGCGGCGGCGTGGTGGGCACGGGCACCGCGCTCGACGCCGCCACACGCGGTCTCACCGTCGGCATAGTCGAGGCCCGGGACTGGGCCGCGGGCACCTCCAGCC
The DNA here is from genome assembly GCF_045039895.1 of Streptomyces sp. NBC_01190. Classification (NCBI taxonomy): domain Bacteria; kingdom Bacillati; phylum Actinomycetota; class Actinomycetes; order Kitasatosporales; family Streptomycetaceae; genus Streptomyces; species Streptomyces sp. NBC_01190. The sequence continues at coordinate 5,124,628 of NZ_CP108580.1, forward strand.
GGTCCAGCAAACTCATCCACGGCGGCCTGCGCTATCTGGAGATGCTGGACTTCGCCCTGGTCCGCGAGGCCCTCAAGGAGCGCGGACTGCTGCTCGACCGGCTCGCCCCCCACCTGGTCAAGCCGGTCCCGTTCCTCTACCCGTTGCAGCACCGGGGATGGGAGCGGTTCTACGCCGGCAGCGGGGTGGCGCTCTACGACGCCATGTCCGTCTCGTCGGGCCGCGCCCGCGGCCTGCCGCACCACCGCCACCTCACCCGTAAGCACGCGCTGCGGATCGCCCCCGCGCTGCGCAAGGACGCCCTGGTCGGTGCCCTCCAGTACTACGACGCCCAGGTGGACGACGCGCGCCTGGTGCTCATGCTGGTCCGTACCGCCGCCTCCTACGGCGCGCACGTCGCCAACGGCGCCCGGGTGACCGAGTTCCTCCGGGAGGGCGAACGCGTCGTCGGCGCCCGGGTGCAGGACGTCGAATCCGGCGGCGAGTACGAGATCAGGGCCCGCCAGGTGGTCAACGCGACCGGGGTGTGGACCGACGACACCCAGGGCCTCATCAACGAGCGCGGCCTCTTCCACGTCCGCGCGTCCAAGGGCGTCCACCTGGTGGTGCCCAAGGACCGGATCCACTCGAACACCGGGCTGATCCTGCGTACCGAGAAGAGCGTGCTCTTCGTCATCCCCTGGGGCAGGCACTGGATCGTCGGCACCACCGACACCGACTGGGAGCTCGACAAGGCACACCCGGCCGCCTCGAGCGCCGACATCGACTACGTACTCGAACACGTCAACGCCGTGCTCGCCGTCCCGCTCACCCGGGACGACGTCGAGGGCGTCTACGCCGGACTGCGCCCGCTGCTGGAGGGGGAGTCGGACGCCACCAGCAAGCTGTCCCGCGAGCACACGGTGGCGCACCCGGTGCCCGGCCTGGTCGTGGTGGCCGGCGGCAAGTACACCACCTACCGGGTGATGGCCAAGGACGCGGTGGACGAGGCCGTGCACGGCCTGGACCGCAAGGTCGCCGAGTGCTGCACCGAGGACGTACCGCTGGTCGGCGCGGAGGGCTATCACGCGCTGTGGAACTCCCGGGCCAGGATCTCGGCCAGGACCGGTGTGCACGTCGCCCGGGTGGAGCACCTGCTCAACCGGTACGGCTCGCTCGCCGAGGAGGTGCTCGCGCTGATCGAGGAGACCCCCTCGCTCGGCTCGCCGCTCACCGCCGCCGACGACTATCTGCGCGCCGAGGTGGTCTACGCCGCGAAGGCCGAGGGCGCCCGCCACCTGGAGGACGTGCTCACCCGCCGGACCAGGATCTCCTTCGAGACGTTCGACCGGGGCACCCGGTGCGCCCGCGAGGTCGCCGAGCTGATGGCGCCGATCCTCGCCTGGGACCAGAACCAGATCGAGAACGAGGTCGCGCACTACGAGAAGCGGGTCGAGGCCGAGCGCGAGTCGCAGCGCCAGCCCGACGACACGACGGCGGATGCCGCCCGTCTCGGCGCGCCGGATATCGTGCCCCTGTAGACGAGAGGAGTCTGGGCGCGAGCGCGACGTGCGTTCGGGGGAACGGGCGGAAGGGCGCGAGATGGTCGGACAGACGGACGAGGGACGGTTGGTCGCGGGCCGTTATCGGCTGATCACGCGGATAGGCCGCGGCGGCATGGGCACCGTCTGGCGCGCCGAGGACGAACTCCTCGGCCGCCAGGTGGCGGTGAAGAAGCTGCACCCGCCGCAGCCGCACATGGACGACGAGGAACTCGCCACCCTCTTCGAGCGCACCCGGCGGGAGGCCCGCGCCGCCGCCCGGATCAGCCATCCCAATGTGATCGTCGTGCACGACGTGGTCGACGACGACGGACTGCCGTCGATCGTGATGGAGTACGTGCCGTCCGTCACCCTTGGCGAACTCCTCAAGGAGCAGGGCCCGTTGTCGGTGCCGGAGGCGGCCAGGGTCGGCCGCGGCATGGTCGCCGCGCTGCGGGCCGCCCACCGGGCCGGGGTGCTGCACCGCGATGTGAAGCCGGGCAACGTGCTGCTCGGCACCGCGGGCACCGCCCAGGGGGACGCCGACGGGGCGTACCGGGTGGTCCTCACCGACTTCGGTATCGCCCAGGCGTCCGGCACCTCCACGCTGACCCGCACCGGTGAGCTCATCGGCTCCATCGACTTCCTCTCCCCCGAGCGGATCCGCGGCGCCATGCCGGGCCCCGAGGCCGACCTGTGGGCACTGGGCGCCACCCTCTACCAGGCCGTCACCGGTGAGTCGCCGTTCCGCCGGCCCACCGCGATCGAGACGGCGTACGCCATCGCCGAGGAGCCGGTGCCCACCGCGCCCGACGCGGGCGAGCTGACCCGGGTGATCGCCGGGCTGCTGGCCAAGGAGCCGGGCGAGCGGATGTCCGCCGCGGAGGCCGAACGGCTGCTGCGGATACCCGCGGCCGAGGCCGACACCGCGCTGGTGTCGCGGCAGAACGTCCCGGTCGGCGCACCGCCCGCCGCGACCACCCCCCGGCAGCCGGGTCCCTCCCCGCTGCCGGACGACTCCAGGACGTTCCACCCGGACCTTTCGACGGTCGGCCGGTCGCGGCCCCCGCAGCCGGCCCCGCCGAGCAGGCGCCGCACCAGCTCCTGGCTCGCCGCGGTGCTCGCGGTCGCCGTGGTGGCCGGCGCCGGAGTCTTCGCGCTGCACCGTTTCGGCTCGGCGGACGACGGCAGCGACGCCAAGCCCGCCGGCGGGCCCAGCGGCCCGGCCACCGTCACCACCACGCGTCCGACCGCCACCACGCCGACCGCCACCACGCCGTCGACCACGATCCCGCCCGGCACGACCCCGCCACCCCCGCCGCTGCCGGACGGCTACCACCACTACGAGAACACCGACCGCGGCTACACCGTCCCGGTCCCCGACGGCTGGACCCGGCAGGTCGCCAAGGACGGCGAGGAAGTCGACTTCATCGACCCGACGCAGAAGGTCGATCTGAAGATCAGCGCGCTCGACTACGGCAGCACCAGCCCGTACCAGCACTTCAAGGACCTCGAGCCGGAGACGAGTTCGCAGGTCGACGACTATCATCGTGAACGGCTCGACGCGACGACACAGTTGGGCGATCCGGCGGCCATCTGGGAGTTCACCTTCGAGGGTTCGGTGCGCAAGTTCCACGCGATCGATCTGGGCTTCATCACGTCGGGCGGCACCGAGTACGCGGTCTATCTGTCGGCTCCAGACGCCGAGTGGGACGTCAACAGGCCGGTCTTCGACGCCGCGGTGGCCGGTTTCCGGCAATCCGGCGGATAGGTCTGGTTGGCTTCCACGTCCCCCGTTCGGGGATGATGGACACTTGCATAGCGTCTCCATGGCGCGACGGGTCCCCGTCGCACCGCACTTCGTCGCATCGCACCACCGTGTGACCGACCGCCTGACCAACCGTGTGATCAAACCGCTTGACTACGCCGGCACAGCAGAGGGAACCCATGAGCGAGGTCGAAGGTACCGACGGACGTCTGCTCGCGGACCGGTACCGTCTCGGCGCGGTGCTCGGCAAAGGCGGGATGGGCACGGTCTGGCGAGCGGTCGACGAGACACTCGGCCGCAGCGTCGCCGTGAAGGAACTCCGCTTCCCCGGCGACGTGGACGACGAGGAGAAGCGCCGCCTGGTCACCAGGACGCTGCGCGAGGCCAAGGCCACCGCCCGGATCCGCAACTCCGGCGCCATCACTGTCTTCGACGTGGTGAAGGAGGACGACCGGCCGTGGATCGTGATGGAGTTGGTCGAGGGCCGCTCGCTCTCCGACGCCATCCGTGAGGACGGCCCGCTGACCCCCAAGCGCGCCGCCGAGATCGGTCTGGTGCTGCTCGACGTGCTCAAGGCCGCCCACGCCGAGGGCATCCTGCACCGCGACGTCAAGCCGTCCAACGTGATGATCGCCGACAGCGGTTCCACCCAGGACGGAGCGGCCGGCGGCAGCCGGGTGGTGCTCGGCGACTTCGGTATCGCGCAGATCGACGGCGACCCGTCCGTCACCTCCACCGGCATGCTCGTCGGCGCCCCCTCGTACATCTCGCCGGAGCGGGCCCGCGGCCAGAAGCCTGGGCCGCCGGCCGACCTGTGGTCGCTCGGCGCCCTCCTCTACGCCGTGGTCGAAGGCCACCCGCCGTACGACAAGGGGTCGGCGATCGCCACCCTGACCGCGGTGATGACCGAGCCGGTCGGCCCGATGACCAACGCCGGGCCGCTCGCCGAGGTGATCAAAGGCCTGCTGATCAAGGACCCTGAGCAGCGGCTGACCGAGCCCAAGGCCCGCGCCATGCTGACCGCCGTCGCCACCGCGCCCGAGCGTCCGGTGGCGCCGCCGGCGCCGCCCGCCGACTCCCGCACCATGGTGCTGCCCGTCGACCCGCAGCCCACCCCGACCGACGCGCCGCCGTCCATCGTGGCGGCCGCCGAGGACCAGGCCCGGGTAAGGGACGCGCTCCGCTCGGTGCGCAAGGCCGCCACCAAGCCCCGGCCCACGCCGGCGCCCGAGCCCGGCACCCCGCACAACGCGCCCGCCCCGCCGCCCCGCGCGCCGCTCACCGACGTGGTGTCCCGCCGCACCCTGGCCATCGTGGTCGCGGCGCTGGTCATCGCCATAGTGGGTACGGTCATAGGCCTCGCGATCGCCAACTCCGGTGGCGGCGGGGACAGCAAGGACGGCGCGGCCAAGCCCGGCGCCACGCCGTCGCTCTCGCACTCCGGCGACGCCGCGGGGCCGTCGAAGACGCCGCCGGCTTCCGCCACCACGTCCGGCACGTCCGGCACCGCCGGCACCAGCGCCTCTTCGACGCCGTCCACGCCGAAGCCGCCTGCCGGGGGCACGGCGACGGACAAGGGTGAGGACACCGGCGGCAAGGGTGGCTCGGGCAGCTCGGGTGGCTCAGGCGGCGGCGACGATGTGCCGAGCGGCTACCAGACGGTGACCAGCGGCCAGTTCCACTTCTCGATGGCGCTGCCGGCGGGATGGCACCAGACTGGCGAGGCCGGACAGGGCTCCGGCGCCATCTACAGCGCGCACGGCGGATATCCGCGGGTGCAGGTCGACTTCACCGGCAAGCCGGGCAAGGACGCGAAGGCTGCCTGGCAGGCCGAGGAGCCGGCCATCGCCTCCCAAAGTGATGACTACCAGCGGATCTCCATCGAGACGGTGAACTACCGGGACTACCGGACCGCGGCGGACTGGAACTTCTACCGTACGGAGAACGTGGGGAAGGTGCGTGTGGTGAACCGGGGCTTCGTCGTGGACGACACCCACGCGTACTCGATCATGATCTCGATCCCGGCCGCGGACTGGGACAGCGCCGCGTCCGTCAAGATGCGCGACACGTTCTTCGGGACGTTCAAGTCCGTCAAGTGATAGCGCCTGACACCGACCACCACCGCCTGACACCCCGGCCGCCGGTCTGCTCCCGCTCACGGAAGCACAGGGGGAGTACAACCGGCGGTGAAGGGGTAAGCAGGTACACGGCTCGAACCGGGACAGGGTTCGCACCTCGCGAAGAGTCCCAAGTATGGCCGCGCACCACGTATGGTGAGTAACTGAGGACTGTCCGCATCCGTATCCGGCTCCCTTCGGATCGGGGCGGCGTTCAACGGGACCGAGTGGGACCGAGCGGGACCTAGTGGGTCCGAGCGAGACCGCACGGGCCCGAACCGCACAGTTGCCGCGGGAGTTGGACCGGGGCCGAGAGGGGGGCACCGTGGAGGAGTACGCAGGGCGGGTGCTCGCCGAGCGTTACCGGCTGCCCAGGCCGCCGGCCGACGAGTTCGAACTGGTCGAGACCCGCGCCTTCGACACGTACAGCGGGCAGGAAGTGCTGGTCCATCAGGTGCTGCTGCCTGATGTGGTGACCGCGGAACTGCCCGGCGAGGGGCGGCAGTCCGCGGATCCGGAAGGGCTGGGGGAGAGCGCCCGGCGGGCACTGGACGCGGCCCGCGCCGCCGCCGCGATACCCGACCACCCCCGGCTGGTGCAGGTCTTCGACATCTTCGTCGAGGGCGGCAGCCTGTGGATCGCGAGCGAACTGGTGTCCGCCCGCCCGCTCGCCGCCTACCTCGCGGACCGTCCGCTCGACGCGTATCGCGCCGCGGAGGTCGCCTCCGACGTGCTCGCCGCGCTGCGGGCCCTGCACACGCACGGCTGGACCCATCGCAACGTCACCGCGAGCACGGTGCTGCTCTGCGACGACGGCCGGGCGATGCTCGGCGGACTCGCCTCGGGCGCCGCCCAGGAGGCGCTGTGCGGTTACGACCCGCTGCCCGAGCAGGTGCTCGCCGGCGGCGCCGAATCCTCCTGGCACGGGCCCGAGTCCGCGCTGGAACAGGAGCGGGCCCGGCAGAACCGCATCACCGTGGTGGGCGCGGTCACCGAACGCTGGGCGCCGGAGCAGGCCCATGAGGTGCACGAGAACTGGCGGTTGTCCCCGCCGGTCGGCCCGCCCGCAGACCTGTGGGCCCTCGGCTCGCTGCTCTTCCGCAGCGTTCAGGGCCACCCGCCCTATCCCGAGGACAGCGCCGCCGAGCTCGTCCAACTCGTCTGCGCCGAGCCGCCCGCTTACGCCGAGGAGTGCGGCCCGCTGCGGCCGATCGTCGAGTCGCTGCTGCGCCCCGACCCCGAAGAGCGGCCCGAGGCGGAGGAGTTGGGCGGCTGGCTGCGGTCCCTGATCCGTTCCGCGCCCGAACCCGAACTCGGCACCGAGACTGTCCAGTTGCCGGCCGACCCGACGAAGCTGCCGATAAAGCGGCGCCGGGGCGAGCTGGTCCGCAGGCGGCGCGCCCGGGCCGCGGCCGCCGCTGCCGCCGCCGACGCGTCGGCCGCCACGCATCGGCGGCACGCCCGCGGCAAGCAGGCCAAGGCGGTCAAGGTCAAGCGGGAGAACGCCCGGCCCGGCGAGCCGCGGCAGGAGCAGCTTCGCCAGGAGCAGGTGGTGTCGCGCCGCCCCGACCGGCCGGCCGAAGGGGGGCCGCGCCGGCTCGGCGCGCGGCTGCTGGTCGCCGTGCTGGTGGTGCTGGCGGCCGTGGTGCTCTACGCGATGCTGGTGCTGCCGCACAAGAGCGACTCGACGGACTCCAACGGTGATCGGCCGGTGCCGGCCGAGATGCCCGGCTCCGGCGGCAGCGACCACACCGGCAAGTCGCCCACCGCGCGGCCGACCACCGCCAAGCCGTCTCCCCGGCCGACCCCCAAGCCGACGACCAAGGCGCCGACTACCCCGCCCCAGCACACCGCGCAGCCGCCCACCGCGCCTCCCGACCTCGGCGCGGACTTCGCGATGCACACCGACTCCGCGGGGTTCACGGTCGCCGTGCACACCGGGTGGGCGCGGTCGGGCAAGAACGCGAAGGACGAGGTGCGGTTCACCGGCAGCGACCTCGGGCTCACCGTGGTCCCCGGCCGGGACAAGGCCTCCGGCGACACCAGTGACCCGCTGGCGTACCAGCTCGTCGAACCCGAGCTGGCCGACTTCCGCGCTTCCTCCTGGTCTTCGGCGGCCGGCCTCCAGGCACTCACCCTCCGCGGCCACCCCGCCGCCGAGGGCGAGTACACCTGGCGCGACACCAACGAGCAGAGCGTTTACGCCCGCAACTTGGCGGTTCTCATCAACGGCCACTACCACGTCGTCCTGATCATCGGCCCCGACGCGGAACGCGCGGCGGTCCAGCGGGCGTTCGACAAGGCCGTCGAAACCTACACGCCGCGCTAGCCCCTACGCGGGGTGCGTTTGCGGCTGGGGGTGCGATGGGGTTTGGGGGCGCGGGGAACTGCGCGAGGGCGACCACTGCTCGGGGTGCCCTTGCGGGGGTGGGTGCTTCGGTGTTTTTCCGGGTGCCGCCCGGTGGTGGGTTGCCCGCGCAGTTCCTCCCCCAGAGCTTCGCCTGGGGGTACCCCCAGCGACCCCTGTCGGGGCTGGGATGTGCTTCCGGTTGCGCGATGGCTTCTGAGCTCGGTGGAGCTGCCGGGTGCGAGTTGAGTCTTTCAGGGGCGCGAGGAACTGCGCGAGGGCGACCACTGCTCGGGGTGCGTTTGCAGGCGGGGGTGCGATGGGGTTTGGGGGCGCGGGGAACTGCGCGAGGGCGACCACTGCTCGGGGTGGGATAAGGGCGGGGTCAGAGACAGGACTGCGGCATCATGGCCGTATGGGGAGTGACGGGGGCCGCACCACAGCCGCAGCGCAGCCGCAACACGCCATCGCGGGCCGCTACCGAATTTCCGGCCGGCTCGGCCGCGGCGGCATGGGCACGGTCTGGCGCGCAACCGACGAACTACTGCGCCGCCAAGTCGCGGTCAAGGAACTGCACCTGCCGCAGGCAGGCCTCACCGAGGCCGACGCGGCCAAACAGCGGGACCGGGCCCTACGCGAAGCCCGCGGCGTCGCCCGGGTCCGCCATCCGCACGTCGTCGTGGTCTACGACGTGGTGGAGCAGGACGGGCGCCCGTGGATCGTGATGGAGCTGGTCGACGGCCGGTCGCTGGCCGACGTACTCGCCGAGGATGGCCCGCTCGATCCGCGGCAGGCGGCCAGGATCGGCGCGGCCGTGGCCGGCGCGCTGCGGGCCGCCCACGATCACGACATCCAGCACCGTGACGTCAAACCCGCCAACGTGCTGATCGAGCACCACCCGGCCGGTGGCGGCCGGGTCGTACTCACCGACTTCGGCATCGCCCGCGTCCCCGGCGCCCACACCATCTCCGAGACCGGCGCCTTCGTCGGCTCGCCCGAGTACACCGCGCCCGAGCGCATGTCGGGCCGCCCGGCCGGCCCCGCGTCCGATCTCTGGTCGCTGGGCGTACTGCTGTGCGCGGCCGTCGACGGGCAGTCGCCGTTCCACCGGGAGTCGATCGGCGAGATCGTGCACGCGGTCGCAATCGGGGACATCCACCCGCCGGCCGCCGTGGGGCCGCTGCTGCCGGTGGTCAGGGGCCTGCTGGAGCGGGACCCGGAGCGGCGGATGGGCGCCGCCGACGTCCAGACGGTGCTGACGGCGTATGCGGAGGCGGGGATCGAGCCGCCGACCCCGAAACTCCCGGTGCCCGCGCTCGTTCCCGCGCCCGCCTCGTCGGCCGCCGAGGCCGTCCCCCCGGCGCCGCCCGCCGAGCCCACGGCGGCCCGGACGCCGCCCCGCCGGTCCCGGGGCCGGATCGCCATGGCCGTGGTCGCCGCGACCGCGATCGCGGTGGTGGCGGGCGCCACGGCGGCCCTGCTGGTCACCCGGGCCCGGAGCGAGGACCGCTCGGACGCCGGGCGCCCCCGTACGGCGGTCACCGCCCCCGCGACCTCGCGAACCCCGCTCACCCCCGGGACCACACCCTCTCCCGCACCGTCCGCCGTGCCGTCCCTCCCGGCCGGGTTCGAGCGGATCAGCGATGAGAAGGGCTTCTCCGTGGCCCTTCTCCGGGGCTCCCGCCGCGACCCGCAGGGCCCACGGACGTACTACTGGTCGCCCGGCGACGTCTTCCGCTTCGGTGAGCGTGAGCAGGCCCCTGATCCGCGCGGGCCCTACGCGGTGATGCGCGACCAGGACCTCGCCGCTCCGACGTCGCCGGTCTACCCCGGATACCGGGACGGGGTGATCACCCGGACGACCCAGCATGGGCAGGACGCCGCGCTGTGGGAGTTCACCTACGACGGCTTCGCCGACGGCGCCGGCCCGCGCCGCACCTTTGATCTCTGCTGGACGGAGGAGGGGCGGATGTACGACATATGGGTTTCCGGCCCGGTGGCGCGGGTGGAGACCACCCGCCAGGCCCTCAACACCGCGGCCACCACCTTCCACGTCCCCTGACCCCCACGCTGGGGTGCCCACGCGCCAGGGGGTGAGTGGTTCGGCCTTTTTCCGGCTGCCCCCCGGTGGGGGTTCCCCGCGCAGTTCCCCGCGCCCCTGTCGGGCCTCGGTGGAGCCGCGGGGTGCGGATCTGGTCTTTGGGGGCGCGAGGAACTGCGCGAGGGCAAGCACTGCTCGGGGCGCCCTTAGGGCAGGGGGTGGGTGGTTCGGTGTTTTTCCGGGTGCCGCCCGGTGGCGGGTTGCTCGCGCAGTTCCCCGCGCCCCTGTCGGGGCCCGGTGGAGCCGCGGGGTGCGGATTGAGTTTTTTGGGAAGCTCGGGGTACCCCCAGGCGAAGCTCTGGGGGAGGAACTGCGCGAGGGCAACCACTGCTCGGGGTGCGTTTGCGGGCGGGGGTGCGAGAAACCGCTCGCGACGGCACCCCATCGCTCTGCCCGAGAAAACACCCTACTGACGGGTAGCCGTAAGCCCGCCGTAGTCGTAACCTCACCGGCATGACGGATTCGCCGGACCCCGCCGCGCCGCCCGCCGCCGGAGGCAGTCCCGCCGCGCCGCCCACCGCCGGAGGCAGCCCCACCGCCGAAGGCAACCCCACCGCGCCCACCACCCCGCGCGGGCCGCAGCACGTCCTCACCCCAGCGCTGCTGGCCCAGCTCACCCGGCGGGTCAAAGGGAGCGGCGTCACCGCCAACCACACCCCCCTCACCGGCGAGAAGCTGGCCGACCTCCCGGCGAGCACGCCGGACGAAGTCGCCGAGGCGTTCGATCGGGCCCGCGCGGCCCAGCCGCTCTGGGCCGCCACCCCACCGCGCCGCCGCGCCGCGATCCTGCTGCGCTTCCACGACCTCCTGCTCAGCGGCCAGCGCGAAATCCTCGACCTGATCCAGCTCGAAACCGGCAAAGCCCGCCTCCACGCCCACGAGGAAGTGCAGATCGTCGCCACGGAGGCCAGGCACTACGGCCTCAAGGGCCCCGCCTACCTGCGGCCGAAGCACCACTCCGGGGCGATCCCGCTCCTCACCAAAGCCGTCGAACTGCGCCAGCCACGCGGTGTGGTCGGCCAGATCGCGCCCTGGAACTACCCGCTGGAGCTCTCCGTCGGCGACGCGCTGCCCGCCTTCATGGCCGGCAACGCCGTCGTGATGAAGCCGGACACCGAGACCGCGCTCACCGCCCTGTGGGCCCGCGAGCGGCTGATCGAGGCCGGACTGCCCGAGGACGTCTGGCAGATCGTGATCGGCGACGGCCCGGTGATCGGCCCGGCGCTGGTCGAGCACGCCGACTACGTGTCCTTCACCGGCTCCACCCGCACCGGCCGCGAGGTCGCCCGCCGGGCCGCGGAACGGCTGATCGGCGCCTCCCTCGAACTCGGCGGCAAGAACCCGCTGTTGGTGCTCCACGACGCCGACCTCGACAAGGCCGCGGCGGGCGCGGTGCGCGCCTGCTTCGCCTCGGCCGGCCAACTCTGCATCTCCGTCGAGCGGTTGTTCGTCGCCGAGTCGGTCGCCGACGCCTTCACCGAGAAGTTCGTCGCCCAAACCGCCGCGATCCGGCTCGGCACCGCCCTCGCGTACGGCGCCGGGATGGGATCGCTCGTCGGGGAGCGGCAGTTGGCGATCGTCAGCGCCCATGTCGACGAGGCCAGGGAGAAGGGCGCCAGGGTACTCACCGGCGGCCGTCCCCGCCCCGACATCGGTCCGTACGTCTACGAGCCGACCGTCCTCGACGGCGTCGAGCCTCCGATGGCGGTCTGCACCGAGGAGACCTTCGGCCCGGTGGTCTCGCTCTACCGCTTCCGGGACGAGGAGGAGGCGATCGAGCGCGCCAACGCGAGCCCGTACGGCCTCAACGCGAGCGTGTGGACCAAGGACGTCCGCCGCGGCTTCCGCGTCGCACAGCGGCTGCGGGCCGGCACGGTCAACGTCAACGAGGCGTACGGGGCGGCGTACGGCAGCGTCCGCGCGCCGATGGGCGGCATGAAGGACTCGGGCCTCGGCCGCAGGCACGGCTCGGAGGGCATCCTCAAATACACCGAGGCGCAGACCGTCGCCACCCAGCGACTGCTGCCGATGGCGCCCACCCGCGGCATGGACGACGAGGCCTACGCGGCGCTGCTGAGCCGCTCGCTGCGGCTGATGAAGACCCTGCGGATGCGCTGAGCCGCCGCGGGTCCCGCGACCCCACCCGACCCGGTCGGCGCCCCGCCGGCCCCCGGCGAACGGACCCCGGAGGACGTGATGGCGAAGGAAGACCGCGACGGCGCCACCAAAGCCGACGTCATAGCCGAAGCCGAAGTCAAAACCGAAGGCAAAGCCGACGCCAAAGCCGAAGCCGTGTCCGAACCCGGCCACGACTACGACGTGCTCGTCATCGGCTCCGGCTTCGGCGGCGCCGTCGCCGCGCTGCGGCTGACCGAGAAGGGCTACCGGGTCGGCGTCCTGGAGGCAGGACGCCGCTTCGCCCGCGACGAACTCCCCAAGAACTCCTGGGACGCCCGCAATTACCTCTGGGCGCCGGCCCTCGGCCTCTACGGCATCCAGCGCATCCACGTCCTCGGCAACGTCCTGGTGCTGGCCGGCGCGGGCGTCGGCGGCGGCTCGCTGAACTACGCCAACACCCTCTACGTACCGCCCGCCGCCTTCTTCGAGGACCGCCAGTGGGGCCACATCACCGACTGGCAGCAGGAGTTGGCGCCCTACTACGACCAGGCGCGGCGCATGCTCGGGGTGCGGCTCAACCCGACGCTGACCCCCTCCGACGTCCATCTCAGGGCCGCAGCCGAGGAGATGGGGGTGGGCGACACCTTCCACCTGGCACCGGTCGGCGTCTTCTTCGGCGACGGCCAGGACGCCGCCGGCGCGGTGCGGGCGGCGCCCGGCGAGGAGGTCGCCGACCCGTACTTCGGCGGCGCCGGCCCGGCCCGCAGGGCGTGCGTCGAGTGCGGCGAGTGCATGACCGGCTGCCGCCACGGCGCCAAGAACACCCTCAACGAGAACTATCTGTATCTCGCCGAACGGGCCGGCGCCGTCATCCACCCGATGACCACCGTGGTGGACCTCACCGAGGACCGGGGCGGCGGCTACCGGATCACCGCGGTCCCCACCGACCGGCGCAAGAAGGGCGCCCGGCAGGTGCTGCGGGCCGGCCGGGTGGTGGTCGCGGCCGGCACCTACGGCACCCAGACACTGCTGCACGCCATGCGCGACACGGGCCGGCTGCCCGGCATCTCACCGCGGCTCGGCGAGCTGACCCGGACCAACTCCGAGTCCCTGGTGGGCGCGCAGACCTCGCCGCGCCGCTACCGCAGGCGCCACCCGGACCGCCCGCTGGACTTCACCCGGGGGGTGGCGATCACCTCGTCCGTACACCCCAACGACCACACCCATATCGAACCGGTCCGCTACGGCCGCGGCTCCAACGCGATGGGCGGCCTGTCCACCCTGGCCGCCCCGTACCGGGGAAAGCTGCCGCGCTGGCTGGAGTTCCTCGGCTATGACCTCCGCCACCCGCTGCTGACGCTGCGCTCGCTGTCCACCTACCACTGGTCGGAGCGGACCATCATCGGCCTCGTCATGCAGACCAGCGACAACTCGCTGACCACCTTCCGGAAGGCCAAGGGCGTCGGCAAGGGCCTGCTCACCGCACGCCAAGGGCACGGCGCGCCCAATCCGACGCACATCCCGGAGGGCGCGGCGGCGGCCCGGCTGCTCGCCGCCGAGATCAACGGCTTCGCGGGCAGCAATGTGGGCGAGGCCACCGAACGGCCCCTGACCGCTCACTTCCTCGGCGGCTGCCCCATCGGGGAGGACGCCGAGCATGGCGTGATCGACCCCTATCACCGGCTCTACGGGCACCCGGGCATCTCGGTGGTGGACGGTTCCGCGGTGTCGGCGAACCTTGGCGTCAACCCGTCGCTGACCATCACCGCGCAGGCCGAGCGGGCGATGGCGCTGTGGCCCAACAAGGGGGACGCGGATCCGCGGCCGGCCCAGGGCGCGGCCTACCGGATGATCGCCGCGGTACGCCCGACGGCCCCCGCGGTGCCGGACGCGGCCTTCGGGGCGCTGCGGCTGCCGCTGCTTCCGATACCGGTGGTGCCGCCGCCCGCGGGCGCGGGCTCCGCAGAGCGGTCGGTCCCCGGCGTCCCTGGCACCGACCGCCTCTTTGAGCCGTGACCGGGCGGCTGTCCCCTGCCGTCCGGTCACTGATGCCCGTGCGAGGTCCCACGGCGGGTGCACGACTGCACCCGCCTCATCGCACCGGCCGCACCCCGCCCAGCTGCGTCTGGGCGGTGTCCTGTTCCACGCGTGGTGTTGGGTGACCGCCCCTGGCTGACACGGACACTTCCTCCAACGAAGCGCCCGCTGGGCGGTCACGTGCCGATCGGGTGATCCCCCTGAAAGGGTTCGCCTTTGGCCGTGTCGGCCCGGCTGCCGCCGCCGGCACGCTGCCGCTCGGGCCCCGCCTCAGCTCGGCCCGGCTGCCGCTCACGCCCGGCCGCGGGACAGTTCGAGCAGCGTCATGGCGAGCGAGGTGCCGCACCGGCCCATCGCGTTGCCGTAGGTCCGCAGCACCTCCATCTCCCGGTTCAGATGCAGCCGCCGGCCCCCGGCGTCGATCCTGGCGGCCTGGATCTCACCGGACAGCGCCACCCGCTCCTCGATGAGGGCGATGATCCGGGCGTCGAGATCGTCGATGTGACGCCGCTTCTCGGCGATTAACCGGTCCGTCTCCTCGGCGCCCCCGGCGCCCCCGGCGCTCCCGGCCGTCCCTGCGGGCTCGGTGTCCCTGACGGCCCCGGCGGCCCCTGCGGTCCCGGCTGCCTCGGGCTCCCCGTCGGGAACGCCGGCCGGGCCGGGGGTCGGGATGGCGGATCCTGCTGCGGTCTCGCTCACATCTGCTCCTCGGATCGTTGGGCCACGGTCCACGGCCTGGGGCAGACGCGACAGGCGCCCCCGGGCCGATGGGCCGGGGGCGCCTGGTAAGTCGCTTGTCAACAATTCACGCGACGCGACCGTGGCAGCCGGACCGGCCGGTGCCATAGCTAAAGTAGAAGCGCGTCTGCATGGCGTCAGTATGGACCACCTCCCGGGGCCGTACGCAAGCCCCCACGCCACCCAGGCGTCCGCCGTCGGGGCCCGCCGTGCCCGGTAGACTCGGCGTAGATCCCGTAGCAATACCCCGCAGCAACCGCCGGAAGGCCGCCCGTGGCATCAGCGACCCCAGCCGCCCCCGACCGCACCCCGGACACCGTCCTGGTCGTCGACTTCGGGGCGCAGTACGCCCAGCTCATCGCCCGCCGGGTCCGCGAGGCCCGGGTCTACAGCGAGATCGTGCCGTCGACCATGCCGGTGGCGGAGATGCTCGCCAGGCGGCCGCGCGCGATCATCCTCTCCGGCGGTCCCTCGTCGGTCTACGAGGAGGGCGCCCCGACGCTCGACCGGGCGCTGTTCGAGGCCGGCGTCCCGGTCTTCGGCATGTGCTACGGCTTCCAGCTCATGGCCACCACGCTCGGCGGCACCGTCGACAACACCGGCGCGCGGGAGTACGGCCGTACCGCTCTGGCGGTCGCCAAGCCCGGCTCTACCCTCTTCGAGGGCACCCCCGCCGAGCAGTCGGTGTGGATGTCGCACGGCGACGCCTGCTCGGCCGCCCCCGAGGGCTTCACCGTCACCGCCGCCACCGAGGTCGTCCCGGTCGCCGCCTTCGAGGACGACGCCCGGCGGCTCTACGGTGTGCAGTACCACCCCGAGGTCCTGCACACCACCCACGGCCAGCAGATCCTCGAGCACTTCCTCTACCGTGGCGCCGGCATCAAGCCGGAGTGGACCACCACCAACGTGGTGGACGAGCAGATCGCGCTGATCCGCGCCCAGGTCGGCAGCAGTCGGGCCATCTGCGGCCTGTCCGGCGGCGTGGACTCGGCGGTCGCCGCGGCCCTGGTGCAGAAGGCCATCGGCTCCCAGCTCACCTGTGTCTACGTCGACCACGGTCTGATGCGCCAGGGCGAGACCGAGCAGGTCGAGAAGGACTTCGTGGCCGCCACCGGCGTCCAGCTCAAGGTGGTCGACGCGAGCGAGCGGTTCCTCGCCGCGCTGGCCGGCGTCAGCGACCCGGAGCAGAAGCGGAAGATCATCGGCCGGGAGTTCATCCGGGTCTTCGAGCAGGCGCAGGCCGAGATCGTCGCCGAGGCGCCGGGCGACCACCCGGTGGAGTTCCTGGTGCAGGGCACCCTCTACCCGGACGTCGTCGAGTCCGGTGGCGGCACCGGCGCCGCCAACATCAAGTCCCACCACAACGTCGGCGGCCTCCCGGACGACCTCCGATTCCGGTTGGTGGAGCCGCTGCGCAAGCTCTTCAAGGACGAGGTGCGGATGGTCGGGCAGGAGCTCGGCCTGCCGGCCGAGATCGTGCAGCGGCAGCCGTTCCCCGGCCCCGGCCTCGGCATCCGGATCGTCGGCGAGGTCACCCGTGAGCGGCTCGACCTGCTGCGGGAGGCCGACGCCATCGCCCGCGAGGAGCTGACCGCCGCCGGCCTCGACCGGGAGATCTGGCAGTGCCCCGTGGTGCTGCTCGCCGACGTCCGCTCGGTCGGTGTCCAGGGCGACGGCCGCACCTACGGTCACCCGATCGTGCTGCGGCCGGTCTCCTCCGAGGACGCGATGACCGCCGACTGGTCCCGGCTGCCTTACGACGTGCTGGCCCGGATCTCCACCCGCATCACCAACGAGGTCAAGGACGTCAACCGGGTCACGCTGGACATCACCAGCAAGCCCCCGGGCACCATCGAGTGGGAGTAGCCCCCGCCGGTCGGGGCTCGACGGGCTCCCGGGGCTTACCGGCATCCCTGGGCTGCCTGGTCCCGCTGGGCTCCCTGGACCCGGTGGCGCCCCGCCGCGCCGGGCCCGATGCCGGAACCGCCCGAAAATACCGCCCTTCGCGCTGAACCACAGCCCGGGGGTGTACGTATGTCCCGGTGAACGTGTCCGTTCCGGACCATCGCCCTCACCGGGGGGCGCGGACGGCCGGAGAGGCGGAAGACGATGCTTGAGGTGTGGCGGGAGACCGCTCGTCGCTACGCACTGCTGCCGTTGCGGATTTTCCTCGGCGTGACCTTCATCTACGCCGGGCTCGACAAACTGACCAGCGACACCTTCTTCACCGACTCGGCCAACGGGTCGCTGCTCCAGATCCTGCACGGCGCCAAGGGCGGTGCCGCGATACCGGCCATGATCGACCTGGCGCTCAAGGCGCCGCACGGCTTCGGCTACGCCATCGCGCTCGGCGAGCTGGCGGTCGGTCTCGGCACCCTGTTCGGGCTGCTCGGCCGGGTGGCCGCGCTGGGCGGCGCGCTCATCTCGCTCAGCCTGTGGCTGACGGTGAGCTGGTCCACCACGCCCTACTACTACGGCAACGACCTGATGTACCTGATGGGCTGGCTGCCGCTGGTGCTGGCCGGCACGCCCTACCTCTCGCTCGACGCGCTGATCAAGCAGCGGCGCGGCGCGGAGCGGACGGCGGAGCCGGTGGGCGCGACGGTCATGGACGCGGCCGGCGCACCCGGCTCCGTACGCCCCTGACGCCCTGGGTGACGATCGCGGTCGCGGCGGCGAGGACCAGGCCGGCGCCGGCCAGCGGGATCGACCGGGCGGGCTCCGACAGGTCGAGCACGCCGCAGAGGTCCAGGATGAAGGCCGCCATGATGCTGAGCAGCACCAGGCCCATCACCAGGGCGGCCGGCTCGAAACGGTGCCGCTTCATCGGATGACCTTCAGCCGGCCGACCCCGATGTTCACTTCGAGGTCGATGGTGCCGGCCGGCTCGGCGCCGGTCACCGGCTGGTACGTCAGCGAGGTGTGCTGGTTGTGCTGGAGGTGGTGCATGCCGTCCCCGTCCTCTCCCTGGGGCCCGGGCAGTTCGGCCTGGCCGAGGCCCAGATCGTAGTCGAGCCGGATGACGGCGTCCGTCGGCAGCTTGACCACGGCCTGGCCCGCGCCGAGCCGCAGCTGCGTCGAGACCGTACGGCCGCCGAGCGCGAGCCCGGTCAGGTCGAGGGTGCCGGTACCGGTGCCGCGTTCGTACACCGGCAGCAGCGCCGCCGTGGTCGCGGGGCGCCAGGTGGCGCCGCCCACGCCGTGGCCGGTCTTCGGCAGCGCCGCCGCCACGATCAGTCCGGCGATGGTCAGCAGCGAGAAGAAGACGGTGCCGCCGCGGGCCCGGCCGGCGAAGGAGGCGATCACGAAGGCGGCGCCGAGGACGCCGAGGGTCGCCGACAGGCCGATCTCCACGCTGGTGCCGACCGGCTCACGGGGCCAGGAGACGCCGACCCCGACCGCCGCCGCCGTCACCGCGCACAGGAAGACCCCGAGGCCGAAGGGCCAGGAGTCGTGCTCCTGGCGGCGGACTTCCCTCTTCCGCTGCCGCCAGGCCGCCCGGTCCTGCTCGCCGTAGGGTCCGTCGTCCGGCCCCCACAGATACGGCGGCTCCTTGGTCAGCGGCTCCCGCCACCAGGACGCCGAACCGCCCGGCTCCGGCGGCGCCTGAACGGCCGGCGGCGCGTCCGCCACCACGCTGGCGACCTCGGGGGAGACCGCTTCCGGCAGCTTTTTGCGCTGCTGCGACCAGTAGACGGCGCCGATCGTGCCGGCCAGCAGCAGCACCGAGAACGCCTGGTTGGTGCCGTTGCCGATGGTCGAGGCGTACAGGCCGCAGCCGACCAGCGCCATCAGTACGGCGGTCAGCGGCGCGCCCTCGATCCGGCCGGAGAGCAGCCGGTGCGCCTCGCTCTCCGACTCGCCCTCCTGCGGGATGACCAGCCAGCCCATGCCGTAGATGATCAGACCGATGCCGCCGGTGAGGGAGAGCACGACCAGCACGATCCGGAAGATCACCGGATCGACCTCGAAGTAGCGGCCCGCGCCGTCGCAGACGCCGGCCAGCACCTTGCGGCTGCCGTGGCCCCGGGCGAGCTTGGGCCGGTCCGTGCTGGGGCTGCCGTCGGCGTCGGTCCCGGGGGCGTGGGTGTCCCCGGGTGCGGCGCCGGTCGCGGGCTGGTCCGTCATACGACCATGGTGACCGGTCGGCGGACCGCCCGGCACCCTCCCCGACCCTGGTACGTCCCTGATCCGTCCCCTGGGGGCGGCCCGGGTCCTGGCCGCTGCCCGGGGTGGGGGATGGCTGGGGACAACCCTGATTCCCTCCGCGCGGCCACTGTGTGACGATCGGGGCATGGCAGCGAGCAGTCCGCCCACGGCGGCGCGTACGGGCGCGCCCCCGGTCAACCCGGGGCCGACCGGGGCGTCCTTCCTCTCCCCGCCCGACCCCGCGGAGGCCGGCGCCCGCAAGCTCTACCGCAGCTCCGAGGGGCGGATGGTGGGCGGGGTCGCCCGCGGACTCGCTGGGCACATGGGCCTGCCGGTGCTGTGGGTGCGGGTGTTCTTCCTGGTGCTGTCGATCTTCAACGGCATCGGGCTGCTGCTCTACGCCGTCTTCTGGTTCTTCGTACCGCTCGGGGTCGGCGGCGTCGCCGAGGCGAAGGAGCCGCGCAACGCCCGGGCCTGGCTGGCCGGCAAGCGCCCGGACAAGGGTCAGATCATCGCGCTCATCGCGCTCGCGATCGGCACCGGCATCCTCGTCGACAACCTCAACCTCGGCGCCGCCAACCGCGCGGTGTGGCCGCTGCTGGTGATCGCGCTGGGCGTGGCCCTGGTGTGGCGGCAGGCCGACAACGCCCGCCGGGCCCGTTGGGTGGAGATGAGCCACGGCAAGCGGTTCTGGCCGCTGGCCCGGGCCGCCGCCGGGATCGTGCTCGTGGTGGCCGGTGTCACCGGCTTCATCGTGGTGCGCGGCTCCGGCAGCCACCTCGGCGGCATCCTCCAGGCCGCGCTGGCGGTCCTCGTCGGTGTCGCGCTGATCGCCGGACCGTATCTCGTCCGGCTGACGCAGGATCTGTCCGCCGAGCGGCTGATGCGGATCCGCGCCCAGGAGCGGGCCGAAGTCGCCGCCCACGTCCACGACTCCGTGCTGCACACCCTGACCCTGATCCAGCGGAACGCCGAGGACCCCCGCGAGGTGGCCCGGCTGGCCCGCGCCCAGGAACGCGAACTGCGGGCCTGGCTCTACCGCCCGGAGGGCACCGGCCGCGACGACGAGCCGACCACGCTCGCCGACGCGGTACGGGCCGCCGCGGCGGAGGTCGAGGACGCGCACGGGGTGCCGGTCGAGGTGGTGTGCGTCGGCGACTGCCCGCTGGACGACCGGCTGGTGGCCCAGATGCAAGCCGCGAGGGAGGCGATGGTGAACGGGGCCAAGTACGGTGGCGGTGTCGCCGTTCAGGTCTACGCGGAGGTGGAGGGGGCCAAGGTCTTCGTCTCGGTCCGCGACCACGGTCCCGGCTTCGACCTCGACCAGGTACCGGATGACCGGATGGGTGTCCGCGAGTCGATCATCGGACGGATGCAGCGCAACGGCGGGCAGGCGCGGCTGCGTCCGGCGCCGGGTGGGGGTACGGAAGTGGAGCTGGAGATGGAGAGGGTGGCGGCGGCATGAGCGTTTCCGACGGCGGGACGAGTGGGGCCAGCGGCGCGGGCAGTACGGGTGGGGCGGGCGGCGGGGGCGGCGGCTTTGGCGGTCCTGGCGGCGCGGCCGGCGCCGAAGCGCGCCAGGTGCGGGTGGTGCTCGTGGACGACCACCGGATGTTCCGCACCGGAGTGCAGGCGGAGATCGGCACCACCGCGGAGACCGGTGTCGAGGTGGTCGGTGAGGCGGCCGACGTCGACCAGGCGGTGGCGGTGGTCGCCGCGACCCGGCCCGAGGTGGTCCTGCTCGACGTGCACCTGCCCGGCGGCGGCGGGGTGGAGGTACTGCGCCGGTCGGCCGCGCTGATGGCCGACCCGGAGCGGCCGGTCCGCTTCCTGGCGCTGTCCGTCTCCGACGCGGCCGACGATGTGATCGGCGTGATCCGCGGCGGTGCCCGGGGTTACGTCACCAAGACCATCACCGGCCCCGACCTGATCGACTCGATCTTCCGGGTCCGGGACGGCGACGCGGTCTTCTCACCGCGGCTGGCCGGTTTCGTGCTCGACGCCTTCGCCTCCACCGACGCCCCGCCGGTCGACGAGGACCTGGACCGGCTCACCCAGCGGGAGCGGGAGGTGCTGCGGCTGATCGCGCGGGGGTACGCGTACAAGGAGATCGCCAAGCAGCTTTTCATCTCGGTCAAGACGGTGGAGTCGCATGTCTCGGCGGTGCTGCGGAAGCTGCAACTGTCGAACCGGCACGAACTGACGCGGTGGGCGACCGCCCGACGGCTGGTCTGAGGGGACCGGGGCGGGGCCGGATCCGGAGTCTTTGAGCCCAGGATTGCGCCCGGAGCTCCGGACAGCGGGGGCGCCGGGCAGCGGGCCTCCGGACAGCGGAAGCTCCGGGCAGAACGGCTCCGGGATTACCGGGCGCGGTGGGACCGCTCGCACTCGTCCGGCCAGAGCATCGTGTAGCTCGGGACCCGTACCGCGCGCTGCTCGACCGGCGTGTCCAGCGACTCCATCGGCGCGTCCGCCGGCACCGAACAGTGCCCGAGGTGGATGCCCACCAGACAGCCATCGCACCAGAAGGCCGCGTATCCCACCCGATCGGCGGCCCGCCCGGTGAACATCAGCCGCAACTCGTCCGCCCCGCAATTCGGGCACTCGGTGTGCGCGGGCCCCGGCAGCGCCTTGCAGTGCTGCTCGTACGCCGCCACCCACGCTCCCCAACTGGCCGTCAGAGCTTGCATCCCCGACCTCCCGCCGGTCTGCTCACGCCGGTTCCGAACGACAGCCGACACTACGCCGCCTCCGTACCGGATGCCCCGCATTCGGCCGTCCCCGATCCGAACCGTGACCTGAGACCGGCACGAAGGTCGATATTCGGATACTAAGCTCCCGCCGCCCCAAACCCCGCGATCCCCGGCGTGACGCGAAGAACGTGTTCCAGGAGGTAGGGGCTAGGAAGTAGGGGATCTCCCGGCCCTCGTCCAGTGGCGCTCGGGCAGAGCACGCTCATCAGTCCGGCGGGCTCGGGTCGGCGTAGACGCCGTGGAGGAGGCCGGTCGCCTGGCCGACCTCGATGAGGTAGCCGTCGGGGTCGCGCATGTAGCAGCGGATCTCGGCTTTGCGGTCGATGGGCGGGGTGAGGAATTCCGCTCCCTTGGCGCTCCATTCCCGATAGCACTGCTCGATGTCCGCGACCCGGAGATTGAGGAAACTCGACACCGTATTCGGTTCTTCCGGCGTCCGCAGGGTCACCTCGGGTTTGTCGGGGGTGGGCCCGCCGCCCGGGTTCATGATGAGCCAGCTATTGGCGAGCTGGACGATGCACGGATTCTCCGCCAGCACCACGGTGCCGCCGAGCACATCGGCGTAGAACGCGCGGGCCCGGGGTACGTCGCCGACGGTCAGAAAGTGGGTGACCACGATCCCGGTCTCCGGGGTGGGCAGTCCTTCAGATGGCATCGCGACCGTTCCTCTCCGCGTATCTGTCTGTCGGCGGATACGGGGAGACCGCGTATCCGCATCGGTGCGTGCTCCGCGCGACCCTCAGCCCCCGGCCAGGCCGAGCTGTTGCAGCATCCCGAGTTCGTCGCTGCTTCCCCACCGCTCGACCAGCTTTCCGTCGGCGAACCGGCTGATCTGCATCCCTCGGTAACTCACCGTCCGGCCGGTCGGCGGATGCCCGAGCAGCGAGCCGAGGTTGGTGCCGGTGATGGTGTAGGCAAAGGCCAACTCGTCTTCGGTGGCCACGAGATGCTCGACCTCGACATGCAGATCGGGAAAGGCGGACCGCAGTTCGCCGAAAAGCTCCTTGTACCCCTCGGGGCCCGGCCCCTGCCCTGGCCCGGGGTCGTGGTCGACCGCGTCGGCCGCGACGATCTCCTCGAAGGCGTCGAGATCACCGCTGGCGACGGCCTCGCCGAAAGCGGCCTGTACGGCGATATTGCTTGCTTCGCTGCTCTCTGCTGACATGGGTGCTCCCCGGCCGCGCGCCGACCAGCGGCCTCCTGGGCCGACTGCGAAATCCACGCACTTATGCCTATTGCGACGGTACGCCGAATGGCCGACCCCGGCATCTCCGGCCCGGACGGGCCACTACCGGGCCGCCACCCGCCCGAGCCCTTTATTCAGGGCGCCGCCTCAGGCAGGCAGGGGTCAAGCGGGGCGGGTTGCTCCGGCGAAGGGCATTTGGGTGATGGGGGCGATGCGGACGGGGGAGCCGGGGTGGGGGGCGTGGATCATCTCGCCGTTGCCGATGTAGAGGCCGACGTGGGAGATACCGGAGTAGAAGAAGACGAGGTCGCCGGGGCGGAGCTGGGACTCGGTGACGCGGGTGCCGGCGTTGATCTGGGAGTAGGTGGTGCGGGGGAGGGAGACGCCGGCGGCGCGGTAGGCGGCCTGGGTGAGGCCGGAGCAGTCGTACGCGTTGGGGCCGGTGGCGCCCCAGACGTAGGGGAGGCCGAGGGCGCGGTAGGCGAAGGCGATGGCCTCGGCGGCGCGCGCGGAGGAGGCCGGGGGCGCGTTCAGCGGCGGGCGGCTGAGGGACCGGGACGCGGTGGCCGCCGAGGACTGGGCGGCGGTCGGGGACGTACCGGCGTCGGCGTTGATCGCGGCCCGCTGGGCGGCGGTGAGGCGGGTCAGCAGGGCCCGCGCCTGGTCCAGCTTGGTCTGGACGGCGCGCTTGCGGTCCGCGAGCCGGTCCTGTGCCTCGCGCAGGGTGGCGAGCTTGCCGCCGGCCTGGGCCCGAGTATGGGCGATGTCCCGCTGTTCGGCGGTGAGTTGGGCCAGGGCGGCGCTCTGGTGCGAGCCCAGCCGGTCGAGCAGCGAGGCCCGTTCGAGATAGGTCTCGGGCGAGGAGCTGAGCGTGAGCTGCACGGCGGGGTCGATGCCCCCGCCGCGGTATTGCGCCGCGGCCATTGAACCGAGCGCGTCCCGCGTGGTGTTGAGCATCGCCGTCTTGCGGGCCAGCTCGCCTTGGAGGGTGGCCACCGCGGTGCGGGCGGCGGCTGCCTGCGTCTTCGCGCCGTTGTAGTCCTCGGTCGCCTGCTCGGCCTGCCGGTACAGCGTGTCGACCTTCGCCTTCACCTGGCGCAGGGTCGGCTGGGGCTCCGCCTGGCCGGTCTCGCCCAGGAGGGTGACCGAGGCGGCCGAGGCGAGGGCCAGGGCGAGGGCCATCCGCGACACGGCGAACCGGGTCTTGCGTAAGTGCGGGTCGCGACTGTGTGAGGCCATGGCGGCCGTCACTCCTTCCGGGCAAGTCGTCCAAGGGGTCCGGCTGGTCCGAACGGACCGGCCGATGGCGCCGGCGGCGCCCCGCACGGGGGTCGGGCCGCCGCCGGGCCTGCGGCAGGAGGCCTGCCGTCGCTTTCACGACGGCTGTGGGTCGGCCACCTGCCAGGCGAAGCTAGACCAGTCCGGGGGTCCGTGTGACCCCTGTGACCGGCACTGCCCCCTTTCGCCCAGGTCCGGTCAGAGATGACCGCTGTTCGACGGGTGACCCGCCCACATCCTTGCGCGCCATGACCGATGCCCCGGTGCGCCGCTCTGCCGCGCCGGGCGCTGCTATGGCGCAAAGCCGGGCGCCGGTTCCTGGCGGAACCACGCGCTCGGCGGTGGCATGGCGTGGCGCTGCGCGACTCGCTCAGGGTCCGCCGAGCAGATCCGGCGGCACCGCGTCGCGGAAGGCGGTGGCTGTCGCGGTGACCGCGGGGTGCCGGCCGGCGCCGGCCCGGAAGGCGATCATGGTCCGCCGCCGTATCGGCAACCGGGTCAAGGTGACGGCGGGCACGGCGTCCACCACAGCGAGCCGCGGCACGACGGCGACGCCCTGCCCGGCCGCGACGAGGGCCAGTACGGCGGCGAAGTCGTCCACCTGATGGCGTATCCGAGGGGTGAACCCGGCGGCCTGGCAGGCCCGGACGGTCATCGTGCGGCACAGCGTCCCCGGACTCGCGGTGATCCAGGGCGCGTCCCGGAACAGGCCGATGACCGCATCCCTGGCCGAGTGCGCCGTACCGTCCACGGGGCCGCCAGCCCCGCCAGTCCCGCCGACCCCGCCAGCCCCGCCCGACGAGCCACCCGAGCCGCCCGGCACCCCGCCCGCCCGCTCCATCGACGCCAGATACATGGACTCCGTGCAGAGCGGCTCGGTGGCCAGCCCCGGTTCGGCCGGCAGCGGCACGAAGTCGTACGCGTGGATCAGCGCGACATCCAGGTCACCCGCGCGCAGGGCCCCGCCGACCCGGGCCGGGTCGATCTCCGAGACCATCGGTTCCAGGCCCGGGTGCCGCGCCGCGAGCGCGGTCAGCGCGGCGGGGACCATCACCCGGGCGGCGGAGGGAAAGGTCCCGATACGCAGCGGGCCTGCCAGGCCGTCGCGGGCGCCCGCCAGTTCGGCGGCGGCCTGTTCCAGCCGCTCCAGGACGGCCTCGGCGTGGCGGACCAGACCCCGCGCGGCAGGAGTGAGGACCACCCGCCGCCCGGTCCGCTCCAGCAGCGGTACCCCCGCCTCGCGTTCGAGCGCGCTGAGTTGCTGGGAGACCGCCGACGGGGTGAAGGCGAGCGCCTCGGCGACCGCGGCGATGGTGCCGCGCGAGGAGAGTTCCCGCAGGAGACGCAGACGTCGGACGTCGAGCATCACCGCAGCTTACGCTGGGGATCGGAAAGCCGAACTGGACCCGCGCCAACCGGCCGGGACACCCTCGGACCCATGACCGAGCACCCTTCGCTGGACGGGATCCACGTCCCGCTGATCACTCCGCTCACCGCCGACGGACGCATCGCGGCGGACTCCCTCGAAGAACTCGCGCACGCGGTGCTGGCCGCGGGCGCCACCGGGATCGTCGCCCTGGGGACGACCGCGGAGGCCGCCACTCTCGACAGCGACGAGCGGACCGCGGTCGTCGAGGTATGCGCCCGGGTCTGCCGTGAACGCGGCGCCACCTTGATCATCGGCGCCGGGGGCAACGACACCCGGGCCAGCGCGGCAGCCTTGGCGGCGTGCCGCCGGTGGCCGGTCGCGGCCGCCGCGCTGGTACAGGTGCCGTCCTTCACCCGGCCGTCGGCAGCCGGCGTCCTCGCGCACTTCACCCGGCTGGCCGAGCGCAGCCCGCTGCCGCTGATCGTCTATCACGTCCCCTACCGCACCGCGCAGCCGCTCGACGTGACCACCCTGCGCGCGCTGGGACGGCTGCCGATGGTCATCGGCGTCAAGCTGGCGGTCGGCGGCATCGACCAGGACACCGTGGAACTGCTCGGCGATCCGCCGCCGGGCTTCGCGGTGCTCGCCGGGGACGACCTCTTCGTCTCGCCGCTGCTCGCCCTGGGCGCCGCGGGCGCGATCCTCGCCTCGGCGCACCTGGCGACCGAGCGGTTCGTGGAGCTGGCCGCCGCGTGGCGGGTGGGCGACGTCGTCCGGGCGCGGGCGCTCGGGCACGGGCTGGCCCGGCTGTCGGCCGCCGCCTTCGGCGAACCGAACCCCACGGTCATCAAGGGGGTGCTCCACGCGCGCGGCCTCGTCCCTACCCCCGACGTACGGCTGCCGCTGCTGCCCGCCGGACGCGCGGCGCTGGACGCGACGCTGAGCCGGCTGGCCGAGGTGGCGGGTGGGCCGGCCAAGCCCGACGAGCGGGCCAGGCCGAACGAGCCGGCCTGGCTGGATGAGCGGGCCTGGCTGGATGAGCGGGCCTGGCTGGATGAGCGGGCCCTGCCGAACAAGCCGGCCAGGCCGACCGGAAAGGCTGATCCGGCGGGGCTGGCGCACGCGGCAAACCCCGCCGTTCCGGGCGATCCGTCCTAGGCGATGCGGCGGGCCGCCGCGAAGGGCATCCAGCTCATCGGGGCGATCTCCACGACGGCGCCGGTGTGCGGGGCGTGCACGACCTGGCCGTTGCCGAGGTAGATACCGACGTGGCTGATGCCGGAGTAGAAGAAGACGAGGTCGCCGGGGCGGAGGTCGGCCTCGGAGACGGACGTGCCGTCGGTGACCTGGTCCCAGGTGGTGCGGCCGATCTTGATCCCGGCGGCGGCGTACGCGGCCTGGGTGAGGCCGGAGCAGTCGTACGCGCCGGGGCCGGTGCCGCCCGAGACGTAGGGCTTGCCGCGCTGCGCGAGGGCGAACTGGATCGCGGCGGCGGCGCGGCCGGAGGCGGGGCCGTTGTAGTTGTAGCTCGCGCTGGACGCGGACGAACCGGACGACGAACTACCGCCGGCACTGGACTTGGCGAACCCGGTCGAAGACGCCGGCGGCCTGTTCATCGCGGCGATCCGCGCGCGCTGCTCGGCGTTGAGGCTGTTGAGCAGCTTCTGGGCGGCGGCCAGCTTCGCCGACACGTTCTTCTTCTGGGCGGCCAGCTTCGCCTGCGCGGAGGTGAGTTCGCTCAGGCTCGCACTGGCCTGGGAGCGCTGGATCGCCGCCTGCTCCTGCTGGATCTGGAACGTCTTCAGCGCCTGTTCCTGCGTGAGGGAGGCCCGGTCCATCATGTGGGTCTGCGCGAGGAACGCCTCGGGATTGGCCGAAAGCAGTAGCTGCGTGGTCGCGTCCATACCGCCCTCGCGGTACTGCTCGCTCGCGAACTGGCCGAGCACCCGGCGCGTCTCGTTGAGCTTCTCGGTCTTCTGCGCGACCTGCTCGAGCAGCTGATTGGCCTTGGCCCGCTGGGTGTCGGTCTTCTCCTTGGCCTGGTCGTACTGCTGGGTGGCCACCTCGGCCTGCTGGTTGAGGCTGTCGACCTGCTTCTTGACCTCGCTGATGGAGGGCTTGGCCGGCGCCGGAGCGGCGCTCGCGCCTTCGCTGAGCAGAGTGACGGACGCCAGGGCCGCCACCGCGGTGACTCCGACTGCCGCCCGGGGGGCGGAGGTGGTGAGTATGCGGGTACGCGGCTTGCGGTGCGACGCCAAGGAGGCGCTCCCTCCGTGTACCGCCGACCGGGTTAGCTGACGGGTTCGGGCGGGAAAGGTCGCCCTACGGTCCCGACGCCCTGCGGCGTCCGTCCCGATTCACCCCATATTGACTGCGTGGGTCCCCGGCTCCGGCCGGAGCCGGATTGAGCGGAGGTGACGTGTGCCGGCACTCGCACCGGCAGGAAGCAGGTCACCTAGCGGGCTACGCTAGTCAACTTCAGCGGCGCTTGGGAAGTTTGGATCGCAATGTGACCGAAATCGCTTTGTGATCATTCGGGTTGTGTTGGCTTCTGGGGGTTTGGCGGGGCCGGGGGGAGGGTCGTGCCGATGGTCTCGGGAGCCGCCGGGAGCCGATCGCCGGATCAATACGGGCGTACCGCGCCGTAGAAGGGCATTTCGGTGATGGGCGCGATCTTCACGACCGTCCCGGTGTGCGGCGCGTGGATCATCTCCCCGTCGCCTATGTAGAGCCCGACATGGCTGACGTCGCTGTAGAAGAAGATGAGGTCGCCCGGCTGGAGGTCGTCCTCCGACACCCGCGTGCCGACGTTCACCTGGTCGTAGGTGGTCCGCGGCAGGTCGATGCCGGCCGCTTTGTAGGCCGCCTGCGTCAGTCCGGAGCAGTCGAACGAGTCCGGCCCGGTCGCGCCCCACACGTACGGCTTGCCGATCTGCTTCTGCGCGAACGCGATGGCCTGCTCGGCGACCGAGGAGTTGACCGGCGATGTGGGCGCGTCGGCGCCCTTGCTGCCGGCGGCCGCCGCCGCCTCCTGTTCGGCCTTCGCCTTCGCCTTCTCCTTGGCCGCCAGCGCCGCCGCCTTCGCCTTGGCCTCGGCCTCCTGCTTGGCCGCGAGCGCCGCCAGCCGCTGCTTCTCCTGCGCGGTCAGGCTGTTGAGCAGGTGCTGCGCCTGGCCCAGTTTGTCCTGTACGTCGCTCTTGGCGGCCTTGAGCTGGGTCTGCTGGGCGGTGAGCACATCCAGGCTCTTGGCCGCCGCGAGCCGCTGCCGGCTGGCCGCCGCCTGCTGGGTGCGGTACGAGTCCACCGCCGACTTCTGCCGCTTGGCCATCACGTCGGTCAGGTGTACCTGGTCCACCAGCGACGACGGGTCGGGCGCCAGGAGGTAGCGGGTGGTGGTCGTGTCACCGCCGTCCCGGTACTGCGCGGCGGCGTAGAGCCCGAGCACCCGGCGGGAGTCGTTGAGCGCCTGCGTCTTCTGGGCCGCCTGCGCCAGCAGTTTGTTGACGGTGACGTTCTGCCGGTCCGTCTTCTCCTTGGTGCCGTTGTACTTCTCGGTGGCGACCTCGGCCTGGTGGAACAGCGAGTCCACCTTCGCCTTGACCGACGCGATCGACGGCTGCGCGGGCTTGGCGGGCGCGGGAGTCGCGCTCGCGCTCTCGGTCATCAGCGTCACGGTGGCCAGCGCCGCCGTCGTGAGCCCCACGGCCGCTCGGGGGCCGGGGGCGCTCAGTATCGCGGTACGGGCCTTACGGTGCGTCGCCATGGCGGGCGGACTCCTTCCGGACGCTCTGCCTGGTGCCGCACCGTAACCAAAGCGGTGGCCTGCTGGGAAGAGCGGTGTCCGATAGGCCCGATACCTTTTCGTAATGTTTTGCCGAACCCCTCGCCGCCCCCCGCTACGGTCACGGAAGGCGACAGAGGGGTTACGGCGACGGCGGTGGTTCGGCGCGGGCACCGACGGCATCCGCGTGCTGAATGTGCCGACCGGAATCGACCAGATCCGATCAGCCCGGCTCAGCCGACCCCGACCGAACCGGCGGCACTAGACTCGGTCAGCGATGAGCAGCCTCTTTGACGATAACTTCCTGGCCGGTTTCGACGCCGCCGCCAACGGCCCGTCCGACGCCGCGGCGCACGAACCGCCGGAGCCGGCGGACGGACCTGGCGACCCCGGCGAGCCGGGCTGGCGCGGCGGCCCTGAGGGTCCCGATGGTCCTGGCGACCCCGACGGTCCCGGCTACCCCGGCGGCCCCGGCGGTCCCGAAGAGGAGGACGTACCGCACCACCTCTTCGGCGACCGGTTCGACGGACCGCCGCGTGACGCGCACTACCGCGACGGTGCCGCCCGCCCCGTCGCCGACCCCGCGAAGCTGCTCGAAGGGCTCAACGAGCAGCAGCGCGCGGCCGTGGAGCACGCCGGCGGACCGCTGCTCATCGTGGCCGGCGCCGGCTCGGGCAAGACCCGGGTGCTGACCCACCGCATCGCGCACCTCCTGGGCGCCCGGCAGGTCCACCCCGGCTCCATTCTCGCCATCACCTTCACCAACAAGGCGGCCGGCGAGATGAAGGAGCGCGTCGAGGAGCTGGTCGGCCCGCGCGCCAACGTCATGTGGGTGTCCACCTTCCACAGCGCCTGCGTCCGCATCCTGCGCCGCGAGTCGAAGTCGCTCGGCTTCACCTCGTCCTTCTCGATCTACGACGCCGCCGACTCCAAACGGCTGATGGCGCTGGTCTGCCGGGATCTGGACCTCGATCCCAAGCAGTTCCCGCCGAAGTCGTTCAGCGCTCAGGTCTCCAACCTGAAGAACGAGCTGATCGACGAGGAGACCTTCGCCGCCCGGGCCGAGAACCCCTTCGAGAAGAAGCTCGCCGAGGCGTACGCGCTTTACCAGGCACGGCTGCGCGAGGCCAACGCGCTGGACTTCGACGACATCATCATGACCACCGTCAACCTGCTCCAGGCCTTCCCCGACGTCGCCGAGCACTACCGGCGGCGCTTCCGCCATGTGCTGGTCGACGAGTACCAGGACACCAACCACGCCCAGTACACACTCGTGCGCGAACTGGTCGGGATCGGCGACGAGGCCGCCGAGCTGTGCGTCGTCGGTGACGCGGACCAGTCGATCTACGCCTTCCGGGGCGCGACCATCCGCAACATCCTCCAGTTCGAGGAGGACTACCCGCAGGCCCGCACCATCCTGCTGGAGCAGAACTACCGCTCCACCCAGACCATCCTCTCCGCCGCCAACGCCGTCATCGAGCGCAACGCGAGCCGGCGGGCGAAGAACCTGTGGACCGAGTCCGGCGACGGCCCGGTCATCGTCGGTTACGTGGCCGACCAGGAACACGAAGAGGCGCAGTTCATCGCCGACGAGATCGACCGGCTCACCGACGCCGGCGACGCCCGCCCCGGCGACGTCGCCGTCTTCTACCGCACCAACGCGCAGTCCCGGGTCTTCGAAGAGGTCTTCATCCGCGTCGGCCTCCCCTACAAGGTCGTCGGCGGCGTCCGCTTCTACGAGCGGCGCGAGGTCAGGGACGTGCTCGCGTACCTGCGGGTGCTCGCCAACCCCGAGGACGCCGTACCGCTGCGCCGTATCCTCAACGTGCCCAAGCGCGGTATCGGCGACCGGGCCGAGGCGATGATCGACGCGCTCGCACTGCGCGAACGGATCTCCTTCCCGCAGGCGCTGCGCCGGGTCGACGACGCCTACGGCATGGCGGCCCGCTCGGCGAACGCGGTCAAGCGCTTCAACACCCTGATGGACGAGCTGCGGACGATCGTGGAGTCCGGCGCCGGCCCCGCCGTCGTCCTGGAGGCGGTGCTCGACCGTACGGGCTACCTCGCCGAGTTGCAGGCGTCCACCGACCCGCAGGACGAGACCCGCGTCGAGAACCTCCAGGAACTCGCCGCCGTCGCCCTGGAGTTCGAGCAGGAACGCGGCGAGGACGAACCCGGCACACTGGCCGAGTTCCTGGAACGGGTCGCGCTCGTCGCCGACTCCGACCAGATCCCCGACGACGACGCCGAATCGGGCGGCGTGATCACCCTGATGACCCTGCACACCGCCAAGGGCCTCGAATTCCCCGTGGTGTTCCTCACCGGTCTGGAGGACGGCGTCTTCCCGCACATGCGGGCGCTGGGTGAGGTCAAGGAGCTGGAGGAGGAGCGCCGGCTGGCGTACGTCGGCATCACCCGGGCCCGCGAACGGCTCTACCTCACCCGCTCCATGATGCGCAGCGCCTGGGGACAGCCCTCCTACAACCCGCCGTCACGGTTCCTGGAGGAGATCCCGGCCGCGCTGATCAACTGGAAGCGGACGGGGCCCTCGGCGGGGTCTTCCGGGGGCGGGGTGTCGAAGGCGGCGGCGTCCCTCTCCTCCTCGCTGTCGGCCCGGGCCGGCTCCCGCTCGGCCTCCGGCGGCTTCGCCACGCGCCGCTCGGCGGGCGACCGCCCGGTGATCTCCCTCTCGGTCGGCGACCGCGTCACCCACGACCAGTTCGGCCTCGGCACGGTCGTTTCCGTGACCGGCCGCCCGGGTGACGAGAAGGCGACGATCGATTTCGGCGACGAGCGGCCGAAGCAATTGCTTTTGCGGTATGCGCCGGTGGAGAAGCTTTGAGGTTTTTTAGGCGGGGTGTGTTCTTCGGCGGCGTGCTAATAGGTGATCAGGGTTACCGAGGGCGGCAACGCGTCGGCGCCCCGAATACGGTCCTCGCCCCCCTCGAAATGAAGCCCCTGCAATGCGGACAGGGTGGCCAGCGGTGCGATATCGATATCTCCTTCGGCGGAGAAGTCCCCAACGAAAGTGCATTCACGTACCGCGGGGAATGATGCCGGCAGCCGGTGGATAGCCGCTTGGACGGTCCGTTCACCATCCCCGGCTCTGAGGGACAGGGTGGTGACGTTCGTCAGGATCGCTGTCGCCGGAAGGGTCTCGAAGGACGCGGCAGTCACGCTCAGTCCCTTGAGCGAAGGGAGCCCGCAGATCTCCCGCCAGTCGTCCGCCGAAGCCGGACTTGACGGTGGGTTGAGTGCGAGATCCGTGAGGTGGGAAAAAGCGGAGAGCCCTTGGAGTCCGCGGCGCGGCCGCACCGTACCGGCCAGGCGCAGGGTGCGCAGGGGAGCCTCGGCCGGAAGCATGGCCGTGGACCAATCGAAGCCGTATGTACCACCGAAGATAAGGGTTTCCAGACCCCTGGCCCGGGCGATCGGGCTCAGGTCGAGGTCGGGTGAGGCATCGCCGATGCGCAGGTGCCGGAGGGGGAGTTTGTCGATCGCCGAAATATCCGCCAACGCCGGGCAATCGGTGATGGTGAGGGAAGTCAGACCCCTCTGCCCGGAAAGAAAGGCCAGATCGGATGTGGCGTTGTCCAAGAGCGACAGGGCGCTGAAAGTGTTCTGGGATGCATAGGACCGCAGCGCCTCCGGCGAGATGCCGCCCTCGATACGCATACGGCGGGGTCGCAGGCCGATGCGAGAGAGGTGATGGAGTTGATCATCGGACTTGATGACGTGGGTGAGGTTGTTTGGGTCAAGTCGAGCGATGACTCCGTCGGCGTATTCCGTGCAGTCGAAGCGCGACCACGCCAACTGAAGCGCAGAACGGATCAGTTGGAAGGGGTGTTCGGCAAACTGCGCCAGGAAGGATATGGCGGCGTCAGACTTGACATGGGAAGCCGCAGTGACCACGTAGTAGGTGGTCCAGAAGTCGGCGGCACCCTCGGGGCCGGGGAGAAGATCAAGGATCAGCGGACCGACCTTGGCCAGCGCGAGGGCCTCGTTCTCGTCCGTGGGCGGTATGAGGGTGGCCATACGCCCCTCCACCGCCCCGCGCACCGAGGGATCGAGAGCGGTGGCGTGCTCAAGGCAAGCGGCGGCGAGCAGGTAGATACGCGCCTGGGTGCGCTTCTCGGCCGTCCGGTCCCCGAGGGCGACCAACCCGGAGAGGATCTCAACCCGTTCCCGGGGTCGGGCGACCGCGACGGCCATGCGGATGACGTCCTCCCACTGGTCATCAGCCGCATGGTCAACGAGGAGACCGAAGTCGCCCTCGTCCACCGCCGCCCGGGCGCCGAGGAAGTCCTGGAAGCTGCGGTGGATGAAGTCCACGGTGTCGGGGCCCGGTTCTCGGAGCAGCCCGCTGCGGTGGAGGAAGTGCTCGAAGACGGCCGGCGCTTCGCCGAGGGCCGCGGCCTCCGGTACCGCAGGGAGGGCCCGGCCGATGATCTCCACCGCGCGTGAACGGTCCATCTCCGTACGGCCGTTCTTGATCAGCCAGTAGGCGAGCCGCTGGAGCAGGTCGAGTTGGGGTTCCTCGCGGAGGTCGGGGCCCACCATGTCGCGTTCGCGGTCCCGGCGGCTCAGCAGCATCGAGAGCGCGGCCTCGTAGAGGTCCTTGCGCCCGTGCGGGAGATAGCCTCGGCGGTCGCGGTGGAGAGCGCAGATCAGCCCGCACATCAGCGGATTGGTGGCCAGCCGGCCGAGGTCGGCTTTGCTGCGGACGGCGGCGAGGAGTTGCTGTTCGAACGCGTCGATCTCGCCGAGGTCCTCGGCACCCGCCCGAGCCGCCTTGTGCCAGCGCCTGATGAAGGTGGCCACGTCGGCGGGCCCCATGGCGGAGAGGGTCAGCTCGGCGAAACCGTCCTCGGCGAGCCAGTCCTGCCCCACGGCGGACGGCCGGGAGGTGACCAGCCAGCGGTTGTCACCGTCGTAGGTCTCGATCAGATCCTGGAGCCACCTGCGGGTGCGTTCCCGCTCAGCGTCGGGGATCTCGTCGATACCGTCGATGAGGATCAGCCCGCGCCCGGCGGCGAGCACCCGGTTCTCCCACCCGGCCGGCTGCGTGCCGTCGAGCGGGCAGCGGACGGCGGCGAGGAAGTCCTTGGGTGCCGGGAGTTGCTGGCCGTTGCGGGTGAGCGTGCGGAGCGGGAGGACGAACGGTATCCGGTCGTACAGGTAGCTCATCTCATTGCTGAGATCCTGCCGCACGGTGGTGGTGACCGCCAGCCACTGCACGAGCGTGGTCTTCCCCGAACCGGCCTCGCCCCGGAGCAGAACGCGGTGCCGGTCGGCGAGAACCTGATCGGCGGAGGAGACTTCCATGCCTTCGGCGAGGGCACGAGCCAGTAGGCTCTCGGCCTTCTGGACCATGAGGAGAGTGGCCGGTGTTGCATCGAGATCCCCACCACCTGCCATGGTGATACTTCCTCTGTCGATCACCTTGAGGGGCGATGACGGGTCGGAGGCAAGCGCCATGTTCCGCAGGGTGGCGTCGCGCCGGATGGATTCGTCAGCCAGCCCGTACCACCGAAGCGCTTCTTGCACCGAGCTCCGCGATCCCGTCGCCTCCAAGCTCAAGTACGCCACGTCCAGCGGCCACCGCGCGGGCGAATTGCTGAGGTCGATCCCGTAGATCGTCAACTTGCCGTGCTTCTTCGCCACGTACGGCAGGTAAGCCGCCTGCTCGAACGCCGCGTCCTCGCCGCCCGGCAGCGGGGTCCGGCGGATCAGCTCGTCCACCTTGGCGATCAGGCCG
Organism: Streptomyces sp. NBC_01190; assembly: GCF_045039895.1. Taxonomy (NCBI): domain Bacteria; kingdom Bacillati; phylum Actinomycetota; class Actinomycetes; order Kitasatosporales; family Streptomycetaceae; genus Streptomyces; species Streptomyces sp. NBC_01190. The sequence continues at coordinate 5,159,648 of NZ_CP108580.1, forward strand.
GCCACTTCCCGTGTCTGCTCGACCAGCGCGTGCGCGACGAAGGTGGAGCGCTGCGTGAAGAAGTGCAGGATGTGCAGACAGGCGCTGTTGAGCAGGCTCTCGTAGAAGTACGTCGCGTCGGCGCTGAGTTGACGCTCGGGGTGGTCGCTCGCGCGGCGCAGCTCGGCGGCGAAGGCTTCGGAGCCGAGGCGGACGGCGTCGAGATCGGTGATGGTGAGATCGCCGAGTGCGTGCAGGGTGTCGGCGAGGGTGTCGGTGACGGCCTGTTCCTCGTCGGCGGGAATGGGCCGTTCGCCGCTGCGCAGCGCCTGCTTGACCAGCTTTGCCGCGAGGTCGCGGACATCGGACTCGGTGAGGGCGCGCTTCTCGCCCTTGAAGGAGACATAGCCGGAGATACGGATCGGCTTGTCGACCAGCCCGGCTCCCGGTCCTTCGCTGACGAACAGTTTCTTGACCAGCGGGCTGATGGCCGCCGAGGCGAGGCGCGCGCCGATGGTTGCGGGATCCACGTGGTGCCCCCCGGAAAGCCGTGACCGATGCCTCCGGATCCTAGGGCGCTTCGGTCGGTCCCCGCGGGGCTTCGGGGACTTTCCGGGTCAATACGGCTTCGCTTGGCGGCGGTTGCCGGACGAGGCCGGCCTCGGCGGCGGTTGGCGGGCGGGACCGGCCTCAGCGGTGGTCGGCGAGCCGGGCCGCCTCAGCGCGGGTCGAGGCCGTGGGCCAGCAGCCAGGGGAGGGGGTCTATCGGGGCGCCGCCGTTGGGGCGTACCTCGAAGTGCAGGTGCGGGCCCGTGGTGTTGCCGGTGTTGCCCGAATACGCGATGACGTCGCCCGCCTTCACCTTGCCGGACCGGATCTTGGTGCTGCTGAGGTGGCAGTACCAGGTCTCGGTGCCGTCGGGGGCGGTGACGATGGCCATGTTGCCGTACGAGCTGTTCCACTGGGTGCGGACCGTGCCGTCTGTGGCGGCCATCACCGGCGTGCCGACCTGCACCGGGAAGTCGATGCCGGTGTGCAGCGCCATCCAGTTGACGCCGGCCTGCCCGAAGTACGCGCTCAGCCCCTTCTGCTTCACCGGCAGCAGGAACTTCGGCCGCAGCGCCTCCTTGCGGGCCGCCGCGAGGAGTGCGGCCTTCTTCGCCGCCAACTGGCGGTCCTTGAGGTCGATCCGCTCCTGCGTACGGCTGGCGCGGCCGGCGAATTCGTCGGCGTCCCGGCTCACTCCGGCGAGCTGCCGGTCCAACTGGGTGGTCGGCGCGTTCGTCGCGACGCCCCCCGCGTTCTGGCCGTCGGCCTGTGCCTTCGGGGCGTCCTGGGCCATGCCGACGCCGGCCACTGCCGCGGCGCCCACCGCCGCCACACCCATCACCGCGACCGACGGAACCGCCACGGTCAGCAGTGCGGAACGCTTCGCGGGTTTGCGGCGCCGGCTGCGGGCAGCGGGCTCGCCGTCGGCGAAACCGTCGCCGTCGGCGGCGTAGTCGTGCCGGTCCGGCTCGGTGTCGCGGGCGGCGGCCGGGAACTCGGCGAACTCGTTGAACTCGGCGAACCCGTTGAACTCGTCGGCGAACCGGTTGACGTCGTCGCTGAGCCGGTCCTGGTCGGCGAGGTGGCCGCCGGCCGGGGCCTCGAACTCGGCGGTGTGGTCGGCCGACTGGTAGACAGGCTCGCCGTGTTCGGGGCGCTCGGCGTGCTCGACCCGCTCGATGTGCTCCTGCTGGGCGGCGTACGGGGACTGCTGCCCGTGCTGGGCGGGCTGGACCGGCTGCACCTGCTCGAAGACGCCGGTGTCGCCGCTCGCGTCATAGCCGTACCCGTAACCGTAGGCGGGGTAGGCACCGGAGTCCCAGTCGGCCTGCGGATACGTGGGCTGGGCCTGCGCCGGGATCTGCTGCGACTGCTCCTGCTGCCACAGCGCGCTGGTGTCATATGTGCCCGTGTCGTAGTACGTGCCCGCGCCGACCGTCGTGGTCGTGGTGGCGTCTCCGTACGCGTACGGGTCGTAGACCGGGTAACCACCCGTCTGGTCGTATCCGGCGTCGTAACCCGCGTAGCCGTACCCGAAGGTCTGCTGCGTCGGCGCCTGGCCCTGGCCCTGACTCTGGCCCTGACTCTGGCTCTGGTCGTACGTGTCGTGCTGCTGCGCGGGTTGCGCGGCGTAGGTGGGCTGTTGCGGGACATACGCGTAAGTGCCGGTCGCGTCGTCCGCGAAGGTGGTGCCGACGGATTGGTGGGCGCCCGTGGAATAAGCGTCGTACCCGTAGGCGTCGTAGTCGGGGGAGAACCCCGACAGGGGACTTTCGGTCACCGCCAACTTCTCTTTCGCCTCGGCAGCAGGAGAATTAGCGGCGACTGTAGCTGCCTGCACCCGGCCGCGACAATCTCCGGCCGAAGCCTGACGCCCGGCTTGCCCGATGTTCGGTCGATATTCGACCGTTATGGATCTGTTAAGCGGCGTCCGCCACGCCCGGCAGCGGGCCTTCTCCCGACAGCACCCGACGTATCTCGGCCGCCACCGACGCGTGGACCGGCAAGGACAGATGTCCGATTCCATGCACCTGGATGTTCCGGGTCCGCAGATCCGGATGGTCGAGCCGGGCCGCCTCCGCCGGGATCATCACCTGGTCCAGGTCGCTCCAGAAGGCCACGAACCTGGTTTGGCAGTGCTCGGCCGGTGCGGCCAGCTCCGTCAGCACGTCGGAACCGGGGCGCATCTGCCGCGCCAGCGGGTGCGGGACCAGGGCCGGCACCGCCCTGGTCCCGGAGTGCGGGGTGCCCAGGGTGACGAGCGTGCGGACCCGCGCGTCCCCGCCGAGCCGCTGAACGTAGTAGCGAGCCACCAGGCCGCCCAGGCTGTGGGCGACGATGTCCACCCTGCGGTGTCCCGACTGTTCGCAGACCCGTTCGATGTGTGGGCCGAGCATCTCGGCGGCGGTGCGGATGTCGCTGGTCAGCGGCGAGTAGTTGAGCGCCTGGACTTCGGGCCAGCCGTTGCGCACCAGCGAACGGCGCAGCAGGGCGAAGGCTGAGCGGTTGTCGACGAAGCCGTGCAGCAGGAGCACCGGGGGATGGGTGGCGGCCTCGGTGGGCGGCGGGGCGGTGGGGTGCTCATCCGTGGGTGCGGGTGCGGGTGCGGGTGTGGGCGCGGGCGTGGGCCGTGGCTCGGGTGTGGCTGTGTGCGCGGGTGTCACCGTTGGCGTCGGCGTGTCGGCGGCAGGGGGTTGGCCCGCGGCAGGATCGTCCGTGACCGGCTCGGCGTCGGCCGTGGCGTGCGGTGGGCCGGGGAGGCGTTCGGGCAGGATCCCGGTCGGGTAGAGCAGCAGGTGACCGGCGAGAACCGCCAGGTCGATGGCGGTGACCCGGACCAGATCGACGCCGTGGCTCCCCCAGCGGCCGTGCCCCGAGAGATACCCCCAGTAACTTCCACCGGATTCGGCCTCCGGTCCGGCCTCTGACGACTTGGCGGTCATAGCCCACCTCCTCGCGGCCCGGGGGTCGGCATTGACCCCGTCGGTGCCTGTGAGCGGGAGCCGGTGTCCCGGAGGCCGCGCCACTCCGTGGCCGCGCGGGCGGCGATGCGGCGCCCAGTGCGGCGGCTTCTCGGGTAGCTCGCGGGTCCGTCGGGCCAGTCGGCGCGGCTCCGCGCCGGGGGGCCTCGCGGACCCGAGCTGTCCGGTCTCTCCCTGTGTGACTTCCCCCTCCATGGCCGTCGTAAAACCGTGGGGTCCCTGGCGTGGACGCTAACGTTCGTTCACACTGTGGTGTGCCGGCCAGGTACCGCACTTCTGGTCCAGGCCCGTGAGCCGCAAGCATGGAGGCAATGATGGGAGTGTCCGGACCGATTCGCGTGGTGGTGGCGAAACCAGGACTCGACGGTCACGACCGTGGGGCCAAGGTCATCGCCAGAGCGCTGCGGGACGCCGGTATGGAGGTCATCTACACCGGCCTCCACCAGACGCCCGAGCAGGTCGTGGACACCGCGATCCAGGAGGACGCCGACGCGATCGGCCTGTCCATCCTCTCCGGCGCCCATATGACCCTCTTCGCCAAGGTGCTGGAACTCCTCAAGGAGCGCGACGCGGCCGACATCCTGGTCTTCGGCGGCGGGATCATCCCCGAAGCGGACATCCCCCTCCTCAAAGAACTCGGAGTCGCGGCGATCTTCACCCCGGGCGCGACAACCGTCTCCGTGGTCGACTGGGTCAACGCCAACGTCCGCCAGCCCGCGGCCTAACCCCACCCACCCCCGCCCCTCGCCCTCGCAGGCCCGAACCGGACATGAGGCGCCCCCCGACGCCTCTCGCCCACCGGACGTTTGCCCCCCGGGAGACGACCGTCGCTGATGCGCTCCCGGGCGGCGGCACCCGCGCAAGAAGCCCGGCGGCGAGGCTCCTCCCCGCGGGCTGTTGCCCCGCCAGACGGTTGCCCTCGTGAGGCGTCCTCTGGTTGCTTACTGGGGTGCCGCACTACGCGGGTGGTGTCCACCAGGTGGTTGACCTCGCGGGGAGGGGCGCCGCTCGGTTGCTGCTCCGTTCGTGGATCCCGTCTGGGTCATTGCCCCCGGCGGGGTGCTTCCGGGTGGGGTGCCCAGGAGAGGTGCCCCTCGGCCGGGGGCCGTGGCCGGCGTTGCTCATGGTGTGTCGGCATGCGAGGTGGCGGTGGGGGTCGGGGCGGTCGGGAGGGGGCGGGTGCGGAGTTCGGCCAGCATTGTCGCGCGTAGGCGAAGCGTGCCGGTGAGTCGCTGGAACGCCTCCGACCAGTAGACCGTCGCCCCCGGCGCACCGTCGGGCGGCTCCTCGGCGCCCGCGCTGAGCACCGCGACCTGGTCGGCCCCGTCGGGGTCGAGGCAGCGCTCGGCCAGGCCCATCACCCCGCTGAAACTCCACGGGTAACTCCCCGCGTCCCGTGCGATGTCCAGCGCGTCCACCACCGCCCGGCCAAGCTCGGCCGCCCACGGCACCGCACACACCCCCAGCATCTGGAACGCCTCGGACAGTCCGTGTGCGGCGATGAACTCCGCAACCCAGGAAGCCCGTTCCTCCGCAGGCAGGATCGACAGCAACTTCGCCGGGTCACCCACCGCGCCGACCGGTGTCTGGGCGGCCGGCGGCGGACCCAGCAACGCCCGCGCCCAACGGACATCCCGCTGCCGTACCGCCGCCCGGCACCACGCCGCGTGCAGATCCGGCTGCCAGTCGTCCAGCACCGGCAGTGCGACGATCTCTTCCGGGGTGCGCCCGCCGAACCGGGCCGACCAGGCCGCCATCGGGCTGGCCTCCACCAACTGCCCCAGCCACCAGGCCCTTTCGCCCCTGCCGTTGGGCGGCTTCGAGGCCACGCCGTCCCGCTCCATGGCCGCGTCGCACTCGTACGGCGCCTCCACCGCTATCCCCTCGGGGCTCATCGACACACAACTGCGGGCTCGCTCCGCCATCCGTGCCGCGAGCGCGGACTCGGGCAGCGCGGAAAGCAACTCGGCGGCCGTCGCCCGCACATTCCGGCTGCGGTCGGACAACGCCTCCTCCAGGAACGGCTCGTCCTCACCCGACAGCCCGGTCCGCAGCGAGTCCAGGAACATCAGCCGGTCCTCGGCCCGCTCGCCCCGCCAGGTGCCGGAGAGCAGCGCGAGCGCGTTGGCCGGATCCGCGAGGCGCAGCCGCGTCAACAGCGCCACCCGCTCGGCGAACAACCCCTCCTCCCACACCCGCCGCACCTCCGCCGCGTCATCAGGTCCGGCCCCGCCCGGCACCCCCGCCTGGCCGGCGCGCAGTGCGAACTTCCACTCCGGATTCAGCCGCGCCAGCCACAGTCCCCGTGGCCCGGCCAGTGCCAGCGCGTCGGCCCGCAGGTCCGTACGCGCCCTGGCCGCTTCCAGGAGCGCGGGCAGCAGCGCCGGCGGGGCGGCATAGCCCTCACGCCGCGCCTCGGAGAGCCACTGCGGCAGCAACTCCGCCAGGTTCGGCGCGGCGCCCCGGCGACCTCCGCGTCCGCCGTCCCCGGTCCGGTCCGCGAGCAGCATCCCCAGTCGTCGGCGCGCTGCCTCCGGCAACTCCGGCCGCCGATCCTCCGGCGCGAGCCCGGGGCGCTCCCCGGCCACCCCGGGCCGCACTCCGGCCCGCCGCCGCATCACCCCACCGGCCGCCGCGTCCAGCAGCCCGGCCGCGGCCTCCTCCGCGTCCCCGACCACCCCCGCGGGCCGCCGCCGCTCCGTCCCGAGCAGGGCGCTTCCCACCAGGTCGTCCCACGTGATGTCCATGTCGTCTCCCCCTCGTGTCGTCGCGGCCCGTCGGGCACCGCGCCGGGCACCGCCGTTCCGCGCGGTTCCGGTGTCTCGCTTCTGTCTGCGTCTTGCTGCTTCGCGGCCGTCGCTTCGGCCCGGCGCGGTCGGGGCGGCCCTTTGTCGGGCCTGTGGCCCAGATTGCTGTTGTCGCCTTCAGCGGGCCTTTCGGCCGGGTGGTGCCCCGGGCCCGGCCCCGGCTCAGAGCGCTATGGACTCCCGCACCCCCGGCGGCCACGCGGCCAGGGGGCGCAGACCGGTGGGGCCGAGTTCGCCGAAGACGGTGGTCGGATGGCCGCCGGAGACAGCGGCCAGCCGCCACAGCGCCGCGGCCGGTGTTGCGGGGGAGGCGATGGGAAGGGCGTCCTGAGTCGCGGCGTCCGCGAGCTGCCAGCGGTCGGGGCCGGGCAGCGGGACGACATCGGTGAGGACCACCGGCCAGGCGTCCAGCCATGGATCGTCGGCGAGCGCGGTGCCGTAAGAGGCGAGCGCCGGGGCCACCGTGGTGCCGAGCGGCGCGGCCTCGGGCAGGGCCTGGAGGGTCCGGTGCGGTCCGAGTGCCGCCCGCAGGGGCAGCGCGGACGGGTGGTACGCCAACTCGGCGTCGAGCAGGGAGCCGACCGGGAGGGCGAGTTCGGGCGCGCGTCCCGCCGCGCCGAAGGAGAGCAGCAGGGCGAATCGGCCGGCCCCCTCGTCGTACAGCCAGATCCGCCGGGTGGTGAGCCGCTCGTCCGCCGTCTCGTACTGCGCCAGGACCAGCCAACTCCCCCTGACCATAGGCCCCGCCAGCAACTCCGCCGAGTCGACGGTGAAACCGATCCGTGCCCGCACCGTCTCCGCGAGGGGGCCGGGCAGGCCCTCCCGGCCGAGGAAGCCGCGGGCGAGCAGATGGAGGAGCGCCGTCTCCTCCAGCATGCGCGACGGCCAGTCCCCGCCGGTGGCCGTCACCGCCCCCAACTCCCGCACCCGCGTGGCCAGCCCGGGCGCCTGCGCGTCCACCATCCGCGCGGCGATCTCGTCCCACTGCTGATAACCGCCGCGGTCCGCCCCCGCCAGACCGCCGCGCAGCAGATCGCCCAGCCGCTGCTCCAACTCCGCTGCGCCGCCCTCCACCCGCACCGCCCGGCGCTCCGCCCGCCTCCTGACCGCCTCCGCGTCGGCGGGAGCGGCCGCCCGCGGCGCCGCGGCCCGCGCCTCCTCCGCTTTCTTCCGCCGCGCCGATGTCCATTGCTCGACCCAGTCCGGCTCGGCGGCCGCGGTGACCGGCCCCGCCTCGCCCTCCGCCCAGAGCATCAGCAGCGCCAGCGCGTGCTTGCACGGGAATTTGCGGCTCGGGCAGGTGCAGCGGAACGCCGGTCCCGATACGTCCACCACCGTCTGGTACGGCTTGCTGCCACTGCCTTTGCACAGCCCCCAGACCGCGCTTCCCGCCACCCCCGTGCCGCTCCACGGATCGGGCGTGGCCAAGCGGGCGCCCGCTTTGCGTGATGCGGCGTCAGGCGCGAGCGCCAGCACCTGATCCGCTGTCCACCGTGCTTCCGTCTCCATGTCCCCGAAGGTAGAACCCCCCACTGACAATCGCTCTGACCAGCACGAATAGCGCTGGGTGACCGATTGTCAGTGGGGTGGTGCAGGGTTGAGAACAGCACGGACCGAGGGGGTCCGGGCATGCGAGTGGGGGAAGAGCCATGACCGAAACGACGACCGTCACGGCCGTGTCCGCACCGGCCGTACCTGCTGGACTTGCCGGGCCTGCTGGATCCGCCGAGGCAGCCGAGTCGGCGCTGCGACCACACGCGGAGGACGCCTTCGCGGATGAGCTCGCGGCGCTCGCCGCGATGGACGACCGGCCGCGCCCCGCGCGCTGGAAGATGTCGCCCTGGGCGGTCGCCACGTATCTGCTCGGCGGCACACTGTCCGACGGCACGGTGATCAGCCCGAAGTATGTCGGTCCGCGTCGCATCGTCGAAGTGGCGGTCACCACGCTGGCCACCGATCGGGCGCTGCTGCTGCTCGGCGTGCCCGGCACCGCGAAGACCTGGGTGTCCGAGCATCTCGCGGCGGCGATCAGCGGCGATTCGACCCTGCTCGTGCAGGGCACGGCCGGCACACCGGAAGAGGCGATCCGGTACGGCTGGAATTACGCCCAACTGCTGACCAACGGGCCGAGCCGGGCCGCGCTGGTGCACAGCCCGGTGATGCGGGCGATGGCCGAGGGGCGGATCGCGCGGGTCGAGGAGCTGACCCGCATCCCGGCCGACGTGCAGGACTCACTGATCACCATCCTGTCCGAGAAGACCTTGCCGATACCGGAGTTGGGCACCGAGACCCAGGCGGTGCGCGGCTTCAACCTGATCGCGACCGCCAACGACCGCGACCGCGGGGTCAACGACCTGTCCAGCGCGCTGCGCCGGCGCTTCAACACGGTGGTGCTGCCGCTGCCCGCCAGCGCGGAGGACGAGGTGGACATCGTGTCCCGTCGTGTCGACCAGCTCGGCCGCGGCCTGGACCTCCCGGACGTGCCGAACGGCGCGCATGAGATCCGCCGGGTGGTTACGGTCTTCCGTGAACTCCGCTCCGGTATGACGGAGGACGGCCGCACCAAGCTCAAGTCCCCCTCCGGCACGCTCTCCACCGCCGAGGCGATCTCGGTCGTCACCAACGGGCTCGCCCTCGCCGCGCACTTCGGGGACGGCGTGCTGCGGGCCGGCGATGTCGCGGCGGGCATCCTCGGCGCGGTGGTCCGCGATCCGGCGGCCGACCGCCTCATCTGGCAGGAGTACCTCGAAACGGTCGTCCGCGAGCGGGACGGCTGGAAGGACTTCTACCGCGCCTGCCGCGAGGTGACGGCATGACCGCCGCCATGAGTTCACCTGCGGTGACCACCACGGACCGGTCCCGCCCGACCGGCGGCGTGGCGGTATCGGCGGGCGAGGAGCCGGCGGCCTTGCGGGGCACGCCGAGCAGGGAAGCGGCCGGAGCAGGCGGGGGGCGCGCGGCCGAGGTCGAGGATGTGGTGCTGCTCGGAGTGCGGCATCACGGGCCGGGTTCGGCTCGGGGGGTGCGGGCCGCGCTGGAGGCGTATCAGCCGGAGATCGTGCTGATCGAAGGGCCGCCTGAGGGGGACGCGTTGGTGGGGCTGGCCGCCGATCCGGCGATGCGGCCGCCGGTGGCGCTGCTCGCTCACGTGGTGGACGACCCGGCGCGGGCGGGGTTCTGGCCCTTCGCCGAGTTCTCCCCCGAATGGGTGGCCATGCGCTGGGCCGTCGAAGCGGGCGTGGAGGTCCGCTTCATAGACCTGCCGGCCGCGCACAGCCTCGCCATGCGGGCGGTCCAGGACGACGAAGAAGATGAAAAGCAGGAAGGAGACGAAGGAGCCGAGGGGGAGAAGCTCACAGGCCGGGCAGGCCAGGAAGGTGGGGACGGCCAGGAAGACCACGCCGGCCAGGAAGACCACGCCGGTCAGGAAGACCACGCCGGTCAGGAGGGTGCGGACGGGCAGGACGAGGGGCGGGCCCAGGAGCAAGGGCGGGCACAAGAGGGGCAAGGGAAACAGGGGGAGCAGGGGGCACAGCAACGGCCGGACCGGCGGGGGCCGGAGCTGTCGGTGGGGGCGCCCGCTCCCGATGGGGACGCCGCCCCGGAGAGCGCGGGACCGCCGTCGGAGGCCGCCGTGCGGGTCGATCCGCTGGCCGTGCTGGCGCAGACGGCGGGGTACGACGACCCCGAGCGGTGGTGGGAGGACGCCGTCGAACACCTGGGCGGCTCGGGGCAGGGTGACGCGCTGGCGCCCTTCGAAGCGCTGGCCGAGGCGATGACGGAGGTCCGGGCCGCCTACGGGGACGGGGGACACGACCGCGACCTGCTGCGGGAAGCGCATATGCGGCTGCGGATAAGGGAGGCCCGGCGGACGCACGGCAGGACCGCGGTGGTGTGCGGGGCCTGGCACGTGCCGGCGCTGGCGGTGAAGACGACGGCGGCGGCCGACAAGCAGCTACTGAAGGGGCTGCCCAAGGCGAAGGTGGAGACGACCTGGGTGCCGTGGACGCACCGGCGGCTGGGGCGGGCCAGCGGTTATGGGGCGGGTATCGACTCACCGGGCTGGTACGGGCATCTGTTCAGCGCGCCGGACCGTCCGATCACCCGGTGGATGACCAAGGTCGCCGGGCTGCTGCGGGAGGAGGACTACCCGGTGTCCTCCGCCCACGTCATCGAGGCGGTGCGGCTGGCCGACACCCTCGCCGTGATGCGGGGCCGCCCGCTGGCCGGCCTGGGCGAGACGACCGACGCGATCAGGTCGGTGATGTGCGACGGCTCAGACGTGCCGTTGGCGCTGATCCAGGACCGCCTCATCGTAGGGGACGTGCTCGGTGAGGTGCCGCCGGACGCGCCCGCGGTGCCGCTCGCCCGGGACCTGGCCCGTGAGCAGCGCACGCTCAGGCTGAAGCCGGAGGCGCTGGAGCGGGAGCTGGCGCTCGATCTGCGCAAGGACACCGACGCCGCCCGCAGCAGGCTGTTGCACCGGCTGCGGCTGCTCGGTATCGACTGGGGGGAGCCGACGGCGGGCCGGGACAACAAGGGGACGTTCCGGGAGACATGGCGGCTGCGGTGGGAGCCCGAGTTGGCGATCCGGGTCGCCGAGGCGGGGATCTGGGGCACCACCGTGGAGACGGCGGCGACCGCCCGCGCGGAGGACCTGGCGGTGCGGGCGGAGGTGCTGGCCGGCGTCACCGCCGTCGCCGAGCGGTGTCTGCTGGCCGGGCTCGCCGACGCGCTGCCCACGGTGATGCGGGTCCTGGCCGATCGTGCCGCGCTGGACGCCGATGTCGCCCACCTCGCCGCGGCGCTGCCCGCGCTGGTGCGGGCGGTCCGTTACGGAGATGTGCGCGGCACCGACTCCGCCGCGCTCGGCCATGTGGCGGAGGGCCTCGCCCGCCGGATCTGTGTCGGCTTCCCGTCGGCGTGCGTGGGTCTGGACGCGGACGGGGCGGGTGAGTTGTGCGGCCACCTGGACGCGGTGCACCGTGCGGTCGGTCTCCTCCCGGCGCCAGCGGGGGCCCCGGCGGCTCCTGGGTCGGACCCCGCGCCCGGTCAGCCTGCGTCGCCGAACGACGTGCGGGAGCGCTGGGCCGCGATGCTGCGGGCACTCGCCGAGCGGGACGGCGCGATACCCGGCCTGCTGAGGGGCGCCGCCGCCCGGCTGCTGATGGACGAGGGACGGCTCCCGGCGGCGGAGGCGGCGCGGCTGATGGGGCTCGCGTTGTCGCCGGGGACCGGCCCGGTGGAGGCGGCCGGCTGGATCGAGGGGTTCCTGGCCGGCGGTGGGGTGCTGCTGGTGCACGACGAGCGGCTGCTGGCGCTGCTGGACGGCTGGCTGGCGCGGGTGTCGGGGGAGGCGTTCACGGATGTGCTGCCGTTGCTGCGGCGGACGTTCGCGGAGTTCGAGCCCGGGGTGCGGCGGTCGGTGGGTGAGTTGGTGCGGCGCGGTCCGACGGCGGCGCCCGTTCGGGACGCCACGGGCGCGGAAGCCGGTCTGCCCGGGTTCGGCCAGGAACTCGACCCGACCCGCGCGGAAGCGGCCCTGCACACCGTCCGGCTGCTGCTCGGCACCACAACAACCACCGACCTGGCCACCACGCCAACCACCACCCCGGCCAACCTCACCCCGGCGGGGGACCCGGTCCCGGCGGCCGGCCCTGCGCTTCCGGCCGCCTCGGCCGACCCGCACCTGACCACCGACCTGGCCACCACGCCAACCACCACCCCGGCCAGCCTCGCCCCGGCGGTCGACCTGGTCCCGGCGGCCGGCCCCGCCCCGGGCGGCCCGCGGTCGGACCGGTCCGCAGCCACCGCTTCAACCCACCCGGAAGACCCGACCAACGCGGGGGAACCCCATGTCTGACACCGCGGCGAACGCCGCCGACCTCACCCACGGAGTGGCCGTGCCCGTCGATGGCGGGGAGCGGCTGCGGCGCTGGCGGCTGGTCCTCGGAGGCGGGCAGGCCGACGGCACCGGGTGCGAGCTCTCCGGGCAGGACGCGGCGATGGACCGTACCCTCACCGCGCTCTACGGCGGCCGTAGCGGCACCGGCGCCAACAGCGGCCGAAGCGGAGATCGTTCGGCCGGACTCGGCGGCTCGGCCCCCCAAGTCGCCCGCTGGCTCGGCGACATCCGCACGTATTTCCCCAGCTCCGTGGTGCAGGTCATGCAGCGGGACGCCATCGACCGGCTGGGGCTCTCCGCGCTGCTGCTCGAACCGGAGATGCTGGAGGCGGTCGAGGCCGATGTCCACCTCGTCGGCACCCTCCTCTCGCTGAACAAGGCGATGCCGGAGACCACCAAGGAGACCGCCCGGGCCGTGGTTCGCAAGGTGGTGGACGGCTTGGAGAAGCGGCTCGCCACCAGGACGCGGGCCACGCTGACCGGCGCCCTGGACCGTTCGGCCAAGATCAACCGACCGCGCCACCGGGACATCGACTGGGACCGCACCATCCGTGCCAACCTCAAGCACTATCTGCCCGAGCACGGCACCATCGTCCCCGAGCGGCTGATCGGTTACGGCCGGGCCGACCGGGCGGTGAAGAAGGACGTGGTGCTCTGCATCGACCAGTCCGGTTCGATGGCCGCCTCGGTCGTCTACGCCTCGGTCTTCGGCGCGGTCCTCGCCTCGATGCGGTCGATCGACACCAAGCTGGTGGTCTTCGACACCGCTGTGGTGGACCTCACCGAACAACTGGACGACCCGGTGGACGTCCTCTTCGGCACCCAGCTCGGCGGCGGCACCGACATCAACCGGGCGCTGGCCTACTGCCAGTCGCTGATCACCCGCCCCGCGGACACCGTGGTCGTGCTGATCAGTGATCTCTACGAGGGCGGCATCCGGGACGAGATGCTCAAACGGGTGGCGGCGATGAAGGCGGCCGGCGTGCAGTTCGTGGCGCTGCTCGCACTGTCGGACGAGGGGGCGCCCGCCTACGACCGGGAGCACGCGGCGGCGCTCGCCGCGCTCGACGCCCCCGCCTTCGCCTGCACCCCCGACCTCTTTCCCGAGGTCATGGCCGCCGCGATCGAGAAGCGCCCGCTCCCGATACCCGAGAAATAAGACCCCGGGCGGCCGAGCAGGGGGATCCGAAGTGGCCGCCCGGTGATGTCCGGGCGATCCCACGCGCCGAGGGGGCGAGGCCAGGGTGGGGAGCGGGGGCGCTGTGACCGTTCTCACCGTGCGGGAGCCACCCGCGATTTAGGCCCCCACGGTGCTCGGCGATAACCTGCAATGCGGACATGCCGCGTACTCGGTCACCGTGTGCGCTTCTCTCATGACAGTGCAGTCGCCCTGCCCGTAGCGGCACGCCCAGGCAGATTATCCAGGCCCAGCGGATCGGATCAGTCAGGCAGCGCCGCACACCCGGCGGCAGCGGCCCGCGGCCCGCTGAGTCTCGGAAATCCAGGGATCCAGGGATCCGGGACATCAGGAAAAAAGGGAGACGGACGCGCGTGGACCTGTTCGAGTACCAGGCGAGGGACCTCTTCGCCAAGCACGGTGTACCGGTGCTGGCCGGTGAAGTCATCGACACGCCTGAGGCGGCGCGTGCCGTGGCGGAGCGGCTCGGCGGCCGTGCGGTCGTCAAGGCGCAGGTCAAGGTGGGCGGCCGCGGCAAGGCCGGCGGTGTGAAGCTGGCCGCGGACCCGGCCGACGCGGTGGCCAAGGCCGACGCCATTCTCGGCATGGACATCAAGGGCCACACGGTCCACAAGGTGATGCTCGCCGAGACCGCGGACATCAAGGAGGAGTATTACGTCTCCTTCCTCCTGGACCGCACCAACCGCACCTTCCTCGCCATGGCCTCCGTCCAGGGCGGTGTGGAGATCGAGGTCGTCGCCGAGGAGAACCCGGAGGCGCTGGCCAAGGTTCCGGTCGACGCGCTGGAGGGCGTGACGCCGGCGAAGGCCGCCGAGATCGTCGCCGCGGCGAAGTTCCCGGCCGAGATCGCCGACCAGGTCGCCGAGGTGCTCCAGAAGCTCTGGGTCGTCTTCGTCAAGGAAGACGCCCTGCTCGTGGAGGTCAACCCGCTGGTCAAGACCGGCGATGGTCAGATCATCGCCCTGGACGGCAAGGTCTCGCTCGACGAGAACGCCGCCTTCCGGCAGCCCGGCCACGAGGCGCTCGAGGACAAGGCCGCCGCCAACCCGCTGGAGGCGAAGGCCAAGGCCAAGGGCCTCAACTACGTCAAGCTCGACGGCGAGGTCGGCATCATCGGCAACGGCGCGGGTCTCGTGATGAGCACCCTGGACGTCGTGGCGTACGCCGGCGAGAGCCACGGCGGCGTCAAGCCCGCCAACTTCCTGGACATCGGCGGCGGCGCCTCCGCCGAGGTGATGGCCAACGGTCTGGAGATCATCCTGGGCGACCCGGATGTGAAGTCCGTGTTCGTCAACGTCTTCGGTGGCATCACCGCCTGTGACGAGGTCGCCAACGGCATCGTGCAGGCGCTCGAACTGCTCACCTCCAGGGGCGAGGACGTCACCAAGCCGCTGGTCGTACGGCTCGACGGCAACAACGCGGAGCTGGGTCGCAAGATCCTCTCGGACGCGAACCACCCGCTGGTGCAGCGCGTGGACACCATGGACGGCGCGGCCGACAAGGCCGCCGAGCTGGCTGCGAAGTAAGGGACGAGGACACCGACACACCATGGCTATCTTCCTGACCAAGGACAGCAAGGTCATCGTCCAGGGCATGACCGGCGCCACCGGCATGAAGCACACCACCCTGATGCTCGCCGACGGCACCGACATCGTCGGCGGCGTCAACCCGCGCAAGGCCGGCACCACCGTCACCTTCGACCACGGCCGTGACGTACCGGTCTTCGGCAGCGTCAAGGAGGCGATCGAGGCCACCGGTGCGAACGTGACGGTGATCTTCGTCCCGGAGAAGTTCACCAAGGACGCGGTGGTCGAGGCGATCGAGGCCGAGATCCCGCTGGCGGTCGTCATCACCGAGGGCGTCGCGGTCCACGACAGCGCCGCGTTCTGGGCGCTCGCCCAGGACAAGGGCAACAAGACCCGGATCATCGGGCCCAACTGCCCCGGCCTGATCACCCCCGGCCAGTCCAACGCGGGCATCATCCCCGGTGACATCACCAAGCCCGGCCGCATCGGCCTGGTGTCGAAGTCCGGCACCCTGACGTATCAGATGATGTACGAGCTGCGAGACATCGGCTTCTCGTCCGCGGTCGGCATCGGCGGCGACCCGATCATCGGTACGACGCACATCGACGCGCTCGCCGCGTTCGAGGCCGACCCCGACACCGACCTGATCGTGATGATCGGTGAGATCGGCGGCGACGCGGAGGAGCGGGCCGCGGCGTTCATCGAGAAGAACGTGACGAAGCCGGTCGTCGGTTACGTGGCGGGCTTCACCGCGCCCGAGGGCAAGACCATGGGCCACGCCGGCGCCATCGTCTCCGGCTCCTCCGGCACGGCGCAGGCGAAGAAGGAGGCCCTGGAGGCGGCGGGCGTCAGGGTCGGCAAGACGCCGTCCGAGACGGCGCGGCTGGCTCGGGCGATCCTCGCCGGTTGAGTTGAGCTGAGTTGGGCTGAGTTCAGTTGAGCTGAGCCGGCCTGACCGACCTGCCCTGACCTTCGGGTCGAGCGGTACGGCCGCATGCTGCGGGCCCGTTCCCTTCGGGGGGCGGGCCCGCACGGCTGAGGTGACCCGGGCGGGCCGGTACGTACCTACGGGCCCCGGTCCGGGTCCGGTACGACGGTGGCGCCGGTGGCTGGTACGCCGCTGGCCGGCGGGCGCGGGTGCGAGTGGTGGTACGTGGCGTGCGCGGAGGTGAAGAGCATGGCCGCGGTGGTCAGCGCCGCGAACAGGCCGCTGGCCGCGAAGACAAAGGCTGTACGGCGCCGGGTGCCGCGTTCGCCGGCGGCGCGGACGGCCTCGGGCCGGTCCGGCAGCGTCAGGGCCGGGGCCTGATCCGGGCCCCGGCCCGGGTCCCCCGCGCCGGCTCCCAGCAGTGTGCCCAGCCGGCCGGGCAGCTCGGCCTCGGTCAGCCCCGGCACGGCCTCGGTCAGCGCCTCCCGGGCCTGGTCGATCCGGCCGGCGGTCGTGAGCGGGCCGGCTTCGGTCTCGGCCGCGGTCGTCAGCAGGTCGAGGCCCAGGCCGTCGCGGAGCAGGACGGCCCGGCGGCGGTGCGGTGGCAACGTCAAGAGCGCCGCCGCGAGCGGATCCCCGGCCGGGTTCACCGGGTCAGCCCGATGACGGCGGCGGAACGGCACCCAGCGTTGCCAGGGCGCGAGCGCGTAATCGTGCGCCGCGGCCCGGACCCAGCCCACCGGATCACTGTCCCGGGCCACTTCGGGCCACCGCTGCCACGCCAGGTCGAAGGCGTGTGCCACGGCCCGGCGGGCGAAGAGGCGGTCCCCCGTGAGGAGTTCGACCTGCCGCAGCAGCGGGCCGGCCGCGTGCCGGTAGAGCGAGTCAAAGGCATCCTCGGGCGTCGCCCCCCGAATACGTGTCCGACGCGGTGGCGCCCCGGCGTCGGCGCCGCCTTGAGGCTGCCGCCCCGCGACACCTAGCCCGGCCGTCCCGCCGCCTCCACCCGCATCCCCCTCGGCCTCAACGTCAGCCACCACCCGACCGCCGCCGCCCGCGCCCACGGCGACCGCCCCGGCCGCCTTCGGTGTGGTGGTTCCGCCGAGGTCCGCTTCGGCCCCTGCGGCGGCCGTCGCCTGAGCGCCGCCGGCCGCGCCCGCGCCCACGGCGACTGCCCTGGCCGCTTCCGGTGGGGTGGTTCCGCCGAGGTTCCCCTCGGCCTCAACGTCAGCCACCACCCGACCGCCGCCGCCCGCGCCCACGGCGACCGCCCCGGCCACCTCCGGCGCGGCTTCCCGGGTGCCCCGGCGGGGGTCGGCCCCCCGGGAAAGCAGCCCCGGCGAAGGCGCCGCTGGCGAAGATGCCCCCGGCGAGGGGTCGCGGAGCTGCGGGGACGCGCCCGAGCGGGTCGGCCCACCGCCCCCGCCCCGCTCGCCCGCCTCGCGGTAACGCGACCCCTCACCCCGGCCCCCCTTGCCGCCCTTGCGCGGCTTCTTCCGGGCGGTCATCGCGACCCCTCCGCCCGCGCCGCCGGGCGGACTTCAGGCCGCCGGGCAGCAGCCCAGCCGCCGGCCGGCGACCCGTACCGCTCCGGGGCTGAACGACCAGCGAGCGGGCCCGGCCTCCAAAAAATACGCATACCGCATATTTTGCGCGACACGACGACCATTCGCCCGCTGCCGGGGCGAAACGGATGTTCTTGGCACGATGGGTCGCCGTGACGCATACGACCGACTCGGCTCCGCTGCCAGGTTTCCCGGGCGCCGCCGCCCCCGCACCCCCCGCCGGGCGCAAGGGCGGGCCCGCCCGCCGTACGGATGTCCGCGTGTCGGCCGCCGCCGGGGGCGCCGCTGCCGCCGCCCTGGGGCTCGGCGCGCTGGCCGCGCTCGTCCTGGTGCTGTGGATCGCCTCGCCGTACCCCGACAGCGGGCTGGGCGGCGCGCTGCACGTCGGCGCGGGTATGTGGCTGCTCGCCCAGGGCGCCGAACTCGTCAGGACCCAGACCCTCTCCGGTGACCCGGCCCCGATCGCGGTGACGCCGCTGCTGTTCAGCGCGGTGCCGGCCTGGCTGCTCTACCGGGGTACGTCGTCGGCGGTCGCCGCGGCGGCCCAGGCGGACGAGCCGAAGGAGGCCGACGGGCCAGAACGGGCCGAGGGGGCCGAGAGGGCCGACGGGCCAGAAGCGGCCAAAGGAAGCCTCATCGAGGTGGCCGGCTGGGTCCTCACCGGCTACCTCTCCGTGGTCGCCGCGGTGGTCGCCTACGCGGCAGGAGGCCCGGTCCGGGTCGACCTGCCGACAGTCGGATACGTGGCGCTCTTCGCGATCGGCGTCGCCGGTTACGGCGCGTGGGCGGGCGGCGGCCGGCCCGCCCCGGCGCGCTGGCGGGCGCTCGACCGGCGTCTCGGCCGGTACCTCGGCCCGCACCTCAACCGGTACCTCGACCGGTGCGCGCCGTACGCCGAGGAAGCGGTCGCCGCGCTGCGGGCCGCCGGCATCGCGCTCGGCGTCCTCCTCGGTGGCGGCGCGCTGCTCGGCGCGGTGTCGCTCGCCTGGCACGCGGGCTCGTCCGGCGGGACGTACGCGCAGCTCAGCGGCCCCTTCGCCGGGAAGCTCGCGGTGCTGCTGATCGCGATCGCACTGTTGCCGAACCTCGCGGTGTGGGGGGCGTGCTACGCGCTCGGCGTCGGGTTCTCGGTGGGCGCGGGCAGCACGGTGGGACCCGTGGGGGCCTTCGGGTACGGGCTGCTGCCGAGGTTCCCGCTGCTCGCCGCGCTGCCGGGCGAGGGCGTCGGCGGCTGGCCGGGGTGGCTGACCCTGGCGGTGCCCGCGGTCGGCGCGTGCGCGGTGGGGTGGTGGATCGGGCACGGCGGATGGCCGGCGGTCAGTACGGTCCGGGTCGTCGCGGGCGCGGCCGGTTTCCTCGCCCTCGCCGTCGCGGTCCTCGCGGCCTGGTCCAGCGGCCCCCTCGGCGTTGCGCGCCTCGCCGATTTCGGCCCCACCTGGTGGCGCGCGTGCGCCGCGTCCTGGTCCTGGACGGTCGCCCTGGCCCTCCCTCTGGCCCTGCTCCGCCGCGTCTACCTGAACCACCCCCTCCCGGCCCTCCACGCCACCCTTCAGCGCCTCCCGGGCCTGCCGCGCGGCCTCCCGCACATCCCGTACCTCCCACGCCGCCGCCCCAAGCCCCCCGCACCCCCTACGGCCCCACCGTCCACGCACCCCTGACCCCGCCTCGGCCGAGCCCGGTACACGAGGTCAGAGGTCAGGGGCAGGTCAGTGGGAGGTCTTCGCGGTGACCGGCTCCGAGGGCGGGGTGGCGCCCAGGGCGTTGAGGTTGTCGGCGGGCCAGGTCAGCGAGGTCATCCGGCGCCAGCTCACGGCCCGCTCGTAGGCGTAGACCGCGTGGATGCCCGACCGCAGCGTGCCGATCTTCGCGTGCGACCAGCCGAGGATGTCGGCCATGTGGTTCATCACGGAGATGCTGACGTCGCGGTAGACGCGGATCTCGGCGTGCGCGCAGTCGCGGAGGATGCGGTGGATGCTGCGGGCGTGGCCGGACCTGGCGAGCCGGAGCAGCTCCTCGTGGCAGTAGGCCAGGTGGTTGTCCTCGTCGTGCGAGATCGCCCGGACCGCGCGGCCCAGCTCCGGGTGGTCCCCGAAGTGCTTCAGCAGCAGCCGCATCTGCTCCGACGCCCGCTGCTCGGTCACCCGGCTGTGCGCGAGGTAGGTGACGATGTCCTGCTCGCTGAGCGCCTCGTCCTGGCGCAGCCGCGCGTGGGTGAGGCCGATGCCGGCCCGCTCCAGCAGCATCGTGTAGTCGGTGTCCGGCGGCACCGGCACGGTCTCCAGCTCCCGCTTGTGGAGCAGCGCGAGGAAGATCCGGCCGTGCTTGTCCTCGTCCGCGCCGTGCCGGGCGATCTTCGGTGCCATCCCGCGCTGTGAGGCGGGCACCAGCGCCGCGATCCGGCTGTTCTCCCAGCCTCCCTGTGACTCCCCGCTGGCCGCGATCGAGCAGAAGAGCGAGAAGGAGTCGTCGTTCTCGAGGATCTCCGTGAACAGACCGCGCGCAGACAGCATCGCGTCACTCCTTCCACTACGGCCATGACCGTGTGCACCCGTGTGCACACCATGTGCAGTCACGAGTCAAGGCCGGTCGGAAGGAGGCCGCAACCGGGGCCGGGGCCGCACTGGGCCGCCCGGGGGAGCCCGGTCGGCGGAAGGTGGCGGAAGGCGGCGGAGGATGCTGTCGCGGCTCAGTCGTGGAAGGCGGGCAGGTCCTGGAACGGCCCCGGCAGCAGCTTGTGGCAGGCGTGCGCGGCGGGCGAGGTCAACGCGTCGGAGCGGCACGTGTAGTAGTCGCGGTAGGCGAGCTGGAAGGCGTACGTGCCGGCGACGATCACCAGCGTCAGCGAGCTGACCACGATCCCGGTCCAGGCGGCGGTCAGGAACGACCGCTGGGCGTCCGGCCCCGGCGCCGGCGGCGCGGGCCGGGGCGACTGGGCCGCGTTGGCCAGCGCCGACGCGGTGGCGGCCCGAGCCTTGGCCCGCTCCTCCGCGGGCATCCGCAGCGCGCTGACTCCCCAGTACAGGGCGAGCGAGCCGAGCAGCAGCGCGACCGGGGTCCAGCCGAGCAGCCCGGAGAACAGGCCCCAGCCGCCGCAGATCAGGGCGTAGCGGGACCGGCGGTGGGCCGGGTCGGTGGGGTCGAACTTGGGCGCGGCGCCCTGCGGGCCCTGGGGGCGCTGGGCGAACGGGTCGGGCCGTCCCGACTGCGGCTGCCTGCTGCTCCACTGAGTGCCCCAGGCGGACGGGGGCGGGGGCGTGCCGCGGTCCGGGGGGCCGCCGTGCGCCCAGGGTGCCTTGTCCTCGGGGTGGCCGCCGTGGCCGGGCCCGGCGGGGCCGCTGTGTCCCTGGCCGTCGTGGCTCCCGTGGCCGCCCTGCTCGCCGTGACCGTCCTGGCCGCCTTGGACACCCTGGCCCGAGTCGGCGGAACCCGAGGAACCCGGGCCGTCCCCCGACCCCGAAGCTCCTGACCCCTCCGGCCCGCGTGGCTGCCACGGCCGGTCCGGCGCCCCCTCGGGCGGCGGCGCGAAGGGGTTGTCCCGCTGATCGCCCTCTGGCGCGCGCAGCGCGATGTGAATACGGCCGCTGCTCATGATGTGATGCGCCATCCCCTTGGGCTCGACTCCTCTGTCATCTCACCGGCTCCGCCATCTGTCCAGCCAGATGGCGGAGCCATCCGACCGCTTGGCGTCCGTCGGTCAATGGGCCGCCGGATCTTCCGTCACCCCACGCCGCCGCCTTCGCGGGGGCTTGCCGGCCACCGCACGACCGATGTGCGGGCCACCGGTTTCCTGGCAGACGCTACCGCCCGCGTGCTCCCCCGTCCCGCGGGGGCCGTTCGCGGTGCCGGTATCGTTGCTGACGGTCGGCGGTCTCGTAGGGTTCCCCGGAATCCATGGGGCCACCGATTCGTACGATCCTCCGAACACCCTGCTCACCAGACGATCGCACATGAAGCGCACGCCAGCCAGGGTGCATGCGCGTCGGAGCCCCGCCAACCAGCCTCGACAAGCCCAGCCAAGCCCAGCCAAGCCCCGCCCGGGCCCGATCGGCGTGCCCGCACCGCCCGAAGCCGCCCCGAAGCCCTCGTACCGACCCGAACCGCCCCCGAAGTCGCTGAAGCCCACGAAGTACCCGAAGCCCCCCGAACCGCCAGCAGACCGACCGCCAGAAGACAGAGAGCCCCGCCCGTGGCCGCCCGCACCCCCGCCCGCCTCGTCGTCCTCGTCTCCGGTTCCGGTACGAACCTTCAGGCGCTGCTCGACGCCATCGGCGCCGACCCCTCCTACGGCGCCACCGTCGTCGCGGTCGGCGCCGACCGCGAGGGCATCGCCGGGCTCGACCGGGCCGCCCGCGCCGGACTGCCCACCTTCGTGGTGAAGGTGAGGGACCACGCCGACCGCGCCGCCTGGGACCTCGCGCTGGCCGAGGCCACCGCCGCGTACCGGCCCGACCTGGTGGTCTCCGCGGGCTTTATGAAGATCGTCGGCCCGCACTTCCTGGCCAGGTTCGGCGGCCGCTTCATCAACACCCACCCCGCGCTGCTGCCGAGCTTCCCCGGCGCGCACGGCGTACGGGAAGCGCTCGCGTACGGCGCGAAGGTCACCGGCTGCACCGTTCACTTCGTCGACGACGGGGTGGACACCGGACCGGTCATCGCCCAGGGCGTGGTCGAGGTCCGGCCGGACGACACGGAGGAAGCGCTCCACGAGCGCATCAAGGAAGTCGAGCGACGACTGCTCGTCGACGTAGTAGGGCGGCTGTCACGCGACGGCTACCGCATCGATGGACGAAAGGTACGGATCCCGGCATGAGCGCCGACGTCACCAACGGCAGGAACCAGTCGGACGGATCGAACGGGTCGCAGCGGCCTGACGGGGGGGAGCACAAGCGCCCCATCCGCCGCGCGCTGGTCAGCGTCTACGACAAGACCGGTCTGGAGGAGCTGGCCCGCGGGCTGCACGAGGCCGGTGTGGAACTGGTCTCCACCGGCTCGACGGCCGGCCGGATCGCCGCGGCCGGGGTGCCGGTCACCAAGGTCGAGGAGCTGACCGGCTTCCCGGAGTGCCTGGACGGCCGGGTCAAGACGCTGCACCCGCGGGTACACGCCGGGATCCTCGCCGACCTGCGGCTCGACGACCACCGGCAGCAGCTCAACGACCTGGACATCCAGCCGTTCGAGCTGGTGGTGGTGAACCTCTACCCCTTCCGCGAGACGGTCGCCTCGGGCGCGAGCGACGACGAGTGCGTGGAGCAGATCGACATCGGCGGCCCCTCGATGGTGCGCGCCGCCGCCAAGAACCACCCCTCGGTGGCCGTCGTCGTCAGCCCGCGGCGGTATGCGGACGTGCTCGCGGCGGTCGGCGCCGGCGGCTTCGACCTGGCCACCCGCAAGCGGCTGGCCGCCGAGGCGTTCCAGCACACTGCCGCGTACGACGTGGCGGTGGCCTCGTGGTTCGCCAGCGGCTACGCGGCCGACGGCGAGAGCGACTTCCCCGACTTCGCCGGCGTGACCTACCAGCGGCAGCACACCCTGCGCTACGGCGAGAACCCGCACCAGGGCGCCGCGCTCTACACCGACGGCTCCGGGCGCGGGCTGGCCGGCGCGGAGCAGCTCCACGGCAAGGAGATGTCGTACAACAACTACGTGGACACCGAGGCCGCCCGCCGGGCCGCGTACGACCACGACGAGACGTGTGTGGCGATCATCAAGCACGCCAACCCGTGCGGGATCGCGGTCGGCGCCGATGTCGCCGAGGCCCACCGCAAGGCGCACGCCTGCGACCCGCTCTCCGCGTTCGGCGGCGTCATCGCGGTGAACCGGCCGGTGTCGGTGGCCCTGGCCGAGCAGGTCGCGGAGATCTTCACCGAGGTGATCGTCGCCCCGGCCTACGAGGACGGCGCGGTCGAGGTGCTGGCCCGCAAGAAGAACATCCGGGTGCTGCGCTGCGCGGCCGCGCCAGCCGCGGTGACCGAGTACCGGCCGATCGAGGGCGGCGCGCTGATCCAGGCGAAGGACCTGCTCCAGGCCGAGGGCGACGACCCGGCGAACTGGACGCTGGCCACCGGTGAGCCGCTCTCCGCCGCCGAGCTGGCCGAGCTCGCCTTCGCCTGGCGGGCCTGCCGCGCGGTGAAGTCCAACGCGATCCTGCTGGCCAAGGACGGTGCCACCGTCGGCGTCGGCATGGGCCAGGTCAACCGGGTGGACTCCGCCCGGCTCGCCGTCGCGCGGGCCGGCGCCGACCGCGCCGCGGGCGCCTACGCCGCCTCCGACGCGTTCTTCCCCTTCCCCGACGGCCTCGAAGTGCTCACCGAGGCCGGTATCAGGGCGGTGGCCCAGCCCGGCGGCTCGATCCGCGACGAGGCGGTCATCGAGGCGGCGGCGAAGGCGGGCGTGACGATGTACCTCACCGGCACGCGCCACTTCTTCCACTGACCTGACCCCTGGGTGGGCCGCCGACTCCGCGCCGGCGCACCACCCCCGTACCGCCGAGAAGGCCGGGCCCCGCTCCAGGGACCCGGCCTTCCGCGGTCAGCGGGCGGCCCGGCATTCCGCGGTCAGCGGGCGATCGCCGCCCCGTACAGATCGGTCAGATCGGGTGGTCCGGGTGGGCCCGGGGTCATGTCAGGTCCTTGATGACGACGGTTTTGGTGAGCTTGTCGGCGAAGGTCTGGCGTTTGGCGTCCCACAGCGGCCAGAACCAGCCGATGCAGCAGGCGAGAAGGTCGAGGATGTGCAGCAGGCGCCGGCCGAGGGCGCGGCCGAAGCCGAGCCGGGAGCCGTCGGCCGCCTTCAGCAGGCGGACGCCGGCCACGCGTTTGCCGGGGGTCTGGCCGGTGGCGCCCTCGCGGTAGGAGATGAAGATCACGGCGAGGAGGGCCAGGATCGCGCTGATGGCGAGCAGCACGGCGGGGCCGTGCGGGACGTGCACCGGGCAGTCGGCGTCCGGGATGCCCCGCTTGTCGCAGTCGTCCGCCTGGTGGGCGGCGGAGATGCTTATTCGGGCGGAGCCGGCCAGCCACAGGCCGGTCGGCACGAGGAAGAACATCAGGCCGTCCAGGAGCGTTCCGCCCAGCCGGGCGCCCCAGCTCGCCAGCGGCGGCATTCCCGGCACTACGGCGGCGGCGTGCGGCGCGTAACCGTACGGACCGGCGCCGTAGGGCCCGGGTCCGTACGGCGGGGGACCGTACGGACCGTGCGGCGGCTGCCGCGGCGGGCCGTATCCGGGCTGCGGGCCGTATCCCTGGCCCGGCGGATACGGGTGCGGATACGGAGACGGCTGCTGCTGCGGATAGCCGTAGGGGCCGCCGCCACCGTACGGCTGCTGCGGCTGTCCTTCGGGCGGCTCGCCCTGTGGCTGGGCGGGACCTGGCGGCTGGCTCACGGAGGCGTTCCTTACGCGGAGGGGGCGGGCGGTCCACGGGCACGGGCGGATCGTGAAAGGAGCACGGGCCGGGCGCTGCGCGAAGCGGGGGATACGCGAGGGACCTCGGGGGACGCGCCCTGGTGAGCGGGCGTTTCCCCGGCCGCGGGACATCGTCCGGCGCGGGAAGGGGCGGGCGCAAGGGACAAAGTTGTCCGGTTCGGAGGCTGATTGGTCGGCCACGGGCCCGATCCGCGAGTATGGGGGCATGACCGCCCAGATTCTCGATGGCAAGGCCACCTCCGCAGCGATCAAGTCAGAACTGACCACCCGCGTCGCGGCCCTCAGGTCCCGTGGGATCACCCCCGGCCTCGGCACCCTGCTGGTCGGTGACGACCCGGGCAGCAAGTGGTACGTGGCGGGCAAGCACCGCGACTGCGCCCAGGTGGGCATCGCCTCCATCCAGCGCGAACTGCCGGACACCGCCACCCAGGCGGAGATCGAGGCGGTGGTCCGCGAGCTGAACGAGAACCCCGAGTGCACCGGCTACATCGTGCAGCTCCCGCTGCCCAAGGGCATCGACACCA
Organism: Streptomyces sp. NBC_01190; assembly: GCF_045039895.1. Classification (NCBI taxonomy): domain Bacteria; kingdom Bacillati; phylum Actinomycetota; class Actinomycetes; order Kitasatosporales; family Streptomycetaceae; genus Streptomyces; species Streptomyces sp. NBC_01190. Next base: position 5,185,033 of record NZ_CP108580.1, read on the forward strand.
ACCGGGTGCTCGAGCTGATGGACCCGGCCAAGGACGCCGACGGGCTGCACCCGACGAGCCTGGGCCGGCTGGTGCTCAACGAGACCGGGCCGCTGCCCTGCACCCCCAACGGCATCGTGGAGCTGCTGCGGCGGCACGGCGTCGAGATCAACGGCGCGTATGTGGTGGTGGTCGGGCGCGGGATCACCGTCGGGCGCTCGATCGGGCTGCTGCTGACCCGTAAGTCGGAGAACGCCACGGTGACGCTGTGCCACACCGGCACCCGGGACCTGGGCGCGCAGTTGCGGCAGGCGGACATCATCGTCGCCGCGGCGGGTGTGCCGCACATCATCACACCGGAGAACGTGAAGCCGGGCGCGGCGGTGCTGGATGTCGGCGTGAGCCGGGACGAGCAGGGCAAGATCGTCGGCGACGTCCACCCGGGTGTTGCCGAGGTCGCGGGCTGGCTGTCGCCGAACCCGGGCGGGGTGGGGCCGATGACGCGGGCGATGCTGTTGCTCAATGTGGTGGAGGCGGCGGAGGGGCTTGCGGGTTCTTCTGGTGCGGGTGCGGGTGCGGGTGCGGGTTCCGGTTCGGGTACGGGTGACGCCGGTACGGAGCAGGTGGCGGCGCATGTCGGCTGACGCGCCCGGGCCCACCCCGGCGCCGGGCCCCGCCGCTTCCCCGGCTCAGGCGGCCCCGCTGCCGCCGGCCGGGCCGACGGGGTCTGCCGGGCCCGCTGACGGTGCGGTCGAACCGCCCTGGCGCCGCGAGCCGCGTGAACCCCGTGAGCCTCGTGAACCCGGCGGCCGGCCCGCCGTGACCACCAGCACCCCGCGTCCCGAGGGCGGCCGGCCGGCGGCGGGCGTCGACGCGCCCGCGCCGGCCAGGCAGTGGCCGATTCTGCTGGTCATCGTGGGCGTGGCGGTCGGCCTGATCGTCACCGCGACGGGGGCGTTTCGGGTGGGGACGCTGCTGATCGGCGCTTCGCTGCTTGTCGGGGGTGTGCTGCGGTGGACCCTTGCGAGGGTGGGCATGCTGGCGGTGCGCAGCCGCTTCACGGATGTCTTCACCTACGCGGTGCTGGGCGTGGTGATCGTCCTCCTAGCGCTCATGGCCCAGCCCGACCCCCTGATCCGCATCCCTTTCCTGGAGGACATCATCCACTTCTCCGTCCGCTAACCGGCTCCCCGCCCTTGCGGTTGTCTGCCGTGTGCGGGTGCGTTGTGGCTTGTCGCGCAGTTCCTCGCGCCCCTGTCGGGGCACGGTTTTGCCGGGCGGAGGGGTTTGGCGCCCCAGGGGCACGAAGACTGTCCCGGGCGGAAGATCGAGCCCCAAAGGGGCGCGAGGAACTGCGCGAGCAACCGGCCACCGGCCGGGAGTCCGGGTGCGGCCGGAGCAACTACGGCGGGTTCCGGCCCTCGCAGGGGCCGGGACGAACGCTCCGGGCCGGGGGAGCCGAGCCCCAAAGGGGCGCGAGGAACTGCGCGAGCAACCGGCCACCGGCCCGAGGCGTGAGCCCCGCAAGGCTGCCCCATACCAGATACAGCCCCCACCAAGCCCACATCCAAAAGAAATCGCCCGGACGGGTGACCACCGTCCTACCGTGTGCCCTATACAAAACCCCCGAGTGACACAGGAGCATCCATGGTCCAGTGGGAGCCGTTGGCAGACAAACTCCCCGTGGACACCCGCCGCCTCGCCACCCAGCTCCGCAGGATGAAGGACCGCAGCGCCCTGACCGTCCCCGCGCTGGCCGCCAGAACCGCCCAGCCGGCCGAGACGTGGGAAAGAGCCCTGGCCGGCCAGGCCATCCCCCCGCTGCACGCCGTCGAAGTGCTCGCACAGGCCAGCGGCGCCGACTACGACCGCATCCGCGCCCTCTGGCAACTCGCCGAGAAAGCCGAGAGATCCGCCGCGCGTGGCGTCAACCGCACGCCCGGCCACCCCATCCCGTACCCCGACCCGCTCGACCCCCTGAGCGCCGACGAAGGACTGCCCAGACCGCGCCGCCGAGCGCTTCTGCTCACCACCGCAGGACTCCTCGCCGTCGCCGCCCTCCTCACCGTCGCCCTGACGGCAGGCACAAGCACGGGCGACGGCCCGACCGGAAACGCCGACCCGACCGGCCCACGGCAGCTCACCTCCGCCGGCCCCTCAGGCGACAGCCGGGCAGGCGCCCCCGGCAGCGGCGGCTCCCGCCAATCAGCAACAACCCCCAGCCACAACCCCCGTACGGGAACCGCCCCCGGCGCGGCCGCCGACGCCGACCTGCCGTCAGCCATGGGCTCGGCCTCCCCCTCCCCCCTCGACCCACCCTCGGCCGACCCCAAACCGCCCAGCCCCTCCCACGCCCCCACCACGGCGCCGCCCCCCGAAGCGACGTCGGCACCGGCCACCGGCGTGCCCACCCCGTCACCCACCCCTACGCCCGCCACCCCCACCTCCACGACCAGCGGGCTCTGCCTCAAGGTGATCGTCGTAGGCATCTGCCTCGGCTGACCCGGCCGCGCGCGGTGACCGGAGCCACATGCCCGTGGGGGAATGCCGGTCCCCGCGCGCGATAGCCTGAGCGATGGCTCTCTTGACGCCGAGAGATCCACGTTAGGGGCCGCCTGGGCCACTGCCGGGGCGACCAGTCACCCGCCGCAGGAAAAGGCCAGGAGAAGGCATGACTCGCACTCCCGTCAACGTCACCGTCACCGGAGCGGCCGGCCAGATCGGCTACGCCCTCCTCTTCCGTATCGCCTCGGGCCACCTGCTCGGCGCGGACGTGCCGGTGAGCCTCCGGCTCCTGGAGATCCCGCAGGGCCTCAAGGCCGCCGAGGGCACCGCCATGGAGCTGGACGACGCCGCCTTCCCGCTGCTGCGGTCCATCGACATCAGCGACGACCCGAACGCCGCGTTCGACGGCGCCAACGTCGCCCTGCTGGTCGGCGCCCGCCCCCGCACCGCCGGCATGGAGCGCGGCGACCTCCTCTCCGCGAACGGCGGCATCTTCAAGCCGCAGGGCAAGGCGATCAACGACCACGCCGCCGACGACATCAAGGTGCTGGTGGTCGGCAACCCGGCCAACACCAACGCCCTGATCGCCCAGTCCGCCGCCCCGGACGTCCCGGCCGAGCGCTTCACCGCGATGACCCGCCTGGACCACAACCGGGCGATCGCCCAGCTCGCCAAGAAGACCGGCGCGCAGGTCTCCGACATCAAGCGGCTCACCATCTGGGGCAACCACTCCGCGACCCAGTACCCGGACATCTTCCACGCGGAGGTCGCCGGGAAGAACGCGGCCGAGGTCGTCAACGACGAGCAGTGGCTGGCCGACACCTTCATCCCGACCGTGGCGAAGCGCGGCGCGGCCATCATCGAGGCCCGTGGCGCCTCCTCGGCCGCCTCCGCCGCGTCCGCCGCCCTCGACCACGTCCACGCCTGGGTCAACGGCACCGCCGACGGCGACTGGACCTCCATGGGCATCGTCTCCGACGGCTCCTACGGCGTCCCGGCCGGCCTGATCTCCTCCTTCCCGGTCACCACGAAGAACGGCACGATCGAGATCGTCCAGGGCCTGGACATCAACGAGTTCTCGCGTAAGCGGATCGACGCGTCCGTGAAGGAGCTCGAAGAGGAGCGCGAGGCGGTTCGCGGCCTCGGCCTGATCTGACCTCCGCCTGACGCTTCGCGCGACGAAAGGGCCCCGCGGTCCGTCACGTTGACGGACCGCGGGGCCCTCCCGTTTGCCTCGGCTCAGACGGTCGGCAGGTGGCCGGTCTTCACGTCGGTGATGAACGCGGACCAGCTTGCGGCGGGGAACAGGAGGGCGGGACCCTCGGGGTCCTTGGAGTCGCGAACGGGAACGACGCCCTGGAACCCGTCGGCGACCTCAACACAACTGCCGGCCTGTGCGCCATCGCTGTACGACGACTTGCGCCACTCAGCGGCGCTCAGGTCAGGACTGGGGTTGGACATGACGAGCACCTTTCGTCGGTCAGACGGTGGGCAAGTGGCCTGACTTCACGTCGGTGATGAACGCGGACCAGCTCGCCGCCGGGAAGACGAGCGCGGGACCCTCGGGGTCCTTGGAGTCGCGGACCGGGACGACTCCGGGGTAGTTGTCGGCGACCTCAACGCAACTGTCCGCCTGCGCATTGTCGCTGTACGACGACTTGCGCCATTCAGCGACGCTCAGGTCTGCTCTGGTGTCGTGCATGACGTGTGGTCCTCCAGCATGGATCGCAGTAGCCCGAGAGACTCGGAAGCCGACAGGGCGGAGTCTCTGAGTCGATCGTAGGACAACCGGAGGTGCTCTACTTCCTCTGTTTCCTCGACGATTTGCCCGTACCAACTGCTTTCCAGGTAGGCGACCGTCCGCCCGTTCGGGAGCCACAGCAACTTGGAGTGACCCCCGAAATTCCGACACCTGGGCACTGGATGATTGGTCATCCAGGGGAAGTGATCCAAGGTGGCAAAGCGGAAGAACTACCCCGAAGAGTTCAAGCGGGACGCGGTGGATCTGGTGCGCTCCTCGAAGGACCGGACCCTCACCGACATCGCCCACAGCTTGGGTATCCATCTGGAGACCCTGCGCAACTGGGTCCGCGATGACAAAGCTCGGGTCCGAGCGGCGGATGGTGGGGATGAGTCCGGCATGACCCCTGATGAGAAGGAAGAACTCAAGCGCTTGCGGCGGGAGAACGCCCGGCTGAAGGAGGACAACGAGATCCTCCGGAAAGCCGCCGCCTATTTCGCGCGGGAGACGACACGGTGATCCGCTTCCGTTTCGTCGATGAGCACCGGAACGCCCACAGGGTGAAGCGGATGTGCGATGTCCTCGGCTGGGACCGCTCCGGCTACTACACATGGCACCAGAACAAGGAGGCGCGGCAGGAGAAGGCCGACGAGGAAGAGGATCTGGTCCGCCGCATCCGGGAGATCCACACTGATTCGCGGGGTGCCTATGGTGCCCGGCGGATCACCGAGAAGCTACGCAGTCTTGGGCGCGTCGTGAACCGCAAACGCGTCGCGCGGATTATGCGCGAGCGTGAGATCGCCGGGATAACACGACGAAAATCGCGGTCGCTGACGAAGCAGGATCGCACAGCGCCTCCAGCACCGGACCTCATCCAGCGGGACTTCACCGCGCCGCTGCCGGGCCTGAAATTCGTCGGAGACATCAGCTGTCTGCCGACTTCGGAGGGCTGGCTGTATCTGGCGACCGTGATCGATCTGTGCACGCGGGAGGTCGTGGGCTGGTCGATGGCCGATCACATGCGTAGTGAGCTGGTCGCGGACGCCATCCGGATGGCCCATGCGGGCGGGCATACGGCCGGCAACGGGATCTTCCACTCGGACCGTGGCTCTCAATACACGTCTCATCAATTCCGTGAGTTGTTGACGGAGTTGGACATGAGGCAGAGCACCGGCCGGACCGGCTCATGTTTCGACAACGCCGCCGCGGAGAGCTTCTTCGCGGTCCTGAAAGCGGAGATCGGCACGACAGTCTGGGAGAGCAGGGCGATGGCTCGGCAGGACGTTTTCCGGTGGATCGCGGAACATTACAACAGGGAGCGGATCCACTCGACGATCGGCTACATCACGCCGTACCAGGCAAGGCTCCGCTGCCATCAACGGCTGGACCTCGCGGCATAAAACGGAAGTGTCGGGACCCGAGGGGTCACTTCAATTCGTCGGCGGCACCCCCGACCCCCTGACCGGCCTGACCAACCTCGGCGCACGCGAATACGATCCCACCCTCGGCCGCTTCCTAAGCCGTGACCCGCTTCTAGAAATCCGCCAACCTCAGCAGTGGAATGGCTACGCTTATGCAGATGACAATCCTGCAAATAACAGCGATTCGTCGGGCGAGATGCTATTCGACGACACTACTGGGCTTGGATTTGGAAATGTAAAAGATCTAAACGATTACAATAAGGCTCATTTTCCGACTATTAAATATAGCAAAGAATATAGAACCGACGTCGTCAAGGATGGGCGGGGGAATACTTATCGGATAGGAGAGGAGAAAGGGATAACTCAAGATGAGGTCAGTACGCGTACTTATCTGAATAGGAAACTGCAGGAAGGTGGTGAGTATTCGGATGGCAGCGACGCTGGTACCGGACAACAGTATCTCCCTGTAAATCCCATCAAGGGCGCAGAGAGAGGTAATGGGACTGCAGACCTGGTGCGCCTTACCTGGAAGGGGGGAAAATTGGTCAAGGCTGATGCGGTCGACATCATTACCCCTTCTAATGAAAAGGCAGAAACTGGCCCATATTTGAAATCAGCGTCCAAAAAGGAGGGGCAAGGAGATGAGATTGTTTTCAATTTGAAGCACGCTGACGATGAGCAGGCGCAGGAATTGATCAGAGCAGTCTCTCTCAGTGGCCTACGATTCAACGCCGTAACAGTCATTAACCAGAGTAGCGAATACTACAACGAAGTGACATCTGGCCTTTCGGGTTCGATGCTCAATAATTCAGCTTCGGTCGGGTCTCCGGCGCTTAATCCTGACCCAGTCGGAGGGGACTCTGGAGGAGTTAGTGGAGGCCAAGGCGAGCCCTACACCGGCCCTTGCAACTGCAGCGGAGCTGACGGGGGACCGGTTGGGGGTGTGACGGATCCGGCGGATATACTAGAGGATCTTATTGATGGTGGTGGCGATGACGGCATTGCATAGAATCGATTTGGCTGAGAAAGGTTATAGTGTCAGAATATCTCTATAGGATTGCGGCAGAATTCGATCTGGACCCAACGGACATGCAGACGGCAGTATCCCCCACTGGACTTTCCATCTCTGGCATAAGATGTCCCTCGTCTTGTCAAGGTGCTGTCTGGCGGAAATTGAGGTCCCTTCATGACGTGAGTGGACTTTGGCCATTTATTAGTCATGATTCTCCGGCTGAGTGGGAGTGGGTGTCAGGCTCACCGGATCATCCATGGGAAGTCGACCGTGGAGTCGCGAACGCGATTGTTGCTGCCCGGTTGGGCGACATTGCTGAGTACTTGGGAAACTCATCCGACGTGAAGTCGAGTAATTATGAAACGATCATGAACTCGATTTCTTCCGGGTTGGGTAGCCTCTCTCCGTATAGGGAGGGCGAATTGATGAAATCACGCTTCCAGTACCAACCTGAATGGGTTTGTGTTGCTGAAGTCCGTGGCTCCTACGAGTTGCCTATGATCCTACATGCACCATCTACGCCAAATTGGCGCGGCTCAAGGCTGGTTGAAGCTCTTGGCTTCGGCGAGCATGCTGGTGTTTTGCGAGATTGGGGTATTCGTTATGGGGCAGTGGTGTACTACATCGGTTCTTCCTCTTTGGTGTTGTCAATCGACAGGCCTCCGATTTCAAAAATAGAGGCGGCGCGGGTAGCCGTAGAGCAATTTTCCTACTGCGAGGACCTCTTGCAGATTGTCGGCGATCCCATTGCTGTGGCGAAATGCCAGGTGCCATCAACGCAATGGTTCTTCTGGTGGGATTGACTTCGGACTCAACACGATGGCGGACGTACCGTTGGATCCTTTTCCGTGGTCCCTTCTCATGGTACTGAGAGCTCGTAACACGATTTTGTTGAAGTGCCTTGGTCGGGCGTGGCAGGTAGGGTGATTCGGCCGCTCAGGAGGGCCGTTGATGGCGGTCATTTCATTGGCCGCGTTGTACGTGGAGGAGGTCAGGCCGCTGCTCGTGGAGCAGGGCGAGGCGCTGGTGGAGGTGCGCCGCGACCCAGACAACCCTGGAGGGCTCGCGGCCATAATCGAGGCTGACGATCTTCGGGTCAGAGAGGTCCTCTACTGGTCCCGGCTCCGCGTCGGCGTACGACACGCGGCAACGGTCCTGGCCAACGGCTGGCTATCCTTCGAGGCCAAGCCCTAATTCGGCGCGCGGTTTGAGCTTGGCGTTTATCCCTGCTGGGCTTGGTGTTCTTTGATTGATTCGGCACGTTTCACCCTCTTGCCGACATCGTGGCGTTTCGCACGGTGCTTGTTCTTCGATCCTGGGGGTCGTCCCGGGCCGGGTCGGGACGGTTTCGGTGCGGCTGCGGGACAGGCCGCCGTCGGGCGGATGTTGCGAAACCCCCGACGGACTCGGGCGGGGGTGAGGCGGCGGGGTTCGGCCGGCCGTTCCCAGGGGCGGCGTAGATCCTCGGCAAGGGGCCGGGCCAGTCGGAGTTGGGTGTGGGCGGCGATGACCAGCCAGGTCCACAGGTCGGCGCTGTCGGCCCGGCGGATCTTCGGGGTGGTCCAGCCGAGGGTCTGCTTCATCAGCCGGAAGGTGTGCTCAAGATCGAATCTGCGGAGGAACGCCTGCCACCAGTGGTCCACGTCCGCCGGTGCGGCGTCGGTCGAGGAGATCCACAGCCAGACCGGTTTCGGGTCGCGGTCGCCCGGCAGGCGCTCGACCTTCAGCCGCATCAAAGTGCCGTGCAGGACGGGCAGTTCCTCCTCGGCCAGGTCCAGCCAGGGACCGCGGTGGGTGAGCCTGGGATGTATCCGGTCCCAGGCCATCGCCTCGGCATTGCCGTAGCGGGTGGTGTCGGTGACCGTGCTGACCTCGGGCTCGTGCCAGCTGTCGGGCCGGGCGAAGGACAGGACGCCGCCGTGCTTGCGGGGTCGGCCGCCTTTCGGACCGCAGCGGGCTTGCCCGGCGTCGCGGAGTATCACGCGGTCCGAGCGCAGGCGTCCGACCAGCACGACCGGCAGGTCGGCCAGTGCGTGGGAGAGGTAGGCAATGTCGTAACCCGAGTCCATGACGATCCAGATGTCCGGGTCGCCGTCCTGCCACTGGCCGGCTTGCCGCAACCGGGTTACGACGCCGCGGAGTTGGGTGGCGGTGACCGCGGTCGCATCGTCGGCCTGGCCCAGGCGCACGGCGTCCAGCAGCGCGGTCCAGGAGGTCCGGCCGGTCTCCAACGCGGCGACGAAGGAGTACGGCCAGCCGGGCACGAACTGGTCTTTGCTGCGGTCTCCGCGCCCGTAGACGTGGCAGAACAACCGGTCGTCGCTGGTGGGGGCGTCAGGCCGGAGCCAATTGCTCACATCCACAGCCAGCACAATCCGGCCATCGGCCGAGCGGGGCAGCGGCAGGCCGGCCAAGGTGCGGCGCAGGCGGGCAGGCTCGCACCAGCCCCGGTCCAAAGCGGCATACAGGGCACCATGCCCCCGCCGGTGCTCGAGTGCGAGGCAGAGTTCGACCAAGGTGTTCACCGGTCCGTCCACGCACAGGACCGCGTCGGTGAGCTCGAAGAGCGCATCCGCACGCGCGTACAGGCAGTCGTAGAACTCGACCCGAAAGCGGGAGAACACCCTCAATGCCTCGCTTGTGGGCACATCAACGTGAAGACTCATAGACAGCGGCCGTTCGTCCGGACTTCGTGACTCGACATCTCGAAGCGTGAGGAACGGCCGCCTCTGCTGTCCCGGGAAGAACCACAGATCAGCAGGTCGAGTGACCTGCGAGGTTAAACGCCAAGTTGAGTCGCCGTCCCAGAACGTCGTCCGGTGAGATCTGTTCGACGCCGGAGTATCTGCGGCCCGGGTGTGCTCAGGGTGCCTATGGAGCTGCGGGGGCGGGGAGGAGCGGAGGCGGGGTGGGCGGGAGACTTGGGGGATGACTGTTTCGGATGCCAAGGCTGACCTGCGCCGTTATCTGCAGTACGCCCGTGATGCGCTGGTGTGGAAGCTCGACGGGCTGGGCGAGTACGACATACGGCGGCCGTTGACGCCGACCGGGACCAATCTGCTGGGGCTGGTCAAGCATGTGACCGGGGCTGAGCGGGGGTACCTCGGCGATACGTTCGGGCGTCCGGCCGGGGGGCAACTGCCCTGGGCGGACAGTGGGGAGCCCAACGCGGACATGTGGGCCACCGCCGAGGAGTCGCGGGAGCAGATCGTCGGGCTCTACCGGCAGACGTGGGCGCATTCCGACGCGACCATCGACGCGTTGCCGCTGGACGCGGTCGGCCGGGTGCCGTGGTGGCCCAGCGCGGTGAGCGAGGTGACGCTGAACCATGCGGTGATCCGGGTGATCGCCGACACGCACCGGCACGCCGGGCACGCGGATATCCTCCGGGAGCTCGTCGACGGGGCGGTGGGGATGAACGAGGGCAACACCAGCATGGCGCCGGGTGACGCGGCGTGGTGGGAGAGCTATCGAGGCCGGGTCGAGCGGGCGGCCGAGGAGGCGGCGGGCCGGGACGCGTAGGCAGCACCCGTCGCCGGGGTCACGCCCGGCGGCCCGGCGGCCCGGCAGCGCGGCCGTATGGAGACCTGTGGCCCGCGCGGGGTCGGACGCGGCGGCGCCAGCGGGAGCCACCGGGATCCGGCCCGGCTTCCCGGGGATACGTAGGCACGCCGGCCGCGGCTCATGCCGGTCGGACGTGGCGGGCTTACGGGCGGGAGGTCGGTACGGCGAGGGGTGCGGCGGTCGCGGGGTCCGTCGCGGCGCCGGGGTCGGCGGGTTCGCCGAAGCGGGCGAGGGCGAGGGCGCCGAGGACGGCGAGGGCGAAGCCGGCCACGGCGGCCGGGGCCCAGCCGTTACGGGTCCGGTCGTCGAGGGCCAGTACGCCGACCAGCGCGGGGCCGATCGTCTCGCCGATCACCATGCCGGCGGTGGCCACCGTGACCGAGCCGCGGTGCAGGGCGGAGGTCAGCAGGAGGAAGGCGGCGGCGCCGCCGAGCAGCAGGGCGTAGAGGGCGGGGTTGGTGAAGAGGGCGGCCGGGCGGAGGGCGTCGATGAGGCGGACCGCCACCTCGACCACGCCGAAACCGAAGCCGGCGCCCAGGCCGAGCGCGGCGGCGCGGGCCCGGCCCGGGAGGCGGCCGGCCGCGGCACCGAGGGCGGGTACGGCGGCGGCTGCCGCGAGCAGGGCCCAGCGCAGGGGGGCGGTGCCGTGGCTGCCGCCCTCGGTGCCCGAGGCGAGGCCGAGGAGGGCGAGGCCACCGCAGACGGTGGCGACGGCGGACCACTCCACGGGGCCGAGGCGGGCGTGGAGGAGGCGGGCGGCGGTGACGGCGGTCACCGCGAGGCTCGCGGCGAGCGCGGCGCCGACCGCGTAGATCGGGAGGGTGCGGAGGGCGAGGAGTTCCAGCAGGAAGCCGGCGCCGTCGAGGGCGAGGCCGGCGGTGTACGTCCCTTGGCGTACGGCGCCGGCCAGCAGTTTCGCGTCCACGCCGGAGTTTTTGCGTGAACCGGTGCTTGGGTGGGCGGCGCGGGCGCCAAAGGTTTGCAGGACGGAGGCGACGCCGAAGCAGGCGGCTGCGCCGAGGGCTTCTAGCAGTCCGGTCACCATTCGCCGAGGGTATGTCTTTGTACGGGCGAGTGCGTGGCGGGTTCGCCGTGGGGGCTTCGGTGGTGTTCGGGCCTTGGGCCGGTGGGTGGTTGCTCGCGCAGTTCCTCGCGGCCCCTTTGGGTCCGGGTTCGCCGACCCGGGGGCGTTTGTGCGGCTGCCTCCGGCCGGGTTCGCCGTGGGGGGTTCGGTGGTGTTCGGGCCTTGGGCCGGTGGGGGCTGGGCGCGCAGTTCCCCGCGCCCCTGTAGGGCAACGTCCTCTCGGAGGGGCGCCCGGCGGTCCGGTGTGGCTCGGGGTGCCCCTCAAGGGGCGCTGGGGGTACCCCCAGGCGGAGCTCTGGGGGAGGAACTGCGCGAGCAACCACCCACCGGCCGGTGGTCCGGACACGACAGGAACAGCCCCTCCCGGCCGGTGGCGGGCGACGCCCCCGCAAGGGCCTCCCGGGAGGGGGATTCCGGGAAGGGGTCCGGGACGGGGGTGGGCGCGGGACCATGGAGGGGAGGCACCACCCCCTGCCTCGTACAAAAAGGCCCCCGAACGGAGTCCCCCAGTGACCACTCTCTCCAGCGACAGCGCGACCGACCGCACCGGACCGGCCGCCAAGGGGGCCGCGACGGACCGCGAGATCGCCGCGGCGGAAGCGCACAGCGCGCACAACTACCACCCGCTGCCCGTCGTGATCGCCTCCGGCGAGGGCGCCTGGGTGACCGACGTCGAGGGGCGGCGTTACCTGGACATGCTCGCCGGATACTCGGCGCTCAACTTCGGCCACGGCCACCCCCGCCTGATCGCCGCCGCGAAGGCCCAGCTCGACCGGGTCACCCTCACCTCCCGGGCGTTCCATCACGACAAGTTCGCCGCGTTCTGTACGGCGCTGGCGGAGCTGTGCGGGATGGAGATGGTGCTGCCGATGAACACCGGGGCCGAGGCGGTGGAGACCGCCGTCAAGACCGCCCGCAAGTGGGGCTACCGGGTCAAGGGCGTGCCCGACGGCCAGGCCAACATCGTCGTCGCCGCGGACAACTTCCACGGCCGGACCACGACGATCATCAGCTTCTCCACCGACCCCGAGGCCCGCGCCGACTACGGTCCGTACACCCCCGGCTTCACGGTGGTCCCGTACGGCGACCTCGCCGCGCTCGACGCGGCGGTGGACGAGAACACGGTGGCGGTCCTCATCGAACCCATCCAGGGCGAGGCCGGCGTCCTCGTCCCGCCGCCCGGCTACCTCACCGGGGTGCGGCGCCTCACCGCCGACCGCGGGGTGCTCTTCATCGCCGACGAGATCCAGTCGGGCCTGGGCCGCACCGGCCGTACCTTCGCGTGTGAGCACGAGGACGTCGTCCCCGACATGTACGTGCTCGGCAAGGCGCTCGGCGGCGGGGTCGTCCCGGTCTCCGCGGTCGTCTCCTCCCGGGAGGTGCTCGGTGTCTTCCGTCCCGGCGAGCACGGTTCCACCTTCGGCGGCAACCCGCTGGCCTGCGCGGTCGGCCTCGAAGTGCTGGCGATGCTGGGGACCGGGGAGTATCAGCGGCGGGCCGCCCAGCTCGGCGACCACCTGCACGGGGAGCTGCGCGGGCTGCTCGGCACCGGGGCGGTGACCGCGGTGCGCGGGCGCGGGCTGTGGGCGGGCGTCGACGTCGCCCCCTCCATCGGGACGGGGCGCGAGATCTCCGAACGCCTTCTCGCCCGTGGCCTCCTCGTCAAGGACACCCACGGCTCCACCATCCGCCTGGCCCCACCCCTGGTCATCACCCAGGCCGACCTCGACTGGTCCCTGACCCAGCTCCGCGAGGCGCTGCGCGGCTAACCGGGCCCTAGCGTCCCGGTGCGCTTCGGGGTGCCCCAAAGGGGCGCGAGGAACTGCGCGAGCAACCGGCCACCGGCCGGTGGTCCGGACACGACAGCAACAGCCCCTTCGGTCCGGTGACGACCCGCGGGCCGCGCCGTGGCTGAGCGCGCAGTTCCTCGCGCCCCTTTGGGGCACCACCCTCCCCGCGCCCCCAAAAAAGCACCCCGGCCCCCGGGAGGGGGCAGCCGGACGGGCAACGGCAACCACCTCCGGGAGGCTGAGACAATGGTGAACATGGCCTCAGAACGCATCCCCGGGCGCCCCCGCGCCCTCTCCGGCATCCAGCCCACCGCGGGCTCCTTCCACCTGGGCAACTACCTCGGTGCGGTCCGCCAGTACGTGGCGCTTCAGGAGACCCATGACGCGTTCTACATGGTGGTGGACCTGCACGCGATCACCGTGCCGCAGGACCCGGCGGAGCTGCGGGCCAACACCCGGCTGGCCGCCGCCCAGCTGCTGGCGGCCGGCCTCGACCCGGACCGCTGCACCCTCTTCATCCAGAGCCACGTGCCCGAGCACGCCCAGCTCGGCTGGGTGATGAACTGCATCACCGGCTTCGGCGAGGCCTCCCGGATGACCCAGTTCAAGGACAAGGCGGCCAAGCAGGGGGCGGACCGCGCAACCGTCGGCCTCTTCACGTACCCGATCCTCCAGGTCGCCGACATCCTGCTCTACCAGGCGGACGCGGTGCCGGTCGGTGAGGACCAGCGGCAGCACATCGAGCTGACCCGGGACCTCGCCGAGCGGTTCAACGGCCGCTTCGGCCAGACCTTCACCCTGCCGGCGGCGCACATCGTGCGGGAGGTCGCCAAGATCCACGACCTCCAGGAGCCGACCGCCAAGATGAGCAAGTCCGCGCCCTCGCCCAAGGGCCTGGTCAACCTGCTGGACGAGCCGGGCGTGTCGGCGAAGAAGTTCCGTAGCGCGGTGACCGACACCGACACGGTCATCCGGTTCGACGAAAAGGACAAGCCGGGCGTCAGTAACCTGCTCACCATTCACTCGGCCCTCACCGGCACCGGAATCGCCGAACTCGAGGAGCAGTACGCCGGCAAGGGCTACGGTGCGCTCAAGACCGATGTCGCGGAGATCTTCGTGGCGTGGGTCACACCGTTCCGGGAGCGTACCCAGGAGTATCTGGGGGACCCGGAGACCTTGGACTCGGTGATGGCCAAGGGAGCCGAGAAGGCGCGGCTTGTCGCGGCGGAGACGCTGGCGGCGGCGTACGACCGGATCGGGTTCGTACCGGCGAAGCACTGAGCCGCCGCCGGGGCGGCTCCGGACCGACCCGGAAGCTCCGGACCCGGGAGCTTCGGACCGGCCCGGCAGGCTCCGGTCGAGCCAGGCCGCACCCGGGCGACCTGTGACCGAGGTCGCTGTCCGGTGTGCTGCTCGACGCGCGACACTGAGTGCTGGGTTGCCCGAGTTTGTCGCCGACCTGGGGAAACGTTGGGGAGAGGGGTGAAACGCCGTGGCAGAAGTGAGCGCCGAGACAGACGCGATCGGCACCACCACGATCGGCGTGTCCATCGCGGTCCCGGAGCCGTACGGCCGGTCGCTCCAGGAGCGGCGGGCCGCCTTCGGTGACCCCGCGGCCTTCGCCATCCCCACCCATGTCACGCTGCTGCCGCCCACCGAGGTGGCACCGGCCGGGCTGCCCGCCTTCCGCCGCCACCTGACGCGGGTCGCCGCCGAGACCCGCTGCTTCCCGATGCGGCTCGACGGCACCGACACCTTCCGCCCGGTCTCCCCGGTGGTCTACGTCCGGGTGGTGGAGGGCGGCGCCGCCTGCGGGGAGCTTCAGGAGCGGGTACGGTCCGGGCCGCTCGCCCGCGACCTCCAGTTCCCGTACCACCCGCATGTGACCATCGGCCACGGCATCCCGGAGCCCGCGCTCGACCGCGCCCGGGCGGAGCTGGCCGCCTTCGCCGCCGGGTGGACGGCGACCGGCTTCACGCTCTACGAGCAGGGCCCGGACGGCGTGTGGCAGCGGATCGAGGACTTCCCGTTCGGCGGCCACGAGGAACGGCCCGCCGTCCCGCACCAGCAGGGATCGCGCACCCCGACCCGTATCTGAGCGGCACGCCTGGCACCCCGCGCGACTCCGGCGGCCGGTCCCACGAGGGGTCCGGCGCCGCGTGGCCAGGGCGCCCGGGGCCGCGGCGACAGCTACAGCGCCAGCCGCCGGAACACCGCCCGCGGCAGATGCCGCAGCGCCATCATCACCGGCCGCAGCGTCCCCGGCACCCACAGCACCTCGGCGCGCCGGCGCAGGCCTGACTCGATCGCGGCGGCCACCGCGTCCGGCGTGGTGGACAGCGGCACATCGGGGCGGCCCGCGGTCATCTTGGTGTGCACGAAGCCGGGCCGCACCACGAGTACGTGGACGCCCGTCGGCCGGAGCGCGTCGCCGAGGCCCTGGGCGAAAACGTCGAGACCGGCCTTGCTGCTGCCGTAGATGAAGTTGGAGCGGCGGCCGCGTTCCCCGGCGACCGAGGAGAGGACCACCAGCGAGCCGTGGCCCTGGCGTTGCAGGGCGGCGCCGCAGACCAGTGCGGAGGAGACGGCGCCCGCGTAATTGGTCCTGGCCACCCGTACCGCCGCGATCGGCTCCTGTTCGTCGCGCGCCTGGTCGCCGAGCACGCCGAAGGCGAGCAGCACCGCGTCCACGTCGCCCTCGGCGAAGACCTTGCCGAGGACCACCTCGTGGGAGTCCGTGTCGAGCGCGTCGAAGGGGACCACCCGCGTCTCGGCGCCCAGCGCGCGCAACTCGTCGGCCGCCGCCTCCAGGCCGGGCGACAGCCGGCCGGCCAGCCACACCGTACGGGTCCTGCGGCCGATCAGCCGCCGGGCCGTGGCCAGTCCGATCTCGGAGGTGCCGCCGAGGAGCAGCAGCGACTGCGGTGCCCCGAATGCGTCCTTCACGTGCGTACTCCCTAGGTGGTGACGAGTCGTGGCGGGTGGTGGCGAGGTGACGGGTGGTGGCGAGTCGTGGCGAGGTGGCGGGTGGTGGCGTCGTGGCGAGGTCGTCGCGGCGGGTCGGGGTCGGGGGCGGCGGCGTCGGCGGCCGGGGTCAGAGCCCCAGCCGCCGTGCCAGGTCCGAGGTGATCGCGCCCGCCGGGTCGTGCCGGGCCCGCAGTGCGCGGAAGTGGTCGAGCCGCGGATACATCCGGGCCAGCAGCTCGGGCCGCAGCCGGGAGTCCTTGGCGAGATAGACCCGGCCGCCCGCACCGGCCACCTCGTCGTCCAGCTCGTCCAGCAGCGCGCCGAGGCCGGAGAGGGTGGCGGGGATGTCGAGCGCCAGCGTCCAGCCGGGCATCGGGAAGGACAGCCACCCCGGGTCGGCGGCCCCGAACCTTTTGAGCACCGCGAGGAACGACGGGCAGCCCCGGGTGCTGAGCTTCCGTACGATCCGGCGCAGCGCCTCCTCCTGTCCGTAGCCGACCACGAACTGGTACTGGACGAAGCCGCTGCGGCCGTAGATCCGGTTCCACTCGGGCAGGCCGTCCAGCGGGTGGAAGAAGGGGGAGAGCTTCTGGAGCCGGCCGCGCTGCTCGCGGGGCGCCTTGCGGTACCAGACCTCGTTGAAGAGGCCGACCGTGGTGCGGCCGAGCAGCCCTTCGGGCACGAAGCGGGGCGCGGCCGGCAGCCGGCCGGGCCGGAAGGCCAGCGGATCGCGGCGGAGCCGGGCGGGCAGCGCGTCGAGCGGGGCGTGGTCGCCCCGGCTGAGCACCGCGCGGCCGGTTTTGGCGCCGCGGGCCAGCAGGTCGATCCAGGCCACCGAGTAGCGGTATTCGTGGTCGGTCGCGGTGAGCCGGGCCATCAGGTCGTCGAGGTCGGCGGCCCGTTCGGTGTCGACGAGCATCAGTGAGGTCTCGACCGGCAGCAGTTGGACGGTGGCGGCGAGCACCACCCCGGTCAGGCCCATGCCGCCGCAGGTGGCCCAGAACAGCTCGGGTTCGTCCTCCGCGGTGACCAGCCGGGTCTCGCCGTCTCCGGTGAGCAGCTCGATGGCCCGCACATGGCGGGTGAAGGACCCCGAGACGTGGTGGTTCTTGCCGTGGATGTCCGCGCCGATCGCCCCGCCGACCGTCACATAGCGGGTGCCGGGGGTGACCGGCACGAACCAGCCGAGCGGCAGCAGCACCTCCATCAGCCGGTGCAGCGAGACCCCCGCGTCGCACACCACGAGCCCGTTCACCGCGTCGATCTCGTGGATACGGTCCAGGCCCGTCATGTCCAGGACCGCGCCGCCCGCGTTCTGGGCCGCGTCGCCGTACGCCCGGCCGAGGCCGCGGGCGATGACGCCCCGGTTGTCGCTGCTCCTGACCGCCTCGGTGGCCTCCTCGTAGCTCCGGGGGTGGAAGACCCGGGCGGTGGTGGGGGCGGTGCGGCCCCAGCCGGAGACGGATTCCGTGGTGGGGACGATGGGGGCGGGGGGTGCGGGGGTCTCGGCGGGGGCGGTCGCGCCGGCTTCGGCGGCTCCAGGGGGTCCAGGGGCTCCAGCCGCTTCGGCGGCTTCAGCCGCTTCGGCGGCTTCAGCGGCTTCGGTGGCGGCGCCGGGCGCGGTGCCGGAGCCGGTGTCGGCGGACCCGATGGTGTTGGCGGCGGTGTCGGTGGCGGTCGCCGGGACGGGGGGTACGGACATACCGGCGACCGTATCGCCCGGATAGATCACCGTTGATGTTCTCTTGGGCCTGATGCGTCTTATGCGGCTTTTCTCACCGGAAAGGGCGAACGGCGGTGAGACGGAGGGGTCGGCACGGTAGGGATATCCCGTCCGAAATGACCGGTATGCGGGTATGACCGGTCCGCCCTTCGGCAGAACTGGGAGAACCGCCGGTGCGCTGCCCCCACTCAGCCGCGGCACATCGCGCGGACCACCGCCTGCTCACCGCGCTGCGCGGCTGCGGCCGCGACCCCTGGGTGGCGGGGGCCGCCCGGGGGCTCTCCTGGACCGGCGAGCACGGAGCGGTGTGGCTGGCCGCCGGGCTGGTCGGCGCCGCCACCGATCCCGTACGGCGGGGGGCCTGGCTGCGCGCCACCGCGCTCGTGGCCGGCGCGCACGCCACGAGCATGGTGGTCAAACGCGTCGTCCGCCGCCCCCGGCCCGAACTCCCCGGTGCGGCGCCGCTGGTGCGGACCGCGGGACGGCACAGCTTCCCCAGCTCGCACGCCGCCTCCGCCGCCGCGGCGGCCATCGCCTTCGGCGCGCTGCTGCCGGGCGCTCCCTTGCTGGTCCCCCCGCTGGCCGCCGCGATGTGCGCGTCCCGGCTGGTGGTCGGCGTCCACTACCCCACGGACGTCGCCTGCGGCGCGCTCCTCGGCGGCACGGTCGCGCGCCTCGGCCGCCGCTGGACGCTCGCGGGGGTCCGCGATGACTGAGCCCGCCGCCGACGCGGTCACCGAGGCCTCGGGGGAGGGGGTCGTCGAGCCGTCCGGGAGCGAGGTGGCCGGACCCGGTCCGACCGGGCCGCCCGGAGCGGGCGCGAGCGGACCCGCCGGGGTGGGTCTTACCGGTACGGGTGCCGCCGGGCCGACCGGCGTTGGTATGACCGGGGCGGGCATGGCCGGATCCGCCGGGGTGGGGGTGCCCGGTACCGGCGCGGCCGACCCTGTCGCGTACCCCGGGGCGGGCGGCGGGGCCGGGCGCCCCGGGGCCGAGGAGGCCGGGGCTCGCCCGGCAGGGACGCTGGCGGGCGGGCTGCTGCGCACCGCCCGGCCCCGGCAGTGGATGAAGAACTGCCTGGTGCTCGCCGCTCCCTTCGCCGCCGCCAAGCTGCTCAGCCCGGCCGAGGGCGTACGGCTCGCCGTGGTGCTGGTGCTCTTCACCGCGTGCGCCGCCGCCGTCTATCTGATCAACGACGCGCGGGACGCCGACGCCGACCGGGCCCACCCGGTCAAGTGCCGCCGCCCGGTGGCCAGCGGCCTCGTACCGGTCGCCGTCGCTTATACGACCGGCGCGGTGCTCGCGGTCCTCGCCGTCACCACCGCCGTGGTCTTCTGCAACCCGGACACCGCCCTGCTGCTCGCCGGCTACGTGGTCATGCAGCTCGCCTACTGCGTCTGGCTGAAGCACATCCTCGTGGTCGACCTGGCCATCGTCACCACCGGCTTCCTGATGCGGGCCATGGCCGGCGGGATCGCCCTGGAGATCGATCTGTCCCGCTGGTTCCTGATCACCTCCGGCTTCGGCGCGCTCTTCATGGTCGCCGCCAAGCGCTACTCCGAGCTGGTCCTGATGTCCTCCCGGCAGGACCCCGGGGCCTCCCGGTCGCTGCTCGGCTCCTACACCACCGGCTATCTGCGCTTCGTCTGGCAACTCGCGGCAGGCGTCGCGGTGCTGGCGTACTGCCTGTGGGCGATGGAGACCGGCGGCCGGCCGCACGGCCTGCTGCCCTGGCGGCAACTCTCGATGATCCCGTTCACCCTTTCGGTGCTGCGGTACGCGGTCTTCGCCGACGCCGGTTCGGCCGGCGCCCCCGAGGACGTGGTGCTGCGGGACCGGGCGCTGCTGGTCATCGCGCTGGGGTGGGGCGTGCTGTACGTACTGGCCGTGGTCAATCAGTGAGGTCAGTGAGGTCAGTGAGATCGATGAGGTGGCCCAGATCAGCGAGGTCGGCCAGGTTGCCCAGGTCCGCCAAGTCGGCAGGGCAGGCGGGGTCTGAGGGGTCCGCGCGACCCGGCGAGGGGGCGGGCTCCGGGCCGGCGGCGCCGACGACCGTTGACGGCGCGGCCGGCGCGGCCGGCGCCGCCGGCGTCGGCCGCCCCGCCCGGCCCCGGCTGGCGGAGATGCTCAGCTTCGCGGTCGCCGGGCTCGCCGCCTACGCCGCCGACCTGGGCCTCTTCCTCTGGCTGCGCGGCCCCGGCGGCCTGGGCCCGCTCACCGCCAAGGCCCTGTCCTTCCTGGCCGGCTGCACGGTCGCCTACCTCGGCAACGCCCTGGTCACCTACCGCGGCGGTACCCCGCGGATCAGCCGGGCCCGGCAGTACGGGGTCTTCTTCGCGGTGAACATCGCCGGCGCGCTGGTCCAGTTGCTCTGCCTCTTCTGCTCCCACTACGTACTCGGTCTCACCGGCCGCCGCGCCGACCTGATCTCCGGGCTGGGCGTCGGCATGGTGCTGGCGACGGCGCTGCGGTTCTGGGGTACCCGGACGCTGGTCTTCCGGGCGGGCCAGGAGAGTGGGGGACCGGGGAGCGCCGAGGCGGCGGGCACGGCGAGCGCGGCCGGGGCGGGCGCCGGTGGGGCGGAGGCGGCGGGGCCGGCCGGTGGATCCTCGTCATCCGTCCAGGGGAGCACCGGCGTGTCTCCGACGGAGGAGGGTAACCGCCAGACATGGACTGGTTGACCGGGTTGCCCTGGATCGGCCCGCGGATCGCGCGGTTCCTGCGCACCCATGCCTACCGGGCGTTCGCCCATCTGGAGTCCGTGCACTGGAACCGGCTGGCCGGGGCGATGACGTTCACCAGCTTCCTCGCCCTCTTCCCGCTGCTCGCGGTGGTCGCCGCGGTCGGCGCGGCCCTGCTCTCCAACGGCCAGTTGGACACGCTGGAGCGCAAGATCGGCGAGGAGATCCCCGGCATCGCCGACCAGCTCAACATCAGCGGCCTGGTCGCCAACGCCGGCACCGTCGGGGTGATCGCCGGCGCCGTCCTGCTCTTCACCGGTGTCAACTGGGTCGGCTCGCTGCGGGACAACCTGCGCGCGGTGTGGGGCAAGGACAACGAGGGGCGTAACCCGTTCATCAGCAAGGCGTGGGACGCCGTCACCCTCTTCGGTCTGGGCGCCGCCGTGCTCGTCTCGCTCGGCGCCTCCGGCTTCGCCACCGCCGCCGTCAACTGGACCGCCGACCGGCTCGGCATCGCGCACACCGGACCGGGCCCCGCGCTGCTCACCCTGGTCGGCATCGTGCTCGCGGTGCTGGCGGACTTCCTGATCCTGCTCTACCTGCTGACGCTGATGCCGGGGGTCGACCCGCCGCGCCGCGCGCTGTTCCAGGCGGCGCTGATCGGCGCGATCGGCTTCGAGGCGCTGAAGGCGCTGCTCAGCAACTATCTGCAACACGTGGCCGGCAAGAACATCTACGGCGCTTTCGGCACCCCGGTGGCGCTGCTGCTCTGGATCAACTTCGAGTCGAAGCTGCTGCTGTACTGCGCCGCGTGGACGGCGACGCCGAGGCACGCCCAGCGGCCCGAGGGCGCGGACGTGAAGGCGGATGAGGGGGGCGGCGTTCCGGAGACCGACGACACCGACGACGGGGTGTCGGCCCCGGCCGCTAGCGGTCCCGCCGCCCCAGCGGACGGAAACGGACCTTCGGGACCCGGGGGAGCCGACCGGCCCGGGGACCCCGGGGACGGCGGCGGCTCGGGGGCGCACCGGCTGGATCATCCGGAGCGGCTGAGTCCCCGTCGGCAGGACGACCCGTCGGATCGGGACCCGAATCGCGATCACCGGGACCACCGGGACCGGGATTCCCGGGACCGTCCCCGGGAGCAGGGGAAGTCCAGGGAATCCGGCGGCGAGCAGTCCGAGCGGCCGGACCGCCCCGACCGCCCCGACCGGCCGGACCGACCTCAGATGGCAGCGGACGGCGCCGTCGTACGACGATGACGATCAGCGCGAGCAGCACCGCGGTGGCAGCGGCCAGACCGACCGCCGTCCACCGCGCGTGCGACCACGACGCCGACGACGCGGAGGTGGCCCCCGCCGTCTGTCCCTGCCGCAGCGGCGGGATCTTCGCGGTCGGCGCCGGCGTCTTCGGCAGCTTGCTCAGCGGCGGCACCAGCGTGCCCACCGGCGAGACGCTCGGCTCGGCCTTGAACCCCCAGTCGAGCAGCGCGGCGCCCTCCCGGTATACCTCGTCGTGCACCGGCGCCGACGGGTTCATCACGGTGACCAGCAGCGTATGGCCGCCCCGCTGGGCGACGCCGGTGAAGGTCGCGCCGGCGTTGGTGGTGTTGCCGTTCTTCACTCCCGCTATCCCCGGGTAGCGGCTGAGGTCGTAGTCACCGGCGAGCAGGCGGTTGGTGTTGGAGATCCCGAAGGACTCCCTGACCTTGGTGGGCTTGCCCTTCTTGTCCTTCTTGTAGTCGCCGGGGAACTGGGCGCTGACCGTGGAGCAGTACTCGCGGAAGTCGGCGTTCTGGAGGCCCTGCCGGGCGAAGAGCGTCAGGTCGTAGGCGCTGCTGACCTGGCCGGGCATGTCGTAGCCGTCCGGGGAGACCACATGCGTGTCGGCGGCCTGCAACTCGTGAGCCTCGGCGTTCATGTCGGACACCGTCTTGGACACGCCGCCGTTCATCGCGGCCAGCACGTGCACGGCGTCGTTGCCCGAGCGCAGGAAGACGCCGAGCCAGAGGTCGTGCACGGTGTAGGCCAGGTGTTCCTTTATCCCCACCAGGCTGCTGCCGGCACCCATGCCGGCCAGGTCCGAATCGGCGACCGTGTGCACCTCGGTCTTGGGGAAGCGCGGCAGCACCGTGTCGGCGAAGAGCATCTTCAGGGTGCTGGCGGGGGCGAGTCGCCAGTGGGCGTTGTGCTCCGCCAGGACCGCGCCCGTCTCGGCGTCGGCGACGATCCAGGAGCGGGCGGTCAGCCTGGTGGGCAGCGCGGGTACGCCGGGGGCCGCGTTGACCTGCGTGCCGGGCATTCCGAACCGGTCCCCGCCGAGCTTCGACATCACCGCGGGCGGCGTCGGGGTCGGCTTGGGCTTCGGCGCCGCGGCGGCAGCGGTCCCGGCCAGCGCGGGCCCGCCCAGCAGCGCGGCGATCAGGGACACAGCCAGGGCGGTACGGCGCGGGGCGGTCCTCGCGGTGAAAAGCACGCGTCGAACGTACCGCCCCAACGACCTCACCCGGCCCACCGGGTATCCCCCCGCCCGGGTGATCCTCCCCACGACCCCACCACGGAACCGCCGGCCTGGCGGCGCCCCTACCCGGTCGGCCCACCCCGCTGCCGTACCGCCCCCCGGCCACCCCTGGCGCGGGTATGAACCCGGCCGTGCCCATACTGGGACGTATGAAGCTCAGCCGCCGGGTGTCCTGGTTCCTCGTCGCGTTCGGCGTCTGGTCGTGGATCGTCTGGACGACCTTCGTCAAGAACCTCTGGCACGATACGAGCGGTCTCGCCTTCCACCACGGCGACCACTCCGCCCCGACCGCCTACTTCTGGATCCACCTCACCCTGGCGATCGTCTCCACCATTCTCGGCACCGCCATCGGCATCCTCGGCCTCCGCGCCCTCCGCGCCGAACCCCCGACCCCCACCGCGCCCCCGACCCCGGAGACCCCCGCCCCCTCCGAGCCCGCCCCCCAGCGAACCCCCTGACCCCGGCGACCGGGCGCGGCCGTGATCAACAGACGCCCGTGAGCGATCACGCGTACGAGGCCAGCAACTCGTCCAGCGTCCACACGGTCGCCTCGACCCCGGACGTACGGGCCAGGTAGCGGTCCCGCTCGATGAGGATGTTCAGGTCGCCGCAACCCAACCGGTTGCACGCGTGATCGACAAGGGTGCTGCCGGTCCTGCCGCCCATGATGAGCATGTCCAGGTGCGCCGCGTCCCATTCGATCTCGTTGAGCGCCCAGGGTGCCTTGCCCTCCACGACCATCCGCAGCACTCCGGCGAAGCGTTCGGCGCAGGTCCGCCGCTCCCTTCCGCCGGGCAGTTGAGCGATGTGATTGCCCGTTTCCAAGACCGCCGTCATCGGCAGCAGCAGGTCGCAGTCCCGTGCCTGTTCCTTGTCTTGCAACTGCTTGACGACCTTCTCGCGGTCCTGGCATTTGCCCGGCACGCCGAGCAGGTTGCAGAGAATGGAGGTGTCGACGAATTCGACCCTGCGCGCCACGCCTATCCGATCCCCAGCAGCCGGTTGAATTCCGTGTAGTCGCGATCGCCGCGGTCGCGGGCGTCGAGGCGTCCCTGGGCGACCACGTCGCCCAGGGAGCCGGCCGCCATCGCGGCCGGATAGCCGTCGAGTTCGGTGAGCCGGGTGAGGCGGCTCGTGCCCGACTCGCGGTCCCGCCAGCAGACGACGACGCCCTCGTGATCCGGGGCGTCGAGCGCGGACAGCAGTGCGGGACTGTGCGTCGTGATCAACACCTGCGTGCCGTTTTCCGCGCTGGCCTGGCGGACCAGGCCGAGCACCTCCGAAGCCTGGGAGGGGTGCAGCCCGTTCTCCAGCTCCTCGATGACGAGCATCAGCGACCGCTCGGCCGGCTCGGTGGTCGACGGCCCGAGATCGAGGCCGCCCCCTCCGGTGAGCAACGAGGTGGCGATGGCCAGGAAGCGGAGCATCCCGTCGCTCATCTCCCGCGCCGGAGTGAGGCCGAGCGCGCCCTCGTCCAGCGCGAGCATCACGTCGCCGAGGTCGGATCTGGTGACCGCCAGGGTCTCGATGGCGTGGTCGGAGAGCCCCCGCAGGAGTTCCACCAGACGGGCGAAGAGGGCCGGGTCGGTCCGTTGGACGCTCCCCACGGCGGCGGAGAGGTTCTCCGCGGTACGGCGGAGGTTCGCGTCCCTTGACGGAACGTACTGGCGCATCAGGTGGGGAACCGGATCAAGGTGGAACACGCTCTCCAGCGTGGCCAGCATGGTCACGGCGCACCAGACGCTGTCCCGCCCACCGGTGGTTTGCGGGACGACACGCAGCGGAAGTTGAGAGGTCAGCAGCCGGGAGCCGCGGAACCGCACACTCGGATTCCGCCCCCGTTTGCCGTTGTGCCATGTGGCGAAGGTGTCGCCGACGTGAGGGTTCGCGTCGAGGCTCGCCAGTACGTACTGGCGCCCCTCGGCCGTCGGGCCGGAGAGCTTCTCCTCGATGATCTGGACCTCGGGCTCCACCTGCACCGTGACGTCCAGATGAATGGGACCGTTTTCGGTGCGCACGCTGCACCCGAGGGAGAAGCGGTCGGAGCCGTGCGGCACACACCCGGCCAGCCCTCCCCGGACCGGCCCCTCAGGGCCCCGGCGGCTCTCCAGCGCCTCGGTGATGTCCTCACCACGCGCGAGCCGGGACAGCACTTCGAGACCGTCCAGCGCGTTGGATTTTCCGCTGCTGTTGCGCCCGATGAGCGTGGTCAGGGGTGCGAGCGGAAAAACCTGGTCGCGGAAGCTCTTGAACGCGGTCAGGCGGACCTCTTCGATGCCCGGAGCAGTCACGCTCGCCAAGCTACCCCAGGCGGTCATCAGGCGGCCTGGTGCTCGCGGGGAGGGTGGGTGGGGGTGGGGCGGCAGTCGGTGCAGAGGGTGGTGGGGTCGTGGCTGCGGATGGCGCGGTCGCAGCCGTCGCAGGTGATGAGGGGGGCCGGGCGGTCGGGGGGCGGGGTGTCGGCGGGGAGGGGCGGGGGGAGGTGGGCGGTCAGGCGGTACGCCAGCAGGCGGGCGGGGTGGTGGATCAGTACGGGGTCCGGTGGCAGGCCTGTGGTCAGGACGCGGACGATCTGGGCGGGGGTGGCGGCGCGGGCCAGCCACAGGTCCACGGCCGGGACCAGGCGCCCGATGTCGCGGGCGGACAGCAGCAGGCGCGGGTCGGCGAGGCGTAACCGGGCGAGCAGGTCGGCGGCGGGCCCGGATGCGGGTCCGGATGCGGCGGGGGCCGGGTGCTCCGCTTCCGGGGCGGAGTGCGGCAGCCGTACGGTCCCGGGCCGGGCAGCCCCGGTGGGCGGGGACTTTGGCGTTGCGGGCGCGGGTTGAGTGGCCCCGGTGACTGGCGATTCTGGCGCTACGGGCCCGGCGGCTGGGCACTTCTGCGGCGCGGTCGCGGGCCGCGTGGCCTCGGCTTGCGGGGGCTTTGGCGTTGCGGTCCCGGTGGGCGCGGGCTTCGGCGTTACGGTCCCGGTGGGCAGGGGCTTTGGCGGTACGGCCCCGGCGGGGGGCGGCGGTGGCGGAGGCGGGGGCGGGGGTTCGCTCGGGGGTTCGGGGTCCGGGGCGGGCGGTTGGGCGGCGTCCTGGGCACGGTGGCTCGGGTGGTCGTACGCGAACGTGCGGGTTGCGAAGCGGCCGCCGCCGAGGGGGACGCGGCGGCGTTCGAGATATCCGGTCGCGACGAGTTCGTTCATCGCCCGGCGCACGGTGATCTCGCCTTCGGGGAACCGGTTGGCCAGGCCCTTGACGGTGACCGGATCGCCGTCCGGCAGCGACAGGATGTGTACGGCCAGCCCGATCGCCAGCGCGGACAGCTCGAGGTGCTGGGACAGGTGGTTGCCGATCACGACGAACCGGTCGGGGTGCCGGTGGCGTACGTGGATCACACCGGCGCGGGGCGCGCCCTCGGGCAGGGGGGACGCGGACATGCCCGCGTTAGACTGCGTCTCAGCCATTGGGAAGCTCTGACTTCCTGAACGGTCAGGCCCTCGGTGTGGATTGCCGTCCCACCGGGGGCCGTCCTGTGGACGGTTTGCTGCGGCCGACCGTATCGCACTCCTCCGATTTCCGGACGATCCCTCACCCGATCGAGTGGCACGCCATCGCAGGTCGGGTGGGGTGGGGTGGGTTCTTTCACCGGTACTTAAGGGGAAGCGTGCCCGGCCGGGGAGCGCCACCCCACGCCCCGGAACGGAACTTGTGACGCCGCGTCGCCTCACACCCGCGCGCACTAAGGTCCTGGGAGAGACATGACGATCGAGCCCTCCGCCAACAGTGCCGAACTGCGGTGGCCCAAGAGCAGCTACAGCAGCAACGAGGGTCCGGACTGCGTCGAGGTCGCGACGACTAGCGGCACCGTCCACGTCCGTGACTCCAAGGACCCGGAGGGGCCGCAGCTCGCCTTCAGCCCCGCCGCGTGGTCCCGCTTCCTGGCGTACGCCGCCCAGCACGTCTGACCCCGCGAGTCGGCGGCCCCATCCGTGGGGCCGCCGACTACGCATAACTCCGCACCGTCACCGGTCCCGCTACAGGGAGACCAGGAACTCGCCCAGGGCGATGAGCAGTTCGCCCAGGCGCCGCAGCCATCTGGCGCTCGCGGGGGGAGTGACGGTCTGCACGACCACCGGGGAGACCGAGGCACTGAAGTTGGCGTCCCCGCCGTAGACGGCGGTGAGGGCGTGGGAGCCGGCGGCGAGGGCCGAGGTGGTGAAGGAGGCCGCGCCGGCCTCCAGCACGGCGGTGCCCACTCCGATGCCGTCGTCGAAGAAGGCGACGGTGCCGGTGGGGAAGGAGCCGGCCGTGGAACTCACCTTCGCGATGAGCGTCTTCGGCTGGCCGGAGATCGACGGGTCGGGCACTGAGGTGAGCGTGATGGTGGTGGGTTGGCCGGCCATGATGTACCCCATTCGACGTGGACTGCTGAGCCCGGAATGGGATGCCGCCGGTGCCGTGGCGTACGTCTCGCCGAGGAGCGTGGGCGTAGCCGGCGGGAGGCCCATCCAGGAGCGCCCTTGGCGGTCTTGCCGCGGGCGGACGTCCAGAGAGGGACGGGCAAGCCGACCTGGTCGATAGCACCAGTAACGGTGAGCGGGGCGGCGAAAACAATACCGTCGCACGCGGTCCACCCCATTGGAGTAGCCCCGCCGCTCAAGCTCCTCGCTCTCCACCACGGCCGAACCTGCCCACCCCGGCCAAGCGCCCAGAAGCCCCGCCAACGCGGCGGCCCCATCCGCGGGTCCGCCGACCACGCGCGACTCCGCACCGTTAGGTGGCCGATCAGCCGCGCCGGGGGGGCGAGGTGCCTCGGCTCGGGCCCGGGAGGGGGGACTTGCCGATGGTGGGGAGGATGAAGTCCTGGATGAGGCCCTTCGCGTCGCGGACCAGGGGGCGGAAGGCGCGGTAGCGGGACAGGGCGATCAGCCGGGCGACCAGGGGAGTGGAGCGGCGGACGAACTCGCGGGTGCGGGTCGTGTCCGGGGTGCGGTCGAAGACCCAGTAGAGGACGACGACCATGAGGTGCAGCCAGAGCAGGTCCGGGAGCAGCTCGGCGAGTTCGGCGTCGAGCTTCGGTGCCAGGTCGGAGCCGCTCAGCACCTCGCGGAAGAGTTCGACGGCGGTGGCGCGGGCCGGGTGCGACTCGTTGGAGAACGGGCTCAGCGAGCTGTCCGGGTCGGCCGCGGTGCGGAAGAACTGCGCCGCGAACTCGTGGTACGGGGCGGCGACGTCCAGCCAGGAGGCCAGCGCGATGTCCAGCCGTCCGGCGAAGTCCCGCACCCCCGCCATGCGGGACGCCGCGTCGATGGCGTGGTCGCGCGTCATCAGGTCGTAGAACCCCTGGATCAGGAATTCCTTCGACTCGAAGTAGTAGTAGGCGTTGCCGACCGAGACGCCGGCCTCCTGGGCGATCGCCCGCATCGTGGTCTTGTCGTACCCACGCTCCTGGAAGAGCCGCATCGCGGTGTCCAGGATGACCGCCCGGGTCTGCTCACTCTTCCCGGTCTTGGGGCGCGCCCGCCCGCCGGGCAGCTCCTCGGCCTCGACCGGGGGCTGCTCGGCGGCGGTACGGCTGCGCTTGTCCTCCACGCCGGTGAGCCTAATGCCGCGCGCGGCACTATCCGGACGGCGAGCAGCCATCGGCGCAGCCCCCCGGCGTTCCCGTCGGCTGATCGCCCTGGGTCCAGCCGGCCACTTCGTCGTACGTCCAGCCGGGCGGCATCGAGGGCGCCGGCTGCCCGGCCTCGCGAGGCCGCTCCGGCAACGGCTCCTGGTTGCCATACGTCCAGCCGCCCGACCCGAGGTAGACCCAGACGGGTGTCGCGCCCCCGGCCGGCGGCACGCCACGCCCCCTCCGCGTGGCGTCCGCCGGCTGTCCCCCCGCTCGGGCCGGTACGGCGTGCTTCCCCTCCCCTCGGGTCGGTTTGATGGACATCCCCTCCCCTCGGGCCGGCTCCCTCGCCTGGGACTCCCGGTACTTCGCCGCGCTGAGCACCGCGGCTCTGGCCAGCCGGCGGCCGGCCGGCGAGGTCAGCGTGTGGGAGTACGCGCGGTAGTCGGCGAGCGCCCACAGGCAGACGATCCAGGCACTGTCCCCCCGGTAGACCTGACCGGCGTCCCCCACGACGGTCACCTCCGACGTCGACGCGCGGTGGTCGAGCGCGGGGAAGCGGCGGAGCGCCTCCGGCGAGCCGACCGGGACCAGGTCGAGCGGTACGAGCTGGCGCTGCCGGGCGAGCCAGCCGCTCGCGAAGGAGCAGAGGCGGCACGCGGGATCGTAGAGAACGGTCAGCCTACGAACGGGGACCCGCCCACCGAGCCGCCCCCCGACGCCTCCCGCCCCCTCGGCGCCGCCGCCCCCGGCGCCCCCCATCGGCCCGGCGCCCCCCGCGCCGCCCGAACCCCCCGCACCCCCCGCGCCGGGCACCTCAGGCCCCCGCCGGCTTGCCCGGCCCCGCCCATGCCGGATCCGTACGGCCGTCCGGGTCGACCGGCGGGAACTGTTCGCGTTCGAGCAGCCCCCGGCGGCGGATCCTGTTGAGCACGTAGACGTTGCCCAGGTGCATCACCCCCAGCACCAGCAGCACCACCCCGAGCTTGACCGACAGCGCCTCGAAAATCTCCCTCGCGTCTTCGATCGTGTCGGCCGACTTCAGGTAGAGGGCGACGAAGCCCAGGTTGACGAGGTAGAAGCCGACCACCAGCAGCCGGTTCACCGCGTCGGCCAGCGGCTCGTTGCCGTGCAGTACGTCGGCCAGGAAGACCCGGCCGTTGGAGCTCAGCGTTCTGGCCACCCAGGCGGTCAGGCCGACGCTCACGGCCAGATAGACCACATAGGCGACCACGGTCATGTCCATTGCAGGTCCCACCCCTCACGACGTCAGGTTAAGTCAGTCTGAACATGTTCAAACCGGCTGACAGCCCGACTGTAGACCCCTTTTTGAACATGTTCAAGCGGCGTGGAGGACGGGAGGAGAGCGGACCAGGAGACGCCAAAGGGCCCGGCTCCGGGGGGAATCGGAGCCGGGCCCGGTCAGGGGTGGCGTCAGGCCATGGGGCGCGGGGTCAGGTGATGACCCGCCCGCGTACGGTCAGTCGACCTCCGCCGGGGCCGGCGCCCGGCCCGGTACGGCGGGACCCGAGCCGTCCGGCACGGCGTCGGCACCGGCCCCGGCCCCGGAGAGGCCGGCGGAGCCCGGGACGGCACCCGCCTCGGCACCCGCCGCCGGTCCGTCCTCCTCCGCCGCCTCCACCGCGAGGTGCGGCAGCCGCCGGTCCAGCCACCCCGGCAGCCACCAGTTGGCCGTACCGAACATGTGCATGAGCGACGGCACCAGCACCGTCCGCAGGATGAACGCGTCCAGCGCGACCGCTCCCGCCAGGCCCACGCCGAACATCGCCAGCACCCGCTGGCCGCTGAGCACGAAGGCCGCGAAGACGCAGATCATGATGACCGCCGCCGAGTTGATCACCCGGCTGGTCTCGGCCAGGCCGACCCGGACCGCCCGCGCGTTGTCGCGGCTGTGCACCCACTCCTCGTGCATCCGGCTGACCAGGAAGACCTGGTAGTCCATCGAGAGGCCGAAGAGCAGCGACAGCATGATCACCGGCAGGAACGCGTCGATCGGCCCGGCCCGCCCGGCGATCGAGCCGCCCCAGCCCCACTGGAAGCAGGCCACCAGCACACCGAAGGACGCCGCCGCCGCGACCAGGTTCATCACGGCCGCGGTGAGCGGCACCACCAGACTGCGGAAGGCGAAGAGCAGCAGCACGAAGCCGAGCGCGATGATCACCCCGATGAACAGGGGCAGCTTCCCGAACAGCACGGTCGAGAAGTCCTTGAAGATCGCGGTCTGCCCGCCGACGTAAGCGCGCATCGTGGTGCCGCGCTCGGCGGCCGGCACCACATGGTCGCGCAGCCGGTCGATCAGGTCGGAGGTCGCCTTGTCCTGCGGGGAGGTGGTCGGCACCGCCTGCACCAGCGCGACCGTGTCGCCCGGCTTCATCGGCACGGCGGCGGCGTACGCGATGCCCTTGGTGGACTTCAGGTCGGTCACCAGACCGGTCAGCGCGGTCCGGTCGGCGGCGGTCGGCACCTCGGCGAGGATGGTCAGCGGGCCGTTGAAGCCCGGCCCGAAACCGTCGGCCAGCATGTCGTACGCCTTGCGGGTCGTGGTCGTGGTCGGGTTGTTGCCCTGGTCGGAGGAGCCGAGCCGCAGGGACAGCGCCGGGATCGCCAGGGTGGCCATCACCGCGACCGCCGCGATCGAGAGCGTACGGGGGTGGCGCTCCAGGAAGGACGACCAGCGGGCCGCCGCGCCCTTCGCCACCGACTCCTCGGCGCCGTCCGCGGCCAGCCTGCGGCGCTGCCTGCGGCTGAGGATCCGCATGCCGAGCAGACCGAGCAGCGCGGGCAGCAGGGTGACGGCGGCGGCGACGGTGATCACCACGGTCAGCGCGGAGGCGACGGCCACCCCGTTGAGGAAGGTCAGCCGGAGCGTGAACATGCCCAGCAGCGCGATGCACACCGTGCCGCCGGCGAAGAGCACCGCCCGCCCGGAGGTGTTGATCGCGGTGACGGCGGCCTCCTCGGGCGTACGGCCGCGCAGGATGCCCTTGCGGTGCCGGGTCACGATGAAGAGCGCGTAGTCGATACCGACGCCGAGACCCACCAGGGTCGCCAACTGCGGGGCGAAGTCCGCGACGCTCATGCCGTGGCTGAGCAGGATGATCGCCGACGACGAGATGCCGATGCCGAACAGCGCGGTCACCAGCGGCAGCAGCATGCCGAAGAGCGAGCCGAGCGCCAGGAAGAGCACCACACCGGCGGCGAGGACGCCGACGCCCTCGGCGAGGCCCGGCAGCGGCTGCTCGGCCTGGGCCGGCTTGTTGCCGCCGACCTCGACGTCCAGGCCGCTGGTCTTCGCCTGGTGGGCGGTGTCGATCAGCGCCTGCGCCTGCTCGTTGGTCATGTCGTTGCCGAGCTTGGTGTACGTCACGGTGGCGTACGCCGTGCGGCCGTCCTTGCTGATCTGCGCGGCGCCGTTCTTGCCGTACGGACTCGCGACCGTACCGACGTCCCGCTGCGCGGCTATCTTCGCCAGCACCGGGTCGATCCGCTGCCGCACCGAGGCGTCGCGTACCGAACCGGAGTCGACGTGCCACACCACGCTGTCGGACTCGCCGGACTGCTCCGGGAGCACCTTGCCCAGCAGGGAGAGCACCTTCGCGGACTCGGTGCCCTTCAGCGAGAAGGCGTTGGAGTAGCTGTCGCCGAGTGTTCGGCCGGCCCCACCGACGACCAGCAACGCCACCAGCCACACGAGGATCACCGTCCACTTGTGCTGGAAGCACCATCGCGCCACTGCGGCCACGCTCCACACTCCTGTCATCCGTCGCTATTCGCTGCTGACTGTTAGTTGCTTGCTGCTTCAGCGTCCGGGGCGGCCCCGCCCATCACCAAGCCGATCCGCGTTCTCTCAGGGAACTCCAAAGTTCCACCGGTTCGGGGATGCACAGAGCGCTACGGATACTGGAAGGCATGGATGCCGCCGCTCTTCCCACGCCCCCGGTCATCGCGGGGGCCACGCCCCCGGTCGGCACCGTCCTCATCGTCGAGGACGAACCCGGCATCGCCGACATTCTGCGCATCACCCTGCGGTACAACGGGTTCACGGTGCACAGCGCGGCCACCGGGCGGGAAGCCCTGGCCGCCGCGCGCGAACACCGCCCGGACCTGGTGCTGCTCGATGTGATGCTGCCCGACGGCAACGGCTGGGAGGTCTGCCGGGCCCTGCGCGAGCAGCGTACCGCCGAAGCCAGCGGCACCGGCGACGGCGAGGACGCGGACGATCTGGCGATCATCTTCGTCACCGCCCGAGACGCCCCGCGCGATGTGGTGGCGGGGCTCGCGCTCGGCGGTGACGACTACATCACCAAGCCGTTCGGGGTGGACGAGGTGGTGGCCCGGGTGCACGCGGTGCTGCGCCGCACCCGGCGGCGGGACCGGCGGCCGGCCGAGCGGGTGCTGCGCCACGGCGACCTGGAGATGGACGAGGCGACGTACACGGTCCGGCGGGCTGGGCGGCCGGTGGAGCTGACGCCCACCGAGTACAACCTGCTGCGGCATCTGCTGCGCAACGCGGGCCGGATCCTCACCAAGGAGCAGTTGCTCCAGCATGTGTGGCAGTACGAGACGGCGGTGTCGTCCACGGTGGTGGAGACGTACATCTCCTATCTGCGGCGGAAGCTGGACCGGCTCGGGCCGCCGCTGATCGAGACGCGGCGGGGGATCGGGTACGGGCTGCGGGCGGTGGAGGCGGCGCCAGGCGCGGCCGCCGCGGGCGCCGGGGCGGGGCGGCAGGATGCCGCCGCGGGCCCCGGCCCGGCAGGCCCGGCAGGCGGGGTGGCAGGCGCCCAGGCAGGCAGCGCGGCAACCGGGGTGTCAGGCGGGGCGTCAGGCGGCGCGGCACAAGGCCCGACCCCCGGTGCGGCGCGCGGCGGGCGCGGAGCGGCCCGGTGAGGCCCCGCGGATTCTGGCCCCGCCCGCACTCGCTGCGCGGCCGCCTCACCATCGCCAACGTGGTCTTCCTCGGCGTCGGACTGCTGCTCGCGGCCGCCGCCAGCATCACCGCCACCTACATGGTGCTCGTCGGACAGATCGACGGCTCGCTGAAGTCCTCGCAGACCGCGCTCCAGCAGACCTCGCTCACCGAGCACGGCATGGGACAGTTCTGCACCCTCGCCGACCTGTTGCAGAGCGACAGGGACGGCGGTCCACAGCTCGGCAAGGCGTTCCAGCAGGATCTCTTCATCGTGCTCGACAAGCACGGCAAGGCCGCCGGGGTGTGCCACGGCGCCATGCCGGTCAGCGACGAGCAGCGGCGGCTGGCCGCGGCGCTGCCCGACCCGGCGAAGCTGGCCCGCAGCGGCGACGCGGCGACCGTGACCTCCGGCCCGCGGGAGTACCGGGTGGTGGCGGTCCGGCTGCCCGACGGCACCATCGTGGTCAAGGGCATGCGGCTGAGCGGTGTCAAGCGGGCGATCGGCAAGCTGCTGATCGTGGAGACGGCGGTCGGCGCCGTGCTGCTCGGGCTGCTCGCCACCGGGTCGCTCACCGCCGCCCGGCGGCGGCTCAGCCCTCTTGAGGACATGGTGGCGACCGCCTCGGCGATCGCGGAGGGCGACCTGTCCCGGCGGATCGGCACCGCCCGGCACGGGTCGAGCGAGGTCGAGGAGCTCAGCTCCTCGCTCAACGCGATGCTCCAGCAGATCGAGGCCGCGCTCACCGAGAGCGAACGGGCCACTGCCCAGCAGCGGCAGTTCCTCGCCGACGCCTCCCACGAACTGCGCACCCCGCTCGCCTCGGTCCGCGGCTACCTCCAGCTCTACGAGAAGGGCATGCTCGACGCGGAGGAGAAGGAACGGGCGCTGACCCGGGTCTCCGCGGAGGCGCTGCGGATGAGCTGCCTGGTCGACGAACTCCTCGCGCTGGCCCGGCTCGAGGACCGCCCCGGGCTCACCTTCTGCCCGGTGGACCTGTCCGGCCTGGTCCAGGACGCCGCCGCGGACCTGGCCGCGCAGCAGCCGGAGCGCCCGCTGACGCTGCTGCTGCCGGACGGCCCGACCGGCCCGACCGGCGCGGCCCAAGCGGGTGCCGACGCCGACGCCGACGCCGACGGTGACGGCGGCGTGGTGGCCGGGCCGGGCCGGCCGTACGCGCTCGGTGACGAGGCCGGGCTGCGGCAGGTCGTCGGCAATCTGCTCGCAAACGTCCGGGTGCACACTCCCGCCGAATCCCCGGTCACCATCGCGGTGGAAGGCTGCGGTGAGGCCGAACTCCGGCTGCGGATCAGCGATTCGGGGCCAGGACTGAGCGAGAAGGACGCGGCGCGCGCCTTCGACCGGTTCTTCCGGGCCGACCCCGAGCGGGCCCGCGAGACCGGCGGCGCGGGTCTTGGCATGTCCATCGTGCAGGCGCTGGTGCACGCCCACCACGGCACGGTCACCCTGCATACGGCGCCGGGTGCCGGGCTGACCGTGCGGGTCACGCTGCCGGCCGCCACGTCTGCCCCCACGTCTGCTGCCACGCCGGTGCGGGCCGGTACGCCGGCGGGGCCTGCCGGTTCCGGCTCCGCGCCCGCCCCCGGGGCCCTAGCGTCGTTGCCATGACGACCTCTTCGGCATCTTCGGCCACCTCCGACCCCTCGGGCCCCGCGAACGACCGTTACGCCCGCGGCCTCGCCGCACTCCGTCAACTCACCGGAAGCGAACGCCCGGCAGCGCTCGACGTGGTGTCGGAGATCGCCCCCGACCTCGTACGTTTCACCGTGGAGTTCGGCTACGGCGACATCTGGTCCCGCCCCGGCCTCACCCCCCGGCAGCGGCAGATAGCCACCATCGCGGCCCTGGCCGCCCTCGGCAACGCCGCGCCCCAACTGCGCGTGCACATCGACGGCGCTCTCAACGTCGGCGTCACGCACCGCGAGATCGTGGAGATCTTCATCCACGCGGCGGTCTACGCCGGCTTCCCCGCCGCCCTCAACGCGCTGACCGTCGCGCACGCCGTCTTCACCGAGCGCCCGGCCCCGGCGGAGCCGGCCGCCCTCGACGGGGCGCCCGGCGCGTCCGCCCCTGTCACTCCCGACGAACGGCACGCCCGCGCCCTCGACATGCTGCGGGCCGTCGACGGGCCGCCCGGCGTCCACATCGTCGAGGCGCTCAACGCGGTCGCCCCCGACCTCGGCACGGTTCTGGTCGACTTCGTCTTCGGGGACGTCTACACCAGGACCGGCCTCGACCTGGCGGCCCGCGAACTCGCCTCCATCGCCATGTGCACGGCCCTGGGCACGGCCGGGCCGCAACTCCGCGTCCACCTGCGCGGCTTCCTCAACGTCGGCGGCACCCGCGAGGAGATCCTGGAGCTGATGATCCAGATGGCCGGTTACGTGGGCTTCCCCGCGACCCTGAACGGCATCACCGCCGCGCAGGAGATCTTCGCCGAGTCCGCCGACACCGCCTGACCCCCACCAAAGCGCCCGGCCTCGCCTCCCGAAGGAGGCGGGGCCGGGCGGTGGTGCTTTCAGCCGATCAGCCACCCGCACCGCCGGACGGAGTCCGGCGTGGCGACCCGAAGCCCGGGAGTCCCGCCAGGGCCGGGCGGTGCGAGGGGCGCCTTAGAGGAAGCAGCTCAGTAGCGGCGGGTGATCAGGGCGCGCTTGACCTCGGCGATCGCCTTGGTCACCTCGATGCCGCGGGGGCACGCGTCCGTGCAGTTGAAGGTGGTGCGGCAGCGCCAGACACCGTCCTTGTCGTTGAGGATCTCCAGCCGCTGCTCACCCCCCTCGTCGCGGGAGTCGAAGATGAAGCGGTGGGCGTTGACGATCGCCGCCGGGCCGAAGTACTGGCCGTCGTTCCAGAAGACCGGGCACGACGAGGTGCACGCGGCGCACAGGATGCACTTGGTGGTGTCGTCGAAACGCGCACGGTCCTCGGGGGACTGGAGACGCTCGCGGGTCGGCTCGTTCCCCTGGGTGATGAGGAAGGGCATGACGTCCCGGTAGGCCTGGAAGAACGGGTCCATGTCGACCACGAGGTCCTTCAGCACGGTGAGGCCCTTTATGGGCTCGACCGTGATCGGCTTGTCCGGGTTGAGATCCTTGATCAGCGCCTTGCAGGCCAGCCGGTTCTTGCCGTTGATCCGCATCGCGTCCGAGCCGCAGATGCCGTGGGCACACGAGCGGCGGAAGGTCAGCGTGCCGTCGATCTCCCACTTGACCTTGTGGAGGGCATCCAGGACGCGCTCCTTGGGGTCGATCGGGATCTGGTAGTCGATCCACTCCGCGTCCGCCGAGACCTCCGGGTTGAACCGGCGGATCCGCAGGGTGATGGTGATCAGGTGCGACTCGCCCATCTCGGCGGCGTCGAGCGCCGCCGAGTTCTTGTCGAGCGTCGGGGTGCTCATCAGTACTTACGCTCCATCGGCTGGTAGCGGGTCTGCACGACCGGCTTGTAGTCGAGGCGGATCGACTCGGTGCCGTTCGCTTCCACCTCGCGGTAGGCCATCGTGTGCCGCATGAAGTTCACGTCGTCGCGGTTGGGGAAGTCCTCGCGGTAGTGACCGCCGCGGGACTCCTTGCGGGCCAGCGCGGAGACGGCCATCACCTCGGCCAGGTCGAGCAGGTTGCCCAGTTCGACGGCCTCCAGCAGGTCGGTGTTGAACCGCTTGCCCTTGTCCTGGATGGACACGTTCCGGTAGCGGGCCCGCAGCTCGCCGATCTTCTCCACCGCGGTCTTGATCGTCTGCTCGGTACGGAACACCATCACGTTGGCGTCCATGCACTCCTGGAGCTCCCGGCGGATCTCGGGGACCCGCTCGGTGCCGGTGCCGCTCCGCAGCCGCTCGATCTGGGCGACGACCTGCTCGGCCGGCTCCTCCGGCAGCGGCACATGGTCGTGGGTGTGCGCGTATTCGGCGGCGGCGATACCGGAGCGGCGGCCGAAGACGTTGATGTCGAGCAGCGAGTTGGTGCCGAGCCGGTTGGCCCCGTGCACGGACACGCAGGCGACCTCGCCGGCCGCGTAGAGCCCTGGCACCACCGTGGTGTTGTCGGAGAGCACCTCGCCCTGGACGTTGGTCGGGATGCCGCCCATCGCGTAGTGCGCGGTCGGCTGGATCGGGATCGGGTCGGTGTACGGCTCGATCCCGAGGTACGTCCGGGCGAACTCGGTGATGTCCGGCAGCTTCGCGTCGAGCTGCTCCGGCGGCAGGTGGGTGAGGTCCAGGTACACGTGGTCGCCGTCGGGACCGCAGCCGCGGCCCTCCCGGATCTCGGTGTAGATCGCCCGGGACACCACGTCGCGCGAGGCGAGGTCCTTCATCACCGGCGCGTACTTCTCCATGAAGCGCTCGCCGTCCTTGTTGCGCAGGATGCCGCCCTCGCCGCGGGCGCCCTCGGTGAGCAGGATGCCCATCCGGTAGATGCCCGTCGGGTGGAACTGGAAGAACTCCATGTCCTCCAGCGGCAGCCCGCGCCGGTAGACCGCGGCCTGGCCGTCACCGGTGAGGGTGTGCGCGTTCGAGGTCACCTTGAAGAACTTGCCGGTGCCGCCGGACGCGTAGATCACGGCCTTCGCCTGGAAGACGTGGATCTCGCCGGTCGCCAGCTCGTACGCGACCACGCCGGCCGACCGCCGGACGCCGTCGACCTCGGTGAGGAGCTGGTCGAGCACGTAGAACTCGTTGAAGAACTCCACGCCCTCCTTGACGCAGTTCTGGTACAGCGTCTGGAGGATCATGTGCCCGGTGCGGTCGGCCGCGTAACAGGCCCGGCGTACCGCGGCCTCGCCGTGGCTACGGGTGTGGCCGCCGAAACGGCGCTGGTCGATCCGGCCGTCGGGCGTCCGGTTGAACGGCAGGCCCATCCGCTCCAGGTCCAGGACCGCGTCGATGGCCTCCTTCGCCAGGATCTCGGCGGCGTCCTGGTCGACCAGGTAGTCGCCGCCCTTGACCGTGTCGAAGGTGTGCCACTCCCAGTTGTCGTCCTCGACGTTCGCCAGGGCGGCGGCCATGCCGCCCTGGGCGGCGCCGGTGTGGGAGCGGGTCGGGTAGAGCTTGGTCAGGACGGCGGTGCGGCTGCGCTTGGTGGCCTCGATGGCGGCGCGCATACCGGCGCCGCCCGCGCCGACGATGACGGTGTCGTACGTGTGGATCTGCATGGGGTCGCTTCCCTGTCCAGCCCTGGCTTAGCGGATGTTCGGGTCGAAGGTGAAGATCACCAGCGATCCGAGCACGATGGTGAAGGTCACCGCTGTGAACAGCAGTGTCTTGAGCCAGACGCGGGTGTTGGCCTGCTCGGCGTAGTCGTTGATCACGGTCCGCAGGCCGTTGCCGCCGTGCAGCATGGCCAGCCAGAGCATGGCGAGGTCCCAGAACTGCCAGAACGGCGAGGCCCAGCGGCCGGCCACGAAGGCGAAACCGACCTTGGTGACACCGCCGTCGAGCACGAGCTGGATCAGCAGGTGGCCGATGACCAGCACGACGAGCACCACGCCGGACAGCCGCATGAACAGCCAGCCGTACAGCTCGAAATTGGTGCGGGTGGCGCGGGGGGAGCGGTTGGTGCGGGCCCGCGGCGGTTCGATCACCGGCGCCGGGTTCTCCGGACCGTACGCGACGCTGGAGCCGGTCAGCTCCACGTCGTCCGGGGGCGTGACATCAGTGGCCATGTGTCGTTCAGCTCCCGAACACTACTCGTGCGGCGTGGCCGAGGACCGGGTAGATCGCGCCGAGCATCAGCAGGATCCACAGGCCCATCACGGTCCAGAACATCTGCTTCTGGTAGCGGGGGCCCTGCGTCCAGTAGTCGACCGCGATGATGCGCAGGCCGTTCAGCGCGTGGAAGAGGATCGCGGCGACGAGGCCGTACTCCAGCAGGCTGACGACGGGGGTCTTGTAGGTCGCGACGACCTTGTCGTAGTCCTCGGGGGAGACCCGCACGAGGGCGGTGTCGAGGACGTGCACGAACAGGAAGAAGAAGATGAGGACGCCGGTGACTCGATGAGCCACCCAGGACCACATGCCTTCCCGGCCGCGGTAGAGCGTTCCAGCCGGCACGGAAAAAACCCTCCGGGAGCGGTGCGGGGGCTGCCGGCTTCGGTGTCGGTCACGCCCGGCCGGGTACGGTCCACCGGCCCCGGCCATCGTAGCGACGCTCCGTGGACTCCGTACCACGGGGTCGGCCAGGTGTGAGGGATCCCGCACGGCCGACCGGTCCCGCGACGGCGAGCCGGCGCAGCCGGGCCCGGCAGATCCGCCGGAGCTGCTCGGCGGTGACCACCGTCTCCTCGTCCTCGTCGTTGCCCAGCCGCACGCGCAGGCTGGCCAGCGTCTGGTCCAGGGCCTCGGCCGGGTCGGCGGCGGCCAGGTCGATGACGAACGCGTGCCCGAACTTCGCCTCATAGGCGGCGTGGGCGGCGCGCAGCGCGGTGTGGGCGGCGAGATTGCCCCGGTCGGCGACGACGGTGGTGGCCTCACCGGCGAGCGCCTCGGCGAGATCGGCGGGCGTCAGGTCGTACGCCGCCTCGTCCGCCGCGGCGAGCAGCGTCTCCAGCGACGGGTACGGCCGGTGGGCGGTCATCCGGCGGGCCCAGCGGTGGGAGCCGCAGCAGGCGCGCAGGGCCGCCTCGGCGACCAGGGACGGGGCGCGGTTGAACAGGGCGAGCCCCTCGGCAGGCAGATCGCTGGACAGCGGCGGGCTCCTGTGGGGTGCGGCGGCGGTACGGGGACGCGTACGGCGCGCGGGGGACGGGGGTCTGGGGACGCTGACGGGTGCTGGGGGTGCTGAGGGACACGGCGTGCTGGGGGCGTGCGCAAGGGAGCGCGAAGGGTGGTGAGGGGTGGTGAGGGGTGCGTTCAACTGTATTGGGTGCGCCCGGGCTCCCGGCCGACAGAGCGGAAAAATTCACTCGTACGGAAGAAAAGGGGGCGGATCATTGACGGCGTTGGCGAGCGGGCCGGAACGGCGTGCCGCTCGACGCGGCCGGCGGGTCCGCGCGGGCCTGCCCCAGGGCATATGACGACGGCCGGGGGCCGCCTCCCCCCACAGGAGCGTCCCCGGCCGCCACTAGTACGGCGTCACCGACCCCGAAAGTGTCACCGGCCCTCATGAGGCAGGATGGAGACGGTGTTCGAGGGGGTGGGGCCGGTCATGGATCTGGATACCGCGGTCGGCGCGGCGCAAGGCGGTGACGAGACCGCCTTCAGAGTCGTGTACCGCGCCGTGCAGCCGCAGTTGCTCCAGTACGTCCGCAGTCTGGTCGGGCCGGTCGACGCGGAGGACGTCGCCTCCGAGGCGTGGTTGCAGATAGCCAGGGACCTGCCCAACTTCCGCGGCGACGGCGCCTCCGTCCGGGGCTGGGCGGCCCGCATCGCCCGCAACCGGGCGCTCGACCACATCCGGGCGCGCAGCCGGCGGCCCGTCTCCGGGGCCGGCGTCGACGAACTGATCCAGCTCCCCGACCGCTCGGACACCGCTGGTGAGGCGCTCGACGCGGTCGCCACCAACCGGGCGCTCGCCGCGATCGCCGCGCTGCCCCGCGAACAGGCCGAGGCGGTGCTGCTGCGGGTGGTGATGGGCCTGGACTCCACCAGCGCCGCCCGGGTGCTGGGCAAGCGCGCCGGTTCGGTCCGGATGGCGACCCACCGGGGGCTGCGCCGGCTCGCCGAGATCCTCGACCTGGACGACGGCGATGGGGACGGCCACCGGGGCCGGGGCGATCACGACAGCCACACCGGTCACACCGGTCATGACAGCCACGCCGGTCATGAGGGCCACGACGGCCGGGACCCGCGGGACGGAAGGGACGGCAGACCAGCCGATGTGACGGTTTCGGCGGCGAAGGCGCTGTGAGGAAGTGACATGGAAGCGACATGAGAGACGACGGACGAGTTGAGGTCGCCGACGCGCTGACCGCCGCGCGCCTCGGCCGGCTGCTGACCGCCGCGGGCGGGGTGCCGGTGGCCCTGGACCCGATACGGGAGGAAGCGGCGCTGGCCGCCTTCCGGGCCGCGCGTGCCTCCGTACGGCCGGTGATACGGGCCGGGCGGGCGCTGCGGGTGGCCGCCGCCACGATCGTCTCGGTGGTGGCGCTCGGCGGGGTCGCGGTCGCGGTGACCACGGTCACCGGCCGGGCGGCGCTGCCGGGAGCGGGCTCCGGCAGCGCCCCGATGAGCCGGCCGCCGGCCGCCGTCACCCCGCTGGACGGGACACTTCAGCCGCAGTCGCCGCTCCCGGCCGCGCCCACCGCGCGGGCGACACCACCGCCCTGCGCCGGGGCCGGGGTCCTGCCGACCGGTGAAACCCCGTGCGTCGGAGCGGAGTTGACTCCTCCCGTCACCCCCGCCGCCTCCGTCACGGCCCGACCGGCCGACCCCCGCCGGGAACGTGTGCTCGGCCGCCACGGCCACCGGGGTTCCGGCAGCCGTCATGGCCTGGGTACACGCAAACGTGCCGCCCCCGGCCGGAACCGCAGGTGACACTTCCGGCCGGTGATCCGCTGTAGCAAGTGAACCGACTGGTCATCGGTT
Organism: Streptomyces sp. NBC_01190; assembly: GCF_045039895.1. Taxonomy (NCBI): domain Bacteria; kingdom Bacillati; phylum Actinomycetota; class Actinomycetes; order Kitasatosporales; family Streptomycetaceae; genus Streptomyces; species Streptomyces sp. NBC_01190. Next base: position 5,227,097 of record NZ_CP108580.1, read on the forward strand.
CCGCGGACCCCGATTCTCCCCGTGTCGAGGTCCGTGTGTCAGAGCGCGGCCGGGCGCATTCCCCCTGCCCGGTCGCGCTCGCCCCCGCCCGGCCGGCTCACCAGTGGACGACCACCTTGTCGCCGACCTTCACCTGGTCGAAGAGCTTGGCGATCCCCGCCTTGTCGCGGACGTTGACGCAGCCGTGCGAGGCCCCGGCGTAACCGCGGGCGGCGAAGTCGGCGGAGTAGTGCACCGCTTGGCCGCCGCTGAAGAACATCGCGTACGGCATGGGGGAGTTGTAGAGCGTCGAGACATGGTTCCGGCTCTTGAAGGTCACATGGAAGAGGCCCTCGCGGGTCGGTGTGTACTGCGCCCCGAACCGTACGTCCATGGTGGCCAGCACCTTGCCGTCGACCACCCAGGACAGGGTGCGACTGGTCTTGCTCACGCACATCGCCCGGCCGGTCGTGCAGCGCGGGTCCAGTTTCTCGGCCGGCCGGGGCGCGGCGGCCGGATACATCTGCCGGTGGGTGGGCTTGACGGTGAGCGCGACCAGCCGGTCCCAGGTTCCCTGGCTGACCCGGCCGGTCACGGCCAGTTGGTGCCGCTCCTGGAAGTCGCTCACCGCGTGCTGGGTGACGGAGCCGTAGTACCCGGTGGGGGTCCGGCTGAAGAAGTGGAGCTGGCCCAGCCGGGCCTGGAGCTCCCTGACCCGCTCACCACTGGTGCCCGACACCATGATCGCCGGTGCCACCGATGGGGCGGCCGGCGTGGGCGGCCTGGCGGTCGTCGGCGCGGCGGTCGTCGGCCGCGCGGCGGTCGGCGTACGGCTCGGGGGAGTCGTCGTCGCGGGAGCGGTCGAAGTGGCCGCGGGAGCGGGCGGCTCAGCCGTGGTGGCCGGCGCCGACGCGGCGCTCGCCGGTCGCGGGTGGCCGGCGGCCCCGTCGGTCACCGGGTGCTGCGGCCCGCACGCGGTGAGGACGACGGCGGACACCGCCGCGGTCAGTGTGCTCACGGCCATCGCCGTCGGAGTCCGACGCACGGCACTCACCTCTCCCTGACTTCCCCTGGTGTTCCCGGCTTTCGTGGTCCACCCGGGATCCCGCGGTGGATCCCCTGTGGGTTTCCTGTGTGTCACTGACAAGACGCCGTGGAAGCCGTGGGGGTTGCACCGGACTGTCACGGGGGAGTGCCAGAATTGTGCGGAAGCTCCCCGTGCGGTTCCCGCGCGCGGCACGCACGGTCACCACTACAGTCCGTGTCGGGCCCGTGGACGTACCTCCCGGCAGCCCTCAGCGAGTTCTCCCAGCGGAGGCGTGAAACATGACACGCGAGTCGGAATCGGGTCTGCCGATCGAGCCGGTGTACGGTCCTGACACCCTGGCGGGCTGGGACGCGGCGGAGCAACTGGGGGAGCCGGGCGCTTTCCCGTTCACCCGGGGCGTCTATCCGTCGATGTACACCGGACGGCCGTGGACGATGCGGCAGTACGCCGGGTTCGGCACGGCGGCGGAGTCCAACGCCCGCTATCGGCAGCTCATCGCGCAGGGCACCATGGGGCTCTCGGTGGCGTTCGACCTGCCCACCCAGATGGGGCACGACAGTGACGCGGCGATCTCGCACGGCGAGGTCGGCAAGGTCGGGGTGGCGATCGACTCGATCGAGGACATGCGGCTGCTGTTCCGCGGCATCCCGCTGGACCAGGTGTCCACCTCGATGACGATCAACGCCCCCGCCGCGCTGCTGCTCCTGCTGTACCAGCTCGTCGGCGAGGAGCAGGGCGTGCCGGCACACCAGCTGACCGGCACGATCCAGAACGACGTGCTGAAGGAGTACATCGCCCGCGGGACGTACATCTTCCCGCCCAAGCCCAGCCTGCGGCTGATCGCGGACATCTTCGCGTACTGCCGGGCGGAGATCCCCAAGTGGAACACCATCTCCATCTCGGGCTACCACATGGCCGAGGCGGGGGCGTCGCCCGCGCAGGAGATCGCCTTCACGCTCGCCGACGGCATCCAGTACGTGCGGACCGCCATAGCGGCGGGGATGGGCGTGGACGACTTCGCGCCCCGGCTGTCGTTCTTCTTCGTGGCGCGGACCACGATCCTGGAGGAAGTGGCGAAGTTCCGCGCCGCCCGGCGGATCTGGGCCCGGGTGATGCGGGACGAGTTCGGGGCGAGGAACCCCAAGTCGATGATGCTGCGCTTCCACACGCAGACCGCCGGGGTGCAGCTCACCGCGCAGCAGCCGGAGGTGAACCTGGTGCGGGTGGCCGTCCAGGGGCTCGCCGCCGTGCTGGGCGGTACGCAGTCGCTGCACACCAACTCCTTCGACGAGGCGATCGCGCTGCCCACCGACAAGTCCGCCCGTCTCGCGCTGCGGACCCAGCAGGTGCTGGCGTACGAGACGGATGTGACCGCGACCGTCGATCCGTTCGCCGGGTCGTACGTGATGGAGCGGATGACCGACGAGGTCGAGGCGGCGGCGCTCGAACTGATGGCGAGGATCGAGGAGTTGGGCGGCGCGGTGACCGCGATCGAACACGGCTTCCAGAAGGGCGAGATCGAGCGCAACGCCTACCGGATCGCCCTGGAGACCGATGCCGCCGAGCGGGTCGTGGTCGGCGTCAACCGCTTCCGGCTCGACGAGGAGGAGCCCTATGAGCCGCTGCGGGTGGACCCGGCGATCGAGGCGCGGCAGGCCCGGCGGCTGGCCGAACTGCGGGCCGGGCGCGACCAGGCGGCCGTCGACCAGGCGCTGACCGTGCTCGGCAAGGCGGCGGAAGGCACCGACAACGTCCTCTACCCGATGAAGGACGCGCTGCGGGCCCGCGCCACCGTGGGTGAGGTCTGCGACGCGCTGCGGACGGTGTGGGGCACCTACGTCCCCACCAACGCCTTCTGAGGTGCCTCGCGGCCGGTGACCGGTACCGCCCGGCGCCCCGTCCTCAGCGGGTCGCGTACGTCAGCACGTGCTCGCCGAGCAGCCCCTCCACCGCGTCGAGCAGGCCGAGCGCCGCCGCCGTGATGGTCTCCGGGTCCTGCTCGGCGCGGGTCCGCTCGCCGACCTCACGGAAGAGCTGGTCCTGCGCCCAGCCGAGCTGGGAGGCCACCAGCCGGGGCAGCGGGTCGCCGGCCGCCGCGCCGGTCTCGGCGGCGAGCGCGGCGGCCAGCGCGTCGACCATCTCGCCCCGCAGCGAGTCCAGCCGGACCGCGAGCGCCGGCTCGGCGCGGACCATCTCCAGGAAGCGGCCGAAGCCGTGCACCGGGCCGACCATCCGATTCCCGTACCGCAGCTCGGCGCGGAGCGCGGCCAGCACCGCGCCCGCCGCCGACCGCCCCGGCGGCCGGTCCGCGACCATCGCCACCATGCGCCGCGCCGATGTCTCCGCCGGATAGAAGACCAGGTCTTCCTTGGACGGGAAATAGGTGTAGACGGTGTTGACCGACACCTCGGCGGCCCTGGCCACTTCGGCGATCGTCACCCGCCCGAATCCATGGCGCAGGAACAGCCCGGTGGCGACCTCGGCGATATGCCGTCTCGTCTGCTGTCTCTTCTCGTCCCGCAGCCCCAGGGCGTGGATCTCCTGCGCACGGGTCGGCTCACGCCGCGTCCCACGGGTGATTTCGCTCACTGATCCATCGTAGGGCAGCGGTCCCGACCGGCCGCCCCCCGGCCATCCGGTCGAATTCACCCGGAAGTAGTGCGCCGTTCACAACGGGGTCGATACGATTTCGGCCAGCGCAGCCGGACGTCCCCTACGGTCGCTGGTGCTTTTACCGCTGAGAGGACGCAGGTATCCGCGTGACCAAGCCCCCGATGATGTCCGTGATCGTTCCCTGTTACAACGTGGAACGATACGTTCCCGATGTCGTGCTCAGTCTCGTCAACAACGACCGGGACGACATCGAATTCCTCTTCATCGAGGACTGCTCCACCAAGGACAGGACGTACGAGGCGCTGCTGGAGCTGAGCAAGCGGCTCCAGCACGGCCGGGTCATCCGCCATGAGCGGAACGGCGGACTGGCCACCGCGCGCAATACCGGGATCGACGCCTCGGAAGGCCGGTATCTGACCTTTCTCGACGGCGACGACTGGCTGGCCCCCGGATATCTCACCCAACTGCTCGACACGATCACCCGATTCGACGCCGACTTCGTCCGGGTCGACCATGTTTCGGTCAACGGCGTCCAGCGCGAGGTGATGCGGGCCCCCGAGGGCCGCCGGAACGTCATCCTCGACCCGCGGCTGTCGATCATGCCGGTGACCGACACCACCATGGTCGACTACCCGTACGCCTGGGCCGGGATCTACCACCGCAGGCTGGTCGACCGCGGACTGCTGCACTTCCACGACGGGCTGCGCACCGCCGAGGACCGGCCGTGGATCTGGGGCCTGCACCGCAAGGCCGAGTCGTATGTGGTGACCGGCCTGCGCGGGGTCTTCTACCGGCGGGGCATCGCCAGCTCGCTGACCCAGATCGGCGACGTACGGCAGCTCGACTTCTTCCGCTCCTTCGACCTGGTGCTCGCCGAACTCGCCGACGACCCCGAGGCCGGAAAGCTGCGGCCCAAGGCGATCCGCAACTACTGCACGGTGATCGCCCACCAGCTCATGAACAAGGAGCGGTTCGACCGCAAGGTCGGCGCCCAGTTGCGGCAGATGGCCGCCGAGACACTGAGCCGGATCAGTGAGGAGGACCTCAGCGATGCCCTGTTCGGCATGGGCGAGGAACGCGTCCATGAGCTGCGCCGGGTGCGCGGCGGTATGAAGGAGGTCCGCGCGTGACCACCCAGCTCTTCTTCGCCGCGACCCAGTACGCGGCGGCGACGATCACCGCCGCCATCCGGGCCGGCCAGTTCGGGCCGCGCGACGGCCGCCGGCTGCTGGTGGTGAGCAATGTCGCCGCCGTACCCGAGGTCAGCACCCCGCTCAACGAGATGGCCGGCTTCGAGAAGATCAGCCCCGAGTTCGACCGGGTGCTGTCCTGGAACGAGTTCATCTCCCCGCACCACCCGGTGGGCTGGTCGCCGCGGGCCCAGGACGCCCCGCTCTGGCAGGCGTCGATCCGGCGGGCCTGGGACCTCGGTGACGGGCCGGTGGAGATCGCCTGCGAGTCCATCCAGGCCAACCCCTCCCGGGCGGTCGCGGACATCTTCGCGGACAGCCCGGTGCATGTGTACGCCGACGGGCTGATGAGCTACGGCCCGACCCGTAACAAGATCCCGCACGGTCTGAGCACCCGGATCAAGCGGGTGCTCCACCTCGACCTGGTGCCGGGGCTGCGGCCGATGCTGCTCTCGGAGTACGGCGTGCCCGGCGAGCCGATACCCAACGAGTCCATCGTCAAGGTGCTCGCGGAGATCGGCGAGTCCGGCGAGGCGCTGCTGGCCGAGAAGCTGGCCGGCGTCCGGCCCACCGCGGTGCTCCTCGGGCAGTACCTCTCCGCGCTCGGCCTGATCACCCAGGACGAGGAGGAGGCGCTGCACGTCAGGATGTTGCGGGCGGCGGTCAGGGCGGGCCACCGCAGCGTCCTGTTCAAGGCGCACCCGAGCGCGCCCGCGCTCTACTCCGACGCGCTGGAGGCGGCCGCCCGCGAGCTGGGCGTGGAGTTCATGGTGCTCAACGAGCCGGTGCTCGCCGAGACGCTGTACGCCTTCGCCCGGCCCAAGCTCGTCATCGGCTGTTTCTCCACCGCGCTGATGACCGCGTCCGCCTTCTTCGGCATCCCCGTCGCCCGGGTCGGCACCGAGCTGCTGCTCGACCGGATCGCGCCCTACGAGAACAGCAACCGGGTGCCGCTGACCATCATCGACGCGGCGCTGCCGGACGCCGAACAGGTCGCGGATCTTGGCCCGTTGGAGCTGGCCTCACTCGCCGGTGAGCTGACCCCGCTGGTCAACGCGGTCGGTTACTGCATGCAGGCCCGCCGCTATCCGCTGCTGCGGGACCGGACGGCGGCCTGGCTCACCACCCATCTCGCGGACAACCAGCGCTACTTCAAGCGCCGCCGGCTCACCAGCCTGCGGCTGCCCGGCGGCAGTGTGGTCCGCGCCGAGGCGCTGCGCCGCAACCCGACGGTGCGCCGGGTGGTCCGCAAGATCCGGGCCAGGCAGGCGTCCTGACCGGCTGAACCCAACAAACCCCGGGCACACGGCGCTTGGCGGCGAAAAGGCGGGCCCCTCCGACACCGGAGGGGGCCCGCCTTTTTCGCACGCCGGAGGCGGGGGTCAGCGGCCGCCGCGGATCAGCGCCTGCCGTGCCTCGGAGATCTTCAGGCTCCGCTTGAGCCGCGGTCCGAAGGGCTTCTCCACGAAGGTGTGCAGCAGCCAGGCCAGGCCCAGCATGCACGCCAGCGTCAGCGCCACCGTCGGGTACGGCCCGATGCCCATGCCGCGGTGGAAGATCCGGATGGCGAACCAGCCCATGTGCTCGTGCACCAGGTAGAACGGGTAGGTCAGCGCGCCCGCGACGCTCAGCCACTTCCAGTTGGCCCAGCCCAGCCAGCCGAGCGCGATCGCCGCGATCAGCAGGAACCACACCGCCACGATGGCCTGGATGACGTAGGGGTTGTGGACGAAGGCGCCCTGCGGGCCCGGGTGCCACAGCGCGGTCACCGAGTAGCGCTGCGCCAGCAGGAAGCTCATCACCACGATGCCCCACAGCAACCAGTCGCTGCCGTACCGGTGGATCAGGTAGAAGGCCAGGCCGGCGATGAAGTAGGGGGCGTGGTCACGGAAGACCAGCTCGGTGACGAGACCGTTGTCCGCCACCCGGGCGAAGACACAGGCGACGGTCCACAGGCAGCAGAAGAGCACCACCCGGCGGTAGGTGACGCCGCGCCAGACCACGAAGAGACCGAAGAAGATGTAGAACTTCAGCTCCACCCACAGCGTCCAGTCCACGCCCAGCACCCGGGGTGAGCCCATCGGCTGCTGGAACATGGTCAGGTTGAGCAGGATCTCGTCGGACCGCAGATGGTGCACCACCACCGGCATGATCAGGGACGCCGCCGTGACGACGCAGATCGCCACCCAGTAGGCGGGGTAGAGCCGTGCCACCCGGGAGCGGAAGAAGTCGCCGAGCGACTTGCCCCAACTGCTCATGCAGATGACGAAACCGCTGATCAGGAAGAAGAGCTGCACCCCCAGCGAGCCGTAGGTCGCGGCCCGGCTGAGGGTGGGGAATATGTGCGCGGGCGAACCGTCCCAGGACTGGGCGACCTGCTGACCCTTGCCCATGTAGTGGTAGGAGCAGACGGCCAGCGCGGCCATCGCCCGCAGCCCGTCAAGCGCCCGCAGCCGCCCGCCGGCCCGGCGGGCCGGCCGCTCCCCGCCGCTCCCGTCGGCGCCGGCTTCCCTGGCGCCGGCGTCGGCCCCGGCATCGCCTCGCGGCGTGCTCGGCGGCGGCAGCACATGACTGGTGGTGGTCACGGATGGTCCTTCTCTCAGTCCTGTGCACCCATGCCGAGGGCCTTGGCCCTGCGGGCCATCCGGCGCACAGTGGGATGACGGGGAATGAACGCGAGCTGCGCGGGCACGGCGCCCGGCAGCGCGAGGGACGCCAGCCGGGAGCGCTTGAAGTACCGCCAGGTACGCGCGTCCAGGTGCCGGGTCAGATAGTCCTCGGCCGCCGGGCGCAGCCCGGACAGCAGTTGGGGCTGCATACAGAAGGCCACCGCGTCGCGCAGACCGGCCACCGCGTCCGCCACCTCGGCGGCGGGCGGCAGCCGCCATCCGGCGACCGCGGCCGGGTCCGCCAGATCGGGCAGCAGGGTGTCGGCGAGGGTCAGCGCGATCCGCTGGGGCGCGGTGTACGCGGGCAGCCGCGCCAGCAGTTCGCCGGTGCCGATCCGCGCCACCGGCAGCCCGTACAGCCCGGCGGCGGTGAAGAGCGCGGTGGAGAAGCAGCCGACGACGAGCGCGGGCCGCGCGGAGGTGAAGAGCGCCTCGGCGATGGCCGGCCGGGCCGGGGAGGCCAGTTCGGCGCCGAGCCGCGCCGCCTCGTCCTCAAGCCGCCGCGACCAGCGCGGCGGCGCGGCCGGGTGCGGGACGAAGACCAGTTCGCGGTGGCCGAGTTCGACCGCGCCGCGCACCATCCGCAGATACAGCTCCTCTTCCTCCTCCTCGGTCAGCAGGCCCTGGGCCGCGAGGTATTGGCCGAGCAGCAGGACCGGACCCGAACCGGCCGCGGGCTCCTCCGGTTTCGGCGCGGACACGTCGCCGAGCGCCTTCAGCAGCCGGTCGGCGGGCAGCGGTTCGACGGCGACGCCGAACTCGGAGAGCAGCAGCGACGGCAGACCGGGGATGAGGTCGGGCTGGATCAGCCGGCGCACCCGGGTGCCGACGATGGGGTCCAGCTTGGCGCGGGTGGGACCGTAGACCGCCAGGCCCGCGGCGATCGCGTCCACCGGGGAGTCGGGGAACATCTGGGCCAGCGCGAAGGCCGGCCCGCTCGCCACGGTGTCGCCGGCGATCTCCACCCGGTCGTCGCCGAGGTTCCACAACCGCCGGATGTGGCGCTCCCACAGCGGGGAGTCGTCACCGCGGGTGCTCCAACCGCCCGGGTGGAAGGGGTGGATGACCTCGTTCCAGGAGATCACCTCGTCGAAGAGGGAGCGCAGCCGCTCGAAGCCCGGCAGTTCGGTGAGCGACGGCGCGGTCTCCGGCACCGGCGCCGTGTTGGCGGCGAGCAGGATCCGCCGGTCGGCCGGCCGGAAGAGGTCCGCGTCGATCGCGGCGGCCATCGAAGCCGCCCCGTAGAGGCTGGAGGCGGCGAAGATCTGGGCGGTGCGCCGCATCACGCCACCTCCGTCCCGGCGTCGGCGGCCGAGCCGCCGGCGGGCCATCGGCGCAGCCGGCGCAGCCGGGCGGCCCGCCTGAGGTCCATGGAGTCCAGCGCCGCGTCCAGCACGTCCTGCGGCAGCCGCCGCAGCGCGGCCGCGCACATCGTCCGCAACTGCTTGGCCACGGCCGGCTCGAACCTCTCGATGGTGCCCAGATGGTGGGCCATGATCGCGCAGTAGGTGCGGACCGCCTTCGGCAGCAGCAGGTCGGCGTCCCGGTCCGCGCCGGTCTCCTCGATCACCAGGTCCATGGCGCGGATGAAGTCGAGCTGCCGCGCGTCGCCGATCTGGGTGAGCGAGGTGGCCACGCCCCGCCGGTAGTAGACGCCCAGCAGGCCGACCACCGCGAACGAGGCCGCCTCGCGGTGCAGCCGCCAGATCCACGGGCGGTCCTCCGCGGTGCGCAGCCCGTCGTGAAAGTGCAGCAGCCCCGCGTCGACCACCCGGCGGTGGTAGACACCGGCCCAGGCGAAGGCGTAGTCCACCGAGGTGGAGCGGTCGGCGGGCAGGATCGCGTCACGCGGGGTCAGCGGGACGCCGCGGCGCCCGTACGGCAGCCGCATCACGTTGCGGCCCCGGTTGGTGGACTGCACATGGTCGACCCGGACGAAGTCGGTGCCCAACTCCTCGATCGCCGCCAGGAGTTTCGGCAGATACCCGGGGCCGTACCAGTCGTCACCGTCGAGGAAGGTGAGGTACTCGCCGCGGGCCGCGTCGATGCCGGTGTTGCGGGCGGTGGCGAGGCCGCCGTTCCGCTCGTGCCGGACGAGTCTGGCACCGGGCAGGGAGTCGAGCGCCTGCTCCAGGATCACCGGTGTCCGGTCGGTCGACGCGTCGTCCACCAGCACGAACTCGTAATTTGGCGCAGTATTCGCCCGGAGGCTGCGCAGGGTGTCCGGAGCGTACTGCTGGACATTGAAAAAGGGCACCACGACGGAGAGCTTGACCACTCCCGTACATTAGGCCGTTCGACTGCCCTTTGACTTGGAGTTCAGCGTACTTCTGGGTAAACGGAAGATGTCGGGATGGTGGCGCAAGGTAGCCCCAGCAGCTCAACCGATCGTCAAGATCGGTCAATCGACCGCCAAGTCGCGGCCCCCTGTTTACCTCGTGTTGGCCGATTATTAGCACACGGAACTCAACTCCTTCCTAGGCTCAGCGTGTGCCCAAACGTAAGTCCGGCCCTTTGCGGGTCATGGTGATCGCTGATTCGGACACCCGGTGGAAGTGGGGCGCGCTGACCGCGCGCCGTATCGACCCCGAGGCCCGTGTCGACGCACGCCTGCTCCGCGGCCGGGCAACCCCCACTGCCCGTCAATTGGCTGAGCTGGGTATTCCCGCCGATTCCATGATCGAGGCGACCGCCGCCGAGATCCTCGCCGGTACGCATTCCGACAGTTGCGATGTCGTGGTGATCTCCTGCGTCGGCGGCACCGTTCAGGCGCTGCTGCACGGCCTCAACCGGGCCTGGGCGGGCCGTACGTCCCGCCCGGTCGTGGTGACCGGCTATGTCGGGGTTGTCTACGAGAAGCTCGCCGACGGTCTGCTGCTGCGGGCCGGCGCCGATGTGGTCCTCGCCAACAGCGCCGACGACGCCCGGCGGTTCACGGCCGTATACGAAGGGGTGGGCCAGCCCACCGGCGCCATCGTCGAGACGGCGCTGCCGTTCCTCGGCGGCGAGCCCTACCGGCCCGACCCGGAGCGCCGGTTCACCGTCACCTTCGCCGTCCAGCCGTCCGCTCCCGAAGGGCGCGCCGACCGGATGCACCTGCTGCGCCGGACCGTCGAGCACGCCCGCCGGCACCCCGAGCGCGATGTGCTGGTCAAGCTGCGCAGCAAGCCGGGCGAGCACACCACGCACATCGAGGAGCACCCGTACCAGAAGCTGGTCGCCTCGCTGGATCCGCCGGCGAACCTCCAGTTGGTCTACGGCAATATGGGCGAGGTCCTGGACCGCACCGACCTGCTGGTGACGGTGAGTTCCACCGCGGCGCTCGAGTCGCTGCACCGCCGGATCCCGACCGCCGTCCTCACCGACCTCGGTATCAGGGAAGCCCTCGGCAACCACCACTTCCTCGGCTCGGGCTGCTTCGCCTCCTGGGACGAACTGGACGACGGCCACCTGCCGCTGGCCGACCCCGAGTGGACCGCGTCGCACGGCGTGGCGGGACACGACGCCTACAGCGCGCTGCGGGCCCGGGTCGACGCCCTGCTGGCCGAACCCGAACTGCCGCGGCTGTCCCCCTACTACACGGTGCGCACCGCACCCCGTTATCTCCCCGGCATCCTCGCCCGGCAGGGGCTCGACCCCAAGGGCGAGCCGATCGGCGGCTTCGAGCCGCGCGAGCCGGGTCCGGTCCGCAAGGCGGTCCGCGACCTGGTGCGCAACTCGGCCCGCACCGCCTACCGCCAGGGCGTCCAGCGGGTCGCCCCCGCCATCCGCCGCTGGGGCCAGTTGTGACCGCTGCGACCGCCGCCCGTGGCACGGCAGAAGACCAGGCACCGCCGGAGCAGCCGGTGCCCGCACCGACAGGAGTCACCGCATGACCACCGAACCGGCCCCACCGGCCGCCCGCGTGCTGGCCGTCATACCGGCCAGGGGCGGATCCAAGGGCGTACCCGGCAAGAACCTCGCCGCCGTGGGCGGTGTCCCGCTGGTCGCCCGCGCGGTCCTCGCCTGCACCGGCAGCCGCCGGGTCAGCGATGTCGTGGTGTCCACCGACGACCCCTCCATAGCCGAGGTGGCCCGTTCGGCGGGCGCCCAGGTGGTGCTGCGACCCGTCGCGATCGCCGGTGACACCGCCACCAGCGAGGCCGCAGTCCTGCACGCCATGGACGCGCACGAGGCGATGAGCGGCGCGGCCACCGACGTGGTGCTGCTGGTCCAGTGCACCAGCCCGTTCATCACCAGCGAGGAGATCGACGGCGTGGTCGCCGCGGTCACCGACGGCGGCGCCGACACCGCCCACACGGTCGCGCCCTTCCACGGCTTCATCTGGCGCGACGGCGGCGCCGAGAGTGGCGCCGATGCTGCTGCGGTCACCAACGCCGCTGCCGCCAAGGTCAACGCCGCCGCCGGCTCGTTCGGCGTCAACCACGACAAGACCACCCGGCCGCGCCGCCAGGACCGCCCGCAGGACCTGCTGGAGACCGGCGCCGCGTACGCCATGCGGGCGCCCGGCTTCCGCGCCGCGCAGCACCGCTTCTTCGGCCGCACCGCGCTGGTCCGCACCGACGCGGCCCGGGTGCTGGAGATCGACGAGCCCGCCGATCTCGAACGCGCCCGCGCCCTCGCCCCGCTGCTCGACCCGCGCGCGGGCACCCCGACCCGCGACGACGTCGACGCGGTCGTACTCGACTTCGACGGCACCCAGACCGATGACCGGGTGCTGATCGACGCGGAAGGACACGAGACCGTCACCGTGCATCGCGGCGACGGACTCGGGATCGCGGCACTGCGCCGGGCCGGTCTGCCCGTCCTGATCCTGTCCACCGAGACCAACCCGGTCGTCGCCGCACGGGCCCGCAAGCTGCGGGTCCCGGTCCTGCACGGCATCGACCGCAAGGACCTCGCGCTCAAGCAGTGGTGCGAGGAGAACGGCATCGCCCCTGAGCGGGTGCTCTACGCCGGCAACGACGTCAACGACCTGGGCTGCTTCGCCCTGGTCGGCTGGCCGGTGGCCGTCGCCGGAGCACATGACGTGGTGCGGGCCGCCGCCCGCGCCGTCACCACCGCCCACGGCGGCCGGGGGGCGATCCGTGAGATCGCCGCCTGGCTGCTCGGCCCCACTCTCGCTCGCTGACGGCCGGCCCGACCATCCGGCCGACCACTGACCGACGTACCACGAAGTCCAGAACCCCCTGAAATCCTAAGGAACACCCCCGTGGCCTCATACCCGGCATCTCCGGTAACCCTTCCCGCCAACCTCCGCGCCGTCGGCTCGCGCCACATAGGCAACGGCCAGCCCGTGTACATCACCGGCGAGATCGGCATCAACCACAACGGCGACCTGGAGAACGCGTTCGCCCTGATCGACGCGGCCGTCGCCGCGGGTTGTGACGCGGTCAAGTTCCAGAAGCGCACCCCCGAGATCTGCACCCCGCGCGACCAGTGGGAGATCGAGCGCGACACCCCCTGGGGCCGGATGACGTACATCGACTACCGCCACCGCGTGGAGTTCGACGAGGACGGCTACCGCGCCATCGACGAGTACTGCCGCAAGCGCGGCATCGACTGGTTCGCCTCCCCGTGGGACGTGCCCTCCGTCGAGTTCCTGGAGAAGTTCGACGTGCCGGTCCACAAGGTGGCCTCCGCCTGCCTGACCGACGACGACCTGCTCCGCGCGCTGCGCGCCACCGGCCGCACCGTCATCCTCTCCACCGGCATGTCGACGCCCAAGCAGATCCGGCACGCCGTCGAGGTGCTCGGCAGCGACAACATCGTGCTCTGCCACGCCACTTCGACATACCCGGCCAAGCACGAAGAGCTCAACCTGCGGATGATCAACACGCTCCGGACCGAGTACCCGAACGTGCCGGTCGGCTACTCCGGCCACGAGGTCGGCCTTCAGACCACCCTCGCCGCGGTCGCGCTCGGCGCCGTCTTCGTGGAGCGCCACATCACCCTCGACCGCGCCATGTGGGGCTCGGACCAGGCCGCGTCCGTCGAGACGCAGGGCCTGGAGCGCCTCGTCCGCGACATCCGGATCATCGAGACCTCCCTCGGTGACGGCGTGAAGAAGGTCTACGAGGGCGAGCTCGGCCCGATGAAGAAGCTGCGCCGGGTGCCGGGTGTGGTCGCGGAGGCCGACAAATCCGACAACGCCGCCGACAAGACGGAGAACGCGACGGTCTGACCGTCATGGGCGGAGGGGATCAGCGGGGCCGGCCGCCCGGCGAGGGCGGCCCGGCCGGCTTAGCGGACGCGAAGCGACCAGCACACACAAGGGACGAGGACGAGGCAATGACCGCAAGGCCCGCGTTCGGCACCGGCCGACCGCCCGCACCGGGCTCCGGCCCGGTCGCGCTGGTCGAGTCACCGGTCCAGCTTCTGAACGTCCTGGAGTGGGCCCACGTGCATCCGCCCGCGGTACCCGCGATCCCCGCCGCCCGGGACGGCCGCGCCGTCCGGGACGGCGGGGCCGCCCGCGAGGGCCGCGGCGGCGGGGACACCGCCCGAGCGGCCCAGCCGCTCACCGTGGTGGTGCTCTCACCACGGGACCCGATCAGCCGTGGCCAGCTCCGCCGGATGGCCGAACTCGCCCGCGAGGAGGGCGCCGTCGTCCTCTGGTACGAGGCGCGCGGCGGTGAGGGCCGCAGCGGCGGCCTGATGAGCACCGCCGTCAAGCTGGCGCCGCTGCTCTTCCGGGTGAAGCGGCTGGTCATCGGCGATCCGTTCTCCCGGCTGGTGCAGACGCTGCTGCCGCTGTGCCGCGCCAGGGAGTTCACCGTGGTGGACGACGGCACCGCCACCATGGAGTTCACCGAAATCCTGGCCAGGGGCGGCCGGTTGGTGCGCTGGCACCGCAGCGGGCGGCGCAGGTCGCCGGCCGAGGCCGCGTTCGGGCTCTTCGCCTCGGCCGCCCGGCGCCGGCTCACCCCCGGCAAGCGGCGCACCGTCGAGCTGTTCAGCGCGATGCCCGCCACCCCGCCGGCCGGGATGACGGTCCGCGCCAACCGATTCGCCTGGACCCGCAGCCGGTTCGGGCCGCCGCACGTGCTCGAAGGCACCGACCTGATCGGCACCTCGCTGGTCGAGACCGGGGTGCTCGACCCGGACCGGTATCTGGACGTGGTCCGCGCGCTCGCCGAACGCCACGGCGCCAAGCGGTACTTCGCGCACCGCAGGGAGGCCGTCGACAAGCTGCACAAGCTGGCGGTGGAGACCGGCCTGGAAATCGTCCGGCCCGATCTGCCGCTCGAACTGGTCGCCAGGCGGGGGCCGATCGGCCGGTCCGTGCTGTCCTTCCCCTCCACGGTGGTCCATACGCTGCCGCTGGCCCTGGCCGGCACCGGCGTGGACATCGTGATGGTCGACATCGACCAGGAGTGGCTCACCTCCGGCGCCTCGCCCCGGGCCCACACCTTCCTCAGCGGGATCACCGACTCGGCCCGGGATCTGCACGGCCTGCCGATGGAGGACACCCCGAGTCCCGCCTGACCCGCACCGGCCCGCGGCGGCCCGCACCGGCCGGCGCCCCCCCGGCGGCCCGCGTGGTCCATCACCCGGGCCCGTTCGCCCTCCGGCAAGCCGTACTTAACCCTTTGATCATCTGGATGGGGTTGGGTGCGGGAATGACGGGGAGCTTACGCGGACCAGCGCGGGTGGCCGTGGTCTCGGGCGGTGGTCTCGACGGCGACTCGCGGGCGATCAGAGTGGCGGGCGCCGCCCGCGCGGCCGGTTACCAGGTGACGCTGATCGGCCGCGCGCCGGCCGGGCTCGCCCTGCCCGGCGTCGAGGTACGGCAGGTGGCCGTGGGCGATGTGCTGCGCACCCACCGGGTGGTGCGGCCACGACCCGGGCTGCGCTGGCCACTGGCCTACCGGTCCACGGCGGCCTACGAGTACCGCACCACGCTGCTCACCGCCCGGCGCGCGCTGCTCACCACCCGCGGCGCCGAACTCGACATCGTGCACCGGCCGCTGCCGCTGCTCGCACTGGCCCGCGTCGGCCACACCCTGGCCCGGCTGCGACACGCCACACGGGCCGGCTGGACCCGGGCCCGCGCCGCGCAGTACCGGTCCGCCGTCCGCCGCCGCGAGCGCCCCGACGGCCGGCTGGACAACCTGGTGACCGAGGTCGCCCGGCTGCTGCTCGGCCGGCGCGCCTGGCGCCTCGATCCAGGGCTGCTCGACGAGGAAGCGGCGTACGGCCCGGTGCTCGACGCGGTCCGCCCGCACCTCATCCACGCGCTCGGCCACCGCTCGCTGGCGCTCGCGATCCGGGCCGCACTGCGAGCTGAGGGCTCCGGCCACCGGATCGAGGTGGTCTGGGACGCGCCACCCCGGGTGCCGGCGCGGACCCGCCGGGCCACCGTGGCTTCCGACGCCCTGATGCGGACCTTCGCCCGCGAGGCCGACGGCGTCGTCACCGTCGGCGACCGGCTGGCCGGAGAACTCCGCCAACGCCACGGCCTCGCCGCCACCCCGGCGGTCGTCCGCAACGCCCCGCCGCTCGCCACCATCGCCGCCCGCCACCCGAACGGCGTAAGGGACCGCTGCCATCTCGCCGCCGATGTCCCGCTCCTCGTACACATCGGTCCGGTCACCCCCGACCGCGGCCCGGCCACCGTCATCGACGCCCTGCCCAAGCTCTACGACCTGCACGCCGCCTTCGTCGTCCCCGACACCGGCGACGCGGAACTGGCCGCGCTGCGCGAACGGGCCACCCGGCTCGGCGTCCAGGGGCGGCTCCACGTCCTGCCCTACGTGCCGGTCGACGAGATCCCCACCTTCCTCTGCTCGGCCGACATCGGCGTCCTGCCGGTCCACCAACTCCCGCACCACCAGGCGGTGCTGGCCTCCCGCTACTTCGAATACGCGCACGCCCGGCTGCCGGTGGTGGTCAGCGACGTCCGGGCGATGGCCGCCGCCACCCTGGAACTCGGCAACGGGGAGGTCTTCCGCGCCCGCGACACCGCCGACTTCGTCCGCGCGGTCGGCGCCGTCCTCACCAATCCCCGCCGCTACCGCAAGGCCTACGAGCGGGTCGACGTCCTCCAGCGGTGGTCCTGGCAGACCGAGTCCACCCCGCTGCTCGACCTCTACGCCCGCCTGCTCGGCCCCCGCCGGTAGGCCTTTCGTCAGCCCCGCCGGCAGCCCCACCCGGGGGCCGGCTGCCGCGCCGCGCACCCACCCGTAACAGACCGGCCGTACGCTGGTGGTCCCCGCCCGCGGGCGGGGACGCCCCGGGGCGAACAACGTCCCGCGTGGCGGATGGCTCGTCGAGCGGCCGCTTAAGCGGTTCCAAGCGTCCTTGCGCCAAGCTGGACGACACTGGACGAGCCGAGCGGCAGCCCAACGGCGCCGAACGGCATGAGGCGGCACCGCGCGCCGACGCGTGGCACCGCACGATGTACGGGTGTGATCAGGTCGAACCCCAAAAGGGTGGGCATACCCTCGAGGATGATTCGGTATGCGCCGATCAGGCGACTTCTTCTCCTCTCGCCGTACCCAATATTTCCCGATCGAGTAAGAGGAGTCGGTTGTGGGGCATACCCTGACTGAGGTGAACGACGACTCACCCGTTTATCAAGAGGAAAAGCACGACCAGCACGACACATCCGCGGTGCCGGCCTGCGTGCTCTCGGCCGAGCTGCGGGCCGAACTGATCGCCTTCCGCCGTGACCTGCACCGCCACCCGGAGCTGGCGCGGCAGGAGGTCAGGACCACCGAGAAGGTGCGGGCCCGGCTGGCGCAGGCCGGCCTCCAGCCGCGGGTGCTGCCGAACGGGACCGGACTGGTCTGCGACATCGGCCCGGCAGACCCGGCCCGCAAGCGGCTCGCGCTGCGAGCCGACCTCGACGCGCTGCCCGTCCCCGACACCAAGACCGTCGAGTACCGCTCGACGGTCGACGGGCGCGCCCACGCCTGCGGCCACGACGTGCACACCACCGTCGTCCTCGGCGCCGGACTGGTGCTCGCCGAGCTGAGCCGGCGCGGCACCCTGCCGCGCCCGGTCCGGCTGGTCTTCCAGCCCGCCGAGGAGATCATGCCCGGCGGCGCGCTGGACGCGGTGGAGGCCGGGGTGCTCGACGGGGTGGAGCGGATCCTCACCGTGCACTGCGACCCCAAGGTGGAGGTCGGCCGGATCGGACTGCGGCAGGGGCCCATCACCTCGGCCGCCGACAAGCTGAAGCTCGCCCTGGACGGTCCCGGCGGCCACACCGCCCGCCCGCACCTGACCACCGACCTGGTGATGGCCGCCGCCAAGCTCGCCACCGAGCTGCCGGCCGCACTGAACCGCAGGGTGGACCCGCGGGCCGGGATGAGCGTGGTCTGGGGCCGGATCGAGGCCGGTCACGCGGCGAACGTCATCCCGCAGCACGCCGAGATCGAGGGCACCGTCCGCTGCCTGGACCTGGTGGCCTGGCACGACGCCCCCGACCTGGTGCACGAGGTGATCGACCAGATCGCGGCGATCTACCGGGCCAAGTGCGAGATCACCTATCAGCGCGGGGTGCCGCCGGTGGTCAACGAGGCGGTCTCGGTGGAGCTGCTGCGGGAGGCGATGACCGCGCGGTACGGCGCGCAGGCCGTCGAGGACACCGAGCAGAGCCTGGGCGGCGAGGACTTCTCCTGGTACCTGGAGCAGGTGCCCGGCGCGCTGGCCCGGCTCGGCGTGCGGGCCGTCGGCGACACCGCGCGGCACGATCTGCACCGGGGCGACTTCGATGTGGACGAGGGCGCGATCGCGGTAGGCGTGGACCTCTTCACCGCGGCGGCGCTACTGTCCTGACACGGGGCGTCCCGACACGGGGCGGCGATGGCGGTCGGCCGCCGCCGTCGCAGCCCCGCGAACGCCGGTGTACTGGGGATCTGACACCGGGTGAAGCATCCGCTACGGGTGCTTCACCTGGCTGAAATGCGTCGATCCGATAACAGGTCTTCATTCGGTCTTTACCTGACATCTACGCGCGTTAAGCTCCGGGCTTAGCCAGCGCCGGATGGGGCGCTTCCAACTGAAGGGGACCCTCTTGCGCCGGGTATCCAAGATAGCTGCCGCGGGTGTGGTGTCCGCGGCCCTCGCGCTCACCGCGACCGCGTGTGGCAGCAGTTCCACCAGTTCGGGCAGTGGCAAGGACAAAGGCGTAGGCATGGCCTACGACGTCGGCGGCCGTGGCGACCACTCCTTCAACGACTCCGCCGCGCGTGGCATGGACAAGGCCGACAAGGAGTTCAAGCTCGGCACCAAGGAGCTGACCGCCAGCAACGGCGAGACCGAGTCCGACCGCGAGCAGCGGCTCGACTCGCTGGCCGCGGCCGGCTACAACCCGGTCGTCGCGGTGGGCTTCACCTACGGCGACGCGGTCACCGCCATCGCCAAGAAGTACCCCAAGACCACCTTCGGCCTGGTCGACTCCGTGGTGGACGCGCCCAACGTCGACAGCATGGTGTTCGCCACCGAGCAGAGCTCCTACCTCGCCGGTGTCGCCGCCGCCCTGAAGAGCAAGACCGGCAAGGTCGGCTTCATCGGCGGTGTGCACAACACCCTCATCGGCACCTTCGACGCCGGCTTCGCGCAGGGCGTCAAGGACACCAAGCCGTCGGTGACGGTCACCCGCCAGTACCTCTACGAGACCGACACCAAGGGCTTCAACGACCCGACGTCGGCCCAGGGCAAGGCGCAGGGCATGCTCGACAGCGGCGTGGACGTCATCTACACGGCGGCCGGCCTCTCCGGTGACGGCTCCATCCAGGCGGTGGCCGCCAAGTCCGGCGCCTGGGCGATCGGCGTGGACTCCGACCAGTACCAGGACCCGGCGCTGGCCAAGTACAAGAACAGCATCCTCACCTCGGCGATCAAGAACGTCGACGTCGCGGTCTACGACCTGATCAAGTCGGTCAAGGACGGCAAGCCGAAGACCGGCACCAACTCGTACACCCTCGCCAACGGCGGTGTGTCGGTGTCCACTTCCGGCGGCTTCATCAGCGACATCCAGGCGCAGCTCGACGCCGCGAAGCAGAAGATCGTCTCCAAGGCGATCACGGTCAGCAGCACTCCGTGATCCAGGGAACCTCGGGCTCGACCACGAGCCGATGAGAAGCGTGTGACATGAGGCTCGGCGGGGGTTGTTTGCGCACCCCCGCCGAGCCTTGTCGACGTGTGGCCCCGTCCCGTCACGGCTAGGGCGTGTGTGCCAGGCGCCGTGAGACTGGGGGCACCTCCCAGCGGTAGCTGGGGGAGGGACTTCTAACACACGCCCTAGGGGTCCCGCGATACGTTCGCCCCCACTGACCGAGCACTGCCCGAGCCTTTCCCCCGAGGAGAGTGCGCCATCAACGCGTCCACGAGTCCACCCACGCCGCCCGAGTCCGCGCCGCCGTCCACCCCGGCCGTCCAACTGCGGGGAATCACCAAGCGCTTCCCCGGTGTCGTCGCCAACCACGACATCGACATCACCGTGCGCAGCGGCACCGTGCATGCCCTCGTGGGCGAGAACGGCGCCGGCAAGTCCACCCTGATGAAGATCCTCTACGGCATGCAGAAGCCGGACGAGGGCACCATCGCCATCAACGGCGAGCAGGTGACCTTCGGCGACCCCGGCGCCGCCATCGCCCGCGGGATAGGCATGGTGCACCAGCACTTCATGCTCGCCGACAACCTCACCGTGCTGGAGAACGTCGTTCTCGGCAGCGAGAAGCTGCACGGCATCGGCGGCCGGGCCCGTAACCGGATCCGGGAGATCTCCGACGCCTACGGGCTCGGCGTCAAGCCGGACGCGCTGGTCGAGGACCTGGGGGTCGCCGACCGGCAGCGGGTGGAGATCCTCAAGGTGCTCTACCGCGGCGCCCGGATCCTGATTCTGGACGAGCCCACCGCCGTGCTGGTGCCGCAGGAGGTGGACGCGCTCTTCGACAACCTGCGGGAGCTGAAGGCCGAGGGCCTGACCGTCATCTTCATCTCGCACAAGCTGGGCGAGGTGCTGTCGGTCGCCGACGAGATCACCGTCATCCGGCGCGGCACCACGGTGGGGAACGTCGACCCGCGGCAGACCACCACCAAGCAGCTCGCCGAGCTGATGGTGGGCAGCGAACTGCCCTCGCCGGAGACCCGCGAGTCCACCGTCACCACCGAGCCGATGCTGACCGTCGAGGGGCTGCGGCTGGCCGCGGTGGACCCGGACGGCGTCGAGCGGATCGTGCTGGACGACATCGGCTTCACCATCCACAAGGGCGAAGTGCTCGGCATCGCGGGCGTCGAGGGCAACGGCCAGGCGGAACTGGTCGAGGCGATCATGGGAATCCGGGTCCCCGACACCTGCACGCTGGTACTGGACGGCAACGACATCTCGGTGGCGCCCACCCGCAGGCGGCGGGAGGACGGCATCGGCTACATCCCGGAGGACCGGCACCGGCACGGGCTGCTGCTCGAAGGCCCGCTGTGGGAGAACCGCATCCTCGGGCACGTCACCGAGCGCCCCAACAGCAGGGGCTTCCTCATAGACCCGGGCGCGGCCCGCCGCGACACCGAGCGGATCGTCCGCGAGTACGACGTACGCACTCCCGGCATCGAGGTCACCGCGGCGTCGCTGTCCGGCGGCAACCAGCAGAAGCTGATCGTCGGGCGGGAGATGAGCCATCTGCCCAAGCTGCTGATCGCCGCGCACCCCACCCGGGGCGTGGACGTCGGCGCGCAGGCGCAGATCTGGGACCAGATCCGGGAGGCCCGGCGCGAGGGGCTCGCGGTGCTGCTGATCTCCGCCGACCTGGACGAGCTGATCGGGCTCTCCGACACACTGCGGGTGATGTACCGGGGCCGGCTGGTCGCGGACGCCGACCCGGGCACCATCACCCCGGAAGAGCTGGGGTCCGCCATGACCGGCGCCGCCTCGGGACACCTGGCCGGCGAGGCGGCCGAGGCCGGCGGGACCGAAGAGGCGCCCGCCGGGCCGCCCACCGTCCCGCACCAGGCCACGGCGGCCGAGGGAGCCGAGGGAGAGGACCGATGAAGAAGTTCGACAAGGACCGGCTGATCCTCGGGATCGCCGCCCCCGTACTGGCCGTGGTCGGGGCGCTGATCGTCACCGCCCTGGTACTGCTGGCCACCGGCAAGGAACCGTTCCACGCGTTCAACGTGATGGTGGACTACGGCAGCAAGTCCGACAGCCAGGTCTACATCCTCAACAAGGCCACCACGTACTACCTGGCCGGCCTCGCCGTCGCCGTCGGCTTCCGGATGAACCTGTTCAACATCGGCGTGGACGGCCAGTACCGGCTCGCCGCCTTCTTCGCCGCGGCGGTCGGCGGCGCGCTGTCGATCCCCGGGGTGATCCAGATCCCGGTGATCATCCTCACCGCCATGGCGGTCGGCGCGGTCTGGGCCGCGATCGCCGGTGTCCTCAAGGTGACCCGGGGCGTCAGCGAGGTCATCTCGACGATCATGCTCAACTCGATCGCCGGCATCGTCATCGGCTACTTCCTCCAGGACGGCCGGCTCGGCGTGCTCGACAAGAACGCCAACATGGTCTCCACCAAGCCGATCCCGGCCGGCAGCCACCTCTTCAACTTCAGCACCGCCAGCGGTCCGGTGGTCGGCTTCATCGTCTTCGCGGTGCTGGCCGGCGTCCTGTACTGGTTCGGCCTGTCCCGCACCCGCTTCGGCTTCGACCTGCGGGCGGTCGGCCGCTCCGAGTCGGCCGCCGCGGCCAGCGGCGTCAACGTCAAGCGGATGGTCATCACCAGCATGCTGATCTCCGGCGCGATGGCCGGCCTGGTCGGCCTGCCCACGCTGCTCAACCAGTCGTACGACTACGGCACCGACTTCCCGACCGGCATCGGCTTCACCGGTATCGCGGTCGCCCTGCTCGGCCGCAACAACCCGGTCGGCATCGGCATCGGCGCCCTGCTCTGGGCGTTCCTCGAACGCGCCTCCAACGGCCTGGAGTTCGAGGGGTACGACAAGGAGATCGTCGGCGTCATCCAGGGCGTCATCGTGCTCGCGGTCGTCATCGCCTACGAACTCGTACGCCGCTACGGCCTGACCCGGCAGCAACGCCAGGTCGGCGCGGAACTCGCCGCCGCCGGCTCCGACGACAAGCAGGAGGTGACGGCGTGACTGCCACCGCGACCAC
Source organism: Streptomyces sp. NBC_01190 (assembly GCF_045039895.1). Classification (NCBI taxonomy): domain Bacteria; kingdom Bacillati; phylum Actinomycetota; class Actinomycetes; order Kitasatosporales; family Streptomycetaceae; genus Streptomyces; species Streptomyces sp. NBC_01190. The sequence continues at coordinate 5,249,717 of NZ_CP108580.1, forward strand.
CCAGACCCCGCCGCCGGCGACGCGCCGCCCCGGCGGCGGCGTCAACGGCCGCTTCAAGCTCACCCTGCCGGTGATCCTGCTGATCGTCGCCGCGGCCCTGATCCTGGTCTCCGCGGTACGCGCCATCACCGGCGCCGAGGACGTGACCTCGGCCGGACAGGTGGCCGGCGCGCTCTCCGGCGCGGTCCCCATCGGTCTGGCCGGGCTGGCCGGCCTGTGGTCGGAGCGGGCCGGCGTGGTCAACATCGGGCTTGAGGGCATGATGATCCTCGGCACGTTCTTCGGCGCCTGGGCCGGCTGGCAGACCAACCCGTGGCTCGGCGTGCTGGCCGGTGTGGCCGGCGGCGTGCTCGGCGGCCTGGTGCACGCGGTCGTCACCGTCACCTTCGGCGTGGACCACATCATCGCCGGTGTCGCGATGAACATCCTCGCCACCGGCGTCACCGCCTACCTCGCCAAGCGCCTGTTCAACGTCGGCGAGGCGGCGCAGAAGGGCGGCACCCCCAAGCAGTCACCACCGATCGACGACATCAAGCACTTCACCGTGCCAGGGCTCTCCCACTGGCTGTCCACACTGGAGAAACACCACTGGTTCCTGGTCTCCGACCTGGCCGGGATCGTCGGCGGTGTGGTGACCAACATCTCCGCGCTCACGCTGATCGCGCTGGTGCTCTTCGTCGCGACCTTCTTCATCCTGTGGCGCACCCCGTTCGGCCTGCGGCTGCGCTCCTGCGGCGAGAACCCGGTGGCGGCCGAGTCGCTCGGCGTCAACGTCTACACGTACAAATACCTCGCGGTGATGATCTCCGGCGGCCTGGCCGGGCTCGCCGGCGTCTTCCTCGCCATCGGTACGCACTTCTACCTGGAGGGGCAGACCGGCGGCCGCGGCTACATCGGCCTCGCCGCGATGATCTTCGGCAACTGGCGGCCGGGCGGTCTGGCCATGGGCGCCGGGCTCTTCGGTTACGCCGACAGCCTCCAGCTCCGCAACGGCGGCCCGTCCGTGCACGCGCTGCTGCTCCTGCTGGCGCTGCTGCTGCTCGCCATGGCGGCCTGGAAGTTCTACCGGGGCGCCCGGCTCGGCGCGGCGATCGCGCTCGGCTTCGCGGTGCTGCTGGCACTGTGGTACTCGCTGACCGACTCGGTCCCGGACGAGGTCGTCCAGGCCACGCCGTACGTCGCCACGCTGCTGGTGATGGGCCTGTCGGCGCAGCGGCTGCGGATGCCGAAGGCGGACGGGCTGCCATACCGGAAGGGACAGGGCGGGTAAATGGGTTCCAGTGCTTCGACGGCCGCCGCGGCCGCGGTGGACTGGGCGGCGCTGCGCGGCGCCGCCCGGGCGGCGATGGAGCGGGCGTACGCGCCCTACTCCGGCTTCCCGGTCGGCGCGGCGGCGCTCACCGACGACGGCCGCACCGTCGTCGGCTGCAACGTCGAGAACGCCGCCTACGGGGTCGCGCTCTGCGCCGAGTGCGGGCTGGTCTCGGCGCTGCACGCCTCCGGCGGCGGCCGGCTGGTCGCCTTCACCTGCTCCGACCTGCGGGGCGCGGTGCTGATGCCCTGCGGGCGCTGCCGGCAACTGCTCTGGGAGCACGGCGGCCCCGACCTGCTGGTCGACACGGTCCGGGGGGTGCGGACGATGCGCGAGGTGCTGCCGGACGCCTTCGGGCCCGAGGACCTGGAGCGCTGACCGGCCGGGCCGCCGCCCGGCGCCGTGCCGCGTGCGGTGCCGGCCGGTGTGCTGATGTTCTGTCCGCCCGCTCGAACTACTCGCTGGGAAGTTGTCACCGTGAACGCCGACGCATTCGACGCCGTCTCCGTCATCCGTACCAAGCGCGACCGCGGTCGGCTCAGCGACGAGCAGATCGACTGGGTCATCGACGCCTACACCCGGGGCGCGGTCGCGGACGAGCAGATGTCCGCGCTCGCCATGGCCATCCTGCTCAACGGGATGGACCGCGCCGAGATCGCCCGCTGGACGGCGGCGATGATCGCCTCCGGGGAGCGGATGGACTTCTCCGGGCTGTCCCGGCCCACCGCGGACAAGCACTCGACCGGCGGCGTCGGCGACAAGATCACCCTGCCGCTGGCCCCGCTCGTCGCCGCCTGCGGCGCCGCCGTCCCGCAGCTCTCCGGGCGCGGCCTCGGCCACACCGGCGGCACGCTCGACAAGCTGGAGTCGATCCCCGGCTGGCGCGCCTCGCTCTCGGGCGACGAGATGCTCGCCGTCCTCGGTGACGCCGGCGCGGTGATCTGCGCCGCCGGGGACGGGCTCGCGCCCGCGGACAAGAAGCTCTACGCGCTGCGGGACGTCACCGGCACGGTGGAGTCGATCCCGCTGATCGCCTCCTCCATCATGTCCAAGAAGATCGCCGAGGGCACCGGATCGCTGGTGCTCGATGTGAAGGTCGGCTCCGGCGCCTTCATGAAGTCCCTCGCGGACGCCCGGGAGTTGGCCGCCACCATGGTCGGCCTCGGCAACGACCACGGGGTCCGCACGGTGGCCCTGCTCACCGACATGTCCGTACCCCTCGGGCGCACCGCGGGCAACGCCCTCGAAGTCCGGGAATCGGTCGAGGTGCTGGCCGGCGGCGGCCCCGCCGACGTCATCGAACTCACCCTCGCGCTGGCCCGCGAGATGCTGGACGGGGCCGGTCTGCCGGACGCCGACCCGGCCGAGGCGCTGGCCGACGGCTCGGCCATGGACGTGTGGCGCCGGATGATCCGCGCCCAAGGCGGCGACCCCGACGCCGAGTTGCCGGTCGCCCGCGAGACCCAGGTGGTCACCGCGGCCTCCTCCGGCGTGCTCACCGGCCTGGACGCCTACGCGGTCGGTGTCGCGGCCTGGCGCCTCGGCGCGGGCCGGGCCCGCAAGGAGGACGCGGTCCAGGCCGGGGCCGGCGTCGAACTCCACGCCAAGCCGGGCGACCGGGTGGTGGCCGGCCAGCCGCTGCTCACCCTGCACACCGACACCCCGGAGAAGTTCCCCTACGCCGAGGAGGCGTTGGCGGCCGCGGTGACCATCTCGGCCTCCGCCGGGGCGGATCCCCGGCGGATCGTGCTGGACCGGATCGACTGAGCCGCGAATAACGCGCCCCCGGGCCCGGCTCGAAGTGACCCCGGCCCGGGCCCGGCCCCCGGCCGGTCGGTCCAGGCGCTCTCGCTGCCCCCGCGGGCCGGCCGGGTCTCAGGCGCGCAGGGAGCGGCCGAAGCCCGCGGCCAGGGGCATCCGCAGGCCGAGCGGCGGGGGCGCGGCCAGCGCGTCCGCGATGGGACGCGCGTAGGGGCGCTCCAGCAGCGAGCCCAGCACGAAGTCGCCTGCGAGCGCGAAGACTTCGGCCCGGTGCGGGTGCAGGCCGTGGCCGGCCGAGTGGACCTCGAACCGGCAGATCCGCTGGTTGACCTTCTTGATCCGTTCGGCGAGCTGGTAGGAGAGATCGGGGTCGGTGGACTCGTCGTTGGTGCCGTGCGCGATCAGCACCCGGCGCCCGATGAGCTGCTTCACCGGCTCGGGTTCGTCGTCCCGCGGCAGCCAGGGGGCGAGCGCGACGACCGAGGTCACCGCCGGGTGCCCCGCGGCGTGCAGCGCCGCCCGCGCGCCCATGTCGATGCCGACCAGGCACACCGGCACGTCACCGTAGCGGCGCACCGCCTCGCCGACCGCCCACTCCGCGTCCTCCGCCGGATGGGCGTGGCCGCCGTTCCAGCCGCGGAAGCGGTAGTGCACGAGGTGGGCGGCCACCCCCTCGGCCGCGCCGGCCCGCACCAAGTGGCGGGCCAGCGGCCAGATGAGGGCGGCGGCCATGGGGGAGCGGCGGCGGGTGCTGAGCGCGTCGCCGCCCGGCAGGGCGAGGACGACGGCGCGCACCGTCGCGGTGTGGTCCTGATCGCGCGGTCGGGACGGAGGTGCCAGCGGGACGGCCACCCGCCCGGGCGGCACGGCGCGCCCAAGGCGCGCGCCACGCGCCGGTAATGCTTGCGAAGCCATGGCGCAACGATCGCAGACGAGGGGGTGTGCGCAGTATGGCCGGGCGGAAAATAGTTGTTTTTTTCGATCAGAGATCTACGCGCGTAGGGACTACAGTTCGAGCATGCAGAACGTCACATCGGGCATTCCCACCCCGGAACAGATCCGCCGCGCCCCCAAGGTACTGCTCCACGACCACCTGGACGGCGGGCTGCGCCCCGGCACGATCGTGGACATCGCCCGCGCCACCGGTTACGACGGATTGCCCGAGACGGATCCGGCCGGGCTCGGCACCTGGTTCCGGGAGGCGGCCGACTCCGGTTCGCTCGAACGCTATCTGGAGACCTTCGCGCACACCTGCGCGGTGATGCAGACCCGGGAGGCACTGGTCCGGGTCGCCGCCGAGTGCGCCGAGGACCTGGCCGCCGACGGTGTGGTCTACGCCGAGATCCGGTACGCGCCCGAGCAGCACCTCGAAGGGGGCCTCAGCCTGCCCGAGGTCGTCGAGGCGGTCAACGAGGGCTTCCGGGAAGGCGAGCGGCGGGCCCGCGAGGACGGCAACCGGATCCGGGTGGGCGCGCTGCTCACCGCGATGCGGCACGCGGCCCGCTCGCTGGAGATCGCCGAACTCGCCAACGCCTACCGGGACGCGGGCGTCGTCGGCTTCGACATCGCGGGCGCGGAGGCGGGTTACCCGCCCACCCGGCACCTGGACGCCTTCGAGTACCTCAAGCGGGAGAACAACCACTTCACCATCCACGCCGGCGAGGCGTTCGGGCTGCCGTCGATCTGGCAGGCGCTCCAGTGGTGCGGGGCGGACCGGCTCGGCCACGGTGTGCGGATCATCGACGACATCGAGCGGGGGCCCGGCGGCCAGGTGACCCTCGGCCGGCTGGCCTCGTACGTGCGCGACAAGCGGGTGCCGCTGGAGATGTGCCCGACGTCCAACCTCCAGACCGGCGCGGCCGCCTCCTACGCGGAGCACCCGATCGGGCTGCTGCGGCGGCTGCACTTCCGGGTCACCGTCAACACGGACAACCGGCTGATGTCCGGCACCACGATGAGCGCGGAGTTCGGGCATCTGGTCGAGGCGTTCGGCTACACCTTCGACGACATGCAGTGGTTCACCGTCAATGCGATGAAGTCAGCGTTCATCCCTTTTGACGAACGTCTGGCCATGATCAATGAGGTGATCAAGCCCGGGTATGCCGAGCTGAAGGCCGAGTGGCTGTTCGCGCCCGGCGCGGCCGTACCGGTGGTGGCCAGCGGTTCCGTGGTCGAGCGGAGCTGATCGCGCGGGGCGCGGTGGAGCGGCGCCTGGGCCGTCCGGGGCGGCGGCACGCCGGTTGCGGGTGCCGTCACCGGCTGACTACGTTCGGCAGTTATGCAGAAGCGAACCCAGAAGACCCTCGCCACCGCCGCGCTCAGCCTGGCCGCCGTGGCCGCCGCCGCGGGCAGCGCCTCGGCCGCCGACCTGACCTCCGGCCTCAACTCGCTCCCGGTCGGCCAGGCGACCAACCTGCTCCCGGGCGCGGCGGCCTCCGCGTCCGGCGCCCAGCAGGCCCTCACCCACGCGTCCCCCACCCTCCCCACCGAGGCGGCGCACCTCCTCCCCGCCGGCAACCACCTCTCCGGCAACTCCGTCGCCCCCCTCCCCACCCTCCTCGGCGGCCTCCCCACCGGCACGTCCATCCTCAACAGCTAGCGGGGAAGAGGAGCCGTGCCCCGTCGGGGGCGCGGGGAACTGCGCGAGCAACCCCCCACCGGGCTGGAGGCCGGGACCCGGCGGAACCCCAGCGGCGGGGTGGCCCCGCAGGGGCCGAGCAAGCGCTTCCGGGCTGGGGACGTCGAACCTAAAGGGGGCGCGGGGAACTGCGCGAGCAACCCCCCACCGGGCTGGAGGCCGGGACCCGGCGGAACCCCAGCGGCGGGCGCCCCCCCGGAAGGGGCACCGCTAAGGGACCAGCCCCGCGGGAGCCCGCTCCAACGGCGCCGCCGCCGCGGCAGCGGCCTCCTCCCGAAGCCGCAACCACCGCCTCCCCCGCGGCACCAAAAGAACATGCACAACCGCCACCCCAAGCGTGTTGAGCAACAACGCGTCAACATCAAAAAGCTGCCCCGGCACCAGCGTCTGCGTGAACTCCAGCGAGAGCGACACCATCAACGCCGCGAACACCGTCCGCGCGAACGACGTCACCCCGCCCGCCCGGATCCGCCCGCCCGCCATCGGCAACAGCACCCCCAGCGGCGCCAGCAGCGAAAGCCCCGCCCCGATCCGCTGCGCCGCCTCGCCCGGCCCCATCGCCAGGTCCGCCCGAATCGTGCCCAGCGGACGGAGGTTGGGGGACGGCACCCAGGCCACGTAATGCGGCCGCAGCAGCATCCAGCCGACGAACGCCAGGTACGCCGCGGTCAGCAGCAGCCCGGCCGCGCGCACCCTGATCATGGAGCCATCGTGCCGCACGCTGTCAAGGACGCCACGACCCGCCCCACGGTTCCCGCACGAACGGAGTGCCGCCTTCCGGCCCCGACCTCCGCCCCGGCCCCGACCTCCGCCCCGACCCGTACCCAGCCCCCATCCCCGGCCGCAACTCAGCCACCGACCGGCGTCCCCGCCGTATCCGCCGCGTCCGACCGGGTGCGCAGGTCCGACGTACAGGTGTAGCGGCGCAGTTCGGTCGGCGCCGGCCCACCGAGCACCACCGAGTGGCCGGGGGCGATCACCGGATTGTCGGTGAAGGTGCAGATGATCTGGGCCAGCGCGAACGACGGCAGCTCGTCGAGCGACTGGCTGAGCCGTAGCGCCACCCTGGGATCACCCGAGGCCGGCGCCAGCAGATACAACCGGTTGCCCGGCACCGCCGTGGAGAACCCCGCCCTGGTCTCGTCGACCCCCGGGCTCCGCTGCAACTCCCTGATCAGCTCACCCGCCACCGACCACGCGCTGACCGGCGCCTCCCGCAGCTCCGCCACCCGCCGTACCCGGGTGATCTGCTGACTGCACACGAGGTAGACCGGCCTGAGCACGGTGTCCGCCGGCGGCGTCGCCGGCGCCTCGGGCACCGCGCAGGACACCCGCGACGGCGCGGGCCCGGCGTCCACCGGCACCGTCGTACTCCGGATCCCGCAGCCCGCGAGCACCGCGACCGCGGGCAGCAGCAGCGCGACCGCCCCCGTACGTATCCCGCGCCGCCGGACCGTGCCCCGCCGCACCGTACGCCCGACCGACCGTCGGCCGGCGGATATGTGGACCGGCCGCGTCTCCGCCGCCGACAGGCCAGAGCCCCCCATCACGCCACCCCCGCCGGTCCGCGTCTCGGCTCGTCCTCGCCCGCCGGGTCCGCGCCGGTCGGGCGAACCGGCAGCCGCAGCGTGAAGACCGCGCCGCCGTCGGGGCCGTTGGCGGCGGTGATGTCACCGCCATGGATGTGGGCGTTCTCCATCGCGATCGACAGACCGAGGCCGCTGCCCTCGGAGCGGGCCCGGGAGGCGTCCGCCTTGAAGAACCGGTCGAAGACGTGCGGCAGCACATCCTCCGGGATACCGGGCCCGTGGTCGGAGACCGCGATGACGATCTCTTCCCCGTCCTGCCCGTACGGCCCCTCCTGCCCGAGCTGCCCCTCATGGCCCTCATGACTTCCGCGCCCGACCTGCCGCTCCTTGCGCACCGACACCCGGACCGGTGAGCCGCCGTGCTTCAGCGCGTTGCCGATCAGATTCGCCATGATCACATCGAGCCGGCGCGGGTCGAGATTGGCCAGCACCCCGCGGGGAGCGTCCAGCTCCACCGAGTCGACCCACGCCCTGGCGTCCATGCACGCCATGATCATGTCCGCCACATCCACCTCGTCCACCCGCAGTTTCGCGGTACCCGCGTCGAACCGGGTGACCTCCATCAGCGTCTCCACCAGTTCGTTCAGCCGCCGGGTCTCACTGACCACCAGCCGCACCGCGGGCGCGATCATCGGATCGAGCGTCTCCGCCTCGTCCTCCAGCACATCCGTCACCGCGGTGATGGCGGTCAGCGGCGTCCGCAGCTCGTGGGACATGTCGGCGACGAAACGGCGACTGGCCGCCTCACGCGCGCTCAACTCCTCGACCCGCGACTCCAGCGACTCCGCCGCGTTGTTGAACGTCCGTGACATCTCGGCCAGTTCGTCGGTCCCTGTCACCTTCAGCCGGGTGTCCAGATGGCCTTCGCCGAGCCGCTGCGCCGCCTCGCCGAGCCGCCGGACCGGCCGCAGCACCGCCGAACCGGCCGCCTGCGCCAGCAGCGCCGCCCCGATCAGCGCCAGCAGCGTGGCGATCCCCAGCGACCAGGCGAGGGAGTTGAGGTCCTTGCGCTCCGCGTCCAGCGACTTGAGCATGTAGCCGGTCGGCCCGTTGCCGTTGATCCGCGCGCCCGCCACCAGATAGGGGTGGTCACGCAGCGAAATCCGCTCCCAGTGCAGGTGGTAATCGCCGTCCTTGTGCACGGTGTTGACCGCGTGCTGCAACGACTCCGGCACCGCGTCCATCGAGAACCGGTCCCGGTCCGAGGCCGCCGCGCACTGCCCGTTGTCGGGCGTGGTGTCAATCAGCACCACCTGGTACGTGTCCGGGCCGCCGATCTTGTCCGCCGCGGTGTTCAGCGAGATACAGGTCGGCTCGACCGGCAGCAGGGCGGCGTTGCGCTGCAACGAGTCGCTGAAGTCGTTGAGCGCGCTGTTCTGGGCGCGGGTCAGCACCGCGTCCCGGTTGAGCCAGTACGCGATCCCCGACACCGCGACGGCCGCGGTCAGCGCCACGACCGCGAACACCGCGACCAGCCGCAGCCGCAGGCTCGTCGTCCAGCGCAGCAGCCCGGAGACCCGGCGCACCCGGCCATCGGTCACTGAGGAGTGTCCAGCCGGTAGCCGACGCCGCGCACGGTACGGATCAGGGTCGGCGACGACGGCACGTCCTCGATCTTGGCGCGCAGCCGCTGCACACAGGCGTCCACCAGCCGGGAGTCGCCCAGGTAGTCGTGCTCCCAGACGAGCCGCAGCAACTGCTGCCGGGACAGCGCCTGGCCGGGCCGCCGGCTCAGCTCGAGCAGCAGCCGCAGCTCGGTCGGCGTGAGCTGCAAGTCCTCGCCGTCCTTGGTGACGGTCATCGCGCTGCGGTCGATGACGATCGCGCCGAAGGCCGAGGAGTCGGTGCTGTCCCGCTCGCCGCGCCGCAGCACGGCCCGGATCCGGGCGTCCAGCACCCGGGGCTGCACCGGCTTGATCACATAGTCGTCGGCGCCCGACTCCAGGCCCACCACCACGTCGATGTCATCGCTACGGGCGGTGAGCAGGATGATCGGGAGCTGGTCGGTGCGCCGGATGCGCCGGCACACCTCGAAGCCGTCGATCCCGGGGAGCATGACGTCCAGCACGATCAGGTCCGGGCGCTGCTCCTTCAGCAGCCGCAGACCGTCCTCGCCCGTGGCGGCGGACACCACACGGTGACCCTGACGCGACAGGCCGAGTTCAAGACCGGTGCGGATGGCGTCGTCATCCTCGATCAGCAACAGGAAGGGCACGCCGGACATTCTTGCCTACGCCCGGTGGGCGATGAACCCTGATCCTGTCTCGATCCGTAATCAAGTCCGGGGGGCCGGGGTGGGGGCATCGAAGACAGGAGCGCGACAGGAGCGCGGCAGGAGTGCGCGTGGGGTCACGGCAGGGGTGCGACGGGGTTACGACAGGGGGTGCGCAGGTGGTGCTGCGGGCGGGGTCGGCGAGGACACGGCTGCCCAGGCCTCTGTGACGGGCCTGTGACACTCGGCGGACAAGCCCATGAAACTGGCCCGCCAGTCTTATCCCATCGACGCGGGGAAAGCCGCACAACGGCTGCGACGCCGAAGACCACGCTGAAGGTTCCACGACGGGGGCGCGACAATGAAGACACTGCACGGCTCCACCGGTACCGCAGTTCATTCCGCGCTCTCCCGCTCGGTACGAACCGCCGAGACGGCCGGTGCCGCGAGCGCACGGGGGTACGCTCGCGGCACCGGACGCAACACCACCGCGCACCTGGTGCCGCGCCAGCGGCCGGCCTACATCACCTCGGTCGAGGCGCCGGTCGAGCAGTCGCCGGAGGTGTTGGCGGAGACCGCCGTCGAGCGGGTGCCCGGCACCGTACCGGCCGACGGGACGGACCTCACCGGGCGCCTCACGGCGGAACAGGCCGAGGCCAAGCGGGCCGAGGCGGAAGCCGCCTTCACCGCTTACGTCCAGGAACGCCGGGCCTCCCTCTACGCGACCGCCTATCACCTGACCGGTGACCGGTTCGCCGCCGAGGACCTGCTCCAGAGCGCGCTCTTCTCCACCTACCGGGCCTGGGACCGGATAAGCGACAAGGCCGCGGTCGGCGGGTATCTGCGCCGGACGATGACCAATCTGCACATCAGCGCCTGGCGGCGGCGCAAGCTCAGCGAGTACCCGACCGAGGAGCTGCCCGAGACGGTGGGGGACACCGACGAGATGGGCGGCACCGAACTGCGCGCGGTCCTCTGGCAGGCGCTGGCCCGGCTGCCCGAACAGCAGCGGACCATGCTGGTGCTGCGCTACTACGAGGGCCGGACCGACCCGGAGATCGCCGACATCCTCGGCATCAGCGTCGGCACGGTCAAGAGCAGCATCTGGCGCTCGCTGCGCCGGATGCGCGAGGACCAGGCGCTGAGCTTCGGCCACGACGAGGAAGCGGCCTTCGGCGAGCTGGTCGCGTAGCGCGGCCACGCCGGCCATTTGAGCTTTTTGACCGGGGGGATACGGGGGAGCGGGGCCGGACGGAAAGGGGGAATCCGTCCGGCCCCGTTTTTTTGCCGCGCCGCCCTATGCGTCAACCGGGACGGCCGCGGGGGTGCGGGTCGCTGCGGCCGCGGTGATGCGGAGGCGGGCCTCGGGTTGGGCGCAGGGGTGGCAGCCGAGGGCGATCTGGCGGGCGACGATCGCGCGTTCGGCGCGCAGGAGGTGCAGGCCCCGGCGGATGAGGAAGGGCACCGACTTGCGGCCCTCGCGCAGATCCCGCAGGAAGCGGCGGCGGGCGGTGGTGGTGGGTCGGCCGCGCAGGCACAGCGCGTCGGCGAGCAGCCCCAACTCCCGGCAGCGTTCGGCGATCTCCGCGGCGAAGATGCCTTCGGCCACGAAGACCGGGGCGCCCCGCAGGTCGAGGTGGGCGCGGCCGGTGGCGGCGCTGGCGGCGATGTCGTAGACGGGGGTGTCGGTGGCGCCCCGGGCGCAGAGTTCGGCCACCGCGGCGACGGCGGCGGCCGCGTGCCATGACCCGGGCGCGTCCCAGTCGACGGCGGTGGAGCCGGGCAGCAGCGGGAGGGTCGGGTCGTCGCCGTCCTTGTAGAAGTCGTCGAGGACCAGTACGGGGAGGCCGCTGTGGGCGGCGAGCGAGGACTTTCCGGAACCGGAGGGGCCGGCCAGCAGGATCACGCGGGAGCGCGGCGGGAGAGGGGTGGTTCCGTGCGCGGCTTCTGGGGAGGGTGAACTCACGGGACACCATTCTCCCGCACGACGCCGCGGGCGTGACCCGCCGGGTGAACAACTACCCTGGGCGCTCATTACGTTACTCTGGGTGCATGCTCTCTTTCCGTACCGCCGGTACCGCTTTCTTCCTGTCCGCCGCGGCGGCTGTGCTGCCCGCCGGGATCGCCGCGGCGGCGACCCCTGCCACACCCGCCACCCCTGCCACTCCGGCCCTCCCGGTGGGCGGCACCCTGACCGACACGCTCCCCGCCCAGGCGCTCCCCACCCAGTACGTCACCGGCTCGCTCGGTTACGGCATCGGCCCCGTCCGGGACCTGCGCCTTGACCCGCTCTCCAACACCGGCGTCGACCCCCTGGACAACGCGGTCGGCTCCCAGGTCGCCGACTTCCGCCCCGTCTCCACCGCCGACGCCACCTCCCCCCTCACCTCCGGCGGCTCCCTCGGCACCCTGCCCCTCGCGGGGCCGTTGACGGGACTGCTGCCGCACTGAGCCGACTCGGCGTCCGTCTCAGAGAAGGGTCGGTTTGCCGGAGCGGAACTCCGCGAGGGAGGTGACGGGGAGTACCGCGACGCCCTCGCCGGCCCCGCCCAGCGCGTCGCGGTAGGCGCACAGATCGTCCGGGTCGGAGGTGAGGATCACCGCGTGTTCGTGGCGCGCGGCGACCACCGTGATCAGCGCGTCGACCGCGTCGGGGCGCTTCTTGGCCGGCAGCGTGGCGCGGGCCGCGCCGACGCCCGCGCGTTTCGCGTCGTCGATGGTGTGTCCTGAGTGGCACACCCCGCAGTCGGGCACGCCCGTATCGGCGGCGAACAGCGTGCAGGTGGGCAGGATCCGCGCCAGCGGTGTCCAGTGGCCGGGCCGTGGCCGCCACGCCTGGGCCAGCACGGGGACCAGGACGACCGGCGGATGTGCCCCGGGCCGGCTCACCAGCCGTTCGTGGAAGCGGTGCGCCTCCGGCTCGTTCCGCTCCAGGGCGATCAGCGCGCCCGTGTCGTAGAGGAAGACGGTCACGCGGCGGTGCCGGGGCGTCGCTTGGCGAACGCGGTGTCGATCGCGTCGAGGTAGCTGTCCATCGCCGCGTCGTCCGCCGCGGACGGTTCGGTCTGCTCGGCCGGTCGTCCCTCTGCGGGTGCCTGCTCGGCGGCCCGGCTCAGCGCGTCGATCTCGGCGAACCGCGCCTTGGTCCGCCTGAGCCGGGAGACCTCGGCCAGCGCCGCCACCCGCAGAAAGGCGGAAAGCTCAAGGCCTTCCTCCTGGGCGGCGGCGCGGACCGCGGCGTCCTCGTCCGACTCGAGCGTCAGCGTCATCCGGTTCTTGGCCATACCCCCGAGCGTATGACGCCGTAAGACGCTGCCGCAAGCGGACTACACCCCGATCGGGTGCCAGACCGTCTTCGTCTCCAGCCAGGCGGTCAGGCGGGAGATGCCGGGGTCGGCGGTCCAGGATTCGGTGGGGGAGGGGCGCCGGACGCGTTTGAGGGTGTCGGCGGCGGACGCCTCCAGGTCGACGGCCAGCTCACCCGTGGCGCCGGTGAGATCGAGCGCGTTGACGTCCTGGTGGGAGGCGAGCGGCGGGGCGAGTTCCGCGGTACGGCCGGAGAGGATGTTGACCACGCCGGCCGGGACATCGGAAGTGGCCAGCACCTCGCCGAGCGAGAGCGCGGGCAGCGGCGCCCGCTCCGAGGCGACCAGCACCGCGGTGTTGCCGGTGGCGATCACCGGGGCGAGCACCGAGACCAGGCCCAGGAACGACGAGTCCTGCGGGGCCAACACCGCGACCACGCCGGTCGGTTCGGGCGTGGAGAGGTTGAAGTAGGGCCCGGCCACCGGATTCGCGCCGCCGACCACCTGGGCGATCTTGTCGGTCCAGCCCGCGTACCAGACCCAGCGGTCCACCGCCGCGTCCACCACCGCGGCCGCCTTCCCCTTCGTCAGCCCCTCCGCCTCGCCCACCTCGCGGGCGAACTGGTCGCGCCGCCCCTCCAGCATCTCCGCGACGCGGTACAGCACCTGCCCGCGGTTGTAGGCGGTCGCCCCGGACCAGCCGGCCACCGCCTTGCGGGCCGCCACCACCGCGTCCCGCGCGTCCTTGCGCGACGACAGTGGCGCGTTGGCCAGCCACGCACCGCTCCTGGAGTCCGTCACCTCGTACACCCGGCCGCTCTCGGAACGGGGAAACGCGCCCCCGACGTACAGCTTGTAGGTCTTCAACACGCTCAGCCGCACGGCTTCCCGCTTCTCTGACTTCTCGGCCTTGACGGGCTTCTCAGCCCGCTCGGACTTTTCGGCCTTCACCGCATGCTCAGCCTTCTCAGGGTTTTCAGCGTTTTCAGGGTTCTCAGGGTTCACAGCGTTTTCGGGGTGCTCAGCTTTCTCGGACGCCTTCATCGGTCGCGCTCCCCTGCTCCGGGCGCCACGGTCCCGCCGGGCGTCCCCGCCGCTCCGCCCGCCGGGGCGAGATACCCCTCAAGGCCGTGCCGGCCGCCCTCCCGGCCGTAGCCGGACTCCTTGTAACCGCCGAACGGCGAGGTCGGGTCGAACTTGTTGAACGTGTTCGCCCACACCACCCCGGCCCGCAGCTTGTTCGCCATCGACAGGATCCGCGAACCCTTCTCGGTCCAGATGCCCGCCGACAGCCCGTACGGCGTGTTGTTGGCCTTCTCGACCGCCTCCGCCGGCGTACGGAAGGTCAGCACCGAGAGCACCGGGCCGAAGATCTCCTCGCGGGCGATCCGGTGGGCCTGGGTGACCCCGGTGAAGAGGGTCGGCGCGAACCAGTAGCCGCTGGTGGGCAGTTCGCACGCCGGGGCCCAGCGCTCGGCGCCCTCCGCCTCGCCCGCCTCGGCGAGCGCGGTGATCCGGGCGAGCTGCTCGGCGGAGTTGATGGCGCCGATATCGGTGTTCTTGTCCAGCGGATCACCGACCCGCAGCGTGCTCATCCGCCGCTTGAGCGCGTCGAGCACCTCGTCGTGCACCGACTCCTGGACCAGCAACCGCGAGCCCGCGCAGCAGACATGGCCCTGGTTGAAGAAGATGCCGTTGACGATGCCCTCGACGGCCTGGTCGATGGGGGCGTCGTCGAAGACGATGTTCGCCGCCTTGCCGCCCAGCTCCAGGGTGACCTTCTTGTCCGTGCCCGCGACCGCGCGGGCGATCGCCCGGCCGACCTCGGTGGAACCGGTGAAGGCGACCTTGTCCACGTCCGGGTGGGCGGCCAGCGCGGCGCCCGAGTCCCCGTACCCGGGCAGAATGTTGACGACCCCGCGGGGCAGCCCGGCCTGCCGGCAGATGTCGGCGAAGAAGAGGGCGGACAGCGGGGTGGTCTCGGCGGGCTTGAGCACCACCGTGTTGCCCGCGGCCAGCGCCGGGGCGATCTTCCAGGCCAGCATCAGCAGCGGGAAGTTCCACGGGATGATCTGGCCGGCCACGCCGAGCGGGCGCGGATCCGGACCGTATCCCGCGTAGGCCAGCTTGTCGGCCCAGCCCGCGTAGTAGAAGAAGTGCGCGGCCACCAGCGGGAGATCGAGGTCGCGGGTCTCGCGGATCGGCTTGCCGTTGTCCAGTGACTCCAGCACGGCCAGTTCGCGGGCGCGTTCCTGGAGGATGCGGGCGATCCGGAAGAGGTACTTGCCGCGTTCGGCGCCCGGCAGCGCGGACCACGGCTCGAATGCCGTGCGGGCCGCGCGTATCGCGCGCTCCACATCCGCCTCGCCGGCCCGGGCGACCTCGGCGAGGACCTCCTCGCTCGACGGGGAGACCGACTTGAAGACCCTGCCGTCGGCGGACTCGGTGAACTCGCCGTCGATGAAGAGCCCGTAGGAGGGCGCGAGGTCGAGGATCGCGCGGGATTCGGGCGCGGGGGCGTACTCGAAGGCCATGAATCAGTCCACCGTGACGTAATCGGGGCCGGAGTACCGGCCGGTGCTCAGCTTCTGACGCTGCATCAGCAGATCGTTGAGCAGGCTGGAGGCGCCGAAGCGGAACCAGTCGGGGGTGAGCCAGTCGTCGCCGACGGTCTCGTTGACCATCACCAGGTACTTGATCGCGTCCTTGGCGGTGCGGATGCCGCCGGCCGGCTTGACCCCGACCTGGACGCCGGTCGCCTCGCGGAAGTCGCGGACCGCCTCCAGCATCAGCAGGGTGTTGGCCGGAGTGGCGTTCACCGCGACCTTGCCGGTCGAGGTCTTGATGAAGTCGGCGCCGGCCAGCATCGCCAGCCAGGAGCAGCGGCGGATGTTGTCATAGGTGGCCAGTTCGCCGTTCTCGAAGATCACCTTGAGGTGGGCGCGGGTGCCTGCGCCCGCGGCGCTCCCCTTGGGCCGGACGCAGGCTTCCTTGACCGCCTGGATCTCCTCGAAGACGTCCATATAGCGGCCGGACAGGAACGCGCCCCGGTCGATCACCATGTCGATCTCGTCGGCCCCGGCCGCGACCGCCTCCGCGGTGTCCGCGAGCTTGACGTGGCGGGCCGCCCGGCCGGAGGGGAAGGCGGTGGCCACCGAGGCCACCGCCACACCGCTGTCGGCCAGCGCCTCCTTGGCGACCGCCACCATGTCCGAGTAGACGCAGATGGCGGCGACCTGGGGCGCGGTGCGGTCGGTGGGGTCGGGGCGGACGCCCTTGGCGCACAGCGCGCGGACCTTGCCGGCGGTGTCGGCGCCTTCCAGCGTGGTCAGGTCGATCATCGAGATGGCGAGGTCGATGGCGTACGCCTTCGCCGTCGTCTTGATCGACCGGGTGCCGAGGCCGGCCGCCCGGGCTTCGAGCCCGACGGCGTCGACCCCGGGCAGTCCGTGCAGAAAGCGGCGCAGCGCGCTCGCGGACGCCGTGGCGTCCGCGAAACCGGCCAGCTTCCCCGGGGCGTCGGGTGCGTATGCGGGAACAACGGAGGACATGGTCACCACACCACCATATCTACGCGCGTAGCAGCTCCGCCACCCTTGTGGGAAGCCTCTCTGGAGGCTTTCCCGGCGGCGGTGCCGTCCTGGGCGGCGGTGACACGGGGCATGAGCGGTAGCATAAGTGGTATGAGCGAGCCTACCCAGAAGTACTCGATCACGATGCCCCGCGACATCGCCGAGGCCGCCCGGGCCCGGAGCGGTCCCTCCGGGTTGTCCGCCTACGTAGCCGCCGCCGTCGCCCGGCAGATCGAGCGGGACAACCTCAACGAGCTGATCGCTGTCGCCGAGGCCGAGCACGGGCCCATCACCGAGGAGGAGATCCAGGCCAGGCGTGACCAGCTTCACCAGGCGCGGGTGGATCAGGGCGGGAACCGTGGGGCGGGGGCGCCCGCGGGGACCGGGTCGGGGCCGGGTTCCGGGCCGGCGGGCGGACCAGGGACGCACGCCGCATGAGCCGGGTCACCCCTGTCGCCGTTCCCGGTGGCACGCTGGTGATCGACAGCGAGGGGCTGGCCAAGGCGGTGCTGCGCGATCGCGAGGTCACCGGCTGGCTCGCGCTGGCCAGGGCCGACGACATGCGGGTCGTCACCAGCGCGGCCACCCTCGTCGAAGTCATGCATCCCGGCATCAATCGCGCGGCTCTGGAGTGGACGCTTTCCCGCCTGGTCATCGAGCCCGTCACCGAATCGATCGCCCGCCAGGCGTCGGCACTCCTCGCCGACGCCGGTCTGCACGGGCACAAGTACGCCATCGACGCCATGCTCTGCGCCACGGCCCTCGCGGCTGCCGGCCCGGTCACCGTGCTGAGTTCCGATCCGGAGGACGTCACGGCGCTGTGCGCTGGGCGGGTCACCGTGATGAAGATCTGAGGCGGCGGTTCCGGGGCGAAAAGAGTGGGGGAGTGGGCCGGAGGGTGGCTCTGTCGGACGGGTCAGGCAGAATCGAGGGTATGAGGAGCTTCAACCAGGAACGTTCGGGCGGGGCGGCGGCCACCGTCGGCGGGCAGCCGCAGTACGCCGACCGGGTCTACCGTTCGGCGGCCGGGTTCGCCGGCGGTGTGCTGCTGCTCGTGCTGGCGGCGTGGCTGGGCGGGGACGCGGTGGTGCGCGGTTCCGGGCATACGCCGTGGCTCGCGCTGGCCGGGCTGCTGCTCGCGGTGCCGCTGGTCGTCGCCTTCACGATCCGGCCGGCTGTCTACGCGGGGGCCGAGCAGCTCCGGATCCGGAACCCGTTCCGGACGATCACGCTGCCCTGGTCCGCGGTGGACCGGATCCGCGCCTCGTACTCGACGGAGCTTTTCTCCGGTGAGCGGAAGTTCCAGCTCTGGGCGATCCCGGTGTCGATCCGCGCGCGCAAGCGGGCCAGCCGGCAGACCGTCCGGGCGAAGGCGGCGGGCGACGATCAGTACGGGGTGGCCGGGATAGCCGGCCTCCGGCGGCGCCCGCAGCGTTCTTCCGCGGCGGCCGCGGCCGCGGCCCGGGGAGTCGACGGCGAGCCGGTGCGCGCGTGGTCGGACCAGGCGGTGGCCGAACTCACGGAGATCGCGGAGCGGCACCCGGTGGTGGAGGGCGAGGCACGGGTCGATCCGGCGGTTCGGTGGTGCTGGGAGATTGTCGCCCCGGCGGTGGCGGGGGCGGTCGTGCTGATCGTTCTTTTCGCGATCTAGGGCGGGTTTGAGAGGGAGCGTCGTCCTCACCGGGCGGGGCTCACGGCGCTGGCGCGGTTCCTCGCTCCCCTTTGGGGGTCGGGTTCGCGTGGCCGGAGCAGTCCGTGTGCCCTGGTGAACCCGACTTCGCCGCTGGGCGGAACCGTGCCCCGACGAGAGGGCGGTGGGCACCTCCACGTGAACCGGAGGGCGGTGGGGCGCCTCCAGGCGAACCCGCGGTTCACCTGGAGGCAGCCGATTCAGCCGCGCCGCAGCCGGTGAGCGGTAGGGGTCACATCCCGAGGAGGGCCACCAGGCGGGCGTGGGCGCGCAGGGCGGGCTGGACGTTCTGCTGCCAGCGGGGGGCGGTCGCCGCCGTGCCGACAGCGAGGATCCAGGCGTTGACCCGGGCCGGGTCGCCGCGGTCGTGCGCGGCGAGCCGGCGGTTGGCGTAGCGCAGCCCCTTGAGGATCTCGCGCACCTCGGCGTCCGCGGTGGCGGCGGGGGCGATCAGGTTGTGATCGTTCTTGATCGTGTTGGTGGCCACCGCGCCGTACAGGGTGTCGGCGATCGCGTCCCACCTGTCCTCCGCGCCGGTCATCCGCAGGGTGACCGGGTTGGTGAAGCTGCGCGCGCCGGGTGAGACGGGCCGGTGGGTCGGGGGCAGGTGCGGGCCGGCGACGACCGGGACAGGCGGCGGGATCACCTGCATCGGCGTGCTGGTCCAGGCCGAGTGGAAGGTGTCGCCGGGCCCGCCGGGCGTGGTCTGGTACATCTGGAAGTAGTAGCGGGTGTCGTTGTTGGCGAGCGCGTCCTCGGTGTTGCGGGCGTAGTTCTCCAGGGTGATGACGTCGTTGCCGTCGACGGCGACCACTCCGGCCCAGTGCGATCCCCATGTCCGCGCCGTCATGACCACCGGGTTCACGCCGCCGATCGGGCGGTAGTAGTCGGTATGGGTGGGCGGATTGGCGCCCATGCCCAGGCTCATTCCGGCCACCCCGCCGACCAGGGAGGCCGTGCAGAACGCCTCGCCCACCCCGGGGGCCACGAACTGGTTCACCCCGTAGTGCTGGAGATCGGTGACGAAACCCGCCGCGGCGGCGTGCGCGGCCTGCCCGTACGGGATGGCGATCGCCCGCGCGGTGGCGCCGCGATTGGCCGCCGTGGAGTTGTCGAGGTCCGCGGGCCGCGGCGGCGGCAGCAACTGGCGGGCGACGGAGTACTCGACCAGGGGGTTGGGCCCCAGCACCGGGTCGACGTCGAACCGGGGCGTCAGAGCCGGGACGCCGACGACGCGCAGGACCAGGTCGTTGCACGCCTGGAGGCCGTTGGTGGTGAATCCTGCCGTGCCGTCCGCGTTGTTCGCGGGCGTCACCCGCAGCAGGACGTTGCCGTTGACCGTGATCCGCTGCTGATGAGGGCCCACCGCGTCAGGCACGAGCCGGTAGGTCGAACCGATCATCGCCAGACGGTCGTTGCTCGCCGTGACGATCGCCGCGGTGGCGTAGAACGCCTTGGGCTGACGGACGCTCAGGTCGCAGTCCTCGATGGCCAGGTCGCCATTGGCGGACAACCGGATCGGCGCGGCGCCGTGCGGAGTCGAGACCAGCGCCACCGCCCCGGCGTTCAGGAACGATGAAGCGGCGCCGCCCACGCCCTTGTTCTGGCCCACGAAGGTGTCCTGGACCTGGGTCGGCGCGTGCGTGTTGGGGTTGGGGACGGCGATGCCCGCGAGTGCGCGGTTCGGCGCCGTGACCACGGTGTAGAACTGTGTCGCCGCGCGGGCCCGGGCCGACGGGCGGCCGGGGATCCGCACCTGCTCCCCGCGCGCGGCCCGCCTTCCGGCCGCGACGGCCTCGGCCTCCAGCGCGCGCAGGTCGGCGCCGGGCAGCACCCGCCCGTACCGCTGCTGTAGCACGTGCGCGAGTTCGTGCCCCAGCAGTTCGCGGCCGAAGTCGCCGGAGGGGGCGTGGCAAGCCTGGGCGGCGATGCGGATCTCGCTGCCGTGCGTGGCCGCCAGCGGTCCCCCGCGATCCGGTCCTGGAGCCCCGGGCACTCCGTCCCACCCGACGCGCACGTCCCGGAAACCGGCCTCGAAGAGTTCCTCGAACTCCCGGCGCACGCTTGCGGGCATACCTCGAACACCACTCATTTGTCCCCCTGCTGACTACGGCTCCCCGTGAGCCGTCCCCCACCCGGCGGTCCCTCCGGGCATGGCCTCCGACGGTACTGCGGCGGGGGGCCGTACGTATGGGTTTTGACCCTTGTGCGGCAGACCTCCCCCCGGCGCTGGGTTGCCCGCGCATTTCCTCCCGCCCCTTCAGGGCTCGGATCCCTCTGCCCGGACCAGTCCGCGCGCCCTCCGGGGCACTCCAACCCACCCGCCCAGCGGAACCGTGCCCCGCAAGGGGCGCGGGGAACTGCGCGACCAGCCACAGCGGACCGGAAGCCGGCAAGGAACCGCACAAGGCAGGACCTGCCCCACAAGGGGCGCGAGGAACTGCGCGACCAGCCACAGCGGACCCGCAGCCGGCAACGAACCGCAAGGGGCAGCGCGGGCCCCGAGAGGGCCGCGCACCCGCAGCCGGGAAAGGACCGCACGAGGCAGGACGTGCCCCGCAAGGGGCGCGAGGAACTGCGCGACCAGCCACAGCGGACCGGAAGCCGGCAAGGAACCGCAAGGGGCAGCGCGGGCCCCGAGAGGGAACCCCCTCAGAGGCCCGCCGCCGAGGCGAAGTCGGTCTTCAGCTCGGCCAAGACGCGCGCCGCGGTAGCGCGAGCCGCCGGCAAGGCCAAGGGACCGGCCACCGGCACCACCACCTCCAAATAACACTTCAGCTTCGGCTCCGTCCCGCTCGGCCGAACAATCACCCGCCCACCCGCCACCCCCCGGCCGGGATCCCCGCCAAGGCGATAGCGCAACCCATCGGTCGGCGGCAGCCCACCACCTCCCGCCGCGAGATCCTCCGCCCCGGTGACCGTAAGACCGCCGAGCGCGGCCGGCGGCCGCCCCCGCAGCCGCGCCATCGCGTCGGCGATGAGGGACAGGTCGGCGACGCGCGCCGAGAGCTGGTCGGTGGCGTGCAGCCCGTGGGTGAGCGCGAGCTCGTCGAGGAGGTCACCCAGCGTGCGGCCCTCCCCCTTGAGGCCCGCCGCGAGCTCGGCGACCAGCAGCGCCGCGGTGATGCCGTCCTTGTCCCGCACACCGGCCGGGTCGACGCAGTAGCCGAGCGCCTCCTCGTAGCCGTAGCGCAGCCCCGGCACCCGGGCGATCCACTTGAAGCCGGTCAGCGTGTCCTCGTAGCCGAGTCCGGCGCCCGCGGCGATCCTGGACAGCAGCGAGGACGAGACGATGCTGGCCGCGAAGACGTCCTGGCCGCTCTTCGCGCCGCCGCCCCGTACCAGGTGGACCGCGAGCAGCGCGCCGAGTTCGTCACCGCGCAGCATCCGCCACCCGGAGCCGGCGGCCGGGTCGGGAACGGCGACGGCGCAGCGGTCCGCGTCGGGGTCGTTGGCGATGACGATGTCGGGGTCCGCCGTCCGGGCGGTGGCGAACGCCAAGTCCATCGCCCCCGGCTCCTCCGGGTTGGGGAAGGCGACGGTCGGGAAGTCCGGGTCGGGGGCGGCCTGTTCGGCCACCGGTACGGGCGCGGGGAAGCCCGCCCGGGCGAAGGCCGCGGTCAGCGCGTCCAGGCCGACTCCGTGCATCGGCGTGTAGACCACGGACACCTCGCGTGGTCCGCCCGGCCGTACCACCTCCGCCGCCCGCGCCAGATACGCCGCCAGTACGTCCTCGCCGAGCACCTCCCAGCCCGCTTCGGCGAGCGGCACCTCGGCAAGTGGCCCGACCGCCGCGATCTCGGCGGCGATCTCGCCGTCGGCGGGCGGCACGATCTGTGAACCGTCGCCCAGATAGACCTTGTAGCCGTTGTCCTGTGGCGGGTTGTGGCTCGCGGTCACCATCACACCGGCCGCGGCGCCCAAGTGCCGTACGGCGTAGGCCAGTACGGGGGTGGGCAGCGGCCGCGGCAGCACCGCGGCGCGCAGCCCGGCACCCACCATGACGGCGGCCGTGTCCCGGGCGAAGTCGTACGACTTGTGGCGCGCGTCGTAGCCGACGACCACCAACCCGCCCTGGCGCGCCCGCAGATACGCCGCGAGCCCGGCGGCGGCGCGGATCACCACGGCCCGGTTCATCCGCATCGGGCCACCGCCCAGCTCACCGCGGAGCCCCGCGGTGCCGAACTCCAGCGTCCCGGCGAACCGTTCTGTCAGGTCGGCGAGCGCCGCCGGGTCACCCGCGTCCGCCGCGGCGAGCAGCGTCGCCAACTCCCCGCGGGTGTCCGGGTCCGGGTCCTCGGCGATCCACTCCCGGACCTGAGCGAGTACGTCGGCCACGTCGTTCCTCCACCTCTTCGCGCTCCTGGGTGTGCGTACCGGAAGTCCTGGAAGTCCTGGAAGTCCCGGAAGTACCGAAATCCCAGGGGCTACAGTCGCCCGAGCACCTGGGCCAGCAGGGTGCCCATCCTGGTCGCCGATTCCCGGCCCGCCTCCAGGACCTCCTCGTGGTTGAGCGGCTCGCCGGTCATCCCCGCGGCCAGATTGGTGACCAGGGAGATGCCGAGCACCTCCGCGCCCGCCTCACGGGCGGCGATCGCCTCCAGCGCGGTGGACATGCCGACCAGGTCGCCGCCTATCGCGCGGACCATCCGGATCTCGGCGGGCGTCTCGTAGTGCGGGCCGGGGAGCTGTACGTAGACCCCCTCCTCCAGGGACGGGTCCACCTCGCGGCACAGGGTGCGCAGCCGCGGTGAGTAGAGGTCGGTGAGGTCCACGAAGTTGGCGCCGACTATCGGGGAGATCGCCGTCATGTTGATGTGGTCGCTGATCAGTACGGGCTGGCCGGGACGGTAGCCGGGGCGCAGGCCGCCGCAGCCGTTGGTGAGCACGACCGTCTTGCAGCCCGCGGCGACCGCGGTGCGCACCCCGTGCACGACGGTGGCGACGCCCCGGCCCTCGTAGAGGTGGGTCCGGCCGAGGTAGACCAGGGCGCGGATCCCGCCGATCCGTACCGAGCGCACTTTGCCGGCGTGGCCGGCCACCGCGGGGGCCGGGAAGCCCGGCAGGTCCGTGACGGCGAACTCATGATCGGGGGCGCCGAGACCGTCGGCGGCGGGCACCCAGCCCGAGCCCATCACGAGAGCTACGTCGTGCGTGTCGGAGCCGGTAAGCTCGCGCAGACGCGCGGCGGCGGCGTCGGCCGCGGCGTAGGGGTCGGGGTTCAGGGAAGCGTTCACGCGCACGAGGGTAACCTGTTGCTTCCTACGCGCGTAGACGGGGCGCCGCCCTTTCTCCCGGGGCGCGCCCTGTCCCGCACGGTTCTTTGCCATCCGGCGGTGCGCACGAGACCGGGCCGTCGGGCGCTTGAGAAACTAATGGGTCGCGAACCGCGCGTTGCCCCACACGGCATGGAGCTTCGCGTTGACCGCGTCAGGGCCGCGCTTCATCACCTCGATGGTGATCGTGATGCGCTGGAAACCGCTGATCGGTAGGTGCAGATTCTTCGTTCCATCGACTCCCAGGGTAAAGCCGGAATCGACTGGACTCTCATTGCGCTCGACCTGGAAGAATACGCTCGATTCGACCCCCGTCCTGTCGTCGAGTCCCACCGTGGCATCGAAGTACCGCATATGCAGGGGGATGTTATACGTGAGGCTGAGGCGCTGCGCACCGAAATAACTCGGCGAGAATTCGACGCTGTTGCCGTACGGCTGCTGCCTCATCTCCATACTTCCGGTGCTCTCCCCATTCCCTAAGCCGCCGATCGGGTCGAGGTCGGACAGGTACCGCACGTCAGGTTGCGGAGCGACACCGCCCGTATCGTCGCCGCCGGATGCGGGCGGGTCGTCGCCTCCCCCGGTGGTCGGTGGCGCGGTCTCTTCCGAGTCGGTGGAGAAATCGGTGGGAGAGGGAGAATCGCTCGGGCTGGGAGGGTCGGTGGTGGGACCGGGCGTTGCGGGCGTCTCGGTGTACAGGGGAGCGGAGGCGGACGATTGGGGAGGCGCGGCGTCGGAGGATTTGTCGGATGTACAGGAATGGAATACGCCGGCCCCGATGATCGCGGCGACGATCGCCCCCGCCACCTCGATTATCGTGTTCTTTGAAATCCCCTCAGCCACATCCGCCCCTTTTGATCCCTCGGTACAAATTGCGTGGCTAGAGAGTATGCGGCCCCGGAGCGGGCCGCTTCGGGGCCGGGATCTTGTGGCACTATCGTTACACGGTCAGCGCCAATGGTTGCCGATCCGACGGCGAGACGCCGAAATGGAAGGGCCTCGACTCGCGTTACAGCATCAGCAGGTGGCCGTAGTCTCGGAGCAACTCGCGGACTTCGGATACGTCGGCGTGTTCTTTGAGCCGGTGCAGGACGACGCGGGTCCGCTCGGCCGTGCGGTCGCTGGTGAGACCGTCGGACAGTTCGATGATCCGCAGGGTTTCTTGTACCGCTTGCTCTGGCTCGTTGGCGTCCGCCAGTGCCTCTGCCAGCCACGATCGGTACAGGGCGACCTCCCGTACGTGGGTGGTGTCGTAGCGCTCAAGCACGTCCGACAAGACGGGGACTGCTCGGAGTGGTCTGCGCAGCTCTGTGTACGCGCGCGCGTCCATGACATCGAGCTCTTCCGAGGTCACCCAGTAGGCCCAGGTCGGCGGGGTGGTCCCGTCATCATCAGCCAAGGCCGCATGGGCTTGTTCGAGCGCTCTTATCGCGGGTTGTGCTTCCCCCGCCTTTGCGTGCGCCCATGCGACTCGATCGAGGAAGAGCGCTCTGGGCTTCGCCGAAGCGTGCGGCCCGGCCTCTTCGACGGCCGCGTGTGCGAGGTCGATGCCCTCACGCTCTCGACCGGTGTTCGTGTGCTGGTAGGCCAGTGATCCGGCCAGGTTGGCGGCCAGGGTGCGGTCTCCGGCGTTGCGCGCGGCGGAGATTCCCAAGGTGTAGGCGCGCTCGGCATCGGCGTGCTGCCCTGCGTCGGAAGCGATCCAGCCGGAGATCTGGGCGAGTTCTGCGATCTGGATCAGCAAGTCCCGCCCGATGTCCTGGCTGAACGTGCTCTCTTGATGGAGGCGAACGGCCCCATGCAGTTCGCGGAAAGCGGGTCCGATCAAGTCACCGCCGGACACTACGTCGTCCGCCAACCGCAGGGCATGCACGCGGGCGGCGAGGTTGCTGACGTTCTCGGCACCAAGATGCCTGCCCCGCAAGGCCACCCGGGGGGCCAGAAGTTCGCTGTCGGGCAGCAACTCGGCCAGCGTGGCGCTGGGGCCGGGCAGGACACCGTCGGCTTCGTTCCGCGCGTACGCTGCGGCGCGTTCCAGGTCATGCAGTGGAGTCCCAAGGGCTTCGGCCAGAAAGGGGAGCCACGTATCGGGGATACGTTCGCCCCGTTCCCAGCGAGAGACCTCGTTACGTGTGACGGAAGCGATACCCGCGCCATCGCAGAGCGCAAGAGCCAACTGCCGTTGTGATTTCGTGGCTCGACGTCGGAGCTGCGCCAGATAGGCACCGAACCGTTGCCGCCGTTCACTCTCGCTCATCTGGCCCCTTCCTCGTCCATTATGGCCTCTTCCTGGCCCCCTGTCTGGTTCCTCACCTGAACGGGGCGGACCGATTCGATGGAGATGACAGACCCCCGCGACCGGGTGACGGTTCGGGGCGTGGCCGAGGTGGAGAAAGTGGGCTGACATGCGGGAGTTGTTCGGGCGTTGGTTCGGATGGGTGGGGCGGGTGGGCGCCTTATGGTCCGGCGGGGGTTTCGTGCTGGTGCTGGTGCTGGTGCTGGTGCGGGGTATGGGGGTAGGCCGGTGCGGTTGATGGTTGCTCCGCCTGGGCGGGGTTCGGCGGGTGGTGAGGGTGACGCCGTGGTGGTGGCGTGGTGGGTTCGTGATCCTCGCTGTGTGGGTGAGGCGCGGAGCTATCTGGGGGCGGTGCTTGGCGGTTGGGGTCTGGTGGCTGTGGTGGAGGGGGCGGAGGTCGTGCTGTCGGAGCTGCTGGGTAATGCGGTCAGGCACGGCGACGAGCCGTGGGACCGGTATATCGAGACGCGTTTTGAGCGGCTGGCGGGTGCGGTGCGGATCGAGGTGCATGACACGGGCGAGGGGCGGCCGGTGCTGCGGGAGCGGTCGGAATGGTCGGAGTCCGGTCGGGGGCTGATCCTGGTGGACGCGATCACGGAAGGGCAGTGGGGGGTCGGGGAGCGGCAGGGGCCGGGGAAAGTGGTCTGGGCCGTGGTGCGGGCCGGTGGTTCGGGCGGCGAAGGGGGTGCGGCGTGACGGCCGTGGAGTGGCAGAGCGTTCCGCTGGGCGGGGCGGGTGAGGGCGCCGCTGTCCCGTCGTCTGCCGGTGATGTGTCGCCGGGCGCTCGTGAGCAGTCGTTCGCCGGGCCCGGGAGTAGGTGGCTGATCAGTACCGGGTCGGGCCGTGAGATCCGCGGTTACCTGCCGCCGTGGGCGGAGCGGGACCCGAGCGCGGACCGCGTGCCGGATGAGGTCCTGGCCGTCCGGCTTGAGGACGTCAACCACTTCTACGTCACCGACGGGGCGATGGCCCTCGGGGTCCGCTTTTACGGGGGCGGGAGCGGGGACGGGGACGGCGGCAGCCCGGTGGTGCGGGATGCGGTGATCTTGTGGGGCAGCATCGACTGCGACCCGTACGCGGGTGATCCGGCTGTGCGTGTCCCGGTCTTCAACCTGCACCTGACCGATGAGTCCTGCATGCCTGGCATGAGCCCTGAAGATCTCACCGCGTTCGCCGAAGTGTTGCGCGCCCACGCGGACTACCTACGGTTCGACGTGGCACCGAAGCTGCGCTGCCCGCGCGGACTGGGCCGCCCACGCCGGGCCTGCCGGGCCTACCTGCCTTCCCGAACCGGACTGACCCGCCTTGGCCCGTCCGCCCCCAGAGCTCGCGGGGTGCGTCCTGCCTTGTGCGGTTCGTTGCCGGGTGCGGCTGCGGATGCGCTGTGGCTGGGCGCGCAGTTCGTCGCTCCCCTTCGGGGCACTCGAACCCAGCGCCCGGCGGAACCGTGCCCCGATAGGAGGCGCTGGGGGTACCCCCAGGCGAAGCTCTGGGGGCGGAACTGCGCGGGGAACCCACCACCGGGGGAGGTCCGGGGGCGGCCTCCCGGGGCAGACGGGGCGGGCCCGGGCAAAGGCTCTAGCAGGGCCTCTTCCGCAGCTCCATGACGTAGTCGTACGGCGCCCCCGCCGACTCCGCCGCATCCGCCAGCTCGCCCAGGTAGCGGGCCGACGGCAACCCCCCCTCGTAGTCGTTGAGGACGAAAAGCCAGGCCGGCGCGTCCCCCTCCAGCGTGTGGACGCGGACCGTGGTGCGGCGGTAGATGCCGAGCGGCAACCCCTCCCACCGGTCGAGCGACTCCTCGTCGACCGGCGCGATGTCGTAGAGGCCGACGAAGACCTGGCTGCCGGGCGACTCCACGATGGTGGCCAGCGCGCCCTCCCAGCCCATCTGCTCACCGCCGAAGGTGAGCCGCCAGCCGTCCAGCCATCCGGTGCCGCGCAGCGGGGAGTGCGGGGCGCGGCGCGTCATCAGCCGCGCGTCGAGGTTGCTTCCGTAGGCGGCGTAGAGCGACATGGAAATGAGGGTACGGGAGCCGGATCGGCCCGGCGTAAGGAGCGGGCCCGCGCCTCCCCATGATTGCCCCACGACCGGCCGGGACGGAGCAGACCCGCCCCGCGGCAGGACAAGCTTGGCGCGTGCGGGACAATGGGGTACGTGACTCGGATCGTGATCATCGGTGGCGGACCCGGCGGCTATGAAGCGGCCCTCGTGGCGGCGCAGCTCGGCGCGGAGGTGACCGTCGTGGACCGCGACGGCCTGGGCGGCGCGTCGGTGCTGACCGACTGCGTGCCGTCGAAGACCCTCATCGCCACCGCCGAGGTGATGACGACCTTCGACTCCTCCTACGAGGAGCTGGGCATCATCGTCGCCGACGACACCCCGCCGCTGGAGCGCGCCGCCCGGGTGGTGGGGGTGGACCTCGGCAAGGTGAACCGCCGGGTCAAGCGGCTCGCGCTGGCCCAGTCGCACGACATCACCGCCTCGGTGACCCGGGCCGGGGTCAAGGTGGAGCGGGGCCGCGGCAGCCTGGAGGGCCCGCCGTCGGCCGGCGGCACCAGGACCGTGCTGGTGGAGCGCACCGACGGCACCGTCGAGCGGCTGACCGCCGACGCCGTGCTGATCGCCACCGGCGCCCGGCCGCGCGAGCTGGAGGACGCCCGGCCGGACGGCGAGCGGATCCTCACCTGGACGCAGGTCTACGACCTCGACGAGCTGCCTTCGGAGCTGATCGTGGTCGGCTCCGGGGTGACCGGCGCCGAGTTCGCCGGCGCCTACCAGGCGCTCGGCTCCACCGTGACCTTGGTCTCCTCCCGCGACCGGGTGCTGCCCGGCGAGGACCCGGACGCCGCCGCCGTACTCGAGGACGTCTTCCGCCGCCGCGGCATGAACGTGATGGCCCGCTCCCGGGCCCAGTCGGTCAAGCGGATAGGCGACCGGGTCGAGGTCGCGCTCGCCGACGGCCGGGTGATCAGCGGCACGCACTGCCTGATGGCGGTCGGCGCCATACCCAACACCACGGGCATGGGCCTGGAGGAGGCCGGCGTCAAGGTCACCGACTCCGGGCACATCTGGACCGACAAGGTCTCCCGCACCAGCGCCCCGGGCGTGTACGCGGCCGGCGACGTCACCGGCGTCTTCGCGCTCGCCTCGGTCGCCGCCATGCAGGGCCGGATCGCGGTGTACCACTTCCTCGGCGAGACGGTGAGCCCGCTCAACCTCAAGACCGTCTCGTCCAACGTCTTCACCGACCCGGAGATCGCCACCGTCGGCTACACCCAGGCGGACGTGGACACCCAGCGGATAGAGGCGAACGTCGTCAAGCTCCCGCTGCTGCGCAACCCGCGGGCCAAGATGCAGGGCATCAGGGACGGCTTCGTGAAGCTGCTCTGCCGCCCCGGCACCGGCATCGTGGTCGGCGGCGTGGTGGTCGCGCCCAAGGCGAGCGAGCTGATCCACCCGATCTCGATCGCGGTCGACAACAACCTGACGGTGGACCAGATCGCCAACACCTTCACGGTCTACCCGTCGCTGTCCGGCTCGATCGCCGAGGTGGCGCGGCAGTTGCACAGCCGGAAGACGATCGAGCGGGACTGAGCGGCACTGGGCGGCACTGAACGGCACTGGGCGGCATTGAACGGCACCGAGCAGGACAGGGCGGGACCGGGCGGCACTCCCGGCCGGCGATCCAAACCTTTCCCGCAGTGGGAACGCACGGTCGGCTCATAGCACTTCCCGGTCTGTTTCCGGCACGACTTTCGTCATCCGGCGCAAAACGCTGAAAACAGACGGTCGTTGGGGTTACTGTCGGTTCCGTGTTCGCTGCAGAACGTCGCCAATTGATCCTGGAAATGGTGCGGGCGAACGGAGCGGTTTCGCTCCGTGAGCTCGCCCGGGTCGTCCAGACCTCCGAAGTGACCGTGCGCCGTGACGTACGCGCCCTGGAGGCCGAAGGACTACTGGACCGCCGACACGGCGGTGCGGTGCTGCCGGGTGGCTTCACCCGGGAATCCGGCTTCCCACAGAAATCCCATCGAGCGACCGCGGAGAAGACGGCCATCGCCGACGTGGCCGCGGGTCTGGTCAACGAGGGCGAGGCCATCGTGGTCGGCGCCGGCACCACCACGCAGGAGCTGGCCAGACGGCTGGCCCGGGTGCCGGGACTGACCGTGGTCACCAACTCGCTGCTGGTCGCCCAGGCGCTCGCGCACGCCAACCGGGTCGAGGTGGTGATGACCGGCGGCACCCTGCGCGGCTCCAACTACGGCCTGGTGGGCAGCGGCGCCGAGCAGTCGCTGCACGGGCTGCGGGTCTCGCGGGCCTTCCTGTCCGGTGCCGGTCTGACCGCGGAACGCGGCCTGTCCACCTCCAACATGCTCGCCGCGAGCGTGGACCGGGCGCTGGTGCAGGCCGCCGCCGAGGTCGTGGTCCTCGCCGACCACACCAAGCTCGGCGCGGACACCATGTTCCAGACGGTGCCGACGGAGCTGATCACCCATCTGGTCACCGACGAGCCGCCCGCCGAGGACGAACGGGCCGGCACCGAGTTGCAGGCGCTCGCCGACCGGGGGGTGCAGATCGTGGTGGCGACGGTGCCGGGCGCGGACCCGGCGGGGGCGGGGCGGCAGCGCCGGGAGACGCCGCTGCCGGGCCCCAGAAGGCACCAGCCACCGCTGCGCGGCACCGCCGGCGGCGCCGACCAGTCCACCCCCCGCCTCGCGGACGTCCGCCGCCGCTGAGTCCGTCCGCCGGGCGGTCAGCGCGTCAGTTCGGCTTCCGGCGAGGCTGGCTCCGGCAGCTCTGACGGTTCCGACGGCTCCGGCAGCTCCGACGGTTCCGACGTCTCGGGCGCCGGCCCCGCATCGGCCGCCCCGGTCGGCGCGGCCACCCCTGCCACCCCGGCCGCCCCGCCGCGCGTGCGCATCCCGTCGATCATCAGCGACATCAGCCGCTTGAACATCTCCTTGTCCGCGGTGTTCTTCTCGGCGGTCACCACGATCGCGTACGTCAGCTTCAGCAGATCGGCGATCCGTACATCCGCCCTGATCGCGCCCGCCTGCTGGGCGCGCCACAGGAGCGCGCCGCCCACGTGCGGCATCGACGCGCAGGCCGGCATCTTCGTGGTGGACGCCTCGGTGATCGCCGCCGCCAGCCCCCGGTACATCGCGGAGTGGCCGGCCACCGCGCGCAGCCACAGGATCAGCGCCGTCGCCGGGTCGTCCTCGGTGAGCAGTTCCCGGCCGCGCACCCCGAGGGCCTGCACTTCCTGCTCGAAGACCGCGTTCATCAGCGCGTACCGGTCGGGGAAGTGCCGGTAGAGGGTGCCGACGCCGACTCCGGCGTGGCGGGCGATGTCCTCCAGCGCCACATCCGTGCCGTGCACGATGAACGCCTGTCTGGCCTCTTCGAGCAGTCTGTCGTAGTTGCGCTGCGCGTCCGCCCGCATGGCCGTCATTCCTCCTGAAGCGCCGTTTCAGCCGTTCACCCGAAACCGATGGTAGAACCGGAGGTAGTCTCCGTATAGTTAACGGAGGCGCCCTCCGTTTCTATGCCCACTCCTGAGCCCTGCGCTGAATCCCGCGCCGAGCCCCTCGCCGACGCCCGCCGGAGGCTTCTTCCGTGTCCACACCGTCCACGCCGTCCACCCCATCCACCTCGGCCACGCCGTCCACCTCGGCCACGCCATCCACGCCGCCCCTACCCTCCGCACCCGCCACGAGTGACCTGGCCACGGGCTTCTCCCGCCCGTCGCCGGCCGCCCGCCGCCGTTCCTTCCTCGCCCTGGCCGCCATTATCGGCACCCAGCTCATGCTGCTGCTCGACGCGACCGTGGTGAACGTCGCGCTGCCCGACCTCGGCCGCGATCTGCACTTCACCCCCACCGGCATGTCCTGGGTGCTGAACGTCTACACCCTGGCCTTCGGCGGGCTGCTGCTGCTCGGCAGCCGGATCGGTGACCTGATAGGCCGGCGCACCGCGCTGGTCTGGGGCGTCACGGCCTTCACCCTCGCGTCCGTCGCCGGCGGTGTGGCCACCAGCGCCACCGTGCTGCTGATCGCCCGCGCCCTCCAGGGCGCCGCCGCCGCGCTCGCCGCGCCCAGCACGCTCGCGCTGATCACCACGTCCTTCACCGAGGGCGGCGAGCGCAACCGCGCGCTCAGCGTGTTCTCCGCGGTGGCCGGCGCGGGCTTCGCCATCGGCCTCACCGTCGGCGGCATGCTCACCGGGTGGGGCTCCTGGCGCTGGGTGTTCTTCATCAACATCCCGATCGGCCTCGCGGTGGTGCTGATCGCCCCCCGCTTCATCAAGGAGACCCAGCGGCACCGCGGCGGCCGGTTCGACATCGCCGGCGCGGTCACCGGCACCCTCGGCATGGCCACGCTCTCCTACGCGTTCATCCGGGTGGCCGAGACGGGCTGGGGTGACGGCCGCGGGCTGATCTGCTTCGGCGCCGCCCTCGCGCTGCTCGCCGCCTTCCTGGTCAACGAGGTGCGGGCGGAGCGCCCGCTGGTGGTGCTCGGCCTCTTCGCCGACCGCAACCGGGCGCTGGCGTACTGCGTCATGCTGCTCGTGCCGGCCAGCATGTTCGGCGTCTTCTACTTCACCACCCAGTACCTCCAGAACCAACTGGGCTACAGCCCGCTGCGTACCGGCTTCGCCTTCCTGCCGCTGGCCGGGCTGCTCTTCGCCGCCGCCCGGGTGGCACCGCGCGCGCTCGGCAGGTTCGGCCCCCGGCGGATGGCCGCCACCGGGATCGGCCTCACCCTCGCGGGTGGCCTGTGGATCGCCCAGTTGTCGGCGTCCGAGGGGTACGCGGCCGGTCTGCTCGGGCCGCTGATGCTCTTCGGGTTCGGCATGGGCTGCACGATGATGCCGCTCAACACGGTGATCCTGTCCGGCGTCCAGCCGAAGGACGCCGGCTCCGCCTCCGGACTGCTCCAGACGATGCAGCAGGTCGGCGCGAGTCTCGGTCTTTCCATCCTGGTCACCGTCTTCGGCACCGCCGCGCGCCACGCCCACCACAACGCGTTCCTGCACGGCGCCACCACCGCGTTCCTGGCCGGCACCGTCTTCTCCGCCATCGCGCTGGTGCTGGCCCTCTCGATCCGGCCGAAGCCGCCGACCCTGGAGCGTGTCGGCGGCTCGTGAACACCCGCCCGGCCATCGGCGCCCCGCCGGGCGCCGGGACCCGTACGGACGAACGCCGGCCCGCTGGTCAGTGACCAGCGGGCCGGCGTTTGGTGACGTGTGCCGCGGGTCAGTCCTTGATCTCGCAGATCACGGCGCCCGACGTGACCGAGGAGCCGACCGCGGCGGTCAGCCCGACCACGGTGCCGGCCCGGTGCGCGTTGAGCGGCTGCTCCATCTTCATGGCTTCCAGGACGACGATCAGATCGCCCTCGGCCACCTTCTGGTTCTCCTCAACGGCGACCTTGACGATGGTGCCCTGCATCGGCGAGGAGAGCGTGTCACCGGAGACCGCCTTGGCGGCCTTGGCGGTCGCGCGGCGCTTGGGCTTGGCACCGCCCGCCGCGGCGGTACGGGCCAGCGTCATGCCGAGCGACACCGGCAGCGAGATCTCCAGCCGCTTGCCGCCGACCTCGACCACGACGGTCTCGCGGCCGGGGAGGTCCTCGTCCTCGCTCACCACGGGTCCGGCGAAGGCCGGGATGGTGTTCTGGAACTCGGTCTCGATCCACCGGGTGTGGATCTTGAACGGGCCCTCCTTCGGCGCGAAGGCGGGATCGACGACCACGGCGCGGTGGAACGGGATGGCCGTCGCCATGCCCTCGACCTCGAACTCGCCCAGGGCGCGGGCGGCCCGCTGGAGGGCCTGCTCGCGGGTGGCGCCGGTGACGATGAGCTTGGCCAGCAACGAGTCCCACGCCGGGCCGATCACGCTGCCCGACTCCACGCCCGCGTCGAGCCGCACGCCCGGGCCCGTGGGGGCCGCGAACTTGGTGACGGTGCCGGGGGCCGGCAGGAAGTTGCGCCCCGGGTCCTCACCGTTGATGCGGAACTCGAAGGAGTGACCGCGCAGCGGCGGGTCGTCGTAACCGAGGGCCTCGCCGTCGGCGATCCGGAACATCTCGCGCACCAGGTCGATGCCCGAGACCTCCTCGGTCACCGGGTGCTCCACCTGGAGACGGGTGTTGACCTCAAGGAACGAGATCGTCCCGTCCTGGCCGACCAGGAACTCACAGGTACCGGCGCCCACATAGCCCGCCTCGCGCAGGATGGACTTCGAGGCGGCGTAGAGCTGGGCGTTCTGCTCCTTGCTCAGATAGGGCGCGGGAGCTTCCTCGACGAGCTTCTGGTGACGGCGCTGGAGCGAGCAGTCGCGGGTGGAGACGACGACCACATTGCCGTGGGTGTCGGCCAGGCACTGCGTTTCCACGTGCCGGGGCCGGTCCAGATAACGCTCGACGAAGCACTCGCCGCGACCGAAGGCGGCGACCGCCTCACGGACGGCCGAGTCGTAGAGCTCGGGGACTTCCTCCAGGGTGCGGGCGACCTTCAGACCGCGACCGCCACCGCCGAAGGCGGCTTTGATCGCGATCGGCAGGCCGTGCTCCTTGGCGAAGGCCACGACCTCTTCGGCGCCCGACACGGGGTCGGGGGTGCCCGCGACCAGCGGGGCGCCCGCGCGCTGTGCGATGTGACGAGCCGCCACCTTGTCGCCCAGGTCACGGATCGCCTGCGGCGGCGGGCCGATCCAGGTCAGGCCGGCATCGAGCACGGCCTGTGCGAACTCCGCGTTCTCCGACAGGAATCCGTAGCCGGGGTGGACGGCGTCGGCGCCCGATTCGGCGGCTGCCGCGAGGACTTTGGCGATGTCGAGATAACTGCTCGCGGGGGTATCACCGCCCAGGGCGTAGGCCTCGTCGGCCACGCGGACATGCAGCGCGTCCCGATCGGGGTCAGCGTAGACGGCCACGCTGGCGATCCCCGCGTCCCGGCAGGCACGGGCGACACGAACTGCGATTTCACCGCGATTGGCGATGAGCACCTTACGCACGATGGCTCCCTCCTTGAAACAAGCCGAGTTTAGGTACTGGCCACACTCGATGCCGAGGCACCCCTGCACGTGAGCTTGCCCACACGGAGGGTGATTCAGGGGGCTTAAGAATCCCTGAAAGCCTGCTCATTCCACGGTACGGCCCGGTTGGGGGCGTTGTCCCGGACTCCCCGGCGCCGGGCGGTTCGGCGGTCTGCGGGGCTCCACCATCCGGCCGCCTTTTGTGGAAACCCCACGAATAGTGGGCGGAAAATTTTCGTCCCGACATCCCGGACACCCCCGAACGGGTGGCGGGCCGCCCGCTCTTGTCACTGACCGTACTCATGCGTAGCCTGCAAGCCCCGGAGTACCCCCGGTAACGCGGCGGGCGCTGGCGATCGTAGCGGGGGAAGCCGGGGCACGACGACAACGGGGACAACAGGCCACGAGTGCACGAGGGCAAGAGAGCACGAGGGCACGAGAGCAAGAGGGGGAGCGGATGCGCAGAGGAACAGCCGTCGGCGCGGCGGTCGCCCTGGTTCTCGAAGCCCTCGCGATCGCCTTGGTGAATTGGCTGCTCGGCCTGGCGATACGGCACCAGAGCATGTCGCTCGCCGGCCTCGACCCCGACGCCATGGCGATCGGATCGTGGGTGGCCGGCGGGGTGTTCGCGCTCTTCCTGATCGGCTGCGCGGTCCTCGCCCTCCGGATAGCCCGGCGCGACCGGATGACCGGCCGGGTCGCCCGGATCGTGCTCATCGTCTGCGCCGTGGTGCAGGGCGTGGCCGGCGCGGTCGTGGTCGGCCCGGTCGGCTGGCCCGCGTTCGTGGCGTTGATGGTCGTCCTCTCGCTGCTGGTGGCCACCCTGGTCCTGTACGCGCCGGAGGACCAACCGCGGCCCGCCGCCGTACCCGAGCCGGGTGAGCTGCCGCCCCCGGCGACCGCTTAGCGGGCCGTCCTGCCCGCTGCCGTGCCCGCCGTGCCCGGCCCCGCCCGTCACGCCCACAGATCGGTGATCCGTACGTCCAACTCGGCCAGCAGCAGCCGCAGCAGCGGCAGCGAGAGCCCGATCACGTTGCCCGGGTCGCCGTCGACGCCCTCCACGAAGGGCGCTGAACGCCCGTCGAGGGTGAACGCGCCCGCCACGCTCAGCGGTTCGCCGCTCGCCACATAGGCCGCGATCTCCGCGTCGTCCGGCGTCCCGAACCGTACGGTGGTCGACGCGGTCCGCGAGACCCGGCGGCCGTTCGCCCTGTCGATCACACAGTGCCCCGTCCTGAGCACCCCGCTGCGGCCGCGCATCGCCTGCCAGCGGGCGGTCGCGTCCGCCGCGTCCTTCGGCTTGCCCAGCGCCGCGCCGTCCAGGTCGAGTACCGAGTCGCAGCCGACCACCAGCTCACCGCCGGTCAGCAGCCCGCCGCCGGCCACCGCTTCCGCCTTCGCCACCGCCAGCACCCGGGCCAGCTCGGCGGGGGACGGCGCCGTGATGGCGTCCTCGTCCACCCCGCTCACCACCACGCGCGGCTCGAACCCGGCCTGGCGCAGCAGCCCGAGCCGGGCGGGGGAGGCGGAGGCGAGGACGAGCGGTCGCTTGGAGGTCACCCGCACATCGTAGGGACCCGTCCGGCGACCGCGGTCCAGGGGCGTCGGTTCAGGCCGGCCACACCGAGGTCCGCCAGGCGCCGGGACCCGGCCGGGGTACGGCACGCGGCACCGTACGGGCCGGGTCGGCCCAGACGGCCGGCGGCCCCGGAGCGTCGTCGGCGGGATCCCCGGCCGCCTCGGCCGACGCGGCCCTCAGCTGCACCAGCGCCACCACGGCGGCCAGCTCCTCCGGGGTCGGACATCCCCGTTCCACCCTGATCATCACGGGACGACTCCTCTCAGCGACGTATCGACGACCCGCCTGCCTACCCGCCTGCCCGCCCGTCTGCCGCGGATCGCCACGGACCGCCGCGGGGTTTGGCGGACTGCCTCAGAGCGGGATGTTGCCGTGCTTCTTCGGCGGCAGGCTCTCCCGCTTGTTCCGCAGCGTCCGCAGCGCCTTCACCAGCGCCACCCGGGTCTGCGACGGCGCGATCACCCCGTCCACATAACCGCGTTCGGCGGCGACATACGGATTGAGCAGCGTGTCCTCGTACTCCGTGATGAACCGCCGGCGCAGCTCCTCGGCCTCCTCGGGCGTCTCCGCCTCGGCCAGCGTGCGGCGGTAGAGGATGTTCACCGCGCCCTGCGCGCCCATCACCGCGATCTGCGCCGTCGGCCAGGCCAGATTGAGGTCCGCGCCCAGGTGCTTGGAGCCCATCACGTCGTACGCGCCGCCGTACGCCTTACGGGTGATGATGGTGATCAGCGGTACGGTCGCCTCGGCGTACGCGTAGATCAGCTTGGCGCCCCGGCGGATGATGCCGTCCCACTCCTGGTTGGTGCCGGGAAGGAAACCGGGCACGTCGACGAAGGTGAGCACCGGGACGTTGAAGCTGTCGCAGGTCCGGACGAAACGGGCCGCCTTCTCCGAGGCGTTGATGTCGAGACAGCCGGCGAACTGGAGCGGCTGGTTGGCTACCACGCCCACCGGCCGGCCGTCGATCCGCCCGAAGCCGGTGACGATGTTCGGCGCGAACAGGCTCTGGGTCTCCAGGAACTCGCCGTCGTCCAGCACGTGTTCGATGACCTTGTGCATGTCGTAGGGCTGGTTGGCCGAGTCCGGGATCAGCGTGTCGAGTTCGAGGTCCTCGTCGCCGACCACCAGGTCCGCCCCGCCGGCGAACTCGGGCGGCTCCTCCAGGTTGTTGCTCGGCAGATACGACAGCAGCGCCTTCACGTACTCGACGGCCTCCTTCTCGTCGCCGGACAGGTGATGCGCGTTGCCCGAGGTGGTGTTGTGGGTCCTCGCGCCGCCCAGCTCCTCCATCCCGACGTCCTCGCCGGTCACCGTCTTGATCACGTCGGGCCCGGTGATGAACATGTGCGAGGTCCGGTCGACCATCACCACGAAGTCGGTGATCGCCGGCGAGTAGACCGCGCCGCCCGCGCACGGGCCCATGATCAGGCTGATCTGCGGGATCACCCCGGAGGCGTGGGTGTTGCGGCGGAAGATCTCGCCGTACATGCCGAGCGAGGTGACGCCCTCCTGGATCCGGGCACCGCCCGAGTCGTTGATGCCGATCATCGGGCAGCCGGTCTTCAGCGCGAAGTCCATCACCTTGACGATCTTCTCGCCGTAGACCTCACCCAGTGCGCCGCCGAAGACCGTGAAGTCCTGCGAGAACACCGCGACCGGGCGGCCCTCCACCGTGCCGTACCCGGTCACCACACCGTCGCCGTAAGGCCGGTTGGCCGCCAGGCCGAAGTTGGTGGAGCGATGCCGGGCCAACTCGTCCAGCTCGGTGAACGACCCTTCGTCCAGCAGCATCCCGATCCGCTCGCGGGCGGTCAGCTTGCCCTTGGCGTGCTGTTTCTCGACCGCGCTCCCCGAACCGGCGTGCGTCGCCTCCTCGATACGGCGGCGCAGATCCGCGAGCTTTCCGGCGGTGGTGTGGATGTCGTACTCCGGCTCGGCCATGGAGGCGGCTCTCCTGCTCTCGGCGGATCCTACGGTGGCGTCCCGCCGGTGATATGACCGGCGGGTAACGCTGCGTTCAGCGTAGTGCGGAGGCCCGGCCCCGGGCACCGCGGCGTTCGACACAGCGGCCGGGCATTCGACAGCGGTCAGCGGGACGCCGCCGGAAAAGCGCGGGGAGCCGCCAACAGGACCCCGCCAGGACGCAGCCGGGACCTCGTCGGGAGCCGCCAACAGGACCCCGCCGGGGGCTTCGCCGGGAGCCGGGCGGTGGCGGATCGTAGGCTTGCGCCATGACGCGCAGCCGCTGGTCCGATCTGGAACGACCGCCTCTGAACGCCACCGCGCTGCGCCGCGCGGTGGTCGTCCCGGACGGCCTGTGGACCGAACTCGA
This sequence comes from Streptomyces sp. NBC_01190, assembly GCF_045039895.1. Taxonomy (NCBI): domain Bacteria; kingdom Bacillati; phylum Actinomycetota; class Actinomycetes; order Kitasatosporales; family Streptomycetaceae; genus Streptomyces; species Streptomyces sp. NBC_01190. The sequence goes on from NZ_CP108580.1 coordinate 5,288,322, forward strand.
CGTGGTCGAGGCCACCGGCTCCACCAACCTCGACCTGGCCGCGCGGGCCCGGCAGGGCGCCCCCGAGGGCGTCGCGCTGATCGCCGAGGAGCAGACGGCCGGCCGCGGCCGGCTCGACCGGCGGTGGAGCGCGCCCGCCCGCTCCGGCCTCTTCTTCTCCGTCCTGCTGCGGCCGGGCGAGGCCCGCGGCGACCGCGGGCCGGTGCCGGTGCACCGCTGGGGCTGGCTGCCGCTGCTCGCCGGGGTGGCCACCGCGACCGCGCTCTCCCGGGCGGCCGGCATCGACACCGCCCTCAAATGGCCGAACGACCTGCTGCTCACCGTCGACGGCGAGGAGCGCAAGGCCGGCGGCATCCTCGCCGAGCGGGTCGGCGGCGGCACCTCCCCGGCCGACGGCTCCGGCGGTGCGGTGGTCGTCGGTATCGGCGTCAACGTCTCGCTGCGGGCGGCGGAGCTGCCGGTCCCCACCGCCACCTCGCTGGCGCTGGCCGGCGCCCAGGGCACCGACCGCGACCCGCTGCTGCGCGCCGTGCTGCGCTCGCTCGCCGACTGGTACGGGGCCTGGCGGGCGGCCGACGGCGACCCGGCCGTCTCCCGCCTCCAGCAGACGTACGGCGCCGGGTGCGCCACGCTGGGCCGCCAGGTCCGGGCCGAACTGCCCGGCGGCAAGGAGCTGTCCGGTACGGCGGTGGCCGTCGACGGCGACGGCCGGCTCGTGATCGCCGGGCCGGACGGGGAAGAGGCGGTCGGGGCCGGCGACGTCGTGCATCTGCGGCCCGGGACCGGGCAGCTCTGACCGGCGTCGCGGCCCGGTGCGAGTGAGCCACCGCACACCTGCCGTATCTTTGAGGAGCTGCGTCGTCTCGATGATCGGAAGGGCTGTGCGCAGGGATTCTTCGCGGGCCGGGCGGTAGGTCGTGGACAACGACAGCGCCGCACCGGACCAGCCGAACTCACCGGATCCGGGTGCCCACCGGGATCCGGTGCGCGGTGTGCGCGGCGCTTCCGGGGCGTCGGAACATCCCACGATGGGCTTTGTCGACCCCGGCGACGGGGCCGATCCGGACGCCGACCCCGAGACGGGCGAGTATCCCGACACCGGGGAGCATCCGCTGGCCCTCCGGCTGGAGGAGCTGATCCTCGGCGCGCCCCGCCGCTACACCCCCTTCCAGGCGGCCCGTACCGCCGGCGTCTCGATGGACCTGGCGTCCCGGTTCTGGCGGGCGATGGGCTTCGCCGACATCGGCCAGGCCAAGGCGCTCACCGAGGCGGACGTGCTGGCGCTGCGGCGGCTGGCCGGTCTGGTCGAGGCGGGCCTGCTCAGCGAGTCGATGGCCATCCAGGTGGCGCGCTCCACCGGCCAGACCACCGCGCGGCTCGCCGACTGGCAGACCGACTCCTTCCTGGAGGGCCTCACCGAGCCGCCGGAGCCCGGGATGACCCGGGCCGAGGTGGCGTACCCGCTGGTGGAGCTGCTGCTGCCGGAGCTGGAGGAGTTCCTGGTCTACGTCTGGCGGCGCCAGGTCGCGGCGGCAACCAGCCGGGTGGTCCAGTCCGACGACGAGGAGGCCGTGGACCGGCGGCTCGCGGTCGGCTTCGCCGATCTGGTGGGGTTCACCCGGCTCACCCGGCGCCTGGAGGAGGAGGAACTGGGCGAGCTGGTGGAGGCGTTCGAGACCACCGCGGCCGATCAGGTCGCCGCTTACGGGGGCCGGCTCATCAAGACTCTCGGCGACGAGGTGCTCTTCGTCGCCGACGACCCCGGTACGGCGGCGGAGATCGGGATGCGGCTGATCGAGACGATGACCGGGGACGAGTCGATGCCGGCGCTCCGGGTCGGCATGGCGTTCGGCACCGTCACCACCCGGATGGGTGATGTCTTCGGCACCACCGTCAACCTGGCGTCGCGCCTGACCTCGATAGCGCCCAGGGACGCGGTCCTCGTCGACGGCGACTTCGCCGAGGCACTGGCGGAGGCGGGCGACGCGCCGGCCTCCGAGGCGGACGTCGACCCCTCCTCGGCGGAGAAGTACCGCTTCGCGCTCCAGCCGATGTGGCGCCGCCCGGTCCGGGGCCTCGGCGTGGTCGAGCCGTGGCTCCTGACCCGCCGCCGCTCCTGAATCGGCTGCCGCTCCTGAGTGGCCGCCGCTCCTGAATCGGCCCCCGGGGACCTCACGGGTCGGTGGGGCCGTGGGTTCGCCGCCGGACGGCGCCTCGCTGAGCTGCCGGAACGCCCTCTGACCCCCGGTCCGCCGGGGCCCCGGCGGGGCTGACAGGATGGGGGTTCACGGGCGTTAACCGGGAGGACGGCGTGATGGCTGAGGAGCGGTTCGGCGAGTTCGTGGTGGTGCGGCGGCACGGCGCGCGGGTGGCGGAGCTGGTGCTGGACCGGCCGCGGGCCATGAACGCGGTGTCGACGGCGATGGCCGGGTCCATCGCGGCGGCCTGCGAGGCGCTCGGCCGGGACCGCGCGGTGAGCGTGACCGTCGTCAGCTCGTCCAACGACAAGGCGTTCTGCGTCGGCGCCGACCTGAAGGAGCGCAACGCGCTGAGCGACGCCGAACTCGGCCGGCAGCGCCCGCTGGCCAGGGCCGCGTACACCGGGGTGCTGGAGCTGCCGATGCCGGCCGTCGCCGCCGTGCACGGCTACGCGCTCGGCGGCGGTTTCGAGCTGGCGCTCTCCTGCGACCTGATCGTGGGTGACGCGACCACCGTGCTCGGTCTGCCCGAGGTGTCGGTCGGCGTGATTCCGGGCGGCGGCGGAACGCAGCTCCTGCCGCGCAGGGTCGGCGCGGCCCGTGCCGCCGAGCTGATCTTCACCGCCCGCCGGCTGGCCGCGGCCGAGGCGGTTGAGCTCGGCCTGATCGACCGGCTCGCCCCCGAAGACGGGGCGGCCCGCGCCACCGCGCTGGAACTGGCCGCCACCATCGCCGCGAACTCCCCGGTCGGGCTGCGCGCGGCCAAGCGCGCCCTGCGGCTGGGCCACGGCGCGGACCTCCGCACCGGTCTGGAGATCGAGGACGCGGCCTGGCGCACGGTCGCCTTCTCCGCCGACCGGGCCGAGGGCGTCGCCGCCTTCAACGACAAGCGCACCCCGGAGTGGCCGGGCGAGTAGCGGGCGGTACGGCCCGGCCGGGCTCCGGCCGGCGGAGGCTTGGGGCGGCTTGGGCCGAGTGATGCCGCCTGGTGCCGCCTGGTGCCGCCTGGTGCCGTCCGGGGCGAGCCGCCCGTTCGGCCCATCCGGCGCCGGGCCAGCGGTCATAGCCGGAGAAACGTCCCTAGCCTGGGGGAATGGTTGACGGGACGGCGGCCGACGTACGGCTGCGGGCGGTCGTCGAACTCGCCCAGGCGCTCGCCACCGCCCAGACACCGCGCGCCGCGGTACGGGCGGGGGCCCGGCGTGCCCGGCTGGCCATCGGCGGCTCCTTCGCGGCGATCTCGGCGTGGGAGCGGGAGGCGGGACGGCTCCGGGTGCTGGTCAACGACGGTGATCTCGCGGCGGGCGAGGAGCCGGAACCGGTCGACGAGTCGTACTCGGTCCATGACTTCCCGGAGATCGCGGAGTTTCTGCACGACACCTGGGCGGGGGGCGGCGCGCCGCACGCGTGGGTGGACACGGTCGAGGGTGCGGGGCCCTCCGACCCTTCGCGGCCCGCGTCCGACGCGGCCGACGCCTCCGGCGCGGCTTCCGGCGGGGCGGGCGGCTGGAGCCGTACGGCGGCGCTGCGGCGGCGCGGGCGCGGCAGCTGTGTGGTGGCGCCGATCGTGGTGCACGGACGGGCGTGGGGCGAGCTGTACGTGGCCCGGGAGATCGGCGAACCCGTCTTCGGCCGTACGGACGCCGACTTCGCCAGTGTGCTGGCCGCGCTGATCGCGGCGGCCATCGCGCAGACCGAGCGGCTCGCCGAGGTGAAACGGCTCGCCTTCACCGACCCGCTCACCGGCCTGGGCAACCGGCGGGCGGTCGACGTACGGCTGGAGCAGGCGCTGGAGGGGCACCGGGAGCGGGGGACCGTGGTCAGCCTGGTGGTGTGCGACCTCAACGGGCTGAAGAAGGTGAACGATCTGCTCGGGCACGCGGTGGGGGACCGGCTGCTGGAACGGTTCGGGTCGCTGCTGTCGCTGAGCGCGGCGATGCTGCCGGGGAGTCTCGCGGCGCGGCTGGGCGGGGACGAGTTCTGCATCGTGGCGGTGGGGCAGGAGGCGGCGGAGGTGGAGCGGATGGCCGAGGAGGTGTGCAGGCGGGCGGAGGAGCTGGAGGTGGGGGAGGGGGTGGCGGTCGGGGTGGCGTCCACGGGGGACGCGATTGGGCAGGTCAGTTCGGCGCGGCGGTTGTTCCGGCTGGCGGACGCGGCGCAGTATCGGGCGAAGGCGCTGCGCGCGGCGCATCCGGTGGTGGCGGGGCGGGAGGCTCCGGACGACCCGGTCGTCCGCCTCGCGGATTCGCCACCGGCGTCGCCTTCCGCCCCCGAGCGCCGCTCTTTGCGGGGCCGCCACGGCTGAGGGTTCCCCTTCCCCGCGGGGTGCGGTGCGGGCCCCTCCGGGGGGAGGGGGGTGTTTCCCACCCGCACCACCCGTGCGACTCCGTCTTCACCTGCGGGTCTCCCCGTACCCCTTGCCCGGCGTCGGCGGCTCCCCGCCCGTGCGCCTCCGCTACCACGTGCGGGTCTTCCGGTCCGGTTTGCCCGGCGTCGGCGGCTCCCCGCCCGTGCGGCTTCGCTGCCGCGTGCGGGTCTTCCCGTGCCGCTTGCCCGGCACCGGCAGCCCCCAGCCCGTGCGACTTCGTCTCCACGTGCCTTGCCCGGCGTCGGCGGCTCCCCGCCCGTGCGCCTCCGCTACCACGTGCGGGTCTTCCGGTGCGGGTTGCCCGGCGTCGGCGGGCGGCCCGGCATGCGGGTCCGCTGCCGCGTGCGGGTCCGCCCGTGTACCTGCCCACCGGCGGTGGGCGCCCGGTTCGGCCGCGCAGCGAAATCGGTCCGTCCGCGGGTCTCGCGACGTCGGGGCGCGCGCCGGTTCTCGGGGGTCGGCCCCGCAGGGAGCCGCGGGGTGACAGGCGGGGATTCAGTGCTTAGGGTGCGTGAATATGGATATGCAGAACGTGGTGGTGGGCGCCGAGGGGATCGCGGCGGAGGACGTGCTGGCGGTGGCCCGGGGGGCCGCGAAGGTCGTGGTGAGCGAGGGCGCGCTGGCGGGGGTCGCCCGGGCGCGGGGGGTGATCGAGGCGCTCGCGGCCAAGCCCGAACCGGTCTACGGCGTGAGCACCGGATTCGGCGCCCTCGCCGTCCGGCACATCAGCCCCGAGCTGCGCGTCCAGTTGCAGCGCAGCCTCGTCCGGTCGCACGCGGCCGGCATGGGCCCCCAGGTGGAACGCGAAGTCGTACGCGCGCTGATGTTCCTGCGGCTCAAGACGCTCGCCTCGGGCCACACCGGGGTCCGCCCCGTGGTCGTGGAGACGATCGCCGCGCTGCTCAACGCCGGCATCACCCCGGTCGTGCACGAATTCGGCTCGCTCGGCTGCTCCGGCGACCTCGCCCCCCTCGCGCACTGCGCCCAGGTCCTGATGGGCGAGGGCGAGGCGGCCGGCCCCGACGGCGTCGTCCGCCCCGCCGCCGAACTCCTCGCCGCGCACGGGATCGCCCCGGTCGAACTGCGGGAGAAGGAGGGCCTCGCCCTCATCAACGGCACCGACGGCATGCTCGGCATGCTCCTGCTCGCCTGCGCCGACCTCGCCCGCCTCTTCACCGCCGCCGACATCACCGCCGCCCTCAGCCTCGAAGCCCTGCTCGGCACCGACAAGGTGCTCGCGCCCGAGCTGCACGCGATCCGCCCGCACCCCGGCCAGGCGGCCAGCGCCGAGAACATGCGCCGGGTGCTCGCCGGGTCCGGGCTCACCGGCCACCACCAGGACGACGCCCCCCGCGTCCAGGACGCGTACTCCATCCGCTGCGCCCCCCAGGTGGCCGGCGCCGGCCGGGACACCCTGGCCCATGCCCGGCTGGTCGCCGACCGTGAACTCGCGGCCGCTATCGACAACCCGGTGGTGCTCGTCGGGGACACCTCCGACGACGAAGGCTCCGGGGGCGGCAGGGTCGAGTCGAACGGCAACTTCCACGGCGCCCCGGTCGCCTACGTGCTGGACTTCCTCGCCATCGCCGCCGCCGACCTGGCCTCCATCGCCGAGCGCCGTACCGACCGGCTGCTGGACAAGAACCGTTCGCACGGCCTGCCGCCGTTCCTCGCCGACGACCCCGGGCTCGACTCCGGTCTGATGATCGCCCAGTACACCCAGGCCGCCCTGGTCAGCGAGATGAAGCGGCTGGCCGTACCGGCCTCGGTCGACTCCATCCCGTCCTCCGCGATGCAGGAGGACCACGTCTCCATGGGCTGGTCGGCGGCGCGCAAGCTCCGTACCGCCGTCGACAACCTCACCCGCGTCATCGCGGTGGAGCTTTTCGCGGCCACCCGCGCGCTGGAGATCAGGTCCGCGACCAGCGTGCTGGGGCTGGCGCCCGCGTCCCAGGCGGTGCTCGACGCGGTGCGCGAGGCCGGGGTGCGGGGCGCGGGTCCCGACCGCTTCCTCTCGCCCGACCTGGAGGCGGCGTATGTCTTTGTCCGCGAGGGTGCGCTCGCGCGGGCGGCGGAGTCGGTCACCGGGCCGTTGGCGTAAGCGCCGCTGCCGGCGCGCGGCCGGCGTCCTCGGACGGCTCGGGGTGCCAATCCGGGCCGTCGCCCGACCATCGGCCGGTGGCCGGTTGCTCGCGCAGTTCCTCGCGCCCCTGGTGGTGCTGGTCCTCCCGCGACGGCCGGCCGCAAACGGGCACCCCGAGGCGTAAGGGAAACCCTCAGCTGACCGCTTCGCGGGAGCGCCGCCCCGCGTTGAGGACGAGTCCCGCCCCCGCCACCAGAAACGCCGCCCCGCCAATGACATACGGCTTCGTATCCACCGCACCGGTGTCGGCGAGATCGCCCAGGTGCCGTGCGGAGCCGTTCGTCGCGGCGATGGAGTGGCTTGTCGTCGACGTGACGGGGGCCGCGTCGACCGGTCCGGCCGTCGCGGAGGGGACGAAATACAGCGCGGCCAGCACGGAAGCGGCGGCCGCGGCGACATAAGGGCGGGGTGAGGTCAACGTATCCCCCAAGCGAGAGCGGTGACTTGACCGTGAGGGCCGATGGTAGTGACTCGGTGCTGCCCTGTGAAGCGGCGACGAAACGCTCACGGTGTGTAGAAGTGATTACACGGATCGTATGCCCGCAGTCAGGAAATCAACCCCACTGGCACGTGTGAAAGCCCACAATTCTCACCGAAGAGGGCCTGTTTTCCCCTTTCGCCTGTTTCCATGAATAGGTAAGGATGCTCTGTCCACGGCGGACCCCGTGAGCCGCGACGCGCCGCGTTGATCACGCCGAACCGCAAGAGCCAAGGACGAGGAACCAGCTCGCCCGACGACCGACGGGACCGCATGGCCGCCCGATGAGGCGCCGGTCCACGGCCCGCAGCAGTGCGGGCCCGCGCGGTCCCGGCGGGACCCCCCACATATTGGAGTACGTGTGACGCCGTCAGACGCCGGAAAGACCCCTGCTCAGCGCTCCCGCCTGCGCCGCCGTCGGACCATAGCGGCCGCCGTGGTCCTCGCGGTGGGCGGCGCCGTCGGGGTGGCCGCCTGCGGTCATGGCGGCGGCAGTGACAAGGCCGCCGCGGCCACCTCCGCCCCGGCCCGGACATCGGCCGCGCCGTCCGCCTCGCCCTCGGCCCCTGGTGCCCCCGCAGGTCCCTCGGGTGCTGCCTCCACCCCCGCCGCCACCCAGTCCCGGGTGGACGCCGACGTCGCCAAGCAGGCGTCCGACGTGAAGATCAACATCACGCCGAGGACCGGCAGCACCGGCGCCGACATCAACAGGGGCACCAAGGTCTTCGTCACCGACGGCACCCTCACCTCGGTCACCATGACGGTGAAGCCCACCGGCCAGAAGGTGGCCGGCACGATATCCGCCGACCGCACGAGCTGGTCGCCGGACGTCAAGCTCGCCCGCGGCACCCAGTACCAGATATCCGCCGCGGCCACCGACACGCACGGCCGGAGCACCACCGCGAACTCCGTCTTCGCCACCGTCTCCACGGCCGGCAGCTTCATCGGCTACTTCACGCCGGAGGACGGCTCGACCGTCGGCGTCGGCATGCCGGTCTCGATCAACTTCGACAAGCCCATCGCGAGCCAGGACCGCGCCGCCGTGCAGAAGGCGGTCACCGTGTCGTCCAGCAGCGGCCAGCAGGTCGTCGGCCACTGGTTCGGCTCCAGCCGGCTCGATCTGCGCCCGCAGAACTACTGGCTGGCCGGCTCGCACGTCTCGCTCACCCTCAAGCTCGACGGGGTGGAGGGCGCGCCCGGCGTCCACGGCGTCCAGGACAGGACCGTCAGCTTCGACGTGGGCCGCTCCCAGGTCTCCACGGTCGACACCCAGACCCATGAGATGACCGTCGTCCGTGACGGCAAGGTCATCGGCACCATCCCGATCTCGTCCGGCACCACCCCGCAGTTCACCACCTACAACGGGCAGATGGTGATCTCGGAGAAGGACCAGTCCACCCGGATGAACAGCGCGACCGTCGGCCTGAAGGACAAGGACGGCAAGAGCGAGTACGACATCCCGGACGTCCCGCACGCCATGCGGCTGAGCACCTCCGGCACCTTCATCCACGGCAACTACTGGGCCGCCCCGTCCGTCTTCGGCCACGCCAACACCAGCCACGGCTGCATCGGCATGGCCGACGTCAAGGGCGGCAAGGACCCGAACACCCCGGCCGCGTGGTTCTACAACCACTCGATGGTCGGTGACGTGGTCGTCGTCAAGAACTCGCCGGACAAGACGATCGCGCCGGACAACGGGCTCAACGGCTGGAACATGAGCTGGAGCGACTGGCTGGCCGGGTCGGCGCTCCGCTGACCGTCCTCGTCCGATGGGCCCCGGCCCCGCCTGCCGCGCGATCGGCTCAGGCCCGCTCCCGCACCCGCGCGTTCCGCCCGTTCCGTCCGGCCCCACGGCCGGACGGGACGGGCGGTCGCCTTACGCCTTCGCCGTCACGGTGCTGATCCAGGCCGCCGGGTCGTCGAGCACGGTCCGTACCGAGCTGTAGGCGGCGCCCCGCAGCACCCCGTCACGGCCGAGACGTGAGGTGACGAGGTCCTCGGGCCGCCACTGGCGGTCGGTGACGCGGGCGGCCAGTTCGCGCCGGACGCCGGGCAGCAGCCAGGGCGCCAGATCGGCCAGCGGGCCGCCCACCACGACCGCCTGCGGGTCGAGCAGGTTCACCGCCCCGCTCAGCGCGATGCCGAGCGCCGCGCCCGCTTCCGCGAGGGCCAGCAGCGCGGCCGGATCGCCCCTGCGGGCGGCCTCGCGCAGCGCCGCCGGGCCGCTGTTCCCGTGATCCGCGTGGTCCGCCTGCTCCCCGCTGTTCCCGGGCGCCGCCACCCCCGCCGCCCGCAGCAGCGCCTCCTCCCCGGCGTACGTCTCCAGGCAGCCGGTCGCGCCGCACGAGCACAGCGGACCGTCCGGGCGGACCGGGACATGGCCGAGTTCACCCGCGAAGCCCCGCGCGCCCCGGAAGAGCCGGCCCTCCACCACCAGGGCGGCGCCGATGCCGATCTCGGCGGAGACATGGACGAAGTCGGCGAGCTTGTCGTGCCCGCCGAGCCAGAGTTCGGCGAGGGCGCCGAGATTGGCCTCGTTCTCCACGACGGTCCGCTCGCCGAGGGCCGCGGCGACCGGGACGTCCTCCCAGCCGAGGTTGGGCGCCCGCAGTACGGTGCCCCGGTCGCGGCCGACCAGGCCCGGGACGGCGATAGTGGTGCCGACCGGGCGCAGTCCCGCCTGCTCGGCCTCCGCCGTGACGCGGGCGGTCAGCTCGGCGAGTTCGGCGAGGACGGCGGGGGCCGGGCGGTTGCGGTTCGCCGCCGGAGCCTCGGCGCGGCAGCGGACGACGCCGCGCATGTCCACCACACAGGCGGCGAGATGGTCGACGCCGATCTCGGCGCCCACCCCGGCCGGGCCGGTGGCGGACAGCGCGAGCGCGGTGCCGGGGCGGCCCACCGTCCCGGGGCGCTGGGCGCCCCGCTCCTCCAGCAGGCCGGCCACCAGCAACTCGTCCACCAGCGTCGACACGGTGGCCCGGGTCAGGCCGACCTCCACGGCGACCCCGGCCCGCGTCACCTTCTCGCCGGCCGCGAGCACCCGCATCACCGCCGCCATGTTCCGCCGCCGGAGCCCCGTCTGGGCGCCCGTCCCGTTGCCTTTCCCCACGGAGCTCCTTCCTTCGGTTCCTCGCGTGCCTTGGCGCCGGCGTCGGTGTTCTGGTGCGCTCTTCCGTTCGGCCGGTGCGGGTCGTCCGGCCGGTCCAGCCCGTCCGGCCCGTCCGGCCCTCAGTATGTGCGGCCCGGCCACGCCGGAAGGTCAGCTTGCCGCCAAGGGCAGGGCGGCCGACAGCCGGGCCAGCGCGTCGTCGTCCCGGGGGAGCGGGTCGAGGAGCGGTCCGCGCGAGGTGTTCCAGCGGCGGGCGATCGCGGTGGGCTCCTCGCCGCTGAGGAGCGCCGCCGCCTGGACGGCCGCGCCGAGGGCGACCAGCTCCTCGGCCTCGGGCACCTGTACGGGCCGGCCGGACAGCCGGCGGACCGTGTCGCGCCAGACCGCGCCCCGGGCGCCGCCGCCGATCAGCAGCAGCGGCTCGCCCGACCCCGACCCCGACCCGGACCCCGGCGCACCGGAGCCCCGCGAATCCCCGTCGCCGTCGACCGCGAGCACCTCGTCGAGCGCCCGCAGCAGCGCCCACACCGCCCCGTCGTACGCCCCTTGCAGGACCTGCCCGGCGGTGGTCTCGTGCCGCAACCCGGTGAGCAGCCCGGACGCGTACGGCAGGTTGGGCGTCCGCTCCCCGTCGAGGAAGGGCAGGAAGGCCACCGAGCCGCCGGGCTCCACCTCCTCCCGCCGCCGGCCGAGCAGCGCGGCCACCTTGTCGACGGCCATCGTGCAGTTCAGGGTGCAGGCGAGCGGCAGCCAGCCCCCGTCGGCGGCGGCGAACCCGGCCACCGTGCCGGTCGGGTCCGCGGGGCGCCGGCGGGAGACTGCGTAGACGGTGCCGGACGTACCGAGGCTGAGCACGGCCCGGCCGGGGGTGAGCCCGAGGCCGAGCGCCGCCGCCGCGTTGTCGCCGGTGCCGGCCGCGACCAGCGCGCCGGCCGGCAGCGGCAGCCGCTCCCGTACGGTGCCGGCCTGCTGACCGGGCCGCAGCACGGTGGGGAGCAGCTTCGGGTCGAGCCCGATCTCGCCCAGGAGCGTCTCGTCGTACCCGCCGGGGGCGGCCGCGCTGTCCCCGGCGGCCGAAGCGGTGGCCGAACCGGGGGCCGTATCCGTGGCCGAGGCCGACGGGGCGCCCGAAGCCCACCAGCCGGTGCCGGACGCGTCCCCCCGGTCGGTGACGGCGGCCCCGCTGAGCCGCTCGGTCAGAAAGTCGTGCGGCAGGCGTACGGCCGCCGCTGCCGCCGCCACCTCGGGCTCGTGCGCCCGCAGCCACTCCCACTTGGTCACCGTGAAGCTGGCGCCGGGCACCGAGCCGAAGCGCTCGGCCCACCACCCGGCGCCGTACCGCTCCACCAGGGCGGTCGCCTGCGGCGCGGACCGTACGTCGTTCCAGAGCAGGGCGGGACGCAGCGGGCGCCCGGCCGCGTCGAGGACGACCAGACCGTGCTGCTGACCGCCGACGGATATGGCCGCCGCGCGGCGGGCGTAGTCACCCAACTGGTCGAGCGCGTCGAGCAGCGCGCGCCACCACTCCTCGGGGTCGCTCTCGCGTCCCGCGCCGCCGCTGACGGTGTGCGGGGCCTGGCCGCGGGCCAGCACCTCGCCGGTGTCGGCGTCCACCGCGAGCACCTTGGTGGACTGGGTTGAGCTGTCCACCCCGAGCACGATCGGCCCGTGGCCGCGCTCCCCGCTCCCCGCCCCGCCCCGAGGGTTCGATGGCCGACTCCGCGGCTCGTCCTGCGGCTGACTCTCCGACGCCATGCGATCCGCATCCTTTCCCGCGTCCATGACCACCCTTGCCGGGCTCTGACCGTACTGGCCGTGCTTGTTGTGCCCGCCGCGCTTCTTGAAGCTCGACCGTGCTTGTCGACGCTCGACCGTGCTTCTCGGCGGTGCCCACTTCCCATCATCGGCCTCGCATACTAATTTGTTCAACAGTCTGACGAATAGGAGTGGACCACCATGACTTCCGCCACGCCCGCGCCCTCCGGTTCCGGGAACCCCTACACCCCGGCGCCCGAGCACAAGTTCACCTTCGGCCTGTGGACGGTCGGCTGGCAGGGCCGCGACCCGTTCGGTGACGCCACCCGCGCGCCGCTCGACCCGGTCGAGAGCGTCACCCGCCTCGCCGAACTCGGCGCGTACGGGGTGACCTTCCACGACGACGACCTGATCCCGTTCGGCTCCTCCGACACCGAGCGCGACGCGCACATCAAGCGCTTCCGGCAGGCGCTGGACAGCACCGGGCTCGCCGTCCCGATGGCGACCACCAACCTCTTCACCCACCCGGTCTTCAAGGACGGCGCCTTCACCGCCAACGACCGCGACGTCCGCCGCTACGCGCTGCGCAAGACCATCCGCAACATCGACCTCGCGGTGGAACTGGGCGCCAAGGTGTACGTCGCCTGGGGCGGCCGGGAGGGCGCGGAGTCCGGCGCCGCCAAGGACGTACGGGCCGCCCTCGACCGGATGAAGGAGGCGTTCGACCTGCTGGGCGACTATGTCACCGAGCAGGGCTACGACCTGCGGTTCGCCATCGAGCCCAAGCCGAACGAGCCCCGCGGCGACATCCTGCTGCCGACCGTGGGCCACGCCCTCGCCTTCATCAACTCGCTGGAGCGGCCCGACATCGTCGGCGTCAACCCCGAGGTGGGCCACGAGCAGATGGCCGGGCTGAACTTCCCGCACGGCATCGCCCAGGCGCTCTGGCACGGCAAGCTCTTCCACCTCGACCTCAACGGGCAGACCGGCATCAAGTACGACCAGGACCTGCGCTTCGGCGCGGGTGACCTGCGGTCGGCGTTCTGGCTGGTGGACCTGTTGGAGACGGCCGGCTACGAGGGGATGCGGCACTTCGACTTCAAGCCGCCGCGTACCGAGGACTACGAGGGCGTGTGGGCCTCGGCGGCCGGCTGTATGCGCAACTACCTGATCCTCAAGGAGCACGCGGCCGCCTTCCGCGCCGACCCCGAGGTCCAGGAGGCGCTGCGGGCCTCCCGGCTGCACGAGCTGGTCCAGCCGACCCTCGGCGAGGGGGAGACCCTGGCCGATCTGCTCGCCGACCGTACGGCCTACGAGGAGTTCGACGTGGAGGCTCTCGCGGCCCGCGGTATGGCGTTCGAGCGGCTGGACCAGTTGGCGATGGACCACCTCCTCGGCGCCCGCTGACCCCCTGGGCGGGTGGGCCGCCCGTCGCCTTTCCGGCGCCCCACCCGCCCCGCCGCCGCACCGGCTGCCGCCCGGCCGCCGACCTCCGGGTGCCCCGCGCTTGCCGGCCGCGCCGCCCTTCTCGTACGGCTTTCCGTACGGCTTCCGGTACGGCCCCGGCCCGGTCCGCCGGGTGCGGCGGTTCTGGCGTTTGTCCGGGCCGTAGGGTGCCGGTCGGCCGGGCATATGTGTCCGCCGGGTGTCCCCCGAACGGCTTTGTGTGCCGGCGCGGTCCCGGGTAGGTGTGCGTCCATGACCCGCACACAGCCAACGCAGCCCGCGCGCCCAACGCAGCCGGCACAGCCCGTGGACGCCGCGCCGCGTACGCCGCCGCCCCCGCTGACCATGACCGGCACGGTCCTCGACACCCCCGACCCGCATGCCCTGGCCGACTTCTACCGGCGGCTGCTCGGCTGGGAGGTCACGCAGGACGAGCCGGACTGGGTGAAACTCAACCCGCCCGGCGGGGGGCCTGGCCTTTCCTTCCAGGCCGAGCCCGCCTTCGTACGCCCCCACTGGCCGGCCACGCCGGGCGAGCAGCAGATGATGCTGCACCTCGACATCGAGACCCCCGACCTGGCCGCCTCCGTCGCCCACGCCCGCGCCCTGGGCGCGACCCTCCCCGACTTCCAGCCCCAGCCCGACGTCCGCGTCCTCCTCGACCCCGCCGGCCACCCCTTCTGCCTCTGGACCCCCACCCCCTGACCCGCCGTCGACCAGGTGTTGGTGGAGGTGCGCCCCACGCGGAGGATGGGACGACCGCTGGGGCTGGTGGGGTGGGTGGAGGGTAAGGAATTGTCGGGGTAATGCAAAAAATGAACAGGAGGGCGTAGTTTGAGTCCAAAGTTGCGAAATCATTTCGCAGGAATCTTGTGGAACGGGACAGCCGGGCCCTAATGTCACCTCACCCTTGATGGCGTCAGACCCGAGAGAAACGAGCCTTCGATGTCACGGAGCAGCACAGGTGCCGCGGCGAGACGGTCCGGCAGGCCGCGGCGAAGAGCCGTCGTGGTGGTCGCCTCGCTGACCGCGGCCGCGGCGGGCCTCACCATGCTGACCGGCGGCGCCGCCGTCGCCGGCACCCGCGGCACCGCGACCGCCACCGCGCAGCCCGCGGTCACCCGCGCCGCCCTCGCCCCCTCGCTCGTCGCCGGCAAGGGCGCGAGCGTCGGCTTCGCCGAGCAGGAGGCCGAGCACGCCAGGACCAACGGCACCGTCATCGGCCCCGGCCGCGCCGCGTACACCCTGCCCGCCGAAGCGTCCGGCCGCAGCGCCGTCACCCTCCAGCCGGGCCAGTACGTCGAGTTCACGCTGCCGAACACCACCAACGCGATCAACGTCCGCTACAGCATCCCGGACGCCCCGGCCGGCGGCGGCATCACCTCGCCGCTCAACGTGACGGTCAACGGCGGCGCCAAGAAGTCGATGACGCTCAGCTCGCAGTACGCCTGGCTCTACAACCTGTACCCGTTCTCGAACGACCCCGGCGCGGACATCCTGCACCCGGACTACTGGGTCACCGAGTGCGCCTGCGTCCCCCAGGACACCACACCCGCCCCGGTCTTCCCCAAGCCCTTCCGCCCCAACCACTTCTACGACGAGCAGCGCCTGCTGCTCGGCCGCACCTACCACGCGGGCGACACCATCAGGCTGACCGCGCCGGCCGGCGCCGCGCCCACCACCATCGACCTGCTCGACTCCCAGCAGGTCGCCCCGCCGAAGGTGGACCTGCTCGCCGCCAACGTGCTGCTCTTCGGCGCCGACCCGACCGGCCGCCATGACTCCGCCGACGCCATCGACAAGGCGATCGCCTTCGCGAAGCGGAGCCACCTCAAGGTCTACATCCCACCGGGCACGTACCAGGTCAACCGGCACATCATCGTCGACAACGTGACGATCGAGGGCGCGGGCAACTGGTACACGATCATCAAGGGTCACCAGGTCGAACTCGCCGCCCCCGCCCCCGACGGCTCGGTGCACACCGGCGTCGGCTTCTACGGCAAGGACGCCTCGGCCGGCGGCAGTTCCGACGTCCACCTGTCCGGCTTCGCCATCGAGGGCGACGTGCGCGAGCGCATCGACACCGACCAGGTGAACGGCATCGGCGGCGCGTTGAGCGACTCCACCATCGACGGCCTCTACATCCAGCACACCAAGGTCGGCATGTGGTTCGACGGCCCGATGGACAACCTGAAGCTGACCGACAACGTGATCGTCGACCAGATCGCCGACGGCATCAACTTCCACACCGGCGTGACGCATTCGACGATCGCGAACAACTTCATCCGCAACAGCGGTGACGACGGCATCGCCCTGTGGTCGGAGAAGACCGAGGACGCGGGCGACACCATCGACCACAACACCGTCCAGACGCCGGTGCTCGCCAACGGCATCGCGGTCTACGGCGGCACCGACAACACCATCTCGGACAACCTCGTCGCGGACCCGATCCGCGAGGGCAGCGCCATCCAGGTCGGCTCCCGCTTCGGCTCCGAGGCGTTCACCGGACACCTGTGGATCACCGGCAACACCACGGTCAGGGCCGGGACTTACGAGCTCAACTGGAACATCGGGCTCGGCGCGATCTGGTTCTACGCGCTGGAGAAGAACATCAGCGCGGACATCGAGGTGACCGGGGACAGCTTCCTCGACTCCACCTACAACGCGATCATGCTGGTCTCCGACTTCCCGGTGAAGGACCTCTACTCCATCACCAACGTCCACTTCAAGGACATCAAGGTCGACGGCACGGGTACGTCGGTGCTGAGTGCCCGGGTGGCCGGCGGCGCCACCTTCCAGAACGTGGACGCCCGCAACGTCGGCGCGGTCGGCGTCAACAACTGCGGTTCGTTCAACTTCACCCCGGCGGGCTCCGAGTTCACCGTCACCGACCTCGGCGGCAACGACGGTGGCGGCACCACCGGCGACTGGCTGGCGCCCTGGGAACTCCCCAACACCATCACCTGCGACGACCGCCCGCCGGTCGTCACCCCGCCGGCCCCCGCCCAGTGGTGACCGGGCACCTACCGCGACGCACAACCTGACCCATCCCCGCCGGCCGCCCGGGCCTCCCCGCCCGGGTGGCCGGCGGCGTCCATGAGCAGCTCGGCCAGGACGTGGCGCGCGGTCGCGGCCATCACCGGATGGGTGGCCCGGTAGTAGGCCAGCTCGCTGAGGGCGATGGACAGGGCCCAGCCGCGGGCGCGCAGCCAGGTCGCGTCGTCGACGTCCAGGGCGGTCCTGAAGACGGTACGGGCGGGGGCGGGGAAGAGACTCCAGGCCGCGATCAGGTCGACCGCCGGGTCGCCGAGGCCGACGCAGCCGAAGTCGATGACCGCGCTGAGGCGGCCGGCGTCGAGCAGGACGTTGCCGGGGGAGAGGTCGGCGTGCACCCACACGGAGGGGCCCGGCCAGGAGGGCGCGCCCAGGGCGGCTTCCCAGCCGGCGGTCGCCGCGCCGGTGTCGATGTCTCCGCGCAGCGTGCCGATCGCGGCGCGGGTGGCGGCGTCCCGCGCGGTCAGCGGCTCGCTGCGGTAGCAGGGCGGGCCGCCGGCCGGGTCGACGCGATGCAGTGCGGTGATGAAGCCGGCCAGATCGCGGGCCAGCGGGTCGGCCCCGGCGACCTGTCCGGGCGACGGATTCGCGCCCGGCAGCCAGGAGTGCACCGACCAGGGATACGGATACCCCTCGGCGGGGCGGCCCTTGGCGAGCGGCGCCGGGATCGCCACCGGCAGCGCGGGCGCCAGTGCCGGCAGCCAGCGGGCCTCCGTCTCGACGTCCTTCACCCCGCCTTCGATCCGGGGCAGCCGTACGGCCATCGTGTCACCGAGCCGGTACACCGCGTTGACGGTCCCGGCCGAGTCGACCGGCTCGACCGGAAGCCCGGACCACTCCGGGAACTGCCCGGCGACCAGCCGCCGTACCAGGTCCGGGTCGGTCGCCACCTCGTCGGCATGCATCCTCGGGCGCCGCACAGCTCCCATGAGCCCCACCCCTCCCGCCACCTCGCCGCCAAGGCCCCCGATCCAACCGACCCCCGCCCCTGTCGGCAACTCCTTTCCGGCCAGGCCCGGCGGTCATGATCGGCGCCACGACCGCGGCGGGCCGTTATCGACTGCCGACGCGGTACCGCCGCGGGCGGATACCCTCGGTGCCCATGAGCGACAAGCACCGGGAGCACCACTCCTCCGAGCACCACAGCGAGCACTTCGAGACGCTCGCGATCCACGCCGGCCAGCCGGCCGACGCGCAGACCGGAGCCGTGGTGACTCCGATCTACCAGGTGTCGACGTACAAGCAGGACGGCGTCGGCGGCCTGCGCGGCGGCTACGAGTACAGCCGGTCCGCCAACCCCACCAGGACCGCCCTGGAGCGGAACCTCGCCGCGCTCGAGGGCGGGCGCCGCGGTCTCGCCTTCGCCTCCGGGCTGGCCGCCGAGGACTGCCTGCTGCGGACCGTGCTGGCGCCCGGCGACCACGTGGTGATCCCCAACGATGCCTACGGCGGCACGTTCCGGCTGTTCGCCAAGGTGGTGGAGCGCTGGGGGGTGACATGGTCGGTCGCCGACACCTCGGACCCGGCGGCGGTACGGGACGCGGTCCGGCCGGAGACCAAGCTGATCTGGGTGGAGACCCCGTCGAACCCGCTGCTCGGCATCAGCGACATCACCGCGCTCGCCGGGGTGGCCCGGCAGGCGGGGGTCAGGCTGGTGGTGGACAACACCTTCGCCAGCCCCTACCTCCAGCAGCCGCTCGCGCTCGGCGCCGACGTGGTCGTGCACTCCACGACGAAGTACATGGGCGGGCACTCCGACGTGATCGGCGGCGCGCTGATCACCGCGGACGCGGAACTGGGCGAGGAGTTGGCGTACCACCAGAACGCGATGGGCGCGGTGTCCGGGCCGTTCGACGCGTGGCTGGTCATGCGGGGTCTGAAGACGCTCGCGGTACGGATGGACCGGCACTGCGCCAACGCCGAACGGGTGGTGGCGATGCTGAGTGCGCATCCGCGGGTCGCCGAGGTGTACTACCCCGGGCTGCCCGAACACCCCGGGCACGAGGTGGCCGCCAAGCAGATGAAGGCGTTCGGCGGGATGGTGTCGTTCCGGGTCGAGGGCGGCGAGGAGGCGGCGGTCGAGGTGTGCGACCGGGCGCGGCTCTTCACGCTCGGGGAGTCGCTCGGCGGTGTCGAGTCGCTGATCGAGCATCCGGGGCGGATGACGCATGCGTCGGTGGCCGGGTCGGAGCTGGAGGTGCCGGGGGATTTGATTCGGCTGTCGGTCGGGATCGAGGCGGCGGATGATCTTTTGGCTGATTTGACGCGGGCGCTGGGCTAAGAGGGCCCTCGGGGTTCGGGTCGCTTCGGTTGTCTGTCGGGTGCCGCCGTTTTGGGCTGAGCGCGCAGTTCCTCGCGCCCCTTTGGGCGGGGGTCCGCTGGCCCGAAGGGGTTGGTGCGGGTTCGCCGGGGAGTTTTAGCGGGCTATCGGGGACCACCAGGGGTTGTCGGTGGGGGAGGTGGAGGCGGCGGGGTGGGGCCAGAAGGTGATGGTGAGGGCGAGGGCGGTGAGGAGGGCGGCGGTCAGGAGGAGCCAGAGGGTGGTGTGGAGGGCGCGGCGGCGGCGGACGATACGGCGGCCGCGGCGCATCGCGCGGGCGCCGAGGTCGGCGGGGACGACCGGGTGCGGGGTGTCGAGCAGCCGCCGCACCTCGTCGTCGCGGCGATTGGGCACCGCGCTCACCGCGTGACCTCTTCGGCCGCCGCCTGGCGGGCCTCGGCCACCGAGCGCGGCGCGGCCGGACCTCCGCCGTAGAGCCCGCCGGGATCGTCCCGCCGGCTGCGCAGCGTCGCCGTCGCGCGCGCCCCGATCGCCCGCACCCGTTCGGCGGGCAGCCCGAGTTGGGCCGCCGTCTGCTCCTCGGCGACCCCTTCGAAGAACCGCAGGGTGACCACGAGCCGTTCCTGCGCGGTGAGCCGGTCGAGCTCGCCGCCCTGCGGCCGCCGCCACCAGGGGCGGTAGGCGAACCGCCGCACCAGCTCGCCCCTCGCCTGGTCGTACGGATCATCCGCGCGCATCCGCAGCCAGTCGGCGTAGACCCGGGCGAGCGTGGCGGTGAGCAGGCGGTCCGCCGCCTCCCGGTCGCCGGTGAGCAGCGTCGCGGCGTGCAGCAGGCGTCCCGCCGCGCCCGCCGTGAACGCCGCGAACTCGGCGTCCCGTCGGAGTTCCGCTGCCGCCCGGCGCTTCCCCACGCGGCCATGGGACGGCAACCGGACGGCCCGGGTCAAGCCCCCTGCGTCTCCCCCCGCGACCCGGTGCCCCCGCCCGTGCCACCGGACTCACCGGCCCCAGCGGCGACGCTCCCGGCCTCCAGGGCCTCCCCGGCGGCTTCCCCGGCCGCGGGGTCCGCTGACTGGCCCGAGGAGCCCTGCCGGCCCTCTTGACCGGGCTGCCCGCCCCCCGCGTGCCACTCGGACAGCGCGGTGTTGAACCGTACGAGCAGCTCGGTGAAGGCCTCCCGCTCCTCGGTGGTCCAGTCACCGGTGACGTCGGCCATCAGCCGCCGCCGCGAGACGCGCACATCGTCGAGCCGGCCCCGGCCGCGCGGCGAAAGGGCGAGCACGACCGCACGTCCGTCCTCGGGGTGGGACGTGCGTTTGACCAGCCCGGTGTCGACCAGCGGCGCGACCTGCCGGGTCACCGTGGACGAGTCGATGCCCATGGCCTCGGCGAGCGCCTTGACGCCCATCGGGCCCTCCCGGTCGAGCCGGTTGAGCAGCAGATAGGCGGCGCGGTCCATGGAGTTGCGGGCCTTGCCGACGCCGCCGAGCCGGGTTTGTTCGGCACGGCGGGCGAAGAGGGCGACCTGATGCTGGAGCCGCTCAAGCAGTTCGGCCGAGGTCTCCGGAGGGTTGGACATGACCTGGAAGCTCGCGTTCTGTCGGTCCTGTTAAGGGGGGCGGGCTGCGGGAAGTTGGCAGAAGAGTACGCGGACCGGCCAGCCCCGGGGCCGTTCCCGCACAAACAGCAATCAGCCGGCTGACCGCTTCCGGCCGCGTCCGCCGGGGCCGCGCGGGCCGGTCCCGACCCGCGCCCGGCCGCCGCATCGCGCCGCCGCCCGGCAGACGCGCTGGTGGGAGCGGCGCAGCCATGATCGGGGCGGAACTGCGAGACTGAGGGCATGGATTCCAGGACCCCGCGGGCGATCACTCTCGACGATGTGCGTGGCGCGCACAAAATGCTGTCGGGAATCGCCAGGAACACCGCCATGGAAACCTCCCGCCATCTCTCGTCACTGGTCGGTGCACCGGTGCACCTCAAATGCGAGAATTTGCAGCGGACCGGATCCTTCAAAATCCGCGGCGCCTACGTACGGATCGCCGGGCTGAGTCCTGAGGAGCACGCGGCCGGCGCCGTCGCGGCCAGCGCCGGCAACCACGCCCAGGGGGTGGCGCTCGCCGCCTCGCTGCTCGGGGTGCGCTCGACCGTCTTCATGCCGATGGGCGCGCCGCTGCCGAAGGTCGCCGCGACCCGCGAGTACGGCGCCGAGGTCCGCCTGCACGGCGCGGTGGTGGACGAGACGCTGCGCGCGGCCATCGCGTACGCCGAGGAGACCGGCGCGGTCTTCATCCACCCCTTCGACCACCCCGACATCATCGCGGGGCAGGGCACGGTGGGCCTGGAGATCCTGGAGCAGTGCCCCGAGGTGCGCACCATCGTGGTGGGCATCGGCGGCGGCGGGCTCGCGGCCGGTGTGGCGGTCGCGGTCAAGGCGATGCGGCCGGAGGTGCGGATCGTCGGGGTGCAGGCGGCGGGCGCCGCGGCCTATCCGCCCTCGCTGGCCGCCGGCCGGCCGGTGGTGCTGCGGTCGGTGGCGACGATGGCCGACGGCATCATGGTGGGCCGGCCGGGTGACATACCGTTCGCGATCATCCGCGACCTGGTGGACGAGGTGGTGACGGTCTCCGAGGCCCAGTTGTCCTCGGCGCTGCTGCTCTGTCTGGAGCGGGCCAAACTGGTGGTTGAGCCGGCCGGGGCGAGTCCGGTGGCGGCGCTGATGGCCGCGCCCGAGGCCTTCGAGGGCCCGGTGGTGGCGCTGCTGTCCGGCGGAAACGTCGACCCGCTGCTCTTGCAGCGGACCCTGCGCCACGGCATGTCGGCGGCCGGCCGCTATCTGTCGCTGCGGGTACGGCTCACCGACCGGCCGGGGGTGCTCGCCACCCTGCTGGGCGTGCTCTCGCTCGCGGACGCCAACGTCCTGGACGTCAGCCATGTGCGGACCGACCCCCGGCTGGGGCTGACCGAGGCGGAGGTCGAGGTGCACCTGGAGACGAAGGGGCCCGAGCACTGCACGGCGGTCGGCGCGGCCCTGGAGGACGCGGGGTACACGGTGATCGCCTGACGCGAGGTCTTCGTTCGTACGGGCAAGTCGGATAATCCGCTTGACGCGATATATCGCGTCTGGCATTGTCGCGTCGTGCCGCGGCGAGCGATGAGTTTCGCCCGCGCGGCCGGTCGAACACACGAGCGCGCCATCAGCCGGACAGGTGAAGAAGCGCGCCGACGCGAAACCCATCACCGCCGCCGATCGCCACACGATCACCGCAACGAACGGGAGCCAGAACATGCCGGGCGCCATCTACGCAGAAGGTCTCGTGAAGACCTTCGGCGATGTCAGGGCACTGGGGGGAGTGGATCTCGACGTACCCGAAGGCACCGTTCTGGGCCTGCTCGGCCCGAACGGCGCGGGGAAGACCACGGCCGTCCGCGTCCTGACCACCCTGCTCCAGCCCGACAGCGGTACCGCCGTTGTCGCGGGCATCGACGTACTCAAGCACCCCAACGAGGTACGCCGCCACATCGGCCTCTCCGGTCAGTTCGCGGCGGTGGACGAGTATCTGACCGGCCGGGAGAACCTCCAGATGGTCGCTCAGCTCTACCAGTTGCCGGCCAAGGCGGCCAAGGCCAGAGCCACCGAACTGCTGGAGCGGTTCCATCTGGCCGACGCCGCCGACCGCACCACCAAGACGTACTCCGGCGGTATGCGCCGCCGGCTCGACCTGGCCGCGGCGCTCGTGGTCAGCCCGCCGGTGATGTTCATGGACGAGCCCACCACCGGGCTCGACCCGCGCAACCGGCAGCAGTTGTGGGAGGTCATCCAGGAACTCGTCGCCGGCGGCACCACCTTGCTGCTGACCACCCAGTATCTGGAGGAGGCCGACCACCTCGCGCACGACATCTGCGTGATCGACCACGGCCTGGTCATCGCCCGCGGCACCTCCGACCAGCTCAAGGCGCAGACCGGCGGCGAGCGGGTCGAGGTCGTCGCGCACGAACGGGACCGGATCGAGGACGCCGCCCGGGTGCTCGCCCGATACGGCAAGAGCGAGGCCAAGATCGAGGAGCACACCCGCAAGATCACCGTCCCGGTCACCGGCGGCGCCAAGCTGCTCGCCGAAGTGATCCGCGACCTGGACGCGGACGGCATCGAGATCGACGACATCGGTCTGCGCCGTCCCACCCTCGACGATGTGTTCATCTCACTGACCGGCCACGGCGCCGAGGCCGGGGAGAACGGCGACCCCGACAAGCCGGGCACCGGCACAACGGCCCCCGGCAATTCACCCGGCGACAACCCGCCCGGCGACAACCCGCCCGGTCCGTCCGCGAAGGAGAACGCCAAGTGAGCGTCGCGACCGACAACCCGCGCAACACCCTGGCGCCCACCCCGCGCGGCGGCCTGGTCGGGGCCGCGCACGACTCGCTGGTGGTCGCCAAACGCAACCTGCTGCGGATGGTCCGGATCCCGGAAGTGATCGTCTTCGGGCTGCTCCAGCCGATCATGTTCGTCGTGCTGTTCAGCTACGTCTTCGGCGGATCGGTCAACATCGGCGGCACCTTCAACGCCTCGGCCTACCGCAACTTCCTGATGGCCGGCATCTTCGCCCAGACCGTCACCTTCGCCACCGCCGGCGCCGGCGCGGGCATCGCCGACGACATGCACAAGGGGCTCGTCGACCGCTTCCGGTCGCTGCCGATGTCCCGGGGCGCGGTGCTCACCGGCCGTACCATCGCCGATCTGGTGCAGACGCTGCTGACCGTGATCGTGCTGGCGATCGTCGGCGTACTGGTCGGCTGGCGGATCCACAACGGGGTGCCCAAGATGCTCGGCGCCTTCGGGCTGCTGCTCCTGCTGGGATACGCCTTCTCCTGGATCGGCGCGCTGATCGGCCTGTCGGTGCGCACCCCGGAGGCGGCCACCTCCGGCGGCCTGGTCTGGCTCTTCCCGGTCACCTTCGTGTCGAACGCGTTCGTCAACCCGGCCGGCATGACGCCGTGGCTGCGGCATGTCGCCGAGTGGAACCCGTTCAGCGCCACCGTGCAGGCGGGCCGGGTGCTCTTCGGCAACCCCGGCGTGGTGAAGTCGAGCGCCTGGCCGATGCAGCACCCGGTCTGGGCCTCGCTGGTCTGGTCGCTGGTGATCGTCGCGGTCTTCCGCACGCTGGCGGTCCGCAAGTACCGCTCGGCGACGGCGTGACCGTGTGACCGCCTGACCGCGTGACCCGGTAGCGGCTCCGGGCCTCGCCGGACGCCCCGGCGGGCGCCCTCGGGGGCCGCCGGATACGACGAAGCCCCGGCCGCCGGAATTCCTTTCCGGCGGCCGGGGCTTCGGTGCGGGCTCAGCCCCGGTACGGCTTCACTTCGAGGATCTTCACCGCCGCGGTCTTGCCGTTGGGCAGCTCGTACGTCGCGTCCTCACCGATCCGCCGGCCGTTCACACCGGTGCCGAGCGGCGACTGCGGAGAGTACGTCTCCAGGTCGTCGGCGATGCCCTCGCGCGAGCCGAGCAGGAAGGTCATGGTGTCGTCCGGGTCCCCGTCGAACGCGATGGTGACCACCATGCCGGGCGCCACCACACCGTCGTCCGCCGGGGCCTCGCCCACCTTCGCGGTCTCCAGGATCTGGTTGAGCTGGCGGACGCGCAGCTCCAGCTTGCCCTGGTCCTCACGCGCCGCGTGATACCCCGCGTTCTCCTTCAGGTCGCCTTCCTGGCGGGCTTCCTCGATCTTGGCGACGATCTCGGCGCGCGCCGGACCAGACAGATGCTCCAGCTCGGCCTTGAGCTGGTCGTACGCCGCCTGGGTGAGCCAGGTGACGTTGTCGCTGGTCTGGGTCACAGGTGCTCCTCGTCGGTACTGTTCATGCCGTGTGCCTGTCCGGCGGACTCCCCGCGGACGATAAGCGCCCCATCTGGTCGATGCGGCCGCAGTGTCGTACTCCTGCCGCTCCCCATATGGCCTGCGCTGTCCCATTGAGCCGGTCAGGGACAAACCCGGTTGCACCATTGCATTGCCACCGGCCGCCGGGACGAAACCACGAGCCTAACAATTAGCGGCCGTGGAGGGGAGCGAGCGACGCGGCCGCCGACGGATCCGCGTCAGCCGCGGTTCCCGCCATCGCGGCTCCGAGCCGCTCAGCGGCCCGCGGGGCCGCTTACTTCGCCGACGCGCCCGAGGCGCCCGGCGCCGGGCCCGACGCGGTGCCGGCCGCCGCCTCGCAGCTCACCAGCTCACCGGTCTCGCCGCGGGCGGTGGTGCGGACCGTCACCAAAGTGTCCACCTGCTTGGCGTGCTGGGTGATCCGGACGTCCTTGCGGCCGACCTCGTTGTGGTCGGCGTCCTCCGAGCGCAGCGTGCACACCGCGACGGTGCCCGCGTCCTTGTGCAGCTCCAGGTGGACCTCGACGGCCTGATCCGACACCACCTTGAAGGCGACCACCTGCGCGCTCACCTTGTTCCCCGCCACCGAGTGCCAGCCGTACCAGGCGAGCACCACCGCGGCCAGCGCGCCAAGTACGATGGCGACGACCTTGAGATCGCGGTCCGCGCGGGCGTCGGCACCAGAGGCGTCACGGCGGCTCGCGGGGCCGTAGCGGCCTTCGGGCGGCGAGTTCGGCGGGGAGTCCGGCGGGCCTGACTGCACGGCCGTCATGATGTTCCTCCCAATCGGGACCACCGGAATGATTCGCCCCCTCGCTCGGTCACTATAGAAGGTGTTCCCTCGGCCCAGGCGAGGGGCCCACACGACGGAGACCTGATGAGGACCCAGCCTTGACTGAGCAGATGCGACTGATGGCCGTGCACGCCCACCCCGACGACGAGTCGAGCAAGGGCGCGGCCACCATGGCCAAGTACGTGTCCGAAGGGGTGGACGTGCTCGTGGCCACCTGCACCGGAGGTGAGCGCGGCTCGGTGCTCAACCCCAAGCTCCAGGGCGACGCCTATATCGAGGAGCACATCCACGAGGTGCGGGCCAAGGAGATGGAGGAGGCCCGGCAGATCCTCGGGGTGCGGCAGGCGTGGCTCGGCTTCGTCGACTCCGGGCTGCCCGAGGGCGACCCGCTGCCGCCGCTGCCCGAGGGCTGCTTCGGCCTCCAGGACGTCGACGAGGCGGCCGGCGCGCTGGTGAAGCTGATCCGTGAGTTCAAGCCGCAGGTGATCACCACTTACGACGAGAACGGCGGGTATCCGCACCCTGACCACATCATGACCCACAAGATCACGATGGTGGCCTTCGAGGCGGCCGGCGACCCGGAGCGGTATCCGGAGGCCGGCGAGCCGTGGACGCCGTCGAAGCTCTACTACAACCAGGGCTTCAACCGGAGCCGTACGGTCGCCATCCACGAGGCGCTGCTCGCCCGCGGCCTGGAGTCCCCGTACGGTGAGTGGCTCAAGCGCTGGGAGGAGATGGACCGGCCGGAACGGAACATCTCCACCCATGTGCCGTGCGGTGAGTTCTTCGAGATCCGGGACAAGGCGCTGCTCGCGCACGCCACCCAGATCGACCCGGACGGCGGCTGGTTCAAGGTGCCGATGGACATCCAGCGGGAGGTCTGGCCCACCGAGGACTACGAGCTGGTGGCGTCCCGGGTGGACGTATCGCTCCCCGAGGACGACCTCTTTGCGGGCCTCCGGAAGGCTTAGGCGACAATGGTGGGCGTGAACCAGACTCCCGCCCTTCATCAGCTCGTGCCGCTCGCCGCCGACCTGGACGAGAACAAGGTGACGCCGGGGCTCCTCGGATTCGTGATCTTCGCTGTCATCGCCCTCGGACTGTGGGCGCTCATGAAGAACATGGGCAAGCAGATGAAGAAGATCGACTTCGAGGAGCAGCCGGAGGAGGGGACGCCTGCGGCGCGCCGCGACAGCGGGGGCCCGGCCCCGGCCGGCCGGGTGCCCGCCCAGTCGCCGGCCCCGCACCCGGAGCCCAAGGCGCCCGGCGCCTGAGCGCTTCCGCTT
Source organism: Streptomyces sp. NBC_01190 (assembly GCF_045039895.1). NCBI lineage: Bacteria > Bacillati > Actinomycetota > Actinomycetes > Kitasatosporales > Streptomycetaceae > Streptomyces > Streptomyces sp. NBC_01190. The sequence continues at coordinate 5,315,112 of NZ_CP108580.1, forward strand.
GCACATCCGCCGGCTCGGGGCGCGGTCGGCCGCGTGCCGGAGCCGCCCGTGGGACGGGTGGTCAGGCGTTCCTGAGGGCGGCCCGCCCCGCCGGGCGAGTGGGCCCCGCCGGCCCGAGCGCTCCTGCTAACTGCCACTACTCCCGGCGTCAGCGCTCCCCCCGGCGGCCCCTTCGGCGCAGGAGGCCGCTCGGGCGAGCAGGAAGGCGCGTTCCGCGTTGTTGCGGGTGAGGGCGGCGGCGTGCTCGAACGCGGTACGGGCCTCGGCCCGGCGGCCGAGGCTCGCCAGCAGATCGCCGCGCACGGCGGGCAGCAGGTGGTAGTCGCCCAGGCTGCCGGTCGCGGCCAGCGCGTCGGCCAGGGCCAGACCCGCGGCCGGGCCGTGCGCCCGGCCGACCGCCACCGCCCGGTTCAGCTCCACCACCGGGGAGGGCGCACGGGCGGCCAGGGCGTCGTAGAGGGCGGCGATGGTCCGCCAGTCCGTCTCCTCGGGCCGCGGCGCCCGCGCGTGACACGCCGCGATGGCGGCTTGCAGGGCGTACGGGCCCGGCGCGGCGCCCCTGGCCTTGGCGGCGGCGTCGGCGCGGGCCAGCGCGGTGAAGCCGCGGCGGATCAGCAGCGGGTCCCAGCGGCCCCGGTCCTGCTCCAGCAGCGGCACCGGCGTCGGTCCCGAGCGGGCCGCCGACCGTGACGCCTGGATCTCCAGCAGCGCCGCGAGCCCCCACGCCTCCGGCTCCCGGGGCAGCAGTCCGGTCAGCACCCGGGCCAGCCGCAGCGCGTCCTCGCACAGGCCAGGCCGGGTCCAGTCGTCCCCCGCGGTCGCCGCGTAGCCCTCGTTGAAGATCAGATAGACGACTTCCAGGACGGACGCGAGACGCTCGGCGAGCGCGGCGCCGGAGGGCACCTCGAACGGCACCCGCTCCCGGGCGAGGGTCCGCTTGGCCCGGACGATCCGCTGCGCCACCGTCGACTCGGCGACCAGGAACGCCCGGGCGATCTCGTCCGTGGTCAGACCGCCCAGCAGCCGCAGCGTCAGGGCGACCCGGGCCTCGCGGGGCAGCACCGGGTGGCAGGCGACGAACACCAGCCGCAGCAGGTCGTCCTCGATGTCCCGCGGATCGTCGGGCTCCTTGACGTCGCCGAAGGCGGCGGCGTCCTGTTCGAGTTCCAGCTCGTGGCCGAGCAGCCGCAGCTTGCGGGCGAAGGTCTCGTTACGGCGGATCTGGTCGATCGCCCGCCGCTTGGCGGTGGTCATCAGCCAGGCACCCGGATTGCGGGGCACGCCCTCGCGGGGCCACTGCTCCAGCGCGGCGACCAGCGCGTCCTGGGCCAGCTCCTCCGCCACGCCTATGTCGTGCACGATGCGGGTCAGCCCGGCGACGAGCCGCGGCGACTCGATGCGCCACACCGCGTCCACGGTGCGGCCCACGGAGCCGTCCGGCCGACCGGGGCCGGCGGCGTCGGGGCTGCCTTCGGCGTCGGGCGTGCCTTGGGCGTCGTCACGGGTCACGACCACCCATCAGAGCAGCCCGGGGCGCCCGCGCCAAGCGGACGCCCCGGCCGGGCTCAGTCGGGCTCCACGACCTGCCGGATCTCGGCGTCCACTTCCCATCCGTCACCGTGGATCGCCAGGAACCGGCCGCCCCACTCCGCGGCCTCCTCCAGCGACCTCGCCTGGAGCAGCAGATAGCCGCCGACGACCTCCTTGGCCTCGGCGTACGGGCCGTCCACCACGGTCTGCTTGCCGCCGGACAGCCGCAGCACCGTCCCCTCCTCCACCGGCCGCAGCCCACCGGTGTCCAACAGCACCCCGGCCCGCGTCATCTCCTCCAGCAGCTTCCCCATCTCCGCCATCAACTCCTCACCCGGCGCCCCGGGCTGCGCGGCGGGGTCCAGCCTGAGCAACATCATGTAACGCATAGCGCCGTCCTCTCAACGGGGCGGATCTCCTCCCACCCACACCCCTACGTCGAGCGACCCCCACCGGAATCGACACCGCACCCGAAACTTCTCCCGGCCGCCGCCGGGAACCCGGAGCTCAGACCCGGCCGAGGTCGATCTCCACGGAAAAGGGGACCGCGGCCTTGATCACGCCGGCGAACACCTCTCCGTCGCGATAGGACCTACTGGCGGGATCGAGCACGTAGGTATGAACGAGCGGGACACCGGTGGCAGCCTGTTCGACGCGCCAGTAGAAGGCGATCCCCGCCTTGGCGTACTGGTCGACCTTCACGATCCGGTCCGTGGTCTCGGAGCCGGGCGATACGACCTCGACGACGAGGAGCACGTGCTCCGGGCGGGTCGGCGCGAGGTCGATGGTCTCCGCCCGGTACACGACGACATCCGGACGCCGGTTGGTGAGCGGCACGTCCTGGAGGCGGACGTCGAAGTCCGTGTCGGCGTTCCAGTCCGGCCCGGCGGCGGCGTCCAACGCGTTGGCCAGGATCCGGGCCGGCCGGTTGTGCCGCTTTGCCGCACTCGGGCTCACGACGACCATCCCGTCAACGATCTCGATGCCGGCGCACTGCTCCTCGGACCAGGAGTCGTACTGCTCCGCGGTGATGCGTTCGTGCATCCAGGCAGGCGCGATCATCTCGGCGCTCATGCGTACCTCCCGGAGTTCGGACGCGACGCGCGGGGCGCCGCTGACCACAGCTTAGAGGCGGACATGTCGCCACGTATTGGTCCGGCGGCGTACCGCTCCGGGCGGGGCGGGGGGTCGTGCGGTGGGGGCGGGGATCGGGGAGGTTGGTGGGGTGGGTGAGGTGTGGGCGCTTTGGAGGGGGCGGGCGTGAGAAAGTAACCGCGTGAACCGACTTGGTGACGCGACCTCGCCGTATCTGCTTCAGCACGCGGACAACCCGGTGGACTGGTGGCCGTGGGGGGAGGAGGCGTTCGGGGAAGCGCGCAAGCGCGGGGTGCCGGTGCTGTTGAGCGTCGGGTACAGCAGTTGCCACTGGTGCCATGTGATGGCCCACGAGTCCTTCGAGGACGAGGCGACCGCCGGCTATCTCAACGAGCACTTCGTCGCCGTGAAGGTGGACCGCGAGGAGCGGCCGGACGTCGACGCCGTCTATATGGAGGCGGTGCAGGCGGCCACCGGGCAGGGCGGGTGGCCGATGACGGTGTTCCTGACCCCGGAGGGCGAGCCCTTCTACTTCGGGACCTACTTCCCGCCCCGGCCGCAGCACGGAATGCCGGCCTTCATGGAGGTGCTCCAGGGGGTCGTCGCCGCCTGGCGGGACCGCCGGGCGGAGGTCGGCGAGGTCGCCGCCCGGATCACCCGCGAACTGGGCGAGCGGACCGGCGCGTTCGCGGCGGCGGCCGGCCCCGTCGGACCGGCCGAACTGGGCGCCGCGCTGGGCGGGCTGACCCGCGGGTACGACGCCGAGCACGGCGGATTCGGCGGCGCGCCCAAGTTCCCGGCCGCGATGACGCTGGAGTTCCTGCTCCGCCACCACGCCAGGACCGGTGACGAGCGCGCCCTTCAGATGGCCAGGGACACCTGCGAGGCGATGGCCCGCGGCGGCATCTACGACCAACTGGCCGGCGGTTTCGCCCGCTACAGCGTCGACCGCACCTGGACCGTGCCGCACTTCGAGAAGATGCTCTACGACAACGCCCTGCTCACCCGGGTCTACGCCCACCTGTGGCGGGCCACCGGCTCCGACCTCGCCCGCCGGGTCGCTCTGGAGACCGCGGACTTCCTCATCGCCGAACTCGGCACCCCCGAGGGCGGTTTCGCCTCCGCGCTGGACGCCGACAGCGACGACGGCACCGGCCGGCACGTCGAAGGCGCCTACTACGTCTGGACCCCGCCGCAACTGGTGGCCGAACTCGGCCCCGCCGACGGCGAATTCGCCGCCGGATACTTCGGGGTGACCCAAGAGGGCACCTTCGAGGAGGGCTCCTCCGTGCTCCAGCTCCCGCAGGGCAACGGCGTGGTGGACGCCGACCGGGTCGCCTCGGTCCGCGAACGGCTGCTCACCGCCCGCGGCCGCCGCCCCCGGCCCGGGCGGGACGACAAGGTGGTGGCCGCCTGGAACGGCCTGGCCATCGCCGCGCTCGCCGAGACCGGCGCCTACTTCGACCGGCCCGATCTGGTGCAGGCCGCGGTGGACGCCGCCGATCTGCTGGTCCGGGTGCACCTGGACGACCGCGGCCGGCTGCTGCGCACCTCCCGCGACGGCGCCGCGGGCCGCAACGCGGGCGTCCTGGAGGACTACGGCGATGTCGCCGAGGGTTTCCTCGCGCTCGCCTCGGTCACCGGCGAAGGGGTCTGGCTGGATGTCGCCGGGCTGCTGCTCGACTCCGTGCTCCACCACTTCACCGCCGCCGACGGCTCCTTCTACGACACCGCCGACGACGCCGAGACCCTGATCCGCCGGCCGCAGGACCCGACGGACAACGCCACGCCCTCCGGCTGGACGGCGGCGGCCGGCGCGCTGCTGTCCTACGCCGCCCACACCGGCTCCGACCAGCACCGCGAGGCGGCCGAACGGGCGCTGGGCGTGGTGGGCGCGCTGGCGGACAAGGCGCCGCGGTTCATCGGCTGGGGGCTCGCGGTCGCGGAGGCCGCGCTCGACGGGCCCCGCGAGGTCGCCGTGGTCGGCGCCACCGCCGACCCGCTCACCGCGGAACTGCACCGCACCGCCCTGCTCGGCTCCGCGCCAGGGGCGGTGGTCGCGGTGGGCGAGGAGGGCTCCGCCGAATTCCCGCTGCTGGCCGACCGCCCCACCCGGGCCGGCCTCGCCACCGCCTACGTCTGCCGCCACTTCGTCTGCGACGCCCCGACCTCCGACCCCCGCGCCCTCAGCGCCCAGCTCCGCTCGCAGCAGTGGTCAGGCCCCCGCGGTTCGTAGCCGGGTGGGGAGAGCGGGCCGTCCGCTCGGCGATCACCGCGCCGAGCGGCCGCTACGCGTGCTGGTACGCCACCAGCGAGATGCCCACGTAATGCACGGCGAAAGCGGCCAGCGTGAAGGAGTGGAAGACCTCGTGGAAGCCGAACCACCGGGGTGACGGATTGGGCCGCTTGAAGCCGTAGACCGCCGCGCCGATGCTGTAGAGCACCCCGCCCGCGACCACGCACACCGTCACCGCGACCCCGCCGGTCCGCAGGAAGTCCGGCAGGAAGAAGACGGCCACCCAGCCGAGCGCGATGTAGCAGGGGGTGTAGAGCCAGCGGGGCGCGCCCACCCAGAAGACCCGGAAGGCGATGCCGGCCAGCGCGCCGGCCCAGACCAGCCACAGCAGCAGCTCGGAGGTGGCGCCGGGCAGCAGCAGGATCGTCAGCGGTGTGTAGGTGCCGGCGATGATCAGGAAGATGTTGGCGTGGTCAAGGCGGCGCAGAATTCCCGACGCCCGGCTGCCCCAGTTCCCCCGGTGGTAGAGCGCGCTGGTGCCGAAGAGCGCGCACGCCGTGAGGGTGAAGACGGCGCAGGCGACGCGGCCGCGGGTGCTCTGCGCGAACGCGGTGAGGATCACGCCCGACACCAGGGCTGCCGGGAACATTCCGGCGTGCAGCCACCCTCTGAGCTTGGGTTTCACCAGCGAGGCCAGGTCGGCCGCCGCGGCGTCCCCGGCGTCATCGCCACGGTTGACGTTTTCGATGTCCGCGACCACGCCGCCAGTCCTTTCCCGAGCGCTCATGGCGTCAATCATATCTACGGTCCCGTAGGTCACTTGTTAGGAAGAAGCCCGGGTGGATCCCCGGTGACCCGTTTGGCCGCTCTGGACAGAATCATTTGAAGGGGGCCACACTCATATGAGTGTGGTCGGCACCGGATGAGCGCCAGCAAGCGTCCGGGTCGCAGCCCCCAAGGGGCCGAACCGAACCCTCACTGTGCGACGCCGGTCTGTGCGGACCCGGCGGGACGGAGCGATCGTGACGCGCGCCAACACCCTCACCCAGCAAAACCCCGGGCAGCACCCCCGACAAGGCCCCCGGCCGGACCCCCTCACCCCCCAGGACCCTCCCACCAGCCACCGGGAACTGATCGCCTGGGTCGGCGAGATCGCCCGCCTCACCCAGCCCGACGCGGTGGTGTGGTGCGACGGCTCCGCCGAGGAGTACGACCGCCTCGCCGCGGAACTCGTCGCCAAGGGCACCTTCACCAGGCTCGACCCGACCCTGCGGCCCAACTCGTACTACGCCGCCTCCGACCCCTCTGACGTGGCGCGGGTGGAGGACCGTACCTTCATCTGCTCCGAGCGCGCGGCCGACGCCGGCCCGACCAACCACTGGAAAGCGCCGGCCGAGATGCGGGAGATCTTCGTCGGGCGCGAGGGCGAGGGCGAGGGCGAGGGTGACGCCGACGGCGGCGAGGGCGGCCTCTTCCGCGGCTCCATGCGCGGCCGGACGATGTACGTGGTCCCGTTCTGCATGGGCCCGATCGGGTCACCGCTGGCCGCGATGGGCGTGGAGCTCACCGACTCCGCGTACGTCGCCGTCTCGATGCGCACCATGACCCGGATGGGCCGCGCGGTGCTCGACGAACTCGGCCCGGACGGCGCCTTCGTCAGGGCGGTGCACACCGTCGGCGCGCCGCTCACCGACGGCCGGGCCGATGTCCCCTGGCCGTGCAACGGCACCAAGTACATCTCGCACTTCCCCGAGACCCGCGAGATCTGGTCCTACGGCTCCGGCTACGGCGGCAACGCGCTGCTCGGCAAGAAGTGCTACGCGCTGCGGATCGCCTCCGTGATGGCCAGGGACGAGGGCTGGCTCGCCGAGCACATGCTGATCCTCAAGCTGACCCCGCCGCGCGGCCAGAGCCGCTATGTGGCCGCCGCCTTCCCCTCCGCCTGCGGCAAGACCAATCTGGCCATGCTGGAGCCCACCGTCGCCGGCTGGTCGGTGGAGACCATCGGCGACGACATCGCCTGGATGCGCTTCGGCGCGGACGGCCGGCTCTACGCCATCAACCCCGAGGCCGGGTTCTTCGGCGTCGCCCCCGGCACCGGCGAGCACACCAACGCCAACGCCATGAAGACCATGTACGGCAACTCGATCTTCACCAATGTCGCCCTCACCGGCGAAGGCGACGTGTGGTGGGAGGGCATGACCGAGGAACCCCCGGCCCGGCTCACCGACTGGCGGGGCGAGGAGTGGACGCCGGACCGCGGCACACCGGCCGCCCACCCCAACGCCCGCTTCACCGTGCCGGCCGCTCAGTGCCCGATCATCGCGCCCGAATGGGAGGACCCCGCGGGCGTGCCGATCTCCGCGATCCTCTTCGGCGGCCGGCGCGCCTCCGCCGTCCCGCTGGTCACCGAGTCCTTCGACTGGCAGCACGGTGTCTTCCTCGGCGCCAACATCGCCAGCGAGAAGACCGCCGCGGCCGAGGGCAAGGTCGGCGAGCTGCGCCGGGACCCCTTCGCCATGCTGCCGTTCTGCGGCTACAACATGGGCGACTACTTCGGCCACTGGCTGAAGCTCGGCCGGGACGCCGGCCGGCGGGGCACCGCGGACCGGCTGCCGAGGATCTATTACGTCAACTGGTTCCGCAAGGACGCCGGCGGCCGCTTCGTCTGGCCCGGCTTCGGTGAGAACAGCCGGGTGCTGAAGTGGATCGTGGAGCGGCTCGACGGGCGGGCCGCGGGCGTCGAGTCCCCGATCGGCGTGCTGCCCGCCGAGGGCGCGCTCGACACGGACGGCCTCGGGCTGTCCCGGGCCGACCTCGATCTGCTGCTGACGGTCGACCGCGAGGTGTGGCGGGAGGAGGCGTCGCTGATCCCGGCCCATCTGGAGACCTTCGGCGCGCAGCTGCCGAAGGAGCTGTGGGATGAGTACGAGGCGCTGGTCGCGCGCCTCGGCTGACATCGACCGGACGGGCGCCCCTGGCCGGGGGCGCCCGCCGTCCACCGGGCCCGCGGACCCGCTCCGTGCGGCGGCCCCGTCGACCGGCGCCCCGGCTACGGCTGGCTGTACCCGTCGAGGAAGCGCCCGATCCGGCCGATCGCCTCCACCAGATCCTCGGCGCGCGGCAGTGTGACGATCCGGAAGTGGTCCGGCTCGGTCCAGTTGAAGCCGGTGCCGTGCACGATCATGATCTTCTCGGCCCGCAGCAGGTCGAGCACCATCTGCCGGTCGTCCTTGATCTTGTAGACCTGCGGATCGAGCCGGGGGAAGGCGTAGAGCGCGCCCTTGGGCTTCACACAGGTGACGCCCGGGATGGCGGTGAGCGCCTCGTAGGTGGCGTCCCGCTGGGCGCGCAGCCGGCCGCCGGGCAGCACCAGGGAGTGGATCGACTGGTGGCCGCCGAGCGCGGTGGCGATCGCGTACTGCGCCGGCTGGTTGGCGCACAGCCGCATGTTGGCCAGGATCGTCAGACCCTCGATGTAGCTGGCGGCGCCCTTCTTGGGCCCGCAGACCGCCATCCAGCCGCTGCGGAAGCCGGCCACCCGGTACGCCTTCGACAGGCCGTTGAAGGTGAGCGTCAGCAGGTCGGGGGCGATGGCCGAGGTCGGGGTGTGGGTGGCGTCGTCGTAGAGGATCTTGTCGTATATCTCGTCGGAGCAGACGATCAGATCGTGCCGCCTGGCGATGTCGGTCAGGCCGCGCAGCATCTCGTCGTCGTACACCGCCCCGGTGGGGTTGTTCGGGTTGATGACGACGATGGCCTTGGTGCGGTCGGTGACCTTGCGCTCGATGTCGGCGAGGTCCGGCATCCAGTCGGCCTGCTCGTCGCACCGGTAGTGCACCGCGGTGCCGCCGGCCAGCGAGACCGCGGCCGTCCACAGCGGGTAGTCCGGCGCCGGAACCAGCACCTCGTCGCCGTCGTCGAGCAGCGCCTGCATCGACATCTGGATGAGCTCCGAGACGCCGTTGCCGAGGTAGATGTCCTCGACGTCGAGCGGGATGTTCTTGGTCTGGTAGTGCTGCACCACCGCGCGGCGGGCGGAGAGCAGGCCCTTGGCGTCTCCGTAGCCGTGCGCGTCCCGGAGGGTGCGGAGCATGTCCTCCAGGATCTCCGGCGGGCACTCGAAGCCGAAGGGCGCGGGGTTGCCGGTGTTCAGCTTGAGGATGCGGTGCCCGGCGGCCTCGAGCCGCATCGCCTCCTCAAGAACCGGACCCCGGATCTCGTAACAGACATTGGCGAGCTTCGTGGACTGGATCACCTGCATGCCGGTCACCTTACGGCTACGTAACGGCCGCCGCGCGGTGTTTTTCGCCACCCGTCACGACCGGCCATCCGCGCGCCGGGCCGCCCGAGCGTGCGACGGCCCGCTGTCCGGCGGCGCCCGCCAGCGGTGGAGCGGCCGGCCCGCCCGGGTGCCGGACACGCGTGCCCCTTCACCCGAATGGGCGAAATCCGCGCCGCCGTACCGAGCGTCCGGCGAGCACCTGGGTCCTGCGGCCGTCCTCGATGACGAAACGGCCGTCGATGAGGACGTGCGGGATCCCGGTGGGCAGGGTGCGGGGCCGGTCGTACGTGGCGCCCGCCGCGACCGTCCGCGGATCGAAGAGCACCAGGTCGGCGCGGTAGCCGGGGCGTACCAGGCCGCGGTCGGCCAGCCGCAGCCGGGCGGCGGGCCGGCCGGTGAGGTGGGCGACGCACTCCTCGAGCGTCAGCACCCCCAACTCCCGCACGTACCGGCCGAGATAGTGCGGGAAGGTGCCGTACGCCCGCGGGTGCGGCTTGGCGCCGTGCAGGATGCCGTCGGAGCCGGCCGTGTGGACGCGGTGCCGCATGATCGTGACGACGTTCCGCTCGTCGCCGACGTGCTGGAGGATCGTGGTGCCCAGCCGGTCGGCGAGCAGCAGCCGCCGGGCGGTGGGCCAGCCGTCCAGCCGGGTGCCGGTGTGGCCGCCGAGGGCCGGATCGCCGACCCCGGAGATCTCGATGGTGGACCAGTCCATCGGCACCCCGTGGCTGCCGTCCGAGCCGGTCACCTCCAGGTCGTACCGGATGCGCTCGGCGGTCGCGTCGTCCCGCAGCCGGGCCAGCGTCGCCGCCGGGCCGCCCGCCGCCGCCCAGCTCGGCAGCAGCGCGGCCAGCGTCGTACAGCCCGGGGTGTAAGGATAGGTGTCGAGACTGACGTCGGCGCCCGCGTCCAGCGCCCTGTCCAGCAGCGCGAGCAGCTCGGGGGCGCGGCCCTCGTTGACGCCGAAGTTCATCGTGGCGTGCGCCAAGTGCAGCGCGCAGCCCGCCTCCTGGGCGAGCGCGAGCATCTCCGCGTACGCCTCCAGGGCGCCCACCCCGTACGACCGGTGATGCGGGCAGTAGTAGCCGCCGTACGCGGCCACCACCCGGCACAGCTCGGTCAGTTCGGCGTCCGACGCGTACATCCCGGGGGTGTACGTCAGTCCCGAGGACAGCCCGACCGCGCCCTCCGCGAGGCCCTGGGCCACCAGCTCCTTCATCCGGGCCAGTTCCCCCGGCGTCGCCCGCCGGTCCTCCCAGCCGACGGCCAACGCCCTTACGGTGCCCTGCGGTACGAGATAGGCCGCGTTGACGGCGACACCCCGGTCCAGCAGGTCCAGGTACTCCCCGACGCGCCGCCAGCCGAACCCGATGTCGTGCCCGTCGCCGTTCCACCCCGCGAGCTGGGTGCGCAGCCCCGCCAGCGTGTCGTCGTCGACCGGCGCGTACGACAGCCCGTCCTGCCCCAGTACCTCCAGCGTGACACCCTGCGCGGCCTTCGCCTCGTGGGCCGGGTCCCGCAGCAGGGCCAGATCGCTGTGCGCGTGCATGTCGATGAAACCGGGGGCGAGCACCAGCCCGTCCGCGTCCACGACCCGCTTGCCGGACAGCCGCGCGCCGGATGTCCTGATCTCCGCGATCCGCCCGGCCGCCAGCCCCACATCGGCGGTGTACGCGGCCCCGCCGGAACCGTCCACCACGCGGGCGCCCCGCAGCACCGTCTCCATCAGAAGAAGGTGCGGACGAACGACGTCGCCGTGCCGTCCGCGCGGGCGACCGGGATCAGCGGCCACTTGTCGAAGGTGGTGCACGGGTGGGAGAGGCCGAGAGCGACCCAGTCGCCGACTTCGAGCGGCTCGGCCGCCGGGACGCTCAGCCAGGCGTGCTGGTCGGAGAGCTTGGTGACGGCGAAGCCGGGCGAAGGGTCCCGGACCGAGCCGTCGCGGGCCGAGCGGACGGCGACCGGGTGCGGCAGGCCGAGGTCGTAAGGGGCGTCGCGTTTGCCCGCGTTGAGGAACGCCTGGGTGGGGGTGGGGCGGGAGAGGACCTGGGCCCAGAGGCGGAAGGCGGGCTCCAGATGGCCTTCCGCCGGGACGCGGTTGAAGGGGGTGATCCTTCGGTAGTGGTCGTCGTCATGGGTGAGATAGGCGCCCGAGCGGAGCAGCTTCATGACGGGGGCGGAGAGTTCCGGGATCTCCGCGAAGACGTCCGCCACCGCGTCGAACCAGGCGGAGCCGCCCGCGCTGATCACGATCTCCTGGGTGTCGGCGAAGCGGCCGGCCGCGTCCAGATCGGCCGCCAGCGCCACCAGCCGGCGCAGCCAGGCATGTACCCGCTCGGGATCGGCGTCCGGCACCTCGCCCTCGTAGCCCGCCACGCCGACCAGCCGCAGCGAGGGGACGGCGGCCACCGCCTCGGCCAGCGCCAGGCACTCCGCCTCGGTGCGGACACCGGTACGGGCCTGCTCGCCGGCGCCGAGTTCGATCACCACATCGAGCGGGCGGCGGGTACCGGCCGCCCGCAGCGCCTCGTCCATCAGCGTGACGCCCCGCACCGAGTCCACGTAGCACAGCAGGGTGAAGTCGGGGTCCGCGTCGAGCTGTCGGCCGATCCAGCGCAGCGCGGCCGGGTCCACCACCTCGTTGGCGAGGAAGATCCGCCGCACCCCGAAGGCGTGGGCGACCCGGGCCTGGTGGGGGACGGCGACGGTGATGCCCCAGGCGCCGTGGGCGAGTTGGCGGGCGAACAACCGCGGGGCCATCGAGGTCTTGCCGTGCGGGGCGAAGACCAGACCGTGCTCGGCCGTGTAGCGCTCCAGCAGGCCGAGGTTGTGATCGAGGGCCTCCTCGGAGAGCACCAGCACGGGGGTGGTGAAGCCGCCGTCGAAGAGGGAGCGCCGCTGCGCGGCCAGCTCGCCCAGGGTCAGGCCCTCGGCGTCCGGGGGCAGCCCCTTGAAGCGGTGGTCGATCCGCTCCCGGTCCAGCTCGGCCATGTACGCACTGATGTCGTCGATACCAGTGATCGCAGTGGTGTCGGTGATCTCCGCTTCGATGCCCATGGCACGCACCCTGGCGCGTACCGCGTCATCCATCAAGTCGTTGCGTCCCGCGCAACGGGCATTGCACAGGATGCCGCACCCGGTCTACGCTCCGACGTCTGCGCCGGGTCGGCACCCGCCCGGCCGCCCGGCGTCCAGGAGAGCGGGGAAACCGTCGTGACCGCTGGTGACCACCACGCCGTCCCCGAAGTCGCCGCGGCCGACGCCCACGCGGCGGACCGGGCCGCTCCGGACCGGGCCGCTGCCGAGCCTCCCGCGGCCGGGGCCCGCGCCGCCGCCCGCTTCGACGTGGTGTGCCTCGGCGAGTCCATGGTCACCTTCGTCCCCGCCCGCCCCGGCCGCCTCGCCGACGTGCCGACCTTCCACCGGGCGATCGGCGGCGCCGAGTCCAACGTCGCCTGCGCGCTGGCCCGCTCAGGACACTCCGTGCGCTGGATCAGCCGGGTCGGCGCGGACGGCTTCGGCGACCACCTGGTCGACACGATCGCGGCGGCCGGGGTCGACGTCGGCGCCGTACAGCGCGACCCGCGCCGGCCCACCGGGGTGTACTTCCGTACGGCGGGGGAGCGGGCCACCTCGGTCGGCGACACCCACCCGGCCAAGGCCGAGGTCGTCTACTACCGCGGCGGCTCGGCCGCCTCGGCGCTGTCACCCGCGCTGGTCAGGCGGCGCGACGCCTGGTCCGGCCGGGTCCTCCACCTGACCGGCATCACCGCCGCCCTCTCGGCCACGTGCCACGCCCTGATGCGGCGCCTGACCCAGCGCGAGCCCGGCCGCCCGACGGTCTCCTACGACGTCAACTTCCGGCCCGCGCTGTGGCACGACGGCGATCCCGGGCGGCTCGCCGAACTCGCCCGCGGCTGCGACCTGGTCTTCGTCGGCGAGGACGAGGCCGAGGCGGCCTGGGGGCTCCCGGACGCCGACGCGATCCGGGCCGCCCTGCCCGAACCCGCCGTCCTCGTCGTCAAACAGGGCGCGCTCGGCGCCACCGCCTTCACCGGCACCGAACGCCTGCACATACCCGCGCCGCGGGTCGACGTCGTCTCCCACGTCGGCGCGGGCGACGCCTTCGCGGCCGGCTTCCTGTCCGCCGCCCTGCGCGGGCTGCCGCTGCGGGACCGGCTGCGCCACGGCCATCTGCTGGCCGCCGCCGCGCTCGCCGTCCCCGCCGACCACGCGGCGCCGCCCCGCCGGTCGCACGCCGACGCGCTCACCGCGCTGGACGACGAGCGGTGGGAGAGCCTGCGGCTCGGCCCCGGCTGGACGGAAACGGAGGGGCCGCGATGAGCCAGAGCGTCGACCGCGCACTGAGCATCCTGCCGCTGCTCGCCGAGGGCCCGGCCGGCCTCGAACAGGTCGCCACCCGGCTGGACGTGCACAAGTCGACCGCACTCCGGCTGCTGCGGACCCTGCACGAGCACGGCCTGGTCTACCGGCAGCAGGACCAGCGCTACCGGCTCGGCGCCCGGCTGTTCGCGCTGGCGCACCAGGCCATCGAGGAACTCGACGTACGCGGCATCGCCCACCCGCATCTGGCCGCGCTCAACGAACGGACCGGTCACACGGTCCACTTGGCGGTCTACGAGCAGGGCGAGGTGGTCTACATCGACAAGGTGGAGAGCCGCTACCCGGTCCGGATGTACTCCCGGATCGGCCGCCCGGTGGCCATCACGGTCGCCGCCGTCGCCAAACTGCTCCTCGCCGACCTGCCGGAACCCGAACGGCGGGCGGTGGCGGAAGGCCTGGAGTACCCGCGCTACACCTCCCGGTCGACGCCGGACGCCGCCGCCTTCCTCGCCGAGCTGGCCCGGGTGCGCGAGCAGGGCTGGGCCACCGACCTCGGCGGGCACGAGGAGTCCATCAACTGCCTCGGCGCGGTGCTGCGCGGCCCGGACGGCCGGGCCCGCGCCGCGATGTCCGTCTCCGCGCCCAACGTGGTCGTCTCGGCCGAGGAGTTGCTGCGGCTGCGGCCCCAGCTGCTCAAGGCGGCCGAGGCGATCAGCGCGGAGCTGTCCGGCGCGGCGCCCTCGCCGCCGCCGCACACCGGCACCGCCCACCTCCCCGGCACCGCCCACCTCCCCGGCACCGCCCACCTCCCCGGCACCGCCCACCTCCCCGTACCGAGCACGTAACCCGTGCCGAGCGCTCAACACCGCCCGAGCACGGCAACTCGCCCCGAGCACAAGGAACATCCCGTATGAGCGAGCCCAAGACCGCCGTCGTCCCGCCCACCCACGCCACCCCGCCCGCGAAGTTCTCGCACGGGGTGCGCAAGGGCAACATCCTCCAGGTGGCCGGGCAGGTCGGCTTTCTGCCCGCCGTGGTGGGGGAGCCGCCGACCCCGGCCGGTCCCACGCTGCGCGAACAGACCCTGCAGACGCTCGCCAATGTCCGGTCGGTGCTGGAGACCGGCGGCGCGACCTGGGAGGACGTGGTGATGATCCGCGTCTACCTCACCGACACCGGTCACTTCGCGGAGTTCAACGAGATCTACAACGCGTACTTCGCGAGCCTGCTGGAGGCGCCGGCCGCCAGGACCACCGTGTATGTGGGCCTGCCCGCCGGGCTGTTGGTCGAGATCGACGCGCTGGCCGTGCTGGGCTGAACCGCCGAGCCCCGTGCCGCCGGTCGGAGGACCGGCGGCACGGGGCTCGCTGTGCGGAGTGCCGACTACGGAGCGCCGACTACGACATCGAGTGGACGTGGCCGCCCACACTGCTGGACCAGGTGTTGCCGTTCTTCGCGTCCCAGTTGGTCGACCAGGTCATGGCGCCGCGGATCGTGGGCCAGGTGGTGCTGGGCTTGAAGTGGCCGCACCCGGTGCCCTTGGCGAGGCAGTCCAGCGCGTTGTTGACCACGCTCGGGTCGACATAGCCGGAGCCGGCCGCACTGGTGGACGCCGGGGTGCCGATACCGATCTGGGCCGGTGAGAGACCCGCCTGGATCGCCGTGCAGGCCAGCGTGGTGATGAAGTCCACCGTGCCCTGGCTGTAGACGCCGCCGTCACAGCCGTTCATCGAACCGCTGTTGTAGTACTGGGTGTTGACGATGGTCAGGATGTCCTTGACCTTCAGCGCGGTGGCCAGGTAGTCGCTGCCAGCGGAGAGCATGTCGATGGTCTGCGGGGCCATCGTGATGATCAGCGACGAGCCGGCCTTGGCGCTCAGCGCCCGCAGCGCCTGCGGCATGTAGGTGGAGTCGATGCCGTTCTCCAGGTCGATGTCGACCCCGTTGAAGCCGTAGGTCTGCATCAGCGAGTAGGCGCTGTTGGCGAAGTTGGTGGCCGAGGCGGAGTCCCGGATCGAGATGGTGCCGTTCTGGCCGCCGACCGAGATGATGACCTTCTTGCCGGCCGCCTGCTTGGCCGCGATGTCCGCCTTGAACTGGGCCACGCTGTAGCCGAGCGTCGGGTCGAGGGTGAAGGAGACCGCGCCGGGCGTGGTGGTCGCGTCCGCGAAGGCCACCGCGATGATGTCGTACTGGCTCTGCACCTGGGCGATGGTCTGGACCGTCGCGCCGTTGTTGAAGTTCTGCCAGTAGCCGGTGACCACGTGCTTGGGCAGGTTGCCGGGCGGCGGGGTGACCGGAGTGGTCGGCGGGGTGGTCGGGGGTGTCGTCGGCGGGGTGGTGGGGGGTGTGGTCGGGGGCTTGGTCGTGGTCGGCGGCGTGGTCGGGTTGCCTGCCGGGCCGGAGAGGCTGAGGTCGTCGGCGTAGTAGGTGGGCTGGCCGTACCAGCCGTGGGTGTAGACCGTCACCGCGTGGGTGCTCGCGCCGGTGGTGAAGCTGACGCTCAACTGCTGGAAGCCGGAGGTGCCCGGGGTCCAGGTCGACGGGTCGGTGGTGCCGGTGCCGGTGGCACCGATGTAGACGTACGAGCCCCGCACCCACGCGCTCAGCGTGTACTGCGAGTTGGGCTGGACGCTGACCGTCTGCGTGCACTGTCCGGTGTCGCTGCTGGAGGGCGCCGCCTTCAGCGCGGAGGCGCCGGAGTGCACCGGGCTGGAGACGGTGGAGCCGCTGCCCGCGGTACAGCTCCAGTTGGAAAGGCCGCTCTCGAAGCCGGGGTTGGCGATCAGATTGGTGGTCGCGGCGCTGGCGGCGCCGACATCGACGAGGACTGCGCCGGTGCCGATGACGGCGGCGGCGCTCACCGCGGCCAGGGTGCGCTGAAGCACGGTCGATCTCTGCTTGGCGCGCACGGTCCCGTCCTGATTCATGGGTGTTGCACGTTCCACGACTGCCTCCTGGGGGCAAGGAGTTGGGGGGTGGTGGGAGTGCGGGGTGCTGACAGGTGCTGACAGGTGTTGACAGGTGTTGACAGGTGTTGACAGGTGCTGCAAAGAAGGTGAAAAACGCTGCGAACACAGGTGACACCTATTAGGGAGAAAGCTGGTCCAGACCAATCCGGTTGTCAAGACCTCTGGTGGCCACCTGTCGTTCACCGATCCCGATCCGCAACTTTCCGCACCCATGCCGCTACACATCGATAAGCTGACGACCGCGAATCGCCAGGTAAAACCGGACTCGGCGGGACGACCCACGGATCGTCCCCGCACCGGGTCCAGGGCCGGCGCCGAACGGAGAAGGGGAGGTTCCGGATGCCGAGCGTCATCACCGTCACCAAGGACGACCTGGAACTCCCGCTGGAGGACCAGGTGATGCGCACCTCGGCCGCCCTCGACGCGCACGGCCACATCGTCGCGCTCGCCCCGGCCGACCCCGCTGAACCGGCCCGCCGCCGGATGCACACCGTACGGTCCGCCCTGGAGGCCGACCGGATCGCCATCGTGCCGATCTCGCTGCCGCCGCTGGCCGTCACCCTGCTGGCCGAGCAGTTACGGCAACTGGCCGGCACCGACCTCGGCCCCGGCGTGCTGGCCGGCGCCGCCCGGCTGCTCTCGTACTATCTGCACTCCGGCGCGCTGCTCGGCTCGATCACCAAACTCGACCGGGTGCCGGTCGGTGTCGCCAGCCACGTCAAATCCCTCGTCCCCGGCAAGCACTTCGCGGTCATGGCCCACCCCGAGCCCTATCTCGCCGAGGCCGACCCCGACCATCTGCCGCCGGGGCCCGGCTACCAGACCCAGCTCGCGCTGGCCGGCTCCGGCGTCGACGCCGGCTGGATCACCGGACCGCTCGCCGCCGCCTGGCACACCCAGCACCTGCGGGAGATCCCGCTGCCCGCCGACTCCGCCGCCTGGTGGGGCACGTCGCGGCTGGTCGAGTTCACCGCGTACATCGCCGACGTCGGCATGCTCTACCAACTGGTCACCTCGGTACGGCGCGACACCTGCACCTGGTGCGGCCTCGAAGTCATCGGCGATCAGTGCCTGTTCTGCGCCACCCGGCTCGGCGAACGCGCCACCCCGCCCAAGCACGCCGCCGTCACCACCGGTCAGGGGCGGGCGGTCGAGGCCCCGCGCCGCCCGCAACTCGAACCCCACAAGCGATAGGTCCACCCGCACATGAACTCACGTCAGCGCCGTGGTGTCGTCCTCCTGGTGATCTCCGTGCTCTGCGCGGTGGCCGCCTTCGCCGGGGTGCTCGCCGTCGTCGGCAACGCGCGCTCGCAGGTCGGATCGAAAGTCACCGCGTACGAACTGACCGCGAACATACCGGCGTACGCCTCGCTCGGCGCCTCCGACGTGCGCCGGATATCGGTGCCGAAGCGCTGGCTGCCCGACACCGCGATCCGTGATCTCGGCGACCTCCAGGGGAAGATCGCCGCCGTGTCGCTCACCAAGGGGTCGCTGCTCCAGTCCGACATGATGGCCCCCCGGCCCGAACTCCAGGCCGGCCAGATGGAACTCGCCATCATGATCGACGCGGAGACCGGCGTGGCCGGCAAGATCACGCCGGGCGCGCGGGTGGACCTCTTCGCCACCTTCAAGGGCCGCCGGGACCAGGACCCGGACATCTCCAAGCTCATGGTGGCCAACGCCGAGGTCATCGACGTCGGTGAGATCAAGGCGTTCGACAAGAACACCGACCCCGAGCGGCTCTCCACCCAAGGCGTGCCGATCACCTTCGCGCTCGACGTCAAGGACGCCCAGCGCATCGCCTACTCCGAGTCGTTCGCCGAACACGTCCGGCTCGCCCTCGTCGCCCCCGGCGACACCGGCACGCCGGCCCAGAGCGACCGCACCTACACCCTGAGCGGCGACGCCACCACCGGGAGCGCGCAATGAGCGTACGCATCCTCGCCGCCACCGGCGACCCCGACGCCGCCCGGGCGCTGCTCGGACTGCTCGGCCAACTCCCGGGCGTGGAGCCCGCACCCGCCGTCGGCGACTCCACCTCGCTGCTCGACGTCCTCGGCCGCGCCGCCGAGACCAGCCTCGACGACCTGCCGGAGGTCGTCGTCCTGCACGACGCGATCGGGCCGATGCCCGCGCTCGACCTGATCCGGGACGTCGCCCTGCGCTTCCCGGCCGTCGGGGTCGTCCTGCTCACCGCCGACCCGAGCCCCGGCATGCTGGCCGCCGCGATGAACTCCGGCGCCCGCGGTGTCATCGGACTGCCGCTGGCCTACGACGACTTGGGCGCCCGGGTGGAAGCCGCCGCCAACTGGGCGGTCGGCGTGCGGCGGCACCTCAGCGGCAACCGGGCCCCGCTGCCCGCGGTGGCCGGCGGCGTCCTCGTCGCGGTCGCCGGCGCCAAGGGCGGGGTCGGCACCACCGTCGCCGCCATCCAACTCGCCCTCGCCGCCCACGCGTCCGGCCGCTCCACCGCCCTGGTCGACCTCGACCTCCAGGGCGGTGACGTCGCCTCCTACCTGGACGTGCAGTTCCGCCGCTCGATGGCCGATCTCGCCGACATCGCCGATGTCTCCTCGCGGGTGCTGAACGACGCGATGTACGTCCACGAGTCTGGGCCCGCGCTGCTGCTCGCGCCGGCCGACGGCGAACGCGGCGAGGACGTCACCGACCGTTCCGCCCGGCTGGTGCTCGCCGCGCTCCGGCAGCGCTACGAAGTGGTCGTGGTCGACTGCGGCACCCAGGTGACCAGCGCGAACGCCGTCGCCGTGGAGACCGCCGACACCGCTGTCCTGGTCACCACCCCCGATGTCATCGCGGTCCGCGCCGCCAAGCGGATGGTGCGGATGTGGGACCGGCTCCAGATCCGCAAACCGCAGGACACCACCACCGTCGTCAACCGCCACACCCGGAGCAGCGAGATCCAGCCCTCGCTGATCGGCCGGATCACCGGCACCAGGATCGCCTCCTCGGTCATCCCGGCCGCCTTCCGGGAGTTGCAGGGCGTCATCGACGCCGGACGGCTCCAGGACCTCGACAGCAAGTCCACCGTCAAGGCCGGTATCTGGGCGCTGGCCGGGGAGTTGGGGCTCATCACCGGGGCCGCGCCGGCCATCGCCCGCGGCCGGCGGCAGCGCCGCGGCGACCGCGGCCAAGTCACCCTGGAAACCCTCGGGATGACCCCGCTCATCCTGATCACCCTGATCCTCGTCTGGCAGGCCGTGCTGGCCGGCTACACCTTCACCCTGGCCGGCAACGCCGCCGACGAGGCGGCCCGGGCCGCCGCCGTCGGCCAGGACGCCCGCGCCGCCGCGACCCGCGACATCCCCGGCGCGTGGAACGTGGCCGAGTTCTCGGCCGGTCCCACCGGCGACGGACAGGTCGACGCGACCGTCGGCCTCAAGGTCCCGGTGCTCTTCCCCGGGGCGATCGACTTCCCGCTGACCGTCCACGGCCACGCCCGTACCGTCGACGAGGAGCCGAACCGATGATCACGGCGCGGACGGCGCGGACGGCGCGGACGGTGCGGACGGCGCGGACGGCGCGGACGGTGCGGGCCGTGAGGGCCGTGAGGGCACCGCGGACGCCGAGGACGGCGCGGACCGTGCGGGCCGTGCGGGCGGGGCAGAAGGAGGCGCGGCTGCCGGGCCGGCGGGAGCGGGGTGTCGCGTCGCTCGAATATCTCGGCATGGTGCCGTTTCTGCTGCTCATCGCGCTGGCCGGCATCCAGCTCGGGATCGTCGCCTACTGTGCGGAGCAGGCCGGCACGGCCGCGCGGACCGCCGCGCGCACCGCCGCCCAGGCACACCCCGAACTCGACCCGGCGACGGCGGGGCAGGACGCGGTCAGCGGCTGGGTGAACCCCGCGATCAGCTTCTCCGGCGGCGGCGCCGACAGCGTCACCGTCTCCGCCCGCGTCCGGGTGCCCTCGGTGCTGCCCGGGTTCAGCCTCGTCGACCCGATAACGCGCTCCGCGACGATGCCGAGGGAGGACACGACACCATGAGCCTGCGTGCCCGCATCACCGTCGAAGAGGCCACCCCGCAGACCCAGGAAAGCCACCTGGTCGCCGTCTACCGGGGCAAGCTGCTCCAGGAGATCGACCTCGCCGAGATGTCCGCGCTGGCCGCCGCCGAGCGCCGCGCCCGGCTCGAACGCGTCCTCGGCCACATCATCAGCCGCGAAGGCCCGGTCCTCTCCACCGCCGAACGCGCCGCGCTCATCCGCCGGGTGGTGGACGAGGCGCTCGGCCTCGGCATCCTCGAACCGCTGCTCGAAGACCCGTCCGTCACCGAGATCATGGTCAACGGCCCGGACAAGATCTACGTCGAACGCGGCGGCCGCGTCGAGCAGGTCGCGGCCCGCTTCTCCTCCGCCGAGCAGCTCCTCCAGACCATCGAACGCATCGTCTCCACCGTCAACCGCCGGGTGGACGAGTCCAATCCGATGGTCGACGCCCGGCTCCCGTCCGGCGAGCGCGTCAACGTCATCATCCCGCCGCTCTCCCTGACCGGGCCGACCCTCACCATCCGCCGCTTCCCACGCGCCTACACCCTCCAGGAACTCATCGGCCTGGGCACCCTGGACGAGCACATGCTGCTCCTGCTCTCCTCGTTCGTCCGGGCCAAGTGCAACATCATCGTCAGCGGCGGCACCGGCTCCGGCAAGACCACCCTGCTCAACGCCCTGTCCGGGCTGATCCCCGACGGCGAGCGGATCATCACCGTCGAGGACGCCGCCGAACTCCAGCTCCAGCAGGAGCACGTGATCCGGCTCGAGTCCCGGCCGCCGAACGTCGAGGGCGAGGGCCGGGTCACCATCCGCGACCTGGTCCGCAACTCGCTGCGGATGCGGCCCGACCGGATCATCGTCGGCGAGGTCCGCGGCGGCGAGACCCTCGACATGCTCCAGGCGATGTCCACCGGCCACGACGGCTCGCTGGCCACCGTGCACGCCAACTCGGCCGAGGACGCGGTGCTCCGGCTCCAGACGCTGGCCTCCATGAGCGAGGTGAAGATCCCCTTCGAGGCGCTCCGGGACCAGATCAACTCGGCGGTGGACGTCATCGTCCAACTGAACCGGCACATCGACGGCACCCGGCGGGTCGGCGAGATCGCCGTCCTGTCCTCGCGCGGCCGGTCCTCCTTCCTGCTCGCCTCGGCCTCCCGCTTCCGCGCCGAACCGCTCGGCGTCGACCGCATCGTGCGCGGCTGGTACGAACACCGGCCGGTGCCACGGGAGATCGGCGAGCGGCTCTATCTGGCGGGCGAGCACGTGCCGGCCGCGTTCGGGATCGGCGCCAGTGAACTGGAACTCGACAGCCGGGAGGCGAAATGAGGTGCCTCGCGGCGGCGGCCGTGGGTGAGCGGGTGCCGGTGGGGGTGCCCGTGCCGGTGCCGGTGCGGGTGCCTGTGCCTGGGCCCGTGCCGGTGTCGGTGGGGGCGCCCGGGCCTTGGCCGGTGCGGGCGACGGTCGGGATCCCGGCCGCGCGCACGGACCCGGGGTATCTGCCGGGCGGCCACGCCCGGTTGGCGGCGCCTGCCTTCGCCTCCGGTCCCTACCCGCTGCTGGTGCTGCTGCTCGCCACCGTCGCGCTGGTGCTCGGCGTCTGGGGGCTGAACGCCTGGCGGGGCGGCCGGGCCGACCGCGCCGCGCTCGTCGAACGCCTCGCCGGCGGCGCGGGAAAGGCCGCGCAGCGCGCCGCCTTCTCCGGCCTCGACCGGCGGGTGCGCGGCTACGCCTGGGGCCGCCGGCTCGAAACGCAACTCGCCGCGACCGGGACGGCCTTGACTCCGGGGCAGTTCACCGCCGCGTTCATCGCGACGGTCGCCGCCGCATGGCTGCTGGCGGCCATGGTGCTGGCCCCCTTCTTCGGCCCGATCGCCGCGCTGCTGGCCGGCTGGACCGCGTACTCCTTCCTGTCCTGGCGCCGCCGGGTCCGTACCGAACTCTTCATCGCCCAACTCCCCGACCTGGCCAGGGTGCTGGCCAACGCCACCCAGGCCGGCCTCGCGCTGCGCACCGCCGTCTCGATGGCCGCCGACGAGCTGGACGCCCCGGCCGGTGAGGAACTGCGGCAGGTCGCCGACGCGATGGCGGTCGGCCACTCGGTGGAGGACGCCCTCGCCGAGCTGCAACAGCGACTTCCCAGCCGGGAGTTGATCGTGCTGGTGTCCACCCTCGTGCTGTCCAGCCGGGCCGGCGGCTCGGTGGTGGAGTCGCTGCGCAACCTCACCGTCACGCTGGAGGAGCGCAAGGAGACCCGGCGGGAGGTCCGTACCCAGATGTCCCAGGTCACCGTGACCGCCTACGCCGTCCCGGTGATCGGCATCGGCGCGCTGTTGCTGCTGGACCGCATCATCCCGGGCTCGCTCGGCTCGCTGACCGGCTCCAACATCGGCCGGATCTGCGTGCTGATCTCGCTCAGCCTGTACGTGATCGGGTTCTTGCTGATCCGCCGGATGTCCCGGATCGACGTGTGAGGAGGCGGCGATGAACCTGATCGGAGCCGGGCTCGCGCTGGTGGTCGCCGCCTGCGCGGTCGGTGTGGTGTACGCGGTCGCGCTGTTGCGGGCCGACGTCAAACTCCCCGACGACCTGGCGCTCGCCCTCGAAGTCGGCCGGACCCGGACCACCCGCACCGGCAACGCGATCGACCGGCTCGGCATCCGCTGGGCGCCGATGGTGCTGCGGATGATGGGGCCGGCCCGGATCTCCCGGATCCGGGCCAGAATCGACCACGCGGGGCATCCGTACGGTCTCACCGTCGAGCGGTACGCCGCCCGGCGCGCGGTCTACGGAGCGGTCGGCGGCCTCGGCGGGCTGGTCCTGCTCACCCGGGGGAGCTGGCTGCTCGCGCTGCTCGTGCTCGCCTACGGCTGGTGGTGGGCCGACGTCATCATCTGGCTGGCGCTGCGGCGGCGCCGCGACGACATCGAGCGGACGCTGCCGGACTTCCTCGACGTGCTCGCGGTGGTGGTCAGCGCGGGGCTCGGTTTCCGGCAGGCGCTGGAACGGGTCAACGCGGTCTACAAAGGCCCCTGGTCGGACGAGGTCCGGGTGGCGCTGCGTCAGATGGACGTCGGCGTCAGCCGCCGGGACGCCTTCGACCAGCTGCGCAAGCGGAACAACAGTGAGCAGGTGGCGCAGTTCGTCTCCGCCCTCCAGCAGGGCGAGGAGCTCGGCGCCCCGATCGCCCGCACCCTCCTCCAGATCGCCCAGGACATGCGCCGCGCCGAGGCCCAAAACGCCCGCCGCCGCGCAGCCCGCGCGGTCCCAAGGGCAACGGGCGTGATCACCACGCTGCTGGTCCCGGCAACGATGATCCTCCTGATCTCGGGGACGATCCTTGGGTCGCAGACCAACTTCGGCGATCTCTTCGGGAATGGGTGATTAGGGTGCCGCGGGGTGGACTTGGGCGTCATGCTGGCGGGGGCTGTGATTCCGGTAGAAGCAGCAGGATTTCAGCCGGTCACGGACCAACCGGGTGCGGATGAGGAGGAGTTGAGTTACCTTTGCATTCGCAACCATATTTGCACCTGCAATGAAGCTCTGCGAACCCGCACTACGACCAGCGAGAGGCGGTGCGCCGTGTCCATCTCCCCCGTTGAGCTGCGCACGGCCGCCCAACGCAATAGCCAGGTGACAAAGGATGGGGCGAACAATCATGAACAGGTGGCTAGTCCGGCGCTTCGTCCGGATCCGCACACGGATGGCCGGTCTCGGCCGCGACCGCGGCCAGACCGGGATCGAGTATCTCGGCATCGCCGTCGTGATCGCGGTGATCATCGGGGTGCTGGCGACTACGGACATCGGCAATGCCATCCGTACCGGCATTCTGGACAAGATCGCCGATATCGTCGGAGCCTGATCGGCGGACTCGCGGAGGACTCGGGGCAGACGGTGGGTATCTACATCGTCGCCATCTCGGCACTTTTCTTCCTTGCCTTCGCCTACTTTGCAGTTGGCCAGGCGGCGGTGAACCGGAACGGCAGTCAGACCGCTGCCGACGCCGCCGCACTGGCCGCGGCCCGCGAAGCGCGTGATGAGATGAAGGCCCCCTTTCTGGCGGCCCTCACGGCCGGGGACATCGATGATCTCGGGCGGCTTCTCCTGGGTGACGGTGTGGGTGACGCCGGTCCCTGCGCGGCGGCTGCGGACTATGCGAATCTCAATCATGCGACGAGGGGGCTGTGTAATCGTGTCGGAAATCCGCTGGGCTACGCGGTCACGGTGATCAACCAGCGCAGCGTCGGCAATTCGGTGATCAGTGGCACCGACGCCATGCACGCCTCAGCCCATGCCACGGCGGTGGTCGAGGCACGCTGTGGTGTGCTCGGCAAGGACGGGGACGCGATTCACTTCTCCTGCATTGGTGAGCCGGATGTGGACATCGATCCGACCGATGACGGTTTCACTTTGGACCTGTCGATGTTCTATTCGGTCCATCTGACGAGTTGACCCAAGATCACGCATGGAGGAGCGGAAATCGATGAGAAGCTGGCGTGCGGTGGTAGCGGGAACCCTTGCGGTTGTCGCCGCTGTGACCGTGACGGGTTGCGGTGGGGGCAAATCAGACGACAAACCGCCCGCGGTGTCCTCGGCCTCCGCGTCGGCTGCCGCACCGGACCCGGGTACGCCCAGCGTTTCAGCCACTGAGGCGCCGGTCTTGGCGCAACTCAAGGGCGAAAAGGACATGGTCGTCACGATCAACTCGGCAGTCCGTGACAGTGGTGGGTTTGTCACCGTAGAGGGAGTGATCACCAACGAAGGCGAATCGATCTTCAACGCTTCCTCCTGGTCCGGCGAGGAGTTGGCCGTGCAGAAGTCAGGCGCTTCCGTCGCGGGGGCGGTGCTGATCGACGAGGCGGGTAAGAAGAGGTACTACGTCCTACGGGACACCGATGGGAAGTGCCTCTGCACCATGGGACTCATCCTCATCAAGCCCAAGGAAGTACGCCCCTTCTTCGCGCAGTTCCCCTCCCCCCCCGCCGCCACCACCGAGGTGGAGTTCGAGCTGCCCACCATGCCGCCCGCAAAAATCACGCTTTCTGAGGGGTGAGGAACGAGTGAAGCGCGCCGCTTCCAGCACCGCCGCCTCGGTGACGGTCACCGCCCTGCTCGCTGTGCTGTTCGCCGCCGGGGTGGTGAACGGGTCGGTGGCGGTGGCGGACGACAATCCGCCGCCGAGTGCGGGGGAGAGCACGCCGGCCCCGCCGGTGGAGATCGACCCGACCTCGCCGGGGCTGAAGCTGCCGGCCGGCGCCACGCTGGCGCCGGCCAAGGTGCTGGACATCGTCTCGGTCACCGACCAGAGCAGGGTCGCGGCGAGCCAGCCCGAGCAGCGGCAGGAGACCTCGAACTCGATCGTGACCTACGCCCTCCAGGCCGAGGTCGTCTTCGGGAAGGACAGCGCCAAGCTCGCGCCGGCCGCGACCGGCCGGATCCAGGCGATCGCCAACGACATCAAGGCACGCCACGTCTCCTCACCCATTCGGGTCTTCGGCTTCACCGACAATCTGGGCAGCGCCGAGCACGGGGACGTGCTGTCCAAGGAGCGGGCGGACGCCGTGTACCAAATTCTGGCAACGGAACTGGACGGCCTGGGTGACGCGTCCCACACCTTTCAGGTTCGCGGCTACGGCGAGGACTATCCGATCGCCGACAACTCCACCGAAAGCGGGCGGCAGCAGAACCGACGCGTGGAGATCACTTTCACGCCACCTGCCGCGTAACGACCTGAGCACGGGCTCGGACGCGGTACGGTGTAACTCCCCCCCTCGGGCCGGTTCGCTCTCCCCCCCTGCGAGCCGGCCCGTTTTCTCTTGTCCGGGCCCGGCCCATATCCGGCCCATATCTCGGCCCGCCCGCACTCCGCATGGCTTCCCCCGCCGCGGACCGGGCCGCCCGTACATTGCCGCCATGGCCAGAAAACACGAGTCAGCCGCCCGTGGCGCGGCCGTGCTGACCGCCCTGCTCGCCGCGGGATGCGCGGTCGGCCAGGGCTCGCCGGACGGGTGGCGGTATCTGCGGTCCGGGCAGGCGGCGGTGGCCTACCCGAAGACCTGGCGGCAGACGGCGAACGGAGCCGCACTGCGCGGCCCGCACGGCCGTACGGACGCGGCTCTCACCGTGGAAGCGGCCCCGGCCGCGCCCGGCGGCTCCCCCAACCGGGCCCCGGCGCCCCGAGCCGCCGCCGAGGGGCCGGCCCCGGAAGCCGTGCCCGCCGGAGCCCGCGCGTCAACGCTGATCCTCGACGGCCACCGCGCCCGGGTCTACGACTACGCCCGCCCCGCCCCCGACGGCCGGCCCGCCGCCTACGCCGAGGTGCGCGTACCGGGCCGGGACGGCCGCCCGCTGCTGATCCGCGCCTGGGCGGTGGACGGCACGGTCCGCGACCCGGCGGTGCTCAGGGAGATCGTCAACAGCGTCGAGTTCTCGGCCGAGCGGCTGCCCTGACCTGCGGCAGCGAACCAGCGGCGGCAAGCCAGCGGCGGCGGACCGGCCCGGCGGACCGGCGCAGGCAGAGACACCCGGCACCCGCCCAGGCACCGGCACCAGCCACTAACCCCCCGCCTCAAAAATCGAGCCGCACCCCCCGCCGGATCCCCCACCCCGCCATCGCGCCCGCCTCCGACTCCAGGACGTGGCGGGCCCGCAGCCGCGGCCGGCCGAGGCGGCCGGGAGGCATCGTACGGACGGACAGCACCCGCAGCCGCCGGTCCAGATACGCCACGTCGATCGCGAACCGCATCCGGAAGGTGTGCACGCTCGCGGCCGGCGTCAGCAGCAGCGCGCCCTCGATGCCGTCCTGCCCCAACAGCCCCCGGGTACGGGCGCGGTACGAGGCCGCGATCCGCAGCCGCACCTCCGCCTCCGGGGTCCGCAGAGTGCCCTCGCCGTCCTGCCGGCGTCGCCGCATGTCCCCTCCGAGGTCGCGCTGTTGCCGGGCCGGAAAGCCAACTCGGCCCCGGCGGGCCCGTGTACGGTCGGCCGGTGCATGTCTATCTGATCGCGGTCGCCGCCGTCTGGGGAATGGCCGGCGGGTCGTTGCTGCCCCGGGCCGCGTACCGGCTGGCCGTGCCGGCCGAGGAGCCGTGGGCGGGGACCTGCCCGTCAGGGCACCCGGTGCGGGGCTGGCTGGGTCCGGCCCGCTGCGGGGCGCCGGGGTGCCCGACCCCGCGGTACGGCCTCGGCCCCGGCGCCGCGATCGGCTGCGGGCTGGCGAGCGCGGGGGTGGCGTGGGCGGTCGGTGCGCACCCCGAGGTCGCGGTCTGGCTGGTCCTGATACCGGTCGGGCTGCTGCTCGCCCGGGTGGATCTCACCGTCTTCCGGCTGCCCGACGTGCTGACGCTGCCCGCGCTCGGCGGTACGGCGGCGCTGCTCGGGGTGGCCGCGCTGCTGCCGTCCCACCAGGGGTCCTGGCTCCGCGCGCTGTGCGCGGGGGCGGTGGTGGGGGCGGTCTACTTCCTGCTCTTCTTCATCAATCCGGCCGGCATGGGCTTCGGCGACGTCAAACTCGCCCCCACCCTCGGACTGGCCCTCGGCTGGTACGGCTGGCCGGCCGTCTTCACCGGTACGTTCGCGGGGTTCGCGCTGGGCGCGGTGACCGGCCTCGTGCTCATCGCCGCCCGCCGCGCCAACCGCAAGACGCCGATCCCGTTCGGCCCGTTCATGCTGCTCGGCGCCTTGGGCGCGCTGCTGCTGGCCGGCTGACACCGGCGGGCCCCGCCGACAAGCGCGACAAGCGGCGGGGCCCCGCCCCGGGAAAACCCGGACCTCAAGCCCCGGGAGAACCCGGACCTCAAGGAGGGGCCCCGCGGCCCGGCGGATCAGCGCCCGGTCACGACCAGAGCTTGACCCCGGCCGGCTCCAGAGCGTGCTCGTCGATCGCGGCCAGTTCCTCCGCGGTGAGCGGCGCCGCGCCGAGC
Organism: Streptomyces sp. NBC_01190; assembly: GCF_045039895.1. Taxonomy (NCBI): domain Bacteria; kingdom Bacillati; phylum Actinomycetota; class Actinomycetes; order Kitasatosporales; family Streptomycetaceae; genus Streptomyces; species Streptomyces sp. NBC_01190. The sequence continues at coordinate 5,343,501 of NZ_CP108580.1, forward strand.
GCCGCGACATTGGTCTCCAGCTGGGCGACCGAGGACGCGCCGATGAGCGCCGAGGTGACCCGCGGGTCGCGCAGCACCCAGCTCAGCGCGAGCTGGGCCAGCGACTGGCCGCGGCCCGCGGCGATGTCGTTGAGGGCGCGCAGCCGGGCGATCGTCTCGTCGTTGACCAGCGACGGGTTGAGGGACTTGCCCTGCGCGGCCCGGGAGTCCTCCGGGATGCCGCCGAGGTAACGGTCGGTCAGCAGGCCCTGGGCGAGCGGCACGAAACCGATGCAGCCCATGCCCTCCTCTTCCAGCACATCGAGCAGGCCCTCGTCCTCGATCCAGCGGTTGATCATCGAGTACGACGGCTGGTGGATCAGCGCCGGTACGCCGAGCTCGCGCAGGATGCGGGCGGCCTCACGGGTGCGGTCGGGGCCGTAGGAGGAGACGCCGACGTAGAGGGCCTTGCCCTGCTGGACCGCGGAGGCCAGCGCCCCCATCGTCTCCTCAAGGGGAGTGTCCGGGTCGAAGCGGTGCGAGTAGAAGATGTCGACGTAGTCCAGGCCCATCCGGGACAGCGACTGGTCCAGCGAGGCGAGCACGTACTTGCGGGAGCCCCACTCGCCGTACGGCCCGGGCCACATGTCGTAGCCCGCCTTGGTGGAGATGACCAGCTCGTCCCGGTAGGGGCGGAAGTCCTGGGCGAAGAGGGTGCCGAAGTTGGCCTCGGCGGCGCCGTAGGGCGGCCCGTAGTTGTTGGCCAGGTCGAAGTGCGTGACTCCGAGGTCGAAGGCGCGCCGCAGGATGGCCCGCTGCGAGTCCAGCGTGCGGTCGTCGCCGAAGTTGTGCCAGAGCCCGAGGGAGATGGCCGGCAGTTTGAGGCCGCTGCGGCCGGTGCGGCGGTACTCCATCGAGTCGTAGCGCTCGTCGGAGGCGCGGTAGAGGTTGCGGATATTCACCGGCACTGCTTATCACGAGAGGTTGAACCGCTTACCTTCGGATATCGCCGGTCAGCGCCGCCGCCTCCTCTTCATCCGGCCCGGGCCTCCCCGGGCCTCCCCGGGCCCGCTTGCCCCCCATACCCCCAGCCGTCCCGTCCCTCCCATGGCCTCGGCCGGTTCGTGCCCGCGCCACTTCCCGCAGTACTGTGGCCGCCGGGCGTCGAAGTGCAGGAGGGGCTGGTACGCGATGAGTCTGCGCGACCTGGTGTACGGGCTGTACTCCCGCCGAGTGGAACGCCGGCTCGACATCTCGCAGGCGCCCAAGCACATCGGTGTGATCCTGGACGGCAACCGGCGCTGGGCCAAGGCGGCCGGCGGCACCACCGAGCAGGGCCACCGGGCCGGGGCCGACAAGATCGCCGAGATGCTCGGTTGGTGCGAGGAGACCGGCGTCGAGGTGGTCACCTTGTGGCTGCTCTCCACCGACAACCTGGACCGGTCGGCCGACGAGCTGGTGCCGCTGCTCGGCATCATCGAGGACGCGGTGACCGAACTGGCGGTCAGCGGCCGCTGGAAGGTCAACCACGTCGGCACCATGGACCTGCTGCCGGCCCACACCCAGCATGTGCTCAAGGAAGCCGAGCAGGCCACCCAGGGCGCGACCGGGATCCTGGTGAACGTCGCGGTCGGTTACGGCGGCCGGCAGGAGATCGCCGACGCCGTACGGTCGCTGCTGCACGAGCACGCCGGGCGCGGCACCACCATCGAGAACCTCGCCGAGATCCTGGACGTCGAGCACATCGCCGAGCACCTCTACACCCGCGGCCAGCCCGACCCGGACCTGGTGATCCGCACCTCGGGCGAGCAGCGGCTGTCCGGCTTCATGCTCTGGCAGAGTGCCCATTCGGAGTACTACTTCTGCGAGGTCTTCTGGCCCGCGTTCCGGAAGGTGGACTTCCTCCGGGCCCTGCGTGACTATGCGGCCCGGCACCGCCGCTACGGATCGTAGTCGAGCGCAACCGGCCGGCAGTCGGACAAAAAGGGCTGGTGGGTCGCCTGCCTGCGGAGTTACGGTGGCCGCAGAGCTCGCCGCAGTGCGATGAGCGCCCGATGGCCGGTCGATGACCGTCGGACCTCTGTCATATGCATCCGCATGGCGGTCGGCTTTCCAGGGCATATCACTGGCAGAGACCGGCATCCGGACCTTGGCTGCCGGACCGCAAGACTCACCTCTCCCGAGGGGGTTCGTCCACACGTGGTGACCAGCAAAAACCGCCGTGATCACGACCGGCGCACGTACGTACTCGACACCAGCGTGCTGCTTGCAGACCCCAATGCCCTGACCCGCTTCGACGAGCACGAGGTCGTGCTGCCCGTCGTCGTGGTGACGGAGTTGGAGGCCAAGCGCAACCACCCGGAACTGGGCTACTTCGCCCGGCAGGCGCTGCGCCTGCTGGACGAGTTCCGGATCCGGTACGGCCGGCTCGACGCGCCGATCCCCATCGGCGACATCGGCGGCACGCTTCGTGTCGAGCTCAACCACTCGGACCCCGGGGTGCTCCCCGCGGGATTCCGGCTCGGTGACAACGACTCGCGCATCCTGGCGGTCGCCCGCAATCTCCAGGCCGAGGGGTACGACGTCACGGTCGTCTCCAAGGACCTGCCGCTGCGGGTGAAGGCTTCCTCGGTCGGTCTGCTGGCCGAGGAGTACCGCGCCGAGCTCGCGATCACTTCGGGCTGGACCGGAATGGAGGAGTTGCAGGTCTCCGCGGAGGACGTGGACGCGCTCTTCGCGCAGGAGACCATCGTGCTGCCCGAGGCGACGGATCTCCCGGTGCACACCGGTCTGGTGCTCCAGTCCGACCGGGGCAAGGCGCTGGGGCGGGTCACCGCCGACGGCCGGGTCAGGCTGGTCAGGGGCGACCGCGAGGCGTTCGGCATCCACGGCCGCAGCGCCGAGCAGCGGATCGCGCTCGATCTGCTGCTCGACCCGGACGTCGGTATCGTCTCGATGGGCGGCCGGGCCGGCACCGGCAAGTCCGCGCTGGCCCTGTGCGCCGGTCTTGAGGCGGTCCTGGAGCGCCGCCAGCACCGCAAGGTGATGGTGTTCCGCCCGCTGTACGCGGTGGGCGGCCAGGAGCTCGGCTATCTGCCGGGCACCGAGGCCGAGAAGATGAGCCCGTGGGCCCAGGCGGTCTTCGACACCCTGTCCGCGGTCACCACCAAGGACGTCATAGAGGAGGTCGTGGCCCGCGGCATGCTCGAAGTGCTGCCGCTCACCCACATCAGGGGCCGCTCGCTGCACGACGCCTTCGTGATCGTGGACGAGGCGCAGTCGCTGGAACGCAATGTGCTGCTGACCGTGCTGTCCCGGATCGGCTCCGGTTCGCGGGTGGTGCTCACCCACGACGTGGCCCAGCGGGACAACCTCCGGGTCGGGCGGTACGACGGCGTGGTGGCGGTGGTGGAGAAGCTGAAGGGTCATCCGCTGTTCGCCCATGTGACGCTCAACCGTTCCGAGCGGTCGCCGATCGCCGCGCTCGTCACCGAGATGCTGGAGGAGGGCGCCGAGGGCGGTGTCTGATCCCGGAGCGGGATGTCCCGATCCGTCCGGGAATCGGATGATGTGAAGCTGCTGCGTCCTCCGCGGAGGACGCAGCAGCTTAGCGTCCGGCGGTTGCGCGGGCCTGGATATTCCTTCATTCGCGGCGTGTGAACTTTGCCACTCAACCGGAAATTGCCGCGCGGCGTCCGGGTACGGCATGGTGTGAGGCTGTCAGGCCCCGCTTATGGCAGTCCTACCTCCTTACGGGGGTGGGATCAGCACGACCCAGACAAGTCCACACAGACCGCCATAAGCCGCCCGAGCACCATGCGGGTCCCGCACGGGACTTCGCACCGGGCCAGTACCCCCGTGACCGACCGGCCCTTGCGGGCGGACCGGAGCCAGGGGGCGAGCGCCAGGGGCACGATTGCGTCCGTGCGGTCACCACGCGGACGCTGCCGGAAGGAAACCGTGTGAGCCCGATCTCGGTACGGGGCCTCGCGGTGGCATCCGCCACCGCCGTCACCACCGTGGGCGCCGTTGTCGGCGTCGCGTCAGGTGCTGAGAAGGCCGCCGCCCCTGAGCCCGTCGAGGCGGCAGGTACCACCACGCTGCTGGCGGACCTGCCCGCCGGACAGCAGGTCCAGCAGGCCTCGCTGACCGAGCAGGTCCAGGCGCAGTCCGACGCCGCCGACGCGACAGCGCGGCAGTACGCCGAACAGGCGGCCCGCATGCAGGCGGCGCACGACGCGTCGGCGAAGAAGGCGGCCGCGGACAAGGCGGCCAAGGAGAAGCTGGCGAAGGAGTCGGCCGGCGATGCCAGCGCCTCCTTCCCGATCCAGGCCACGTACACGATCGCGCAGGTCAAGGCGATGGCCCAGCAGATCGTGGGCAGCGCCCAGTTCATGTGCTTCTCCAACATCGTCTCCCACGAGAGCGGTTGGGACTACACCGCGACCAACCCCTCCTCCGGTGCCTACGGCCTGGTGCAGTCCAACCCGGGCTACAAGATGGCCTCGGTGGCCGCCGACTGGCGGACCAATCCGTCCACCCAGATCAGGTGGGGCCTGAACTACATGAACAGCCGCTACGGCAGCCCGTGCGGCGCGTGGGACTACTGGCAGGTCCACAGCAACTACTGACGTGGGCCCGGCGGTTCCGTGCCTCCCGCTTGATCCCCCCGACCGGAGCAACCCAGGTCCCGGGTAACGTCGTCCTCACAACCGGGACACAGCGACCGACCGTGCCGCCACTGGCGGTGCCATCGGCGGTCGAGGGGGGCAGGGGGAGAACAGGATGCCGGAAAAGCGCCATTGGAGTTCCGCGCTCGCCGCCGGGCTCGCCGGTCTGGCCGGCAAGATCGAGGAGCGGCACGCCGCCGTCTCGGCGCGCGACGCGGATCCCCGGCAGACGGCCGGCCCTGAACCCATGACCGCCCCGGTGGACGCCGCCGGGGCGGGCGCCGTCGTCGCGCCGCAGGAGCAACCGCGCGCGGTGGCCGGCAAGAAGCCCCCCGTCCCCGCCCAGCGGGCGGCCGGCCGTTCGTCGGTCGACGCGGTCGAGGTGGTGCCGTGGAGCATGCGGGTCGCCGCCGAACTCGGCTGGCGGCTGCTGGTGCTGGCCGGCACGGTCTGGGTGCTGATGCGGGTGATCGGCGCGGTCCAGCTCGTGGTGCTCGCCTTCATCGCCGCCCTGCTGATCACCGCGCTGCTGCAACCCTTCGTCGCCCGGCTGAAGCGGACCGGCGTCCCCCGGGGACTGGCCACCGCCATCGTCTTCATCGGCGGCTTCATCGTGATGGGCCTGCTCGGCTGGTTCATGGTGTGGCAGGTGATGGCCAACATCGACAATCTGTCCGGCAGCCTCCAGGACGGTGTGGCGGAAGGCAAGAAGTGGCTGCTCAACAGCCCCTTCCATGTGACCGAGGATCAGATCAACCAGATCGCCAAGAACCTCAGTGACGCCATCGGCTCCAACACCCAGGAACTCACCGACGCCGGCCTCCAGGGCGTCACCGTCATCGTCGAGTTGCTGACCGGCATGCTGCTGGCGATGTTCAGCACGCTGTTCCTCCTCTACGACGGACCCAACATCTGGAACTGGGTGCTCAGGCTCTTCCCCGAGTCCGCCAGGGAGGGGCTGGCCGGCGCGGGGCCCCGGGCCTGGCACACCCTCACCCTCTATGTGCGCGGCACCGTGCTGGTCGCGCTGATCGACGCCATCTTCATCGGGGTCGGCATCTTCTTCCTCGGCGTGCCGATGGCGGTGCCGCTGGCCGTCGTCATCTTCCTGGCGTCCTTCGTGCCGCTGGTGGGCGCGGTCGCCTCAGGGGCGATCGCGGTGATCGTCGCGCTGGTCACGCAGGGCCCGTTCACCGCGCTGATGGTGCTGGTGGTGGTGCTCGCGGTGCAGCAGATCGAGGGCCACATCCTCCAGCCGTTCATCCTCGGCCGGGCGGTACGGGTCCACCCGCTGGCGGTGGTGCTGTCCGTCGCGGCCGGTTCGCTGGTGGCCGGGATCGGCGGCGCGGTGTCCGCGGTGCCGCTGGTCGCGGTCGGCAATACGGTGGTCGGCTATCTGCGGGCGCACTCCCGGGAACTGGCCGCCGCCCGGGAGGCGGCGGAGCTGGCACCGGCCGCGCCGGCCGGTGCGGCGGGGGCCGAACGGCCCGCCGAGGCCGGGCAGACGGGCGCCGGGGGCGCGGCCTTGAGCGCCGCGGACCCGGCGGACACGCCGGAGAACGCCGCGGAGCCGGAGAACGCGGCAGAGCCCGGGAAGGCCGCGGCGCCGGAGAAGGCTGGGAACCCCGGGAAGGGCGCCACCGAGGACGAGGGCATGCGCACCCCCATCCTCTGAAGCCGCCTCAGACGCCCGCGCCCTCGCCCGCCAGGACCGCGCCGTCCGCCACGGCGGCCTCCCCGGCCGCGGCGAGCACCGCCTCCGCCTCCAGCGTGGTCGCCACCGCCTGCACCACGGCCGCGATCCGGAACGCCTCCTGTACGGCCTCGCGCGGCATCCCGGCCGACCGCAGCACGCGCTCATGGCTGTCCAGGCACTGCCCGCAGCCGTTCACCGCCGAGACCGCGAGCGACCACAGCTCGAAGTCGCTCTTGTCCACGCCCGGATCGGCCAGCACGTTCATCCGCAAGCCCGCGCGCAGGGTGCCGTACGCCGGATCGGAGAGCAGATGGCGGGCGCGGTAGAAGACGTTGTTCATCGCCATCACGGCGGCGGCCGCCTTGGCCGCGGTGTACGCCTCGGGCGACAGCCGCTGCCGCGCCTCCGGCTCCAGCCCGGTCAGCACCAGCGGGGAGCGTACGGCGATGGCGGCGGCCAGCACGGTGCCCCAGAGCTGCTGCTCGGACAGATCCGCCTGGCCGAGCACCGAGCCGAGGTTGAGCCGCAGATCCTTGGCGTAGTCGGGCAGCGCGTCCTTCAGCGCGTCCAGTGACATGGGCGGTTCACGCCCCCGCGAGCAGCGCGGCCGGGTCGAGGGTGCGCTCGCCCTTGTTCCAGTTGCACGGGCACAGCTCGTCGGTCTGCAACGCGTCGAGCACCCGCAGCACCTCTTTGGGATTGCGGCCCACCGAGCCGGCCGTGACCATCGAGAACTGGATCTCGTTGGCCGGGTCCACGATGAACACCGCGCGCTGCGCCGAACCGTCGGCGCTCTCCACCCCGCAGCCGCGCATCAGTTCGTGCCGTGCGTCGGCGAGCATCGGGAAGGGCAGGTCCCGCAGGTCCTGGTGGTCCTTGCGCCAGGCGTGGTGGACGTACTCCGAGTCGCCGGAGACACCGAGGATCCGGGCGTCCCGGTCGGCGAAGTCGCCGGCCAGCCGGCCGAAGGCGGCGATCTCGGTGGGACAGACGAAGGTGAAGTCCTTGGGCCAGAAGAAGACCACCGTCCAGCCCTTGGCGAAGTCCGCGGCGCGGAACTCCCTGATCTCCAGCTTGTCGTCCGACGGGCCGGTCACGCCCATCAGCTTCCACGCGGGGAACTGGTCACCGACTGACAGCACGTGCGTTCTCCTTTGCGGCGGGGATGATCTGGACGGTCCGCATGGCCTGGATGTTCTGGACGCCATGGGCTTTATGGATGGTCAACGGGAAAAGCAGGCCGTACGGAAGGTGACCAGACTGCCACACAGCGTGCCGATCCGGGAAACGCCTCGGGGTGCCCGGCCACGTCAGGACCAGGCACCCCGGGCAGATGCCACCGGATGGGCTACTCGGTGCGCAGCCCGTCCGCCCGCATCAGCCGCCACAGCGGCGGCATGCTCAGCAGCGTCACCGCGAACACCACGCCGGCGCCGATCGCCGACATCGCGGCGACGCTGCCCCAGTCGGTGTGGAAGGGCTCACCGACCATGGCGAGCAGCGCGGCGCCGAGGCCGATACCGCCCGCGCAGGCCAGCAGCAGCCCGAGCACCACCGGTATCGCGGTCTGCCAGAGCACCGACCAGGCCAGCGCGATCCGCTTGGTGCCGAAGGCGACCAGCACGGCCAGCAGCTTCTTGCGGTCCCGCAACTGCTCCAGCATCGTCACCAGCAGACTGGCCCCGATCAGCGCCATGGTGAGCGCGGCGCCGGCGAACAGGCCGCGCCTGAGCTGGGTGAAGGCGGTCTTCTCGCTGGTGCTCCTGATGCTCAGCACCGCGACACCCGGACCGAGCTTCGCCCCCGCGTTGCGGAGGTACTCCATCGCCTCCGGCTGCTTCGGGTCGAGCGAGACCAGGATCTGCGAGCTGGGCATCCGCAGCCGCCCGGCGTCCAGCGTCTGCGGGGTGACGAACAGCCCCCAGTTGTGGTCGCCCGCCGGGTCCGTACGGGAGGTGGCGGGACGCAGATCGGTCGGGACCGTCCACAGTTCGGGCGTGCCGGTGTACTTCTCGCCGTCCGGGACGTTGAGGTCGAGCTTCGCCCCCGGTTTGGCGTACTTCGCCAGCGACCCGTCGTCCCCGCCGTCCGTGGAGGGGACCAGGAAGGCGCTGCCGGCCGTGCACGAGGTGATGGTGGCCATCTGTTCGAGGGTCGGGCAGTCGGCGACGGCGAGCGGGATGTACGCGAGGTCGGTGGCCGGCGCGGATTTCGCGTCGGGCTGGGTGGCACTCCCGTCGACGTAGCCGAAGACCTGCTGGACGCCGGTGGTGGCGGCGATCGTGCTCATGTACCGCCGGGTCTGGGCGCCGTTGGTGATCGGCGCCAGGACATGGGCCTGGGCCCGGGTCGGGTCGGCGCCGGTGCTGGAGACGAAGGTGCCGTCGACACCGGTGAAGAGCATCTGGAGGGCGATCGCCCCGGCCACCGCGACCGTGACACCGCTGACCATCCGGGCCGACGCGTTGCTGTTCAACTGGAGCCTGCGGACGGCGAGCTGCCAGGCGACGGGTCCGCCGCGCAACCGTCCGACGACCGACTCCACCAGCCACGGCAGCACGGCGGTGACCCCGATGAGCAGCAGGATCGTGCCGAAGGCGATCTGGTACTCGTTGATGTGCGCGTCGCCCTTGACCGCGCCGAAGAGCGGGACGAGCAGCAGCAGGCCGATCGCCGGGATCACCAGCCGCCACCACAGCCGGCGCGGCCGGCCGAGCGACTGCCGGACCACGCCCAGCGGTTCGATCGTGGTGCCGCGCAGGCTCAGCATGGTGACCACGACCGCCGCGAGCGGCACCGCGAGCACGATCAGCAGCGCCAGGCCCGCGTTGGGCGTCAGGTCCGACGGGTAGGCGGAGATGTCCCTGATGGTGATCCGCGAGGAGAGCCCGCGCCCGATCAGGAAGAAGACCGCGCCGAGCAGCAGCCCGAGCACCGCCCCGAAGAGCGCCTCACCCGCGGCGATCCGGCGGGTCATCTGTATGTCGGCGCCGACCAGCCGCAGGGCGGCCAGCCGCCGGTCCCGGCGTTCGCCGCCGAACCGGACCGCGGTCCCGACGAACACCGCCACCGGCAGCAGCAATACCACCAGCACGATGAGCAGCAGCAGGTCGAACACCGGGCCCATCGGATCGGAGTCGGCCGGCCGGCCGAAGCCGGCCACCCGGTCGGCGTCGCCGGTGCGGTAGTCGGCGTCCCGCGCGGTCAACCGGTCACTGCCCGCGTAGTAGTAGAGGTCGGCGGGACCCATCAGCCCGGCGTGCCCGATGGTGCCGTCGATCCGGTACGGGAGGCGCTCGCGCAGCAACGGCGCGGCGGCCAGCAGCTTCCGGAGCGCGGGGGAGACCACCATGTGCCCGGCGGGCGGCAGTTCGGCGACGCCCGGCGGGCGCTGCGGCTTCGTCCCCTCGGGACGCACCAGGATCCCCGTGATGGCCTTGTCGTGGTAGGTGGTGGAGGCGTCGGCAAGGAGCAGGGTGCTGTCGGTGGGCTTGGCGATGTAGCCGGTGGTCTGCGGGTTGCGGGCCGCCCACCTCTCCTCGCGGTCGTGCATCATCGCCGGGACGGCGGCGGCGAGCAGCAGCATCGCCACGCCCAGGCCGACGCCGACCCCGGTGAGGATCGTCCGGGTCCAGCCCTCGCGGCCGCCGCCCGCGGCGAAGCGGACGCCGAGCGCCAGATCACGTATCCAGGTCCGCGGCGAGACGCGCTGCTCGGGCTCCCGGCCGTGCGGCCCGCGGGGGCCGATCGCGTCGACACCGATGGAGGGGCCGGAGGGACCAGAAGAGTCGGGAGGGCCGGAAGAGCCGGGGGAGATGGCGGAGCCGCTCATGACACCCGTTCCATGTCGCGCGACTTCCCGTCCCGCACGACGATCTCCCGGTCGGAGTACGCGGCCACCCGCGGCTCATGGGTGACGAGCACCACCGCCGCGCCCGTGTCGTGGGCCGCCTCGGTCAGCAGCCGCATCACCCGCTCGCCGTTGAGGGAGTCGAGCGCGCCGGTCGGCTCGTCCGCGAAGACCACCCGCGGTCCTGAGACCAGCGCCCTGGCCACCGCGACCCGCTGGCCCTGGCCGCCGGACACCTCACCGGGCCGCTTGCCCGCGATGTCGGAGACCTCCAGCCGCTCCAGCCAGCCGACCGCCTTCGTCTCGGCCTCGCGCCGCTTGACGCCGCCGAGCCGCAGCGGCATCGCCACGTTCTCCGCACAGGTCAGCTCCGGCACGAGCTGGCCGAACTGGAAGACGAAGCCGAACTCGGAGCGGCGCAGCGCGCTGCGCTCGCCGTCGGACATCACCATCAGGTCCCGGCCGCGGTAGAGCACCTCACCGGAGTCGGCCCGCACGATGCCGGCCAGACAGTGCAGCAGCGTCGACTTGCCGGATCCCGACGGTCCCATCACGGCCACCACCTCGCCGGCGTGGATGGTCAGATCGGCGCCGTCGAGCGCGGCGGTGGGGCCGTAGGCCTTGCGCAGCGCCGTCGCGACGAGCAGGGGTTCGGGTCGGTCGTTCATCGGGCCACCTCCGCGGCGAGCTGGTCGAGCCGGACCGCGGTGAGCTCCAGCCACCGCAGGTCCGCCTCCAGATGGAACAGGGCGTGGTCGCAGATGAGCTGGTCCGCGAGGTCGCCGGCCGACTTGCGCCGGGTCAGCTCCCGCATCAGCCGCAGGTGCTCCGCGCGCTGGGTGTCGAGCAGGTCCGCCGCCGGGCGGCCGGTCAGCAGCGCGAGGACGACCTTGGTGTAGAGAGTGGTCTGGAGATACGGCTCGGGCTTCTCCGGCTGGGCGAGCCAGGCGGCCACATCGGTGACCCCGGCGTCGGTGATGGCGTACCGCTTGCGCTCGGGGCCGCCGCCCGGCTCTATCCCGTCGACCTCGACCAGGCCGTTCTTCAGCAGCCTCGCCATGGTCGAGTAGACCTGTCCGTAGGCGAGGGGCCGGTCGTGTCCGAAGCGTTCGTCGAATGCGCGCTTGAGGTCGTAACCGTGGCGCGGTCCGGACTCCAGGAGCCCGAGAAGGGTGTGGCCGATTGACATGCGGAGCACACTACACGACGGGTATACATCGCGTGTATACACCGAGGGAATGGTCCACCCCGCTGGTTCGTACCGCTCCCTGCCGGGGCCGTGCCGCTCCGTGCCGGTCCCTGTTGCGTTCGCACCGGCCCCACCACGCGGTGCAGCCCCGGCGCACGGGAGGTGATCACGTGCGCCGGGGCTGCGCTCTGGGGGCGGGGCGCGGGGTCAGCCGCGCTTGACCGCGTCGGCGATCCGGTCGCCGATCCGCTGGTCGATGCTGCGCCAGTAGGCCAGGGCGCGCTCCAGCACCGGCGCGCTCACCCCGTCGCTCAGGTGGCCCGACACATTGGTGACCAGCCGGTCGCGGGCCGCGTCGTCCATCACCTCACGGACCAGCGTGCCCGGCTGGCCGAAGTCGTCGTCCTCGGCGTGCGGGGTGTACGCCTCGCGGACCATGTCGCCGGCCGCCCGCCAGCCGGCGATGTCCCGGTACGCCTCCGCCGACGCGGCCGGTCCGCCGTAGGAGTTGGGGGCATAGGGCGCGCCCACCCGGTTGGGCTCGAACCGCATCGGACCGTCCTTGGCGTACGAGTGCACCGGCACGTGCGGGCGGTTCGGCGGCAGTTGCGCGTAGTTGGGGCCGATCCGGTACCGGTGGGTGTCGGGGTACGAGAAGAGCCGGCCGAGCAGCATCTTGTCCGGCGACGGGGCGATGCCCGGCACCATGTTGGACGGCTCGAAGGCGGCCTGCTCGATATGGACGAAGTAGTCCTCGGGGTTGGCGTCCAGCGTCATCCGGCCGACCTCGATCAGCGGATAGTCGCCCTGCGGCCACACCTTGGTGAGGTCGAACGGGTTGAAGCGGTAGTCGGGCGCGTCGCCGAACGGCATCACCTGGACCTTCAGCGTCCAGGACGGGTGGTCGCCGCGCTCGATGGCCTGCCACAGATCCTGCCGGTGCGCGTCCGCGTTCTGCCCGGCCAGCTCGTCGGCCTCGGCCTGGGTGAGGAACTCGATGCCCTGGTCGGTCTTGAAGTGGTACTTGATCCAGAACTTCTGGCCGGACGCGTTGATCCACATAAACGTGTGCGACCCGTAGCCGTTCATATGACGGTACGTCTTCGGGATACCGCGATCGCCCATCAGCCAGGTGACCTGGTGCGCCGACTCCGGTGAGAGCGTCCAGAAGTCCCACTGCATGTCGTTGTCGCGCAGCCCGTTGTCCTGGCGGCGCTTCTGACTGCGGATGAAGTCCTGGAACTTGATGGTGTCCCGGACGAAGAACACCGGTGTGTTGTTGCCGACCAGGTCGTAATTGCCGTGCTCGGTGTAGAACTTGAGCGCGAAGCCGCGCGGGTCCCGCCAGGTGTCGGGACTGCCCTGCTCGCCGGCCACGGTGGAGAACCTGGCCAGCATCCTGGTGCTCCGGCCCGGCTGGAAGAGATCCGCCTTGGTGAACTGGCTGACGTCGTTGGTCACCTCGAACCTGCCGTACGCCCCGCTGCCCTTGGCGTGCACCACCCGCTCGGGGACCCGCTCCCGGTTGAACTGGGCCATCTTCTCGATCAGATAGTGGTCCTGGAGCAGGATCGGCCCGTCGGCCCCCACCGTCAGTGAGTGCTCGTCGCTCTCCACCGGGATGCCGGCGTTGTTGGTGGTGTGCTGGAAGTTCGGCGTACTCATCGGGCAGTCCTCCGTCCGGTGCCGGTCCGCGGACACCGTAGGTCGCGTCACATCGCGGGGCTGCTACCCACACTCGCACCGAACACGCGACCCGGCACGCCAGGTGACCGCATCATCACCATACGTGTCGGGACGCGCGCGACGCGACCACCACTCGGGGGACACGACCGGCCGGGGGCTCGGCCACTACCCGAGGGGCAGCTCGAACCAGACCACCTTGCCCGCGCCGAGCCGGGTCGCTCCCCAGCGCTGCGCCATCCGGTTGACCAGATACAGCCCGCGGCCGCCCTCCTCCTCCGGCGCGGCGTGCCGCATCCGGGGCAGCAGCGGGGCGTCGTCGCCGACCTCGCAGCGCAGCACGTCGGTCCGCAACAGCCGCAGCGTGATCGGCCGTTCCGCGTACCGGACCGCGTTGGTGACGATCTCGCTGACCAGCAGCTCGGCCGCGTCCAGCTGGTCGTCCAGGTCCCAGCGGCGCAGCGCCTGCCGGACCAGCCGGCGGGCCCGACCCGCGGTCTGCGCCTGCGGCTCCAGGAACCAGTAGGCGACATCGCTCGGCGAGATCCCGTCGAAGCGGGCGGCCAGCAGCGCGATGTCGTCGTCCCGGTCGCCGGGCCCGAGGATCTCCAGCACCTCGTCGCACAACGGTTCGAGCGGTGGCGGCGAGACCACCGACGCGGCCGCGTGCAGCCGTTCCCGCAGCAGCTCGATGCCGCCCCAGACATCGCGGCTGCGGGACTCCACCAGGCCGTCGGTGTAGAGCAGCAGCGTCGCGCCGGCCGGCGCGGGCAGCTCGACGGCCTCGAAGGGCACCCCGCCGACACCGATCGGGGCGCCCGGCGGCACCCGCAGCACCTCGGCGAGACCGTCGGCGTGCAGCAGCACCGGCGGCGGATGGCCCGCGTTGGCCACCACCAGCCGGTGCGCGATCGGGTCGTAGACGGCGTAGACACAGGTCGCCATCCGGTCCTGGCCGAGCCGCTGGGCCTGCTCGTCCAGGTGGTAGAGGACCTCCTGCGGCGCGAGATCGAGCCCGGCCAGGGTCTGCACGGTGGTACGGAGCTGACCCATGATCGCGGCCGAGGTCATCGAATGGCCCATCACATCGCCGACCACCAGCGCCACCCGGCTGCCCGGCAGCGGAATCGCGTCGTACCAGTCGCCGCCGACCCGGGCCGACTCGGCCGCCGGAAGATAGCGGCTGGCCAGCCGCACCCCGGTCGGCTGCGGCAGCGAGTCCGGCAGCATCTCGCGCTGGAGGGCGTCGGCGATGTACGCCTCGCGGCCGTAGAGCACCGCCTTGTCCACGCCGAGCGCGGTGTGGGTGGCGAGCTGGGCGGCCACCAGCAGGTCGTCGTTCTCGAACGGCGGCCGGTCGGCGCTGAGCAGCAGCACCGCGGCGCCGATCACCCGCCGCCGGCCGCGCAGCGGGGCCAGCAGCGCCCGGCGGCCGGTGGGAAGTGGGCTGTCCGGGTGGCCGAGCAGCTCTTCGAGCGCGTCCGCGGCCCGCCGGGACTCGGCGAACACCGGGCGTACGCCGCGCAGCACCTCGGCCAGCGGGCCGTCGAGCAGCACACTGATCGGCTCCGAGCCGTAGGCGGGCTCCAGCGCCGGCAGCACCGGCAGGGCGCCGACCGGGGCGTCGTCGTCCGAGGGTCCGTTGAGGCTGCCGTCCGCCCGGCGCAGCCGCAGTCGCAGCGGACCCGACGGGCGCTCGTCGCCGACCGGCAGCGGATCGCGCAGAAAGACCATGATCACATCGGCGAAGGCCGGTACCGCCGACCGGCACAGCCCCAGCAGGATCTCGTCCAGGTCGAGACCGCGGGCGATCCGCCGGGTAGCGGCGCCGACATACCGCAGCCGGTCGGCCTCGGGGCCGGTCTGGGCGGGCATCGGGATGCGCGTGCCCACCGAGTCCTCGTCCCCGGGATGTCCCGCCGCCTCCAGCGGGGTATCCCGCGGCGGCGTGCTCAGATAAGCGCCCAACGCCTCGCTCCCGTCCGTCGTCGCCACGCCCCAGCCGCTGCCGTGCGCCGGGACCGGCGTGATCGGCGGAAACGGTGGGAGCCCGCTCGGCGTCCCGCCGTACCCGGCGAACTCGCCGCCGTCGATGGTGCCAGCGGAGTCATTGTCTCCGCCACTCGTCCTCGCCCCGGGCCCGGGGTGCGGCTGGCCGGTCACCGTACCGGATTCGCCCTCAGGGGCCGGTGGTTGGGGTTCCCGGCCACCGGATCCGGCCGCGCCGGGAGCCTCCGCGTGCGCGGCCGCCGGGTGCGGATCGGCCACGCCGTGGTCGTGCGCGTGCCACTCGCCGGCCGCACCGGCGGGATAGCGGGCGCCGCCCCGCGGCTGCCGACCGGGCCCGGGCGGGGTGGGACGCGGGGTGTCGGGGGCGTCGAGAGGTGCGCGCGGGTCATCGGCGGAAGCCCCCGGAAGGGGGTCCGCAGGGGCTGGGCGGGGCGGGTCCGTGGTCACGCGAGTCGTTCCATCCGTCGGTGCGCCGCCGCGGGCCGGCGTGCGGCGGGGCTCGGGCCTGGTCAGGCGCGTCGGCAGTAAAGGAAGATCTGCTCCTCCGGCGGCACCTCGACGCTCGCCGGAGCGTAGGCGTAGGCGTCCTCCTTGATGACCTCGAACCCCGCGTCCGTCACGACCTCGACCAGTTCGTCCCGTAGATAACCCGATACCCGGATGGTGTGGCCGAGGAACGGAATCGACACGTCGTCCACATCCGCCTCCACCATCGACAGCGCGAGCAGCCCGCCGGGTGCCAGCCGGCCGTGGATGGCCCGCAGCACCACCGGGATCTCGGCCCTGGGGAGCATCAGCAGGGCGAAGAACGCGGTGACGGCGTCGAAGGTGTCCCCGGCTGGCGCTGCGGGATCGGTCGGCGCGGCGGGATCTGCGGGAACCGTGGGATCTGCCGGACCGGCGGGAGCCGTCAGGTCCGGGAGATCCGCGAGATCCGAGATGTCCGCTTCCACGAAGCGGGCGCCCGGCACGTTCCGCCGGGCCAGCGCGAGCATGCCGGGCGACAGGTCGACGCCGGTCACCCGCAGCCCCGCCGCGCTGAGCTGTGCCGCGGTCGGCAGCCCCGTACCGCAGCCCAGGTCGAGCACCCCGGCCCCGGCGGGCAGCGCGGCGAGCAGCCACTCACCGGCCGCGAGCTGGCCCTCCTTGTGCGGGAACGCCTCGTCGTAACGGTCACCGATCGCGTCGAACGCCGCTGCCTGGCCGCTGCGGTCCCGTGCGGGACCCGCACCGGAGCCGGTCTCGGTGGTCTCGCTGATCTCGGCGCGCGACTGCTCGTAGTTGCCGGTTCCCACTGCTCAGGGCCTCCGTGACTGTCCAAGCGATCCGGGTGGTGCGGCGTGCTGTGGTGCGGTTGGCATATGCCGAAGGCATCAGCCGACAACAAAGTCCGTGACGTGTCGTCAAACTCTAGGCCCTGGTGCGTATTTGCGCAGTCCTCAGGAGCACGATCCTACGGTTGACCGCCAGGGGCGCAACAAGAGGCTCAGGCGCATCGGTTCGTGCGCCGGGGGTCAACCCTGCGCCGGCGCGGCCGGGTCAGTCGGCCGGACGGTCCCAGTCGGCCGGGAGCGCGGGCACCGGCCAGGCCGGGTCCGGCCGCCAGTCCTCCCAGTGGTCGCGGAAGGGCGAGGCCCACGACCCGATGAGCCCCACCGCGCGCAGCCCCGCCTGCCGGACCTGCGGCGCCAGCTCGGGCGACATCAGACCGTCCGTCTGGGCCTGCGCGAACTCGTCCTCGTCCAGCCAGTGCCAGCTCCGGTCCGGGCGCACCGAGATGTCCAGGAAGTGATCCACCGAGTCCACCCCGCGCGACCAGCGGCGCCGCGGCTCCTCGAGGTTCACGTACCAGCTCCTGAACCGCCAGCCCTCCTCCCAGAAGAGCCATACCGACCACGGCTCGTCCGGCCGGGCCAGCTTCAGTACGCCGGAGCCGAACCACTGGTCGCGGGTGGCCACCCGCGGCTTGCGATAACGGGTGGCGAGCGGCTCGTGGTGGACCAGGGTGCCGTCCGCGAGCACCGGCTTCACACACGGCGTCCCCGGCGCCATCCACACCGCCAGCAGGTCGGCGTCGTCCCGCACCACGGTCACCGGCCGGGCGATGTGCACCTCGCCGGTGCCGTTCCAGCGATAGCGCCACAGCACTTGCTCGCCGGGGGCCCAGAAGTGCCGCTGCGGTCCGTTCCTGAAGGTGGTGTCGACGTCGGCTGTCATGAACAGAGCTTACGGAGCAGGTGTTACGGACGCGTCATACGCAGCACGTCCAGCGCTTCGTCGAGTTGTGATTCGGTCAGCTGCCCGCGCTCGATGTAGCCGCCCTCGACCACGACCTGACGGATCGTCTTGCGCTCGGCCAGCGACTTCTTGACCACCTTGGCGGCCTCCTCGTAGCCGATGTAGCGGTTGAGCGGGGTGACCACGGAGGGGGAGGACTCCGCGTACTCCCTGGCCCGCTCCACGTTGGCGGTGATCCCCTCGACCGTGCGGTCGGCGAGCAGCCGGGTGACGTTCGCCAGCAGCCGGACCGACTCCAGGATGTTGCGGGCGATCACCGGCAGCATCACGTTCAGCTCGAAGTTACCGGCCGCGCCGGCGGTCGCGATCGCGGCGTCGTTCCCGATGACCTGGGCGGCGACCATCAGCACGGCCTCCGGGATGACCGGATTCACCTTGCCCGGCATGATCGAGGAGCCCGGCTGGAGATCGGGCAGCGCGATCTCGGCCAGGCCGGTGCGGGGGCCCGAGGACATCCAGCGCAGGTCGTTGGCGATCTTGGTGAGGCCGACCGCGATCGTACGGAGCTGGCCCGAGGCCTCCACGATGCCGTCCCTGGCGCCCTGGGCCTCGAAGTGGTCGCGGGCCTCGGTCAGCGGCAGCCCGGTCGCCGCCGCCACCTCCGCGATCACCGCGGCGGGGAAGCCGGCCGGGGTGTTGATGCCGGTGCCGACGGCGGTGCCGCCCAGCGGCAGCTCGGCCAGCCGGGGGAGGGCGGACCGGAGCCGCTCGATGCCGTAGCGCACCTGGGCGGCGTATCCGCCGAACTCCTGGCCCAGCGTCACCGGGGTGGCGTCCATGAGGTGGGTCCGGCCGGCCTTCACCACCGTGGCGAATTCGGCCGCTTTCAGCTCCAGGGCTTCGGCCAGCCGGGTCAGCGCGGGGATCAGGTCCCGGGTCACGGCGGCGGTCGCGGCGATGTGGATGGAGGAGGGGAAGACGTCGTTGGAGGACTGGGAGGCGTTCACATGATCGTTCGGGTGGACGTCCCGGCCGAGGCGCTCGGTGGCCAGGGTGGCGATCACCTCGTTCGTGTTCATGTTCGAGGAGGTGCCGGAACCCGTCTGGAACACGTCGATCGGGAACTCGGCGTCCCACCGCCCGGCGGCCACCTCCGCTGCGGCCTCCTGGATCGCCTCGGCGATCTCCTTGTCGACCACCCCCAGCTCGGCGTTCACCTTCGCGGCGGCGGCTTTGATCCGGGCCAGGGCTTCGATGTGCGCGCGTTCGATCCGCTGCCCGGAGATCGGGAAGTTCTCCACCGCCCGCTGCGTCTGCGCCCGCCACTTGGCCGCCCGCGGCACCCGCACCTCGCCCATCGAGTCATGCTCGATCCGGTACTCGTCCATACCCATACAGTGCCCGCCCCGCCGCGATTTGTTCCCCTTTCGCATGGCCACACTCGCACGAACCTCCCATTGCCGCCCTCGCACGGCTCGGCTCCTGGGGGCCTCACCGGCTTCGGCCGGCTGCGCCGGACTCCGTCCGTCGGGGGGTGGGCGGCGGCGACGGGCGCCGGCCGGTCGGGTGGCGGGCCGGGGTGGCAACCTCGGGTGGCGAGGGCCGCGGGTGCCCGGGGTTGCCGCCGGAGGCTTACGCTCCGTGGCGGACCGGGATCGAGGTGAAGGTGGGGGCCGGCGCCGGGGGCACGTTTTGATCGCCGCCCTCGCACGGCTCGGCCCCGGGGGGCCTCACCGGCTTCGGCCGGCTGCGCCGGACTCCGTCCGTCGGGGGGTGGGCGGCGGCGACGGGCGCCGGCCGGTCGGGTGGCGGGCCGGGGTGGCAACCCCGGGGTGGCGAGGGCCGCGGGTGCCCGGGGTTGCCGCCGGAGGCTTACGCTCCGTGGCGGACCGGGATCGAGGTGAAGGTGGGGGCCGGCGCCGGGTCCTGGAAGAAATCGTTGCCCTTGTCGTCCACGACGATGAACGCCGGGAAATCCTCGACCTCGATCTTCCAGACCGCTTCCATGCCCAGCTCGGCGTATTCGAGGACGTCGACCCTCTTGATGCAGTCCTGGGCCAGCCGGGCCGCCGGGCCGCCGATGGAGCCCAGGTAGAAGCCGCCATGGGCGGCACACGCGTCGGTGACCTGCTGGGACCGGTTGCCCTTGGCCAGCATCACGAAGGAGCCGCCCGCCGCCTGGAACTGCTCGACGTACGCGTCCATCCGGCCGGCCGTGGTGGGGCCGAAGGAGCCCGAGGCGTAACCCTCCGGGGTCTTGGCCGGGCCGGCGTAGTAGACCGCGTGGTCCCGCAGGTACCCCGGCATCTCCTCGCCCGCGTCGAGCCGTTCCTTGATCTTCGCGTGCGCGATGTCGCGCGCGACGACGAGCGGCCCGGACAGCGACAGCCGGGTCTTCACCGGGTACTTGGTGAGCTCCGCCCGGATCTCGGCCATCGGCCGGTTCAGGTCGATCCGCACCGCGTCCTGGTCGGCCTCGTCCAGGTGCTCCTCCGTCGTCTCCGGCAGGAACCGCGCCGGGTCCGTCTCGAGCTGTTCCAGGAAGACCCCCGCCGCGGTGATCTTGGCCAGCGCCTGCCGGTCCGCCGAGCAGGACACCGCGATCGCGACCGGGCAGGACGCCCCGTGCCGGGGCAGCCGCACCACCCGTACGTCGTGGCAGAAGTACTTGCCGCCGAACTGCGCCCCGATACCGATCCGCTGGGTCAGCTCGAAGACCTGCTGCTCCAGCTCCTTGTCCCGGAAGCCGTGGCCGGCCGCCGACCCCTCGGCGGGCAGCTCGTCCAGATAGTGCGCCGACGCGTACTTCGCGGTCTTCAGCGCGAACTCCGCGCTGGTCCCGCCGACCACGATCGCCAGGTGGTAGGGCGGACAGGCGGCCGTACCGAGGGAGCGGATCTTCTGCTCCAGGAACCGCATCATGGCGGACTCGTTGAGCACCGCCTTCGTCTCCTGGTACAGGAAGGACTTGTTGGCGCTGCCACCGCCCTTCGCCATGAAGAGGAACTTGTACGCGCCCCCGTCGGTCGCGTACAGCTCGATCTGGGCCGGCAGGTTGGAGCCGGTGTTCTTCTCGTCCCACATGGTCAGCGGCGCCATCTGGGAGTAGCGCAGATTGAGCTTGGTGTACGCGTCGTAGATGCCGTGGGACAGCGCCTCCTCGTCGCCGCCCTCGGTGAGCACCTGCTGGCCGCGCTTGCCCATCACGATCGCGGTGCCGGTGTCCTGGCACATCGGGAGGACCCCGGCGGCGGCGATGTTCGCGTTCTTCAGCAGGTCGAGCGCGACGAAGCGGTCATTGGCGCTGGACTGCGGGTCGTCGAGGATCCGGCGGAGCTGGGCGAGGTGGGCGGGGCGCAGATAGTGCGAGATGTCGTGCATCGCCTCCGCCGCGAGCAGCCGCAGCGCCGCCGGTTCCACCGAGAGGAACGTCCGGCCGCCGGCCTCGAAGGTGCTGACGCCCTCGGAGGTGAGCAGGCGGTACGGGGTGGTGTCCTCGCCGAGGGGCAGCAGATCCGTATAGACAAACTCAGGCATGGGGGGCATCCTCACTCGGCTGCGTCGACGCTGAAGCGCGTCAAGCGTAGAACGTCGGCGGGGCGCGCTCGGTGTGAGGTGGCGCTCACCGCTGGACCCGGGCCTCCCGGGGCGGAGCCGGTTCTTCGGCGGAGCCCGCGCCGGTTGTCCGGGGCGCCGTCGAACCCCTAGGGGCCGGACTCCGGCGGACTTCAGGGTAGTCGCGATCTATCGCGTCTGTGTACGGTGATGGCGTGGACGAATCGTCGCTCGAAAAGCGCCCGCAACCCCCATCGGGCCCGCAATCGGACCCCCAGCCGACGTCAGCGTCGGCCTCGCATTCGGACCCCCAGCCGACGTCGCAGCCGGCCCCCCAGGCGGCCTCGCAGCCGACCTCCCAGCCGGGCCCCCGGCCGGCCGCGCGTCCGGTCCAGCCGGCGAGCGCCGGCCGACCGGTCGCCGACGCCGAACTGCGCGCCTCGGACGCCGACCGGGACCGGATAGCCGACATCCTGCGGGACGCCCTCGCCGAGGGCCGGCTGGACGCCGCCGAGCACTCCGAGCGGCTCGACCAGGTCTACGCGGCCAAGACGATCGGCCAACTGGAGCCGCTGGTAAGGGATCTGCCGATGGGCCGGGCCGCCACCGCGAGCCACGCGCCCGCCGCGCCCCGAGGCTACGACCCGGGGCAGAGCGGCGAGAACCCGCACCTCGTGGGCATCCTCGGCGGCGCCGAGCGCAAGGGCCGCTGGCGGGTGGGCAGCCGGATCACCGCGGTGGCCATCCTGGGCGGGATCGAGATAGACCTCACCGAAGCCACCTTCACCGCGCCGGAGTTGGTGATCCACTGCACCGCGATCATGGGCGGTGTCAGCATCCGGCTGCCGGAGAACGTGACGCTGCGCGGCGGCGGCGTGGTCGGCGTCATGGGCGGCTCCGACATCAAGGCGTTCGAGGCGCCCGATCCCGGCGCACCCGTGGTCCGGGTCGACGGACTCGCCTTCTGGGGCGGCGTGGAGGCAAAGGCCAAGCGGGGTAAGAAAGTCAAGGACTGGACAAAGAAGCCGCTCGAAAGTTGAAGCCGCGCCTACTGGTTGACGGCGGCGAAAAACGCCCGGCGGCGAACACGGTGCGCATGAAGTCGCGTACAGCGGGTAGGGGATGGAGCACGCCGTCGCCCGGCAGCTCAGGCATCCCCAGCCCGCGGACCCGGTCGACGACGCCAGCGTGGCAAACGCCGAGCCGTCGTCAGGAGTTATCCGTGCTGCAACCGATCGAGCCCGCCACGGTCCCCGCTCAGCCACCAGGCCACCCGCGGGACCCCGGCGGTCCTTGGCACTCCGATGCCGCCTGCCGCAGCGACGAGGCGGGGCTCTTCTTCGCGCCTTCCAAGGAACCGACCGCGGCGCGACTGTCGCGTGAGGAAGCCGCGAAGCGGGTGTGCGCCCGGTGTCCGGTGATGCTCGAATGCCGTGAGCACGCGCTGCTCCAGCCGGAACCGTACGGTGTGTGGGGCGGGATGACGGCCGCCGAGCGCCGCGTGGTGCTGGCCCGCAGACGGCGCCGTGAGGTCGAACTCCAGCGCCCCGCCGCGTCCATAGCGGCGGCCGGCTGACCCACCGCTCTCCCACCCCTCCACCGCGGCCCTGGGACGACGGGGCTCGGGCGGCGGCGGCCGGGGCGGGGCGGAGCGGTGAGAGGGTGAGAGGCAGTCCGGTCAGCGGGCCCGGTCGAAGTCGATCGCGCTGTACGCCCGCAGCTTCGACAGCCGGTGCACCGAGTCGATCTGCCGGATGGTGCCGGACTTGGACCGCATCACCAGGGATGAGGTCGTCGCGGTCTCGGCGCGGTAGCGCACCCCGCGCAGCAACTCGCCGTCGGTGATGCCGGTGGCCACGAAGAAGACGTTCTCGCCGCTGACCAGATCCCCGGTGTGCAGCACCTTGTCGAGGTCATGGCCCGCGTCCAGCGCCCGCCGCCGCTCCGCGTCGTCCTTCGGCCAGAGCTTTCCCTGGATGGTGCCGCCCAGGCAGGTGATCGCACAGGCGGCGATGATGCCCTCCGGCGTACCGCCGATGCCCAGCAGCAGATCGACGCCGGTCCCTTCGCGTACCGCCATGATCGCGCCGGCCACATCGCCGTCCTGGATGAACTTGATACGGGCGCCGGTCTCCCGGATCTCCTTGACGATGCCGTCGTGGCGCGGCCGGTCGAGCACCACGACGGTCACGTCCTCCGGCGCGCCGCCCTTGGCCTTCGCCACCCGGCGGATGTTCACCGACGGCGGCGCGGTGATGTCCACGAACTCGGCGGCCTCCGGGCCGGCCACCAGTTTGTCCATGTAGAAGACGGCCGACGGGTCGAACATGGTGCCCCGGTCGGCCACCGCCAGCACGCACACCGCGCTCGGCATGCCCTTGGCGGTGAGCGTGGTGCCGTCCACGGGGTCCACCGCGACATCGCACTCCGCCCCGGTGCCGTCGCCGATGCGCTCCCCGTTGAAGAGCATCGGCGCCTTGTCCTTCTCGCCTTCGCCGATCACGACGACGCCGTTCATCGAGACGGTCGACACCAGCGTCCGCATCGCCTTGACGGCGGCACCGTCGGCGCCGTTCTTGTCACCGCGGCCGACCCACCGCCCGGCGGCCATCGCGGCGGCCTCGGTGACCCGGACCAGTTCGAGCGCGAGGTTGCGGTCGGGCGCCTCCGGGCTCACTTCGAGCTGCGGGGGCAAGTGCTGTTCGGTCATCACGCGCACCTTTCTGTACGGGACGGCCGGACGGCCGGAATTGGACGGGCATAGGCGGGCAAAGACGTTCTTGGACGGATAAGGACGGAAACAGACGGGCACGGACGAAAATGACCATGAACGACAGGGATGAGCATGAGCCGTGGTTCGAACTTATCGTTTACCCGGCAATATGAGCAGTACATGTGTCAGATGAGCGGTCGAGTGACGGTGCGGCTGTCCGGAGCCGACGGGCGGACCCGGCGGTCGGCGGGATCGGCGGCATGGGGGACGATAGGCCCGTGGCAGCAGACAAACGTGGCAACAAGACTCTCGTGGACCTGACGCTGTCGTTGATCGTGCTCGGGTTCGCCGTCTTCCTGATCTACCTGTTCATCCCGCACGACTCGAACGCGGACCCGGTGCGGGTGGTCCCCTTCTCGGTCGAGCTGGGCCAGGCGCGACGCGACGCGCCCTTCCCGGTGGCGGGCCCGGAGGGCCTCGGCGCGCGGTGGCGCTCCACCTCCGTCACCTACGACGGCGCCAACCGGCAGGACATCACCTGGCACCTCGGCTTCATCGACCCACAGGAGCAGTACGTGGCGCTCGAGCAGAGCAACGGGCCGGCCGACACCTTCATCGCCGACGTCACCCTCAACGCCCACCGCGACGGCACCCGCACCGTCCAGGCCGGCGGCCAGAGCTGGCAGCGCTACACCGGTGGCCGCTACACCGCCCTGGTCCGCAAGGAGCACGACGTCACCACGGTCGTCCTCGGCACGGCCCCCGACACGCAGCTCGCCCAGTTGGCCGGCGCGCTCACCTCAAGCCGCGGCCCGCAGCACATCTCCTCGTAGGGCCGGGGCTCAGCGTCCTGCCGGTCTCGCAAGGCTGGCCGCCCAAGCGCCTGGCGGCTGGGCGTTCCGGGGGCCTCGCCGCCCGGCGTCCGCCCCGCCCCTCCGGCCCTCCCGCCCGGTCACTTCCCCCGCTCGCCCCGCGCCGCCTCCTCGCGGTCCACCGTGCGCTGCTCCGCCTCGCCGGCCGCCAGCTCCTCCTGCTCCTCCGCCGCCAGCACCGCGTCGAGCCGCGCCCTGGCCCCCTCCAGCCAGTGCCGGCAGAGCCTGGCCAGCTCCTCGCCCCGCTCCCACAGCGCGAGTGACTCCTCCAAGCTCACGCCCCCCGCCTCCAGCCGCCGCACGACATCGACGAGCTCGTCACGCGCCTGCTCATAACCGAGCGTCGCCCGGCCCTCCTGATCTCCAGCCATGCCGCCACCCTAGGGCGTCCCTCCGACACCCCACCCCGAGTGGCCGGGATGCCCGGGTGCCGCCGGTCAGGGGTGCGGGAGCTCGGTGACCCGGACCCCGAAGGTGCCCTCGGCGACGCGGGCCCGGAGGTCTTCTTCCGGGGTCACCTCCGACGGGTCGCGGACCACGGTGCCGTCGGCGCGTTGCAGCACGGCGTACCCCCGGCGGAGGGTGGCCGCGGGGGAGAGGGCGACCACGCGGGCCAAGGTGTGGGAGAGGTCGGCGTCGGCCCGGTCGAGCGCGTGGCGCAGGCCGCGCCGGGCGCGGTCGACGCGGTCCGCGACCTCGGCCGCCCGGTCGTCCACCATCCGGTACGGCGCCGCCATCGACGGGCGGCTGAGCGCCGCGGTGAGGCCGCGCTCCTCGCGGTCCAGCAGGCCGCGGATCACCCGCAGCGCCCGGTCCCGTACCAACTGCACCCGGGCCAGCTCCTCGCGGACGTCCGGCACCACCCGTTTCGCCGCGTCCGTCGGAGTGGACGCGCGCAGGTCGGCGACGAGATCGAGCAGCGGGGTGTCGGGCTCGTGGCCGATCGCGGACACCAGCGGCGTACGGCACTCGGCGACCGCCCGTACCAGCCGCTCGTCGGAGAACGGCAGCAGATCCTCCACGCTGCCGCCGCCCCGCGCCACGATGATCACATCGACCTCGGGGTGCGCGTCCAGCGCCCGCACCGCCTCGATCACCCGCGGCACGGCGGTCGCGCCCTGCACCGGCACATTGCGCACCTCGAAGCGGACGGCCGGCCAGCGCAGCCGCGCGTTCTCCCGCACATCACGCTCGGCGGCCGACGCGCGGCCGGTGACCAGCCCGATGAGCTGCGGCAGGAACGGCAGCGGCCGCTTGCGGTCCGCCGCGAAGAGCCCCTCTGCGGCCAGTGTCTTCTTCAACTGTTCGAGCCGGGCCAGGAGTTCGCCCATCCCCACCGGGCGGATCTCGACCGCCCGCAGCGACAACTGCCCCCGCGGCCCGTACCACTCGGGCTTGGCGTGCACCACGACCCGCGCGCCCTCCCCGACCACCTCCGCCACCTGCTCGAAAACCCCGCGGAAGCAGGTGACCCCGATCGAGATGTCGTGCGAGGGGTCGCGCAGCGTCAAGAACACCACCCCGGCCCCCGGTCGCCGCGAGAGCTGGGTGATCTGCCCCTCGACCCACACCGCGCCGAGCCGGTCGATCCACGCCCCGATCAGCCGCGACACCTCGCCGACCGGAATCGGCGCGTCCGCCGAGGTGTTCAGTGCCATACCCGCACCCTAGTGCGCCCCACCGACACGACTGCCTGCCTGTCGGACCCGCCCCGTACGATGGACGCCATGACCACCGAAGCTCCCCGCCGCGTCCTCCTCGCCGCCCCCCGCGGGTACTGCGCGGGAGTGGACCGTGCCGTGATCACCGTCGAGAAGGCGCTCGAGCAGTACGGCGCCCCGGTCTATGTGCGCAAGCAGATCGTGCACAACAAATACGTCGTGCAGACCCTGGAGAAGAAGGGCGCCGTCTTCGTCGACGAGACGGAGGAGGTGCCCGAGGGCGCGATCGTGATCTTCTCCGCGCACGGCGTCGCCCCGGTCGTCCACGACGAGGCCGCCGAGCGGAATCTCGCCTCCATCGACGCGACCTGCCCGCTGGTCACCAAGGTCCACAAGGAAGCCGTCCGCTTCGCCGACTCCGACTACGACATCCTGCTCATCGGCCACGAGGGCCACGAGGAGGTCGTCGGCACCATGGGCGAGGCCCCGGAGCGGATGCACCTGGTGGACGGCCCCGCGGACGCCGCCAAGGTCACCGTCCGCGACGAGTCCAAGGTGGTCTGGCTCTCCCAGACCACGCTCTCGGTGGACGAGACGATGGAGACCGTCGACGCGCTGAAGAACCGCTTCCCGAACCTGCTCTCCCCGCCCAGCGACGACATCTGCTACGCCACCCAGAACCGGCAGGTCGCGGTGAAGGAGATCGCGGCCGAGGCGGACCTGGTGATCGTGGTCGGCTCCCGCAACTCCTCCAACTCCATCCGGCTCGTCGAGGTCGCCCTCCAGGCCGGCGCCACCGCCTCCTATCTGGTGGACTTCGCCGAGGAGTGCGACGATGCGTGGCTGGAAGACGTCCGTACGGTAGGTGTCACATCAGGCGCGTCCGTGCCGGAGATCCTCGTCGAGGGTGTGCTGGAGTGGCTGGCCGCACGCGGTTTCGGCGAGGTGGAGGTGCTGCGGTCCGCCGAGGAGTCCATTCAGTTCTCGCTGCCGAAGGAACTCCGCCGGGATCTGCGTGCCGAGCTCGCCGACCGGGCAGCTACCAAGAGGTGAGCTTTTTCGCTGCCCCTTAACGTGGAGGCCATGAACGTGTTCGGTGTGGACATCGGCGGTACCGGTATCAAGGGCGCTCCGGTCGACCTCGACAAGGGGGATCTGTCCGAGGAGCGCTTCAAGGTCCTGACCCCGCAACCCTCCACCCCCGAGTCGGTGATCGAGGGAGTGCAGGAGGTCGTCACGCACTTCGGACACACCGGCCCGCTCGGTGTGACCTTCCCCGGGGTGGTGGTGGACGGTGTGACCAGGACCGCCGCCAACGTCGATCAGGGCTGGGTGGGATTCGACGCCCGCACCAAGATCAGCGAGAAGCTCGGCCTGCCGGTGGTCGTGCTCAACGACGCCGACGCCGCCGGGGTCGCCGAGATCACCTTCGGCGCCGGACGCGGGCGGGGCGGCACCATCATCCTGCTCACCCTCGGCACCGGGATCGGCAGCGCCATCTTCGTCGACGGCCGCCTCGTACCCAACACCGAGCTCGGCCACCTGGAGCTGCACGGGCACGACGCGGAGAAGAAGGCCTCGGCGAAGGCGCGCGAGGACGAGGACCTGAGCTGGCACCACTGGGCGCACCGGCTGACGAAGTACCTCGCCCACGTGGAGATGCTCTTCTCGCCCGACCTCTTCGTGCTGGGCGGCGGGGTCAGCCGCAAAGCCGAGAAGTTCGTACCGCTGATCGAGGGAATCAAGGCCGAGATCGTTCCCGCGGAGCTTCAGAACAACGCCGGGATCGTCGGCGCCGCGATGGCCGCAGCAAAGCTCTGATCCCGACGATCATCGCGGCCAGCACGGTGCCGGTGTAGAGCCAGCCGGTCAGCAGCGCCAGACCGGTGAAGACGCCCAGCAGATGCCCGACCAGGCCGCCGCCGCCGCCGTCCGAGGTCAGCAGGATGCCGGCCGCGAAGGCGATCGGCGCGGCGACCGGCGCGGCCACCAGGTCGTAGGGGCGCACGTAGACCGCGCCGACCACGCTGATCAGCACGAAGACCAGGCCGAAGAGGAGGCCGGGGCCGTTGAAGACCGTCGCGTCGACGGCCCCGCCCAGCACGGTCACCGCCGTGGTGAGCAGGCCGGTGCCCAGGCCGGTGAGCCGGGCCCGGGGCGGCCGGACGGACCTAAGCCGGCGCAGCAGCCCGCTGAGCGGGCGGGCCGGGCGCGGCGGCGGGTAGGCCTCCGGCGGGACCTCACCGGTGGGCCCGGGTGGTGGCGGGGGCGGCGGTGTGCGCGCAGTGTGTTGATCCACCTACTCACAGTAAGTGTGGCGGATGGGTGACCGCAGCGCGGGACACGCGATGTCGCCCGGCTGGGCCCGCGCCGGCCGCAGCGCGGGGCGGCCGTGAACGCGCGGCGGGGCCGGTGGCGTGGGCTTGGGCGGGTGTGCGGCGCCCGGGCCGGGACGCGCGGCGGGGCCGGGGCGGTGCGGCCCGTAAACTGGGGGCCGTCTCGCACCCTCTTCGCTCGCTACGGGAAGTCGCCACGTGTCGCTCAGCATCGGAATCGTCGGCCTGCCGAACGTCGGCAAGTCGACCCTCTTCAACGCCCTGACCAAGAACGACGTCCTGGCGGCCAACTACCCGTTCGCCACCATCGAGCCCAACGTCGGCGTGGTGGGCGTCCCCGACCCCCGGCTGCACAAGCTCGCGGAGATCTTCGGCTCGGCCCGGGTGCTGCCCGCCACCGTCGACTTCGTGGACATCGCCGGCATCGTCCGCGGCGCGTCGGAGGGTGAGGGGCTCGGCAACAAGTTCCTGGCGAACATCCGTGAGTCCGACGCGATCTGCCAGGTCATCCGGGCCTTCAAGGACGAGAACGTGGTCCATGTCGACGGCAAGGTCTCGCCCAAGGACGACATCGAGACCATCAACACCGAGCTGATCCTGGCCGACCTCCAGTCGGTGGAGAAGGCGATCCCGCGCCTCACCAAGGAAGCGCGGCTGCAGAAGGAGAAGGCGGCGGTGCTGGCCGCCGCCGAAGCCGCCCAGAGCATCCTCGCGGCCGGCGACACCCTCTTCTCCCACGGCATCAGCGGCAGCACGGAACAGGGCCTCCTCCTGCGCGAGCTCCACCTGCTGACCACCAAGCCGTTCCTCTACGTCTTCAACGTCGACGAGGACGAGCTGGTCGACGAGGCGTTCAAGGATGAGCAGCGCGCCCTGGTCGCCCCCGCCGAGGCGATCTTCCTCAACGCCAAGCTCGAATCCGACCTCGCCGAACTCGACGACGACGAGGCGCTCGAACTCCTCCAGTCCGTCGGCCAGCAGGAACCCGGCCTCGCCACCCTCGCCCGGGTCGGCTTCGAAACCCTCGGCCTCCAGACGTACCTCACCGCCGGCCCCAAGGAATCCCGCGCCTGGACCATCAAGCGCGGCGCCACCGCCCCCGAGGCGGCCGGCGTCATCCACACCGACTTCCAGCGCGGCTTCATCAAGGCCGAGGTCATCTCCTACGCCGACCTCCTCACCACCGGCTCCGTCCCCGAAGCCCGTGCCAAGGGCAAGGCCCGCATGGAGGGCAAGGACTACGTCATGCAGGACGGCGACGTGGTCGAGTTCCGCTTCAACGTGTAGTTGCCTCTGCGGAAGGTCGCCTGACCTGCGACGAAGCGGGTCAGGCCGTGCTGCTGTCCGCTGCGGTCCGCAGGAATTCAGATCGCCGATGTGTGCGGGGCGGACCGTTTATTGAGAGTTCCCGTTCAGCGAAACGGAGGAAGCGGCTGTGCGTACGTTGACAGTGTCCGGGCTGGCTCTCACGCTGATGCTCGGCGCCGCCGGATGCGATGCCTCGCACCAGCGGGCCGCGGCGCCCGGCGCGAAGGCCGTGCATGGGACCGCCGGGACCCCCCTGCCCTCCGGCTCCGTTGGGGCCTCCGCCGGCGACGCGGCGGGCAGGGCGGTCGTCGCGATGGTCGACCGGGCGGATGCCATGGACTCGGTCCACGTGGTGACGGTGCAGCAGCGGAGCACGTCGAAGGTCACGATGAGCGGGCTCATCGCGTGGGGCGGCGCGGGCGAGGGCACCGATTACACGGTGGCGCCCTCGGCGATCGGCATGCAGGGGCTGAACCACCAGGACCGTACGGAGATGCGGACGGTGAACGGGTCGGAGTATGTGCGGATCGACCCGATGCCGCCCGGTCCCTACAAGGGCAGGACGTGGATCCGCTTGAGCCTGTCAACACTCGGCCAGGGCACTGCGGACGCGATGGCGGAGGCGCTGGAGCACAGCCCGGTGCACCGCCTGTCGCTGATGCCGTCGAGCGGGCCGGTGACGCTGATCGGGCGTGAGACGGTGGATGGTCGACCCGCGGTCCACTACCGTGGCACGGAGCCGGTAGACCCCCGGATCGTCGCGTCGCGGAAGGTTCCGGCCACTCAGCGGGTCGACGTGTGGGTGGGGGCGGACGGGCTTCCGCTCCGGATGATCACCGACGACGGGGAGCAGCGCAACACCCAGGACTTCACCGGCTTCGGCGGTCTCAAGCACATCCAGGAGCCGCCCGCCGTGCAGACCGTCGACGAGTCCGCAGCCAAGGGGACCACTGCCTGAGGCGCCCCAAGCCGGCGGTCCCTCACCCGCGCAGCGTCGTCGCGGGCCTAGCCGCTGCGTCACGGAGTTCTCCGGCGGGGCCGACCGACCTCCGCAGGACACCCGTAAAACGCCGGCGGCAACTGACGTTGTGCGCAATCAATCGGCCGCACCCGGCTCCGCGCTCGTGATAACCGGACCCGCGGGGACCGTCCAACGGAGATTGTCGATGATCAGACGGTGCGGAGGACAGGGGCGGGTTTGAGGTCCTGGGCGTCGATGAGGGTGCGGATGTCGTTCGGGTCCGAGGTCCAGATGATGGCGCCGAGTCCGGCTGCCATGGTTACGACGGTGGCGTCGACGATGTCGGAGGTGCCTGCCTTGCCACAGAGGATGCCTGCGGTCTTGGCGGTTTCGAGGCCGACGGGTACGACGTGGCACCCGGCGAGAAACTTGCCGAGTCTTACCTGGCGGCGGGAGTCCCGCCAAGCCTGGCTGACGACGATGGATGGGATGTGGATGTCCCGGCCGTCGTCCAGCGCCAGACTGTGGCGCGCCCACATGCGCCGGTCGTCGTTGTCGATGGCGATCAGTACACCGGCGTCGTACAGGTAAGGGATATTCACGCGGCCGAGGCTCCCGCGCCGCTGAGGTACTCGGCGTCGGCGTTGGCCAGGTCCGCGCGGGCGGCGGCGAGCTCTTCCGGTGTGAAGGCGCCGTGCTCCGCCTGCCACTCCCGGATGACGGCCCGGCCGGCCCGCAAGCGCAGCTCACGTTCGGCTGCTCCGGCAACGAGGCGGGAGAGTGGGATGCCTTCTTCCTCGGCGGCTCCGGCCAGGGCTTCGACCAGGGCTTCGTCGAGAGTGATAGTCACCTTCTTGGTAGCCATATAACAACCATACTCTGGTATGCCGTTTGCTCGTTGGCCCATGGATCAGACGCCGATGAGGCAGGAGAGCTTAGGTGTAAGCCCTCTGACCTGCGGCGGAGCGTCCCGGGTGGCGACCGGGTGCATCGCGGACGAATCCGTCGCCCGGTCAGGCTGCGGGGCGGGCTCCGGCTCCTCTGAGCCGGGCCCTGTGTCTTTCCGGGGGCCGATATTGCGAGGTAACGTAAGATGCAATCTACGTAAGAATGCATCTACGTTTAGCCTCCCGGGGAGCGGCTCATGGAGTTCCGAGGTCGGGCCGGTGATCTTGAGCTGCTGGCTGAGCAGTACCGGATCGTGGCAGAGGGCGGCGGGGCCACTCGGGGGCGGGCGGTGATCATGACGGGGCGGCGTCGCGTGGGGAAGTCGCGGCTGGTTCAGGAATTCTGCGACCGCTCGGCGGCGCCGTATGTGGTGTTCCAGGCCACCCGGGGGCGTAACCCGGTGACGGAGCGGGCCGACTTCGCCGCGACGCTCACCCATGCGCCGCTGCCAGGGGCGGAACTGGTCTCCGGCCTCCAGGCGCAGGACTGGAACCAGGCCCTGCGTTCGCTGGCGCTCGCGGTACCCGATGACTCACCCAGCATCGCGGTGATCGACGAGGTGCCTTGGCTGGTCGAGCAGGATCAGGAATTCGAGGGGGCGCTCCAGACGGTCTGGGACCGTCACCTGTCAGCGAAACCCGTGCTTCTGCTGCTGGTCGGCAGCGATACCTCGGTGATGGAGGCACTGCAGTCGTACGGACGCCCGTTCTTCGGCCGGGCGGCGAAAATGACCGTCCATCCCCTGAACCTCGCCGACGTGCGGGCCATGACCGGACTCGACGCGGCGGGGGCCGTCGACGCCCAGTTGATCACTGGCGGATTCCCCGAGATCGTGCAGTCGTGGCGGCCGGGAATGGGGCGGAAAGACTTCTTGCGGGCGTCGGTCACCCATCCGCTCTCGCCCCTGTTGGTGGCCGGCGAGCTGTCCCTGCTGGGCGAATTCCCCGAGGCCTCGCACTCACGGGCGGTGCTGGAAGCGGTCGGCAGTGGCGAGCGCACCTTTAGCGCGATCGCGGCCCAGGCCGGCGGTGCCGGCGCGCTCCCGTCCGGCACGCTGTCCCCGCTGCTGGCCGCGCTCCAGGCCAAGCGGGTCCTGGCCGCTGATCTCCCGCTCTCGGTCACGCCGGACAGCAAGAACAAGCGCTACCGGATCGCCGACCCGTATCTGCGGTTCTGGCTGGCGTTCCTGGCCCGCGCGATCCCGCTCATCGAGCGAGGCCGCGGCGAGGTGGCGCTTGAACGCATCGAGCGGTCATGGACCACTTGGCGCGGGCGGGCGGTCGAGCCGCTGATCCGCGAGTCCCTGCTGCGGCTGATGCCCAATGACGAGTGGCCCGAGACCGAGGCTGTCGGCGGTTGGTGGAACCGGCGGAACAACCCCGAGATCGACCTCATCGGCGCGGACCGCGAGCCGGTGGCCCGGCAGGTCTCCTTCGTCGGGTCGGTCAAGTGGCTGGAGACCCAGCCCTTCGGGCGTCACGATTACGACGCCTTGGTACGCGCCATGCCCGCCGTCCCCGGCACCACCCCGGACACCCCCCTGATCGCGGTTTCCCGCTGCGGAGTGACCGATGATCTGCCGCTCACCGCCCACTGGGGCCCGGAGGACCTCGTCCGCGCATGGCAGCCCCGCTAGGCCGTGTCTGACAAATAGCGTCGTCCGCCCGCAGGGCGGGGCCCGCGGCGTCTGGTGCGTGCGCTCGCAAGGCGGAGGGTCGTCCTCGTAGTGGGCCTACTCGGACGACTCCGACAACGCAGCGAGCGTGCGTGCCAGGCGTCGCGGGGCAGGCGGGATTTGTCAGACACGGCCTAGCCTCAGCGTTTCGTTTGCGGTGGCGTCCGGATCTTGAGCGGGAACGCGAAAGTGCCTTCTGAGCTGGGATGATGAGGCTTGTCTAGGGCTTCCGTCACCACAGCGAGAAGGCACTTTCTGCGTGCACACTACCGGGTCACGCCCCCAGCTCATCGTGTCAGCCGAGGGCCGCGGGGTGGTCAGCCACGCTGGGTCCCGGCTGCTGGCCGACCTTGCCGATGCCACCGGCCTGACAGCGGCATTCACTGACACGCTGCGCCGGCTGCGGCCACGTGGCACCGGGCACGACCCGGGCAGGATCGCAGTAGATGTGGCGGTCATGCTCGCCGACGGCGGCCAGGCCATCTCAGATCTGGCACTGCTGCGCGACCAGGCGGACGTGTTCGGCCCGGTCGCCTCCACCCCGACCGCCTGGCGGATGCTGGCCGGCCTCGACCCGGCTGCACTCGCCGGGCTGCGCTCGGCCAGGGCCGCCGCACGCGAAGTCGCCTGGCTCCAGGCCGCCGAGACCAGGACCGGCATACCGGCGGCCCGCGCAGGTGGACGCGACCTGCCGGGCCTGGTCCTGGACATCGACGCCACCCTGGTCACCTGTCACTCCGACACGGAACAGGCGGCACCCACATACAAACGCGGCTTCGGCTACCACCCGCTGCTGTGCTTCCTGGACAACACCGGCGAGGCCCTGGCCGGACTGCTGCGGCCGGGCAACGCAGGCGCCAACACCGCCAGCGACCACATCACCGTCCTCGACCACGCCCTGGCCCAGGTCCCCGACACCCACCGCCACGGCACCCCGATCCTGGTCCGCACGGACAGCGCAGGCGGCGCGAAACCCTTCCTCACCCACCTGCGCGCCCTGCGGAACCGGGGCATCCACACATCCTTCTCCGTGGGATACCCGGTTACCGAACCGGTCCGCCGGGCGATCCGGGCCCTGCCCGACCGGTTCTGGCACCCCGCCCTCGAACAGGACGGCACCCTGCGGACAGGCGCCGGGGTCGCCGAACTGACCGGCATGATCGACCTGACTGGACACCCCGACGGCACCCGGATCATCGTCCGGCGCGAACGCCCGCACCCCGGCGCACAGCTGTCCCTGTTCGACCTCGACGCCGGCATGCGCCACCAGGCATTCCTCACCGACACCCCCGTCGGCGAAGGCTCCCTGCAGTATCTGGAGGTCCGCCACCGCGGCCATGCCCGCGTCGAGGACCGCATCCGCTGCGGCAAGACCACCGGCTTCGGGCGCTTCCCCTCCCGCCACTTCGCCATCAACACCGCGTGGCTGGAGCTGGCCCTGACCGCCATCGACCTGCTCGCCTGGGCCCAGACCCTCCTGCTGGACGGCGAACTGGCCGCGTGCGAGCCGAAGAAACTCCGCTACCGCCTGCTGCACGCAGCCGCCCGCCTCACCCGTGGCGGGCGACGTCTCCACCTACGGATCGCCTCCACCTGGCCCTGGCGCCACGAGCTGACCAGGGCATTCACCCGCCTTGCGGCCCTGCCCAGGCCAGCCACCTGAACGATGACACCGCCCTGACCACCACGACCCGAGGACCCCCGGAGCACCCGACCCAGCGTCGGGCCAAAACCATGCCCACCCAGCCACAAACGGCGCCGACCACCGAAAAGAGACATCAGCCCAACTCAGCCGACCCCAAACGAAACAGCGAGGCTAGCTCCGCCGGCTCGGCGGTCCGCACTGGGCCGCCATCCCCCACGGCACCGGCATCCCGAGAGTCGATCGGCACCGGGACCGCCACCAGCACCGGAGGCGATGAAGGGGCGGGGATGCTCGCGGCGCGGTGTCCTCGCCGTCCGTGGCTCCGGTCAGGTTGGCGAGTTGTTCGTTCGGGAGTCCGCTCATGGAGGCTGCTGCCGGAGCGGGTGCGGTGAGCACGAGGGCGGGATTCGACTTCCAGGGACAGCAATATGAAGATCATCGCAATCGAAGAGCACTGGAACAGCGTCGCCATCCGCGACGCGCTCGACCGCCTGCCCCGACGAGCTGAACGTCTTCGGGAGCGAACCAGGTGCGATCGGGGTCGTACGGGGCCGTGGTCACCACGAGGTCCGGCTCCGGACGATTTCGGGCGTCGAGGCGAATCGTCATTTCCCGGCCGACCCTGAAACCCGCCGGGGCCTGCTCCATGAGGGCGACGGTGAGCAGGGTGACGATCTCTCCGTGCCCCCACCTCCGCGGCCACGTCGCGAAGACCAGCGCTCCGTCGATCAGCTCGGTGTGCCGCGGCGCCTCGGGAAGGCGGTCCAAGTCCTCCGCGAACCACCCCTCCGCGCGCGGCGGGCGCATCCAACCGGGCAGTGCGGTCATGGCACAACCCCAGCGATCCGAGTTCCCGACCAAGAGGCTTCGTGAGCGGCGCCAGTCGACGCGCTCGCCGGTGGCCTCGCCGGAGGGCGGCGGGGGTCGGGTGTGCAGGGATGCTGTTGGGGTGGTTAAGAAAACCGCGATGGACCTCGCGGCGGGGGATGGGCACATTGGAGGGCGTAGCGCGCGACGCGGCTATATCCCCCTCCTCAGGAGCGCACCGTGAAGGCCCTGGTCAAGAAAGACGCCGCACCCGGCCTGTGGCTCGCCGACGTGCCGGAACCGGTGGCCGGGCCCGGTGACGTGCTGATCAAAGTCCTGCGCACCGGCATCTGCGGCACCGACCTGCACATCCGCGCCTGGGACGGATGGGCCCGGCAGGCCGTCTCCGCCCCGCTCGTGCTCGGCCATGAATTCGTCGGCGAGGTCGCCGGGACCGGCCGGGACGTGACGGGCATCGCCGTCGGCGACCTCGTCAGCGGCGAGGGCCACCTGGTCTGCGGGACCTGCCGCAACTGCCTGGCCGGCCGCCGCCACCTGTGCCGGAGCACGATCGGTCTCGGCGTCGGCCGGGACGGCGCCTTCGCCGAGTACGTCACCCTGCCCGCCTCGAACGTCTGGGTGCACCGCACCGAGGTCGACCTGGACATCGCCGCGATCTTCGACCCGTTCGGCAACGCCGTGCACACCGCGCTCTCCTTCCCGCTCGTCGGCGAGGACGTACTGATCACCGGCGCGGGCCCGATCGGCATCATGGCCTGCGCCGTCGCCCGGCACGCCGGGGCGCGCAACGTCGTGATCACCGACATCAGCGCGCCGCGCCTGGAACTGGCCCGCAAGGCCGGCGCCGACCTCGCCGTGGACGTCTCGCGCGTCAGCATCGCCGAGGCCGGGGCCGCCATCGGCCTGAAAGAGGGCTTCGACGTCGGCCTGGAGATGTCCGGCCGCCCCGAGGCCATGCGCGCGATGGTCGACAACATGACGCACGGCGGCCGGATCGCGATGCTGGGGCTGCCCGCCGAGGAGTTCCCGGTCGACTGGTCGCGGATCGTCACCTCGATGCTCACCATCAAGGGGATCTACGGCCGCGAGATGTTCGAGACCTGGTACGCGATGAGTGTGCTGCTGGAGCGGGGCCTCGACCTCAGCCCGGTGATCACCGGCCGGTACGGGTACCGGGACTTCGACCGCGCCTTCGACGAGGCGGCCACCGCGACCGGCGGCAAGATCATCCTCGACTGGACCGGCTGAGCGGCCGGCCCACCGCCCCGCCTCGCCCACCGCCCCGCCCGACCCGCGCCCAGCCCCAGCCCCAGCCCCGCCCGACCGCCCACCAAGGAGCCCCCCGTGTACCAGTCCGTCCGCGACGACCTCCGCGCCACCCTGGACGAGATCCGCGAGGCCGGCCTGTTCAAGCCGGAGCGGGTCATCGGCACCCCGCAGAGCTCCTCGGTCGCCGTGACCTCCGGCGGAAGCCCCGACCAGGTGCTGAACTTCTGCGCCAACAACTACCTCGGCCTCGCCGACCACCCGGCCGTCGTCTCCGCCGCCAAGGACGCGCTGGACCGCTGGGGCTACGGAATGGCCAGCGTCCGCTTCATCTGCGGCACGCAGGACGTGCACAAGGAGCTCGAACGGCGCCTGTCGGAGTTCCTCGGCCAGGAGGACACCATCCTCTACTCCTCCTGCTTCGACGCCAACGGCGGTGTCTTCGAGACGCTGCTCGGCGCCGAGGACGCGGTGATCTCCGACGCCCTCAACCACGCCAGCATCATCGACGGCATCCGGCTGTCGAAGGCCCGCCGGCTGCGCTACGCCAACCGCGACCTGGCCGAGCTCGAACAGTGCCTCAAGGACAGCCAGGACGCCCGCCGCCGCCTCATCGTCACCGACGGCGTCTTCTCGATGGACGGGTACGTGGCCCCGCTGGCCGCCATCTGCGACCTGGCAGACGCGTACGACGCGATGGTCATGGTCGACGACTCGCACGCGGTCGGCTTCATCGGCGCCAATGGCCGCGGCACCCCCGAGCTGCACGGCGTGTCCGACCGGGTCGACATCGTCACCGGCACTCTCGGCAAGGCGCTCGGCGGTGCCTCCGGCGGGTACGTGGCGGCGCGCGCGGAGATCGTGGCCCTGCTGCGGCAGCGCTCGCGGCCGTACCTCTTCTCCAACTCGCTGGCCCCGGTCATCGCCGCCGCCTCCCTGACCGTGCTTGACCTGATCGAGGGCGCGGCCGAACTGCGCGAGCGGCTGGACGCGAACACCCGGCGGTTCCGGAGCGCGATGACCGCGGCGGGCTTCGACGTACTGCCCGGTGACCACCCGATCGCCCCGGTGATGATCGGCGACGCGGCGGAGGCGGGCCGGATGGCCGAACTGCTGCTTGAACGAGGGGTGTACGTCATCGGCTTCTCGTATCCGGTGGTGCCGCTGGGGCAGGCCAGGATCCGGGTCCAGCTGTCCGCGGCGCACTCGGCGGGGGATGTCGACCGGGCGGTCGAGGCGTTCGTGGACGCGCGGCGGGCGTTGCGGGGCTGAGGGCCGCCGGTCGCGGGGGCGGGGCCGGCGGGGCGGGACCGGGAACGTACGGCGGGGTGACGGCACGGCGGATGGGGGGCCCGGCCCGGCACGGGCCCGGCGTTCCGGGCCCTCGGGGTTAGCCCCGCTGACGTGCGAGGATGGACACGTGATCGACCCTCGGCGGCTGCGTGTCCTGCGTGCCGTGGCGCAGCACCACACGGTGACCGCG
Source organism: Streptomyces sp. NBC_01190 (assembly GCF_045039895.1). Classification (NCBI taxonomy): domain Bacteria; kingdom Bacillati; phylum Actinomycetota; class Actinomycetes; order Kitasatosporales; family Streptomycetaceae; genus Streptomyces; species Streptomyces sp. NBC_01190. The sequence goes on from NZ_CP108580.1 coordinate 5,382,067, forward strand.
GCCGCGGCCGCTCTGTACCTGTCGCCGTCGGCCGTCTCCCAGCAACTCGCCTCCCTGGAGAGTGAGTCCGGTCATACCCTGCTGACGCGCAGCACCCGGGGCGTCCAGCTCACCGCCGTCGGCCGGATCCTGCTGGAGCACGCCCACTCCGTGGTGGCCCAGCTCGAACAGGCCGAGGCGGAACTGGCCGCGTACGCCGACGGTGAGATCGGCGAGGTCGCCATCGCCTCGTTCGCCACCGGTATCGCCGAGGTGGTCGCGCCGGCCATCGGGCACCTGGCGGCGCTCCACCCGGGGATCCGGGTCAGGATCCTGGACGCCGAGGGCGACGAGAGCCTGCCCATGCTGCTCGACGGGGCCGCCGACCTCGCGGTGGCCGTCGCCTACCGCGGCGCCCCGCGCGAGGACGACCGCCGGCTCACCCGGGTGCCGCTCTACGCCGAGCCCTTCGACGCGGTGCTGTCCGCCGCGGATCCGCTGAGCGGCCAGCCGCGGATCTCCCTCGACCAGCTCGCCGACCGCGACTGGATCGGCCCCTACCCGGGCAACCCGTGCCACGACGTGGTCCTGCTCGCCTGCGAGATGGCCGGCTTCGCCCCGCGCCTGATCCACTCCTCCGACGACTTCCGCGCCGTCGTCGCCCTGGCCGGCGCGGGTGCGGGCGTCGCCCTCGTCCCCCGCTCGGCCCTGAGCGGCATGGAACGCCGCAACGCCGTCGTCCGCCCGGTGGTGGGCAACGCCCCGACCCGCCGCGTCTTCGCCGCGGTCCGGCGCGGCGCGGAAAAACACCCCCCGATCCGCCCCGTCCTCACCGCCCTCACCCACTCCACCCCCACCCTCCCCTGACCCCGGCGCCCCGACCTGCGCAAGCGGCCCTCGCCGGCGGCCACCAGGCGAGTGCGGTACGGCTGGGAGAGGCCCTTGGCCGGCGACGATCTCGCGGAGCTTGTCCATGGCCAACCGCTGTTCGAGGGACTCGGTGACGTAGGCGGAGAAGCCGCCGGGCCCGGCGTAGGCGCATGCCGCCTCGGCAAGCTCCCCGGGCAGGGTGATGGTGTATTTCCTGCGCGTCCTCATGGCGCCGATCCTCCTACCGGTCCCGGGTTATGTGAGGCCCTGGGCGTTCACCTCCTGGACGCTCGGGGCGGGGGTGTGCGGTTGCGCGCCAGGGTCTCCCGGATGATCTCCTCGATCGGGATGCCCGGGCCCGGATCGGACATACGGCGGTCGATGATCCGGTTGATCTCGCGTTCGTCCAAGGCTGTGGGCAGGTTGTCGCGATCGGCTCGGTCCGTGATGTCGGCCGGGTGGGCGCGGACATCGTGGACGGATTCTCCGGACAGCTCCCTTGTCATGTGACGGAGGGTGCCAGCCATCCCGGCGCCCTGGCAAAAGGTCACCGTCACGCCGTGGGGTTGGTAGCGAAGATCCAGCGGTTGGCGGCCAGGGCGTCCGGGGAGTCGGGGTAGGGGCCGCGGCCGTGGTGGTGGGTGAAGTGGAAGGGGGTGTGGGACGTGGTGGACCAGCCGTGGGTGGTGAGGGCGGCGGCGGAGTCGGGGCGGGGCTCGGCGTCGAAGAGGGCGAGCAGGTCGACGCCGATGCGGTGGCGGGCGGCCGTGTAGACCGGGCTGTCGCGCACGGCCGCGGACTCGGTGCCGAGCTTGACCTCGTAGGCGAGGGCGCTGCCCGCCGCGCTGAGGGTGTCGACGGTGGTGATGAGGGCGCGCTCGGCGGCGTGCGGGAGGTAGAGCAGCAGGCCCTCGGCGAGCCAGGCGGTCGGCGCGGTCGGGTCGAAGCCGGCGGCGGCCAGCTTCCCGGCCCAGTCGAACCGCAGATCGGCGGCGATCGTGATCCGCCGGGCCGTCGGGACCGCGCCGAGACCGTCGAGCACCCGGCGCTTGAAGGCGAGCACCTCCTCCTGGTCGATCTCGAAGACCACGAGGTCGGCGGGCCAGTCGAGCCGGTACGCCCGGGTGTCCAGGCCCGCCCCGAGCAGCACCACCTGCCGGGTCCCGGCGCGGACCCGGTCCAGCAGGAAGTCGTCGAGGACCCGCGTGCGCAGCCCGAAGTAACGCCCCAGCCGGCCCCACAGCGGATCGGCCTCACCGCCGGGCACCTCCCCGGGCCGCACCGGCCAGTCCGCGGAGACCCGGGCCGCCCGTACGAAGTGCTCCGCGTAGACGTCCCGGGCCAGTGCGTCGTGGCGGTACGTCTCGATGGCCCGCGCCGCGGCGACCATCAGGGCCGTCGCCCCGACGCCCTCCTCGACGCCGACGCCCTCCTCGATCCCGTCGCCGTCGCCGTCGTTGACACCGACGCCGCTGTTCGGCCCGGCGGTGCCCGCCATGCCGCCCCCTCCTGAGTCGCCGTCCGCCAGGTTCGCCCGCCGCCTCAGCGGCTCAGACCGTGGCGCCCGCGACCAGGTGGTCGCCGGGGATCCCCGCCTTGTCCGGCGCGTAGTACTCCTTGATGCCCTCCGCCCAGGTCGCCACCTGGATCCGGTCCTCGTCCGACGGACCGAAAGCGTCGAAGAGCGCCTCGATGTTGCCGTGTTCGAAGCCGATCGCCGTCATCAGCGCGACGAACGCCGGGCGTTCGATGAGTCCGTCGCCGTCCGGGTCGCCGAGGGCGGCGAGCGCCTGGGCGAAGGCGTCGATCGTCGCGTCGAACCGCGCGGGGGAGAGCACACACGCGGTGTACTCCGCGAAGCTGATCTCGCCGTCGTGGTCGGCGTCGAGCTCGGTGAGCAGGGTGGTCCAGTACTGCCGGAAGGCGGCGCGCATCGCGTCCCGCGCCGACTCGTCCGCCGCGGGCGCCGCCTCGACGACGCGGTCCGCCATGAGTGCGAAGTCCTCGGCCTGGAGGACGCCGTTGCCGTCCGCGTCGAAAAGAGAGAAAACGAGTGCGACCCGCTTGGTGGCTTCTGCGCGCATGGATGCTGTCACCTTTCTCGGTCCGTCCCCGTGCGATCGGGTCGCGGCGGCAGGTACCAAAAGCGCCAAGGCGCCTACCCCCGCCGCGGATCCGGCGGCGCCGTCTCCTCGCCGACCGGACCCGTTCACTATCCGGTCCACGCGCCGGATCGAGGCTCGACCGAGGCCGCTCTTCACTCCAACGGGCTAATTGTCGTCATAACGCCGGTGGGTGGGGCGGCGATATGCAGCGCCGGCCCGGCCCGGACGGGGGTTATGGCGGGGGCTATACGGAGAGGTGGCCGCCGTTCCACCAGGTGATCACGAGGGAGGCGTATTCGGCGGGTTTCTCCTCCCAGCAGAAATGGCCCGCGTCCTCGATGAGGTCGACTCGGCCGCGGGGGAGCCGGGCGGCCAGGAATTCGGCGTTGACCGGCGGGACGACCTGGTCGTTCACGCCTTGGACGATACGGACGGGGGTCTGGATGTCCGGCAGCAGTTCGCTCAGGATCGGCAACTGTTCCGGATAGGCGCGGGCATACGGCATGGTCGCCACGAAGCGGTCACCGGCGTACGAGGTGAGGTAGTCCTCGCGGATTTCGGCGGACGGGGTGTATCCCTCGATGGTGCTCAGCGCGGCGGTGACGATCTCGCGGCCGTCGATCCGCTCGTACGGCGCCAGGTCCGGCGCCTCCACCCACTCCCGCAGCACCCCCGTCACCTGGACCGGCACCGCGGCGCCGCCGCTGCCGATGACCAGGCTACGGAAACGGCCGGGTTGCGCGGCCGCGGCGAAGAGGCAGGAGGAGGTGCCGATGTCGGGGCCGACGAGGTGCGGGTTCTCCAGTCCGAACTCATCGGCGAGGCGCACGATGAAGTCGCCCATCGCCCGGGGATTCATCAGCGAATCGCGGCGCTCCGACTGTCCGAAACCGGGCGGGTCGACGGCCAGCAGTCGCGCGTGACGGGAGAGTTCGGGCCAGATCTGTTCGAAAGCCAGCACGCTTTCCGGCCAGGGGCTCAGCAGAATCGCGTCCGCACGCTCCGAATCTTCCGAACCCTCGCTCTCCGTTTCGGCGAAGCGGACCGACAATCCGTCAATGGTCCTGAACCGCGGGCGGATCACAGTATTCGATGGTGTGTTCACTGGTGCTCCCCGCTATGGGCTGCCGGTCGCGGGCCAGGCCAGGCCGCGCATGCCGCGTCACTCCCGACGGACATTACCGCCGCGATCACTCCTTGGAGTGGAGGGTGGGGCCGATGTGTTGTGCGGAAGGCGTGGGGATGGGCATGCTCGGATCGTCTTGTCCCGATGTCACACCGTATGGAGGATTTGTGGCAACGACTACGACACGTAGGAACGGCATGAAGCGCCCGGGCCGCCGCGGCGGCCCCGTCCGGGGTCTGGGTGCGGCGGTGATCGGCGCCGGGCTGGTGTTCGGGGCGCTCGGCGCGGCGCCCGCCGCGGACGCGGCCGCCCGCGTGCGGACCGTGACGCTGCGGTTGGCGAGCCATCCGGGCCAGGTCGCCAACGTCGCCGGCGGTTCGACGGAGAACCTCGCCCATGTCATCCAGTGGCCGCTCTCCCACACGGACAACGAGCGGTGGGAGCCGGAGCCCGTCTCGGGCGGCTACTTCCGGCTGAGGTCGGTGGAGAGCGGCAAGTGCCTCAATGTCCAGGGGGGTGGAAACGCCAACGGCACCCAGGTGATCCAGTACACCTGTGGCACCGAAAGCAACGAGGAGTGGAAGTTCGTCCCCAAGGGCATCGGCTACCAGATCATCGTCAGGTCCAGCCACAAGTGCCTCAACGTCAAGGGCGGCGTCGGCAAGGGCAACCCGCTGATCCAGTACACCTGTACGGTCGGCGGCCTGCCCAACGACGTATGGCTGCCGGTCTGGGAGAACGCCTCGCTCTGACCGGCCCCCGGCTCCCGGGGCGCGGCTCCCGGTCCTGATCCCCGCGCGGCCGACGGGCAACCTCCCGGCCCGCCGACCGCGTTGGGACACCGTGAGCCGTTTCCCGGTGACGACCCCCGACACGCAGGTGCGGGGGTCGGGCGGGCGGGGTGGGGGGCGCCGGCCGGTGGGCGAGAGGTGCTCCTGCCTCCATCGCCCGGGCGGCGCCACCCGCCTCGTCCGTCAGGAGCACACCGCATGACGTCACCTCTCACCCCGGCCCCGCTCACCCCCGCCGGCCGCGCTCACCCCCGCCGGCCCCGGGTGGCCTCCCGGCACGCGGCCACGTAAGCCGGGACGAGCGGATGGGCGGACGCGCGCGGCCAGGCCAGCGCGAAGCGGCTCGGCGAAAGCCCCACGACCGGGCGGGTGGTGACCCCGCCGAGGGTGATCAGCGGGGCGTTGCCCGCCGCGACGAGGACGACCCCGAGCCCCGCCACCAGCGCCTCGTACGTCTCCTCCGTGCCGGCCACCTCGCCGCCGATCCGGGCCGGCCGGCCACCCCGGGCGTCCAGGGCGAGCCAGTAGTCCCGCAGCGGGCCGGCGTCGGGCGGCAGGGCCAGGAACGGTTCGTCGAGCAACTCGGCGAAGTCGACGCCGGCGCGGGCGGCGAGGGGATGCGAGTCGGGAAACGCCACCAAGCGGGGCTCCTCGGCGAGGACGAGATGGTCGTAGCGCTCCTCGTCGGGCAACGGCAGCCAGACGAAGGCGAGATCGCTGGCCCCGTCGGCGAGCCCGGCCGTCGGATCGGTCCAGCCGACCTGCCGCAGCCGCAGCGTGGCTCCCGGACAGCGGGCGCCGAAGCGGGAGCGGATGGCGGGCAGCAGACCGCCGCGCCCCGGGCTGGTGCTCATCCCGATCACCAGGGTGCTCCGCTCGGCGGACTTCGCCCCCTCCACCACCGCCCATGCCTCGTCCCAGGTCTCCAGCACCTGCCGGGCGTACGGCAGCAGGGCCGCGCCGGCCGGGGTGAGCGCGACGCCCTGCCGGTCCCTGACGAACAGGAGCGCGCCGAGCTGCCGTTCCAGCGCGCGCACCTGTTTGCTGAGCGCGGGCTGGGAGACGTAGAGGCGTTCGGCGGCCCGGGTGAAGTGCAACTCCTCGGCCACCGCGACGAAGTAGCGCAGGTCCCGCCCGTGAACATCCATGTCCGTCGGCTATCACGACGGATCTTGGACCGGCAAGGGTGCCGCCGGGCACAGTGAGGCGACTCGGGCCGGGAAAAGAGACGTGGCTGCCGACGGCTGACGACGACTGACGACAGATGAAGAGGGTGAACGGATGAGCAGGGTCTGGCTGATCACCGGCGCGAGCAGCGGCTTCGGCCGGGCGATCACCGAAGCGGCGGTGGCGGCCGGTGACGTGGTGGTGGCCGCCGCCCGCCGGGCGAAGGCGCTGGACGACCTGGTGGCCGCGCACCCCGACCAGGTGGAGCCGCTGCCGCTCGACGTCACCGATCCGGCCGCGATCGACGCGGCGGTGGCGGATGTGACCGCACGGCACGGCCGGATCGACGTACTGGTCAACAGCGCGGGCCGGACCCATGTGGGCGCCTTCGAGGAGACCACCGACGCCGAGCTGCGCGGCCTCTTCGAGGTGCACGTGTTCGGTCCTGCCGCGCTGGTCCGGGCGGTGCTGCCGGGGATGCGGGCCCGCCGCTCGGGCGCGATCGTGCAGCTCAGCAGCATGGGCGGGCAGATGTCCTTCGCCGGCTTCTCGGCGTACAGCGCGACGAAGTTCGCCCTGGAGGGGATGACGGAGGCGCTCGCCGACGAGGTGCGGCCGCTCGGCATCAAGACGCTGATCGTGGAACCCGGCGCTTTCCGGACCTCGTTGATGGGCAACGGCGGCGTCAGCGCGCAACTCCCCGACTACGAGGCGACGGTGGGCCCCACCCGGACCATGGTCGCGGCCGGCGACGGCACCCAGCCCGGCGACCCGGCCAAGGCCGCCGCCCTCATCATCGACGCCCTGGAAGCCGAGCACACCCCGCTGCGTCTCCCGCTCGGCGACGACGGGGTGAGCGCGGTCCTCGGCCATCTCGACGAGGTGCGCGCCGACATCACCCCCTGGGAATCCCGCGCCCGCGCCACCCGCTTCGACGCGTGAGGACGGGCCGGCTCCCCCCGGCAGGGTGGGGGGAGCCGGCCCGCGGCCAGGGGCTGACGGTCCGTCAGTGATGCCCTTGGTGGTGCGGGTTGAGGCCGCTGTCGATGGCGGTGATCAGCTCACCGTCGGACGTGTCGCCGTCCAGAGACCAGGCCATCGCGCCGCCGAGGTGCTGCTGCCGGATGTAGGCCGTCTTCTGGGCGATGACCTGCGGGTCGTCGTAGGTCCAGAAGTTGGTGCCGTCGTAGAGCCAGGCGAAGCCGTCCCTGGTGTCCCGGTGGAGGGCGTACGTGCCCGACTGGGCAAGGGCCTTGAGCGCGTGGTAGTCCTCGTTGCCGGCCTGCCAGGTGGCGGGCGCGGGACCGGTGGAGGTCTGGAAGAGGCCGGCCTTGCCGCCGTCCGGGACGCCGGTCCAGCCCTGGCCGTAGAACGGTACGCCGAGCACGAGTTGGCGGGCCGGGGCGCCGCGGCGCAGCCAGTCGCCGACCGCCTGGGTGTCGCTGAAGTCGTTCGCCACCGGGGTGTCGCGCGGGGCCTTCAGCGCGGACTGCTGGTTGGTGGTGGCCTCGTAGGGGCCGTGGAAGTCGTAGCCCTGCACGGTGCCGAAGTCGAGGTACCTGAAGATCTTCTTGACCTCGAAGCCCGCGTCGATCTTGGCCGGCGCGGCGGGCAGGAAGGCGCTCAGGTCGTAGTGCTTGTGCGTCGTGCGGCCGTACGTGTCGAGCTGCTTGCGGAACTCGGCCGCCAGCGCGGTGAAGTTCCGCTTGTCCTCGGGCCGGTAGACGGTGTCCACGTCACCGGAGGAGCCGGGCCACTCCCAGTCGATGTCGACGCCGTCGAAGAGGCCGGCCGCCGAGCCCGGGCCGCCCTTGCCGTCGAGCAGCGGCAGATTGCCCTTGACGAAGATGTCGAGGCAGGAGGCGACAAGTGCCGTGCGGGAGGCTGGCGTCAGCGCCGCGTCGGAGAAGTGGGTGGACCAGCCCCAGCCGCCGATCGAGATCAGCACCTTCAACTTGGGGTTCTTCGCCTTGAGTTCGCGAAGCTGGTTGAAGTTGCCGGCCAGGGGCTGCGCCGCGGTGTCCGCGGTGCCGTCCACCGAGGTCGCCGCGTCCACCGGGTGCTGGTAGTCGGCCCAGGCGTCACCCTCGCCCGCGACATTGGCCTCGAAGCACTTGCCGTCGGCGCCGATGTTGGCGAACGCGTAGTTGAGATGGGTGAGTTTGGCGGCGGTGCCGGAGGTCTCGACGTTCTTCACCTGGTAGTTGCGGGCGTAGATGCCCCACTGGGTGAAGTAACCGACGTTCTTGTAGGACGAGTCGGCGTGGGCCGGGGTGGCGTGCCCGGATCCGTGGCCGTCGTGGGCTTGCGCGGAACTGCCGCCGGTGAGGGCGGGGAGGACAGCGACCACCGAGAGCGTGGCGGCAGTGGCGGCCAAACGGCCGAGGAGTCTTCGACGCATGCCGGGAAAGTATTGGTCTGGACCAATGTGGGTCAAGCGAAACGGGAAAACCGGCCACCGGTGCGTACCCGAATTCATACCGGGTTCATACCGGGTCCATGCCGGAGGTGGCCGCGCGGGGCCGGTCCGAACCGCCCGGCTGCCGGGGGCCGGTGAGGCCCCGACAGGGGCCTTCCCTTGTTCGAACAGCCCGTAAACTCCCCTGGTGGACATACCTCCGCCCCCGCCTCCGTCCTCTGACGCCACGCCGTCCCCCGACGGCACGCCGCCCCCCGCCGGGCCCCCGTCGCCCCCGGAACCCCCGCCGTCCCCCGCGCCGCACGAGCCGGGTTCGCCGTACGGCGGCCTGCCCACGTATCCGCAGGGCGGCTACGGCACACCGCCGCCGTACGCCGGCGGGCCGTCCTACGGCTCACCGCCTTATCCCGGCCAGCCTTACGCCGGGCAGCCCTACCCGGGTTATCCGGGCGGGCCTTATCCCGGTCAGTATTCCGGCCCGCAGCCCGGGCCCTTTCCCGGTCAGCAGCCGGGCCCGTATCCCGGCCCGCCGTACGGGCCGCCGGCGTACGGCTACCCGCCGCAGGCGGGCTGGTACGCCGAGCGGCCCACCAACGGTCTGGCCATCGCCGCGCTGGTGACCGCGCTGGTGATCTGCATTCCGCTGCTCGGCCTCGTCCTCGGCGTCTTCGCGCTGCGGCAGGTCAACCGCCGCGGCGACCGGGGCAAGGCGATGGCGGTCGCGGCCATCGTCATCTCCAGCGTCACGACCCTGCTGATCGCCGCGCTCGTCGCCCTCGGCGCGGCCGGCGCGTTCGACGAGGGCAACACGCGGGTGGCGGACCTTGTCGCCGGGCAGTGCTTCAACACCGTCAACACCTCGCTCTCCGACTACGACGGGCGGGGCGCCCGGTCCACCACGGTGGACGTGGTGCCCTGCGACCACAAGCACGACGCGGAGGCGTACAAGGTCTTCGCGGTCGACGCCACGCCGGACGGCGGCTACCCGGGCGTGGACACGATCTCCGACGAGGCCGGCGCCCAGTGCAACGACTTCGCCGACGAGTACCTCGACGGCACACCGCTCGCCAAGGGCCTGGAGATCTACTACTACATGCCGCCCGAGGACGGGTGGAACCGCGGCGACCGCGATGTGACCTGCTTCTTCGGCAGCCGCTCCGGCAAGGTCACCGGTTCGGCGCGGAACGCGGGGGACGGGGGCGGCTTCGGCGTCTGAGCGGCCGGCTCACCGCTGACGGCCGGCCGGGGGCCGGCGGGGAGCCGAGGGGGAGTCCGCTGTCGCCGGGAACGGGCCGGCCGGCCGGCGCGCGTGCCCCCGCGCTGAGCCGAGGCCACGGATGGCGTCACTCGAACGGGTGACGCCATCGGTGCGAACGGGGCTGCCACCTCCCACTTCCGAGGGTGAAGCTCGGGGCAAGGCTTGCGGTCGAGTACCGAGGGTTGTCAAGCTGTCGCGGACAGTCAACCCCTGGGAGGGGCACGTGGCCTTCGGTGAGCAGCCCGCCTACCTTCGTGTGGCGGGAGACCTGCGGCGGAAGATTCTGGACGGAACGCTGCCGCCGCATGCCCGGCTGCCGTCACAGGCCCGTATCCGCACCGAGTACGGCGTCTCGGACACCGTCGCCCTGGAAGCACGCAAAGTGCTGATGGCCGAGGGCTTCGTGGAGGGCCGCTCCGGCTCGGGTACGTATGTCCGCGAGCGCCCGAGGCCCCGGCGGATCATCCGCAGCGGGTACCGGCCGGCCGGCACCCCCACCCTCTTCCGGCAGGAGCAGGCCGACGAGGCGAGCGAGGGCACGTGGGAGTCGCGCAGTGTGCAGGACACCGCGCCGGTCCACATCGCCGAGCGGCTCGGCATCGCGCCCGGCGACCGGGTGATGCGCACGCGCTATCTGCTGCGGTCCGGCGGCGAACCGGCGATGCTCTCCACCTCCTGGGAGCCGCTGGCGCTCACCGCCCGTACCCCCGTCCTGCTGCCCGAGGAGGGGCCGGTGGGCGGACAGGGCGTGGTGTCCCGGATGGCGGCGATCGACGTCCTGGTCGACCACATGGCCGAGGAGGTCGCCGCGCGGCCCGGACTCGCCGAGGAGACCGCGGCGCTCGGCGGGGTGCCCGGGCACATCGTGATGGAGATCCGGCGCACCTATTACGCCTCCGGGCGGCCGGTGGAGACCGCGGACGTGGTGATCCCGGCCGAACGCTATCGGGCCGTTTACCACCTTCCGGTGCGCTAACGCGCCTTATATCAGAACGTACTGACGGACGATCGGCATTCGGTCGAACAGATGGCCGGATCGGTACGTCGTTCGCCATTATCGGGGCAATGCGTGCCCGCGCCGTAAACCTCGGGCGTAGGGTCGGGCATATGCGCATCGCCGTTTCCTCGGACATGGATGAACCCATGGCCCGACACGCCGTCGACGAACTCAGGCGCCGCGGGCACACTGTGCTGGCTTACGGGGCGCTGCGCCCGGGCGATCACACGGACTGGGCCTGGAGCGCGGAGGCCGCGGCCAGGGCGGTCGCCGAAGGGGCGGCCGACCAGGCGGTGGTGTGCTGCTGGACCGGAACGGGCGCGTCCATCGCGGCGAACAAGATCCCGGGCGTGCGGGCGGCGCTGTGCGCCGACGCGTACACCGCCGGTGGGGCGCGCAGGTGGAACGACGCGAACGCGCTGGCGCTGAGCCTGCGCACGTTGTCCGGGCCGGTGCTGGGTGAGATCCTCGACGCCTGGTTCAACGGCGCGCCGAGCCAGCAGACGGAGGACCGGGAGAACGTGGCGCATCTGACCGCGCTTGAGGGGATTTCGTCGTGACGTCCGAACTGATCTGGGTGCTGATACGGCAGGACGGCGGGGCGAACCGTTACCGGGTGGGGCGGTACGCGACCCGGGCCGAGGCCGAGCGGGTCGCCGACACACTCGGTGGTGGCCGCGGCGGGGCCGGCCGGGTCTACTTGATAGAGCGGGTGCCCGCGCCCAGGACCGCGTCGGCGTGAGCCGGCCGATCGTCGTCGGCGGGGCGCTGCTGCGCGAGGGGCGGCTGCTGGCGGCCCGGCGGACCGCGCCGGCCGAACTCGCGGGCCGGTGGGAGCTGCCCGGCGGGAAGGTGGAGCCGGGTGAGTCCGCGCCGGAGGCGCTGGTGCGGGAGTTCCAGGAGGAGCTGGGGGTCGTCGTCCGCCCGGTCGAGCGGGTGCCGGGGGAGTGGGCGCTGCCCTCGGGCCATGTGCTGCACGTCTGGGTCGCCGCCCTGGTGCGGGGCGAGCCGCGGGCCCTCCAGGACCACGATCAGCTCCGCTGGGTGACCGCACACGAGGCGCTCACCCTCGACTGGCTCCCCCCCGACCGCCCCGCCGTCACCTGGACCACCACCCACCTCTGACTCCCCGCGTACCCGCATCCCCCCGCAGCGGCCCATCCCCCTTCGACCCCCCGGACGGCGTCCGCGCCCGCCCGTCCGCGCGCGGGTACCCGCGCGGGCAGATCGTGCCCTCCTTCCCCCGCGCCCCGACCCACGTCCGGCCCGCCCGTCCGCGCGGCGGCGCGTGGCTGCCCCGCGCGGGCGGGTCGGGCACCCCTTCCCCCGCGCTCCGGACCGTGCGGGTTCGCGTGGGTGCCCCGTATGGGCGGATCGGCGGGGATCGGGGCAATATCGGGTAATAGGGAATGAGATCTCTCTTGTGGAGCCGGCCTGGGTCCGGCGCGGACCCGGTGCGGGGGTGGAATGGGATGACCGACGGAGCGGAGGGGGAGCCGCAGGCCGAAGCACTCCTGGACATGCTCCGGGTCGCCGTCGTCATGCTCGACACCACCGGCCGCGTCCTGTTGTGGAGCCCGCTGGCCGAAGAGGTCCTGGGGTGGGCGGGGGAGCACATCGTGGGCCGCCGGGTCGGCGGCCTCTTCGGCCCCACCGACAAGGCCGCCCCCGACGAGGCCCGCCCCGAGCAGAGCGAGCAGATCCTGGTGGAGCTGCTGCGCAGCGGCCGATGGGACGGCATCCTGACGCTGCGGCACCGGGACGGGCACGGCGTCCAGGTGGAGGCGCGGGCCAGCCTGCTGGTCGACGGCGACGGCCGCCCCTTCGTGCTGGCCTCCATCGTGGAGACCAGCCGGCTGCGCACCCTGGAGCACGATCTCGCCGCGCTCGACGCCCTCTTGGAGAGTTCCCCGCTCGGCGTGGCCATCTTCGACGACAAGCTGCGCTACACCAGGATCAACGAATCCCTCGCCGAACTCAACGGGCTGCCCGTCGCCGACCACATCGGCCGTACCGTCGTCGATGTCCTGGACCCCGACTTCGGCAGCGCGCTGATGAAGCTCCAGCGCAACGTGCTGGCCACCGGTCACCCGGTCGTCGACCGGGTGGTGCGCGCCCCGGGCGGCGGGGGGTACCGGTCACTGTCGTACCACCGGCTGGTCGACCGGCTGGGAAACGTGCTCGGGGTCAGCGCCATCGTGATGGACGTGACCCAGCGGGTGGTCGCCGCCGCCAAGGCCGAGCACGCCCGCAGCCGGCTGGCGCTGCTGGACGACGCGGGCTCCCGGATCGGCGACGAGCTGGACGTGCGGCGGGCCGCCGACGGCCTCGCGCAGGCGGTCGTCCCCGCCTTCTGCGACTTCTCCGGGGTGATCCTGCACGCGGGGGCCGCGGAGGGCGGCGAACTGCCCACCGCCTCCTACAGCGTCGACACCTCGATGCGGCTGGTGGGCGCCGGCGCCGTCCGCTGGGAGTCGGCGGTGGACCAGATGCTCCAGCCCGGCTCACTCGTCGGCTTCGGGGAGAACTCGCTCTTCGCGGAGGTGCTCACCTCGGGCCGCCCCCGGGTGATCGACTCCAAGGAGCAGCTCGTCGCCACCACGTATCCCGGCGACCCCAGGATGCGGGCCGCGCTCGAACTGGGCATCGCCTCGGTGATGGTGCTGCCGCTGCGGGCCCGCGGGGTGGTGCTCGGCCTGCTGGTGGTGGCCCGCGGCAAGGACCGCGAGCCCTTCGACAGCGACGACCTGACCCTCGGGATGGAACTGGTCGGCCGGGCCGGCACCGCGCTGGACAACGCCCGGCTCTACGTCCGCGAGCGCGAGGGCGCGCTCATGCTCCAGCGGAGCCTGCTGCCGCAACTGCTGCCGGAGCCGCCCGGCGTGGCCATCGCCTTCCGCTATCTGCCGGCCAGCAGCGGCGCCGAGATCGGCGGCGACTGGTTCGACGTGATCCCGCTGGCGGGCGGCCGGATCGCCCTGGTGGTCGGCGATGTGATGGGCCACGGCATGCGGGCCGCCGCCACGATGGGCCGGCTCCGGACGGCGGTACGCACCCTGGCCGGCCTCGACCTGCCGCCCGCCGAACTGCTGCGCCGGGTCAACGACCTCGGCGACGACCTGGCCCAGAGCCAGGAGGAGGGGTGGATGGCCACCGCCGTCTACGCCGTCTACGACCCCTCGACCCGGCGCTGCACCATCACCCAGGCCGGGCACCTGCCGCCGGTCCTGGTCCGGCCGGCCGACAGCGCCGGCGCCGGCGGCTACCAGGCGGAGCTGCTCGACCTGCCGCCCGGAGTGCCGCTGGGCATCGGCGGGTTCAGCTTCGAGACCACCGAGCTTGAGGTGCCGGACGGGAGCGTCCTGGTGCTCTACACCGACGGGCTGGTGGAGGCCCGCGGCCAGGACATCAGTGTCGGCCTGGAGAACCTGCGCCGGCGGCTGTGCCGCCCGATGGCCTCGCTCGAAGCGGCCTGTGACGAACTGCTGGCCACCATGGAGCCGGGCCGGGAGCCGGACGACGTGGCGCTGCTGATGGCCAGGCTCGGCGGCCTGCCGGAGGGCTCCACCGCCTTCTGGACCTTTCCCGCCGAGGCCGGGGCGGTGCGACTGGCGCGGCGCCGGGTCCGTGACATCCTGACCCAGTGGGGCCTCGCCCAGCTCTCGGATGTCACGGTGCTGCTCGTCAGCGAGCTGGTCACCAATTCACTTCGGTACGCCCACGGTCCCATCGGGGTCCGGGTCGTCCGGGGGTCCTCGCTGCTCGTGGAGGTCTCCGACCCGCTGCCGGACCCGCCGCGCGAACGGGTGGCCGCCATCGACGACGAGGGCGGCCGCGGCCTTCAACTGGTGGCCGTGGCGTCCCGTCGATGGGGGACCAGGCACGGCCCGCTCGGCAAGACCGTCTGGTTCGAACTGGCCCTGCCGTGACCCCGGGACGCCCGGGCGGCACCGGCGGAACGCATGGTTCGACGGGACTGGGCCGGGTATGCCGAAGAGGCAGGTTCGAAACAGGAGGGAAAGGGGTGACATTGGAGTCCCGGGGCTCTTCCCCGTACCCCTTGAGCCGAGATGATGCTGTGATCGACAAGACCGTGTGCTGGACGGTCGTCATGCTGAATACTCAGCTCCAACCGGTCCATGTGTGCTGAGCTGGAGGGGTCGGGCGAGTGAGCGACAGGCCAGCAGGGGCGGTTCCGCCCCACAGTGAAGCATCGGCTGCCTCGGCCGCATCCGACGCGGCCGGCTCCGCCGACGGCGGCAACAGGGCCGGCAGCAGTGACGGCGGCGACCGCACGGCGACCGCGGTGCGCGGCGGCATCTGGCAGTCCAGCCCACCCGGCTCCCTCTACGACTACATCCGCGTCGCCTCCTTCGCGCTCGACCGGCACGGCCGGATCGAACAATGGAGCAACCGCGCCGAGGAGTTCTTCGGCGTCAGCGCCGCCGAGGCGCTCGGCCGGGACCCCGTCACCGCCTTCGCGCCGCCCGATGTGCAGCGGCGCGCACACGACCGGCTCACCGAGATCCTCGACGGCCGGGAGTGGAACGGCCTGGTGCCGTACAAGGACGCCAACGGCGGTGAGGGCCTCGCCGAGGTCTATGTGATGCCCTCGGGCCAGGGCGCGCTGTGCATCGCGGTGGACGTGGCGACGCTCCGGCAGATCGAGACCGACCTCGCCGCGTCGCAGGCCATCTTCGGGCAGTCCCCGATGGGCTTCGTGCTCTTCGACACCGAACTGCGGCTGATCCGGGTCAACCAGCGCTTCGCCGCCGTCTTCGGCCGGGCCTCCGAGGAGCACCGCGGCCGCGGCCCGCACGACTTCCTCTCCCGGGTGGAGTCCGACCGGCTCTCCGCGGCGCTGCGCCAGGTGCTGGAGACCGGCGACCCGGTGCTCGACATGCCCCTCGTCGGCACGGTGCCGGGCGACCCCGGCCGCCGCCGCTGGTCCATGTCGCTCTACCGGCTGCACAGCGGCTCCGGGCGGCCGATCGGTGTGGCGGGCCTGGCGATGGACGTCACCGGACGGCAGCGCGCCGAACGCGAGGCCGCGCACGCCCGGCGCAACCTGGCCCTGCTCAACGAGGCCGGCGCACGGATCGGCACCTCGCTCGACCTGGAGACCACTGCACGCGAACTGCTCGGTGTGGCGGTCCCGCACTTCTGCGACCTGGCCTCGGTCGACCTCTACCAGGCGCTGCTCTCCGGCGTGGAGGACCTGCCGGGCACCACCGACGGGAGCGGCGAGCTGCGCCGGGTCGCCTTCGCCAGCTCCGTCTCCGACGCGCCGGTGGCGATGCCCGGCGACGACGACGTCGACCCCTCGGAGGGACCGGTCTCGGTGGGCGCGGTGCACCGCTACCGGTTCGGCTCGGCCAGCGCCCGCGCGCTGCGCACCGCCCAGCCGCAGATGCTCGACGGCGACCACGGGCAGGGCAACTCGCTGGTGCAGTCGACCCTCGTGGTGCCGATGGTGGCCCGCGACACCGTACTCGGCCTGGTGCAGTTCTCCCGGGCCAAGGGCAGCGAGCGGTTCACCGAGCGGGACCGGATGCTGGCCGAGGAACTCGCCGCCCGCGCCGCCATCTTCACCGACAACGCGCGCCTGTACCGCCGGGAGCACGAGCGCGCGCTGATCCTCCAGCGCAGTCTGCTGCCGCCCGACGACCCGGAGGCGGCCGGGCTCGACATCGCCTGCCGCTATCTGCCCGGCAGCATGGAGACCGAGGTGGGCGGCGACTGGTTCGACGTCATCGAACTACCCGGCCACCGTACGGCGCTGGTGGTCGGCGACGTGATGGGCCGCGGCCTGCGGGCGGCCGTCGCGATGGGCGAACTGCGCACCGCCGTCCGCACCCTGGCCATGCTCGACCTCGAACCCGCCGAGGTGCTCGGCGCGTTGGACGAGGTGGTCAGCGGGCTCGGCGCCCCGGCCCGCGGCGGCACCCGCCGGGCCAAGGAGCGCGGCGACGCCGACCTCGCGGAGGTCTATCTGGCCACCTGTATCTACGTGGTCTACGACGCGGTGACCCGGCGCTGCACCATCGCCAACGCCGGGCATCTCCCGCCGGTCGTGGTCGAGCCGGGCGAGACCCCGCTGCTGCTCGAAGTGCCCAGAGGCGTACCGCTCGGTGTCGGCGGCGAGCCGTTCGAGGAGATCGAGGTCGAGCTGACCGACGGGGCGCTGCTGGCCCTGTACACCGACGGCCTGGTGGAGTCCCGCAGCCTCCCGCTCGACGAGGGCCTCGACGCCTTCCGCGACTCGCTGGCCGGCCCCGCCCGGCCGCTTGAGGACGTCTGCGACCACGTGCTCGCCACCCTGGACACCGCGCACGGCGAGGACGACATCGCCCTGCTGATGGCCCGGATCGACGGCCTGTCCGCCGAGAAGGTCGGCGACTGGACGCTGGAGCCGCAGCCCACCTCGGTCGCCCGGGCCCGTGAACTGGCCCGTGACCAACTGCTGGCCTGGGGCCTCGAAGGGCTGGTGGACACCACGGAACTGCTCGTCAGCGAGCTGGTCACCAACGCCCTCCGGCACGGCTACGGCGACA
This sequence comes from Streptomyces sp. NBC_01190, assembly GCF_045039895.1. Lineage (NCBI taxonomy): Bacteria > Bacillati > Actinomycetota > Actinomycetes > Kitasatosporales > Streptomycetaceae > Streptomyces > Streptomyces sp. NBC_01190. Next base: position 5,399,333 of record NZ_CP108580.1, read on the forward strand.
TCAGACTGCGGCTGCTGCTCGACCGCACCCTGGTCTGCGAGGTGTGGGACAACGCGCTGATGCAGCCGCGCCGCCGCCGGGCCCGCGAGACCGACGAGGGCGGGAGGGGCCTCCAGCTCGTCTCCATGCTCAGCCAGAGCTGGGGCAGCCGGCGCACCCACCGCGGCAAGACCGTCTGGTTCGAACTGGCGCTGCGTGGCGGCGCGCCGGGTTCCGGTCCCTCGGTGGACGATCTGCTGAGCATGTTCTGACCGTGCCGTGACCCGCCGTGACCGGACTGTGACAGAGACCGTGCCCTGACCAGGAGCGGGACCCACAGGCGGGACCAGGGCCAGGGGCGGGACCCGACGGCGGATCAGCCGGCCCGGGACTTCAGCCGGGCCAGCCGCGCCTCGATCTCGCCCGTGTCGGAGAACGGATCCGGCGCCTCGAACTGCGCGTCCAGCGATGAAGCGGCCGGCTCCTCCCGGCCCGCCACCCGGGCCTCCTCGCGCCGCATCTTGTCCTCGAACCGCCCCAGATCGGTCGTCGGATCGCACAGGTCGACCTCTCGTACCGCGTCCATCATCGGGGCCCGCGCCTTCGCCGACCGCGAGTGGGCCACCAGCTCGTCCCGCCGCGTCTTGAGCTGCTCCAGCTTGTGCCTCATCCGGTCGAGCCCCGACTTGAGCTTGTCGACCGCCTCGCGCTGCCCGGTGAGGGTGGGCGCGACCGTCGCGGCCTCCTTCTCCGACTGGAGCTGGCGGCCGAGGGCGACCCGGGCGAGCCGGTCGAACCGGTCGGCCGCCGCGCCGCTCCCGGCGGTGCGCAGCTCGTCGGCCCGGCCGCTGGCGGTGCGCGCCCTGGCACCCCACTCGGCGGCGGCGCCCACGTCCTCGGCGTGGTCCTGCTGCATCAGCCGGTGGTCGGCGATGGCCGCGGTGAGCGCCTCCTGCGCCTCGGCGATGGTGGCGCCGTAGGTACGGATGAGCTGGTCGATCAGTTTCTGCGGGTCCTCGGCCTCATCGAGGACCTCGCCGACGTTCGCCCTGGCGAGCTGCCCCACCCGGCCGAGGACGGTCTGCTTGGACATACCTGACTCCCTGTGCCTCGATGTTCGGTTAGAAGCGCCCGCCGCCGCTCATCCGGCCGCGGGTCCGGCCGCCGCCGAAGCTGCCGGGCCCGGGGCCGCCGTAGCCCCCGCCGGGGCCGTCCGGGTCGTGGTCCCGGACGCCGGGTCCACCGCCGCCCCCGCCGCCCGCGCCCCCACCGCCGCCGAGGATGCCGCCCAGCAGGATGCCGCCGACCACCGCGCCGCCCATGCCGCCCGTACCGCCCGCGCCGCCCCCGCCGCCGTAGCCGAAGTCCCGGTAGCCGCTGAGGTCCTGGCGGGCGTCGGTCTGCGCCTCCCGGGCCAGCCGGTCCGCCTGCCTGGCATGCCGCAGCGCGCCCGCCGCGTCGGTCGCCGCGGTCGACTCGGCGATCCTGAGCCGGCGTTCGGCCTCGGTCAGCCGGGTACGCGCCTGGCTGCCGATCGCCCCCCGGTGCGTGGTGATCAGATCCCCGGCGGCGGCCACCTCGCTGCGGGCGGCGAGCAGCGCCTGGTCGAGCAGCAGCCGGGCCCTTCGCTCCCCGTCCTCCCGCTCCCGGGCGCCGGCCAGCGCCTGGTCGAGCCCGGAGTCCGCCTCCTCCACCCGCCGCAGCGCCGCGATCGGGTCGTAGCGGCCTGCCGTCACCTCCTGCCGTACGTCCTCGGCCACCCACTCGGCGCGGGCGATCCGGCCGCGCAGATCCGCGTACGGGGTGCCGGCGCCGGTGCCCGCCGTGCCGGCGGCCCGCGCGGTGGACTCCAGCAGCCCGCGCGCCTCGGCCAGATCGGTGTCCGTCCCGGCGAGCGCGCCCCGCAGCTTGGTGTCCGCCGCCCGCAGCTCCTGCTCACGGCGGGTGACGGAGTCGGCCAGCGTGGCCGCCTGATCCAGGGCGCTCTCGGCGGCGCGGACGAAGACCGCGACCCGGCTGTGGTCGGTGCCGAGGGCCGCCCGGGCCTGGTGCAGGCTGGCGCGGGCGAACTCCAGCCGGTCCATGGCCTCGGCGGGGTGGGCGGCGACCGGGTCCAGGGCGGAGTCGGCGTAGCGCCGGGCCAGCGCGCGCAGGCCGCTCTCGGCGGCGCCGATCCGGCCGGGCAGTCCGGCCGCGGTGGCCTCGGCCCGCTCCAGCACCTGGGGCGCGTTGGCCTCCATCGCCCGCAGCTCGTCGAAGGCCTCGGACTCCGCGTCGAGCCTGCGGTTGGCCCGGGTGCAGCGGGAGAGGATCTCGTCCAGCATCAGCCGCCGGGTGCCGTCGTCCTCGGGGAAGGTGTCGTCGAGCTTCTGCCGCAGCCGGAAGGCCGCGGTCAGCTCGCTGCGCGCGTACTCCACGGCCTCACCGAAAGGGCGGGCCGCCGCCTCGCCGAACTGGGCGGCGGCGCAGCCCACGTCCTCCTGGCTGGTGCGCACCGCGTCGTCGGTGGCCACCAGGAGCTGACGCGCCTGGGCGTCCAGCTCCGGCAGCGCGGTCACCGGCGTCGGCTGTTTGGGCTTGGGCCTGGCCGCGCCCCAGCCGGCCACGCCGGCCACCGGCCGGCCGGCCGCCGCCTGCCGGAACCGGCGCCTGCGGGTGGCGATCGCGCCGAGCACCACCACGGTGACGACCGCGGCCACCGGGACCCACAGACCGGAGGCACCCTGCCGGGTGCCCGAGGCGCCGCCGCCGGGGTCGACGGCGCCCGGGGTGATGGCGGGGAAGGCCACCGGACGGCCGGCGAGCACCGCGGCGCAGCCGTCGGCCGCGCCGATCGCCGCGCCCGCCCAGTCGTTGGCCCGCAGCGCCGGCTCGACGGCGCCGTCGGTGACCTCGCCCAGCTGGGTCTGGCTGAGCACGGAGTCCTGATCGGCGGAGACCGCGTACTGCCGGTCGTGGGTCGCCACCGCGAGCAGCAGGTCCCGGCGGCCGAGACCGTTCCGCACCGCGGTGGCGTTGGCCCAGTCCTGCGGGATGCGGCCGGAGAAGCCGCTGACGTAGACGACGTAGAGACGGATGCGCTGGGTGTCGTAGAGCCGGTCGAGGGCGGCCCGCACCGCGGGGCCGCGGCTGCCGAGCGCGCCCACCCGGTCGGTGACCCGGGCGCCGGGGCCGAGCCGGACCGGGTCGTCGGCGCGGGCGGCGCCGGCCGGCGGGGCGAGGCAGAGGGCCACCGCGCCGAGAGCCGCGAGGAACGCTGGGACCGCCCGACGTCTCTTGCGCACCGCGCCGCCTCCCGCTCCGCGCCACGGCCCACCGCGTGGCTCCTTTTTCGGAGGCTATGTGCGGTTTGCCGGTGGCGCGACCGGGAGGGGGCGCCGCCGCCCCGGCCTTTGAGCCCCCGGTGGCCGGGGCCGGCTGCCCCAGCGCCTTGCCGCTGTCGCCGGACCTCCGGCTGGCGGTGGGTCGCTCGCGCGGTTCCTCGCGCCCCTTGTGATCCCCCCTGCTTCGACGGAAGGGCCGCTTCACCGAGGGGCCGATCCCGACCGCGGGCGGCGGCTCAAGGTGCGCGCCGGTGCGGTGAGCCGAGCCCCTCCTCCTCGGCGTCCGTCCACAGCCCGCGGTCGTAGGGCGCCTCCGGTATGGACACCATCTCGACCTGCCGGCTTCCGACGCTGACCGGCAGCGACTCCCGCAGCAGCGCCATGCTCTCCCGCAGCCGCGCGGCGTCCGTCCGGACCCGGCGCATGTCGAGGCAGTCCGCCGCGTGCTCGTCCAGCCGGGCGACACACCGCATCAGATCGTCGAGTCGTCGCTGGACCGAGCTCAGGTCGTCGTGCAGGGACATGCGGTGCCCTCACCATCTGCCGGCGTGCGGTGGATGACGCTCAGGTGGGCGGTGGCACCGCCGCGGTTGTGAGTGTCGCGCGGCACACCGGGCCTTGTGAAGACGGCTGCACCGTATTCCGGGCCGCTCCGGGCCGTTCCGGGTTCGTTCCTGGCCGCCCCCGCGTGCCCCCTGGTCGCCCGCCTGCCCCCGGCCGCCCGCGCCCGCCCCCCGCCCCCGCCGGTGGGCCGTCCGGATGATCTCGGTGGCCCGGCGCGGCGGGTCGGCGGTCGGGGACGGCCGGGGCGGGATGCCATATCCCTGCGGAATCGCCCGATAAAACCGATAAACGGCAGATCAGACCAGCCGAGCCAGGTCCCCGGCACATCGCGTACGCAGGCCGTACCGGCGCCGGCGGGGCCGCGGAGGTGTCCCACCCATGAACGGCAGCCCCATGAGCAGCCCCCCGCGCGACGGCATGAAACCGGCCGGCCCGGCCCCGGCGGCCCGGCGCCGGACGCTGCGGATCGCCGTGGCGCTCACCGCCGGAGCCGCGCTGACGCTCACCGCCTGCTCGGCCGGCGGCAACAAAGCGGCCGGCACCGCGGGCACCGACCTGGCCACCGTCGCCAGGTCAGGGGTGCGCGACGGCGGCACCCTGCGCTGGGCGGTGGACGCGATGCCGCGCACTCTCAACGCCTATCAGGCGGACGCCGGGGTCGAGACCGCCGCCGTCGCGGCCGCCACCTTGCCGGCGATGTTCCGGCTCGACGGGCACGGCACTCCGAAGGCCGACAAGAACTTCGTCACCAAGGCCGAGGTCACCAAGCAGGAACCGCGCCAGGTGGTCACCTACCGGCTGAACCCGCGGGCACGCTGGAGCGACGGCAGGGCGATCGGCCTCGCCGACTTCACCGCTCAGTGGAAGGCGCTCAACGGCAACAACACCGCCTTCTGGACCGCCCGCAACGCCGGCTACGACCGGATCTCCGCCATCCGGCAGGGCGCGGACGCGCACCAGATCAAGGTCACCTTCGCCACCCCGTACGCCGACTGGCGCTCGCTGTTCGGCCCGCTCTACCCGGCCTCGGTCAGCGGCAACGCCGACGCCTTCAACGACCGCGCCCGCACCGCCCTGCCGGTCGTCGCCGGGCCGTTCCGGCTGGGGGCGACGGACACCAAGGCGAAGACGGTCACCCTGGTCCGCAACACCTCCTGGTGGGGCCACCGGGCCAGGCTCGACCGGATCGTGCTGACCGCGGTGCCGCGCGCCGCCCGGCCCGCCCAGCTCGCCGCCGGCAGGCTCGACCTCGCCGACATCGACCCGACCTCGCTCGCCGTGGTGCGCGGGACCAGCGGCTTCGCGGTGCGCAAGGCACCCGACGCGGCGTACGCGCAGCTCGCCATCAACGGCAGCGGTGGGCCACTGGCCGACGAGCGGGTGCGGCACGCGGTGGCGCGGGCGATCGACCGCAAGAAGATCGCCGCCGCCGTGCTCAAGCCGCTCGGGCTGCCGGTGATCGCGCTCGGCAACCACCTGGTGCTGCCCTCCCAGAACGGATACGCCGACCACAGCTCGGCGCTGGGCGCCGCGGGGCTCCAGTCGGCCGAGGCGATGCTGGCCGACGCCGGCTGGCACCGGTCGGCGGCGAAGACCGGCGAGAAGGCGGCGGGTCCCGGCCGGACGGCGGCCTCCGGCGCGCTCACCGTGGTCGAGCCGAGCCGGGTGGTGGCCAAGGCGGGCAAGCCGCTCAGCCTGCGGCTGGTGCTGCCGTCGAACTCCCCGACCCTGGACGACGTCGGCGGCCGGATCGCCCGGATGCTCTCCGGCATCGGGGTCCGTACCGAGATCAGCAAGGTGGGCGCGGGCGACGCCTTCCAGGACAGCATCGCCGGCGGGCACTTCGATCTGGCGCTGTGGTCGTGGCCCGGCACCGCCTACCCGGCGACCGACGACACCCCGATCTTCGCCAAGCCGGTGCCGGCCGCCGACGGCTCGGTCTCGGTCGCCCAGAACTACTCCCGGGTCGGCACCGACCAGATCGACCAGCTGCTGACCCGGGCCGGCAGCGAACTCGACGCCTCCGCCGCCCACGACCTCACCGCCCAGGCGGACTCCCGGATCTGGGCGGCGGCCGGCTCCATCCCCCTTTACCAGCGCCCCCAGGTGGTGGCCCTGCGCACCAACGTCGCCAACGCGGGAGCCTTCGGTTTCCAGACCCCGGCGTACGAGGATCTCGGCTTCCGCAAGTGAGCGGGCGCTACTGAGGCGGGGCGGCGGCCGGACCATCCCGGTCCCGCCCCGCCCCGGTCGCTTGATCGACCGCTTGATCGGCCGCCTGATCGGCCCCTGCGTCGGTCGCCGCATCGGTCCCCGGGTTTGCCGCTGTATTGACAGGGACCGGGGCCCCGTACCATGGGGGGAGGCCGTGGCTCGACCTTGCCCGGCAGGCGAGCGCGTCGAACGAGGGACGCGACGTCATCCACGATTCCGGGAGAAGCGCCGCAGCATGTCCACGCGCCACGACATCCGTAACGTCGCCATCGTCGCTCACGTAGACCACGGCAAGACGACCCTGGTCGACGCGATGCTCAAGCAGGCCGGCGCGTTCGCCGCCCACCAGCATCTCGACGACCGGATGATGGACTCCAACGACCTGGAGCGCGAGAAGGGCATCACCATTCTCGCGAAGAACACCGCCGTCAAGTACCACCCGAAGGACGGCGGCGACCCCGTCACGATCAACATCATCGACACCCCGGGCCACGCCGACTTCGGCGGTGAGGTCGAGCGCGGCCTGTCCATGGTGGACGCGGTGGTCCTGCTGGTCGACGCCTCCGAGGGTCCGCTGCCGCAGACCCGCTTCGTGCTCCGCAAGGCGCTGACCGCCCGGCTGCCGGTGATCTTGTGCATCAACAAGACCGACCGCCCCGACTCGCGGATCGACGAGGTGGTCAACGAGACCTATGACCTCTTCCTCGACCTGGACGCGGACGAGGAGCAGATCGAGTTCCCGATCGTCTACGCCTGCGCCCGGGACGGGGTGGCCTCGCTGACCAAGCCGGAGAACGGCACGGTGCCGGCCGACAGCGACAGCCTGGAGCCCTTCTTCTCCACCATCCTGTCCACCGTCCCGGCCCCCACCTACACCGAGGGCGCGCCGCTCCAGGCGCACGTCACCAACCTCGACGCGGACAACTTCCTCGGCCGGATCGCACTGCTCCGGGTGGAGGAGGGCGAGCTTCGCAAGGGCCAGCAGGTCGCGTGGATGAAGCGCGACGGCTCGGTCACCCAGGTCAAGATCACCGAGCTGCTGATGACGCAGGCGCTCACCCGCAAGCCGGCCGAGATGGCGGGCCCAGGCGACATCTGCGCGGTGGCCGGCATCCCGGACATCACCATCGGCGAAACCCTCGCCGACCTGGAGAACCCGGTCGCCCTGCCGCTCATCACGGTCGACGAGCCCGCCATCTCGATGACCATCGGCACCAACACCTCCCCGCTGGTCGGCAAGGGCGGCAAGGGCCACAAGGTCACCGCCCGGCAGGTCAAGGACCGCCTGGACCGGGAGCTGATCGGCAACGTCTCGCTCCGGGTGCTGCCGACCGAGCGTCCGGACGCCTGGGAGGTCCAGGGCCGCGGCGAGCTGGCGCTGGCCATCCTGGTCGAGCAGATGCGCCGCGAGGGCTTCGAGCTGACCGTCGGCAAGCCGCAGGTCGTCACCAAGCTGATCAACGGCAAGATCCACGAGCCGGTCGAGCGGATGACGGTCGACTGCCCCGAGGAGTACCTGGGCGCGGTCACCCAGCTGATGGCGACCCGCAAGGGGCGGATGGAGACCATGACGAACCACGGCTCCGGCTGGGTCCGCATGGAGTTCGTCGTGCCGGCCCGTGGTCTGATCGGGTTCCGCACCGACTTCCTCACCGACACCCGCGGCACCGGCATCGCGCACAGCATCTTCGAGGGCCACGAGCCGTGGTTCGGCGACCTGCGGACCCGGAACAACGGCTCGCTGGTGGCCGACCGGTCCGGCGTCGTGACGCCGTTCGCGATGATCAACCTCCAGGAGCGCGGCGTGATCTTCGTCGAGCCGACCACCGAGGTGTACGAGGGCATGATCATCGGTGAGAACTCGCGCACCGACGACATGGACGTGAACATCACCAAGGAGAAGAAGCTCACCAACATGCGCGCCGCGTCCGCGGACAACACCGAGAACGTGGTGCCGCCGCGCAAGCTCTCCCTTGAGCAGTCGCTGGAGTTCTGCCGCGAGGACGAGTGCATCGAGGTGACCCCGGAGACGGTCCGGATCCGCAAGGTCGTCCTCGACCAGAAGGAGCGCGGCCGCGCCGCCTCACGCGCCAAGCACGGCTAGCAGCCGCCGCGGGCGCCGTCGGCCGCGACTCCGGGGATGAGCCCGGGGTGAGCGTGTCGAGAGCCTGAAGCGAGCCTGTCCAAGGGTCCGGGGGACGTCCCCCGGACCCTTTGCGTTGGCCGGATCGTCGGCCGACGGATGTCCGTTATTCGGACACTCTTCATCGTTAGATAGGTCACATTGTCCCTTTGGATAGTGTCTGTCTACTTCCGGAATGTCCGGATTCCGGGACATTTTCCAGCGCGCTGTGATCAAAGCGAAACCGTCTTCTGTTCATTCCCAAGCCAAACATGACCGATAGTGGACGATGTTGAGCTCGGGTCAATGGGTCAAGCGCCGATGGAGAGCGCCGACTCACGAGCACGGAAGGCCGCCTTCGCTGTCAGGGGTGTCAGCGCACGGCCTTCCTTTCACGTATCGACAGTGACTCCTGAGGAGGCAACCCATGCGTGGTGCCAAGAGCGCCAAGTGGGTGGTAGGGGCGGCAGTCGTCGCCCTGGCAGCAACCGCCTGTGGTTCCGGCGGTTCCGGTGACAGCAAGTCCGACGCCGGGAGCGGGAACGACGGCATAGTCCGGGCCTGGTGGGGCGACCCCCAGAACCCCCTGGAGCCGGCCAACACCAATGAGGTGCAGGGCGGCAAGGTCATGGACATGATTTTCATGGACCTCAAGGAGTACGACCCCGCCACGGGCAAGGCCAACCTTGAGGCCGCGCAGTCCATCACCACCACCGACCAGCAGAACTTCACCATCAAGGTGAAGCCGGGGCTGAAGTTCTCCGACGGCACGCCGGTCACCGCGAAGTCCTTCGTGGACGCGTGGAACTACGGCGCGCTGCTCACCAACGCCCAGCTGAACGCGTACTTCTTCGAGGACATCCAGGGCTACGACGCCGTGCACCCCTCGGCGGAGGGCGCCAAGCCGACCGCGAAGACCATGTCAGGTCTGAAGGTCGTCAACGACGACACCTTCACGGTCAAGCTGACCCAGAAGTTCTCCACCTGGCCGGACCGGCTCGGCTACAAGGCGTTCGCGCCGCTGCCGGCCTCGTTCTTCACCAACCACGCCGCCTACCTCGCCAAGCCGGTCGGCGACGGGCCGTACATGGTGCAGTCCTACACCAAGGGCAGCAGCATGAAGCTGGTCCCGAACCCGTACTACACCGGCCCCAGCAAGCCCAAGAACAAGGGCGTGCTGCTGAAGGTCTACACCGACGAGAACACCGCCTACGCCGATCTCCAGGCGGGCAACCTGGACGTCGACGACTCCATCCCGGCCCAGGACCTCAGCCACGTCAAGACCGACATGGACGGCCGCTACCTCAACCAGCCGGCCGGCATCAACCAGACCATCTCGTTCCCGCTGAACCAGAAGGCGTGGAGCGCCCCGGGCATGGACAAGGTGCGGCTCGGCCTGTCGATGGCGATCGACCGGAAGACCATCACCCAGAAGATCTTCCAGGGCACCCGTACCCCGGCCACCGACCTCACCTCCCCGGTGCTCGGCGCGGCCGGCGGCTACAGCTCGACCATCGCGGGCGACGCCGTCACGTACAACCCCACCAAGGCCAAGCAGCTCATCGCGGAGGGCGGCGGCCTGCCCGGCGGCCACATCACCATCGGCTACAACGCCGACACCGGCTCCCACAAGGAGTGGGTGGACGCGGTCTGCAACAGCATCAACCAGGTGCTGGGCAACAACAAGGCCTGCGTCGGCGCCCCCACCGGCACCTTCGCGGACTTCCGCAACCAGATCACCAAGGGCCAGGAGACCGAGCCCTTCCGCTCCGGCTGGCAGATGGACTACCCGCTGATCGACGACTTCCTGACGCCGCTCTACGCGACCGGCGCCAGCTCGAACGACTCGCACTACAGCAACCCGCAGTTCGACGCGCTGATCAAGCAGGCGAACGCGGAGCCGGACACCGCCAAGGCGACGGCGCTCTACCAGCAGGCCGAGAAGCTGCTCTTCAAGGACATGCCGGTCATCCCGCTGTGGTATCAGAACGGCGGCGCCGCCTGGTCCTCCCGGGTGTCCAACGTCAAGGAGAACGCCTTCAGCTACCCCGTCTTCACCGACATCACGGTCAACCACTGACCTGACCGGAAGAAGCCGCCGCCCGCCCTCCGCGCCGGAGGGCGGGCACACGGAGGCACACGGGGGACTGACAGCAATCGCTCGCGGTAACGATGCCGGCCGGGTCCACAGGCCCCGGCCGGCGTCTGCCCGATCCCTGGAGGGCAGATGGGGCGCTACGTCATCAGACGACTGCTCCAGATGGTTCCGGTCTTCATCGGTACCACCTTTTTGATCTTCGTCATGGTCTACGCACTCGGCGACCCGGTGGCCGCCATGTTCGGCGACCGTGCCCCCGACCCCGCCACGGCGGCCCAGATCAGGCATCAGCTGTATCTCGACCACTCGCTGCCGGCCCAGTACATCCATTACATGAAGGGCATCTTCACCGGGGACTTCGGCCAGGGCGTCAACGACCAGCCGGTCACCCAGCTCCTTCGGACCGCGTTCCCGGTCACGCTGCGGCTCGCGCTGGTCGCGTTCGCGATCGAGGCGGTCGTCGGTGTCGCGCTCGGCCTGCTCGCGGGCCTGCGCCGGGGCCGCTTCGCCGACACCGGTGTGCTGGCGTTCACCCTGCTCGTGGTCTCCATCCCGACCTTCGTCACCGGCTACCTGCTCCAGTACTTCCTGGGCGTCAAGTGGCACGTGGCGCACCCGGCGGTCGCCGAGGGCGCGCCGTTCGGCGATCTGATCCTGCCGGGTGTGGTGCTGGCCGGGGTGTCCCTGGCCTACGTGGCCCGGCTGACCCGAACCTCGGTCGCGGAGAACTCCAGCGCGGACTACGTGCGCACCGCCGTCGCCAAGGGCCTGCCCAGGCGGCGCGTGGTCACCGTGCACCTGCTGCGCAACTCCCTGATACCCGTGGTGACCTTCCTCGGCACCGACATCGGCGGCCTGATGGCCGGCGCCGTCGTCACCGAGCGGATCTTCAATATCCACGGCGTCGGCTACCAGCTCTATCAGGGCATTCTGCGCAACAACCCGCCGACCGTGGTGGGCTTCGTGACCATCCTGGTGATCATCTTCCTCGTCGCCAACCTGCTCGTCGACCTGCTCTACGCGGTCCTGGACCCGAGGATCCGGTATGCCTGAATCCATCCCCGCCACGGTGCTGGAAGACGGCGCCGCGACCACCCCGGACGGCCTCGCGGTCCCCGCGGAAGAGCGCGAGAAGCCGCGCAGTCTGTGGAACGACGCCTGGCACGACCTCAGCCGCAAGCCCATGTTCTACATCTCCGGCCTGATCATCCTCTTTCTGATCGTGATCTCGATCTGGCCGGGACTGATCGCCAGCGGCGACCCGCTCAACTGCAATCTGATCAACTCCCAGGTGGGGCCGAAGAGCGGTCATCCGTTCGGCTTCGACACCCAGGGCTGCGACGTCTACACCCGTACGGTGTTCGGCGCCCGCGACTCGGTCTCGGTCGGCATCCTGACCACCGTCGGGGCCGCGCTGATCGGCACCTTCCTGGGCGGTATGGCCGGCTTCCTCGGCGGCATCTGGGACGCGCTGATCTCGATGCTCAGCAACATCTTCTTCGGCATCCCGATCCTGCTCGGCGGCGTGGTGTTCCTCTCCGTCGTCAAGGGCGGCTCGGTCTTCACCGTCTCCGCGTTCATCGTGCTGCTCGGCTGGCCACAGATCGCCCGGATCGCCCGCGGCGCGGTGATCACCGCCAAGCAGCAGGACTACGTGCAGGCGGCCAAGGCGCTCGGCGCGAGCAACAGCCGGATGCTGCTGCGGCACATCGCGCCCAACGCGCTCGCGCCCATCATCGTGGTGTCGACGATCGCGCTCGGCACGTACATCTCGCTCGAGGCGACCCTGTCCTTCCTCGGCGTCGGCCTCAAGCCGCCGGCCGTCTCCTGGGGCATCGACATCTCCGCCGCCTCCGACCAGATCCGCAACGCCCCGCACATGCTGCTGTGGCCCGCGGGAGCGCTGAGCATCACGGTGCTGGCGTTCATCATGCTGGGCGACGCGGTTCGCGACGCCCTCGACCCCAAGCTGCGCTAGGAGGGCGTACGTTGACTGTCATCGATGAGAGCGCGGGCGCCCAGCCGTCCGCCGCGACCACCACCCCGCTGCTGGAAGTACGGGACCTGCACGTCGAGTTCCACACCCGCGACGGTGTGGCGCGTGCCGTGAACGGCGTCAACTACTCGGTGAACGCCGGCGAGACCCTCGCGGTGCTCGGCGAGTCCGGCTCGGGCAAGTCGGTCACCGCGCAGGCCGTGATGGGCATCCTGGACATGCCGCCGGGGCGGATCCCGCAGGGCGAGATCCTCTTCCACGGCCAGGACATGCTGAAGATGTCCGGCGAGCAGCGCCGCAAGATCCGCGGCCGGAAGATCGCCATGATCTTCCAGGACGCGCTCTCCTCGCTGAACCCGGTGCTCTCGGTGGGCTACCAGCTCGGCGAGATGTTCCGGGTGCACGAGGGCATGTCCCGCAAGGCCGCCAAGGCCAAGTCGATCGAGCTGATGGACCGGGTGCGCATCCCGGCCGCCAAGGAGCGGGTCGACGACTACCCGCACCAGTTCTCCGGCGGTATGCGCCAGCGCATCATGATCGCGATGGCGCTCGCGCTGGAGCCCGAGCTGATCATCGCCGACGAGCCGACCACCGCGCTCGACGTGACGGTGCAGGCCCAGGTGATGGATCTGCTCGCCGAACTGCGGCGCGAGCTGAACATGGGCCTGATCCTGATCACCCACGACCTCGGTGTGGTCGCGGACGTCGCCGACAAGATCTCGGTGATGTACGCGGGACGGATCGTCGAGGACGCCCCGGTGCACGACATCTACGCGGCGCCCGCCCACCCGTACACCAAGGGTCTGCTCCAGTCGATTCCCCGGCTGGACCAGAAGGGCCAGGAGCTCTACGCGATCCAGGGCCTGCCGCCCAACCTGCTGCACGTCCCCTCGGGGTGCGCCTTCAACCCGCGCTGCCCGATGGCCCAGGACATCTGCCGTACCGAGGTGCCCCGGCTCCAGCCGGTCGGCGACCGGCGCGGCAGTGCCTGCCACTTCTGGAAGGAGACCCTCGGTGTCAACGGTGAATGAGCCGGCCAGCCCGGCCCGCGAACCGATTCTCCAGGTCCGCAACCTGGTCAAGCACTTCCCGCTGACCCAGGGCATCCTCTTCAAGAAGCAGACCGGCGCCGTCAAGGCGGTGGACGGCATCTCCTTCGACCTCTACCCGGGGGAGACGCTGGGCATCGTCGGCGAGTCCGGCTGCGGCAAGTCCACCGTGGCCAAGCTGCTGATGAGCCTGGAGACCGCCACCGCGGGTGAGGTGTTCTACCAGGGCCAGGACATCACCAAGCTGACCGGCCGGGCGCTGAAGGCGGTCCGCCGCAACATCCAGATGGTGTTCCAGGACCCCTACACCTCGCTCAACCCCCGGATGACGGTCGGCGACATCATCGGCGAGCCGTTTGACATTCACCCGGAGGTGGCGCCCAAGGGCGACCGCCGCAAGCGGGTACGGGAACTGCTCGACGTGGTCGGGCTCAACCCCGAGTACATCAACCGCTATCCGCACCAGTTCTCCGGCGGTCAGCGGCAGCGCATCGGCATCGCCCGCGGCCTGGCGCTCAACCCGAAGATCATCATCTGCGACGAGCCGGTCTCGGCGCTCGACGTCTCGGTGCAGGCGCAGGTGATCAACCTGATGGAGAAGCTCCAGGACGAGTTCGGCCTGTCGTACATCTTCATCGCGCACGACCTGTCCATCGTCCGGCACATCTCCGACCGGGTCGGCGTGATGTACCTCGGCCGGATGGCGGAGATCGGCTCGGACGCGGCGATCTACGAGCACCCGACCCATCCGTACACCCAGGCGCTGCTCTCCGCGGTGCCGGTGCCGGACCCGCGGGCGCGTGAGCACCGGGAGCGGATCATCCTCTCCGGGGATGTGCCCTCACCGGCCAACCCGCCCTCGGGCTGCCGCTTCCGCACCCGCTGCTGGAAGGCGCAGGAGCGGTGCGCGGTCGAGGAGCCGCTGCTCGCGGTGCCCAGCGTCTTCGCCGGGCAGGACACCCCGGCGGCGCACGAGTCGGCCTGCCACTTCGCGGAAGAGGCCGCGGTCGTCTGATCGCGGGGCCGTCGAGTCGGGGGAGCGGCCTGATCCGACAGCGGAGCCGCTGTGGTGAGGGTGTCCCGCTGGGACACACCTCTTCCACCGCGGCTCCGCCGCCTTGTTCAGCCGGCCGACGGTCAGGAAACCGTCAGCGCCGCGTCGTCGATCACGAAGCTCGTCTGAAGGGACGAGTCCTCGCTGCCGGCGAACGCCACCGTGACCGTCTGGCCCGCGAAGGACGAGAGGTCGAAGCTCTTCTGGACGTAGCCGGTGGCCGCGTTCAGGTTCGAGTAGGTGGCCAGCGTGGTTCCGCCTGCCTTGACGGTGAGCTTGTCGTAGGCCGTGGTCCCGGAGGTCTCCGCGGTGTCGATGTGCAGGTAGAAGGTGAAGGTGGCGCCGCAGCCGGCCGGCACGGCCACCGCCTGGGAGAGCGTGTCGCTGTGGGTGGAGCCGTAGCCGTTGAGCCACGCCTTCCAACTGCCGGCGTGCGGGGCCTCGTCGGTGGAGTTGTCGACCACCCCGGTGCTGGCGCTCCACGGTGAGGCGGTGCCGGTCTCGAAGCCCGGGTTGCCGAGCTTCTGGCCGGGCGCGGTGCAGCCACCGCCGCCACCACCCGTGCCGGTGATGGTCCAGGTGAAGCTCGCGCTGCCGGCGGCGCCGGTGCCGTCCTTGACGGTGACCGTCACGCTGTAGCCGCCCGCGGTGGTCGGGGTGCCGGAGATCA
Organism: Streptomyces sp. NBC_01190; assembly: GCF_045039895.1. Taxonomy (NCBI): domain Bacteria; kingdom Bacillati; phylum Actinomycetota; class Actinomycetes; order Kitasatosporales; family Streptomycetaceae; genus Streptomyces; species Streptomyces sp. NBC_01190. The sequence continues at coordinate 5,414,402 of NZ_CP108580.1, forward strand.
GGCCGCTGGTGGCGCCGATCGACAGGCCCGGGGGAAGTCCGGTGGCGCTGTAGCTCAGCGTCTGGCCGGAGGTGGAGTCGGCCGCGGCGATCTGCAGAGAGGTCGCGGTGCCGACGGTGCCTGACTTGCCGCCCGGGTTGGTGACGGTCACGGTGTTGCCGCCGCCCCCGCCGGTGCTGCCGTTCAGCAGGGCGTTGGTGAGGCCGTCGGCGATCGGGGAGCCGACACCGGTGACCGGATCGTAGCCGGTGGCGGTGCTGTAGTCCTGATTGGCGCCGGCCGTGATGTCGTGGAAGGCGGCGGCGTATCCGCTGCCGGACGCGATCCGGTAGAGCGCCGGGTTGGCCTCACCCAGGCGCGCTTTGCCGGCCGCCGTGGCCTTCTGGTTGTAGAGCGCGCTGAAACCGGACCACAGCGGGGCCGCGGCGCTGGTGCCGCCGACGACGGTCCAGCCGCCGGTGGTGTACACCGCGAACGGGGAGCCGGGGTAGTCGGCGTTGGAGGAGACGTCGGGCACCGAGCGCATCGTGCCGCTGCCGGTCTGCCAGGACGGCTTGGCGTAGACGGTGGAGACACCGCCGCCGCTGTCGCTCCAGGCCCGCTCCGAGCCGTAGGCCCCGCCGTTCAGGGTGAGCGTGGTGCCGCCGACGCCGGTGTCGTAGGGGCTGGAGGCGGGGTAGTCGACCGCCTTGGTGGACGAGCCCGCGCAGTCACGGGAACCGTCGTCGCCCGAGGCGCTGTAGATGCTGATGCCCTGCGCCGCGGCCTGCCGGAAGGAGTTGTCCACGGCGGTCCGTACGGACGACGTGGTGTCCCGCTCGCAGCCGCCCCACGAGATCGAGATCACCGAGGCGCGGTTGTCGGAGACGATCTTGGCGGCCATGTCGATCTCGCCCTGGTCGCTGTTGGGGGCCTCGTAGACGAGCTGGGTCGCCTTCGGGGCGACGCCGCGCACGATCTCGCTGTCCAGCTCGACCTCGACCTGGCCGTCGCCGGGCCGGCTGTCGTAGTTGGCGCCGTCCACCGAGACGGTGCTCGCGGTCGGACCGGTCAGCCCGAACTGGCTGTTGTACGTGGTGAGGTCGGCCGCCTTGTAGCCGTCGAACTCCCACAGCGCCACGGTCTGCCCGGTGCCGTCGGCGCCCAACTGGTTGAGCCGGTAGGCCGCGTCGTACTGGCTCGGACCGAAACCGCTCGGTGTCGCGTTCGGGGTCGCGGTGCCGCCGGCGAGCTCGGGGTGCAGCACCGTGTGGTTGTCGAGACCGGAGACGCCCTGCACGACGGAGGCCACGTCCGCCGGGAGGGTGGGCGTGCCGGTGTTGGCGTAGAAGTGCCGCGCCAACGCCGCGTCGTAGTAGTTCACCTCCTGGGTCCCGAAGGCCGCCTCGACGACGGACGAGGGGCCGCTGGCGTCGATGACCTGCGCGTTGGGGCTGACCGCGGTGACGGTGAGGCCCTGGGCGCGCAGGTACGCCGTCACCCGGTCGACGTCGGCCCGCGCCGGGGCGAAGCGGGCGTTGAACTGGGTGGGTGTCAGATAGTGCCCGTAGTCCGCCGATCCGGGTGTGGAGACCGCCGTGATGAGCTGGTCGAGCGCGGCGCTGTCGCGCAGCTTGAGGCTGACGGCCACCGACAGCCGCTGGGTGTCGGGGACCGCGCCCAGGGCCTGCGAACGGCCGAGCGCGGGGGCGAGGTTCTGGGCCAGCGCCGTACGCGCGGTGCCGGCGTCGGGGGAGGGCGCGGCGTACGCACTGGCGCCGGCGGCGAGACCGGCGGTTATCAGTGCCGCGGTCGTCACGGACGCGGTGACGGCTCTGCGGAGGCCGCGCCGGGGCGCGGAAGGAGACGAGTGCAAGGAACACCTTCTCTGGGAGATGCTCGGACACGAGGGCCGGAACGACGGCGGTTGCCCTCGGACCGTGCGGAACCGGATCGAGCGGTGGCGCACGTGCTGACTTTCGAAACATTCGGCGGGGCGCCCGCGCAGCGGTGGGAACACCCCGTCGGACATGCCCGATTGACTACGGGATATCATGGGCATGACAAGTCGAAACGGACATCTACTCGCGGAGATCTGGGGACAACGGTGCCACGATAGGCAGACCCCAAGGCTGGGCACAAGGCTGAGTTCGAGGGATGGACCGGTCGGGGAACGGCGCGGTCGGGCGCGGTCCGGCGGCCGTTGGAAGGGCCGCCGGCCGGGCTGCCGGGAAATCGCCGCGCGGCCGGTGGCGTCCCTTACCCGTGCTTTACCCAAGGGATTTGGTAAGGCCCGGGTCATGGTCGGGTAAATGAATTGCCGAGGCTCTGTCCCAGGCCCGTCGGCGCGGAGGCGCGTCGCCTTTTGCCGGGGGGCCGGAGTTGACGTGGCGTCGAGCCGAAAGGTGGCTGCCCGTCAGGAAAAGGGGATCAACGGCCGGCGCGGCCCGGGATCCGCGCGCCGGATCGCCGCGCCGCGTGGCGGCGCCGCAAGTGGATCAGGGCGGGGGTGGCGTGGATCTGGGCGGGCGGCAGTCCGGAGTGCCGCTTCTGCCGCAGATGCAGAAGGTCCGCGAGGGAGATCACCGTCAGCGCGCCGAGCGCCCACAGCGCCAGGGCCAGCAGCGGCTGTGTCAGGCCGTGCCCGGCGAAGTAGGTCACGTCGCGGAAGGACCTTATGGCAGCGCCATTGGGCAGCCACGGCGACACCTGGCGATAGACGTTCGGGAGCATCGGTACCGGGACCGTCGAACCGTTGGCCGCGTTGCCGACGATCACCAGCGCGGCGGCCCCGAGGGTCGTGCCGGGCAGGCCGAAGAGCGCGTGCACCGCGGCCATGGTCAGCAGGAACACCATCGAGGCGGCGGCCCCGGTCGCGATCAGGGCCCACGGCGAGCCGGTCAGCGCGCCGAGCACGCCGTCCATCATGAACACGCCGAGTGCGGCCGACAGCACGGCGTAGCCGAGTGCGGCGGCGACCCGGAACCACAGCCGGATCCGGCGTCCGAACAGGTACAGCCCGATGCTCCCGGCCACCCCGGGGACGACCAGGCCGATCTCGTACCCGAACGACGACTGGCCCGCCCGGTCACCGGCCGGCAGCGGCGCCTCGTCGACCGCCCGCACCGGGCGGTCCAGCATGCGCGCGGCCCCGCCCAGCCCGCCGGAGACGACCTGCTGGAGCGAGACGCCCCCGGCCCCGGCGGTCAGCACGCGCGCCGGACCGGAGGACGGCACGACGAGCGCGCCGGAGGCGGACGTGTCCAGGATGTCGGCGCGCGCCTGGTGCTCCGTGCTCCTGGCCCGCACGTCGAAGCCGCCGTGCGCGGTTTTCTCGAGCTGCCCCCTGACCTGTGCGGTGGTCGACGGGGGCGCGACGACATCCACACGTATCCGGTGCGGCGAGGGTGCGTGCAGCGCGTATCCGTAGGAGAGGACGAACAGACAACTGAGGATCGACGCCGCCACCGTCAGGACGAGCAGCCGCCGCGTTGTTGTGTTGTCGGCCGTGTCGGCTCCGTTGACTTCGCCGGCTTCGCCGGTCCCGTTGGCCCCGCTGACCCCGTCAGCTCTGTTGAGTTCGTGCACTTTCGTCCTCCCGTGATGCCTGCCCGGAGTCTGTGGCAGGCTTGGAAACCGTGTCCATCTCCCGAAACTCTTCGGGCGGACCCGTTTCGCGGCCGGGTCCGCTGCCCGTTCCCGTCGGCTCGCAGCCGGGCCGGCGCCGCAGTGCGGAAACCGCCCGCGCCGTCCTCGCGGCCGCGCTCGACCTGCTCGACGACCCCGGGATCGGCTACCGGGGGCTCACGATGCAGGCGGTCGCGGTGCGCTCGGGGGTGAGCAAGGCGACGTTGTACCGCTGGTGGCCGGACAAGGCGCATCTGGCGGTCGACGCGTACCGGTCCAAGACCGCGCGCGACATCGTGTCCGTCGTGTCCAGCGGAGATCTGCGCACGGATCTGGCGAGATACCTGGGGCAGCTCGTGTTCACCCTGGTCCGGCGGGACTCCGCCATGGCGATCTCCGAGATGACGCTCGCGGCGGCCGGTGATCCCTCCTTCGGCAAGCTCTACCGGGAAACGGTGCTGGACGATCGCCGGCAGGCGCTCCTCGACATCCTGGTGGCGGCGCGCGCCCGAGGTGACGTGCGGGCGGACGCCGAGCTGGAGGTGGCCGCGGACGCGGCCATCGGCGCCATCCACCACCGCCTGCTGCTGACCAAGCGGCCGATCGACGGTTCCTTCGTCGCCGCCCTGGCGGACCTGCTCGCCGGCGGCCTGACCCCCGGCTCCTGACACCGCGGGCCGTCGCCCCGAGGGCCGGTAATTGCGCCCGGCGGATTCGACCACAATGACGGCTCGGTTTCCATGGCCGCTAATGCGTCGGAGCGCGCGCCGGGGAAATTGATCGAAGGCTGGACTGTGTCGTCTTCGCAGGTTAGGACATGCGGATCGGTAACCGCACGGGCGTTCCCGTGATAGAGTCTTGCTTAATTCGCAGGACGCCGAAAGAAGGGGAATGGCGTGAATACCGAGAAGGTTACGGCTCGACGTCTGACGGCTGAGGAAGTCGCAGATTTGGGCCCCCAGGACGGCATCTTTGTCGCCGCGGCGACCGAAGGCCTTTCTCTCGACTGCTACGCCCCGGCCAATCTTACGAAGCCGGGTGCGAATTTCGAGGGCGGGTCCTTCACGGCAAGGACAGTATTTGGTGACGAAATCCAGCTTCTTCCGGACAATGCCGAAGAGTCCGGAATATGGATTGCCGACAAGGCAGGGGAAGCAATAGAGGTCCTGCAGAGCGCCGGCATCCTGCTGAACCTCGCGCTCTTCGTCCCCGGCGGGAACACGGAATCGCTGGACGCGCTCTACGCCGCCGCGCGGGACGCGTTCGGTGCGGGGATCGTCCAGCGCTGGAGTGAGGAAGCCGTCGCGGTGCCGGACGTCAAGGTCGACCTGTTCGAGGAGCCGGTACGGGGGCGGAAGAGCGCGAGCAACCAGAACCGTGATCGCCGCGCCCTGGACATCTACCCGACCCGGGTGCGGTTCCTGGAACCCAGCGACGGCTGGAAGTTCGTGGTCGAGCCGCACCAGGAAGTCGTCGACGACACGCCGACGATCTGACGCGACGACGGTTTAGCCCCGACGCCGTTCGCCCAGAGGCGCCCCGGGCCGTGATCAACGGCCCGGGGCGCCGGTGTGTCTGCGCCCGTTCGGGTGGACTCCGCTCCGTCGGCCGGTCGTTTGGTAGTTATTTATGCGTATTGCGGTGTCATGGGGTCTGAAGTGTCATCCAGACGGCATGATCAGGAGGAGGCACGCGATGCGCGGAGCCACGCGCGTGAAGTGGGCCGTCGGTGCGATGGCCGTCGCCCTGACCGCCACGGCCTGCGGCGGCGGCGGTGACAGCGGCAGCCGCGGCAGTGCGGCCGCCGCGTCCGGCGGCGGCACCGTCCGCGCCTCCTGGGGCGACCCGCAGAACCCGCTGGAGCCCGCCGACACCAACGAGGTGCAGGGCGGCAAGGTGCTCGACCTGATCTTCCGGGGCCTGAAGAAGTACAACCCCAAGACGGCCAAGGCCGACAACATGATCGCGAGCTCCATCACCACCGCGGACTCGCAGAACTTCGACATCAAGCTCAAGCCGGGCTGGACCTTCAGCAACGGCGAGCCGGTCACCTCCGACTCCTTCATCAACGCCTGGAACTTCGGCGCCTCACTGAAGAACGCCCAGCTCAACGCCTCGTTCTTCAGCTACATCGACGGCTACGCCCAGGCGCACCCCAGCGCGACGGGCGCCAAGCAGACCGCCACCACGCTCTCCGGGCTGCGCCGCGTCTCCGCCTCGGAGTTCAAGGTCAGGCTCAACCAGAAGTTCTCGCTGTGGCCCGACACCCTCGGCTACAACGCCTTCTATCCGCTGCCCAAGGCGTTCTTCAGCAACCGGGCGGCCTGGCTGCGCAAACCGATCGGCGACGGCCCGTACACCATCTCCAAGTACACCAGGGGCTCGCTGATGAGCCTGCGCAAGTGGAAGGGGTACAAGGGTCCCGACCCGGCCCAGAACGGCGGCGTCGACCTGCGGGTCTACACCGACAACAACACGGCGTACACCGACCTCCAGGCCGGCAACCTCGACCTGGTCGACGACATCCCGGCCCAGCAGCTCAGAAACGTCAAGAGCGACCTCGGCAAGCGGTACATCAACCAGCCGGCCGGCATCATCCAGACCATCGCCTTCCCGCTCTACAACCCCCGCTGGTCGTCGGCGAACTCGGCCAAGGTCCGGCAGGGCCTGTCGATGGCGATCGACCGGAAGACCATCACCCGGCAGATCTTCCAGAACACCCGCACCCCCGCCACCGACTGGACCTCACCGGTGCTCGGCGCCTCCGGCGGCTTCAAGGCCGGCCTGTGCGGCAGCGAGTGCACCTTCAACGCGGCCAAGGCCAAAGCGCTCATCAAACAGGGCGGCGGCCTGCCCGGCGGCAAGATCACCATCGGCTACAACGCCGACACCGGCTCCCACAAGGAGTGGATCGACGCGGTCTGCAACAGCATCAACAACGTGCTGGGCAACAACAAGGCGTGCGTCGGCGCCCCGGTCGGCACCTTCGCCGACTTCCGCAGCAGCATCACCAAGAAGCAGGAGAGCAACCCCTTCCGCTCCGGCTGGCAGATGGACTACCCGCTGATCCAGGACTTCCTGCAGCCGCTGTACTTCACCAACGCCTCGTCGAACGACAGCCACTACAGCAGCCCCACCTTCGACAAGCTGGTGAACCAGGCCAACGCCGAGACCGACCGGACCAAGGCGATCACCATGTTCCAGGACGCCGAACGGCAGTTGGTCAAGGACATGCCCGCCATCCCGCTGTGGTACCAGAACGGCAGCGCCGGCTTCTCGGCGAACCTCAGCAACGTCAGGCTCAACCCCTTCAGCGTCCCGGTCTACAACGAGATCAGGGTCAAGTGAGCCCGGCCGGGGGCCGCGCCGGGACCACCCGGCGCGGCCCCCGGCGGCTCGCTCCCAGGAGGCTCCATGGGACGCTACGTGATCCGGCGGCTGCTCCAGATGATCCCGGTCTTCATCGGCAGCACCTTCCTGATCTTCGTCATGGTCTACGCGCTCGGCGACCCGGTGGCCGCGCTCTTCGGTGACCGCGCGCCCGACCCGGCCACAGCGGCCCAGATCAGGCACGACCTCTATCTCGACCACTCGCTGCCGGCCCAGTACCTCCACTACATGAAGAACATCTTCACCGGGAACCTCGGCCAGGCGTTCACCGGACAGTCCGTGCTCGACCTGATGGGCAGCGCCTTCCCGGTCACCATCCGGCTCACCGTGGTGGCGATCATCTTCGAGATCATCATCGGCATCGTGCTCGGGGTGATCACCGGGCTCAAACGCGGCCGGCCGGTCGACACCGGGGTACTGCTGCTCACCCTGGTGGTGATCTCGGTGCCGACCTTCGTCACCGGCTATGTGCTCCAGTACCTCTTCGGGGTGCAACTGGGCTGGGTCTCCGCGTCGGTGTCGCCCAGCGCGCCCTTCAACGAGCTGATCCTGCCCGGGCTCGTCCTCGCCCTGGTCTCGCTCGCCTACGTCACCCGACTGACCCGTACCTCCATCGCCGAGAACACCAGGGCCGACTACGTACGCACCGCCGTCGCCAAGGGGCTGCCGCGCCGCCGGGTGATCGTCCGCCACCTGCTGCGCAACTCACTGATCCCCGTGGTCACCTTCATCGGCACCGACATCGGCGCCCTGATGGGCGGCGCCATCGTCACCGAGCGGATCTTTAACATCCACGGCGTCGGCTTCCAGCTCTACCAGGGCATCCTGCGCAACAACGCCCCCACCGTGGTCGGTTTCGTCACCATCCTGGTGCTGGTCTTCCTGGCCGCCAATCTGATCGTCGACCTGCTCTACGCGGTGCTGGACCCGAGGATCCGCTATGTCTGACGAGAGCCGCCCGGTCGAGCCCGACGAGGCGATCAGCCCCGGCGGCTTCGGCGGCACGATGGATCTCGGCGCCTCGGAGGCCGAGACGCTGGAGCAGCGGCCGGGCCCCGAGGGCGCCGGGGAACCGGCCGGCAAACCGCGCAGCCTGTGGTCCGACGCCTGGCGGGACCTGCGGCGCAACCCGATCTTCATCGTCTCCGCGCTGATCATCCTCTTTCTGGTCTTCATCTCCTTCTGGCCGCAGACGATCGCCAGCGGCGACCCGCTCCAGGCGAACCTGCTCAAGTCCCAGGAGGGCTCACAGCCCGGCCACCCCTTCGGCTTCGACGAACAGGGCCGCGACGTCTACACCCGGGTCGTGCACGGAGCCCGCGCCTCGGTCACCGTCGGGGTCGCCGCCACCGCCGGCGTGGTGCTGCTCGGCTCGGTGCTCGGCGGCCTGGCCGGCTACTTCGGCGGCTGGTGGGACGCGATCCTCTCCCGGATCAGCGACATCTTCTTCGGCATCCCGGTGATCCTCGGCGGCCTGGTCTTCCTGTCGGTGGTCACCAACAGCACCGTCTGGCCGGTGATCGGCTTCATGATCCTGCTCGGCTGGCCGCAACTCGCCCGGATCGCCCGCGGCTCGGTGATCACCGCCCGGCAGAACGACTACGTCCAGGCCGCCCGGGCGCTCGGCGCCGGGAACTCCCGGATCCTGCTGCGGCACATCGCACCGAACGCCGTCGCCCCGGTGATCGTCGTCGGCACCATCGCGCTCGGCACGTACATCGCCCTGGAAGCGACCCTGTCCTACCTGGGGGTCGGGCTCAAACCACCCACCGTCTCCTGGGGGATCGACATCTCCGACGCGTCCAACGAGATCCGCAACGCCCCGCACATGCTGCTCTGGCCGGCCGGTGCGCTGAGCCTGACCGTGCTGGCGTTCATCATGCTCGGCGACGCGGTACGCGACGCCCTCGACCCCAAGCTGCGCTGAGGAGCCCGCGATGGCCACGAGCCCGCAGACCGCCCCGCAGGACGCCCCCGCCGGGGAGGCTCCGCTGCTCGACGTACGGAATCTGCACGTGGAGTTCCGCACCCGCGAGGGGGTGGCCAAGGCGGTCAACGGCGTCGAGTACGCGGTGAGCGCGGGGGAGACCCTGGCGGTGCTCGGCGAGTCCGGGTCCGGCAAGTCGGTCACCGCCCAGGCGATCATGGGCATCCTCGACTCCCCGCCCGGCTTCGTCACCGGCGGCCAGGTGCTCTTCCACGGCCAGGACCTGCTCACGCTCGGCAACGAGCAGCGGCGCAGGATCCGCGGCGCCCGAATGGCGATGATCTTCCAGGACGCGCTCTCCTCGCTCAATCCGGTGCTCTCCGTCGGCGACCAGCTCGGCGAGATGTTCCGGGTGCACCGCGGCCTGTCCCGCAAGGAGTCGAGGGCCAGGGCGATCGAGCTGATGGAGCGGGTGCGCATCCCCGCCGCCCGGGAGCGGATCAAGCAGTATCCGCACCAGTTCTCCGGCGGCATGCGGCAGCGCGTGATGATCGCCATGGCCATCGCGCTGGAGCCCGAGCTGATCATCGCCGACGAGCCGACCACCGCCCTCGACGTCACCGTCCAGGCCCAGGTGATGGACCTGCTGGCGGAGTTGCGGCACGAGTTTCACATGGGGCTGATCCTGATCACGCACGACCTGGGGGTGGTCGCCGACGTCGCCGACAAGATCGCGGTGATGTACGCCGGGCGGATCGTGGAGACCTCGCCCGTCCACCCCATCTACGCGGCGCCCGCCCACCCGTACACCAAGGGCCTGCTGCACTCGATTCCCCGGCTGGACCAGAAGGGCCGGGAGCTTTACGCCATCCGCGGGCTGCCGCCCAACCTGCTGCACATCCCGCCCGGCTGCGCCTTCAACCCGCGCTGCCCGCTCGCCCGGGAGCGGTGCCGCGTCGAGGAGCCCCCGCTCTACCGGGTGGACGAGCAGCGGACGAGCGCCTGCCACTTCTGGAAGGAGGCCATCGGTGTCGACCGGGCCCCAGCCGACCACCCCTGACCCGCCGAGCCCCGGCGGCGAACCGATTCTCCAGGTCCGCGACCTGGTCAAGCACTTCCCGCTGACCCAGGGCATCCTCTTCAAGAAACAGACCGGCGCGGTCAAGGCGGTCGACGGGGTCTCCTTCGACCTGTTCGCGGGGGAGACGCTGGGCATCGTCGGCGAGTCCGGCTGCGGCAAGTCCACCGTGGCCAGACTGCTCACCAACCTGGAGGCACCGACCGGCGGCGAGGTGTTCTACCAGGGCCAGGACATCACCAAGCTGTCCGGCCGGGCGCTGAAAGCCGTGCGCCGCAACATCCAGATGGTGTTCCAGGACCCCTACACCTCGCTCAACCCCCGGATGACCGTCGGTGACATCATCGGCGAACCGTTCGACATTCATCCGGAGGTGGCGCCCAAGGGCGACCGGCGGCGCCGGGTGCGGGAGCTGCTCGACGTGGTCGGGCTCAACCCCGAGTACATCAACCGCTATCCGCACCAGTTCTCCGGCGGTCAGCGGCAGCGCATCGGCATCGCCCGCGGCCTGGCGCTGCGCCCCGAGGTGATCGTCGCCGACGAGCCGGTGTCGGCGCTCGACGTGTCCGTGCAGGCGCAGGTGATCAACCTGATGGAGCGGCTCCAGGACGAGTTCGGCCTGTCCTACATGTTCATCGCGCACGACCTGTCCATCGTCCGGCACATCTCGGACCGGGTCGGCGTGATGTACCTCGGCAAGATCGTGGAGATCGGCGGCGACCAGGCGATCTACGAGCACCCCACCCATCCGTACACCCAGGCGCTGCTCTCCGCGGTGCCGGTGCCCAACCCGGAGGCCAGGGAGCGGCGGGAGCGGATCATCCTCGTCGGGGATGTGCCCTCACCGGCCAACCCGCCCTCGGGCTGCCACTTCCGGACCCGCTGCTGGAAGGCGCGGGAGCGCTGCGCCGTGGAGGAGCCGCCGCTCGCGGTGCCGGAGTGGTTCCGGGACTCCGGCACCCCCGCGGATCACCCCTCGGCCTGCCACTTCGCCGAGGAGCGGCAGGCCGGGCCGGAGGAGATGTAGCGGGCGGGGGCGAGTCGGCCGGGGCCGGCGGTGGGCCGCGGTCAGCCGCGCTGCCACCAGCGGCGCCCGCGGGCCGGGGTGAGGGTGTGGATGGCCGGGCGGAGCAGGTCGAAGGTGATCACGGTGCCGCCGGGGTGGGCCGATTCGGCAGGTGCGGAATCGGGGGCGGTCACCGGGTCGGCCGGCGCGGCGGTGGGCTCGGCGTCCGCCGTGTGCTCGGCGTTCTCGGCGGGCTCAGCGGTTGCGGCGCTTGCGGTGCTCGTGGCGTTTTCCGGCTGTCCTGGCTGTCCTGGCTGTCCTGGCTGTTCCGGCTGTTCCGGCTGTTCCGGCTGTTCCGGCTGTTCCGGCTGTTCCGGCTGTTCCGGGTCTTCCAGGACGAGGCCCAGGCAGACCAGTTTGACCTGGTCGTCGGAGATGGGCAGGGCGGCGAAGACGGGCGCGCCCGCGTAGCCGCTGGGCAGCGGGCCCGACCAGCGGACCGGTCCTTCCGGGACCGGGCGGCTGACCGTGCCCGTCAGCAGCCGCTGCGGGCGGTCCGCGGTCCTGCTCCCCGGCACCTCCACCACCTCGTGTCCGAGGACGTACGCGGGCCGCGGTTCCGGGCCGAGCAGCGCGATGTCGTCGGGCTGGGCGGCCAGGCCCGAGGTGACCTCGTCGGTGGTCCAGCGCCAGTTCTTGCGCTCGGCGTGGATGTGCAGGTCGGTGGTGGGCATCACCGCCACCCCCAGCGCGCCGAGCCGGCTCCACTTCTTGGCGAAGGCGGGCAGCACCAGCTCGTCGGCGGGCAGTTCGGGCTCGACAAGCCCCTCCCTGAGGGTGAACTGGCCGATCTCGTAGCGGGTACGGGCCTCGGCGGTCACCAGATACTGCCGGATCACCTCACGGTCGGCGCCGGACTCGACCAGGTCGTTGTACCAGAAGGCGGTCCCGAAGCTGCGGTCCGCGCGGGCCGCCTGGAAGGGAAGGGTGGCGCGGCCGGCCGCGGTCAGCACGGCGGTCTCGATCATGCTCTCGGGAGCGGGAGTCTCAGGCACGTCCCGGACCCTACTCCTCGCGCCCGCGGCCTCGATGGTGTGCCCGGCCCGAGGCGCCCCGCGCTGTCCCCCGTCCCGGGGCCCGGCCGGCCGCGCCGCTCACCCGCCCGGCGTGTCGGCCGCCGACACCGCCGCCGTCTCGGCGTCCGCGTCCGCCCCCGTGTCTGAGAACGCGTCTGAGACCGCGACCAGCGGCACCGCGGCCGTCAGCCGGAAGCCGCCGCCGGCCGCCGCCGCGGTGGCCACCGTGCCGCCGGCCAGGACCAGCCGCTCGGTCAGGCCGGTGAGGCCGTTGCCGGCCGCCCGTTCGGGGTCCGGGCCGCGGCCGTCGTCCGCGACGGTGAGCCGGGCGGCGCCGTTCGCCGTGTCGAGGGCGAGCTCACACGTGGTGGCGGCGCTGTGCCGTACGACATTGGTCACCGCCTCCCGCAGCGCCCAGGCCAGTGCCCCTTCGCCGGCCAGGGTCAGACCGGGTACCCGCTCGACCCCCTGGACCCGTACGGCGATCCCGGCGGCGGCCAGCGCGGCGCGGGCCGAGGCGAGTTCACCGGCCAGGGTGGGACGGCGGTAACCGCTGACCGCCTCCCGCACGTCCACCAGCGCCTGCCGGCCGACCTTCTCGATGTCCGCGACCTGCCGGGCCGCCTCCTCGGGCCGGTCCGGCAGCATCCGGCCGGCCAGCTCGCTCTTGAGGGTGATCAGGGAGAGCGAGTGCCCGAGCAGGTCGTGCAGGTCGCGGGCGAGCCGCAGACGCTCCTCGGCCGCCGCGAGCTGCGCCACCGTCCGCCGCGCCTCCCGCAACTCCGCCATGGCGCTGATCAGTTGCTTGACCCCCACCATGGCGAAGCCGCCGAGCAGCGAGGGGATGATCAGCGCCGGATACAGCTCCCGGCCGCTGTCCACCGCCGCGCCGACCGCGGTGAGCAGCGCCGTCACCCCCGGCACCGTCCACCGTGACTCGCTCGTCGGCAGCACCGCCCCGGACGCCACCGCCGCGTAGACGAACAGCACCAGCCAGGAAGCGCCCAAGGTGGCCGAGAGCAGCAGCGCGAGAGCGACGAGCGCGGCGAGCACCGCGTAGAGCCAGCGCTCGGGCCGTGGCGGCAGGTTGGTCCGCAGGAAGACCAGGGCGAGATACGCGAGCACGAAGGCGGTCAGACCGGTCGCGGCCAGTACGGTCACCGCGGCCGAGTGGCCGCCGTCGGTGAGATCGCTGACCGGCGCGCCGAGATAGAGCAGCCAGATGCCGATCCACAGCAGCTTGACCACGGCCTGCTTGCGGGTCTCCGGCGGGCGGCCCATGGAACCGGTGTCGTCCGCCCCGAGCCGCTCCTCCCCTTGCTCCAGCCGCGTCATCTCAGGCCTTCCGGGTGTCCTTGCGGTACAGCCAGGCGGCGCAGCCGGAGAAGAGCGCCAGATAGACGACGAGGACGGTGATGTCCCTGGCGTGCGGCGCGTCGCCGAACTCGATCGCCTGGCCGAGCGCCGCGTACGGCCGTCCCGGCAGATACTCGGCGAGCGTCCGCAGCCAGCCGGGGAAGACGGTGAACGGCGCCCACAGGCCGCCGAGCGCCGACAGCACGAAGTACAGGAGCATCGAGATCGGCCGGGCCGCGTCGGCGCTGGCCAGGTAGCCGATGGCGACCCCCAGTGAGGCGAAGACCAGGCTGCCCGCCCAGGTGGCGAAGGCCAGCGCCACCCACTGCCAGGCGTCGAGCCTGACCCCCTTCACCGCCGCGCCCAGCACCAGCACGATGAGGATCGACGGCAGGCTGACGGTGGCGGCGGAGGCGATCTTCGCGATGACGTACCCCCGGCCGGGCAGCGCGGTCAGCCGCAACTGCCGCACCCAGCCCTTCTCCCGCTCCCGGGCGATCCGTTCGGCGTTGCCCATCAGCACCGCGGTCATCGCGCCGAAGGCGGCCATCGCGACCATGTAGTAGGAGACGTAGCTGATGCCGGTGTCACCGATCTTGGTGGCCTTGTCGGCGCTGGCGGTGAAGAGCAGGAAGATCAGCCCCGGGTACAGCACCGAGAAGAACATGAACTTGCGGTTGCGCAGGGTGCGGACGATCTCCAGCTTGATCAGTGTCTTCATCGGTTGCCCGCCTCCTCGGCGGTCGCGGCGTCGGTGATGGCGAGGAAGGCCTGTTCCAGGCCGAGGCCGGAGACCTCCAGGTTGCGGGGGTAGAGGCCCAGGGCGTAGACGGCGTGCACGGTCGCGTCGGCGTCGTCGGAGCTGATCCGGAGACTCGAACCGGCGCCGTCGGCTCCACGTGGCGACACGGTGAGCCCGACCAGGTGCGGCAGCCCGCGCAACGCGGCCTCGTCCACGCTCCCTTCGAGGTCGAAGGAGATCCGGCGGGCGCCGGCCCGCGCCTTGATCTCGGCGGCGGTGCCGTCCGCGAGCAGGCCGCCGCGGTGCAGGACGAGGACGCGGTCGGCGATGGCGTCCGCCTCCTCCAGATAGTGGGTGGCGAACAGCACCGTCCTGCCCTGTCGGACCTGGGCGCGCATGGTGGCCCAGAACGCCTGCCGGGCGACGACGTCCATACCGGTGGTCGGCTCGTCGAGCACGATCAGGTCGTTGGCGCCCGCGGTGGCGAGCGCGAACCGCACCCGCTGCTCCTGGCCGCCCGACAGCTTGTTGACCTTCCGGTCCTTGATGTCGGTGATCCCGGCGGCGGCCAGCACCTGGTCCACCGGATACGCCCGCGGGTGCAGATCGCAGGCGAGCCCCACCTGCTCCCGTACGGTGACCTCCTCCATCAGGCCGCCGCTCTGGAGCATCGCCCCGACCCGGCCGGCCGCGATCGCCTCGGCCGGTGTCGTACCGAAGATCCTGACGGTGCCGCTGTCGGCGTTCCGCAGGCCGAGCAGCAGGTCGAGCGCGGTGGACTTGCCCGCGCCGTTGGGTCCGAGCAGGGCCACTGTCTCGCCCGGACGGAGGGTCAGACTCAGATCAGCCACCGCCCGGACGGCGCCGAAACTCTTGTTCACCCGGCTGAAGTCGGCGACGGGCTCGGCCCGGTCGCCGGCTTCACCGCTCTTCGTGGTGCCGACGTTCGCTGTTGCGGTCATGGCAACAGCTTGCCAAGGCACCGGGGGGCCCGGTCAGTGCCGGAGGTCGTGTCTTCCGCATGACAGATGTCATACGGGACGTGTCAGCGGGCGGGCCGGGCCGGGCCGTTGGGACGGCCCGGCCGGTCAGCCGGCCACGCCGGTCAGCTCGTCACGCCCTTCAGCACGACGACCTTGTCCGAGGTGCTGTTGAGGGCGGGCAGCAGCGCGTCGGCGACGTCCTGCGCGGTGACGGCGGTCGAGCCGCCGCCGGGCCGCTTGATGAGGACACCGTCGAACGCGTTGCCGTAGAGGCTCTTCAGCGCGGTGAGATCGATGTGCGGCTGGAGGTGGCCGCTGTCGTCCGGCAGCATGGTGAGGATCTTCGGCAGATAGACGGCCGGACCGATGTTGATCGAGTGGGTCGCATCCGCTTCGACCGTGGTCACATGGGACATCGCGTTCTTTGCGAAGCCATGGGCGGCGCGGTTCAGTTCGGCCTCGGTGACCTTCGGCTGGACGGTGGTGACCGAGATGTCGACGGGGGTGTCCGCGCCGGTCTCGGCGCGGGTCCGGTAGGCGGCGGCGACCTGGTTGGCCGCGGCGTCCACCGAGAAGGAGGTGCCGGCCTTGCCGGGGACCGGCACCACCTTGTTGGGCGCGAAGCGGATCATGCCGTCGGTCGCGGTGCCGTTCCGCTTGGCGACGTCCTGGAGCGCGGCCTTGAGCTTGTCCTCGTCGACCAGGATCACCGGTTCCGCGGTCCGGGCGCCGCCGAAGAGCGAGCTGATCACGGAGACCGGGTTGTAGTCGGAGTGCGCGGCCGCCCGGACCGTGGCGTCGCTGTCGAAGGAGAGACCGGCGATGGACGGCTTGAGGGTCACCTTCTTGTCGTCGATGGTCAGGGTCAGCGGCGCGGACGTCCGGCCGCCGAGAGCCTGGTCCAGCGACTTGCCCGCCTCTTCCTTGCTCTTGTCGCCGATGTCCACCCCGAGCACGGTGGTGCCCTTCGGTACGTCGGCGTGGTTCATCAGCAGACCGGCGCCGTAGGCCACCACGCAGATGGCACAGACCGCGACACCCAGCAGGGCGATCTTGGAGCGGCCCTTCTTCTTCGCCGGGGCGGAGGGCGCGGCGGCCGCCGGGGCCGCGGCTTTGGCCGGGGCGGCGGGTCCGGCCGCGGAGCCCGCGGCCGGACCCGCCGGGATGTCGGACGCCGGAGCCGGGGTCGGCACCGGGCGGGCGGCCGGGGTCGGCCGGGGAGCGGTGCCTCCCGGGCGGGCGCTGCGGGTCGGGCTCGACGGCACGGTCGGGATGCCGCCGACGAGGGTGTCCCCGAGGTCCCGGCCGCCGGCCGGCGGCCCGGCGGCGGGTGACGGCGCCGGCGGCCGGAAGCCGTTCGGGCCGGCCGGCGGTACCGGCATGGAACCGGTCGCCGGGCCGGTCGTCGGACCGGCGGGCGGCTGGAAGCCGGCGAAGCCGGGGAAGCTGCCGGAGTCACGGCCGGGGTCGCGGCCGGAGTCACGGCCGGCCGGTGCGCCGGGTCCGGCCGGGGCGTTCGGCTCCTGGTAGGGGCCGTCGTCGTAGGGGCGCGCCCCGGGGTTCTGGCCTTCCGGTCGGCCCTGGCCCGCCTGCGCGCCCTGGTCGCCCAGGTCGCGGTAGGCCTCGTCGCCGCTCGGGAAGTGCGCCGCGGCGCGCGGTACGCCCGGCGGGAAGTTCTCGGTGCCGGCCGCGAACGGGTCGGCGAAGCCGCCCGGCGGAGTGTCGTGCGAGCCCCCGGCCGGCGGGCGGGACGCGCCGCGCCGGGGCAGGCCGCCCGCCGGGTTCCGGCCGAGCGGCGGTACCGGGTTGGAGCCGGTGTCGTAGTCCGTGTCATAACCCGCGAAGGCCTCGTCCGTACGGCGCTCGCCGTAGGGGTCGGCGGCGGGTGCGGAACCGGGTCCCGCGCCGAGGCCGGGTCCGGCGAAGGCGTCCGCCTCGGAGCCGGCGCTGTAGGGCGCGCCGTGGCCGGCGAAGCCCGAGCCCTGCCCTGAGCCCTGCCCTGAGCCAGGGCGGGAGCCCTGACCGGAGCCGGTCTCCGGGCCGACCGGATCGACCTGGCCCGCGGGGCCGACCGGGCCCGCGGGCGCCGCGCCGTCCTGCTGCGGCGCGGCCGGCGGCATGTTGGCCGGCTTGCGCGGCGCGAACCAGTCGGAGGTCTTCTCCTTCTCCGGCTCCGCCTCGGCCTCCGGCGCCCCGAAACGGGCGGCGGCCGGGTCGGGTTCGGCCGGCTCGGCGGCCTGGGGAGCCGCCGCCGCGTTCTCGTCCACCGTCGTGCGGACCACGACCGGCGGGATCGGCCGGGAACCCGGGATGTTGATCCGGATCCGGGTGGTCAGCGTCGTCTCGGTCCTCGGCTCGTCGGCCGCGGGCTCGTCCGGCTGCTCGGAAGCGGGCGGAGGCGTGCCACCGGGCGCCGGGGCGCCCGCGGGCCGCTCCTGCGGGTGCAGCGAGGGAAACGGCCGCGTGCCGTACGGCGGGGTACCCGACGGATAGGCGTTTGCGCCGCGCCCCTGGGGGCCGGCGGGGGAAGTGTCGTTGTCACGGCTCAAAGCAGGTTCTCCCGGTTAGCTACGCCACCCGTCACGGCTGTCCGCGGGCGGCTCGCCGGCGCGCACCACCATACCGACCTGCGCGCAGTGGCATCCCTGGTCCTACGGGAACGCTCGCGTTCACCCAACCATGACCCAGCCCCTGCCCGCCAAGTCAGGCGGTATTCGGTCCTGATAGGGGCAGTTGGGGCACGGTGGCGCAGATCACCGCGAGCATGGCGCCGCCGAGCAGATAAATGTACGGTCCGACACCCGCGGCGAACAGGAAGTCACCCTCCGGGCGGGAGGTGCTGAGCAACAGCACGCACACCAGCCACACCGCGGCCGGCACCACCGCGCCGAGCCGGGTGCCGAGCGCCCGCACGCCTCCGTAGAAGAGCGCCGCGCACCCGGCGAGGCCGAGCAGCAGGCCGCCCGGGAAAAGAGCCGCCTGGAGCAGCGCCCCGGCCGCGGCGACGCACGCGCCCAGCACGCCGAGGAGGAGGTATCCGCCGATCCGGAGGACACGGCCGGCGCGGCCCACCCGATCGACGCGGTCGGCCCGGCCGGCACCGTCGACAGCGCCCGCGCGGGCGGGCCGGCGGCCGGCCATCACGCCGCCCCGCCGGACGGCGGTTCGAAGAGATCGGTGGCCCGGCCTCGTCGGCCTCCGCGGCCGACCCGACCCGCCGCGCCGCCCCCATCAGCGGACTTCGGCTCCGCGCCGCGCACCAGCCGGTAGTACTCGGTGGCGAAGTACGGCTGCCCGAGGCCGTTGGAGAGCGCGAAGAAGGGGCCGTCCACCGCGATCTGGCTGGCGTGCGCCCGCATCGCGGCGGCCTTGCGGTCCTCGTAGGCGGCGCCGTCGACGGCCACGTCCACCGCGTCGTCGTCCACCACCCCGGGGACGTCGTCCGGGCCGGCGATGCCGCTGAACGGGAACTCCTCGCCCGCCGCGGCCAGTCGCCCGAACCCCTCGGCCAGCACCGAGCGGGGGACGCACGTCTCGTAGACGCGGTCGATCAGGTGGCCCCCCTTTCCGGCCTTTCCGGCCTTTCCGGCCTTTCCGGCGGCGTCGGCGTCGGCGGCGAGTTCATAGCCGCGCAGGGCGACCCGGTGGGCCTGGATGTGATCGGGGTGGCCGTAACCGCCGCTGCTGTCGTACGTGATCATCGCCTGCGGCCGGACGTCGAGGATGACCTCGGCCAGCCGGCCCGCCGCCTCGTCCAGATCGGCCTGCCAGAAGCAGCCGGGGTCGTCGTTCTGGGCCACGCCCATCATGCCCGAATCGCGGTAGCGTCCGGCGCCGCCCAGGAAGCGGTGATCGGTGACGCCCAGCTCGGCCATGGCGGCCGTCAGTTCGCCGATCCGGTACTCGCCGAGGGTGTCGTCCCGGTCGGCGGTGAGATGGGCGAGCTCCGGCGGGATCACCTCGCCCTCTTCGCCGAGGGTGCAGGTGACGAGGGTGACGGGCGCGCCCTCCGCCGCGTACTTGGCCATGGTGACGCCGTTGTTGATCGTCTCGTCGTCCGGGTGGGCGTGGACGAGCAACAGTCGCCTGGCGGGTAGATCGGTCATGGAGGAAGCCTACGGCCGTCCGTGCGGCCCCGGCCCGGCCTGACCCGGCCCCGACCCGGCCCCGGCAGGGAGCAGGGGCCGGCCGGTCCGGGGTGGGACGGTCCGGGGTCGCACGGACGGCGCGGCCTCAGCTCAGAACTTGATGCCGCTGATCATGTTGGCCACGTTCGTGGTGAAGTCACTGATCGTGGGGGCGATGGACGAAGCCGCCAGATAGAACCCCAACAGGACACAGGTGACGGCGTGCCCGGCTTTGAGTCCGGATCGCCGGACCAGCAGGACCACGACGATCAGCAGCAGCAGCACCGCCGAAATCGAGAGTGCCACAGCGGCTCACCTCCAGGTACGCAGGGGTCATGTCAGTTGCCACTCGCTTATTACCCACCCACGGCTACGGATCATAACTTTCCGTGCCACCGCATATGTCGGAGCACGGAAGCACGTGGGGGCGCATGACGAAATCCGGCCACCCGTACGGCAGTTGGGCCCACTCGGGGGCCTGCGCTCCGGCGCAGGTCAGGAGGCTCGACGACGGTCCGGGGCGGAAAGGGGGAGGCGATTGTCAGAGGCAGCCTCTAGGGTCGCCGCTATGACGTACCTCTCATTCCCGCGGCAGGCCGCCCGGACCCAGCGCTTCTCCCTGGGGGCACCGCGATCGTTCGCGACCGCGCCCGACGGCGAGCGGGTGGCGTTCCTGCGGGCCCGCTCCGGGACCGAGCGGACGCAGCTCCTGTGGGTGCTCGACGTGCCGGCGCACGGCGCGCCGGAGGGGGCCGGGCAGGGCGCGGGGGAGCGGGTCGTGGTCGATCCGGTGGCCCTGCTGGGCGGGGGCGAGGAGCGGCTGTCCGCGGCCGAGCGGGCGCGGCGGGAGCGCAGCCGGGAGAGTTCGGCGGGCGTGGTGGGCTTCGCGGTGGACTCGGCGGTCGAGACGGCCGTTTTCCCGCTCTCCGGGAGGCTGTTCGTCGCCGGGCTGCGCCCCGGCGCGGCCGCGCCGCGTGAACTGCCAGTGCCCGGACCGGTGGTGGATCCCCGGCTGTCGCCGGACGGCAGCCGGATCGCGTATGCGGCGGGCGGCGCCCTGCGGGTCGTGGAGGTCTCGGGGGCGGCCGACCGGGCGCTGGCGGAGCCCGACGGGGAGCAGGTCACCTGGGGCCTGGCGGAGTTCGTCGCGGCCGAGGAGATGGACCGCACCCGCGGCTTCTGGTGGGCGCCGGACGGCTCGGCGCTGCTGGTCGCCCGGGTCGACGAGTCCCCGGTGCAGCGGTGGTGGATCGCCGAGCCCGCGCACCCGGACCGGGCGCCGGCCGAGGTGGCGTATCCGGCGGCGGGTACCGCCAACGCCGATGTGTCGCTCTTCCTGTTCGGACTGGACGGCTCCCGCCGCGAGATCGGCTGGGACCGTGAGCGCTACCCGTATCTGGCGGCCGTCCACTGGTCGGCGGCCGGCCCGCCGCTGCTGCTCACCCAGACGCGGGACCAGCGCGAACAGCGCTATCTGACGGTGGACACCGGCACCGGGGCGACCGCCACCGCGCAGCGTGAGGAAGACCGGATTTGGCTTGATCTTTTTCCTGGTTCGGCGGTCTGGAGCCCGGCCGGCGAGCTGGTCCGGGTGACCGACGAAGGGGGCGCGCGGGTCCTCAAGGTGGGGGAGAAGACCCTGACCGGGCCGGAGTTGCAGGTGCGGGCGGTGCTCGGCGCCGGCTCCCGGGATGTCCTGGTCTCCGCCGCCGCGGGTGAGGACGCCGCCGAGCCGGAGATCGGCGAGGTGCACGTCTATCGGGTGAGCGCCGCGGGGGCGGTGCGGATCAGCGAGCAGCCGGGCGTGCACACCGCCGTGCGGTCCGGCGGGCTGACCGTGCTGACCTCCACCGCGCTCGACCGCCCGGGGCCGCGCACGGTGGTGCTGCGGGACGGCGCCCCGGTCGCCGAGGTGGGTTCGTATACCGAGGCGCCGTCGGTGACCGCCCGGCCGCGGCTGCTGTGGGCCGGCGAGCGGCGCATCCCGACCGCGGTGCTGCTCCCCACCGGATACACGACGGGGGACGGCCCGCTGCCGGTGCTGCTCGATCCTTACGGCGGCCCGCACGGCCAGCGGGTGTACGCGTCGCACAACGCGCATGTGGAGTCGCAGTGGTGGGCCGACCAGGGCTTCGCGGTGATCGTGGCGGACGGCCGCGGCACCCCGGGCCGCTCCCCGGCCTGGGAGAAGTCGATCGCCGGTGACTTCGCCGGGGTCTCGGTCGAGGACCAGGTCGCCGCGCTGCACGCGCTGGCCGGCTCCTGGCCGCTGGATCTGACCCGGGTCGCCATCCGCGGCTGGTCGTACGGCGGGTATCTCGCCGCCCTCGCGGTGCTGCGCCGCCCGGACGTCTTCCACGCCGCCGTGGTGGGCGCCCCGGTCACCGACCTGCGGCTCTACGACACGCACTACATGGAGCGCTACCTCGGCCACCCGGCCGAGCGGCCCGAGGTCTACGCCCACAACTCGGTGATCACCGACGACGGCATCACCGAGGCCGCCGAGCCGGCCCGGCCGATGATGATCATTCACGGCCTCGCCGATGACAATGTGCTGGTGGCGCACAGCCTGCGGCTGTCCACCGCGCTGCTGACCGCGGGCCGCCCGCACGAGGTGCTGCCGCTGTCCGGTGTGACGCACATGACCTCGCACGAGCAGGTCACGGAGAATCTGCTGCTGCTCCAGCGCGATTTCCTCAAGCGGTCCCTGCCCACCGGCTGACCCCGCCGGCTGTCCGCGCCCGCTCACCCCGCTCGCCGACCCCGGCGCCGCGCGCCGCTCGCGGGGACCCGTCCGAACCGCCGTGAGAGGCGGCAAAAGGGGCGGCAATTCGCGTCAAACACGCCCACCCCTGGTGGCTTCTTCTCCCACCTTCTGCCACATCCGGCTCATTGGCCGCTTGCGCATCTTCGGCGTCGTGGTGTGACCGACGTCTCCCGGCCCGCCGCGGCTCATCGGACCTGCCGGACCCCGCCGGACCCGCCGCGGATAGCTGAGGCGTGCACGGAGCGGCCGGTCAGGACGGCTACTCGCGTCCCGACCGGCCTACGGCACCCGCACGGCCGTACGTTGTTCAGACTGCTACGTCCGTATATCGGAGTTGCGACAGCCAAGTTGCCTGCATGTTAACGCGCTTGGTGTGGATATATCCGGATTCGCCCGATGTTTTGGAACGTTGTCAAGCACGTAAGGAGGACAATCTGCAAAACCTTCGCTCAAGATGCCGAACAACAGGCTTTCTTCCCACCTCCCCCCCTTGACTGGAAGTTGATTCCATTGCGAAAGTCCGCTCAACCCACGACGCAGAACACGCGTCGCTTCGCACGCTCTCGGTCCCGGGGGATGTAACCAATGACGAGTCCAAGCCAGGCTGCCGCAGAAGGCGACAGCCTCACCCTCGAACCGGAGGGCAAGTCCGGCACCCCCGGCGGAAAGGGCACCCCCGAGCTGACCGGACGCACGCCGCGACAGTTGGCGTGGATCCGCTTCAAACGCGACAAGACGGGCGTCGTCTGCGCGGTCATCGTCGCGTTCTTCATCGTGGTCGCCCTCGCGGCCCCGCTGATCTCCAAGCTCTACGGCAAGAACGCGTACGACCTGTACGGCCAGGACGACGGTCTGCTGAACAGCTACGGTCTGCCGATCGCGCCCAACGGCGGCGTCAGCGGTGCGCACTGGTTCGGCATCGAGCCGCTGCTCGGCCGCGATGTCTTCATGCTGCTGATCTACGGCATCCGCACCTCGCTGCTGATCGCGCTCGCGGTCACCGTGCTCTCGGTCGGCGTTGGCGTACTCTTCGGTCTGGCCCAGGGGTACCTCGGCGGGAAGACCGACTACTTCATGGGCCGGTTCTCCGACTTCATGCTGTCCTTCCCCTCCCAGCTCTTCTTCATCGCGTTCTCCCCGGTCGCCCTCTCGCTCTTCGTGAGCCCGGGCGAGCAGGAGTCCTGGTGGGTGCGGCCCTTCGTGCTCATCGCCCTCCAGTTCCTGCTCGGCTGGATGAGCCTCGGCCGGCTGGTGCGCGCGCAGGTGCTGAGCCTGCGCGAGCGCGAGTTCGTCGAGGCGGCCCGGATCAGTGGTGCGTCGTCATGGCGCATCATCAGCAAGGAGCTGCTGCCGAACATCTGGAGCACCATCCTGGTGCAGTCCACCCTGATGCTGCCGGTGTTCGTCACGGCCGAGGCGGGTCTGTCCTTCCTCGGCGTCGGCATCCTTCCGCCGACCCCGGACTGGGGCCTGATGTTCCAGACCGGCGCGACGTTCTACAAGAGCGACATCACCTTCATGTTCTTCCCGGGTATCGCGATGGTGATCTTCGTGGTCGCCTTCAACCTGCTCGGGGACTCGGTCCGGGACGCTCTCGACCCCAAGACCCTCCGCTAGTCCGCTAGCGCGACCAAGTTGTTCAGGTCGTCGGAACCGGCCCGATCTCCTGCGGGCGCGGACCTCGGCATCGATGGCAGTCAAGTCACTGACAGGCAGGAATTCATGAGAAACAGCAGAGCTCGCTTGGCGGCGGCCGTTCTGGCGGCCGGCGCGCTGACGCTGACCGCGGCGTGCAGCAGCGGCGGCGGCGGCGACACGAGCGGCAAGGGCGGCGGGAGCGCCGCTCCCGCCAAGGCCCCCGTTCCGAACTACGGAGTGGGCACCGCCGCGGACTCCACCGGTCCCGCTCCCGCGGTCCCCGGTGCGGTCAAGGGCGGCACCGTCCAGTCCCTGGACCAGGCCGGCTTCGACTACCTCGACCCGGCCCAGCAGTACGTCAGTGACCAGCTGGCCGTCTCCACCCTCTACGCGCGTACGCTCACCGGCTACAAGATCGACCCGACCACGGGCAAGACGATCCTCGTCGGCGACCTCGCCACCGACGCCGGCAAGGAGTCGGACGGCGGCAAGACCTGGACGTACACGCTCAAGGACGGCCTGAAGTACGACGACGGTACGGCCATCACGTCGAAGGACATCAAGTACAGCATCGAGCGGCTCTACGCCGACTTCGAGACGCAGGGTCCGCAGTACATCCAGAGCTGGCTGTACGGCCCGGACTACCGCAAGCTGTACAAGGGCCCGTACACCGGCCAGGAGATCCCGGCCAGCATCCTTGACACCCCGGACGACAAGACCATCGTCTTCCACTTCAAGGACGCGCACGCCGACGCCCCGTACGCGATGGCGATGCCGGTGACCGCCCCGGTCGAGAAGTCCAAGGACGACAAGGCCGCGTACAACAACCACCCGGTCTCCTCCGGCCCGTACATGATCTCGTCCTACAAGTCCGGCAAGTCGCTGGTCTTCAAGCGCAACCCGTACTGGGACCCGAAGACCGACCCGATCCGCACCGCGTACCCCGACTCCTGGAACTTCCAGCTCGGTATCGCCGACCCGGGTCTGACCCAGCGCCTGATGGCCGGCGCGGGTACGGACAAGAACGGGATCAACCTGTCCGGCTCGGCCGACCCGTCGCAGATGTCCACCCTGATCAGCGACGCCCAGTACAAGTCGCGCACGGTCAACCAGTACCAGCCGTACGTCGAGACGCTCGACATCAACACCAAGCGCATAACCGACCCGAAGGTGCGCCAGGCCATCGCCTACGCGTTCCCGATGTCGCAGGTGCAGCAGGCGTTCGGCGGCGCGGCCCAGGGCGACCTCGGCACCACGCTGCTCAGCCCGACCATCGCCGGCTGGAAGAAGTTCGACCCGTTCGGCAAGCTCACCAAGCCGACCGGTGACATCGAGAAGGCCAAGGAGCTGCTGAAGGAGGCCGGTCAGCCGCACCCGAAGCTGGTCTACGCCTACGCCAACACCCCGAAGTGGCAGAACGTCTCGCTGACCGTCGCCAACTCGCTGCAGAAGGCCGGTTTCCAGGTCGTCCGCAAGGCGATCGACCCCACCTCGTACTACACGGTCGTCGGCAAGGTGAACAACCAGTACGACCTGTACCGCACCGGCTGGGGCGCGGACTGGCCGAACGGCTCGACGGTCATCCCGCCCACCATGGACGGCCGCAACCTCGCTGACGGAACGAACAACTACTCGTTCCTCAACGACGACCACATCAACAGCGAGATCGACCGCATCAAGGCGGAGACCGACCTCACCAAGCAGGCCGCCGACTGGGAGGCCCTGTCGGAGTACTCGCTCCAGCACGACACCGCCCAGGTGCCGTTCCTGTTCGACAAGTTCTTCAACATCTATGGGTCCGGCCTCGGCGGGGTCACCTTCAACTCGGTGATCGGCGCCATCAACGCCAGCACCGTGTTCGTCAAGCAGTAGCCCGCGACGGGCGGCCGGCCCCGGCTTCACCAGCCGGGGCCGGCCGCCCCGGGATCTGACCCGCGCGGCCGCCGCTCGCGCCACCACGGAAGAGCCTCACCGATGCTCCGTTTCCTCACACGACGCGTCCTCGGCGCGATCGTGATCATCCTGGCCATCAGTTTCATCACGTATGTGCTGTTCTTCGTGCTGCCGTCGGATCCGGCTCAACTCGCCTGCGGCAAGAACTGCTCGAACAAGGAACTGGTCGCGCAGATCCATCACCGGATGGGCCTGGATCTGCCGGTCTACCGGCAGTACTGGGACTACATGCGCGGCATCTTCACCGGCCGCACCATGGCTGACGGACAGAACTGCCCGGCCCCCTGCTTCGGCTTCTCCTTCGCCAACAACGCGCCGATCTGGCCCACCATCCAGGACCGGTACCCGACCACGCTGTCGCTGGCCGCCGGCGGTTCCGTCGCGTTCCTCGCGATCGGGGTGGGCCTCGGCATGCTGTCCGCCTGGCAGCAGGGCAAGACCTTCGACCGGGTGGCCAGCTCCGTCTCGCTGGTCGGCAACTCGGTCCAGATCTACTTCATCGGCCCGCTGGCCATCGCGCTCTTCGTCGACAACCTCGGCTGGCTCGACCACGGAAGTGACCCGACGTGGTCGTCGGACCCGGTCGGCTCGCTGAGCGGGCTGGTGCTGCCCTGCCTGGTCATGTCGGTGATCTTCTGGTCGAACTACAGCCGGCAGACGCGCTCCCTCATGGTCGAACAGCTCTCCGAGGACCACATCCGCACCGCACGCGCCAAGGGCATGTCGTCGAAGTACGTGTTCTACCGTTACGCGCTGCGCGGCGCCGCCGCCTCCATCATCACCATCTTCGGCATCGACCTGGGCAGCGTCCTGGGCGGCGCGATCATCACCGAGTACACGTTCGGTCTGCACGGCCTGGGTACCCTGGCCGTCAACGCGGTCGCCCAGCTCGACCTGCCGCTCGAGATGGCCGTCATGCTGATCAGCGCGAGCGCGATCGTGATCGTGAACGTCATCGTCGACGCCTGCTACGCCCTTATCGACCCGCGGATCCGGCTCGCATGACCGCGGCAACCACCCCCGGCCGCGACCAGCGCACCACCCGGTAGGAGAACCCGCCGTGACCATCCTGACGAAGCCCGAGGCAGAGCCCACACCTCAGGGAACCGAGCATTTCCTCTCCGTGCGCGATCTGTATGTGCAGTTCGCCACCGAGGACGGCACCGTGAAGGCCGTAGACGGGCTCTCCTTCGATCTCGACCGGGGCCAGACCCTCGGCATCGTGGGCGAGTCCGGATCCGGCAAGTCGGTGACCAACCTGGCCGTTCTCGGCCTGCACAACCCGCGCAACACCACCATCAGCGGCGAGATCGTGCTGGACGGCCAGGAGCTGACCGGTGCCTCACCGAGGACGCTGGAGAAGCTGCGCGGCAAGAAGATGGCCATGGTCTTCCAGGACTCGCTGACCGCCCTGTCGCCGTACTACACGGTCGGGCGGCAGATCGCCGAGCCCTATATGAAGCACATGGGCGCCTCCAAGAAGGAGGCCAGGGACCGGGCCATCGAGATGCTCACCAGGGTCGGCATCCCGCAGCCGCGCACCCGGGTGGACGACTACCCGCACCAGTTCTCCGGCGGTATGCGCCAGCGCGCGATGATCGCCATGGCGCTGGTCTGCGACCCCGAGCTGGTGATCGCCGACGAGCCGACCACCGCGCTCGACGTCACCGTGCAGGCCCAGATCCTGGACCTGCTCAAGGACCTCCAGCAGGAGACCGGCACCGCGATCATCCTGATCACCCACGACCTCGGCGTGATCGCCAACACCGCGGACAACGTGGTGGTGATGTACGCCGGGCGGGCGGTCGAGCGCGGCACCGTCCGGGACATCCTCAAGACGCCGGAGCACCCGTACGCATGGGGTCTGCTGAGCTCCATACCGCGGCTCACCGCGGACGTGGACGTCCCGCTCGAACCGATCCCCGGTTCGCCGCCGAGCCTGCTCAACCCGCCGTCCGGCTGCCCCTTCCACACCCGGTGCGCCTTCGTCGACCAGGTGCCGGGCGACCGGTGCAGCAGCGAGCGGCCGGTGCTGCCGGCCGGGCGCGGCTCCGCGTGCCACCTCACGCTTGAGCAGAAGCATGACATCTTCCAACAGCAAATCCAGCCGCGGCTGCGCTGACCACGAGTCGAGGGAACAGCAATGAGTGAACAGACCCTGGACCAGGTCCCGGCGCAGCTTCCCGCCCCCGGCGAGAAGCTGCTGGAGGTCACCGATCTCCAGAAGTACTTCCCGATCCACGGCGGCTTCGTCTTCAAGCGCCGGGTCGGCGACGTGCGGGCGGTCGACGGCATCGACTTCAGCATCAACACCGGCGAGGCGCTGGGCATGGTCGGCGAGTCCGGCTGCGGCAAGTCGACCACCGGCCGGCTGGTGACCCGGCTGCTGGAGCCGACCGGCGGCAAGGTGAGCTACGCGGGCCAGGACATCACGCACTTCAGCCGCAAGGAACTGGCGCCGTTCCGGTCCGAGATCCAGATGATCTTCCAGGACCCGTACGCGTCGCTCAACCCGCGGCAGACCGTCGGCTCCATCGTCTCCGCGCCGATGGAGATCAACGACGTCAAGCCCACCGGGGGCCGGGAGAAGCGGGTCCGCGAGCTGCTGGAGATCGTCGGCCTCAACCCCGAGCACTACAACCGCTTCCCGCACGAGTTCTCCGGCGGCCAGCGGCAGCGCATCGGGGTGGCCCGCGCGCTGGCGCTGAACCCGAAGCTGATCGTCGCGGACGAGCCGGTCTCCGCGCTCGACGTGTCGATCCAGGCGCAGGTGGTCAACCTGCTGCAGAAGGTGCAGAAGGAACTGGGCATCGCGTTCCTCTTCATCGCGCACGACCTGGCGATCGTGCGGCACTTCTCGCAGCGCATCGCGGTCATGTACCTCGGCAAGATCGTGGAGATCGGCGACCGGGACTCGATCTACAACGGCCCCCGCCACCCCTACACCCACGCGCTGCTCTCCGCGGCCCCCGAGGCCGACCCGGACGACGACAGCCGTGAGCGTATCCGGCTGGCCGGTGACGTACCCTCGCCGATCAACCCGCCGTCCGGCTGCCGCTTCCGCACCCGCTGCTGGAAGGCGCAGGACAAGTGCGCGGCCGAGGAACCGCCGCTGATCCAGATCGGCGGCAACGCGGCGGGCCACCTCACGGCCTGCCACTTCCCCGAAGAACCGACGATCGCGGCACGGGCAGAGGACATCGTCCTCGACCCCGCGCTCAACGCGGTCGAGGAGGCGGCTGACAAGACCCTTTGACCCGGGCTCAGTTCAGCCTCCGCTCGGATACGGCCCGCCCCGGGACACCCCAGCACCACCCCGGGAGCGGGCCGTCTCGCGCGCCCGCCCACCCGTCGCCGGGCCGGGCCGGGCCGTCCGGCGCCGCGGAGATCCAGACGACAGGCGCTAAGCGTCCTCGTCGCCCGGCCAGAGCGAGTCGGCGCGCAGCGCCAGGTCCTGGAGCACCTCGGTGGAGGAGACATCGCCGCGGCCGGAGTCGTGCACGTCGGCGAGCTGGAGGAAGATCAGCGAGAAGGCCCCGGTGAGCCGCTCGATCACCGGGCTGAGCTGGAGGCTCAGCGCCTCGCCCAGCTCGGCGGGCGAGGCGTCGGCCGGCAGCTCGATGGTCGGCATCGTCTCGTTGAGCAGGGCGCGGACATTGTCGCCTGAGATGTCCTCGCGTTCCGGGTTCTCCTCCAGCAGCGTCTGCATCTGCTTGGCCTCGGTGAGGATGCCGATGATCCGCCGGACGAAGTCACTGTCTTTCATGCCAGGAGCGTATGCGCCCGCGGTCGCCGGATCCGGCTGAACCGGCGGCGGGACCCGTCCGGAGCGGCGGCCGGGCGGGGTCCGCCCGCTGCCCGCGGGCGCCGCTATAGGCGGTATGGCCGGATCCGCACCGGCCGTATTTGCGTGCGGGGGACTTCGGAGGGTATTCACTGCGAAGACGCTGCTGGAGGTGGACGCCATGGCGAATCTGCGGAGGGCCTGGCAACGGTCCGCCCTGGGGCAGATGTGGAAACAAGGCACCGAGATCGAACTGATGCACAGGGCGATGGGTTTCGCCGCGCTCGGGTTCGTCACCCTGCTGCCCCTGCTGGTGGTGGTCGCCGCCGCGACCCCGAAACAGCACTCGTTCGGCTTCTCCCAGTGGGTGGTGGACGGGATGGGCCTCAGCCCGCATCCCGCCGAGGCGGTGCGCAGCCAGTTCACCGCGCCCCGCCGGGTGCTGAGCACCACCGGCGCCTGGAGCCTGGCCTCGCTCGCCTTCTTCGGGCTGTCGTTCGTGGCGAGCGTGGAGACCGGCTACCGGAAGATATGGGACCTGCCGGCCAGCCCCTGGCACAGCGAGTGGCGCAAGGCGGTCTGGCTGGCGGTGCTCACCGGCTATCT
The DNA here is from genome assembly GCF_045039895.1 of Streptomyces sp. NBC_01190. Lineage (NCBI taxonomy): Bacteria > Bacillati > Actinomycetota > Actinomycetes > Kitasatosporales > Streptomycetaceae > Streptomyces > Streptomyces sp. NBC_01190. The sequence goes on from NZ_CP108580.1 coordinate 5,444,441, forward strand.
CTTCTGCGAGGCGCAGAGCGCCACCGTGATGGGCAGCGGACGCTCGGTCAGCGTGATCCGGGTGGGCCTCACCTTCGTCTTCGGCGTGCTCTTCTTCGCCTGGGGCCAGAGCTTCCTGCTCAACGGCGCCATCGACCTGCGGGCCGCGCTGCCCGGCGCGGTGCTCACCATGCTCGGCCTGGTCGGACTGCGGATCTTCTCCACGCACATCTTCTCGCCGATGGTCACCTCCAACGCGGTCACCTACGGCCCGGTGGGCACCGTGCTGATGGTGGTGACCTGGCTGATCGGGGTCGGCTTCGTGGTCTTCGGCGGGGCGCTGCTCGGCCGGCATCTGCGCCAGATGGGCGAGGTGCGCCGGGGCGGCGACCTGCCCGGTCCACGCCGTGAGCAGGTGCCCTCGGCGTCGGAACCGAGCGTGCGGGGCGGCGCCAGGTGGCGCTACGACGGAGCCGGCGGCGGTGTCGACGGCGGGGCCGACAACGCACTCGACTGAGCGGCGACCACGGCCCCGGCGGCGACCAGCTCGCCCTGCCACGCGTCACCGGCCGACCGCCGGCCGATCACCGGCCGGCCGGTGTCTACGCTGGCCCCCATGACTGACGAGCTCGGGGGATCGGTCGGCCGGGTCGGCCGGGTGGTGCGGGTGCTGCTCGCTGACGATCAGTCGATGGTGCGGGAGGCGCTTGCCACCCTGCTCGGGCTCGAAGCGGATATCGAGGTGGTCGGGCAGGTGGGGCGGGGGGACGAGGTGGTGGGGGCGGCCCGGGGGTGCGGGCCCGATGTGGCGGTGCTCGACATCGAGATGCCGGGGATGACCGGGATCGAGGCGGCGGCCGAGCTGCGGAAGGCGCTGCCCGGCGTCAAGGTGGTGATCGTGACCACCTTCGGGCGGCCCGGATATCTGCGGCGGGCCATGGAGGCCGGGGCGGACGCCTTCCTGGTCAAGGACGCGCCGGCCGCCCAACTCGCCGCCGCCGTACGGCGGGTGCTCCAGGGGGAGCGGGTGATCGATCCCTCGCTCGCCGCCGCCGCGCTCGCGGAGGGCCCCGACCCGCTGACCGCCAGGGAGCGCGACGTGCTCAGGGCCGCCGCCGACGGCTCGGTGAACGCGGAGATCGCCCGGCGCCTGCTGCTGTCGGAGGGGACGGTACGCAACTACCTCTCCACGGCGATCCAGAAGACCGGCGCCCGCAACCGGGCCGCGGCGGTCCGTATCGCCCACGAGAAGGGCTGGCTCTGAACGGGCCGGCCCTGAACCGGCGTCACCCGCCCGGCGCCGTCTGAGGCCCGCTCAGACCCGGACCGGCGGGGTTGCCGGGCCGTCAGCCCGCGCCGCCCGGCGGGCCCGTTCAGTTGAGCAGCGCCCGCGCCGACCGCGCCTGGGTGCGGATGCCCGCCGCCGTCTCGGGGTCGAACGCCCCGATCACCTCCGCGTACTCCTCCATCTCCGCCGCCCCGCCGAGGAAGTCCCCCAGCTTCACCAGCAGATGGGCCCGCTCCAGCCGCAGCTTCGCCGGGTGCCGGGGCAGCAGCAGCGTCAGATCGAGCGCCCAGAGGTGGGCCGGGCGGTGCTGGAGCTGCGGCGCCGCCCAGGCCCGGATGTTGTTGAGGATGCGCTGCACGATGTCCAGCGGGTCGGCCGGCGTCATCAGACCGGCCGCCGTCGGCCGGCCGATCATGCCCGCCGCCAACCGCTCCGCGTCCTGCTCGGGCAGCAGCCGCCCGCCCCGGAACGGATCGACCAGCACATGCTCGCCGTCCGGGTCGCCGAGGCCCACCACGAAATGGCCGGGCAGGGCGACCCCGTAGACCGGCGCGCCGGCCCGCCTTGCGACCTCGATCCACACCACCGACAGCAGGATCGGCAGCCCGCGGCGGCGCCTGAGCACCTCCTGGAGCAGGGAGGAGGAGAGCTTCTGGTAGTCGGCGGGCGAGCCCTGGAAGCCGTGCGCCACGCCGAGCACCTGGTGCAGCGCCTTCGCCCAGTCCAGTGGCGCGGCGAGCCCGAACGGCAGCAGCCCGGCCAGCCGGTCGAGTTCGATCTCGGCGAGGTCGCGGGCCGCGCCGTCCAGCGCGGCGTCCGCCTCGGCGCCGATGAGCAGGCACAGCTCGGCGAGGTCCGGCCGCTCCTCGCGGGCAGCCGCCGCGAACCGCTCGCGCAGCGGGGGCTGCGTCATGCCACCGGGCGCGGCGGGCGCCGGTAGTGGTAGCCGTGGTGGCCGACGAAGCCGAGCCGGTCGTAGAGGGCCAGCGCGCCGGTGTTGGCCGCCTCCACCTGGAGGTACGCGGCGGTGGCACCCTCGTCGTACGCCCGCCGGGCCAGCGCGCCCAGCACCGCCGTGGCGCGTCCCTGCCGCCGCATCGCCGGCTCGACCTCCATCGCGCCGAACAGCGCCCAGCTCCCGTCCACCACGGCGCGGCCGATGGCGCCGGGGGCGGTGGCGAACCAGACCGAGGGTCCGCCCGACACCACCTCCAGCGCGGCGTCCGCGAGATCGCCGGTCCGGTGGTAGGCGGCGAGCCAGCCGGGCCCAGGGGTACGGGTCAGCAATACGTCCTCGGCGCCGCGGCCGGGGAGGGAGCCGGGGGAGGCGAGCGAGGTGAGCGGTGGCAGCGGCGCCGTACGGATCAGTGTGTCCGCCTCCCGTATCCAGCCGTACCGGTCGAGCGCGGGGACCCACGGCGAGGTGTCGGGCACCTGGAGGTACGGCGTCAGGTCCCGTGCCGCGTACCAGCGGACCACGCTCGCCAGCGCCTCCGCCACCGGCATCCCCGGCTCGCCGGCCACCAGCACCGAATTGGCCCGCCGGGTGAAGCCGCCGGCCGCCCGCAGCGTCCAGCCGCCGAGCGGCCGCGCCTCGGTGGCCGGCCACGCCCGGGCGGCGATCGCGGCCAACTCCTCGGCGGTGACCGCCGGTACGCCGGGGCGGCGCCGCACCGGAGCCGGCGGCACCACCTTGCCCGCCACCAGGACCGGCTCCGGAATCCGCACCGTCTCACCGTCGCGCCGTGTGACACACACCACTCCCGCGTTCCACGATGAGAGAAGTCCCACCGTGTCGCTGAACATAGGATGCCCGTCGGCGAGCCCCGCCAGTTGCCGTACCGACACGCGTTTGCCCACGTCAGCAGGGGTGATTCGGATTTCGAGCCGTGCACCGGACGAGAAATCCCCTGGCATGCGTGCCCCTCCTGTTCGGATCGTGCCCCGGAACGGAGATACTAGGTGCGGGCATCGACGACGCCGCGCTCCCCGCGCGAGATGAGCCCTATCGAGGAGGAACGACAGCGTGACCTACGTCATCGCGCAGCCTTGTGTCGACGTCAAGGACAAGGCGTGCATCGAAGAATGCCCGGTCGACTGCATCTACGAGGGCGCCCGGTCCTTGTACATCCACCCGGACGAATGCGTCGACTGCGGGGCGTGCGAGCCGGTCTGCCCGGTCGAGGCGATCTTCTACGAGGACGACACCCCGGAGGAGTGGAAGGACTACTACAAGGCGAACGTCGAGTTCTTCGATGAGCTGGGCTCGCCCGGCGGCGCCTCCAAGCTCGGCCTGATCGAGCGGGACCACCCCTTCATCGCGGCGCTGCCCCCGCAGAACGGCTGAGGCCGCCTGGGGACTTGTCTCCGGCCCCCGTACGGTCGTCGGGCCGTACGGGGGCGCGACGACCGTACGGGGGCCGTGCACTGGACGAGTACGGCCGCTACGGGCAGCACAGGACCAGCACAGGCAAGAGCGAGAGTGAACAGGTGAGCATCTCCGACCGTCTTCCGGTGTTCCCGTGGGACCGCCTGGAGCCGTACAAGGCCGCGGCGTCCGAGCACCCGGACGGAGTGGTCGACCTGTCGGTGGGCACCCCGGTCGACCCGGTGCCCGAGGTCGTCCGGCGCGCGCTGGCCGCCGCAGCGGACAGCCCCGGCTATCCGCTGACCTATGGCACGGCCGCGCTGCGGGAGGCCGCCGCCCGCTATCTGCGGGACCGGCACGGCGTGGCCGACGCGGATCCGGCGGCCGTACTGCCGCTGATCGGCTCCAAGGAACTGGTCGGCTGGCTGCCGCTCCTGCTCGACCTGCGCGAGGGCGACCAGGTCGGCTACCCGGACCTCGCATATCCGACGTACGAGATCGGCGCGCTGGTCGCCCGCGCGGAACCGGTGCCCTACGGTGACCCGGTCGCGGAGCTCGACCCGGCCCGGACCAAGGTGCTGTGGCTGAACAGCCCGTCCAACCCGACCGGTCGGGTGCTGGCCGCGGCCGAGCTGCGCCGGATCGTGGCGTGGGCGCGCGAGCACGGCATCCTGGTGGTGTCCGACGAGTGCTACATCGAGCTCGGCTGGGAGGGCGCGGCGCCGGTCTCGGTGCTGCACCCGGAGGTGAGCGGGGGCAGCCACGACGGGCTGATCGCCCTGCACTCCCTGTCCAAGCGGTCCAACTTCGCGGGCTACCGGGGGGCGTTCCTCGCCGGCGACCCGGCGGTCGTCAGCGAGCTGCTCGCGGTGCGCAAGCACCTCGGCATGATCGTGCCGCAGCCGGTCCAGGCCGCGATGATCGCCGCGCTGGACGACACCGCCCACGCGGCGGAGCAGAAGGCGCGCTACGCCCGCCGCCGCACCGCTCTGCGGGCCGCCGTCGAGGGCGCGGGCTTCCGCGTCGAGCACAGCGAGGCGAGCCTCTACCTGTGGGCGACCCGGGACGAGGAGTGCTGGGAGACGGTCGGCGACCTCGCCAAGCGCGGCATCCTCGTCGCCCCTGGCGAGTTCTACGGCTCCCCGGGCACCCACTTCGTCCGCATCGCCCTCACCGCCACCGACGAACGCGTCGCCGCGGCCGTCTCCCGCCTCTCACCGGACCACTGAGGCACAAAAGGCTCAGGCACATAAGGCTTGCGTATAAGGCTTAGGCATATAACGGAGCGGGCCCGGCGCATGCCGGGCCCGCTCCCTTGTGTTCCGCGGCTCAGCCCAGCGGGATTCCGTTCAGCGGGAGCGTGCCGGTGTTGGGGAGGGTGAGCGGGACCGCGCCGCCGGCGGACTCGGTGGTGGCGCCGAGGACGCGGCCGGCCGAGTCGCCCGCCTTGCCGGCGGTCTGCTGGGCGGTCTGCTGGGCGGTCTGCCGGGCGGTGGGCAGCGCGGTCCGCGCGGTCGTGCCGACCAGCCGGTCCGCCGTCGGCAGCGTGCTCTTCATCGCCTGGGTGCCGGACTGCGCGGCCAGCGTCGTGGACTGGTGCGACGCTCCCTCGACGGCGTGGCCGAGGCCGGCGCCGTCCAGGTTGCTCAGCCCGCCCAGGCCCTGCTGGGGCAGCGCGGCGGCGTGCGCGGCGCCCGCTCCGATCAGGGGAGCGGCGGCGGCGCCGAGCAGCAGGGCGGCCTGGGCGATCCGGCGCGGGAAGGGGAGAGACATGGTGCGTGGTGCTCCTTCTTCAGCTTCTTCACGATTCACGGCATGTGCCACGGGCTTCGCGGACGTGGTGACTACCGCGTAACGCGGCCGAAGGTTGCGGGCGCCGAAGGTAAAGAATGAGCAATGCGTCGCATTATAGGAAGCACGCCACCCGATACCACCCCTGCGGGGGAGGACCCGGACACGGGTGCGGGCCGGCTCGTGAACGAGCCGGCCCGCCGTGCCGTATCAGCCGGGGACTCCGGGAGAGCCCCCGGTCGCGCTACTTCTTCTTGAGGGTGAAGTTACTGGTGACCGTCCCGCCCTTGGTGAGCTTCACCGTGGCCACGGTCGGCTGGTAGCCGTCCTTGGCGACGATGACGGTGAGCGGGTTGTTGCGGGTGTCCAGCCAGAGCGCGTACGTACCGTCGGCCGAGGTGGTCAGCGAGTACGCGGCGGTCCAGCTGTCGATCTGCACGGTCGCCCCGGCCAGCGGCGCGGAGCCGCCGGAGGCCGTCGCGCCCAGTACGGTGCCGGTGATCTTGCCCCAGGTCTTGGGGGGATTCACGTGCAGCGTGACCGGGACGGCGGTCAGCGGGTAAGGCGTGTCGCTGCCGAGGGCGAGCTGAGCGGTGAAGTCACCCGGCTGGGTGACCTCGGGCACCGAGGCGTCCAGCGAGACGGTGACCGTGGCGCTCGCGCCAGCCGCCAGCGTGAGCTCCTGGGTGCTCTCGCCCAGCCAGCTGACGTCCGCGGTGCCGCCCTGGTCGTAACCGGGCAGCAGCTCCACCTTCGGGGCGGGGCTGCCGGGGGCGTTGCCGCCGCCGACCTTGTAGAAGCCCACCGAGGCGCCGCTGCGGTAGGTCGCGACATTGGCGTTCGGCAGCGCGGTCCAGGTGCCGGACTGCGGGTCGAACGCGTACCCCCGGTTGGTCAGCGCGTTGCTGCTGACCCCGCTGGAGACCAGGAGCTGGCCGTTGGCCGCCGTGTAGGCCGAGGCCCACTGGGCGGTCGGGATGTCGGCCACCGGGGACCAGCTGTCGCTTGCCGGGTCGTAGACGTAGGCGTGCGCGACATCGGTCTGCTGGGCGCTGAGACCGCCGGCGCAGTAGAGCTTGCCGCCGATGCCGCCGCACGACTCCCAGGCGATCGACTCGGGGTAGGAGGCGATCGCCGACCACGCGTCGGTGGCGGGGTCGTACACATTGGCGTCCGCGGTGCCGCAGACGTCGGTGCAGCCGCCGATCACGTAGAGCTTGCCGTCGAGCACCGCGTTGCCGGAACCGGCGTACGGGTGGGGCGCGGACGCTCCCACGCTCCACCTGTCGGAGGCGGGGTCGTAGATCTCCGTCTTCGGGTCCGGCGCGCCGGAGGCGCCCCAGCCGCCGGCGACGTAGAACTTGCCGTCGATGAAGCCGTGGGCCGGCGACTCACGGGTGTCCGACGCGCTCGCCAGCTTGGTCCAGCTGCCGGCGACCGGGTCGAGCGTGTACAGGTCCTTGCTGTCGGCGCTGCCGTCGAAGCCGAAGGCCGAGTAGATCTTGCCGTCGTAGGAGCCGACGGCGTTGTCCATGATGCTGCTCGGGAAGTCCGGCGCACTCTGCCAGGCACCGTCGGACGGCGCGGCGGCCGGGGCGGTGCCCGTCGCCTTGTTCCCCTTGTCGGCCAGTGGGGAGAAGTTCCCCTTGACCGTCTGGAGCGGGGCGCCCTTGGCCTGGACGGTGAAGCCGCCCGACTGCTCGCCGAGCTTGAGCGTGGCGGGCGCGCCGCCGGTGTTCTTCACCGTCAGGTTCTTCGTGGTCTGGCCGCCCCAGGCCACCGTGGCGCTGATCGACGCCGGGGTGACGGTGAACTTGCCGGCCTTGAGCTTGAAGTTGGCCTGCACGGCGCTGTCCGCGCTGACCTTCACCGCCTTGGCCAGGGTGGTGTAGTGCGGCTTGGCGGCGCTGAAGGAGTGGCTGCCGAAGGTGCTGGAGAAGAGCGAGTAGAAGCCGTCACCGAGGTTCGGGTCGTCGGGGGTGGCGACGGTGGCCGTGGTCTCGGCCGGCTTGTCGGTGTTGGTGACGGTCGCGCCGACCGCGCCGGTACCGGTGTTGGCGTCGGACACGGTGCCGGTGACCAGGCCGCCCGGGGTGGGCGTCAGGTCGCGGTTGCCGATGAAGACGTCGTCCACCGACCACCACCAGCCGAAGGAGCTGGCGAAGTGGAAGCGGAGCCGCACCGCGGGCTTGCCGGCGAAGTCGGTGAGCGGCACCTCGATCTTCGACGGGCCGGTGATGTCCTGCGAGGTCGACCAGACCCTGGTCCAGGTCGTGCCGCCGTCCGCGGTGGCCTCGATCTCCGCGGTCTGGCCGTTGTAGGCCTTGTACTCGGTGCCGAAGGCGACCTCGGGCGCGGATTTGGCGCTGAAGTCGTACACCGGGCTGGTCAGTTCGCTGTCCTGGTGGACGCCGCCACCGAAGTGGTCGCTGTCCGCGACGGCGAACGCGCCGGTGCCGCCGGTGCGGTTGGTCCGGCTGCCCGGGTCGTCGAACTCCCAACCGCCGGTGCTGCCGTCGGCGTTGGTCACGCTCCAGCCGGCCGGCGGGGCGTCGGTCGCGTCGAAGGGCTCGGTGGTGCCCGTCGTGGCGACGGTGTAGCCGGGCGGGGCCGCGGCCCAGGGGTCGACCGGCACGCCGACGTTGAGCGACGTGGCCGCCGAGCCGATGGTGACGGTCCTGGTGACCGCCTGGTAGCCGGCGTTGGTCGCGGTGACGTGCACGGTGTAGTCGTGGCCCTCGGGCAGTGACAGGTCGTAGCCGCCGGTGGCCGGGTCGGTCCACACCGCGTTGGGCGCGCCGTCCACGGTGATCTTGGCGTAGAGCGGCCAGCCGTGGCCGGAGCCGTCGGTGACCTTGCCGGAGAGGGTCTGGCTGGGCACCGGCGAGAGCGCGAAGTCCTCGGTCAGCGCGTCGCCGTCGTCGACGGCCACCGCCGGATCGGCCTTGCCGGCGTAGCCGAAGGCGTCCACGGTGATGTCGTACGTGCCCGACGCCACCGTGACGGTGTAGGTGCCGTCGGCGCTGGTGTGCGCGACATTGCCGCCCACCGAGACGGTGGCCCCGACGATCGGGTCACCGGTGGAGGTGTCGGTGACGGTGCCGGACACCGTGCCGTGCGGGCCGCTGCGGAAGGCGGACAGACCGCTGGGGGTGCCGAGTCCGGTCGGGCCGTCGTAGCCGGTGGCGCCGTTGCACAGGTAGCCGGGAGCGCAACTGCCGTTGGAGCCGGAGGTCACGTCGTTGAGGCCCGAACCCGCCGCGTACGGGTAGGAGTTGGGGTACGAGCCCGCCGACGGGGTGCCGGCGTCGGCGAAGACGCTGGCGATGATCGGGGAGGACACGCTGGTGCCGCCGTACTGCGTCCAGCCGCCGTTGCCGAAGGTCTGGTAGACCGCGACGGCGGTGTTCTGGTCGGCGACCGCGGACACGTCGGAGACGGCCCGGTTGGCGCAGCCGCTGTCGTGCTGGAAGGCAGGCTTGGGCTCGTAGAGCGAGCAGCCGGACCCGGCCTCGTTCCAGGCGGACTCGGTCCAGCCGCGGGTGGTGCCCGGGGCGCGGACCAGTGAGGTGCCGCCGACCGAGGTCACGTACTGCGAGGCGGCCGGGTAGGAGACGCCGTAGGCGTAGTCGCCCGAGGAGGCCACCACGGCGACACCGGGGTGGTTGTAGTACGGGTCGAAGGCCGCCGTCTCGGTCGGGTCCTCGCCACCGCCGCCGCGGTAGTCGGTGCCGTAGGAGTTGGAGACGAACTTCGCGCCCAGCGCCACCGCCTCGTCGACGGAGCCGCCCAGGTTCTCGAAGCCCGGGTCGTCGGCCTCGACGAGCAGGATGTGGGCGTACGGGGCGACCGCGGACACCATGTCCAGGTCGAGCGAGATCTCGCCGGACCAGTCCGGGTCGGGCGTCGGGTAGTCGCTGCCGCCGCGCTGGTCGACCTTGGTGAAGCAGCCGTTGGCGGTGGTGCACTCCGGCAGGCCGAACTGCGCGCGGTAGACGCCCAGGTCGGCTTCCGCGTTCGGGTCGTCGTAGGCGTCGACGATGGCCACGGTCTGACCCGCGCCGCCGTCCGTCGGCAGGCTGTAGGCGCTCTGCAGATCGGCCGGACCGTACCCGTTGGGGGTGACCGAGTCGGGGGTGACCCCCTTGATCGACGGGGCGTCGGTGCGGCGCAGCGCGAAGCAGGAGAACTCACCCTGCTTCGCCGGGCCACAGGCGGGCTCGAAGGTCGGGTGTGCGGTTTTGTCGGAGGCGACGGTGGCAGACGTACCGGCGGGTGCCGATGCCTGGGCGGTCGTCTGGAGACCGAAAGCGGCCAGTGCGGTGGCACTGGCGACTGCCAGGAGAGCGGAGATCGTCCGCCGGGAGGTTGGTCTGGATATCGCTGACGTGCGCAAGTGTGACTCCATGCGAGATGGCAGGGGTCGACCCGTACGCGGATCTCGGGCGACGGTGGATGTGCGTGCATTCACCGGGGCTTAATTAGCGAGTCGTGTGGAGGGCATGTCAACGATCACGATGCGTATTGTTTCCGACGCTTTGCGTCGCGAGGTGATCCGAAGTGATCGGCAGTGAACCGGAACTGACGGTCTTTCTGGTGAATTGTGTTGGCGCCACGGCGTTTCAGCAGCGGCTGACGGGGTGCCACGAGGCCGGATGGGGCGGGATGGGGTGGGAAGAGCCTCCTGGGGAGGGTTCCTGGCCACGCAGGCGTGAACCCGACACGGCGGCAAGCCGCCAACCGTGGGAGCGGTGGGAAACAAGGGCACGGTGGGGCAATTGCGGGCGGGATGTGCCCGCGCGACGAGCAGCAGGTGAGCGGCCCGGCGCGGGACGGTGAAGATCGCGTGACGGGCCGCCGGCCGCCTTCAGCCGGCGACGGTGATCCGCACCAGACCGTCGGAAGCGGCCCGCACGGTGGCCGAAACCCGCTGGTCCCGCGGGGCGTTCTGCCAGCCCTTGGCGGACTGCGCGGCCAGCCAGTGCGCGCCGCCGAAGGACACCTCCTCGACCTTCAGGTCACGCGCGTGCGCCACCGCCCACAGCGCCACCTCCCAGCCGCGCCTGATCCGGTCGGCCGGCGCGCCACCGGACCCCTTGCCGGCCGGCACCGTGGCCGGCACGGCCACCGTGCGGGGCAGCCGGTCGTCCGGGCGCGGCTTCACCTGGGCGCCGAACTCGCGGGTCAGCCGGGCGGTCACCGTCGCCGTACGGCCGGCCGGGCCGCCGGCGCTGTCCGCGGTGGCGGCGCCGGTGGTGCAGCTCAGCGCGCTCGCGTCGTGCCCGGCCAGCGCGACGGACAGTAAGGTGGCGTCGGCCTCCTGCTTGGCGTACGCCTGCGGATAACCGCTCTTCTGCACCTTCTGGGCGGCCACGGTCAGCGGCAGCCGGGTGTAGCCGTCGATCTTCACCAGGCTGTCGTAGAAGACATTGGTGGCGTAGACCGGGTCGAGGATCTGCCGCTCGGTGCCCCAGCCCTGCGAGGGGCGCTGCTGGAAGAGGCCGAGCGAGTCCAGGTCGCCGCTGTTCAGGTTCTCCAGCCGCGACTCCTGGAGCGCGGTCGCCAGCGCGATCGTCATGGCCCGCTCCGGCAGGCTCCGGGCGGTCGCCACGGCGACGATGGTGGCCGCGTTGCCGGCCTGGGCCGCGGTCAGGTCCAGCTTCCGGCCCTCCGCGCGCACGGTGCAGCCCGCCGACGGCGGACCGCCGCGGTGCTGGATCTGATAGGCCACGTATCCCGCGACCCCGACCAGGACCAACCCCACGGTCAGACACGACAGTCCACGACCGCGCGGCTTCTTCCCCTGCCCCGGAGGGTTCCCGGCAGAGCTGCTTGCGCTGGGCATGGGCGGAAGACTACCGAAGCGTAGGGCCCCGGCCGACCATCCTCCGTCCGCCCTCCATCCGCCGGGGCCGCCCTCTATCCGTCGGGGCCGCCGTGCCAATCCGCCGCTGGGGCGGGTCATAGGCTCAGACCATGAGCAGCACGGGATTCACGGGCAGCGGACTGGATCTGACGCTTGACGCCGGCGCGTTGACGGCGGCGCTCGTCGATGTGGAATCGGTGAGCCGGCAGGAGAAGCGGCTGGCCGATCTGGTGGAGCGGGCCCTGCGGGCGGTCGCGCATCTGCGGGTCGACCGGGACGGGGACGCGGTCGTCGCCAGGACCGAACTGGGCCGCCCCGAGAGGGTGGTGCTGGCCGGGCACATCGACACGGTGCCGATCGCCGACAACCTGCCGTCGAGGCTCGACGGCGACGGTCTGCTGTGGGGCTGCGGCACCTCGGACATGAAGGCGGGGGTCGCCGTGCAGTTGCGGCTCGCCGCGACACTGCCGGCGCCCAACCGCGATCTCACCTTCGTATTCTACGACTCCGAGGAGATCGCCGCCGAGTTCAACGGGCTGAAGCGGCTGGTGGACAAGCACCCGCGGTGGCTGGCCGGCGACTTCGCCGTCCTGCTCGAACCGACCGGCGGCCGGGTGGACGGCGGCTGCCAGGGCACCTTGCGGGTACGGGTGGAGACCACCGGGCGCCGGGCGCACTCGGCGCGGAGCTGGCTGGGGGAGAACGCCATCCACAAGGCCGCGCCGATCCTCCAGCGGCTGGCCGCGTACCAGCCGCGCAAGGTCGAGATCGACGGACTGGTCTACCCCGAGGGCCTGAACGCGGTACTGATCGAGGGCGGCCACGCCGGAAACGTGATCCCGGACAGTTGCGCGGTCACCGTCAACTACCGCTTCTCCCCCGACCAGAGCGAGGCCGAGGCGCTGGAGCGGGTGCGGGACGTCTTCGAGGGCTTCGAGGTGGTGCTCACCGACAGCGCCCCCGGCGCGCTGCCCGGCCTGTCGCACCCGGCCGCCGCCGCCTTCGTCGCCGCGATCGGCACACCGCCCGCGGCCAAGGAGGCCTGGACCGACGTGGCCAGGTTCTCCGCGCTCGGCATCCCTGCGGTCAACTACGGTCCCGGCGAGCCGACCCTCGCCCACACCCGGGAGGAGAACGTCGCGGTCGCCGCCGTGCTGGAGGCGGAGGAGAAGCTGCGCCGCTGGCTGACCGGCTGACCGGCTGACGGCGCTGACGCGCTGACGGGGCTGACCGGCTGACCGCCGGCGCCCGGCGCCGTCGCAGGGGCCCCGGCGTACCCCTCGACGCCTCGCGCCGCGCACCCGCACACCCCGCCCCGGCAACCGAACTGGGGTGCGTACGGGTCCTCACTCCCGGCATGGTGTGATCGGACTCGTCCGATCCCGGCACGTTCCGGGCACTGGGGGAAGAAGGCAACACGGTGGGACTGACCAGTAGATGGTTCGCGATCCTGCTCTGCGCCGTCGCGGTCGCCGCGGTGGCCGGAGCGGTGCTGCTGTGGTCGAGGATCCGCGGCCCGCGCCCGCTGCGGGCCGCCCTGCGCGTCGGCATGATCGTGGTCTGCCAGTTCACCGCGATCCTCGTGGTGATGGTGACCGCCAACAACCAGTACGGCTTCTACGCCTCCTGGGACGACCTGCTGGGCGACGCCAACGCCGGCGGCAGGACCGTGGTGGCCGACGACGCGAGGCCCCCGGCCGTCCCCGACTACCGGACCACCTTCACCTCGTACGCGGAGGGCTTCCGCAAGGCCACCGTCCGCGGCTGGCACTCCGGCACCAAGGGCGATGTGATCGTCTGGCTGCCCCCGCAGTACGGCCGGCCGGAGTTCGCGCACACCCGCTTCCCGGTCATCGAGGTGCTGCACGGCATCCCCGGCACCCCGCACAGTTTCCTTCGCGGTATGCGGCTCGGCCAGATGATGCAGAAGCAGATCACCGCGGGACGCGCGGAACCCGCCATCCTGGTGCTGCCCACCATCACCCCCGACCGCGTCAACACCGGCTGCGCCGACATACCGGGCAAGAGCGAGGTCGCCACCTGGCTCACCGACGACGTGGTGAAGACCATCAACACCAACTTCCGTACCCTGCCCGCGCCGCGCGGCTGGGCGGTGATGGGCATATCCACCGGCGGCTACTGCGCCGCCCGGCTCGCCCTGGCGCACCCGGAGACCTTCACCGCCGCCGCGGCCCTCGCCCCCGACGATCCGGCCGGCGGCGGCGTCAGCTCACCGCTCTGGCTGGCCCGCAACACCCGGCCCCATGTGCAGTTGCTGGTCGAGTCCAGCGTCCAGGACCCGGAGAGCCCGCCGAAGTTCGCCGACCAGATCAGATTCGCGGTACGACCGCCCGCGACCGTCACCACGGTCCGGATGGTCGGCGGCGGCCACAACTGGAAGACCTGGGGGCGGATGTTCCCCGACGCCTTCACCTGGCTGAGCGGGCGGATCGAGGCGCCGCGGGCCGTACCGTTGGCCCCTTCGGCGGCTCCCTGACGCTTACGCTGCCGGTATGACAGATGCATCCGACACCGGTGACACCGGCGAGAACCCGGACGAGGCCCAGGAGGAGGCCGCCGCGGCGAACGCGGCGGCCGAGCGCGTGCCGAGCGGCAAGGGCTGGCCGGAACGGCACACCGGTCCCGTGGTCCGCCGCCGCGGCCAGGTCCAGACCGGCACCACGGACCAGCGGCTGCTGGACAGCCACGGACCCACCGACTGGGTGCACGGCGACCCCTGGCGGGTCATGCGGATCCAGTCCGAGTTCGTCGAGGGCTTCGGCGCGCTCGCCGAGCTCGGTGCGGCCGTCAGCGTCTTCGGCTCCGCCCGCACCCGGGTGGACTCCCGTGAGTACGAGGCGGCGGTACGGATCGGCCGGACGCTCGCCCAGGCGAACTTCGCGGTGATCACCGGCGGCGGACCCGGCGCGATGGAGGCGGCCAACAAGGGCGCGCTGGAGGCGGGCGGCGTCTCGGTGGGCCTCGGCATCGAGCTGCCCTTCGAGCAGGGCCTCAACCAGTACGTCGACATCGGCGTCAACTTCCGCTACTTCTTCGTCCGCAAGACGATGTTCGTGAAGTACGCCCGTGGGTTTGTGGTGCTGCCCGGCGGCTTCGGCACCCTCGACGAACTCTTCGAGGCGCTCACCCTCGTCCAGACCAAGAAGGTCACCCGCTTCCCCATCGTGCTCTTCGGCAAGGACTACTGGGGCGGCCTGGTGGACTGGATCCGCGCCACCCTCGTCGCCGAGGGCAAGGCGTCACCCGCCGACCTGGAACTCTTCCACGTCACGGACGACGTCGAGGAAGCGGTCGCACTGGTGACAAAGGAGACCGCCTAAGCCCGCCAACCCCGCCCGACCAGGCCTTGGGCCCCGCCCGGCTCGAAGGGTCCGGGCGCAGCCGGGCCGTGGGGCTGGGTGGCGCTAGGCCAGTCCGCGGCGGGACACGCGGGGTGGGCGGTCGCCGGCGATCGACGCCACCATCTCCAGCACCTGACGGGTCTCGGCGACCTCGTGGACGCGGTAGACCCGCGCGCCCAGCCACGCCGAGACCGCCGTCGTGGCGAGCGTCCCGACCAGCCGCTCCTTGACCGGCAGGTCGAGCGTCTCGCCCACGAAGTCCTTGTTGGACAGCGACACCAGCACCGGCCAGCCGGTGGCCGCCATCTCCGGCAGCCGCCGGGTCGCCTCCAGCGAGTGCCGGGTGTTCTTGCCGAAGTCGTGCCCCGGATCGATCAGCACCGCGTCCCGTCGCACCCCCAGCTCCACCGCCCGCTCGGCCAGCCCGCAGGTCACCCGAAGGATGTCGGCCATCACATCGTCGTAGCTGACCCGGTGCGGCCGGGTCCGCGGCTGCGCGCCCCCCGCGTGGGTGCACACCAGGCCCACGCCGTACCGCGCGGCGACCTCCGCCAACCGGGGATCGACCCCGCCCCACGCGTCGTTCAGCAGATCCGCGCCCGCCTCGCACGCCGCCTCGCCGACCTCGTGCCGCCAGGTGTCCACGCTGATCACCACGTCCGGGTGACGGTGCCGCACCTCGGCGACGAACGCGGCCGTCCGGCGGATCTCCTCCGCCGCCGACACCTCCTCGCCCGGGCCCGCCTTCACCCCGCCGATGTCGATGATCGCCGCGCCCTCCGCGATCGCCGCCGCGACCCGTTCGAGGGCCGGTTCGTCGGTGAACGTGGCCCCCTGGTCGTAGAACGAATCCGGCGTACGGTTGACGATCGCCATGATCACCGGCTCCCGCTCGCCGAATTCCCGGGTGCCCAGCCGAAGTGCCACTGCCGCTCCTCATCTCAGACTCATGCGATCGTGGCACGATCGTGCCTGACATGTAGGACCTGCCGTCCGGATCTCCGGCGGCCGGACCCCGGGAGATCGACTTGCTCTGGTTCATGCTCATCGCGCTCGTCGTGGTGGTCGCCGCGGTGGCTATGGCCGTGCTCGGCGACGGCGGCGCGCTGAAGGACTCCGATCACGACCGGATCGAGGACCGGCTGCCCCCGGACCGGCCGCTGCTCCGCGCCGACATCGACGCCGTACGGCTGCCGGTCGCGGTGCGCGGCTACCGGATGCTCGACGTGGACGAGGTGCTCGACCGGCTCGGCGCCGAACTGGCCGAACGCGACGCGCGGATCGCCGAGCTGGAGTCCTCGCTGGCCGGCACGCAGGCGGCCCTGACCAGCCACGGCCAGGCGTACGGGACCGGGCTGCTGGTGGAGGACCCGGCGCCGCCGGCCCCCGCCGCGCCCCGCGACGAGGACCAGGAGTGGGACCGTACCGGTGAGTGAGCCGGCCGGTGTGGTGATCGGCGAGGACGGCCTGGCGCGCTGCCCCTGGGGGCTGTCCGTACCGGAGTACGTGACCTATCACGACGAGGAGTGGGGCCGGCCGGTGCACGGCGACGACCCGCTCTTCGAACGGGTCTGCCTGGAGGCCTTCCAGTCCGGTCTGTCCTGGATCACGATCCTGCGCCGCCGGGAGAACTTCCGGGCGGCCTTCGACGGGTTCTCGATCGACGCGGTCGCCGCCTTCACCGACAAGGACCGGGCCCGGCTGCTCGCCGACGCCGGCATCATCCGCAACCGGGCCAAGATCGAGGCGGCGGTCACCAACGCGGCCGCCGCCCGCGAGCTCCGCGAGAGCTACGACGGCGGCCTCGACGCCCTGATCTGGTCCTTCGCCCCGGACCCCGCGACCCGCCCGGCGCCCGTCACCTCCGCCGACGTCGCCGCCACCACTCCGGAGTCGGTGGCGCTGGCCAAGGACCTCAAGAAGCGCGGCTTCCGCTTCGTCGGCCCGACCACGGCCCACGCGCTGATGCAGGCGTGCGGCCTGGTCAACGACCATCTGGCGGCGTGCAGCGCGCGATAGGGCAGTTCAGGCGCTCGGCAGCGGTGCGCTGCGTCGGCGGCGGACCGGGGTGACGGCGCGGGTGGGGGTCGGGGCGGGGGCCGGGGCTCAGCGGCCCCCGAAGCGGGGCGTCCGCTTGCCGACGAAGGCGGCCACCGCCGTGCGGTGGTCCTCCGACGCTCCCGCACGGGTCTGGAGGACATCCTCTCTGGCCAGCGTCTCGACCAGCCCGTGGTCCGCGCCGAAGGCCAGCGCCTCCTTGATCGCCGCGTAGGCCACGGTGGGCCCCGCGGCCAGCTTCCGCGCGACCGCCAGTGCCTCGCCCGGCAGTTCGGCGGCCGGCACCACGCGGTGCACCAGGCCGAGCGCCAGCGCCTCCTCGGCCGGCACCGAGCGGGGGAAGAGCAGCAGCTCGGCGGCGCGGCCGTGGCCGATCAGCCGGGGCAGCGTCCAGGACATACCGGAGTCGGTGCTCAGCGCGACCCCGGCGAAGGAGGTGTTGAACGAGGCGGTGTCGGCGGCGATCCGGTAGTCCGCCGCGAAGGCGAATCCGGCGCCGGCCCCGGCGGCCACCCCGTTGATCCCGGCCACCACCGGCTTCGGCATGGTGGCGATGGCCGTCGCGATCGGGTTGTAGTGCTCCGCCACGGTGGTCAGCCCGGCGCCGGCCGCGAGCACCTCCACGTGTTCCTTGAGGTCCTGCCCGACGCAGAAGGCCCGCCCCCGCGCGGTCAGCAGCACCGCCCGGACCCCCCGATCCGCCGCCGCCTCGCGCAGACAGTCGCGCAACTCGTCCTTGGTCCCTACGTCCAGCGCGTTCATCGCGTCAGGACGGTTCAGGGTGACCGTCGCCAGTCCCTCGTCGACCTCGTACAGCACGCTCCCGGCCATGCCTGAACCCCTTCGTCGCGGCAAGTCTCCCGGCCAGCATGCCGGACCGGGCCGCGCTCCGGCAGGTGCCGACCGTCATCGGGCCCGGCCACCGGGTGGGCGCCCGCTGGCGGTCAGCGGAGCCACCAGGCGGCGAGGTCGGCGGCGGTGTGGCAGATCGCGGGGGCGATCCAGGTTCCGGCGTGCTGGCGGAGGGCGCCGAGCCAGAGGCCGACGGCCAGGTCGAGGGTGGCGACGTGCCAGCCGTAGAGGGGGACGTGGAGGAGCGCGAAGCAGAGCGCGCTGGTGGTCAGGGCGGCGGCCGGGCCGAGGCGGGCGGCGACCGCGTCGAAGAGGGCGCCGCGCAGGAAGGCCTCCTCCGCGACGGCGACGACGCTCACCACCAGGGCCCACAGGGTGAAGGAACCGCCCGGCCGGTGCGAGCCGGCCCCGGTCACCAGCCGGTGCGCCAGCACGGGGGCGCACAGTACGGCGGCGCCACCGAACCCGACCACCACCGCACGCGCCCAAAGCCGGGCCGAACCCGGGACCCGAGCGGCCCCCGCCCCCGCGCTCTGCCCGGGACCCGGCACCGGAGCGGAGGTCGTGGTCCCCCCGGCCACGGTCAACGCGACCAGCACCGCCGCGAAGCTCAGCCCGGCCGGCGCCGAGCGGGCCACCCCCGGACCGCCCACCACCACCCGCAGCAGTACGGCGACGCCGAACCCGGCCAACAGCGCCCACACCGCCGGCCCCCGCCCCGCTGCCGCCCCTCCCGCCGGGGGTCTCGTACGGCGAGCCCCCGGCGGACCGGGCCGCCGTACGGCAGCCGCGGGCCGCGGCGACGGCAACCCGCTCATCCGCTCACCCCCGTGCCGGTCCCCGTGCCGGTCCCCGTGCCGGTCCCCGTGCCGGTCCCCGTGCCGGTCCCCGTGCCGGTCCCCGTGCCGGTCCCCGTGCCGGTCCCCGTGCCGGTCCCCGTGCCGGTCCCCGTGCCGGTCCCCGTGCCGGTCCCCGTGCCGGTTCTGCGGCTTCTGCGGATGACGAAGAGCAGCGCCGCGATCGCCGCCAGCAGGACGGGGAGGGCCATCCAGCCGCGCAGCGGGCCGCCGGAGGAGTGGGCGCCGGGGTGCGGGGCGGTGAAGGACAGGGCGTAGTCCCCGGCGGCGACGAGCGTCGCGCCGTAGATGTCGTTGCCGAGGCGGGAGGTCGGCAGGGTGGTGAAGGGGACGGCGGGCGACGGGCGGTAGAGCATCACCGGGCCCGGCTGCCTGCCGGTGGTGGCCCGGAGCAGGATCTGCGGGGCGACGCGGGCCCGTACCCGTACCGGGCCCGGCGGGTCGGCGACGACCCTGAGCCGGTAGATGTTGCCGTCGACGGCCACCGGGCCGGCCGGATCGCCGCGCACCGTGCCCGGGGCGGCCGCGGGGGAGACCGGTACCGCCAGGACGGTGAAGCCGCGGGCGGCCGGCGGGCCGCTGAGGCTGTGCGGCGGCAGGTCGAGTTCGGCCTGCGGGCCCTGCTCCGCGGTGACCGCCCGGTGCACGCCCGTACTGACCCCGTCGTCCGCCGGGACGAAGGCCGTCGCCGAACTCGGCGGCCGGGCGTGCCCGTAGCTCGCCGCCGCCAGCCGGTACGGCTCGTCGGGGAAGCCGATCCCGTCGTAGAGCGGGACCCGCACCGGGACGGCGACCCACGCGAGCGCCAGCAGCGCCGCCGCCGTGAGCAGTGCGGGGCCGGCCCGCAGCCGCCGGCCGCCGGGCGTCGCCCGTCTGCGGCCGTACCGGGCCGGCGGCAGCCGCCGGCAGAGCCAGAGCTCGGCCCGCACCAGCGCCCGGTCCAACCGGACCCCGTGGCCGGCCACTACCGGCCCACCGTCCCCGCGGCGGGCGGCCGGCCGCCCGTCCCGGCCGGAGCGGCGCGGTCCGCGCCGGCCGGCACCCGGTCCGCGGCGGCCGGTGACGACTCGGGCCGGCTGTGCTGCTCCTCCCGCACCAGCGGCTGCGCGATCAGCCACAGCGAGAGCATGGTGTAGGCGACCATCGCCACCAGCCACGGGTACTCGCTGCTGCGGGCGGCCCGTACGCTCTCCCCGCGCCGCCCCAGGTGCCGATGGGCCAGGACCACCGCGACGACGTGCACCACGATGATGGTCGCGACCGAGACGTACCAGTAGAAGGCCGTCGGCAGCAGGCGCAAATGCGGCTCGAAGTCGTCGTTGAACGGGTACCCCAGGTGCAGCGGCCACGACTCCAGGCCCGTCGGGTTGCCGATCAGCGGGAAGAGAAGCTGCGCGTTGACCACCAGGTACTGGAGGTTGTGCGCCAGCAGGTAGCCGAAGGCGATCGGCAGCAGTGAGGGCAACAGGCCGGCCAGCGCGCCTCCGGAGGAGGTCCGGTGCCGGCCGGCCCGGCTGGACGCCACCGCGAACGCCCCGAAGAGCGCGGTGATCGCCAGCGCGAGGCCGACGAAGGTCGCGGTACGGAAGAGTTCGAGCCGCTGGGTGTGGGCGGCGAGCTGCCCCGGCATCCGCAGCTCCAGCCGGTTCCACTTCGGAGTGGCCAGCAACCCGTCGAAGTTGACGCTGATCAGCAGGAGCAGCACGAAGACGACCCGGGAGGGCGACCGGCTGAAGGAGCGGTCGAGACCGCGGGCGAACCCCCGCCGCCCCTCGGCGCCGAACCGGAACCAGCCGAGCCGGCCCCAGGTGTCGAAGAGGACCGTGAACAGCTCGCCGCGATCGAGCCAGGCCCGGCCGTACAGCAGCCCGCCCGCCGCGGACACCACCGCGTAGCAGATCAGCGCCCAGGCGATGTGCGCCGGCACGGTCGCGGTGACGTTGAAGACCAGCTCACCGCAGGCGGCGCCGAAGTACAGCGCGACCGCGGGCCACCAGCCCAGCTTCCGCGGCCACTTGAGCGGACGTTCGCCGCCGAGCAGCAGCGCCCGCGCGCCCGGCCGGTCGGCCGCCCGGGCGAGGAAGGCGAACGGGTTGACCGGCCGCGTCCAGTCGCCCAGCAGCCCGCACGACAGCGGCACCGCGATCCACACCACCAGCCAGAAGAGGGTCGGCAGAATGTTCTCCGCCGTCTCCTGGCTGCCGAGCAGACCGCAGGCGACGAGCGCGGCGAGCAGCAGGACGCTCACCACCCCGGGCACCGCGAACCGGAGCGGCGGGGAGGCGGTGGACCCCTCGCCCGCGCTGAGGCCGGGGCTGAGGCCGGGGCCGTCAGGACCGTCCCCGGCGAGCGGCTCGGGGTCCCGCCCCACCGCCCGGGGCAGCACCAGGGCGAAGGACGCGACCACCACGGTCGCGCCGCCGAGGACGTAGAGAAGCAGCGGAATGGGAAGATCGTAGCGCTGGCCGAATGCGTGGGCGAGAAACATAGGGGAGCCTTATCCTCCGGTTGGCGTCGCATATATGAGCGGTCCAGGAGATTTGGTGACTGCATCGCGCCGAATGACTCGTCCGGTGAGGGTCCCGCCTTATCCGGTCCTGGTCAATAGGGCTCCGGGCGGTAAAGGTTCCTTTGTCGATGATGTGTCATTGTCCAGAAACCGTTGACACGTCATTGGTTGTTTGGTACCAATCTTTTGGGCCCATCGGGTCTCTCCACTCCGCGTTCCATAAACCGGAAGGTGACCGTGGACAGCCAGGAGTTCTTCGCCGCGTTAGACGAGACCGTCCGCAAAGGCTGGGAAGAGGTGCACGCCGGCCAATTCTGGCAGCATATGCGCGCCAATGGGATCGATCTCGATCTCTACCGGAATTTCATGGTCGAGCTGTACCACTACACCCGGCACAACTCGATCAACCAGGCGTTCGCCGCCTGGCGGGTGCCGCCCGAGAAGATGGGCATGCTGCGCTTCTGCTACGAGCACGCCGAGGAGGAACTCGGCCACGAGAAGATGGTCGAGCACGACCTCGCGGCGGTCGGCCTGCTCACTCCCGGCCTGTTGGAGCGGCCCCCGCTGCCCCCCACCCAGGCGCTCATCGGCTACCTGTACCACGTGGGCCTGGAGTTCGGCGCGATCCCGCGGCTCGGCTACAGCTACTGGGCCGAATCCGCCTACGACCACCTCGGCGAGGCGCTGAACGCGGTCCGGGCCGGCCTTGGCGTCTCCGACCGGGAGATGTCGTTCTTCGTCGCCCACCAGAGCATCGACACCAAGCACGCCCAGGAGGTCCGGCAGGCCCTGGAGCGGTACGCGACCGATCCGGTCGACCAGGCCAGGGCCATCGACGTGGCCCGCACCACGCTCTATCTGACCGGCCAGCTCCTGGAGGTGTCCTACGCCGAGTACATCAAGGCGCCGCGCCTCGCCGCGGCCGGGCAGGTGTCGAACTGAGCGCCGCCGTGGCCACCCGGCTCACCCTGGAGATCGCCGGTCCGCAAGCGCCGGAGGCGATGGCCGCCGTCCGGTCGATCCGGCAGATCATGTACAAGAGCCGGCTCGGCATCGAACCGTCCTCCTGGCAGGAGGAGGACGCCCGCGACTGCTCCGGCTGGGTCTTCCTGCTCAGGGACGACGGGCGCCCGGTCGGCACCTTCCGGCTCACGCCGGTCTCCTCTCCGCTGCTGGAGATGCGTGACCTGGGGATCCTCCCGCCGTGGGCCGAGGCGGAGCCGGCGCTCTGCGAGGCCGCCCGGCTGGCCGCGCTGCCCAGCACCGACGGGCCCCGGTACATGGTCGTGCTGCTGTCGGCGATCGCGAACTGGATGCTCGCCCACACCGGGATGACCGACTACATCGCGTACTGCCGGCCGCTTGCCCTGCGGCTTTTCACGGAAATCGGCGGCCGCCCGGTCGGCTCCGCCTTCCATATTCCGGAGCGGACCGCGGACACCTACCGCGTCATCGTCGGAAGCATGCGGGACGTGGCCGTCCACTGGAATCCGGAGATCGGCCCCGAGCTTCCGCCGCTGCCTTCGCGCGATGGCCTCGCCTTTCCGGCACGACCGGAAATGCGACTGGTCCGGTAATGCGGCCGGAAAGCAGCACCGCGCGGTTTTGAGCAACCGCTCGGCCGATTTTCGACCCTTGCGTCGACCGGTGGCGCCGCTTTGCCCCGACACCCGCCGCGGCGGTGGCCCACCGGTTACCTCGGGCCGGAAACACCCCTTGCTGAATCCGGCCGGAAAACCCTCTCGGGACAGCGGGCCGAAAAGCTTCGGAAGAAGGACATCATGAGACTCGATCCGCCCCCGTACATCGCCGCCGCGACGGTCTGGCTGCCACCGGGCCGGGAAAGCGCGCGGGACGCCGTCACGGCCGGCCGCCTCGACGGGGCCGCCGCCGAGCAGGACGGATATGCCACGCTGGCGATCAGTACCGAATGGTCAGGCCCGCAGATGGCCGCCTCCGCCGCCGCGAAGGCGCTCGCCGAGGCCGGGTGCGATCCGGCCACCGTCGGACTGGTCGTACACGCCTGGACCCACCACCAGGGCCACGATTTCTGGTCACCGGCGCACTATGTGGCGCACGCCGTCGGCGCGGACCGGGCGCAGCCCGTCGGGGTCCAGATGATGTCCAACGGGGGCGCGATCGCGGTGGAGATCGCCGCCACCCGGCTGGCCGCCGACCCGGCGGTCGGCCGGGCGCTGGTGACGACCGGGGACCGCTTCGCCGACGAGGGCTTCGACCGCTGGGGCGACTACGGGGTGGCGTACGGCGACGGCGGCACCGCGCTGCTGCTCGACCGGCACCAGGGGCCCTACCGCCTGCTGGCCGCCCACACGGTCAGCGCGCCGGAGCTGGAGGTCATGCACCGGGGCGACGACCCCTTCACCCCGGCGCCGCGCTGGTCCGCGGACCGGATCGACGCCCGCCGGACCAAGAAGGCGTTCCTCGCGGCCGGCGGCGGCCCCCGCTTCGAGGCGGTGTCCGGGCAGAGCATCGCCCGGGCCCTGCTCGGCGCGCTCGCCGACGCGGGCAAGGCGCCGGACGACCCGCGGCTGCGCTTTCTGGTGCTGCCCAGGCTCGGCCGCGGCCTCTTCGAGGACCATCTGCCGGGGCTGGCCGGACTCGGCCTGAGCGGCGCGGAGCCGCTCACCACAATGGGCGGGCACACCGGCCACCTCGGCGGCGGCGACCCCATCGCCAACCTCGCCGACCTGCACACGCAGGGGCGGTTCGGGCCCGGTGACCTGGCGCTGCTGCTCAGCGTCGGCGGGGGCTTCGGCTGGACCGCGCTGCTCGTCGAGGCGGGCTGACCCGAGCGTCGCCTGCCCGGCGGGGCCGCACGGAATCCCGCCTGCCCGGCGGGGCCGCGGTTCCCGCTCCCTGGCGGGGCCGCCCCAGGTCCCGCCACCGCGTCCGTTGGTACGAGCCAGAAGCCAGAAGGGACGACAGCCATGTCAGCAGCCACATCAGCGCGTGCGGCGGTGCCAGCCCCGTCACCCGGTACGAGCCCGGAATCGCTCGCACCCCTGCCCGCCGAGGGCCTGATCGTCGCGGCGGCCTCGGTGGCGGCCCTGTTCGCCGTCTACTGGGACGACGCCTGGCACACCGACATCGGCCGGGACAGCACCTTCATCCCACCGCACCTCATGCTCTACGTCTCGGTCGCCGTCGTCGGCCTGACGGTGGCCGGCTGGGGACTGCGGCTGCTGATCCGCACCCGCTCACCGCGTACCCTGCTGCGGCACCGCCCGCTGGCGCTGGCCTCGGCCGGCGGTCTGTCGACTCTCGTCGCGCTGCCCTCCGACGCCGCCTGGCACCAGGCGTTCGGCCGGGACGCCGTCTTCTGGAGCCCCCGCACATCCTCAGCGTCTTCGGCAACTTCGCCCTGGTCTCCGGCGTGCTGCTGGGCCTCATGCCCACCCGCAGCCGCCGGACGGCGATCGCGGTCGGGGTGGCGGCCCTCGGCACCCCGACCCTGTCCGTACTGGAATACGACACCGACGTCCCGCAGTTCGGCTCCGTCTGGTACCTGCCGGTCCTGCTGCTCAGCACCCTGCTGGCCGCCGCGGTCATCAGGACCGCCGTGCCCGCCCGCTACCCGGTGACCCTCATCGTGGTGCTCTACGCCGCGACCCGGGTCGGCGACACGCTCGCGCTGGACGCGATGCACCGGGCCACCACGGCGCTGCCGCTGGCCGTGCTCGGCCTGGCCGTCGCGGACCTGCCATGGCCCACCGCCCTCACCCGCTACGCCGGCGCCGCGGCGGGGGTCGGCCTGACCACCTGGCTGGCAGCGGCCACCGGGGTGAGCACGGTCACCCCCGGCGCGGTGGCGACCGTGGCCGTGCCCTGCGCCGTGGTGCTGGCGCTCGCGCTGGGCGCCGCCACCTTCCGGCCCCCGACCCGTACGGTGACCGCGAGCGTCGTGCTGCTGGCGGTGGCGGGCCTGGCGATCGCCGTCCCGCAGCGCGCCTCGGCGCACGACCCCGGCCAGGGCCCTTCCGTCGCGCCCACCTATTTCAGCGTGGTCTCGGACGGCCAGGGCAATCTGTCCGCGATGGCCGTGGTCGAGATCACCGACTGCGCCGCGCTCCGGCCCCAGCGGCTGGTGGCCCGGCGCGGCGGCTCGACCCTGCACGCGCCGCTCACCCCGACCGGGCCCTGCCGCTACACCGGCACCATCCACACCTCCACCGACGGCCGCTGGTTCGTGTATCTGGAGCTGCACCACGCCGTCAAGGGCGACCTCGAAGCGTGGCTGCCCGTCAAGGCCGAGCACGCCGGCCGCGTCACCGAGGTCCGCCACCTCTACATCCCCAACGGCCGACGCGACGGCGGCCCCAAGCCGACCAAGGAACTCGTCAGCGGCGCCGCCCTCTACGCCCTCGGCATATCCCTGCTGGCCTTCATCCTGATCGAACTGCGCCGGGTGCGCCCTGTCACGCGGCGGGCCGCCGCCGCTCAGTCCAGTTGAAGGGGCGTTGGCGCGGAAAACATGGATTCGGCGCGGCTGATATCGGCGCGGAGGTCCGAATCACCGCTTCGGTCGACGGCCCCCGTCGGCCGGCGTTCGGTCCCGCTGTCCGCAGGAGCCCGTCAGCGGTGCCGCCCCGGGTCGGATCCGGACCACGGGAGCCCGTCGCGATCCGGGTACGGGGTGATGTTGCGCACATCTCGCGCGCCGTCGGCGGGGTGACCGCTGCTGACTTCCGGCGGCTGTCCGGGGGCGGATCGCGGGCGAATCGGGGGCGAATCGGGGACGGATCCGCGTGGTTGGGGCCGACCGTCCGCGACTGCTTTTACGCCGCGGCGAGCCTGTGGTGGCCGGTCCGCTTCAGATCGGTGCAGGTCAGAACATTGCTTCGGCCGGAGTTGGTCATCGGGTAGCGCGATGCGGGATAATGGCCGAGAACCAATGTGTTCGAGTCCGAGCTGGTTTCAGGAAGGGGAACGAGCATGGCGGCCATGAAGCCGCGGACGGGTGACGGCCCGCTCGAGGTGACCAAGGAGGGGCGGAGCATCATCATGCGCGTTCCGCTTGAGGGCGGCGGGCGGCTTGTCGTCGAGCTGACCCCGGACGAGGCGGACGCCCTGGGCGATGCGCTGAAGAAGGCCATCGTCTGAGACCAGCGGTCCCAGCAGCAGCAGCGCGCGGCCACGCTACCGAGAGGTAGCTGGCCGCGCGCGCGTTTTCCGCCCGCCCCGGGACCGGCCCCGAAACGCCCCGGGCCGGTCCCGCTCCCGTACCCGCGACGGCTACTTGTTGCGGACCGCGCAGAGCAGCCCGTCGTCGGTCGGCAGCAGCACCGGGGCGAGCCGGGGATGGTCGCGGACCTCGCGGAGCAGCTCGCGCAGCGCCTGCGACTCGGGGTCCTGGTGGGCCGCGTCCAGCGCCCGGCCCCGCCCGAAGGCGCCCTCGAAGCACACCAGGCCACCCGGGCGCAGCAGCCGCAGCGACGCGTCGAGGTAGTCCAGGTATTCGAGCCGGTCCGCGTCGCAGAAGATGAGGTCGTAGCCGCCGTCGGTGAGCCGCGGCAGCACATCGAGCGCGGCCCCGCAGATGAAGCGGGCGCGATTGCCGGCGAAACCGGCCTCCCGATAGACCTCACGGGCCAATCGCTGGCGGTCCGGCTCGGTGTCCACCGTCGTCAGCACACCGTCCGCCCGCATTCCCCGCATCAGGTGGATGCCGGAGACCCCGGTGCCGGTGCCGATCTCCACCACCGACTTGGCGTCGCCGGCCGCGGCCAGCAGGCGCAGCGCCGCCCCCGTACCAGGGGAGACCGGCCGCAGTCCGGCGGCGTGCGCGTGGGCGCGGGCGCGTATCAGGGCGTCGTCCTCGGCGACGAACGCGTCCGCGAACGCCCAGCTCGCCTGCCGGTTGCCGGTAATGGCCCTCTCCCTGTCACCACGGTGCTCAGCCCCTGTGTTTCCCTGGCCGCGAGGCCCGTCGGCGACTGTATCCGCTGGGGCCGGGAACCAGCAGATGGGACCGTGCGTTAGGCAGGCGGAACACAGAGAGGCGAAGGGCCGCGATGTCTTGTCGCAGCCTTGACGCCTTGGCAACAGCGCATTTATCCGGAGCTAACGGGCGAGGTGGCTATGGTAGGGGCTCTACTGGACACCACCAGAGCCGACAGGGGAGGTGCGGCGGCCGGTGACCCGAAAGTGCGCCCGCGCTTTCCCAGGTCGGCCGGACAGCCGAAATCCGTGACCAACACCGCTGATGATCGTTCACGCCAGAGCGACTCCACCGCCGCGAACCCCGTCATCACCGCGACCTTCGCCACGGACGGGGACGCGCAGTCGTGGACGCCTCCTTCCTGGGAGGAGATCGTCAGCACGCACAGTGCCCGGGTCTACCGGCTGGCCTACCGCCTGACCGGCAACCAGCACGACGCGGAAGACCTCACCCAAGAGGTCTTCGTGCGGGTCTTCCGCTCCCTGTCCACCTACACCCCCGGCACCTTCGAGGGCTGGCTGCACCGCATCACCACCAATCTCTTCCTCGACATGGTGCGGCGCAGGCAGCGGATCCGCTTCGACGCCCTCGGTGACGACGCGGCGGAGCGGCTCCCCAGCCGCGAGCCGTCCCCCGCGCAGCACTTCAACGACACCCACTTCGACGCGGACGTCCAGCAGGCGCTGGACACCCTCGCCCCGGAGTTCCGTGCCGCGGTCGTGCTGTGCGACATCGAGGGGCTGTCGTACGAGGAGATCGCCGCCACGCTGGGTGTGAAGCTGGGCACGGTGCGGAGCCGGATCCACCGGGGCCGCTCCCACCTCCGCAAGGCTCTGGAACACCGGGCGCCCGGAGCGCGCCCGGTGCCCGCGCTTGCTGCCGCCGTACCCAAACCTGGCCTGGAGGGCGGGAGAGCGTGAGCAGCAGCGGTTCAGGCGAGCATCGTCCCCAACGTCCCGCGCCCGCCGAGCAGCACCTGGGCGACCGCCTCGCGGCGTTCGTCGACGGAGAGCTGACCGACGACAGCCGGGACCGTGTGCTCGCCCATCTCGCGACGTGTACGCAGTGCAAGGCGGCCGCCGCGGAACAGCGGCGGCTGAAGAACGTGATCGCGGCCTCGGAGCTGCCGGCCATATCGGCCGGGCTGCTGGCGAGGCTGCAAGGGCTGCCCGGCATGGGCAGCGACGAGGAGCCGGGCCACCGCGGCCCCTGGGAACCGCCCGGCGGCCCGGGTGGCGCCGAACCCGCGATATCCCGTCCGGACCTCGGCGATGAGCACGCCGGGCTCTTCGACGGCGGCCTGCTCGGCTCCGGACCGCTCGGCGGCGGCCGGTTCTCCTACCTCGGTCCGGCCCGTGATCTGCTCGCCCCGGCCGGTTCATGGTCGCGCGGCTTCCGGATCCACGAGCCGGCCGCGAAAGCCGCCGCGGCGGGGCCTGCCACCGAGACCGCCCGCAGCAACGGGCCGGGCGCCGGTCCGCACGCCGCGGGCTCGGCCTCCCGGGGCCGCCGGTTCGCCTTCGCGGCGGCCGGTGCCTTCTCGATGGCGGCGATCGCGATCGGCGGCGCCCTCCCCATGGAGGCCGCGGTCGACGGCGGCGCCCGCCCCGACGACGGCCCCGCGGTGAGCCCGCTCAACGCCAACTCGGTCTCCGACACCCGCGGGGTCACCCCGCGCGGCGTGCTCGGCGTCGAGGACGAGCGGAGCAGGCGGGTCCCGGTCGCCAGGACGGTCGGCCCGACCGGCCCGGCTTCGGCGGCCCTAGCGGCTTCGGCTGTTTCCGGGGTCACGGTTTCGCTGACCCGCCCCTCGTTGGCGCCCGGCGCCGTCCCGCTGGCCACCGCCGCGGTGCTCGACCCGAGCCGCTCCCATGTGGTGGCGCGCTGAGGCTCACCGGCGGCCCGGGCCCGGTCCTTCACCTGAAGGCGACGTAGTGTTGGCCGGGCCACTCCCCGATCGCCGATGGCGGCGGGTACCGTAAAGTGCGCCGGACCCTGCCCACCCGGCTGTGGACGTCCCAAGGAGCTGCAAGGTGTTCTTCGACATAGGCCCGCTGGAGCTGGTCGCGCTCGTAGTCCTTGCCGTGCTTGTCTTCGGGCCGGACAAGCTGCCGAAGGTCATCCAGGACGTCATGGGGTTCATCCGCAAGGTGCGGGAGTTCTCCGACAGCGCCAAGGAGGACATCCGCCGCGAGCTGGGCCCGGAATTCAAGGACTTCGAGTTCGAGGACCTCAACCCCAAGACGTTCATCCGCAAGAACCTGATGAACGGCGAAGAGGACGAGTACGGCCTCAAGGAGCTCAAGGACCTGCGGAACAGCTTCGACCTCCGCAAGGAGATGGCCGAGGTCACCGACGCGGTGAACGGCGTGGAGCCGGCCACGAAGGCGGCCGGCGCCGCTGCCGGGTCCGCGGCTTCCTCGGGAGCGCCCGCCGGTTCGACCGACACCGCCGCCCCGGACCGGCTGCGCAAGACGGAGCGACTCGGCCAGGACGAGGCGCCGCCGTTCGACTCCGACGCGACCTGAGCCGGGACCGCCACCCCTCGTCTGCGTCAGCATGATCGCGTTAATTCACCCGATTGGGTGACACTTGTCCGTGTGTTCGCTGTCACCCCCCACCGTTTCGGTACGCGAATCCTGTAATGGTCGGGCAAGATGGCGAGTCGCCCAGAAGGGCATGGAGGAGGCGCGACCCATATGGAGACGAAGACCGGCGCGAAACAGGGGGCGGTCGACGGCTACTTGATGGCCGACTTTCCTTGGTACGGGCTGGACGAGGCGTTCACCGGACGCCGCTGGCTCGGCACGCTAGGTGTCAGCTCGGACGGCACGGTCGAGCACGGCTCGATCGGGCACGGCGACGAGCCGTCCCTGAAATCCGAGGCGACCGACCCGGACGGCCAGCGGTTCGCCGTGGTGGTCACCGTCGCCCGGCGTCCCGGGCGGCGCAGCGCGGACGGCACCGGCGTCCTGGAGGCCACCTCGGTGTCCTCCGCGGCCTGGCTGGCCGGTTCCGGACTGCTGTCATGCACCTGGCCCACGCACATGGAGCGGGCGCTGCGGCAGGACTGGCTCGACCAGCAGACCGCGGCGGCGTGGGAGGTGGCCGACGACCTGGCCGGCGACCAGTGGTCCACGCTCACTCTTCCGGTGGATGGCGAGCCGACACCCTTCCACTATCGCGAGTCCGAGTACGGCTGGGTGATGGCGGGCGCGGCCCGCGGTGTGCACCTGGGCGCCTATGGCCGCGGTATGAGCGCCTACGGTCTCGGGCTCTCGGTGGTGCGCGACCTGACCAGCTACGAGGCCTGACCGGCCCCACGGATGCGCCGGCCGGGCTGAACGCCCGGCCGGCGGCGCCGTGACCTATAGGCAGTGACCTTCAAGCAGTCACCTGTAACCAGTGGCCTGTAACCGGCGGCCTATAGCCAGCGGCCTAGAACTTGTTGCGCGGGGTGATGCCCAGCGACATCCCCGCCAGGCCCCGGGCCCGCCCGCCCAGCTTGCCCGCGATGCCGCGCAGCGCCGCACCCGCCGGGGACTCGGGGTGGCTGAGGGCCACCGGGCGGCCGTCGTCGCCGCCCTCGCGGAGCCGGATGTCGATCGGGATCCGGCCCAGCACCGGCACATTGGTGCCCGTAGTACGGGACAGGCCCTCGGCGACGCTGTCCCCGCCGCCGGTGCCGAATACCTCAACGATCTCGTCGCAGTGCGGACACGGCATGCCCGCCATGTTCTCCACCACACCGACGATCTTCTGGTGCGTCTGCACCGCGATGGACCCGGCCCGCTCCGCCACCTCCGCGGCGGCCTGCTGCGGGGTGGTCACCACCAGGATCTCCGCGTTCGGCACCAACTGGGCCACCGAGATCGCGATGTCGCCGGTGCCGGGCGGCAGGTCGAGCAGCAGCACGTCCAGGTCGCCCCAGTACACGTCGGCGAGGAACTGCTGGAGCGCCCGGTGCAGCATCGGCCCGCGCCACACCACCGGCGCGTTGCCGGGGGTGAACATGCCGATCGAGATCACCTTCACCCCGTTGGCCGACGGCGGCATGATCATGTTCTCGACCTGCGTGGGCCGGCCCTCGACGCCGAGCATCCGCGGCACGCTGTGCCCGTAGATGTCCGCGTCCACCACGCCCACCTTGAGCCCGTCGGCGGCCATCGCGGCGGCCAGGTTCACCGTCACCGACGACTTGCCGACACCGCCCTTGCCGGAGGCGACCGCGTAGACCCGGGTCAGCGAGCCCGGCCGGGCGAACGGGATCTCCCGCTCGGCCTGTCCGCCGCGCAGCGACGACGCCAGCTCGCGCCGCTGCTCGTCGCTCATCACATCGAGCGTGACCTGTACCGAGGTGACACCCGAGACCTGTCCCACCGCCGTGGTCACGAGGTCGGTGATGGTGTCCCGCATCGGGCAGCCCGAGACGGTCAGATAAACGGTGACGCCGACCGTGCCGTCGGCGCCGATGTCCACGGACTTCACCATGCCGAGATCGGTGATCGGTTTGTGGATCTCCGGGTCGTTCACGGTCGCGAGCGCGGCGCGGACCGCCTCGTCGGTCGGCGTGGTGCTGTACGTGGTGGTAGGCATACGGTCGATGGTACGGCGGTGGCGGGCCCGCCCGCGTCACCCGTTCAGCGGGTCCGGCCGTCGCCCCGGTCCTCGCGGCTCCTGCGGTCCTCGCCCCGCGGCCGCTGCCGCGGTCCGGACGGCCGCTCCTCGATCTCCCGGACCAGATCCTGGAGTTCCGAGCGGATCCAGTCGCGGGTGGCGACCTCGCCGAGATTGGCCCGCAGTGCGGCGATCTCCCGGGTCAGGTACTCGGTGTCGGCGATGGAGCGCTCGTTCTGCTTGCGGTCCTGTTCGAGGTTGACCCGGTCCCGGTCGTCCTGCCGGTTCTGCGCCAGCAGGATCAGCGGGGCGGCGTAGGACGCCTGGAGGGAGAGCACCAGGGTCAGGAAGATGAAGGGGTACGGATCCCAGCGCAGCCCGCGCGGTCCGAAGCCGTTCCACAGCAGCCAGATGATGATCACGACGGTCATCCAGACGATGAACCGTCCGGTGCCGAGGAAGCGGGCGGTCCGCTCGGAGAACTTCCCGAACGCCTCGGGGTCGTAGCGGGGCATCAGGCTGCGCCGGGGGGCGCGCGGCTGGTCGAGCCGGGCGCGCTGCCGGGAGGGCCGCTCGGCGTCCTCAGCGGTCATCGCCCCGCCTCCGTGGTGTCGGGCCCGGCGAGGTCGGTATCGGTATCGGCGTCGTAGCGGTCATCGGTGTCGGGCCTGTCGGCGTCGGCGTCGGTGTCGGCGCCGTCGTCCCCGCCGCGGCCGATCGCGCCGCCCAGATCCGTCTCCCGCCAGTCCTCCGGCAGCAGATGGTCGAGCACGTCGTCCACGGTGACCGCGCCGAGCAGCGAGCCGCTCTCGTCCACCACCGGCGCGGAAACCAGGTTGTAGGTCGCCAGGAAACTGGTCACCGACGGCAGCGGGGTGTCCGGCGGGAGCGGCTGGAGGTCGGTGTCCACGATCGAACCCACCAGGGTGAACGGCGGGTCGCGCAGCAGCCGCTGAAAGTGCACCAGACCCAGGTAGCGCCCGGTGGGCGTCTCGTCCGGCGGCCGGCACACGTACACCTGCGCGGCGAGCGCCGGCGACAGATCGGGGTTGCGGATCCGGGCGAGCGCGTCCGCCACCGTGGCGTTCGGCCGCAGCACGATCGGCTCGGTGGTCATCAGACCGCCCGCGGTCCGCTCCTCGTACGACAGCAGCCGCCGTACCCCGGCGGCCTCCTGCGGCTCCATCAGGGCCAGCAGGCGCTCCTGCTCCTCGTCCGGCAGCTCGGCCAGCAGGTCGGCCGCGTCGTCCGGGTCCATCGCCTCCAGGACGTCGGCGGCACGTTCCTGCTTGAGCTTGCTGAGGATCTCCACCTGGTCGTCGTCGGGCAGCTCTTCGAGCACGTCGGCGAGCCGGTCGTCGTCGAGGGCCGCGGCGACCTCGCCGCGGCGCTTGGCGGACAGGTGGTGCATGACGTTGGCCAGGTCGGCCGGGCGGAGCTGCTCGAAGGTCGCCAGCAGGTTCTCGGCGCCCTGGCCCTCCTCCTCCAGCCGGAAGCCGGAGACCGCCGACCAGTCGACGGTGAGGGTCTCGCCCCGGCGGCGCAGCGCGCCGGACTTGCCACGGCGCACGAAGACCTTGTCGATCTCCCAGTCGCGGCGGGCGGGCAGCTTCGCCATGGACACATCGAGCACCGTGACGTCCTGATCCTCCCGCGCGCTCTCCCCGGCGGTCCCGCCGTCGCGGCCGGCCGCCGCCCCGCCGTCCCGGCCGGGCCGCTCCGCCGCCCTTCTCGCGCCGTCCGCCGACCGGCTCCTCGGCGGCGCGTCCAGCCGCACCCGGCGGTCGAGCAGCTCGCCGAGCACCAGCGTCTCGGTCGGCCGCTGCTCGAAGCGCCGCATGTTCAGCACACCGGTGGTGATCACCTGCCCCGACTCGACGCCGGTCACCCGCGTCATCGGCAGGAAGATTCGGCGCCGGCCGACCACTTCCACCACCAGGCCGAGCACCCGCGGCGGCCGGTCGCCGACCCGCAGCATCACCACCACGTCCCTGACCCGGCCCACCTGGTCGCCGGCCGGGTCGAAGACCGCGACCCCGGCGAGGTGCGAGACGAACACCCGGGGGGCGTGTGCGGCCATACGGGTCCTTACCTTCTCTCCTGGGCTCTCTTGGTCCCTTGTCCTGCGTGCCCTGCGTGCCCTGCGTGCCCTGCGTGCCGTGCTTGCCGTGCTTGACCTGACGGGATGGTTCGTGGTCCGCGGCCAGGCTACTCCGGGAGGATCATGCCCGCCCCGTGGCCCGGCGGAGCGACGGACCGGCGAACGCTCCCCCGGGGGTACGCCGCCGCGGCGTGCTGCGGTAGCTTCTCCACCGCCCGCAGCGCTGCCCGCAGGAGGACGAGTACCCGTGTTTTCCGGCCGCAGGACCCTGACCGCTCTCGGTACGCTCGGCGCCGGCGCCCTGCTCCTCACCGGCTGCCTCGGCCGCGGCGGCGACCCCGACGCGGGCACCAACGGCGTGGCCAAGCTCCCGCCGGCGACGATCGAGCAGCAGGCGAGGGCCGCGGCGGCCGCGGCCCCGACCGTACGGCTGGCCGGCACGGTGGTGAGCAACGGCCAGACCTATCGCCTGGACATGCGGCTGCGCGCCGACGGCGGTGTCGGCGAGGTCACCACCAAGGCCGGCACCTTCCAGCTCCTGCGGGTCGGCAAGGACCTCTACCTCAAGGCAGGCGCCGACTTCTACGGAGCGGGCGGCGACGACCCGAACAGCCGGGCCGCCGCCGCGAAGCTCAACGGAAAGTACGTCAAGGTGCCCGGCGCCGACCCGGCGTACCAGCAGTTCAGCGGATTCACCGACAAGAAGATCCTGCTCGACGGCCTCTTCGTGCTCGACGGCACCCTCCAGGTCGGCGACCACGGCAGGGTCGACACCACCAAGACCATCGCGCTCAACGGCTCCAAGGGCGGCTCCCTGGACGTCTCCCTCCAGGGCCGGCCCTACCCGCTGCGCTATCAGCGGGCCGCCGCCGCGGGCACCCTGACCCTCTCCGACTGGGGCCAGGACTTCACCCTGACCGCTCCCGGCAAGGACGCGGTGGTCGACTACGGCAAGGCGATGGGAGCGAATCCCTCTTCATCGGCCCCGACGGCCCCGACGGCCTCGACCGCCCCGACGGCCCCGAAGTAGAAGCCGCAGCGGAAGCCGCAGCGCCGAATGGCCGGGGATCGGGTGCGGGGCGACACTGGGTGAATGTGTACCGGTGGAGTGCCCAGCGATCACGACGACCGGGTCCTGCACGACTTCGAACCCAAGGTGTCCATCCCCCTGGAACCGGTCGACTCCGTGACGGTCACCACGCTGATGGACAACGTCAGCGACGTGCTCATGCCCGATCAGGGGCCCGCGCGGCGGCCGAAGCCGGCCGCCGACGTCACCGTGCCCGCCGCCACCATGGAGAGCGGGCGGACGCCCGACCCGCTGCGGGCCGAGCACGGTTTCTCCGCCCTGGTCACGGTGGCCAAGGCCGGACGCGAGCACCGGTTCCTCTTCGACGCGGGGACCAGCCCCGACGGCGTGGTGGAGAACATGCGCCGGCTGCGGATCGACCCGACCTCCATCGAGGCGATCGTGTGCAGCCACGGGCACTTCGACCACACCGCGGGCCTCGACGGGCTGATCCGGGTGCTCGGCGGCCGGGTCAAGCTGCCGGTGCTGATCCATCCGCACTTCTGGCGCCGCCGCCGGCTCACCCTGCCCGGCGCCGACCCCTTGGAGCTTCCCACCACCAGCCGCCGCGCCCTCGAAGGCGCCGGATTCACCGTGATCGAGGAGCGGCAGCCGAGCTTCCTCTTCGAGAACTCGGTCCTGATCACCGGTGAGGTACCCAGGACCACCGGATACGAACCCGGTTTCCCGCCCCAGCAGGCGTGGCTCGACAACCGGTGGGAGCCCGATCCGCTGGTCCTCGACGACCAGGCGCTGATCGTCGACGTCCGGGGCAAGGGGCTGACCGTGCTGACCGGCTGCGGGCACTCCGGTGTGGTCAACATCTGCCGCTACGCGCGGCGGCTCACCGGTGATCGGCCGCTGCACGCGCTGATCGGCGGATACCACCTCAACGGCCCGCGGTTCGAGCCGCTGATCCCGCGGGTGCTCGCGGATCTCGCCGCGCTGGAGCCGTCGGTGCTGATCCCCGCGCACTGCACCGGCTGGCGGGCACAGCACGCCATGTCGGCGCGTTTCGGGGACGTCTTCGTCCCCAACACGGTCGGGACGTCGGTCGTGGTGTGAGGGTCCCTGCGGGCCGGTGGAGGGGAACAGCGACGGCCGCCACGTCGGCCCGGTGAGGAAGGGTTCTGAGATGAGCGTCTACCTGGTCAACCATCTGCGGCTGCCCGGCGGTGTGCCGAAGCCGGAGAACCTCGACTACCTGGAGCGGGTGGAGGCCACCTTCGAGCCGTACGGCGGGAGGTGGCTCGCCCTGGACGCCCCGGTCCAGGTGATGGAGGGCGCCTGGCCGGACTCGGTGGTCCTGATGGAGTTCCCCGGGATGACCGAGGCCCTGAGCTGGTACCACTCGGAGGCCTACCAGGCGATCATCCACCTGCGGCAGGACAACGCCGTCAACGACCTCCTCTTCGTCGAAGGCGTCGCGCCCGGCTTCACCTCGGCCGCGTGGGCCGCGGGGGCGCGGACCGCGGCCGGTGGCGAGTAAGGGGAAACCGGCCCCCGGGTCGGGCGTCTGCCGGGTCAGCCGTACGCCCGGTCCAACCGCTCGGTGTCAGCCGTCCGTACGCCGTTTGGCGCGGCGGGCCAGCAGCCGGGGGAGGCCGGCCGGAGCGGGCAGCCGGGTGGTGGCGGAGCTGGGGAGCGGCGCGGCGGCGCCGGAGGAGTCCGGCATGGCGCCGGGCCGTTCGGTCACGGCGCCGTCCGGGGTGAGCCGGAAGAGCAGGCACTCGCGGGCCCAGCGGGCGATGATGGCCTCGCCGTCGGGGGAGTTGAGCCGCTTGGTCTTCAACTCGGCCGCCGCGGCCTGCCAGGTGGCGGAGTCCGGGTCCAGCAGGGAGACGCGGGCCGGCCAGGTGACGAGCCGGCCGCCCTTGTCGCGGCTGCGGACGGTGACGGTCGCCGTGCCGCCGTCGCTGAGAGCGGGCAGCGGCTGCTCACCGGGCCCGCCGACCAGGCAGAGCGCTCCGTCGACCCAGGCGTGCCAGAGCGCCTGGCCGTTCACCCAGACCAGCCCTGACTTCTTGGTGGCCTCCTCGACGAGGGCCTCGGTAAGGCCGATCTCCTCGACGGCGGAGGCGGCGGCAGCGGCGGCGGGATCGGTCGTCATGACCCACAGCGTAGGCCGTACCAGGGCCCACCGGGCGGGTCTGAGGGGGAGCGGGCGAGTGCCCGGCCGGTCCCGCGTCCGAGTACCGGACGGCTGACCCCCGGCTGGCGGGGTGGCCTGTCCTCGGGTGCGGTCTGAGGGGGAGCGGGCGGGTACTCGGCGTCCCCGGGGTGGCCGGTCCCCGGAACCGGTCTGAGGGGAGCGGGCCCGGCACCCGGCGTCCGCGGGGCCGTGCGCCGGACGGCTCACCGCCCGGCTGGCGAGGCGGCCGGTCCTCGGGGATGGCCTGAGGGGGAACGACAGGTGCTCGGGTGTGCCATGGGCCTTACGCTGGACGCCGTCGGCCGCCCGTGACCCGCGGCAGCCGAATCGCGACCGCCCGAGGAGCCCCGTGACCGCCCCGCAGAGCAGCGCCGTGCCGACCGCCGACCCGGCGGCGGACCTGACGGCGCGGTCGGCCACCGGCACGGCGGCCGGCCCCGACGACCTGGCGGCGGGGCGGCGGCTGGACTTCATGCTCCTCACCCTCGCCCTCGCCGGCGTCTCGCTCTCGGCCCCGCTGATCGCGGCCACCACGGCCCCCGCGCTCGCCATCGCCTTCTGGCGCAACGCCATGGCCGTCGGCGTGCTCAGCCCGGTCGCCCTCTGGCGGCACCGCGGCGAACTGCGGCACATGGGCGGCCGGGCGCTGGCCCTCTCGCTCGCGGCGGGCGTCGTCCTCGCCCTGCACTTCGGGCTCTGGCTGCCCAGCCTCGGCATGACCTCGGTCGCCACCTCCACCGCGCTGTGCACGACCACCCCGATATGGACCACCCTCATCCTGCGGATCCGCGGCCACCGGCCGCCCGGCCTGGTGTGGGCGGGTACCGGGCTCGCGGTGGTCGGCGTGCTCATCCTCACCGGCATCGACCTGTCCACCGACACCAGGGCGCTGGCCGGTGACGCGCTGGCCCTCGGCGCGGGCCTGGCCGCGGCCGGATACATGCTGCTCGGCGCCGAGGTGCGGCGCACGGCGAGCACCACCGCGTACACCTTCGTCTGCTACGGCACCACGGCCGTCGTCCTGCTGGCCGCCTGCCTGGTCTCCGGTTCCGCGCTCGGCGGCTACGACGGCACCACCTGGCTGAAGATCGTCGCGCTGACGGTGGCCGCCCAATTGCTCGGGCACTCGCTGCTCAACCGGGTGGTACGCGGCCTGGGCCCGGCCACCACCTCGACCGCGATCCTGCTGGAGACACCGGGCGCGGCACTGATCGCCGCGCTGTGGCTCGGCCAGACCCCGCCGGCCGCCGCCTATCCGGCGCTCGGCGTGATCCTGGGCGGCCTGGCCCTGGTGATCCTCGCCGACCGCCGGAAGGGCGCCCAGCCGGCCTGACCCCGGCGCGCCCGACCCCAGCCGGTCCGACCCCGCGGGGCCGCCGCCTACAGCCAGCCGTTGCGGCGGAAACCGCGGTGAATGGCGAAGCAGATCCCGACGATCGCGATGAGCACCGCCGGATAGCCGAACCTCCAGCGCAGCTCCGGCATCGTGTCGAAGTTCATGCCGTAGACGCCGGTGATCATCGTCGGCACGGCCAGGATCGCCGCCCAGGCGGTGATCTTGCGCATGTCCTCGTTCTGCACCACGGTGGCCTGCGCCAGGTTGGCCTGGAGGATCGAGTTCAGCAGGTCGTCGAAGCCGGTGACCTGCTCGTGCACCCGGGCGACATGGTCGGAGACATCGCGGAAGTACTTCTGGATCTCCGGGTCGATCAGCCGCATCGGCCGCTCGCCCAGCATCTGCATCGGGCGCAGCAGCGGCGACACCGCCCGCTTGAACTCCAGCACCTCGCGCTTGAGCTGGTAGATCCGCCCGGCGTCACCGCCGCGACCCTTGCCGCTGGTCGCCGAGAAGACATCGATCTCGACCTCGTCGATGTCGTCCTGCACGGCCTCGCTGACGGCCAGATAGTCGTCCACCACCCGGTCGGCGATGGCGTGCAGCACCGCCGACGGTCCCTTGGCGAGCAACTCCGGGTCGTCCTCCAACTGGTGCCGCAGTGACCGCAGCGAGCCATGGCCGCCGTGCCGGACGGTGATCACGAAATAGCGGCCGGTGAAGACCATCACCTCGCCGCTCTCCACCACCTCGCTGGTGGCGGTGAGTTCGGCGTGCTCGACATAGCGGATGGTCTTGAAGACGGTGAAGAGCGAGTCGTCGTACCGCTCCAGCTTGGGCCGCTGGTGGGCGTGGATCGCGTCCTCGACGGCCAGCGGGTGCAGCCCGAACTCCTGGGCGATCCCGGCGAATTCCTGCTCGGTCGGCTCGTGCAGGCCGATCCAGACGAAGCCGTCACTGCCGTCGCACTGGTCGCCGCCGCGGCCGGCCCGCACCATGCGCAGCGCCTCGCGCAGGCCGACGTCGTCGCCGTACCTGACACCGTCGCGGTAGACCGCGCAGTCCACCACCGCGCTGCTCAGCACCGAGGGTTCGGGCGTCGAGCCGTAGTCGTAGGACTCGGTGGGCCGGCGCAGGGTGGGACGGACGACAGCGCGCAGATCACGGATCATCGACATGGCAAGCTCCTTCACGGACTGGCCTACGGCATGGCGCCGCACTGAATTGCTGATCAGGACGGGTTGATCACAAGCAGTTCAGGGCGCTCTTCCGACGCGGGAGTACACCGCGGGCAGGCCGTGACATCACGCGTTTCGGGCCCGGTGGGCCGGGTATGGAACGCGGGGGCCTGACCGAAGGCTGAGGAGGGACTCAGCTCGCGAGGTGGCGCGCGGAAGAGCGGCCGGTACTGCACGGTCGACTCGGATCCATGCAGTCCCCACCTCCTCCGGCCGTTCCCCGCTGGGGGATGACGTACGCGCGAAGCCCCCACTTTAGCAAGCCGCCGCGCGCCCGCTACCGCGGTTAGCAGCATCGATACGCGCTTTAAGCTCTCGGTATGCCTGATGTCACACCGTTGGTCGAGGCCCGGCTGCGGTCCGCCCTCGGTCCGCCGGACGCCCGCGCCGCCGTCACCTTCCTCGGTGCGGAGCGCATCGAGGTCCTCCGCTACAACGACGGTGACCTGCGGCGATACGTAACTCTTGGCATGTCCGCGCAGCCCATGGCGGACCCCCTCGCGACCGTGGCGGATCCGGTCCGCGGGCCCCGGGCCGAGCTGCTGGTCACGGTCCGCGCCGGTCGCGCCGACACCGACAAAATCCTTCGGCCGCTCGCCGCACTGGCCGCGTCACCCCAGGTGGAGGGTGTGGTGGTGGCGCCGGGCAGCGCGCTGGAGGTCGGCGAGCCGCTCTGGCCCGGCGCGCCCTTCACCGCGGTGCTGGTCGCCGAGAGCGGCGGGCTCGTACCGGATCTCGATCTCGACGGGGTGGATCTCGATGAGGTGGCCGGGCTGGCCGGGCTGGCCGGGGTGGCCGGCGCGCCCGGCGGCGGTATGGACCCCGTGCGCTTCCTGCCGCTGCTGCCGATGACGCCCAGCGAAGCCGCCTGGAAGCGGGTGCACGGCGCCGCCGCCCTCCAGGAGCGCTGGCTGGCGCACGGCACCGACCTGCGCGATCCCCTGCGGACCTCGGTCCGGCTCGACGACCTCGACGACTGAGCGCCCGGACCCGCGCCACCCGCTTCCCGCGCGGGGGAGCCGGCGCGGCCCGATGCCCGGCCGCGACGCTCCGTACGCCCGTGCGCCGTCCGTTCGGCGTAGGGCATTCGGTGGGTGCTCGGAACGCGCCCGGCTCGGACAGGTGATCGTCCTTGACGCGGGCACGGTCCGGGAGGACCGTGGGGCGCTATGAGGGGTGAACCCAGTTGCCCGAAGTGCGGTGGCAGGGTCCGGGCGCCCGGTCTCTTCGCCGATGCGTGGCAGTGCGACGCCCACGGGAGCGTCCACCCGCTCCAGCCCGTCGTGCCGCCCAGTGTGGAAGCGCTCGGCGCGGTCTCCCACCGCTCCCGGGTGCCCGTGTGGATGCCGTGGCCGCTGCCGGTCGGCTGGCTCTTCTCCGGAGTGGCCACCGCGGGCGACGACCGCAGCGGCGGCCGGGCCACCGCGGTGACCTGCTCGGGGCCCGGACCGCTCGGCGGCGCCGGTGAGCTGATGCTCGTCGCCGAGGAACTCGGCGTCGGCCTCGGCGCGCGCTACGCGGGTATCCCGGGCCCTGATCCGGGCCCCGACATGTGCGTCGACAAGCCGGCCCACGCGAAGGTGCTCGCGGCCGGCCGCCCCACCGCGCTGTGGAACGTCAGCCACACCCCCGACGACCGGGCGGTCTTCGCGGGCGAGGCGCGCGGGCTGTGGCTGTGGGCGATCGTCTGGCCGGAGGAGACGGGACTGCTGATGTACGACGAGCTGGTGCTGACCGATCTGCGGGACGCCGGCGCGGAGGTGGATCTGCTGCCGTGCGGGGCGCTGTCCCCACGCTTGCTGGCCTGAGGTGGCGCGGGCGCCTGGGAATCAAAGGTGCAACGTTGACGCTATCCTGACGCTGACTGTTCATCCTTCGTGTTGATCATTCGATTCCGTTATCCGACCCTACCGCCGCCTCAGGAGCCCGTGCCGTGCGTATCGACCTGCACACCCACTCCACGGCGTCCGACGGTACGGACACGCCGGCCGAGCTGGTGCGCAACGCCGCCGCGGCCGGTCTCGACGTGGTGGCGCTCACCGACCACGACACGGCCGGCGGATACCCGGCGGCGACCGCGGCGCTGCGCGAACTCGGGCCCGGCGGGCCGACCCTGGTGACCGGGGCGGAGCTGTCCTGCCGGATCGGCGGCATCAGCATGCACATGCTGGCGTACCTCTTCGACCCGGCCGAGCCCGAGTTGGACCGCGAGCGCGAACTCGTCAGGGACGACCGGGTGCCCCGCGCCCGCGGCATGGTGGCCAAACTCCAGGAGCTGGGCGTCCCGGTCACCTGGGAGCGGGTCGCCCAGATCGCCGGGGACGGCTCCGTGGGGCGCCCCCACGTCGCCACCGCCATGGTCGAGGCGGGAGTGGTGGACAGCGTCTCGGCCGCCTTCACGCCGGAGTGGCTGGCCAACGACGGGCGGGCGTACGTGCCCAAGCACGAACTCGACCCCTTCGACGCGGTACGGCTGGTGAAGGGCGCGGGCGGCGTCACCGTCTTCGCGCACCCGGGCGCGCACAAGCGCGGTGAGACCGTGCCGGAGGCGGTGATCGCGGAGCTCGCCGCCGCGGGCCTCGACGGGATCGAGGTCGACCACACCGACCACGACGAGCCGACCCGGGCCCGACTGCGCTCCCTCGCCGATGAGTCGGGCCTGCTGGTGACCGGGTCGAGCGACTACCACGGCAGCCGGAAGACGGTCGCCCTCGGCGCGTGTCTGACCGACCCGGAGGTCTACCGGGAGATCGCCCGGCGCGCCACCGGCGCGGTGCCGATCAGCGCCGTCTAGGGACCTGGCCGGCCCGCCTCGACCCGTTGTCCCGTCTCCTGTCTTCTCTTCTGTCTTCCGAGCCCCGTTCCCGTGCCGGTTTCCGTCTTCCGGTTCCCGGTCCGCCGACCGGTGGCCCGCCCCGGCGCCCGACCTCGGCGCCCCTCGTACCACCCGCACAAACGAAAGTCCCCGTCATGTTCGACATAACCCTGTTCGGGTCCGTCTTCTTCACCCTGTTCGTGATCATGGACCCGCCCGGGATCACGCCCATCTTCCTCGCCCTCACCTCGGGGCGGGCGGGCAAAGTGCAGCGCAGAATGGCCTGGCAGGCGGCGTCGGTCGCGTTCGGGGTCATCACGGTCTTCGGCATCTGCGGGCAGCAGATCCTGGACTATCTGCATGTGTCGGTGCCGGCCCTGCGGGTGGCCGGCGGGCTGCTGCTCCTGCTGATCGCGCTGGATCTGCTCACCGGCAAGGCGGACGAGCCGACCCAGACCAAGGACGTCAATGTGGCGCTGGTGCCGCTGGGCATGCCGCTGCTCGCCGGGCCCGGCGCGATCGTCACGGTGATCCTGGCGGTGCAGAAGGCCCACGGTGTGGACGAACAGGCGTCGGTGTGGTCCGCCATCATCGCCATGCACGTGGTGCTCTGGCTGGTGATGCGCTACTCGCTGGCCATCATCCGGTTGATCAAGGAGGGCGGCGTGGTGCTGGTGACCCGGCTCTCCGGCATGCTGCTCTCGGCGATCGCGGTGCAGTCGGTGGCCAACGGCATCTTCGGCTTCATCCACGGGGACGGCTGAGCGGGCGCCCCTGGTACCGGCGGGGTGAGGCGGGGCGGTGCGGAGCACGCGAAAGCGCCCCGTACTCCATTGGTACGGGGCGCCGTTACGTGAACCAGGGCTACTACGGGATGAGGCTGGGGATGCCGCGGCCGGGTCAGTCGGCCGGGCGGATGTAGATCCGCTGCCCGATGGCAGCGGCCTGCTGGACGATCTTGTTGACGGCGGAGGCATCCACGACGGTGCGCTCCATGGCGTTGCCGTTGCGGTCGTCGAGCCGCATGATCTCGAAGCGCATGACGCTTCTCCCTTCGTCGCTCGTTATATGTGTGGTCAACCAAAGCCCCCTTCGAAACATTCCCCACGCTAATGAAATCTTCCGGATCCGCGCTACTCACCGGTAGCGGAAGCGGTGGCCCCACCCCAGAAGGCGGCCAGCGCGGCGGCCGTCTCCAGCGGGCGCTCCGCGTTCGGCGAGTGCCCGGCGCCCTTGATCACCACCCGGTCGGCGGTCAGCCGGACGGCCATCGCGTCCATGGCCGACACCGGCCAGGCGTAGTCCACTTCGCCGGAGAGTACGAGCTTGGGCAGCGGTACGGCGGCGAGTTCGGCGACCCGGTCGGGTTCGGTCATCAACTGCTTCGCGGTGGCGATCAGTTGCTCGGGAACCGTGGTCACCCAGCGACGGTGCA
Source organism: Streptomyces sp. NBC_01190 (assembly GCF_045039895.1). Taxonomy (NCBI): domain Bacteria; kingdom Bacillati; phylum Actinomycetota; class Actinomycetes; order Kitasatosporales; family Streptomycetaceae; genus Streptomyces; species Streptomyces sp. NBC_01190. The sequence goes on from NZ_CP108580.1 coordinate 5,488,093, forward strand.
GAAACTCTTCGAGCCAGGCGGGATCGCCGCTGTCGAGCGCGGAGTCGGTGACGGACGGGTCCTCGGCCGCGTGCGCGGCGTCCATCTGCCGCATCGCCACCCAGGCGGTCTCCATGTCCATCGTCGGCAGGTGCTCCACCAGCAGCCGGGTGCGGATCTGCTGCGAGGGGGCGATCTCCGCGGGCCCCGAACTCATCAGGGTCAGCGAGGTCCACGGCGCCGGACCCCCGGCGAGCACCGCCGCCCGCGCGATGTGGCCGCCGAGCGAGTGGCCCAGCAGATGCAGCGGACCGGGACCGTACGCCCCGGTGACCGCGGCGCCCTGCGCGATCACATCGGTGGCGAGCCGGTCCTGCGCGTACGCGGCCTCGTCCCGGGGGCCGGCCGACTCGTGCTGGCCGCGGCCGTCCACCGCGACGATCCGGTATCCGGCGGTGGTCAGCGGGTCCAGCAGATCGAGGAAGTCCTCTTTGCTGCCGGTGAACCCGGGCACCAGCAGCGCCGTGCCGAGCGGCCGGACGGCCGGATCGGGCGCCGCGTCGAGCACCGCAAAGGCTCCCCGGGACGTCTCCAGCCGCCCGGCTGACACGTTCGCCGGAAGGCCGAGGGTAGATGGTCGACTCATGCGGTGAGATTACGCGCCGCGTATGTCCGAGAGGTTGCCTCCCGGCGGCCGACCCGGCGTCAGTGCCCCGGCCCACGGGGGAGCGGGTTTGCGGGGCGCCGGTGTGCGTGCGGGGTGCGGCGCCGTGCGGGCGGGCCGCCGGGGCGCCGCCCCGGGGGTTGTCCCGGGGCCCCTCCGCCTCTCCCGGCGGTCGGCCTGGCATCCGGGCCTCCGGCCCGCAAGGGAGCGGGTTCGCTGGGCGCTGGGGCTTGGGGTGCTGTCCCTTCGCCTCCCCGCCCCCTGGCGGTGGTCGGCCCGGCGTCTGGCTCCTCCGGCCCGCGGGGGAGCGGGTGTGTGGGGACCGCCGGAATGGCGAACGCCCCCGGTTGGTGGCCGGGGGCGTTGCGGGTGTTACGGGTGCGGGTGGCGGCGGATCAGCTCGCCTCGGCCTCCACCGCGGCGGCCTTGCGGGTCCGGCGGCGGGGCGCCTTGGGAGCCTCCTCGGCCGGGACCGCTTCTTCGACGGGGACGATCGGGGCGGGTGCCTGGGCCGGTACTTCGGCGGCGGCCTTGCGGGTGCGGCGGCGGGGGGTCTTCACGGCCTCCTCGGCGGCGGGCTCGGCAGTGGCGGCCGGAGGTGACACCTCGGCGGTCGCCGCCGCCTTGCGGGTCCGGCGACGCGGAGCCTTGGGAGCCTCCTCGGCCGGGACCGCTTCTTCGACCGGGACGACCGGGGCGGGTGCCTGGGCCGGGACCTCGGCGGCGGCCTTGCGGGTGCGGCGGCGAGGGGTCTTCACGGCCTCGTCGGCGGCGGGCTCCACCGGCGTCACCGGAGCGGCCTCGACCACGCTGAGCACGGGTTCCGCCACCGGCTCGGCGACCGGCTCGGCAACAGCCTTGCGGGTCCGCCGGCGCGGGGTCTTCACGGCCTGCTCGACCACCGGTTCGGCCGGCTGCTCGGCCAACTGCTCGACCGGGGTCACCGGCGCGGCGACGACCTCGGCCGTGTCACGATCGGCGACCGGCGCCTGCGTGGTGACCGCCGACGCGGTCGCGCTCCCCGGGGTGCCCGAACGAGTGCGGCGACGGCGACGCGGCGCGGTACGGGCGGGCTGGGCCGCGTCCGTACCGGCCTGAAGGGCTACCGCGTCCTGGGCTTCCAGCGCGTCCGGAGCCGAGATCGCGACGGCCGCCTCGGTCGTCGCGGGCGACGCGGCCTCACCGGCCCGGGTACGGCGCCGCTGGCGCGGGGCGCGGGTACGGGCCGGGCGCTCCTCGGCGGGCGCGCTCTGCCGGTTCCCGGCGGGTCGGCGGCCACGGCCGGCGGCGTTGCGGCTGCCGGTCTCGCCCAGATCCTCGACCTCTTCGGCGTCAAGACCCGCCCGGGTGCGCTCGGCCCGCGGCAGCACACCCTTGGTGCCGGCCGGGATCTTCAGCAGCTCGTACAGGTGCGGAGACGTGGAGTACGTCTCCTCCGGGTCGTTGAACGGAAGGTCCAGCGCCTTGTTGATGAGCTGCCAGCGCGGGATGTCGTCCCAGTCCACCAGCGTGATCGCCGTACCGTACGCGCCGGCCCGGCCGGTGCGGCCGATACGGTGCAGGTACGTCTTCTCGTCCTCGGGCGTCTGATAGTTGATCACGTGGGTGACGCCCTCGACGTCGATACCGCGGGCGGCGACGTCGGTGCAGACCAGGACGTCCACCTTGCCGTTGCGGAACGCGCGCAGCGCCTGCTCACGGGCGCCCTGCCCGAGGTCGCCGTGGACCGCGCCGGAGGCGAAGCCGCGCTTCTCCAACTGCTCGGCGACATCGGCGGCGGTCCGCTTGGTGCGGCAGAAGATCATCGCCAGGCTGCGGCCCTCGGCCTGGAGGATCCGCGAGACCAGCTCGGGCTTGTCCATCGAGTGGGCGCGGAAGACGTGCTGGGTGGTGTTGGCGACGGTCGCGCCCTCGTCGTCCGGCGCGGTGGCGCGGATGTGGGTGGGCTGCGACATGTAGCGCCGGGCCAGGCCGATCACCGCGCCGGGCATCGTGGCGGAGAAGAGCATCGTCTGCCGCTTCACCGGCAGCATGCCCATGATCTTCTCGACGTCGGGCAGGAAGCCCAGGTCGAGCATCTCGTCGGCCTCGTCCAGCACGAGCGCCCGTACGTTCTTCAGGTTGAGCTTCTTCTGGCCGGCCAGGTCGAGCAGGCGGCCGGGGGTGCCGACGACCACGTCGACGCCCTTCTTGAGCTGCTCGACCTGCGGCTCGTAGGCACGGCCGCCGTAGATCGCGGCGACCCGGACGTTGCGCACCTTGCCCGCGGTGAGCAGGTCGTTGGTGACCTGCTGGCACAGCTCGCGGGTGGGGACGACGACGAGCGCCTGCGGGCCGTCGGCGAGCTGCGCGGCCGTGGCCCGGCCGGCGTCCACGTCGGCCGCGACGACGACCCGCTCGAGCAGCGGGAGGCCGAAGCCGAGGGTCTTGCCGGTGCCGGTCTTGGCCTGGCCGATGACGTCGTTGCCCGCGAGGGCGACGGGGAGCGTCATCTCCTGGATCGGGAAGGGGGTGATGATGCCGACGGCTTCGAGGGCTTCGGCGGTCTCGGCGAGGATCCCGAGACTGCGGAAAGTCGTGGTGGTCAGGATGTTGCCTCTTCTGTGAGACGCGGCACTGTGTGGCAAGGGGGGTCGAGCAACCGGAGCGCCGAGAAGAGAATGACGCCGGACGCTGACCGCGCAGGGGAGTCGTACAGCCGAAAGGGGCTGTGGAGCGCGGGACCGCTGCCCTCGCTCATGCCGCGAGCGGGCCCCTCCCGATGGCGGGAAGGCGGTCGGTTCGGAGCCGATCGGGCCACCGACCGGGCATCCTGGTGTTGCACACGTCGCCCGCCGGACGCACGGAAGTGGAACCGACTACCGACGGGTGCAATACCACTCTACCCCGGAAACACGTAGCTGCACCCGATCAAATGTTTCGTTAGGGGCGTCATCGGATTCGGCCTTTGCCTCCGTGAGGGTGGCGGGAGGTCTTCGGGCAGGCGGTGGGGGCGGGCGGGATGGCTGGGCGGGTGGCTGTTTCGTTTGGGGCGTCATGGGATGCGGCCCCTTGCCTCGCGGAGGCCGGCGGATGCCCTGCCGGGGTGTGGCGGGAGGTCTTTGGGCAGGCGGTGGGGGCCGAGGGTGGGACTTGGCTATTGTGCGCAGCATGGAGACGCCTGACGAGATCACCGCCCCCGCCCCCGCCCCGGCCACCGGCATCGCCGCGCAGGACTGGGACGCCGCCGCCGCCGACCCGCGGTACCGGGCCGCTGTCATCGATCTGCTCGGCGCGCTGGCGTACGGCGAACTCGCCGCGTTCGAGCGGCTCGCGGACGACGCCAAGCTGGCGCCCACGCTGGAGGACAAGGCGGAGCTCGCGGCGATGGCGGCGGCCGAGTTCCACCACTTCGAGCGGCTGCGGGACCGGCTCTCGGAGATCGGCGAGGCGCCCAACGAGGCGATGCTGCCCTTCGGCGCGGCGCTGGACGACTTCCACCGGCAGACCGCCCCCTCGGACTGGCTGGAGGGCCTGGTCAAGGCGTATGTCGGTGACTCCATCGCCTCCGACTTCTACCGCGAGGTCGCGGCCCGGCTCGACTCCGACACCCGCACCCTGGTGCTCGCGGTACTGGACGACACCGGGCACGCCGGCTTCGCGATCGGCAAGGTCCGGGCCGCGATCGAGGCCGAGCCCCGGGTCGGCGGCCGGCTCGCGCTGTGGGCCCGGCGGCTGATGGGCGAGGCGTTGTCCCAGGCCCAGCGGGTGGTGGCCGACCGCGACGCGCTGTCCACGATGCTGGTCGGCGGCGTCGCCGACGGCTTCGACCTGGCCGAGGTCGGCCGGATGTTCTCCCGTATCACCGAGGCGCACACCAAGCGGATGGCAGCCCTCGGCCTGGCCGCGTAACCGGCCGGCACACCCCTGCCGCAGCCCGCACCCCCACACCCGCGGCCGGACCGTCGTGGCACGGTCACCGGCGGCGCCCGATGGAAGCCGCACGGCTCGTCCGCCGTTGGGCCGGACTGCCCGCTCGGCCGCCGCGGACCGAGCCTCAGGCCACGTGGGACGGCCGGCCCGGGCGGGCCAGCAGGCTGAGCAGGGCCACGGAGACCACCAGGGCGCCCGGAACCGTCATCTCCAGTCGGCCGGCGCCGAAGATGGTGCGGAGCACGAGGCCGCCGGCGAGGGCGGCGGCCGGACCGGTGGCCAGGGCGAGCGGACTGCGGGGGAGGCGGGCCGGAAAGAGCTGGGTCGCCACCAGGGTGACGGCCAGTCCGAGGGCGGCGTAGGTGACGGCTTCCCACAGCATCCTGATCCCCCATCGAATCCGTAGACGTAACGGCCCGGTATGCCCCGGCGGCGTGCAGATGCCTCATCCCCTTCGCGGCCGGCGGCGAAACAGAGAGGCGGCAACCGGTCACAACCGGTTGCCGCCTCCATGAATTCCCTGCGTCAGAGCGACGCGCCGAACCCGACCCGGCGGGCGGCCGGCTCGCCGATCTCCACGTAGGCGAGGCGGTCGGCGGGGATCAGGACCTTGCGGCCGTGCTCGTCCACCAGCGTCAGCAGCTTGGAACCGCTGGCCAGCGCGTCGGCGACGGCCTTCTCCACCTCGTCAGCCGACTGCACGCTCTCGATGTTGATCTCGCGCGGCGCGTGCTGCACGCCGATCTTGACCTCCACGGCTTCCTTACCTCCGAATGGTCTGGCGGTGTGCGCGGATGATCGCGCCGTACCCAGCACAGACTAGCCCCGCCGGACCGGCCGGAATCCGTGGATCGCCCACGCCGTGAGCGAACAGTCGGCCGGCGTCGGCCCGCGGGAAGCGGCCGGTGATCAGTGGTGGCCCTCGGCGCCGTGCAGCGGGAAGCCGGCGATGCCGCGCCAGGCCAGCGAGGTGAGAAGCTGCACGGCGGTGTCACGCGGCACCTCGCTGCGACTGGCCAGCCAGTAGCGCGCCACCACCTGCGAGACGCCGCCGAGACCGACCGCGAGCAGCATGGCGTCCTCCCGGGCCAGCCCGGTGTCCTCCGCGATGACCTCGCTGATCGCCTCCGCGCACTGCAAGGAGACCTTGTCGACCCGCTCGCGCACGGCCGGCTCATTGGTCAGGTCCGACTCGAAGACCAGCCGGAACGCACCGCCCTCGTCCTCGACGTAGGCGAAGTACGCGTCCATCGTCGCCTCGACGCGCAGCTTGTTGTCCGTGGTGGACGCGAGCGCGGTCCGTACCGACTGGAGCAGCGATTCGCAGTGCTGGTCCAGGAGCGCGAGATAGAGCTCCAGCTTGCCGGGGAAGTGCTGGTAGAGCACCGGCTTGCTGACCCCGGCGCGTTCGGCGATGTCGTCCATGGCCGCGGAGTGGTAGCCCTGCGCGACGAAGACTTCTTGCGCCGCGCCCAGGAGCTGTTCGCGCCGGGCCCGACGGGGCAGGCGGGTCCCTCGCGGCCGCGCCTGAGTCTGCTCGATGGCTGTCACGCCGCCTCCCGAATTGTGGTGAAGGAATGTATGGACTCCGCCCAGCCATCGTACTTTTCGGTAACGATCCTGTGGGCCGCGCGGGGGGACATTCTCATTTCCTGGAACCGCGCGGCGGCGGCCCTTCGGGGGTTACGCCCCGGTTTCGGCGCTCCGCCGAGCGGTCCGGCGGCCGGGACAACAGGAGCATCAGCCGTCTCTGGGGTAGCTGCGGGACCGGGGGTGGCGGCGCTAGCGGCGATGCCGGCGATATGTCAGCGCTAGGTCGGCACTATTCTTCGGTAGGTCAGCGCTATGTCAGCGCTGTGTCAGCGATATGTCAACGATAGTCGTCGTCGTCGAGCGCGACCGGTCGGCGTTGTTCGGCGGCGTCCGCCGGGTCGACCTCCATGTCGTCCTCGGCGGGGTTTTCCCCGGCCTGCGCCGCCTCTTCCTCGGCGTCGGGTACGGCCTCGGCGCGTTGCTCGGCGACGTCGGCCTCAGGTGCCTCAAGATCGAGGTCGGTGCCGCCGCCGGTGTCGCCACCGGGCTCGGGCCCGCTCCCCGCCGCGTCCTTCGCGTGCTCCGCGCCGCCTGCACCGTCTGCATCGTTGAATGCGGCCGTCTCCTGCTCGAAGCCCGCGATATCAGCGATGTCCACGATATTCCTGGACATGGCGCTTCCTCTCCCTGGCCGCGGCGTGTCCTTCGCGGCCTGTTACGTGGTCTGTTCGGTGTCTCGTGCCTGCCGGTGTCCTTCACTGCTCGGCGCCCGCGTCGGCGCTACTGGGCTTCTCACCGCTCATGGCCGGGAACACACCATCGAGGGCGTGATCGTCTCGTAACATTGGCGCATGCCCACGACCGAGTCTGCTCAAGCGGCCGTCTCCCCCGCGGCCGTACCCCCGGCGGGACCGGTGCTCGCGGCCGGGGAATCGGTGCGCACCGTGGAGCTTCCCGGGTTCAGCCTGGTGGTGCGCTCGCAGGCCGGGCCGCTTGGCGGCCCCACCGGCGGCGGCTCCGGCGGCGGTCAGGGGGAGCGCGCGCCGGCGCTCTTCGTGCACGGTCTCGGCGGCTCCTCGCTGAACTGGTCGGTGCTGATGGCCAAGCTCGCCGACGTGCTGGCGGGGGAGGCGCTCGACCTACCCGGTTTCGGCCACTCACCGCCGCCCGACGACGGGAACTACTCACCGGCCGGTCACGCCCGCGCGGTGATCCGGCTGCTGGACGCCGAGGCGCGCGGTCCGGTGCACCTCTTCGGCAACTCCCTCGGCGGGGCGGTCGTGGTGAAGGTCGCCGCCGCCCGGCCCGACCTGGTGCGCACCCTGACCCTGATCTCGCCCGCGCTGCCCGAGGTGCCGCCGCAGCGCTCCGCCCTGCCCACCGCCCTCGGCGCGCTGCCGGGCCTGCCCGCGCTCTACGTACGTGCCACCCGCGGCTGGTCGATGGACCAGCGCACGGCCGCGCTGATCGCCCTGTGCTACGGCGATCCGAACGCCGTGGACGAGCCGACCCGCGCCGAGGCGGCGCGTGAGTACGAGCGGGCGATGGCCCTGCCGTACTTCTGGGACGCGATGGTCCGCTCGACCCGCGGCATGGTGAACGCCTACACCCTCGGCGGCCAGCACGCGCTGTGGCGGCAGGCCGCCCGGGTGCTGGCGCCGACGCTGCTGGTCTACGGCGGCCGGGACAAGCTGGTGTCGGCGCGGATGGCCCGCCGGGCCGCCAGGACCTTCCCGGACTCACGGCTGCTGATGATCCCGGACAGCGGCCATGTGGCGATGATGGAGCACCCGGAACTGGTCGCCCGGTCCGTCCGTGATCTGCTGTACGAGGTCGCGGACCGTACGCTTCCGACGGGCGCCGGAGGTCCGGCGACGAGTCCGACGACCGAAGCGACCAGGAGCTGATCGAGGGCGTGGGCAAGCACAGCGCGACGGGTGGCCAGGACGGCCAGGACAGCCCGATAAGGGGCGCGGGTCCCGAGGCGGGAGGCCTCGGCGGCCCGGGAGGCGGCGGTGTCTACCGGCGCCCGGTGCCACCCCGGACTCCGGGCGCACCCGGTGTTCCCGGCAGCGGACGGCGGCGGCGGGCGGACTCGCCCGAGGACACCGGCGGCTTCGCGGTGATCAGACCGCAGGAGCTGAACGTGCCGCCGCAGGCTCATCCCGAGCACCGCGAACACGCGGCCTGGGGCGCGCCCGGCGGCTGGACCACCCCGGGCCCCGGTCGTGGCACCCCGCCGTCCGAGGAGCTGCCGCTCGACACCACGGACTGGCCGCCGTACGACACCGGCGGGTTCTCCGGGACGGCGCTGTCCGGGCCGCGGAAGGCCACCGGGCCCGGCGGCTCGCGCCCGAAGCAGGAGTACGTGGACGCCTTCGACGCGCCGCCCGTCGCACGGCCGCAGGACCGGCCGCGCGTGCCGTCCCAGCGGGTATCGGCGCCGGGAAACGGCTCGGGCCCGGCGGGCGGTCCGGGTTCGGCTCAAGCTGACGAGGCGTCAGAAATCGGTACGGCGGCGGAAACCGCTCGTGGCGACGAGGCCGCCAGGGCTGACCGGGCCGCTAAGGCTGACAAGGCCGCCAAGGCCGGCGGGCCCGGTAAAGATGAGAAGGGCGAGAAGGGCGAGAAGGGCGAGAAGAGCGGCGGAAAGGGCCGGACGATCAGCGGGATCGCGGCCGCCGCGGTCGTCACCGTGCTCGCCGTGGTGGTCGGCAGCCAGTTCGTCGGGGGTGAGAAAGCCCACACGCCCGCCCCCGGCAAGGGCGCCGCGCCGACCTCGGCCGGCGACGACGCGCCGAGCGCCGCCGGCACCCCCTCGTCGCCCCCGTCGGTCGCCGCCTCACCGCTGGACTACGACCAGTCGATGGCCAAGGCCTACCCCCTCGACCCGAAGCTCGCGCTGTCCGGCGCCTTCACCACCGTCCCCGGGCGGCAGGCCGCGCCGGGCCGTGGGAAGGTCATGCGGTTCCGGGTGGACGTGGAGAAGGGACTGCCGCTGGACGCCGGCCTCTTCAGCCAGGCCGTCTTCACCACCCTGAACGACCCGCGCAGTTGGGGACACGGCGGCACGATGACCTTCGAGCGGGTGTCAACCGGCCCGGCGGACATCGTCGTTACCCTCGCCAGTCCCGGTACCACCGCCAAGTGGTGCGAGAAAAGCGGTCTGGACACCACCGTCGACAACGTGTCATGTGACTCGGCGTCGACTCCGCGCACGATGATCAACGCCTACCGGTGGGCGGAGGGCGCGGAGACCTTCGGTCCGCAGCGGATGCACGAGTACCGCCAGATGCTGATCAACCACGAGGTCGGCCACCGGCTCGGCCACGGCCATGTGGGCTGCCCCGAGGAGGGCGCGCTCGCGCCGGTGATGATGCAGCAGACCAAGTTCCTCTCCCTCGACGGCGGCCCCACCTGCAAGCCGAACGCCTGGCCCTTCCCGTAACCCGCCCGCCGCTGGGCGGACCGCAAAGCACTGCGGAAGGTGACGACGGAGAAACCTCAGGTCAGTTCAACGCGCGTCCGTGGCAGAAGTTACTGCACTTCACCCCTTCTGATGGCGCGACGGACAACCGTCCGTCGCGCCCCCGTCGTACCGGAATACCGTCTTCGCGCCGGGCCGTCGCGCCCGCCGCGCGGCAGGACGAGCGCGGCGCCCGCCCGTACCGGCAGTGGACCAGGGCTGACCCGGCACGGCGAGAGGAGGCGGACACGTGCGGATCGCGTTGCTCACCGAAGGTGGTTATCCGTATGCGCGAGGTGAGGGAAGCGCGTGGTGCGACCGGCTCGTGCGCGGGCTCGGCCACCACGACGTCCACGTCCCCGCGCTGAGCCGCTCCGCCCGGACCGAGGCGGCCGGACGGGTCCAACCCCCCTCGCCCGTACGGCGGGTGCGGGCCCAGCGCCTGTGGGGCGGTCCGGCCGGCGCGGCGCGTACCGCCTCGCCGGCCTCCCGGCGGACCCGCCGCGCTCGGCGCTCGGCGTTCACCCGGCACTCGGAGTCCACCCAGCACTACGCGGACCTCCCCGCCGCGCCGACCGGCGAACGGGAATCCGGGCCCCGCGAGGCGCCGCTCGCCCATCGCGCCGCCCTCCCGGCCGCCGTAGGGGTGGCGCTCGGCGAGTACTACCGGCTGCTGGTCACCCAGGGCTCCACCCATGGGCGGCGCCGGCAGGAGCGGTGCGGGGCGGCTGTGGCCCGGCTGCGGACGCCGCACCCCGGTACCGACGCGACCCGCTTCTCCCGGGTGGGCGAGGCTGCCGAGGCGGCGCCGACCGCGCACGCCGACCCCACGCTCACCCGGGTCGGCCGCCCCGACCCGGCGAAGGACCTGATCGCGCTGCCGCACGCCTTCCACGCGATACGCCGGGAAGAGCCGCGGGCACGGCTGCGGATCTTCCACCCGCGCACCACGGATCAGCGGTCCGCGCCCTATCCGTGGCGCTGCCGCGACCTGGCCGCGCAGCTCTTCCCGCACGAGGTGGCCGGACGGCACGCCGTGGGCGAGAGCCCGGTCGGCTTCGAGGAGATCGGCTCGCCGGGCTCGCCGGAGGTGGCGGACGCGTACGCCGCAGGCGATGTGGTGGTGCTGTCCAGCGGCGCGGAGGGCTTTCCGCTCAGCCTCGCGGAGGCGGTGTTCCGCGGGCGGCCGACGGTGTCCACCGATGTGGAGGCGGTCCGAGAGGTGATCGGCGGCACGGGGCTGGCGGTGCCGCCGCGCAACCCCAAGACGCTCGTCGAGGCCGCGCTCGAACTGCCGCGCGGACCGGAGCGGGCCGCACGGCTCGGCACGGCGGCGGGGGAACGGGCGCTCGCGCTCACCACCACGGCCCGCCGCGTCGAGGCACTCCGGGACAGCTACCTCGCGGTCGTCGCGCGGCACCCGGTCCACCGCGAGCCCCCCAGAGACGCCGCCGGCACCCCCCGCCCCTTCGCCACCCCCGCCGGATCCCCCACCTCCGGAGGCTCCCACCAATGACCCCCACCGACCCACCCCCGCCTGCCGAATCGATTTACCACGGCTTCGCTCCCGCGCCACCGCAGAGAACCCCGGCCCCCGCCGCAACCGGACCCGCCCGCGCGGTTGCGGTGCCCCATCCGGCGCCGCACGCGGAGAGCAAGCCTGCCGCCGCGATCCCCCACGCCGCCGCGGCTCGCCGCGCAGCGTCCGACAGCGCCGCCCCCGCCGGTGGGGGTGCGGTCTTGGCGTGCGTGGTCCGCCGCGTGGCGGTGGAGCGCGAGCCTGCGGCGGCCCCTGTCCCTCTGGTCGGGCCTGCCCGGGTGGGCGGGGACTTTGGGTGGGCGGGGGTTGGGGCCTTGCCTGTGGTGCGTGCCCGTATGCCGGTCGGCCTGGCTGGCGCTGCTGGCCGGGTCCGTGGGGGCGGGGTTTTCGGGCGGGAGGTCCGCCGTGCGGTGGTGGAGCGCGAGCCTGCGGCGGCCCCTGTCCCTCTGGTCGGGCCTGCCCGGGTGGGCGGGGACTTTGGGTGGGCGGGGGTTGGGGCCTTGCCTGTGGCGCGTGCCCGTATGCCGGTCGGCCTGGCTGGCGCTGCTGGCCGGGCGCGCGCGGGCGGGGTTTTCGGGCGCGTGGTCTGCCGTGCTGCGGTGGAGCGCCAGCCTGTGGCGGCCCTTGGCCCGCCGGGGTGCTGGTCTTCGCCGCCCGGGTGCTCGGTGGGCACGGCCATCCGCGCCTCGCCCGCAACGGCCTCGCCGTGGCCTGTGCGGCCCAGGCGCTGACCCTGCCCGCGGCCACCCTCCGCTGCCACCCGGCAGGGGACGGTCCTCGCCGCCCTCGCCCTGGTCGTCCAGGCGCTCCGCGTCCTGCCCCGGGCCTCGGCCCGGTGCGGGCCCGACCCGCACCCGACTTCCCTATCACTGAAACAGGAGAACCCGTGACCAGCCACCGCCCCATTCCTCTGCCGCCGAACCCGGCGAACACCCCACCGGCCCCCCGCCCCCCGCACACCCGGGGAGGCGCACGATGAGGGTGCTGCTGATGGGCGCGGACGGATTCCTCGGCCGGCATGTCGCGGAACGGCTGCTCGCGGACCCCGCGGTGCAGCTCACCGCGCTGGGGCGCAGCGACGAGTCGGACGTACGGTTCGACCTGTCCAGCGGCGCGCCCGGCGTGCTCGCCCGCTACCTGGACGCCGTCCACCCCGGGGTCCTGATCAACTGCGCCGGCGCCATCCGCGGCAACGCCAGGGACCTGACCCGGCAGAACATCGTCGCCGTGGCCACCATCTGCGAGGCGATGCGGCGCAGCTCGGTCGGCGCCCGCCTGGTCCAGGTCGGCTGCGCTTCGGAGTACGGCCCCTCGCCCGCCGGTTCCTCGACCGGGGAGGACGCCTCCCCCCGGCCCGGCGGCCCGTACGGCGTCAGCAAACTCGCCGCCACCGAACTCGTCCTCGGCTCCGGCCTCGACGCGGTGGTGCTGCGGGTGTTCAGCCCGGTGGGCCCGGGCACCCCGACCGGCTCACCGCTCGGCCGGATCGCGGAAACCCTGCGGCGCGCCATGCAGAACGGCGACCCGGAGCTGAAGCTCGGCGGCCTCGGCGTGCAGCGCGACTTCATCGACGCGCGCGATGTGGCCCGGGCCGTGCACGCCGCCTCGCTCTCCGCCGCCCAGGGCGTGGTGAACATCGGCAGCGGCCGGGCGGTGCGGCTGCGCGACATGGCCGCCGCCCTCGCGCATGTCGCCGGGTACGAAGGGGTGCTGCACGAGTTGGACGACCCCTCGCCCGGGCCCGCCCAGCCCCCGTACCCCGACGGCTGCGGCTCGTGGCAGCAGGCGGACGTACGCACCGCCCGCGACCGGCTCGGCTGGCGCCCCCGGATCGGCCTGGAAGAGTCACTGGCCGATGTGTGGATGGAGGCGGCGTGCCGCGTCTGATCAGGCCCCGGTCGGCCGAGCCCCCGCCGGCCGGGGCCCGTAACGGATCGGCTCCGGCCGCCGGGCCCGCTCCCCATCCGGGCGGGCGGCGGGCCGGGACGAGTGGCGCACCGGGATCCGCCCCCGCACCTGCGGCCGCCCCCGCACCGGCGGCGCACCCCGCCCCCGGCCGTACCCCCGCCCCCGCCGGGCCGCCCCCGCCCCGCACCCCGCTCGCCGCGCCTCCCCTCGCGCACCCGCTGGTCGCACCCGGCGAGTGGGCCGAGCTGGCCCGGCCGGGCGTGCCGCTCGACTGGGTGGCCTTCGACGTGGCCCACGGACCCGGCACCGGGCCCGACCCGCTCTACGGCGAAGCGGTCCGCCGCGTCCGTGAGAACGGCGTCCCACTCCTCGGACTGCTCGACGCGGCCTACGGACTCCGGTCGGCCGCCGAACTGCTCGCCGACGCCGCGCGCTATCTGGAGTGGTACCGGGTGGACGGCTTCTACCTGAACCAGGCGCCCACCCTGCGCTCCCACGCCGCCGAGTGCCGGCAGGTGGTGACGGCGCTACGGGCACTGCTCGGCGCCGCCCCGCCCGCGGCCACCTCCCGCGCCCGGCGCCCCGTGGTGCTCGCGCCGAACGTGCACCCCTGCCCCGAGTACGCCGACTTCGCCGACCAGCTCGTCACCTTCAACGGCCCCTGGAACCGCTACCGCTGGTCGGAGCTGCCGGAGTGGACGGCCGCCCAGCCGCCGGCCCGCTTCGTCCACTTCGTGCACACCCTGCCCGCGGTCCATCTGGACGACGCGCTGCGGATCGCCGACCGGCTGGGCGCGGGCGCCGTGTGGCTGACCGACCGCACCGACCGGGCGGGCGTCGATCCATGGGCCGGGCTGCCCGGATACTGGAACAAGGTCGGACGAAAGGTCCGCGGACGGCGGTAGCCGCCGGTCGCCCACCATGCGAGCGGCCGGCGTCTCGACCTTCGGACCAGGGTCTCGGAATGAAGACGGGCGTGGCAGTGTTACAGGGTTCGGCGTGGACGGGTGCGGCACGTGCCCGCCCCCGCCCGAGCACTCTGATCAGCCCGATCAGGCTGGTCACCTCGATCAGCCTGATCACCCCGATCGATCCGCTCAACCCGATCAACCTGATCAACCCTGATGAATCTGATGACCGACCAACCGTATTGCTGAGGTCTCTGTGTCGCTGCCACCCCTGGTCGAGCCGGCCGCCGAGCTCACCGTTGACGAGGTCCGCAGGTATTCACGTCACCTGATCATTCCCGATGTGGGCATGTCCGGGCAGAAGCGGCTGAAGAACGCCAAGGTGCTGTGCGTCGGCGCCGGCGGTCTCGGCTCGCCGGCTCTGATGTATCTGGCCGCGGCCGGTGTCGGCACGCTCGGCATCGTCGAGTTCGACGAGGTCGACGAGTCGAACCTCCAGCGGCAGATCATCCACAGCCAGGCCGACATCGGCCGCTCCAAGGCCGAGTCCGCCCGGGACACCGTCAAGGGCATCAACCCCTACGTCAACGTCGTCCTGCACGAAGAGCGGCTCGAAGCCGACAACGTGATGGAGATCTTCGCCCAGTACGACCTGATCATCGACGGCACCGACAACTTCGCGACCCGCTACCTGGTCAACGACGCGTGTGTGCTGCTGAACAAGCCGTACGTCTGGGGTTCCATCTACCGCTTCGACGGCCAGGCGTCGGTCTTCTGGTCCGAGCACGGGCCCTGCTACCGCTGCCTCTACCCGGAGCCCCCGCCCCCCGGCATGGTCCCGTCCTGCGCCGAGGGCGGCGTCCTCGGCGTGCTCTGCGCGTCCATCGGCTCCATCCAGGTCAACGAGGCGATCAAGCTGCTCACCGGTATCGGTGAGCCGCTGCTCGGCCGGCTGATGATCTACGACGCCCTGGAGATGACCTACCGCCAGGTCAAGGTGCGCAAGGACCCCAACTGCGCGGTCTGCGGCGAGAACCCCACGGTCACCGAGCTCATCGACTACGAGGCGTTCTGCGGCGTCGTCTCCGAGGAGGCCCAGGAGGCCGCGCTCGGCTCCACGATCACTCCCAAGCAGCTCAAGGAGTGGATCGACGACGGTGAGAACATCGAGATCATCGACGTCCGCGAGCAGAACGAGTACGAGATCGTCTCGATCCCGGGTGCCCGGCTGATCCCGAAGAACGAGTTCGTGATGGGCTCCGCCCTCGAACACCTGCCGCAGGACAAGCGCATCGTGCTGCACTGCAAGACCGGTGTCCGCAGCGCCGAGGTGCTCGCCATACTGAAGTCCGCGGGCTTCTCCGACGCGGTCCACGTCGGCGGCGGCGTCATCGGCTGGGTCAACACGGTCGAGCCGGAGAAGCCGGTCTACTAGACCGGCCGGCCCCGCCGGGGCCGGCACGTTTTACCCGGTCATCGCATCGGGTGAGGGGCGGCACCCAAGTGGTGCCGCCCCTCACCCGTGTCGCCGTGCCCGGTGCCTTAGGACGTGCCGTCAGAGCTCGCCCTTGCGGGACATGTAGGTGAAGAAGAACCAGCCGGGCAGCACCGGCAGCCAGAAGGTCAGCAGCCGGAAGAAGAGCACCGCGGGGGTGGCCACCTCCTTCGGCAGTCCCGCCGCGATCAGCCCACCGGTCAGCGCGAGTTCGACCGCGCCGACGCCACCAGGGGTCGGCGCCGCGGAACCCAGCGCGTTGCCCGCGAGGAAGACGACCGCGATGGCCGCGTAGCTGAGATGCCCCCCGAAGGCGCGGACGCAGCCGTCCAGGCAGATGACGAAGCACACCGTCAGCATCAGCGTGCCGCCGATGCCGGTGAGCAGCTTCGCGGGCCGCTGGAGCACATCCAGCATGCGCGGCACGACCCCCGCGAACAGCGCCCGCACCCGCGTCGAGACGAACTTCCGCAGCGCCGGCACCGCGGTGACCACCAGCACCAGCACACCCACGGTGAGCAGGCCCGCCATGACCGTACGGGACGGTGACAGCGACGGTGTCTTCTCGGTGCCGGTGATGTAGCCGAAGGTCAGCAGCAACAGCACATGGGCGCCCAGCCCGACGAGCTGCGAGGCGCCGACACTGGCCACCGCGAGTCCCGGCCGTACCCCGGCCTTCTGGAGGTAGCGGGTGTTGAGCGCCACCCCGCCGACCGCCGCAGGCGCCACCAGCTTCACGAAGGACCCGGCGACCTGCGCCTGCACCGTACGCAGCAACGAAAGACGCTCCGGCACGAAGCCCGACAGCGCGCAGGCGGCGGCCACATAGCTCGCCGCCGAGCCGAGGACCGCGAGCGCCGCCCACTGCCAGTCCGCGTGGGCGACCGCGTGCCCGATCGGCACCGAACTGAGCTGGGAGAGCAGGAAGTACGCGGCGAAGGCGCCGGCGATCACCGTGATGAGGGTGCGCGGCCTGATCCGTTCGAGACGGGCCGGCTCGACCGGGGCCTGCGGGCGGATCAACAGCACCTGCTGTCTGATCCGGGACAGCAGATCCTCCTCACGCACCTCTTCCAGCGCGTCCTCTATGGCCCGCTTCTCGGCCCGGTCCTCGGCCTTGCGCTTCGCCTTGGAGACCCCCTTGACCAGGCTGGGGTCCTGCTCGTCCCGCGTCTCGTGGGACCGCTTGTGCTCGCGCCCCTCCCGCCCGAGGGCGGACGCCGCGAGCACCGCGTCCCGCTCCCGCTGCGCCCGCTGCCGGCCCAGCGTCTTGAGCCGGCTCCGGGTGGTCCGGCTCAGCGCGATCGGCTGGAGCAGCGGCAGCGAGGCGGCCACCGCGTCCGGCCCGAGCACGGCCAGCGCCGACGCCACCGCCCGCTCGGGGCCGACCCGCAGCGCCATGGTGGTCAGCAACTGGGAGATGTCGAGCCGCAGCAGGATGTCGCCGGCCGCGATCTCGCCGCCGCGCAGATCCGTCAGGAACACCCGGGAGTTCCGGTCCACCAGCAGCGACTCGTCCACGAGCCGCCGGTGCGCGATCCGTCGCGACTGCAACGCCCGTACCTGCGTCCACGCCTCCCGCAGCAGCGGGTCGGTCAGCTCCTCGTCCGCCAGCTTGTCGAACCGCCGGCCGCCGATGTGCTCGTAGACCAGCATCACCGCGTCGGGGCCCAGCTCCGAGGTGGCGATCAGCTTGGGCGCGTTGGCGCCGGCCGCGATCGCCGCGTACGACAGCAGCGCCTCCTGTTCGAGAGCCTGCCGCAGCGACAGCAGGCTGCGCCGCTGGGTGAGGCCGCCGACCAGGGACAGCCGCCGCCAGGTGCGGTAGAAGAAGCCGTGCGCCTGCTGCTCGCGGTCGACCACCGTGACGTCCAGCGGCGGCCCGTCCTCCAAGGTGACGAGATAGCCGCGGCCCCGGTCGGTGTCGGCGTTCTCCGGGCCGGTGTCGAGCACCCGGCGGGCGGTCAGCGGCGCGAAGCCGACCCGGCGCAGCCCGGCCAGCAGATTCTGGCCGGTGGGGCGGACGTTCGGCGAGCCGACCGCGTACACCGTGCCGTAGGCGACCGTCCAGCCGATCAGTACGGTCACCGCGATCGAGAACGGCGTGGTGTAGCCGCCGACCAGCACCGCGAAGGCGTCGAGCAGCAGGACGAACCAGAGCGCCACCCGCCAGCGCGGGCGCCGCGCCATGCCGACGGCGGTGACATAGGCGATCACCGGCGCCAGATAGCCGTGTACGGGGTCGGTCATGCCGATGCCGGACGGCGCGTTGTGGGACAGGGCCATCCGGATCGCGTGCGGCGCGGAGTCGCTCACCCACAGGTCGGTGGCGAGCGCGGTGCCGTGGGCGAGGACGGCCGCCAGCACGCCGTCGCCGATCCGCAGGGCGTCCCTTTTGGCGAGCCGTTCGACCGCGAAGGCGACCGGCACGATCAGGACGGCGACACTCGCCGCGAGACCGGCCACGGACGCCAGCGCGTCGGGGGTGTGGTGGGCGCCCTTGGAGATGTCGGTCTCCAGGCCGCTGGTGGTGGCGTGCGCGAACCAGGCGATGCCGAGCACCACCGCGATACCGAGCAGACCGACGATGAAGCGCACCAGGTCGGCCGGGCGGTGGACGCGGGCGGCGAGCAGCGGCTCGTCGCCGGAGACGGGCAGGCGGGTGGCACCGGCCTCGCTGGCCACCGCGTCGTCGCAGGCCTCGGCCTCTTGGTCCTTGGCGGCGGGGCCTCCGCTGTCGGCCTCGGTGCTGCCGTGCGGTTCGTGATCCTTACGCCCTGAGGCCTCGGGAGGCGGGCCGTCCGGCTGCTCGGGGTGCGTCCCGTCCGCGCCGGCGCCCACGCCGTCGTCGGGGGCCAGGTGCGAGCCCGTACGGGGGCCCGTGGCGTCCTTCCGGGCGCCGCGGGGGTCGGGGGACCGGTGCGAACCGGTACGGGGCGCGGCGGCGTCCCCGGCGGCGCGGGGGTCGCCACCGACCGGGCCGCCGTTCTCGGCGTGGGTGGCGTGATCAGCACGGTCGACGGCGTGGCCGGCAGCCGGGCCGGGCGTGGCCCCGGAGCCGGATCCCCCGTCGGATCCCGGGCCGGAACCGGACGCGGGACCTGCTTCCCAGCCCGCGGCGGACACCGGACCCGGGGCCGGACCCGGCCCCGTGCCGGAGGCCGGCGCGGCCGCGGCACCCGTCGCGGACGAGGGCAGCGGCGCATGGGCGCGGGGTGCGTCTCCGGCTTCCTCTGCGCCCCGCATCTCCCCTGTCGCCTCTTCTTGATCTCGTATCACCTGTCACCGCCCGGACGATGGTGGCACGACCCATGTGCGGTTGGCACCGGAACCCCCCGGTGTCGGCGGTCTGGGGCAGGATGGGCGAGATGAGCGAGAAGAGCGGCGAGAACGACCCGGGGGCGCCCGGCGACTACGCGGAACGGGTGCTCGACACGGTCGACGTGATCCCGCCGGGCAAGGTCATGACGTACGGGGATGTGGCGGAGTGGCTCGGCGAGGGCGGCCCCCGCCAGGTCGGCCGGGTCCTCGCGCACTACGGCGGGGGCGTGCCGTGGTGGCGTGTCGTGCGCTCCGACGGCGTGCTGCTGCCCGGACACGAGCTCCGGGCCCTCGACCACTACCGCTCCGAGGGCACGCCGCTGCGGGGATCCGGCCCGGCGGCGGAGGGCCACATCCCGCGGGTCGACATGCGCCGGGCCCGCTGGGACGGACAGGCCGCGGCCCCGGCTCGCGGGAGTCGCGGGACTCGCGAGGACGGTGACGGGTGACGGCCGCAAGGTCATGTCATCCAGCTTCCGCCATCCGGGGGCCGACCGTGCCCATGGCCGCCCGTCCGGAGTACATTGCCTGACCCCCTCGAAACCGGCTGATCACGTGAACCCCTCCCTGCCCTCCCTCAGCGCACCCCTCGGCGCGCCGTCCACCCCGGCGGCGACCGGCCCGGCCGCGGGACCGGCCGCTCCCCGCGCGCCCTACCCGACCGCTACGACAAGCCCGGGCGTCGGAGGCTACCGGCTCGTGCGTACCCCGGTGGTCCCCGCCGCACCCCCTCTCCTGGACGCGAGGCAGCGAGCGGTGGTTGAGCACCGGGCGGGACCGCTGCTGGTGCTGGGCGGACCGGGCACGGGCCGGACCACGGCCCTCGTCGAGGCCGTCACCGCGCGGGCGCGGGCCGGCACCCCGCCCGAACGGATCCTCGTCCTCACCTTCCACCGCGAGGCGGCCCTGGACCTGCGGGACCGGATCGCCGCCAGGCTCGGGTCCGACACGCCGGGCAGTACCGCCCCGGTCGCCCCGCAGGCCCTCACCTTCCACTCCTACTGCTACGGCCTGCTGCGGGCCCACCAGCCGGCCGACCGCTACGCCGAACCCGTACGGCTGCTCTCCGGTCCCGAGCAGGACCTGATGGTGCGCGAGCTGCTCGCCGGGCAGATCGAACTCGTTCGCGACGGGCGGGCCCGGGTGCGCTGGCCTGACGAGCTGCGGGCCGCCCTGACCACCCGCGGATTCGCCGACGAGGTGCGGGCGGTGCTGGCCCGCAGCCGCGAACTCGGCCTCGCGCCGGAGGCACTGCGCGACTTCGCCCGCCGCATCGGGCGGCCCGACTGGCGGGCGGCGGCCGACCTGCTCGCCGAGTACCTGGACGTCACCGACCTCCAGGGCGTCATCGACTACACCGAGCTGGTGCACCGGGCGGTCCGGCTGGCGCGCAGACCCGACGTGCACGCGGAGCTGGCCCGGCGGTACGACGCGGTGTACGTCGACGAGTACCAGGACACCGACCCGGCCCAGGTCCGGCTGCTGCGGGCGCTGGCCGGGGGCGGCCGGACGCTCGTCGCCTTCGGCGACCCGGACCAGGCGATCTACGCGTTCCGCGGCGCCGACGTCAACGCGATCCTCGACTTCCCCGAGCGGTTCCCCCGGCGGGACGGCGGGGCCGCGCCCATCGTCGTCCTCACCGGCTCCCACCGGGCCACCGCGCCGCTGCTCGCCGCCACCCGTCAGCTCAGCGGCCGGCTGCCGCTGCCCCGCCTGCCCGCGGCGGTGGCCCGCGCGCATCGCTTCCCGACGCCGATCGCGGAGGGGCGCCCGGCCGCTTCGATGACGGCCGCTGCCGGGCCTGCCGCTTCGGTGAAGGCTGCCTTTGCGGCGGAGGGCGGTTCGGCCGGGGGGCCGGGCGGTGGCGCGGCCGGTGGTCCCGCGGGGAGCGCGGTCAGGGGAGCGGTCGCCGTCCGTACGTACCCGACGCCGGGCGCCGAGGTCGACTCCATCGCCGACGTCCTGCGCCGCGCCCACCTGGAGGAGAACGTCCCGTGGGCCGACATGGCCGTCCTCGTCCGAAGCGGCGCCGCGCTCCCCGCCCTCCGCCGCGCCCTCATGTCGTCAGGCGTCCCCGTCGACCTCGCCTCCTCCGACGCGCCCCTGCACGCGGAGCCCGCGGTGGCGCCGCTGCTGCTCGCCCTCCGGGTGGCGGCGGAATCGGCGGGGCCGGACCGGGCGGCCCGGCGGGGGAGCCCCGCGGGGGCGTCCGGTACGGAGGAGGGTGTGCCGGGTGGCGGGGCGGGCGACGCGGCGGGTGCCTCGGCGGGGGAAGGCGGCGCGGCCGACGGCGCGCCCCAGCCGGCCGTTCGCCTACGCGTCGAGGACGCCGTCACCCTTCTCACGTCACCGCTGGGCGGCATGGACGCGGCGGACCTGAGGCGGCTCGGGCGGGCGCTCCGGGAGGAGGAACGCGCCGCCGGGCAGCCCGTCCCGCGCCCCTCCGACGTGCTGATCGCCGAGGCCGTGGCGGAACCCGAACGGCTGGCCACGTACGACCAGGCGTACGCGCGGGGAGCCGTGCGGCTGGGCCGGCTGCTGCGGGAGGCGGCCCGTTCGCTGCGGACCGGCGGCACCGCGGAAGAGGCGCTGTGGGGCCTGTGGGCGGGCTCGCCGTGGAGCGGACGGCTGGAGCGCGCGGCGCTGCGCGGCGGCCCGGCCGGCCGCAACGCCGACCGCGACCTGGACGCGGTGTGCGCGCTCTTCGAGACCGCCGCCAGGGCCGAGGAGCGCACCGGCGGCCGGGGCGCCCTCAACCTGATCGAGGAGCTCTCCGCCTTCGACATCGCCGCCGACACCCGCACCGCGAGCGCCGTACGGCCCGGCGCCGTACGGCTCACCACCGCGCACCGCGCCAAAGGACACGAGTGGCGGCTGGTGGTGGTGGCCGGCGTACAGGAAGGCGTATGGCCCGACCTGCGGCGCCGCGGCTCGCTGCTGGAGGCAGACCGGATCGGCCGGGACGGCCTGGCCCCGCCGCTCAGCCAGGGCGCGCTGCTCACCGAGGAGCGCCGCCTGTTCTACGTGGCCGCCACCCGCGCCCGCGAGCGCCTGCTGGTCACCGCGGTGAAGGCCGCCGCCGACGACGGTGACCAGCCGTCCCGCTTCCTCGCCGAACTCGGCGTCCAGCCGCAGGACGTCACCCACCGGCCCCGCCGGCCGCTCGCGGTGGCCGCGCTGGTCGCCGAGCTGCGGGCCACCACCGTCGATCCGGCCGCCTCGCTGGCGCTGCGCGAGGCCGCCGCCCAGCGGCTGGCCAGAATGGCCGCGCTCGACGACGACGGCCACCCGCTGGTCCCCGCCGCCCACCCCGAGCGCTGGTGGGGCCTGTACGAGCCGACCCGCTCGGCGGTGCCGCTGCGCGACCGGGAACAGCCGGTCGTCCTGTCCGGCAGCGCCCTGGACCAACTCGCCAACACCTGCGCACTCCAGTGGTTCCTCGGCCGCGAGGTCAAGGCCGAGCCGCCGTCCACCGCCGCCCAGGGCTTCGGCAACGTGGTGCACGTGCTGGCCGACGAGGTCGGCTCCGGCCGCACCCCGGCGGACCTCGACGTGCTGATGGCCCGGCTGGACTCGGTCTGGGACGCGCTCGCCTTCGACGCGCCCTGGAAGTCCCGCCAGGAGAAGGAGAACGCCCGCGCCGCCCTGGAACGCTTCCTGCGCTGGCACGTCATGGAGCGCGGCCGCACGATCGTGGCCGGCGAGCACACCTTCGACGTCACCCTCGACGCGGGCGAGGCCCGGGTACGGATCCGGGGCAGCATGGACCGGGTCGAGACGGACGCCGAAGGACAGGCGTACGTGGTGGACTTCAAGACCGGGCGGGCCAAACCGACCGCCGCGGAAGTGGCCCACCATCCCCAGCTCGCCGTCTACCAGCTCGCCGTGCGCGAGGGAGCCGTCGACTCGCTGTTCGGCGAGGAGCGGCCCCGGGCGGGCGGCGCCGAACTGGTCCAGTTGCGACTCGGCGCGACCAAGCGGGACGGCGGGGACACGCTGCCGGTGGTGCAGCGGCAGGGGCCACTGGACGGGCCGGGTGAGCGGGGCGAGTCGAGTGCGTCGGGGGAGCCGGGTGCGTCGGGGGAGCCGGCCGGCCAGGGCGGGTGGGCGGAGGATCTGCTGGCCCGGGCGGCCGGGCGGGTGCTGGACGAGCGGTTCACCCCGGCGGCCGGGCAGCACTGCGCGCACTGCGCCTTCCGGGCGTCGTGCACGGCTCAGCCGGAGGGCCGGCACATCGTGGAGTGACGGCGCGGCGTGGAGCTTTGGCGCGCCGTGGAGTTCGGGAGTGCCGTGGAGCTTTGGCGCGTGGGCGCCGTCCGTGCGAGGCGGCCGGCGGCCGGTGGACAACTCACCGGGCCTGTGGACAGCCGAAAGGGGCTGTCGGTCCCGGGCGCTAGATTGTTCCTACGACTTTCGGGGTGGGACGCGCTGGGGAATGTGCGCGCGTGTTGTGGAGGGGGCGGCCGTGCTGGCCACACGAAAACTTCTGGCGACGGTCCTCGTCGCGGGCGCGGCCGTCGCGGGGCTCACCGGATGCGGCGGGGACAAGGACCCATCATCGGCCGCGCCACTGGTGCGGCCGATCTCGACCACCACGGAGGCCGGTCCGTTCGCCGGTGAGACCGGTGAGCGGGTCCTGCACGACGCCGAACAGGCGATGCTGACCGCGAAGTCGATGACCATCGACCTCCACATCACCGGGGACGACGACGAGCCGCTGCACATGACGGCCGCCGTCACCGCCTCGGGGAAGTGCGCGGCGGCCGTCGACGACGACGGCGGCCGGTTCCAGGTCATCGGCACCGGCTCGGCCTACTACATGAAGGCGGAGGCCGCGTATTGGAAGGCCAAGGGCGGTGCCAACGGTTCGGTCATCGCCCAACTCGCGGGCGGCAAGTGGCTGAAGCTGCCCGCGGGGGCCGCCAAGCAGGGCGGCTTCAAGGAGTTCTGCGACCTGAAGACCATGATGACGGCCGCGTCGCAGGAGGACGCGGGCCAAACCGTCACCAAGGGCCGCCCGATCGAGTACCGGGGGCAGCGGGTGCTGCCGCTGACGCAGCACTCCCCGGACGACGGTGACACCCGGTTGTACGTGGCGGCCACCGGCACGCCGTACATCCTCTTCACCGAGGAGGACACCTCCGACACCGGGACCTTCAGCGGATTCGGTGAGATGCCGCACATCGCCGCGCCGCCGGCCGACCAGACCGTCGACTTCTCCGCCTTCGGGGATCCCAAGGGCTTCTCCATATGAGCCGGTTTTGAGTCCTCGCTGAGCCGGCGCCGAGACGGTGCCCGGGTCGGTACGGAGGCTGTACGGGGGCCTGTTGGGGCGGTTCCGGGACCATCCGGACGCCCCGCGCTGCCCGCCGGTGCCGGCGGCCGGCAGGGCCGGGCCGCCGAACCGGGGGCACCATGGCCCCGGCGTGTGATGTCGGCCGTGCCGGATAGCCTCACCCGGGTGGCAGCCCGCATCACCCGACCCGAGCAGTTGAGAGAACTGCTGGGCATCCCCTTCACCCCGGAGCAGTTGGCGTGCGTGACCGCGCCGCCCGCGCCGGGTGTGATCGTGGCGGGCGCCGGCTCGGGCAAGACCACGGTGATGGCCGCCCGGGTGGTCTGGCTGGCCGGCACCGGACAGGTCGCGCCCGAGCAGGTCCTCGGGCTGACCTTCACCAACAAGGCGGCCGGCGAACTCGCCGAGCGGGTCCGCAAGGCGCTGGTCCAGGCCGGCGTCACCGACCCGGAACCGCTGCCGCCCCGGCCCGGCGAGGAAGCGACCCCGCCCGGTGAACCCCGGATCTCCACCTACCACGCGTTCGCCGGTCAACTGCTCAAGGACCACGGCATGCGGATCGGCCTCGAACCGACCGCCCGGCTGCTCGCCGACGCCACCCGCTACCAACTTGCCGCCAGGGTGCTGCGATCCGCCCCCGGCCCCTACCCGGCGCTCACCAAGGGCCTGCCCACCCTCGTCGCCGACCTGCTCGCCCTCGCCGGGGAACTCTCCGAACACCTAGTCACCCCTGAGCGGTTGCGGGCGTACGACTCGGGGCTCGCCGAGGAACTGTCCGCGCTCGACCCGGACAAACGCGGCTTCGCCTGGGTGCGGGACGTCCGGCGGACCGTCGCCGCCCGCCGCGACCTCGCCGAACTGGCCGCCGCCTACCGCGCGGAGAAACACGGCAGGGAACTGCTCGACTTCGGCGACCAGATCGCCCTGTCCGCGGCCCTCGCCCAGGACCGGCCCGAGGTCGGCGCGATCCTGCGCGACCAGTACCGGGTGGTGCTGCTCGACGAGTACCAGGACACCTCGGTCGCCCAGCGGCTGCTGCTCGCCGGACTCTTCGGCGGCGGCACCGGCCACCCCGTCACCGCCGTCGGCGACCCCTGCCAGGCCATCTACGGCTGGCGCGGCGCCTCCGTGGCCAACCTCGACGACTTCCCCCGGCACTTCCCGTACGCCGACGGACGCCCCGCCGACCGGTACGCGCTCCAGGAGAACCGCCGCTCCGGCGGCCGGCTGCTCGACCTCGCCAACACCCTCGCCGCCGAACTGCGGGCCCGGCACGAAGGCGTCGAGGCACTCCGCCCCGCGCCCGGCGCCGAACGGGAAGGACAGGTGCGGTGCGCCCTGCTGCCCACCCAGGAGGAGGAGACGGGCTGGCTCGCCGACTCCATCGCCCACCTGGTCCGTACCGGGACCGCCCCGGGCGAGATCGCCGTCCTGTGCCGTACCGCCGGCCGCTTCGCCGAGATCCAGGCCGCGCTCGTCGCCCGCGACATCCCGGTGGAGGTGGTGGGCCTGTCCGGGCTGCTGCACCTGCCCGAGGTCGCGGACCTCGTCGCCGTCTGCGAGGTGCTGCACGACCCCACCGCCAACGCCTCGCTGGTCCGGCTGCTCACCGGGCCGCGCTGGCGGATCGGCCCCCGCGACCTGGCGCTGCTCGGCCGCCGCGCGCGCCAACTCGTCCGGTACACCGGCGCCGCCGGTGACGGCGGCGATCCGCTGGCCGCGGCCGTCGAAGGCACCGACCCCGCCGAGGTGATCTCCCTCGCCGACGCGCTGGAGACCTTCCTGGACGCGGAGCCCGCGCCCGGCCCCGGCGGCGCGGCGGACGGCTCCCAACTGCCCTTCTCCGCCGAGGCCCGGGTGCGGTTCGCCCGGCTCGCCACCGAGATCAGGGAGCTGCGGCGGGCGCTCGCCGACCCGCTGATGGACGTCCTGCACCGAGTGCTGACCGTCACCGGCCTCGACGTGGAACTCTCCGCCTCCCCGCACGCGCTGGCCGCCCGGCGCCGCGAGACCCTGCACTCCTTCCTCGACGTGGCCGCCGGATTCGCCGCACTGGACGGCGAGGCGACCCTGCTGGCCTTCCTCGGCTTCCTGCGCACCGCGGCCCAGTACGAGAAAGGCCTGGACAGCGCCCTGCCCGGCGGCGAGAACACCGTCAAAGTGCTCACCGCCCACAAGTCCAAGGGCCTGGAGTGGGACGTGGTGGCGGTTCCCGGCCTGGTCGCCAAGGGCTTCCCCAGCGAGCGCGGCCGGGAGCTGTGGCCGGCCAACGCCAAGGTGCTGCCGCACAGCCTGCGCGGCGACGCCGCGACCCTGCCCGATGTCGCCGAGTGGACCCGGGCCGGCCTCGACGAGTTCCGCGACGCGATGAAGGAGCACCAGCGGATCGAGGAGCTGCGCCTCGGCTACGTCACCTTCACCCGGCCCCGGTCCCTGCTGCTCGGCTCCGGGCACTGGTGGGGGCCGACGCAGAAATCAGCGTTCGGCCCCTCGGCCTTCCTCGACGCCCTGCGTGAGCACTGCGAGGCGGGCAACGGCGAGATCGACCACTGGGCGCCCCGACCGGAGCCGGGGGCGACCAACCCGGCCCTCGACCGGGTGGCGGAGCCGCCCTGGCCGCTGCCGCTCGACGCCGAGGCACTCGGCCGCCGCCGCCGGGCGGCCACCGCGGTCCTGGCCCACCTGGACGCCACCCGCGAGGCCCGCGCGGCGGACCTGCCCGCGCCCCGTACCGAATCCGGCGCGGCCGCCCCCGGCGAGGCCGATCTCGTACCCGAGGAGGCCAGGCTGGTCGCCTCCTGGGATCGCGACCTGGACGCCCTGGCCGGCGAACTGCGGCGGGCCCGGGCGACGGTCAGGGACGTACCGCTGCCCGCGACCCTGACCGCCACCCAGTTGATGCGGCTGGCCGCCGACCCCGACGCGCTCGCCCGGGAGCTGGCCCGCCCGCTGCCCCGGCCTCCCGCCCCGGCCGCCCGCCGCGGCACCCGCTTCCACGCCTGGGTCGAGTCCCGTTTCGACGCCCGGCCGCTCTTCGCCCCCGAGGACCTCCCCGGCATCGAACCCGGCGACGAGATCGCCGACGAGCACGACCTCACCGCGCTCAAGGACGCCTTCCTCCGCACCCCCTACGCCGACCGCACCCCGTACCGCGTCGAGGAGCCGTTCCAGATCGCGCTGGCCGGCCGCCTCATCCGGGGCCGGATCGACGCCGTCTACCGCGAGGCCGACGGCTACGAGCTCCTCGACTGGAAGACCGGCCGCAATCCGGCCGCCGCCGACCCGCTCCAGCTCGCCATCTACCGGGTCGCCTGGTCCGAGCAGCGGAACGTCCCGCTGAGCCGGGTCCGGGCCGCCTTCCTGCACATCCGCAGCGGCGAGCTGGTCCGGCCGCCGCACCTGCCGGACCGCGCGGCCCTGGAGCGTCTGATCACCGACGGGCCGCCATGACGATCCGCGCGCCCGCTCGTTGTCCCGGCCCCTCCTTCCCGCCCCTGCACGCCCCTGCACGCTCCTTCGCGCCCCCGCGCTCCCCGCACGCTCGACCGCGCCGAAGGTGCCGGTTCTGCGCATCCCGGACGGCGGCTAGGCTCGTACCCATGAGCCCCACCCAGGACGAAGATGTCCCGGATCCCACCAGACGCACCCATTTCCGGCATCCCCACCCCGCGCTCCCGGCCCCGGACGGCCCGGTGGGACACCGCCCGGCGGAACACACCGGCCGTTCCCGTAACGTCCCGGGGAATTTCCGTGCCGTCCGACCGTTGGCATTCGGTGAACACCACGCTGGACCCGGCGCCGGACCGGGCCGGCCGGGCCGACGAGTCCGCCCGGTGACGGGCATCGATCGCATGGGTCACCAGGACCCCCGGTACGGCCGTGCGCACCACACCGACGCCGGGCAGGTCATCGGAGCGGCTCCGATCGCCAAGCCAGGCGCCGAGCCGGACACTCATTCGACGGGGAGCAGGAAGCAGCCTTGACCGGACGTCTCGACACCACAGCGCAGCCGCTGGCCCTCACCCACGAGGGCGTGGACCGCGCGGCCCACCACCGGCTCGACGAGGCATGGCTGGCCGCGGCCTGGAGCCACCCCACCACCCGGGTGTTCGTGGTCTCCGGCGGTCAGGTGCTGGTCCAGGAAACCAGTGACGGCGGTGACGGCGGTGACGGCGGCACCGAACTCGTCATGACCCCGGCGTTCGACGCGCCGGAGACCGAGATGCACCGCTACTTCCTCGGCATCGACCCGTCCGACGGCGTGCGCTACTTCGCCCTCCAGAAGGACAGCCTGCCCGGCAGGATGGACCAGGCCGCCCGCCCGGCGGGCCTGCGTGAGGTCGGCGGGCTGCTCTCCCCGCTCCAGTCGGGCCTCATGGTGCACGCGGTCGCGCTGGAGAACTGGCAGCGCCTGCACCGCTTCTGCTCCCGCTGCGGCGAACGCACCGTCATCGCCGCCGCGGGCCACATCCGCCGCTGCCCCGCCTGCGGCGCCGAGCACTACCCGCGCACCGACCCCGCCGTGATCATGCTGGTCACCGACGAGGAGGACCGCGCCCTGCTCGGCCGCCAGGTCCACTGGCCGGAGGGCCGCTTCTCCACCCTCGCCGGATTCGTGGAGCCCGGCGAGTCCCTGGAGGCCGCGGTGCGGCGCGAGGTGCTGGAGGAGGCGGGCGTGGTCGTCGGCGACGTCGAGTACATCGCCAGCCAGCCCTGGCCCTTCCCGTCCAGCCTGATGCTCGGCTTCATGGCCCAGGCCACCAGCTCCGACATCACCGTGGACGGCGAGGAGATCCACGAGGCCCGCTGGTTCTCCCGGGAGGAACTCACCGCGGCCTTCGACTCCGGCGAGGTGCTGCCGCCGTTCGGCATCTCCATCGCGGCCCGGCTGATCGAACTCTGGTACGGCAAGCCGCTGCCGCGACAGGGCGGCGGGGCACGCTGAAGCGATCGGGGCGCCTTCGCACGCTGTGAGGCGAGCGCGCCTCCGATACGCCGACGCCGCGATGGCCCCGACGTCCCGACCCGCTCGACATCCAGGCCCCCGCCCCCGACGGCGCGCGGCACCGACCGTGCCCCGACGCGGCCGGGTGGCCGTCGTCGGGGCACTCGCGGTCACGCGGCGGTGAGCGCCTGCTTGACCTGGGCGACCGACGGGTTGGTCAGCGTGGTCGAGGTGCCCGACCCGGAGCTGATCAGAACCGTGGGCACGGTCTGGTTCCCACCGTTGGCCTCCTCCACGAACTTCGCGGACGCCGGGTCCTGCTCGATGTTGATCTCCTCGTACGCGATGCCCTCGCGTTCGAGCTGGCTCTTCAGCCGCCGGCAGTAGCCGCACCAGCTCGTGCTGTACATGGTCACGGTGCCCGACATCGGCGTCGCTCCTCGCTCCTCGTCCCGGCGGTCCGGGGGATCCATGGGTGGTTCCAGCGGTTCCAGGGTGTGCCACCAGCTCAACGCGTCACCCTGGCGGCGCATTCCGGTGTCACCCGGAAGAGGGCTGTGGACAACTTCTCCGGGGCGTCCGCGAGACCTGGCAGAGTGGCGGGGTGACTGCGACAACCCACGACTCGCTCTTCCCCGCGATCCCCGACTCCCCCGACGCGGTGCTCGACGGCCTGGACCCCGAGCAGCGCGCCGTCGCCACGGCCCTGCACGGACCGGTCTGCGTGCTCGCCGGAGCCGGCACCGGCAAGACCCGGGCCATCACCCACCGGATCGCCTACGGGGTGCGCGCCGGGATCCTCCAGCCCTCGACCGTGCTCGCCGTCACCTTCACCGCGCGGGCCGCGGGCGAGATGCGCGGGCGGCTGCGGATGCTGGGCGCCGGCGGCGTCCAGGCCCGCACCTTCCACTCCGCCGCCCTGCGCCAGCTCCAGTACTTCTGGCCCCGGGCCGTCGGCGGCGAGCTGCCCCGGCTGATCGAGCGCAAGATCCAGCTCGTCGCCGAGGCCGGCGCGCGCTGCCGGATCCGCCTGGACCGCAACGAACTGCGGGACGTCACCGGCGAGATCGAATGGTGCAAAGTCACTCAGACCGTGCCCGAGGAGTATCCGGCCGCCGCCGCCAAGACCGGCCGTGACGTCCCCCGCGACGCCGCCGAGATCGCCCGCATCTACACCACGTACGAGCAGCTCAAACGCGACCGCGGCGTGATCGACTTCGAGGACGTGCTGCTGCTCACCGTCGGCGTGCTCCAGGACCGGCCGGACGTCGCGGAAACCGTCCGCTCGCAGTACCAGCACTTCGTCGTCGACGAGTACCAGGACGTCAGCCCGCTCCAGCAGCGGCTGCTCGACCTCTGGCTCGGCGGCCGGGACAACCTCTGCGTGGTCGGTGACGCCTCGCAGACCATCTACTCCTTCACCGGCGCCACCCCCGACTTCCTGCTCGGCTTCCGCACCCGCCACCCCGACGCCACCGTCGTCAAACTCGTCCGCGACTACCGCTCCACCCCCCAGGTCGTCGGCCTCGCCAACGGACTGCTCGGCCAGGCCCGCGGCCAGGCCGCCGCCCACCGGCTGGAACTCGTCTCGCAGCGCGAGGCCGGCCCCGACCCCGCCTACACCGAGTACGCCGACGAACCCGCCGAGGCCGAGGGCGCCGCCCGCCGCATCCGCCAGCTCATCGACTCCGGGGTGCGGCCCAGCGAGATCGCCGTCCTCTACCGCATCAACGCCCAGTCCGAGGTGTACGAGCAGGCGCTCGCCGATGCCTCGGTGCCCTACCAACTCCGCGGCGCCGAACGCTTCTTCGAGCGGCCCGAGGTGCGGGAGGCGGGCATGCTGCTGCGCGGCGCCGCCCGCGCCTCCATCGACCCCGGTGAGGGCGAGGCCACCATCCCCCAGCAGGTGCGGGACGTGCTCAGCTCCCGCGGCTGGGCCTCGGAACCTCCCGCCGGCTCCGGCGCCGTCCGCGACCGCTGGGAATCACTCGCCGCCATCGTCCGCCTCTCCGAGGACTTCACGGCCGCCCGGCCCACCGCCACCCTCGCCGACTTCGTCGCCGAGCTCGACGAACGGGCCAACGCCCAGCACGCCCCGACCGTCGAAGGCGTCACCCTCGCCTCCCTGCACGCCGCCAAGGGCCTGGAATGGGACGCCGTCTTCCTCGTCGGCCTCACCGAAGGCACCCTGCCCATCACCTACGCCAAGACCGACGAACAGATCGAGGAGGAGCGCCGGCTGCTCTACGTCGGCGTCACCCGGGCCCGCTACCACCTCAACCTCTCCTGGGCGCTGTCCCGCTCCCCGGGCGGCCGCGGCGGCCGCCGCCCCTCCCGCTTCCTCGACGGACTGCGCCCCGGCTCGGCGGTCCGCGGCCAACGCGGCGCCGCGGCGGGCGGTGCCGGGGCGGAACGCGGCACGGGCGGCGGGCGCAAACGCCGCGGCCCGGTGCTCTGCCGGGTGTGCGGCCGCACCCTGTCCGACGCGGGCGAGATCAAACTGATGCGCTGCGAGGACTGCCCCTCCGACCTGGACGAAGGGCTCTACGAGCGGCTGCGGGTCTGGCGGATGGAACAGGCCAAGACCCTCGGGCAGCCCGCCTACTGCGTGTTCACCGACAAGACCCTGCTGGCCATCGCCGAAGTCCGGCCCGAGGGCGAAGCGGAACTCTCCTCCATCGCCGGGGTCGGCGCCCGCAAACTCGACAAGTTCGGGGCGGACGTGCTGGCCCTGGTCGCGGACGGCGGAATCAGCGAAGAACAGGAGCCCGCGCCCGCCGGGAAAGCGGAGCCCGCGACGGCCCGGCCGGCCCCCGAGTCGGACGAGGAACCGCCCGACGACCTGGGCGAGGACCCTTTCGAGGAGCCCGGAGAATCTTCCGGAGAAGAAGCTGAAAAATAGTTTGCGCATCCCGCGGAAGTCCCCATAGCCTTCCTGAGCACGCACGGGAACGGCCCTTCCAAGGGCCCACCCGATCGTGATGTACTACCCGAGTACCGTCCACCGCCCTTACGAGACGCCGAGAGGAGGCGAGCCCGATGATCAACCTGATGACCACCACCAAAGTGACCGATCGTTCGGTCATCGCCGCCTGCCCGCTCGGTATTTCGCCGGATGCCACCGGTCTGTCCGCCACCCCCGCCCCCATGCCGGTTCTGCCCGTGCGTGAGCGGAGTGAGCGACCGATCCAGGCGTCCGCGGTAGCGGCGGCAGCGGCACCGGCGCAGGCCTATGCCTTTGCGGCGGCGGCCAACGGCGCCGGCGCTGGTACCGCCAAGGGTTCGAAGGCCGCCAATGGTCTAACCGTCGGCGAATCCGCGTTCGACGGACACCTGCTCAACGGACAGCAGAAGACGCAGCACGGCACCAAGTGGGCCTTCCGCGGGCTCCAACCCTGGAGTGATCCAGCCTGACAGAGCGTCAGGCCGGCACCTCAGG
The DNA here is from genome assembly GCF_045039895.1 of Streptomyces sp. NBC_01190. Lineage (NCBI taxonomy): Bacteria > Bacillati > Actinomycetota > Actinomycetes > Kitasatosporales > Streptomycetaceae > Streptomyces > Streptomyces sp. NBC_01190. The sequence continues at coordinate 5,520,499 of NZ_CP108580.1, forward strand.
GCCGCGGAATCCCCGACCGGGATCCGCGGCCCTTCTGTTTTCTCCAGACGGAAAGTCTGCCGCTCCGGGCAGACACAACCGAAAACCGGCCGACCGGCCGGACCGACAGATTGAGGAACGAACCAACCGTGCCCACCTCCCAGCACGAAACGTCCGGACCCAAGCCCGACACGGGCTACGTCGACCACCCGCCCGCGCCTCCCTCGGAGATCCCCTTGCTGCCCCTCACTGAGCTCGACGACGAAATCGAGCGACTCGGCGTGCCCGTCCCGTGCCGGACCTACGACCCCGAGGTCTTCTTCGCGGAGTCCCCGGCCGATGTCGAGTACGCCAAGTCCCTCTGCCAGACCTGCCCCGTCCGTGAGGCCTGCCTCGCCGGCGCCAAGGACCGCCGCGAGCCCTGGGGTGTCTGGGGCGGCGAACTCTTCATCCAGGGCGTGGTCGTGCCCCGCAAGCGGCCCCGTGGCCGCCCGCGCAAGAACGCTGTCGCGGCATGAACACCAGGAAAACCCGGATCCCCGGCACCATCGACCGCCCACTGACGCACGATCCGAAGCGCCGTGACCCCAAGAACCCCATGAATCCGAAGAATCAGGCCCCCATGACGCCCACCCACCGCGAACTTCCCGCCCACCCCCGCGATGCCCACGGGCCGCACCAGAACAGGAACCTCGAAATGCAACTCATGCCAGAAGCACTGGCGAGGGCCCATATGCAACAGCGCTTGCAGGAGGCCGAGCACGAACGCAGGTCGCGCCGCCTGCTCACCGCCCGCCGCCTCCAGCGCCGAGCCGAACGCGCCTCGCTGCGCGCCCGGCGCGCGCTGGCCATGGCCGTCATGCAGTAAGCAGCACGGCGCGACGCACCATCCCCGCGGGACCGGTCGAAAGCGACCGGTCCCGCACGGCGTCGCGGTGCCGAAGCCACCCGGCGCGGAGGTATCGTCACCCAGTGGATCAGAAGAAGTCCCAGACCACGCCGAGGACCACCACCACGACCACGCCGTCCACCACCCGGTGCGCCCACTGCGGGCACACCGCCGAAGGACTGCCCCTGACCTGGCCCTGCTCCGTGGAGAACGGCGACCGCCGCTACTTCTGTGACGACTGCGCCCGACGACATCTGCGCAGCATCGAAGGGCGGCTCGACTCCGCCCGGTGGTAACCCTGACGCTCCCTAGACGGACTCCGCGGCGAAACCGGGCAGCCACTCCGTCAGCTCGTCCCGCAACCGCACCGTCGCGCCGAGCTGACACAGCACCCCGATCGTGCTCAGCGTCACCCGGTGGATCAGCAGATACGACGGCGGCAGATTGAGCTGCTTGCCCAACTGGTGCGCCGGCGACCGCGGATCGGCGATCCGCGCCGCCTGCGCCCGCATCCACGACCGGTCGAAGGTGAACTCCTCCCGACCGGCCGGCTCGATGATCGGCTGGAGATAGTCGAGCACCGCGTCGGCGTGCAGCTCGATCGTGGGCTTCACAAAGCCCTCCGCCCGGAGCATCGCGTACACCTGCTCCGCGTCACCCGCCAGCGCCAGCCGCAGCGCCGTACCGATCGGCAGCGGCAGACCCTCCGGCAGCCGGTCCACCGTGCCGAAGTCCAGCACCCCGAGCCGCCACCCCGACGCCGGCCCCTCGTCGGTCAGCAGCCGGAAATTGCCCGGATGCGGATCCGCGTGCAGCAGCCCCGTACGGGCCGGACCGGCGAAGAGGAAGTGCGCGAGCAACTGGCCCGCCCGGTCCCGCATCTCCCGCGTACCGCTGGAGATCACCTCCGACAGCGGCACCCCGTCCATCCACTCCGTGACCAGCACCTCGTCGGCCTGGTGCACCACATCCGGCACCTGGATGTCCGGATCGCCGGCGAACTCCACCGCGTGCACATGCTGGGCCTCGGCCTCCAGCGCGTAGTCCAGCTCCTCCGCCACCCGGGCCCGCAACTCCGCCAGCAGCGGCTTCACGTCCATCCCCGGAATCAGCGGACCGAACATCCGCGCCACCCGGCCGAGCTGCGACAGATCCGACAGCAGCGCGTCCCCGGCCCCCGGATACTGGACCTTCACCGCGACCTTCCGGCCGTCGCTCCACACCGCCCGGTGCACCTGCCCGATCGACGCGGCCGCGGCCGGCGTGTCCTCGAACTCGGCGAAGAGCGAACGCCATCCCGTGCCCAGCCGCTGCGTCAGCACCCGGTGCACCGAACGGGCCGGCAGCGGCGGCGCCGCCTCCTGCAACTTCGTCAGCGCGGCACGGTACGGACTCGCCACATCCTCCGGGAGCGCCGCCTCGAACACCGACAGGGCCTGCCCGAACTTCATCGCGCCGCCCTTGAGCTCTCCGAGCACCTTGAAGAGCTGATCGGCGGTGCGCTCCTGCAACTCGGAGGCGACCTCGTCGGCCGGCCGCCCGCCCATGCGCTTACCGAGTCCCAGCGTGGCCCGCCCGGCGAACCCCAGGGGGAGCGCCGCCAACTTCGCGGTACGGGTCACCGCCTTGCGCGGAAGATCAGACATGCGCCCCCTCATTTCCCATCGGTCACATCGCCATTGTGCCCCGCCGCGGCCCCGCACCCGCAGCGTACGTAGGCCGGAAGCGCCAGCACCCGGGACGACAACCGGCCCAGGGACACCTCCACCCGGGCGCCCACACTCGGCGGCACCCGGCCGTCCACATACGCCAGCACATGCGCCGCGGCAAGGCCCGCGACCGTCGTGGCCAGGGCGATGTCGCAGGCCGGCACCGCGGGCTGCCGCCCCGATCTGAGCTGCGCCAGCATCCGCGGCCACGCCGGATCCGCCGCCGCCAGCCGCAGCCCCAGACACTCCCCGCAGCCGGTGCGCCCCGGCAGCACCAGCGGACCCACCACACCCGTACCCTCCAGCACCCCCGCGTAAAGGTGCGGCGCCCCCGCGGCCACCAGCCGGCGGGCCTCGGCGACTTCGGGCGCATAGGCGTCGATGCCGTCACGGGGCGCGAGCACGATGAGGTCGGAGCCCTGGCTCGGTGCGGGACGGGGGTTCTCCGCCGCCCGTGGCTCCGGCGCGGCGCGGCGGATCGCGCCGCGGCCCGCGGCGTCGCGGCGGTCGCCGATGTGGTCGGCGGGGATGCCGCAGGGGGTGGCGTCCCACGGCTCGACGCGCCCGGTGTCGATCAGGTCCACCGCGCCCACGCCCGCCGCGGACAGCACGGTGGCCAGCGCCGACCCCACCCGGCCCGCACCGTGGACCCGGACCCGGGACGCCCGGCGGTGCCGTATCCGGGCGGCCGCGCCGCCGGGTCCCGGGTGGACGACGGAGAGGGCGGCGAGGTCGGGGCGGAGCCGGTCGAGAGCCGGGGTGCGGTGCCGTATCGCGGCGGCCAGGGAGGCGTGGCTGCTGGCGTCGTCGAGCACCCCGCCCTCGGCGAGCAGGCCGAGCAGCCGTCTGACCCGGTCGGGGCCGAGGCCGAGGGCGCCCGCGTCGCGCGTGAGGGTGGGGGCGCTGCGGGTGCCGTCGAGGAGGTCGAGGAAACCGGCGGCGGGGCCGTCCACCGGCTCCAGCACGACCGCGTGCGCCGGGTCCATACCGAACTGGACGCTTTCCCGGTCGCGCCAGCAGCGGCGCAGCGCGGTCTTGAGCATGGGACGCATGATCGTCTTCCGTTCCTTCGCGGGTCCTGGGTGATGCCCGGGCGATTGAGGGGCGAGTCCGGGCGAGCGGGGCGCGGTCTCACGCTCGGTGAGTGCGTAGTGCCAGAGTGCCGCGACGGATACGGTCGGCCGATAAGTTATCCACAGGCTGTGAGGAATAGTCGTTCAATATGCGCACGAACCGAGGTGATTCACGGATCAAACGGCCTGGGGACGGGACGTCGCGCTGGCGCAGCAGGTACCGTCGAGACGTGTCCGCCGATCCCGCGCCCAACCTCGCCAGCCAGCCCACCCGGGGCCTCCGGATGAGTGGGCCCGGAGCCGTGGAGGTGCGCCGCAGTGCCCGCCGGCGCCGGACGGTCTCCGCGTACCGCGACGGCGATCGCACGATCGTGCTGATCCCGGCCCGGATGTCGGCCGCCGAGGAGCAGCGCTGGGTGGCGGTGATGCTGGAGAAGCTCGCTGCCCAGGAGAGCCGCCGGATGCCCGGCGACGACGAGCTGGCAGCCCGCGCGCAGCGGCTTTCCGAACAGTATCTGCACGGGCGCGCCGTCCCCGACACCGTCCGCTGGGTCACCAACCAGAACTCCCGCTGGGGATCGTGCACCCCCGCCGAGGGCAGCATCCGGCTCTCGCACCGGCTGCGCGGCATGCCCGAGTACGTCATCGACTACGTACTGCTGCACGAGCTGGCCCATCTGCTGGTGCCGGGACACGGCCCGCGGTTCTGGAAGCTGCTGGAGAGCTACCCGCGCACCGAGCGGGCCCGCGGCTATCTGGAAGGCGTGGACGCCGTCGACCGGCTGCCCGATCCGCAGCGCGACCTCGACGGCGCCCGGGGCGAATAACCGGGCGGCCGCGGCATGGCCGTGCGGATGGCCGCTGTCGGTCCGAGCGGCTAGCCTGGCGCAACGCGAAAAGCAGGACCAGAGGGGACGGGGGACGGTCGCACCATGGCCAGGGAATTCCAGCGTGGCCACAAGGCCAAGATCAGTGATCTCACGGCGGGCACGGATCTTTACGTCGGCGTGCAGATCAGCGGGCCGGGCATGAGTTTCGACATAAGCTGCTTCGGACTCGACGCGCAGGAGCAACTGTCCGACGACCGGTATTTCATCTTCTTCAACCAGCCGAAGTCGCCCGAGGAATCCATTCAGCTCCTCGGCGCGCAGTCCGGCGACACCGAGTCGTTCCGGGTCACCCTGGACCGCATCCCGCCGACCGTGCGGAAGCTGTCCTTCACCGCGACCATCGACGGTGACGGACGGATGTCCCAGGTGGGCCCCGGCTATCTGCGGATCGTGGCGGGCGGCCAGGAAGTCGCCCGTTACGCGTTCACCGGCGCGGAATTCAGCACCGAGCGGGCCGTGATGCTCGCCGACGTCTACCTCAAGGACGTCTGGCGGTTCGCCGCCGTGGGGCAGGGCTTCGACGGGGGACTGGCCGCTCTGCTGCGCAACTTCGGCGGCGAGGTGGCAGAGGAGGAGCCGGCGCCGCAGCAGGAGGAGGCCGCTCCAGGCTTCGCCGCCCCCGGCTTCGCCCCGCCGCCCGGCGTCCCGGCCCAGGCACCCCCGCCGCCCCAGCCGTCCTTCGGCGCCCCCGCGCCCCCGCCCGCCCCCGCCCCTGCGTACGGCGCCTCCGGCGACCCGGCCATCCACCAGGCGCCCACCATGATCGCGCCCATGGTGTCCCCGCCCGGGGCCCCGCCGTTCGGCCAGGTCCCGCCGCCCACCGCGCCCCCCGGCCCGCCCGGTCCGCCGACCCCGCCCGGCAACCCCTTCCAGCAGCCCCCCGGTTACGCCCAGCCGCCCGGCTACGGCGGCGCGCCCGCCGGTTACGCCCAGCCCGCCATCCCCACTCCCACCCAGGGCGCGGGCCTGGCCGTCGCCATGCAGAAGTACAAGGAACTGCCCACCGGCCAGCGCTGGACCCAGCAGAACCCGAAGATGATGCGCGCCGACCTCAGCCAGGCCGGCGGCCAGCCCGTGCTGGCCCGCCAGGGCAGCATGATCCTCTACCAGGGCAAGGTCGACTTCGGTTACAAGGGCGCGGGGTTCAAAGGCCGCGTCATCGGCAATATGACCGGCCAGGAGATGCAGCTCATGCGCTGCACAGGCCCCGGCCAGGTCTTCTTCGCCGACAACGCCGCCTATCTGCACCCCATCGAGCTCCAGGGCGACGCCATCTGCGTCTCGGCGGAGAATGTCCTCGCCTTCGACGAGAGCCTCCAGCACGAGGTCCGCCGGATCGAGGGCCACGGCATCCCCGGCGGCGCCCTGTTCACCATGCAGTTCCAGGGCACCGGGACGGTGATCGTCAAGACCCACGGCACCCCCGTGGTGCTCCCGGTCACCCCCACCACTTACGCCGACAGCAACGCCATCGTGGCCTGGTCGTCCGCCGCCCAGGTGATCGTCTCCAGCCAGGTGCGGCTGCGCAGGACCGTCTATCCGGGCCACAGCGGCGAGACGGTGAACCTCCAGTTCCGCGGCGCGCCAGGCAACTTCATCGTCGTCCAGCCCTACGAGGTGTGACCCGCCATGGACCAGCAGATGATCGCGGGATACGCACCCACGCCGATCGCCGCCCGGATGGAGAACCACGGCTCCTCGATGCTCAAGGTGGCGATGCGGACCGGCCAGGACCTGTTCGCGCGCTCCGGCTCGATGGTCGCCTACGAGGGATTCGTGCAGTACGAGCCCAACCCGCCCGCGGTCCGGCAGATGGCGTCGGCGTGGCTCACCGGTGAGAGCACCCCGCTGATGAAGTGCAGCGGCGACGGCCTGCTCTACCTCGCCGACTACGGCGCCGACGTGGTCTGCCTCAACCTCAACAACGAGTCGGTGTCGGTCAACGGCACCAATCTGCTCGCCTTCGACGCCCATCTGACCTGGGGCGTCGAGCGGGTCAAGGGCCTGGCCAAGTTCGCCGGACAGGGCCTGTTCAACGTCGGGGTGAGCGGCGTCGGCTGGGTCGCCATCACCTCACGCGGCACCCCGATCGTGGTCGACTGCGGCTCCGGCGCCGACGAGACCTACGTCGACCCGGACGCCCTCGTCGCCTGGTCGTCGGGGCTGAAGATGAAGGCCAAGCGGAGCCTGAAGGCGTCGGCGCTGATCGGACGCGGCAGCGGAGAGGCCTTCCAGATCGCCTTCTCCGGGCAGGGCTTCGTGGTCGTCCAGCCGAGCGAGGACAGTACCGACCGGCTCCGGTTCCGGGGCTGAGGGGGAGCGACACATCATGCAGAGCCCGCTTTTCGCCTACACCGAGGTCCAGAACCAGGACCACTACAGCCTGCAGAACTCCTATCTGCTGCGGGTCCGGCTCGACGGCAACACCGGACCCGACTGCCTGGCCCGCAAGGGCTCGATGGTCGCCTACCAGGGCATGATCGAGTTCGACGGCGAATACCAGTCCCCGTATCAGCGGCGCAATCGCCGGCACACCGGCGAGGGCCTCGACCTGATGCGCTGCTCCGGGCAGGGCACCGTCTTCCTCGCCAACCTGGCCCAGCAGATCCACGTCCTCGACGTGGACCACGACGGGCTCACCGTCGACAGCGCCTACGTGCTGGCGCTCGACTCCGGACTGCACTGGGACGTCATCGCCGTCGACAGCCAGTTCGGCCTCTCCGGCACCGGGCAGTACAACCTGAACATCTCCGGCGGCGGCAAGGTCGCCCTGATGACCTCGGGCAAACCGCTGATGATGCCGGTCACCCCGGACAAGTACGTCTCGTGCGACGCCGACGCGGTGGTCGCCTGGTCCAGCGGCCTGCGGGTGCAGATGCAGGCGCAGACCAGCAGCTCCTCGGTGTTCCGCCGCCGCGGCAGCACCGGTGAGGGCTGGGAGCTGAACTTCGTCGGCCAGGGATACGTCCTGGTCCAGCCGAGCGAACTCATGCCGCCGCAGAACATGCCGCTGAGCGGTCTGCGCGCCGCCTACGGGGTAGGTCAGCAGGGCATCCAGGCGCAGAACCCGGGCAACATCTGGTCCAACCGCTGACGGCGCCGAACGCTGACAGCGGTGGAGCGGCGCCCCGGACCACCGGGACGCCGCTCCACCGGTCGGGTGCGACCGGGTGCCACTCGATGTCAGCCGGTTGTCGGCCGTGTTCGGCTGGTTGTCGGCCGTTTGAGGGCCGGTTGACGGCCCCGGCTAGCCGCCGAGCAGGACGCGGGTGCGGTGCAGCAGCGCCCGCACCGAGGCGTCCGCGACCTCGTCGACCTCCGGGTAGGAGAACCAGCGCAGGTCGAGCGATTCGTCGCTGATCGCCGCCACCGCGCCCTCGGGGGCCAGCGCGGCGTACTGCACGTCCAGATGCCAGGCGCACGGCGTGTGGTGGCGGTCGAGCCGGACCGGTTCGGGCACCAGCAGCCGCAGCCCCTCGATACCGGACTCCTCGGCGCCCTCCCGCAAGGCGACTCCGGGCAGCGAGGCGTCCTCGGGCTCGCAGTGGCCGCCCATCTGGAGCCACATCCGGAGCTTGGCGTGCAGGGTCAGCAGCACCCGCTCCCCTGCCGGGTCGACCACCAGCACGCTGCCGGTGATGTGCCCGTCCTGGCAGGGCTTCCACATGCCGTCGGGGTGGGCGGCCAGATGCGCCAGATACTCATGGCGCAGCTTCTCCTGGCCTTCGTCGGGCGCCTGCCAGCCTTCCAGGACGGCCACCGCGTCCGCGTGCAGACCACTCACTTGGCGGCGTCCCCGTTCCCGTTTCCGTCCTCGTCGTCCCGATCTCCGGTCGCGCCACCCTTCCCGCCCGCCGGACCCTGCTCGTCGGTCCCGGCGCCGGCCTCGCCCGCGTCATCGGTGTCCGTGGTGTCCGCGGTGTCCTCGGTGGCGCCCGCGTCCTTGCCGGTGCGCTTGGTGAACGGGTCATCCGGCCGGGCCGGCCCGTTCACCGCCTCGCCGAGCATCTTGTCCAGCTCGGAGAAGTCAAGGGACTCCTCGGGCTCCCGGTGCACGAAGCCGTCCGGGTCGTCCAGGTCCGCCGCGGTCGGCAGCATGTCCGGGTGGGCCCACAGGCCGTCCCGGCCGTCCATGCCGCGGGCGTCGGTGAGCGAGGCCCACAGCCGGGCCGCGTCACGCAGCCGCCGGGGCCGCAGTTCGAGACCGATCAGCGTGGCGAAGGTCTGCTCGGCGGGTCCGCCGGTCGCCCGGCGGCGGCGCAGCGTCTCGCGCAGCGCGCCGGCCGACGGAAGGTGCGGGGCGGCGGCCTCGTGCACCACCGCGTCCACCCACCCCTCGACCAGGGCGAGCGCCGTCTCAAGGCGGGCCAGGGCGGCCTTCTGCTCGGGCGTGTCCTCGGGCTGGAACATGCCCTGCTGCAACGCCTCCTGCAACTGCTCGGGCTGCGACGGGTCGAGCTGCCCGACCGCCTCCTCCAGGCGCTCGGTGTCGACCTTGATGCCCCGGGCGTAGCCCTCGACCGCACCGAAAAGATGCTGCCGCAGCCACGGCACATGGGCGAAGAGCCGCTGGTGGGCGGCCTCGCGCAGCGCCAGATAGAGCCGCACCTCCTCCTGGGCGATGCCCAGGCCGTCACCGAAGGCGGCCACATTCGCCGGCAGCAGCGCGGCCTTGCCGGCCGGCGCGAGCGGCAGACCCACATCCGTGGAGCCGACCACCTCGCCGGCCAGGGTGCCGAGCGCCTGCCCGATCTGCGAGCCGAACATCGCGCCGCCCATGGACCGCATCATGCCGATCAGCGGCCCGGTCATGGCCTGCATCTCCTCCGGCAGCACATCGCCCATCGCGCCCGCCACCCGCTCGGCGACCGGATCGACCAGGTCCTTCCAGACCGGCAGCGTGGCCTCGACCCACTCCGCGCGGCTCCACGCCACCGCGCTGCCGGCGCCGGACGGCAGCGACGTCGCGCTGTCGAGCCACAGGTCGGCCAGGCGTACGGCCTCCTCGACCCAGGCCCGGTCCGCGCGTCCGACGCTCGCGTCCTTCACGCCGTCCGCGGTGCCCTGGGCCACGGTCTGCCGGGCGATGTCCTTGGCCATCTCCCAGTTCACCGGGCCGCCCTCGTAGGAGAGCATCTGCCCGAGCTGCTGGAACGCGGCGCCGAGGTCGTTGGGGTTCAGCGAGCCGAACATCGCCGCGAAGGGGTTGTCGCCGCCGGTACCGCCGAAGCCGAACGGATTGGGCTGGCCACCCTGGCCGCCAGTACCGCCGGTGCCACCGCTACCGCCAGTGCCACCGGTTCCGCCGGTGCCACCTCGGCCGCCGCCGCTCCCCCTCGCCTGATTGCCCTCGTCCCCGTCCTCGGGCTCCTCGGGAGGGACGCCGAATCCGAATGGGATGTCACTCACGGGATTCCTCGGCTCTGTGTCGTGATGGGCAGTGTCTTTGGGCTGAGTGTGATGGGCTGTACTCCCAGCCTAGACACCTGCCCGGCAAGATGGCTGGCTACGTACCTGAGACAACCGTGGGAGACACCCGGTGAGTTCCCCAGAAGGACCCGTTCGCCCAGAGCGGAGCAGGGGCCGGACGGCCGCCGGACCGGTGGTCGCGATCACCGGCGCCGCCTCCGGGGTCGGCCGCGCGCTGGCCCTGCGCCTGGTCGCGTCCGACCAGGTCAAGAAGGTGGTGGCGATCGACGAACGGCGCGGCGACCTGCCCGGGGCGATCTGGCGGGTGCTCGACGTCCGGGATCCCGCGATCGCCGAGAAGCTGCGCGGCGCCGATGTCGTGGTGCACCTCGCGCTCGACCTCGATCTGGAGTCCGACGCCAAGGCCCGCACCGCCTTCAACGTCCGCGGCACCCAGACCGTGCTGACCGCCGCCGCGGCGGCCGGGGTACGGCGGGCGGTGCTGTGCACCTCCGCGATGGTCTACGGCGCCCAGGCCGACAACGACGTGCCGCTCGCCGAGGACGCCCCGCTGCGCGCCACCTCCGACGCCGGCTTCGTGGACGACCTGCTGGAGATCGAACGGCTCGGCCGCCGCGCGCCCCGCGCCCACCCGGGCCTCAACGTGACGGTGCTGCGTCCCGCGGTCCTCGTCGGTGGCACCGACTCCACGCTGACCCGCTACTTCGAGTCGCCGCGGCTGCTGGTGGTGGCCGGCAGCCGGCCCTGCTGGCAGTTCTGCCATGTCGACGACCTGGTGTCGGCGCTTGAGTACGCGGTGCTCGAAAAGGTCGACGGCGAGATGGCGGTGGGCTGCGACGGCTGGCTGGAGCAGGAGGAGGTCGAGGAGCTGGCCGGCGTCCGGCGGATGGAGCTGCCGGCCGCGATCGCCTTCGGCGCCGCCTCCCGGCTCTACCGCCTCGGGCTCACCCCCTCGCCGCCCGGCGACCTCGCCTACACCATGCACCCCTGGGTGGTCAGCGGCAGCCGGCTGCACGAGGCGGGCTGGCGGCCGCACTGGACCAACGAGGAGGTGCTGGCCGAACTGCTGGCGGAGGTGGCGGGCCGCAACTCGGTGGCCGGCCGCCGCCTCGGCCGCAAGGACGCCACCGCGCTGGGCGCCGCGGGGGCCACCGTCGCGCTGGTCGGCGCGGCCGCGGCGGTCCGCAGGGCCCGCAAGCGCCGCGGACTGTGACCGGCCGCACCGGGGTGGGGCCCAGGCCGCAGGCCCGGGCTCCCGGTTCGGGTCCCAGCCCAGCCCCCGGGATCCACCATCGGATAGGGCGCCCCTTGCCCCAAGGGGCGCCGGAGCGGGCACACTCTCACCCGTGAGCGAGCCATCGACGACCGGGCCCGTGACAACGGACGCCATCGTTCCGTAGCGCGGGCGGATGAGGAGGATGGGCGGCATGGCACCGACAAGCGATCCCGGCGGGCACCAGCACCCCGGAGAACCGGAAGGCCCGGAAGGCGCCGGGGACCACCGCGGCCCGCGCGGTGACGGCGCCGCCGGCGAGCCCGGCGGACCGGGCGGCTCCGCCACGACCGGCAGCTCCCGCGGTCCCGGCGGTCCCGGCGGTCCCGGCAGTCCAGGCGGTGGCCGGGAGGACAGCCCCATCCGGCTGCTCGCCATCCGCGACACCCCCCTGTCCGTGGACGAGGTGGTCACCGCCGTGGGCGACGACGCGGCCGGGGGCACGGTGCTCTTCGTCGGCACGGTGCGCGACCACGACGGACGCCAGGACGCGGCGGTCACCGGTCTGGCCTACACCGCGCACCCTTCCGCGTCGGCCGAACTCCGCCGGGTGGCCGAGAAGGTCGCCGCCGACTTCCCGGTACGGGCGCTGGCCGCCGTCCACCGGGTCGGCGAGCTGGTGGTCGGCGACATCGCGGTGGTGGTGGCGGTGTCCTGCCCGCACCGGGGCGAGGCGTTCGCGGCGAGCCGCCGGCTGATCGACGACCTGAAGAGCGAGGTGCCCATCTGGAAGCACCAGGTGTTCTCGGACGGGACCGAGGAGTGGGTGGGGTCCGTCTGAGGCCGGGGCCGAAGCGACCGCGTACGGCCGCCGGCCGGCCCGCACCCTGTGCGCGGCCGACCCCGCGCCGACCCCTGCGCCGCCCGCTCGCCGCCCGTTCGTGGGATTTGCGGTTGCGTAACCGGGCGCCTCGGCCGAGCGTTGACCCACCGAGTGGTTAATCTGCTCATAGGTCCGTTTTGGTGCATATGGGGTCGGGAGTTCCGCCGTGGCCGCACTCGCTTGGTTGCTCTTTCCGCTGACCGCCGGCGTCCTCGTCGCCCTGTGGGGCCGCTGGGCGGTCCGCGCCCGGATGACCGGCGACGGTGCTTCCCTCGCCGGGTACGAGCGGTTCCGCGTCGCGATGGAGACCACTCCCCTCCATGTGGCTGCTGCGGCTGCCACCTCAGCCCCCTCGGAGGCCTCGGTCGCCTCGGCCCCCTCGGCTGGGGGCCGCCCCCTCGCCACTCCGGCCGAGGCGCGCGGCCCGGAACGGGCCGCCGAGTGGATCACCGAGCCGCCCGCCCGCCGGGCCCGCGGCGCCGCGGAAGCCGCTCCCCGGCGGACCCCGGAATCCGGCGGCGGGCGGCTCCAGGGCTCCGCGGCACCCGGCGGGGCCAGGGCCGAAGGGGAGGATTCCCCCCGCGGGCCGGTTGTCGGTCCGGTCCCGTAGGGTCGTTCCATGCCACGCCGCACCGCGACGCTGATCGCCTCGACCCTGACGCTCATAGTCCTGTTGGCCGTGGCCCTGCTCGCCCCGACGCCGTATTCCGAGATGTCGCCCGGCCCCACGGTCAACACCCTGGGGGACTACGGCGGGGACAAGGTGATCTCGATCACGGGGCACCAGACGTTTCCCGCCGACGGCCATCTCAACATGACCACCGTGCGGGTCACCGGCGCCGACTATTCGATGAACCTGGTCGAGGCGGTGCTCGGCTGGGCGCGGCACGACGACAAGGTGGTCGAGCACGACACCCTGTATCCGCAGGGGCAGACGGCCCAGCAGGCCGACCAGGAGAACGCCGAGGAGTTCAGCCAGTCCCAGGACAGCGCCAAGGTCGCCGCCCTGGACGAGCTGAAGATCGCGGTGCCCTCCCAGGTCATCGTGGCCGCCGTGGTCAAGGGCGGCGCCGCCGAGGGCACGCTGCACGCCGGTGACGTGATCAAGGCCGTGGACGGCACCAAGGTCACCAAGCAGGATCAGGTGGCCGCGCTGGTCACCAAGCACAAGGCCGGCCAGCCCGTCACCTTCACGGTGATCAGGGCAGCCGACGCCAAGAAGAAGTCGGCGGCGACCCAAGAGGTCACGATCACCACCCGCGCGTCCCACGACGACGGCCCGTCCCGCGCGGTGGTCGGCATCCAGGCCGGGATCGAGCACCTCTTCCCGTTCGGCATCGACATCAAGCTCGCCGACGTCGGCGGCCCCAGCGCGGGCATGATGTTCGCCCTCGGCATCGTGGACGAGCTCACCCCTGGCAGCCTCACCGGCGGCAAGTTCGTGGCCGGCACCGGGACCATAGACGACAACGGGAACGTCGGCCCGATCGGCGGCATCGGCCTGAAGACGATCGGCGCCCGCGACAAGGGCGCGCGGTACTTCCTCACCCCGGCCGACAACTGCGAGGAGGCCGCCAAGGACATCCCCAGCGGCCTCCGGCTGGTCAAGGTCAAGACGCTGGACGACGCGATGACGGCGCTGAAGAACATCAAGGCGGGCAACGACAAGGCGCTGGCGAGCTGCGCCAAGAGCTGACCTAGCCCTCCTCGAAGGTCGCCGACAGCGCCTCCGCCAGCCCCGGCACCAGCGCGGAGCCGGTCAGCACATCGGTCGCCGAGTCCTTCTCCCGCAGCCGCACCGCCGACTCGCGCGCGCCGTCCCGCAGCACCGCGACCGTCATCCGTACCTCCTGCCGCTGCGGGTGCGACGCCACCCAGGAGGCCAGCGCCGTGTCGTCCAGATCCTCCGGCAGCGTCGCCTCGGCGGACGGCGGCAGCATCAGCCGCTCCACGGTGAGCGCACAGCCCGCGATCACCTCCGGCCAGGCGATGGTGGCCAGGAACTCGTCGAGCGGCTGCCCCGCGGGCAGTTCGTCCTGCTCGATCGGGGTGAGACCGGCGGTGGCGGCGTCCTCGGCGAGCCCCAACTGCCGGGCCAGCGCCGGTTCCTGGGTACGCAATTGGGCGGTGTCCACCAGGGCGAACAAACGTGCGGGCTGGTCCCAGCCGAGCCCCGCGGCGTACTCGTCGATTTCCAGTACGGCCCGGGTCAGCGGGTTCGCGGCAAGGGGTGCGCCGTCGGCGGCGGTATTGGGCATGGTCACTATCCTGCCTCTTCCCCGGCCGGAATCGGGAACCGGCCAAAGCATAGGTAAGTTGCACGGGTGGGGTCCGACCCGGGACATCCGCGAAGCACCGACATCTCGAGGTACACCTTGGTATTCCAGATGCCCGACCGCGGCGGAGGGCCCGGCCCCCGGGTCGGCACGGTCCGGACCTCCCGCGGCGTACGGTGGCTGCTCATCGCGGTCGTGGCAATCGCCGCCCTGATGATCGCGTTCGTGATGTTCGCCGGGTTCTGGACCGACCTGCTCTGGTATCGCTCGGTGCGCTATTCCTCGGTCTTCACCACCACCCTGGCGACAAAGGCCGGGCTCTTCTGCGTCTTCGGCGTGCTGATGGCGGTCGCGGTCGGCGCGAACATCTATCTGGCACACCTGCTGCGGCCCCCGCTGAGCGCCATGTCGCCGGAACAGCAGGGCCTTGACCGCTACCGGACCGGAATCGCGCCCTACAAGAAGTGGGCCCTGCTGGGGATCTGCTCGGTGGCCGGGCTCATCGCCGGCGGATCGGCCGCCGGGCAGTGGCGGTTGTGGCTGCTGACCGCCAACGCCACCTCGTTCCACGTGAAGGACCCGCAGTTCCACAAGGACGTCTCCTTCTACGCCTTCGACCTGCCCTGGTACCGCTTCCTGCTGAGCTTCGGCTTCGCAGCCGTGGTGCTGTCGCTGATCGCCGCCGCCCTGGTGCACTACCTGTACGGGGGGTTGAGCATCACCTCGCCCGGCGGCCGGGCCACCGCGGCCGCCACCGGGCATCTGTCGGTGCTGCTCGGCCTGTTCGTGTCGCTCAAGGCGGTGGCGTACTGGCTGGACCGCTACGGGCTCGCGGTGAAGTCCAGCGGGCTGCGCTCGACCGACGACTGGACCGGGCTGCGGTACGTCGACGCCAACGCGTATCTGCCGGCGAAGACCATCCTGTTCTGCATCGCGGTGATCTGCGCGCTGCTGTTCTTCGCGACACTCTGGCGGCGTACGTGGTCGCTGCCGATGATCGGCTTCGGGTTGATGGTGCTCTCCGCGATCCTCATCGGCGGGCTCTATCCGGCGATCGTGCAGAAGTTCCAGGTGCAGCCGAACGAGGCCGCCAAGGAGGCGCCCTACCTCCAGAAGAACATCGACGCCACCCGGGCCGCGTACGGCGTCGCGGACAGCGAGGTCTCCGGCTTCAGCGGCGTGAGCAGCAGCAGGACCACCGGGGCCAAGCTGCTGGCCGACACCGGCTCCACCGCGTCCATAAGGGTCCTCGACCCCAACGTGGTCTCGCCGACCTTCCAGCAGATGCAGCAGGGGCAGAGCTACTACTCCTTCCCGTCCACCCTGGACGTCGACCGCTACCCGGGGACGGCGGTTGACGGTGACGCCACCAAGGCCGCCAAGGCGACCTCGGCCACCAGGGGTACCAGGGCCACCTCGGCCACCTCGGCCACCTCGGCCACCTCGGCCACCTCGGCCACCAAGGATGAGGACACCGTGGTGGGCCTGCGGGAGCTGGACATCAACGGCATCCCGTCGAAGAACTGGATAAACGACCACTTCAAGTACACCCACGGCTACGGGATCGTCACCGCCAAGGGCACCCAGGTCACCGGCGACGACCCGGTCAGCGGCAACCCCACGGGACAGCCCGTCTACACCGAGCAGGCCCTGCCGTCCACCGGGGACATCGGCCCGTACGAACCCCGTATCTACTTCGGGGAGCAGACCACTCAGTACTCGATCGTCGGCGGCCCCACCAAGGAGTTGGACTACGCCGACAAGTCCGGTGAGAAGTCGTCCACCTACCACGGCCAGGGCGGCGTCGACCTGGACGACCCGGTCACCCGGGCCGCCTACGCGGTGACCTTCGGCGAGCCGCGGATCCTCTACTCCGGCGCCATCGGCCACGGTTCGAAGATCCTCTACAACCGCACGCCCAAGCAGCGGGTCGAGGCGGTCGCGCCCTGGCTCACCATCGACGGCGATCCGTATCCGGCGGTGGTCGGCGGCCACGTGGAGTGGATCGTGGACGCCTACACCACCACCGACAACTATCCGTACGCCTCCCGCACCACCCTCGGCGACACCACGGCCGACTCGCTCACCGACAACCAGCGGTCGGTCGTCGCGCAGCAGAACCAGGTCAACTACATCCGCAACTCGGTCAAGGCCACCGTGGACGCCTACGACGGCACGGTGACGCTCTACCAGTGGGACACCCAGGACCCGGTGCTCAAGACGTGGATGAAGGCGTTCCCGCACACGGTGCGGCCCAAGGCCGACATCCCGGCGGGCCTGCTGGCCCATCTCCGCTACCCGCAGGACCTCTTCAAGGTGCAGCGGCAGCTGCTCACGAAATACCACGTCACCACGGCCGCCCAGTTCTACAGCGGCAGCCAGGTGTGGCAGGTGCCGGACGATCCCGCGTCCAAGTCGGGCAAGACGGTCCCGCCCTACTACCTGAGTCTGAAGATGCCGGACCAGAGCGGTCAGGCGTTCTCGCTCACCTCGACCTTCACCCCCAACCGGCGCGGCAATCTGGCGGCCTTCATGGCGGTGGACGCCGACGCCACCAGCCCCGACTACGGCACGATGCGGCTGCTCGAACTGCCCACTGAGGCGCCCGTGGACGGCCCTGAGCTGGTGCAGAGCAAGTTCAACTCCACCTTCGCCACGCAGATCACCCAGCTCAGGGGCAGGGACTCGACGATCGAGTACGGCAACCTGCTGACACTGCCGGTGGACGGCGGACTGCTCAATGTCGAGCCGGTCTACGTACGCGGCGCCAATGTCGACTATCCGCTGATGAAGAAGGTGTTCGTCAGCTTCGGCACGAAGATCGAGCTGGCGGACACCCTGGACGAGGCGCTGAGTTCCGTCTTCGGCACGGGGGAAGGGGCCGGTGTACCGACCACCGGGACGGTCGGGGCCGGTACGCCTGCCGCACCGTCATCGCCGTCGTCGCCGTCGTCGCCCTCCCCGTCGACGCCTTCGTCAGCGCCGCCGTCATCCCCGTCGGCCGGGCCGCCGTCAACCGGCGGGGACGGCGCCACCCTTCGGGATGCGCTGAATCAGGCCCAACAGGCGTACGACGACGGGCAGCAGGCGCTGCGGGACGGCGACTGGCAGAAGTACGGCGAGGCACAGAAGAGGTTGGCGGCCGCGCTGAAGGACGCGCGGGCCGCCGAGGACGCGGGGAAGGGCGCGGCCAAGCCGCCGCAGTAGGCGGCGGGCGGGACCGAACGGGCAAGATCCCAGGTCGTGATACGGTGAGGACACAACGACGCGGGGTGGAGCAGCTCGGTAGCTCGCTGGGCTCATAACCCAGAGGTCGCAGGTTCAAATCCTGTCCCCGCTACTGCACGAAGAGGCCTGAAGTCAATAGACTTCAGGCCTCTTCACTTGTATGGGGGACATCGCACGTCAAACGTTTGATGTGGCGCCTTATCGGGAAGTCGACAAAACGCTGAAGTGACCGCGCGGGTTGCGGTATACCAGGTGTACGCCGGTACCGGGTGGTGCAACGATGGGGCTTATGGGGGAGAGTGCGAGGCTGCTGAACGCTCGTCAGATCCATGGTCAGCGTGGGTCGACGGGCGGTTCGCCGCTGCCCGCGCCGCGCTCCGAGGACTACGCGATCAGCGCGGTGGCCGCGGCCGGGGAGCCGCAGGCCGTACCGGCGCTGCTGACCGAACTGCCCGACGAGGAGAGCCTCGCGCTGCGCGAGGAGGCCGAGATCGAGGCGCGCCACCGCAGGGCGGCGGAACAGGGCGATCCCGGGGCGATGAGCGCGCTCGGCACCCTGCTGCTGCGCCGCGGCGACCTGGACGGCGCCGAGCCGTTCCTGCGGGCCGCGGTCCAGCACGGGGACCGGGCCGCCGCCAACAACCTGGGGCTGCTGCTGCACCAGCACGGGCACGCCGACGAGGCGGCCGACTGGTGGCGGATCGCCGCGGTCGCCGGTTCCGCCGCCGCCGCGCACGCGCTCGGCCGGCACTACCGGGAGCGCGGGGACGAGCCCGGCGCCGAGTACTGGCTGCGGCAGGCCGCCGAGTCCGGCCACACGCTGGGTGCTTACGCGCTGGCCGACCTGCTCGACCACCGCAGGGACGTCGGGGCGGAGCGGTGGTTCCGGGCCGCCGCGGAGCACGGGCACCGGGAGGCGGCGTACCGGCTGGCGAGGATCTGCGCCGAGCGCGGCCAGGACCACGAGGCCGAGCAGTGGTACCGGCAGGCCGCCGCGCGCCGCCACCGGCGGGCCGCGCTGTGCCTCGGCACGCTGCTGGAGGAGCGCGGCGAGGTCAAGGAGGCCGGCCACTGGTACCTCACCGCGGCGCGGGACGGCGAGGCGCGGGCCGCCTGCGCGCTCGCCTTCCTGCTGCGGGACGCCGGCGACATCGACCAGGCCGCCACCTGGTGGCGGCGCGCCGCCCAGGCGGGCGACGGCAACGCCGCGAACGCGCTCGGCGCGCTGCACGCCGAGGAGGGCGAGACGCAGACCGCCGAGCGGTGGTATCGCACCGCGATGGAGGCCGGTGATGTCAACGGCGCCTACAACCTGGGGCTGCTGTGCGCCGGGCAGGGGCGCAGCCAGCAGGCCGAGCAGTGGTACCGCAAGGCGGCGTACGCGGGGCACCGTGAGGCGGCCAACGCGCTGGCCGTGCTGCTGCTCCAGCGCGGGGACGCGGCGGGCGCCGAGCCGTGGCTGTCCAAGGCGGCCGAGGCGGGCAGCATCGACGCGGCCTTCAACCTGGGCATCCTGCACGCGGGGCGCGGCGACGAGAGGAGCGCGCGCCGCTGGTACGAGCGGGCCGCCGCGTCCGGGCACGCCGAGGCGGCGCTCCAGGTGGCCATAGCGCTCCAGCAGGAGGGTGACCACCACGCCGCCGAGCGGCACCTGCGGTGCGCGGCCGGGGGCGGCAGCCCCGAGGCGGCGTTCCGGCTCGGCGCGCTGCTCGACCGCAGGGAGCGGGAGGACGGCGCGGAGGTCGCCGGGTCCGGCTCGGTCGAGGCGGAGGAGTGGTACGAGCGGGCCGCCGGGCAGGGGCACCGCCGGGCGCAGGTACGGCTCGGGATGTGCGCGGCGAAGCGGGGGGATGTGGTGGCGGCGGCGCGGTGGTATCGGCTGGCCGCCGAGGCGGGGTCGCGCAACGGGGCCTTCAACCTCGGGCTGCTGCTGGCCCGCGAGGGCAGTGAGCCGGAGGCGGCACTGTGGTGGACCCGCGCGGCCAACGCGGGCCATGGCCGGGCGGCCCTGCGGATGGCCCTGCTCTCCGCCCGCCGCGGCAGCCTCGCCGAGGCGCAGTCCTGGTGCGCCCGCGCGATCACCTACGGCCCCGCCGAAGTGGCCGAACGCGCGGCCCGCCTCACCGACGCGGTGGCCCACGAACTCACTGCGTGAGCGCACCGGTAAGAACGCGGCACCCCGCCGCGGCGGCCCCACCCGCCGGGGCCGCCCCCGGGGCGCCCCCGGTTCGGCACCGCCGTCCCGCACCGTCCCGCGTCCCGCCGCTGCGGCGGTTTTTTTGGGGGGCGGTGCGGGCTCGGCCCCCCAAGGCCCCCGGGCCCAGGCCGGCGTCTGCGGGGCCCGGAGCGCTGAGGTCGCTTGGTTGCGCCCGGTTCGGCACCGCCGTCCCGCACCGTCCCGCGTCCCGCCGCTGCGGCGGTCTTGGGGGGCGGCGGCAGCCTCCACCCCCCGGCCCCGGGGCGGCCCGGTTTGGCACCGCCGGCCCGCGCGGTCTCGCGTTCCGCCGCTGCGGCGGCCTAGGGGGCGCGCCCCCCGTGTCCACCTGCTGCCCGTAGGGGGAGTTGGGGGTGGGGGAATGGATTTGGTGGGGGGAGCGGGGTGGGCTAAGCTAAAAGCACAACGACGCGGGGTGGAGCAGCTCGGTAGCTCGCTGGGCTCATAACCCAGAGGTCGCAGGTTCAAATCCTGTCCCCGCTACCAATGAAGATTCAGGGCCCGGAGGCGCAGCCTCCGGGCCCTGAATCTTTCCGCGGCGACGATCCGTTTCTCCTATGTTCCTCTTATTCGGGCAAAGACCAGCCGATCCACCTTGGTCACCGCCCCCCGCCGCGCGATCCTGGTGCGGAGTGGCGGCGCGAGGCCAGGAGGCGGGGTTGCTGCGCAGACGGCGGGGGCGATCCGACCTGGCGGTGCTGGACGCGGGCCGCTGGGACGTCTGGTGCGCGCGGGCGGCCGGCCCGCGGTGGCGCGAGGAAGTGCCCGCGCTGCTCACCACGTTGCGCGAGGTACTGGACACCGGCCCCCCGCACGACCGCGCCGCCGCGCTCGACGCCCTGGGCCGCGCGCCCGCGCAACTCCTCGTCCTGCTGGACCGCCAGGCCCGCCGCAGCCCGCAGCCCCGCCGGATCACCGTCCGACAAGTCCCCCGCACCCCGCCCATTCCGGCCCGCCCCGACCCCGGCCTGCTGCTCGCCTCCTTCGACGCCGACGGCCGGATCAGGGAGGCCGCCGTGGCGGGCCTGGCCGGCTGCGGCGGACCGCTGGCCGCCGCCGCGCTCGCGCTGCGCACCGTCGACTGGGTGCCCGAGGTACGCAACCGCGCCGCCGCCGCCCTGCTGCTGCGCTCCGCGCCCGACGAGGTCGCCGCCGCCGTACGGATCCTGCTCAGACTCCACGGCCGCAGCCGGGCCGGCGGCCTGCTGACCGCCTACCGGGCCGCCCTCGCCGACCCCCCGCACCGGCGGGCGGTGCGGGCGCTGGCCGTCGACGCCGATCCCGCCGCCCGCCGTTTCGGCGTCGAACTCGCGCTGGACCTGGGGGAGTACGTCAAGGGGGACCTGCTGCGGGCCGCCCTCTACGACCATGACCAGGTGTGCCGGAAGCTGTGCGCGCAGCGGCTGCTGGAGATCGACCCGGAGCAGGCGGGCCGGCTGCTGCGGGCCCGCGGCGCCGGTGTGCGGGAGCTCGCGGTGGCCGCGCTGCCCGCCGATGTGCCGGCCACCCGGCTGGTGGTGCTGCTCGCCGACCGGGCGCGGATGGTCAGGGCGCAGGCCCGCTGGCAGCTCTACCAGCGGGGGGAGCCGCCCGCCGAGGTCTACCGCAAGCAGTTGCGGCGGGCCGGACGTCCCCCGGCGCCCGCCCGGCTGCTGGCCGGACTCGCCGCGGGGCTGGGGGAGTGCGGGGACGCGGCGGACGCGCCGCAGTTGGCCCGGCTCCTCGGCGACCCGCACGCGATCGTCCGCCGGGCGGCGGCCCGCGCGCTGGGGCGGCTCGCCAAGCCGGACGAACTCGTCAGGTTGCTGGGCGGATTGGCCACCGACCCGGACTCCGGGGTGGCCCGTGAGGTGTTCGAGGCGCTGACCAGGGTGCCGGACGACGTACCGGCCGAGACGCTGTGGATCGGCCGGACCCGTACCGAACCCGCGGTACGGGCGCTGGCCGAGCGGATCAGCCGGCAGGCGCGGGCAACGACCACCGCCGCGGCACCGGCCCCGGCGGCGAAGCACCCGGCCCTCAAGCAGCAGGCGGTCAAGCAGCAGCCGGCCGCACAACAGGCGGCCGGCTACGAGCAGTCGGGGCACAGACCGCGGTAGGTGACCTCGACGTCGCAGACGGTGAAGCCGAAGCGCTCACCGGCCGGCAGCGAGGCGAGCGGATCCCCGTGCGGATGAACGTCCCGGATGGTGCCGCAGTTGGAGCAGACCAGATGCTGGTGCGGCCGGTGGGCGTTCGGGTCGTACCGCTTGGCCCGCCCGTCGGTGGCGACCTCGATGATCTCGCCGATGCTCACCATCTCGCCGAGGGTGTTGTAGACGGTGGCGCGGGAGATCTCCGGCAGCCGCCGGCTGGCGCGCGCGTGCACCTCGTCGGCGGTGAGGTGCACATGATCGCCGTCGAGGACCTCGGCCACGACCCGGCGCTGGGCGGTCAGCCGCCAGCCGCGGGTTCGCAGGCGTTCCAGCAGGTCACTCATGCGCACCAGCCTAACAGTGGGAGGTCGTAAGGAGACCAGGTCCTTTACTAGGACCTATCTTGACTTAGACAGTGTCTATCGTAGGATCGGTTCTGGCGACAGCCAAGGGACAGGTCGAATCAGGGAGACACACGTGACTGCTCAGGAGACGGGTCCGCTGACCACGGAGTCCGGCGCACCCGTTGCGGACAACCAGAACAGCGAGACGGCCGGCCTCGGCGGTCCCGTTCTGGTCCAGAGCCAGCACCTGCTGGAGAAGCTCGCGCACTTCAACCGGGAGCGGATCCCGGAGCGCGTGGTGCACGCCCGCGGCGCCGGCGCCTACGGCACCTTCACCCTCACCCGCGACGTGTCGCAGTGGACCCGGGCGAAGTTCCTCTCCGAGGTCGGCAAGCAGACGGAGACCTTCCTGCGCTTCTCCACCGTCGCCGGCAACCTCGGCTCGGCCGACGCGGTCCGCGACCCCCGCGGCTTCGCGCTGAAGTTCTACACCGAAGAGGGCAACTACGACCTCGTCGGCAACAACACCCCGGTGTTCTTCATCAAGGACGCCATCAAGTTCCCCGACTTCATCCACACCCAGAAGCGCGACCCGTACACCGGCTCGCAGGAGGCGGACAACGTCTGGGACTTCTGGGGGCTCAGCCCGGAGTCGACGCACCAGGTCACCTGGCTCTTCGGCGACCGCGGCATTCCGGCGACCTACCGCCACCTCAACGGCTACGGCTCGCACACCTACCAGTGGAACAACGAGGCCGGCGAGGTCTTCTGGGTCAAGTACCACTTCAAGACCGACCAGGGGATCAGGAACCTCACCCAGGACGAGGCGGTCAAGCTCTCCGGTGAGGACACCGACAGCCACCAGCGCGACCTGCGCCGGGCCATCGAGCGCGGCGACTTCCCGTCCTGGACCGTGCAGATCCAGGTGATGCCGGCGGCCGACGCGGCCACGTACCGCTTCAACCCGTTCGACTTGACCAAGGTGTGGCCGCACGAGGACTACCCGCCGATCGAGATCGGCACGCTGGAGCTCAACCGCAACCCGGAGAACGTCTTCGCCGAGGTCGAGCAGTCGATCTTCTCGCCGGCCCACCTGGTGCCCGGCATCGGCCCGTCCCCGGACAAGATGCTCCAGGGCCGGCTCTTCGCCTACGGTGACGCCCACCGCTACCGGGTCGGCGCCAACGCCGACCACCTGCCGGTGAACCGGCCGCACGCCGCCGAGGCGCGTACCCACAGCCGGGACGGTTATCTGTACGACGGGCGGCACGGCGGCGCCAAGAACTACGAGCCGAACAGCTTCGGCGGCCCCAACGAGACCGGCCGTCCGCTGTGGCAGTCCACCCCGGTGACCGGCGCCACCGGTTACACCGAGGCGCCCTCGCACGCCGAGGACAACGACTTCGTGCAGGCCGGCAACCTCTACCGGCTGATGTCCGAGGACGAGAAGATCCGCCTGATCGACAACCTGGCCGGCTTCATCGCCAAGGTGTCGCGCGACGACATCGTGGAGCGCGCGATCAACAACTTCCGCCAGGCGGACGCCGACTACGGCAAGCGGCTGGACGCCGCGGTCCAGGCCCTCCGCGCCTGATCCGACCGCTTGACCGTCGGGGCCGGCCGGCCGATCCGCGCTCGCACAGCGCGCGGGCCCGCCGGCCGCCCCCGGAACCGGTGGGGCCGAACGCCGTTGGGCTTCGGCCCCACCGCCATGCCGTTACGCGGGCACCGCCGTCCGCTCCGGCGACCAGCAGCGGACGATGTCGCGGACCGAGACCACGCCCACCAGGTCGCGGCCCTCAAGGACCACGAGATGGCGGAAGTTGCCGCGGAGCATGGCGGCGGCCGCCTCGTCGAGGGTCCACTGCGGGGCGGCGAAGACGACGTCACCCGTGGTGTGGGCGTGCGCGTGTTCGTGGTCGGGGTCGAGGCCGGATCCGACGGCGTCGAGGACGTCGCGCTCGGTGAGGATCCCGACACCGCACGTCTCGGGATCGAGGACGACCGCCGCGCCGACGCGGCGGGCGGACATCAGATGGGCTGCCTGGCGGAGGGTGTGGGCGGGGCCGATGGTGAGAACCACCGTGCTCATGGCGTCGCGGACCAGCATGGTTGGGCTACCTCCTGGGTGGGCCGCCGGGCGGCCCTGCCGTGGGCGGTTTTCCGCGTGAACGACTTCACAAGTTCACAAGCGAGGGTTTTCTCATGTTCACATGCACGTCACGGCCCCGGCAAGGGGGCGGACAGAGTGCGCCGACGGCGTGTGAGGCCCGCAGCGCGCCCCCGGCGATCGAACGTGGCGTGCCGCGCGCCCGCGGGTTCACGCCCGGCCCAGATACCCCAGCATCTCCTCGTGCAACAGCCCGTTGGACGCCGCCGCGTTGGGGCCGAAGGGCCCCGGCACCCCGTCGAGCGAGGTGAACCTCCCGCCCGCCTCCCGGACGATCACCTCGCCCGCCGCCATGTCCCACAGGCTCAGCTCGGGCTCGGCGCAGAGGTCCACCGAGCCCTCGGCGACCATCATGTACGGCCAGAAGTCGCCGTAGCCGCGGGTCCGCCAGACGGCCCGGGTCAGATCGAGAAAGCCGGGCAGCCGGCCCTGCTCCTCCCAGCCGCCCAGCGAGGAGTACGCGAACGACGCGTCCGCCAGCCGGCCCACCCGCGAGACCCGCAGCGGCGTCGCCGCCGCCAGGCTGCGCCCGGTGTACGCGCCACCGCCCTTCACCGCCCACCAGCGGCGGCCGAGCGCGGGCGCGGACACCACGCCGACCACCACCTCGTCGGCGCCGCCCGCGCTGCCCGAGCCGCCCTCGCCACCGGTACCGGCCTGATCCCCCCGCACCGCAAGCGCGATCAGGGTCGCCCACACCGGCACCCCGCGTACGTAGTTCTTGGTGCCGTCGATCGGGTCGATGATCCAGCGGCGCGGCCCGCCGCCGTCCTCGCCGTACTCCTCGCCCAGCACCGCGTCCCGCGGCCGGGCCCGTTCGAGCCCGCTCCGGATCAGCTCCTCGGCCGCCTTGTCCGCCTCGGTGACCGGGGTCAGGTCCGGCTTGGTCTCCACCTTGAGGTCAAGCGCCTTGAAACGGGCCATCGTCGCAGCGTCTGCGGCGTCGGCGAGCGCCTGGGCGAGCCGCAGATCGTCGTGGTAGTCGGGCATGGACGAACCCTAGCGAACAGCGTGCGCGGGCCCGCCGGGAACGCGGGGGAGGACCACGAGGGGCCGGCGCGCCCGGCGCCGCGAGGACGCGCGCGAAGCCTTGACAGCACCACCCGCCGGATCAATTCTTTCCGGACGGCCGCACGTCCACAAGACACTTCGCGGTGGTTTGGAGGCAAAGGCGATCATGATGCCTACCGCCAGGGAATCGCTGCTGGCCGCGGCCTTCGACGCGCTCGGCGACCGGCCGTGGGCCGAGGTCAGGATGGTCGAGGTCGCCGCCGCGGCCGGGGTGTCGCGGCAGACCCTCTACAACGAGTTCCACAGCAAGGACGGCCTGGTCAAGGCGCTCATCCGGCGGGAGGCCGAGCACTACCTTGCGGGCCTGGACCGGGCGCTGGCCCTCGCCGCCCGCGACGGCGGCGATCCCGGCGAGTGCTTCGCCGCCGCGGCCGGCTGGACGCTGCGCGGCGCCCGCCGCAGCCCGCTGGTCCGGGCCGCCCTCACCGGCCGCCGCATCGAGGGATCGCCGCTGCCCGACCTGGTCACACCGCTGCACACCCACACCGCCGACGCCCTGATGAGCGGGTTTCCCGGCTTACGCGCGGCCGATGTCGCCTGGGCCTGCGAGGCGGCGATCCGGCTCACGCTCTCCTATCTGATCGCGCCGGCTCCCACCGACGAAGTCGCCTGCCTGCGGGTGGCGCGACTCGTCCGCGGTCTGCTGCCATGGCCGAAGAGTTGACGGGCCGCCGGCTCCGAACGGCCGACCGCCGGTTGACCACCGGCCGGCCGGGACGCTCGTCGTCGGTGCGCGAAGCCGTCGGTGCACGAAGCCGTCGGTGCGCGCAGCCATCAGTGTGAGGAGCCGTCAGTGTGATGAGCCGGAGATCTGGAGGCCGATGACGCCGACGATGACCAGCGAGATCGACACCAGCTTCAGGGTGGAGACCACATCGCCCAGGAACGCCATGCCGTAGATCGCGGTGCCGGCCGCGCCGATGCCGGTCCAGACCGCGTACGCCGGGCCGACGTCGAGCTTCTTCAGCGACAGGGTGAGCAGGCCGAAGGAGCCGAGGGCGAAGAGGCAGAAGGCGACCGTCGGCCATATCCGGGTGAAGCCATGGGAAAGCTTCAGGCAGACCGCGAAACCGGTTTCGAAGATGCCCGCGACCACCACCAGGAGCCAGGCCATCGGGTGCCTCCGTTCCGCCTTGTTCTCTCGTGCCACGCACTGTGCGCTGCTGATCATCACACAGCATTCCCGCAAACGGTGGGGATACGGGAGGAGGCCGTCCGTCGCGCTTTCGACGGGCTTCCGCCGCTCCCCGGGAAAGGAGCCACCAACCCCTCCCCCCGGATCCCCTTGGATCCGTCGCCGGACGTCAGTCCCCCTCGCGCCGCTCCCGGGTGGACAGCAGCCGCCGCAGCGAGTCCAGCCGGGCCGGCTCGGCGTGCCCCGCCGCCACCCAGGCGTCCAGCGCGCACTCCGGTTCGTCGTGGGAACAGCCCCGCGGACATTCCTCGGTGCCCGGCTCCAGGTCCGGGAACGCCTGGATGACCCGGGAAGGATCGATGTGGTGCAGCCCGAAGGACCGTACGCCCGGGGTGTCGATCACCCAGCCCAGGTCCCCCGGCAGCGGCAGCGCCAGCGCCGAGGTGGTGGTGTGCCGGCCACGACCGGTCACCGCGTTGACATGGCCGGTGCTGCGCTGTCGTTCCACCAGCGCGTTCACCAGCGTGGTCTTGCCGACACCGCTGTGTCCGACGAAGGCGGTGACATGGCCCGCCAGCAACTCCCTGATCCGGTCGACGCCACCGGTCAGGAAATCGTCCCGGTTGGTCACCACATACGCCAGGTCCAGCTCGCCGTACGTCTCCAGCAGCGGCTCCGGCGGGGCCAGATCCGACTTGGTGAGCACCAGCAGCGGCCGCAGCCCGGCGTCATAAGCGGCGACCAGACACCGGTCGATCATCCGCGGCCGGGGCTCGGGGTCGGCCAGCGCGGTGACGATCGCCAACTGGTCGGCGTTGGCGACCACCACCCGCTCGAACGGATCGGTGTCGTCGGCGGTACGGCGCAGCACCGAGGTGCGCTTCTCGACCCGGACCACCCGGGCCAGCGTGTCCTTGGCGCCCGACATGTCGCCGACCACCGCCACCCGGTCGCCGACCACCGCGGACTTGCGGCCCAGCTCGCGGGCCTTCATCGCGACCACCTCGCGGTCGTCGACCAGGACGTGCAGCCGCCCCCGGTCCACGGTGAGCACCATGCCCTCCGAGGCGTCCTCGTGCTTGGGCCGGATGCTGGTCCGCGGCCGGGTGCCCTTGGCGTTGGGCCGGACACGTACGTCGTCCTCGTCGGGATTCTTGCCATAGCGCCGCATGACGTGCCGTCAGCCCCGCGTCTCGTTGGTTTCGGGGTCGCCCCAGGGTCTGGCCGCGCCGGTGAAGGGCCGGGTGTCCGCGCCGGCCAGCATGCCGGTCCACAGCCGGGGGAAGTCGGGCAGCGTCTTGCCGGTCGTCGCCACGTTCTCCACCTCGACGCCGTCGACCGCCAGACCGAGCACCGCGGCGGCGGTGGCCAGCCGGTGGTCCTCGTAGGTGTGGAAGACCCCGCCGTGCAGCGGTGTCGGGCGGATCCGGAGGCCGTCCTCGGTCTCGGTGACATCGCCGCCGAGACCGTTGATCTCCTTGGCGAGCGCCGACAAGCGGTCCGTCTCGTGCAGCCGCAGATGGGCGATCCCGGAGAGCACCGACTCCCCGTCGGCCAGCGCGGCGACCGCGGCGACCACCGGGGTCAGCTCGCCGACCTCCCGCAGATCCGCCGTGATCGCGTGCACCCGGCCGGAACCGGTCAGGGTCAGTCCGCGGTCGGTGACCTCGCAGAAACCGCCCATCTCGGTGAAGAGCCGGCGCAGCCGGTCGCCGGGCTGGGTGGTGCGGCGCGGCCAGCCGGGGATGGTGACCCGGCCGCCGGTGACCAGCGCCGCCGCCAGGAAGGGCGCCGCGCTGGACAGATCGGGGTCCACGGTCAGGTCGCGGCCGAGCAGGGCGCTGGGCGCGACCCGCCAGACGTCGCGGGTGCCGCCGTCCTGCGGGGCGTCCACCTTCGCGCCCGCTATCCGCAGCATGTCGACGGTCATCCGGATGTGCGGCAGCGACGGCAGGGTTCGGCCGGTGTGCCGCAGTTCCAGGCCCTTGTTGAAGCGCGGTCCGGAGAGCAGCAGCGCGCTGATGAACTGCGACGAGGCCGAGGCGTCCACCTCCACCGCGCCGCCGGCCAGCGAACCGGCGCCGTGCACGGTGAGCGGCAGCGCGCCGCGGCCCTCGTCGTCGACCCGGGCGCCCAGCTCCCGCAGCGCGTCGATCACCCCGTGCAGCGGGCGCTCGCTGGCCCGCGCGTCCCCCTCGAAGCGCACCGGGCCGTCGGCGAGCGCGGCCACCGGTGGCAGGAAGCGCATCACGGTGCCGGCGTTGCCGACGTCCACGGTGGCCGGGCCGTGCATCCCGGCCGGGATGATCCGCCAGGCCTCGCCGCCGGCCGGATTCACCACTTCGTCGATCTGCACGCCCATGGCGCGCAGGGCGTCCGCCATCAGTACGGTGTCGCGGCTGCGCAACGGGCGGCGCACCCAGCCGGGTTCGGTGGAGTGGGCGGCCAGCACCAGGGCGCGGTTGGTCACCGACTTAGAGCCGGGCACCATGACGGTCGCGTCCACGGCACCGGGCGCGGTCGGGGCAGGCCAAAAGGGGGCTTGCTCGGTGCGGTCGGTCATGAGGCCCAAGCGTAGTGGCTGCGGTACGGGGAGATAAGTCGGCGAATCCGGCGAAACCTGATGGAAACCGGATCCGGAACACTCTCCGCCACTCCAGACCCGCCAGCCGCCACCCCGGACCCGCGGGCGACCCGATCGGCGGCAGCGCGGGTGTCCGCCGACCGCGGTGGAACCGTGCTCACTGGAGCAGCAGCCAGCGGGCGCCGCCGACGAGGGAGAAGAGCGCGACCGCGTAGAAGAGGAGCATCCACAGCGCCGCCGGGGTGCCGGTGAGCCGGGCCAGTTGGTCCGCGTCCGAGGAGCCGCTGCGGTCGCGCCGCCGGGTCCTTTGCAGCTCGGCGACCGGGCGGGAGCCGCCGACCAGCAGGAACCACACCACGAGATAGGCGAAGGCGGCCTGCACCTGCGCCTTGGTCAGCCACGACACCAGCAGGAACAGCGCCCCGGTGATCACCACGGTCAGCGCCCCGTACGCGTTGCGGATCATCACCAGCATGACGAGCAGCAGCGCGGTGGCCCCCCACAGCAGCGCCGTTATGTGCCCGGTGGCCAGCAGCCCGGCGCCCGCCAGGCCGAGCAGCGGCGGCGCGGTGTAGCCGGCCGCCGCGGTCAGCACCATGCCGGGGCCGGTCGGCCTGCCCCGCGAGACGGTCAGCCCCGAGGTGTCCGAGTGCAGTCGTATGCCGTCGAGCCGGCGTCCGCTGAGCAGGGCCACCAGACCGTGGCCGCCCTCGTGCGCGATGGTCACCGCGTTGCGCACGATCCGCCAGACGCGCCGGGTCAGCACCGCGGCGAGCGCGAGCAGGGCGGTCGCGCCGACCAGCCAGCGTGAGGGGTCGGGCTGGGAACCCGTCAGCCGGTGCCACATCTCGGTGATGCTCGCGACGTTCATACGGCGATCGTTCCTCTGCTTCCTGTGTGCGGTCCGGGTCCTGGGGACGGGTCGGCGGTCGGGCCCGGTGGCCGGGGATTTTCGCCCACCGGGCCGCGGTCGTGGCAGTCTGGCAGCCATGTGCGGTCGATACGCGGCGAGCCGGAAACCCGAGGATCTCGTAGGACTCTTCGAGGTCCGCAAGTGGGAGCCCACCGAGGCCCTCGCCCCCGATTGGAACGTGGCCCCGACCAAGGACGTCTACGCCGTACTGGACCGTCCGCTGCGGGACTCCGGTTCCCCTGAACCGGTCCGGCAGCTCCGGGTGCTGCGCTGGGGCCTCGTCCCGTCCTGGGCGAAGACCCCCGAGGTCGGTCCCCGGCTGATCAACGCGCGCGCCGAGACCGTACGGGAGAAGCCCTCCTTCCGCCGGGCGCTGACCGCCCGCCGCTGCCTGGTGCCGGCCGACGGCTACTACGAGTGGGTCACCGGGGCCCAGGAGCGGCAGTTGGAGGAAGAGGGCAGGAAGAAGCGGTCCCGCAAGCAGCCGTACTTCGTGACCCCCGCCGACGGTTCGGTGTTCGCGATGGCCGGGCTCTACGAGTTCTGGCGCGACTCCACCCTCCCCGACGACCACCCGCGCGCCTGGTGGTCCACCTGTACGGTGCTCACCACCGCCGCCGAGACCGCCGACCTCGCCGGATACGCCGGCCAGGGCCCGCGCTCGCTGGCCGAAATCCACCCCCGGATGCCGCTGATGCTGCCGGCCGACCGCTGGGACGCGTGGCTGGATCCGGCCACCACCGACCCCGACGCGCTCGACGAGCTGCTGGCGCCCCCGCCGCCGGGGCTGCTGCGGGCCTTCCCGGTCGGGACGGCGGTCAGCAGTGTGCGGAACAACGGGCCCGAGCTGGTCGACGCCCTGCCGGCCCCCGAGGAGGAGACCCTCTTCTGATGCCGCGGCCCACCCGACCCCCAGCAGGCACAGCACGCGCCACAGCGTGCACCGAGACCGTCGACACCCCGGCCGGCGCCGCCGCGATCACCTGGCACGAGGCGCCGGCCGAGTCCGCCCGCGCCCTACTGGCACTCGGCCATGGCGCCGGAGGCGGCATCGAGGCCCGGGACCTGGCGGCCCTCGCCGTGACGCTGCCCGCACACGGAGTGACGGTGGCGCTGGTCGAGCAGCCGTGGCGGGCCGCGGGGAAGAAGCTCGCACCCGCCCCGAAGACCCTCGACGCGGGCTGGACCGGGCTCTGGCCCGCCCTCGCCGCGCGCGGGCTGCCGGTGATCGCGGGTGGGCGCAGCGCCGGGGCCCGGGTCGCCTGCCGGACCGCCGGGCCGCTGGGCGCCGCAGCCGTCCTCGCGCTCGCCTTCCCGCTGCATCCGCCGGGCCGGCCGGAGAAGTCCCGGGCCGAGGAGCTGGACCTGGCCGGGGCGGCCGGCCCGCTGCTGATCGTCCAGGGCGGCAACGATCCCTTCGGGGGACCCGCGGAGTTCCCCGCGGCCCACCGGCCGGCCGAGGTGCCGTACGCCGACCACGGCTTCGCCGTCCCGAAGCGCGCCCCCGTCACCCAGGAGGCGGCACTGGCGGGCCTGACCGGCGCCGTCACCGAATGGCTCACCGGGCTGGGCCTGGCCGCCGACACTCATGCCGGGTAGGCCGGGTAAGCCGGATTCAGGTCCCGAATCACCCGGGAATGACGGCCGCACCCCTTGTGTTATGTGAATCGACGGTGGCCACGACGGCCGCCACTGGCTTCGAGCCGGGTGTGAGGAGAGGCAGCCGCATGGTTTCAGCCGTTTGTCCCCCGAACGCGCAGGGCAACGCGCGGTCCGACGCGGTAGCGCCGTATCTGAACTGGACCGAGTGGTCACCCAAGGGTGGCGGCAAGGCCGCATCGGGCATGCCCATCCCCGGTGCAATATCCTCCCAGACGAGCGTGTCCACTTTGGGGCTCGCTGGCGTTTCTGAGGAGGTGGGTCCGGTCACCGGCACCGACGACAGCACGGCGGAAACCGCGGGTGCGTCCGGTCAGACGGCACGGGAGAGCGAGTCGGAGCGCAGCGAGCGCTTCGAACGGGACGCCCTGGGCTTCCTCGACCAGATGTACTCGGCCGCGCTTCGGATGACCCGCAACCCGGCTGACGCGGAAGACCTGGTCCAGGAGACCTACGCGAAGGCGTACGCCTCCTTCCACCAGTTCCGCGAGGGCACCAACCTGAAGGCGTGGCTCTACCGCATCCTGACCAACAGCTTCATCAACTCCTACCGCAAGAAGCAGCGTGAGCCGCTGCGCAGCGGTTCGGAGGAGATCGAGGACTGGCAGCTGGCGCGGGCCGAGTCGCACATGTCCACAGGTCTGCGGTCGGCGGAATCCCAGGCGCTCGACCACCTGCCCGACTCCGATGTGAAGTCGGCGCTCCAGGCGATCCCCGAGGAATTCCGCATCGCGGTCTATCTCGCCGATGTCGAGGGCTTTGCCTACAAGGAGATCGCGGACATCATGGGAACACCCATCGGCACGGTGATGTCCCGGCTGCACCGCGGGCGTCGCCAGCTCCGCGAGCTGCTCGAGGACTACGCGCGGGACCGCGGGCTCGTCCAGGCCGGCGCGGGAGACCAGAAGGGCGCTGAGTCATGAGCTGCGGCAACGCACATGAGACGGACTGCTCGGAGGTGCTCGACCACCTCTACGAGTACCTGGACGACGAGATGTCCGAGGACTCCTGCGCCAAGTTCAAGGAGCACTTCGAGGAGTGCCACCCGTGCCTGGAGAAGTACGGCCTCGAACAGGCCGTGAAGAAGCTCGTCAAGCGGTGCTGCGGCTCCGACGACGTGCCGAGCGACCTGCGGTCGAAGGTGATGATGCGGATCGAGCTGATCCGCTCCGGCGAGGCGGTGCCCGGCGCCGACCTCACCGGGCCGAGCGCGGGCCTGGTCGCTGAGCGGGCCGGCGACACCGCGGTCGACCGGGCCGCCAGTAGCGTTTCTGGTGTTTCTGGTGTTTCCGGCGGCGTTTCCGGTCGCGCCTCCCGCACCGAGGCCGAGGCGCCCTCCGCCGGCTGATCCGACGCTTGTGACCGTGTTTGTCCCCTCACCCGCACGTCACCCGTGCGGGTGAGTGCTGTGCCGGTGTCCACCCGCCCGTTTGTCCGGGTGGGTACCGGCACGGCGCCCCACCTGGGCATGGTTGGATGCCCGGTGGGATGGCAAGGAGACCGGTGGGAACCGGGCGCCGGGTGGCAGGCGGGGGACCGCACCAGGTCGGGCTGAGACGACGGCCAAAGTGTGCAAGGTTGGTGTCGTACGGGGTGTGCGGAGGCCGTACGACGGCGAGAGCGTGGCGCGGGAAGGCGACGTCCTGGCAGTGATCGGCTGAGCGGGCAGGCGGGAAACGACGTTGAAGATCTTCGGAAGAGTGCGGCACCGGCCCTCGCCCACCTGGCGCCAGGCCACCGACCGGGCGTTCTCGCTGATCGACGACGGCCGTTACGAGGACGCCGGCGCGCTGTTGACCCGGGCCGCCGATCTCGAGCCGTGGCTCTCGGAGTCCTGGTACAACCTGGCGCTGCTGCACAAGTTCCGGCACGACTGGACCCAGGCCAGGATCGCCGGGCTGCGGGCCGTCGCGCTGCTGGACCGGCCGGTCGGCGCTCCCGACTGGTGGAATCTCGGCATCGCCGCGACCGCCCTCCAGGACTGGCCGCTGGCCCGCCGCTCCTGGCAGGCGTACGGGCTGCCGATGCCGGCCGGCACCGCGGACCGCGGTGGTGCGGAGTCGGTACGGCTGCCGCTGGGCAGCGCCGCGGTGCGGCTGTCCCCGGAGGGGGAGGCGGAGGTGGTGTGGGGCCGCAGGCTCGACCCGGCGCGGGTCGAGGTGCTCTCCATTCCGCTGCCGTCCTCCGGCCGCCGCTGGGGCGAGGTCGTGCTGCACGACGGGGTGCCGCACGGCGAGCGCACCACCGAGACGGCCGGCGACGGGGCGGTCTATCCCGTCTTCGACGAGATCGAGCTGTGGGCGCCGTCCCCGGTGCCGACCTGGCTGGTCCTGCTGGAGGCCGCCACCGAGGCGGACCGCAACGCCCTGGAGCGGCTGGCCGCCGAGGCCGGATACGCCGCGGAGGACTGGTCCTCCTCGGTGCGGCTGCTCTGCCGCACCTGTTCGGAGAGCCGGATGCCCACCGACAACGGCTCCGCGACCACCCGCGACCCCCATGACCAGGGCGAACCCGGCCACCCGGGCCATCTCAGCCATCTCAGCCACAGCAGTGAGGACGTGCCGTGGTCGCCGGAGCGCGAGTGCGGCATCGCGGCGCCCGCGCCCCTGGTGCACGGCCTGCTCGACGGCTGGGTCGCCGACAGCCCGGACACCCGAGACTGGCGGGATCTGGAAGAAGTCTGCTGACCTACCGGGTGGGCTGACCTACCGGGTGGGCTGACCCACCGGGTGGGTGCCCGTGCGGCCCGTCCCCCGGCGCGCACCGCGCCGGCTCAGAGGTGATGCCCTCTTGCCCGGCCCCGTACCCTTGGGAGGATCGTTAATGGTTCCCGGAAGGCGTACGGCGGAGATGTCCCAGCAGCAGACTGAGCACGACCAGGAGTTCCTCGACGACGTCACCGACGCCGAGGCGCGCGAGCGGGCCCACCGTGAGCGGGGGACCGCGCGCCCGATCACCGTGGTCGGCAACCCGGTGCTGCACCGGGAGAGCAAGGACGTCACCGTCTTCGACGACGAGTTGGCGGCGCTGATCGACGACATGTTCGCCTCGCAGCGGGCCGCCGAGGGCGTGGGGCTGGCCGCCAACCAGATCGGGGTGGACCTCAAGGTCTTCGTCTACGACTGCCCCGACGACGAGGACGTCCGGCACGTCGGCGCGATCTGCAACCCGGTGCTTGAGGAACTGCCCGCCGACCAGCGGCACTTGGACGACTCCAACGAGGGCTGTCTGTCGGTGCCCGGCGCGTACATGGAGCTGGCCCGCCCCGACTACGCGGTGGTGCGCGGCCAGGACGCGCGGGGCAACCCGATCCGGGTGCACGGCCGCGGCTACTTCGCCCGCTGCCTCCAGCACGAGACCGACCACCTTTTCGGGCGGCTCTACATCGACCGGCTCTCCAAGCGGGAACGCAAGGACGTGCTGCGGCAGATGGCCGAGGCCACCCCGAAGTTCGCCACGGTGCCGAACGACTGAGCCGGCCCGGCGGTGGCCGCCCGGGGGTACCGGGCGGCCGACCGCGCTGTCCAGAAGCGTTGTCTAGAAGTCCTCGTCGAGGGCCACGGTGCCCTCGACGGCCACCTGGTAGGCCGAGGGACGCCGCTCGAAGAAGTTGGTCAGCTCCTGGACGCCCTGCAACTCCATGAAGGAGAAGGGGTTCTGCGAGCCGTACACCGGCCGGTAGCCGAGCCGGACCAGCCGCTGGTCGGCCACGCACTCCAGATACGCGCGCATCGACTCGGTGTTCATCCCCGGCATCCCGTCACCGCACAGATCCCGGCCGAACTGCAACTCCGCCTCGACGGCCTCCCGCAGCATGTCGATGACCTGCCGCTCCAACTCGGCGTCGAAGAGCTCCGGTTCCTCCTTGCGTACGGTGTCCACCACCTCGAAGGCGAAGCTCATGTGCATCGTCTCGTCGCGGAACACCCAGTTGGTGCCGGTCGCCAGCCCGTGCAGCAGCCCCCGCGACCGGAACCAGTAGACGTACGCGAAAGCGCCGTAGAAGAACAGGCCCTCGATGCAGGCGGCGAAGCAGATCAGATTGAGCAGGAAGCGGCGCCGGTCCGCGGCCGAGTCGAGCCGGTCGACGGTCTCCACCGAGTCCATCCAGCGGAAGCAGAACTGGGCCTTCTCCCGGATGGACGGGATGTTCTCCACCGCCGCGAACGCCGCCGTGCGGTCCTGCGGATCGGGCAGATAGGTGTCGAGCAGCGTCAGATAGAACTGGACGTGCACCGCCTCCTCGAAGAGCTGCCGCGACAGGTAGAGCCGCGCCTCCGGGGAGTTGATGTGCTTGTAGAGGGTGAGCACCAGGTTGTTGGCCACGATGGAGTCGCCGGTGGCGAAGAAGGCCACCAGCCGGCCGATCAGGTGCTGCTCGGCGGCGGAGAGCTTGGCCAGGTCGGTGACGTCCGAGTGGAGGTCGACCTCCTCCACCGTCCAGGTGTTCTTGATGGCGTCGCGGTAGCGCTCGTAGAAGTCGGGGTAGCGCATCGGACGCAGGGTCAGTTCGAAGCCCGGGTCGAGCAGGTTCTTCTGGCCGGCCGGTCCGGTCACGGGGGCCCCGGCGGTCGTTCCGGTGGCGGTCTCGGTAGTGGTCTCGGCGGTGGTCTCGGTGGTGCTGGTCATTACTGGCATGCCTCGCAGGACTCGGGGTTCTCCAGGGAGCAGGCGATCGCGTCCGCGTCGGGTGCCGGGGCGGGCGCCGGGATCAGGGCGGGCTGTGCGTCCGGGGCGGGCTGGGCATTCGGGGTCGCCTGGGCGGCGGTGTTCTGCCCCTGGGCCGCGCGGGCGATCCGGGTCGCCGGCCGGGACCGCAGGTAGTAGGTGGTCTTCAGGCCCTGCTTCCAGGCGTAGGCGTACATCGAGCTGAGCTTGCCGATGGTCGGCGTCTCCAGGAACAGGTTCAGCGACTGGCTCTGGTCGAGGAACGGCGTACGCGCCGCCGCCATGTCGATCAGGCCGCGCTGCGGGATCTCCCACGCCGTCCGGTACAGCGCCCTGACCTCGGCCGGGATCCAGCTGAAGCCCTGCACACTGCCGTTCGCGTCGCGCAGCGCCTCCCGGGACTGGCCGTCCCACACCCCGAGCCGCTTGAGGTCGGCCACCAGGTAGGAGTTGACCTGGAGGAACTCCCCGGAGAGCGTCTCGCGCTTGAAGAGGTTGGAGACCTGGGGCTCGATGCACTCGTAGGCGCCCGCGATGGAGGCGATGGTGGCGGTCGGGGCGATGGCCAGCAGCAGCGCGTTGCGCATGCCGACCGCCGCGATCCGCTCGCGCAGCGCGGCCCATCGCTCGGGCCAGTGGAACGCCACGCCGAAGTGGTCGGGGTGCAGCACCCCGGCGGCGGTACGGGTCTTGTCCCACGCGGGGAGCGGCCCATCGCGCTCGGCCAGCTCGCAGGACGCCTCATAGGCGGCGAGCATGACCCGCTCGGCGATCCTGGTGGACAGCGCCTTCGCCTCGGCGGAGTCGAACGGCAGCCGCAGCTTGAAGAAGACGTCCTGGAGGCCCATCACGCCCAGGCCCACCGGGCGCCACTTGGCGTTGGAGCGGCCGGCCTGCTCGGTCGGGTAGTAGTTGATGTCGACCACCCGGTCGAGGAAGGTCACGGCGGTGCGGACGGTCTCGTCCAGCCGCTCCCAGTCGATGCGTTCGGCCAGGTCGGCCAGGTCCGCGAAGCCGCCGAACCCGGCGTGGCCGAAGGCGCCGAACTCGGTGTCCGGCGTGCCCGCCGCGTCCCGCGGCAGCACGAAGGCGCCCAGGTTCACCGAACCGAGGTTGCACACCGCGGTCTCGCTGTCGTCGGTGACTTCGAGGATCTCCGTGCAGAGGTTGGAGGAGTGCACGGTGTGGCCGGGCAGCGCGGTCTGGTTGGCGGTGCGGTTGGCGGCGTCCTTGAAGGTCATCCAGCCCTGGCCGGTCTGCGCCAGGGTGCGCATCATCCGTCCGTAGAGCTCCCGTGCCGGGATCGTGCGCTGGGCGAGCCCGGCCGCCTCGGCCCGGTGGTAGGCCGCGTCGAAGTCGGCGCCCCACAGGTCCACCAGCTCCGGCACGTCGGCGGGCGAGAAGAGCGACCAGTCGGCGTCCGCCTCGACCCGCCGCATGAACTCGTCCGGCACCCAGTGGGCGAGGTTGAGGTTGTGGGTGCGGCGGGCGTCCTCACCGGTGTTGTCCCGCAGTTCGAGGAACTCCTCGATGTCGGAGTGCCAGGTCTCCAGATAGACCGCCGCGGCGCCTTTGCGCCGGCCGCCCTGGTTGACCGCCGCCACCGAGGCGTCGAGGGTCTTCAGGAACGGCACGATGCCGTTGGAGTGCCCGTTGGTGCCGCGGATCAGCGAACCGCGGGCCCGCACCCGGGAGTAGGGCAGGCCGATGCCGCCCGCGTGCTTGGAGAGCCGGGCCACCTGGTGGTAGCGGTCGTAGATCGAGTCCAGCTCGTCCAGCGGGGAGTCCAGCAGGTAGCAGGAGGACATCTGCGGGTGCCGGGTGCCGGAGTTGAAGAGGGTGGGGGAGCTGGGCAGGTACTCCAGCGCGCTCATCAGGCGGTAGAGCGCGGTCACTTCGGCCACCGCGTCCGTGGCGTCGTCCGAGGCGAGCCCGGCCGCCACCCGCAGCATGAAGTGCTGCGGGGTCTCGACGACCTGCCGGGTGATCGGGTGCCGCAGCAGATAGCGGCTGTGCAGGGTGCGCAGCCCGAAGTAGCCGAAGCGGTCGTCGGCGCCGTCGGCCGCCGCCCGGTCGACCAGCGCGTCCAGTTCGGCGGCGTGGCGGGCGGCGAAGCCGGCGGTGCGGTCGGCGATCAGGCCCTCGCGGTGGCCGACCGCGATCGAGGCGGAGAAGGACACCGCGCCCTGGCCGGCGGCCTCCGCCGCGATGGTCCGGGTGAGCAGCCGGGCGGCGAGCCGTGAGTAGGCCGGGTCCTCGGAGATGAGACCGGCGGCGGCCTCGGTGGCCAGCGTCCACAACTCGGCGGCGTCCGAGGCGGCGTTGCGGCCGCGCAGCGCCGCCGCGGCCACCCGGCCGGGGTCGGTGTCGGGGAGGTCCGCGGTGAGCGCCACCAGATGGCGCAGCAGTTCGCCGCCGGGCTTGTCGTCCGGTTCCGGCCGCGGTGGCGGGGTGCGGTCGACGTCGGCTGCTGCGGGCTCTACAGGCGCGATGGTCACGGTGGTGCTCTCCTCGAACGCGGCGGCGGCCATACGGGGAGGGCAGGTGGCAGGGCGACCGGCCGCGCGCCTGCGGGAGGCAGGCGGGCATGCCGTACCGCGTCCGCCGGCCCACACCGCGAGGCCCGGACACTCCTCCCGGACCTGGGCGGTCCGGGCGGTGTACCCCTGCCGCGTGCGTCGGCACGCGGCAGGTGGTTGCCGGCAGGCGATCGGGCTGTGCGGGGGCGCGGGGCGCGGCCGCTCACCGTTGCGGGGCAGCGCCGGATTCACACCGGCTTCCCCTGCGGGCAGCGGTGCTGAGCATACATGTTGTGGCCGCCGAACTTGCTGGACCTACATGTTGTGTCGTGTCGTCCTTTTGTGGACCGGCTCAGCCGGTGCCGACAGGTGGGCCGGCGGGCCCTCAGAAGCCGGGAAACCCGGCCTCGGCGGGGGTTTGGCGGGCCTGCGCGGTCCGCGCGGACGGCGGCGCGAGGCGCCCGGCCGGCTCCCAGGCCGGCTCGGCCGCCGCCTCGCGGAGCTGGCGGGTGATCTTCGCCTCATGGCGCAGGCCGAGGACGGGGACGAAGGTGAGGACGAGGAGGAGGAAGGCGAGGGCCGCGATGTCGAGGAGGATGGTCATGAGTCAAGTGTCGCCACGCTGATGACGCCGGACCAGTGGCAGGACTGTCGTACTACCTTAATATCCTGCCAACTGGCATCCTCGACAGCATGCTGAAGAACGTCGCCGTCCTGCTGCTCGAAGGTGTCCACCCGTTCGAACTCGGCCTGCTCTGCGAGGTGTTCGGCCTGGACCGGAGCGAGCAGGGGCTGCCGGTCTACGACTTCGCCGCGGTCTCGGCCGAAGGACCGCTGCTGACGACGCACGCCGGCTTCGGGGTGGCCGCGGCCGAGGACCTCGACCGGCTGGCGGAGGCCGATCTGGTCGCGGTGCCGGCCGCCGACACCCGCGTCGACCGCCCGTTCCCGCCCGAGGCGCTGAAGGCCCTGAGCCGGGCGGCGGAGCGCGGGGCGTGGGTGCTGAGCGTCTGCTCCGGCGTGTTCGTGCTGGGGGCGGCCGGGCTGCTGGACGGGCGGCGCTGCGCGGCCCACTGGCGGCACACCGAACTCCTCTCCGCGCGCCACCCGCTGGCCCTGGTGGAGCCCGACGTGCTCTACGTCGAGGACCGCGGGGTGATCACGTCCGCGGGATCGGCCGCCGGGATCGACGCGTGCCTGCACCTGGTGCGCCGGGAGCAGGGCACGGAGGTGGCCAACGGGATCGCCCGCCGGATGGTGGTGCCGCCGCACCGCGAGGGCGGCCAGGCGCAGTACGTGGACCGGCCGCTGCCGCGGGGCACCAGCGACACGGTGATCGGGGTGCTCTCCTGGATGGAGCGGCACCTCGACCGCGAGCTGACCGTCGAGGAGTTGGCCGCCCGCGCCCATATGTCGCCGCGGACCTTCGCCCGCCGCTTCCAGCAGGAGACCGGGACCACGCCCTACCGCTGGCTGCTGGGGCAGCGGGTGCTGCTGGCGAGGGAGTTGCTGGAGGGCACCGACAGCACGGTGGACACGATCGCGGTCCGGGCCGGCTTCGGCAACGCGGCCACCATGCGGCACCACTTCGCCCGCTGGACCGGCACCACCCCGCAGGCGTACCGGCGGACCTTCCGCGACCCGCGGCGGGCGCTGAGCGCGGGCTGACCGGCTCCGGGTCGCGGAAGGTCCCGTTGTGTTCCGGGTCGCGGAAGGTTCCCTACTGCCCCTGCTGCCCCTCTAAACGCCCGCTGGTTCGCGCTGCCCCGGCGCCGCGCCCGGCTCACCCGGTTCGCCGGGCCCGGCCGGCTTCACGACCGGCGCCTCGTCCGGCTCCGTCAGGTAGTCCGCCCGAGTGGTCTCGTCGACGCCCTCCGGCGCCTTGAGCGCCCGCAGCACCAGGGTGAGCACCACCGCGATCGCGAGATTGAGCACGAAGGCGCTGAGTCCGATGTAGCCCAGCTCGCCGATGCCCGGGATGTTCGCCGAACTGCCGCCGAAGTGCGCCTGGGTGGCGCTGGACTGCTGGTACGCCTTCCAGGTGCCGTACGCCATGCCCGCCGCCCAGCCGGCCAGCAGCCCCCAGCGGTGGAACCAGCGGGTGAACAGGCCGCCGACCACGGCCGGCACCGTCTGGAGGATCCAGATGCCACCCAGCAACTGGAAGTTGATGGCGACCGTCCGGTCCATGGTGAGGACGAACACCAGGGCGCCGATCTTCACCACCAGCGACACCAGCTTGGACACCTGGGTCTCCTGCGCCGGAGTGGCGTCCGGCTTGAAGAGGTCCTTGTAGATGTTGCGGGTGAAGAGGTTCGCCGCCGCGATGGACATGATCGCGGCCGGCACCAGCGCGCCGATCGCGATCGCGGCGAAGGCCACCCCGGTGAACCAGGAGGGGAACATGTTCTCGAAGAGCTGGGGGATGGCCAGTTGGGCGTTGTAGCCCTTGACGCCCTTGCCGACGCCGTCCGCGAGCGCCATGAAGCCGAGCATCGCCAGCAGGCCCAGCATCAGCGAGTACAGCGGCAGGATCGTGGTGTTGCGGCGGATGGTGTTGCGGCTGCGGCCGGAGAGCACCGCGGTGACCGAGTGCGGATAGAGGAAGAGGGCCATCGCCGAGCCCAACGCCAGCGTGGCGTAGGCCCATTGCGCCTGGGGGGCGGCCACCAGCGAACCGCGCGGCTTGCCGGTCACCGGGTTCGGCACCTTGTACGCGGCGTCGGCCTTGTCGAAGACGGCGTGGAAGCCGCCCAGCTTGTACGGGATGTAGATGATCGCCACCGCGATGACGATGTAGATCAGCGCGTCCTTGACGAAGGCGATCAGCGCCGGCGCCCGCAGCCCCGAGGAGTAGGTGTAGGCGGCCAGCACCCCGAAGGCGATCAGCAGCGGCAGGTCCTTGACGAACCAGTTGGCCGAGTCGCCGCCGCCCACCCCCAGCACGTCGAGGACCGCCTGCATGCCGACCAGTTGCAGCGCGATGTACGGCATGGTCGCGACGATCCCGGTGACCGCCATCGCCACCGACAGGCTCTTGGAGCCGAACCGGCCGCGGATGAAGTCCGAGGAGGTCACGTAGCCGTGCTTGTGGGAGACCGACCAGAGCCGCGGCAGGAAGAGGAAGACCAGCGGGTAGGTGATGATCGTGTACGGCACCGCGAAGAAGCCGGACGCGCCGGCCCCGTAGATCGCGGCCGGCACCGCCACGAAGGTGTACGCGGTGTAGAGGTCGCCGCCGAGCAGGAACCAGGTGATCCAGGTGCCGAAACTCCGGCCGCCGAGGCCCCATTCGTCCAGGTGCAGGGCGTTCTCCGCGCGGCGCCAGCGGGCCGCGAGGAAGCCGAGCACGGTGACCACGACGAAGAAGAAGACGCAGACGCCGAGCGCGACGCCGTCCACACCGTTGCCGCTGTGGTTCATCGGACCTCACCCGCCTTGCGCGCCCGCTCCTCGCGCCGCACCAGCACGTAGGCGGTCCAGGTCAGCGCGGCCGAGAGCGGCACCCAGAGCATCTGGTACCAGTAGAAGAAGGGGATGCCGATGAACCGCGGCGTCGTCCGGGAGTAGGAGCCGACCCACAGCAGGGCGACGAGGGGCACGAGCAGGCAGAGCCCGGCGACGATCCGCGGGCCGGTGAGGATCGGTGGTCGGTGTGCGGAGGTCTCTTGTGGCATACGTGCGGCTCCCGTCCCTGACGCAACGAGTGTGACTCGCGGGAATCTAGGGGACGGGAGGAGCGCGCGTCATCAGGTGTGCCGGGATCTCACCCGGCCGAGCGGCGAAAAACCAGGTCGGGGGGCTCGGTCACGCTCAGGCGGCTTAGCGGCTCGGGCAGTTCAGGCGGCTGGCGGCTGGCGGCTCAGGCAGTTCAGGCAGTTCAGTCAAGGGGGCGGCTCAGCCGCGCCACGAACTTGTAGCGGTCGCCGCGGTACACCGACCGTACCCACTCCACCGGTTCGCCCGTGGTGTCGATCGAGTGCCGGGAGAGCATCAGCATCGGCAGGCCGACGTCGGTGCCGAGCAGGCCGGCCTCGCGCGGGGTGGCCAGCGACGTCTCGATGGTCTCCTCGGCCTCGGCCAGCCGCACGTCGTAGACCTCCGCCAAC
Source organism: Streptomyces sp. NBC_01190 (assembly GCF_045039895.1). Lineage (NCBI taxonomy): Bacteria > Bacillati > Actinomycetota > Actinomycetes > Kitasatosporales > Streptomycetaceae > Streptomyces > Streptomyces sp. NBC_01190. Next base: position 5,563,591 of record NZ_CP108580.1, read on the forward strand.
GCGGTGTAGAGCGAGGTGTACTTGGCCAGGCTGCGGCGCAGCGCCGGGAAGCGCTTGGCGGACAGATGGGTGGTCTCGATCGCCATCGGCTCGCTGTTGGCCAGCCGCAGCCGCTCGATGCGCAGCACCCTGCCGCCGGCCTTCATGTCGAGCAGTCCGGCGAGCCGGTCGTCGGCGGTGATGTAGCCGATGTCCAGCAGTTGCGAGGTGGGTTCGAGGCCCTGGGCCCGCATGTCCTCGGTGTAGGAGGTCAGTTGCAGCGCCTGGGAGACCTTGGGCTTGGCGACGAAGGTGCCCTTGCCCTGGATCCGCTCCAGCCGGCCTTCGACCACCAGCTCCTGGAGCGCCTGCCGGACGGTGGTGCGGGAGGTGTCGAACTCCGTGGCCAGCGTGCGTTCGGGGGGGACCGGAGTGCCGGGGGGCATGGTCCGGGTGATGTCCAGCAGGTGGCGCTTGAGGCGGTAGTACTTCGGCACGCGGGCGGTGCGGCCCGCGGTGGCGCCCCCCGTGGGCTCGGCGGCGGTGACCGCGTCGTTCTCCATGCCGTGTACTCCCGACTGCTGTCGTGCTGCCGTCACCGGTTCCTCCGTCAATTGCGGCTCACATCGTGGCACGGGTTGATCTGTCGGAGGGAGGCGGTGGGTGGCTGATCCCCCTCAGGTGTCGGTCCGATAACAGACCTGACGGGTGTTCTTATACACCCTTGACACCCCTAAAGGTCTAGGCCAAGCTCCGGGTACTGGTCTAAACCATTAAAGGCCAATCCCAGACCCACGAGCAGGACGCGGCGGTACGTGTCTCGCTGCGGCCGGCAATTCGGGCGGTGGGGGGAGTTTCGGGCATCATCCTTGAGGAGGGTGGCGTGAAGCGCAAGCTCATTGCGGCGATCGGCGTCGCGACCATGTTCGCTGCTGTGGCGGCCTGCGGGTCGAGCGACAAGAAGGACGACAGTGCCCAGGCCGGCGGCGCCAAGGCGTCGGGGGCGAAGTCGCTCACCGTATGGCTCACGGTGGACGCTCAGCACAACTGGCCTGAACTGGTCAAGGCCGCCGACGACGCCCTCGTCGCCAAGCACCCCGGTGTCAAGATCAACCACGAGTACTACGCGTGGCCGGACAAGAACGCCAAGCTCGACGCCGTCCTCGCCACCGACAAGGTGCCCGACGTGGTCGAGATGGGCAACACCGAGATGGTGCCCTACATGGCGGAGGGCGCCTTCGCCTCCCTCGACGCCTCGAAGTTCGAGAACTCCGGCGCGTGGCTCGACGGTCTGAAGCAGTCGGTCACCTACGACGGCAAGACCTACGGCGTCCCCTACTACGCGGCCGCCCGTATCGCCACCTGGCGCAAGGACATCGCCACCGCGTCCGGCGTCTCCGCCACCCCGAAGACCTGGACCGAGCTCACCGCCGACCTGGACAAGATCCAGGCCAAGGAGGGCCCGAAGTTCAACGCCTGGTACCAGCCGTCCCGTGACTGGTACGCCGCGATGTCCTTCGTCTACGACGCCGGCGGCGCCATCGCCAAGCAGGACGGCGACCAGTGGAAGGCGTCGCTGGAGAGCCCCGAGGCGACCAAGGGCCTGGGCGAGTGGAAGGACGCCCTCGGCAAGTACATGCACGGCGACCTGACCAAGGACGAGTCCGACCGCTACATCGTCTACGGCCAGGGCAAGTCCGCCCTGATGTACGCCCCGGGCTGGGAGGCGCCCTCCGCCGCCGACCCGAAGTACGACAAGACCGGCGGCAAGCTCAAGGCCAACCTGGTCAACTTCGTGATGCCCGGCCCGTCCGGCAAGAACCTCCCGGTCTTCCTCGGCGGCTCCGACCTGGCGATCCCGTCCAAGTCCAAGGCGCAGGACCTGGGCGCCGAGTGGATCAACGACTTCACCGACAGCAAGGCGCAGACCGGTCTGATGGGCAAGGGCAACCTGCCCAACAACACCACCCAGCTCGCCACCCTGGAGTCCGACCCGGCGTCCGCGGTCACCGCCGAGGCGGCCAAGAGCAGCTGGTTCGTGCCGACCGCGCCCGGCTGGGGCACCGTGGAGAAGGCCAACACCCTCCAGGACATGCTCCAGTCCATCGCCACCGGCAAGAAGACCGTCGAGCAGGCGACCAAGGACGCGGACGCCGCGATCGACAAGGTCATCAACGTCCAGAACTGACCAGTCGCGCACCGTAGACCGGGATCGCTGAGGAGCACGTGATGAGTGCCGCCGAGACAACCACTTCGAAAGTGCCGCCGACGCGGCACTCATCACCTCCCGAGCCGGCCGGGAGAGCCCAGCCGACCGGGCGGCGCAGAAGCACGAGCGGCGGCCGGGCCACCCCCTGGCTGCTGCTCGCCCCCTGCATTCTGGTCCTGGTCCTGGTGCTCGGCTATCCGCTGGTGCGGCTGGTCACCCTCTCCTTCGAGGAGTACAAGAAGCCGCAGCTCTGGGGGTTCAAGCCGGCCACCTGGGTCGGCTTCGACAACTACCGGGCGATCCTCGGCGACAGCGAGTTCTGGTCGGTCGTCTGGCGGACCATCTGGTTCGCCGGCGGCGCGGTCATCCTCACCATGGTGCTCGGCATGCTGATAGCCCTGCTGCTCCAGCGGGTCTCCGGCTGGGTGAAGACCCTGGTCAACATCGCGCTGGTGGCCAGTTGGGCGATGCCGGTGGTGGTCGCCGTCACCGTCTTCAAGTGGATGTTCGACAGCGACTACGGCGTCGTCAACTGGGTGCTCGGCAAACTGCCCGGTGTGGACTACGACGGCCACAACTGGTTCGCCTCCGGCGTGCAGGGCCTCAGCGTGATCATGCTGCTGGTGGTGTGGGGGGCGATCCCCTTCGTCGTCATCACCCTCAGCGCCGGACTCACCCAGGTCCCGGCTGAGCTGGAGGAGGCGGCCCGCCTCGACGGGGCCGGCGCCTTCGGGGTGTTCCGCTACGTGACGCTGCCGATCCTCAAACCGCTGGTCGTCATGATGACCACCCTGTCGGTGATCTGGGACATGGGCGTCTTCCCGCAGGTCTGGCTGATGCGCGGCGGCCACCCGGAGCCGCAGTTCCAACTCCTCACCACCTACTCGTACGAGAAGGCGTTCGGGGTCAACGACTACGCCACCGGATCCGCCATCGCGCTGGTCACCGTGGTGCTGCTGCTCGGCGTGGTCGCGGTGTACATGCGGCAGATGCTGAAGATCGGAGAGGTCGAATGAGCGTTCTGACCCCGCGGGCGGCCGCCGCGCCGCGCGCCAGGGCCACCGGCCGGCGCCGGGGCAAGGCCGGCTGGAACCTGCTGGGCCTGCTGGTCTTCGCGGTGATGGTCTTCCCGGTCTACTGGATGCTCAACACCGCCTTCAAACCGGCGAAGTACGCGATCGACCCCAACCCGCACTTCTTCCCCTGGCCGGTCTCGCTGGAGAACTTCCGCCGGGCGCTGAACATCAGCGACTTCTGGGGCCCGGTCGAGCGCAGCCTGATCGTCAGCGCGGGCACCGTGGTGATCGGCGCCGCGGTCGGCCTGCTCGCCGCGCTCGCCATCTCCCGATTCGCCTTCCGCGGCCGCAAGATCGTCATCGTCGGCATCCTGACCGTGCAGATGGTCCCCCTGGTGGCGATGATCATCCCGGTCTTCCTGCTGCTCAACCAGATCCACCAGATCGACAAGCTCTCCGGCCTGATCCTCACCTACCTCACCTTCATCCTCCCGTTCACGGTCTGGACGCTGCGCGGCTTCATCGTGAACATCCCCAAGGAGCTGGAGGAGGCGGCGATGGTGGACGGGTGCAGCCGCACCGGCGCGTTCATCCGGGTGGTCTTCCCGCTGCTCGCCCCGGGCCTGGTGGCCACCTCGATCTACGGCTTCATCCAGGCGTGGAACGAGTTCCTCTACGCCCTGCTGGTGATGAGCCAGCAACACGAGACGGCTACCGTCTGGCTGGGCACGTTCACCACCCAGCACGGCACCGAGTACGCGCCCATGATGGCCGGCTCCACCATGATGGGCGTTCCGGTCGTGATCCTGTTCCTCTTCGTTCAGCGCAAAATGGCCGCCGGGCTGACCGCCGGGGCGGTGAAGGGATGACCGTCATCTCCGTCGACACAGCCGTGGGCACCCTCGCCCGCGACGCGTTCACCGTTCTTCAGCCGGGCTTCGTCGGCACCACCGCGCCCGACTGGGTGCTGCGGCGGCTCGACGAGGGCCTCGGCGCGGTCGCCCTGTTCTCCCGGAACATCGAATCGCCCGAACAGGTGGCCGCGCTCACCGCCCGGCTGCGGGCGGTACGGCCCGATGTGCTGGTCGCCGCCGACGAGGAGGGCGGCGACGTCACCCGCCTCGAAGCCCGCGGCGGCTCCTCCTTTCCCGGCAACCTCGCGCTCGGCGCGGTCGACGACATCAAGCTGACGCGGGCGGTGGCCGCGGAACTCGGCCGCCGGCTGGCCGGCTGCGGCGTCAACCTCGACTGGGCGCCCTCCGCCGACGTCAACTCCGACCCGGGCAACCCGGTGATCGGCGTACGGTCCTTCGGCGCCGACCCCGAGCTGGTCGCCCGGCACACCGCCGCCTATGTGGAAGGGCTCCAGTCGGCCGGCGTGGCCGCCTCGGTCAAGCACTTCCCCGGGCACGGCGACACCGCCATCGACTCACACCACGCGATGCCGCGGATCGACGTCGACCTCGCCACGCTGCGGAGCCGGGAACTCGTGCCCTTCCGGGCCGCGGTGGCGGCCGGCACCAAGGTGGTGATGAGCGCGCACATCCTGGTGCCCGCGCTCGACGCCGAGCTGCCCGGCACCCTCAGCCCGGTGGTGCTGGGCGGACTGCTGCGGGCCCCGGTCGCCGAAGGCGGCCTCGGCTACGACGGGGTGATCATCACCGACGGCATCGAGATGAAGGCGATCGCCGGTACGTACGGCATCGAGCGCGGCACGGTGATGGCGCTGGCCGCCGGCGCCGACGCGATCTGTGTGGGCGGCGGCCTCTGCGACGAGCTGACGGTGCTGGCGCTGCGCGACGCGATCGTCGGCGCGGTGCGGGACGGTTCGCTGCCGGCCGAGCGGCTCGCCGACGCGGCCGACCGGGTACGGCGGCTGGCCGAGTGGACCGCGGACCAGGTACGGGCCGGCGCGGCCGACGCCATCGCGCCGGGCCCCGAGGTGGGCCTGGAGGCCGCCCGCCGGGCGCTGCGGATCACCCGCACCGACGCCTTCACCCCGTTCTCCCCGGGGGAGCCGGCGCCCTTCGTCGCGGCCTTCACCCCGATGGCGAACATCGCCGTCGGCGATGTCACGCCCTGGGGGGTGGCGGCCGAGCTGGGCCGGCTGCTGCCCGGCACCGAGACGGCGACGTACCGCTCGGGCGCCACCGACGGTGTGCTGGCCGCGGCCGGCGGCCGCCGTGTCGTCGCGGTCGTCCGGGATCTGCACCGGCACCCCTGGATGGCCGACGCGCTCGCCACCGTGCTGGCCGCCCGACCGGACACCGTGGTGGTCGAGATGGGCGTCCCGCAGGCGCCGCCGACCGGCGCGCTGCACATCGCCACGCACGGCGCGGCCCGCGTCTGCGGCGAGGCGGCGGCCGAGGCGATCGCCACGGCACGCTAGGGGAGCCGGGAGCCGGGAGCCGGGAGCCGGGAGGCCGGGGGAGCCGGTCTCAGTCGGTGCCGCCGGTGATGGGGGCGGCGCGGATGTCGAAGCCGTCCGCGGTCAGACAGCGGCCGTCGGTCAGGTCGTAGCGCCAGCCGTGCAGGGTGCAGGTGAGCTCGTCGCCCTCGATCTGGCCGAACCGGCTGAGATCGGCCCGCAGATGGGGGCAGCGCCGCTGGATCCGCCAGCCGTCGAGTTCGATGTCCTCGCCCTCGTCCCCGCACGAGTCGTAGTAGTTCTCCACGTACTCGATGCGCTCCATCGACAGACACTTGAAGAACACATAGAGGAACTCGTTGTAGGGGCCGACCCGGCTGGCGGTGAACCGCAGCGAGAGCAGCAGGCTGTTGGACCAGTCGACCTCCCGCCGGGTGACGTTGGTCGCCACCAGGTCGCCCGCGGTGGAGAGGGTGTAGCGGCACCGCTCGTCGTCCCACCGCCTGACCTCCCGGGCCGGGAAGTCGATCACGATCGCGGTGTCGTCCACGTTCAGCCGGACCGGGCCGCCGACCCCGTCGCAGATCCGGTCGGCGCGCGCCATCAGCGGCTCCCACCAGTCCTTCAGCTCGGAGAGGAGCCGCTCGGGCGCCATCGCGGGCACCCGGGAGGCGCGCTCGGCGGCCAGCGTGGGCTGCTGCCGGCGGGAGAAGTCCCGCAGATACTCGGTCTTGTTGACGAAGATCCGCTCGATCTCCTTGTCGGAGTAGCGGTGGTGCGGATCGCAGCTGGTGTCCTTCGGCTCCACCACCGTGCCGGGCAGCAGCAGGTGCGCGGACACCGCCGGCCGGGCCTGCGCGAGTTGGGCCAGGAACTGCTGCTGGTCGACGAAGATGCTCTCGCCGTCGAGCCCGGTGCCGTTGACGTCGAAGAGCTCCTCGTCGAGGAAGCAGGGCGGCCCCGCGTTGGGGAACACATGGGTGGCCTGGACCGCGTCGATATAGGTGAGCGCCCGGTCGAACTGGCCCTGCCGCTTGCGGGCGGCGAACTCCTGCTTGGCGGTGTGCGGCAGCCGGTAGACCATGGGGTACCAGATCGCGCCGGAGAACTGCACGAAGTAGGCGTCCACCTCGCCGAACTCCCGGATCGCCGGGATGGACAGCGGGTGCGCGTCGTTCTGGTTGAGCAGCACCGTCTCACCGTCGTCGAGCGACAGCGCGGAGTCCCCGATGGGCCCGTCGCCGGGGCCGGTGAGGGCGGTGATCATCATGCGCAGGCCGTCGCGCTCGACCGCGGTGCCGTTCTGGGTGCGCAGGAAGTCGGTGAAGCCGAGCGCGGCGAGTTCGCGTTCGAGTTCATGGGTGGCGAAGTCCGGCAGCAGCACGGTGATGTCCTTGCGGACGTTCCGGCGCAGGTTCTCCGGGTCGAAGTGGTCCCGGTGGAGATGGGAGACATAGAGGTAGTCCGCCGCGTGGCCGTAGTGCGCCCAGTCCAGGTCCGTGTTGTCGGGGAAGGGGAACCAGGAGCCGAAGAAGGCGGGGTTGACCCAGGGATCACACAGGACGGTGCCCGCGGCTGTCTCGATGAAAAGTCCCGCATGCCCAAGTCCGGTCACGCGCATGGTGCAGCACCCCAACCCGAGGTATCGGATATGTCAGGTTCGTCGGACATACAAACTCTGTCCGGGTTCGCTGCACCGCGCACGCTCAAGTGCGCTGGGTGGATGACCTGGCCGGCCGGGGCGGGTCCGGATGTGCCTCGGGCGGCCCGCGCCCGGGCCCCGGCCCCGCGTCGAAGGAGCCGGGGCCGGGGGCGTCGGAATGCCCGGGAGGGCTGGGGGTGCCTGGGGGCCGCCGGGGGTGCCGGGCCTACAGCCCCTGCCAGGCCGGCTTCGCCGCGAAGGTCGCGCGGAAGTAGGGCGCCAGCTTCAGCTTGCCGGCCGCGGCCTCGTCGACCACCACCGTGGCATGCGGGTGGAGCTGGAGCGCCGACGCCGGGACGATCGCGGCGACCGGCCCCTCGACGGTCTGGGCGATCGCCTCGGCCTTCCCCTCGCCCGTGGCGAGCAGGACCAGGTGCCTGGCCTCCAGGATCGTGCCTATGCCCTGAGTGATCACGTGGTGCGGCACCTGGTCGATGGCGCCGCCGAAGAAGCGCGCGTTGTCCACCCGGGTCTGCTCGGTGAGCGTCTTGATCCGGGTCCGTGAGGCCAGTGACGAGGCGGGCTCGTTGAAGCCGATGTGCCCGTCGGTGCCGATGCCCAGGAGCTGGAGGTCCACCCCGCCCGCCGCGGTGAGCGCCGCGTCGTACGCCTGGCAGGCCGCCTGGACGTCCTCGGCCGAGCCGTCCGGGCCGATGAAGCTGTCGGCGGAGAGCCCGAGCGGCTCGACGACCTCGCGCAGGACCACCGAGCGGTACGACTCGGGGTGCCCGGCCGGCAGCCCCACGTACTCGTCGAGCTGGCAGACCCGGGCCCGGGAGGCGTCGACCGCGCCGGCCCGCACCTTGGCCGCCAGTGCCTCGTAGACCGGCAGCGGGGTGGAGCCGGTCGCCACGCCCAGCAGGGCGTCGGGCTTGCGGCGGAGCAGGGCGGCCACGGTCTCCGCGATGAGCTCGCCGCCCGCCGCCGCGTCCGGGACGATGACAACTTCCACGCTGGTCCTGCCGTTCTGGAAGAGGATGGGTGTGGTATAGACCAATCTAGCAGAGCTGGTCAACCCGCTGGTGGTGCGGGGGTTGCGTTCCTGTGTTGGACTGGTGTGCGAGGACCGTTGGCCGGTCGGACGGCGGCAGGGAGGCGGTGGAGATGGCGGGTATCACGGCGTCCCCGATTCCGCAGCGCGAGCCCGGACGGATCATCCGCGCCGAGATGGCCGAGCAGCCCGGGGTGCTGCGCCGGCTGGTCGGCCAGGGCGCGCCGGCGATCCAGGAGACCGCCCGCCGGATCGCGGCCCGGCGGCCGCGCTTCTGCGTGCTCAGCGCCCGCGGCAGCTCCGACCACGCCGCGCTCTACGCCAAATATCTGATCGAGGTCGAGCTGGGGCTGCCGTGCGGCCTGTCCTCACTGGCCACCATCACCGCTTACGGCGCCGAGCAGGACCTCACCGATGTCCTGGTGATCACCGTCAGCCAGTCGGGCGGTTCCCCCGACATGGTGGCCGCCACCGAGGCCGCCGCCGAGTCCGGCGCGATCACCGTGGCCATCACCAACAACCCGGACTCGCCGCTGGCCGAGGTCTCGGAGTTCCATGTCGATCTGCTGGCCGGGCCGGAGAAGGCGCTGCCGGCCACCAAGACGTACACCGCCGAGCTGCTCGCGCTCTATCTGCTGGTACGGGGGATGCACGACGCCGACGTGTCGGCCGCCCTCGTACTGCCGGACCTCGCCGACCAGGTGCTCGGCCGCGCCGAGGAGGTACGGGTGCTGGCCGGCCGGTACCGGTTCGCCGAACGGATGGTGATCACCTCACGCGGCTACGGCTACCCGACCGCGAAGGAAGGCGCGCTGAAGCTGATGGAGACCAGCTACATCCCGGCGCTGGCCTACTCGGGGGCGGATCTGCTGCACGGGCCGCTGGCCATGGTCGACAACATCTCGCCGGTCATCGCGATCGTCAGCGACGGTACCGGCGGGCACGCGCTCCAGCCGGTGCTCGACCGGCTGCGCGGGCGCGGCGCGGACCTGGTGGTGATCGGCCCGGACAAGCAGGTCGCCGCGGCGGCCAACGGCTTCGCCCTGCCCACCCACGGGGTGCCGGAGTCGCTCCAGCCGGTCCTCCAGATCCTGCCGCTCCAGCAGCTCGCCTTCGAGGTCTCCATCGCCCGCGGCCAGGACCCGGACGCCCCCCGGCTGCTGGCCAAGTGATCCGGCCGGGACACCACGGGATACCTGTGCGGTGGCCCGGAGAAATAGGCCCGGAAGAGTGGCGCGGAAAACTGGCGCCGCAAACCGGCGCGGAAGAATCGGGCCGGAAAGACGGGCCCGGAAAACACTTCGGGCCGCGGTGCCGGGAGAGGACCCTCAGCCTCTCCAGCACCGCAGCCCGGAGCTGCCGTCGGCGCCGTGACCGATGGGGTGTGCGGTTCCCCACGGGTCCGATAGGGCCGACCGGAAGAGGCCGTCGGCGTAGTCAGGGCAGAGAACGCCTGGGCCTCGATCCGCCCTCCTGTGCGGGGAGTGCGGAGGTCCACCGCAGTCATTGTGGACTAGACCACTGAGGCTTGTCCATGGTGCGGCCGTCGATTCCGACGGTGGATTCCCGCTGCGGTGCGCGGCCGAACGCCGACCGGCCCGAACCGGCCCGGCTCGGCCCGGACGGTACGCTCCCAGGTGTGCCCTCCATGAACGACCTCGTCCGCGAGCACACGGCCCTCGACGACTCCGACCTCGAATGGCTGCATCTGCTCGTCTCGGAGTGGCAGCTGCTCTCCGACCTGTCCTTCGCCGACCTGGTGCTGTGGGTGCCGACCCGCGACGGCTCCCGCTACGTCTCGGTGGCCCAGATGCGGCCCAACACCGGCCCCACCTCCTACCAGGACGACATGGTGGGCCACCTCGTGCCCCGCGGCCGGCGTCCGCTGCTCGACGCGGCGCTCGACGAGGGCCGGATCGTCCGCGAGGGCGACCCCGAATGGCGCGAGGAGGTGCCGGTCCGGGTCGAGTCCATCCCGGTCCGCCGCGACGGCCGGGTGCTCGGGGTGATCGCCCGCAACACCAACCTGCTCACCGTCCGCACCCCCAGCCGGCTCGAACTGACGTACCTCCAGAGCGCATCCGACCTGGCCCAGATGATCGCGGCCGGTTCCTTCCCCTTTCCGGCCGAACAGGTGGACATGGACGCCTCGCCGCGGGCCGGCGACGGGCTGATCCGGCTGGACGCCGAGGGACTGGTCCAGTACGCGAGCCCCAACGCGCTGTCCGCCTACCACCGCCTCGGGCTCGCCGCCGACCTGGTCGGCCACCACCTCGGCCGGGCCACCGCCGAACTCGCCCCGGAGCGCGGCCCGGTGGACGAGGCCATGGTCAAGCTGGCCAGCGGCTGGGCGCCGCGGGAGTTCGAGGTCGAGGGCGGCGACGGCGTCATCCAGCTCCGGTCGATCCCGCTGAAACCCAAGGGCGTCCACGTCGGTTCACTGGTGCTGCTCCGTGACGTCACCGAACTGCGGCGGCGCGAGCGGGAACTGATCACCAAGGACGCCACCATCCGGGAGATCCACCACCGGGTGAAGAACAACCTCCAGACGGTGGCGGCGCTGCTGCGGCTCCAGGCCCGGCGGATGGACTCGGAGGCGGCCAGGGAGGCGCTGGACGAGGCCGTTCGCCGGGTCGGCTCGATCGCCATCGTGCACGAGACGCTCTCGCAAACCCTCGACGAACGGGTGGAGTTCGACGAGATCGCCGACCGGGTGCTGGCGATGATCGCGGAGATCTCACCCGGCCGGGTGAGTCCGCGGCGCACCGGCAAGTTCGGCATCCTCACCGCGGAGATCGCCACCCCGCTCGCCATGGTGCTCACCGAACTCCTGCAGAACGCGCTGGAGCACGGCTTCGGTCCCACCGACAGCGGCACGGTGGAGGTCGCGGTCAGCCGCGGCCGCGATCGGATCACCATCGCCGTGCAGGACGACGGCCGCGGGCTGCCGGCCGGCTTCGACGCCCAACAGGCCGGCAATCTCGGCCTCCAGATCGTCCGCACCCTGGTGGTGGGCGAACTCGGCGGCACCTTCGACATGCTGCCGGCGCCCGGCACCGGCACCCGGGTGATCCTCGAACTCCCGCTGGATGCTTGACCGTTGCGCCTGCGGTCAGCCCAGCGGTCACCCTACGGCCGGGCCGCCCGGTGGTCGCCGGCCATAAAGTCGCATGAACAGGGAAGAGCCCCCCGTACCGTGTCCGATACGGGGGGCTCTTCTCGATGCTGCGCGTATGTGGCAGGTGCTGCGCGCTGCGGCTCGGGGGGAAGACTGTTGATCAGGCTGTGGCGTTGCGGGCCCGGTTGCGAGCGGCGCGGCGCTTCATTGCGCGGCGCTCGTCCTCGCTGAGGCCACCCCAGACACCGGCGTCCTGGCCGCTCTCCAGCGCCCACTGAAGGCACTGGTCCATGACGGGGCAGCGGCGGCAGACGGCCTTGGCTTCCTCGATCTGCAGCAGCGCAGGACCGGTGTTGCCGATGGGGAAGAAGAGCTCGGGGTCTTCCTCGCGGCAAACGGCGCGGTGACGCCAGTCCATGGCTGCTCCAACTCCTAGTGTGACAAGCACGTTGCTTGTGAATGTGAACGCTTTCACGAATCCCCGCACAGCGAACGGGACGCCACCCAGCCTTTGCTGGTGCTGTCCCGCTGGAGTGTGGAAGAAGATCCGGGCTCTCATGGGGCCGTTTGTCCGGCCGTCCCGATCGCCACCTAGAGACTCGCAAACCTCGGCTGGAGATACAACCCCTTCCGGAAAGTTTTTTTTGATTCCTCGGTGTCGCATCGGTCACAGCCGTACTTCCATGGGGTGCAGGGCAGTCTAAACGTTCGAGTAAAAGGACTTTAGGCTCTTCCACTTACACAATCACACGCAGTGCATGGCGTACGCCTGTGAAGGTCGCACTCGTTCGCAGTCCCAGGTGGTCACCGTCCACCTGGAAGGGCAGCGGTGCCTGCGATTGCAAGGTGAAGTCCGTCAGATCGTGCAGCGAGACGGCGTACTTTCCACGCGGTCCCCGCTCCGGCGTGGAACGGAGCAACTGCGCCGCGTAACGCGCCCCGGACAACGGGGACATCCTGGTGATACCCAGCAGGTCGAGCGCGGTGTCGAAGGACGCCTCGGGAGAGGCGTACACCGGCCGATTGCCGATATACGTCCATGGCGATGTATTGCACACTATCGCCGTCATGACCTCCGACAAAGGCTCCTCGCCGGGCTGTCGGACCGTGATCGTGCCGTGTCTGCGGTGCGGGTCGGCGACGAACTGCCGGGCCACCTGGCGGAAATAGAGCGCCGGTGTCGAGCGTTTGCCCAACTCCCGCTGCTGCTCGACCCGTCCGATGACGCCGGCGTCGAACCCCAGACCCGCGCAGAAGGTGAACCAGCGGGCCGGCACGCCCTCGTCCTCGGTTCCCGGAGTGCCGCTGACCAGGCCCAGGCCCACCGTCTTCGACGAGCCGGCCCGCAGCGCGTCCAGCAGGGCGCCGGTGGCCTCCACGGCGTCGTTGGGCAGCCCGAGGGCCCGGGCGAAGACATTGGTGGAACCGCCGGGCACCACGGCCAGTTTCGGCAGCGCCGCCGGGTCCGGGCCGTGGTGCAGCAGGCCGTTGACGATCTCGTTGACCGTGCCGTCGCCGCCGAGCGACACCACCAGCTCGATCTCGCCGCCCTCCGCCGCCCGTCGGGCCAGGTCACGGGCGTGTCCGCGGTACTCGGTGGTCGCCACCTCCAGCTTGAGATCGCTGGCGAGCGCGGTGCCGATCACATCGCGGACGCGCGCGCTTGTGGTGGTGGCGGCGGGATTGACCACGAGGAGTGCACGCATGGTCGACAGCCTACCTACGTGTTTTCGCACCCGGCTACGCTGAGCGGTGTGAGCCAGACCCCTGAACGCCGCCCCGCCGCCCCCGGCGGACCGACCCGCGCGCCCGCCGCCCGGACGACCGCCGGGAGCCCCGCCGGGCCGCCCGTGGCGCCCGCCGGGCCGCCGCCGCTGCGGTTGACGCTGGCCGCCGCCGTGGCGGCGCTCGAAGGGCTCGCGGTGGTCGTCTGGGGGGTCACCATGTTCTTCACCGGCGACGACCACGCGGTGCTCGCCGGGCTGCTGGTCCTGGTGCTCGCCGCGCTGCCGCTCACCGCCGCCTACGGGCTGCGCCGGGCGCGCCGCTGGAGCCGGGGGCCCGCCCTGATCATGCAGCTCCTGTCGCTGCCGGTCGCCTGGACGATGCTGCACAGCGACGGCGCGGCGGTCGCGGCCGGCGGGGTGCTCGGGGTGCTCGCCCTGGCCGGCCTGGTCCTTCTGGTGCACCCCGCCACCACCGACGCGCTCGGCATCAACCGCACCGCGAACCCGTAAGGGCACCCCACGAGCCTCGTGGGGTGCCCCTCCCGCGCCTCTTGCCGGTCGCTGCCGGCCCCTGCTGGTGCTGCCGCTCAGTTCCGGTCGCTGCCGGTCGCTGCCCGGTCGCTCGGCTACTCCCCGCTACTCCTCGATGAGCAGCTTGTCCCGTAGCTGCGCCAGCGTGCGGGCCAGCAGCCGGGAGACGTGCATCTGCGAGATGCCGACCTCCTGGGCGATCTGCGACTGGGTCATGTTGCCGAAGAACCGCAGCAGCAGAATCGTCTTCTCACGGGGCGGCAGCTGTTCGAGCAGCGGTTTGAGCGACTCCCGGTACTCGACGCCCTCCAGGGCCTCGTCCTCCGAGCCCAGGGTGTCCGCCACGGCCGGCGACTCGTCGTCGTTGTCCGGGACGTCCAGGGAGAGCGTGCTGTAGGCGTTGGCGGACTCCAGGCCCTCCAGCACCTCCTCCTCCGAGATCTTCAGATGCTCGGCCAGCTCGTGCACGGTCGGGGCGCGGCCGTGCCGCTGGGACAGCTCCCCGGTGGCCGTGGTGAGCGCCAGCCGCAGCTCCTGGAGGCGGCGCGGCACCCGTACCGCCCAGCCCTTGTCCCTGAAGTGACGTTTGATCTCACCGACCACCGTCGGAGTCGCGTACGTGGAGAACTCCACCCCGCGCTCGACGTCGAAGCGGTCCACGGACTTGATCAGACCGATGGTGGCGACCTGGGTGAGGTCGTCGAGCGGCTCGCCGCGGTTGCGGAACCGGCGGGCCAGGTGCTCGACCAGTGGCAGGTGCATCCGCACCAACTGGTTGCGCAGTTCGGCCCGCTCCGGCGAGCCGTCGGGCAGCTTGCCCAGCTCCACGAAGAGCGCGCGGGCGCCGGACCGGTCATGCGGATCCGGCCGCTCCAGGGTGTCGAACTCCGCCGCGGCCTCGGCACCCCCGGCGGCCCCCGCCGCCTCGAGCGCCTCGGCGGCCTCCTTGGCCGTCAGGGCCGCCGCCGCGGTCTCTGACTCCTCGGCGCCCTCGGCGCTCCGGACCGGTTCCGCCGGCCGGGTGCTCCCGCCGGTCGCCGACCGCCCGGCCGGTGTGTCCGCCGCCGGGGTTTCCCGGGTCTCCCGGTCCTCCCGGGCCTCCGGCGCCGCGGCGTGCTCGTGTCCCGCCGCCCGCGCCAGGTCCTCGTGCTGATCCATCGGGTCCGCCTGCTCCGCCGCGTCCATCGCTTCCGTCCGGGCCCCGCCACGGGCCTGTGCACCGCTCCCGGCGGCATCCCCGGCTTCGGGGTGCGGCCTGGCCGCGTACCGTCCGCCGGCCGGTCCCCGCCCGGTCGGGTCCGGCTGCTGGGCGGGCACGCCGGCCCGTCCGCGTACCGCGGGCCCACCGTGCTCGGCGGGTGGGCCGGGGGTCTCCGCCGGCGTCACCACCGGGGCCTCACGACAGCCCTGGCCCGGCGCCGCGCTTCTTGTGCAGGCTGATGCTCACCGTCCGGTCCTCGGCGACGGTGGAGTCCACCTCGCCGGCCAGCGCCGAGAGCACCGTCCACGCGAAGGTGTCGCGCTCCGGCGCCCGGCCGTCGGTGGTCGGCGCCGAGACGGTCACCCACAGGGAGTCACCGACCAGCCGGAACACACAGCTCAGCACGGAACCGGGGACGGCCTGCTGCAACAGGATCGCGCACGCCTCGTCCACCGCGATCCGCAGATCCTCGATCTCGTCGAGGGTGAAGTCCAGCCGGGCCGCGAGTCCGGCCGTGGCCGTCCGCAGCACCGACAGATACGCCCCCGCAGCGGGCAGCCGGACCTCGACG
This sequence comes from Streptomyces sp. NBC_01190, assembly GCF_045039895.1. Classification (NCBI taxonomy): domain Bacteria; kingdom Bacillati; phylum Actinomycetota; class Actinomycetes; order Kitasatosporales; family Streptomycetaceae; genus Streptomyces; species Streptomyces sp. NBC_01190. The sequence continues at coordinate 5,579,004 of NZ_CP108580.1, forward strand.
AAGTCCTTCGACCCGGGCTCGCCTGCGATCTGGGACACCCTCACCTCCAAGGTGGCACACAGTGATTGCTCTGGTTCGCAGTGACGCTATCGCGATCCGTCCGCCGATGTCGCCCGGACGGAGCACCTACGTCGCCGGTCTTGTCACGCAAGGTAAAGAAACGACCACGGAACGTGGGCGCTGATCCCGGGTTCCCGGCTCCAAGTGGCAGCCACATCCGCCCGGTTACGGATCACACCCCCAGGTTACGGGTGTTCGGCGCGGTGTGTGACAGCGGCGCCCGGCGCCCGCTCAGCCCGTGACGACGGCCGCCACGCGGGTGCCGGGCGGGAAGGCGCCCTCCTCGGCGAGGGTGACGACGCCGTGCAGCATCTTGGCCACGTAGACGAGGTCGGGGGCGAGGCCGTGGCGTGCGGTGAAGTCGGCGGCGAAGGCGTCGAGGGCGGGCGTCCGGCGGGCGTAGCCGCCGTGGTGGAAGCGGGTCTCGACCCGCCAGCGTCCCAGCGGCCGGCCGAAGGCCGCCCGCTGGAGCCGCCCTACCTCCTCGGTGAGGAAGTCGCCGCGCAGCACCGCGAAGCCGATCGCCTCGGCGGCGTCGGGCAGTCCGGCCGCCAGTCCGGCGAGGGTGCCGCCGGTACCGCAGGCCACCGCGACCACATCGGCCGCGTCCCCGATCTCCCGGCCCAGATCGGCGCAGCCGGTCGCCGCCAGCGCGTTGGAGCCGCCCTCCGGCAGGACGTAGGCGGGCCCGTGCCGCGCCAGCAGCCCGGCCACGACCGCGGGTTCCGCCGAGCGCCGGTACGTCGCCCGGTCGACGAAATCCAGCCGCATCCCGTCGGCGGCGGCCCGGGCCAGCGAGGCGTTGAGCGGCCGGGCCGCCAACTCCTCGCCGCGCACCACCCCGACGGTACGGAAACCGAAGAGCCGGCCGGCCGCGGCCGTCGCGCGCAGATGGTTCGACCACGCGCCGCCGAAGGTCAGCAGCGTGCCGTGGCCGCCCGCCGCGGCCGCCGCCAGGTTCAGCCGCAGCTTGCGGTACTTGTTCCCGGTCAGCTCGGGGTGGATCAGGTCGTCCCGCTTCAGCAGCAGCCGCACGCCGTGCCGGGCCAGCCGCTCGTCGACCACGGACTCCAAGGGGGAGGGCAGCCGCAGATCGAGCCGGGGCGCGTCGGGGGCGGGCGGTGGGGCGGTTGGTGGCGAGGCGGCGGGCGGTGGGTCGGCGGAGGGCCGGGTCGTGCTCACCCCGCCATTCTCGCCCCGGACGGCTCGCTGAACGTCACCCGGACGTGTGACGGCGGTGCTGGTTCCGAGGCGGCCGACGGGGGAAGAGGCGCCGCGGTGATCGCGGTCGCAACCCTCGGACGTACGGTGCATCCTGCTTCCGTGCAGGAAAACATCCCGGTGCCCGAAGGGCCCGGACCAGGGAGTGCGGGTGCGGGCCCGGCCGGTGACGGTGACGCGCTCATCGCGACCGTGCGCGGACTGCTGCCGTCGCTCACACCGGCCGCCGCCCGGATCGCCTCGCTGATCGTGGAGGACCCGGCAAGGGTGGCCCGCAGCACCATCACCGAGCTGAGCGCGCTGGCCGGCACGAGTGAGTCGTCCATCGTGCGGACCGCGCGGGCGCTGGGTTTCGCCGGCTATCCGGAGCTGCGTCTCGCGCTGGCCGCGTCGGCCGCGCGGCAGGCACCGCGGTCCACCCTCACCTCCGGCATCACCCCGGAGGACTCCGCGGCCGAGGTGATCGCCAAGCTGGTGCACACGGAGTCGCAGGCGGTCCGGGAGACCGCGACGCAGCTCGATCCGGCCCAGTTGACCGGGGCGGTGGCCGCGGTCTGCGGCGGCGGGCAGCTCCACATCGCCGGGGTCGGCGCGTCCGGGCTGGTCGCCCAGGACCTTCAGCAGAAGCTGGCCAGGATCGGACGGCCGTGCCACGCGCACGGCGACTCGCAGTCGGCGCTGACCAGTGCGGTGCTGCTGGGGCCCGGTGACGTGTTCCTCGCGGTGTCGCATTCGGGGGAGAGCCGCGATGTGCTCGAACCGCTGCGGCGGGCGTCGGCGCAGGGGACGACGACGGTGGTGATCACCAATCATCCGCAGTCGACGGCGGCGCGGCTGGCGGATTTCGTGCTGGTGTCGGCGGGGCGGGAGACGACGTTCCGGCCGGGGGCGATGGCGAGTCGGATCAGTCAGTTGGTGGTGGTGGACTGTCTGTTCGTGTGTGTGGCGCAGCGGACGTATGAGCGGTCGAGCCGGGCGCTGCGGGTCACCCACTCCGCACTTGAGGGTGACCGGGCGGGGTGAGGTTGTTGCTGCGGTGCGGTGGTTCGTGCCGGTGCGCCGTGCCTTGCCGCGCCGTTCCTCGCGCCCCTAGAGGGCACCGCCTACCGCCAAGGGAGGTCTGGGCCGCGCCCAAGGGGGCGCGAGGAACGGCGCGCTCAGCCACAGCGGGCCTGAGCTGAGACACGGCCTAGGGGGCTGGGATCACGTCCACGTCCGCCGCGTTGACGAAGGCCATGCGGTGGTTGTAGGTGATCTCGTACACCTTGGTCTGGCCGACGAAGTCGTGCTGGTCGTAAGGGGCGGAGCCGTCGTAGTAGATGGCGAAGTAGGAGTCGGTGTTCACCGCGGGGCCGTCGGCGACGTAGGACTGGCCGGCCGGGAGGGTGTATTTGGCGCGGGCCAGTTGGGGGCGGGGGACGGTGCCCTCGAAGGCGATGAAGTCCGCCGGGTAGACGGAGGCCTCCGGGTAGGCCGTGGTGTAGATCGGGACCGAGGTGCGGCCCGGCTTCGGAACGATCCGGGACGCCTTCACCGGGACGGTCGCCGGGTGCCGGGGCGAGTCCTGGAGCCAGGCTTCCTGGCCGCCGAACCAGATCGCGGTCCAGCCGGGTACGCGGTCCGCGACCACGTACTGCTCACCGGTCGGCGCCTTGTCGCCCCAGTCGTTCATGGCGCTGGTGCCGGGCCCGGTCGGATGCAGATACGGGTCGGCGAGCAGCGGCGCGTCGGCGCTGGGGGCGGTGCGGAGCGGGACGAAGCTCGACGGGGCGTCGGTGGAGGTCACCGGGCAGTCGAAGCTCTGATAAGGGCCGGGGAACCGCTTGTAGCCCTGGACGTCGTCGCAGTAGGTGGTGGTCTGCTCGTTCCGCGCGAAGCCCGGCTTGATCGCGACGACGTCGCCGCCCTTGGCTGCGGTCGCGTGGATCGGGGCGCCCAGCAGGTCGAAGAAGTGCTCCCAGTCCCAGCCGGGTCCCGGGTCCCAGTGCTGGGTGGCGACGCCGCTCTCGCTGCTGCCCGGCACGTTGTCGTGGCCGAGGATGTGCGCGCGGTCCAGCGGGATCCCGTACTCGGCGGCCAGGTACTTCACCAGCGCGGCGGTCGAGCGGTAGAGCGGCTCGCTGAACCAGGTGGCGCCGTGGGTGGCCCACGCCTCCTGCTCGATGCCGATGGAGTGCTGGTAGAAGGAGCGGTTGGCGCTGTCCCAGGCGATGTCCTTGGTCGGGATCATCTGGGTGACCTGGCCGTCCTGCGAGCGGACGACGTAGTGCGCGCCGGCCGCGTAGGTCGGGTCGCGGAAGAGGTCGAGGGTGCCGTCGTAGGTCTCGTCGGTGCTGTGCAGCGTGATGTAGCGGATCTTCAGGTCGTTGGGGCGGTCGGCGAGGTCGTGGCTGCCGTAGTCCGCCAGGTTGGCCGGGTCGAGCAGGGTGTAGGCGGCCGGGATGACGTCACAGGCCAGCGACCTGGGGCACTCCGCCGGTGTACTGCTCTTGGGCGGGGTGACCTCCTTCAGGCCCAGCTTGCGGACATCGCCGCGCCGGGGGCGCAGATGCGGCACGGGCGCCAGGGTGATCCGCTGGCCGTCCTGGGTGGTGCGGGCGGCGCCGGCGCCGATGGTCTGCCACACCTCGTCGGCGAAGACCTGCGCCACCTTGTCCTCGGTGGCCTGGCTGTAGCGGGCCGCCGCCGCGTACCAGCCGTCGACGGTCCTCGGCAGCCGGCCGTGGCTGTAACCCTTGGCGTACGAGGCGAGGAGGGCCGCGCCGCCGCGGATGTTCTGGGTCTCGTCGGAGGTCACGCTCGCGGTGTCGGCGCCGAGCAACCGGGCGGCGGCGGCCGCGGTGTGCTCGGCGGGGGCGACGAGGAGGTCGGCGTAGCGCGGAGACTGGGTGGTCAGTCCGTCCGCGTCCAGCTCCTTGGTCGTCAGGTCGGTGAGGTTCATCGGGCCGTAGCCCGCCTGGGCGTTCTCCTGCCCGGCGTGCGCCTCCCAGCGCGACTCGTTGTACGACACCGCTTCGAGCACCGGCAGCGGTACGCCGAACTCCTTGGCCGCCGCGATGAATTCACCCTGCCGGCCGGTGAGCGGGTCGGCGGCGCCGGCCGTCGTGGACACGGCGCTGACGGAGAGTCCGGCGAGCAGGGAGAGGGCGGCGGCCAGCGTCAACGCCCTGCGACGGGTGGGCTGTCTGAGGGGGCGGTGCATCCAGGCTCCTCGCGTTGCTGATGTGGGGCGGAAGTGCTGTCCGGCAGCTTTGCGAGCGGGCATGGCAGTAAGCAACCTCTGGGACGTAAATCCTGGAACTTTTTGCCATCGGCGTCGGGGGAGCCGGAAATTCGCCGCGGAGATCCACACGACGGGCCATAGCGCACTCAGCGGCGCTTGCGGGGGTTATCGGCCGGGGGTCATCCGAAAAGGGTATCGAACACACGTGCGCCCGGCCCGTCGGGAGGACGGGCCGGGCGCACGGTGAGCCTGGTGGTTTCAGACCGGGTCAGGCCTTCTTGGTCTCCCAGAAGATCTTGTCGATCTGGGCGATCAGGTCGAGCGCCTTCTGGCCGGTCGCCGGGTCGTTGGAGGCCTTGGCGGCGCTGAGGGCCTTCAGCGTGTCGTTCACGAGCTGGTGGAGCTCGGGGTACTTCTCGAAGTGCGGGGCCTTGAAGTAGTCGCTCCAGAGCACCGAGACGTGGTGCTTGGCGAGCTCGGCACGCTGCTCCTTGATGATGATGGCGCGCGTGCGGAAGTCAGCGTCTTCGTTGGCCTGGTACTTCTCCTGGACCGCCTTGACGGACTCGGCCTCGATGCGGGCCTGGGCCGGGTCGTAGACGCCGCAGGGGAGGTCGCAGTGGGCACTGACCTTGACCTTGGGCGCGAACAGGCGAGTGAACATGGCCGTCCTTCCTCGTGATCGTCTTTCAGGTGGGACATTACTCCCTGGAGGACTCGTTTTCTCGGGTGCCCCAGGTGGCTCAGGGCAAAAGTCTGGTGTCACCCTTGGGGCGGTGGAGGAACGAACCAGGAGGCGGAGGATGCGGGAGCAGGGGGCCAAGCTGTCATGGCAACTGGTCGAGGTCACTGGTCCATCGATGGCGCCCACGCTGCTGAACGGGGACTGGCTGCTGATCCAGAAGGTCAGCAGCGGCGCCGAGCTGGTACGCGAAGGGGATGTGGTGGTGCTCCGGCATCCGCTGCAACAGGACCTGCTGATCGTCAAGCGCGCCGTGGAGCGGCGGGCGGGCGGCTGGTGGGTGATGGGTGACAACGCGTTCGTGGAGAACGACAGCCGGGAGTTCGGCACGGTGCCCGACGAGCTGGTGCTGGCCCGGGCGCGGGCCAGGTTCCGGCCGCCCCGGGAGATTCAGCGCTCGGTGGCCGGCGCCGGCTCCTGGGCCGCGTGGGCGGCCTCCTGTGTGCGGCCGCTGCGCGCCGACCGCTCGTTCTCCAAGCGCTTGCGGGCCCGGTAGGCCGCCACGTTGGCTCGGGTGGCGCAGCGGTCGGAACAGTAACGCCGTGACCGGTTTGTCGATGTGTCGACATAGGCGTTCCGGCACGGGGTGGCCTCGCAGATGCCGAGCCGGTCCACGCCCAGCGCGGTGAGCTGTACGGCCAGGCCCATGCAGGCGCTCGCCGCGAAGTTCGCCCCGGCGTTCGCCGCCTGCTCGGCGAGGTGCAGGTGCCAGTTGGGCCGGCCGGTGTCCTCGTCGAGGAAGTTGTGCCCGGAGATCTGCGGGCTGACCGGGTATTCGAGCAGCAGTTGGTTGAGCAGGTCGACCGCCCGGACCTCGTCCCCCTCGTCGGCCGACTCGAAGATCCCGCGCAGCCGGGTCCGCACCCCGCGCAGCCGCGGTACGTCGGCGTCCACCGCCCGGCCGCCGGCCGGACTGCCGGTCTGGAACAGTTCCCGTACCGCGTCGACCGAGGTCAGCGTGTCGGTCCCGCGCAGCGGCTCCTCGGTGTTGACGAGGCGCACGGCGTAGTCCGCGTAATAGGCCAGTTCCAACGTGGGGTCCTTATCGGATGCGGTCCGGTCTCGGTAATGACCGACCGTGCTGCCAGCGTATTACGTGAGAGAGCCGGACGGGGGGTACGGGCCCGGCCGCGGCCGGGCCCGTACCCCCCATGCCGGCGCGGTCGGTCACAGCACCTTCGACAGGAAGGACTTGGTGCGCTCGTGCCGCGGGTTGGTCAGCACATCACGCGGATGGCCGGACTCGATCACCACACCGTCGTCCATGAAGACCAGCGCGTCGCCCACCTCACGGGCGAAGCCCATCTCGTGGGTCACCACGATCATGGTCATGCCCTCCTCGGCGAGCCCGCGCATCACGTCGAGCACCTCGCCGACCAGCTCGGGGTCGAGCGCCGAGGTCGGCTCGTCGAAGAGCATCAGCTTGGGCTCCATGGCCAGCGCCCGGGCGATCGCCACCCGCTGCTGCTGGCCGCCGGAGAGCTGCGCCGGGTAGCTGCCGGCCTTGTCGGCCAGGCCGACCCGGTCGAGCAGCCGGGTGGCGCGCTCCCGCGCCACCGCCTTGCTCTCCCGCTTGACCTGGACCGGGCCCTCCATCACGTTCTCCACCGCGGTCATGTGCGGGAAGAGGTTGAAGCGCTGGAAGACCATGCCGATGTCACGGCGCTTGGCGGCGACCTCGCGGTCCTTCAGCTCGTGCAGCCGGTCGCCGCGCTGCCGGTAGCCGATCAGCTCGCCGTCCACCCACAGCCGGCCGGCGTTGATCTGCTCCAGATGGTTGACGCACCGCAGGAAGGTCGACTTGCCGGAACCGGACGGGCCGATGAGGCAGAACACCTCCCGGGGGGCCACCTCCAGATCGATGCCCTTGAGGATGTGCGCGGCCCCGAAGGACTTGTGCACGCCCTCCGCCTTCACCATCGGCCGGCCGTCGTCCCTGGCGCTGCTCAGCGGGCTGCTCGTCGGACTGGTCATCGGACCGCCACCTTCGGTCGGCGCAGGCTGGAGAGGTTCGCCGTGACCTTCTGCCAGGGGGTCAGCGGCAGGGTGCGCAGCGAACCCCGGGCGTAACGCCGCTCCAGGTAGAACTGGCCGACGCTGAAGACGCTGGTCAGCACCAGGTACCAGATCGCCGCGACGAAGAACATCTCCATGATCGCGGTGGTGGAGCTGCCGATGTCGGAGGCGGCCCGCAGCAGCTCCGCGTACTGCACGGCGGAGACCAGCGAGGACGTCTTGAGCATGTTGATGAACTCGTTGCCGGTCGGCGGGATGATCACCCGCATCGCCTGCGGCAGGACGATCCGGCGCATGGTCCTGGCACCCGTCATGCCGAGCGCGTGCGCCGCCTCGGTCTGCCCCTCGTCCACCGACTGGATGCCGGCCCGGACGATCTCCGCCATGTACGCGCCCTCGTTGAGACCGAGGCCGAGCAGCGCGACGAGGAAGGGCGTCATGAGGTCGACGGTGTTGTTCTTGTACAGCGGCATCAGGTTGATCACCGGGAAGATCAACGAGAGGTTGAACCACATCAGGAGCTGTACGTACACCGGGGTGCCGCGGAAGAACCAGATGTAGAGCCAGGCGACGGCGCCGGTGACCGGGTTCTTCGACAGCCGCATGACCGCGAAGAGCACCCCGAGCACCAGCCCGAGCGCCATCGACACCACCGAGATCAGCACCGTGTGCCAGACACCGGTGAGCACGGTGTGGGCGAAGAGCTCGTTGCCGACCGTGTTCCAGATGACGTCGCCCTGCGAGAAGGCGTAGACCAGCCACACCAGCACGGCGACCACCACCACGGCCGCCACCCAGCGGCCGTAGTGGCGGACCGGGACGGCGCGGATGGCCTCGTACGGACTGGCCGCCGGCGGGATCGACGGGGCCGGTACGGGCGGGGTCGGCGGGTCGGCCGGCCCGCCGTGGGGCGCGTCGGCCGGCGCGCTGTCCGCCACGGTCGTGTCGGCCGGCGGACCGGCCGGTGTGCCGGTCGGCTCCGGCCCGGATTCGGCGTCGGTCACGTCACGAGCCGCCGTTGATCGCGGCCTGCTGGATGGCGCCGCTGGAGGCGTTCCACTTCTGGAGCACCTTGGCGTAGCTGCCGTCGGCGATGATCGCGTCGAGCGCCGCCTTCAGCGCGTCCCGCAACTGGGCGTTGTCCTTGTCCAGGGCGATACCGAACGGTCCCGCGTCGGCCGGCGGCCCGGCCACCTCGAAGTCGTTGCCGTTGCCGGACTTCTGCGCGATGTACGCGGCCACCGGCGTGTCATTGAGGTCGGCGACCGCGCCGCCGGCCTTGACCCGGGTCTGCGCCTCCGAGTCGGTGTCGAAGGACTGGACCTTCAGGCCCTTGGAGCCGCACGCGGTCTTCTGCTTCTTGAACGCGTCCTCGTAGATGGTGCCGCGCTGGACCGCGACGGTCTGGCCGCAGACGTCCGCGAGTGTCTTGATGCCCTTCGGGTTGCCCTTCTTGACCAGCAGCGACGAGCCGGAGGTGTAGTAGTCGACGAAGTCGACGCCCTTGCCGGTCTTCTTGCCGCTGTCGTTCAGGCCCTGCTGCCGGGCCCTGGTGTCGCTCATCGCGGACATCACGATGTCGACCCGGCCGGTGTAGAGCGAGGTGATCAGGCCGTCGAAGGTTCCGTTGCCGAACTGGAACTTCACCCCGAGCTGCTGGGAGAGCGCGTCGCCGAGGTCGGGGTCGATACCGACGATCTTGCCGTTCTCGGTCTGCTCCATCGGGGCGTACGAGGCGTCGGTGCCGACCTTGATCACCCCGGCGTCCTGGTACTTCTTCGGCAGCTTGGCGAAGAGCGGCGCGCCGCCGGTGCCGGCCGGGGCCGACGTGCCCGCGGTGCCGGACGGGGAGGCGGCAGTGGACGAATCATCTTTCTTCGTCTGATCGCCACACCCGGTGAGCACCAGCGTGCCGGCGACCGCGATGGCGGCGACCGCGGTGAGACGTGACAAGGCGGCCGGGTGCCTGGTGGTAGGTGCGGTCATCGCTGTGTCCTCCTGCGAGACGGGTTCTTCGTCCAGGGCGGTGGGGGCACACGCCATCGAGTACCGCAACCCTGTGTGATCCGTGCATCTTGCCATCTGGACAGCCCCAGGCAGGGTGCCCGTTGTGTCAAAATCGGATAACGGGCGATCCCCTGGCGCTCATCGGGTCGGCACACCAAGGCCGGACCGCGATGGGGCCATGCCGATCCGCTGGGCAGGCCTCAGCGGAAACAGCTTTCCGGGCAGCGTCCGGTCGGCGTCCGGGCAGCGTCAGATCAGCGCCCGGTCAGGCCTTTTCCCTCCCCTCATCCGGGGCACGGCGCGCGTGCGGCGCGTCTGGTGTCCGATTCGCCATGCACACTCCTTTTTGGCGGTATGGATACCGAGCCCACCTCCTCTCGTTGACCGGGAGGAGTCATCACCCTCAACATTCCGACAAAGCTCGACAAAGGGGTCAACTGTGGCTACGGAGATCGTCAATCCGCATACCGGTGCGGATGCGGACACCGGTACGGACAGCGGGGTACCTCCGGTCGAAGGTTCGGTCGAAGGTCCTGACGGACGTTCCGCCGAACCCGTCTTCGCCCTGCACCTCGGCGGGAAGATGGAGATCGCCTCCACCGTCCCGGTCCGCGACGCCGGCGATCTGTCGCTCGCCTACACACCCGGGGTCGCCGAGGTGTGCACGGCCATCGCCGAGCATCCCGAACTCGTGCACGAGTACACCTGGAAGTCACAAGTGGTCGCGGTCGTCACCGACGGCACCGCGGTGCTCGGCCTCGGCGACATCGGGCCCGAGGCGTCGCTGCCGGTGATGGAGGGAAAGGCGATCCTCTTCAAGCAGTTCGCCGGGGTGGACGCGGTGCCGATCGCGCTCGCCTGCACCGAGGTCGACGAGATCGTGGAGACCGTGGTCCGGCTCGCGCCGTCCTTCGGCGGCGTCAACCTGGAGGACATCTCCGCCCCCCGCTGCTTCGAGATCGAGAAGCAGCTCAAGAAGCGGCTCGACATCCCGGTCTTCCACGACGACCAGCACGGCACCGCCGTGGTCACGCTGGCGGCGCTGCGCAACGCCTGCACGCTGACCGGCCGGAGCCTCGGCGACCTCCGGGTGATCGTCTCCGGGGCCGGCGCGGCCGGTGTCGCCATCGCCAGGTTCCTGGTGGAGGCGGGTATCGGCGATGTCGCCGTCGCCGACCGCAAGGGCGTGGTGCACGCCGGCCGGGACGACCTCAATCCGATCAAGCGCGAGCTGGTTTCGTATACGAACAAGGCGGGGCTCGACGGCTCGCTGGCGGACGCGATGGCCGGCGCGGACGTCTTCATCGGCGTCTCCGGCGGCTCGGTGGCCGAAGCGGCGGTGGCCAGTATGGCGGCCGGCGCGTTCATCTTCTCGATGGCCAACCCCACGCCGGAGATCCACCCCGACGTGGCCCACAAGTACGCCGCCGTGGTGGCCACCGGCCGCAGCGACTACCCCAACCAGATCAACAACGTGCTCGCCTTCCCCGGCATCTTCGCCGGCGCCCTCCAGGTCCGCGCCTCCGCCATCACCGAGGGCATGAAGCTGGCGGCGGCCGAGGCGCTGGCGGCCGTGGTGGCCGGCGAACTCAGCCCGCAGTGCGTGATCCCGTCCCCCTTCGACGAGCGGGTCGCACCCGCGGTCGCCGCCGCGGTGGCGGCCGCCGCCCGCGCGGAGGGGGTCGCGCGGCGCTGAGGCCGGCCGCCCCGCCGGCACCGCCCTCGCCGCCTCGTCGGCCGCCCCGGGCAGCCCCTCGCGGGCCGGCCCGGGCGCCGGCGGGGCGGTCTCCGCCGCTTCGGCTCCCGCGCACCGGGCCGTCGTCGGGGCGCGTCGCCTGCCCGGCCGCTCCTCGGCGGTTCCTCGGCGGCGGCCGGCGGCGGACGCCGTTCCGTCAGCCGCGGCTGTTCCGTACCGGCGGCCCGGCTCGTAAGGTCGGCACATGTTTGCCGTATACGCAGCGCGCATCGATGCCGGGCAACCGCTCAAGGGGCTGGAGTCCGGGGAGCGGCCGGCGCCGCGGGAACGGGCCGGGTGGACCCGGATCACGGTGAAGGCGGCCTCGCTCAACCACCACGACCTGTGGTCCCTGCGCGGCGTCGGGCTCGGCGAGCAGGCGCTGCCGATGATCCTCGGCTGCGACGCCGCCGGGGTGGACGAGGACGGCAACGAGGTGGTGGTGCACTCGGTGATCGGTGAGACCGGACACGGGGTGGCGCCGGGGGAGCGGCGATCGCTGCTCACCGAGCGGTATCAGGGGACGTTCGCGGAGCAGGTGGCCGTGCCGGCCTGGAACGTGCTGCCGAAGCCGAAGGAGCTGTCGTTCGAGGAGGCGGCCTGTCTGCCGACGGCGTGGCTGACCGCGTACCGGATGCTCTTCACCAACGCCGGGGTCAGGCCCGGGGATTCGGTGCTGGTGCAGGGCGCCGGCGGCGGGGTGGCGACCGCGGCGATCGTCCTGGCCCGGGCGGCCGGGCTGCGGGTCTACGCGACCAGCCGGGACGCGGCCAAACGTGAGCGGGCCGCCGGGCTGGGAGCGCACGGGGTGTACGAGCCGGGGGCCCGGCTGCCGCGGCGGGTGGACGCGGTGATCGAGACCGTCGGGGCGGCCACCTGGTCCCACTCCCTCAAGTCGCTGCGGCCGGGCGGCACTCTGGTGATCTCCGGCGCCACCAGTGGCGCCAACCCGCCGGCCACCGAGCTGAACCGGATCTTCTTCCTCGAACTGAAGGTCGTCGGCTCCACCATGGGCACCAAGGACGAGTTGGCGGGCCTGCTCGACTTCTGCGCGGTGACCGGGGTACGCCCGGTGATCGACTCGGTGCTGCCGCTCGACCGGGCCCGTGAGGGGTTCGAACACCTCGCCGCGGGCGAGGTGTTCGGCAAGATCGTACTGACCGCCTAACCCCGGCCCAGGCGTGCGGCTCGGGGCGGTCTAGGCCTGGTCGTTCTCCTTGGTGGGGGTGGTGCGCAGGGCTGCCGCGATGTGGGTCGCGGCCGTGGCGAGGTGGTGGCGCACCTCGCGGAGCCGGCCGTCGTCGACTCCCCGGTCCCGGGCGGCGTCGCGGATGTCGTCGCGGAAGCGGTCAAGCAGGCGTTCGAGGTCGCGCAGCGGGTCCTGCGAGGGCGGGGTGTCGTCGTCCGCCGCGGCGCGCTCACCCGGGGCCGCTTCGGCACCGGTGGCGGTTTCGGTGGCGGCATCGGCAGCGGAACCGGCACCGGAACCCGCGGCATCGTTGGCGTACGCGTCCGCCGCCGGCGGCTTGCCGGAGCCGGCCGGCTGGCCGAACCGGCCCAGTTCACGGGTGAGTTCGGCCAGCCCCTCGCGCAGCCCGGTCTGCCAGTCGCCGTTCTTGGCGTACCGCTGGACCTGCTCCTGCACCTGCCGGGCGATCCGCTGCACGTCCTCTCTGGCGCTGTCCGCCGCGTCCCGCTCCGCCTCGGCCTGCCGGCGGGCGTCGCGGGCCTCCCCCTTGGCCCGGCGGCTCTCCTCCTTGTCCCGCCACGCCTGCTCCCACCACTCCTGCCGCGGCGAGCCCTGGCCGGCGGGCCGGTTCCTGGCCTGCTGGGCGGCCGCCCGCACCTCGCGGCGCAGATCGCCGGCGGCGCCCCGGACGTCCTCGCGGATCTCGGCGGCCAGGGTGGAGACCGACTCGCGGATCTCCGCCTCAAGTCCGGCGATCTCCTGCGCCCGGTCGGCCAGTTCGGCGCGGCCGGCGTCGGTGAGGGCGTAGACCTTGCGACCGCCCTCGGTGGAGTGGGTGACCAGTCCCTCCTTCTCCAGCTTGGCCAGCCGCGGATAGACCGTGCCGGCCGAGGGGGCGTAGAGGCCCTGGAAGCGCTCCTCCAGAAGCCGGATCACCTCGTAGCCATGGCGGGGTGACTCGTCGAGCAGCTTGAGCAGGTAGAGCCGGAGCCGGCCGTGGGCGAAGACGGGCGCCATGTCAGATGTCCTTTCGCAACGAGTCCGGGGCCGTGGCGGAAGCGTTCGAGCCGGTGGAGCTGTCCGAACGGTTCGAACTGTCCGAACCATCACTGGCGTGGGGGCCGTCGACGCCGTCCATGCCGTCGAGCGGTGGTCTGCGCAGCAGCGCGATCGTCCCCGACACGGTGGTGGCCTTCAGCCGGGCGCGTCCGTCGCCGATCCGGCCGCTGATCCGCTTGGCCGCCAGCTTCCCCGGACCCCACCCGGTGACCGACAGTTCGTCGAAGGCGCAGGAGACGTAGCCGCTGGCGGTGCTCGCGTCCACCTCGGCGTCGCCCGGCTCGGGGATGCGGATGGCGATCTCGCCCGAGACGGTGGTCAGCCGTACCTGGGCGTCGGCCGAGGGATCCAGGTCGAGCACCATGTTGCCGCTCACCGAGTCGGCGCTGACCTCGGAGCCGCTGCCCTCGACCACGGTGAGGTCGCCGGAGACGGTGTTGAACTTCAGATCGCCGGAGACCGACTGCGCCTCCACGCTGCCGGCCACGGTGTTGGTCCGTACCGGACCGGTGAGGCCGACCAGCGTGGTGTCACCGCCCACGCCCTGGACGCTGGTGGCCCCGGAGATCCCGGAGATCACCGCGCCCGCGCCGACCACCCCGACCTCGACCCTGGTGTGCTGCGGCACCGCGAGCGAGACCACCGCGTGGCGCTTCCACCCTTTGCGGTCGAACCACTTCAGCAGGCCCTTCCACGGCAGGTCGTCATAGGTCACGGTGAGGGTGGATCCGTCGAGCCGGACCTTCAGCGGCGGTCCCTCGATCTCGGTCACCTCGACCCGGGAGGGACCCTCCTCGATGCCGACGACGTTGACCGCGCCGTTGACGATCCTGACGTTCAGGGCGGTCACCTGCTCGGTGAAGACGAACCTCTCGGGTTCGGTGACGGTCCGCTCCGACGTGCCGCTCATGGGCCCCTCCTCGGGTACGCCTAGGACGCAACATATCGCGTCTGTCAGAAGACACGATATATCGCGTGAGCGCCACGTCAAGCGCGGCCGTCAGTCATCCGCGTTTGTCGTCACTCGTCCTCGGCGGCCTCATCGTCCAGCCGGGCCAGCCACGTGGCCAGCCGCTCCACCGGGATCTCGAACTCGGGGTTGAGGTCGACGAACTCCCGCAGCCGGTCGGCGAGCCAGTCGAAGGTGACCTCCTCCTCGCCCCGCCGGTCTGCCAGCTCCTCGATACCGCGGTCGGTGAAGTACAAGATCTGCTCCGGAAACAGGGATGGGACGGATGGCGGACGGGGAAAGAACGCCCGGGAACACCGCAGGACAGCGGGAAGGTAACGGGACGTACACCACAAGGATAGGCAGTGTCGGGGAACCGCCCCGCGGTGGTACGCGGGGCCGCTAGCCTTCGAAGACGATCAGGCCGAAGGCCCGCTTCCGGGCACCGGCCGACGGAACGGGCCAGGGGGGACGAGCGTCGTGCGCACCGCCACTACCGGAGCACGGAAGACGCCGGAGGGCGCACCGTGATGCCGGGGGGCGCACAGCGGGAGCCGGCCGAGGCGGCCGAGATCCTGGTGCCTCTGGCGAGTGCGGCCACCGTACGCATCCACAGCACCGAATCCGGGAACGCTCTTCTGGGCAGCGGCTTTTTCGTCGCCCCGAACTGGGTGCTCACCTGCGCGCACGTGGCGCTGGCAGGACAGGAGGCGACCGTGGGGGCGGCGGCGCGCAAGGTGGCGATCGGTTACGGCGATCGCGTGCTCACCGGGGTCGTCGAATGGGCCGAGCCCGCCGACCCCGGTGAGCACGCGGCCGACGCCCGGTGGCCCGCCCCCGACCTGGCGCTGATCAGGCTGCTGGACCTGGTCGACCACCCCTGCGTCTGGCTCAGCGAGCGCACCGCCAAGGGCTACACCACCAACCAGGTCGCCTTCTTCGGCTGGACCCCGATGGACGGCGAGGTCTACGCGTACAACGGCCGCTGCGCCATCAGCGGCCAGCTCGGCGCCGGGAGCGGCGGTCTGCTCAAACTCAGCAACGACGACGAGATACCGGCGGGACTGTCCGGCGGACCCGTGGTGGACCTGGCCCGGGGGGAGGTGATCGGGGTGCTCAAGTCACGGCGGAGCGGCAGGGACGGCGGACTGGCCGTCGGCGTCCAGCAGTTGCGGCGGCTGCCGGCCGCCGGTCCGGCCGGCGACGACCTCTACCACCGGGTGATGACCGCCCACGACCTGCACCACGCCGACCGGCACGGCTTCGTGGCCAGGACCGAGCCCACCTGGACCGACGCGCACACCGAGATCGGCGCCATGGCCGGGCGCGCCCTCACCCCCGGGCAGCGCACCCGGCTGCTCGGCCTGCTCGCCCAGGTCCCGCCGCCGGCCGGCGCCCGCAGCCTGGAGCGGATCGTCACCGAGGTGCGCGGCGCGCCCGCGCAGGGCCTTCCGCTGGCGCCCCGCGCCTGGCGGGACGGCCTCGGCCTCCTCTACGACCTGCGCCGCGGCGGCGCCGAGATGGAGGCGGTGCTGCGCTACGCGGTGCACGCCGCCACCGCCGAACGGCCGGGCGCCGCCGCCGACCCCGCGGAGGCCGCGCTCTGGCGGTGGGCCGAGATGATCGCCGCCGAGTCGGCGACCCCCAGCCGGCCCTTCCGCAGCGCGCTGCCCACCGAACGCCGGGCCCGGCTCCGGCTGCGCGAGCGACCGCCCGAGGCGCCCGAGGCCGTCACGCCACGGGCCGCCCGCACCGGCCCCGACGTGCTGCTGGAGATCGTCCACCGCGGCTGGGAACCGGGCCGCTACGACTGGCGGGTCTGCGTCATGCCGGAGAACGGCGAGGTGGTGCCGGTCGGCGAGGACCGCTCCACCGACTTCGCCGAGCTGCCGGCCCGGCTCACCGAACCGCTCACCGAGGCGTTCCGCCGCTGCGACGAACGCGACCACACCGCCGCGCTGCACGTCGCGCTGCCCGACATCCTGGTGGACCTGCCCGCCGACACCTGGCGGCTCGGCGCCGGGGCCCGCGCCCTCGGCGCCACCCGCCCGGTCCTGGTCCGCCGGGCCGACCCGCCGGAGGACACCGACGAGGCGGTCGCCGAGGAGCGCCTCGCCCGCTGGCACACCCTGCACCGGCAGTGGCTCGCCGCCGAAGTGCTCGACTGCGACGAAGGGGCCCGGGGCAGCGTCCCCGGCGAGGACGAACTGCGGTCCAGACCGCGCCAGTTGCTGCCGGTGCTGTGCCGCAGCGGCCTCGACGCCCCCGAGGCGCTGCGCACCCTGGTCGGCGGCGGCTACCCGGTCGCGCTGTGGCGGCGGGAGCCGGTCGACGAGGAGACGGTGTGCGCCGACTTCCACCGCGGCACCTCCCGTACCGCCCGGGCCGCGCGCACGGCCGCCGGGCTGCCAGCGGCGCTGGTCGGGCTGCGGGCCGGGGTCGCCGACGGCGTCCCGGAGGCGTACTGGTCCACCGGTCTCACGCTGCTGTACGACGATCCGACCAGGCCCCTGCCCGGGGTCGGCGAGCTGCTGGAGAATCCATGACCACACCGGACGACTCGGGATCGAAAGGGGCATCCAGTGAGCGATGACACGACCGACGCCGCGCCGGCCGGCGAATGGCTCATCTACCGCGGCACCGGCGAACCCCACAGCGGCATCGACGGCCTGCCGGAACCGCCGCCCTGGCGGGACTTCGACGGCAGCCCGCTGGTCGAGGCGGGGCCGGGCCCCGACAGCTCGTCGGCCCGGCGGCTGGGCGCGTACCGGCACATGGCCGAGCTGCACCGGCCGAGCCCCGAGGAGCTCGAACTGGTCAACGCGGCCCTCTACCTGCGCCGTCCGCTGCTCGTCACCGGCAGCCCCGGCACCGGCAAAAGCACCCTGGCGCACGCGGTCGCGTACGAACTGGGCCTCGGCCGGGTGCTGCACTGGCCCATCGTCAGCCGCAGCGCGCTCCAGGACGGCCTCTACCGGTACGACGCCATCGGCCGGCTCCAGGACACCCAGATCGCCGCCAACTCCGGCAAGGCGCCGCCCGGCGGGATCGGCCGCTACATCCGGCTCGGCCCGCTCGGCACCGCGCTGCTGCCCACCGCCAAGCCGCGGGTGCTGCTCATCGACGAGCTGGACAAGAGCGACATCGACCTGCCCAACGACCTGCTCAACGTCATGGAGGAGGGCGAGTTCGGCATCCCCGAGCTGGAGCGCCTCGCCGACCGGGAGCCCGAGGTCGACGTGCTCACCGACGACGGCACCCGGGTCACCGCGCGCGACGGCCGGATCCGCTGCCGCGCCTTCCCGTTCGTCGTGCTCACCAGCAACGGCGAACGGGACTTCCCGCCGCCGCTGCTGCGCCGCTGTATCCATCTGGAGCTGGGCCGCCCCGACTACGAACGGCTCTCCACCGTGGTGCGCGCCCACCTCGGCGAGGAGGCGGCGACCGTCGGCGACGACCTGGTGAAACGGTTCCTGGAACGGTCGCGCGGTGAACTGCTCGCCACCGACCAGTTGCTGAACGCGATCTACCTCACCCACCATGCCGCGCCGCCCACCCGCACCCGGCTGGCCGACATGCTCATCCAGCGGCTCGACCGGCCCAGGTGACCGACGATGGACGAGCCGAACCCCGGGCCGCGCCCCGACCCGCCGCCCGGTGACGCGCCCGATCAGCCGATCGGCGCCGGGGCCGACGCCGCGCCGGCCGGCGCCGACTCGCTAGCCGGTTCGTCGGCCGATCCGCCGGCCGGTTCACCGGCCGATCCGCTGGCCGAGATGGTGGCCGCCCTCGACCGGGCCGGTCTCGACCCGGCGGGGCCCGAACTCGCCGATGCCCTCTGGCTCGCCCGCTGGTCCCGGCCGACCACCGCCCCGGCGGGCCCGAGGCCGGCCGACACCCCGGGCGGCGACGCCGGGCCCACCGCGTCGCCCGGCTTTCTGCGCACCCTGAAAGGAGAGAGCACCGACGGCAAGGGCATGCGGCTCGTCCCACCCACCGAGCAGCCGCCCGACCACCGTGTGATCAGCCTCTACCCGGGCACCGGCACCCCCGGCCGCGGCCGCCCGCTCCCGGGCACCACCGCGCTCGGCGTCACCGTGCCGGAAGCCGCCGCCCTGCCCAAACTCCTCGAACTCCAGGCGGCACTGCGGCCGTTGCAGCGCTACCACAGCCCGGCCCGGCCGCGCAGGGAAGTCCTCGACGAGGCCGCCACCGCCGAACTCACCGCCCGCTCAGGTGGATTGATGTGGCCGGTCTTCCGCCCCGAGCCACGCGGTGACGCCGCCATGCAGTTGCTGATGGACGCCTCCTCCTCGATGTTCGTCTGGGAGCGGATGCTCCGCGAACTCGCCACCGTCTTCGAGCGGCTCGGCGCCTTCCACGAGGTCCAGGTCCGCTATCTGCACGCCACCCCCGAGGGCGATCTCGCCGTCTCCGGCCGCTTCGACCCCGAACCGGCCGGGCTGCGCTCCCCGCAGCAGCTCAGCGACCCCACCGGGCGGCGCGTCACGCTGCTCGTCAGCGACTGCGTGGGCCCGCTGTGGCGGTCGGGACAGGCCCACCGGCTGCTGGACCGGCTGCTGCGGATCGGCCCGGCCGCCGTACTCCAGCCGCTGCCCGCCCGGCTGTGGAACCGCACCCGGCTGCCGGTCTCCTACGGCGTACTGCACCGCGCGGCCGGCCTGTCGACCGCCGCGCCGCTGCGCTTCTCGGCCGGTCCCGGCACCTTCAGCAGCGACGCCGACGCCCTGCCGGTGCCCGTACTGCCGCCCACCGCCGCCGCGTTGGGCGCCTGGGCGCGGCTGCTGGCCGGGATGGGCGCGGGGGAGGTGCCGGCCGCCGTCGGCTGGGTGCGTGCCGACCACCCCGCCACCCACAGCGCCCCGCGCCGGACCAGTGTGCCGGTGCCCGCGCTCGTCGGCCGCTTCCGCTCGGCCGCCTCACCCGCCGCCGCCCAACTCGCCGTCTACCTGGCCGCGGCTCCCCTCTTCCTGCCCGTCATGCAGCTCGTGCAGCGCACCATGCTGCCCGACTCCGGCCCCGCCGAACTCGCCGAAGTGCTGCTCAGCGGGCTGCTGGTGCGCGGCACCGACGCGGACCACCGCTGGTACCACTTCGCCGACGGCGTACGCGACGCGCTGCTGACGTCGCTCGGCCGTGACGAGGCGCTGCTGGTGCTCAAGCACTGCTCGCAGTACGTGGAACAGCGCTTCGGCAAGGGAGGCCCCAACTTCCCCGCGCTGGCCATCACCCAGCTCACCGAGGGGCTCGGCGACCTCGCCGCCGACGAGTCGGTGCGTAGCGCCGTGCAGCAGGCGGCCCGGGCCTCGGGCGCCCGTGACGCGGTGCGCGACAGCCGGGACGACGAACCGGTCCCCGCGGTCGGCAGCGAGTCCCCACAGCCCTTCGCCGAGGTCGCCGCCCGGGTGCTCGAACGCTTCATGCCGCTGCCGCACGGCCCCGGGGCCGCCGAGGCGGCGACCGGGCCGCTCGCGCCCTCCTCGGTGGTGCGCCAGGCGCGGGCCCTGGCCGCCCGCTTCCACGTCGAGGGCATGGTGCAGAACCTGCTCGACGCCGTACAGCTCCTGCGCGCCGCCACCGCCAGGGAGGGTGTCCGCGGCATCGACCCCGACCTGTGGAGCGAACTGGCCCAGCAGCTCACCGTGTTGTGGCGGGTACGCGGCGGCGCCGATCTGCTGCGGGAGGCGCAGGAGGCGGCCGCGACCGCCGCCGCGCACCCCGGCTCGGTCCGGGCCAGGGCGGTGCGCGCCCGGGTCTTCCAGGCCGCGGCCGAGGACCGGGCCGCCGCCGGTGACGACCGCGCCGCACTGGAGCTGCTGCGGCGCGCCGACCGGGAGTTCACCGCGGTGTGCGCCTCGCCGGAGCTCGAACCGCGGGAGTTGCTGGACGCGACCCTGGAACGGGTCCGGGTCCTCGAGGACCAGTGGCGGTTGGGCGGTGACGCCGGGCTGCTGCACGAGACGCTCGGCATGCTGGAGGCGTTCGCCGACGCCTGGCCGCCGGTCCGGGCCCGTCCCAGCGGGCTGCCGCTGGCCCACGGCCGGGCGCTGCTGCGGCTCGCCGAGAGCGCCAGGGACGGGGAGGGCGCGGAGATCTTCGCCGAGCGGGCCGCGGTGTCCTTCGCCTCCGGACTCGACGCGCTGGAACGCGAGGACGCGGCACCCGAGCTGCGGCACCCGGCCACCTTGTCCCTGATCGACGCCCAACTCCTGCGCGGGGGAGGGCTGGAGGAGGCCCAGCGGCTGGTCGACCGGGCGCTCGGCGAAGCCGGCGCCGACCCGGGCGTGCGCGCGGCGCTGCTGCTGCGCGACGGCCGGATCGCGGTCGCGCGGTATGCCGCGGGCGGCCCGCCCGCCGAACTGGAGTCGGCCGCCACGCGGTTCGCGGAGGCCTGCCGGCTCACCTCGCGGGACCGGCCCGAATACCGTGAGATGGTCGCCGAGTGGGGCGGGGCGCTGCTCGACCGGGCCGAACTCCCGGGCGGCGGGGGCTTTGTGCACCGGGCCGTCCAGGTGCTGCGGGACTGCCGGATGGAGACCCCGGAGAGCGACCCGATGCTGCCGGAACGGCTGTTGATGCTGGGCCGCGCGCTGATCCTGCGCTATCGCGCGGAGCAGGACCTGGTCGACCTCCGGGAGGCGGAGAACATCCTCGGCCTGGCCGCCAAGCCCGCCGTGGAGCCGGGGCAGGTGGCCAGGATCTGGTACGAGCTGGGGGAGTCGCACCGGCTCGGCTTTCTGCACACCCATCGGCCGGAGCGCCTCGACATGGCCGCCGACGCCTATCGCAGGGCCGCGGAGTCGGCGGCGGCCGCCAGCGAGGAGGCGGCCGAACCCGGCCCCATGGCGCGGCTGTCCGCACTGGCGCATCATTGGCGTGGCGTCGTCTACGAGTCGGCCCGCCGGCCCCGGGCCGCCGCCGAGGCCTATCGGGCCGCGCTGGCCGAGTGGCGCAGGGCGCCCGGCGGCGGGGACGGATCCGAGGCCCGGCGCACCGCACGGCGACTGGACGCGCTGACCCGGAAGGCATGAGAGCCCACCCGGACGGCGGGAGACGGGAGATCCACGATGGCGACGCAAGAGCCGCAGGTCCAGGCTTCGGGGCCGCGGGAGGCGGCGACGGCCGAGGGGCCGGCCGCCGCCGAGGCCACCGGGACGGACGGGCCCGGTCCGGTCGCGGCACCGCCCGCCGGGGACGGCATCGACCTGCTCGGCATGGATCTGGAGACCCTGCGGAACACCGACCACCCCGTACTGTCGGAACTGGTCGCGGAGTTGCGGGAACGGGTGGCGGGGACCCGGGGCGAGTCGCTGTGGGGCCACGACAGTTCGGTGTGACCGCGCGGACCCGGCCGTGGCGGTCCGGCGCCATCCGCTTGAGGCCCCGGCCTGCTTCAGGCCGCGCGCGGGCCGGGACACGCCAAAACCGCCGCCCGGAGTTTGCGGCCGGTGGCCCGGCGGGAACAACCGCGGAGGCCGAACGGGGCGGCCGGGCAGGGAAAGGAGCGGGCAGGTGGTTCAGCAGCCGACGGACACCGGGCCGCTGAACGGCGGCGGCAGCGCCGCGCCGACCGGGCCCGTACACCTGCCCGTAGATGTGCCCGTGGACCTGCCCCTACACCTGCCCATCGATGTGCCCGTGGACCGGCCCGCGCACGTGCCCCGCTCCGTCCGGCCGCCGCCGGACGTGGCCGCGGACCCGCCCGTACACCCGTCCCCGGTACGGCAGTTCATCCTCAAGGTGCACAGCCGGTGCAACCTCGCCTGCTCCTACTGCTACATCTACGCCGGTCCTGACAGCGGTTGGCGGGACCGTCCCCGCGTCCCCACCACCGAGGTGATCCGGCGCACCGCGGCGCGTATCGCGGAACACACCGTCACCCACCGGCTGCGCGAGGTCGCGGTGGTGCTGCACGGCGGTGAGCCGCTGCTGGCCGGGGCGGACCGGCTCGCCGCCGACATCGCCCTGATCCGCGGCCTCGTACCGGCCACCGTGCACGCGAGCGTGCAGACCAACGCGACGCTTCTCAGCCGGGAGCGGATACGCCGGCTGCGGGACGCGGGCCTGCGGATCGGCGTCAGCCTCGACGGCGGCCTGCCCGCGCACAACACCGCCCGCACCGACCACGCGGGGCGCCCCGCCTGGCCGGCCGCCGCCGCCGGGATATGGCTGCTCGCCGAGGAGGCGCCCGAGGCGTACGGCGGCATCCTGTGCGTCGTCGACGTGCGGCACGACCCGGTCGAGGTCTACGAGTCACTGCTCGGCTTCCGGCCGCCGATGATCGACCTGCTGCTGCCGCACGGCAATTGGAGCGCGCCGCCGCCCGGACTGCCGGCCCCGGCCGCCGACCCGGCGCCGTACGGACGATGGCTGACCGCGGTCTTCGACCGCTGGTGGGACGCCGACCGGCGCCGGACCAGGATCCGGCTCTTCGAGGAGTGCGTGTCCCTGCTGCTCGGGGTGCCCGCGGCCATCGAGCGGCTCGGGCTGCACCCGTTCACCAGCATCGTGGTGGAGGCGGACGGCGCCATCGAGCAGGTGGACTCGCTCAAGTCCGCCTACGAGGGAGCCGCCGCCACCGGCCTCGACGTCTTCCGGCACAGCTTCGACGACGCCCTGGCGCACCCCGCCGTCGCCGCCCGCCAGTCAGGCCTGGCCGGGCTCGCCGCCACCTGCCGGGCCTGCCCGCTGGTCACCGTCTGCGGCGGCGGCCACTACGTCCACCGCTACCGGTCGCCGGACGGCTTCGGCCACCCCTCCGTCTACTGCGCCGACCTCGCCCACCTCATCCGCCACATCGCCGCCCGGCTGACCGCCGCCGCCCCGCCCGGGTCTTCCGGCAGCCCCGGCACGTCCGGCAACGCGCCGTCGGCGGCCGGGGTTTCGCGGGCCGGGCCGGTGCCGGACGGGGTGGACGCATACGGGCACCCGGGGCGGTTGCGGTGAAGGTCGACGCGCATTTCCGCGCGCCCGGCGGCCTGTTGGCGTCAGCAGGGGTTCGCGGGGCGGCCGGTCCGGGCCCCGCGGAGGCGGTGCGGTGATCGGTGTGAACGGGGCGGCGGTCGGTGACGGGATACTGACGGCCCTCGGGGCGACCCGTGGCGACCCGGAGTCCCTGGAGGCGCTGGTGGCCGGGCAGCGGGGCCGGCGGCTGCTCACCCTGCGGGCCCTGCTCGACGCGGTACGGGCCGCGCCGGCCGGGGTGTTGCCGGCCGGCGCCGCCGAACGGCTCACCCGCGACTGGCGGTTGCTCGAACGCGCCGAGCGGGCCGATCCCGGCGCGGCCCGCGCGGTGGTGCACTATCCGCTGACCGGAGCGTGGGCCGAGCGCTGTCTGCGGGCGCTCGGCCGGGGCGAGCCGCCGCCGGTCGCCGGGCTCGGCCACCTCGGGTCGATCGCGGCCGCGGCGGCCGCTCGCGCCGGGCTGCGGTTCGCCGCCGACCTGCCGCTCCACGAGGGGGCGGTGCTGCTGCCGACGCTGGGCAACTACCGGCCGCCGGCCGGCCACACCCGGGCCCGGGTGGCGGGCGACGGCCGCGCGCTGTGGCTGTGGACGGCCGCGGGCCCAGAGCCGGCTCCGTACGGCGGCTCCCGGCGGGAGGACCCGTGGCGGGAGGATCCGTTGCCGGACGGGTCCCGGCACGACGGCCCCTGGCAGGACGGCTCCCAGCACGACGGCTCCCGCCAGGCCCGCTCCCGGCGGGTCAGCCGCGGCCCCGGGCCCGGCGGCGCGGCCCGTCCGGTGGTGATCCGTCCCGGCCCGGACGGGGTGTGGCGGTCGGCCGCGCCCGGCTGGCTCCCGCTACGGGCGCTGCGCTCGGCGAGCGGCCGCACCGTGCTGCTGGACGACGCCGACCCGTACCGCGACGAGGAGCACCCCACCAACCCCTACGGTCTGACCGCCGTCGCGGCCCTTGACGGCGCCGAGCACGCCCGCTGGCGCACCGCGTGGCAGGACGCCCAGGTCTGGCTGGGCCTGGGGGACGGCTCGCGGGCCCGTGAAGTGGACGCGCTGCTCGACTGCTTCGTGCCGCTGGCCGGTTCGGCGACCGCCCGGTGCAGCGCGACCCGCGGCGAGGCGTTCGGCGCGCTGCTGAGCAGCACCCCGCGCGGCGGACTCGACCTCGCCGCCACCCTCGTCCACGAACTCCAGCACGCCAAGCTGCTGGCCCTGTCCGCGCTGACGGTGCTGCACACCGCCGACGGCACCCCCGGATACTGGGCCCCCTGGCGCCCCGACCCGCGCCCCTTCGACGGCCTCTTCCAGGGCGCCTACGCCCATCTGGCACTGGCCGACTTCCATCTGGACGTGGCGCTCAGCGACGCCTCGCCGGCCCACCGGGACGCGGCCTGGGCCGACCACTGCCGCTGCCGCCAGCAGGTGGGCGCCGCGCTGCCGCAACTGCTCGGCTCCAGCCGGCTGACCCCGCACGGGTTCACCCTGGTCAAGGCGATGGCGGCCCATCACACTCGACTCAGGGAGCACGCGCCGCCGAACGGCCATCTCGCCCGCGCGACGGCGTACGTCGAGACCAGCCGGGTGATCTGGCGGCGCGGTCGGCGCTGACGGTGAACCAGTACTTATCCACAGGAAGGGGCATGATGCCGGACCGGCGGCGGACCTGATCGGTGTAGTTTCTGGCTCAGCGGCCCGATCGGTTGGTCAGGGGGCTGTCGGATCGTCACACGCGCAACGAGGGGGTCGGTCACATGGCCGGAGGGCGGAACACCGCGGCGGCGGTGGAGCGGGCACCCGTGACCGTCAGCTTCGCGGGATACAACAGGGCCTGGGCGTCGTGGATCGCCAGCCGGCTGGAGAAACACGGCCGGCAGGTGGTGCTCCAGCGCTGGGACGTCACCCCCGAGGCCGACATCGAGCAGGGATTACGCGACCTGCTGCTCTCCGAGGGCCGGGTGCTGATCGTGCTCAGCGAGTGGTATTTCCGGCTCGGTCCGCGCACCCAGCAGGACTGGAACACCGCGCTGCGCGAGGTCGTCCCGGCCAACAGCGACCGCTTCGCCGCCGTCTCCGTCACCACCGCCGCGCTGCCGACCGCCGTCGCCGCCCTCGGCGCCGCCGACCTGTGGGGCCTCGGCGCGGCCGAGGCCGAGCGCCGGCTGCTGGCCCGGCTCGACATCACCCCGTCCGGCGGCTCGTCCAGCACCGACACCCTGGGCGCCGGCAGCGGCCCGCGCTTCCCGCTGGAACCGCCGGCCGTCTGGGGCGGTGTGCCGCGCCGCAACACCCGCTTCACCGGCCGGGAGGAGCTGATCGCCGACCTCCACCAGCAGCTCCAGCAGGCCGAGCCCGGCGCCGCCGTCGCCACCCTGCACGGCCTGTCCGGTGTGGGCAAGACCCATATCGCCGCCGAGTACGTCTATCGGTTCGCCCCCGAGTACGACGTGGTGTGGTGGGTCCGCGCGGCCGAACGCGGCACCCTCCGGGAGAAGCTGGCCGCGCTCGCCCCGGCCCTGAGGCTCACCACCGGCCGGGAGTACGGCGAGCGGCTGCGCGCCGTGCACGACGCGCTGCGCCGCGGCGATCCGTACTACCGCTGGCTGATCGTGCTGGACGGCGCCGACCGCCCCGACGAGATCCACGACCTGATGCCCACCGGACCCGGTCATGTGCTGATCACCTCGCAGAACCGCGAGTGGGGCGAGCACAACAGCGCGCTCATCGAAGTGCCGGTCTACGACCGGGTGGAGTCGGTCGCCTTCATCCGCCGCCGGGCGCCGCGGATCGACGACACCGACGCCAACAAGCTCGCCGAGGCCCTCGGCGACCTGGCCCTGGCCCTGGACCAGAACGCCGGCTCGCTCAACGACTCGGCCATGCCGGTCGACGAGTACATCGAGATGCTGCGCCGCGGCGCCGACGTGGAGTCCGGGCTGAAGGTCGCCGCCGACTTCCAGATGACCTACTACACCGCCTTCTCGATACTGCTGAACCGGCTGCGCGAGGACAAGCCGGAAGCGGTGGACCTGCTGCGGCTGTGCGTTTTCTTCGCCCCCGGGCCGATCCCGGTCCGGCTGCTGCGGGACCTGCCCATCCGGGACATGCCCGAGCAGCTCGCCGGGCTGATCGAGGACCCACTGCTGTGGAACTCGGCGATCGGCAAGCTCGCCCAGTGGTCGGTGATCCAGTCCGACCCGCAGGAGGTCGGCACCGAGGAGCCGCCAGGATCCACCGAGGTCGTCCAGATGCACCGGCTGGTCTACCAGGCCGTGCGCAGCGACATGCTGGAGGAGGAGCAGAACACCTACTCCCGGGTGGTCCGCAAGATCCTCTCCGCCGCCGACCCCGGCCGCCCCAACGACACCCGGCTCTGGCCGCGGTACGCCGAGATCGTCCCGCACCTGTCGGCCTCGGGCGCGCTGGAGAGCACCAACCCCGAGATCCAGATGACCGTCATCAACTGTCTGCGGTATCTCTATCTCTCCGGCGAGTACCGTACCGGTCTGCGCGTCGCCGAACTCGCCGGCGAGCACTGGCCACGGCTGCTGGAGGCCGGCCATCCCCGGCTGTGGGACCTCGTGCACCACCAGGCCAATCTGCTGCGGGCCACCGGTGACTACACCACCACCGAGCGAGTGGACCGCGAGGCGTACGAACGGCTGCTCGCCGACCGCGGCCCACGCGATCTGCTCACCCTGCGCGCCGCCGCCAACCTCGCCTCCGACCTGCGCAACCTGGGCCGGTACGCCGAGACGCTGGCCCTGTCGGAATCGGTCAGGGACGCCTATCTCGAACTGCTCGGCGACCGCGACCCGGTGACGCTGATGGCGCAGAACAACATGGCGCTCACCTACCGGCTGCTCGGCCGCTTCGAGGACGCGCTCCAACTCGACCGCGACACCATGGAGATCCGCCGCGAGCTGCTGCGCGACCGCAACAACTGGACGCTCTCCTCGGAGAACTCCTACGCCCACGACCTGCGGCTGCTGGGCCGTTACGACCAGGCGCTGTCGGTGCAGGAGCGCAACTCCGAGGTGCACCGCACCGTGCTCGGCGTGGACAACCCGCAGACCCTGCGCGCCGAGCACAACCTGGCCCAGTGCTACCACCGCGGTGGCGACCGGACCCGGGCCGGCCATCTGCTGGCCGGCCTGCTGGAACGCTGTGAGCGGGTGCGCGGCGACTACGACCCGCTCAGCCTGCGGGTGGCGCTCACCCTGTCCAGTTTCGAACGGGACCACGGCGACCTGGACCGGGCCCGTGACCTCAACGAACGGGTGCTGACCCGCTACCGGGACCGGCTCGGCGAGCGGCACCCGCTCACCGCCGGCGCGCTCGGCAACCACGGCCTGATCCTGCGGGCCTCCGGCGAACGCCAGCGGTCGCAGATCGAGATCGAGGACGCGCTGGACGCCATGACCCGGGTGCTCGGCCCCGACCACTACTGGACGCTGGGCTGCGCGCTCAACGCGGCCTCCGCCCGCAATCTCGGCGGCGACCCGGACAGCGCCGCCGAGCTGAGCCGGATCACCGGGGACCGGGCGGCGGCGGGACTCGGCAAGCACCACCCGCTGACGCTCTCCTGCCGGCTCGCGCTCGCCGCCGACCTGCGGAACCTGCGCAGACGGCAGGAGGCCGACAAGATCGAGGAGGAGGCGCTGGACGCGCTCGCCGCGACGCTCGGCCGACAGCACCCGCACACGGTGGCGGCCATGTCCCGCACCCGCCCGCACTGGGACTTCGAGCCGTTCAGCTCCTGACCGACGGCCGGGGGCCCGTACCGACGTGGTACGGGCCCCCGGCCGTCGGCCGCCGCTCGGGCGAGGTCAGATCTCGAAGACCTCGCGGATGAGCTCCTCCTGCTGCTGCGCGTGCCGCTTCGCCGAGCCGACCGCCGGGGACGACGACGCCGGGCGGGAGACCCGGCGGAGCCGGTCCGCGTTGTCCGGGGCCGCGCCGAGGAGCAGGTCCAGGTGGTCGATCAGGTTGAGCGCGATGAACGGCCAGGCGCCCTGGTTGGCCGGTTCGGCCTGGGCCCAGACGAACTTCTGCGCCTTGGTGTACGGGGCCACCGCGGCCTGGATCTCGGTGCCGGGCAGCGGGTAGAGCCGCTCGATGCGGATGAACGCCACATCGTTGGCGCCGCGCTTCTCCCGCTCCTCGATCAGGTCGTAGTAGACCTTGCCGGAGCAGAAGACGACCTTGCGCACCGCCTCCGGGTTCACCGTGGTGTCACCGATCACCGGCTGGAACTGCCCGGTGGTGAAGTCCTCGGCCTTCGACGCCGCCGCCTTCAGCCGCAGCATCGACTTCGGGGTGAAGACGATCAGCGGCTTGTGGTGCGGGTTGTGCACCTGCCAGCGCAGCAGGTGGAAGTAGTTGGCCGGGGTGGACGGGACGGCGACCGTCATGTTGTTCTGCGCGCAGAGCTGGAGGAAGCGCTCGATCCGGGCCGAGGAGTGGTCCGGGCCCTGGCCCTCGTAGCCGTGCGGCAGCAGCAGGGTGACGCCGGAGGTCTGGCCCCACTTCTGCTCGGCCGACGAGATGAACTCGTCGACGATGGTCGCCGCGCCGTTGACGAAGTCGCCGAACTGCGCCTCCCACATCACCAGCGCGTCCGGCCTGGCGAGCGAGTAGCCGTACTCGAAGCCCATCGCCGCGTACTCGCTGAGCAGCGAGTCGTAGACGTTGTAACGGGCCTGGTCCTCCGCGAGGTACTGCAACGGGGTGTAGTCCTCGCCGGTCTCCCGGTCGATGAGCACCGCGTGCCGCTGGCCGAAGGTGCCGCGCCGGGAGTCCTGGCCGGCCAGCCGCACCGGGGTGCCCTCCAGCAGCAGTGAACCGATCGCCAGCGTCTCGCCCATGCCCCAGTCGATGGTGCCGTCCTCGACCATGGTCGCCCGGCGCTGGAGCTGCGGCATCAGCCGCGGGTGCACGGTGACGTTCTCGGGGATGTTCACCTGCGACGCGGCGATCCGCTTGACCACCTCGGCGGAGACCGCGGTGGGCATCGCGACCGGGAAGTCCGGCTGCGGGGCGGCGGGCTGCTGGGTGGCGGGCTCGGCCGGCGCGGAGGCGGCCTCGCGCACCTCGGTGAAGACCTTCTCCAACTGCCCCTGGTAGTCCTGGAGCGCCTGCTCGGCCTCTTCCAGGGTGATGTCGCCGCGTCCGATCAGCGACTCGGTGTAGAGCTTGCGCACCGAGCGCTTCTTGTCGATCAGGTCGTACATCAGCGGCTGGGTGAAGGCCGGGTTGTCCGACTCGTTGTGGCCGCGGCGGCGGTAGCAGATCAGGTCGATCACGACGTCCTTGTTGAACGCCTGCCGGAACTCGAAGGCGAGCCGCGCCACGCGGACCACGGCCTCCGGGTCGTCGCCGTTGACGTGGAAGATCGGCGCCTCGATCATCCGGGCCACGTCGGTGCAGTACATCGAGGAGCGGGCCGACTCCGGGGCGGCGGTGAAGCCGACCTGGTTGTTGATGACCACGTGCACGGTGCCGCCGGTGCGGTAGCCGCGGAGCTGGGACATGTTCAGCGTCTCCGCGACCACGCCCTGGCCGGCGAAGGCGGCGTCGCCGTGCAGCGCGATCGGCAGCACGGTGAAGTCGGTGCCCGCCTTGTTGATGATGTCCTGCTTGGCGCGGGCGATGCCCTCGACCACCGGGTCGACCGCCTCCAGGTGCGAGGGGTTGGCGGCCAGCGAGACCTTGATCTGCTCGCCGTCCAGACCGGTGAAGGTGCCCTCGGCGCCCAGGTGGTACTTGACGTCGCCGGAGCCGTGCATCGACTTCGGGTCCAGGTTGCCCTCGAACTCGCGGAAGATCTGGGCGTAGGACTTGCCGACGATGTTGGCCAGCACATTGAGCCGGCCGCGGTGCGCCATACCGATCACGGTCTCGTCGAGCCGCGACTCGGCGGCGGCGTCGATCACCGCGTCGAGCAGCGGGATGACGGACTCGCCGCCTTCGAGCGAGAAGCGCTTCTGGCCCACGTACTTGGTCTGCAGGAAGGTCTCGAAGGCCTCGGCCGCGTTGAGCCGGCGCAGGATCCGCAACTGCTCCTCACGCTCGGGCTTGGCGTGCGGGCGCTCGATGCGGTCCTGGATCCACTTGCGCTGCTTGGGGTCCTGGATGTGCATGAACTCCACGCCGACGGTGCGGCAGTAGGAGTCGCGCAGCACGCCGAGGATGTCGCGCAGCTTCATCAGGGACTTGCCGGCGAAGCCGCCGACGGCGAACTCCCGCTCCAGGTCCCACAGCGTCAGCCCGTGCTCCAGCACGTCCAGGTCGGGGTGCTTGCGCTGGCGGTACTCCAGCGGGTCGGTGTCGGCCATCACATGGCCGCGGACCCGGTAGGAGTGGATCAGCTCGAAGACCCGGGCCGCCTTGGTCACGTCGTCGTCGTGCGCGGTGTCGATGTCGGTGCGCCAGCGGACCGGCTCGTACGGGATGCGCAGCGCGGCGAAGACGTCGTCGAAGAAGTCGTTCTCGCCGAGCAGCAGTTGGTTGAGGATCCGCAGGAACTCGCCGGACGCCGCGCCCTGGATGACCCGGTGGTCGTAGGTGCTGGTCAGCGTCATGACCTTGGAGATGCCCAGCTTGTTCAGGGTGTCCTGGGAGGTGCCCTGGAACTCGGCCGGGTAGTCCATCGAGCCGACGCCGAGGATCATCGACTGACCGGGCATCAGCCGCGGCACCGAGTGCACGGTGCCGAGGCCGCCGGGGTTGGTCAACGACGCGGTGACACCCGAGAAGTCATCCATCGTCAGCTTGCCGTTGCGGGCCCGGCGGACGATGTCCTCGTAGGACTGCCAGAACTCGAAGAAGTTCAGCGTCTCGGCCTTCTTGATGGCCGCGACGACGAGTTGGCGGTCGCCGTTGGGTTTCACCAGGTCGATGGCCAGGCCCAGGTTGATGTGCTCGGGCTTGACCAGCGTGGGCTTGCCGTCCTTCTCCGCGAAGGAGTTGTTCATCGACGGCATCGCCTTCAGCGCCTGCACCATGGCGTAGCCGATGAGGTGGGTGAAGGAGACCTTGCCGCCGCGCGCCCGCTTGAGGTGGTTGTTGATGACGATGCGGTTGTCGAAGAGCAGCTTCACCGGAATGGCCCGCACCGACGTGGCGGTGGGCACCTCGATGGAGGCGCTCATGTTCTTGGCCACGGCGGCGGCCGGGCCGCGCAGGGTGACGTACTCGGTCTCGTGCTCGGCGGGTGTCCCGCCGTTGGCGGCCGCCTTCGCGGCGGGCCCGGCCGGGGCGGCGGGCGCCGCGGGTGCGGGCGCCTTGGCCGGTGCGGCCGGACGCGCGGGGGCGGCCGGCTGAGCCGGCGCCGCGGCCTGGGCGGCCGGTGCGGGCGCCTGAGCGGCGGCCGGGGTGGGAGCCGGAGCCGGCGCCGCGGGGGCCGGGGTGGCCGGCGGCACGATCGTGGCGGGCCCGACCACCGGGACCGAGGCGACGGGGGGAGCGGCGGGGGCGGGAGCGCCACCCGCGACGGCCCGGGCGGCCGCGCCCGAGGCGCCGCCCTGCCCCGCGGGTGCGGCCGGAGCGGCGGAGCCGTCCGGCTTGTAGTCCGCGAAGAAGTCCCACCAGGCTCGGTCTACCGAGTTCGGGTCCTGGAGGTACTGCTGGTAGATCTCATCGACGAGCCACTCGTTCGGGCCGAAACCCGCGGCGGGGCCATCGCCCTGCGCTTGATGGTCGGTCGAGACGCTAGAGCTATTGGGGGACTGTGGCGACACGGCGGCAACCGCCCTCTTCCGCTTCACAAAAATGGTGGACAGCGGGAATTAAGGCTACGCCTTCAAGACCCCTGCTCGCTGGCGTGGGGTCCAGTCGTCGCGCATGTCACACCCTGAACGTGGTTTCGGCGCCATTCCTGGCGGGAAAGTGGTCCCTCTTCAGGGTTCAGGCGGTTCTTCGCATGAAGCGCGGGCAGCGTCGGCCGCGCGCCGGCCAGGCGGCGTCCCCTCCATGATGCACCCGGGGCCCCGAACGGCCGTCAGGGTACGGCGGGGTTCGCCAGGGTACGGCGGGGTTCGCCAGGGTACGGCGGGGTGCGGCGGGGGTTCGCCAAGGTACGGCGTCCGGGTGCGGTCGGGGTGCCTCGGCGGGCGGCGCGTTCGTCAAGGTGATGCCATCGGTCCACCCGGAAGGGTGACGTGGATCCGGCAACCGCGAGGAGATTCGGCCACTTCGATCCGGCCGCCGTGCAGATCCACCGCCCAGCGAGCGATGGCGAGGCCCAGCCCCGTACCACCGTCGCCGCCCGGGTGGGAGCCGCGGTGGAAGCGGTCGAAGACCCGCTTGCGGTCCGCCTCGGGGATACCGGGGCCCTCGTCGCGCACGTCCAGGTCCAGGCTGCCGGGGGTGGCGCCGCCGCGGGCCCTGACCGTCACCCGGCCGCCGGGCGGGCTGTGCTTGACCGCGTTGTCCACCAGGTTGGCCACCACCTGGTGGAGCCGCTCCCCGTCCGCGTACGCGACCAGCTCCGGTGGCGAGACATCGAGGTGCAGATGGACGTCGGCCCGCGGCCGGGAGCGGGAGCCGGTGGGCTTGGTGCTGCCCATGCCCAGGCTGGCGGTCCGCAGCACCGCCGACAGATACGGCCACACCTCGAACCGCTTGGCGTCCAGCCGGACCGCCCCGCTGTCCAGCCGGGAGAGGTCCAGCAACTGGCTGACCAGCTTGCCGAGCCGCTCGGTCTGCTGGAGGGCGAGCCGCATCGTCTCGGGGTCGGCGGCCGACACCCCGTCCACCACGTTCTCCAGCACCGCCCGCAGCGCCGCGATCGGGGTCCGCAGCTCGTGCGAGACGTTCGCCACCAGCTCCTTGCGGTGCCGGTCGACGGCGGCCAGGTCGGCGGCCATCCGGTTGAAGGTGCCGGCCAGCTCGCCCACCTCGTCCCGGCGCACCCGGGTCACCCGGCGGCTGTAGTCGCCGCCGGCCATCGCCCTGGCCACCGCGGTCATCTCGCGCAGCGGCGCGGTCAGCCCGTTGGCGACGATCTGGGTGATCAGCAGCGAGGCGATGATCGAGAAGATGGTGATCACCCGCAGCTCGGTGGCCGAGTGGATCGCCACGATCACCAGCAGGGTGGTGATCAGCACCGAGACGATCACCAGGAGCTGGAGCGCCGCCTTGATCGAGCGGAACGGGTCCCAGGGCCGCAGTGCCGCCCAGATCCGCCGCCAACAGCCGTTCATCACCCGGCCGGCGCGCCGGCGGTCCGGCCCCGCGTCCTCGGCGATCCGCTCGCGTGCGCCATCGGGGCCGGCCGTCCCGCGCGCCCGTTCCGCCGGCCGCTGCGCCCCCGCGGTCATGGCGCGGGGGTCTCCAGCGCGTACCCCACCCCGTGCACGGTACGGATCCGCTCGGCGCCGATCTTCCGGCGCAGCGCCTTGACGTGGCTGTCGACGGTACGGGTGCCGGAGGCGTCCGCCCAGTCCCACACCTCGGCCAGCAACTGCTCACGGGAGAGCACCGCCCGGGGCTGCTGGGCCAGACAGACCAGCAGCTCGAACTCGGTGGGCGTCAGATGGATGTCCGAGCCCGCCACCCGCACCCGGCGCTGGGTGTGGTCGATCTCCAGGTCGCCGAGGTGGATGCTGGCGCCGCGCGGGGTGTGCGCGGCGGTCGCGGCGCGCTCCATCCGGCGCAGCAGCACATGGACCCGGGCGGCCAGCTCCCGCATGGAGAACGGCTTGGTCATGTAGTCGTCGGCGCCGACGCCGAGCCCCACCAGCATGTCGGTCTCGTCGTCCCTGGCGGTCAGCATGAGCACCGGCACCGGCCGGTCGGCCTGCACCCGGCGGCAGACCTCCAGCCCGTCGTAGCCGGGCAGCATCACATCCAGGACCAGCAGGTCGGGCTGCCAGGAGTGGGCCGCCTCCACGGCGGACGGGCCGTCCCCCGCGGTCCGTACCTGGAACCCTTCCGCCTGGAGCCGGGCCGCGATCGCCTGCGTTATCGTCTGGTCGTCCTCGACGACCAGCACCCGGCGCTGCGCGCCCGAAGTCTGCGTGCTGTCCACTTCCGCCCCACAAGGTCGTCCGAATACGAGGAGCGTACGGGGCGGGCGACCGCCCTGACTATGTCGCCTTCACGCCTTGACAGCTACGTGCACCACGTCGGGCACACCGCGTTCGACCGGGACCTCCAGTGTGCGCACCCGTAAGAAGCCCGCCGCGCGCAGCGCCTCCTCGAAGGCGGCCGACGGCCGGGCCGACCAGAGGGCGAGCACACCCCCGGGATTCAGCCGTTCCCGGCAGGCCGCGAGACCGGCCGGCGTGTAAAGACTCCCGTTGTCCTCGGTGACGGTCCAGTCCGGGCCGTTGTCGATGTCCAGACACAATGCGTCGTAAGTGGCGTACCCGTCGTACGTATGTGCGGCCCCCGACACGTACGCCACCAGGTCCTCGCGCAGCACCGAAACCCGTGGATCGTCCAGCGCGTACCCGGAGAACGGGGCCAGCGGGCCGCTCCGGTGCCACGCCACCACGGCGGCCTCCCGCTCGACCACGGTGATCGCCGTCCAGCGGGGCTCGGCGGCGGCTCTGGCCAGCGAGAAGCCGACGCCCAGGCCGCCGATCAGCACGCTCGCGGCGGCCCGGGGACGGACCTCGTCCAGCGCGTCCAGGGCCGCGTCCACCAGCAGCCGCTCGGAGCGGCCGTCGGAGGTGTCCATCAGGAAGCAGCCGTTGGCGATGATCTCGAAGCGCTCGCCGCGCCGCCGCAGCACCACCTCCCCGTTCGGTCCGTCGTGCCGTTCGACGACGTTGACGTCGGCGTTGACGTTGACATCGACCTCGGCGTTGACATCGGCATCGGCATCGACGGGTTGGGCGGAGTTGCCGGTGGCAGGAGGCTGCGACATGCGCCCATTGTCTCCGAGTGCCTCCGAGCGTCTCCCAGCAGGCAGAAGACCCGTTCACCGATGGGGAGTTCATCGCAGGGATATGAGGACTTCTTTAGGTGTTGGGGGTTGAGCCATGGACTCCTGCCGTGGTCGTGCGTAGGTTCCGCCCATGTCATCTCTGCTGAGGAACCCTGTGGCGCGGCGACTGCTGCGCCCGGCCGCCACGCTGATCGACCAGCGGGTGCAGCGCCCGGTCTCCCGCCTGCGCAAGGACATGGACAAGGCGGCGCTCGCCGGCGGTGAGGCGATGCGGAAGGATCTCGCGGCCCTGCGGGCGGAGGTGGCCGAGCTCCGCACCCGCCTCTACCCGGCCGAACTGCTCTTCGAGCGCCCCGGCGCCGGCCGCAACCGGATGCCGACCCGGGAGGAGATCGAGCAGCTCTCCCAGGAGGTCGCCAAGGTCTCCGGGCAGCACGTCGGCTTCGCCCGCCGGAACGTCAAGGGCGCTTTCCGGACCGTCATAGCCCTCGAAGCGCTGGGCGTCGGCCGGCTGGCCGGCACCACCTCCAACGTCTGCGGCAAGCTCGCCACCGTGCCGCTGCTCGACCCGCCGAACGGCGAGGTGCTGGAGATCGGCACCCTCTACGGCCTCTTCTCCGCCGCCTTCCTGCCGATGCTGCACCGGGCCGGTGTCGAGGCGCGGCTGACCATCGTCGATCCGCTGGCCGGCGATCAGCTCCAGCCCGGCGCCACCATGGGCTCGGAGCCGACCGGCACCCCCGTCAGGATGGACGTGCTCCGCGCCAACCTGGCGCTCGGCGGCGCGGCGGGCGCGGCGGCCCGCGTCCAGCAGGGCTTCTCCACCGACCCGGAGGTCCGCGAGGCCGTCTCCGACCGTGCGTACGGTGTGATCATCGTCGACGGCGACCACTCGGCGGCGGGTGTCGCGGCCGACCTGGAGTGGGCCGAGACGATCGCCGCGCCCGGCGGCATCGTGGTCCTCGACGACTACGGCGACAAGAACTGGTTGGGGGTCCAGGAGGCGACGGACCGGCATCTGGCCGGGGACACCCGCTTCGAGATGCTCGGCCGGGCGGCCACCTCGGCCTTCCTGCGGGCACGCCTCTGACCTGCCGATCTCCGGGTAGGCGGCTGATCGCTCAGAGCGAACAGGGCGGGGGGAACATCGGCGGGGTCCCGTGCATTGAGTCCGGTGTACTCAACTTGCTTGCATAGGGAGCGATCATGGCATTTGAGCCTCGAACCCCCGCCCGCCTCACCCTGCCCGTCCTCCCCTTGGACGACGAGGTCGTCCTGCCCGGCATGGTCGTCCCCCTGGATCTCACGGACTCCGAGGTCCGGGCCGCCGTCGAAGCCGCGCAGTCGGCCTTCGGCGGGTCCGGGGCGGCCGCGGGATCGGGGAAGCCGCAGGTGCTGCTGGTGCCGCGGGTGGACGGGAAGTACACCGCGATCGGCACGCTCGGCACCGTGGAGCAGGTGGGACGCCTCTCCGACGGCGACCCGGGCGCGGTCATCCGCGGCCGGTCCCGGATCCGGGTGGGCGCCGGCACCACCGGCCCCGGCGCCGCTCTGTGGGTCGAGGGCACCGTGGTGGACGAGCCGGTCGATCAGGAAGCGCCCGGCACCGTCGCGGAGCTGGTCAAGGAATACAAGGCGCTGGCCACGAGCTGGCTGCGCAAGCGCGGCGCCTGGCAGGTGGTGGACCGCGTCCAGCAGATCGACGACGTGAGCCAGCTCGCCGACAACTCGGGCTACTCCCCTTATCTGACCGTCGCGCAGCGGGTGGAGCTGCTGGAGACCGCCGACCCGGTCGCCCGGCTGCGGCTCGCCATCCAGTGGGTGCGCGACCACCTCGCCGAGCAGGATGTCGCCGAGACGATCCGCAAGGACGTCCAGGAGGGCATGGAGAAGCAGCAGCGCGAGTTCCTGCTCCGCCAGCAGCTCGAAGCCGTCCGCAAGGAGCTGGCCGAACTCAACGGCGACCCGGAGAACGAGAGCGACGACTACCGCGCCCGCGTGGAGGCCGCCGATCTGCCGGAGAAGGTCCGCGAGGCGGCCCTGAAGGAGGTCGAGAAGCTGGAACGCTCCTCGGACGCCTCCCCGGAGGGAAGCTGGATCCGCACCTGGCTCGACACCGTCCTCGAACTGCCGTGGAACACCACCACCGAGGACACGTACGACGTCTCCGGCGCCCGGGCCGTGCTCGACGCGGACCACGCGGGACTCGACGACGTCAAGGAGCGCATCACCGAGTACCTGGCCGTCCGCAAGCGCCGGGCCGACCGCGGCCTCGGTGTGGTCGGCGGCCGGCGCGGCGGCGCGGTGCTGGCCCTCGTCGGCCCGCCCGGCGTCGGCAAGACCTCGCTCGGTGAGTCGGTGGCCCGCGCCATGGGCCGGAAGTTCGTCCGGGTGGCGCTCGGCGGCGTCCGCGACGAGGCGGAGATCCGCGGCCACCGCAGGACGTACGTCGGCGCGCTGCCCGGCCGGATCGTCCGCGCCATCAAGGAAGCCGGGTCGATGAACCCGGTGGTGCTGCTCGACGAGATCGACAAGGTCGGCTCCGACTACCGGGGCGACCCGGCGGCCGCCCTGCTGGAGGTCCTCGACCCGGCGCAGAACCACACCTTCCGCGACCACTACCTGGAGGTCGAACTCGACCTGTCGGACGTGGTCTTCCTGGCCACCGCGAACGTGCTGGAAGCCATCCCCGAGCCGCTGCTCGACCGGATGGAGCTGGTGCGGCTCGACGGCTACACCGAGGACGAGAAGATCGTCATCGCCCGCGACCACCTGCTCCCCGGCCAACTGGAGCGGGCGGGCCTGGCGGCCGACGAGGTGAGCCTGGACGAGGAGGCGCTGCGCAAGCTGAGCGGGGAGTACACCCGTGAGGCCGGCGTCCGGAACCTGGAGCGGACCATCGCCCGGATCCTGCGGAAGATCGCGGCCCGGCACGAGCTGGGCGACCAGGAACTGCCCTTCACCGTCGGCGCCGGCGATCTGCGGGCTCTCATCGGCCGGCCGCACCACGTGCCGGAGGCCGCGCAGGACCCGGCGGAGCGGCGGACCGCGGTGCCCGGGGTGGCGACCGGTCTGGCGGTCACCGGCGCGGGCGGTGACGTCCTCTACATCGAGGCGTCGCTGGCCGACCCGGAGAGCGGCGGCTCCGGCCTCCAGCTCACCGGTCAGCTCGGCGACGTGATGAAGGAGTCGGCGCAGATCGCGCTCTCCTTCCTGCGCTCGCACGGCGCCGAACTGGAGTTGCCGGTGGGCGATCTGAAGGAGCGCGGCGTGCACCTGCACGTCCCGGCGGGCGCGGTGCCGAAGGACGGCCCGAGCGCCGGTGTGACCATGACGTCCGCGCTGGCGTCGCTGCTCTCCGGTCAGCGCGTGCGGACCGACGTGGCGATGACCGGTGAGGTGTCGCTGACCGGCCGGGTGCTGCCGATCGGCGGGGTCAAGCAGAAGCTGCTGGCCGCGCACCGGGCCGGGATCACCACGGTGATCATCCCCAAGCGCAACGAGGCCGACCTGGACGACGTCCCGGCCGAGATCCTGGAAGCGCTCGAGGTGCACCCGGTGAGCGACGTCCGGCAGGTGCTGAAGCTGGCACTGGAGCCGGCCGGATCCGGCGCCGAGTCGGTGCCGGTGGCTGCCTGACGGTGCGCGTCGCGCGGCGCCGCCACCTGGCGGCCTGACGGGCCGGCCGGCCCGCGGGTGGCCGAGACGTCAACCGCGTACGAGCCGGCCCCCCACCCGAACTGCCGGGCGGGGGGCCGGCTCACGTCTGTCCGTTTGTGTATGGGCCTGCCCGGGCCGCTCTGGATCTGTTCCGGGTCGGTCCGGTCCGGTCGGCGTCCGTACGGCGGTGTGCGTACGCCGGCCGGTCCGGCGGATCAGCCCCTGGCGTACGCCTGCACCCGGTCGATCGCCCCGTTGAACCGGTCCTGGTCACCGGGGAAGGCCCCGGCGTCGGAGAACTGCCAGATGGTCTGGAAGCCCCAGCCGCCCGGCAGCGTGCCGACGGCGGTGGTGTAGCGGGCGATCCACAGCGCGTTGGTGGCGGTGAAGGCGCCGCTGTTGCCGGTGCACTGGGTCCACCAGTCGGTGGTGCTGTAGATCGTCGGATAGCGGCCGGTCCTGGCGTGGTATTCGTTGCTGAACGAGGCGATCCAGCTCACCATCGAGCCGGCGCTGAGGCCGTAACACGTCGCGCCGTACGGGTTGTACTCGATGTCCAGCGCGCCGGGCAGCGTCTTGCCGTCGGCGGACCAGCCGCCGCCGTGCGCGACGAAGTAGTCGGCCTGGGTGGCGCCTGCCGACACGTCGGGGACTGCGAAGTGGTACGAGCCGCGGATCATGCCGACGTTGTAGGAGCCGTTGTACTGCTGGGCGAAGTACGGGTTGGTGTAGGAGGTGCCCTCGGTGGCCTTCACATAGGCGAACCTGCCGCCGTTGGCCCAGGCGCCGGCCCAGTCGACGTTGGCCTGGTAGCCGGAGACGTCCATGCCGGGCGTCTGGGTGGCGAGCGGGACGGCCGCGCCGCCGCCGGCCGGTGCGCCGGCGCCCTCGTGGGCGCGGACGGTGGAACCCATCCAGTCCAGTTCGGGGTGGGTCATCGGGCCGCTCGCCGCCGCGTGGGCCGTCCCCGGCAGGGCGAGGACCGCGGCGAGCAGGGCCGTGACCAGGGCGAGCACGGTGAGCAGGGCCGGCCGGGTGGACCGGGCGGGCAGCATGGAGAGGGCGGCGCGGGTGGCGGAGGTGGGGAGACCGGCCGGGCGGGTGGGCCTGGTCCGGGCCGAGTCGGTGCCGTGCACGACGGAGTGACCTCCGTGGGACATACGTGCCTCCAGTTGGCAGGGTGGGGGACTCGGCATGGCCTTGATAGGGCCATGACAGGTGCGACGGTACGGGGGGCGCTACGCGCGTGGAAGGGGCGCCTGGAACCGCCGATGGTCTACGCCTGCGAAATACTTGGCGTGCTGCGGAAACCACCGCTGAGCGGGAAAAGTTTCAGGTGCTGAAAGCGGGGAGCGTGTGACCGACACGAACGGCGGCGTGTCCGGCGGCCAGTGGGGCGCGGGGCCCCCGCGGGGTCCTGCGGCAGGCGCCGACGCCGCCGCCGCCGCCGACGCCGCCGCCGACGCCGCCGACGTGGCGGCGAACGAGCCGGCCGGAGCCGCGCGGGACTGCGCCACCGACGCGCTGGAGCGGGAGCTGACCATGCTCTTCCGGCGGGGGAGAGCGGTCTCCGGTGAGCTGGCCCGTGCGGTCCACCCCGAACTGGAACCGGCCGCGTACGGACTGCTGCTCCGGCTGGAGGAGACTGAGCCGGAACGGGCCACCGAACTGGCCGGCTACTTCGGCGTCGGCAAGGCCACGATGAGCCGTCAGCTCCGGGCCCTGGAGGAACTGGGCCTGGTCGCGAGGGAGCCCGACCCCGCCGACGGCCGCGCTTTTCTGATGCGGCTCACCGACGAGGGCCGCGACCGCTTCGACCGCGTCCGCACCGCCCGGCGCGACCGCTATCTGCGCCGGCTCGCCGCCTGGGACCAGGGGGAGATCGCCGAACTCGCCCGGCTGCTGCACGGCCTGAACGAGCTCCAGTTCGACGACGGCGCGCCTTGAGATCTGCCCCAGCCGCTTCCGGGCCCTGCTGCCGGGCTCTGCTCCCAGGCCCCGGCTCACCCGGGTGGCTCAGAGCTCGACCAGGACCGCCGTGGCGTCGTCGTACGGCTTCCCGCGCGGGACCGCGGTGCCGGTGGGGTCCGCGTCCTCCAACGCCCTGACGCGGGCGATCAGGGCGTGCGGACCGGCCTTGCGGACGAGGGCGAAGAGGCCGGGCCAGTCGTCGGAGCCGAAGACCTCGACGCCCCGGGCCGCTCCGTCGGTGACCGCGGCCAGCGCGCGCACCTCGGCGACGGGCGTACGGCCGGTGACCGCGCGGGAAGCCACCGCCGGGTCGGCGGCGGCGGTGAAGAAGCCGCCCGCCACGTTGCGCAGTGGCGCCACCCGCCGGCCCGCCGCCCGCAGCCGGTCGATGCGGTCGTCGAGCACCGGGGTCACCGAACCGTCCGGGGCTTCGAGCAGCAGCGCCGAGTCGGAGAGCACCAAGTGCTCGACCGCCGCCGCGTCCCAGCGCACCGCGACCACGGTGGCCTGCGGAGTGAGCGGGTGAGAAAGATCACAGCTGTCCCGGTGAAGCCCGGCGGTACGGGAGATGGCCGTGGAGAGACATGCGGCGAGTGCCAAGTCTGGTCGCGAAACGGACAGTTCGAGCAGCGCCCCGCCCAGTCTGGTGGTGAACCACGGCACCG
Source organism: Streptomyces sp. NBC_01190 (assembly GCF_045039895.1). NCBI lineage: Bacteria > Bacillati > Actinomycetota > Actinomycetes > Kitasatosporales > Streptomycetaceae > Streptomyces > Streptomyces sp. NBC_01190. Next base: position 5,620,374 of record NZ_CP108580.1, read on the forward strand.
AGTGCGCACAGCCGCCGTTGTCCGGCGGCGGTGTCACCCCGTCGAGCAGCACCACCGCCCCGCCCCGGCCGCCGGCCGGCGCCGCCACCGCCACGAAGTCCTCGTTGGGTACGTCGGGCCTGCCCGGCTCGGTCGCCGTCTCGATCCGCATGGGTTTCAGTCTGCCGGATGAGGGTTGCTTGCGGCTGTGTCCCGTCCGCGCGTCCGCCGTGGTTGCCCGCGCAGTTACTCGCGCCCCTGGCGGGGGCGAGGGGCTTGCCCGGGTGGGGGAAACCTGCCTGAAAGGGGCGCGAGGAACTGCGCGGCAAGCCACGACGCGCCCGCGGGCGGGGAAATCGGGCGAGGGGCTGTCACCTGCCCCGTCAGGGGTGCGGGGAACTGCGCGGCAGGCCACGACGCGCCCGCGGGCGGGGAAATCGCGCGAGGGGCTGCCGCGAACCGCAGTCGGAGACGCCCCCGTGCTGACCGGCAGTTGCGTGCCGGGCATCGCGGCGGGCGGGGCCCGGCGCCCGGGGACAGGGGCACCCCCCAGCGGTAGCTGGGGGACAATCGCAGGCAGCTTCCCGTGCCGGACTTGTCGGTCAACTCACCTGTGCGATTCACTCGTTCGGGTGTCCGGGGCGGTGACGCCTGGCCCCCCTCCGCGCCGGGCTGCAAGGGTCGGAGTGACTTCTGCATATTCCCGGGGTGCGCTACCCCGGGCCCGGGCGATACGTGATTGAGAGCACCACATTGCGAGAAGGACGTCACCCGCGACGCGAGGGGCGGGCGGGACGGCGCATGCTCGCCGCCCTGCTCGTCTGCGCCGCCGCGCTCCTCGCCGCCGCCACCCCCGGTGTGGCCCTCGCCGCGCACGACCTCAGCACGGCCCGGCACGCCGTGACGGCGGCCCAACTGGCCGCCCGCGCCGCCCTGCTGGCCGACGCCCTGGCCGACGAGCGCGACGGCGCGGCGGTCCACGCGGCGGGCGCGGCGGCCGGCGGAGCGGCCCGCACGGCCGCCGACCGGGCCCGTACCGACCGCGCGGCCGAGGACGTGCTGCCGGGCGCCCCCGCCGCGGTGCGGGCCGCCCTGGCCGGGCTGCCGGCCGTCCGCACGGCCGCCGCCGGCGGCAAAGGCGGCCCGCAGGCCGTCGTGGCCGGCTATCAGCCGCTGATCGACGCGCTCGGCCGGCTCGCGGGCCCGGTCACCGGTCCGCTCGGCCGCGCGGTGGACGCCGCCGCCCGCCAGCGCGCCCTGCTGGTCGCCGCGCTCACCGCCGGTGGCGGCCAGCGCGGCCCGGTCGCCGCGGCGCAGGCCGCGCACCTCCAGGAACAGATCGCGCTCGACGAATTCCGGGCCGCCGCGCCGGCCCGGCTGCGCGACCGCTACGACGCGGCGGTCACCGGCGCCGACGTCCACCGGGCCGATCGCGACCTCGCCGAACTCCTCGGGGGAGCCGAACTCACCTCGGCGGACGCGGCCCTGGGCGCGCAACCGACCGACGAGGCCCTCACCGCCCGGCTCGCCCTGATGCGCGAGGTCCGCGCGGTGGCCGCCACCGACGCGGTCCGACAGGCCGCCGCCCACCGCGACCACGAGGTCACCGCACTCGAACTGCGGTCGGCCTATGCAGTGTTGTGCTTGATCCTGCTGGTGATCACACTCAGCGCCCTCTTCCGCGGCATCAGGCGGCCGCTGGCCGCCCTGCACCGCTGGTCTCGCGCCGACGCCGCCAGCGGCCAGGGCGTGCAGGCCGTGGGCACCGACGAGTTCGCCACCATCGCCCACCGGATCAACGCCCTCACCCACGAGGCACAGGCACTGCGCGCCCGGGTCCACGAACTCACCGCCGAGCGCAACTCGCTGTCGCTCGCGCACAACGACCTGATCAGCGAACGCGAAGGCCTGCTGCGTACGCGTGACGACCTGCTGCGCAGCCGCGAGGAGCTGGGCGGCCGGCTCCAGACGGCCAGCGCCCGCAACGGCACCCAGGTCACCTATGTCAACCTCGGCCTGCGCACCCTCGGCCTGGTGGAGCGCCAACTCGCCCTCATCGAGAGCCTGGAGGAGCGCGAGCAGGACCCGGAGCGGCTCGACCAGCTCTTCAAGCTCGACCACCTGGCCACCCGGATGCGGCGCAACAGCGAGAACCTGCTGGTCCTGTCCGGCACCGAGCACAGCCACGGCGCCACCGCCCGCCCGATCCCGCTCATCGACGTGGCCCGAGCCGCCATCTCGGAGATAGAGCGGTACGAGCGGGTGCGTATCGACCGGATGCCCGACGCCCGGGTGGCCGGCCGGGCCGCCGACGACATCGGCCACCTGATCGCCGAACTCCTCGACAACGCGACCGGGTTCTCCGACCCCGACTCCCCGGTCCGGCTCGCCGGCTGGGTGCTGGAGAACGGCGAGGTGATGCTGTCGGTGGAGGACAGCGGCATCGGGATGCCCGACCAACGGCTCGACGAACTCAACGAGTTGCTCGCCGACGCCGACCCGCCGCCGCCGGGGGCCGCCGCGGGCATGGGCCTCTATGTGGTCGCGCGGCTGGCCCACCGGCACGGCGTCCGCACCCAGTTGCGTCCGCAGGCGGGCGGCGGCACCGCCGCCGTCGTCGTACTGCCGCAGCTTCTGCTGCCCGCCGTCGATCCCGACGAGCCGCCGGTGACCCCGCTGGAAGCGGCGCTCGCCGGGGCCAGGTCGGCCGATCCGGCCCGCCCCGCCGCGCCGACCGGGCCGCCGCCACCCGAGGCCGGGGGGCCGCCCCCGCTCGAACCCGGCTTCCTCCGCCCGGCGCCGCCGTCTTCGCCGTCGGTGTCGTCGGTGTCGTCGGTGGAGGCCGTTTCGGTTTCCATGGGTTCCGCCGTGCCGTCCGTGCGCGCCCCCCAGCCGGCGCACTTCCCGGCGGCCGAAGCCGAACGGCACGACCGCGCCGAATCCGAGGCCGGTCCGGCGGCCGGCGCCGGAGCGGGCGCCGGCGCCGGAGCGGGCGCCGGCGCCGGAGCGGGCGCCGCATCGGGGTCAGCCACCGAAACCGGCTCGCCCGCCGCGGAGTTCACCCCCATGGGGCTGCCCCGCCGGGCCCCCCGGGCCACCGGCCGGGCCGAGGTGCCGGAACGGCGCCGTCCTCGTAGCGGACCGGTCGACGCGGCCGAACTCCGGCGCAAGCTCGGTGGGTTGCAGCGAGGAGTGCAGGCCGGCCGGCGGGACGCCGAGCAGGAGATCAGCGCCGGCACCGTCCCGACCGAGGGCGCGCCCGGCGGCCCCGTTCGGCTGCCGGCCCAGCAGGCCGGCCCGCCCCGGCCCGGCGCACCACGCCACGCGGCCCCCGACTCCGCCGCGACACCGGCGCCAGGAGCCACGGGCCGGTCGGGCCCGCGGGGCGAGCCGCGGACGCAGGGGGACACAGGGGACCCGGGGGAAGCCGCACACGCAGGCCCAGCAGAAACCGCCGAGGAGGCGACCCGTTGAACGCGGTCGGAACGTACACAAGTGAACTGAGCCACGACGCCCGCAACATCCGGTGGCTGTTGCAGAACTTCGTGGAGGAGGTGCCCGGCGTCCACTCGGTCGCGGTGGTCTCCTCCGACGGACTGCTCCTGCTCACCTCGCAGCCCGAGCCGACGGACGCCGAGCCGCCCACCGCCCGGTCGGCGGACAGCGCGCCGTCGGGCACCGGGCCGGCGGCAGCCCCACCGGCGACCCCCGCGCCCACGACCTCCGCGCCCACGACCTCCGCGCCCACGACCTCCGCGCCCACGACCCCCGCGCCGACGGACGGCGCTTCGGAGGAGAGCGCACCTGCGGTCGCCGGGACGACCCCCGCGCCGGTCATTCCCGCGCAGCGCGCCGGCCGTCCCGGGCGGATCGCCGAGAACCGGATGGACCTGGCCGCGGTCGTCTCCGGCGTGGCCTCGCTCACCTTCGGCGCCGCCCGGCTGATGGACGGCGGCAAGGTCCGGCAGACCACCGTGGCCATGGACGACGGCATGCTGTTCGTCACATCCATCAGCGATGGTTCGCTGCTCGGCGTGCACGCGACCGCCGACTGCGACATCAGCGTCGTCGGCTACCACATGGCCCTGTTCGTCGGCCGGGCCGGCCACGTACTCACTCCGGCGCTGCGTACCGAGTTGCGCACCGTCATGGAGAGTGCCCACTGATGGTGCCCCTGCCCCATCGCGGAGCCGACCGCCGGACGTCCAGGGTGCGCCCGTACGCTCTCACCGGCGGGCGAACCCGCTTCGGACATGTGCTGCTGGTCGAGACCTTCGTCGCTACCATCGACGCTGCAGAGGAACAGCCCGCCCTCACAAGGGGAAGCTGGACCGAGCGGGTCATGCCGGAATTCCGGGCGATCGTCGAACTGTGCCGCAGAATGCGGTCGGTTGCCGAGATCTCCGCGTTGTTGCGGATGCCGCTCGGGGTCGTCCGGGTCCTGATCAGCGACCTGGCCGACCAGGGACGAATCCGCGTGTACGGCACCGGGCACGGGCCCGGCAGACCCGACCGCGAACTGCTCGAAAGGGTGCTCAGTGGACTTCGCAGGCTTTGACCAGCAGGAAGGCCTGCAGGACTGGCAGACCGAGCACGCCCGCGCGCCGATCTCCACGAAGATCGTCGTCGCGGGCGGCTTCGGCGTGGGGAAGACCACTTTCGTCGGCGCCGTCTCGGAGATCACCCCGCTGACCACCGAGGCGGTGATGACCCAGGCCAGCGAGGCACTGGACGACCTCGCCGCCACCCCGGACAAGACCACCACCACGGTGGCCATGGACTTCGGCCGGATCACCCTCGAACAGGACCTCGTGCTCTACGTGTTCGGGACGCCGGGCCAGCAGCGGTTCTGGTTCATGTGGGACGACCTGGTGCGCGGCGCGATAGGCGCGGTGGTGCTCGCGGACACCCGCCGGCTCGCCGACTGCTTCCCGGCGCTCGACTACTTCGAGGGCACCGGACTGCCCTACACCGTGGCCGTCAACCGGTTCGAGGGCACCGCGGAGTACACCTCGGACGACGTCCGGGAGGCGCTGGCGGTCCCGCGGCACATCCCGGTGGAGATCATCGACGCCCGTGAGCGGTACTCGGTGGTCCAGGCGCTGCTCTCGCTGGTGACCCACGCGATGAACGAACAGCCCCTGTAGGCGGGAGCCGGCCCGGCCCCGGGGCCCGACCGGCAGCGCCCTACGAACAGAGCCCGACCGCCAGAGAGCGAGCCGCCGTGCGCAGATTACTCATCGTCGGAGCCGGTCAGGCCGGACTCCAACTCGCCCTGGGTCTCCAGTCGCGGGGTTACGACGTCACCGTCATGTCCAGCCGCACGCCCGACGAGATACGCGGCGGACGCGTCATGTCGACGCAGTGCCTGTTCGCCACCGCGCTCCGGCACGAGCGGGATCTCGGGCTGAACTTCTGGGAGTCGCAGGCGCCGCGGATCGAGGGCCTGGGCGTCTCGGTCTTCGCCCCCGGCACCCCGCCGGGAGCCGCGGGACAGGCCCCGGACGGGCCGTCGGTCACGCCGCTGGAGCGGCCGATCGACTGGCTGGGCCGGCTCGACGGCTACGCGCAATCGGTCGACCAGCGCCTGAAGATGGCCGGCTGGCTGGAGACCTTCGCCGAGCGCGGCGGCAAGGTCGTGGTGCACGGCGTCGCCGTCTCCGACCTGGACTACCTCGCCGCCGCCTACGACCTGGTACTGGTCGCGGCGGGCAAGGGCGAACTCGGCGCCATGTTCGCCCGGGACGAGGCCCGTTCGCTCCACGACACCCCGCAGCGGGCGCTCGCCGTGGCGTATGTGCACGGCCTGGGCCCGCGCCCGGAACACCCGGACCTCAACGCGGTCCGCTGCGATCTGGTCCCCGGCGTCGGTGAGTTGATCGTGGTCCCGACCCTCACCACGTCCGGTCCCGCCGACATCCTTTTCTGGGAGGGCGTCCCCGGCGGCCCGGCCGATGTCTTCCAGCACGTCAAGGACCCGGCGGAGCACCTGAAGTTGACGCTGGAGCTGATGCGGCGCTTCACCCCGGGCGAGCACGAACGGGCGGCCGACGTCGAACTGACCGACGCGGCCGGCACGCTGTCCGGGCGCTTCGCACCGACGGTCCGCCGTCCGGTCGGCGAACTGCCCTCGGGCGGACTGGTGCTGGGGGTCGCCGATGTGGTGGTGTCCAACGACCCGATCACCGGCCAGGGCGCCAACAACGCGGCCCGGTGTGCGGCCTCCTACCTGGCCGACATCGTGGCGCACGGCGACCGCCCGTTCGACCGGGAGTGGATGGAAAGCACCTTCGCCCACTACTGGTCGCTCGCCGCTCCGGCCACCAAGTGGACCAACGCGATGCTGGCGCCGCCGCCCGAGCACGTACTCGGCCTGATCGGCGCGGCGGGCGCGCTCCAGCCGGTGGCCGACCGGTTCGCCAACGGCTTCGACGACCCGGCCGACTTCGAGCAGTGGTTCTTCGAGCAGGCGAAGGCCGAGGCGTACCTCGCGGCGGCCGGGCGAGCGGCGTCCCGCACCTCCTGAGCCCGCGCCGAGCCCGCCCGGCGGGGCGTCGGCGTGCTCAGTGCGATCGGCTCGTGCCGGCGGCCGTCGGAGTCGGGGCCGTCGGGGTCGCACCGGTCGCCCCGGTGGGTGTCGGGGCGGGCGACGGCTTCGGGGCGCCGGTGACCGGCGGCTTGGCGGGCTTGGGCGCTCGCGTCGGCTGGGCAGGCGGCTGGGCCGGCTTGGCGGGCTTGGTGGGCTTCACCGGCGCCATGGGCGGCTTCGGGCTGGCCACCGCGATCGGGGTCGGCCGCTCGGCCTGCTTGGGTACGGGCTTCGGCCGGTAGTCCTTCAGCGGCTGCCGGCCGGGGTCCGGGCGGACCGCGCCGAGGATCGGGTTGGCCGCGATCGGCGAGACCTTGACCACGGCGCCGGGGCGCGGCGCCTGGATGACCAGACCCCGGCCGATGTAGAGGGCCACATGGGTGGCGCCCTGGAAGTAGATCACCAGGTCGCCGGGGCGAAGCTGCTCCATCGGCACGTGCGGCAGCCGCGCCCACTGTTCCTGGCTGGTGCGCGGGATGACCACGCCGGCGTGCGACCACGCCTGCGAGGTGAGACCCGAGCAGTCGAAGGAGTTGGGACCCTGGGCACCCCACACATACGGCTTGCCGAGCTGCGCGAAGGCGTAGTCGATGGCCTGGTCGCCGGGCTGCGAGGGGGCGCGCAGTTCGGGTTCCGCGCCGAGCGAGTGGGCGGCCAGGAACCTCTGCTGCGCCTTGTCGTCGCCGTTCTCCTCCAGCGCCTGGAGCTGGTCGATCTGTACGCCGGTGAGGCCGGAGAGCATCGTCTCGACCTGCTTCAGATCCGACTCGACCTGGGTCTTGCGCGCGGCGAGCGCGCGCTGTGCCCGCTGGGCCGTGTCCAGGGCCCGCTGGGCCTTGGTGTTGAGCGCGGTCAGCTCGGCCTCGCCCTTGGTGAGCCGGTCGAGCACGTTCTGCTGGTGGCCGGCGGCGCGCTCCTCGATGTGCCGCTGCCCGAAGAAGTCCTGCGGGGTCTCGCCGGTGAGCATCGACAGATACGGCGACACGGCGCCGTCCTGGTACATCTGGCGCGCCATCAGCCCGATCTCGTCCTTGGCGGTGGCGATCGCGACCCGCTGGTCGGCGAGCTGCCGGTCCACCGCCTCGGCCTTGGCCCGCTGCTGGTCGGCGGTCTCCTTGGCCTGGTTGTACGCCTCGGTGGCCGTCTCCGTCTGCTGGTAGGAGGTCTTCAGCCGGCCGAGCAGCGTCGGCAGCGGGACGGCGGGGGTGAGCACCGGGTCGTACGGACGGGCGACGGCCTGCTCGGCGGCGGGCAGCGAGAGCGCGGCCGCGGCGAGCAGGGTGCCGCAGACGACCGCGGAACGAGGCCAGGTTCTGGTCCGGCGGGCCACTGACATCCCTCATCTCAGGTAACCGGCGGGTAACACGCTTGCCGGGGGGCATCCTGTCATGGTTAGTCATATCTTCGACAGAGCTGGGCGGCATCCTCTGGCGCCGCTCCACCTCCCGGCGCTTCCGATCTCCGACCCACCTCTTCTGACGACCCGCCACACCGATGGGTTGTCCTCGGCGGCCGAAGTTCCCGCCGGGTGACCCCGGGTCACCTCGGATGACCCCGGGTCACATCGTGTCGCCCCGGGTCACCCCGAGTCGGCCGGGATCACCGAGAACCCGGTCAAACCCAGCGTCAGCACCCCGTCGCTGAGCGGCGCGCAGCGGACCCCGCCCTTGTCGCGGAGGGCGCGCTGGGCGCCCGGGCCGATGGTGGCGTTCATCCAGGCGCAGGGGCGGGCCGGGCGGCGTACGGAGAGCAGCACGGGGCCGGTCCCGGAGTCCAGGGCGATGGTCGAGCCGACATGGGCGTCGATGTCGACACCGCGCAGCAGGATGTTGCGGCGGGTCTGCCGAAGGTCGACCGCCGGGTTGATCGCGGTCGGCAGGTTCTCCGCGGCCATCAGGGTGATGGCGGCGTTGCGGTGGGCGGGCCTGGCGTAATAACGGTCGCCGACGATGCCGAGGGCGCGGCGGATCTCGATCCGCTCGACGAACTCCTCGCCGGAGACCGGCGCGGGGCCGCTCGCCGGGCGCCCTTCGTAGCGGTGCAGCGGGGACACCAGGAGTTGCACGATCTCCACTGTGATCACCCGCCCCACGATAGGAGGCGGCCGGTCCTTCCCGGGCCGCCGCGCGGCGGCGCCACCCGAACATCCTCAACCCCTGGCGGCGCGCCGGGACGTCCGCACCGACGGACCCCTGCACCCGCACAGGCGTACGACCCGGTCACCGCCCTCGGGGACCGGGCCGTACGCGTTCGGGGGGCGGCCGATGGGGTGGCCGGAGCCTGTTCGGGGCTGTCCGGGCTGTCCGGGCTGTGCGGGGCTGTGCGGGGCTGTTCGGGCTGTGCGGGCTGTCTGGGGGCCTACTCGCTCAGCCGAAGTAGCTGTCGAAGTTGTTCTCGAACTCCCAGTTGCCGAACTTGTCCCAGTTGACCGACCACGTCATCAGGCCGCGCAGGGCCGGCCAGGTGCCGTGGGTGACGTAGCTGCCGCAGTTGGTCTTCCTGGTGAGGCAGTCGAGCGCCTGGTCGACCGTCGCGGGGGCGGTGTAGCCGTTGCCCGCGTTGCCGGAGGCGGGCAGGCCGATGCCGACCTGGGAGGGGGCGAGCGGCGGGAACATGTTGGCGGTGTTGCCCGCGACCGGGAAGCCGGTGAGCAGCATGTCGGTCATCGCGATGTGGAAGTCCGCGCCGCCCATGGTGTGGTACTGGTTGTCGAGACCCATGATCGGCCCGGAGTTGTAGTCCTGGACGTGCAGCAGCGTCAGATCGTTGCGGAGGGCGTAGATCACCGGGAGATAGGCGCCGCAGCGCGGGTCCTGGCCGCCGAACGGTCCTGAGCCGTAGAACTGGTAGCCCATCTGGACGAAGAAGGTCTCGGGCGCCATGGTGAGCACGAAGCCGCTGCCGTAGCGGGCCTTGAGCGTCTTGAGCGCGGAGATCAGATTGACCACGACCGGCGTGGTCGGGTTCTTGAAGTCGGTGTCCCCGGTGTTGAGCGAGAGCGAGTGGCCCTCGAAGTCGATGTCGACGCCGTTCAGCCCCCACTGGTCGATGATGGAGCTGACCGAGGAGACGAAGGTGTCACGGGCCGCGGTGGTGGTGAGCTGGACCTCGCCGTTGGCGCCGCCGATGGAGAGCAGCACCTTCTTTCCCTTGGCCTGCTTGGCCTTGATCGCGGCCTTGAAGTCCGCGTCGGACTCCACCGACGGGCACTCGCTCACCGAGCAGCGGTTGAAGTGGATGCTGCCGGAGGTGGGGGAGGAGGTCTCACCGAAGGCCAGGTCGATGATGTCCCAGCCGTCCGGCACATCGGCCAGCTTCAGATAGCCGGAGCCGTTGGCGAAGGTGGAGTGGAGGTAGCCGACCAGCGCGTGGGTGGGCAGCCCGCCGGACGGCGGCGGCGAGGTGGGCGGAGGTGTGGTGGGGGGTGGCGTCGTGGTCGGCGGGGGCGTGGTGGGGGGAGGTGTCGTGGTCGGCGGCGTGGTGGTGCCGCTGCCCGGGCCCTGGAGCGAGATGTCGTCGGCGTAGTACGCGGCCTGTCCGTACCAGCCGTGCACGTAGACCGCCGCGCTGGTCTGGCTCGCGGTGGTGGTGAAGGAGACGCTCAACTGGCCGTAGCCGGTACCCGTACCGGGGGTCCAGGTGCTGGTGCCGCCGTCGACGCCGAGGTAGACGTAACTGCCCTTGACCTGGGCGGTGAGGGTGTAGGTGGTGTTGGGGGCGACGGTGACGTTCTGCTTGCACTGGCCGGTGGCACTCGCGGTGGGGGTGGCCTTGAGCGCCCAGGTGCCGGTGTGCGCCTGGCCGGTGACGGCGGAGCTGCCGGCGTCGCAGGTCCAGCCGGAAAGCGTGCCGGTCTCGAAGCCGCCGTTGGCCAGGAATTCGCCCGCGCTGGCCGAGGGGGCCAGGGCGACGAGACCGCCGACCGCGACGGCCCCGGCGAGGGCGGCTCCGGCGGCGGCGAGTGATCTTCTGCGGAGTGCGGAACCGGTGCGCGATGCGGAGGTGAGCATGGGGGGATGCTCCTTGGGTGAGGAGGTCGCCGGTCGGTCACCGGGCAGCAAACAGGTCCAGACCAATCGTGTCAATGGTGCGGACCAAGACCGTATGCAATATCCGGCTTGCTCAAACTCCCTTGGACCACGGCCATTTGAGCCGGTCGGGCCGCTTTCCCGCCGGGTCGTAGACGAACACCCAGCGGGTTTTGCGGGCGTCACGCGGTCCCGGGCTCGGCTCGCGGTGGTAGACGTACTCGTGCCGCGGGCCGCCGTCCGGATCGGGCACCGGCACCGTGTAGACCCGTGGCGGCTGCCCGGTCATCCCCACCAGGACGTCAAGGACCCGCCCGTCGAGCGGCCCGCCGACGAATTCGGTCTTCTCGTGTCTCACCGGCCAACCATGGCATGCCGGCCCGCCCCGGGTGCCGCCTCCGCACGGACCGCCCCCGGCGGACGGCGGGCGGTTAGGCTTCGCCCATGGCCAGCAGGGCGGTCCCCGCGTACCGCCGGATGAGCGTCGAACAGCGCCGTGCCCAGCTCCTCGCGGCGGCCGTCGACCTCTTCGGCCACCGCCGCCCCGAGGAGGTCTCGGTGGACGACGTGGCCGCCGCGGCCGGTGTCTCCAGGCCGCTGGTCTACCGCTACTTCCCGGGCGGCAAGCAGCAGTTGTACGAGGCCGCGGTGCTCGGCGCCGCGCGGGAGCTGATCGGCCGGTTCGAGGTCCCGTCCCAGGGGCCGCCCACCCGGCGGCTCGCCGACGCCCTCGACCGCTACCTCGCCTACGTCGACGAGCACGACGCGGCCTACGGGGCGCTGCTGCGCGGCGGCAGCGTCGCCGAGACCAGCCGCACCGAGGCGATCGTGGACGACGTACGCCGCCGGGCCGTCGAACAGGTGCTGCGTCATCTGGGGGTCGCGGCCCCCGGCCCCCGGCTGGCGATGATGGTCCGCTCCTGGATCGCCGCCGTGGAGGCGGTCTCGCTCACCTGGCTGGACGAGGGCAAGCGGACCCCGCGCGACGAGCTGCGGGACTGGCTGGTCGACCACTTCACCGGTCTGCTGATGGTGACCGCGGCCACCGATCCGGAGGCGGCCACGGCCGCCGCGGCCGCGCTCGCGCTGGAGACCCCGCAGAGCCCGGCGGGCACGCTCGCCGCCAAGCTGGCGCCGCTGCTGCCCGCCTTCTCCCACCTGCTGCGCTGAGGCCCCGCGCGGCCGACCGCAGGCCCGCGCCTCGACGCCCACCCTCGGGGAGCCGGCCCGCCGGCTCAGGCCAGCAGCCCCGACGCCCGCCACATCCGCCGGCTCGGGCCCCGCACCAGGCCGATCTCCGCCAGGAAGTCCATCAGCCGCTTAGCCGACTGGGTCATGACCTCGCGCCGGTGCGGGCTGGTGCGGGCCGCCGCCACCGCCTGCGCCGGGTCCAGGCCGACCGACGCGTAGACCCGCGGGCTGATCAGCGCGCGGGCCACCACCCGGCCGGTCTGGGCCGCGGTGAGCCGGGTCAACTCGATCTCCCAGCGCGGCGCGGCCGTCATCTGGCGGCTCAACTCCTCCCGGGCGTAGCGGATATGGCGGGACTCCTCCACCACGTGGATCCGGGTGATGCCACGCACCAGCGGCTGGACGCGCTCGTCGGGGAAGGTCAGCCGCTGCATCCAGTCGAGGATCTCCTCGGCCAGCAGCGTGCCGGTGAACGAACCCGGCGTGGTCGAGGCCGACTTGAGCACCCGGCCGAGGTGGTGGTCGAGACGGCTCGGCCGGTAGGTGGGCGTGCCCATCACCGTCACGGCGCGGGCGAACATCTGGGAGTGCCGGCACTCGTCGGCGATCTCGGTGAGCGCGTACCGGACATGGCCGCTGGTCGGGTCCAAGTCGTAGGTGTGGCGCAGCAGTAGCTGCATGAGGATGGTCTCGAACCAGATCCCGGTCGCGCAGAGCGAGGCGGCCTCGTGCCGGCTCAGCTCGATCCGCTGCTCGGGCGTCATCCGCTTCCACAGCGGGGTGTCGTAGAGGGACACCAGCTCAGGCGGCCAGAACCACTTGCCCTCCTCGAAGGGCGCCGCCCAGTCCAGCTCGGTGTCCGGGTCGAAGGAGTGCCTGGCGGAGGCGGCGAGCAGCCGCTCGGCGGTCTTCTCCCGGCCGGTGAGCGTGGTGTCCGGCCCCGCGGCCGGCGCGGCGGCCACCGCGGTCTCGGGTCCAGCGTCCAGTCCGGCTTCCATTCCAGCTCTCAGTCCAGCTTCCATGTGAAACGGCTCCCGGTGCACGAGGGTTACCTGCGGTACGGTCTTATGAGACTCTGTGTCAACAAGGCCGTCAACCCCTCGCGCCGAAGGAGTCATCGATGTCGACGGAAGGCCTCTACACCCAGCAGCCCGCCGCCTGGTCCTGGCAGGTGCCCGCCAACGGCGCGGCCCGCTTCTCCTGGGAGTACGACGACGGCCGCGACCGGCTGCTCGCGCTCTACCAGAAGGGCAAGGACAAGCAGTGGGACGCCGTCCGGCGGATCGACTGGGACCTCCCGGTTGACCCGTACGACCCGCTCGGCACCCCCGACGAGGCCATGTCCCTGTACGGCACCCGGTATTGGGACGCCATGAACGAGCGCGACCGCGGGCTGCTGCGCCAGCACTACACCTCCTGGCAGTTCAGCCAGTTCCTGCACGGCGAGCAGGGCGCGATGGTCTGCGCGGCGCGGATCGTGGAGTCGGTGCCCGACCTCGACGCGAAGTTCTACTCCGCCACCCAGACCATGGACGAGGCCCGGCACGCCGAGATCTACGGCCGCTTCCTGCGGGACAAGATCGGCATGCTCTACCCCGTCAACGACAACCTCCAGGCGCTGCTCGGCGACACCCTGCGCGACTCCCGCTGGGACATGCCGTACCTCGGGATGCAGGTGCTCATCGAGGGGCTCGCGCTGGCCGCCTTCGGCATGATCCGCGACACCACCACCAAGCCGCTGCCGCGGCAGATCCTGGCCTACGTCATGCAGGACGAGGCCCGCCATGTGGCCTTCGGGCGGATGGCGCTGCGCGACTACTACCAGCAGCTCACCGACGCCGAACTCCGCGAGCGCGAGGAGTTCGTGATCGAGGGCTGCTATCTGATGCGGGACCGGTTGCGCGGCATCGAGGTGCTGGAGAACTGGGGCATCCCCACCGCCGAGGCATCCGAACTCACCGAGCGGTCGGAGTTCCTGCACCTCTTCCGCAAGCTGCTCTTCAGCCGGATCGTGCCGTGCGTCAAGGACATCGGGCTGTGGGGGCCGCGGCTCCAGCAGGCGTACGTGGACATGGGCGTCTTCGAACTCGGCGACTCCAGTCTCGACCTGCTGATGGCCGAGGACGAGGAGGTCGCCGAACGCCTGGACGCCCAACGGTTCGCGACCGAGGAGGCCGCCCGCGTCGCCGAGGTCCAGCACGCGATCGCCCGGGGCGGGTCCGCCGACAACGGCGATACGCGCCCGTAACGTGCGGGTTCGGTAACAGCCACCGGCCGACCCGGGAGGACGAGGAACCGTACCGCCGATCCCCGCATCTATTCGTGCGCGAGTCCGGGCAGGCTGGAGCGGACCGCGTTCGAGCACGGAAGCAAGCGCGACAGGCGGGCGGGTACACACGATGACGGGACGGCGCTTCACCTCGGTCGCTCTGGCGAGGTTCAGGTCGACGCCCCAGCTGGTGGCGATCATCCTCGCCGTCCTGGTGGTGGTGATAGCGGCCACCGTCTCCGCGCTGCTGAAGCCAGGCTCCGACGGCGCGGCCGCACCCGCCGACGACGCCAAGGGGCGCTCGGCCGCCCCGCCGCCCGGCCGCACCGCGCCGAACCGGCCGCCCACCCCGACCCACGGGCACATACCCGCGGGACCGCCCGCGGTCCCCGACTCGATCCAGCACCAGGCGGAGAGCCCGGGCAAGTACGTCAACATCACCATCGACGACGGCCCGGACCCCGAGTGGACCCCCAAGGTCCTCCAGGTGCTGAAGAAACACCATGTGCACGCGGTCTTCTGCATGATCGGCCCGCAGGCGCAGGCCAATCCCGCGCTGGTCAAGCGCGTCGTCGGCGAAGGCCACCGGCTGTGCGACCACACCGTCCACCACAACACGGCGATGGACAAGAAACCGATGGCCTACCAGACGTCCGAGATCCTCGACGCCTGGAACATGATCCAGCACGCCGCCGGCGGCGCCCGCGTCTACTACTACCGCGCCCCCGGCGGTGCCTTCACCCCGCCGAGCCGCGCGGTGGCCGCCCAGCACGGCATGCGCCCGCTCGGCTGGAACATCGACACCAAGGACTTCGACCGGCCGGGCGTGGGCATCATCCTGCACACCATGAAGCACGAGATCCACAACGGGCCGACCATCCTCTTCCACGACGGGGGCGGCAACCGCGCGCAGACCGTCGCCGCCCTCGACCAGGCGCTCACCTGGCTCAAGCAGCAGGGCTACGGCTTCAGCTTCCCCAAGGTCGACTGACCCGCGGCCCGGCCCGCCGGCCGACCAGCCGAGCGCGCCGCCGCCTTCGACGCCAGCACCGCCGCCATCACCGCGCGGGCCACCGGCGCCGCGGTGCCGCCCCCCGAGATGTCCGCCCGGACCGCCTCGGCGTCCTCCACCACCACGGCCACCGCGACCGCCGCCGTCGCCGCGCCGTGCGGCCTGGCGTAGCTGATGAACCACGCGTACGGCGTCCCCGCGTTGCCCGGGCCGTGCTGCGCCGTGCCGGTCTTGCCGCCCACCACCGCGCCGGGAACGGCCGCGCCGGTGCCGGTGCCGGACGTCACCACCGCCTCCATCAACTGCCGCAACCGCCCGGCCGTCCGCCGGCTCACCGCCTGGTGCAGCACCCCGGGCCGGGTGACCGACACCGTCAGCCCGGCGTGGTTGGTCACCCGGTCCACCAGATAGGGCCGCATCAGCCGCCCGCCGTCGCCGACCGCCGCCGCGACCATCGCCATCTGCAGCGGCGTCGCGGTGGTGTCGAACTGCCCGATGGCGGAGAGCGCCACCTGGTCGGGGCCCATCTCCCGGTCCACCGTGCTCCTGGCGACGCCCGGCGGGATCCGCAGTCCGGTGTCGTTGAAGCCGAACCGCTCGGCCTGGTCGACAAGACCGCCGCCGAGGTCCGCGCCCAGCTTGGCGAAGACGGTGTTGCAGGAGATCCGGAAGGCGTCGAAGACGCTCGCGTCCCGGCAGCCGGGGCCCTCGTTGGTGAGCGAGAAGGTGGTGCCGGGCAGCCGGTACGGGTCGGGTGAGTCGGTACGCGCCCGCGCGTCCTTCACCAGCCCGCCTTCGAGCGCCGCCGCGGCCGTGACGACCTTGAAGGTGGAGCCCGGCGGGTAGGTCTGCCGGATCGCCCGGTCCAGCATCGGCTGGTCGGCGTCGGCGTTGAGCCGGGTCCAGGCGTCGCGGGCGGCGCGGCCCGCGCCGGCCAGCGCCCCGGGGTCGTACGACGGCGAGGAGACCAGCGCCAGGATCCGCCCGGTGGCCGGGTCGAGCGCGGCGACCGCGCCCCTGCGCCCGGCGAGCCCGCTGAAGGCGGCCCGCTGCGCCGCCGGGTCGATGGTGGTGCGCACATCGCCGCCGCGCTGCCCGGCCCGGGTGATCTCGTGCCACAGCGGCACCGCGTCCAGCTTCGGGTCGGCGCCGGAGAGCAGGGCGTCCTCGGTGCCTTCCAGCAGTGTCGAGCCGTAGAGCTGCGAACCGAAGCCGGTCACCGGCGCGTAGAGCGGCCCGTCGGCGTACGTCCGCTCGTACCGCAACGGGCCGCCGGTCCGCCGGGAGCCGGTCACCCGGTGGCCGCCGACCAGGATGTCGCCGCGCGGCTGGTGGTAACGGGCGATCATGACACGGCGGTTGGCGGGGTTCGCGGCGTAACCGTGGGCGGCGAGCAACTGCACCCGGCCGGCGTTGACGAGCAGCGCGGCCAGCAGCAGTGCGCAGAAGACGGCGCCGTGCCGGATGCAGCGGTTCATCCGCCGACCGCCAGGGACGTGCCGGGCCGCGGCGCCGGTTCCGGCTCGGGGCGGCGGGCCAGGTCGCTGGCCCGGACCAGCAACGCCACCAGGATCCAGTTGGCGACCACCGACGAGCCGCCCTGGGCGAGGAACGGCATCGCCATCCCGGTCAGCGGGATCAGGTCCATCACCCCGCCGGCGATCACGAACACCTGGAGGGCCAGCAGCGACGCCAGCCCCACCGTCAGCAGCCGGCCGAAAGGGTCCCGCAGCGCGAGACCGGCCCGGAACCCCCGGGCCACCAGCAGGGCGTAGAGCGCGAACACCGCGCACAGCCCGACCAGACCCAGCTCCTCGCCCGCCGTGGCCAGGATGAAGTCCGACTTGGCGGCGAAGCCGATCAGATAGGAACTCCCCTGGCCGAGCCCGGTGCCGAGGGTGCCGCCGCCGGCGAAGGCGAAGAGCGACTGGGCGATCTGGCTGGGCCCGCGCCCGTCGGCGACGCCGGCGACCCCGGCGACCCCGGCGAAGGGATGCAGCCAGTCGTGCACCCGGCCGCGCACGTGCGGGACGCGGGAACCGGCCGCGAAGGCCCCCGCCGAGGCGAGCAGCAGCCCCACCGCGATCCAGCCGGTGCGGCCGGTGGCCACGTAGAGCATCACCACGAAGAGGCAGAAGAAGAGCAGCGAGGTGCCCAGATCCCGCTCAAGCACCAGCATGCCCACGCTGACCAGCCAGATCGCCAGCACCGGGCCGAACACCCGGCCGGTGGGCAGCCGCGGCTTGCCCGCGCCGCGCGGCCGCCGCGCCCCGATGACCGGCCGGCCCGCGTAAGCCAGCGCGGCCCGGTTCGCCGACAGGTACCCGGCGAAGAAGACCGCGAGCAGCACCTTGGCGAACTCGCCCGGCTGGAGGGAGAATCCGGCCAGCCTGATCCAGATCTTGGCGCCGTTGACGGCCGGGAAGAAGATCGGCACCGCCATCAGCAGCAGCGCGGCCGTCCCGCTCAGATAGGTGTAGCGGGCGAGCACCCGGTGGTCGCGCAGCCCCAGCACCACCGCGATGAACAGCCCGACGCCCAGCGCCGACCAGACGAGCTGGGCGCCGGCCGCCCGGGCGCCGAGCGAGGGCACCTCGTCCAGCCGGTGGATCAGCACCAGGCCGAGCCCGTTGAGCAGCACCGCGATCGGCAGCAGCAGCGGATCGGCGTACCGGGCCCTGGCCCGTACCGCCAGGTGGGCCAGGACCGCCAGGGCGGCGAGACCGGCCCCGTAGCCCGCCGCGCCGCGCGGCAGCGTCCCGTCCGAGGCGAGGCCGACCTCCGCGTAGCCGTACATCGAGACGGCCACCGCGGCGACGATCAGCGACAGCTCGACCCCGCGGCGGGCGGCCGACCGGGCGGGCGGAGCGGTGGGCGCGGTCGCCGACGGAGCGCTCATGGGGCGTCACGCTAGCAACGGCCGAGGTTTTTGTCCGTCAGGTCGGCTATGTCGGTTGGGTTGATCAGGTCGATTGGGCCGGTTGGACCGGTTGGGCCGGTTTCCCGGTCACCGTGGGTTTCGCCAGGGTGGCCGCCGGTGCCGGGCGCGGCGGTCGTACGCTGTTCCGGTGACCGCCCGGAGCGAACTCGCCGACCTGCCCTACGCCGCGCACCTGCGTCCGCACCACGGCCCGCTCGGGGTCGAAGGGGACTACGACACGGTCCACTTCGAGCAGCTCTCCTTCGAAGGCGGCGACAGCGCCCGGGGGGCCCGGTTCCTGGAGTCCGCCGTCACGGACTGCGTCTTCACCGGCACCGATCTGCGCCGGGCCCGCTTCAACGACGTCTTCGCCACCGGGAGCCGGTTCACCGGTGTCTCCCTCGCCGAGACCGACTGGCTGGACTCCTCGCTCACCGGCTGCTCACTCGCCGGGGTCGAGGCCTTCGGCGCGGTGCTGCGCCGGGTGGTCTTCCGCCGCTGCAAGCTCGACTCCGTCAATCTGCGCGGGGCCCGGCTGCACGAGGTGGTCTTCGAGGACTGCGTCCTGCGCGACGTGGACTTCGGCGAGGCCCGGCTGGACGGGGTCACCTTCCCCGGCAGCAAGCTGGAGCAGGCGCGCTTCGGCCGGGCGGTGCTGAAGAAGGCGGATCTGCGCGGGGCGCTCACCATCGACCTCGCCGACGGTTACGACGCGCTGCGCGGTGCGATCATCAGCTCCCCGCAGTTGCTCGATCTGGCGCCCGCGCTGGCCCAGACCCTCGGCATCACCGTACTGGACCGCTGACCACCGCTGACCACCGCTGACCACCGCTGAGCCCGCTTGTGCACCGCTGGGCCCACCGCCGCACACCGTAATGACCGTCATATCGAGGAGAGATCCCATGAGCGCTCTGTACGACATCCCGCTGCGGACCATCGACGGCTCGCCCACCACACTCGGCGAGCACAGCGGCAAGGTGCTGCTGGTGGTGAACGTCGCCTCCAAGTGCGGCCAGACCCCGCAGTACGAGGGCCTGGAGCGGCTCCAGAAGCGGTACGCCGACCGCGGCTTCACCGTGCTGGGGGTGCCCTGCAACCAGTTCGCCGGCCAGGAGCCCGGCACCGCCGAGGAGATCCAGACCTTCTGCACCACCACCTACGGCGTCAGCTTCCCGCTGCTGGAGAAGACGGACGTCAACGGCGCCGACCGGCACCCCCTCTACACCGAGCTGACCAAGGTGGCCGACGCCAACGGCGAGGCCGGGGACATCGGCTGGAACTTCGAGAAGTTCCTGCTCGGTACCGACGGCGAGGTGGTCGGCCGGTTCCGCACCCTCACCGTTCCCGAGGCGCCGGAGGTCACCGAGGCGATCGAGCAGCATCTGCCGGCGTAGTCGGACGGCGTCGCGCGGGGCGGCCGGGGCGGACGTGCCAGGCCACGGGGGGTGCCGCCGCGGCTGCCTAGATGCGCGATCGCGCCATGGCAGAATCAGGCCGGTCGGTGGCCATTGTCCGGATCACCCCTTCCTGGAAGGCTCTTCTTACCGCCCCAAAGCGAGGAAGGGACAGCGGCAGTGCAGGAGAACGAGTTCCGTAGCGGACACCTTTGTGTCGACACGGACCCTGCCCTGTGCGTTCCTTGCCAGGAGCGGTTGGATCGGCAACTCGCCTTGCTTCCCCGGGTATACGGCGAGTTGGAGGTTGCGCTCGTAACGGCGCCGAACTCCGGCGACCGAGTGACCGGCACTGCCCGGCCCGGCATCCCCCTGAACGGGCCGGCTGTCGAGGCGCGCGCCGCTATTCGAGGCACTCTCGCCTCCTGGGCCGATCTGATCGTCGAGGGCCGCACCGTCCGTCTCCCCCTACGGACGGTGCCGGCCCTCGCGGCATTCCTCCGCCGCCACCTCGGGTGGCTGGCGGCTCACCCGGCCGCCGACGACGCGGCCACGGAGATCGACGCACTGCTGCAACACGCTCTGCGGGTGGCCGACCGGCCCCACGGCCACGGCCAATCGCTTCCCATCAGCGCCTGAGACCGACCGACAGACCGACCTGACCCAGCACAGCGCACCGGTGATCGGCACCGCCCCTGGATCCCCCCCACAGGAAAGCTGTACGGCCCGTGATCCATCATGGGCCGTACAGCTTGATCCGCGGCCGGTCCGTACGGACGACCGGGTCAGTAGTGAACGTGATCAACGGGATCAACGTGATCAGCACGGTGCACGTGGTGAACAAGGCTGGACAAAGTAAGGAATCAGCGACGGTCAGGCGGCAAGGAGGGTCGGCGGCTCGACGGCGACAGGAGCTTCCGGCGCGATCGCCGGCATCCAGTTGACCGGCTCCGGCACGGGCATCCAATTGCCGTTCTCCACGGCCGATTCGGCGTCCGGTTCGATGGCGGGATCGCTGGCGACGACGTTGGGCATCCAGTTGGCCGGTACGACACCGGGCATCCAGTTGTCCGGGGCTATGGTGGCCGACCCCGGCATCCAGTTGTCCGGTCCCGAGGGCGTCAGCGCCCCTCCGGGGGCCGGCTCGGCCGGGACCCCGCCCTGCGCGGTCGTCAATGCCGTCCCGCCGGCGGCGGACAGGGCAAGGAGCAACAGGGCGGCAGCCGTCGTCCTGGTCGTCGTACGCAGGAATCGCGACATCGTCATCCTTGATAAGGGTGGGAGGGGCCTGTGGTAGCTATGAGAAGGCAGCCGTGATCCCACCAAGCATGCCAAAAGGGAACACCTGAACGCCAGGTTCCAGTACTGCGTCATCGCGCCAGTGCGCGAATACGCAGCTCAAATCAATCCATGTGCGGCGGCCAGGACTCCTGCCTGGAATCGACTGTCCGCTTGTAGGTACCTCATGATCTCAGACACCAGGCGACTCACCGTGCGCAGAGACACCCCTAGTTTCCGTGCGATACGCTCGTCAGTCAAACCGTTCGCCAAAAGTCGCATCGTTGTCCGGTGCTGTTCGGTGAGTTCGCTGCCCGGGCCGAAGGCGCTCACCGACTTGGCCGCGTGCGGCGCGGCCCGCAGCCAGCAGTCCTCGTACAGGGCGACGTATGACCTGACCAGCGCGGCGCCGCGGACCACGATGAGGGCGTAGGCGGGGTCCTCCGGATTGGCCGCGAGCAGTGCGCTGTGCGAGTCCGCGATGATCAGGTCGAAAGGAACCTGGGGCGCCAGACGCACCTCCACACCGAGCTCCGTCAGTTCCGAAAGGTATTTGCGCTGGCGCGGCGCCGAGTCGATGCTCTGCCCGTAAATGGCACGCATCTTGATACCCCGGGCGACCATTTCGCCGTCGATTTTGAGGGATTGCGCGAGAATTTCGGCCGGCGGCAGCGGACCCGGATGCATAGAGCCGGTGGAAACCGCGATCCGCGCATTGAAATCGCTGAGGAGCCCTCTTTTCCGGCTGTCACCCCTGACGAGTTCGACCTCGATATCGGCGGACTCCCGCAATACGGCGGGCCGATAGCGCTCGATAAGGGACTCGGCCGCCTGGACGATCGAGGTCAGTTCGTCCCGCTGCGCCCGCAGGGCGTCGCGCTGCCGGGCGAGCAGCCCGATCAACGCGGTGTCCGGCTCTACGGAGTCGACCTCCTCGGACGCCGCCCCGGGCCGTATCAGCCCCAGGGCGCGCAACTCGGACCAGCCGACCTCCGCCTCACTCTCGGTGAGCCCGAGACCCGACGCCGCGAGGCTCGGCGAGGAGGAGCCGTTGGTCCGCAGCGTCTGGTACAGGGCAAGACCGATTTGAGCGGCATCCGGCCCACCGGCCCGAACGGAATTGGACACGCTATCCCCCTTCCTCGCCGCACTCCGAACCCGCGGCACCATCCCCTGACTGTCCCCGGACCGTCCGCAGCACCTGAGGCGACTCTAGCAATGGATCGGCCGTGTGCCATCGTGAGAGCCGGGCCCCGGTCCGGCGACGCCCCGTGAGCGTCTTCATGGTCGATCATCGGCGGCTTTCCCGCCAGTATCGGGGTCGATTCTCGGCTGGCCGGTAACTCGAACAGCCCGAACAGCCCGAACAGCTCGAAAAACGTCCAAAAGTCCGAACAACAGACGCAGTTCTGCGGCATGAGTGCGAGGCGGAGGCGGTAACGGTATGCGCGAGCGGACGGCGCCCCGGCGGGGCGGGGGGAGCCTGCCGGTCGTGCTCATCGGCGCGGGCAAGGTCGCCCACGCGGCCCACCTGCGGGCGATCCGTGACCTTCCGCACACCGTACGGCTCGCGGCGCTCGTGGAGAGCGACCCGGAGCGCGTCGCGGCGGTCGCGGCGGCCGGCTTCCCCGAGGTGCCGGTGTGCGGGACGCCGGCCGAGGCGGTGCGGGCCGGGGCGCGCGCCGCGCTGGTCTGCACGCCGTGGTGGACGCACCGCGATGTGGTGCTCGACTGTCTCGACCAGGGTCTTCCGGTGCTCTGCGAGAAGCCGGTGAGCCTGGACCCTGCCGAGATCGATGAGCTCCTCGCGGCCGAGGAGAAGGCCGGGGTGCCGGTCGCGGCCGGTTACATGAAGCGGCACGACCCGGTGGTGCAGCGGTTCGTGACGCACTGTCGCGCCGAGCTGCCGGCCGCCCGGCGGATCGTCGTCGACATCCACGACCCCAACGCGCCGCATCAGGTGGCGCACCTGATGCCGTACGCCCCGGCGCCCTTCGGCCCGCAACCGCCGCCGGCCGAGGAGGCGTTGCGCCGGGCGCTGGGGGAGAGCGCCGGGCCGGCGCGGCGGGAGGCGTACGCGCGGGGGCTCGGCGGTTCGCTGATCCACCAGGTCAACATCGTGCACGCGATCCTCGAAGGGAGCGGGCGGGCGCTGTACGGGCGGCTGCTGCACGCCGACCGGTGGGCGGATGGCGCCGGGGTGGGGGTGCGGTGGCGGCCCGACCCCGAGCTGGTGGTCGACGCGACCCATCTGCGGGTGCCGGCCCACCGCCGCTACCGGGAGACGCTGGAGTTCACCGCCGCGTCGTCGGTGGCCACCTTGACGCTGCCCTCTCCTTACGCCCGCGACGAGTCGGCGACGCTGCACATCGACACCTGGGACGAAGCGGCGGCGCTCGGCGCCCGCGGCACATGGACGGCCGAGCCCGGGCACACCGGTTTCGGCGGGCAACTCGTCGCCTGGGCCCGGAGCCTGACCGAGGACGCCGCGCCCCCGCTGCCCGGCCTCGCCGAGGTACGGCGGGACACGCTCGCGGTACGGGAGGCGGCGCTGCGGCTGGCGTGAGGGGCGGGCGCGGTGCGTGCCGCGCGGAGTCCGGGGTATCCGACCGGTCACCAGCACACCACTTGGAGGTGACCGCAATGCTGATCCTGGGACTGCTGCTGCTCGCCTGTACGGCCGCGTTCACCGGGCTCGCCATCGCCGACAACCGGGGCGGCGGCCCCGAACACGACGTCACGATACTCGGGCACCACATCGCGACCATGAACGGTCTCGACCTGTTCTGCGCGGGGCTCGCCCTGGCCCTGGTCTTCTGCCTGGGCGCGGCCATCGCGGGCGGCGGTATGTCGCTGCGCCGCCGCAAGTCCCGGCAGCTCGCCGAGGCCCGCCGCGAGGTCCGCGAGACGGCGCGGGAGCGTGACGAACTGGCCGCCCGGCTGGAGACCACCACGGTGACCTCCGCCCCGGACGACTACCGCACCACCGGCACGACCGGTGACACCGGCTATTCCTACGCCGAGGAACGCGATCCGGTGGCCGACCCCGACTACCGCCCGGCGACCCCGGCCGCCACCAAAACCCCGCACCGCAAAAACCTCCGCCACCTCTTCGGCCACTGACCCCTCAGCCCGCCCCTCGCCACACCGTCCCCGCGGCCACTTCCCCCCCGCGGGGCCGCGGCATGTCCGGGGGTGGGATTTTTTGGGCGGCGCGGGGTCGCCCGCCCGCAGGCTGGGGGCGGTGATTTCGGTTGCGGGTTGCGGACCCCGAGGCCGCTCCTGCGCCCCGCAGCGCGGCGGTGTGATGGGCGGTGCGGGGCGCCGCGGCGCTGCTTGGTCGCCGGGTGGGGGCGGTCTGGTCGGAGGTTGCGGACCTCGTGGCTGCTTTCACGCCCTGTGGGGTGGCGGCGTGTTCGGGGGCGGGATTTTGCGCGGCGCTGCTCGGGCGCGGGCTGGGCACGGTGGTTTTAGTCGGTCGCTGCGGACCCCGGGGCTGCTTCCGCGCCCCGCAGGGGCCGAAGCACTGCCAGGGCACGAGGGGTGGGAGGCGGTTTGGGCTGGTTCGGGGTTGACGGGGCGTCAGGGCGTGGCCTCTTCCTGGGGGGAGGAGAGGAGCGCGCGGGAGAGGGAGACGCGGGAGCGGACGCCGAGTTTGCGGTAGGCGCGGGTCAGGGCGGCCTCGACGGTTTTGACGCTGACGGTGAGGACTGCGGCGGTCTCGCGGTTGGTGGCGCCCTGGGCGACGAGGAGGGCGACGCGGCGCTCGGTGGCGGTCAGCGCGGTGAGGCCGGGCGCGGGCGGCGCCGCGGGCAGGTCGAGGTGGTCCAGCTCCGCGCTGGTGAGGGCCAGCCAGGGGCGGGCCCCGGCGCGGGTGAAGAGCCGGGCGGCCTCCGCGAGCGCCGCGCGGGCGGCCCTCGGGTCGCCGCGCCGCGCGTGCACCCGGCCCAGCGTCAGCCGGGTCCTCGCCTCCTCCAGCCGGTACGGCAGCGCCGCCGACTCCGCCGCCGCCCGTTCGAGCTGGGCCACCGCCGCGTCCGGTTCCCCCCGCGCCTCGGTGACCAGCGCCGCGCAGCGGTCGAGCACCACCAGCACACCGGGCCGCCCGAGCCGTAACGCCTGGGCCCTGGTCTCGGCGAGCAGCGCCGCCGCCTCGTCCGCGCAGCCCGCGGCGACGAGCGCCTCGGCCAGATCGCCCTGCCAGCGGCGTACCGCCGGATCGCCCTGGCCCTGGCCGAGCTCCAGCAGCCGGGTCCGCTGAAGCGCGTGCACGGCCGCCGCGGTCTCGCCCCGCAGCAGCCGGACATGGCCCTCGGCGTGCAGCGCGCGTGGCAGGAAGAGCTGGTCGTCGTCGTCCTCGCTGTGCCGTCTGGCCCGCTCGGCGGCGGCCAGCGCCCGGTCAGGGCTGCCGCCCGACGCCTCGGCGAGCGCGACCGCGTACCAGGCCGGGCCCTGGCTGAGCCCCGCCTGCTCGGTGACCCGCAGACACTGGTGGGCGAGGTCCAGCGCCCGCTCGCAGCGGCCCCGCAGGATCTCCACCTGGGCGAGCCCGGACAGGCACTGGCACAAGCTCTCGGCCGAACCCCGGTGCCGCACTGTGTAGACGAGCGCCCGCAGCTCGGTGCGCGCGTCGTCCAGCCGGTCGTGCAGCACGTGCCGGCGGTGCTTGAGGAACACCGGCCCGTTGTGGTCGAAGAGCACCCGCGGGTCCTGCGGCGGTGCCAGCGCGAGCGCGAGCGTCTGCTCGGCTGCGGCCCGGCCGAGGTAGAACTCCAGCGCCGACTGCTGGCTGAGCGCGAGGAGTTCGGTACGGCGGTCACCCGCCTCCCGGGCGAGTACGGCCGACCGCGCCGCGTGCGTGTGCGCCTCGTCCGCCGAACCCGCCACCACCCAGGCCCGCCAGCTCATCCGGTAGTGCAGCCGGGCCAGCAACTCCGGGTCCCCGCTGGCGTCCTGAAGTGCCTGCGGGAAGACATCGGCGACTTCGGCGAGCGCCTGTCCGCACGAGTCGAGGACGACGATCCAGGCCCTGACCCGCTCGGTCGGCCGCCCGGAGCCGGCCAGCACCTCATGCGCGATACGGCGGGCCAGCGGATAGTCGCCGGCGGCCACTGCGTCCTCGGCGGCGGTCAGCCGGCGGTCGGTGTCCGCCGCCGGATCGCCCGGCGGGGTGTGGTCGGCGGCGAGCTGGCCGAGCCGGGCGGCGATCGCCGGGGCGCCCCGGCGCCGGGCCGCGCTCGCCGCGTCGGCCAGCAGCGCCGCGGTCCGCGCGTCCCAGCCGGGGGTCAACGAGGCCAGGTGGTGGGCCCGTTCGACCGGGTCCTCGGCCGCCTCGGCGAGTGCCGCGTGCACCCGGCGGCGCCCGCCCGGCGTGGCGGCCTCGTAGACGGCCCTGGCCATCAGCGGGTGGGTGAAGCGCACCGTCTGGGCGGGGCGGGCGGCGCCGGACAAGGGGGCGGCGCCTGGGCTGCCGGGGGTGGGCGCCTCGATGATGCCCAGTACCGCCGCC
This sequence comes from Streptomyces sp. NBC_01190, assembly GCF_045039895.1. Lineage (NCBI taxonomy): Bacteria > Bacillati > Actinomycetota > Actinomycetes > Kitasatosporales > Streptomycetaceae > Streptomyces > Streptomyces sp. NBC_01190. The sequence continues at coordinate 5,646,543 of NZ_CP108580.1, forward strand.
TCGGCCAGGTCGGCGGCGGCGAACTCGTACCCGGCCCGCCGGAGCAGCGCCGACGTCGGGCGGTCGGCGGCGCCGGCCGCCAGCAGGGTGCGGCGGGCCCGCGCGGAGAGCGGCGCCAGCCTGTCGAGCAGCAGGTCCCTCACGCCGGCCGGCAGCGGCAGCGGCCCACCGGGGTCGGGGCGGCCCGGCGGGTGGCCCGCCGCGGCGAGGGCGCGGCCCAACTCCAGCGCGATATAGGGGTTGCCGGCCGCGGCCTGGGCGATCCTGGCCGGCAACGGGTGCGGCCAGGCGGGCAGTTCGGACTCGGCGAGGAGTGTGGTGGTCTCCCGCTCGGTCATCGGGGGCACGGTGAGCCGCAGGCTCGACGGCGGCAGCAGCCGCCCGAGGTTGGCACCGGGCGTGCGCGCTGTGGCCAGCACGGTCAGCGGCAGGTGGCGGGTCCGGCGGACGGCGAAGACGAGCGAACGGGCGGTGGGCGGGTCGAGCCACTGGGCGTCGTCGACGGCGAGCAGCACGGGACCCCGCGCGCAGAGTGCGGTCAGCGTCTTCAACACCGCCATGTGCAAGGCGAGTTCGGTGTCGGCGTGACCAGCGTGATCAGTGTTCGCCGGCGGCGGCCCGTCGGGGGCCGGTGAACGGTGCAACACGGCCCGCAGCACGGTCTGTTCATGCCGGGAGAGGCCGGCGGCCCCGTCGAGGAAGGCGTCGCCGACCTCGGCGAAGAGGTCGATCAGCCCGAGATGCGGCAGCCGCTGCTCGTCGGGCGCCGGGTTGCAGCCGATCAACTTTCTTCCCTCGGCGACCTGTTCGGCCGCGAGCCGGTTCAACAGCGTGGTCCTGCCGAGGCCGGCCGCGCCGGTGAGCAGCACGCTGGTGCCCGAGGTCAGGGCCCGCGCGGCGGTGACGAGCAGCGCGTCACGGCCGGTGACGCGGGCCTGCGGGTACGGGCTGCCTCTCATGGCCCCCTTCTTGAAGACCCCACTGAGCGTGAACCTGCCAACCGGCCGGGTGAACCCAGTGTCGGAAGGGGCGGTCCATTGGTCAATGGCGCGTCAAGAGCGTCAAAAGCCTCTAGAACGCCAAGAACGCCAAGCACACAGCGAGGCGGGACGGCCACCCGGCCCGGACGACAGCGGAAGAGTGCCCGGCGCCGGCGGCAAGGGCGGCGCCCCGGCTGGAAGCGCGTGACACGCTTCCGGCCGGGGCGCCGGGGAGAGCCGGTCCTGGGCGGGATGGGGGGCCGCCCGGGACCAGTGGTTCGCGGGCCGGTCAGCCGTCGATACGGTGCTGGGTCCAGAAGGACGTCAGGTCGGTGGTGGTCGCCGCCTGCGCCGCCGCCTTGAACTCCGCGGTGGTCGAGACGCCGTACCAGTGCGCCGCCGCGTAGTCGTGCAGCAGCTTGGTCATCGCGGTGTCGCCGATCAGCCGGCGCAGGTCGTGCAGCGCGCACTTGCCGTAGCCGTAAATGACGGTCGAGTAGCGGGAGGAGTGCGCGTCCCAGTACGCCATCGAGTTGGTGATCTTCTCGCTGGAGGACGCCCAGGAGACGCTGTTCCAGCAGTTGGTCCCGGTCTTGTTCTCGGCGAGATCGGTCGAGTAGTCGGTGAACGCCTCGTCCAGCCAGGGGCTGTTGTACTCGTCGTCGCCCACGATGCCGTACCACCACTGGTGGCCGAGCTCATGGGTGAGCGCGTTGCTGTCCACCAGGTCGAGCACGAAGCCCGGGTACTCCATCCCGCCGAACCAGAAGTTGTTGTCGAGCACCGCGTCCACCTCGGTGTACGGGTACGCCCCGAAGCGCTGGGCGTGCGCGTCGATCGCGTTCTCCGACGTGGTCAGCATCGACTGGGCGTTGGCGGAGCTGATCCCGCTGACGGCGTAGACGTTCACCTTCACGCCCCCCGGCGAGGTGCCGGAGACCTTGCTGAACGCGCCCGCGCCCCAGGCGAAGTCGCGCACCTTGCGGGCGGTCGCCTTGGTGACAGTGCGGCCGGAGGCGCCGGGGGTGTCCACCGAGGTGCCGGTGGCGGGCACCAGCAGGCTCGTCGGGTGGTCCAGGGTCACATCGAAGTCGGCGGCCAGCGAGTAGAAGGCCTCACCGTTGTTGGTGTACGGGTCCAGGTGCCAGCCCGAGCCGTCCCGGATCGCCAGCAGCGGAAGCGCGTTGCCGATGAAGGAGAAGGCTCCGTCGCGGCCGAACCGGTCGGCGCCGCTCGGCACGACGATCGACAGATCGAAGCCGAGGGTGCCGCTCTGCCCCTGGTTGAGGGCGCTCGGCAGGGTGATGTGCAGGGCGGTGCAGCCCACCGTCAGCGCGCCGGCCGTACCGCCGGTGACGTTGGAGACGGTGATCGGCGTCGTCGGGCAGGAGCCGTGGTAGTTGTCCCACAGCCGCAGGTAGACGTCGGCGAGCGGTGACGCCGAGGCGTTGGAGAAGGTCACGCTCTCGTGCCCGGTCCAGGTGGCGCCGGAGGCGTCGCTGGTCAGACTGACGGTGTAGGCGGGGGTGGCCGGCGTCCGGGTGCTGTCACCGGTCGGCGGTGTGGTGGGCGGGGTGGTCGGCGGCGTCGTCGGGGGAGTGGTGGTCCCGCCGTCGCCCGAGACGTTGAGCGCCACGTCGTCGATGACGAAGCTGGTCTGCGCGCCGGAGTCCTCGGTCCCGTTGAACGCCAGGCTCGCGCTCTGCCCGATGAACGACGAGACGTCGAAGGTCCGTTGCACATAGCCGCTGGCCGCGTTGAGGTTGGAGTACGTGGCCAGCGTGGTGCTGCCGAGCTTGGTGGTGAGCTTGTCGTACGCCGTCGTGGTGGTCGTCTCCGCGGTGTCGATGTGCAGCCATACGGTCAGCGTCGCCGTGGTGCAGCCGGCCGGGACGGCGACGGACTGGGACAGGGTGTCGGTGTGCGTCGACCCGTAGCCGTTCAGCCAGGCGAAGCGGCTGCCGGAGTGCGCGCTCTGGCCGCCCCCGGTGGTGATCACGCCGCTGGACGCGGTCCACGGCGAACTGCCGCTCTCGAAGCCGCCGTTGCCGATCACCTGGGCCGGGGTGCAGGTCGCCGCCTGCGCCTGGGCCTGCGGTTTGGCCTGGGCGACGCCGGTGACGGCGGCCGTCACCACGAGCCCGGCGGTGGCCGCGGCACTGAGGAGGGTGAGAAGTCTGTTGCGCATCGGATCCTCTGGGGTAGGGGAAGGACGACTGACCAGACGCGACAGGAGTGTGCGGGGCGTCGCGGGCCGCGTTAAGGGGCCGGCGGGACCTGTAGGGATTTCCCTATGCGCGTCCGCCTGCGGCGGAGCGTTTTCGCGGGGCTCATCCGGGAGGGGGCCGGGTGGGGGGCGCGCGGGGCGCCCGGGGGACGGCGAACGGCCCGGCGTCCGGCGGAAGTCGATCCGCCGGACGCCGGGCCGTGGGCTCTTGTGGCCGCTTGTGGTCCCTTCTGGGACGGTCAGGGCGTCAGGACGACAGCGTCCACTGCTGGTTGGTGCCGCCGGCGCAGGTCCAGATCTGGAGTCGGGTGCCGTTGGCCGAGCTGGGTCCGGTGGCGTCGAGGCATTTGCCGGACTGCGGGTTGACCAGGGTGCTGCCGGACTTCTGCCATTTCTGGGAGCCGGTGCCGTTGCAGTCGTAGAGGTCGACCTTGGTGCCGTTGGCGGTGCCGGCCGAGGTGACGTCCATGCATTTGCCGAGGGACTGGAGGGAGCCGTCGGAGGCGGTGGTCCAGTTCTGGGCGGTGGTGCCGTTGCAGTCGTAGAGCTGTACGGCGGTGCCGTTGGCGCTGCTGGCCGCGGCCACGTCGACGCACTTGCCGGTGTAGCCGGAGCGGATCGGGCCGCCGCCGCCCGCGGGCGGTGTGGTGGGCGGTGTGGTGCTGCCGACCCAGGTACTGGCCGCGGCCGATCCCACCGAGTCGATGGCGGTGTTGTTCTCCACCGGGCTCGGCACCTTGCCCGGGAAGACGATGAAGGTCACCGGCCCTTCGGTGCCGCCGGTGGCGGGGTTCGGGTCGATGCCGAGCGCGGTGGCGAGGGAGTAGGAGCCCTCGCCGATGATGTCGTCCGGGCCCTCGTCGGCGAAGACCGCGTAGACGACCTTGTTGTTGTAGACCACGGCGGCCACGCTGCCGGGGGAGATGCCGGCCGACTGGTAGTTGAAGCGGCTGGAGGGCAGCGGGATCACGTAGTAGTGCGTGACCTCCGAGGTGAAGAACTGCCCGGTCGAGGTCTCGAACGAGGTCTCGTTGTAGTAGGACGGGTCGGTGGAGTTGCTGCAGTGGGTGGTGGTGATCCCGTCGCAGTCGATGTCCATGTCGGACGTCCAGGTGTACGCGGAGCCGTTCTTGCAGATCTGTACGGTGGCGGCGCCGCCCTCGTCAGTGGCGTATTTGCCGTTGGACGCCGGCGTACAGTTCTGGGCTTTGGTGAGGAGTTGGGCCGCGGTCGGCCCGGCGGCCGCGGCGCTCGGTGTGGTACCGGCGGCGTCCGAGACGCCCGCCCCGACGCTGACGGCGGCGGTGAGGGTGGCGGCGGCGACGCCGAGGGCGGCGAGGCCCAGGCGGAAGCGGTTGCGGGTCATGGGTCACCTTTTCCGATCTTCGGATCTTCCGAACGAAGGTGGGGGGTGGGGGTGGGTAACCGATTTGATAGGTAACCTTACTGACAGATACCTGTCAATCCCCACCCCGCGGTGAGTCGGTGCGCGTTCGCCTCCCGAGAGGGGGATCCGTGCCCCGTCGGGGGCGCGAGGAACTGCGCGAGCAACCCACCACCGGCCGGTGGTCCCGGCACTGGCGGAACCGACCCGCCGGGTGGGTCCCGCCCACCAGCCCTCCCGTTCACAAAGACGTTTTGCGTTCATGTCCTTGACGACATCTTTGGGGCAAGCGCAGACTGCCACTCGTTTGCGTTCACCTCCTGAACCCGCAGGCAATGACGCCCTTTTGGAGAAAACGTATGCGCATGGCTCGCCTGGCGCTGGCGGCAGCGGCCGCCGCCGCTCTGGCCATACCTCTGGCCATCCCGGCGGCAGCCGGAACCGCCCATTCGAAGACGACCGGCTCCGTAAACGATTCCGCCACCGCCCGCCCCTGGCTCAACTCCCGTCTGCCGCTGGAGAAGCGGATCGACCTGCTGCTCTCGCAGCTGACCAACGCCGAGAAGGCCTCCTTGATGACGGCGGTGGGCGTCCCCACCGGATCGCACGCCACCGGCTACATCCCCGGCGTCGACCGCCTCGGCATCCCCGGGATGCAGTTCACCGACGGCCCGGGCGGCGTACGCGACGGCCAGCCGGAGACCGCGCTGCCCTCCCCGGTGGCGCTCGCGGCCTCCTTCGACACCGAACTGGCCAAGCAGTACGGCACGGTGATGGGTTCGGAGGCCAAATACCGCGGCTACCAAGCCATTTACGGACCGATGGTCAACATCGTGCGGACCCCGCTCGGCGGCCGCGACTTCGAGACGCTCGGCGAGGACCCGGAGCTGGCCGGCGACATCGGCGCCTCCGAGATCCGCGGCATCCAGGCCCAGGGCGTCGCCGCCCAGGTCAAGCACTTCGCGGGCAACAACCAGGAGAACGCCCGCATGACGTCCAGCTCGAACATCGACGAGCGGACGCTGCACGAGATCTATCTGCCGGCCTTCGAGAAGGCGGTCAAGGACGGCCACGTCTGGTCGCTGATGTGCGCCTACAACAAGGTCAACGGCACCTACGCCTGTGAGAACGCGCAGATCCTGCGCGACGTGCTGATCGACACCTGGAAGTACGACGGCGTCATCGACACCGACTACCCGGCCAACCACAGCACCGTCGCCTCCGCGCTGGCCGGCCTCGACCAGGAGTTCAGCGGGACCACCTACTTCCAGCAACTGCCCGCCGCGGTCGCCGCCGGACAGGTCCCCCAGTCGGTGCTCGACGACGCGGCCCGCCGGATCCTGCGCCTGGAGTTCCGTACCGGCCTCTTCGACCCGAAGCCGGCGCCGGCCGTCGACTTCGACCAGGACAGCGCCTTCGCCCGCAAGGCCGCCGAGGACGGCAGCGTGCTGCTGAAGAACAGCGGGGCCACGCTGCCGCTCGACACCAGGAAGCTCACCTCGCTCGCCGTCATCGGCCCCAATGCCGACACCGCGATCACCGGCGGCGGGGGCAGCTCGGCCGTCACCCCGTACAAGAAGGTCGACCCGGTCTCCGGGCTCAAGGCGCGGCTCGGCAGCGGGGTCACCGTCACCTCGGTCAAGGCCGGCCAGGGCAGCGGCTTCCCGGTCATCCCGGCCTCCGCGCTCACCGGTCTCAAGGGCGAGTACTTCACCAACAAGACGCTCTCCGGCACCCCCGCGCTGACCCGGGACGACCCGAACATCGACTTCGACTGGGTGCTCGGCTCACCCGACCCGAGCATCCCCGTCGACGGCTTCTCGGCGCGCTGGACCGGCACGGTGACCGCGCCGGCCACCGCCGCGTACACCTTCTCCGCCACCAGCGACGACGGCAGCCGGATCTACCTCGACGACAAGCTGATCGTCGACAACTGGAGCGACCACGGCTCCGCCACCGTCAAGAGCGACCCGGTCCAGCTCACCGCGGGCCAACCGCACACGCTGCGCGTGGAGTTCTACGACAGCGCGCAGAACGCCTCGGTCTCCGTCGGCTGGTCCGCCCCCGGCGTGCAGGACCCGACGATCCAGGCCGCCGCGGCGGCGGCCGCCGCCTCCGACGCCGCGGTCGTGGTGGTCGGCGACTCCTCGAGCGAGGGCTCGGACCGTACGACACTGGCGCTGCCCGGCAACGAGGACGACCTGATCCGGGCCGTCGCCGCCGCCAACCCCCGTACCGTCGTGGTGCTGCGGGCCGGCGCCCCGGTGCTGATGCCATGGCTCGCCGACGTCCCCGCGGTCCTGGACATGTGGTACCCGGGCCAGGAGGACGGCAACGCGCTGGCCGCGCTGCTCACCGGTGACGCCGAACCCGGCGGCCGGCTGCCGGTCAGCTTCCCGCGGACCGACACCCAGACCGCGACCGCGGCCGCCCCCGGCCGCTACCCGGCGGTGGGCGGCGTCTACGACTACAGCGAGGGACTCGACGTCGGCTACCGCTGGTACGACCAGGAGGACGAGACCCCGCTCTTCCCGTTCGGCTACGGCCTGTCCTACACCACCTTCCGCCAGTCCCACCTCCGGGTGAGCGGCGGCGGCGTCCAGGCGACCAGCCGCGGCACCTCGCCGGTCCGGCTCTCGGTGGACGTCACCAACACCGGCCACCGCACCGGCACCGATGTGGTGCAGGCGTACGTCGCCTACCCCCAAGGCGCGGGCGAGCCCCCGAAGGCGCTCAAGGCCTTCGCCAAGGTGCAGCTCAAGCCGGGGCAGACCAGGACCGTACGGCTCACCCTCGGCTCGGACGCGCTGCGGGTGTGGGACAGCAACGCGCACGACTGGACGGTGCTCGACGGCCGCTACCCGGTCTACGTGGGCCCGTCCTCGGCCGACGTCTCGCCGGCCGGCACGGTGACGGTCAAGAAGACCGTCGGGGTGCAGTACGTGACCCTGACCGCGCCCGCGCAGACCAACGCCGGCAGCACCCAGACCGTCGAGCAGAGCTTCACCAACACCGGTGACTCCACCGTGCGGGACCTGCGGCTCGCCCTCGATCTGCCGACCGGCTGGACGGCCACCCCCGCCAAGGGCGCTTCGACGTCCTTCCGCGAGGTGCGGGCGCACGCCTCGGTGAGCACGACCTGGACGGTGCGCGCGGCCACGGCCGCCACGGCCGGACAGGCGACGCTCACCGGCAAGGCGGCGTTCGAGCTGAACGGCCGGCAGACCAGGACCGCGGACGCCACCACCACCGTGCCGTACGACAGCCCGGCGGCGGCCTTCGACAACGCCGGCATCAGCGCCGACAGCGACCCGACCACCGGCGAGCTCGACCCGGGCGGCTACAGCCTCTCGGCCACCCAGCTCGCCGCGGTCGGCTACACCCCGGGCGCCACGGTGACCGCGAACGGCCTGACGTACACCTGGCCCGACACCCAGCCGGGCGAGCCCGACAACATCTCGGCCGCCGGACAGGTGATCCGCCTCCAGGGCCAGGGCCCGACCCTCGGCCTGCTCGGCACCGGTATCAGCTCGGCCCACTCGGCGACCGTCACCGTCACCTACACCGACGGCAGCACGGCGGCCGTCCCGGTGGACTTCCCCGACTGGTACAGCAACAAGGCGAGCGGCAACAGCCAGTTGGCGGTCACCACCGCCAACTGGAACCGCCCGCCGACCGACACCCTCGGCAACCACCCGGTGAGCCTCTACACCACCGGCGGCGCCCTCGACCCGGCCAAGACGGTCGCGACGGTGACGCTGCCCGACGACAGCGGCATCCACGTGTTCGCCATCTCGGTGGGCTGACCTCCGGGCCACCGCCACCGAAGCACCGGCGCCCCCCGGCGGTCATGCCGCCGGGGGGCGCCTCACTCCGCCTCGGGTGCGGGGGCCGAGGGGTCGGGCAGGTGGGGGAGGATGTCGCTGATGTAGCTCGCGGCCGCCGCCTCCAGACCGACATCGCGCTCCGCCCGCTCGGACAGGTACCAGCGGTGCTCCAGCAGTTCGTGGTAGACCTCGGCCGCGTCCATGCCGCGCCGCAGCTCCGGCGGTACGGTCCGGACCGCCGGGCGGAAGACCTCGCGCACCCAGCGGTGGGCCAGCACCTCGGGGCGGGCGCCGAGCGGGTCCCCGGGGGCGTAGTCGTCCTGGGTCGCCATCCAGCTCTCCAGGTCGTTGAGCAGGCTCCTGGCCTGGTTCTCCTCGGTGTCCAGACCGGTCAGCCGCAGCAGTTGCCGCTGGTGGTGGCCGGCGTCCACCACCTTCGGCAGGAAGGTCACGGTGTCCCCGGTGGGCGAGCGCACGATCTGCATCTCGGCCACGTCGAAACCGAGTTCGTTGAGCCTGCGTATCCGCAGGTCGATGTGGTGCCGCTGGCTCGCCGGGTAGACCGATTCGCGGGTCAGTTCCTGCCACAGGTCGTTGTAGCGGGCGGCGATCGCCGTTCCGAAGGTGATCGGGTCGACCGACGGGTGGAGCGAACCGCCCGCCTCCAGGTCCATCAGCTCGCCGGCGATGTTCACCCGGGCCAGGTCGATGTCGTAGTCGCGCTGCCCGTCGCTGAGACCCGGCTGGATCTGCCCGGTCTCGGCGTCCACCAGATACGCGGCGTACGCGCCGGCGTCCCGGCGGAAGAGGGTGTTGGACAGCGAGCAGTCGCCCCAGGCGAAGCCGGCCAGGTGCAGCCGCACCAGCAGTACGGCGAGCGCGTCGAGCAGCCGGTTGACGGTGCCGGGGCGCATCGTCGTCTCGAACATCGAGCGGTACGGCAGCGAGCCGTTCAGGTGCCGGGTGATCAGCGCCGGTTCGAGCGGTGTGCCGTCGGCGGCGACCCGCCCGGTCACCACCGCGATCGGGTCCACGGCGGGGACCGCGAGCCGGTCGAGGTCGCGCAGCAGGCCGTACTCCCGCACCGCCGCCCACTCGCTGACCTCCTTGACCGCCACCACCTCCTGGCCGGCCCGGGCGAAGCGCACCACATGCCGGGAGATGCCGCGGGGCAGCGCGACCAGCGACGCGTCCGGCCACTGGTCGAGCGGCAGATGCCACGCCAGGTCGAGCAGCGCCGACGGATGCTCCGCGTCGAACGCCTGGATCTGCAACGGCACGGCACGCCCCGGTTCTCTCGTCCAGCTCACGGATGCGGGCGGCCCCGGTCGGTGGCGGCCCGGTCCGCCCGGCCGCCGGTCCGCCCGGACCGGCCGCCGGCGGCATCCCCGATGGTGCCATGGGCCTGCGACGCCGCCGCGGGCGAGGCCCGGCGAAGTGGCGAGGCTCGGCGAAGTGGCGAGGCCGGGCCACCGGACGCACAGTGAAAGAACAGGGCTGTTCACCCTTGGCGCGCCGAACCAGCCTCCCCTGGGGCCAGGCCGCGCGGGGGCCCGAGATCCGCCGCCAGGCGGCGGACCCGAGCCGGGCGGTGACAGTGCCACCCTCCCAGCGAAGGGGCAAACCCATGGCGAACAACGACACCGTCTCCCCGACCATCTCCGGTCGGAAGCGGGACGTAGCGGGCAGGACGACCATCGCGGACTCCGTGGTGGCGACGATCGCGGGTATCGCCGCCCGCGAGGTCGACGGCGTGTACGCCATGGGCGCGGGCGCGGCGCGCGCCGTGGGCGCGATGCGGGACCGGGTGGCCCGCTCCGGCGCCGACCCGACCCGTGGCGTCAAGGTGGAGGTCGGCGAGAAGCAGGCCGCCGTGGACCTGGACGTCGTCGTGCTCTACGGCACCGAGATATCCGACGCCGCCGCCGAGATCCGTACCGAGGTGGCGACGGCGGTGGAGCGGATGACCGGTCTCGACGTGGTCGAGATCAACATCAACGTGCGCGACGTCCATGTGCCCGGCGACGACAGCGACGAGGCCGACGCGGCCAACGCGAGGGTCCAGTGATCGCCGGATGAGCGCCAACCGGGCAGTCGAGGCAGCCGCTGTGACCGCGGCCGGGCCGGCGGTCAGGGACCGCGGAACATCCGACCTCTCCTGGCAGACAAGCTTATATCACATAGTGTCACTGGTCGTGGCGGCGAGTTGCCGGTCGGAGCGTCACGCCTCAGCATGAGGGGGCAGGAGACCGCTCGCCGTTCTCCGGACTCGCCGTTCTCCGGAAAGGTGTGGCACTGGTATGGGCCTCTACTTCGCGAACGCGATTGACGATCTGGTCATCGACGCGCTGGCCGGATTCGCCCGCGCGCACGCCGGGACGGTCGAGTGGAACAGACAGCACGGCTTCATCCGATCGCTGCGGACCGCCCCGACCCGTCGGGTGGGCCTGGTGTCCGGCGGCGGGTCGGGACACGAACCCCTGCACATCGGCTACGTCGGCCAGGGCATGCTGGACGCGGCCTGCCCCGGGCGGATCTTCGCCTCCCCGCACAACCGGGCGATCTTCGAGGCGTCCCGGGCGGTGGCCCGCGAGGCCGGGGTGCTGCACCTGGTGAAGAACTACACCGGGGACAAAATCAACTTCGGTATCGCCGCGGAACGCCTCGCCCGCGAGGGCATCCCCTGTGAACGCGTCCTCATCGACGACGACCTGGCGTCGGAGTCGGCGGACGTGTCCACCGGCCGCCGGGGCACCGGCGCGACCGTGCTGGTGGAGAAGATCCTCGGCGCGGCGGCCGACAGCGGGATGGGTCTGGCCGAACTGAAGACCCTGGGCACCGAACTGGTCAGCCGCAGCCGCAGCCTGGCCGTGGCCTCGGCCGCCCACACCGCGCCCCCCACCGGACTGCCGGCCTTCGACCTCGCCGACGGCGACATCGAGTACGGCGTCGGCATCCACGGCGAACGCGCCCGCCGCACCCTCACCGGCCCGCTGCCGCTGCGCGAACTGGCGGCGGACATGGTGACCGCGGTGGCCGACTCCCTCGGCATGGGCCGCGGCACGCAGGTCGTGGTGCTCGTCAACGGCCTCGGCGCTATCACCCAGATGGAGCTGTACGCCGTACTGCACGAGGTGACGGAACTGCTGGACGCGCGCGGCGCGAACACGGTACGCACCCTGGTCGGCGACTTCGTCACCGCGCTGGACATGCGCGGCTTCTCACTGACGATGATGCTGGCCGACCGCGCCATGCTCGCGCACTACGACGCCCCGGCCTTCACCGCGGCCTGGCCGCGGGACATCCCGGTCCGGCCGGCGACCGCCACAGCCGGCCCGGCGGACCCCGCCGGTCCGGCGGGAGCGGTCGCCGCCCGGCCCTGACGCGGCGGCGGCCCCGCGCAGCCGGCCCCGGCCAGGCGGCCCGGTGCCGGTGCGGGGACCGACGACCGCCGACGCGGCCACGAACGGGACCAACGGGGATCAGCGGGGACTGACGGGACTGAGGGGCCTGAGGGGCCTGGCGGGACCATGACGGAAGGGGCACCCATGGGTACACGCATCGACGCCGCGTTCACGGAGGGCTTCACCAACGCGTGGATACGCAGGTACGCGGCCTCCGCCGTGGCCACGGAACCGGAACTGAGCGCCCTCGACCAGCAGGTCGGCGACGGCGACTTCGGCGCCAACCTGGTGGCCGGGCTCCAGGCGGCGGTCCGCCTGCTCGGTGAACTGGACGAGGTCCGCGCGGCCAGCGCCGGCGGGCCGCTGGAGGCCGCCGCCACCGCCTTCCTCGACGAGGTCGGCGGCACCAGCGGCCCCCTGTTCGGGCTGCTCTTCCAGGAAATGGCCGTCGCGGTGGAGGCCGCGGGCGACGGACTCTACGTGGGCGCGCTGGCGATGGGCGTCGGCAACGGCCTGTCGGCCATACAGCGGGTCGGAGAGGCGGCGGTCGGCGACAAGACCCTCGTCGACGCACTGGTGCCGGCCTGCGGTGCGCTCGCCGCCTGCCCCTCGTCGGCCGACCCGATCGAGGCGCTGTCGCACGCGGCCCGGGCCGCGTGGGAGGGGGTGGCGAACACCGCCCGGCTGACCGCCCGCAGCGGCCGGGCCAGCTACGTGGGCGATCGTGCCGCCGGGGTACCGGATCCCGGCGCGGTGGGTATCGGACTGCTCTTCTCAGCCGCCGAGCGGACCGTCACCCGGCTGGCGCCGCTGCTGCCGGACCGGCAGCTCGGCGGTGTCACGGTGGAGCGGAGCGCCTGACGCGCGCCTGGTGTATCTGAGGTTGCGCTGCTGTCGGCTGCTGGTCGGCTGCTGGTCGGCTGCTGGTCGGCTGCTGGTCGGCCGCCGTCAGCGGGCGTCAGCCGCTGTCAGCACCGTCAGTTTCTGTCGGTCTCCGTCGGTCTCTGTCAGTCTCCGACAGACTCTGTCAGTCTCTGTCAGCTGTCGTATCCGGACACCCGGCGGCTCACGCCGACAGCTGCCGGGCAACCCGCTGGCTCGCCCACTCGAAGATGTCCGGCTGGTCGAGCGAGGCGACCCACAGGTCGACGCTCGCCGCGACGTCCTCGCCCGGCCACGGGCCGACGCCCATGATCCGCAGCCCCGCCCTGGCGGCCGACTCCACGCCGCAGCCGGAGTCCTCCACCGCCAAGGTGTCGGCCGGGGCCGCCCCGCAGTAGCGGGCGGCGGTGAGATAGACGTCCGGGTGGGGCTTGGGGCGGTTGTTGGCGTCGGGCACCACGATGTGGTCGAAGTAGCCGCGCAGTTCGGCGTGGCCGAGGCACGACTCCACGACGTCCCGCGGGCAGTTGCTCGCGACCGCGAGCGGGGCGAACTTCGCCGCGTTCGCCACCAGCTCGCGGGCGCCCGGCATGGTCTGCGGGTTCCCCGCGACCAGTGCGCGGAAGTGCTCGAGGAGGGCGGCGGTCAGCTCGTCGCCGAGCTCGGGGCGGCCGGCCTCGTCGGCCATGAGCTGCCCGCACTCGGTGTAGTGCAGACCCTTGCTCCGCTCCGCGAAATCCGGGGCGGCGGCCACGCCGAAATCGAGCATGGCGAGTTCGCGGGCGTCCTGCCAATGACGCTCGGTGTCCATGAGGGTGCCGTCGCAGTCGAAGACGATCGCCGCGGGGGTCCAGGAAAGGATGCGATGAGAGTTCATCACGGGCTTCCGTTCGGGAATGCCTGAAAGCGTCGACGGGAGACGCCGCGTTCACGCGGCGAGCGGCCGACGCGCCATGGAAAATCAGGCAGGCGCGGGCCCTTGGCGGACACAGCCCGGATATCGGGCTTTCGGCGCCCACCAAGAACATATCGATCGTTATGTTATGGACCCAAACCCTTGGTAGTCAAGGAAGTGCGTTGGGTCACCGGGCGTGTCGCCCGTATCCGAGTACCCCGTAGGCGGTGCATTCGGCGCCGGCCCGGATACGAAAGACGCAGGTGCGGTGGTGTGCGACCGCCTCCACCCTGGCGGGCGGCGAGAACTCGGTGAACCGGGTCGCCGTCAGCCGTCCGCTGGTCGGCCGGAGCAGCCGGCCGCCGCTGGCTTCGGCGGCGGCCTGCCGGGCCGCCTCCAGCAGCACCATGCCGGGGACGTGGTCGCTGACGTGGTCGAAGAAGAACGGGTGGCGCTGATCGGCCGGCTCCACCGCCAGGGCGCCTTCCCGCCGGACGATCACCACGTCCCGGCGCTCGGCGACGGAAAGCGTCGTCGGGTTCGGGCGGCTCTCCGCGGTCATCGGCGGATGCCGTCCCATCAGCGGGTTCGGCCGCACGGCCGCGTAGCCGCGCTCGTTGAGGAAGCGGACGCCGCCGCCGGCCCGGGCGAAGAGGCCGCGCTGGGAGTGGAAGGTGACCTCCAGGCGCATCCCGGTCGCGGCGCCGTGCGGGCCCCGGCGCACCTCGCTCACCGCCACCCGGCAGGTGATCTCCGTGCAGCCGCTGCCGGCCCGCGGCTCCCGGTCGGCCACGAGGGCGAAGTACAGGTCCGAGATGATCAGATGACTCGCCTGCGGTACCCCGAAAAACCGCAGCGGAACGTAGATCCCCAATTGGCGCAGGGTCTCGACCAGGATCAGCGGGCTGTGCAGATCGGTCCCGTCGCGCGGAAAAGTGGTATGCGATCGAGGCCAGCTCGCGGCCGCCGAGAAAATGCCATCTCCGTTCGGCCGTACATCCGTAAGGAGGACCTCGGCGACCGATGTGCGGTGCACCATTTCCCGGGGGACCGTTTGTGAACGGTTCAGTGCACGGTCATGCCCGGAGACACCTTCGACCGAAGTGTTCATATCATAAGAAGAACTCACGGTCAGCGGATACGCACGCGGGTTGCTCACGTATTGCTGGCGCGTTGCTTGCGTATGGCCTCGTGGATGTCCCGCGCAGCCGCTAGATTGCTAGGAGTAGGCGACGATGACGTGGCATCCGGAGTGAGCGTGCAGGTACGGGCGAAGACGACGCGACGGTTCCTGCTGGAGGCCGCGGCGACCCTGTTCGACGAGCGTGGGTACGCCGCTACCAGCATCAGCGACATCAGCGCGCTCTCCGGCCGCACCAGTGGGGCGATCTACTTCCACTTCGCGAACAAGGAGAAGCTGGCGCTCGCCGTCGTCGAGGCGCACTTCGAGACCTGGCCGGGGCTGGTCGAAACCGTCCGGGCGGGGGACCGGCCGGCGCTGGAGAAGCTGGTCTCGCTGAGCTTCACGGTGGCCAGGGCCTTCCGGGACGACGTGGTGGTACGCGCCGGATCCCGGCTGTGGATGGAGCGCAAGGCGATCGACGAGCCGCTGCCGGTGCCCTTCGTCGGCTGGATCACCACGGTCGCCGCACTGCTTGAGGACGCCCGTGCCGCGGGGGAGCTGGCGGCCGGTGTCGACCCCGAAAAGGCCGCGCTCAGCGTCGTCTACGCGTTCTTCGGCCTGCACACCGTCTCCGACGCGCTGGACGGCCGCAGCCGCATCGAGGAGCAGCTTCGCGACATGTGGCTGGTGCTGCTCGTCGCGCTCCAGCGGGCCCCGGCGGATCCGGCGGCGCTGCTCGACCGGGTGCGGGCGGCCGAGCTTCCCGGGCAGACTGCGGGCGAGACGGCCGGGCCGGATTTCGGCCAAGTTGTGGCACAGGGCACCGAAGCGGACATTGCGGGGTCCCGCGGGCCGGAGACCGAAGGAGCCGTCGCGCGAGACATCGGGTGACTGTCCACTCGGGCGGCGCCAAATCCGGCTCGTGGACGGGCCCTTGACGGGTCCCGTTGTGGTCCAGTCCAATGTGGGGCGCACCCTCCGCGTCCCCCCACCACGCCCGCGAGGAAGCCCCATGCGCACATCCGTCCTGCGCACACCCGTCAGTGCCGCGCTCGCCCTGGCCACCGCGGCCCTCGGCGGCGTCGCACTCCTCGGCCACCAGTCCGCCGAAGCCGCCACCGACCCGCTGCCGGCCAACGGCTCCTTCGAGGCCGGCGCGCTCACCGGCTGGACCTGCTCGGCGCTCGACTCCGCGGTCACCTCGCCCGTGCACAGCGGGGGATGGGCGCTCAAGGGCGCGGCCTCGGCGGGCGACTTCGCCCAGTGCGCCCAGACCGTCGCCGTCCAGCCCGCCACCACGTACACGCTGACCGCTTATGTGCGCGGTGCGTATGTCTACCTCGGCGCGACCGGCACCGGCGTGAGCGCCAGTACGTGGACGCCGAGCGCCGCCGACTACACCCCGCTCAGCACCACCTTCACCACCGGGGCGAGCACGACCTCGGTGTCGGTCTGGACCCACGGGTGGTACGGCCAGGGCACGTTCTACGCCGACGACGTGGTGCTCAGCGGCCCGGGCGGCGGTGGCGGCACCCCGACCCCGACGACCGGCAGCCCGACGCCTACGCCGACCCCGACGCCCACCCCGACCCGTACGCCGACGCCCACGCCCACCCCGACCACCACGCCCACGAGCCCCGGCGGCGGCCCGGTCATCGCGGTGAGCACCAGCGCCCAGCTCAAGGACGCCCTGGCCGCGGTCACCCCCGGTCAGACGATCCAGCTCGCGGACGGCACCTACACCGGGAACTTCAAGACCACCGTGGCCGGCACGGCGCAGAGCCGGATCACCCTCACCGGCTCGGCCCGCGCCGTGCTCACCACCTCGACCGGCGGCGGCTACGGCCTCTATCTCAACGGCGCCTCGTACTGGACGGTCAAGGGCATCACCGTCACGCACGCCCAGAAGGCCATCATGCTGGACACCGCCGACCACGTGGTGCTGGACTCCGTCACCGTCTACGACACCACGATGGAGGGGATCCACTTCCGCGACTCCAGCCAGTACGGCGTGCTGGAGAACTCCACCGTGCACGACACCGGCACCGCCCACGACGGCAAGGGCGAGGGTGTCTACGTCGGCACCGCCAACACGCTCACCGACCAGAGCGACCACGTGCAGATCCTCGACAACACCATCGGCCCGAACATCGGCGCCGAGAACATCGACATCAAGGAAGGCACCACCGGCGGGCTGATCTCCGGCAACACCTTCGACGGCAACGGCCTGACCGATGTCAACTACGACGACTCGTGGATCGATGTGAAGGGCAACGGCTACACGGTCGAGGACAACCGTGGCACGCACACCCTCAAGGACGGCTTCCAGACCCACAGCCAGTACGCCGGATGGGGCTGCGGCACGGTCTTCCGGCACAACACCGCCGATCTGACCGGCGCGAGCGTCGCCCCGTCGTACGGCATCGACGTCACCGACTACGACGCGGCGAACTGCCCGGTCACGGTCACCCGCGACAACACCGTGATCGGCGGCGCCGGCCTCGTCAACCCCGGGGTGCCGATCACGGGTTGACCCGGCGGGTGCGAACCGCCGTGCGCCGAACGGCTGTCCGGTTCCCGCCGGAACCGGACAGCCGGTCAGCCGCACATTGTGTCAGTCGAGGCCGGGGCCCGAGGACGCTTCGACCGCCTTCTTGATCCGCTCGCCGAAAGCGGGCGCGTCCTTGCGGGACGTGCTCAGCGCGATCGGGAGCAGGACCTTGCCGATGCCGTGCCCTTCGAGGACGTTGTAGAGCGTCACCTGGGTGCCCCCGTTGGTGCCCGGCGCCAGGTCGTAACCGCCTTCGGACGAGGTCACGGTGTTCTTGGAGGTCTCCGTCCAGCGCACCTTCGAGGGCGCCTCCAGTTCGGTGATCCGGATCTCCCGCTTGCTCGTCATCCCGGCGTCCTTGACGGTGCTGCGGAAGACGGTGCCGACGGCGGTGGGGCCGGCCGGGTCCTTCACGATCTCCTGCACCCGCGGGCTGAAATGGGGATCGTTGGTACCGGCGGCGAGATAGGCGAAAACCTCATCAATGGGCCGGTCGATCTCCGTACGCACTTCAAAACGTCCACTCATGATCAGTCGCTCCTTGATCGATCGGGCGCCATGCGACACACGAGCACCCGGTCACTGCGGACAACGGCCCACCCGAACTCGCCTACTCAGTCTCGGGGCGGAGCCACTCTCCTACCACCCGAACCGCTTGTCCATTGCGCCATTCGGGGGAGTGACCGGGTGCCTGCCTGCGGACACCGTCAGGCGCGGGCCGCGGCGAGGGCGGCCTCGACGTCCGAGCGGGACGCGGGCTCGGCCGGCCGCGCCCAGAAGTCCTCCGCCCGGTCCCGCGCGTACAGCCGGCCATAGCCCGGGGTGCCCGGCTGGTACCAGCGGCCGTCGGCGAGCGGTCCGGCGTCCAGCGGGTCGTAGCCCAGCCGGGAGATCAGCTCGCCGGCCCGCTCCTTGGCGGCGGCGTCGTCCCCGGTGATCGCCAGCGCGCTGCGGTCCGCCGCGCCCATCGGCTGCGGCAGGGCGGCGAGGTGCTGGTAGGAGATGTTGTTGAACGCCTTGACGACGTGCGCGCCCGGGAGGAGCCGCTGGAGGAGTTCGCTGCTCGTGGTCTCCCCCGACTCCAGTTCGGGGATCTTCCCGTCCCGCGCCGGGTAGTAGTTGCCGGTGTCGATGACCGTCTTGCCCACCAGGGGCGGGGCCGGCACCAGTGGATACGCCTTGACCGGGATCGTCACCACCACCCAGTCCCCGGCGGCCGCGGCCTCCGCCGCGGTGGCCGCCCTGGCCTGTGGCCCGAGCTCCTCGACCAGGCCGGAGAGTGTCTGCGGCCCGCGGGAGTTGCTCAGTACCACGTCGAGCCCGCGCTCGACCGCGAGCCGCGCGAGGGTGCTGCCGATCTGTCCGCTTCCGATGAGTCCCAGAGTCGCCATGCGAGCTTCAACCCCTCGGCGGCGGCAAGTGTTCCGCCCGGGCCGGCGTGATCGCCCGACCGGCTCAGCCGGTTGAGCCGGCCGGACCACGGCTGCGGACTCAGGAGCGGGCCGACACCGTCTTGACGCCGAGGTCGAACAGCCCGTCGAGCACGAGGTCGACGCCCACGGCCGCGAGCAGCAGACCGACCAGCCGGGCGAAGAGCTCGACGATGGCGCTGTGGGTCCACTGGAGCAGCCCGCCGAGCACGACCACGCAGATCAGGTCGATGGCGATGACGGAGGTGAAGGCCAGCACGACGGTCCAGCGCCAGTCCCAACTGTCCCGCTCGGTCGCCTCGATCAGCACGGCGGTGAGCGACAGCGGACTCACCACGTAGGGCACCAGCAGCTCCCGGACCCCGCTCGGGAAGTCCGCGTCGTCCTCGTGCTGGGTCCGCTCCCTGCCGATGCGCACGCCGAGGACGAGCCCGATGGCGTAGATGAAGAAGATCACCCCGCCGGAGAGTTCGAGCGCCGGGGTGGAGATGTGGAAGAACTCCAGCAGCCACGGTGAGGCGAATCCCGTCACCACGCCGACGATCACAGCGGTGACCGAGGAGACCAGCGCGATGGCCCGCAGCCGCTCCCGCGAGTGGTTCTGCGCCAGCTCGGCGAAGGCGAGCAGCACCTTGGGCGGGCCGATCACGGAGAAGAACGTGAAGAACGCCGCGGAGAACGTGAGCGTGATCATAAGGGGCATGATGCGCAGAACGACTGCCGGGCCGCGGTATTGACGCCGTCCCGGCCGGCTCCCCGGACCGGGCCAATGAACCTTTCCGGCGGATTGAACCTTTCCCACCGACGCGACCGTGTGGATGTCGGAGCACCCCGAAGCCACCCGGCGGATCGGACAGACCGAGCACATCGAGCGGACAGAGCAGGCAGACCGGCACCGTCGCGTCCTGGAGAACACGTTGAGCCACCGGCATCCCCACCCGGACCCCATGGTCCCGCAGACCCCCTTGATCCCACTGGACTCCCCGGCCCCGCCGGAGCCGCTGGAGTCGCTGGATCCGTCGGACCTGTCGGCGGCCGGCGCCACCGTGCTGCCGCTGGTCGGCAGGCGGCTGAAGGCCCCGGTCGAGGAGAGCCCCGTCGCCGTGGCCGTACGGGCGACCGACCGCGTCACCGAGAGCGGTGCGCGGGCGTGGCTGCGCGGCAATCCCAGGATCGCGGTGCTGCCGGCCGAGCGGGAGCGCGCGGCCGAGGTGGCGCTGTTCCTCGCCACACAGGTGAACGAGGGGGTGTTCGGCGCGATCAAGCGGCACCACACCCGGCTCTACGCGTACACGTGCCCGCTGGTGGTGGTCGCCGACGCCATGAGCGAGAGCCAGTTGCTGGCGGCCGCCGATTTCGGCATGGTGCGGTTCCTGCCCAGGGGAGCGGCCCGATTCACCGACATCGTGGCCGCGCTGGCCGACGCGCCGACCGAATGGTCGAACATGCCCGGCACCTCCACCCGGCGGCTGGTGCGGGAGTTGCGCAAGCGCCAGGCAGCCGACGCGTCCGGGGTCCAGGCCGGACTGCGCCCCCGTGAGGTGCAGATCCTGCGGCTGCTCGCCGAGGGGATCGGCACCGCCGAGATCGCCGGCCGGCTCAGCTACTCGGAGCGCACCATCAAGGGTGTACTTCACGAGCTGACCCACCGTCTCGGGCTGCGCAACCGGACCCAGGCGGTGGCGTACGGGATACGGGCCGGCGTGGTCTGAGCCAGCCCGCCGGACCTCGCCCGGGGCCTTCGCCTGGGGTCGTCGGCCGCTGAGCTGCCGGCCGCCCGGGTCGCCGCCGTCTCGCGTCGGCGACCTCGTCAGGAGGCCCGGTGGATGTTGAGGATCACCACGCCCACGATGATCAGGGCGATGCCCAGCCACTGCGGCCGGCCGAGCGCCTCACCGAAGGCCGCCGCCCCGATGACCGCCACCGCCGCGGTGCCGGCCCCCGACCAGACCGCGTAGGCGAAGGACACCGGGATCTGCTTGAGGGCGCGGCCGAGCAGCGCGAAGGACAGGACGTAGGCCGCCGCCACCGCGAAGGTCGGCAGCAGCCGGCTGAAGCCGTCGGTGAGCTTCAGACAGGTGGTGGCGCACACCTCGGAGATGATGGCCAGGGCGAGCAGCAGGTACGGCAACGGGGGTCTCCGCGGTGTTCGATCGGCCGGTCAGGAGCGGGCGCCGGCGTCAGGTGTGAGCAGGGCGCCGAGGATCGCCAGATCGACCTCGGCCAGGCCGGTGCGCACCGTGACCCCGGGAGAGGGGTCGATCGGCACGGTCGAGGGGACCGCCAGCACCGGGCAGCCGGCCGCCCGCGCGGACGCCACCCCGATGGGGCTGTCCTCCACCGCGACGCACCGGGCCGGCTCGGCGCCCAGCTTCGCCGCCGCCGCCAGATACGGGTCGGGCGCCGGCTTGGTGACGGGGGTGTCCTCGGCCGCGACGGTCACCGCGAACCACTGCGGGCCGAGCGCCTGGAGCACCAGGTCGACGATCCGGCGCGGTGAGGCCGACACCACCGCGGTCGGTATCCGAGCGTCCCGCAGTTCGGCGAGCAGCCGCAGCACCCCGGGGCGGGGGTGCACATGGGCGGTGATCCGGCCGCCGAAGGCGTCTTCGAGCGCCGCCCCCACCTGCGCGGCCGTACGGTCGGTGCTGGTGACGCGCCGCAGATGGGCGGCGGTGTGGCCGATCGGCCGGCCGAGCACATCCGGCAGGTCGGCGTCGCCGAGCCGGTGTCCCAGTCCGTCGGCGACCTCCGCGGCGGCCTGCCACCACAGCCGCTCGGTGTCGACGAGCGTGCCGTCCATGTCGAAGAGCACGGCGGCGGGCCGGGTGGGACGGGAGTCGCTCAGGGGCGAGGTCATGGGTGAGGGTTCCTCGGCGGGGTGAGGTGGGTGCGCGGGCCCGGCGGGGACCGCGCGGCGGCGGACAGGACACGAGACGTACAGCGAGGTTCAGCGGCGTGCGGCGCCGTACGGCGATGTACGGCGAGGTGCGGAAACGGCCGGCGACGGACCGCCGGCACGGTGGTGCGCCGCCCGGCGGACCGGGCGGCGCACCACCGTTCGTTCAGGCGACGCGCCGGTCGACCAGCACCGGGTGGTCCGGGAAGGAGACGGTGGCGGGTGAGCCGACCGGAAGGTCCGACACGGCGTGCCCCGGAATGTCGATCTTGACTTCGGTGCCGTCTTCGAGGCGCACGGTGAGGCGGGTGACGGCCCCGAGGAAGGCGGCCGTCACCACCCGGGAGGTGCCCTGCCGGTCGGGCACGACACGCAGCGCCTCGGGGCGGACCAGGACGTCCAACTCCCCCTCGGCGGGCACCGGTCCCGTCACCGGCATCCGGCGGCCGAGCACCTCCACCGTGCCGTCCGCGCCACCGGTCCGGGTCGCGGGCACCCGGCTCATGGTGCCGACGAACTCGGCGACGAAGGGCGTGGCCGGCCGCGCGTAGAGCACCTCCGGCGCGTCGACCTGCTCCAGCCTGCCGGAGCGCAGTACGGCCACCCGGTCGGCCATCGACAGCGCCTCCTCCTGGTCGTGGGTCACGAACAACGTGGTGATGCCGAGCTCCTGCTGAAGGCGGCGGATCTCCTCGCGGAGGTTGAGCCGTACCTTCGCGTCCAGCGCCGACAACGGTTCGTCCAGCAGCAGGACCCGCGGCCGCAGCGCCAGCGCGCGGGCGAGCGCCACCCGCTGCTGCTGTCCGCCGGACATCTGGTGAGGATAGCGATCGGCCAACTGCGGCAGGCCCACCAGGTCAAGCAACTCGGCTGCCCTGGACCGGCGTTGGGCCTGGCCGACACCGCGCATCCGCGGCCCGAAGGCGACGTTGTCCACCGCCGTGAGGTGCGGGAAGAGGCTGTAGGACTGGAAGACCATCCCCGCGTCCCTGCGGTGGGCGGGAATCCTGGTGACGTCTCGGCCGTCCACCAGCACCTGGCCGGAGTCCGGGTGCTCGAACCCGGCCAGCATCCGCAGCGCGGTGGTCTTGCCGCAGCCGGACGGGCCGAGCAGGGCGAGCAGCTCGCCCGGGTGGGCCGTCAGGTCCAGTCCGTCGAGCGCGACGGTGGCGCCGAAGGAGCGCCGCAGCCCGCGGAACTCGATGGTGGCCCCGTCCGCCTCGCGGGCGGCGGCGGCTTCTGTCGCGATGGCGGTCACGGGATCTCCTGAGCGGCGGGGGCCGCCGCGGCGGCAAGGCGCCGGGACGAGCGGGACGTACGGGACGGGCGGCGGGAGGGGCCCCGGCCGACGGCGGCGAGCAGCAGCAACAGGCCCCAGGTGAGGAACAGGCTGATCACGGAGACGGCCACCGAGGTCTGCGCCTGGCTGTCACCGATGGAGACGATCCACACCGCGAAGGGCGTGTAGCCGAGGATCGAGGAGACGGTGTACTCGCCGAGGACCAGGGCCAGGGTGAGGAACGCGGTGTTCAGCAGCGCCCCGCGCATATTGGGGAGCACCACCTGGACCACCGCCCTGGGCCAGGAAGCGCCGCAGTTGCGGGCCGCCTCCACCAGGGTCGGGACGTCGATCGCCCGCAGCCCAGCGTCCAGCGTGCGGTAGGCGAGCGGCATGGACATCAGGATGTAGGCGAGCACCAGCACCAGCGGAAAGCTCGGGTTCTGGATGTCGTTGAACGTCTGGAAGAGCGGGGTGTTCGCGAAGTGGTCCGGGCCCCAGCTCAGCACCTGGCTGATGCCGGCGGTCAGCGCCACCGCCGGCACCACGAGCGGCAGCGAGCAGACGATCTCCACCAGCACCCGGAGCCGGGGCGCGGTCAGCCGCACCGCGAGCAGCGCCGGCACCAGCAGGAGCAGCACTCCGGCGATGGTGGCGGCGGCCAGCTCCCCGGTCAGCCGCACTCCGGGCCAGAAGCCGTCGGTGCCGAGGATGCCGCTGTACGAGTCGAGGGTGAAGCCCTGCCCCGGCACGTCCAGGGTGAAGATCACCGAGAAGACCATGGGGCCGAGGAAGTAGAGCGCGGCGATCAGCCCGACCACGCCGCGCCACACGCGCGGGCGGCGCCGGGTGCCGCCCGCGGGCACGGCCCGGGACGTTTCGGGTGCTGGGGCGGCGGTCAGTGCAGCCATCGTGCGGTCCTCCGCTGCAAGGGGATGTAGGCGGCCATGACCACGCAGGCGATGACGATCATGTCCAGGCTGAGGGCGAGCGCCACATTGCCCTGCCCGACCAGCACGTTCCCGGAGAGGGTGTTGGCGATCTGGAGGGTGATCAGCGGCACCGAGCTGCCGACCATCGCGGCGGCGGTGGCGTACGCGGCGAAGGCGCTGCCGAAGAGCAGCACGAAGCTTCCCATCAGCGAGGGCAGCAGGATGGGCCGCGCCACATGGAGCCAGTACTGCCAGGCGGTCGCGCCCGCGTTCTGGGCCGCCTCCCGCCACTGGGTGCGCAGACCCTCCAGCGCCGGGGTGATGGTGAGCACCATCAGCGGCACCAGGAAGTACAGATAGACGATGGTCAGGCCATCGAAGTTGTAGAGGCTCCAGCCGTGCTTGGCCAGGTTCAGCCGCTGGGTCAGCTCACCCGAGTTGCCGAGGGTGGCCACGAAGGCGAAGGCCAGCGGCACCCCGCCGAAGTTGGCGAGCACACCGGAGGCGGCGAGCACCGCCTCGCGCAGCGCGCGGAAGCGGGAGGTGATCACCGCCTGGGCCAGCGGCAGCCCGAGCACCACGCTGAGCAGCGCGGTGAGGCCGGAGAGTTTGACGCTGCCCCACAGCGCGGTCACATACGAACCGTGCACCGACTGCGTCAGGTTGGACGTGGTCCAGTGGGTGCCACCGGGGTCGGTCGCGGCCGTGTTGAAGGCGCCGACGGTGATCGCGTACGTCGGCAGTCCGAAGACGACGACCACGAAGACCAGCAGCGGGAGTACGGCGAGCCAGCCGGTGGCGCGGGGCCGCCGGCGGGAGGCGGGCGTGCCCGCGTCGGGCGGCGTGGCCGCCCCGAAGCCGCCGGACTCCGCGAAGGAGGGTCCGGCGGCCGGGGACGGCGTCGCGGCGGAAGCCGTGGTCATCTCGGCGCTCAGCCGCCGACAGCCTTGGACCAGCCGTCCGCCACGGCCTTCTGGGCCGCGGTGATCTGGTCCGGGGTCGGGAACTGGGCGGCGGCGGTCACCGGCGGCAGCGCCGCGGCGGCGGCGGCGTCGACGGTGCCGGCCGACTGCATGGCGGCCAGCTCGACGGGACGGGAGAAGCCCTGGAGGAAGAGGTTCTGGCCCTCGGCGCTGTAGAGGTACTCCTCCCACAGACGCGCGGTGGCCGGGTGCGGGGCCCACTTGTTGATGCCCTGGCTGTAGAACTGGGCGTACTGGCCGTCGGTGGGGATGTTCACCTTCCAGTCAAGACCCTTGGCCTTGAACTCGGCGGCGTAGGACGCGTTGAGGTAGTCCCAGTCGATGCTGATCGGCGTCTCGCCCTTTTCGACGGTCGCCGGGGTGGACTGCACCGGGTTGAAGTTGCCGCTCTTCTTCAGCTTGCCGAAGAAGTCGAGACCGGGCTGGATGGCGTCGAGCGAACCGCCGCTCGCCAGCGCCGCCGCGTAGACCCCGCCGAACGCGGAACCGGACTTGGTCGGGTCACCGTTCAGCGCGACCTGGCCCTTGTACTCGGGCTTGAGCAGGTCGGCGAAGGTGGTCGGGCACTCCTTGACCTTGCTGGCGTCGCAGCCGATCGAGACATAGCCGCCGTAGTCGTCGTAGCGCAGCCCGGTGGCGTCCTTCTGGTTGGCCGGGATGTCGTTCCAGGTGGACACCTTGTAGGGGGCGAGCAGGCCCTGCTTCGCCGCGCTCAGCGCGAAGGAGTTGCCGAGGTCCACGACGTCGGGCGCGCGGCCCTGGCCCTTGCGGGAGGTGATCGCGTTGACCTCGTCCTGGCTGGATCCCGCCGGGTTCTCGACGGCGACCTTGATGCCGTACTTCTTCTCGAAGCCCTTGATGATGTTGCCGTAGTTGGCCCAGTCGTCGGGGAGCGCGATGGCGTTGAGCTTCCCCTCCTTCTTGGCGGCGGTGACCAGGGCGTCCATGCCGCCGAAGTCGGCGGCGGAGACGGCGGCCTTCTTGCTGCCGGCCGAGCCGCTGGACGAGTCGCTTGAGGAGCCGCAGGCGGCCAGGGTGAGCGAAGCGGCGGCGATGCCCACGACCAGGGAGGCGGCGCGAGCGCGATGGAATATCACGGGTGGTTCTCCTGTGAGGGACGACGGGAGGGAGGTGCAGACCCGCCGGCAAGCCTGGGGACGGCCGTACGCTTTGGGTTGGCTGCGCAAGAAGTAGTTGCCTGTACAACTTGGCCCAGTAGGCGGTAGCCCGGTTATCGGAACGTGAACGGGTGGCCTATCCCCGGGGCCTGTCGGGAGAACGTCCGATTTGTTATATTCAACCGCGCTGAGCTGGGCATACGCGGCTCGGTGCGCGGCGCGAAAGCGTCACCGGTGCTGTGTGACGGGCCGTCGGATCGGCGCTCAGGCGCCCTTGCGGGCGGCCGCCTCCTCCGGGGTCAGCACCAGGGTCCGGGCCATCAGCAGGGCGACGTCGTCCTCGGCGGGCGCCTGGCCGGCCCGGTAGCCGGCGCCCAGCCGCCGCCTCGTCCCCATCGTCTTGATCACATGGGAGCAGAGCTGTTCGAGCGGCAGCCCGGGACGGTCGAGGGCCGCACGCAGCCGGTCGAGCCCCGCGTCGAGGTCGGCGGTGCGGGTCTCGATGAGGCCGTCGGTGTAGAGGGCGATGACGCTGCCCTCCGGCAGCTCGACCGCCAGCGACTCGTACGACCTCATGCCCATGCCGATGGGCGGGCCCGGCGCCACCCGCGGGAAGACCACGGTGCCGTCCGGGTGGACCAGCGCGGGCGGCGGGTGCCCGGCCGAGGCCATGGTGCAGCGCCGGGTGACCGGGTCGTAGATCGCGTAGAGACACGTACAGCTCATCATCGGGCCGCCGAAGCCGTCGGCCGGATCGCTCTGCTCCGACATCAGCAGCACCAGCCGGTCGAGCCGGGCGAGCAGTTCGGCCGGCGGCAGGTCGAGGTCGGCGAGCGTGCGCATGATCGTCCGGAGCTGCCCCATCAGGGCGGCGGCGTTGATGCCGTGCCCGACCACGTCACCGACCACCAGACCGACCCGCGCCTTGCGGAGCGGGATCACGTCGAACCAGTCGCCGCCGACGCCCTCGTGGGTGTCGGCCGGCAGATAGCGCGAGGCGACCTCGACCGCCCGGCCGCCGGAAAGGTGGTGCGGCAGCAGATTGCGCTGGAGGGCCACCGACGCGGCCCGCTCCCGGGTGTAGCGGCGGGCGTTGTCCAGGCTCAGCGCGGCGCGGCCGACGAGCTCCTCGATGAGCAGCAGGTCGTCGCCGGAGAACGGTGTCTTGTTGTCGGTGCGGACGAAGACCGCCTCGCCGAGCACCACCCCGCGCGCCCGGAGCGGGACGATGATCAGCGAGTGCATGCCGGTCGCGGCGATCACCCGGGCGCGGTCCGGGTCGTGGTCGAGCCAGGTGCCGGGACCGGTGTTCAGGACCGGCTCGTAGTGGCTCTCGCCGGACAAGAGTGCCTTGGTGAAAGGGGATTCCGGCGGCACGAGGACCACCTCGCCGATGTTCCACAGCGCCTCGGGCAACTCCTGGTGGATGGAGGCCACGCCGGCCCGGCGGAAGACCGGGATCCGCGATTCCGAGGCGGCCTGGCGCTCGATGGGCTCCTCGCCGAACTGGACCGTCTCGCCGAGGTCGACGGTGGCGTAGTCGGCGAGCAGCGGCACCGCCGCGTCGGCCAGCTCCTGCGCGGTCCTCGTCACGTTGAGCGTGGTGCCGATGCCGTTGCCCGCCCGGCCGAGCAGCAGCAGGTGCTGACGGGCCCGGGACTTGTCGATGTCGGTGGCCAAGTTGACCACCCCGATCGGCTCGCCGTCCGTGCCGTCGAGACGGTAGTACGACGCCGACAGCACCCGCTCCTCGTCCTCGCCGGGGACCCGCCAGGTGTACTCGCGCTCGATGATCGGCTCACCGCTCTCCAGCACCCGCCGCATCCCCGCGGCGATCGCGGTGCCCTCGTTGTCCGGCTGCACCTCGGTGATCAGCCGGCCGAGCCGCTGCCGGCGCAGCAGACCGTCCTGTCGCTCGGCCGCGGCGTTCAGCCACACGCACCGCAGATCGGTGTCCCAGATGGACAGGCCGACCGGGGAGCGGGCCAGCAGCGCCTGGGAGACCTTGGACCGCGCGGGCGCCCAGAAGGAGGCACTGGCCGGATCGGCCGCCGTCACGAACCAGTCGGCCCGGTCGGCCCGGTCGGTCCAGTCGCCGCCGAAGAGCGGGGAGCCCTCCAGCGTCATCCGGGCCTCGCTGCCGTCCTTGCGGCGCAGCGCGACCACCGCCGACCACGGCTCGCGGGCCCGCGCCCGGGCCGCCCAGTCCGGGGTCTCCCCGGCACCCGCACTCTCGCGCTCACCCGCACCGTCACTTGCGCCTTCAGGCGCGTTTTCGCCCGCGTTTTCGCCCGCACCTTCGCACGCACGGGCGGTCGCGCCGTCCGGCAGCAGCATCGCGGCGGAGCGGCCGACCACCTCGTCGGCGCGGTAGCCCAGGGACCGCCGGGCGGCGTCCGTCCACCCCCGGATGGTTCCGTCGCCACCGATCAGAGCGGCGGCCGCCCCGATCAGGCCGAGCGCGTCGGCGGGCCACGGTGTGCTTCCTCGGGAGGATTCGGCCATCGCCTGCGTCCCATCGACTGTTTCGTTGATTCCGCCATGTCACCGTCGGCTGCCGCGCCGCGACGGCGGCCGGTCGTCGGCCACCCTCCGTCCGGCGGATCCGGCCACGGCTCCTCCTCTCCGCCCGGTGTCCGTCTGCCTCGCCTGTCTGTCTGCACCGTCTGCCCGCACCGTCTGCCTGTCGGCCCCGCCTAGCGGGCGAGGGCGGCCCGCTCGATGCTCGCCGCGTAGTTCGGCGTCTCGCGCCGGTTGTGGTCGCTGCCCGCCGCCTGCCGCTCCCGCGCGGCCTGCTCGAACGTCATGCCGTGCTCGTGGAGAAAGGCGAGGAACTCATCGGTGGGATGCGCCAGCACGGAGTTGGTGTACTCGCAGTGGGTGTCGTCGGTGCGCTTGGCGCTGAGGTCCCAGATCACCTGCACCCTGCTGGGGCCGTTGGACGTGAAGACGTCGGACGTCGACACCATGTGGCAGTGGTCCCGCTCGGCGATCTCCGCCACGTAGTGCTGGATCATCAGCCCGGTGCCGATCATCTCGACGTTGAGCGACATCGGCCGGCCGTCGTCGGTCGTGGTGGCGCCCGCCGCGATGTGGTCGGGCGGCGCGCACCGCTGGTACTCCGCCTCGGGCAGCGAGAGCAGCCAGTCGGCGATGTCCACCTGTTCGAGAGGCGCGTTGATCATGGCGTGGAAGGCCGAGTCGGACAGGACCAGATCTGACCTGATGTGTGTCATCGGGCGACTCCTCGCGACGCGGTGTGTCGACCTGCCCTCCGGCCCCCGCGCTTGGCGACCTGAGTGTCGCCCTGAGTGGCGCCCTGACCGAGGAGGCAGTCGGCGCGTGCCTGTTCTCGTCTGCCGTGGCCGGGTCGGCTGATCACGTGGTGCGGCCGCCCGTCCCCACCATCGTCGCACCGGGCCAGGACGGCCGCACACGGAGCCGGCGGGGCGGGCCAGGGGGCGAGGCTCCTGGCACCGGAGCCCGCGAGCCGGCCGCCGATCATCCAGTCTTCCTGCACAGGTAAACTGGACAGCCTGGGCTGTCGAACCTAGGGTGGAGCCATGAGTGAGGATCGCGGGCCGTCGCTTTCGCCGTCCGCCGTCCGTGCCTCGCAGGAGGTCCGGGGGGTGATCGGGCCCTTGCGGCGCCGTATCGGCGCCGCCGGAGGCAGCGAGGACATCAGCCTCACCCAGGCATCGGTGCTGGCCCGCCTCACCGGCGGCGACGGGCTCACCGCCAGCGACCTCGCCGCCGCCGAGGGCATGCGGCACCAGTCGATGACGACCGCGGTCACCGCGCTCGCGGCCCTGGGACTGGTCGAACGGCGCCGCGATCCGGCCGACGGCCGCCGCCTGCTGATCGCCCTCACCGCCGAGGGCCGCCGCCGCGCGGCGGAGGGCCGGCAGGCCCGCGGCGAATGGCTGGCCGGCGAACTCCAGCGACAGTGCACCGAGGAGGAGCGCCAGGCCGTGATCGCGGCCATGACCGTACTGGGGCGACTCATCCGTGACTGACCAAACCGACCAGACCCCTCAGCCCGACCCGAGCGGCCTGAATGGCCCGAGCGACCGGACCGGCGTGACCGGCCAGATGGGCCAGACCAGCCGGAGCGACCGGACCGGCGTGACGAGCCCGAGCAGCCCGAGCGGTCAGCCTGGCCAGACGGGGCAGGGCGACGGGCCCGGCCGGAGCGCCGTGGCGCGCCGTGGTACCGGGGAAGCCGGCTTCGATCGTCGGCTTGTGCCGCCGATGATGCTCGGCTCGGTTCTGAACCCGATCAACTCCACCGTCATCGCCGTCGCGCTCGTCCCCATCGGCGCCGCGTTCGGGGCGCCGCCCTCGCAGACCGCCTGGCTGGTCTCGGCCCTCTACCTGGCGACCGCGCTGGGCCAGCCGATCGTCGGCCGGCTGATCGACCTCTTCGGCCCCCGCCGGCTCTTCCTGGTCAGCACCAGCCTCGTCGGCGTCGCCGGCGTCATCGGCACCCTCGCCCCCACCCTCGGAGTGCTGATCGCGGCACGGGTCCTGCTCGGCTTCGGCACCTGCGCCGGCTACCCCGCCGCCATGGCACTGCTGCGCAGCGAGGCCAAGCGGACCGGCCAGGACAGCCCGGCCGGCGTGCTCACCACGCTGGCGGTCGCCAACCAGACCATCGCCGTCATCGGCCCGCTGCTCGGCGGCCTGCTGATCGGTCTCGGCGGCTGGCGCTCCACCTTCGCGCTCAACATCCCGCTGGCCGTGGTCTCGGTCGCCCTCGGCGCGCTGCGGCTGCCCAAGCAGTCGGGCCCCCGCCCGGCGGCCCGCGGCGGACTGGCCGAGCAGATCGACCTGCCGGGCATGGGCCTGTTCGCCGCCATGCTCTTCACACTGCTGCTGTTCCTGATGAACCTGCACACCGGCACCTGGTACCTGCCGGTGATCACGATCGCCGCCGGCGCCGCCTTCGCCGTGCGGGAGCTGCGCGCGGGGACACCGTTCATCGACCTCAGGGTGCTCGGCGGCAATGTGCCACTGCTGGCCACCTACGGACGTGCACTGGTCGCCTACGTCGTCTCGTACGCCTTCCTCTACGGCTTCACCCAGTGGACGGAGGAGGGCTACGGGCTCTCGCCCTTCCACGCCGGACTGGTGCAGGTACCGATGTTCCTGGTGGGGATCGGGGTCTCCGTCACCGTCGGCCGGCGCAACGCCATCTTCGGAAAGCTGCTGCTCGGCGCGGTCGGCCAGATCGTCGCCTGCCTGCTGATGCTGACCCTCACCGCGGCCAGCCCGCTGTGGGCGCTGATCCTGCTCGCCGTGATCTTCGGCGTGCCGCAGGGTTCCAACAGCCTGGCGCTCCAGAACTCGGTGTACTTCCAGTCCGACCCGCAGCGCACCGGATCCTCCGCGGGGCTGCTGCGGACCTTCGGCTACGTGGGCTCGATGATCGCCTCGTCCGCCACCGCCGCGTCCTTCGGGGAGCACGCCGGGACCGGGGGGATGCACCACCTCGCCTGGATCATGCTCGGGGCCGGTGTGCTGTACCTGCTGATCACCGTCTTCGACCGGGGTTTGCGGCGGTTGTCGGCCGGCCTGGCGAAACCGAAGGACCCGGCGGACCCGGCGGGGCCGGTCGAACCGGCGGACCCGGCCGGATCCGCGTCCAAGCCGTAGCCCTAGCCCTGCCTGTTGCCGTTGCCGTTCCCCTGCCCCCCTGCCCCCTGCCGTCACCGTCGTGAAAGGCCGAACCACCGTGCCCCGTACCGCTCTGCTCGCCATGGACCTCCAGCTCGGCCACTTCGCCCGCGTCTCCGCCGACTACCTGCCGGCCGCCGTACGGGCGCTGGAAACCGCCCGCGCGGCCGGGATACCCGTCATCCACGTCGTCCTCCGGTTCCGGCCCGGCCATGTCGACGCGCATCCCCGCAACAAGATCTTCGGCTCGCTGCCGTCCCACCGGTATGTCGCCGAGGACCCCGACGCCGCGATCCACCCGGACCTCGCGCCGCGTGGCGACGAGATCGTGGTGCACAAGAACCGCGTCAGCGCCTTCGCGGGCAACAACCTCCAGCAGATCCTCGGCGTACTGGAGATCGACCACCTCGTGCTGGTGGGCATCGCCACCAGCGGCATCGTCCTTTCCACCGCTCTTCAGGCGGCCGACCTGGACTACCGCGTCACCGTGCTGTCCGACGCCTGCGCCGATGCCGACCCGGAGCTGCACGAGGCCCTGGTCACCAAGGTGCTCAACCGGCGCGGCGACGCGATCACCACGAGCGAGTGGGCGGCGGGCCTGACGGACCCGGCGGGCCCGACGACGGAGGGGTGACCCCGGGGCGGCGCGGTCGTTGGACGGGGTGAGCGGGAGCGAGGCGGGCCGGCGCGAGGGGAGCGGCACGATGCGGTTCGAGATCACCACGGCGAGCGTGGACGAGATGGCGACGTTCACCGAGTGGGCCGAGCGCGAGCAGTGGAATCCGGGGCGCTCCGACGCCCTCCCGTTCCACTGCGCCGACCCACGCGGCTTCCTCCTGGGAAAGCTCGCCGGGACGCCGGTCGCCTCGGTCTCCGCGGTGCGGTACGGAGCGGATCACGGCTTCCTGGGCTTCTACATCGCGCATCCCTCGGTGCGCGGCCAGGGATACGGGATCCAGCTCTGGCGCGCCGCCATGGAGCGGCTCGCCGGGCGGAACGTCGGGCTGGACGGGGTCGTCGAGCAGCAGGAGAACTACCGAAGGTCGGGCTTCCGCCGGGCGTGGACCCATGTGCGGTACGAAGGGGTGCCGGCCGCCGAGCGGCCCCCCGCCGACATCACGCTGGTCGACGCCCGCGCCGTCCCCTTCGGCCTGCTCGCCGCCTATGACCGCCGGTTCTTCCCCGCCGACCGGGACGCCTTTCTGGCGTCGTGGCTCAGCACG
Source organism: Streptomyces sp. NBC_01190 (assembly GCF_045039895.1). Lineage (NCBI taxonomy): Bacteria > Bacillati > Actinomycetota > Actinomycetes > Kitasatosporales > Streptomycetaceae > Streptomyces > Streptomyces sp. NBC_01190. Next base: position 5,679,356 of record NZ_CP108580.1, read on the forward strand.
CCGGGGCACACGTCGGTCGCCGCCGTGCGGGACGGCGAACTGCGCGGCCTGGCGGTGATGCGCCCCGCCAGGGCCGGATCACGGATCGGCCCGCTCTACGCCGCCTCCGAGGAGATCGCCCTCGCCCTGGTGCACGCGCTCGCCGCGACCGCACCGGGCACCTCGGTCGCACTCGACATCCCCGACGTCAACGCGCTCTCCGTCAAACTCGCCGAACGCCTCGGCCTCCGCCCCACCTTCGAGTGCGCCCGCATGTACACCGCCCCCGCCCCCACCATCGACCTCGCGGCCATCTACGCCACGACCACCATCGAACTCGGCTGACCCCCCGCCCCGCACCGACCCTCCCCCGGCCTCCCCCCCGAGGCCCCCAACCCGGCGTAGGCCTCCACCGACGTTCGCCTCCGTAGCGATCGCGGCACCGCACCCCGGGGATGGGTGGCCGGTCCCGGGCCACCCGGCTCCTTCGGAACCCCCGGGGCCGGGTCTGTGGGGGTGTTGTGGAGCGGAAGGTGGGGCGGGGATACCGTCGGGACGGCGTGGTGGGTTCTAAGGTGCGAGGGGCGCGGGTTCGCGGATTCGGCGGGCCGGGCCGTCGGAGCTGATCCGCCGGACGGGAGACGGGGACACATGTCGGAGCCATGGAGCGGCCAGGGCCTGCCGCCCGCCGCGGTGGACCGGATGGCCGCGATCGAGGGGAGCGGCACCTGGACCTCGGCGCTGTCCACCGGCGAGTTCGCCGCGATCCGCTCGGTCGGCTTCGAGCCGGTGGGCCAGGTGATGGGATCCACCGTCTTCCACATCGGCCGCAGCAGCAGGTACTGGGGCTATCACGACTGCCAGTTCCCCGGCGCCGGCTACGGCTTCGGCTACAGCGGCTACGGCCCCGTTCCCGTCGCCGTCTCCGGCGAAGGCGCCCCCTCCAACGCCCTGGTCGCCGTCTTCGACGAGGCCCGGCACACGGCGCTCGGCCGGATGACCGAGGAGTGCCGGGCGCTCGGCGGCGACGGGGTGGTGGCCGCCGAGCTGACCATGGCCCCGTTCATCGGCCAGCTCAACTGCTTCGAGTTCAAGGTCATCGGCACCGCCGTACGGGCGGCGGGCCCGTACCGCGCGCCGACGCCGTTCACCTCGCACCTGGACGGGCAGGGCTTCGCGAAACTGATCGGGGCCGGCTGGGTGCCGGTCGAACTCCTCGTCGGCATGTCGATCGGCGTCCGTCACGACGACTTCAGGACCCAGTCGCAGTCGTACTCCTGGGGCAACATCGAGATGGACGGCTGGAGCGAGATGGTCGGCGCGGTCCGCGCCGACGCGCGGCACCAGTTGGAACTCCAAGGCGCGCGGCTGGGCGGCGACGGGGTCATCATGGCCGACAGCGAGCTGCGGGTGTGGTCCGAGGGCTGCCTGCGCTCCCGCAACCGGGGCAACTCCGAGCAGGAGGACCACGTGGCGGAGTCGACGATGGTGGGAACCACGATCGCGCGCTTCCGGGCCGGGCAGCAGCCGCCCCGCACCCTGCTGGTGATGCCGCTCGGCGACCGCGGCACGAAGCTGCGCAAGCGGCTGGCGGCGGTGGAGTCCAGCCCGTACGGGGACCGCGCGGAGTACCGGCGGCTGGTGCAGGAGGTCAGCGAGCTGAACGACTAGGCCGCCTCCGATCACGGTCCGTTCGACCTCTGATCAGGGTCCGATCACTCTCTTATCAGCCATCAGCCATCAGCGTCCGACCAGCAGCGCCGCCCGCGCCGCTCCGACAACTCTTCCAACCGCACGGTGTGACGAGGGGTACTGACATGACGAAAGAACAGCCGAGCGCCGAAGGCGTTCCCGCCGACGCGATGCGGCGGTTGTCGGAGCTCGCGCCGGGCAAGGCGGGGTCGATCTTCACCAGCGACCTGTCGGTGAACGAGTTCCTGCTGGTCCGCGAGGCGGGGTTCAAACCGATCGGCCTGGTGCTCGGCAGTTCGATCTACCACGTGGGCATCCAGATCGGCCGCTGGGGCAGGAACCAGGAGCTGGAGACGCTCAGCCAGGCGATGTACCACGCCCGTGAGCTGGCGATGACCCGGATGGAGGCGGAGGCGGCGGCGCTCGGCGCCGACGGCATCGTCGGGGTCCGGCTGACCGTCGAGGCCCGGGAGTTCGGCAACGACATCGCGGAGTTCATCGCGATCGGTACCGCCGTCAAGGCCGACAACCCGCCCCCCGGTGGCGGCACCTGGCGCAACAACAAGCAGCAGCCCTTCACCTCCGACCTGTCCGGGCAGGATTTCTGGACGCTGATCCGGGCCGGCTACGCACCCCTCGGCATGGTGATGGGCACCTGCGTTTACCACATCGCCCACCAGAAGATGGGCACCGTCTTCTCCAACTTCGGCCGTAACACCGAGATCGAGCAGTTCACCCAGGCGCTCTACGACGCCCGCGAGCTGGCCATGGCGCGGATGCAGTCGGAGGCGGAGTCCTTGCAGGCGGAAGGCGTGGTCGGCGTGCAGCTCAACGCGCACAACCACCGCTGGGGCGGCCACACCACCGAGTTCTTCTCGATCGGCACGGCCGTTCGCCCCCTGCGCCCCGATCACGAGATCGAACGGCCCACAATGGTCTTGAGCCTCGACGGGTGACCGGCTTCGCGTCAGGCGCTCCCGGCAGGTTTCCCGACTCGGCGAAACGTCACCGTGGGGCAGCGGCGCGGAGCGGCGGGCGGCAACCAACGGGCAACGGACAACGGGCAGCGACGGCAAAGGTGGGGAAAGACGGATGAGCGAGCACGATCGGCTGCCGGAGCGCCCGGAGGACCAGGGGAGCCGGGAGGCCGCGGCGGCGGGGGACAGCGCGGCCGGCGGCGGCGACATCGCGCCGGGCACGTCGATCGACATGCTGGCCGCCGCGCTGCGCCGTGACTCCGCCGACCTGGAGATCTACACCAAGGTCCTGACGGAGTCCCTCGCGGAGGCTCTGCCGCCGGGCTCGGTGACGTTCGACCGCAAGCGCACCGTGAGCGACCGCCTCGCGGGCCGGAACGGCAAGGTGGAGAAGCTGGAGGTGTCCCTGGACGACCGCCGGCTGATCCTGACCCTGGCGCACGGACACCCCCAGGGCGAGGTGGCCACCGTGGTGCGGGGGGTGGTGCTGTCCCGTAAGCCGGTCGCGCTGGACGAGTGGGCGAGGGAACTGGCGACGGCGGTCGGGCGACGGGCCCAGTCCGACGCCCGGGCGCGGGCCGCCCTTCAGAAGCTCGTCCTCGGCGACTGACCGCCGCCCGCTGGCCCTCGGCTGCCGGCCCCGGCTGCCGGCCTTGGCCGCCGGCCCTGTCATGACGGGGGCTGGACCAGATCCTTGGTGCGGATGGTGGCGAAGGAGACCACCCCCGCCCCGAGGGCGATGAGCGCCCCGACCAGCAGGATCTCGTTGAGGCCCGAGGTGAAGGCCGCCGCGGTGAGGTTTTTGACGGGGCCGCGGACCCGGGCCGGGAGCGAGCCGAGGGTCTGGGTGACCGTCCCCGACTGCACCGCGGTGGAGAGCTGCGAGCCGCGGCCGCGCAGACCCGGGATCGCGTCGATGTGATCGCTCACGTAGGACTTGACCTTGCCGGAGAAGAGGGTGCCGAGCAGCGCGATACCGGTCGCGATGCCGATCTGGCGGAAGGTCGAGTTGATGCCCGAGGCCATGCCCGCGTTGGCCGGCTGGACGACTCCGACGGCGGTCGACGCCAGCGGCGGGTTGACCAGGCCGAGGCCGGCGCCGGACATGATCATGCCGGGGATCAGATGGGTCCACTCGCTGGACGCGTTCAGGCCACGCATCCACAGCAGCCCGCCGCCGACCAGCAGCAGTCCCGGGCCGATCAGGAACCGCACCGGCATCCTCGACGAGAGCCGGCCGGAAACGGTGGACATCACCAGGATGCCGCCGGAGATCAGCAGCAGCCGTACGCCCGCGCCCAGCGCGCTGAAGCCGAGCACGTCCTGGAGATAGAGCACCAGGTAGAGCAGCAGCGACAGCAGCGATCCGCTGAGACCGAAGGCCGCCACCAGGCCGCCGGTGAAGGTCGGCTTGCGGAACAGCGACAGGTCGAACATCGGCTGCCGGGTGCGCAGTTCGAGCAGCACGAAGGCGGCGATCAGCGCCACCGCGCCGGCCAGACACCCGATGACGACGGGGTCGGAGAAGGAGTCGTGGCTGGACTGGATGAGCGCGTAGACGAGGCTGGACAGTCCCGCGGTGAAGAGCACGAAGCCCGGCCAGTCGGGCCGCCGGGCGGCCGGATGGCGGGAGTCGGCGACCTTGAGCAGGGTGATCACGACGGCGATCACGCCGATCGGCAGGTTGACGAAGAAGATCCACCGCCAGGACAGGCCCGAGGTGAGCACCCCGCCGAGCAGCGGCCCGATGGCCACCGCGAGTCCGGTGATCGTGCCCCAGGCGCCGAAGGCGATACCGCGGTCCTTGCCGCGGAAGGCTTCGGCCAGCAGGGCGAGCGAGACCGAGAACATGATGGAGCCGCCGACGCCCTGGAGCCCGCGGGACAGTTGCAGCATCAGTGAGCTGGTGGCGAGGCCGCAGAGCAGCGAGGCGAGGCTGAAGACCGTCAGACCGATCACGTAGAGCTTCTGGCGGCCGTACATGTCGGCGAGGCTGCCCGCGGTGAGCAGCAGGGCGGCCAGGGTGAGGGCGTAGGCGTCGACGACCCATTGCAGGTCGGAGAAGCTGGCGTGCAGCGACGACTGGATGTCGGGCAGCGCCACGTTCACGATCGTGATGTCGAGCAGCAGCATGAACGTGCCCAGGCAGACCGCGGTCAGCGTCCACCACTTGTTCGGCGCGGGCTGGCGGTGGCCGCCGTGCGGTCGCCGTGACGGGGCGGCCGCGGCGCTGTCGGCCGGGTGGGAGCCGCCCGGTTCGGGCGCTTCGGGCTCGTTATCAGGCATGCTCACTCCTCTTGCTCGGCCTGACGGGCGTACCCGTCCCGCCGACTATCCCCTCCCGGGCGCCCTGAGCGGCCCTTCACCGCGCGGGGCGGTCGGGCGAAACCTGGCGACGGCGCCGGTCGTCCGGTGCGACCCCGCTCGTCACGGTTGGGTAATGATTTTCATCTTCGGCAAATCCGCTTGGGATTGAAAGTCATTTTCAATTAGTGTGCCCTTCGAGGCGGCGGTCGTCCGCCCACAGCGCCCCAGCGGCACCCCAGAGGAGAACCACGATGAGCAGTCCCGTCACCTTCCGGACCCCCCGAAGCAGCCGGCTGAGGCTCGGCCTCGGCGGGGCCGTCATCACCGTGCTGACGCTGGCCACCGGCTGCTCGACGGGCTCCTCTGGTTCCACGGGGCCGTCGGACGGCAGCGGCGACCGGCCGAGCGCCGCGGCGGCCGACCCGGCGGGCGCGGGCGGCGGCACCGGCAGCGGCAAGGTCATCCACGTGGTGGCCGCGGAGAACTTCTGGGGCAGCATCGCCGGGCAACTCGGCGGCACCCATGTGAAGGTCACCAGCATCATCAACAACCCGGCCGCCGACCCGCACGACTACGAGCCCACCGCCGCCGACGCCCGCGAGGTCGCCTCCGCCCAGTACGCGATCGTCAACGGCATCGGCTACGACTCCTGGGCCACCAAACTGGTGAACGCCAACCCCGCCCCGCAGCGCTCGGTGCTCACCATCGGCGACCTGGTCGGGATCAAGGACGGCGGCAACCCGCACCGCTGGTACTCGCCGGCCGACGTCCACCGGGTCATCGAGCGGATAACCGCCGACTACAAGAAGGCCGACCCGGCGGACGCCGCGTACTTCGACACCGAGAAGACGACGTTCGAGACCCGGACCCTCGGCGAATACAACAGCCTCATCAGCGAGATCAAGGCGACGTACGCGGGTACGCCGATCGGTGCCTCCGAGTCGATCGTCAGCCCGCTCGCCGACGGGCTGGGGCTGAAGATGCTCACCCCGTACTCCTTCCTCAGCGCGATCAGCGAGGGCTCGGACCCGACCGCGCGGGACAAGGCCACCATCGACCACCAGATCGCGGCCAAGCAGATCAAGGTCTACATCTACAACAGCCAGAACGCCACGCCCGATGTGCGGGAGCAGGTCAAGGCGGCCAAGGCCAACGGCATCCCGGTCGCCACCGTCACCGAGACCCTCACCCCGGCCGGTGCTTCCTTCCAGCAGTGGCAGGTCGCCCAACTCAAGAGCATCCAGCAGGTGTTGTCCCAAGCCGCGGGCAAATAGCGGTGGGACCGATCACCCGGATCCGTGATGCCGTCCGGCACAACGCGTCCCACCCCTCGGGGTGCGCCGCCGCCCACTGTCCGGGCCGTGCCGCCGCCGGTCATCCGGCCGACGCTTCCGCCGGCACCGAACCCGTGGTGTCGCTGCGGGAGGCGGCCGTGCGCGTCGGTGGCCGCACGCTCTGGTCGCATGTGCGACTCGACGTCCGCCCCGGCGAGTTCGTCGCCGTGCTCGGCCCCAACGGGGTGGGCAAGTCCACCCTGATCAAGGCCGTGCTCGGCCTGGTGCCGCTCGCGGCGGGCGAGATCAGCGTGCTGGGCGAGCGGCCGGGCCAACTGGCGCACCTGGTCGGCTACTTGCCGCAGCGCCGCAGTTTCGACGCGAGCCTGCGCATCCGCGGCACGGACATCGTCCGGCTCGGCTGGGACGGCGACCGCTGGGGGCTGCCCGGGCCGCGATCGGCGCGCGCCGCGCGGGCCCGGATCGCCGAAGTCCTCGCCCTGGTGGGCGCGTCGGCGTACGCGGACCGGCCGATCGGACAGTGCTCGGGCGGTGAGCAGCAGCGGCTGCTGATCGCCCAGGCGCTGATCCGCCGGCCACGGCTGCTGCTGCTCGACGAACCGCTCGACAGCCTGGATCTGCCCAACCAGGCGGCCGTCGCGGCCCTGATCGGCCGGATCTGCCGGGAGGAGGGGGTGAGCGTGATGATGGTCGCCCACGACGCCAACCCGATCCTCGGCCACCTGGACCGGGTGGTCTATCTCGCCGAGGGCGGGGCGGTCGCCGGGACGCCGGCCGAGGTCATCACCTCGGAGACGCTGACGCGCCTGTACCGTACGCCGATCGAGGTGCTGCGGACCTCCGACGGCCGGCTGGTCGTGGTCGGCCAGCCGGAACCGGCCGCCGTCCACACAGACCGGCACACCGTTCGGCAGTCGTCGGCCGGGCCCACCGAGGCGCTTCCCGAGGCGATTCCCTTGGCGCCCACCGAGGCGCCCAGCGAGGCGCCCGCCGATGTGCCGCCACCGCGAGGAGCCGGCCATGCCGATCGCTGACGCGGCCACCGCCTGGTCGTGGAACCCGCTCGCCGACCTCCAGCAGATGTGGGCGTTCCCCTTCATGGTCAACGCCTTCCGCGCCGGTACGGTCGTCGCCGTGCTGGCCGGGGTGATCGGCTGGTTCATGGTGCTGCGCCGGCAGAGCTTCGCCGGCCACACCCTGTCGACGGTGGCCTTCCCGGGAGCCGCCGGCGCCACCCTGCTCGGCGTCTCCGCCCTCTACGGCTACTTCGCCTTCTGCGTGGGCGCCGCGCTGGTCATCGCCGCCGTCCCCCGGGCCGGACACGACGCGGGACACGGCGCCGGCCGCGAGGAGGCGGCGGTCACCGGCACCGTCCAGGCGTTCCTGCTCGCCGCCGGGTTCCTGTTCATCGCGCTCTACAAAGGCTTCCTCGGCGGCGTCAACTCCCTGCTCTTCGGCAGCTTTCTGGGCATCACCACGGCTCAGGTGGAGGTGCTCGCGCTGGCGGCGGGCGGTGTGCTGCTGATCCTTGCGGTCATCGGACGGCCGCTGCTCTTCGCGTCCGTGGACCCCGATGTGGCCGCGGCGCGAGGTGTACCGGTGCGGGTACTGGCCGCCGTGTTCCTGGTGGTGCTCGGCGTGGCGACCGCGGCGACCAGTCAGATCACCGGCGCCCTGCTGGTGTTCGCGCTGCTCGTGATGCCGGCCGCGGCCGCGCAGCACCTCACCCCCCGGCCCGCGCTGGGCATGGCGCTGTCCGTGCTCATCGCGCTCGCCGTCACCTGGACCAGCCTGACCGTGGCGTACTACTCGCCCTATCCCATCGGATTCTTCGTGACGACCTTCGCTTTCGTGGTGTACGTGATCAGTTGGGGCGTACGGGTGCTGCGCGAGCGCTTCGCCCGTACCCGAGGCGCCGGGTCGGCCGGGGTGTCCGGGGGCTCCGGGCCGGGCGGGGCGTCGGGGTCGTCGGGGCGCGAACTGTGGACAGCGGGGACCCTGTTGTGAACACCATCGCCGCCGGCTGGCCCGGCGCGCTCGGCCACCCGTTCTTCCTGCACGCGGTGCTGGCCGGCGGTGCCATCGCCGCCGCCTCGGGCATGACCGGCTACTTCCTCGTGCTGCGCGCCCAGGTGTTCACCGGGGACGCCCTCAGCCATATGGCCTTCACCGGCTCGCTGGCCGCGCTCGCCTGCGGTGTCGATCTGCGGATCGGGCTGTACGCGGCCACCGTCGCCGTCGCCCTGCTGCTCGGCACCCTGGCCCGCTCCGGCCGCGCCGACGACGTCGCCATCGGCAATGTCTTCGCCTGGATCACCGGACTCGGCGCCTTCTTCCTGACCCTCTACACCACGTCGCGCGGCGCGAGCGACGGCGGCGCCGGGGTCAGGGTGCTGTTCGGCTCCATCTTCGGTCTGTCGGCGGCCCAGACCACAACGGCCGTCGCGGTGGCGGCGGTTGTCTGCCTCGCGCTGCTCGCGGTCTTCCGCCCGCTGCTCTTCGCGTCCGTCGACGAGGCGGTGGCCGCGGCGCGCGGGGTGCCGGTACGGATCCTCGGCTTCGCCTTTCTGGCGCTGGTGGGGGTCACCGCGGCGGAGGCGACCCAGGCCGTAGGGTCGCTGCTGCTGCTCGGGCTGCTGGCCGCCCCGGCCGGCGCCGCCCAGCGGCTGACCGACCGGCCGGGGCTGGCCTTCGCGCTGTCCACCGTGCTGGCGGTCGCCGAGATGTGGGCCGGGCTGGCCGTCAGTTACGCCGTCCCGCGATTGCCGCCCAGCTTCGCCATCGTCGCCGTCGCCACCGCGGTCCACGCCGCCGCTTTCGTGCTCGGCCCGCGCCGGCCGCGGGCGGGGGCGGGCGTGCTCAGCGTCGGTACGCCGTGAGCGGGGTCCTGGCGACGCTCGGCGTGGTACGTCGTGCGCTCGGCCCCCGCTCGGCCCCCGTACGCCTTCAGCAGGGACCCGAACGCCGCCGCTCCCGTACCGCCCACGAGATCAGCCCCCGTACGCCTTCAGCAGGAACAGCCAGACCTCGCTGATGGTCGGGAAGCAGGAGACCGCGTGCCGCAGCCGGCCGATGGGCACCTCGCCCGCGACCGCGATGGTGGCCGAGTGCAGCAGTTCGCTGACGCCGGGACCCACGAAGGTCACCCCGAGCAGGATCTCCCGGTCCAGGTCGACCACCATCCGGGCCCGGCCCCGGTAACCGTCGGCCCAGAGGTTGGCGCCCTGCGCCTCGGCGAAGTCGACGTCGACGGTCCGCACCCGGTGCCCCGCCTCCTCGGCCTGCGCCGCGGAGAGCCCGACCGCGGCGGCCTCCGGGTCGCAGAAGAAGATCTGCGGCACGGCGTGGAAGTCGGCGGTGACGGCGTGCGCGCCCCAGGGCGCGGTGTCCAGCGGCTGCCCGGCCGCGCGGGCGGCGATCGCGGCGCCGGTGATCCGGGCCTGGTACTTGCCCTGGTGGGTGAGGAGCGCGTGGTGGTTGATGTCGCCGACCGCGTACAGCCAGTCGCCTTCGACCTCGCGGACCGCGCAGGTCTCGTCCACGTCCAGCCACGCCCCGGGGGTCAGGCCCACCGTTTCGAGACCGAGATCCTTGGTGCGGGGGGAGCGGCCGGTGGCGAAGAGGATCTCGTCGGCCTCGATCCGGGTGCCGTCGTCCAGCAGGACGCCGACCGGTCCCGCGGGGTCCGGCCGGTGGAGTTCGGTCGCCGAGACGCCGATCCGGACGTCCGCGCCCGACTCCCGGAGCCCGTCGGCGACCATCTCGCCGGCGAAGGGCTCCATCCGGGGCAGCAGCGGACGGCGGGCCAGCAGGGTGACGGCGGAGCCGAGCCCCTGCCACGCGGTGGCCATCTCGACGCCGACACCGCCACCGCCGACGACCACGAGCCGGCCTGGCACGGTACTCGCATCGGTGGCGGTGCGGTTGGTCCACGGCCTGGCCTCTTCGATCCCCGGCAGCTCCGGAAGTACCGGGTCGCTGCCGGTGCACAGGGCGACCGCCTGCCGCGCGGTCAGCACCCGCTCCCCGTCCGAGCCGCCGACGACCACCCGCCGCACGCCGTCGAGCCGGCCGTCGCCGCGGACCAGATCCGCGCCGATGGACCGGACCCAGTCAGCCTGGCCGGTGTCGTCGTAGTCGGTGACGTAGCGGTTGCGGCGGCCGAACACGCCGCTGGTGGCGATCGATCCGGTGACCGCCTCGCGCGCGCCGTCCACCCGGCGGGCATCGGCGAGCGCGATCACCGGCCGCAGCAGGGCCTTGCTCGGGACGCAGGCCCAGTACGAGCATTCGCCGCCGACCAGTTCCCGCTCCACCACCGCGACGCTCAGCCCGGCCGCGCGCGCCCCCTCGGCGACGTTCTGACCGACCGGACCGCCCCCGATGACGACGACGTCATAGGCGCCGCCTGCCCGGGCTCCGACTGATTCGCTCATGCGTCACGTACTCCCGTCGCTGCTGGTCTCCCCCGGAGAAGGGGGAGGGCGCGGGCCATCCTCGCCGCTTCCCGGCGAGGAAGGCGGCAGACCCGACGGGGTCGAGCCCAGGTCCAGCCATTCGGTGGGGGGCCTTCTTCCGGGCGGGCGGCTTCGCGTATGGCAACGCGGCCGTACGTCCGCGGTGACGTGGCTGTACGTGCGCGGCGACGTGCCCGTACGTGCGCGGCGACCGATCCCGTACGTCCGCGGCTGTCGTCCGGCGGGGTGGCTGTGGTGCGGCCGGTCGGCCCGGCGCCGTCCCCACCCGGGCGCTGCGCCCCGCCGTCCTCGCGTCCGGCGACGGGAAGTGCGGGCTCACGGATGCTCGCGGCGATCGCCCGGGCGGTCGGCGCGCCGCTCGGGCCCGCCGGAGGCGAGGTGCCGGAGCCCGGGCCCGGCGGGGCTCGGGGCTGCGGGCGGGGCGGGGCCGGCCGGTCTGATCTCGGCGTATATCTTCCGCTTAGGTGGGCGCGCGTAGGGTCGGATCATGTTCGCGAACGCGCCGGGCTGCGGCGCCGTGGTGTCCGCGGCCGATATCAATGAGCGGATCCGGGATCTCGCGCGCCGGTCGCCGCTGGCGGAGGACGAGCGCTGGGAGCTGGCCCGGCTGTGGAGCGAGTGGCAGACCGCCAGGGACGCCGAGGACCCTGACGCGGAAGCTGACGGGCTCGACGGCCGCGCCTGAATCCTTGCCCGCGCCCGCTCAGCGCGCCGGGTCGGCCGCCGGGGAGGGCGCGGTGCCCGCCGGGCGGCGGTAGATGCCGTTCCAGTGGCTCGCCGCCAGCTCGTGGGCCATCCGCGCGTCCCGCTCCTCGTCGGCCACCGTGTTGATCACATACGTGGCGATCGCCTGTTCGCCGCCCCAGATCATCAGACTCGCCGCCAGCAGCGGATCCATCCCGCCGCCGGCCCGCCCAGCTCGCTGCTCGTCCGCCAGCCGCGCCGCCATCCGCTCCATGAACCGCCGCTGATTGGCTTCGAGCATCGCCCGTACCGCCCTGTCGTAGCCTGCCACTTCGAGGATCGCCGCCAAGGTGGCCGAGCGGGCCCGGTCCCCCCGCACGATGCGGTGGTACGCGTCGGTCAGCCAGGCCAGCCCGTCCTCAGGCCGGTCGGGGTCCCAGTCCTCGCCCGCCTCGAACGTCCCGGCCTTCAGCGACTCGGCCAGACGCAGGATCAGTTCGGTCTTGTCCCGGAAGTACAGATAGAAGGTCGATCGAGAGAGCCCCGCCTCGGCGGCGATCCGCTCGACGCTGAGCTCCGTGAAGCAGGCGCCGTACGGCAGTCGGACCCGATCAGACGGCGGTGGCACCGCCGTCCGCGGCGAGCGTGGCGCCGGTGACGAAGCTGGAGCGCGGCGACGCCAGGAACAAGATCGCCTCCGCGATCTCGAGCGGCTCGGCGGTCCGGCGCAGCGGCAACCCCTTACCGAGCTCGGCCACCCCGTCGCCCCACTCGACCAGGACACCTTCGGTGATGGTCGGACCCGGGGACACGCTGTTGACCCGGACCCCGCTGGGGCCGAACTCCGCCGCCCAGGTGCGGGTGAAGGAGCCGAGCGCTGCCTTGGTGGCGGCGTAGCCGGAGGAGCCGGGAACGCCCATCGAGGCGGCCATGGTGGTGACGTTGACAATGCTTCCGCTGCCCTTGGCGAGCATGGCGGGCACCAGCGAGGCGGTGAGGAAGTAAGGGCCCCGCACATTGGTGTCGAACAACTGCTCAAAGCCGGCGACGCTCTGCTCCACGGTCGCCGCGACCGGGAGCGCCGAGGCGTTGTTGACCAGGATGTCCACCGGCCCTGCCTGCTCGGCCAGCTCGCCGACCGACTCCAGATCCGCCAGGTCGGCGGCGATGAACCGAACCGAGCCGGGGCCTTCCGGGATGCTCGCGGCGGCCGCCTTGCCGCGCTCGGTGTTCCGTCCCGAGATGACGACGGTGGCGCCCTCGCGGACGAAGAGCTTGGCCGCCTCCAGCCCGATGCCCGCCGTGCCGCCGGTGATCAGCGCGACCTGGTCCTTCAGTTCCAACGTACCCAACGTGTTCATCGTGTTCTTCCCTCAGGTAGTGCGAGCCGCGGCTGACGCGAGATGCGCCGGCCACTGTTTTTAGAGCGCTTACTCTATAGTGAGAGCGCAGGGTGGCGCTGTCAACCGATGGCCTGCGGTCGTCGCTGGGGCCCGCTCGCAGGGGCGTCGGGGGCAGGGGAGCGCGAAGACGTGACGACGTGACGACGTGACGACGCGAAGACGCGAAGACGCGAAGACGCGAAAAGCGGCCCAGCGCCGGTGGCTGGACCGCTTGCGAGCGGCGGGTGCGTCCCGCCGGGGAGCGGGGCCCGCGCGGACGCGCGGCTGGGCGCGCCGGTGAAGTGGGGACGGCCCGCGCGGACGGTCCGCCGTGACCGCCGGTCAGGCGGTGGCGTGGCAGCGGATGCGATCGATCATCGCGTCCAGCACGGCTTCCAGTGCGGCGGTGTCGCGGCGCGCCTGGGTCATCAGCAGGCCGCCCTGCAAGGCGGTGAGCAGCGCCAGGGCCAGGAAGTCGGGATCGGCGTCCGCGCGCAGCTCGCCACGGTCCCGCATCGCCTTGAGGCCGTCGCGGATCGCGTCCTCCCACTGGCTGTACCCGGCCACTATCTGCGCGCGGGCCTGCGGGTCGTGGTCGGACAGTTCGACGGACAGGGAGCCTATCGGGCAGCCGCCCTCGCAGTTGCCCGCGCGCTGGACGTCGACGACGGCGTCCCGCCACGCCTCCAGCGCCTCGAAGCTGTCCAGCCTGCTCAGCAGCGGCCGCTGGACGCTGAGCACGTAGTCGGTCTGGTAGGTGATGACGGCCTGGGTGAGCGGCTTCTTGCCGCCGAAGTAGTGGTAGAGCTGCGAGGGGCTGGTGACCCCGGCGGCTTTCAGTACGTCCTCGGTGCTGGTCCCCGCGACCCCGCGTTCGAACATCAGCTTCGCCGCGGCCGCCACGATGCGGTCGCGGGTGGCCTGTCCCTTCGGGGTCAGACGCTGCGGTGCGGTGCTGGTACCCATGCGATTACCGTACCAAAGTTCTGGAGGCAACAGTCTATTTTTTCCTGGGTTCATTTTAGAGTTGACAGTCTATTCGATCGGGTGGAGGATTAGAGCAACGGCTCTAATCTACTCGGCGAACCTGGAGCGGCACCATGTCCACCACCGACCCCGCATACTTCACAGCCTTCAAGAACCTGGCGATGACCCGCACCGACTCCGGCGTGCTGACCGTCCGCTTCCACACCGACGGCGGACCGGCCACCTTCACCGGACAGCTCCACACCGACTTCCCGCGCGCTCTGTACGAGATCGGCGAGGACCGGGACAACCGGGTGCTGGTGCTGACCGGCACCGGCGACCACTTCATGACCGACATCGACGGCCCCAGCCTCGGCGACATCACCAAGCCCGTCGTCTGGGACCAGGCCGTCGCAGAGGGGCGCCGGATCATGCAGCGCCTGGTCGACCTTGAGATGCCGATCATCGCCGCCGCCAACGGGCCCACGACCGTGCACAGCGAGTACATCCTGGCCGCCGACATCGCGATCGCCGCGGACACCACGGTCTTCCGCGACTTCCCGCACCTGACCTTCGGGATCGTGCCCGGTGACGGCATCGCCATCGTCTGGGAGGAGGCCATCGGGCTGAACCGGGCCCGGTATCTCACGCTCACCCACGGCGAGTTCAGCGCGCGGGAGGCCCAGCAGTGGGGAGCGGTCGCCGAGGTGCTGCCCCTTGAGCAGGTGCTGCCGCGGGCCCAGGAACTCGCCGAGACCCTCGCCGCCAAGCCCGCGTTGCTGACCCGCTACCTGGCCGTGACCATACGCCAGCGCCTCAGCCGCCGGCTGGCCGAAGGCGTCCAGCTCGGGATGGCCCTCGAAGGCCTCACCGCGGCCGACATGGCGTACCAGGAGCCGTCCGCCCGGTGAGGCCGTGACGGTCGATGCCCCGGGTGCACGGTCCGCCGCTTGCGCCGGCTCTCCGTGGGCCGGTCGGCGGTGGTTGTCCGGTCTAGTGCGTCGCGCGGCTACTTGGATTCGATCCGCCCACGCGAGTTGGGGTCGGCCGTCAGCGCGTCGCGTGCCTCCTGCCACGCGGGGTCGCCGGGGGAGAGCGCGGTGCGGAGGTAGGCCGTGGTGAGCCGCTGGACCACGGCGACCCGCCCAGGGTCCTCATCGGTCGTCTCGGCCACGTCGTATCCGGCGACCCCGCCCAGCCCATGCTCCGCCCCGAAGAGGGTGAGCAGGGACGTGGGGCCGGGGGAGAGGACATAGGGGTCGGTGTGCCACGCCGGGCCCCGAACCGTCAGATGGGTGGAGGCGTCCTGGTCGCCGGCCACCACGAGCGTGGGCGTTGACATCGTGGAGAAGTCCGTGGTCAGGAAGAAGGGGTAGTTCTCGGCCGCGACCGCGCTGAGGGCCTCGCCCCCGCCGCCGGGCGCGGCGAGCAGCACACCGGCCTTGATCCGGGGCTCGGCCAGGTCGACTTCCGTCCCGTCGTCCGGATCGGTGAGCCGGGCGCCCAGCAGCAGGCTCGCGGTGTGGCCACCCATCGAGTGCCCGGCCACGGCGACCTTCTCCCGGTCCAGGCGGCCGCGGAGCTGGGGGACGGCGGCCTCGATCACGTCGAGCCGGTCGAGGATGAGCCGCATGTCCTCGGCCCGTGACCGCCAATAGAGCGGCGCGCCGGGTGTCTTGGGATCGAGGTCCAGCGTTTTCGAGCTCAGGTGGGTGGGCTGGATCACCAGGAAGCCGTGCGCCGCCCAGTAGTTGGCGAGGGGGGCGTAGCCGTGTAGCGAGGAGAGGTTGTTCGAGGGGCCGTGGCCGTGCGAGAGGAGGATGACCGGCAGATCGCTCCCGGTCACCGGAGCGGAGACACGTATCTCCAGGTCGACGGCGCGGCCGGGGGCAGTCAGCACCACCGGGCTGACGGAGAGGACGGGGGTGGGTGTGGTGACGGTTTCCACGGGGTGCGGAGGGGTGGTCATGGCGGGTGTTTCCCTTCCTGGGGCGCTGCTGCCGGGCCGCGGCTCGCGGGCGGCTCCCTGCCGAGAGGCTGGGCCCCGCCGAGCGGCTGAGCGGCCGCCGTGGGCGGACTACGGGCTCGCCGGGGCGTCCGGATGGTCGGCGACAGCGAAGCGGATCACTGTTCCGTTTACGATACGGAGCAACGTTCCGCTTTGTCAAAGGCGGTCGGCGGGCAGCCTGGGCGGTGGAGGGCTCGGGGGGCCGAACGCGCCCCGTGCCGGCCGCGAACTCGTCGCGCCGCGAGGGCCGTTCACCCGTGTGGCACGATGAACCGATGTGGTCACGACTGCCCTTCGGCGACGGATTGCGGGCTGAGCTGGGCGAACCCCGGCGGAGCCGCCGGCTGAGCAGCAGTCCCCGCTCGCGGGTGTGGAGTGTCGAGCTGGCCGCCGGCCCCGCGGTGGTCAAGCAGATCGTGGATGCGCCGGACGCCGCGGCGCGCTATGGGCGCGAGGTGTCCGCGCTCCGGCTGGCCGCCCGCGTCGAGCCGCCCGTCGTACCGGTGCTGCTGGGCACCGATTCCGGCAACCGGGTGCTGGTCCTGGAGAAGCTGGCGCACCGCCCACCGCCGCCGGACTGGACCGTCGACTACGCGGCGGCCCTGGCCCGGCTGCACGCGGCCGGCGCCCGGCAGGAGGTGGGCGCGCTGCCCGCCTGGTCCGGCCCGACCCGCGACGACATCGGCTCCTTCCTGACGCTGGCCGAGGCGCTCGGGGTCTCCGTACCGCCGGGCGTGGCCGGCGAACTCGACGACCTCCTCGATCGGCTCGCCCAGGCACCGAGGAACGCGCTGCTGCACGGTGACCCCTGCCCCGGCAACGATCTGCACACCGGCGACGGCGTGAAGTTCGTGGACTTCGAGCAGGCCGCGCTGGGCAACGGCCTGACGGAACTCGCCTACCTGCGGGTCGGCTTCCCCACCTGCTGGTGCGTGACCACGGCGGACGCTCCGCTGCTTGACCGGGCCGAGGCCGCCTACCGCACCGCCTGGCGCGCCGCGACCGGCGCCGAGCCCGAGGGGGACCTCACCGACGCGTGCGCCGGCTGGCTGCTGCGCGGCGACGCACTCGTTCAGCGGGCGGAGCGGGAAACCGTCGACCACCTGGCCCGGATCCCGTCCCAGGACTGGACGTGGGGCACCGCGACCGCCAGGCAGCGACTGGTCCACCGCCTCACCGTCGTCAGCCGCCACGCCGCGGACCGCCCCGACCTCACCGCCCTGACCCAGCTCACCACCGGCATGCTCCATCGCATGACCGCATGCTGGCCAGCCCTCCGACCGGTCCCCGCCCAACGCCCGTAGCGGCTCATCCCGTTGTCCACCGTCACCATGATTCCTGGCGCCAGAATCCGGATCCCCGGGGAGAGGGGCCGGGTCATGGGCGAACTTGGACACGTATATCCGGGCGCCCTTATACTGAGAGTGCTGGTCGGCGATAATGTCCATCTCGGACGGTCGGACCCGCAGAGGGTGCGGCCGGGTCGTGGTCTCCCATTTTGGAGAAACCATGCGTGCTGCCGAACTTTCCGCCCCGCACTCGGATCTCAAGCTGGTCGAACGCGATGTTCCCACCCCGGGGCGCGGTGAGATCCTGGTGAGGATGACCGCCTGCGGGATGTGCAACTCGGAGGTGACCCTGGTACACGGGGAATATCCCTTCGCGCAATTCCCCACGATTCCGGGGCACGAGGTGACCGGTGTCATCGAGGAACTCGGTGAAGGGGTGAGCTGGCCGAAAGTGGGGGCGCGGGTAGGGGCCCAGTTCCTGTACGACTCGGATATGCGCTGCGACTACTGCGTGCAAGGTGAGCAGATCCTCTGCCCTAACAAGCGCATTACCGGCATCGTCACCGACGGCGGTTACGCCGAGTACGCGGTATTCCGCGAGGGATTTGTGACCCCGCTGCCCGACAGCCTCGATCCGGTGGCCGGCGCGCCGCTGATGTGCGCGGGGCTCACCGCCTTCAACGGCCTGCGCAAGGCGGGCGTCACCTCGGGCTCCCGGGTGGCGGTGCTCGGCGCCGGCGCCATCGGCGGTATGGCGGTCAGGTTCGCCATCGCCATGGGCGCGCGCGTCGCCGTGCTCGGCCGCTCCCACCGCAGCGAGGAACGGGCGAAGGAACTCGGCGCCGAACGCTTCATCGCCACCGCCGAGGAAGACCCGGTCGCCGCCCTGAAATCCTGGGGCTACGGCGCCGATGTGATCATCAACAGCACGCCGTCCAACCAGGCCGCCGCCGACACGCTGGGCGGTCTGGCCCCCGACGGTACGCTGGCGCTGCTCGGGTACGGTCCTGATCCGCTGGAGCTGCCGACCCAGTTGATGGTCCTGAACCGGCTGCACGTCATGGCCTCACCCTCCGGCTCCCCGCACGACGCCCGGGACACCCTCGACTTCGCCACCCAGCACGACCTGATGCCCGACATCACCGCGATCGGCCTCGACGAGGCGCCCGCGACCCTGTCCCGGATGGTCGAGGGCAAGTGGCATGCCGGCCGAGCGGTCATCACCTTCTGAGCGGCCTTCTGTTCGCGGAGCCAGGCCCCCACCCCCCACCCGCGCACACGTCAGGCGGACCTCGACCGGTCCGCCTGACGCCCGTTCCGCCCACCGCTCAGCGCCCCGAGCGGGCGGCGCTTCCCCTCAGGGGTGGAGGACGATCTTGTTCGTCTCGCCCCGCTTGTTCTTGAACATCTCGTAGCCCTTGGGTGCCTCCGCCAGCGGCATGTGGTGCGAGACGACGAAGGACGGGTCGATGTCACCCTTGCGGATCCGGTCGAGCAGCGGCCGCAGGTAGTGCTGGACGTGGCACTGGCCGGCTCGCAGGGTCAGTGACCGGTTCATCAGCGAGCCCATCGGGAACTTGTCGACCAGCCCGCCGTAGACACCGAGGGTGGAGACGGTGCCGCCGTTGCGGCAGGCGAGGATCGCTTCCCGCAGGGCGTGCGGACGGTCGGTCTCCGTACGGGTCGCCTGCTTGGTGCGGTCGTACGCGTTGACCGGACCGGTCGGGTGATGTGACTCCATGCCGACCGCCTCGATGCACGCGTCGGGGCCGCGGCCCGCGGTCATGTCACGCAGCGCCTTCAGCGTGTCGGCCTCTTCGTAATTGATGGTCTCGGCGCCGGTGTGCTCGCGGGTGCGGTCCAGCCGGGCCGGAAAGCGGTCGATGACGATGACCCGTTCGGCGCCGAGCAGGTAGGCGCTGGCCGCGGCGAACTGGCCGACCGGCCCGGCGCCCCACACCGCGACGGTGTCGCCGGGCGTGATGTCGCAGTTGTCGGCGCCCATATAGCCGGTGGGCAGGATGTCGGAGAGGAAGAGGACCTGCTCGTCGGTCAGGTCGTCCTCGACCTTGATCGGGCCGACATCGGCGAACGGCACCCGCGCGTACTCCGCCTGCCCGCCGGCGTAGCCACCGAGCATGTGGGAGTAGCCGAAGATCCCGGCGGTGCTGTGGCCCATGAACTTCTCGGCCAGGCCCGCGTTCGGGTTGGAGTTCTCGCAGACCGAGTACAGCTCGTGCCGGCACGCCCAGCACTGGCCGCAGGCGATGGGGAAGGGGACGACCACCCGGTCGCCCACCTTGAGCTTGCGGACGGCCGGGCCCACCTCGACGACCTCGCCCATGAACTCGTGGCCGAGGATGTCGCCCTTCTTCATGGTGGGGATGTAGCCGTCGTAGAGGTGCAGATCCGAGCCGCAGATCGTGGTGGAGGAGACACGGATGATCGCGTCGCTCGCGTTGAGGATCTTCGGGTCAGGGACATCGAGGACGTCGACCGAGTTGCGCCCGGTCCAGCAGGTGGCCTTCATGGCGGTTCTCCTTGGCGGATCGGGTATCAAGCGGCGGCGGCGAGCGGCTGGGCCGGCCGCTGCCTGGCCTGGCGGAAGGCGCGGGTGCCCTCGGGGCTGGCGTCCGAGCGGACCACTTCGCCGGTCTCCATGACCTGCTTGAAGCGCCGCAGATCGTCGCGGACCTGCTGTTCGGGGTGTTCGCCGAGCAGCTTCGCGACAGCGGTGCCCGCGCTGCCGGCGGGCGGGTCGTAGGACAGCTCCACCCGCACTTCGGTGCCGCGGTCGCCGGGAGCGTCGGAGAAGCGCACCGAGCCGGTGTTCCCCACCGGCGTGGGGCCCTTCGACTGCCAGGCGATGACCGAGTTGGTCCGGTCCTCGGTGATCTCGGCGTCCCATCCGATGGTGCGCCCGGCCGGTCCCCTGGCCTTCCAGTGCGAACGGGTGGCGCCTTCGGTCTCCACCGATTCGAGGTGGGCCATGAAGCGCGGCAGGTTGGCCAGGTCGTGCCAGTAGCGGTAGACCTCCGCACGCGGCCGGTCGATGGTGATGCTCGCGTACAGGCTCATGGTGCCCCGGCGGTCCTCGTCCTTCTGCCGCCGCAGCTCCTGGATCGCCGCGTAGACGCCCGCCCCGGTGATCGCGGCCAGCGCGGCGGCGGTGACCGCCGTCCGGAGCTTGCCGCCGGCGCCCCGGCCGCCGCGGCCCGCGCCCGCGTCCTTGCGCTCGTTGCCCCTGAACTCGGCGCCCCGGGCGGCGAGCGCGCGGCCCAGTGCGGTCAGGTCGATCGTGTCGCCCGTGACCCGGGTCCACACCCAGGTGGCGGGCTCGCGGCCGGCCGGCAGCAGGGCGGCGTGCCCCGGCTCCCGGCTGCCCGGGTTGCCCACCAGCGGGATGGCGGTACGCGCCGTGAGGAGGGCGTCGGGGACGCCCGTCAGCCGGCTGACCGCCTTCGGCGCGGTGACCTGGGCGGCTCGCAGCCCGAGACCGGCCCAGCCGAGCACTTTCGGCAGGCGTTCGGTGGTGGATACGTGGTGGTGGCTCACGGGGCCCTCCATGATGTGGTCCGTCCTACCGGTTGCGGCGGCGGTCGCGGCGCGGTGGCACTCGCCGGGACGCGCCCGGCGCCACCCATGGCGGACCGCCGGGTGCGACCAGGGGCTGCTACCCCGGAGCTGGCGGAAAATTCTTCCGAAACACCAATAAATGCTCGGTAAACGGTAGAAAACCTGACCAAACGGGGGCGAGTGCGCGCATCGGGCGGTCGTCCGTCGTCCGCGAACCCGTGGACCATGCGGATCTGATGAGCCGTCACAAGCCGCCGGGAGCACGCCCGATGCGCCGGACCCCGGCGGGAGGGACGTCAGCGGGTTGCGCCGGCGTCAGGATCCAGAGCCTGTACGGGGCGGCGGGACCGACCGGGCAGGAGCAGTTCACCGCCAGGCCGCTGCTCGCCTGCTGGTTCCGCCGGGGGCCGTTGGGGCCGCCGGGGGTTGTTGACCGCCGCATTGTTGACGATTCAAATTAGGCATGCCTAACCTAATGTGCCGTTGTCCCCCGGTCCCCTGCGCGAGGATGGTTCAGCCATGCCCCTGCCCGGTTCGATTCCGCATGCCCTGCCGCTTGCCGCGGCGGCGCCGTCGACGCCGCTCGGTCCGTTCGAAGACAGTGCCGTGGCCTGGGCGACCTGGGTAACCCTGATGGGATTCGTCGGCATCACCGCGCTGGCGCTGGTGGCGGTGGGCCCGGTCGCCCGGCGGATCGGCTCCGACACGCTCGCCGCCGTGACCGTGCGGCTCTCCCGAGTCGCGGTCGTGCTGGGGATCCTGGCCGGGCCGGCCGTACTCACCGACATCGCGCACGACGCCTCGCAGAGCGGCGGCTACGACTACGCCGCCGCGTGGCACACGCTCTACGACGGCAGCAACGAGGGCCGTCTGCTCGGACTTGAGGTGACCCTCGTCCTGGTCGGAGCCTTGCTGGTCGCCCCGCTCGCCTTCCGCCCGGTCGCGGCGGGACCCGCCCGGCGGTGGCTGCTCGCGGCCGGTCTGGGCGCGGGGGCCGTCGCCCTCGGCACCACCAAATTCCCCGACGAGGTGCCGGACGACTGGGGCCGTACCGTCTTCGAGACGCTCATGTGGATGCTGCACCTGCTCGGCGGCTCCGTCTGGCTCGGCGGCCTGGCGGGACTCGCGCTGCTCACGCTCCCGGGCGCTGTCGGCGCGAACGACCGGGGCGCGTTCTGGTCCCCGGTGATCCGCCGCTTCTCCGTCGCCGCCATGGGCTGCGTCGCCGCCATCACGCTGTCCGGGCTCTTCCTCTACTGGGAGCATGTGGACGGTCCCACACAGCTCTTCACCACGATGTACGGGCGGGTGCTCGGCGTGAAGATCCTCATCTTCGGCGCCCTGCTGCTGCTCGGCGGCTTCAACCAGTTCTGGCTGCACCCCCGGGTGGACGCACTGCGCGCGGCCGGCGACGAACGTCCGCTGCGTACCGTCCTCGTCCGGGACTTCCCGGTCGTGATCACCATCGAGGCGCTCCTCGGCATGTCGGTGGTCTTCGTCGCGCCCTTCCTGCACGGCTCGGCCCGCAACCAGGCGTTCCAGGCCGGCGCGGCCAAGCACTCCGCGGTCTCGCTCGACGACCTGCCCAAGATCCCCACCAAGGAGGTCGGCGCGTCCACCTGGGTGTGGGGGACCGGTGAAACCCTTCTGGTCATCGCCCTGATGATCGCCGGCTACTGGCTCTCCGGAGTCCTGGCCCGCCGCCGCACCGCCGCCGCGACGGCCACCGCCGTCACCGACCCGGGCGACCTCATCACCGCGTAACGCCCAGGGAGGTCAAGCCGCTTGGCGACGGCCCACACCGGCGCCAACGGTCGGCCCGGGCCCGGTCCCAACGACCGGTACCCGGGCCGATTACGCTGATGACCGCCGGCAACTCGCCCTGGTGGAGCGGGTGGAGCGGGTGGAGCCGGTCGAGCGGGGCGGGCGTCTCACACCCCGGCGCGCGCCGCGTCCGCTCGTCAGCCGGTGACGCGGCCCTTCTTGAGCCGGTCGCGGTGGGCGGCCTGCTTGGCGCGGTTGCCGCACATCGCCATGCTGCACCAGCGGCGGACGCGGCCCCGGGTGTGGTCGACGAACATCAGGGTGCAGGCCGGGCCTTCGCAGGCCTTGACGTCCGAGAAGTCCTCCGTGCTGAGGAATCGCGCCAGCGCCTCGCCGATGGGCAGCAGCAGCGCGTCCGGTGAGCGCCAGCGGCGCGTGGACTGTAGCCGGAGGCCGGTCTTGCTCACCCGGTCCGCCCCGTCCGTCCCGCCCTGGCCGTCCGCGACGAGCTGGAGGAATCCCTCGTCGCGCGCGAGTAGCCGGTTCAGCGGCGCCAGCTCCTGGAGGGCGCCGGGATCCAGCGGCCGGCCCCGGTGTTCGCGGACGAAAGCCCTGAGGTCCTCGCGCAGACTGCGCGCCTGGGCCGCGATCTGGTCGAGCTCGCCCGGCAGCGCCTGCTCCCGCAGCTCGGCGAGGGTGCGGGCCGGCACCAGCTCCGCCTGTTCGAGCCACGCCAGCAGACCGTCGCCGTCGTCGATCCAGTCGATCTCGGTGTCGACCGGTGTGGCGATCGAGTTGAGGAAGTCCAGGCCGAGCGTGTCGGCGAGGAACAGAGCCGGACCGTGCTGGACCATCCTGACTGTCCTCTCTGTCGTGTCTGCCTGGTTTGTCTGCTGACCGCTCCCTCGGACAAGGAGCGTTCGATGGCGACAGTAACCGCCTTGAGTCCTGTTGACAAGTTATCCGGCGCTCCATAACCTGACGAACGTCTTCAGAGAGGTTAGCTCGCAGCGCCTGTCTGTGGCCCGAGCAGAGATGACGTGGAAGGAGCAGGAAATGAAGGAAGTGCGGGAAGTGCAGGAAGTGCAGGAGAGCAGCATCGGGGTCGTGCTGGCGCACGGCGCCTGGGCCGACGGATCGAGTTGGCACCAGGTGATCGCGGGACTGCGGTCGGAAGGGGTGAAGGCGGTCGCCGCGCCGCTCCCGCTGACCTCGCTCGCCGACGACGTCGCGACGCTCGAGTGGACGCTGGAGCGCTTCGACGGCCCGGTGGTCGTGGTGGGGCACGCCTACGCCGGCGCGGTCATCGCGTCCACGCACGACGAGAAGGTCGCGTCGCTGGTCTATGTCGCCGCACTCGCCCCGGACGAGGGCGAGACGGTGGCCGACATCTTCTACCGGACCGACCCCCACCCGCGCGCCCCCGAACTCGCCCCCGACCCGCACGAGCTGATCTGGCTGCCCGAGGAGGCCTTCGGTGCCGCCTTCGCCCAGCAGGCGTCCGAGGAGGAGCAGGCACTGCTCGCCGCCACCCAGCGGCCGCTCGCCGCCGCGTGCATCGGGACCCCGGTGGGCCGGCCGCTGTGGCGGGACCGGCCGAGCCGGTTCCTCGTGGCCGAGGAGGACCGCATGATCCCGGCCGCGAACCAGCACTTCATGGCCGAGCGGATGAAGGCGCGGACCCGGACGGCCCCCGTCGACCACGTGCCCATGATCACGGCGCCGGGCGAGGTCGTCGGCATCGTGATGGAAGCGGTGCGCGAGGCCGAATCCGGGCGCTGAGGCCCGGTCGGCCCGGCTGGTCCGGCTGGCCTCATCGGGCACGGCCGGGCAAGGGGCGCCGCGCCGGAGAGCTCGCGTCTCGCATTGCATAACCCTTTACAGGCCTACAAGACAGTTACAACGCGGCCGCACACCACCCACCGCGTCCTGAAGAGAAGAGATGGCCCGCCATGGCCGACATCGCCTACCGCACCGCGAGCGTGGACGGTCTGAATGTCTTTTACCGGGAGGCCGGCGCACCCAACGCGCCGACCCTGCTCCTGCTGCACGGATACCCGTCGTCGAGCCACATGTTCCGGGAGCTGATCCCGCTGCTCGCCGACCGTTTCCACATCGTCGCCCCCGACCTACCCGGCTTCGGGAAGTCCGACATGCCCGCGCGCGGCGACTTCGACTACACCTTCGAGCACATGGCCGAGGTGATCGACCGCCTCACCGAGATCCTGGGCCTGGACCGGTTCGCGCTCTACGTGTTCGACTACGGCGCCCCGGTCGGTTTCCGGATCGCCGCGCGGCACCCCGAGCGGATCAGCGCGATCGTCTCGCAGAACGGCAACGCGTACGAAGAGGGACTGAGCGAGGGCTGGGCGCCGGTCCAGGCGTACTGGAAGGAGCCGTCGCAGGCCAATCGGGAAGCGGTCCGGATGCTCGTCCAGCCGGAGACCACCGTCTGGCAGTACACCCACGGGGTGCCCGACGAGACGCGGGTCAGCCCGGACGGCTACGGCCTGGACAACTTCTATCTCGCCCGGCCCGGCGCCGTCGACGTCCAGCTCGACATCTTCCTCGACTACGCGACCAACGTCGCGCTCTATCCCACGTTCCAGGAGTACTTCAGGAAGAGCAGGCCGCCGTTGCTCGCGGTGTGGGGCCGGAACGACCCGTACTTCCTGCCCGCCGGGGCCGAGGCCTTCAAGCGGGACCTGCCCGACGTAGAGGTGCGGTTCCTGGACACCGGCCACTTCGCCCTGGAGACACATGTCGAAGAGATCGCCGACGCGATCCGGGAGTTCCTCGCCGGCTGACATCCCTGCCGGGCACCCGCCCCGGCGCAGCCGCCAACAGCCAAGCAGCGAAGGAGA
This sequence comes from Streptomyces sp. NBC_01190, assembly GCF_045039895.1. Classification (NCBI taxonomy): domain Bacteria; kingdom Bacillati; phylum Actinomycetota; class Actinomycetes; order Kitasatosporales; family Streptomycetaceae; genus Streptomyces; species Streptomyces sp. NBC_01190. The sequence goes on from NZ_CP108580.1 coordinate 5,704,617, forward strand.
AATGGCATGCCCGACTCCGTAGCGATCGTCACCGGGGCCAGCCAGGGGATCGGCCGCTCGACGGCGATCCGGCTGGCGCGGGACTTTCCCTCGGTGGTGCTCGTCGCCCGCAACCGCGCCAACCTGGACGACACGGCCGCGCAGGTGCGGGCGGCCGGGGCCGAACCCCTCGTCGTCGACCTGGACCTGGCCCGGCCCTCGGCGGCCAGGACCGTCGTCGACACGACCCTTGAGCGGTTCGGGCGCATCGACGCGCTGGTCAACATCGCCGGCGCGGTACCGCAGATCGATGTGCTCGACATGACCGACGAACAGTGGGACGCGGGGCTCGCCCTCAAGCTGCACGGCGCCCGGCGGCTGACCGTCGCGGCCTGGCCGGCCCTGATGGAGAGCAAGGGTTCGGTCGTGCTGATGTCGGGCAACTCGGCCATCTCTCCGAGGGCCGCCACCGGGGCCGTCGCCACGATCAACGCCGCGATCGCCGCCTTGGCGAAGGCCTTCTCCGACCGCGGCATCATGGACGGCGTCCAGGTCAACAGCGTCATGCCCGGCGCGGTCATGACGGGCCGCCGCCGCTCGTACCTCGAACACTGGGCACCCGCCCACGACATGACCGTTGACGAGGCGATCGCCAACTTCCCCGCGAAGGCCGAGATCACCCGCTTCGGCCAGCCGGAGGAGATCGCCGAACTGATGGCGTTCGTCGTCTCGCCCGCGGCCCGCTGGATGACCGGGTCCGTGCTGCGGATGGACGGCGGGGAGATCAAGTCCGTCTGACCGCGGTCGACGTGATCCATCCGGCCGTATCCGGCCGGGCCGGCCCATCCGGCCGAGGTGGCCGACCCCGGCCACGTCCGGCCCCGGGGCGGCTCGCACAGGGGGACCCGCACGAGAGGGAGAAGAGACCATGGGTCTTGCATGGCAGCAGGGTCCGCTCGCGCACGGCGCGGTCGGCAGGTTTCTGACACCGCAGCCGCTCCCCGAGCGGCTGTTGTTCGCCGAACCGCTGCGCCGCAGGCTGCGGGTCAAGTTCGGCGGCGAGTGGATCGCCGACAGCGAGGACGTCGTGATCCTGCACGAGCCGGACCGTTACCCGGTGGCGTACTTCCCGATGGAGGACGTGACGCCGGGCACGCTCGAACCGAGCGGGCATGTCACCCGGCACCGTGACCTGGGGGACACCTCGTGGTACGCCGCGCGCCAGGGGCAGCAGCACCGCGACCGGGCCGCCTGGCAGCACACCGCCCTGGCCGACCACGCCCGCGAACTCCAGGGGCGGGTGGCGTTCGCCTGGCGGGCCATGGACGGCTTCTACGAGGAGGACCAGCGCGTCCTCGGCCACGCCGCCGACGCGTACCACCGCATCGACATCCGGCCCACCTCCCGCGACCTGGAGGTCCGCGACGGCGAACGGGTGGTGGCGCGTTCGTCGCGCCCGACCGTGCTCTACGAGTCCGGATTCGCGCCGCGCTGGTACGTGCCGCGCGAGGACATCGACATGAGCGCGCTCACCCCGGTCGACACGCAGACCTTCTGCCCCTTCAAGGGCCTGGCCGGCTATTACGACATCGGCGCCGCGGCGAAGGCGGCCTGGTCATATCCCGACGCCTACCCCGAGGTGTCCGCCATCTCCGACATGATCTCCTTCGAACCCGACATGGTTGCCGTCTTCCTCGACGGCAAGCGCCTCGCCCTCGAACCCGGCCAGGGAGTCGTCTCCCACGGCCTCGACCGCGGCCTCGACCCGGACGAAACCCACCACCGCTGAGCCGGCCCGACCGGGCGACACCGGCAGGGGGTCGTCCCTTGCCGGTGCGTCGTGCGGGCCATCAGGCCCGGCCGGCCGAGCCGGGGTGGGCGCGGCGCGTGGTGGGGGTGGTCAGACGAGGATCTTTTCCAGGCGCTCGGCCAGGATGGCCGCGGAGTGCGGGTTCTGGCCGGTGACGAGGTTGCGGTCCTCGACCATGTACGGCTCCCAGACGGGGCCGCGGCTGAAGTCGACGCCGACCTTGTCCTTCAGCTCGTCCTCCAGCAGCCAGGGAGCCCTGGAGGCGAGCCCCACTTCCTCTTCCTCGTCATTGGTGAAGCCGGTGACCTGGTAGCCCTTGAAGGGCGACTCGCCGTGGATCCTGGTGGCCAGCATCGAGGCGGGGGCGTGGCAGACGATCGCCAGCGGCCTGCCGGACGCGAGCTGGCCCGTCAGCAGCCTGCCCACGTCGGCGTCGAGCGACAGGTCGGCCATCGGACCGTGCCCGCCGGGCAGATAGACCGCGTCGTAGTCCTCGGGGCGCACGTCCGACAGCTTGAGCGGCCGCCGCATCACCTCCGCCTCGCGGATGATCCCCTCCAGTTCGAGGGCGCCCTGCTCGCCGCCCGCCATCGCCGGGCGCAGGCTCATCATGTCGACGTTCGGCGTCACCCCGCCGGGTGTCGCCACCACGATCTCGTGGCCGGCCTCCGTGAGCGCCTTGTACGGAGCCGCGAACTCCTCGGCCCAGTAACCGGTCGCGTAGCGGGTGCCGTCCTTGAGCACCCAGTACGTCGCGCCGCTCACCACGAAGAGTATTTTCGCCATTACCGTCCGCCTCCTCATCCCCCGTCGAGAGATTTGGTGCGATATGTCCTTTGGCCCAGGGTAAAACAGCGACCGGTCCGGCCGCGCAGGGGCAGCGGCGGGATCAGGAAACCGGGCTTCGGCGGCGGCTGGGGTGTCGGCGATGGCGGGCGGCCGTCGGCCCCTGGCCGGCGGGACCGGGTAACCATCGACGGCGCAAGCGTGCGGCCCGCAAAAATCGGCTTGGCCGTACCGGATCAAGATACCGTTCGCTCGTACGGTACGGTCAGCCCAATCGTGTGTACAATGACCGTCCGAACAGCAAGTTTAGAGTTCAAGCATTGCGTGGCGTCGCTGGAACCCCGGCTGGGCGCGGACGGGAGCGTGACGGGATGGGCTACAGCGGCCTCTTCGAATACGGCGCCGCCGACGCCCTGGTGGGGCGGACCGCGGAGCTGGACCGTATCTGCGAGTTCCTCGCCGCCCCCGACCGCGGCGGCGCGCTGCTCCTGTCCGGTCAGGCCGGCGTGGGCAAGACGGTCCTGCTCAGCGCCGTGGCCGACCTCGCGGCCGCGAACGGGACGAGAGTCCTGCGCGCGGCCGGCGTCGAATTCGAGGCCGACGTGAGCTACTCCGGGCTGAACCAGGTCCTCTTTCCGCTGGCGGACGCGTTCGGCGAGCTGGAGAGCGCGCACCGCGACGCCCTGCGGGTCGCGCTCGGCTTCGGCACCGGGCCGCCGCCCGACCGGCTCGTCGTATCGAGTGCGACCCTGATGCTGCTGCGCCAGGTGTCCGCCGCCCACCCGCTGCTCCTCGTGGTCGACGACCTGCCGTGGGTCGACCGGGCCAGCGCCGCCGTACTGGGATTCGTCGCCCGGCGGCTGGCCGGCGGCCGCGTCAGTTTCCTCGGCGCCATGCGTTCGGGGAGCGAGACCTTCTTCCAGCGCGGCGGCCTGCCCGAGTACGAGGTGCCGCCGCTGGACGAGAAGTCGGCGCGGACCCTGCTCGACGCACGATTCCCCAACCTCGCCGAGCGGGTACGGCAGCGGCTGCTGGCCGTGTCCGAAGGAAACCCGCTGGCGCTCCTGGAACTGCCCACGGTGCTGAGCGGGCAGCAGCGCGCGGCCCTGGAGAACCTGCCCGTCGTACTGCCGCTCAGCCAGCGTCTCCAGGCACTCTTCGTGTCCCGGGTCGCCGAGCTGCCGCCGGCCGCGCGACGGCTCCTGCTGCTGGCCACGATGGACGGAACCGGCGATCTCGGGATCCTGCGGGCATCGGCGCGGCAGACCGGCCACCGCACCGAGCTGGAAGATCTCGCCCCCGCCGAGCAGGACCGGCTGGTGCACTTCGACGAGGGCGCCCGGCGGCTCGTCTTCCGCCACCCCCTGATCCGTTCGTCGGTCGTGGACGCCTGCACCGGCGCCGAGCGCCGCGCCGCGCACCGCGCCCTGGCCGAGGTGCTGGTGGACCAGCCGGAACGCCGCGCCTGGCACCTCGGCGAGGCGTCCATCGAGCCGGACGAGCAGGTGGCCGTCCTGCTGGAACAGGCCGCGCACCGCATCACCGCGCGCGGCGACGCGTTCGGCGCGGTGGCGGCGCTGGTCAGGGCGGCGGATCTGAGCCCCCGCGGTGCCGACCGGGCCCGGCGGCTGGCGGAGGCGGCCTACATCGGCGCCGACGCCACCGGCGAGCTGCGCGGTGCCTCGGAACTGCTCGACAACGCCCGACGCGCCGATCCCGACCTGGTGGGGTCACTGCGCTCCGCCGCCGCCGCCGTGTATCTGATCATCAACGGTGACGGAGACGTCGATACGGCTCACCGCCTTCTGGTCGGCGCCATCGAGTCCGGCACACACCGGTACGACGCGAAGGACAACGCCCTCGTCGACGCGATGCATCTGCTGCTGCTGCTGTGCTTCTTCGGCGGCCGCGCGGAGCTCTGGCCGCCTTTCTACGCGGCGATGGCGCGCCTGCGACCCGGGCCGCCCGCACTGCTGTCCGTGATCGGCAAGACCTTCTCCGACCCCGCCCGATCGGGGGTCGGCGCGCTGGAAACGCTGGAGTCGGTCCTCGGCGGAGCCGCCGAGGAGACCGACCCAGGACGGATCGTCCGGCTCGGCACCGCGTCCCTCTACGCCGACCGGCTGGCGGACGTCCGCGAGCCCTCGTGGAAGGTCATCCTCCAGGGGCGCGACGGGGGCCCGGTCCGCAGACACATCGGCGCGCTGATGCATGTGTGCCTGGACGACTTCCTTTCCGGCAGGTGGGACGAGTGCGTCGAACTGGCCGACGAGGGAATCCAGTTGTGCGAGGGCTCCGGCTACCACTTCTTCACCTGGTACTTCTGGTACTGCCGGGCTGTCGTCGCGGCGTCCCGCGGGGACGACGAGACGGCCGACCTCTACAGCGGCCAGATCATCCGCTGGGCGACCCCCCGGGGTGTGGGTACGGCGCTGCACTACGCCAGCCACGTGCGCACCCTGATGGGACTCGGACGCGGCGATTTCGAAGGGGCCTACCAGCACGCGACGGCCATCAGCCCCGCGGGCACCTACGCCTCCCATGTCCCGCACGCCCTGTGGGTGTCGATGGACCTCGTCGAAGCCGCGGTCCGCACCGGCCGCCCCGCGGAGGCGGCCGCACATGTGCGCGCGACACGGCAGGCGGACATCGCGGCGCTCTCGCCACGGCTGGCGCTGCTCGCCGGCGCCGCGGAGGCATGGTGCGCCACCGACGACGACGAGGCGGCGCGGCTCTTCGACACCGCGGCGGCCCTGCCGGGCGTCGAGCGGTGGCCGTTCGATCTGGCCCGGGTGCGGCTGGCCCATGGGGAACGGCTCAGACGGGCGCGCGCGAACGTGGACGCCAGAGGAGTGCTCAGCCAGGCGCACGACACCTTCACCCGGCTCGGCGCCCGCCCCTGGGCTGAGCGCGCGGCCAAGGAGCTGCGTGCCACCGGATGGGTCGCGCCGCGGATCGGGCCGCCGGCCGGGGCGGAGGGGGCGGCGGGGAGAAGCGTGCTCACGCCGCAGGAGCGGGAGATCGCGGAACTGGCGGCCTCCGGCCTGAGCAACAAGCAGATCGCCGAGCGGCTCTATCTCTCGCACCGGACCGTCGGAGCGCACCTCTACCAGATCTTTCCGAAGCTCGGCGTCGGCTCCCGGGCCGCTCTTCGTGACGCGCTCGAAGCCCTGGAGGAATGAGGCTCCCAAAGCCGGCCGGCTCTTTCGCGTAGCGTGGAATGCCGGTCATCTCATTGCGGAGGCGCGGTGAACAGCCCTTGATTGACCATCTTCCGGTACGGCCGTAAGGTACGTGGATGCCTCCAGCACATCGTACGCGCCGGGCCGGCGGTGCCAAGCGGATCGCGGTCCTTGACGCGGTTGGTCCCGTGCTCGCGGAACGGGGATACGAGAACACGAGATTCGCGGATGTATCAGCGGCGACCGGGGTGGCGATCAGCACCCTCCAGAATTACTTCGGGTCCCGCGAGGACATGATGATCGAGGCCATGCGGCGTTATACCGATCAGGAAATCGTGGCGCTCGATGCCGCCGTCACGACCGGCCAGGACCCGTGGGGGCGTCTCGTCGCGCTGATCGACCGAAGCCTCGGTAACTCCGGCAGCACGCGGCAGGTGCTGATCGAATTCTGGCGGGCGGGCATGCGCGACGAGGAGTTGCGTGAATACAGCCTCGAAGTGCAGCACCGTTATCGGGAACCCTTTGTGCGTGCGGTGGCCGATGGCCGCGATCAGGGTTTCTTCACGCTTGTCCACAGCCCTGACGAAATTGTTGATTTCCTTTTGGTGTCGCTTGTCGGCTTTATGATCCCCCAGGTTCTGCAGCACCCCACGCCGACGGCCGAGGGATTCCGCCGGGTCCTGCTGTCGCAGATCAGGCTCGCGGTGGGCCTCCAGCCGTAAGCGAAGGACGGCGGGGCGGCGGGAGCGGCGGAGGCGGCGAGGGCGGGTCCCCGGGCTACCGGCCGGCGGGCTTGACCAGGCCGTGGCGCCAGGCCCAGGCGATGAGGGCGCCGCGGTCCTCCAGGGCGAGTTTGGCCAGGACGTGGTTGAGGTGGGTCTTGACCGTCGCCTGGCTGACGACCATCTCGCGGGCCACCTGCTGGTTGTTGAGGCCCTCGGCCACCAGGCGGACGACGTCGATCTCCCGCCGGGTCAGTCCCTCGGCCTCGGGCGGCGGGGAGGGCGCGGCGTGCGGGGCCGACGGTGCGGGTGCCGCCGGAGCGGGTTCGCTGACGACCAGTTGGACGAGCCGGCGCTGTACCGCGGGGTCCAGCACCGTACGGCCGGCGGCGACCTCGCGGACCGCGGTCAGCAGCGCCTCACCGGTGGCGTCCTTGGTCAGGTAACCGGCCGCGCCGGCCCGCAGCGCGGGTATCACCGCGTCGTCGTCGGCGTAGGTGGTCAGGATCAGCACGCGGGTGCGGACGTCCCCGGCCAGTACCTCCGCCGTCACCTGGGCGCCGTCCAGGCCCGGCATCCGCAGATCGACCAGGGCGACGTCGGGCCGTGTCTGCGCGGTCAGCCGTACCGCCTCGTCGCCGTCGCCGGCCTGGCCGACCACCTCGATGTCGTCGGCCGACGCCAGCAGCAGTACCACCCCGTCGCGTACCACCGCCTGGTCGTCGGCGACCAGCACCCGAATCGTCACGCGTCCGCCTCCCCGCCCGTGCCCGGCGCCCCGACGGCGGCCGATACGGTCACGCTCCCATCTTCCCGTCACCGCCGGCGGCCACCACGCCACCGGTCACGGTTCCCGCGGTGGCGGCACCGGCGTCCCGGCCGGCCGCTGCCACGACCGGTACGCGGAGCACGATGCGCCAGCCCGTTCCGTCCGGCGCCGGGCCGGCGGTCAGCGAACCCCCGACGGCCTCGATCCGCTCGGCCATCCCGCGCAGACCGGTACCGCCGCCCCGCACACCGGAGGGGCCGCGGCCGGCCGGCACCCCCTGGTCCCGTACGGCCACCCGGACCTCGTGGTCGTCCCACACCACGTTGACATCGATGGGGCTGCCGGTGGCGTAGCGCGCCGCGTTCGTCAGCCCCTCCTGCACCGCCCGGTACACCGCGTGGCCCGCCTCGGGGGCGAGCCGGCCGGCCCGGCCGCTGACCCGCAGCCGGGCCTCCCCGGGGAAGCCGCCGACCAGCCCGCCGAGGTCGTCCACACCCCGCAGCGGCGCGACCCGCAGCGCGCCCACCGCCGCACGCGCCTCCTGCACCCCGTCGCGGGCGAGTTCGGCGGCCCGGTCGATCGGCCCGGTCAGCGCCGCCGGGGCGCCCTCCCGGGCGGCGATCGCCCGGACCGCCTGGAGCTGTACGGACAGGCCGGCCAGGCTGTGCGCCAGTACGTCGTGCATCTCGCGGGCGATACGGCCGCGTTCCTCGACGGCCGCCGCTTCCTGCCGGGCCTGCCGGGAGGCTTCCACCTCGGCCAGCAGGGCCACCGCCCGGTCCCTTTCGGTTTGCAGCGCCGCGCGCTCCACCGAGCGGTCGGCGGTGAGCCAGGCGCCGACGCCCGCCAGCAGGCCGATCGGGCTGCCGGTGATCGCCATGATGGTGACGCCGAAGGCGACCGCGACCGTCGCGACCAGCCCGCCGCGTACCGGCCCGGCCGGCACGCGCGTCGCCAGGGCGGCGGCGCCGGCCAGTACCGGGACCTCGCCGAGCCCGTTCGGCGCCAGGACGATGATGGCGAAGCCGGTGGTGATGGTCAGCGCCGGGCCGAGCGCGGCCCAGCGCTCCGGCAGGAAGCGGCGGCCCATCAGCGCGCCCAGCTCGGCGCCGGCCCCGAGCACCGCCACGGCCGCCTTCGGCGTCGTCCCGGGGGCCGCGAGGACGGAGACCGCCACGCACGCGACCATGGTCAGCGCGCCGACGAGCCTTCGCGATCCGGCCGTCCACCGGCGCGCCGGTCCGGCATCGAGCCAGGTGCTCGCCATGCTGTGCCTCTCTTTTCTCGTCGTCCGCCGGCCGGGCCCCGCCCGCCGAACGCCTGCCCTCCCGCCTACCAGGGTGCCAGCCCCGGACCGGTGCGGATGGACGGTCGGCCCCGCCGGGGCCGGCGGGGGACGTGCCGCCTCAGACGTAGGCGCCGTCGCGGGTGGTCGGGGTCGCGGTGGCGGCCTGGGAGCGGGAGAGCTGGAGTTGGCCGCGGACGACGATCGTGGCCAGGCGGAGGACCACCTCGGCGAAGGCCATGAGGATGAGGGCCACCACCCATGCCTGGGCGCTGGTGATGGAGTGGGCGGCGGAGAAGTGGGCGATGCGGGAGGCGCCGGAGGGGTGGGAGGACCAGACGGCGAAGCCCAGCCGGAAGCCCATGCTGATCACCCACAGCGCGGCCGCGCCGACGGAGGCCCTGATCCTGACGTGCCCGTCGGCGACCCGGACACGGGTGAGCAGGCCGCCGAAGAGGCCGAAGACGACGCCGGCCCCCGCGAACGCCGCCGCCAGGGGCAGGTCGTTGCCGGCCGTCGGGATGTGGTGCAGATAGTTGCCTGCCGCCCACCCGATGATGCCCAGCGGCAGCAGGATCGTGCGGGCGGTCAGCCGCTCCTCGCGCATCTGGCGGAAGACGATGAGGACGAGGGCGATGTCGATGATCCAGTCGGTGGTGGTCATGTCATCGAGCATCCGCTTGCGCCGCTCCCCGGACTTCAACCCACGGGTGGAACGCGGGTGGAAGTCCGCCGCCACCGGGGGCCGGACCGGCACCGCGCCCACCGAGCCGCTGCCCGTGAGGAGGCCCGCGAGGAGGCCCGCGCGCGGGCCCGTCTGAACGCCCGGAAGGAAGCCCGAGGCGGGCCCGGCGGGAGAAGCCGGAGGCGGGTCGTCCGCCACGGATGCCGTTGGCGGATGATGGAGGGGCGGGGGCGGATCCGTACCCCGATGCGAACCTCGATCCGTACCACCGCGCTGACCTGCCAACCTCCCCAAGCCGTGGAGTTCTTCCTATGCCCGCCCGAATCGGCCCCGCGGGGCGTTCGCCGGTCGAATCGGCCGGTGGTCCGCCGTGAGCGCCGACCGAGCTGACCGAGCCGACCGAGCCGACCGAGCAGTAACCACCGCCGATTTGACCTTCAGCGTGCTCGGGCCGCTGCGCGTCCGGAGGGGACCCGTCGATGTCGACCCCGGCCCCCAGCAGCAGCGCGCCGTCCTCACCCTGCTGCTGGTGCGGGCGAACCACGTGGTGCCCCTCGAAGAGCTGACCGACCTCCTCTGGCCGGAGGACCCGCCGACCAGCGCGGTCAATGTCGTGCACCGGCAGATCGGCCGGATCCGCAGGATGCTGGAGCCCGATCTGGCGGCCCGGGACGAGGGCGAGTGGCTGGTCCGGCGCGGCGGCGGATACCGTCTCGCCGTCGAGCCGGGCGCACTTGACCTGCTGGAGTTCCGCCGGATGGTCGCCGTCGCCGTCCGGGCGGGGGAGGAGGGCAGGCCGGACGAGGCGTTGGAGCGGCTGGCCGACGCGCTCGGCATGTGGCGGGGTCTCCCGTCGGACGGCCTCCGCGTCGACACCCGGAACTGCGTGCCGTTCGTCGCTCTGGCCCGGGAGTACACCTCGCTGGTCACCGAGGCCGCGCGGGCGGCGCTCGGGTGCGGGCGGTCCGAACGCGTCATCGGCTTCCTGGAAAGGGCGGCGCTCCTGCACCCGCTGGACGAGTCGCTGCAAGCCCAGCTCATGCTGGCGCTCGCGGCGTCGGGGCAGCAGGCGCTGGCGCTGGCGCACTACGACACCGTCCGCGACCGGCTGCGCGCCGAACTCGGTATCGATCCGGGTGAGGAGATCCGCCGGGCGCACCGGCGGATCCTGCGACAGGACGTCCCGGCGGCCGGCGCGCACCTCCGCCGGACACCTTCACCGTATGACGCCGCCGAAGCCGGGACCGCCGTGCCCGAGGACGACCCCGCCCCGGTCCGGCCGGCCCAACTGCCCGCCGACATCAGCGCGTTCGTCGGCAGGGAAGCCGAGATGGCGCGGGCCTACGAGCTGGTACGGGCCGGTGGGGCGCGTGGTGGAGCCACGGTGGTCGCGGCGGTGAGCGGGACGGCGGGCGTCGGCAAGACCACCTTCGCGGTGCACTGGGCCCATGGCGTCGCCGAGCACTTTCCCGACGGCCAGCTCTACCTCAATCTGCGGGGCTTCGACCGTTCCCACGACGTGGTGCCGCCGGCCGAGGCGCTGCGAACCCTGCTGTACGCGGTGGGCGCGTCCGCCCCGTCCATCCCGGAGCCGCTCGACGCGCGGGCCGGCCTGTACCGCAGTCTGCTGGCCGGCAAAAGGATGCTCATCCTGCTGGACAACGCGCGGGACGCCGAGCAGGTCCGGCCGCTGCTGCCGGCCGCCCCGGGCTGTCTGGTGATCGTGACCAGCCGGAATCCGCTCTCCGGACTCGCGGTGACCGAAGGCGCCCATCTGTTCGGCCTCGGCCTGCTGAGCACCCCGACCGCCCGGGAGGCGCTGCGGGCGCGCATCGGCGCGGCACGGGTGGACGCGGAGCCCGCGGCGGTCGAGGAGATCATCGAGCTGTGCGGCTCGCTCCCGCTCGTGCTGGCCATCGTCTCGGCCCGCGCCGCCGCCCACCCCGAGTTCCGGCTCGCCTCGATCGCCCGTGAGCTGCGGCGGACCCACGGCCGGCTCGACGCCTTCCAGGTGGCGGGGGTGACCTCCGACGCCCGGACCGTCTTCTCCTGGTCGTACAGCCGGCTCGGCGAGCGGGCCGCCACGCTCTTCCGCCTGCTCGCCCCGCACCCAGGCGCCGATGTGACGGGCAGCGCGATCGCCAGCCTGCTGGGTGTGCCGCGCCGGGACGCGGAATCCCTGATCACCGAGTTGCGGGACACCGCCCTCGTCGTCGAGCACGCCCCGGGCCGGTACTCCTGCCACGATCTGCTCCGGTCCTACGCGTGGGAGCTCTCCCAGGCCCGGGACAGTGACGAGGCGCGGGGCGAAGCCCTCGGGAGGCTGCTCGACCACTACCTCCAGTCGAGCTATCAGGCGCAGGTGCGGCTGCGGCCGTTCCGCCCGGCGATCGATCCGGCGCCGGCCGGGCCCGGGGTGGTGGTGGAACGCTTCGAGGACTACGAGTCCGCCATGGAGTGGTTCGACGCCGAGCGGCACGTCCTGTCCGCCGCGGTCTCCCTCGCCGCCGAGGTGGGTTCCTTCATACCGGCCTGGCAACTGGCTCTGACCCAGCAGCAGTTCTTCCACTGGCGCGGCCTGTACCACGACTGGCAGTACACGATGAGTACCGCCCTGCGCGCCGCGGAACGCGACCAGGACCGGGTCGGGCAGGCACATCTGCTGCGCAGCGTGGCCGGCGCCCTCTGCTGCACGGGCCGTTACGAAGAGGCGCTGCGGTATCTGGCGCGGGCCCAGGAGCTGTACGCCGAGGTCGGCGAGGCGGTCGACCAGGCCTACATCCACTCGGGATTCGGCTCGGTCTACAACAAGATGGGCCGTCAGGACCTCTCGATCGACCATGTGGACCGGTCGCTCGACCTCTACCGGAAGGCCGGGAGCCGGCGCGGCGAGGCGCGAGCGGTGGCGGACATGGGAGCCGCGCTGCTGGATCTCGGCGACCTCGACGCGGCGGTCGTCAAGCTCCTGGAGGGTCTGGAACTGGCCCGGCGGGCCGACAGCCGGCACCAGGAGGGCAAGGTGCTGTCTGACTTGGGCAAGGCGTACGCCGGACAGGGCCGGCTGGACCTCGCCGCCGAGACGCTGCACCTGTGTCTTGACCGGGTGCGCCGGATCGGCCAGCGCCCGCTGGAGGCGGAGGCGCTGACCACCCTCGGGCACGTCCTCGCCCGCCAGGGCAAGGAGCACGACGCGGCGACGGCACGGTCCGAAGCCCGTACGATCTCGGCCGCGTTCCGGCTGAAGCGGGCCAACGACCCCTGAGCCGGCCGCGGATCGCCCGGCCAGGTCGGGCCGCCGTCACCGGTCGGATCCCCGGGGACACCGAGTTCGGCGGCGTGGAACAGCGGCGCCCCCGGGTGGGCCTATCGCAGGCGGGCCCGCAGCAGGTTGGGGTCGGTGGCCGTGGTGTACGCGGCACTGAGCACGTAGACGTCGTCGCCGCGCAGGGCGATGGACGTGGGGTTCTGGAGCCCGTCGCCGGCGTTCAGGACGGTGGTGCTGGTGCCGTCGGGCTCGATACGCACCACCGCGTTGGGGCCGTTGAGCGCGGCGAGGATCTCGTCGCCGTTGCCGGTGAAGGCGAAGTCGTCGATACCGGCCAGGCCCGACGCCTTGACCTGCGGCGCTCCGGCGCGGTTTCCGGCGCGGATCGGAATCCGCAGCAGAGTGCCGCGGTCGAGGTTGGTCACCCACAGGGCGCCGTCGTGGATTTTCGCGCCGTTGGCACCGAGGAAGCCGGTCGAGGCGAGTTCGGGCGCGGTGGACCAGGCGGTGGGTGTGCCGCCGGCCAGCGGGACGGTCCATACGGTGCCGAGGACTGAGTCGGTGATGTAGAGCTGCCCGCCGCGCCCGTCCAGCGCGAGCCCGTTGGGCAGGCCGCCCGCGGGCAGTGCGGCGATGCGCCGCGGGGCCGTGCCGGGGCGCAGCCGCCACAGCCCGGTCAGGTCGGGCGTGCCGGTCGCGTACAGCACGTACGTCGTGCCGTCCGGGGTGTGGACGATGCCGGTGGTCAGCGGGAAGCCGAGGGCCGGTGTGTGGACGCCGCCGTCGGCGGGGGCGGGCAGCGTGGCGAGGATATGTGTCGCGCCTGAGGGGGTGAGCTGGGCGATCTGGCGGGCGGCGGCGAAGGTGATGTCGGCGGTGCCGTCGGGCAGCAGGGTGATGTTCTCCGGCAGCTGACCTGCCGAGAGGTCGAACTGGGTGGCGATCCGCACGTTGGTCAACAGGCCCTCGGCGGGCTGGGCGCCGGCCCGGTGTGCCTTGGCCGGTCGGGCGCCGGCCGGGTGTGTGTGGGCCGGGTGTGTGTTGCCCGGCCTCGCGTCGGCCGGCGCGGCCGCGGCGAGGGTGGCCGCGGCCACCAGGAAGGCGGACATGGTGATCGTGACGCGTCGCTTGGACATGGTTCCTTCGGTGTTTTCGGGCAGGCGGCAGCCGCGGCGCGGCGCCGTGCGGGAGGTGGTGCGGGAGGTGGTGCGGGAGAGGGAAGGGTCAGGAGGCGGGGGTTTGCGCGCCCTGGCGCGGCGCGGTCGCTTGCCGCGGTGCGGTGGCGTGGGCCAGCAGGGTCAGGGCCGCGGCGGAGGGGGAGCCGGGGGCGGCGGTGGCGACCACCAGGGCCGGTCCGTCGCCCTGCGGGCTCTGGAGCGTCTGCTGGGTGACGGTCAGCGTCCCGACCAGGGGATGGCGCATGCCGTAGTCGGCGACATCGCACGCCCGGATCCGGTGATCGGCCCACATCGTGGCGAACTCGGCGCTCCGCATGGTCAGTTCACCGATCAGCCCGGCCAGCAGCGGATCATCGGGGTGCCGGCCGGCCGTCAGCCGCAGATTGCCCACCACGGCCCGGGCTTTGGCGGGCCAGTCGGCGTACAGCTCGCGGGTGTGCGCGTCCAGGAACACCAGCCGGGCCATGTTCGGCCGCCGGCCCGGTTCTTCGGGGCCGGCCGGGTCGAGATGGCCGGCGAACAGGCCGTGGCCCGGGCGGTTCCAGGCCAATACGTCGCTGCGGCGGCCGATGACGATGGCGGGTGTGTTCTCCAAGGCCGCGAGCAGCGCGGTGGTCGCCGGGGTGATCCGTTCGGCCCGCGGCCGGCCGGCGGTTCTGCTCCTTTCCCGGGTACGGGCCAGAAGGTGCAGATGCGCCCGCTCGGAGTCGTCCAGGCGCAGGGCGTTCGCGATGGCGTCGAGCACCTCGCGTGAGGCGTTGCGCGACTGGCCCTGCTCCAGGCGGGTGTAGTACGGCACGCTGATGCCCGCGAGCATCGCCAACTCCTCGCGGCGCAGCCCCGGCACCCGGCGCCGCTCCCCGTAGGTCCGCAACCCCACGTCGCCGGGTCGCAGTTGACCCCGGCGCGCCTGGAGAAAGTCGGCGAGGTGCCCGTTCTTGTTCATGAACCCGAGTATGCGCACCGCGCCCGTTCCCCGCCTGACCCCGCTGGGGTGGGTATCCGCGGCGCCTGCCACACCCGTGCCCCGTGCCGCCAAGTCCCAGGCCGTCGCCTACGGCACGGGGCCGGCCGATCGTGCGGCTCGCTCGGGTCAGCCGATGGCGATGACGGGGTGGTTGGCGGGGTTGATCCATTTCATGATCTGGGTGAGGAAGGTGGCGGGGACGGCGACGCAGCCGCCGGTGGGGCCGGCTTGGGGGCCGAGGTCGTGGAGGAAGATGCCGGCGCCGGGTGTGTCCAGTTAACCTCGCTGTTTCGTTTGGGGTCGGCTGAGTTGGGCTGATGTCTCTTTTCGGTGGTCGGCGCCGTTTGTGGCTGGGTGGGCATGGTTTTGGCCCGACGCTGGGTCGGGTGCTCCGGGGGTCCTCGGGTCGTGGTGGTCAGGGCGGTGTCATCGTTCAGGTGGCTGGCCTGGGCAGGGCCGCAAGGCGGGTGAATGCCCTGGTCAGCTCGTGGCGCCAGGGCCAGGTGGAGGCGATCCGTAGGTGGAGACGTCGCCCGCCACGGGTGAGGCGGGCGGCTGCGTGCAGCAGGCGGTAGCGGAGTTTCTTCGGCTCGCACGCGGCCAGTTCGCCGTCCAGCAGGAGGGTCTGGGCCCAGGCGAGCAGGTCGATGGCGGTCAGGGCCAGCTCCAGCCACGCGGTGTTGATGGCGAAGTGGCGGGAGGGGAAGCGCCCGAAGCCGGTGGTCTTGCCGCAGCGGATGCGGTCCTCGACGCGGGCATGGCCGCGGTGGCGGACCTCCAGATACTGCAGGGAGCCTTCGCCGACGGGGGTGTCGGTGAGGAATGCCTGGTGGCGCATGCCGGCGTCGAGGTCGAACAGGGACAGCTGTGCGCCGGGGTGCGGGCGTTCGCGCCGGACGATGATCCGGGTGCCGTCGGGGTGTCCAGTCAGGTCGATCATGCCGGTCAGTTCGGCGACCCCGGCGCCTGTCCGCAGGGTGCCGTCCTGTTCGAGGGCGGGGTGCCAGAACCGGTCGGGCAGGGCCCGGATCGCCCGGCGGACCGGTTCGGTAACCGGGTATCCCACGGAGAAGGATGTGTGGATGCCCCGGTTCCGCAGGGCGCGCAGGTGGGTGAGGAAGGGTTTCGCGCCGCCTGCGCTGTCCGTGCGGACCAGGATCGGGGTGCCGTGGCGGTGGGTGTCGGGGACCTGGGCCAGGGCGTGGTCGAGGACGGTGATGTGGTCGCTGGCGGTGTTGGCGCCTGCGTTGCCCGGCCGCAGCAGTCCGGCCAGGGCCTCGCCGGTGTTGTCCAGGAAGCACAGCAGCGGGTGGTAGCCGAAGCCGCGTTTGTATGTGGGTGCCGCCTGTTCCTTGTCGGAGTGACAGGTGACCAGGGTGGCGTCGATGTCCAGGACCAGGCCCGGCAGGTCGCGTCCACCTGCGCGGGCCGCCGGTATGCCGGTCCTGGTCTCGGCGGCCTGGAGCCAGGCGACTTCGCGTGCGGCGGCCCTGGCCGAGCGCAGCCCGGCGAGTGCAGCCGGGTCGAGGCCGGCCAGCATCCGCCAGGCGGTCGGGGTGGAGGCGACCGGGCCGAACACGTCCGCCTGGTCGCGCAGCAGTGCCAGATCTGAGATGGCCTGGCCGCCGTCGGCGAGCATGACCGCCACATCTACTGCGATCCTGCCCGGGTCGTGCCCGGTGCCACGTGGCCGCAGCCGGCGCAGCGTGTCAGTGAATGCCGCTGTCAGGCCGGTGGCATCGGCAAGGTCGGCCAGCAGCCGGGACCCAGCGTGGCTGACCACCCCGCGGCCCTCGGCTGACACGATGAGCTGGGGGCGTGACCCGGTAGTGTGCACGCAGAAAGTGCCTTCTCGCTGTGGTGACGGAAGCCCTAGACAAGCCTCATCATCCCAGCTCAGAAGGCACTTTCGCGTTCCCGCTCAAGATCCGGACGCCACCGCAAACGAAACGCTGAGGTTAACGGATCTGGCTCACTTTCCGTGGTGGCGGAGGGTGACCGGCATGATGCATGGCTGTGCTCAACATCAACTTCCTTGTCAGGACAGTCTTTTCCGGGCTGTCCCCGCTGGTTGTCGGGGATGTCGCAGACCGGGGCGGCGACATCGTGGTGCGGGCCTGCACGCCTGATCGGCCGGTGGCGTGTCCGGGGTGTGGTCTGCTGACAGCAAGGGTTCACGGCTACTACATGCGGCGCCTGGCCGACGTTCCGGTCGACGCGCGGCGCGTAGTCCTGGAGGTCCGGGTGCGCCGTTTGCTCTGTGCGTCCCCGCGGTGCCCACGGCGGACGTTCCACGAGCGGTTGCCCGGTCTGCTGGAGCCTTACCAGCGGCGCACGCTGCGTCTGACCAGGCAGATCAGCGTTCTGGTCAAGGAGTTGGCCGGCAGAGCCGCGGTGCGGGTGCTGCCCGTGCCGGCTGCGGAGTTGTCGCGGCACACAGCACTGCGCATCCTGATGCGTGTCCCCTCACCGGCCCGGCAGGTGCCAAAGGTGGTGGGGGTGGACGACTTCGCCCTGCGCCGCCGCCATCGCTACGGCACGATCGTGATCGATGCACGCACCCGGGACCGCATCGAGGTGCTGCCCGATCGTGAGGCCACCACCTTGGAAGCCTGGCTGCGTCAATATCCGGGTATCCAGGTCGTGTGCCGCGACGGGTCGGCCGTCTATGCCGAGGCTATCCGTCGTGCGCTGCCCGATGCTGTGCAGGTCGCCGACCGCTGGCATCTGTGGCACAACCTGTGCGAAGCCGCCCTGAGCGAAGTCAGGGCACACAGCACCTGCTGGGCCACCGTGCTGAACGCGCCCCTCTACGACGGGCCCCGTGCCCAATCCACCCTCGAGCGCTGGCACCAGGTCCACGACCTGCTTGACAAGGGTGTGGGCCTGCTGGAATGCGCCCGTCGTCTGCAACTGGCACTGAACACCGTCAAGCGCTATGCCCGGGCTGACCAGCCCGAACGCATGCTCCGCGTCCCCAAGTACCGCTCCAGCCTCGTCGACCCCTACCGCGAACATCTCCGCCAACGCCGGGCCGAGGACCCCGGCGTCCCCGTCCTCCACCTCTTCGAAGAGATCAAGACCCCCGGCTTCACCGGCTGCCTCAACCTCCTGCACAAATACATCAACCAGGGCCGCGCGGACGCCGACCGCAGCCACATCTCCCCGCGCAGACTCGCCAGGATGCTCCTCACCCGGCCCGACGACCTGGCCGCCGGACATCGCGAACTCCTCGACCAGCTCACTGCCGCCTGCCGCGAGATGACCCGGCTGGCGTCCCATATCCGGGCCTTCGCCCAGCTCCTGGTACCCGACCAACGAAATGCCCGCGCCCTTGAGGACTGGATCACCCAGGTCCGGACAGTGGAATTGCCCCACCTTCACGCCTTCACCCGGGGCCTGGACCGCGACCACGACGCCGTCATCGCCGCTCTTACCCTCCCTTACCACAACGGTGGCACCGAAGGCGTCAACAACAAAACCAAGCTGATCAAGCGTCAAATGTACGGCCGGGCAGGCTTCCCGCTCCTCCGCCACCGCATCCTGCTGGGATGACGTAACCCTCCGCCACCACGAAAAGTGAGCCAGATCCGTTTATTAGACACTCCCACTCTGTGCGTAATGAACCAGGGACGAAATTTGCTTCCGAGTACGAGTCTCCCTCAGGGGCGAAATATTACGGCCGTAACAAGCACGGTCAGCAGGCGGAGGGCGACCTGGCGGATGCCCTGGAAGAGGCTGGTCATCATGGAGGCTGTGCCGAGGTGGGTTGCCTCATTCAGGCTCAGAAGGCTGAAGGCCCCGACGCGATCAGAGGAGGTACGATGCGTACGGTGAAGTCGAGAAACAACTCTATGCCGACGTCGAATACGACTGGACATGGCGAACCAGCCACTCCATGTGGTCGCTGCGAGCGACTACTAGGAAACCTTGGTATCGGCTAGCGATCATGATCAGATTTGACTCGCTGCGCCCCGATCTGCTGCAGGCTCTTCGTGACGCCGGTTGGCATTCCCAGAGGGCAGTGGATGCCAGCCCTTGGCTCGACTCCTTGCAGCAGGAAGGATATCAACTGAATTCGAAGGCCGAAGAAATTCTTGTCGCACTAGGGGGGTTGATTGTTGAGCCGGTAAATAACTCCGGCCCGAACTTCAGCAACGATGAGCCTTTCAATTTCGACCCCATTTCGGCTGGGGCGGGCCAACGGGGTCTGGCATTGGAAATTCAAGAAGCTCTAGGTGGGATATATTTTCCTATCGGCGAATGGCTCAGCTATTCGAGCGTCTTCGTGGAGGTCAGTGGGAAGGTGGTTTCCGCTGGTCTTGGATGGATTTGGGGAATGGGTTCCACCATCGAAGATGCTTTGGAGTTGGCGGTATGTGCAGATCGGCCCCTGGTATGCCTGCACTCCGACCCGGGACTAAAGCCGTGGCCCCAGTGATTTCGCGACGGTGATCGAAGCCCCGCCAGGCGCGTGGCAGATTCCAGTGGTCGTCGTAACACGTGATCTCGGATGTGTTGCACTGGCAGTTAATCAGTCGACGGTCGCGCTCGCGCGGCCGGGCGACTGTAGCTACGCCGTGGTGAGGCCGATAGACATCGGTCCTGCGTATGCTCGCCTCGACTGGTGGGGCTGAGGGGGTGGGCGTGCTGAAGTTGCTCGGCTTCTTCGATGACTTCGGTCACTACGGTGAGCTGGCTGCGGGACCGCTAGGGGCCCAGGTGCAAGCGTCTGGCGAACCGGACGAAGCGCAAATTGTGGAGTATTTGGACGTTGGTCATCCCCTCACGTACTTCATGGAGGCAGGGGTGGACGTCCTCACGGGTGAGGTTCACCGGCACACATCCGGCTGTTCGTCCCTGGTCACCGACGGCTTGTGGGTATGGCGCGCGGACTTTGCACACTATTTGGAGGCGTACCACGTGGCGTTGCCCGCAGACTTCGTCGCCCGTGTCCGCCAGTTCCGCCATCAGATGCCGGACCTGGTCGGTGCGGACTTCGCGCCGGTCTTCGACGAGGTGCTCCGGGGGTTCGGATGGACGCATGTGGACCCCTGGGACGCAGACCCGATCCTGCGCCCCCAGCCACGAGCTGTCCTGACTCGCGCAGAATTCGTATCGAGGATCCGGCAAGAACGGCCTGCCGGCTCCTGGGGAAGGGCACCGCGCAAGCCTCGCAGGGAGAAGAATCGCGGTCTTTAGCGATCCCGCGGAACACGGCTGGTCTGATCAGCTGGCGAGTAGTTTGTGCAGACGCTCGGCTGGGGTGTCCCAGTCGAGCGTTTTGCGTGGTCGGCCGTTGAGCTGGGCGGCGACGGCGTCGAGGTGCTCGCGGGTGTGGATGGACAGGTCAGTGCCCTTCGGGAAGTACTGACGGAGCGGGCCGTTGGTGTTTTCGTTCGAGCCGCGCTGCCATGGGCTGGCCGGGTCGCAGGAGTAGACCGATCGCTCCAGCGCCTCTTGGGCGGTGGCGGCCAGGTCCCGGTACTCGAGCGGATCGCGCTCGGTGTGCCGTACGTACCGCCCCGCCTCCGGGTCCCAGCGGCGGGTGACCCGGTTCGGCGGGAGCTGCGCGCTCTGTTCCAGCCGGGCCGGCCACAGCCGCAGCGTGTCGTCCTCCTCGTCGGTGCGGCCGGTGGACAGCAGGTCCCTGGGCACGGCGTCCATCGCGTAGCCGTCGCCCGAGAAGCTGAGGCCGCCGCCGAACGTCAGGTCGCGGGCCGTGCCGAAGGGGGCCAGGCCCATCGCCTTGCCCGCGGCGTCGGCGCCCAGGCCGGCGTACTCGCAGACCGCGGCGTAGAAGTAGCCGAGCGACCAGCCGGGCGGCGCCGAGCGCGGCACCTTGACCTCGCCGGCCGCCGCGGAGGCCGGCGTGGCGCTCTCGCACTCGCCCTGCCCGTCGAGCACCAGCACCGCGCCCCGCTCCCGGCCGGAGAAGTGGTACGCGCTGGCGGCGTGTGCCATGTGGTGCGGGACGAACTCCAGCCGCGGGTCGCGCCCGCCGGCCCCGGCCTGATGTTCCCCCTGTCGACCGACGTGAGACACAAGGAGAGCTGCTCGTGGCAACCGATGACGAAGCCCTGGCGAAGGCCAAGGGCCTGGCCCAGGAATACCTCGGCCGGGACGACTTGGACGGCGGCTGGTTCGCCCTGGGCGGCTCCTCCCCGGACGCCGCCCGGCTGGTCAGCGCGCTGAGCCAGCAGTACGCGACGCAGGTCCGCCTCCAGGACCTGCTGACCGCCGACTCGGTGCCCCTACCGGGTCCTCGTGGACGGCAAGCGCGTGGGAAGCCCGCTCTGGTCCGGCGCGTCGCCGCCCGACCCGCGGGCTGAGCCGATCGTCCGCAAGGCGGCGGCCTCAGCCGCTCAGACAGGCAGCGGCACGATACTCACCGCACGGTAGTCGTAACCGTCCTGCTTGAAGCCGGGAGCTTCCCACGTGAGGTTCACCTGCTGCCCGAGCGACAAAGTGCGGAAGCCGGCCATCTGAAGAGCGGAGTAATGCCCGAAACACCCGCCGGGAGTCTCGGGCGAGTCGAGCACCCCCCACCCCTCCTCTTCGCTCCACCATCGAACAGTCGCAGTCACCATGACCGAAACCTTACGAGTCCAGGGCGGGACGAGTCCTCTCCGCGCTGGGGTTACGCGCGACCCCCGCCGGTGTGCTGCGGGCCCGGTCAGCTTGGGACCTCACGCAGATGGCGACGCTGGCGCTCGAAGGTGGCGGGACGCCAAACGTGGTCAGGGGGTGGGGGCGCGGTCGGGGTGAGGGTGGCCGGGCCGGCCTGGGCGTTGGCGTGGAAGAGGTCGAGCCGGTCGAGCGCCTCGTCCTCTCGTGCCCAGGTGGCGGGGGAGAGGTTCAACGCGGCCTGGAGGAAGGCCCGGTAGCGCGGCGGCAGCGGCACCCCGCTGTCGGCCAGGTCCCGCTCCCCGTCCGCCATCGACAGGCCCCCGTCGACCATGACCCGAGACCGCGATGCCACCCCGCCGCCGCGTTCAGCGGCAGGTCGGCCTGGTCGGCCTCGTCGGGGATCGAGACCTGGAGCCCCGCGGGGACGTCGTGGTGGGCGGCGGGTCGTCGGGCGGCTGGTGCTGCCGCCGGGTCAGCGCGGCGGGCCCACGATGACGTTGCCGTACTGGTCGGCGAGCGTGGGATCGGGCTTCACCTCGAAGTCGGGCGGACGCGGTGTGGACTTGTCGCGACCGGTGGCACGGAACATCCCCTCGATGCCGGCCGGTGTGTTGATCATCAGCAGATCGGCCTTCTTGGAGGTGATGCGGTAGCCGTGCGGAATCAGCTTCGGCAGGAACACCACACCGCCCTCGGCGAGCTCGTACTCCTGGTCGTCGCACCAGACCAGGGCGGTGCCCTTGAGCAGCAGGAAGACCTCGTCCTCCCGGGTGTGCTTGTGGTAGGGCGGCGCCTCGCCCTCGGCGACGTCGAAGCGCCCGATCATCAACTGGCCGTCGGTGGCCTTGCCGTCGAGCAGCATCGCCAGCGTTCCGCCGTCAAGCCATTCGAGTTGCTGCTGCTGCTCGGGTTGCGCGATGTAGGCCATGCTCATAAGGGGCTCCGATCAGGTGCGGGAGGCTGAGGAGGCTAGGGAGAATCATGCGCGCGGAGCGCCGAAGGGCGCGATGCGACGCGCGGGGCCGGCCCGGGACGACCCCGGCTCTCCTCGGCGCTGTACGCACCCGCGCCGCGACCGCACCCACTAAACGGACGTTATCGTCCGCTTGGTGGGCTGTCAACGACGTGGCCCGGGGGGTGGGACGGGGTGCCGGGCAGGACGCGTGGGGAGTAAGGGGTACGGGGTCACAGGGGGTACCGCATACGGGACCGGATGCGCGCGGGATGCCGGACCGCCCCCGCGTGGGCCATCATCGAAGGTGTGACAAAAGCACAGCCGAACGAAGGCGCCGGCCGACGGGAGTTGCGGCGCGACGCGGCCGACAACCGGGAGCGGGTGCTGGCGGCGGCCGCCGCCGCGGTCAGACGCGAGGGCGCCGCGGTGCCGATGGCCACCGTCGCGGCGGACGCGGGCGTCGGCGTGGGCACCGTCTACCGTCACTTCCCCTCGCGCGAGGCCCTGCTCGGCGCCCTGACGCGCCGCTCCTTCCAGCTCGTACTGGCCGCGGCCGGCCAGGCCGCCGAGACCGATCGGACCGGCATCGAAGCCGTCCGCGACTTCCTCGACCAGACCGTCGAGCACGGGCCCGACCTCGTACTGCCCCTGCACGGCGGCCCGCTGCTGGTCGACCAGGACACCCTCGCCGTCCAGGCCGACGTGCACCGGAAGCTCGGCTCGCTGCTGTCCAGAGGCCGGCGGGACGGCACGATCCGGCCCGACGTGCGCACCGCCGATCTCGTCATCTTCGGCGCCCTGCTGGCGCAGCGGCTCCCGCACGTCCCCGACTGGCGGCAGACCGCGCGCCGCCTGGCGGACATCTACCTCGCCGGTCTGGCCCCGACGACCCGGCCGCTCAGGAACTGACCCCGTCGGATCGACGCGCTCCGCACAGTGACAGCATCATGCGCCCAGGTCACCGCCGGAAAGCCGGGCGGCGGAACCTACCATGTGTACGATGAAGGCTCTACTGTGTGGTCCGGGGACTGGACGAGGGCAAGTGCCCTTGGCAGTACCGCACATGATCCTGTTGAACCTTATGGCGCGGGCATACGTATGGCGTATGCGGAGTTCCGTTTCGTGCGCCCGGAAAAGCTGTGTCAGCCCGGATCTCCTCCGACGTCCGGTGTGTCCTGGCGCGGCCGGCTGTCCGCGAGTCACCAGCGGCGAGTCGATTCGAGCAAGCGAAAGGGCAAGCGATGGGCGAGTACGACCTGCCTGACCCCACTTCGCAGCCGTCCCCGGAGGAAACCACCGTATACGACTGGATCGTGTCGCAGGAGACCACGGACGCGGGGGCCGCCGTGGCCGCCGCGGCGAGTATGGAACTGTCGGCGGAGCAGGTCAAGGAAGCGCTCGTGGCCTTGGAGCAGCGCGGTCTGCTGCACCCGGTCCAGGGGGATTCCGGGCGGATACGGGTGGTCGACCCGGCACTCGTCGCGGCGGTCATCACCGATCCGATCGAGCGGGTCATCCGGGACGAGACGGCGCGCCTGCAATCGGTACGCGCCCAGTTCGCCGCGCTCCGGGAGCGGTACCTGGACGGACAGCGCCCGAAGATGCTGCCGGCGGAGCTGATCCCGCGCGTCGAGGAGGTGCGGGCGGCGCTGAACCGGGCGTCGGCGGAGTGCACCGAGGAGATATTGAGCAGCCAGCCCGGCGGAAGCCGGAATCCGCGGGTTCTCGAGGAGGCGCTCGCGCGGGACCGGGACATCCTGGAAAGGGGCGTGCGGATGAGAACGCTCTATCACCACACCGCCCGCTTCAACGGGCCGAGCCAGTCCTATGTCGCCGCACTGTCGGGGCTCGGCGCCGAATACCGCACCGCGCACGAGCTGTTCGGCCGGCTCATCGTCTTCGACCGCAAGGTGGCGTTCATCCCCGAGGCGGGGGACGCGCCGCCGTGGGGCGGCGTGCTGATCAGGGAGCCGTCCATCGTGCACTTCCTGTGCGACATCTTCGAGCAGACGTGGACGAAGGCCGAGCCCTACTCGGACGCGGCCGCCGACGGCCTTGAGGTGGTGTCCCGGGACATCGACCGGACGATCGCCCGGCTGCTCGCGGCCGGCCTGAAGGACGAGACGATCGCCAGGAGGCTCGGCATGTCGCTGCGGACGACGCGGCGTCACATCGCCGACATCATGGAGTCGGTGGGGGCGGAGAGCCGCTTCCAGGCCGGGGTGCTGATGGCCACCCGCGGGCTGCTCGGCCCGCCCGGGCGGCGGCGGGACGACGATCCCCCCGCCGCGGGCGGGCCGCCGCACACCTGACCGCGGGTCGCGGCCGGGTCCCAGCGGGACTCGGGAGAACCCAGCCGAGTTCAGCGGGACTCAGGTGAACTCGGCCGGGCTCAGCGGGATTCGGGAGAACCCAGCACACCCCGGCGGACCCCGGCAGAACTCAGGAGAAGTCGTGTCCCGACCGTCTGATCCGGGACAGCTGGCCGGTGATGACCACCCAGGCGACCAGGCACCAGCCCGCCCCCACCCCGGCCTCGGCGGCCACCTGGCCGAACCACGGCCCGCCCGCCTCCAGGGCCCGCGCCGCCGCCAGCCCGTGGGTGCCGGGCAGCACCCAGCCCAGCGGCCGCAGAAAGCCGAGCCGGGAGGACGGCAGGAACGTGCCGGTGGCCAGGATGATCAGATACGCCAGCAGATTGCCCAGCACCACGTCCGCGCGTTTGCCGAGCGCCACCGCCGTCACCGCGAGACCGGCCACCGTCATGGTCACCGCGATCACCGCGTACAGGGGCGCCACTTCCAGGAGTTGCCGCGTCAGCCCCGCGTGGCCGGTCAGCGGCGCCGCGATCAGGGCCGCGGCCAACGACAGCGACCAGCCCGACACGGCGTAGGGCCACGCGCGCAGGGCCATGACGGTCGTGGGGGAGACGCGCGCCGAACGCAGCCGCCACAGCGTCCCCGACCACTTGTCCGCGGTGACCACATCGGCCACGCAGGATGTGCACATGACGGGCATGGTGATCACCGCGGCCCCGGTCAGGGCGAATCCGGCCTGCTGCGTACTGCCGATCCAGCGGCCCAGCAGGACGAAGAAGCAGGACTGGAGCACCGCGCGCGGCAGGATGGTCAGGGCCAGCACGAGCGGCGGATGCAGGCTGCGGAAGGAACGCCAGCCGAAGGCGGCGATGCCGCCCATCACCCACAGGACGTCCCGCGGGCGGGTGTCAGGCGATTTCAAGGGTCCCCCTTCGCCGTTCCCGGTCGACGAGCCGGTTGAGGAATACGACAGCGCACACGGCGTACGCGGCGGTCAGGGCGAGCAGCGCGCCCAGATCCCCGGCGGCGGGCCGGCCGGCCGCCGCCGCGCTCAGGAACTCCTTCGCCCAGCGCAGGCTCATCACCGCCGACGGCCAGCGCAGCACCACGGGCAGGTAGCCGAGCGGCACCACGGCCCCGCAGAGCAGGAAGATGACGTAGGTCAGGGCGCTGGCCACCGAGTCGGCGTGCCGGGTCACCAGCAGGATGCAGGCCAGCAGCAGGCCGAGGGTGACGCCTGAGGCCAGCGTGGCCAGCACCCCGGCGGCGAACCACCAGGGGTGGTCCACGGTGACCGGTGAGCCGAGGGCGTAGCTGGTGACGCCGGTGCTGGCCGTCACGGCGACGCCGTTGATGAGGGTGGCGCCGGTGGCCTTGCCCACCAGGACGGCCCAGGGCGAGTACACGCCGGTCAGGTTGGCGGCCAGGGTGCCGCCCCACAGCTCGTGCTGGAGGATGGCGCCGGTCGTCCACAGGGTGCCGCCCCAGATGGACAGCAGGGCGATACCGATGGCGAGACCCGGTCCCGGCCGGTTCCCGGCCGGCGTCGAGGCGATGGTGATGACGGTGAGGACGATGGGCTGGACCACGCCGTTGACCAGCGGGGCGGCGCTGCCCCGGCTCGCCTTGGCCTGGGTCCAGGCCGCGACCCGCACCATGTTCAGGGAGCCGCGCAGCGCGTCAACCACGGCCGACTCCGGCGACGGCCTTCCCCGCGTCGATGTAGGCGTCCTCCAGCCGGACCGGCGCCACGTCGACCGCCAGGATGCGGGTGTCGGCCGAGCCGCGGGTCAGCACCTCGCTGATGTGCGCGAAGGACGCGGAGTTCCATTCGGGGACCCGCCAGGTCACCGTCCAGCGGTCGGCGTTGCCGCCGGGCCGCGCCTCCGGGGTGCCGGTCTCCGGCAGCTCCATGTCGGCGGCGACGTCGGGCCGGGGGCCCTGCCCCCTGACGGTCACCACGGCGACGTATCCGACCGCCCGGGCGAAGGTCCGTACGTCGGTGTCCCGCACGACGCGCCCGCCCGACAGCAGCACCACGCGGTCGGCGAGGCGTTCCACGTCCAGCAGGTTGTGCGTGGTCAGCACCACGGTGGTGTCCGACTCCTCGCGCAGCCGCATCACCGCCGTACGCAGCCGGTCGGCCTCGACCGGATCGAGCCCGATGGACGGCTCGTCCAGCAGCAGCAGCCGGGGACTGGTCGCCATGCCGATGGCGATGTGCAGCCGCTGGCGCATCCCCTTGGAGTAGGTGTTGACCAGGCGTCCGGCCGCGTCGGTCATACCGACCTCGGCGAGGACCTCCTCGACCCGCCGCTTGGCGCTGCGCCGCGGCAGGCCGTTGAGCATCGCGAAGAACCGTACGTTGTCCCGGCCGGAGAGCCGGCCGTACAGGCCCTGGTCGCCGCCGAAGACCACGCCGGTGAGCCGGCGCACCTTCCGTACGTCGCCGACGACGTCGTGGCCGAAGACCTTGGCGGTCCCGCTGGTGGGGAGCAGCAGCGTCGAGAGGATCTTGGTCAGGGTGGTCTTCCCGGCCCCGTTGTGGCCGAGCAGTCCGACGATCTGGCCCTCCTCGACGCGGAGCGAGACGTCCCGCAGGGCGGTCACCCGGCGCGTGCGCAGGTCGTAGGTGCGGCCCAGGCCGTCCAGTTCGATGGCGGGGGCGCTCACGCGGCGCCCTCCGCACCGGGCGCCGGGATGGCGGCCGAAAGCGGGCGGACGTCGAGGCCGTCGATGCCGCCGTCCGTCAGGGACACCTCCACGGCGACCTGCGGGCCCGGGGCGGTCTCGACCCGGCGGGTCAGCCGGTCGGTCAGCCGGCGGTGCAGCGCGCCGGCCTCGGCGGGGAAGAGGCCGGGGCTGAACGACGTCTGCACGCGCACCCGAAGGCGCGGCTGGGCCGCGGTGCCGGTGATGGTGCCGGTCCCGATCCCGGTGCCGGTCCCGGTGTCGCCGCCGTGCAGCGTCCACTGCGCCCTGGGCGGGCCGAGCGGCATGTCGCCGACCACCGGGTCGGTCACGCCGACCAGCGTCTCCCGCGCCACGCCCGGTTCGTCCTCCAGGATCTCGCGCAGCTCCACCGCCCCGACCAGCACCCGGGAACGGCCGTCCGTGCGCGTGGTCGGGCAGGCCTGCCGGCGGCCCAGGTAGCCGAAACAGATCTCCCCGGGGCGGCTCCCGCACTCCTGGCGGACCACCACGTCACCCGTCCGGTAGCGCAGCATGGGCTGCAACTGGGAAAAGGGGTACAGCTCGGTCAGCGTCAACTCACCGATCCCGGCGGCGGATTCGTCGCCGTCGAGGTCGAGGATCTCCGCGACGAGCGTCGGTTCGAAGAAGAAGCCCGCGCAGTTCTCGCACTGCCGCGCGCCGCCGATGGTCTCCGAGCAGCTGAAGGTGTTCCGCACCGCGGTTCCCGGCCAGTTCCCGGTCAGATAGCCGCGGGTGGCGGCGGTGAGCACGTCGCTGACGCTGTTGATCTCGTCCATCGCGAGGGTGGCCGGATCCAGGCCGCGGGCGGTGACGGCCGCGGTCAGGGCGGTCAGCATGCCCGGTGATCCGACGACGGCCCGGCGCGGTCGCCGCCCGTCCTCCCCGGCGAAGAGCGAGACGTCGGCGAGGACGTCGATCGCGGCGGCCAGACCGCGCTTGGAGAACGTGTCGATGGCGATCTGCTGGCTGACGCCCGGCCGTTCGAGCGCTCCGCCGTGGATCGAGCGGGGCACCGCGTTGAAGGCGAGCAGCGGGCGGACCGCCGTCGTACGGGCCCGCTTGTCCATCAGGGCGACGATGTACTCGCGGTAGGCGGCCAGTTCCTCGCCGCTGCGCACCCGGCGGAAGGGGCGCCCCGTCGTGCCCGAGGTGTGGGTCAGCAGCGCCGTCCGCAGTCCGGGGTGGCGCATCTTCTCCAGGTCGGCGCCGTGCTCCGCCTTGGAGACACTGGGCACCTGGTCGATACGGTCGGGCAGCGCGTCGTCCCTTACCTTCCAGTGGTCACGATAGAAAGATATCTGACTTCCGTGACGTAGAGTGTGCGGGAGCAGCCTGCTGCGAAAAGCGGGTGCACCTACGGATGTCATAACGAATCCTCACCTTGTATCGCGCCGAGCGGCCGGACGCGGGCCCGGAATCAGGCACGGGGGCGGCCGGCACTTTCGTGCGCGGCCGCCCCCAGACCGGGTCAGATCTCCTGGAAGTTGACCGGCTCGTCGTCGAGGAGCAGCTCGACCAGTTCCTTCACCATTTCGAATTCACCTCCGTTCCTTTCTTTGGTCCGTTGCGCGGACCAAGCCGCGATCAGATCTCCTGGAAGTTCACGGGCTCGTCGTCGAGGAGCAGCTCGACCAGTTCCTTCACCATTGCGATGGCACCTCCTTCCCTGTCTCGGCGGGTCCGTTCCGCACCTTTGGCACGGATCAGATCTCCTGGAAGTTGACGGGCTCGTCGTCGAGGAGCAGCTCAACCAGTTCCTTCATCATTTTGAATTCACCTCCCTTTGCGTTGGAAGAAGTAAATCAAATTTCCGCCGGCTCTGTCAATCGGTATATTTTCCAGATCCAGTTATTCGCATATGGCGGGACTGAAAAACATTCGGCGTCATATCGGGCACACTGATATGCCGCCTGGATATCAACGGTCGGCGGAGCTTGGGGGCGCGCTCAGGGCCGCTGAGCGCGCAGGGGGACCCGCAGGAAGGTCGTCAGTCCGAACTCGGCGCCGCGCTCGACGGCGCCGAGGTCGATCCGCCGGGGCACGCCGGCCCGGCTGAGCGCGCGCCAGGCCGCCTGGAGGTGCGCTCTGGCCAGCGGGGCGCCCAGGCAGTAGTGCCGGCCCTGGCCGAAGGCCAGGTGGGAGCCCCCGTTGGAGCCGAGGTGGGAGTCCGGGTGGGACGCGGCGCCGGGGTCCCTCGCCGCCGACACCGGGCAGGCCGCGGGGCCGGCGGCTTCCCGGTCGTGGCCGGCGGAGGCCAGGAGCAGGGCGACCCGCTGCCCGCGGGCGATCCGTTGCCCGCGGTAGTCGAAGTCGCACTTCGCCTCGCGCGGGGCGATGTGGAAGGGCGGGTCGGCGCGCAGCGCCGCCTCCACGACGGCTTCTGACTCCAACAGGGCAGTCCCTTCCGTCCCGTCCGTCCCGTCCGCCCCGCCTACGATGAGGGCCGTCCCGGCCGGATCGGGCGCGCGGGCGGCGTGCAGCATCATCGTGCAGGTCGCCGTGGCCGTCGGCTCGATGCCGCCGGTCACGAGTTGGGCCACCATCGCCGCGATGTCGGCGAGCTCCACCCGCTCGTGCCGGAGGGCGTCCGCCAGCAGCCGCGCGACCGGGGTGCGCGCGTCCGGCAGCAACTCCTCCCGCACGAACCGTTCCAGGCCCTCGACCGCCGGCCGCGCCCGGCGGGCCCGGTCGATGTCGATCCCGCTGCCGCCCAGGTAGGCGATGAGCGCGTCCGACCAGTCGACCAGGCGCCGGCCGGCGTCGTCGGCCGGCACCCCGAGGAGCCGGCACACGGTCCGCAGGGCGGCCGGCCGGGCGAAGTCCGCCAGCAGATCCGCCGCCGCGTCGGGCAGCGCCTCGGCCTGCGACCGGGTCATCCGCCCGATCCAGTCCGCCAGTTCGGCCGCCGCCCGGCGGCTCAGCGCCGGTTGCAGCAACCGCCGCAGGAGGACCTGGGCCGGGCGGTCGGAGAAGACCGGCCAGCGGGCGAGGTGGTCCTCCACCGGCACCACGGCCGCCGCCTGGTCCGGCGGCAGGTCGCGGATCCACTCCGGGTAGTCGTGGGCGCCGAGCCGCCGGTCGAGCAGCAGCTTCTCCACATCCGCCCGCCGGCTCACGTACCACCGCCGGGTCGGCTCGTCCCAGTGCAGGGGAGCCTCGCGCCGGAGCCGTTCGTAGAGCGGATACGGGTCGCGTTCGCTGTCCTCGTCGACCACCGGGGGCAGCTCGGGAGCTTCACGGGCGCCGGCCGTCATGACGCACCGGCGGACTCGTACTCCAGGCTCTCCATCGCCTGGCAGTCGGTCCAGCAGACCGCGCACTCGTTCCGTTTGATGCGCTCGCGGGTCTGCTGGGCGAGATGGCCGGTCCACACCGGCAGCAGGTCGAGGTCGAAGTCGCGGACGTTGCCGATCACGTCCTCGGTCATCGTCACGCACGGGGCGACGCCGCCGTAGGGATCGATCCAGACCGAGGCGAACATCGCGTAGCAGGGCAGGATCATCCGGCCCGGGTCGGCGAGCGCCTCGGGGATCTTCTCGATGAAGGGCAGGGTGCGGCGGAACCGGTAGGTCGCGTTGAGCTCCTTGACCGTACGGATCACCTTGTCCCGGCGTTCCAGGCCGTTCTCCTGGGCGTAGTAGTGCCCAGAGGCGACCGGGCGGAAGCCGAAGTCGTCCGGCTCGCGGACCAGGCCGGTCTCCAGCGCGTGCGCCATGAGTCCGGGCAGCTCGTCCACGTTCTCGTCCATGATGGTGAAACTCATCTGCTGGCTGAGCTGCGGATACCGTTCGCGCAGTTCGACCAGCCCGCGCAGCAGCCGCTCGGCGCGGGCGTACCCGGTCCGGATGCCGCGGATCTTGGCGTAGGTGTCGGAGAAACCGTCCATCGAGACGCTCACCACGAACAGCGAGTCGGCCGGCGCGTCCTTCAGGATGTCCTCGACCGTTTCGAGGATGCGCGGCGGCTGAAGGCCGTTGGTCGTGACCGCCGCGAACCCGGTCCGCCGCAGCAGCAGTTTCAGCAGCTCCGCGACGCCCTCTTTCATAAAGGGCTCCCCGCCGGTGATGTCGACGGACATGACGCCCTGGCTGATCGCGCGATCCGTCAGCTTCAGCCATTCAGGACCGGTCAGTTCCTGCGTCAGCAGGCCCTTGTCCTTTCGGTAGATCTCCCAGATCGAGCACATCGTGCACCGCGAATTGCACAGATTGGTGATTTGCAGGCTCATGCGCCGGGGGACGGGGCGAGCCTGTCCCGCCGTACGCAGTCGCCGCACTTCAGCAGCCATGGGATCCGTCATGCCAACGACTCTAGGGTGGCCCGGTATATTTGCGGTACACCGTTGTCCGGGTATACGGGAAGTATATCGAGACGCCCGGTGCGGCATGAATCCCTTGACGCTCCCGAGCGGGCCGGGTCAACATTGGGGAACTTCGTCGGCGCCCATCGCGCCGCATTCCATTCCTCGCTCCCAGGGAGAATCCCATGCGCGTCAATATTGTCGAGGCCGAGCCGGCGGCCGACTTCGAGGTCATCGAGCGCAAGGGCGTCGGACACCCCGACTCCCTGTCCGACGGACTGGCCGAGGCGCTCTCGGCGGCGTACTCGAATTACACCCTGGAGAATTTCGGGGCGGTGCTGCACCACAACTTCGACAAGGTCGGCCTGCTCGGCGGACGCAGCGAGGTGAACTTCGGCCGCGGCCGGATGACCTCACCGATCCGGGTGCTGATCAACGGCCGCACCTCCAACAGCTTCGGCGGCACCGAGATCCCCGTCGAGGACATCATCGTCCGTACCACCCGGGAGTTCCTCGGAGCCCGGCTGCCGAAGATCGACCCGGAGCAGGACCTGACCTTCCTGTGGAACCTGAGCAGCGGGAGCAGCCCGGGCCAGGTCGACGCGAGCAGCGACAAGGAGTCCTACCGCCGGCACTGGTTCGCGCCGCGCGACCTGTCCGACCTGCGCGAACTCGACCACCTGGCGTGCAACGACACCTCGATCGGCTGCGCCTACGCCCCCCTCAGCCCGCTGGAGAACTTCGTGCTGGAGGTCGAGACCGAGCTGCACCAGCGGCACGACCTCCCGTGGCTCGGCACCGACATCAAGGTCCTCGCGGTACGCGGCGGCCGGACGGTCGACATCACGATGTGCCTGCCGCAGATCGCCGACGAGGTCCCCGACCTGGCCGCCTACACCGCCAACATCGCCACCGCCCGCGAGCTGATCACCCGGCTCGCCGAGAAGCTGCTGCCCGGCCACGAGATCAGCCTGTTCACCAACACCCGCGACAACCTCGACATACCCGAGCTGTACCTCACCGCGACCGGCTCTTCGATCGAGAGCGGCGACGAGGGTCTGGTGGGCCGCGGCAACCGCACCAACGGCCTGATCGCCACCGCGCGTCCATACACGATGGAGGGCGCCTGCGGGAAGAACCCCGTCTACCACACCGGCAAGATCTACACCGTCGCCGCGCAGCGCATCGCCGACGACCTGGCCGCCGCCTTCGGTACGGCCTTCCGGGTCTGGGTCGTGGGCCAGGCGGGACGCGAACTGAGCAACCCCTGGCAGGTGATGGTCGCCCACGAGGGTCCGGTCGACACCGCCCTGGTGGAGGCCGCGGTCAAGACCTCCATGGCCGGCGTCCACTCGATCACCGACGCCATCCTGGCCGGCTCCGTCCAGCTCTACTGACCGTGCCGACCGCCGAGGGAGCAGACGTGGCCACCACCGTCAACGCGCTCCGCCGCTGGCTGCTCGACCACCCGCAGCTCAGGACCGGCCCGCACACCGGCGGAGTCCTGGGAGTCAGCGGCGGCGCCGCCGCCGAGAGTTATGTCTATCCGGAGATCGCCGGCTACTACCTCACCTGGCTGGCCTTCGCCGACCTGCTGGACCCGGCGGCGAGCCGGACCACCGGCGAGCGCCGGGACCTCACCGTGGCCTGGCTGGCCGGGCAGTCGGACACCGCGGGAGGCCCGCCCACCCGTACCTACCTGGCCCCGGGACCGCCCGCGGCCGACGACTGGCGCAACGACGCGCTGTTCGCCTTCGACCTCGGCATGGTGTTCCGGGGGATCGCGGCGCCCGGACGTCCGACGGACGGCGGTCGGCGCGCACGGCCGGCCCACGATCCGGGGCCGGTACGCGACCGGGTGGCCGCGCTGCTGGCGGATCTGCGCGACACGGACGGCTCCTGGCTCGCCGCCCGCCCGTTCCCCAGCGCCCCGCCGCTGCCCGAGCGCTGGTCCACCCTGCCAGGACCCCACCTGCTGAAGGCGGCCGGCGGCGTACTCGCCCTGCACGACGGGGACGACGACCCGCGGCTCCGGCAGGCGGCCGTGGCGACCCTCGCCCGGCACGCCCCGCCGCTCAAGCGGGACCTGCCGGCGATGAGCCACCCCGCCCTGTACGCGGTCGAGGGTCTGCTCCAGGCCGAATCCGCCGGACACACCGAATACCACGAGGAGTTGACCTCCGCCTACCACCGGCTGGCCGGGGCGCTGGTCGACGGTGTCCCGCACGAGTACGCGGGCCGGCCCGGCAGCCGCGTGCGCAGCGACGTCATCGCCCAACTGCTCCGCGCCGGCAGCGTGCTGGCCGGCCGCGGCGAGCTTGACGCGGCGGCCGCGGCGCAACTACCGCTCCTGGCGGGGCTGCTGGCCGAACGGGTCGCCCCGGACGGAAGCCTGCCCTTCGACACCGCCGCGGCGTCGGGCACGGCGCTCCAGGCCAACACCTGGTGTGCCATGTTCGCCCACCAGGCGCTGGTCTTCTTCGACCGCGTCGCGGGCGGCGAGCCCGTCCCCGACCAGTGGGTCCGGTTGCTGGTCTGAGCACTCCAGCGGCCCCGAACCCCGCGGCCCCGAACCCCGCGGCCCCGAACCCCACGGCCCCGTAAATCTGCTGCCCCGTAACTCCGGGCCCCTTCAACTCCGTCGCGCCGCACCCGAGGTGCCGCGACGTCCCGCACGTCACGTCCTGTAAGGAGCGAGCACATGCAGCGGCGGGTCGCACTGGTCTTCGGCACCCGGCCCGAAGCGATCAAGATGGCTCCCCTGATCCGGGAGTTCGGCGCACACGGCGACTTCGAGCCGCTCGTGGTGTCGACCGGTCAGCACAGCGACCTGCTCGACCAGGTCCTGCACGAGTTCGGCGTACGCCCCGACGTCGAACTCCGGGTCAAGCGCACCCGGCAGACCCTCGCCGAGCTGACCGCGGGCGTCATCAGCGGTGTCGACACGATGCTGGAGGAGCACCGCCCGCACGCCGTGCTGGTCCACGGGGACACCACCACCACACTCGGCGCCAGCCTGGCGTCGTACTACCGGACGGTGCCGCTGGTCCACGTCGAGGCCGGACTGCGGTCCGGCAACCGGTGGGCGCCCTTCCCCGAGGAGGTCAACCGGCGGATCACCTCGCTGGTGACCGACCTGCACCTGGCACCGACCCCGCAGGCCCGGCAGAACCTGCTGGCCGAGGGGGTGAACGAGCAGAGCGTGGTGGTCACGGGCAACACCGTCATCGACGCCATGCGGGCCATGCTCGACTCGTCCCCCGCCGACCACGGCGATCCCGGGCCGGCCGCGCTGGCCGGCGACCCGCGGCGGATGCTGCTCTTCACCCTGCACCGCCGCGAGGCGTGGGGCTCGTCCATGACCCGGATCGCGCAGGGCGTCGTCGAGGCCGCCGACGCCCACCCGGACATGGTCGTGGTCGCCTGCGTGCACCCCAATCCGGCGGTGCGGGCGGCGCTGCTGCCCGCGCTGCGCGGCCGGCACAACGTGATCGTGACCGATCCGCAGCCCTACCGCTCCTTCCTCCGGCTGATCCGGCGCGCGCACGCCGTGGTCACCGACTCCGGCGGGGTGCAGGAGGAGAGCACGGGCCTCGGCCGGCCCGTCCTGGTCCTGCGGGAGGTGACCGAGCGGCAGGAGGGCGTACGCGCCGGCGGCGTCCGGCTGATCGGCACCGACAAGGAAGCGGTGCGCGCCGCCATCACCGAGCTGTGGAGCGATCCGGGGCGCCACGCGCGCATGTCCGAGGCCATCAGCCCGTACGGCGACGGCCGGGCGGCCGGCCGGTGCGTCGCCGCGGTCGCCCGGATGCTCGGCCTCACCGACGCGGCCGTCCAACCATACGAACCGGACTTGAGGATCGGGGAAGCGGTGCAATGAGCGTCACCTATCTCGTCAGACACGCACAGACCTCCTACAGTTCGCGCTACCTGGTCAACGGCTCGCTGGACGTGGACGTCCGGCTGGACCCGCAAGGGGCCGCCGCCTGCCGGGACTTCACCGCCCCCTGGGCGGCCGGCGTCCGCTCCTGCCGCACCAGCGGCTTCCGGCGCACCCAGCAGACCGCGGAGCTGCTGCTGGCCGGCCGGCCGGTGCCGCGGACGGCCGACCACCGCCTCGACGAAGTGGACTACGGGCGCTTCGAGGGCGGTCCCTGGACCGACTACGGCGCCTGGCTGGTCGCCTGCGGGCTGGACGCCGTGCCGCCCGGCGGCCAGGAATCCTGGCGCGACTGCGTCCGGCGGATGCTCGAAGGACTGCTGGCCTGCCTCGACCTGCCCGGACCGCGCCTGGTCGTCGGCCACGGCCTGCTCGGCTCGGTGGCGCGCTGGCTCCAACTGCCCGAGCAGCACCTGGACGCGCCGGTGTTCCCCGAGGCCCCTTACCTGGAGCCGCTCGTCCTGAGCGACGAGGCGCTGCGGGAACTGGTGGCCAAGGGCGCCAGGATCCTGAACGGCCGGCCCCAGGCGGTGCCGTCGTGACCTACGACGCCATCGTGGTGGGTTCCGGGGCGGCGGGAAGCTGGGCCGCCAAGACGCTGGCGGAGCGCGGTATCAGGACCCTGGTCCTGGAGGCGGGCCCGCTGTTTCCCGGCGACCACCGGGTGGACCGCGCCGCGCACGACTCCGGCCGGCAGCCCGTCCAGTCGCTGTGCTCCGCCTACGAACCGCCCAACAGCCACCTGTTCGTCGACGACGTCGACAACGCCTACGCCACCGACGACGACGCGCCCTTCCACTGGTTCCGCGGCCGCCAGGTCGGCGGCCGGCTGCACGTGTGGGCCGGGGTGAGCCTGCGCATGTCCGACCGGGAGTTCGGCGGCCGGGACCAGGACCGCGAAGGACCGGCCGCCCGCGGCTGGCCCATCCGCTACCGCGACGTGGAGCCCTACTACCGCCGCGTCGAGACGTTCATGCGGGTCACCGGCGGCAGCGAGCCGTCACCGGCCGCGCCCGCGCCCGCCGCCGCCGTGCGACAGCCGCTGACCCGCGGTGAGAGGTTGCTGGCGGACGCGGTGCGCCGCCGGTGGCCGGGCCGGCAGGTGGTCAGCGGCAGGGTGGCCCGCGCGGAGGCCGGCGCCGCCCTCACCGCGGCCCTCACCACCGGGCGGGCGACCCTGCGACCCGACGCCGTGGTGTCGCACCTGGAGCTGGACCGCGCCGGACGGCGGGCCGAAGGCGTCGTCTTCGCCGACCGTGTCACCGGCGTGCTGCACCGCGAGCGCGCCGCGACCGTCATCCTGTGCGCCTCGGCCATCGAGTCGGTCCGGATCCTGCTCAACACCCGGGCCGCGGCCCGTTCCGGCGCCGCTCTTGGCGGCGACGCCGACCTGCTCGGCCGCCATGTGTTCGACCACGTCGTGGGCGCCACCGTCAGCGGCCTCGTGCCCGGTACGGACACCGCGCCCGCGCCGCTCGGCCGGCCGGGACTCGTACCGGTGTGTCACATCCCCGACAGCCCAGAAGCCCGCGGGGAGTTCAGCGGCGGCTACGGCATCACCCTGTTCGCCCCCGAGGTGCTGCCCATGAACGGACCGAGCGCCGCGTGGGCGTCGGCGTCCGGCTCCATACCGTTCCGCCTGTGGGCCAGCGGCGAGGTGCTTCCGCGCGCCGACAACCGGATCACCCTCGCGGCCGGCACCGACGCCTGGGGCATACCGCAAGCGCGGATCCGGCTGTCCTACGGCCCCGACGAGCACGCGATGACGGCTTATCAGGCCGAGGAGATGACCGGCATGGCACGCGCGGCCGGCTTCGACATCCGAGAAGTCACCGACAAGCCGGACACCCCCGGCACCGCCGTACACGAGATGGGCGGCGCGGCCATGGGCGACAGCCCGCTGACCTCGGTGGTGGACGGCCGCAACAGGGTCTGGCAGCTCCCCAACGTCCTGGTCGCCGACGGCTCCTGCTTCACCACCGGCGGCTGGCAGAACCCGACGCTCACCATCATGGCCCTGGCCGCCCGGGCCTGCGAGCTGCTCGCCCGGACCGCGCGGAGCGGAGAACCGGTATGAAAGTCCTGATCATCAGCGACGTCGACGTGGAGAGCGGACGCGGCCCGGTGACCCGCCTGGCGCACGTGCTGCCCGAACTGACCCGGCGGGCCGACGTCTTCCTGGTCGCGCTGGGCCACCCCGACGACACCTGCCGGCAGGCGATCGAGGCATCCGGGGTGCGCACCCGGACGCTGGCCTTCGCGCTGCGCGGCTGGCGGGTGGACCGGCTCGGCGAGCTGGTGGGCGAGATCGCCGCCGTGGTCGAGGAGGAGCGGCCCGACCTCGTGGTGCTCTACCGCGAGATCTGGGACCTGATGCACGCGCTGCCGCCCGTCCTGCGCCGCCTCGGCACCCCCTTCCTCGTCATGCCGCACTCGGTGCCCTTCCTGGACGCGGTGCCCCGCCCCAGCCGCTCCTTCGCCTGGGACCTCGTCCGCCGGCTGCCCGGCGAACGCCGCGCCCACGCCTGGGCCTACCTGCTCACCCACCTCCACCAGGCCCGCCTGATGCGCACCCTGCCGCGCGTGGTGATCAACGAGACGGTGGACTTCTACCTGGCGCGCTACTTCCCGACCGCCCCGTCGGTCGCGGCCATCCCGGGCTACGCGGTGGAGCCGCCGGACCCCGCGCTGACCGGACCGGGAGGCAAGACCTACGACGTGGCCTTCATGGCCAAACTGACCCGCGGCAAGGGGCTGTTCGACACTCTTGAGGTGATGCGGCACCTGCGCCGCTCACGCCCCGGCGCCCGCATGGTGGTGATCGGCTCCTTCGAGGGGAAGCGGGTGGAGAGGCAGTTCCTGGCGGCCCGCCGGCGGCTGGGGCTGACCGACGCGGTCGAGCTGGCCGGCTGGCTGACCGGCCAGCAGAAACAGCGTGTGCT
Organism: Streptomyces sp. NBC_01190; assembly: GCF_045039895.1. NCBI lineage: Bacteria > Bacillati > Actinomycetota > Actinomycetes > Kitasatosporales > Streptomycetaceae > Streptomyces > Streptomyces sp. NBC_01190. The sequence continues at coordinate 5,743,045 of NZ_CP108580.1, forward strand.
GGCCTCGGCGCGGACCTTTTGCTATCCCTCACGCTCCGCGGATACCTTCTCCCTGTGCCTGCTGGAAGCCCTCGCCCATCGGCTGCCCGCCGTCTGCTATGACGCGCCCTTCGCCCGATGTGTGTACGGCGACACACCCGCCGTGCGCCGGGTCCCCTTCGGATCGGCGCGCGCGATGGCCGCGGCGCTGGACGCACTGCTCAACGAGCGTGCCTGGGTGGGTAAACAGGCCGCCGCGGCCCGGTTCGCCAGCCGCTACGCTTCCTGGAGCGCCGTGGGCGAAGCGGAGATCTCCGCCTACAGGGCTTTCCTGGACGGGCTGCCCTCCGCCGCCGGCATACCCCCTGTGACGAGTCTCGTAAGGAGCCACCGTGCTTGACCTGAATTTCATCCTGCGGCATCAGGACGAGGTCGTCGAGAACTGTGCCCGGCGCGGTTATGAAATCGACATCCAGCAGATCGTCAGGCTCGATCGCGAACGACGTGACGCCGTCCACCGGCTTGACGAGACCCGGCACGAGATCACGTTGCTCGGACGGCAGTGGAAGGACGCCACCGACCCCGACGAGCACCGTCGCCAGGCCGCCAAGCTCAAGGAGGAGCGGGCGAAGCTGGAGACCGAGGTCGAGGAGGTCGAGGCCCGGCTCGCGGACCAGCTCGCCTGGCTGCCCAACATGCTCGACGAGCGCGTTCCGGTCGGCGGTGAGGAGGACAACGTGGTCCTGCGCACCGTGGGCGAACCGCCCGAGCAGGCTTTCGAACCGCGCTCGCACGAGGAGATCGGCCGCCTCACCGCGACCATCGACATCCCGCACGGGGTGAACGTCGCGGGTTCGCGTTTCTATCTGCTGATGAACGAGGCCGTGCAGATCCGCTACGCCCTCACCGACCTGTTCACCAAGCGCGCGCGGGAGCAGGGGTTCGAGCTGGTCTCCCCGCCCTACATGGCGCAGCGCGAGACCCTGTTCGCCTCGGGCTATCTGCCGTTCCAGGACAAGGACAACTACACCGTCAGCGACACCGACCTGTCGCTGATCGGCACCAGCGAGCAGGCGCTGCTCGGCATGCACATCGGTGAGACGCTCACCCAGCTCCCGGTGCTCTACCTCGGCGACTCGATGTGCTTCCGCACCGAGGCCGGCAGCTACGGCCGGGACACCGCGGGGATCCTGCGGGTCCACCAGTTCTACAAGCTGGAGCAGTTCGTCTTCTGCGCGCCGCAGGACAGCGAGCACTGGCACCAGGTGTGCCTGGAGAACGAGGAATGGCTGATGCGGGAGCTCGGCGTGCCCTACCAGGTGGTGCTGACCGGGTCCAAGGACCTCGGCGCGCCCGGCCGGATGAAGTACGACACCGAGGCGTGGCTGCCGGCGCAGGGCCGCTACCGGGAGATGACCTCCAACACCAACATGGGTGACTTCCAGGCCCGGCGCGGCCGTATCCGGTACAAGATCGACGGCGAGAAGGGCTTCCCGCACACCATCTCGGCCACCGGCTTCTGCGACCGGCTGCTCCTGGCCATCCTGGAGAACTTCCAGCAGCCCGACGGCTCGGTCAAGGTGCCGGAACTCCTCGTGCCCTACCTGGGCAAGGACGTCATCGCCGTGCGGCCCCCCCAACAGCAGCGACCCAAGGTGCGGTGACCGTGAGCGACAGCCCCGCGAGCCCGTTCGAGTCGGCATTCGAATCGGCCCTCGCCACCTACCTGCTGGCCCGCGGCTGGCGCCGCGACCGGTGCGGCGACTGCGGCCGAGGCTACTTCGGCAAGGGGGCGGGCGGCTGCGGAAGCCCGTGGTGTCCCGGCTCCCGTACGGCGGCGCCGGCCGGCGCGGACGGCCAGGAGCCGGTGCGCCGGCCGCTGCCCGCCCAGTGGCAGCGCATCCGCGCCGCACTGGCACGGCGGGGCCTGGCCCCCTCCGCCGTCGCCGACCTGAGCGGCGCGGCCCGGGACACCGACCTCGTCGTCTCGGCCCTCCAGTCGCTCGACGCCGTGGTGCACCAGGGCGCGCCCGCCCCCGACGGCATCCGGATCCTGGCCCAGCCGTGTGTGCGCTGGCGCTATCTGCCGGCCGCCGGACGGGAGGAGGGGGTCTCCTCGTCCTTCATCAACCTGTCCTCGCTGGAGGTGGGCGGCACCGATCTGATCGACCGGGTCTCCGAGCACCTGGACTGCTGGCTCGACGTCCTGTCCGCGGTGGGGCTGCACGCCCGCCACATCACCGTCGCGCTCACCGACGAGACGTGCGACTACGGGCCGTACCGGGGGCGCCGCGCCGATGTGAACTGCGGCGGCGTCGAACTCGGCGAGATCAACTGGTACCACGACGTGGCCGATGTGGCCGGTCGCCGGCTCACCGTCATCGACTGCGGTTTCGCCTTCGAGCGGATCGCCTGGAGCGCGGCGCGCCCCGAGCCGTACCACCGCGTGCTGTCGCCCTACTACCTCGATTTCCCCGGCCGGGTCGAGGAGGGGGCGGTCGTCAACGACCGGGCCCGTACGCTCGCCCTGCTGTCCTTGTCCGGGATACGTCCGGGCAGCCGGGGGGCCCGCCGGTACGCCCGCCAGCTCGCCGGCGAACTGGCGGTGCCGTTCCTGCGCGGCGCCAGTACCCGCGGCTTCCTGGAGCACGCGACCCTCTACTGGCGGCAGTTCGTGGCGCCCGCCGGTTCCGGTCAGGACGCGGTGGGCATCGCGAGTGAGGCGATCGAGCGGCAGGCGGTGGCCCGGCTGGCGGGAGCCCTGCGGCAGGCGGTGCCGCCGGACCACCTCGCCTTCAGCGAGGCCGCCGACTTCCTGGCCGGCCGGTCCGGCGGTCGCGGCGCGGTCTCCCGCGCGGTGGAGACGCTGGTGGCCTGAGCGGCAGCCGAACGCGGCTCCCACGGGCGGTCCCTGGCCTGAACAGCCCGGACCGCGGGGAGCCGCGTTCGTCGTCCCGGTCGATACCGCGGCCGGCGCCGGCCGCCGCCGGGGACAGCCGTTGCCGTCCCCGCGGCGACGTCAGGCTTCCGCGGACGTGTTCGCGCCCACGCCGTCCAGGGTGAGGGCCAGCAGCAGGAGCTGGACCCTGTTGGTCGCGCCCGTCTTCAGCCGGATACGGCGCAGGTAGGTGTCGACCGTGTGCGGGGAGATGTTCATGCTGCGGGCGATCGCCGTGTAGGTCCGGCCGAGGGCCATGTGCCTGAGCACTTCCGCCTCGCGGGTGCTGAGATTCGCCTCGGGACTCTGGAGTGCACCACTCATGTGCATTTCCTTTGTTGTCGGTTGTGCGAAGTGGGCGGCGTCCGGGGGACCGCCGGGCGGGCCGCCACCGTGTGCGCACTTCCATGGTGGCCGCGGTTTCGGCCGGGGAGCGTTCCCCGCCCCCATCACCAACCTGAATGGCAGCAAAGACCGCAGGGGACGAAGCGGCGCCAAAAGGGCCATAGCGGGTGATGTGTCGTCGTCAGCCGTCCGTCGCCGGTTGGGGGCCGGTGCCGCGCCGGCCCGGTCCCTTCTTCCCGTGACTGTCGGAGTGTCAGAGGGCGCGGAAACATCGGTCGGTAGAACGGCCGACCGTTCAGCACCGCCCGGCGGGACCGGGCGCCCCTCTCACAGGAGATTCGATGCGCGCTCCAACGTTGGCACAGTGGGTCGGTGAACCCGAGACGTTCCTCTCCGAGTACTGGCGGCGCAGGCCCGGAGTGTTCCGCCCCGAGGGCGGGGCGTACAGCTCCTTCTCGCTGGCCGACGCGGACGCCGCGCTGGCCAGCGGGTTCCTGCGCGAGCCGTATCTGGAGATGACCCGCGCCGAGCAGCCGCTGACGCGGGAGGCGTACACGGCCGTCCGGCGGATCTACCACGCGAAGTTCGGCGGCTTCGCCGACCTGGCGAAGGTGGGGGCGCTGCTGGACGACGGCGCGACCCTGCTGCTGCGCCGTATCGACCACTGGCACCGGGCGACCCGCGACATGCTCCAGGAGCTGGCGACGGAACTGGGCCTGCCGGTCGAGGCGTTCTACTTCGTCACGCCCGAGGGCCACCAGGGGCTCCCGCTGCACCGGGACGACGCCGACGTCCTGGTGATCCAGGTGGCCGGCAGCAAGAGCTGGCACGTGCACGAGGGACCCGCCGACGGCAACTGGGACCTGGGGAAGGTGCGCGGGGACGAGCCCGCCGAGATCTTCCGGACGACCCTGCGGGCCGGCGAGGTCCTCTACATCCCGAGGGCGTTCGCGCACCGCGCGACCGGGGACGGCGGACTCTCGGCGCACCTCTCGCTGACCATCCGCGAGGCGGGCACCGAGCACCTGGAGAGCAGTCTGCTCGACTTCGCAGTCCAGGGCGTCGAACTGCCGCCGCGGCCGCTCGGCGACGAAGCCCTCGACAAGACGGCGGCCGAGCTGCTCGACCACGCGCTGGCCCGCCTCGCCGACCTGACGCCCGGCGGCCTGCTGGAGCTGGCCCGCCGCAACCTGGTGGCGCAGATGCCGCAGGCGCAGCCGTCGCTCTCGCTGGCGGCGGTGGCCGCCGCGTGGGAGCAGCGTCAGGAGGCCGAGCACGATGGCACACCCGCGGCGGCCGAACCGGCCGCGCGCTGAGCACGCGGTGACACACCGGCCGTGAGGCCGCCCCCGCGCTGATCCCCGCCGGCGGACCGCCGGGCACGGAAGACCGTGCCCGGCGGTCCGTCGGCGTGCGCGCGGCGCCGCGTCCGGCTGGTCGGCCCGCCCACCCGCCGGAGCGGGACGCCAGGACCGGCGGTGGCGGCGGACGCGACGACAGCAGCACTCCGGTTCCTGCCCTGTTGACCACCACAGGGCAGGAACCGGAGTGCTGCTGGGGGAGAACCGCCTCAGTGCGCGGAGGAGAGGAAGGGAACGCGCCCGACCCGGCCGGACGGCCGGCCCGGCGCGGACACCGAGTCAGTGAGAACCGAGTCGTGCAGTTCGCTGAGTTCACGGCAGGGCTCGATGCCCAGCTCGTCCACCAGCAGGTGGTAGCACCTGCGGTAGGTGTTCAGCGCGCCCGACCGGTCGCCGCCGAGCGCCAGCGCCAGCATCAACTGGTAGCTGAACCGCTCCCGGTGCGGATGGGCGAGGGTGAGCCGGGTCAGTTCCGGCACGGCCTCGTGATACCTGCCGGTCTCCAGCAGCAGACCGGCGTACTCCTCCCAGAGCATGAGTTGGAGCTCGGTGAGGAAATGGACCTCCGCCTCCATGGGGGCGGTGATGGCGAGCGATTCCAGCGGCCGGCCGCGCCACAGCCGCAGCGCCCTCGTCAGCAGCGTCTCGGCCCGCTCGTGGTCCCCCTCGCGACTGGCGGTCACCCCCCGCTCGGCGAACTCCCGGAAGGAGATGAGGTCAAGCTCCCCGGGGCCGACGTCCAGCCGGTAGCCCTTGTGCACCGTGTGCAGCCGCTGCTCCCCGCCGGCGGCGGACAGCAGCCGCCGCAGCCTGCCCACGTAGAGCTGGAGGTTCTTGACCGCGGACGCGGGCGGTTCATCCGCCCACACGGCTTCGAGCAGGCCCGCGACGGTCACCGGCCGGTTGGCGTTGAGCAGCAGGTGGGCGAGGACCGTCTGCTGCTTGGCGGTTCCCAGCGGAACCGGCGCACCGTCCCGGGTGACTCCCAGCGGGCCAAGAAGGGTGAAGTACAACACTGCGACACGACCTCTTCCCATGTCGTTCCCATGTCTTCACATGTCGTTCCCACGTCGTCATGAGGGCGGCGCCCCGGGGAGCACCCGCCAGAACGCGTGAGACGCGCGGTCGTCCGCGCCGTCATTCCGTCGGCGCGCCGTTGATGAACTCCTCGACCGCCGCGTGGGCCTCGGCGTCCGACAACTGCCGCGGGGGCGACTTCATGAAGTAGGCCGAGGCGGAGTCCACCGGCCCGCCGATGCCGCGGTCCAGCGCGATCTTCGCGGCGCGTACGGCGTCGATGATCACGCCCGCGGAGTTGGGGGAGTCCCAGACCTCCAGCTTGTACTCCAGGTTCAGCGGCACCCCGCCGAACGTCTCGCCCTCCAGCCGGACATAGGCCCACTTCCGGTCGTCCAGCCAGGGCACGTAGTCCGACGGACCGATGTGCACCGAGGAACCCGACATCTCCCGGGGTATCTGGGACAGCACCGACTGCGTCTTGGAGATCTTCTTCGAGCGCAGGCGGGTGCGCTCCAGCATGTTCCTGAAGTCCATGTTGCCGCCGACGTTGAGCTGCGAGGTGCGCAGCAGGCGGACGCCGCGGTCCTCGAAGAGTTTGGCCAGCACGCGGTGCGTGATCGTGGCGCCCACCTGGGACTTGATGTCGTCCCCGACGATCGGCACCCCGGCCGCGCGGAACCGGTCGGCCCATTCCGGATCGGAGGCGATGAAGACCGGCAGCGCGTTGACGAAGGCCACCCCGGCGTCGATCGCCGCCTGGGCGTAGCAGCGGACGGCCGCCTCGGAGCCCACCGGCAGGTAGCACACCAGCACATCGGCCTCGGCCGCCCGCAGCGCGGAGACGACGTCGACGGGCGGTTCGTCGGACTCGGTGATGGCCTCCCGGTAGAACTCGCCCAGCCCGTCGTACGTGGGACCGCGCCGCACGGTGACACCCGTCGGCGGGACGTCGCAGATCCGGATGGTGTTGTTCTCGCTCGCCACGATGGCCTCGGCCAGATCCTGACCGACCTTCTTCGCGTCCACGTCGAACGCGGCGACGAATTCGATGTCCCGTACGTGGTAGTCGCCGAACATCACGTGCATCAGCCCGGGGACCCGCTCGTCCGGGGCGGCGTCGCGGTAGTAGCGCACCCCCTGCACGAGGGAGGCGGCGCAGTTTCCGACCCCGACCAGAGCCACCCTTATGCTGCGTTTCTTTGCCGACATTGGCATGCTCCATCATGATCGAGAGAACTCGCGGAATGGCGGGCGGCCAACGGATCCCGGCCGGAGCCAGGTATCGGCGGATCGTCCTCCTTACCTCATCGACAGTAGAGCCGTCCGGGGCGGAACTTAAGTCACGGGAAATCGGTTCCGGAAGGCCGGTCGAAATCGGGACGCGACCTGTCTGGGCAGCTCATACCAGGTACCGGGAGGACGTGACTTGACTTCCGGAGGACACGGTCTGCCAGGATGAAAGGGTCCGTCATTCGCATGCCGACCGGGGAGATCACCAATGAAGAACGCGGCTCCGCGGAAGCCGTCGGAGCATGAACCGCTGAGCGAACCGGCCGATCGCGTGGCCCAATACTCCTGCCGTGTCCTGCGTGAACTGCCCCACGACCCGGAGGCTTTCACCCAGGGTCTCGTCATCGCCGGCGGCCGGCTGATCGAGGGGACCGGGCTCTACGGCGGCTCTGAGCTGAGGACCATTTCCCGCGACACCGGCGCGAGCATCGAGCGCGGCCGCTTGCCGAGGGACTTCTTCGGCGAAGGGATAGCCGAACGCGGCGGATTCCTTTACCAGTTGACCTGGCGGGAGCGACAGGGATTCGTCTACCGGAGCGACACCTTCGAAGAGGTGGGGCGTTTCGACTACGCGACGGAGGGGTGGGGCCTGACCTGCTATCAGGGCGATCTCGTCATGAGCGACGGGTCGAGCGAGCTCTACACACTCGACCCGGAAGGCTCCCCGCGCCAGACGCCGCTGTGCGCCGTCACCCATGAGGGGGCCCCGGTGACCGGCATCAACGACATCGAGGCGGTCGGCGACCGGATCTACGCCAATGTCTGGAAGTCGGAACTGGTCTTCGAGATCGATCCGGCGACCGGCGCGGTCACCGCCACCGTCGACCTGTCGGGCCTCCTTCCGTTCCCTTCCGGGCGGGTCAACGCCGACGCGGTGCTCAACGGGATCGCCTATGACCGGGCCAATCGGAGTTTCTGGGTGACCGGAAAGCTGTGGCCGAAGATGTTCGAGACGCGCTTCGAAGACCGCCGTTAGAGCGGTGCGAGGGGTGGCAAGGATGCCTCTTAGTGCAGAGCGAGTCCCGGATCCCCGGTACCGGGGACCCGGGACTTCTGAATAGGTGCGAGACGGGTCCATAATCGAGGACCGCGGGCGGCCGCGCCGCTGTCGTGGGTGTCTCCGGAAGACGGCCCGGGCGGCAAAGCCACCGCTGAGATGTGTTCATACCCGGAGGTCATCCTCGACCTGGTGCAGTTGCACAGCCGCACAGTCACCATGCCGACGATCTGTCCGCGCCAGCAGGATAGGGAGGATCCGTGTTCGCGTACGAGGCAGGAGAGGAGAGTGAGGAAGCATTTTATACAGACATCGGACTGAGTCTGTCCGCACATCGCGGGAAGGGCGCGGCTCTCGTATGGCCCCGGGGGGCCAACCTCGTGCTGGAGGATATATCCGCCGAATACACGCGGGACCAGGCCGACCGCTCGGCTCCCGATGGCGGAGTTTCCCCCCGGGCCAGGCCGGCCCACGAAAGGCTGATACGGCGGCTTCGCGCCACCCTGGAGGTGGTGGAGATCAGCGCGGAGCACTGGTTCCTGGGTGTCGGGCAGAAGATGGACGACACCAAGGGGCACCGGGACGTGCTTCTCCTGCCGCTCGAAGGCGGTTTCGAGTGCCGGATCGAATCCGCTGACGGGGCGCCGGACGCCGCCCGGGAGGATTCGTCCATCCACCTCCGGGTGCGCTTCGGTGAGATTCTCTACATACCGGAGAAGCTCGGCTTCTCGGTCGCCGAGGCCCACTCCCGGTGCGGCATTCTGAAGCTGGAGTTCTGACCCGCGCGCCGAGGACGCGGGAAGCGGGGGGTGGCAACCAGAAAGCGGCCACCGGCCGAACCCGCCCGGCGATCGAGTCGTCGTCGGAGCGGATCGGCACGGTGACCGCTGCTGGCTGTTTCGCCCACCCGCCCTCGGCCGGCGGGTTGCGGCGTGGCGCCTCGCGGGGCGCGGATTCCGGTCGTCCTGCTGCTCAGCCGCCCCAGCCGGTGTCGTCGGTGCCCGGCTGATTCACCGATACGGAGGTGCCCCCGTCGGCGGAAACCGTCGTCTGGTGAGCGGATGCCTGCTGAGCACCCGCCAGGCCGAAACCGACGGCCACGAGAAGCAGGACGGACGTAATGAATCCGATCATGCGAGTCATTGTTTTTCCTCCTAAGAACTGATTTCCCGTAACTGCCGGTGATTTCCGCCTCCATTAGATTGACAGGCCCTCGGGCGGCGTTCCAGAGCGAAACCCCCTCACCAAAGTGCCCGACACCAAAGAGCTGGGGTTATAAAACGCGCCAAGGGCAGCAAGCCGGAAAAAAACCCCCAAAGGCGCGGCGGCCGGCCGGACGGGGCCTCGAACCGCCCCCGCCGGGCCGCCGGATGGCGTGATCGACGGCGGATCCGCGGCTCAGCACGGCGCCGGTACAGTGCCGATGTGACCGAACTTTCGGCGGAAGCCCAGCGCAGCGCGGAGAGCCGCGGCGAGAGCGGGCGACAGTGGATGGCGGCGCTGCCCGGGATCGTCGCCGAGCTGTGCGCGCGGTGGTCGCTCCGACCGGGAGCGCCGATCAGCGGCGGGAAGTGGGCGTACGTCGCGCACGTGACCACCGCGGACGGCAGCGGCGCGGTGCTCAAGGTCTCGCCCCCCGACGCCGAGTTCCACACGCCGGCCCGGCTGATGGCCGCGGCCGACGGCCGCGGCTACGTCCGCCTGCTGGCCCAGGACGCCTCCCGGTGCGCGCTGCTGATGGAGCCGCTCGGTGCCCCGCTGGCCGCCACCGGGCTGCCGGTGGACGGCATGCTGGACGTGCTGGCCGCGACGCTCCGGCAGGCATGGCGGGCACCCTGCGTGCCGGGCCACACCGTCGCCGCGGCGAACGACAAGGCCGTCGGGCTGATCGGCCTGCTGGACGACCTCTGGCCGGCCACGGGCAAGCCCTGCTCGCCCCAACTGATAGCCAAGGCCCGCGGTTTCGCCGAGCGCCGGGCCGCGCCGGCCGCCGGGACGGAGCAGGTCGCCTGCCACGGCGACCCCCACCCCGGCAACCTGCTCGCCGTCGGGGCACCCAGGCCCGGGGCCGAGACGGGGTACGTGTTCGTGGACCCGGACGGACTGCTCTGCGACCCCGGTTACGACCTCGGTGTCGCCATGAGCGGCTGGCAGGAGCTGGTGCTGCGCGCCGACCAGCCGGTCGCGCTGGTCCGCGGCTGGTCGCGGCGCCTGGCGGCGGCGACCGGTGTGGACGAGGAGACGGTCTGGGAGTGGGCCTTCGTCGAACGCGTGACCTCGGGCCTGTTCCTGATGAGCCACGGCCACCAGGACGAAGGCCGCGAGCTGCTCGCCTCAGCCGAACTGCTGCGCTGACAATCCGTCATGAGCGCACGCGCCGCGCGCTACAGCGCGCGCAGCCGCGACGCCGTCGCCACGTCGTTCAAGCGCGGCCACACCTCGTCCCGTACCCGGACCGTGCGGCAGGCCCGGGGATCGGCGAAGAGCATCTCCACGGGTTCGTCCACCGGGCGGGCCGGCGCCCGTACCTCGTCGACGAGGTCGATCCCTGCCAGGAAGCGCCACAGTGCCGCCCAACCCTGGGACGTGGCGCTGTGCATGTCCGCCACGTCGAGCACCGTGCGCGCCCCGGTCGGGCTTCGCGCGGTACGACGCAGGTGCCGTCTGCCGGGTCCGCGCCAGACCGGCCAGGGATACCTGTGGATCCGACCCGCGGATCGCGAAAGCGACGGGTTTCCGTTGCTTGACAACGTCCGTCGCACTGCTCAGCGCGGGCGCAGGTGTTCCCGCAGAGCGCGGAGTCGGCCGCTGAGTTCGGGGACGGCGCCCGGGCGGAAGGAGGCCGGTGCCGTCGGGCAGTGGTCGCGGAGGGCGGCCAGGGTGCCGGGGGTGAAGTGCGCGGCGCCGTCCATGGTGACGGTGACGCCGTCGAGCCGGGCGATGCCGCCGTTCCAGGCGACCGCCCGCGCCGCGCCGGTCCCGGGTGGCAGCCGCAGACGGATGCCGCGGCCGGCGATGGTGACCGGATATCCGCCGGGCAGGCCCAGTGGGCCGGGCAGATGGGTGGCGTACGGCGCTTCGTCGGGATCGGTGAGCGCGTGCAGTACGGTGGCGCCGGCTGCGGCGCCGATCTCGTTGATCCGGGTCCGCGGCCACGTCCGCAAGGCGGCCAGATGGGCGGGGAGTTCGCTGAGCGGTCGGCCGTCGAACCAGGCCAGCGCCTCCTGCGACGGGTCCGGCGGGGCGGACAAGTGGGCGTGGTGGGCCAGCAGATGGAGCCGGGACTCATGGGGCATGCCCAGCCGTGTCCGCAGCGCCGTCGCGAGCGAATGGACATTGCCGAGGCCGCACAGGACGGGGAGCCCGGCGGCGTGCAGGAGGGCGTTGACGGCGTCGGGGAAGCAGGCGTTCACCACCCCCGCGGCCGGGCGGACCTCGGTGAGCGCCGAGGTGACCCGCAGGGCCAGGGACGCCTGGAGCGGCAGCGTCACGCCGAAGCCCGCCTGCCGCAGCAGCGCGGTCCAGGCCGAGGGACGCTGCCGCACCTCCGCGGGCGACTGCTCGGAGGCACAGACCACCAGCAGGTCGGGGCGGATCCGGTCGAGCAGCGGACGCGGATCCTCGTCCTCGGACAGGGCACCGGTGTGGGCGGTGAAGGTGTGGCGGGTGCCGGCGGCGGCGGCGCGCACCGCTCCGATCCCCGCCACCGCCTCGGCCGCCGCGGTGTTCCGTCCGATCACATGAAGGTCCGCGGGCGCCACCGGCAGGCTGCCGAAGGACGCGGTCAGGGCCCCGGCGAAGGCGCCGGTGCCGAGGACCGCGATCCGGCGGCCGGCTGGGTGCCGCTGTCCGCTCATGACGCGCCGGTGATCGGCGATGCCCGGGGGGCGGACGTCAGGAAGTCGTCGAGATCGAGCACCCGGGGTTCCGGCAGCCCGGCGCAACGGCTGCTCAGGTCGAGCCGCGCGGGCCGGTCCCGGTCGGCGAAGTAGACCGGTGCCAGGAGCCCGGACGTGCCGGGGGCGGCCACGGTGAGCAGCGGGTTGGCGACGAGGAAGTCGCGGACCGCCGGGGTGTCACGGCGTACGTACAGGCGCAGCCGTTTGCTGGCGAAGTGATTGGGCGGCAGCTCCACTCTCGGTCCGAAGCGCCGCTTCCACTGGAAGATGCCCTTGCTGACGAAGGCCTCGGTGCCGAAGAAGTCGACGTGCGGCACGCCGTGTTCGCAGGCCCAGGCCAGCAGCAGGTGGTAGGCCGCTTTGAAGGCGCCGGAGGCGTAGTGCTCCGGGTCGCCGTCGCGGACGCCGAGCAGCCGCGTGGTCAGCGTGCGGTGGTCCGGTGACCAGTGGCACAGGACACCGGCGACGCGGACACCGTCCTGGGTGACGAAGAAGAGGGTGCCGTGCCGGAGGATGGCGTGGCGGGCGACGGCCCGGGACTCGCTGCGCAGCCGTTCGCCGTGCCTGCGGACCATCGTCGGCAGGTGGAGCCGCCGGTAGAACTCGTCGAACGCCTCGGCGGAGGGGTCTTCCTGCCATCCCCAGCCGTGCCGGCGCGTGCCCCGCCGGAACACCTCGCGTTCCCGCCGGGAGATACGGGCCCGCAGCTCGGCGGGATCGGCGGGCACATCCACGACCAGGTGGACGCGGAAGGGCGCGGTGACGCTGCGCGCGCTGGGCAGTTCCCTGAGCCGGTGGGCCTCGGCGCCCACCAGGACGATGTCGGCGTCCGGCCAGCGGCCCTCGGCGAGGTCGCGCAGCCGTCCGCCGCCGGTGTGCCTGACCGGCTCCGGGCCTGCTGGATCCCGCTGGTGTTCGAGCAGTTGGAGGATGTTGGTCCGGCCGGCGGGCAGACCGACGTAGGCCAGGCTCGGCCCGCCCGCCGGACTGTACGAGACGGTCACCTCGCCCGGGGTGTCGCGTCCGTCCAGCGCGCTGCGGGTGACGCGCATCAGGCGCCGCGGGCTGTTGTTCCAGCCGTAGGCGAATTCGGCGCGCACAGCGCCGAACGGACGGCCGGGCGCGGTGCGGGACGCGGTGGTGGGCCCGGTGGTGGGCCCGGTGCATGCCCCGGTGAGGGAGTGGAAGGGCGCGGGCATGGCCGTCCTCACGCGCCGCGGCCGGCGGCCATGGTGTGCAGGACCTCGCGCAGGTGAGCCGGATCCCGAAGGAACACCAGGTCGGCCGGGGCGACGGGCCGGTAGTCGTCCGTGCCGTACGAGCCGGAGGCGTGGATGAGCACCTCCTCGGTGTCGACCACCGAACGGTCGAGCGCGTTGAGCACGCCGGTGACCGCCATCACCAGGGACCATTCGCGCAGGCGGCGCGGGTCCGCGGGCAGCGCGGTCCCGGTGGGCGCCAGCAGGTCGCGGATGTACGGGTAGCGGTCCAGGCACTCGGCCAGCGAGACCACGATGCCGCCGCCGCCCTGGCGCCGGATGATCGCGTTCATCCGCTCCGAGGTCACCGGCGTCCTGGTGTAGAAGGTGGAGTCCAGCTCTTCGGCGGGGTCGTAGGTGCGCTGCGGGAAGTGCGGATCGTCCCGCTGTACGAACATCCCGTCCTGGCGGGTCCATCGCGGCCGGTAGTCGAAGCGGTCGTGGTAGAGGCTCGACACCATGTCGGGCGTGCCCAGGTGCTGGACCAGAAGGTAGCCGGTGCCGGCGGCGGCGTACTCCTGTCCGGTCGCCCATCGCCGTCCGTGGTGGTGGCCGAGCAGCCCGAAGGCACTGGAGACGGAGTGGGCGTGCACCCGTGGTGCGGCGGGCAGTTCGTCCCGCTCGAACAGGGCTCGTACGGCGTCGGCGACCGCGTAGTTGCGCAGGTCCAGGGTGTGCCACAGCCGCACCCCGTGCCGGGAGAACAGCGGTTCCGCCTCGTTGTCGACCAGTGAGCGGGCCAGGTGTTTGACGTCTCCCGGCTCACGGGTGTCGGCCACGATCAGCGGGTTGGCGTGCCGCAGCGCGGGATCGGCGGTGAGGCCGCTGTGCCAGAGCTTCGGCGCCGCGACCGCCGGGACCACACACAGGATCCGCAGGTGCTCGGGATCCGCGAGGCCGGTCTCGTAGGCGCGCAGTACGGCGTCGCGCAACGCGGTGGCCTTGTTGGCGCTGGACGGTGTCACGATGACGACGCGTTCGCCGGTACGGCGGATGTGGTCGACGGCTCGCGCGACGATCAGCAGGGACGCGTAGGTCTTCGTCGTGCGGGTGCGGGGGTTGCCCATCAGGTGCAGCAGGCCGAGGCGGGTGCCGGCGTGGGGGCTCAGCCGGTGCGCGGCGATGGTGCTGGGCGCGAAGAACGCGTCGAGTGCGGGGGAGGCCGGCGGCAGGGTCCACGCCGGCTCGAATCCGGCCTGCGGCGACGGCGTCCGTGCGGCCTCGTCCATGACGGACCGCAGCTCGTCCCGGTAGCGGGACAGCGCTCCGCCGGGGCCGGCCGCCGGGCCGGGGCCGGCCTGCGTGGTCACGGGCGAGGTCATGAGGCGGCTCCCTGGAGGATCTGACCGCCCGGGACGAGCCCCTCGGCAGCGGGCGCGTCGGGAACCGCCCCCGGGTCGGCGCCGGTTGTCACCACCCGGTTCGCCTGGTCGACGAAGACGATGTGCGGACTTAAGCTGTCGGCCTCCTCCTGGGTGACGGTCGCATAGCCGATGATGATCACCAGGTCGCCCGGGGAGATGAGTCGGGCGGCGGCGCCGTTGATCCCGACGACGCCGCTGCCGCGTTCGCCCTCCAGGACGTAAGTCGTCAGCCGCGAGCCGTTGTTGATGTCCACGATGTCGACGCGCTCGCCGGGCAGCAGCCCCGCCGCGTCGATCAGGTCGCGGTCGAGCGTCACCGAACCCACGTAGTGCAGGTCCGCCTGCGTCACGGTGGCCCGGTGGATCTTGCTGTGCAGCATGGTGCGGTGCATCTGCCTTTCCCTTCCGCTCCGTTGTGTCGTGTCGTGTCCAGGGACGCCGCGGGCTGTCAGCCGGCGATCTGGATGCGGCGCAGGTGCCGGTTGCGGTCGGTGAAGGCGTTGCGGGCGTGCAGCAGCCGCCAGTTGTCCCAGACGAGCATGTCGCCGGCCCGGTAGTCGACGGCGATGTGGTCCCGGCCGAAGGCCTCCTGCCAGCGCCGTTGCAGGCCGACGGCCGGATCGTCCTCGGCGCGCAGCAGGTTGTTGCAGCTGAAGCGGACGATCGTGTCCTCGCCGCGCTCTTCGAGGACCGGGTGGCGGGTGTGGAGGTCGAGGCCGAGCCGCTGCACTCCCTCGGTGGTCTTCCAGTCGTACTCGGTGGTGTGCAGGTGCCGGCTCTCCGCTTCGGTCATGGCCTCGAGCCAGGGGCGGGTGTCGGCCAGCGTGGTCTCGCCGCCGGGGCCTTCGGCGGGAGTGACGCACCACAGCGCGATGTAGCGGGGCGGCAGTAACGCGAAGTCGTACCCCTCGGTGTGCGGGGTCAGGGGCCGGGTGTTCCCGGCGTGGTAGACGTCGTCCATGCCCGGCTCGGGGCGGACGTCGCCGACCACGGCCCCGGTGTAGTTCGGCACGAAGTCGCCCAGCTCGCGGCAGAAGCGCACCGGGTCGAAGGTGTCGGGCACATTGACCATCAGCACATAGCCGTGCTCGTACATTAATTGCTGGAAGGTCTTTCCGAGGAGCTCGTCGGTGAGCGGGTGACCGTTGAAGTCGAGCTGGGAGAGAATACTGATCGGAGAATGCGACATTACCCATCCTTGCGATGAGCCCGGCTGCCGGGAGAGGGGTGATGCAATTCAAAATAACGGCCACCATCCGGTGCATGTCAACCCTGTGCCATCGCTTACTTTGGGTCAGAAGAAGCCTGGGCCACAGCTCAAGCGCAGGGTGATGGTCGCAGGCCGTAAATAAGATCGGTCGGCAAAGAATCTTGCGGAAAGTAGTCACGGTCGAGCCCTGTTTGACGGGCGAAGTCGCGGGTAGCCGATCGCACAATTGCTGCCCGGACCGGCGGGCGCCCTGGTATATCTCTGCTGCCGGGGACGATCCGCCGGCCGGTCCGGCCGCTCTCCCGGCACGCCCTCGCGCTTCCCGAAAGGAATGACATGACCAGTGGTGCAAATTCCGCATATCTTTTGGGGGCCGAGGACCAGGAGCGCGAACGGCTGCTCTTCCAGGGCGAGATGTTCCGCCCGGAGGCCGCCGCGCTGATCGCGGACGTCCGCCCCCCGGTGGGCGGACGCGCCCTGGACATCGGCTGCGGACCGCTGGGGGTCCTGGACCTGCTCTCCGCCGCGGTCGGCCCGGAGGGCGGCGTCGCCGGGCTGGACGCCGAGCCCCGGATGGTGGAGATGGCCCGCCGGACCGTCGCCGAACGGGGCCTCGGAAACGTCGAGTTGACGGTCGCCGACGCCGCCGCCACCGGGCTTCCGCGTGCCTCGTTCGACGTGGTGCACACCCGTATGGTGCTGATGAACGTTCCGGACAGCGGAAGCGTCCTGGCCGAGATGGCCGCCCTGGTGCGGCCCGGCGGGGCGCTGTTACTCCAGGACGTGGACTGGATGACCCGCGTCTGCGCTCCCGCCCATCCGGCCTGGGACCGGGTCGTGGCCCTGGTCGAGGAGTTGTGGCGGCGCAACGGTATGGACGTCCGCATCGGGCGCAAACTGCCGGCCATGCTGCGGGCGTCCGGCTTCACGGACGTCCAGGTCCGCGCGCACACCAAGGTGTTCGGCCAGGGCGACCCCTATCAGATGCTGATGGCCGACCGCGCCGAGCAGTGCCGCGCCGCGCTGGTCGGCCAGGGGATGGTCTCGGACGGCGAACTGACCGACCTGATCGCGCGGTTGCGCGAGCACCTCGACGACCCGGGGACGAACGTCGTGCACGCCACGCTCTTCCAGGCGTGGGGAAGGCGCCCGGCGGCCTGACCGGCACCCGCGGTCCGCATGTGTGCCTCGCGGAAAGGCCCCGACCCAGACATGAAGTCATTACGCCCACGGCCGGGCGGAGCGCCGGCCCGGCCGTCGCCACCGGTCAACCCGCCGCTGCCGCCCGTCTTCTGGTGGCTGTGGACGGTCACCCTGGTGAACCGGTGCGGCGGTTTCGTCGCGCCGTTCCTCGCGCTCTATCTCACCTCGGACCGCGGCCACTCGACCTCATACGTCGGCCTGGTGGTCTCGCTGTACGGACTGGGCGCCATGGGGGCCGATCTGCTCGGCGGCCAGTCGGCCGACAGGATCGGGCGCCGGCCCACCCTCCTGTGGGGCAACCTCGCGGCGGCGGTCTGCACGGTGGCGCTCGGGCTGGCCGACGGCTCCGTCCCGATCGCCGTGCTGACCTTCATGGTCGGGCTCACCGGCAACCTCGCCAGGCCCGCGGTCGCCGCGCTGCTCGCCGACACCGTCCCCGAGGCATCGCGTGCCCGCGCGTTCGCGCTGAACTACTGGGCCATCAACATCGGCTTCGCGCTGTCGGCCGTCGTGGCCGGCGCGATGGCCCGGCACGGCTATCTGGCGCTGTTCGTCGGGGACGCGGCGACCACGGCGGCCTGCGCGGCCGTCGTCTGGTACCGGATCCCCGAGAGCCGGCCCGGTGCGGCCCGGCCGGCCGTCGGCGCTGACAAGTCCGACGGCGGCGGGGGGTACTCGGGCGCCGAACCCGGCGAACCGGCTGAGCGCGCCGATCCGGCTGAGCGCGCCGGCCGCGCCGGACCTGCCCAGCCAGCCGAGCCAGCCGAGCCCGCCGCACCCGTCGGCCGGTCCGACCGCACACCGGTCCGCGGCCGAGGAGGCCGCGGCGTCTTCGCCGTACTGGTCGCCCTGACCGTTCTCCTCTACCTCGTGTACCAGCAGGCGACCAGCACGCTGCCGCTGACCATGAACCGCGCCGGATTCTCCGCCCAGCAGTACGGCTGGGTCATCGGCGTCAACGGCGCCGTGATCGTGCTGCTCCAACTGCCGCTCACCCGCTGGTTCGGCGGCCGTGACCGGGCCGTGCTGCTCGCCGTCGGCGCCCTGCTCACCGGGGGCGGCTTCGCGCTGGCGGGCGTGGCCGGCACGGTCGTCGTGTACGCCGCCACCGTCGCGGTCTGGACGGTCGGCGAGATCCTCTGCGCTCCGGCGGCGATGGCGCTGGCCACCGAACTGTCGCCGCCCCAGGCCCGGGGCCGATACCTCGGCCTCTACACGTTGTCCTTCTCCACCGCCGCCTTCGCCGGTCCCGCCCTGGGCAGCCTGGTCCTCGGCCGGGCCGGCGCCACCGTGCTCTGGACCGGCTGCGGGGCCGCGGGCGTCGTGACCGCCCTCGGCTACTTCCTGCTGGACCGCAGGACCCGGAGCCGGGCGCGGACGCGGACCGGCCCGGCACACGTATCCCCGTCCCCCCAGCCGTCCCCCCCATCACCCCGCTCACCCCGCTCACCCCAATCACCCCCTCGACCGACGACCGGGAGCGAACCGAAGATGCCGCCCGCAGCCAATGACGTGATCCCCGCAGCGCGACCCGACCCGACCGGGGAGCCGCAGCGCGCCCCCGCCCTGCTCATCCTCACCGATCTCGCCGCCGTCGCCCGGCACATGGGCCTGGTGGAGGAGGCCCGGCGGCGACACCTCGCTCCGCTGCTGGTGTTCGGACCCGCGACACCCCCGGACGAACTCGCCCACCACCGCCGCGCCGGACATCCCGCGGCGGCCGCCCCGGACGCGGCGCACATCGACGACTACGGGGTGGACGCCACGCTCGCGGCCCTCGGCCCGCTGCTCGACCGATACGCGCTCCGGGGCGTCCTCGCCTGCGGTGAGTCCTTCGTCGAGACGGCCGGTGTGCTCGCCGAGCGCTTCGGGCTGCCGGGGCCGGGAGCCGAGGCGGCCCGGATCTGCCGGGACAAGAACCGGCAACGGCGGGCCGCGCCCTTTCTCGCGCCCCGCTGGACGGAGCTGACCGCCGACACCGCGCCGGACGAGGAGTTCTGGCACACCTTTCCGGCGGTACTCAAACCGACCGGCCGGATGTGCAGTTCCGGTGTCCAGCACATCGCGGACCTGTCCGCCCTGCGGCGCCATCTGCCCGACTACCCCGCCGACGAGGCGCTTCTGCTGGAGGAACGGATCTCCGGCCCCGAGTTCTCGGTGGAGTCACTGGTCCACGAGGGCCGGATCGTCTGGGCCGGGATCACCGCGAAACGTACCAACGAGCACGACACACGCTTCTTCACCGAGACCGGGCACATGTCACCCGCCGCCGATCTCGACCCCCGTGACGAGCGGGCCCTGCTGTCCGCGAACACCGACCTGCTGGCGGCGGTCGGCTTCGGCTCCGGCATCACCCACGCCGAATACCGGCTCGCCGGCGACCGCGTCGTCCTGATGGAGATCGCCGCCCGGCTCCCGGGGGACGCCATCACCCGCCTGTGGCACCTCGCGCTCGGCACTCCGCTGGAACCCGCCGTGGTCGACCTCGCCCTCGGCCGCCGCCCGACCGTGGGCCGGCCGGTACGGCGCGCCGAACAGCTCTACCTCGACCACACCCACGGCGTGCTTGGCGACGTCGAAGCGCCCGGGGTGCCCGTGTCGTGGGTGGAAGACGACGCGAACTGGCCGTCCGTTCAGCCGGCCGGCCCCGACGCCGCGGCGCGGACCTGCGCCGTGGTCGTCACCCGCCGCCGCGGCGACCTCCTCGGCGAAGCGACCGACTCCATGGGCAGATCCGTCTCGGTCGTCACCGACGCCCCGCTCCCGGAAGATCTCGCGGAATTCACCCAGCGCGCCGCCAAATCCGTCACCATCACCACGGACACACCCCACGGGTAGCCCCGGGCCGGGGCGCGGGCCCGCCCCGGGCCCTTGGGCCCGTCGGCGGGCAGGGCCGTCCCGGTCCGCTCCCGGCCGTCCGCCGACGGCCCGCGCCGGTGCGGGAGCCGCGATTTCCCGCCCCGCTACCCGCGCCAGAGCCAGGAGGTCCGCTCGTACAGCGGCTCGAAGCCGGCGCGCATCATGTTGTGCAGGGAGGTGTTGTGGTCGCCGGGGCCTTCCGCGCCGGTCTCGGCGACGAGCCATCGGCAGCCGGCGGCTCGGGCCGCCCTGGCCCGGGCGGTGAGCAGCGCCGACTGGGCGCCGCGGCCGCGGCTCTCCGGGAGCGTCGCGCCGCCGAACATGTCGGCGCAGTCCCCGTTGAGGAAGACGCTCCCGACCGCGATGATCCGGTTCTCCTCCCAGACGGCGTACTGCCGCCAGTTCGGCCTGCCCACGGACGACGCGGCCATGTCGATCATGCCGGGCAGGGCGAAACCGAAGGTGGTCATCATGACGGTGGCCCACTTGGTCGCCTGGTCCCGCTCGACCGGACCGACGCGCAGCCCGGGGCCGAGCGCCGCGACGCCGTCGGCCGCCGACAGCACGGTCTCTGTCGCGCAGCCCAGTTTGGCGTAACGGCCACCGCCGGTCAGGTTCAGCTTCGCGGCGATCGAGGCCCAGTCCGGCGGCAGCAGCGGCGGCGCGACCATGAACGCGCCCTGCGGCACACCCCGCTCGCGGTAGAAGTCGCAGACCTCCGCCAGGGCGTCCGCGGTGATCGGCTCGCCCGCGCCGAACCCGCCGGCCCGGTTGAAGAAGTGGCTGGGGTCCGCGCGGATCGCCAGCGCGAGCGCGGAGCCGACCTGGCGCGAGCCGACCCCCAGCTCCTCCCGTACGGGCGCGGGCGCGCCGGTCACGAAGTCGGCGTACGCCCTGATCTCGGTCTGCTCGGCCAGGCCGACCGGCACGGTGGTCTTCATTCCGGGTTCCCTTTCTCGCGGTTGTGGATGAGGTCCAGCACGGCGGCCACGAACTCGTCCGGCTGCTCGATGTGCCCGAAGTGGCCGCTGTCCCGCAGCTCGCACAGGCGCGCGTCCGGCAGTCCGGCGTGCATCTCGTACGCCAGCCGGGGCGGGCAGATGAAGTCGTGGGTCCCGACGATCAGCAGCGCCGGCACGTCGATCGCGCCGAGCCGATCCCGTACGTCCCAGTCGGCCGGGCGCCTGTTCGGGTCGCGGGTGACATCCAAGGAGAGCTCGCCCACCCGTTCCACCGTTGTGCGGTAGTCGGCGAAGTAGGCGGGCAGGATGCCGTTGAGGTAGCGCCGGAACGACGCGTCGTCGGTGATCTCCATCGTCCGGGACAGATTGACCGCGTCCCACATCCGGCCGGCCTCGACCGCTTCGGGCCGGTCCGCCCAGCGCCGTACGAAGGACGCCATCGCGTCGCTCGCGGCCTCCCGCTCGGCCCGCCCGTGCGCGGGCGCGGTGTCGTAGAGGATCAGCCCGTCGAGCCGGTCGGGATGGTCGAGGCCGAACTGGAGGGCGACGAAGCCGCCGTGCGAGTGGCCGAGGAAGTACCCGGTGGAGGCGCCGAGGTCGTCGAGCACCGCCGCCGCGAAGCGCGCGTACCGGGCCACGGAGTAGTCCCCGTCCGGCAGCGGGTCGCTGTCGCCGGTACCGACCGGGTCCAGGTACACCAGCGTCAGCCCGTCCTCCAGCCCGGGTATCCGCAGGTAGCGCGGGTGCACGCCGGGGCCGCCGGAGTGCACGAGACACACCGGTCCCGCACCCGCGAGGCGGTAGACCTGCCGTACGCCGTCGACGACGACGGTCCGCGCCTCGCCCGGGGCGGCGCCGGGGGGCCACCCGGCGCCAGGGACCGCGGTTGTTGGTTTCATACCCGCAAGATGCGATGGGAGCCGGGAAAGTTCGATCGCGCCCCCGGTCGCTCTCCCCGGTCGCGCCCCCCGGTCGGTCCGCCTGATCGGTCCGCCGGACCCGGTTCAGCGGCGGCGCGGGTGGTGGAGGCGCAGCCTGCTGACCCGGCCCTGGTCCAGGAAATGCACCCATACGACGCCGGGCGGGCAGTGGAACGGGTTCTCCGGCGGGCTGAGCAGGGCGGCCTCCCAGATGACCACCTCGCGGCCGGCCACCACGTTCAGCAGTTCGTGGCGTACACCGGCGGACATGTCACGGTCGAACGCGCCGGGAAGGTAGTCGATGCCGGTGCGTTTGCCGGTCGGCCAAGTCACCTCCGCCCGCGGTGACCACCGGTCGGACAGCGCGGCGGCGAGTTCGCCGCGGCGCGCGGACACCAGGGTCTCCTCGGCCACCCCGCGGTGCAGCGCGTTCAGCGCGGCGGCGTCGTCGTGCACCCGGTCGGCCGAGTCCAGCAGCGCGCCGGCCAGCTTCGCCCGCGCCTGGCTGAGCCGGCTGCGCACGGTGCCGACCGGGGTGCCGCACAGCGCCGCGATGTCCTCGTAGGCCGTGACGTCGGTGAAGTACCGCAGCATCGTCACCAGTCGCAGGCCAGGGGAGAGGTCCTCCAGCGCGCTCCAGACCCAGTCCCGCAACGCGTGCCGCTCGACGACCTCCGCCGGGTCCGGCGGACCGCCCGCCCGGTCCACCGCGCCGGCCGTCGCGGGTTCGGCCAGCGGAACCGCCGACATCTTGCGCAACTGGGCCCGGCACACATTGCGCACCACCATCCGCAGCCACGGACCGACCGCGTGCGGATCCCGTACGTCCCCGATCCGGCGCAGGGCGATGAGCACCGCCTCCTGCACCGCGTCCTCGGCGTCCTGGCTCTGCCCCAGCAGCGCCAGCGCCACCGCGTGCATACCCGCCCGGTGCCTGGCGAGGAGCAGCCCGAGACAGTCGGCGTCGCCCGCGTGCGCGGCCCGCACCAGCTCGGAGTCCGGAGGCGCCCCGCCCACCAGAAGACCATCCATACCTGGAGAATACCCACAGTCCCTACCAAGCCGGCGGGCCCGGGCGGCGGCTGCCGGGCGGATCCTGTTCCCCGGACGGGCTTCCGCATTACGCTGGCGGCTGGCCGAGCGGGTGATCCGCAGACTTCAGCCTTCCGGGGGGACCGCGTGGCAGCGCACGATGAGCCGGGGGGCGGGGGACCGGACCTGGCGGAGCTGCGCCGGCGGGCCGTGGCGGCCGCCGCGCCGCGACGGGAGGACGGGCTGGTCGTCTGCGAGAACCTGGTGCGGATCTACCAGACCGAGGGCGTGGAGGTGCAGGCCCTCCAGGGCCTCGACCTGACCGTGGCGCAGGGCGAGATGATCGCGGTGATCGGGGCCTCCGGCTCCGGCAAGTCCACCCTGCTGGGCATCCTCTCCGGCCAGGACGTGCCGACCGCGGGCGCCGCCGAGGTGGCCGGCCACGACCTGCTCACGATGAAGCGCCGCGAGCGGCTCGGCTACCGGCGCGCGACTGTGGGCTTCGTCTGGCAGCAGACCTCACGCAACCTGCTGCCCTACCTCTCGGCGGCCGAGAACGTGATGCTTCCGATGACGTACACCGGGATCAGGCGCTCCCAGCGCCGGGCCCGGGCCGAGGAACTGCTCGACCTGCTGTCCGTCGGCCACTGCCGGGACCGCACCCCCGACACCCTCTCCGGCGGTGAGCAGCAGCGGGTCGCCGTCGCCGTCGCCAACGCCAACGAGCCCCGGGTGCTGTTCGCCGACGAGCCCACCGGCGAACTCGACACCGCCACCAGCGACGAGGTCTTCGCCGCCCTGCGCCGGGCCAACGAGGACCTGGGCGTCACCGTGATCGTGGTCACCCACGACGCGCTGGTGTCCGAGCAGGTCCAGCGGACCGTACGGATCCGCAACGGCCGCACCTCGACCGAGGTGCTGCGCCGGGTCGCCACCGGCGAGGACGGCGTCGACGTGCTCACCGCCGAGGAGTACGCCGTACTGGACGCCAGCGGCCGGCTGCAACTGCCGTCCGAGTTCACCGAGCGCCTGCACCTGCGCAAACGGGTGCGGCTGGCCCTGGAGACCGACCACATCGGCGTATGGCCCGACGAGGCGGCGCGCCGGGCGAAGTCCGCCGCTGACGATGCCGAGCACCCCGCGCACGCTGACAGCGCTGACAACCCTGACAGCGATGACGGTGCCGACAATCCCGCGAGTGCCGAAACCCCCGCGGATGCCGGTGACGCGGTGAGCGGCGGCGGGCAGGGCGAGGGCACACGGTAAGCGGTCCGTCCGGTCGCCGCCGCAGGCCCGGGCAGCCGCCGCGTCACCGGCCGTTCAGTCCAGCCGCAGGACGGCCCCCAGCCGGCGCCGGCGGGCGAGGACCGTCTCGGTGGCCGCGGCGGCCAGGATCAGCGCGGTCACGCCGGCGACGAGGGCGAGCGTCAGCGAGTAGTCGGTCCGCAGCGCCGGTTCGGCCGGACCGCCGGTGAACTGCCGCAGGCCCAGTGTCCGCGCCATGAGCCGCGGTTCGAGCAGCCCGAGCAGTGTGCCGCCCGCCGCCGAGGCCACCGCGAGCGGCAGCAGTTGCAGGAAGTGCACCGCCCCCGCTTCCTTGCCGCCGAGCCCGAGCGTGCGCAGGAACGAGGTGGTGCGGCCGCGCTCGTGGGAGGTGAGGGTCAGCTCCAGGGCGAGCGCGAGCAGGCCGGACAGCGCGGCCACGATCGAGCCGGCGGTGTAGATCGTGCCGACTCCCCGCGTCAGGCCGTCCGCGCGCAGGGCGCTCAGCGTTTGTGAGCGGACGCGGATCCGGGCCAGCGGCCCGAGCGCCCCGGCCGCCGCCGACCGCAGGGCCGCGGGCCCGGCGCCGACGGCTCCCCGGGAGGCATCGCCCTTGAGGAGCAGCACGGTGCTTCCCGAGGACTGCTGGGGCAGCAGGTGCTCGGCGGCCGCGGTGGTGATCAGCATCGGCGTCCCGGCGGCGATCCGCGCGGTGACCGGCCCGAGGAGGGGGTCGTGCAGTTCGGCGGTGGTGAGGGTGCGGACCGGCTTGAGGGTCAGGTCCACCGGCGGCCGGCCGTGGGTCAGAACGGTGGCGGTGAAGCCGCCGGTGCGCTCGCTCGCCCGCAGGCCGGGGGAGAGGAAGGAGGGCAGCGGGACGCTCGCGTCGACCCGGGCCCCCGGCGGGGTGGCCAGCCCGGACAGCAGGGCGCCGGCCAGCGGCGACTTCGGGGCGATGGCGGCCAGTTGCCGGGGATCCAGGGTGATCACCGCGACCGAGGAGATCACCGCGCCGTCGGTCTGTCCCACCAGGTCGAGGGCGCGCAGATGCTGGAGGGCGGTCCGTATCCCGGGGGCGGCGGTATCGCTCCCGGCGGCGGCGCCCGAACCGGTGGCACCCGTACCGCCGGCGGCGCCCGTACCGCCGGAGGTCCCGTCGGCCGTCCCTGTCCCGGGCACGCTCACCGTCCCGGCCACGGTCGCGCTCGCGTCGGCGCCCGCGGTCCAGGCCGCCCCCGCCGCGAGGCCTTCGTCGATCGTCCGCTGCACAAGGCCGCCGAACACCGCCGTGCCCAGGGTCAGCACCAGGACGAAGAGGGCCAGCCCGGTCGCCGGGGCGTCGTGGGCGGCCCGGGCCGCCCCGATGAAGGCCACCGCCCCCCGGCCGCGCCGGGTCCGCCGCAGCACCAGGCGCAGCGCCAGCGGGTAGATCCGCAGCAGGACCAGGACGACGGCCAGCGCCACCAGCACCGGCACCGCGCCCAGAATCCCGTCGGGGCCCTGCGAGCGCAGCGCGGCCACGCCCCCCGCCGCCGCGAGCAGCACCGTCACCTCCAGGACCACGCGCCGGCCGACGGCGGTGTTCCGGCGCGAGCGTCGCGGCCGGCCGGGCCGGCGCGGTTCGCGGACCGCGAGCCAGGTCATCAGCACCACCGTCAGCGCCACCACCGCGGTGGCGCCGGCGGCGGGCACCGGCCGCGGCGAGCCGGACGTGCCGGTGGGGGCGAGGGCCCGTCCCGCCGCCCAGCCGAGCACGGCGGCGACCAGCACCACCGGCCAGGCCACGGCGCAGCGCAGCAGCACCAGCCGCGCGGTGGACGCGCCCCGCGCCCGCTGCAACCGCAGGTGCGCCTGCCGCCGGCGCAGCAGCAGCCGTACCGCGACGGCGGTGGTGGCCAGCGCGACCGCGGCCAGCGCGTCGACGGCGAACGCCGCCAGCGCCCTGGCCTGATGGTCCTGAGCGGTGAACGCGGTGAGCAGCGGCGTCAGGGAGTCGGCCAGCAGCAGTGACCCGGTGGCCTGGCCGCCGACCTGGCAGGCGACGTCGCCGGTGACGTAGTCGCTCCCCTGGCACAGAGCGGCGCTGAGGTCCGCGCTGTAATGGGACAGCGGCCCGGTCAGCGCGCGGGCCTGGTCGAGCGACGCCCCGGGCAGCTCGGCGCGCAACTGCCAGGTCACCCGCGGGCCGCTCACCCCGGCGCCGGCCAGCACGTCCGCGGCGTCGAGGCCGACCAGCCCGCGGACGGCGAGCACCGTGCCGGCCGAGCGCTCCTGCGGGTAGCGCGACGGCTGATCCAACGTCTCCCGGCCGACCCAGAAGTCGTCGGCCGCGGCCGTGGTGCGGTAGATCCCGCTGACCAGCAGCCCGGCGTGCGGCGGCTGGCTCTGCACCTCGGGCGTCCTGGCGAACTCGAGGGTCAGCCGGCTGCCGGCCCGAACGCCCAGCGCCCTCGCGGTGGCCCGCGACAACCCGATCTGGGGCGCGCTGCCCGGCGGTGTGCGGTCGGCGGGCGCGTGGCCGCTGACGTAGCGCAGATGGGCCCGCGCGGCGGGCAGATAGCTGATCGCCAGCTTGGGGATGGTGTTCGCGGGCCCTGGTGGCGGCGGCGCGGTCACGGCCGCCTGGTTGTAGTCGTAGCTGCCGCCGCCGGCGGAGACCAGGCGCCGCGCGGCCGGGCTGCCGAGCCGGCCGGTGAGGGCGCGGCCGGCGCCGAGCAGGGTGGCCATGTCCACGGCGGGCGGATCGGTGTCGAAGACCTCCGATGTGGTGCTCACGCTGATCAGCGGCGCCTGGGCCTGCGCGGCGTCGACGCGCTGCCGCAGGGCCCGGTCCTCCTGGCGGCCCGCGAGGGCGGGCGCCCAGGCGCACAGCGCCGTCAGCGCCAGGACCAGCGCCGCCAGGCAGGCCAGCAGCGGCAGGTCGCCGCGGGTCTCCTTGCGGATCAGCCGCGCCGTCAGCGCCGCGCCCGTGCGGACGGGTCGCGGCGATCCGCCGCCGGCCCGCGCTTTCCGGTCGTGTCCGGTCCTCCGGCTCAACGGTCTTCCCCCGCTCGCAGCACCCGTACCAGATCCACCCGGGCCAGCAGCCGGGCCAGCGCCAGGACGACCGCGCTGATGGCCAGCGCGGTCGCCACCGCGGTCAGCGCCACCGTGCCCCAGGGCATGACCAGCGGCAGTGGCGGATAGGGGGCGTGTCCGCTGTCGTCCACGGTGACCAGCGGCAGCACCGCCGAGGCCAGGGCCATGCCCATCAGCGCGCCCGGGACCACCGCGAACAGCGCCAGACTAAGCTGCTCGGCGCCCAGCAGCGCGGACAGGCTCTCACTACGGACGCCGATCGCCCGCAGCAGGGCGAACTCCGTGCGGCGCTGCCGGGTGGAGACCACCGCGTGCACGGTGAAGGCGATGACCGCGAAACCGGGGGCCAGATACCGGACCAGTTCCAGCGCCCGGCGCAGCCCGGCGCGGAACGGATCGGCCCGCAGCGACGCGGCGGTGCCCGCCGTCGTGGTGACGCGGCCCAGCGCGGGCCGCGCCTCGACGGCGGCGGCCGTGCGCGCGCTGTCGCCGCTGCTCAGCCACCAGAACGCGGGATCCTTCCGGTCGGCGCCGGCTAGCGTCATCGCGGTGGCGAGTTGACGCTGATCGGCGATCAGATGCCCCTGTCCGCGCCCCAGTCCGGGCAGCGCGTCGACGCGGCCCACGACCTTGGCGGTGACCCGGCGGCCGCCGCCCAGATCCAGGGTGGTGGTGCCGCCCACGCTCAGCCGGGCGTCGCGCAGCGCCGCGGCGTCGGCGCGCACCGGAAGCGGCGCCGGCGCGCCGGCCGGGCCCGCCACCAGCCGCACGCGGGTGCCGGACTCGGTGACGAAGTCGTCGGCGGGCAGGCCCGCGAGGATGCTTCCGGCGCTCTGGGCGGCCCGGGCACCGGTGCTGATGGTGGTCCGGAGCACCTCGGAGCCGCCGGGCTGGATCGAGCACACCCCGGGCACGCCGGGCCGGTAGGTGCCGGCCAGCCTTCCCGCACATGCGCCCGCGGTGGCGTCGGCGGCGTGCACCGTACCGTCGGCCCAGGCCTGCCCGGCGGGCAGCGGGGCGACCCAGGTGTCCGCGGCGCCGCGCGCGCCGACCCGGAGCAGTTCCAGGTCGAGCCGCGCGGGACGCACGTTCGGCTGCGGCAGGACCTCCACGGCGGTCACCGTCAGCGGATACGCCCGCGGGTGGCCGCCGCTCAGCGCCACGTCGAGCGGGACCACCACGGTGTGCCTGGCTCCGTCCGCGGCGGGCAGCGGGGCCGCCACGGTGCTGTCCAGACCGGCCGCGTCCTGCACGGTCAGTTCCAGGCTCGGCGCCGCGCCGCCGCCGTCGCTCCGCAGCCGCTCGTCCAGCAGCAGCGCGGTCGGACGGCCGGGGAGCGGTATCCCGAAGACGACCGGTGACGGGGTACGGGGGGCGGGCCCGCCGATCGTGCCGACCATGCCTTCGGTGGCGCCGCCCGGCAGGTTCACCGTCGACTGCGTCACCGGTGCCACGGCGGTCACCGCGGGCAGCGCGCGATAGGCGCCCTCCAGTACGGAGGAGGGGTAGCCGTCGTCCGCGGACGGGTAGATCCGCGCGTCCGCGCCGACGGTGAACGCGGCCTGTTCTGAGGCCAGTCCGCCCAGGCAGGCCAGCGCGGTGGTGGCGAAGGCGCTCACCGACACGGCCAGGCACATCAGCACCACCGGTCCGGCGTCGCGCGCGGCCCGCCGGCTCAACTGCCAGCCGGCCAGCGCCAGGACCAGCCCCCGGCCGCGCCGGCCGGACGCGTCCAGCAGCAGCGAGGTCAGCGGCAGCAGCCGCAGCAGCAGGAGCGCGGCGGCGCCGGCCACCAGGGCCGGCACCAGCACCAGCACCGGGTCCACGGCCGCGCCGCCGTCGCCCACCGCGCCGATCAGTGAGTGGTGCCGCCGAAGTTCCAGATATCCCAGCACCGCGACGGCCAGCAGCGCCAGGTCGGCGCCCAGCCGCCCCGCGGCGGCGGTCCGCGCGCCGCGGCCCGGCCGCGACCGGGCGGACGGCAGTACCGGCAGCAGCACCGCCGCCGCGTGCACCAGCAGGGTCAGACCCACCGCCGCCCACGCGCCGACCCCCCGGCTGCCGGGGTGCAGCAGCCCGGCCAGGAAGGGCGCGACGACGGCGGCCGGGACACCGGTGAGCGCCCACTCGGCCGCCGCGCCACGCAGCAGCCGCGGGGTGCCGGCGCCCCTGGCCTGCTGGAGGGCCAGCTCATCGCGCCGGCGAAGGGTCAACTGGCGCGCGGCCAGCACCAAAGTGGCCAGCGCGAGGACCGCCAGCATCACGCTCGGCAGGTACAGCGAGGAGCGGGCCGCCACCATCGGCACCGTCAGGTCGTCGATCGCGCCCGGCAGACCGGAGACCACCGTCACGTCGTCGAGTGACGGCTGCCGCCCGCGGAACACCGACACGCGGCTCTCGCTGCCGGAGAAAGCACGCAGCCGGTCGCGCAGCCCGGCGAGGCTGCCCGCGTCGAGCCGGGAGAGGTCGGGCCGCACGCTCCAGTGGGCGGTCAGATTCCCGTTCAGGACGGCGCTGCCGTTGAGCGCCGACGGCGGGACCACCAGCAGGTCCTGTCCGGCGTTCTCCCCCTGGGCCGGTTCGGCGGCCATCGCGGGCCAGAAGCCGGTGGCACCGGTCGCCCGGAAGACGCCGGTGATCCGCAGGGTCATGGGTCGGCTGAAGGCGTCCTTCACTTGGAGACTGGCACCGGCGGTGACGCCCAGGCGCTTGGCCAGCGCGTCGGGCACCGCCGCGTCGACCGGGGCGGTGGACCCGGTGGCGACCCGGACGTCGGGCAGCGCGGTGAACGCGCCGGGCGGGGCGTCGGCCGTGCCGGCGGGCCACCGCCCGGCGACCAACCGCCCGAACCGGCCCGCCTCCTGCACCGCGACCGGGTGCAGCCCGCTGCCCCCGGGACCGCGCGGCGGCCCCGCGGCCCCGTCGATCCCCGTCACCGAGACCGGCGAGGTGCCCAGCAGCCCCACGGAGGTCCGGTGCGGCACCGCGGCGAACACCCGGTCGCCGGCCGCCCGTACCGCCCGGTCGGCGTCGGCCATCCCGCCGGCCCGGAAGGACGCGCTGACGGTCACCTGCGCGTCGGGGTCGGCGGCCAGCCGCCGTACGGCCCCGGCCTGCACCGAACTGCCCGCGAGCGCCGCGAGCGCGGCCAGCGCGGTCGCACACAGCAGGACGGTCACGGCGACAGCGGCCAGCACCAGCCCGTGCTGGCCGGCCCGCCTGGCAATGGTGGGAAGCCGCCGCCTGGCGGGGCCCGGAGCACCCGGGCGTCGCCGCGGCGAAGAGGTGACGGCCGTGGCGACCACATGAACCCCCGCGGTATCGAACATGTGACGGTGACGGCGCGCAACAGTCCTACCAGGCATTCCCCAACGCGGCAACAATCATCGGTTCTTTCCGGCACCGGAGCGGGCACCGGGCACTGTTTGTGACGGCGGGAGCGGTCATCGCGCGGCCCGGCGTGCTCCCGCGTCGGCGAGGGGCTGTGTGCCGGTCGGCTTCCTGGGCGCTCATGCGGTACAGTGGATCTTGAGCCGCTCGGGCCAACTCGGCCTGTACGGCGGTGCGTTGGTCGTCCAAGGAAAGATACCCCGCTTCCTGCGGGGAGATGCAGGTGCAAGGCCTGCCCAGCGCTCGAAAGGGGCCCGTCCGCGCGAACAGCGCGGACGGGCCCCGCCCGTTTCCGAGGTCCTCGGAGGCGTCCCGGCCGGCCCACGCGAGCCGGTCAGTAGCGCACCGGTCAGTAGCGCACCGGGAGACTCAGCAGATCCCGGGAGCGCATCGACGGCCGCCATCGCAGGGTGTCGGGGGCCTGGTCGAGGGCGAGTCGAGGGAAGCGGTCCAGCAGGGCGGCCCGTGCGATGCGGGTCTCCACGCGGGCCAGCGGTGCGCCCAGGCAGTAGTGGATGCCGTGGCCGAGCGCCAGGTGCCCGCTCGCGTCGCGGGCGATGTCGAGCCGGTCGGGGTCGGGTAGCCGGGACGGGTCCCGGTGCGCCGCCGCCAGCGACAGCAGGACCGTATCGCCCGCGGGGATGGTGACCCCTCCGATGACCAGGTCCTCGATGGGGAAGCGGCGGATGGCGAGCGTCACGGGTCCGTCGTAGCGGGCGAGTTCCTCGACGGCATCGCTCAGCAGGGCGGGATCCGCCCGCAAGGCGCTGAGCTGATCGGGGTGGCCGAGGAGGGCGAGGGCGGCGTTGCCGGCGACCCGTCGGTCCCGTTGACGCGGTGCACCGGGCCCGCGTCGCGCAGCCGGGTGCAGAGGGCGTACGGATCGGTCGAGAGTTCGGCTCGGTCAGGGGGGAGGGGGGGTGCGAAGCCGGATGCGACATATGTCCAACCTGGTGTCACGGGCCCGCGACGCCTCAGCCGGTCACCGCGGCCAGCAGGCCCTCGAAGTCCTGCGCGCAGGGGCCGCAGGCGCGCAGGTGGGCCGCCATGCCGGGGTAGCGTGCCGGTGCGCCGTCGTCGGCCGCGACCAGGTCGACGTAGATGTGCAGCATCTCCATGGCCCGGTCGCAGCCCACATCGCGGGGATCGGTGTGCAGGAACTGCTCGATCCGTGCCGTTGACTCGTTCACGTGTCCGCTGCCTTCCGGTCCAGGTGTCCATTGGCGACGAGTCGGGCCCGCACCTTACGCCGCGCGTCGAAGACGGTTTTGTAGATCGCGTTGCGGTTGGTGTTCCACCGCACCACCAGGGCGTCCAGCGGGATCCCGTCGAGCACCACGGCGACGAAGACCTTGCGCTGGTGCTCGGTGAGCACGTCGTCCACCGCCTGCCGGAAGGCGTGGACCAGCTCGCGCCACTGCGACTCGTGGGCCGGGTCCAGGCCGAGGCGGTCGGGCAGCCGGTCCCAGTCCTCGGCGGCCAGCGCCTGGGTCGGTCCGCGCCAGAAGTGGCGGCCCAGCTTGGCCGAGACCTCCAGGATCACGAAGCGGTAGGCCCAGGTGGTGAAGCGGCTGTCCCCCCGGAAGTCCGTCAGCTTGCGGGTGACGGCGAGCAGCGCGTCGGCGGCCGCCTGGTGGGCCAGGTCATCCACCTCCGGGCCGGTGATCCGCGGGTCGGAGCCCCGGCGGCGCAGCTCGCTCCTGGCGATGCGCAGCAGTACGGCGTGCAGGCGCCCGTACGCCTCCTCGCGGGTCCGGGCGGAGGCGTCGC
This sequence comes from Streptomyces sp. NBC_01190, assembly GCF_045039895.1. Lineage (NCBI taxonomy): Bacteria > Bacillati > Actinomycetota > Actinomycetes > Kitasatosporales > Streptomycetaceae > Streptomyces > Streptomyces sp. NBC_01190. The sequence continues at coordinate 5,775,184 of NZ_CP108580.1, forward strand.
TCAGCGCCGCCACCCACGCGGCGGACTCCGGGTCGAGGCCCGGCTTCGGGTCGAGGTCCGACGTCGCGGTGGTGATACCGCCGCCTGCGGCGTCCCGCTGTTCCATGCAAGCCACCGTAACAGCGGGCCCGTCGGGACTTTCCCGGCGGAGCCGCGTCCCGTCTGCCGCTCGGCCCGCTCCGTCGGTCCGCGCCGCGCGCGGCTCCGTGCGCCCGCCGCGATCCGTGGGCAGCGCCGGCCGCCCGGCAAACCCGTACGGGACCGCCCGCGACGGTCTGCGGGGAAACGCTGCCCGGTTGCGCGGGCGGGAGCATGCGGTGCCTGAGGCTGGGGCGATGACAGAACCTGTTCATGAACCGGGCGGGCCGGCGGGCAGGGCGACGTCGTTCGGCGCGCAGCGCGACCCCTCCCGGGTGGTCGCGTTCAGCGACGGGGTGATCGCCATCTCCATCACCCTGCTCGTCCTGGAGATCCGGCCGCCGCATGACACCCGCCACCTGCTGGACGGCCTCGGCAAGCTCTGGCCGTCCTACCTGGCCTACGTCCTCACCTTCCTGCTGATCGGGCAGGTGTGGGCCAACCACCACATCATGTTCGACCACATCCGCAGCGCCGACCGCGTGGTGCTCTTCCTCAACACCCTGGTGCTGATGGACATCGCGTTCCTGCCGTTCGCCGCCTCCGTGCTGGCCGAGGCGTTCCGGGACGGACAAGGGCGGCGCACGGCGGTCGTCCTGCACGGCGCCGCCTTCGAACTCCTGGCCGTGCTGTTCAACGCCATCTGGTGGTGGGTCCGCCGCGATCGCTGGCTGCTCACCGACACCATCGACGCGGCCGGTGTGCGAGCCGTCAGCCGGCGCTTCCGGCTCGCCCTGGTCTGGCTCGCCGCCGGAACCCTGCTCGGCGCCCTGATTCCGGTGCTCGGCGTGGCCATGATCGGCGCTTTCATCGTCTACTACTGGCTCCCCGTCGCCGGCGAGATCTCCGCGGCGAGGCGCCGGCGCCACCGCGGCCACCGGACGTGAGCGCCCATGCCGGCGGCTCGGTCCAGGGCTACCTGAGTGTTGAGGGCCCGTTGGCAGGGTGCCGTCCTGGCACCGACTCCCGTTCGCACCGGCGGGGAGCCGCCGGTGGCCGGACCGCCGGGGCGCGGCTGGTTCGACCACCTATCGGCATATCGGCATATCGGCATATCGGCCTTATTGGTGGCGGGGCGCGAGCCCCCTCGCCTCAAGGGCGGTTCGGGGGGCCGGGGCGATTCAGCCGCGGAGGAAGTCCAGCGCCTGCCGCACGAACACCTCGTGGTACTGGAAGATGCCGCCGTGGCCGGCGTCGGGGTAGATCGCCAGCTTGGCATTGGGCAGCAACTCGGCGAGGCGGATGGTGCCGGTCTCGGTGGGCCACATGGTGTCGTTGTCGCCGTTGACGACGAGGACGGGGTGCTTCACCTCCGCCAGGCCGGCCGGTGACGTCTTCTGCTCCCAGGTGCTGAGCGCGGTCAACTGGGCGCCGATGGTCTCGTTGGAGACCGGCGTGTCGCGGTCGTCGGCGGCGCGCTCGTCCAGCCGGCCGAGGAAGGCGTTCGCGGCGTCCTGGCTGGACTGTGAAGGTTCGAAGAACAGGAAGTGCTTGGGGTGCTTGCCCTGCTCGGTCGCCTTCTGGATGGCGGCCTGAAGTGTCGCGCCGGTAGCCGCGGGGCCCTGGGCGCCGGCCGGGGCGGTGCCGGCCAGGATGATCCGGCGCAGGCGGTCGGGGTACTGCTGGGCGACGATCTGGGCGACGATCCCGCCCAGCGAGTAGCCGAGCAGGTCGACCGTGTCCAGGCCGAGGGCGTCCAGGAAGGCGACCGTGTCAGCGGCCATCGCCTCGAAGTTGTCGGGGGTGGTCCCGCCGGAGCGGCCGACGCCGCGCAGGTCGACCAGGATGACGCGCCGCTCGGCCGCGAGGCCGTCGACCACGGCGGGGTCCCAGTCGTCCAGCATCGCGGTGACGTGGTGCAGGAACACCAGCGGAACACCCTCGGCCGGGCCCACCTCGCGGTAGGCGAAGGGGGTCCCCGCGACGTCCACGGTCTGGGTGGGAGCGGATGTTGCGGTTACTGCGGACATGGTGCGGTCCTTTTCCTCGTACCCGGTGGTGCCGGCGGGACTGCCGAACACCCATAGAATAGCGCTCGTTATATAACGACCGCTACCCTATAACTGAGGAAGTCTTCGGGACGCGCACGCCAGCCACGGAAGGGACCGGGATGAGGTACTCCAAAGACCACAAGGTGCACGCCAAGGCGGAGATCCTGCGGGAAGCCTCCGGCACGCTGAAGGAGAAGGGCTTCCACGCCGTCGGGGTCGACACACTGGCCGCCGCGGCCAACGTCACCTCAGGGGCGCTCTACTCCAACTTCGCCGGCAAGGAAGGACTGCTCGAAGAGGTCGTCGGCGCCGAACTGGGCCGGCAGTTCGCCGGCATCACCGACCCTGACCCCGCCGGACGGCGCCGCCAACTCGCCGACCTGCTGAACATCTACCTCAGCGACCACCACCGCACCGATGTCGCCGGCGGCTGCGTGATGCCGTCCCTGAGCGCCGACGTCGCACGAGCGGGCGATTCCGTCCGCGAGACCTACCGCCGTCAGATGGTCGACCTGGTCGAGATCCTGGCGCCCGCCATGCACGGCACGCCGGAGGAGCAGACCAAGCAGGCCTGGGCCATGATCGCCGCCATCGTCGGCGCGGTCACCATAGCCCGGGCACTTCCCGCGGGCGACGAACCCCGCGCCGCCCTCGACGCGACCCTGGAAACCGCCCTGCGGGCCATCAATCCCGGGTGACGGTGCGAGCACCGACCGCCCGGTCCTGAGCGCCACGTTCAGCGGCGCCCACTCACGTAGTCGCCGAGTAGTCGCCGAGTAGTCACCGAGGCACAGGCGCGTCAATGCCCCGGCCCGGGGGGTGTGCCCGTGGTGACGCGGCGCCCCCGCCGTCCCTTCGGATCGTTCACCAGCCCCACGATCGCGCCGGCCGTCTCGGCGATGTCCGCCGCGTCGGCGGCCTGACGCGCGAGGGCCGTGTCCACGCTCTCCACCAGACCGGGATGGCGGACGTCGTAGGCGGCGAACGTCTCGGTGTCGTCGGGATGGATCAGACCCGGGTGCCGGCCGACGCCGGCCGCGAGCGATCCGCAGGTGACGGTGGAGACCTCGATGCCGAAGCCGGCCAGCTCCTTCGCGTAACTCGCCGCCAAGTGGTCGATCACCGTGACCGCCTCCGCGTGCAGCGCGAGGTACGGGGTCGCGTCGGCGCCGTCCCGGGCGGGCACCACCCAGATGAGCAGCCCGTCCCGGCGCTCGCGCATGGCGGGCAGTACGGCACGGTTCACCCGCTGGCTGGACAGCACGTGCGCGTCGTAGATCTGCGCCAACTGATAGGGGGTGAAGGATTCCACCGGTCCGCGCGGTACGGGACCCAGCGCGTGGATCACCGCGTCGACGCGGCCGGAGCGCCGCGTGACCTCGCCGATCGCCGCGGAGACCGAGCGCTGATCGGCGGTGTCGAGCGCGAGGGGATGGAGCCGCGCGTCCGGTGACAGCACCTGATCCCCCACCGCGGTGAGGTCGTCGGGCAACACGTCGTCAGCGGGCCCGAATCCGGCGTAGACGGTGTGACCGGCGCGCGCCAACGCGAACGCCGTCATCGCCCCGAGTCCGGTGGATGCCGCGGTGACAAGAACGATCTTCGACATCAGACTCCTCAGCGGATGACGCGAACGGTGCGGCGCCCACGCCGTTCCCTCGACCGGGGAACGGCGGGACCGGGCCCACTCCGCCCGTGTGGACGCAACCGACCACCCCGCCACTATCGGGGCGGGCGGTGTCCGACCGCCTAGGTCGAATGACGGTGCTCGTGACTGTGCTTCCCGTCTCCCCGCCGCGGACGGGTCCGGGGACACCGGTTCCGGGGAGCGGACGCGGCGCCGATCGGGGGCCGCGGCGACGCGGAGAGCCCTCCGCGGGACGTGCTTCTCGCGGTTCCTCCCCGGTCGGACCGCCAGGGAAGCGCCTGCCACGGTCCGATCCCCCCGGCGGGGACGGTGCGACCGGTCCGTACCGCCATGGCGGGAGTTCGCGTGCGCTCGGTGGCTGGACGAACGGCTGCCGAGCATCCGGCGACGCGGTGGTCAATCGACAGATGCGGGCGCCGGGCCTGCCGGGGAATTCTGAGGTCGCGGTTCTGGACCGGCCGGCCGGCCACCGGAACGAACGCGACCTCTACACGCACGGAGATCCGCATGAGCGACACAGACAGCGACCCGGCGGGCACGATCGTGCTCATTCACGGCCTGTGGGTCACGCCACGAAGTTGGGAGGGGTGGAGACACCACTACGAGACCCGTGGCTACCGGGTCCTTGCCCCGGCCTGGCCCGGCCTCGACCGCGAGGTCGAGGACCTGCGGCGCGACCCGTCCGGCATCGCCGGGGTCGGCCTCCGAGAGGTGACCGACCACTACGAGACGATCATCCGCGGACTGGGTCACGCGCCCATCATCATGGGCCACTCCTTCGGCGGCACCGTCACACAGATGCTGCTCGACCGCGGCCTCGGCCGCGCCGGGGTCGTCATCGACTCGGCAGCCGTCAAGGGTGTCCTGCCGCTGCCGCTGTCCACGCTCAAGTCGACCTGGCCGGTGCTGGGCAACCCCGCCAACAGGAACAAGGCGGTCCAACTGACGGCGGAGCAGTTCCACTACGCCGTCACCAACACCCTCAGCGAGACCGAGTCGGCCGCCCACTACGAGCGGTACGCCGCCCCGGGACCGGCCCGCGTCCTCTTCCAGGGAGCGTTCGCCAACTTCAACCCCAAGGCGGCCAGCAGGATCAACTTCCGCAACGGCCGGCGGGCCCCGCTCCTGTTCATCGCCGGGGAGGCCGACCACATCGTCCCGCCCAAGGTGAACAAGGCCAACTGGCGCCTTTACCGGAAGTCGCCCGCAGTCACCGACTACCGGGAGTTCGCCGGGCGCTCGCACTTCATCGTCGGCCAGCAGGGCTGGGAGGAAGTCGCCGACTACGCCCTGGACTGGGCGGAGGAACACAGCACGTCCCGTGTGTGACCACGGCGTCGCCGAGGTCCCGCTCCACACCCGGCCACAGGCCGCCGGCCGGCAGCCGACCCGCCGTACCCCGAACCGTCGTTCCGCGTCAGCGCTACGGAACGCCTCTTTCCGCACCGACCCCTACCGACGATCACCACACCGTCAGTCAAGGAGACACACATGTTCAAACCCCGCGCGTTCCGCATCGCCGTCCTAAGCGCGGTCAGCGTCGCCCTCGCCGCCGGCGCGACCACTTTGGCCTCCGCCGCACCGTCCCACTCCGGCGGTTCGGCCCCGAAGCCCACCGTCGTCCTCGTCAACGGAGCCTGGTCCGAGCCGGGCAGCTTCGACGGCGTGATCAAGAAGCTCCAGAACGACGGGTACCCCGTCGTCGCCCCGCCCACCGCCCTGCGCAGCCTGTCCGGCGACTCCACCTATCTGAGCGCCTACCTCAAGACCATCCAGGGACCCATCGTCCTGGTCGGCCAGTCCTACGGCGGATCCGTCATCACCAACGCGGCCACCGGAAACACCAATGTCAAGGCGCTCGTCTACGTCTCGGCCTTCGCCCCCGACAAGGGTGAGAGCGCGATGGAGCTGACCGCGAAGTTCCCCGGCACCCACATCACCGACGACCCCAACGCGGCCCTGCCGACCGCCCTCAGCGCCGTCCCCTTCACCTCAACCGACAGCACCACCGGAAAGAGCACCACCGGCATCGACCTCTACACCAAGCCCGACCATTACCGCGACCTCTTCCTGAGCGACCGCGTGGGCAAGAAGGAAGCGGCCGCGCTCGCCGCCGAGCAGCACCCGATCACCCTTCAGGCCCTTCAGGACACCTCCGGCGACCCGGCCTGGAAGACCATTCCCTCGTGGTTCCTGGTGTCCAAGGACGATCACCTCATCCCCGCGGCGACCGAGCAGTTCATGGCCACCCGCGCCCACGGGCACATCACCGTCGCCAACACCCCGCACGCCGCGCAGGTCACCAACCCCGGCACCGTCACCCGGCTCGTCGAGCAGGCCGCGCAGGCGACCGACTGACCGCCGCGGCCGGCGCGGGGCCCGCACGGAGTCACGGACCAGGTCCGTTCCCTCCGGGCGGGCCCCGCGCCGTCCTGCCGGTGACCGGGTACGTCGGGTACCGGCGCTCCGATCCCGGGTGTGTCAGGCGCCGACGTTCACGTAGGTCACCTTGATGAACGAGGTACGGGCGGTGGAGCTGGTCGGGAGGGGGACGAAGGCGACCTGACCGGTGCCGGAGCAGGGCAGGGAGAGGGTCGTGGGGATGGCGGCCCTGACGACCGTGCTGCGCAGGGTGACGGCTGTCGTCACCGATGAGGCGGCGCCGAACGCGACCTGGACGCGGTCGGCGGACTCGCCGGTGTAGCCGGTCTGGGAGCTGGTGGGCGGGGTGACGGGCAGGACGTTCACGTACTGTCCCGCGAGGGGGTGTCCGGTCTCGCCGGGGATCACCGGTCCGAAGCAGCCCACCTTGATCGCGGCGTCTACCGATGTCCCATTGACCTGGCCGATGAAGTACTGGTGCGGGGCGATCGGAGCCGGGTCGACGACCGCGGCCGCCGCTGAGGGCAGCCCCGCCGCCCCGCCGGCCAGCGCCAGCGCGGTGATCGTGCCGTACAGCGCGGAACGGGCGTGTCTGCTGCGCATGTCTTCCTCCGTAACCGGGCGGTCCCGGCCGTCGGCCGGTCCGGGCATGATGGGAGTGAGCTGTACGAGAGCAGCAGAAGCGTACGTGCGGGACCGGTGAAGGCCACCGGCGTATTCCGGCCGCGTTTGCGTGCCGGACGCCCCGGGGACCGGCGGTCGTCGCACCGACCGGGGGCGGCCCGGCTCGCGGTCACCGGGCAGCCTTTACGTGAAGAGGCCGCTGTAGGCGTTGAGGGCGGGTTGGCCGCCCAAGTGGGCGTACAGGACGGTGGAATCCTTCGGGATGTCCCCCTGGCGCACGAGGTCGATCAGCCCGGCCATGGACTTGCCCTCGTACACCGGGTCGGTGATCATCCCCTCAAGGCGCCCGGCGAGCCGGATGGCGTCCAGCGTGGACTGGACGGGGATGCCGTAGCGGTCGCCTGCCCAGCCGTCGAGGACGGTGATCTCGTCGTCCCGCAACGCGCGGCCGACCTCTATGAGTTCGGCGGTGGCGTGGGCGATCTTCGCCACCTGGGCGCGGGTCGCGGACACTTCCGCCGACGCGTCGATGCCGATGACGCGGCGCGGTCGGTCCTGGGCGGCGAAGCCCGCGATCATGCCGGCCTGCGTGCTGCCGGTGACGCTGCACACCACGATGGTGTCGAAGAAGACGCCGAGTTCGCGCTCCTGCTGGGCCACCTCGCGGGCCCAGTTGGCGAAGCCGAGACCGCCCAGGGGATGGTCGGAGGCTCCGGCGGGGATGGGGTACGGGGTGCCGCCGGCCTCCCGGACGTCCCGCAGGGCCTGCTGCCAGCTGTCTTTGACGCCGATCCCGAAGCCCGCCTGGGCCATGCGCAGGTCCGCGCCCAGGACGCGGGAGAGCAGGATGTTGCCGACCTTGTCGTTGACCGCGTCGGGCCAGTCCACCCATTTCTCCTGCACCAGGACGGCTTTGAGGCCGACGGAGGCGGCGACCGCGGCGACCTGCCGGGTGTGGTTCGACTGCACCCCGCCGATGCTGACCAGGGTGTCCGCACCCTGGGCCAGGGCGTCGGGGATCAGGTACTCCAGTTTGCGGGTCTTGTTGCCGCCGAAGGCGAGTCCGCTGTTGCAGTCCTCCCGCTTGGCCCAGACGCGGGCCCCGCCGAGGTGGTCGCTGAGCCGGTCCAGCGGATGGACGGGGCTGGGGCCGAAGAGCAGTCGGTAGCGGGCGAAGGCGTCGAGGGACATGCGGCGCTCCTGTGGTGGGCCCGACAGGGGTGGGCCCGAAAGGGTGGGTGGGGTGAGAGGGCGGGGCGGGGGTGTGAGGGGGCGGGCGCGCGAGGGGGATGGCCGGGTCAGCCGTCCGCCGGGCCGGCTCCCGGGTAGGCGACGTCGAGCAGCGGCGCCAGGGTCTGCCAGTTGGCGCGGGTCGCCGCCGCGGCGCCTTCGGCGTCTCCCTCGGCGCACCGCGAGATGATCTCTTCGTGCTGGGCGACCGACTCCCGGCCCTTCAGCGAGGAGAATCGCAGCCGCTCCAGCCGGCGCAGCAGCGGGGTGAACTGCTCAAGGACGGAGCGGACCGCCCCGTTGGTGCTCGCGGTGACCGGGATGTCGTGGAAGGCGTCATCGGCGGCGATCGCCGCGTCCACGTCGTCGCGGCTCAGCGCGTCGGCGAAGCGGGCGTTGGCGTCGCGCATCGCGTCCACCTCGGCGGCGGACAGGTGGGGCAGTGCCTCCCGGACGGCGAGTTCGTGCATGGCGGCCGTCACCGACTGGGCCGCGCGGGCCGCGCGCAGGTCCAGCGGGCTGACCATGGTGTGACGGCCGGGCTTCGTCTGGGTGAGGCCGGCCTGCTCAAGACGGGTCAGGGCCTCGCGGACCGGCGTCCTGCTCATGCCGAGCCACTGCGCCAGGTCACGGTCGTTGAACCGCTCACCGGGCGCGAGCGTGCCTTTGACGATGAGGTCCCGGATGGCGCGGTACGCGTCATCGCGCAGAAGGGACCGGGGGGCGAGGCCACTGCCTTCGGGTACTGGCATGCAATATATTGCATGCTCGACGGACCTCGGTGTCAAGAGCCCAGCGACCACGCCGTCGCAGGCGATCCACCCGAAGTCCGGCCTCGGGTCGGGGGAGTGGTCGACCGGGGGAGCGGGGGTGTGCGGCGGCGGGTGCGCCGGCTGGCCGGTCGCGAGGGTCCGGCGCGCGGTTTCACGTCGGTGAAAGTTCTAGCGGAGGCCGGGCATCGGCCCAGCTCCACCGGCTCAGAAGTGGTCTGGACCACAGGGGGTGTACACAACCCCTTTACGTTCAGGGCTCGTTCATGCGTCACTCGTGGCGCGTGCACATCAAGTACCTCGTCCGCACCAGTGCCACCGCGCGATACTGAACCGCCCGGCGCGCCCGAGCGGAACCCACCCCCCCGCCACGGGCGACCGGCCGCACCCGGGCTACGCGAGTAGAGCACCGGCCCGAAGAGCCTTCCCCGCCTTCCCGTACGCCGTTCCCCGTCCCGCACGCGCACCCCCCGCCACCACGCGCCAGGAGGAAAGCCTTGTTCTGCCGAATCCGCACCACCGAGGCCGTACCGCGGAAACTGATGACGGCCGGAGTCCTCGGCGCGAGCCTGGCGCTCGCGGCGACGGTCTCCGCGGGCACCGCCTCCGCCCGGCCGACGGCGCGGGACAGCGCCATCCCCCTCGGGCAGGGGTACATGGGCGCCGGTTATCTCCACGACAGCGCGAGCTTCGCGCCGGACACGCGCCACCTCCGGCTCGACGCCGGGGCCGGGGCCGTCGTGTCCCCCAACGCCACCGCTCCGGCGGGGATCGACGTCTCGCACTACCAGGGGGCGATCACCTGGACGTCGGTGAAATCCGCGGGCATACAGTTCGCCTTCATCAAGGCGACCGAAAGCACCACGTACAAGGACCCCAATTTCAGCGCGAACTACCTGAACGCGTACAACGCCAAGGTGATCCGCGGGGCTTACCACTTCGCCCGCCCCGACCTCTCCGGCGGCGCGGCGCAGGCCACGTACTTCGCCGCGAACGGCGGCGCCTGGTCGGCCGACAGCCTGACCCTGCCCGGGATGCTCGATCTCGAGGGCGGCTGCTACGGCAAGTCCACGTCCGCGATGCAGTCGTGGATCCTTGACTTCTACACCACCTACAAGGCGAGGACGGGCCGCGACATCCTCATCTACACCAGCCCGAGCTGGTGGAACTCCTGCACCGGCGGCTGGAGCGGGATGTACTCCAAGAGCCCGCTGGTCGACGCGAATTGGACCACCGCGGCCAGCCCGTCCATCCCGAGCGGCTTCCCCTACTGGACGTTCTGGCAGTACACCGACTCCGGATCGGTGAGCGGCGTCTCCGGCGCCGTGGACCGCGACCGATTCAGCGCGGACAGCTCCCGGCTGCTGGCCCTGGCCAACAACACCCCCTGACCTCGTAGGGCAAAACACCGAGGGTGCCTTTCGAGAGGCGCCCGGTTCGCGGGCCGGCCTGCCCGCCGGAGCCGCACGGCCGCCCGGGTCCTGATCCTGGTCCTGGGCGGCCCGCTCGCCTGCCGCGCCGTGCCGTGCCGCCGCCGACAGGGCAGCCAGGTGCGGACCGCACCGCCCGGCCCGGGATCGGCCGCACCGCTCACCCGCCGACGTCCACTCGGCCCCTCAACGCTTGACTACTCCACGCTGATGAATCCCTTTCCGGCGAGCCCGCTCGACATGCGGGCCATGGAGCGCCGACGTAAATTCGGCCTCATCGCGCATGAGTTCCGCCAGGTCGTTTCCGCGCTTTCCCGATGGAGGCAGGCCGGAATCCGGGGAGACTTCCCTCCGCGTCCTGCGGGCAGTCGTCCTCGTCTCGTCGCCGGCCTCGGGCCATGGGCGTCCGGTCCGACACGTCCGAGTTCATCGCGGTAATGACCGCTCGGGTGAATTATGCGCTCGCCGAGTTCCACACATGAATTCCACGAAGGGGAGAGACTCACGTGAAGCACAAGCGGAAACTCGGTCTGGCCGTGCTGGCGACAACCGCGGCCATCACGCTGGCGGCGAGCTGCGCGCCCGCCGACAGCGGTCGAACGGCCGCCAGCGGCCGTCACGCGCCCGCCGACGGGCCGTCGCACACCGCCACGCCCACGATCGTCCTGGTGCACGGGGCGTGGGCGGACGCGTCAAGCTGGGCCGAAGTCACCGAGCGGCTCCAGAAGCGCGGATTCACCGTCCTGGCTCCCCCGGACACGCTGCGCGGAGTCGCGACCGACACCGCCAATCTGCGGGCGTTCCTCCAGACGCTCACCGGCCCGGTGGTATTGGCGGGCCACTCGTACGGCGGATTCGTGATCTCTAACGCCGCGACGGGCCTCAAGAACATCAAGGCCCTCGTCTACATCGACGCCTTTATCCCCGACACAGGGGAAACGGTGGGGCAGCTGTCCGCCGCGAAGCCAGGTTCGGTGCTGGCCGTTTCCGATCCCAGTACCGTCTTCAACTCCGTGCCCATCCCCAACGGTGGCGGAGATGTCGACCTCTATGTGAAGCCGAACCTGTTTCCCGGGTTCTTCGCCGGGGGCGTCCCCCTCAACAAATCCGCGGTACTGGCGGCGGGCCAACGGCCCTTCGCCGCGAGCGCTCTGACCGAGCCCTCCGGAGTACCGGCCTGGAAGACCATTCCGTCGTTTGCCCTGATCGGTACCGCGGACAAGGTGATCCCGCCGGCCGAGCAGCAGGTCATGACCGCACGGGCCGGCTCCAACACCGTCAGTGTCAACGCACCGCACCTGTCGATGGTGTCCAACCCCGCGGCCGTCACCGACGTCGTGATCCGCGCCGTCCAGAGCATCGGCTGAAGCCCGAGCACACGCGAGGCGACGAGCCGGGCCCGGCCGGCGACCGCGGCAGGGGCCATCGGCTGCTTGCCGGGACGGCCCGGCCGTCGGCCACCTTGGGGACGACGGTCTCACCCCGTGCCGGTCAGTGGCCGGTCAGCGCCTCACGCAGGCGTGCGACAACGAGCCGTTGTCGACCGTGACCGGCTCGTGCGTCATCTCGACCCTGCGCGACGGGTCGTGCGGATGGGCGTCGGGGAACCGCCGGGTAAGGTCGCCGCGCGCGGCGACGATGGCGACGACGCAGCCGACGAGTGGGCGATGACGACGCGCGTCCCGCCATCGACCGGGCTGTTGAACCGGTCGAAGATGCCGCGCCGCAGCGCGGACTCGTTGAGGTAGCGGGAGAACTGCCGGACCGGCGGCTTGACGACCCCCGCCATGCCCATCGCCGCCCCGCCGAAGTTGGGCAGCCGCAGCAGCGCCCGAATTCCCTTCCGCGGCCGGTCCTGCCGTGGAAGCCGCGGGGAGGCGGTGCGCCGAGCCGGGATGAACCGCGCCGCCTGGCCGGCACCGACCCTGCCGCTCCTCGCCCGGCTCGTCGACCGGGTGATCCCGCCGCGGGCACCCGCCGTGGCGGATGACTCCGCCGGGCCCGGGTAGGAGGCATGGAAGCCACCGGAGGCGGACGCACATGAGGTTTGAGAACTGGCTGCTCACCCCCGACGAGCGGGGGAACCCCGCCACGCGGCTGGATCTGCGCGGGCCGGAACCGGCCGCCTGGTCCCGCGGCAACGCGGTGCGACCGCTGGTGCACGGCGCCGCCTACTTCGCCGCACTGCTGACCGCGATACGCGGCCAGCGCGAGGGCGACCTCCTCTTCTTCACCGACTGGCGCGGGGACCCCGACGAACCGCTGGACGGCCCGGGCAGCGAGATCGGCGAGGTGCTGTGCGACGCCGCGCGGCGCGGCGTGGTGGTCAAGGGCCTGATCTGGCGCTCCCACCTGGACCGTCTGCAGTTCAGCGAGCAGGAGAACCGGCACCTGGGCGACGAGATCGAGGCGGCCGGCGGCGAGTGCCTGCTGGACATGCGGGTCCGCCCGGGCGGCGCGCACCACCAGAAGTTCGTCGTCCTGCGCCATCCGGGACGCGCCGAACGGGACGTGGCCTTCGTCGGCGGCATCGATCTGTGCCACAGCCGCCGCGACGACGCCGCGCACGGCGGTGATCCCCGCGCGCTCCGGCTGGCCGCCGCCTACGGCCCCCGCCCGCCCTGGCACGACGTCCAACTCGCCATCCGGGGCCCGGCCGTAGGAGCCGTCGAGGCGACCTTCCGGGAACGCTGGGAGGACCCGTCGCCGCTCAGCCGCAGCCCGCTCAGCCGACTGCGCCAACTGGTCCACCACGAGGACACCCGGGCCGATCCGCTGCCACCGCAGCCGCCCGACCCGCGACCGTGCGGCTCACACGCCGTCCAACTGCTGCGCACCTACCCGGCCAGGCGCCACGGCTACCCGTTCGCCCCCGACGGCGAACGCAGCGTCGCCCGCGGCTACCGCAAGGCGCTGGACCGCGCCAGATCGCTGATCTACCTGGAAGACCAGTACCTCTGGTCCGCCGAAGTGGTCGCGTCCTTCGCCCACGCCCTCAGCAGCCGCCCGGACCTGCTGATGACGGCGGTCATCCCCGCCCACCCCGACCAGGACGGGCGCTTCACCGCGCCGATGAACCTGCTCGGCAGGATCGAGGCGCTCCGGGCGCTGCGCCGGGCCGGCGGGGAACGCTTCGCCGTCTACAGCGTCGAGAACCAGGCCGGCACACCGGTCTACGTCCACGCCAAAGTGTGCGTGGTCGACGACGTGTGGGCCGCCGTGGGCTCCGACAACGTCAACCGCCGCTCATGGACCCACGACTCGGAACTCGGCTGCTCGGTCGTCGACGAGACCCGCGACCCCCGGGAACCGCGCGACCCCGGCGGTCTCGGCGACGGCGCCCGCCCCTTCGCCCGCGACCTGCGCCTCGAACTCAGCGCGGAGCACCTCGACCGCGAGGACACCGACACCCTTCTCGAACCGGCCGCGGCGTTCCGCGCCTTCGCGGAGTCGGCCGCGGCGCTGGACGCCTGGCACCGCGGCGGCCGAACCGGCCCCCGCCCGCCGGGCCGGCTGCGGACGTACACCACCCCGACCCTCTCCCGCACGGCAGCCATCACCAGCCGCCCCCTCCAGCGCCTCGTGGCCGACCCGGACGGCCGCCCCCGCCCCCTACGACGGCGCGCACAGTACTGACCTCCCACCAGGGAAACGGGCGAACCCACGCAGGATGCCAGCGGGCGGCGCCGGTGGCGGGCAGCCAGGCAGTCGACGGAACAGCGCGGGCAAGACCACGACGCTGCGGATGCTCACCACGCTGCTCAAACCCACGTCCGGCTCGGCCACCGTCGCCGGCCTCGACCTGACCTCGGACCCGGGCGGCGTACGGCGCCGGATCGGCCTCGTGGCGCAGTCCGGCGGCACCTCGCCGACCGCGTCCGTACGCGGCGAACTCGTCCTACAGGGACGGCTCTACCAGATGCCGCAGGCCGAAGCGGTGCGTCGGGCCGGCGAACTGCTGCCGCTGACCTTCGCGCCCGGCTGGCTCCAGGCGCTGTCGCACATCAGCCCGTTCCGCTACGTGGTGAACGGCATGCGGTCCCTCTTCCTCGGCCACCACACCGGTGCCGCCGTCTACGAGGGGATCGCCGTGGCCGTCGTCCTGGTGGCGCTGTCGCTGACCTTCGGCACCCGCGGGTTCGTCCGGGCCACCTCCTGAGCACCGCCCCCGCCGGCCCGCACCGCCCGGCCGGCGGGGCGCGACCCGGCCGTAACGCCCGCCGGCGGTCTGCTCAGGTCTTTGACGAGTGGTGTGGGCCGGTCCCGTGCCGGTCGCGTTCACCTCCCGCGCCACCGGGACCGTGCCATTCGCAGAACACGACGGTGGCGTCGTCGTCCAGGCGGTCCTGGTGGTGGTCCATGACGGCGTGCATGAGGCGGCGCAGGGTTTCGTCGACGGGGAGGTTGTCGGCGTGGTGGCGGATGATGAAGTCGGTGAACCGCTCCACGCCGAACTCGCGGCCGTCGGTGTCGCGGGCTTCGGTGATGCCGTCGGTGAAGAGCAGCAGCCGGTCGCCGGGTTCCAGCTGCTCGGTGCTCTGCTGGACCGGCAGGTTGAACCCGCTGCCCATCGGGCCGGCGGGCGGGCAGTGCAGGGTGCTGGCCCAGCGGCCGCCGCGGATGAGGACGGGCAGCGGGTGGCCGCGGTTGACCCAGCTGAACTTTCCGGTGTCGAGCTCCAGGTCGGCGAGGATGCCGGTGGCGTAGCGGCTGTGCCCGAACTGTCCGACCAGGGTGTCCTCGATGGCCTTGCTGGCGTCGGGAATGGTCGCGCCGGCGCGGCGGTGGCTGCGGCACGTGGCCATCGCCAGTGCGGAGGTCAGGCCGGCCGAGGTGTCGTGGCCCATGGCGTCGAAGACCGCGAGGTGCAGTATGTCGCCGGCCAGCGCGTACTCGAAGGCGTCCCCGGCCACCTGGTAGGCCGGTTCCATGAACGCGCTCACCGTGGCCCGCCGGTCGGAAAACGTCCGCGGCGGCATCATCGACCACTGCAACTCCGCCGGCACCCCCATCGGCCGGGTGCGGGTCAGCCGGGCGTGGGAGTCGCTGTTGGCCCGCTTGGAGACCAGCAGCAGCCCGGCCACCGACGCCAGCGCCCGTACCACCTTCTCGTCCGGCCCGTCCCCGCGCCCCGGGCCCGGTTCGACGTGCAGGACCCCCAGGCGTTCGGTGCCGTCGCGCACCGGCACCCAGCAGGCCCCGCCGCTCGCCGGCGCGGTGACCTCGGTGAGTTGGTAGGCGCGGCCGGGCAGAGTGCCCTCGATCCGGTACTCGCCACCCCCTCCGCCGGCGCTCAGGCCGATCCCGGTCACCTCGCGCAGCACTTCCTCCTGCAGATCCGCGACGAACAGCCGGGCACCTCCCGCGCCGGCTTCTTTCGCCGCGGTGTCCAGCAGGCGGGGCAGCCGTTCGAACGGTGCGGTGTGGCTGGCCTCCAGCAGCCCGGTCAGGGCCCGCGCAAGGTGCCGCGCCATCATGCCCACCGCCGCGGCCCTGAACTCATCGCGCCAGTGCCGAACTCCTCTGCCATGAACCCACTCCTTGCAAGCGCAAGACCACCGGGGTCCGCGTATCGGCCAGCACATGCCATCGGGGCCCACCGGCCGTCCGCCCGGAAGGACGACACCCGCGCGACCCCACCCTTCCCGACCCCTTCCATGGGCAGCCGGGCGGCGATCGTCATCAGCCTCTCACGTCGATCTGGCCCCACCCAGCCGCAGGCCGGAGCCTTCGGTGCGGACGAGGTGCGCGTGCCGGAGCGCCCGGTAACCGCCGGGAAGCGGACGATGTGTCCACAGCCCCGCGTCACTGGCCGCGTTCCCCGCGTCACCGGGTCCGCCAGTTCGCCTTCCGTCGCCCTGCGCACCATGGCACACTCCTGTCTTCTTGGGCCGTGCGATCCTCACCGGGGATCACCGGGGAACGGGTCGCGAGGAGTCGGCCCGAGTGTCCTGGTCAACCACGAGCGCCCCGGTACTCACCCCGGACAGGACAGGACAGGCGGACGACGATGACGATGACGGACCCGCACGACAGGCCTCCGGTGTCAGCCGGCACCGGCCCCGCGCCGCAGGACCGGCCGTTCCAGGTGGAGACGCACGGCCTCGACGTCATCACCGAGAGCGAGCGCAAGGGCAGCCCGCGTACCCTGTTCTGGCCCTGGTTCGGGGCGAACGTCTCGGTGTTCGGGCTCAGTTACGGAGCGTTCGCGCTGGGCTTCGGCATCTCCTTCTGGCAGGCCCTGGTCGCCTCCGTGATCGGCATCGTCTTCTCGTTCCTGCTCTGCGGCTTCGTCGCGGTCGCCGGCAAGCGCGGCTCGGCGCCGACGATGGTCCTCAGCCGCGCCGCCTACGGCGTGCGCGGCAATCGGCTGCCCTCGGCGATCTCCTGGATGCTCACCGTCGGCTGGGAGACCGTCCTCGTCGCGCTCGCCTCGCTCGCCACGGCCACCGTGTTCGACCGGCTCGGCTGGGGCGGCGGCACCGGCACCAAGGTCGTCGCCCTGATCCTGGTCGCCGCGCTCACCGTCGTCGGCGGGGTGATGGGCTTCGACCTGATCATGCGCCTGCAGACCCTCATCACCGTGGTCACCGGCGTGCTGACGCTCGTCTACGTCGCCCTCGTCGCCGACCACATCCACACCCACGCGGTCACCGCGATACCCGACGGCTCCACCCAGAAGTTCATCGGCGCGCTGGTGTTCATGATGACCGGCTTCGGCCTCGGCTGGGTCAACGCGGCCGCCGACTACTCCCGTTACCTGCCGCGCTCCTCCTCCGGCACCGGCGTGATCGGCTGGACCACCTTCGGCGCCAGCGTCGCCCCCCTGCTGCTGACGGTCTTCGGCCTGCTGCTCGCCGGCTCCTCCAAGCAGCTCTCCGACGCCGTCGCCGCCGATCCGATCGGCGCCCTCACGACGATCCTGCCGACCTGGTTCCTGGTGCCGTTCGCCGTGGTCGCCGTCCTCGGTCTGGTCGGCGGCGCGGTGCTCGACATCTACTCCTCGGGCCTCGCCCTGCTCTCCGCGGGGCTGCGTGTCCCGCGCCCGGTCGCCGCGCTCGTCGACGGCGTGCTGATGATCGCCGGGTCCGTGTACATCGTGTTCATCGCCGACAACTTCCTCGGCACGTTCATGGGCTTCCTGACCACCCTCGGCGTGCCCATCGCCGGCTGGTCCGGCATCGTCCTCGCCGATCTCCTCCTGCGCCGCCGCGACTACGACGAAGCCGATCTCTACCGGCCCCGGGGCCGCTACGGCGACGTCCCCGCCCTGCCGCTGCTGCTCACCCTGGCGGCCACCGCCCTCGGCTGGGGACTGGTCACCAACGCCTCCGCCGACTGGCTGACCTGGCAGGGCTATCTGCTCGGCCCCTTCGGCCTCGGCGGCAAGGGCGGCTCCTGGGCCTTCGCCAACCTCGGCGTCCTCGCGGCCCTGGCCCTCGGCTTCGTCGGCACGCTCGTCCTGAGCCGGCACCGGGTGCGCGGCCAGGAGACGCCGGCCGAGCAGAAACTGCCCGCCTGACCGGTACGCCCGGCCACCTAGCCGTCGACATACAGCGCGTCTTCGCCGACCGGAGCACCTTCACCCGTTTCCCGGCCCTGGCCGAGCCCACCGGGGTATGGCGGGCCCCCTACGCCCGGTGGGCGTTGGCACCGCGCCCGCCGGACGCGCCCCCGCGGCGGCTGACGGACGGGGGTACTCCCACGTAGATGGGACTTGCAGCTACCTTGATTCACCTCTTGGCTTGGCTGCGAGGTTTGCGCTCTGGTTCCGCGGCTTGGTACCGGAGGATATTGACTTGGTGTTCTGCGATGATGGTTACAACTTCGGCGGAAATATCGAGACGGGAATGAGTGTCGACGATGTGAGTGCCATCGCCGCTGACTCCTGATATCCCCTTTTGTGGACGCGATGGGAATGTGGCGTCGCGATTCCCTCCGAATGCAGAGGCCCCCACCGTACTTGCATCCGGTGGGGCCTCCGGGGCGCCTGACGGCAGTAGCTGACGTCAGCGTCAGCGGACGGGGACTGCCCAAAGCGGTGGGTCGTCGCTGTCGTCGGGTTCGCCGGGGTCTGTCCGAGGTTTGCGCAGGGCGTGGCCGAGGAGGTCGATGGCGTCGCGTTGGAGGCGGAGCCGGACGTGGGCGTACACGGTCGCGGTGATACCGATGTGGGCGTGCCCCAGGAGTTCCCTGATGACGACGAGTTCGTGGAACCGGGTTGGCCGCAGATGGGTGTCGCGGAGCGGGGCGTTGAAGTGCCGGGTGAGCGTGGCGGGCTCAATTGGGTGCCCGTCGGGCCGGGTGAAGATGAGGCCGCCGCTGTTTGCCCAGTCCGGCCTGGCGCCCTGCTTGTCCTCGGCTTGCCGCTGACGGTGCGCCCGCAGGGAGGCGGTGCAGGAGGCCGGCAGGGCGATACGGCGCTCGGAGCTGCTGGTCTTGGAGGGCAGGTGGTGAGCCCGCCGGTTCGGCTGCGCCGGAGAGTGCGGTGGATGCTGGCATTGGCGCCGTCGAGGTTGAGGTCTTCCCAGCGCAGGCCGAGGAGTTCGCCCGTGCGCAGCCCCCTGCGCAGCGCGAGTTCGAACAGCGCGGCGAGCCGGAAGGTGACGGGGGGCCGCTGGTCGGAACAGCGCCTCGTGGTCTTCGGAGCCGGAACCGCCGGCACCGGTATGGCCGATCAGATCCACGCCGCGATGGTGCGTGACGGGGCCACACCCGCACAGGCGAAGAGCAACATCTGGCTCGTCGACATCCACGGCCTGGTGACCGATGACATGGCTGACCTGCCTGACTATCAGCAGGTATACGCGAGGCCGAGATCCGAGGTGAGCGCGTGGGCAGACGGCGAGATCGACCTGCTGACCACCGTCAGGCACGTCAAGCCCACCATCCTCATCGGCACGTCGACCCAACCCAACGCGTTCACTGAGGACATCGTGCGTGCCCTGGCCGAGGGGACCGAGCGCCCGATCCTTCTGCCGCTGTCCAACCCGACCAGTCGCATCGAGGTCATGCCGTCGGACGCGGTGGGCTGGGCCGAGGGCAGGGCACTGATCGCGGTCGGTATCCCCGTCGAACCGGTGAGCTACAACGGGACCTCCTACGAGATCGGGCAGGCCAACAACGCACTCCTCTATCCCGGACTCGGCCTCGGCGCGATCGTCTCAGGTGCCCGCCACGTGACCGACAACATGCTGCTCGCCGCGGCGGAAGCTGTGGCCGGCCAGGTCGACGTGTCACAGCCAGGAGCATCCCTCCTGCCGCCGGTCTCGAACTTGAGGGCGTCCTCGGCGACGGTGGCGGTCGCCGTTGCCCGCGCCGCGGAACGGGACGGAGTCGCAACGAAGAAGCACGAAAATCTCATCCAAGCCGTCCAAGACGCCATGTGGCAGCCGGTCTACCCCACCAATCCCGTGGAGAACGAGAAATGAGCCGGGACGCCCAGTCTGTTCCTGAGATGCGGAACGTGCCGATTGGGATCCAGGCCGACGGGCAGCGCCAAGAGTTCGACAGCATGGGCGTCATCGAGGTGCCGGCCGACCGCTACTGGGGTGCGCAGACACAACGTTCGCTGATCCACTTCTCCATCGGCGCGGATCGGATGCCCAAGGAGATCTACCACGCCTACGGCTACGTGAAGAAGGCGGCTGCACTCGTGAACGCCGCAGCCGGCCGGCTGCCCGATTGGAAGAAGCAGACGATCCTCCAGGCGGCGCAGGAGACCATCGAAGGTGAGCTGGACGACCACTTCCCCCTCTTTGTCTGGCAGACAGGGTCGGGCACCCAGACCAACATGAACGTCAACGAGGTCATCGCCAACCGCGCGTCACAGTTGCTGGGCGGCACGCTCGGGACCCAGAAGCCGGTTGCTCCGAACGACGACGTCAACATGGGGCAGTCCAGCAACGACAGCTTCCCGACCGCCATGCACATCGCCTCTGTGCAGGAGATCGACGACCATCTCTTGCCCCAGGCTCGAGACCTCGCTGCCACTGTCGAAAAAAAGGCCAAACAATGGAACAACGTCGTCAAAATCGGCCGTACTCACCTCGAGGACGCCGTCCCGCTCACCGTAGGACAGGAGTGGTCGGGCTACGCCGCCCAACTGCGCGCCTGCATCGAGGAGATCGAGCATGCCCGTAGGGGGCTGCTCCCGCTGGCGCTGGGCGGCACAGCCGTCGGGACCGGACTCAACGCGCCGAAGAACTTCAGCCGCGACGTGGCAAGGCAGATTGCTGAACTGACAGGGAAACCGTTCGTCACAGCAGAGAACAAATTCATGGCGCAAGGATCGCTGGACCCGATGGTTCGAGCGCACGGGGCGCTGCGCGGACTGGCCATCAGCCTCATGAAAATCGCCAACGACATGCGGTGGCTGGCTTCGGGCCCCCGCACCGGCTTCGCCGAACTGCTGCTTCCCCAGAACGAACCCGGCTCTTCGATCATGCCCGGCAAAGTCAATCCGACCCAGTGCGAAGCCATCGTGATGATCGCGATCCAGGTCCTCGGCAACGACTCCGCCGTGGCCTTCGCCGGCAGTCAGGGAAACTTCGAACTCAACGCGATGCGCCCGGTGATCATCAACAATTTCCTCTATTCGGCGCGCATCCTGGCAGACGGCATGCAGAAGTTCCGGACCTTCTCTGTCGAGGGCACCGAACTCAACACGAGCAAGATCGCGCAATACGTCAACGAGAGCCTGATGCTGGTCACGGCGCTGAGCCCCGTCATCGGCTACCAGAACGCCGCACACATCGCCGAGTCCGCGCTGGCCAACAACCAGACTCTCAAAGAAGCCGCCTTGGCGAGCGGCCACGTCGACGAAAAAACCTTTGACTCCGTGGTAGATCCACTCTCCATGGTCGGCAACGGGGTTTCCGGCGCCTGACCTGCGCTCACGAACGTAGAAGACCACCGTCCCGGCCCGGCGGCTGCCGTTACGGCTGTTGCCGGTGTTCCGACCGGCCGCGTCGTGCTCGCCATAGCCGAGGTGGTCGGTGCTCTCCCCTTCCTGGGCGGACCCCCAGCACCCCTTGTCGACTGCTGCAGCAGCCCGCCCTCACCCGTCAACCGCGGGCCCTCGCTTCGGGCCGCCTCGACCCGCATCTCGATCAACCGCCCGTCCAACGCGGCCGGATCAGCCACGGACTCGTGCCTCGATCGTCATCCCACGCACTTGGCGTCTCCATGATCAACAGATCCGCCGTTCATGAGACATTCCCGTCGTCAGAAGGTTGCCCCGCCATGTCGCTCTATGCGCTGCGCAGGTGGAAGCTCAAGGTTGCCAGGACGAGTCCGAGGGTCGCGAGCACGATGCCTGTCCAGGCAGGTGCCAGGTAGCCCCATCCGGCCGCGACGGCCGTGCCGCCGACAGCGGCCCCGATGCTGTTGGCGGTGTTGGTCGCCGACTGGTTGACCGCAGCCCCCATGAGCTGCGCTCCCGGCGCCGCTCCGATCAGCCAGCTCTGGAGGGCAGGTGCGATGAACAGACAGGACGCGCCCACCAGGAACACGGAGGCGAACAGGCCGACAGGCCAGTGGGCGAACAGAACGAAGAGGATGATCGCGACGTCGACCCCTGCGAACCCGAACAGAACACTGCCGCGCAGATGGCGGTCGGCGGCAGGACCGCCCACCGCGTTGCCCACGGTCATGCCCAGGCCCACCGCCGCGAGCACCCAGGGGACGGCTGATGGGGGCAGCCCGGTGACGTGTGTGGTGACAGGGGAGATGTAGCTGTTCACGGCGAAGAACCCGGCGAAACCGATTGCCCCGGTCAGGGCAGCGAGCCAGACCTGGCGCGAGCGAAAGGCTCGGAGTTCTGCGCGTGGTGAGCCACCGGGGTTGGCATCCACCGGTGGCACAGCGACGAGCACTGCCAATAGCGTGAGCCCGAAAACGCCCGCGATCGCGAGGCACGCGGAGCGCCAACCTGCCACCTGCCCGAGCCAGGTGACCGCAGGCACGCCGACGACGTTCGCCGTCGTGAGCCCGCTCAGAACCACCGCGAAGCCTTTGGCCTGACTTCCCCCGCCCCGGCTCAGCAGGGTGGCGGCGACCAGGCCCGCTGCCCCGAAGTAGGCCCCATGTGCCAGCGCGGTGACGAAGCGGGCGACCAGGACGAGAGCGAAGGTCGGAGCCAGCGCACAGGCGAGGTTCCCGGCCAGGGACAGGCATAGGAGACCGAGCAGGATCCGGCGCCGTGGCAGGCGGGCCGTGAGCGCCGCGACCGTCGGTGCGCCGACCACGACGCCCAGCCCGTAGACAGTGATGACCCAGCCGGCCTCGGCGAGCGCTCGCGAAGGGGAGTGCGCGTACTCCGCTGGCAACAGGTCCCGGGCCAGATCAGGCAGTAGGCCCAGGGCGAAGAACTCGGTGAGCCCGAGCCCGAACCCGCCCAGGGCAAGTGTGAGCAAGGCGGCGAAGCGGCGTCCCGAGCTGAACGTGTCCATTGACTCATCCTAGAACGTTCTAGCCCACACGGTCGATAGAACGTTCTAGAAAGATCAGCAGTAGGATGTGCGCATGCCATCAGAAGGGCGCAGGACCACGCTCGCCGATGTCGCCGCGCAGGCGGGCGTCTCGGTCGCGCTGGTCTCCATCGTCATGCGGGACGCCCCGGGCGCGAGCGCCGCCACCAGGGAGCGGGTGCTCGCGGTCGCCCGGCGGCTGGAGTACCAGCCCGACAGCAGGGCCCGACTACTGCGCAGCGGGAGCAGCCGACTGCTCGGAGTCGTCTTCGACGTCCGGCACGCCTTCCACGGGGACGTGGTCACCGGGCTCTACGAGGCCGCTGACCGGGTCGGCTACGAGTTGACGCTCAGCGCGGTCACCGCGCACCGCGATGAACGCGCTGCGATCGCTGCCCTGACCCAGGACCGCTGCGCGGCGCTGGTGCTGCTCGGCCCGCAGGTGCCGGCTGCCGAACTGGCCGCCCTGGCTGCCCGTATGCCGGTGGTCGCGATGCTACGCAAAGTGCGCGGACGGGGCGTGGACGTGGTTCGCTCGGACGAGACCCTCGGACAGCGGCTGGCGGTGGACCACCTGGTGGAACTCGGCCACCAGCGGATCGCGCACGTCGACGGCGGCCGCCGGATGGTGGCCTCAGCCGAGCGGCGGCGCGGCTACCTCGAAGCGATGGGCCGACATGGCCTCGATGCCTATGCCCGGGTCGTCAACGGAGGCTCCGGCGAAGAGGACGGCGCCCACGCCGCCCGGGAGCTCCTGGAGGACCCGCCCACCGCTGTGACCGCGTTCAACGACCTCAACGCGGCCGGACTCCTGGACGTGCTGCGCCGGCACGGCGTGAACGTTCCCGGCGACATCAGCGTGGTCGGGCACGACGACAGCGCCTTGAGCCGACTCGCCCACGTAGACCTCACGACCGTCGCCCAGGACGTGGAGACCATGACGACCCTCGCTCTGACCCGCGCGGTGGAGCGCATCGACGGCACACCTGTTGCCCTCCGCGAGCTCGTGATCCCTCCCCGCCTCGTACCGCGCGGTACTACCAGTCCACCCGCCCCGCCCAAAGGAGCGTGAACGGGCTCAGCGCCCGGCGTGTCCCGGCGCGAGCAGTTGGTCAGCTCCGCGATGTCCTCCGAGAAAGGCTTGAAGAGGCGGCTCGGGTTCTCCGGTTTCCTGCGCCGGGACCTGGCCATTGGGATCAGCAAGGAGGCGTCCTGCTCGCCGAGGTAGGTCAGCGAGGAGCGGCGGTTATCGTGCAGTTCCCAGTAGGTGTCGGGCCCGTGCTCGGCGGTGTGCTGCTCCAACTGGGCGCGAGCCTGCCCCGTACGACAGCCTTGCGAAGCCGGTGTCCGGGCGGCGTACAGCAGCCGGTGCACGGCCCGATCGGCCGCGCTGAACAGCTCACGATCCAGCCGCCGCGCCCCCAGGTCTACCGTGCGCGGGGTCCTGGCGACGGCGGCCAGGGCCCCCTGCTCGACCTCCGCTCGTTCCAGATGGGTTGGGCGGGCCGACCGGGCGAGCATCCCGGACGCGACCGCCGTCCCGGTGAGTGTGCCGGTGGCCTGGCTGGGCGCACGTCCACCGAGGACGCCCAGGACCCCACGCTGTCCCTCCCGCGCCAGCTCCGCGATGCCCGGGCCGCGTTGCCACCCGGGGGTGGGTCATCGTCGCCCGCCGGACGTACTTCGGCACGAAGATCGAGTACGAACTGGAGCAGGCCGGGGTCGCGCTGTGCGCTGCCGACGAGCCGATCGTCACCGGTCCCAGGGCCAAGCGGGCCACACCGACCCTCACCCGGCGCGTCAAGCAGGCGGTCTCGGAGTGGTACGTACTGCAGATGCTGGAGCTGTCCTGGGGCGGCTTCGTCGAGCACATCTCGCAGGGCTGGAACGTGGGCAAGCCGCCGTACGGCTATCTGGCGGAGAAGGTGCCCCGTCCCGGCCCGCCGTGCCGAGGGTCGTACCAAGCACCGGCTCATCCCCGCCCCGCCGCGGGCCCCGGCGGTCACCTGCGTCTTCCAGCTCCGCGGGCTGGACAAGCTCGGCTACGACGCCATCGCCGACCGGCTGAACCAGGACCTGGACGCTTACCCTGCGCCTGAGCCGACCCGCCCCGACGCGGCCCTCGGGCGCTGGACCGGATCCGCCGTGCGGGAGATTCGGGGTTGTTGCGGATCAGGTCGCCGTGGCTGATGTCGTTGGTCCAGGTGGCGCCGCTGTTGGCCTTGCCCGCGAAGGGGCTGGACTCGCTGGTGGCCTGCGGGGTCCAGGATCCGCCGAGGCTGGAGGCGGTGAACGAGCGGAAGTAGCGCCCGTGCGCGCCCATCGCCTCGACGATCATCAGGTACTGGTTCTGGCCCTGGACCTTGTAGACCTGCACCGCCTCGAAGAGGTTGGCCTGCGAGTCGCTCATGACGGTGGTGTAGGAGGAGCCGAAGTTACCGGGGAAGTTCCCGTACGGCATGCTCGACCGGTAGATCTTGCCGTTGTCGCCGGCGAAGAACAGGTACATGTTCTGTCCGTCACCGATGAGGGTCTGGTCGATCGGGTTGGACGGGGAGATGCTGCCGGTGAACAGCGCCTGCTGCGAGGACCAGCTGTTGGGGTTGGTCGGGTCGCTCGTCGTCCGGTAGAAGAAGGGCCACTGGCTCCACTGGGACGCCAGCACCCAGATGTTCTTGGGCGCGAAGTAGAACAGCGTGGGCGCCACCGTGCCCGAGTTCATTCCGATCTGCTGGGCCGACGCCATGTCCGACCAGTTCGTGAAGGGCGCGAACGCCATCGAGCCGTACGACCCGGACTGGTTGACGGTCGAGCCGTAGACCAGATGCTTGCCGTTGTAGACCACGGTGTCGAAGTCCTTCAGCGAGACCCATCCGTTCGCCGGCTGCGCCAGCGGACCCGTCGACGACCAGTGATACGACGACGGAAGGGTGCACGTACCGCCAGTGCCACCTGTAGTACCGCCGGTGGTGGTACCGCCCGTCGTGGTGCCACCCGTGGTCGAGCCGCCGGTGGTCGAGCCACCGGTAGTCGTGCCGCCGGTCGTGGCTCCGGCGCCAGGTCCACCGCGTCCCGCTTGAACTCTTCGGGATACTTCTTCCGCTTTGCCACCATGGATCACTTCCCCTGGATGACCAAACATCCAACGTCCAGGTGTCGGAAATCCGGGAGTCACTCCAGCCGATGATCGGCCCCAGGACGTCCACGGCCAGTCCCCGCTTACGCCCCGGTGCCTTCTTGTTCGCGTCCGGTCCTGTCGTGGTCTTCGGGACACCCGCGGCCGCGCGCACGGACTGGGTGTCGATGACCACCAGGGACGGGTCCTCTCATCGGCGGGCCCTCTCCCGCACCTGGCAGCGCAGGAGTTCCTGGATCCGCTGGTCCAGCCCGTCCTGGCGCCACAGCGTGAAGTAGTAGAACACCGCCGACCAAGCCGGCGGATCATGAGGCAGGTAACGCCACTGACAGCCCGTCCGGTTCTGGTAGAAGATCGCGTTCACGACCTCCCTCAGATCACAGGCCCCGGGATCCCCGGTCGCCGACCGGCTCACCCGGTCCTGCTTCCAGCCCGTGATCATCGGCTCGATCAACGCCCACCGCTTGTCCGATAAGTCGCTCGGATGCGGTCTTCGCTCCATGCGTGCATCCCAGCATGTACATGCCGTACATCTGCCCTCAACGACGGCTCGCTACCACAAACGAGCGATCCCGAACCGAGAGGAACGTGACCTCTGAGTCCAGGGCGGCGATCTGCGCCGACCAGATTATCTGAGACGCGGGCCTGTGGAAGATCTCGGATGTTCTGGTCCCCTGCCCGTGAATGCCAGCCGCTGTCTCGGTTGACCTGGTCCGGGGGCTGCCCTTGCAGATCGTGGCGGGGGCTGCCTTGTCTCTGTTGGGTCCATTCGGGTCCTTGGCTATCCGTGGATGATCGACATCAGTGCTGCGGTGAAGGGTGCGGGGTCCAGGTCGCCACGGATGGCCAGTTGCTGGTTGTAGCTGATGCAGAGGGCGACGAACCCTTCGGCGATCTGTCCGGCCTGCTGACGTCGGCGGTCGGGTACCAACTCGGCGACCGCGGCCCGCATGGCGGCGAGCTGTTGTTGAACAACGGCCGCCAGTGGCGGCGAAACTGCGGCTTCGGCGTAGATCTGGGCGACCAGTCGAGCATGGTCGGTGTCACGCGCCAGGGCGCGTACGTGTTCCAGGAAACCCTCGACGGCCTCGGCGGTGAGCGCCTCCGGCAGGGCGTCGGTCCCCTGCTCGCAGACGGCGACGACGATCTCGTCCTTGCTGGCGAAGTACCGGTAGATGGCCCCGTTGGAGAGCCCGGACTCGGTGACGATGTCGGCCATGGAGGTGCGGGCGAAGCCGTGGCTGGCGAATCGGGCGCGGGCGGCGTCCACGATCTGCTGACGGCGGGCGTCAAGGTGCGCTTGGCTGACCCTGGGCATAAAAGAGTGACCCCTCGTTTTACTTGGTACGGTAGGGGAGCCTACCGCACCACCGACATCCAGGAGCTGCCATGCGCTACCAGACGTTCGGCCGACTCACCGGACTGCGAGTGTCGGAGTACGCGCTCGGGACGGCGAACTTCGGCACCTCGGAAGCCAGTGCCGGCCCTGAGGGCTCGCGACAGATCTTCGAGGCCTTCGTCACCGCCGGCGGCACCACGTTCGACACGTCCAACCTCTACCAGGACGGACAGGCCGAAACCGTGCTCGGTGAGCTGCTCGGCCGCCAACGGGACGACTTCGTGGTGATCACCAAGTACAGCGGGACACGCCAGGACCAGCCCCGCCCCGGCACGACCGGAAACAGCCGCAAGACCATGATCCGCTCCCTGGAGGCGAGTCTGCGCCGCCTGAACACCGACTACGTAGACGTCTTCATGCCGCACTTCCCCGACGGAACCACCCCCGTCGAGGAGATCCTGGCCGGATTCGACGACCTCATCCGCTCCGGCAAGATCCTCCACGGCGGACTCTCCAACTTCCCAGCCTGGCGCGTCTCCGGCGCCGCGGTCCGGGCGGACCTGCGTCATCTGGCCCCGCTGGTCGGTATCCAGACCGAATACAGCCTGGCCGAACGATCCGCCGAGCGGGAACTGCTGCCGATGGCGCAGGCCCACGGCCTGGGCGCGTTCCTTTACTCCCCGCTGGCCGGAGGACTGCTCACCGGCAAGTACCGGCAGGGCGAACAAGGCCGGTTGACTGCTCGCGGCGACGCAATCGAGAGCACCGCACAGCGCACCGCCGTCATCGACGCCGTACTGGCGATCGCCGAGGAGGTCGGCGCCGGCGCGATCCAGGTCTCCCTGGCCTGGCTGCGCCGCCGGGCCGCCTTGGCCCGCACCGCCCTGATCCCGATCGCTGGCCCCCGCTCCCTGGCACACCTGGAGGAATACCTCACGTCTCTCCACCTCGAACTCAGCGACCAGCACTACCAGCTTCTGGACCAGGTCAGTGCAGTCCGGATGGGAACCCCGCACGAGGACGTCGCGGCTGCCCTGAACCACGGCTTCGACGGCGACCGCACGCTACTCGACCCTCCCGCCGTTGCCGTCATCTGACCGCACCGCTCATAATTCACCGTTGTCCAGACAGCATCACGGGGAACGACCCGGCCTTGGGTCAAGGCCCGTCCTCCGCGGAGGGGGTGCGGTATTCCGCAAAACCGGGACTGCGGTCACCCGCTTCGGCTGACCGCGCGCCGCGCGATCCGGCGCCGGGGTGAAAGCCGGGACGGCGCCTGAACGGTCAACGCCGAAGGGCCCCACCACCGGAGCGGTGGTGGGGTCCTTCGTCCGGCAGACCGCCAGGTCGGGTCAAGACCGGTATGACCTCGGGCGGGCACGTCACCGCCTACCGTCCGGCGGCTCGCCCGCCCCGGCGGCTGCGTTCACGCCCGCTGGATCTCCGGCAGCCGCAGCTGCCCCCCGGGGAACTCGCGGGTGCCCGGCATCGCGGTGCCGACGCCCCTGACGGCCAGTCCGACGAGGCGCCCGTCGATCGGCAGGATCAGCCGGTCGCGGACGAACTGGTCCACGATGGCGGCCACTTCTTCGTCCGAGGCGGTGACGCCGTCCTCCTGTCGGACGGTCTGGCCGAGCTTGTCCGGCCGCGGCGAGGCGTCGCAGGCCAGCAGCACGGCACGGGCAGGCCCGGTGAGACTGCGGAACGCCTTCGTGGCGCACGCCCGGGTGTCGACGACGTCCAGCACGCCGTCGCTGTCGGTCATCGACAGCACCGGTGGGCGCCGCGAGTGCGACGCCGCGATCCAGTGCTCGATCGCTTCGAGGCTGGCCTGTACGCCCGGCAGCAGCGAGCCGTCGGGGTTCCGGCCGAACGGGTCCAGCTTGTCGCGGCTCGGGTCGGCGCTGAAGAAGTACGCGAGCTGGTCCAGGTCGCTGTCCTGCAGCGGGTAGACGTACGACATCGCGGTCACCGGGAAGAGGATCAGGCCGAGCCGCTTGGCCTGCGCGTGGTAGACGCTGTAGCGGTGGTAGGCGAGGGGGTTGAGCCCGAACGGCGCCTGCAGGTGCTCCAGGAGCGGTATCCACTCGGCCATCTCGTCGTAGTAGTCGTCCTTCTCGCCGGGGAAGCCCCAGAGCACCGACCACGACAGACGTATCCCCAACTCCGCGCTCCATCGCAGGAGTTGGATGTTCTGCCAGCCCGCTACGCCCTTGTCCATTAGCCGCAGGACCTCGCTGTGCAGGCTCTCGATGCCCGGCTGCACCCAACGGATGCCCGACTTGGCCATCAGCTCCAGTTGCTGGCGGCTGAGGTTCGCCTTGACCTCGTAGAAGAACCGCCAGGACTCGTCCTGCTCGGCCAGTCGGGGCAGCAACGTCTTGAAGTACCGCATGTCGAGGATGTTGTCGACGACCTCGAAGTTGGTGATGCCGTGCCGGTCGCGGTGCGCCTCGATCTCCTCCAGCACCCGGTCGGCGGACTTCGACCGGTATGCCAGGCTGCTCCCGTTCAGGCCGCAGAAGGTGCACTGGTGCTTGTCGCCCCACCAGCAGCCGCGTGAGGTCTCCAGCGGGATGGAAGGCACGATCCTGGTCTTGAGCGGCGACTTGTCGAGCGTTTCGAAGTAGTCGTCGAACCGGGGCGTCGGCAGGCTGTCGAGGTCGCCGAACAGCGCCCGCGGGGTCGGCTTGCCGCCGGCCAGCGGGAGCACGTTGCGGTGCCGGGGACCGATCACGCCCGGCGGCAGCTCGTCGAGCGGGATGTCGCGGCCCTGGTCGAGGATGCGGCGGCACAGACCGGAGATGACCCCGTCGGCCTCGCCGGAGACGACGTAGTCGACCCAGGGGAAGCAGCGGTGGGTGGTCTCGCCCATCACCGTCTCGCAGTTGGCGCCACCCATCATCGTGACGACGTCGGGGTCGAGTTCGCGGATGCGCCGCAGCAACGCGAGGGAGGCGGTGTGCTGTTCGAACGTGGAGGTGCAGCCGACCACCCGCGCGCCGAGAGCCAGCACCCGGCGGGCGGCCTCGTCGACGAACTCCGTGGCGGCCTCGCGCAGTTCGCGGAACATCGCGATGCGCCGGTCCGGGTCGACGGCACCGACGAAGGGATCCCGCAGCCCGTCGGCGAGCAGGCGCAGGTACTCCTCGTCGCGTTCACGCGGCCCGGGGAACGCCGCGGCGGCGAACGTCCACTCGTCGGCGAGGAACGTCGGAGGCGTGGTCATCGCGGCCGCATAGGCCCGCGCCCCCACCTTCTCCACGAACCACATGCTCGCGTGCACCACCCGTGAACTGATGCCGTCGCGTTCGAGGATGCCCTGCAACAGGCTCAGCGCCAGGGAAGGCCGCTGTATCTCCACGTACGGCATCGACACGAAGCACACGTCCGGTGCGGCACCATCGGTCTCAGTCACTGTTCCCCTCCGGAGTCTCGGTGGTCTGTGGCGGTGGATGGTGCCCCGGCTCGCGGACGAGCCGGGGCACCGAGTGATGGCCTCACCACGTGGCGAGGTCTCCTCAGTAGGTGGCCGTCCAGCTATAGGTCACCGAGACGGTCACGCTGATGGACTTCTCCTGCGACTCGGCGGAGCCGCTCTGGGCTTCGGCGAGGATGTCGGGTGCGTTGGTGTACGCGACGTACCCGGCCATGAGATCCGCAGCCATGTGTCCCTCCCTGTCAGGCCGTGGCCGTCAGGCTCACGGTCACCGAGACGGTGATGCTGATGGACTTCTCCTGCGACTCGGCGGAGCCGCTCTGGGCTTCGGCGAGGATGTCGGGTGCGTTGGTGTACGCGACGTACCCGGCCATGAGATCCGCGGCCATATTTCTCCTTCGTTGCGTTGAGGTGCCGGCGCGCGCCGTCGAGCCGGGACCGCCCCGGCCCCGCGTCGATCAGACCCCGCCGGGGCGCCTCCCCGCCATGACAGCTAACGGCGGGTGCGAAGGCGGCACCTGACAGGGATCTGCCATGAACAGCAGGACTCTGCGGCGTTCGGCGTCTCGGCAGAGCAGCTTCCTGCGGCTGTCACCGCTGGACCGGCCGCCCGTAGCGTCCGGTGGCATGACGGCAGTGGTTGAAGTGGTTGAACAGTCCCGCGAATCCGCCCGTGCGGTTGTGGCGGTCCCGCTGGAGACCGCCCCGGAGGTCGTCCAGGCGCTCACCAGACTCTCGTTCGAGCCGGCCCCCACCGCGCAGGTCGTGGGCTACGTCGGCCGGAACGACAACTGGGGGCTGACGGTGTCCGGCGGGCGAAGCGTGTTCGTCAAGCGGCTGACCGGGCCCGCACAGGAGACATCGGTACGGCTCGCCCGCGCCGTCGCCTTCGCCGCGCTGGTCGGCGCCGCACCCCCACGGCACTGGCACGCCGCCGATTTACTCGGCTCCGACACCGACGCCCGGGTGCTCGTCTTCGAGCAGGTGCCCGACTCGGTGTCGGCCGGTGAGCTGGCCGACGACCTCGACGTCGGACTGGCCCGCCGGATCGGCCGCGCGGTCGGCGAACTGCACTCGATGGCGCCGGCGGCACCGCCCGCCGCCGAGCCGCCGTCGCCCCGGCTGGCGAACCGGCTCGCCGCACTCACCCTGGAGCAGTACGCGCAGTGCAGCGGCGCGGAACTCGACGCGTGGGCCCTGCTGCAGCACGACAAGCAGCTCAACCGGGCGCTGGCCGCGCTGGCCCGCCAGTCCCAGGCCGCACCCCAGGTCCCCAGCCACCGCGACCTGCGGCTGGACCAAATCCTGCTGGCGGGCGACCGGATCCACCTCATCGACTGGGAGGAGTACGGTCCGGCCGACCCGGCGGTGGACGTGGGGTCGTTCGTCGGCGAGTGGCTGCACCGCGCCGCGTCCGCGATGTTCGCCGACGCCGGCGAGCAGGACGGCGCCTCGGCCGACGCCCACGCGGCGCTGGTACGCCGCGGCGCGCGCGAACTGGAGGTGGTCCGCCCGCTGGTCATGGCTTTCTGGTCCGGCTACCGGCAGGAGTATCCGCCGGACGACGGGCTGGCCGCCCGCGCGGCCGCCTACGCGGGCTGGCACCTCTTCGACCGGATGCTCGCCCGTGCCAGGTACGCCACGCATCTGGGCGCGCTGGAGCGAGGCATCGCGGGCATCGGCAGGAACGCGCTGATCGGCGGGCCGGAGTTCGTCGAGACCATCGGACTGGAGGACGCGTGAGCATCGTGGAGACCGGCGGGGCGCAGACCGGCGAGGCGGCGCTCCACGGCGCGCTGGCGGCGCACCTCGCCGAACTGAGGATCGACGCCGAGGAGTACCGGGTCGAGGTCGGCGGACAGCGGGTCGAGGCGCCCGACCCGATCGCCTTCCGCGCGCAGCTCACCACCGCGCTGTACGAGCACTGGCACGCGGGCACCGCAGGCCGCGAGGCGGCGCCCGCGCATCACCGGGACACGGCGTTCGAACGCGAACTCGCCGCCGCCACGCCGCACAGCGCCGCCGCCACCCCGGCCACGCTCCGCGCCCTGCCGGACGACGCCGTCTCCGGGCAGGCCGTCGTCGAGGTGAACCGGGTGCGCGTGCGGGTGCCGGCCGGCATGGTCGCCGGAAGCACGCCCGGCGACGCGCTCGTCCTGAACCTGCCCGCCGTACGCCCCATGCTCTCGCCCGGCTTCCTCTTCGCCGGCGGCTCGGCGGGCGGCAACCGCGGCAAGGAGGTGCTGCGGATGTACGTCCACCTGTCGACGTCGGAGCACGCACCGGCCGTGTGGCGGGCGCTCCTTGAGGTGCTGGAGGGCCACGGCGCGCGCTACCGCGCGAAGGTGCTCAGCCGGCGGACGAGCTATCCGCGCCGCGACGCGGTCGTGCTCTACCTGCCGGAGGAGTCGCGGCCCCACGTGCCGGACCTCGTGCGCGCGGTGGAGGGCCTGCCCGGCCTCGGCGCGGCCACCCCGGTGTTGGCGCGTGCCGTCCGGCCGGGCCTGGCCATGGCGTGGGAACCCGCGGACGAGCGGCCGGGCTGGCGGCGGGTGAGCTTCGGCCAGCACCGGGCGATGGCGGTCACCCGCGGCATCTTCCGGCACATGAGCGACGGCGTCCCGCTGCACTCCGCGGTCGCCGAGGAGCTGACTGCGGCGGGTGTCGACCCCGAGGACCCGGCGCGGAACCTCGACTCGTCCGCGTTCCCCGACCCGGGCGCCCCTGCCGCGCACGACCCGGCCGGCCTCGCCGCCGTCCCCGCGTGAGGAGTGCATCATGACCGACGGACGCGTCTCTTTCCTGTTCCCGCAGCAGCCCACCGACCCGCGGGCGATCCTGCCCTACGGCCGGCTGGTGCGTGACTCGCCGTTCCGCGCCCTGTGGGTGGGGCAGTCCGTGCGCATCGAGAGCCATCCGGCGCTCGCCTACCTCGCCGGCGCGGGCTGCCAGATCCCGGTGGGCATCTCGGTGGCGCTGACGGCGCTGCGCAATCCGTACGACGCGGCGCTCCAGGCCCGTTCGCTGGCCGCTCTGATGGAGCGGCCGGTGTCGGTCGGGTACGGCGCGGCCGACCCGGCGTTCGTCACCGGCCTGACCGGCGCGCCCTACGCCAAGCCGGCAGCGGCGGTCGAGGAGTACGTGACGGCGGTGCGGGCCCTGCTGCGTGGCGGCCGGGTACGGCACAAGGGCGCGCTGTACGACATCGACTACGTACTACCGGAGATGGAGCACGCGCCGGTGGAGGTCGGCGCGGGCGTGCTGCGGCCCGTGATGGCCCGGGCCGCGGGGCGCGCCGCCGAGGTCGCCATGACCTGGCTGACGCCCCCGCACTACCTGCGCGACACCGTCGTCCCCGCGCTCGCGGCCGGCGCGGAGCAGGCAGGCAGACCGCGGCCGCCACGGCTGGTGGCGATGGTGCCGGCCGCGTTCGCCGGGCCGGGCCGCAACCCGATGCTGCTGGCGCAGAACACGGTCATGAACCACATGCGCAAGGTGCACTACACCGACATGCTGCGCCGTGCCGGGCTCGACGTGGACCGCTCCGACCCCATCGCGGGCGCACGCGAGCTGGTCGACGAGGGGGTCTTCATCTACGGCAAGCCGGGCGACCTGGCCAGGGAGATCCGCCGCTACCACGAGGTCGGTGTCGACGAAGTGGTCCTCAACGTCACGGGGGTGGTCAACCTGCACGGCGACGCGGCGCTCCTGGACGACCTGCACGCGCTTGCCGCCGAGCTGGATTGAGGGGTGGTCACGGTGCTCGCGGTGAAGAAGGGGAGCCGGGGCGGCGCCACGGACGGCGCCACGGATGCCGGCCAGGGCACGCCGGGCGAACTGCTGCGGGGCATCCTGCGCCGCAGTCCCGGCGTGGTGGCGCTGGCCCTCGCGCTCGCACTGGGATCGGCGGCGCTGTCGCTCCTGGTGCCGCTCGTCGTGAGCGGGATGGTCGAGGGGGTCGCGCAGGGGCGGACCCCGGTGTGGAAGGGGCTGCAGCTCGCGGGGCTGGTGCTGGCCGGCGCCGTCGCCTCCGGCTGGTCGTCGTTCCTTCTCGGCCGGGTCGGGGAGTACGGCGTCGCAGGGATCAGGTCGCGGATGATCCGGCGTCTGCTCGCGATGCGCCCGGGCGAGGTACGCAAGCGCGGCGTCGGCGACCTCGTCACCAGGACCACCTCAGACGTGGCGTATCTGCGCTCGGTCAGCGACGTGACGGTCACCGCGATGCCGGTCTCCGCGGTGATGGTAGTGGCGTCGCTGATCCTGATGGGCTGCCTCGACTGGGTCCTGCTACTCATCGTGATCGGCACCTTCGCGATGGCGGGACTGGCGGTCAGGGCCTTCCTGCGCGGGATGCGCCGCAGCGGTCAGGCCAGGCAGGAGGCCCTCGGCGTGCTCGCCGAGCGCTTGTCGTCCGCGCTGACCGCGCTGCCGACCATCAAGGCGTACCGCGCCGAGGAGCGGGTCAGCGGGCCGATCCTGGAGCAGGTCGACCGGGTAGCGCACAACTCCGTGGCGTCCGACCGCTCGCAGGCGTTCATCACCCCGCTGGCCGGCATGGGGCAGCAGATCGCGATCATCGGGGTGCTCGCGGTCGGCGGCGCCCGGGTCGCCTCCGGGCATCTCACCCCCGCCCACTACGTGGCGTTCCTGATGTACCTCTTCCAGATGGTCAACCCGCTGATGACGGTCGCCACCGGCTTCGCACGCGTCCAGCAGGGACTCGCATCCGTCGGCCGGGTGCTGGCCGTGCTCCGGCTGCGGACCGAGGCGACCGGCCCCGCCGTCGAACCCGAACCGGTGCCGGACGCGCCCGCGCTCCGGTTCAGCTCCGTGACCGCCGGCTATCCGGGCGCCGCGGACGTCCTGCGCGGCCTGGACCTGACCGTGCCGACGCGCGGTGTCACCGCGCTGGTCGGCGTCTCGGGCGTCGGCAAGACCACGGTGCTCAGCCTCGTCGAGCGGTTCCTCGACGCCCGCTCCGGCAGCGTCGCGCTGCACGGCGTCGACGTGACGAAGTGGCCGCTGGCCGCGCTGCGCGGCCGTATCGCCTACCTGGACCAGTCCTCCGCCCTGGTGGACGGGACCGTCCGGGAGAATGCCACGCTCGGCTGCCGAACGGCGCCGAAGGACGCCGCGATCCTCGACGCCCTGCGCCGCGTCGGCCTGGCCGAGATGGTCGAGGAGATGCCGCACGGGCTCGACACCCGCCTGGGCGGCGCGCACGAACTGTCCGGCGGCCAGCGGCAACGCCTCGCACTCGTGAGGGCGTTGCTGGCCGACACCGATGTGCTGATGCTGGACGAGCCCAGCTCCCAACTCGACGGCCCCAACGAGGAGTTGCTGTTGGCGATCATCGAAGAGGCAGCGCGCGAGCGGGCCGTGGTCGTGGTCGCGCACCGGCTCTCGACGATCCGCGACGCCGGGCGGATCGTCTTCCTCGACGGTGGTGTCGCGGTGGACACGGGCACGCACGCGGAGCTCGTGGAGCGCTGCACAGGTTACCGGGCGCTGGTGCGCGGGCAGTACGGCGGCGCCGCCGGGGGGCACGACGCCGCCGGGGTGGACGGCGGTGCTGGGCCGGCCGACCGCGCCGACGTGAGCGTGACCGCGGGCCGGTGAGCGCCGGTCAGCGCCGGTCAGAGGGTGGCGCTCACCCACCGGGCGATCTGCACCCGCGAGGTGCAGTCGAGCTTGCGCATGATGTGCCGCATGTGATTGACGACGGTCCACTCGGAGATCGCCAGCCGACGGGCCACCTCCCGGTTGGTCAGGCCCTCGCCGACGAGTACGGCCACGTCGGTCTCCCGGCGAGTGAGCGGGGTCGGTCGGGGCGACGCCGCGTGCTCGGCCGTGTCCGCTCCGAGCGTGTGCATGGCGATCTCGGCGAAAAGCTCGGGCAGCGGAATGCGGGCGCCGTTCGCGGCGGCCTCGGCGAGCGCGCGTTGGCCGAGCTGGTCCGCCAGCCGCCGCTCCCGATGGCCGACCACGAAGTCGGGGGACGTGTCGCCGAAGTCCGCCCGGTGGTGCGCGGAGAACGAGCCGAGCACCCGGGCGAGATCGGTGGCGCGGCGTACGACGCTCGGCTCGAGGTAGGTGTCGACCTGGCAGGCCAGCACGCCGACCGCCGCCGCGGCGCCCAGACCGCGCAGCTTGGCCATCGCGCGCTCGACGTAAGCGGCGGACGCCGAGGACACCGAGGGGGCGGCGGATGCCGAGGGCGGTGCCGCTGAGGGAGACGACGAAGTCGAGGACGCCGACAACGGCCGCGGGTCCTCGCCTGCCGCCGCGAAGGCGCCGAGCCGCAACAGCAGGGCCCCACAGGTGAGTTCGTCGCCGCGGCGGGTCGCGCTCGACAGCGCGGCGCGGGCCGTCCGGTCGGCCTCCCGCCGGCGGCCCAGCAGGAACTCCACTGCGCACAGGTCGAATTCGACGGCGACCGCGCCCGCCTCGTCCCCGATCGCCCGGTAGCGCTCGGCCGCGCGCCGCAGTTGCTCGGCGGCACGGGTTCTGACGGTCGCGTGCAGCGCGAGCCCGGTGGCGAACATCCGGTCCGCGACCGCGGCCTCGCCGACCCGCGTCGCCGTCGCCACCCCGGCGGCCACCTCGATCGCGTCGAGTGCCGCCTCGTGCTCGCCCAACCGGGCGAACACCTCGGCGGCGAGCACGTTAAGCCGGTGCGCGTCGCCGGCCGACAGCGACGACTGGCGGCCGATCAGCTCCAGTACCCAGAAGCGCAGGGTGGGCAGTTCGGCCAGCCACCGCCAGTAGGGCGCGAGCGAGGCGACCAGCGCGACCGCGCGGCCCTCCCGGCCGTTCTCGACCGCCCAGCGCAGCGCCGCCGAGATGTTACGCCGCTCCTGCCGCAGGCTGAGCAGGGCGCCGGATTGCTGCGGCGTCCACACCTCGGCGGCTTGCACCTCCGCCAGCCGCAGGTAGTACTCGCTGTGGGCGCCGCCCAGCGCCCGTCCGTCGGCGGCATCAGGACGCACGGCCGCGAGCGCGGGGAGCGGGAGGTGGTAGCGGCGGGCCGCGGCCGAGGCCGTGGTTCCCGAGCCCGCCTCCAGGACTTCCAACAGGCCGTCCCCCGCGAGGCGTTCGAGGATGTCCTCCGCGTCGGACAGGCCGGTGATGTGGCGCATCGCGTCGGCGCCGAACCCGTCGGGGCACAGGGAGGCGGCGGTCATGACGACGCGCCCACGCCTGTCGATCCCGGGGCGGCCGGATCTCTCCGCGTGCCTGGTCACCTGGTCGGCGAGGCCGTCGTCCCAGCCCCCGCGGGCCAGGGTCCGCGCGATCACGTCCAGGCCCTCCGTATCGGCCAGGCGGGCGGCGAGCGCGAGGTGGCCCGGCACCCCGTGGACGGCGGCGCAGATGTCGGCGACATCCGCGCGGTTGTGCGCGTCGAGTGCGAACTCGGGCCGCGACTGCCGCATCGCGGCGGTGAACGCGCTGACTGAGGGGGTCCGAGCGAGCTCTTCCAGGCCGGTGACCGTGTGGTCGACCGGCACCGCCAGCCGGCCGACGGGCACCGACACGGCCCACGGCAACCGGTCGGCCCGGGAGTCGGTCGCCAGCAGCTTCACAGCCGGGAAGGCGGCACCGACATCCTCGACGGCCCGCCAGAGCCAGCGGCGCCGCTTCCGGTCGAGGTGCTCCAGATCGTCCAGGACGAGCAGGACGTCTCCGGCCGCCGGGCCCAGCCGCTGTAACGCGGCCGCGGGGTCGGGGGTACGGGCGCAGTTCACGACCACCGCTAGGCGGTCGGAAGCGCGGGCGGCGGCCCACACGAGCCAACTCTTGCCCGCTCCCGCGGGGCCGAACACGGCCACCCTACGGGTGTCTTCGTGATTGAGGGATTCGAGTATGGACTCGAGACCGGGCCTTTCCCCCGATCCTGTCATGTTAACCGCTGATCTGAAGAGCAATTCTCCGTGCATTCATTCCAGCTCATGCCGCATCAGTGTGTAGCGCTGCTCCGGGCATGTCAACGGGGCCGGAATGACGGGTTCTGCATGGCACGGAAGGTGCCCTTCTGCCGCGTGTTGCGCCAGTTCTATCATGGGAATAGGGAGACGCCTGAGTTGTCGCGGGTCCGGTGATCCGTCTGGCAACGGTGTCGCGGGGATCGGCTGTTAGCGCGGAACCGAGCCGCGGGCCGCAGCCGGGAACCTTTTCCTTCGAGCCAGATCCCCCTGGTGAAGCTCCCTATCGGCGCAGGCGAGATCCGAATTCCCCGCCGGGCCGCCTCTATTACCTGTCTTTGCCAGAATATGTCACATGAGGCCGATTCCGAACCCGCCCTACCCCTCGGCGGATTGCGCAGGCACTGGACGAACGGAGACGAAGGATGTCGCGCTCTCCCGGGAATTCACCCGGCGAGTCCCGAAGTCCTTTTCCTCGCCCGGTGCAGTGTAAATCCCGGAGCGCAACTCTTCTTCGACGTCCTCGTGCCGTACGTCAACCCCTACTGGCACCCATCCGCAATGAGACCCGTTGGGAGCGATCCGGAGTGGCGCAACTGTATTCTTCGGGCGCTGGAGCGCCGGCGTCGATGACGTCGGCGTTCGCGGCGCGGGCCGATTCGATGGCGGTGCTCACCGCGGCAGGAACTTGTGGACGGACTCCGGGAGAGATTTCACGTCGGGGTGATCGTAGGTGTTGATCATGTCTACGTCGACTGCGCAGGTCCCTGCGGACAGCCCGGGCACCCGGTTTTCGACTCCCTACCAGGCATGGCGCATGGGCATCCGAGCATCGATCGGAGCGGGCGGGGCAAGCACGGCGAACGACGTCGCGCCCGGGTCACGCGCGAGCAACTCCTCAAGGCTCTCCCCCGGAAGGTCCTCGACGATCGCAAGGTCCGCACGGCAGTAAGCGCCGTCGCGGTCGAGGAGACGGATCGCCGGAACACGGACACCGAGCCCATCCAGTCGCGCGTGCCCGGCCTGCTGGGACCGCTCCGGCTACTACACATGGCACCAGAACAAGGAGGCGCGGCAGGAGAAGGCCGACGAGGAAGAGGATCTGGTCCGCCGCATCCGGGAGATCCACACTGATTCGCGGGGTGCCTACGGTGCCCGGCGGACCACCGAGAAGCTACGCAGTCTTGGGCGCGTCGTGAACCGCAAACGCGTCGCGCGGATCATGCGCGAGCGTGAGATCACCGGGATAACACGACGAAAATCGTGGTCACTGACGAAGCAGGACCGCACAGCCCCTCCAGCACCGGACCTCATCCCGTGACCCCGTTCAGGCCGCGAATTGGGCAGCCAAGTATGGAAAGAATGCTGAAGTTCTTCATTTTCAAATTCCACAATCTCGGCTGGATGCTTTGAACTCGGTTGCCTTTGAAGGTCCAAGCGGCGACCTCGCAGACTTTGTGAGATATTATGCTGGCGGCGGGCTGGATCAGCCGTACGACATGGCTGAGGGGTTGATGCTGATGAGTTCTCGAGCCAAGTTCGCGCGTGGGGGTAGGCCTACGTGGGGTGGAAACCAGGTAGTTTTCTTTGGTGACACCGGCCCCATGCTCGATGCGGGATTGCAGTGAGGTGAATTGATATGACCGAGTTCATTGCCCAGATATCCACCGAAGTAGTCGAACTCCTTCGGGATACCGTGGACGAGATGACGGCCATGTTCGGCATCAGTAAAGCCGAGGCGGTCGCACGTATCAATGCGCAGTGGGAAGGTCAGGAGTTTCTGGAACGAAGCGACATTATCCTCCATGAGGATAGTTATTATTGGTCGCTCTTTATTTACTATGATGGCGACGTTCCTAATT
Source organism: Streptomyces sp. NBC_01190 (assembly GCF_045039895.1). Classification (NCBI taxonomy): domain Bacteria; kingdom Bacillati; phylum Actinomycetota; class Actinomycetes; order Kitasatosporales; family Streptomycetaceae; genus Streptomyces; species Streptomyces sp. NBC_01190. Next base: position 5,815,565 of record NZ_CP108580.1, read on the forward strand.
GGAATCCAGGAGCGGATCGGTCATCGTGGAGCGTGAAATCGGCGCCACCCCGAGGCTCGGAATTCTGGACCATTCCCGAAGTATGAAAGACGCCCCACCGGATGCATGTCCGGTGGGGCGTCTGGGTCTCTGACGGCAGTAGTTGACGGCAACGTCCGTGGACGGGTGCCGCACAAGGGAGCGGTTCGTCGCCGTCGTCGGGTCGGGTGGGGGCTGGGTCGGGTTGCGGAGGGCGTTGCCCAGGAGGTCGATGGCGTCTCGTTGGAGGCGGAGTCGGACGTGGGCGTAGACGATTGTGGTCACGCCCGAGGAGAACGCCGCCAAGGCCCAACGCCTGCGCGACCGGGTGGCCGAAGGTAAGCGTCCACTCTGAAGCCTGCCGAGCACAACGGCAGCGCACGGGGCGCTTGAGTGTCGAGCTGTTCAGAGTTTCTTTACTTGATCAAGGGCGCCCCGCTGACGCGGGCCGCCGCGGCGCCGGCGGCCGGTGACCGCCGCCCGCTCCTGTCTGCCGCCCCGCTGGCGACGCCCACCGGCCACTCGGCGCGCACGCCCAGCGGATCGAGATCCGGTCGGCAGAGCGGCGAACCCCTGGCGAGCCGGACCACCGTCCCGTACGCCAGGGCCCGGCGCTGGCTCAGGCCGTGACGGCATGGACAGCGTGGCTGGTGCCGGTGGGGGCTGCGCGAGACACACGTGACGGGTGACTGTCCGGCGCACCCGCCGTCGTGGCTGACGGTCGGCGGCTGAGTCGCTGTTGTCGTTCGGGTCTGTGTAGCGAACGGTGGAACTCGGTTGGTTTTGTTCAGCGGCGTCCGGCGGTGAGTCGGCCGTCGAAGGTGATGTCGAAGGCTTGGAGGGCGGCCTTCCAGCGCATGGTCCAGCGTTTGCGTCCGGTGCCGGCGGGATCCAGGCTCATGACGGCCAGGTAGACGCATTTGAGGGCGGCCTGGTCAGTGGGGAAGTGCCCCCGGGCCCGGACGGCTTTGCGGATCCGTGCGTTGATGCTCTCGATCGCGTTGGTGGTGCAGACGATCTTGCGGATCTCCACGTCGAACTGGAGGAAGGGCACGAACTCCGCCCAGGCCGCCTCCCAGAGACGGACGATCGCCGGATATTTCCTGCCCCAGGCGTCGGTGAACTCCACGAACCGCTCCAGCGCGGCGTCCTCGGTCGGCGCGGTGTAGACGGGCCGCAGCGCCTTCGCGATCTTCTCCCAGTCCTGCCGGGCCGCGTAACGGAAGCTGTTCCGCAGCAGGTGAACGACGCAAGTCTGAACGATCGTCGCAGGCCAGACCGTGTTCACGGCGTCCGGGAGACCGGTCAGGCCGTCACAGACCAGCATCAGGACATCGGCCGCACCGCGGTTCTTGATCTCGGTCAGGGCCTGGAGCCAGTACTTCGCGCCCTCCCCGCCGTCGCCGATCCACAGGCCCAGGATGTCCCGGTGTCCCTCGGAGGTGACTGCCACCGCCATGTAGACCGGCCGGTTGGCGACGTGCCCGTCCCTGACCTTCACGTTCACGCAGTCGATGAAGACGACCGGGTAGACGCTGTCCAGCGGACGGTTCTGCCATTCGGTCATGCCGGCCATCACGCTGTCGGTGATCGTGGAGATCGTGGACTTGGAGATCTCCGCGCCGTACACCTCGGCCAGATGTGCGGAGATCTCCCCATGCGTGAGCCCTTTCGCCGACAGCGACAGCACCATCTAATAGGTCACCGGTGGGCGCGAGCACACAGACGCAAGCGCCCTTCGGCTGGTGAAATGGAAGTCTTCCGCCCTTCCGGGACTTGATCCCTTGGTCAGACCGGCTCCCTCACCGCGGTGCTGCTGGACGGAGGCCTAAGGACCATCCGGGACGTGATCCCCAAGACGAGACGGGCCCCCTCCAGCGCCACCAGCCCCACCAGCTTTCATGTCCTCAGCCCGCCGGCAGGGGCCGACCTCTCAGACTTTCGCGAGCCCAGAGCTCTCCAGTAGACCGAGGTCCCTGCCGGTCGCTGGAGACACGAACGGCTCATGAGATGGCGTGCCCAGAGCACTTCTATTAGAGCGCCGCGTGCTCCGCACGGAGCTGACCTGCGTATACGCACCGAGGAACGGCAAGGAGAACAACATCAATGCGAGTCTTCTGTGGTATCGACTGGGCGGAGAGCCACCACGACATAGCCCTGGTCGACCAGGACGGCGATCCGCTGGCCAAGATGCGGATCAGTGACGACGCCGCCGGCTTCCACGCCCTGCTGGAGCTGCTGGCCCTGCCCCTGCCGAAAACCTCATCCGTGCAGTTCACGCGGCATGATGGTATTCGTGGAGGATGCCGCCGAGTCGTTCGCGTCGTCGTACGTCGAGGCAGGCGATTTGCTCCGGATCGGTGACCGGAACGGGCAGCGGGTGCAGCGGGCGGGCGTTGGCGATGCCCTGGTGTGGCCGATGGGCGTTGTAGTGCTCTTCGAATTCCCGTAGTGCGTTCAGCAGGTGCCGTTCGTTCCAGATCAAGGTGCGGTTTAGAAGTTCGTGCCGGCAGGTCTGCACCCACCGCTCCATGATCGAGTTCATGCGGGGCATCCGTACGCCGCTGAGCACTACTTCGATCCCCGCATCGGCGAGGACCGCGTCGAACAGGGCGGGGAACTTCCCGTCCCGGTCCCGGATCAGGAACCTGGCCCGGCAGCCGGCGTCTTCGAGGTCCATGACGAGGTTCCTCGCGGCCTGTGTCACCCAGGGCGCGGTCGGGTGCGCGGTGGCCCCGAGAATCCGGATTCGCCGACTGGCGTGCTCGATCACCGCGAACACATGCAGCCGCGCCCCGGACAAGGTGACCGTCTCCAGGAAGTCGCACGCCAGCAGGGCGTCGGCCTGGGAGTGCAGGAAGTCGGCCCACGTACTGGAAGCCCGTTCCGGCGCCGGGTCGATCCCGGCCTCCTTCAAGATCTCCCAGACGGTGGAAGCGGCCACCTTGATCCCGAGAACGAGCAGTTCACCGTGGATTCGGCGATACCCCCAGTTGGGATTCTCCCGCGCAAGCCGAAGGACCAGGGCGCGGATGGAGCGCATGGTCCGCGGCCTTCCCGAGCTCTTGGGCCGGGAACGAGCCGCGTGGCGGCGTGCGACCAGATCGCGGTGCCAGCGCAGGACCGTGTCCGGCCGCACCAGCAGCCGTATCTTGCGCAGCACGTCGGGCGGCAGTCGGTGCAGCAGGGCCGCCAGGAACGCGCGATCACCTGGGGTGAACCGCGCTCTCCGGTGTCCGAGATGGCGCTCCAGCACGGTGATCTGATGGCGCAACGCGAGGATCTCCGCGTCCTTGTCCCGGTCGCTCATCGGCAGCAGACGCAGCATCGCGAGAGCGTTCGCCACGGTCAGATAAGCCAGTCGCATCAGCACGGTTGACCATCATCCCGGGCGGCCACCAACTGGGCGAGAGCACCCTTCCGAGCGCCCGCACCCCAGACCCCCTGAGTACCCTGCACACCGGCTCCCACCAGGGCGGATGAACTTTTCGGCAGGGGCAAGGTGCCGGCGGACGACGAGGAGGTCGATCCGCGAGTTCTGGTGAATCCGGGCCAGGCACGCTCTCTGCTGGACGCCCTGTCGTACGTAGGGCTGTACGGTAGGGCTCGGGGAAGGCGGCTGGTGGGGTTCTTCGCGGGGATGTACTACGCCGGTCTGCGGCCCGAGGAAGCCGTTGCCGTGAAGTACCAGGACTGCGTCCTGCCAGCTCACGGCTGGGGCCGGTGCGTGCTGCACGAGACTCGTCCGCAAGCCGGTAAGAAGTACACGGACAGCGGCCGTAACCACGACGAGCGCGGCCTGAAGAGCCGGAGGAGCGGAGCGGTTCGTGTGGTGCCACTGCCGCCACAATTGGTGACGATCTGGAGGCAGAGCGTCGACACGTTCGGTACGGCGGCCGACGGAAGAATGTTCTTCACCGAGCGGGGGCGGGTGCTGGGTTCCAGCGGCTATTGCACGACCTTGCGGGACGCGCGCGTCTTGGCGCTCCCGCCGGATCTGGTGGAATCGCCTCTTGTTGCCCGGGCGTACGACCTGCGGCACTCGGCGCTGTCGACGTGGTTGAACGCTGGAGTGGATCCCACCGAGGTCGCAGAGCGGGCCGGCAACACCGTCGAGACGCTGCTGCGCACCTATGCGAAGTGCCTCTACGGGCGCCAGACGGTCGCAAATGATCGCATCGACAAACTTCTGGGCGAATACGAGTAGCGCGACGCTTCGCCGCGGCTGACACCGTCGCACTCCGTGACGATGCAGGCTCCGTTTCCGCAGCAAGAGAGCCGGGATTTCAAGGCGCTCCAGCAGGGTCTACCGGCGGCACGCCTCGCTCGTATATGTCCTGGGCGTCCGGCTTGTCCTGCCCGGCGGTCTTCCTTCCGCGTCACGAATACGCCACAGGCTGCCGAAAGTGCCCCTCGCTTGGGTGGTCGATGAACCACTCGCGTCTGAAAGTGCCTGGTCAGCGGCCTGGCCGATGGTGCGTGGCGAAAAGTGCAACGGCTCGGTGGCCGTGTGTCTTGGCAAAAATAAAAGCCCGTCAGACTTGCGTTTCCGCAGGTCAACGGGCTTTTCCGGAGTGCCCCCGGCGGGGGACCCGGAACATGGGAACGGGCGGATTCTCTCAGCGGCGGTAAATTGGAGATCGCCGAGAGTTACCGTCTTGGACGGTAAATTGCTGGCGATTCGCCTCCGCTCGAGCGAAGGCGAGCCTTGCAACTCCGGGGCCGCACGCCCGCTTGGCACGGGCCTTCGCCCTGTGGGGCGGCACGCTGGCGTACCCGGCCCTGCAGGCAACCGAACTGGCGGTGATCGCGCTGGCGCTCGACATGCCGGTGGCCTCGATCCGTGTCGCCATCGCGTGGCTCGTCGGCGGCCGCGGGCGTACCGAGCCCGGGCGGTCTCGGCTCCGTGGACGCGGCGCTCGTCGTCGCCCTCGTGAGCGCCGGCTCCCCGATCGGCATCGCCACCTCCACCGTCCTCGGCTGCCGGATCATCATGGTCTGCCTGCCGCTGCTCCCCCGCGGTGTTGATGCCCGGCACGCTCGTCCGCCGGATGCCCCCAATCCCGCGGTGTGCCTACCGCCGCACGGTGTTCCTCTGCTGGGTGGGCCCCTTTGAACGGAGCCCACCCAGAGTAAGGACTTATTCAGGTGCTCAGTTGGCTGTGTTCGATGCCCAGAGGGCAGTTCCGTCGGCGTCGTAGAGGACGAGGTTGCCGTCGGGCTGGAAGAACAGGGTGGTGCTGCCAAGGGTGGAGAGGGTGTTGCTAGCCCATAGGGAGGTGCCCAGGGTATGGGCCTGACCCGTGTAGATGACCAGGTTGTTGTCTTCTTGCAGGGTGAGGACGGCGCCGGTGTGGCCCGCGGAGCCGACGCTCCAGGTGCAGTTGGTGGTGCAGGTGCCGGTCTTGGTGATGGTGAGCTGGCCGGCGGTGAAAGTCATTTTGCCGGCTGCGGTGGTCCAGGCGGTGCCGCTGGCGTAGTTGGTGTCGTCGGAGGGGAACAGTACGTAGCCGGGGGTGCCGGACAGGACTGCGGCCTGGTCGGGGGTCAGGGCGGTGCCGGCCCAGACTTCGGCGTTGGCGACCGCGCCGTTGAAGAAGGACTGGTAGACGCCCTGGTTGAACTGGCGTCCGACGGTGAAGTGGCCGGTGAAGCCGGCGACGGGAGTGTGGGTGAACTCGCCGGTTTCGATGCCGTCGGTGTATAGGGCCATCCGTTTGGTGCTGGTGTTGTAGGTGGCGGTGATGTGGCTCCACGCGTTGAGGTGGACGGCTCCGCCGTGAGCACAGTCCCGGGCCGTGGTGGTGGTGTCGGCCTGGGACATGCAGAAGTTCCAGGTCTTGGTGGTGGTGTCGGCGCCGAGCAGGAAGCCCGAGGTGTGGGCGCCGTCCTGGGACAGGACCACTCCGCCGAGCGCTTTGGGTTTGGCCCATACCGAGACGCTGAAGCTGGCGGATGTGCTCAGCGCGGCGTTGGCGGTCATCGTGGCGCTGCTGGTGCCGTCGAGGTTCAGGTGCGGGTCGAACAGGTCGCCGTCGTCCCAGCGTGAACCGGTTCCGGCACCGGTCAGTGACAGGGGAGTGGCGGCGTTGTCGGCGGAGGTGGTGGCACTGCCGTTGTCGGCGTCGTCAAGGTTCCAGTTGTGTGTGTCCGCGATGATGGTCTGCCCCGGCTGGCTGCCGTTGTGGAACGCGTGCCCGTCGAAGTAGGTGGCGAACGCCGAGCCTTCATCGCTGTCCATCAGCCAGATGTCGGGTATGCCGTCGGTGTTGATGTCGGCTGCTTGCAGCGATGGGGCTGTGCCCCACCCTGACTGGGTGTCGACAGGTGTCGGGGTGTTGCCGAGGGCAAGATCCTGCATGTTGCCCGGGGTGTAGTAGTACATGTGGTCGCCGTCCGCGGAACTGGCGAACATTGCGGGCAGTCCGCCGACGAGGCTGGTGGTGATGGTCCAGCCGGTCCAGTCGCCGGTCCCGGTGGGGTTGGTGTCGCTCAGGTCCTGTGCGCCGTCCCCGCTGTTGTAGGCGCCGGCGGTGGGAAAGGCCGGCTGGAGGTAAAGGCTGCCGCTGACTCGGAGGATGAGGTCGGGGAAGCCGGTGATGTCGTAGCCGTTGGCCGTGTTGAACAGATTTCCGGCATTGGCGACGCTGGAGGCGTGGACACCGCCGACCGTAAAAGCGTCACTGGGGACGTTCACCTGGTCGCCGCTGGTGGGTGAGAGGGGCGAGCCGTCGCCGCTCCCGAACAAGATGCTGCCGACGCCGTTGGCGGGGTTGTAGTCCAGAACGTCGTTGAAGCCTGCTCCGGTGGCGAAGTGGCCAGTGATGGCTTGGGTGCCGTTCCAGTCGCTGGCCGTCCCGTAGGTGTCGAGGCCGGTGCCGGCGGCGCCGATGTTCGTCGCGGCGGCCAGAACCTGGCCGTTCCCCTGGTTGTGGCCGGTGCCGGCTTGGCCACGCGCGAGCCACAGTCCCGGGGGAAGGGTGTTCTGGTGTCCGACGGTGATGAGGTCGGCGATGCCGTCGCCGGTGAGGTCGCCGTCGACAGCGGTGGCTGGTGCTGCTGCGCTAATGGTGCATGCCGCGGTGTCGCCGATGTTCCCGCCGGCCGACAGCGCGGTGACGGTGAGGGTGTCGGTTCCGCGGGTGGGCTTGATGGAGAAGGTGGTCTTGGTGGTGGACACCGGCGCAGCACCGTTGAGTTGGTACAGGTAGCTGCTCGGCGCTGAGCCGGTGGTGGGGTGGATGGTGAAGGTGGCAGCGGTGCCTACTGTGTAGGCGGCGGTGCTCGCTGAATCTCCGCAGGAAGCGCCGGTGGAGTCGGTGACGTCCGGCGCGCCGGGAACGGTGGGATCGAAGTTGAACCGGCAGGTTGTCGAGGCCGAGGCGGCGCTTATCGATCCGTCATTGGCGGTCACATTCCACGACAGCGCCATCACCGAGCCGCCGGCCGCGCTGTCCAGCACGGCCTTGCGGATGTACAGCGATGGGGCGGTTCCGGACGCGGCGGCCACCGTGCCCGACGCGACGGTGGTTCCCGTGCCGGTCTTCCACGTCTGGAAAAAGACCTTGGGCAGCGTTCCCCCGTCGGGGTCGGAGACGGTCGCGTAGAGGGCGACATCGCCGTTTCCGACAGTGGTGACGACACCGGTGCAGTTGGTGGCAGGAGAGGTGTGCGGCTTAGAGGGGATGCTGGGTGGCCGGTCGAAGCTGGTGGACATGCTCATGGTGGCGTGGTCGAACTTCTTCCACCCAAGCCTGTCCGCCTCGTCAGACGCTCTCAGCCCCAGAGTGATCGAGGACGGTGGACTCGACGCCTTGGCGATCGTTTTCATCGCGTCGGAGGTGTCGAAACCGACCGAGGCGGCCGGGCAGTCCGACGACCAGCCGTACGCCACGTCGGGCGCGTCCAGTTTGGTGAGCCACGCGGGCTGGTGGTCCCAGGTGGTGGCTGAGGAGATGCCCCCGGTGGTCCACAGTTCGACGGGCTCGCGGGTGCAGGACGCGGAGTACGTCTCGGTGGCGTAGAAATGTGACTCCTGGATCGTCGCCCCTTTGAGGCGGCTGTCGACCGACAGTTGCGCGAAGGCCCGGCCGGTGTAGTAGGGGGCGTCCCAGCCCTGGCGTCCCACTCGCAGGCCGACGGTGTCGCTGGTCTTCCAGAAACTGGTGTCGGAGCGGTAGGAGTCGATGTACGTCCAGGCCTGCAGGGTTCCGCCGGCGCCGTAGGAGGGATCGATGTACACCGGGTAGACCGTCGCGGAGCCGGTGAGCAGCGAAGAGTCCGGGGTCAGGGTGATAGCGCCATGGCTGTAGTTGGAATCGACCTGCGCGGTGTGCGCGGCTATACCGGGTGCGGAGGGTGTGGAGTTGACCGGTTCCCCGCTGCCGTCGGCCGGTTCGGTCGTGGCGCCAGCGGCCTGCGCCCGGGCGGGCGCGGCGGGCGGCGGGGTGGCGGAGTCCCACATCAGAGGGGCGGGCGCGGAGAAGACGGTCGCCCCGGTGGAGTCATCAGCGGTGATGTTGCCCGCGCTGTCGGTTGCGAGGGTGACACCGCTGACCTGGGCAGCCAGCGTGTTCAGGCTGGTCAGGTCCGGACTGGCCGCTGCGGCGGCGGTCTTGACGACCAGGACATCGGAGAAGCCTCCCTGGGCGTCGGCAGTGACCTTCAGGTCGACATCGGGGATCACATTGGCATAGGTGGCGGTGGCACCGGAGAGCGCCGGAGCGGGCAGCGTGACCGGCAAAGTCAGGTCCAGCGACTTGCCGAGGGCCTTCATCACCGCCAGTGGACCGCCTCCTCCGCCGGACAGTGTGAGCTGGCTGGTGGTCACTGCCGGAGAGATGGAGCCGTCGCTGTTGCGGACGAGGGTCGCGTTGAGCGGTTTCCACTCTCCGGCGACCCGCTTGCGGATCGGCTCGACGCTCTGGTCGAGCGTGAACGACCCGTCGGGGTTGGCGGTCAGCGTCTGTGTCGGTGTGGTGTCGGCGTCGATCGGCACAGCGTTGCCGGTGGACTGGGCTTTGGCCGAAGCTGCGGCGTCGGTCAGCGGTTGCCCAGCCTGCCCCGTTGATCCGGTGCCCGTGCTCTTCGAGGTGGCGTGCGTCGTGGCTGCCTGCGCCAGTGGAGTCGCGCTCAGGGTGATGGCGGTCAGTGTGCCCGCGAGCGCGACCCGCAGCGCGCGTCTGAATTTCTTTTGTGTGGAACCTGACACAGGTGCCCCCCTGGCACTTCCGCGGTCGTTGACCGGCTGGTGGTGGCGGCCTGCTCGGCGCCCGGACGAGACTCGCACGCCCTGGCCAGGACGCAAGGCCTCAGCAGGGTGTGCTGGTCCTGGTTGATCACTCTTGGAGGTATTTCCTTCATTTCACCCACCAAGATTTGATCATTACATGGGGTTTATAAGGAAAATTCTTTACTTGAACTTACTGTTGTCTCTCGTGAACGCTCTGTCATAGTCGTCGCCGTGCCGTGCTGATGATCAGGCCGGTCGCCGAACTGATGCGTCATCGACCGATGTTGCTCTTGGGTGGGGGGTTCGGCGTGAGCCGAGTCATGTGGTTCAGTCGTGGCATTTTGCGTGCCGGTACACCAGGTAACCGGGCCTGGTGGAAGGGACGGTGGGCTCGCGTACTGATCGCGGCGGCCTTCGCGATCTCACTGCTGGCAGGGCCGGGGATCACCGCCGCCGAGGCCAGCGGACGTGCGCCGCTGCCGGCGCCGCACGGGGCAACGCCGGTGCTCGGCGTCAAAACCCTGACCCCCAAACGATTGCGCCCCTCGGAGGCCGCAAACCGCCCCTTCCATGCGGACGCCGTGTCGTGGCCTTCTGCCGCATCGGGAGCCGCGACACTGCCGGCACCGGCTGCCGGACAGGCCGCGGGAACTCGGACCGGAATCTCGGGCACCCCGGTATGGGCCCAGGCGACCAGGCTGAACGACCCCGGAAGCGCGCTGCGACAACTCGACGTACGGGTAATGGATCACAAAGCGGCTTCTGCTGCCGGTGTGTCCGGTGTCCTGTTCACCGTCGCCAACGCCGGCGCCAGCGCGGGCGGTGTGCGGGTCGGACTCGACTACGCCAACTTCGCCCAGGCCTATGGCGGAAACTACGCCGACCGGCTGCACCTGGTTGCACTCCCGGCCTGCGCGCTGACAACACCCCAGCTCGCCACTTGCCGGACCCAGTCTTCCCTTGTCACCCGTCAGGACACGGGCGGTAAGAACATCTCCGCCGTGGTCACCTTGCCCGCGATGACGGCACCCGCCGCGGCAACGTCATCACCGGCACATACCGGAACCGCAATGGTGCTGGCTATCGCCACCGGATCACCCACTGGGGACGGCGGCAACGCGGGGACCTACGGTGCGGATGACCTCAAACCATCGGGATCATGGACCGCGGGGAGTTCGAACGGATCGTTCACGTACAACTACCCGATCACGCTGCCGGGAGCGTCCTCATCCCTGGAACCTCCGGTCGCTCTCTCCTACGACTCCGGCTCAGTGGACGGGCAGACCTCCTCAACCCAGGCTCAGGCGTCCTGGGCCGGTGACGGCTGGCAGACCAACGACTCATATATCGAGCGGACCTTCGAGACCTGCAGCGACTCAGCGGGAAGCACCGCGTCCCCGGACTCCACTGCCGACGCGTGCTACGCGGGCGACATCCTGACACTGTCGTTGAACGGAAGATCGACGTCGCTGGTGTACGACACCGCCGCGAAGACGTTCGTCGCCGCCGACGACTCCGGCGAGAAAGTCACGCATTTCACCGACTCCGGCAACGGATCTGGTACCTACAACACCGACTACTGGACCGTCGCTGACCGCGACGGCACCACGTACATGTTCGGCCGTAACGAGCTTCCCGGCTGGACCAGCGGAAAGCCCACCACCAACTCCGTAGATCATGAACCGGTTTACTCCGCCCACTCCGGAGACCCCTGCTATTCCGCCGCCGGTTTCACCTCGTCGGCGTGCACGATGGCCTCGAGATGGCACCTGGACTACGTCGTCGACTCACACGGCGACGCAATGTCTTATTACTACACCCAGGCCACCAACTACTACGGCCAGGACAACGGAGCCAAGAACACCGCCTATACTCGCGACTCCTACCTGGACCACATCGACTACGGGTACCGTGATGGGGGCGCTTACGGCACCATCCCGGACAAGGTGGTCCTCAAAGCCGTACCCCGGTGCGTCCTGACCACGTGCGCCGCCTTGTCGCAGACAACCGCCGCCACCCAGTACCCGGACGTGCCGTACGACCTGAACTGCGCACAGGGCGTGACGTGCACGAACAAGGGCCCGTCGTTCTTCTCCACGGTGCGGCTGGACTCCATCGTCACTGAGCAGTACCTGGCCGGCGCCCCTTCCAACTACCAACCGGTCGATACGTACAAGCTCGCCGAGAGCGAGCCGCCCACAGGCGATGGCACCTCACCCACACTGTGGCTCCAGTCGATCACCCACACCGGCAACGACACGACCGCGGGTGATCCGACCGCGCCCACCGGCGCACAGACGGTTCAGTTCGAGGGTACCGACCTGCCCAACCGGGTCGACATCTCCAACTTCCCCGCCCTGTACCGCTGGCGGATCACCGGCATTACCTCCGAAATGGGTGGCGACACCAGCATCACCTACGACACGCCCTACCCTTGTACACCGGCTTATGTCGCCACCGCGACTCCGTCCACGAATACCAAGTCCTGCTACCCGGTGTACTGGACCCCCAAGGACTACACCTCAGAAACCCTCGACTGGTTCGAGAAGTACTCCGTCAAGCAGATCCTGGAAACCGACACAACCGGTGGCGCCCAGGTGAAGTCAACCAACTACACCTATACCGGAGGAGCGGCTTGGCACCACGACGACAATGAGGTCGTCAAGGCCAAGTACCGTACCTACGGCCAATTCCGCGGATACGGAACGGTCCAGACCCTCGTCGGGGACGTCGCCAACGATCCGCAGACCAAGACCGTCACCAGCTACTACCGGGGTATGGACGACGACTGGCTGTCGGCCACCTCCACCCGCAACGTGACGCTGACGGACTCCCAAGGCGGCTCCCACACCGACAGCGACCAACTCGCCGGCAACGCTCTGGAGACCACGGTCTACAACGGCGACGGTGGCCCCGTCGACCACTCCACCATCACCTCTTATTGGGTGTCGCCACCGGTGGCGACACGCACCCGCACCGGTATGTCGGCCCTGACCGCGAACTTCTCCGTGCCGGTGGAGACCTTCACTCGCCAGGCCCTGACCGACGGCGGTACCACCCACTGGCAGACCACCGAACGCGACGACACCTACGATTCCGACGACGCCAGCCCCACCTTCGGTCTGCGGTTGCGCAGCTATACCCACACGGTGCCTGTGAATGCCACGTACGACGAGTGCGCGACCACCAGTTACGCACCTCCGAACACGTCCCGGAATCTTGTCGGACTGGTGGCTCAGGAGGAAGCCGACTCGGTCGCATGCGGTGGCTTCACCGAGGGCAGCCCAGCCTCCGTCCCCACCGGATACAACACCCTCACCGTCCCCGCAGCCGTGTCCCGACCGGACCGGGTCGTGTCGCTGACCCAGAACTTCTACGACGACTTCAGCTTCGCGACCACCTTTCCCCAGGCCACCGCACCCACGGCCGGCAACATAACCATGGTCCGTCAGGCGTCGGACTACGCAGGGGGCGCCTTCACCTGGCAGACCATCCAGCGGCAGACCTACGACAGCTACGGCCGACCCGTCGATGTCTACGACGGCAACAGCAACAAGACCACCACCGGCTACACCGTCAACTCAGTCGGGCTGACCACCGGGCAGACGGTCAAGAACGCCAAGTTGCAGCAGTCCTCAGTGGTCTTCGCAACGACCCGCGGCCTGGTGACCTCGGCCACTGACGTCAACAACATCACCACCACCACGCACTATGACGCTCTGGGCAGGGGCACCGCCGTCTGGTTGTACTCGCGGCCCACCAGCGCACCCGCCAACACCCTCAACGTCTACGCCGTTTCGGCCAGCAGTTGGTCCGGCACCACCACCAGCACCCTGAACAACAGCCTCGGCTACGCCACCTCGGTCACCCTCTACGACTCACTCGGCCGGGTCCGGGAGACCCAGGCGCCTACCGCGCAGGGCGGACGCCTGATCACGGAGTCATTCTTCGACTCGCGGGGCACGGTCCGCAAGAAGAACAACGCGTACTGGGACCCGAAAAACCCGCCCGCTCTGGCCATCGTCTCGGACCAGGACTCAAAGATCCCCAGTCAGGACGTCTACACCTACGACGGACTCGGCCGCGTAGTCGTAGACGAGTCCGAGAAGTACTCCGTCACCCAGGAGACCGCCACCACGGTCTACAACGGAGATACCACTACCGTCATCCCACCGGACGGCGGCGTCATCCAGGCCACCACCACCGACCCGCTCGGACGTACCACCGCACTGAAGGAGTACACGTCACGGCCGACCGTCGTGACGCCGGCGAACACCTTCACCGGCATCTGGTACACCACCGGCGGTACCGCCTCCACCACGAACTACGGTTACGACGGCCACGGCCTGCAATCCACCGTCACCCACGCCGGCACTACCTGGACCACTGTCAACAACCTGCTCGGCCAGGCGGTCTCATCGACCGACCCGGATGCCGGAAGCCACAGTTACGTCTACGACGACAACGGCAACCTTGCTCAGAGCACCGACGCTCTCGGCCAAAGCATCTCGACCACCTACGACTCACTGAACCGCAAGACCGCCCAGTACAAGGCCACCACCGCAGAGCAGGCGCCGAGCAACGAACTCGCCTCCTGGATCTACGACAATGACAACGCTGTTACGAACGTGCCCGACCCCGTCGGTAAGGTCACCACCGCAACCAGCTACCACGGTGGCTACGCCTACACCACTCAGTCACTGGGCTTCAACGTCTTCGGCGAGTCCATGGGCGAGACCGTCACCATCCCCTCCGCGGACCAAGGATCCACGCTGGGCAAGGCGTACACCTTCAAGCACACCTACACCACCAACACCGGTCTGCTCTACACCGACGTGTATCCCGCAGCTGGCGGTCTGCCTGCGGAAACCGTATTGCACACCTACGCTACGGACCTCGACCTGCCCAGGGGGCTGTCCGATACCAGCTACGGTTACTCAGACGGCACCACCTACGACGCCTATGGCCGCCCCATTCAGGAAGTCCTCGGGATGGGGAACAACGAGGCCTCGGTCAACAACGCCTTTGACGTCCACACTGGCGCCCTCAACGACCAACTGGTCACCCGGACCACTGCCGTCCCGACCACGTTCGTCGATGAGCAGGCGTACTACTACGACAAGGCAGGCAACACTACCCGTCAGACATCCACCCGCCTCGGCTCCGCCGCCTCCGCCGAGAACCAGTGCTACCGGTACGACACTCTGGACCGGCTCAGCACCGCCTGGACGACCGGAAGCGTCGCGGACGACTGCTCGACCGCTCCCACCAGCGCCGACTCCTCCACCGTCGGTGACCCCCTGGGCGCCTCCAGCGCTTACTGGACCAGTTGGACCTTCACCGCCGCCGGGCAACGCGATACCCAGGACCAGCACGCCACCACCCCCGGCGGCATCGACACCACCACCAGCTACGCCCACGACGGAAACGGCGACCACCAGCCGCACACCCTGACCGGCGACAGCACCACCGGCGCAGCCGTCACGAGCGACAGTTACGGGTACGACGCCGTCGGAAACATGACCACGCGCGACACGCCGGCCGCGGGGGATCAGACCCTTGCGTGGGATTCCGCGGGTCAGCTCACGTCGGTCACCACGGGAACGGCCACGGTCTCGTACATCTACGACGCCGACGGCGCTCTCCTCCTCAAAGTCGACCCCACCTCCAAAACGCTCTACCTCCCCGGCGAAGAGATCACCCTCAATACCGCGGTAACCCCCAACACCACCACCGGTGTCCGCTACCTTCCACTCCCCGGCGGTGGCACCGTCGTCCGCACCGGAACCGGCACCAACTATTCATTCGAGATAACCGATCCCCACGGCACTTCCGATCTCTACCTCGACTCCACGGCTCAGACACCGACCTGGCGCCAGTTCACCCCCTACGGCGCATCTCGCGGTACCACCACACAGTGGCTCGACGACCGCGGCTTCCTCAATCAGCCATCCGACACCACTACCGGACTCACCACCCTCGGAGCTCGCGAGTACGACGCCAACACCGGCGCGTTCATCAGCCTTGACCCCGAGTTCGAAGCCGGTGACCCGGAACAGCTCAACGGCTATGACTATGCAGGCGACAACCCGGTCAGTCACTCCGACCCCACCGGACTGCGTTCCGAGTGCGGACAGAATGGCGACTCGGCGTGCAGCAGCGATGCCAGCCCGGCCGGCGGCGGCAGCGCGGACAACTACCACTGCGGCGACACCGACTCCTGCGGCACGAGCAAACCGTCCACCGGCGGTGGCACCGGGGGTGGCGGCGGGGGCAGCACCGGAGACGCCAGCCAAGATCAGGACACGACATGGACCAACGCCTGGACGCCGCCGGTCAAGGACGCTCAGACGCTGCTGGGATGGTTCTGGTCCGGCAGTAACGGCAACTGGGGTAGCGGGGAGTCCTATTGGGACCCCGTCCACGGCGGCCTCCCGGACAACAAGCTGCACAACGTCTGCTTCGGCCGAACCGCATGCAGCAGGGCGTACAAGTATCTCCTGCACCACATGCACGATGTCGCCGGAGCGAAGGCGATTGCGGCCACCTACTGCCTGACCAACCACTCAACGTGTGCATCCGACGCCCAGGCGCAGGAAGAAGTGGCAAAGGCCGCCAAGGACTTCGTCCAGGCGTTGGCCATGGGCGTCGAAGTCCCAGGTGAGTTCGGCGGTTTCAATCAAGGCGGCGGCGACGCGGCCGGGCCCTGCAGTTTCAGTCCCGAAACGCAAGTCCTCATGGAGAACGGCAAGCCGGAGCAGATCAA
Source organism: Streptomyces sp. NBC_01190 (assembly GCF_045039895.1). Lineage (NCBI taxonomy): Bacteria > Bacillati > Actinomycetota > Actinomycetes > Kitasatosporales > Streptomycetaceae > Streptomyces > Streptomyces sp. NBC_01190. Next base: position 5,831,581 of record NZ_CP108580.1, read on the forward strand.
GGACATCAAACCCGGCGACAAGGTCGAGGCCGCCAACCCCGACGACGGACAGCACGTCGGCCCGCGGCTGGTCACAGCTACTTATCTACATCTCGACTCCGACCTCGTTGACGTCGTCATCCGCGAACAGTCCGGGGCGACCAGCACGACCCACACCACGAACAAGCACCCCTTCTGGGACGACACCACCCACACCTGGGTGCGCGCGGGCGCACTGATCCCCGGCCACACACTGATCACGTCAACCGATCAGCGAGTCCGCGTCGTCGCGGTCCGACACTTGGCCAGCCCCGCCGAGGGCATGTACAACCTCACCGTCGACCAGCTCCACACGTACTATGTGCTGGCCGGGACCACGCCGGTACTCGTTCACAACACCGGAGACACATGCGGCGTTCCCTATGGAAACGGTGGTGCTAAGGCTCCACAAGCGGCAAGCAAGCGAAATCTGGATGGGGGAATTTACAAGGATCGGGACGCGGCGGTGGCGAAGGCTCGAGAGAAGGTTAACGAGAACACCTCCTCAAGGTTTCGGGAGGAGTGCAGCCCAACCGCTTGTCACGTGCATGTGGACGTATACAACAATCGTGGCGAAGTCCTAGAGACGTGGCATTACCAGTGGCATCGGTAGAAGAATTGACGGGATCATGAGCCCAGCTTCAATGAGAGACGCCGCACGTGATTTGTGTGCCGCGATCACCGAGCACGCGGATTTGTGTACGAGTGAGCCGGAGAATGCACCGATGATTGTCCCGCTGATCGAAAAGATCCGAAGTCTGGTGCAGGTATACGGTGACGTGCTCTTTGAAGGTTCGGGGTGGTCGAATCCGCTACTCGGGATTCAGCAACCGAGCCCCGACGGTAATGGAGTACCGGAAGAGGCAGCAGGCAAAGAGGCCAGTAGCCACGCCCATGGACGGCTCTGGGTTTCCGTCGTCGACCAGCACGCGCTCTTCGTCGACAACCCGGACAGGCTCCTGGAATATATGGAGGCGCGGACAGGAATCAAGCCCGAGAGCGTGACCGACGCCCTTCTGGATCTTTGTGCGGCGGACGGCTGGAAACCGGACAGATATCCGGGGAGTATCCTGGAGACGGACTGGAGGTCCACCGACGTGCACACGGACTAAGTCGTATGCCCTTCAGGTGAGCAAGCGCGAGATCGCTCGCTGAGAAAACTCGCTAACCTCGATCTATCGCGAGGCGACCCCCCCTTCGGATTTGCGGTGGTGTTGTTTTCAATCACCGACGAGGTTTCTGGGACATGGATCATCGACAGCGTTGGGAAGGGCCAGCCCCACGACGTTGGCGATGCCGCGGCAGCCTTGACTGGCGGGGCTTCTGGGCGCCGTGACGGCAGTAGTTGACGGCAACATCAGCGGAAGGGTGCCGCACGAAGTGGTGGTTCGTCGCCGTCGTCGGGCGGGGTGGCGGGCTGGTCGGGGTTGCGGAGGGTGTTGCCGAGGAGGTCTATGGCCTCTCGTTGGAGACGGAGTCGGACGTGGGTGTAGACGGTGGCGGTGACGCCGATGTGGGCGTGTCCGAGGAGCCCTTTGATGACGACGAGTTCGACTCCCTGTTCGAGGAGGAGGGTCGTCGCCGAGTGCCGCAGATCATGGAACCGGATGCGGCAGAGTGCGGCCCGGCGGAGCAGGGTGTTGAAGTCCCGAGCGAGGGTGGCGCCCTCGCCTTCCAGCCCGGTCCCGCCGCTTCGCCTGTCAGGAATGGTTCAGCGTGAGGGTGAGCAAGTCGCACAGGTTTAGCAGCCGGAATATTCAACCCGTCTACGTGCTCGCGCCGAAGTTTGCCGGGAAAATTGACCACTGACGTCAAGCAGGTAGGCTTGGAAGGGTGCTTTTCTTGCTCATCTGGCCTCGGGATGAATTCGATAAGCTCGGATCGGAGAAGAGGAGGATTTTCGCCCTAAGAGTTCGTCGTGGTCCGAGTAAACAGCCGTTCCGTCTTAACTTCGGTTGTCGCGCTTGCGGCGTGATGATGTGTCGCGGGCGCGAGTTTTAATTGAGAATGGGAGCTATGGGCGTTCAAGTATTGCGGGCTAGCCTATGCACGGCGTTCGCAGTAGTGGCGGTCGCAGGGTGTGGTGATAGTGGAACCAGCGGTCAGGCACATGTATTGCCGAAGGTGTCTATGCCGGCAACGGCCTCGGCGGATGCCCCGTTGGCCGTGAATACCATCCCATCCGGTGAATCTAAGGAATTGGGGCAGGGTGATCTGGAGGGATCCGCTGTCGGACCGCAGGATCTTCCGGGGTATAGGGTCGGCACGATACTAGGTCGTGGCGCGGATGGCTTGGAGGTCAAGGTCTCCCTTCGAGACGTGCGGACTCGGCCGCGGGTCACTCCGGCTGTGTGTCAGCCCCTCGCGGACAATGACAACATGGCCAGTAACTATCAACAGCAAGCCCTTATGGAAGAGTCTATTCAGAAAGTCTCCCAAGAGGGCGGCACGATGTCGATGGCACTGGTCTCCTATTCGCGTGCCGATGCTTCCAAGGTGCTCCCGGATCTGGAAGCCGGCCTGCGTGCCTGCTCTGCGTACAAGTCCGCGGGTGACCCAGATATCAGCTTCGAGAAGCCCGAGGTTCTGCCCGCTCCCAAGCTTGGCGATGATGCGATCGCGTACCGGATTACCCAAGTTGTCACCGACAACGGAACGGATCCTGTCCGAGCCCCTTTCGCCTATACAGTCGTGCGGAAGGGTTCCGTGATTTCCTGGTTCCAGGCGATGGCTTTCCCAGGCCAGGAAGCTTCCATCCCCATCGAAGTCGTCAAGGCGCAAGTCTCCAAACTCCCCTGAGGGTCCCGCTCCCTCGATTCGGCATCGACCAGTTGGCAACCGGTGTCTCGCCGAGACGTGCTATCAGAGCTGGCTGAGAGGAGAAACTCTGCCGCGCGTACCGGGACTTTTTTCTGTCGGCCGGTGCAAGGGGGGCTGGCCTGTGCGCTACCGGACCGTCTGGAGTTCACCAGCCGAACACCGACGGTCCGGATCGCTGGTCAGCGTGCTGGAGCACTTTGCGGTCGTAGAGGCTGCGGTTGCTGGATTCTTCGAGAAGGTTGGGAGATCCGCACGCAATATCGGCGGTGCAGCCTGGGCGTTGATCTTCGCGGCCTCCTTTGCAGGAGATCACCGGCAGGTGGCCAGGAACATGGGAACGGGGAAAGTCGGCGAGTAAGTTGGAGATCACCGAAGCTTTCCATCTCGAAGGCTAAATTGATGGCGATTCACCTCCGCTGGCGCGGAGACCGGCGCGCCTCGCGACGGCACACCGTGACCCTGGCCGGCTCACCCCCGCTCGCGTGGAAACACTGTTCTACCTCAGGCTCTGGCTGAGCCTCGTGCTGCCCGCGGCGTTGGCGATGGGTGACTGCCAGGCACGATCGAGCACTGAAAAGTAGGTGCACCGACCACCTCGCCCAAGAGAACGGTGAAGGTCGTAACGACTTCCCGATGGACGGCTCCAACCAACTCCGGTCGATCGCCAGCCGTCCCCTCCCTCTGCTCTGACCACGTCAGCATCCCGTCCAGCAGAAAATTCATGGCCAACACGTGCAGGGCTTGTTGCAGCAAAGTGTGAGGCCGTCATACTGCTGAAAAGCTTGTGACCTGTGGCAACGCTGATCCTTCGCTCGAAGGCCGCTTGTTGCTGTTGCGCAACATACAAACCGCTTGATGGCTGCTCAAGTTGAGTGGAAGTCTTCTGGGGTGAGAGGAAGAGCGAGCCATGGCCCACTCGGAGCGTCGCTCCGGAAGGCGCGCGAACGGGCCGGCCTCAGTCTTCGAGCCGCAGCGGCGGGGACCGGGATTTCGTATTCGACGCTGTCGCGAATCGAGAACGGCCTCCTCGCCATGCCCTCATTCGATACCGCTGTGGCTGTTGCTCGCAATGTTGGGTTGGACGAACGGGAAGCGCTGCGATTGGCAGGATGGTTGGCGCCTCCAGGCTCCGCCGAACTGGCAGACCCGGGACTGAAGCGCGCTCTATCAGGGCTGCGGCTCAGCCCGGGTGCGGTGAGAGCCCTGCGGCAGGTGCATTTGCGGGAGCTGGCTTCCGAGTTCTCTGCGGGCCTGGGTGCCGGTCGCCCGGTAGACGTGCGGTTGGCCGCGAAGCAGCTAGGACTTGCCCTGATGGCGTCGTGCCGTTCAGAGGCAGGGTTCGCCAACGACGGCGAGTCCTACCGGATACCTGCGGTTGCTGGCGACAGCCAGATGGCCCAGAGACTCTGGAGCGCCCACGGCGTAGCACACCAGTTGATCGCACATGACAGCCGGACGGTGCCGGTGTGCCGACCGCAGGAGCGGGCCTCTGTGGCGGAGCGGGAGGCAACCTACGTGACCTCCCGCGTTCTGGTGCCCGCAGCCCCCCTAGTACTGCAACGGCGTTTGGTGTGACTGGTGGCCAGGACAGTCGTTGATCCGATTATGGGTGGGGAACTCGGTGAGGTCAGGACGTGGGCAGCGGGTCTGGGCGAGTTGCACGAGCGGTTCGTGCACCGATTCGCTCGGTCGGAGCCGCGGGAGTCGGCACTGGCCTACATGCAGGGGCTGATCGCTCCGTTGGAGCGGAAAAACGGCTGGACGCTCGCGGAGGAGGCCGGCCACGCGGCTCCCGACCGCATGCACCGGCTGCTGAACCGGTGCGACTGGGACGCCGATGAGGTCCTCGACGACGTCCGCGATTACGTCGTGGAGCACCTCGGCGACCCGGACGCGGTGCTGATCGTGGACGACACCGGATTCCTGAAGAAGGGCGTCCGCTCGGCCGGCGTCCAACGCCAATATTCGGGCACCGCGGGGCGGACAGAAAATTGTCAGGTCGGTGTCTTCCTCGCCTATGCCGGAGAACGCGGCCGCACCTTGATCGACCGCCGCCTGTATCTGCCCACGTCATGGACGGACGACCGCGAACGCTGCCAGGCTGCCGGCGTCGGCGACGACGTCGCCTTCGAGACCAAAGTCGTCATCGCCAAAGCGATGGTCCGACGCGCGATCACCGAGAAGATCCCGTTCCGGTGGGTGACCGCGGACGCCGCCTACGGCTTCTCCAAAGGCTGGCGGACCGAACTCGAGCAGGCTGATGTCTTCCACGTCATGGCCACCACCCGCCACGACACCGTCGTCACCCGCTGGGCCATGGACCACCCGGTCCACGACCTGTTTCCCCACCTGCCCCGGCAGAAGTGGAAACGCCGCTCCTGCGGCAACGGCGCCCACGGCCCACGCGTCTACGACTGGGCCAGGGTCGAGGTCCGTCCCTGGCACCGCGAGGACCGCCGGCACTGGGTCATCGCCCGCCGCAGCATCGCCAGGCCGCAGGAGATCTCCTACTACATCGCCTACTGCCCCGCCGAGACCACGCTCGATGAGCTGATCCGCGTCGCCGGCAGCCGGTGGGCCGTCGAGGAATGCTTCCAAACCGCCAAGCAGGAATGCGGCCTGGACGATTACCAGGTCCGCCGCTACCCCGGCTGGCACCGCCACATCACCCTCGCCATGGCAGCCCACGCCTGCCTGACCGTCCTGCGGGCCCGCGCGCTCGACACGGAGAAAGCAGAAACGGATCCTCCCAGCTCATCGGCCTGACCCTCCCCGAAATCCGGCGACTGACCACCCGCCTGACCCGGCCCCGCGCCAACCTCATCGACCACGTCCTGCACTGGTCACGCTGGCGCCGCCGACGACAATTCCAAGCCCGCATCAGCCACTACAAACGACGCGGCCACACACCACCAGAAACTGCCCACACATCAGAACAAAGACCGTTGCAGTACTAGGGAGTGTCCGGCGGATCATGTGACCTTCTGACCGGTCGCTCGTTGGTTCGGGCATGGGTCGGGGGGATCTGACGAACTGAGATGGCCCCCGCGGCGTGGACACACCTGACAATGGATCTTGTTGATCCTGGAAGGTGTAGATCTCTGTGGCACGGCCCTCGAAGTACAGTGCGGAGTTCCGGTCCGACGCGATCGCGTTGTGGCGGGCCTCGGCCGGCAGGCGGACGTTCAAGGACGTCGCGGACGATCTGAACGTCAACCCGGAGACGCTGCGGACCTGGGTGCGCGATGCGGACGCACCGTCGGCCGCCGCTGGCGCGTCCGGCGACGCGGAGGGTGAGCTGGCCCGGCTGCGGGCGGAGAACGCCCGGCTGCTGAAGAACGAGAAGGAATGGCAGCTGGAGCGGGAGATCCTGCGCCGGGCAGCCGCCTATTTTGCCCGGGAGATGAAGTGAAGACCGCCGCTTGGGACTTCATCTCCGGCCATGCCGGGATCTTCGGCGTCAAGCGGATATGCCGGGTGCTGGAAGTCTCCCGCTCGGGCTACTACCGGTGGATCGCCGGCGCCGACGCGCGGGCCGGGCGTCAGGCGCAGGAGGACGCCCTGGTCGACGAGATCCGCGAGATCTACACCGAACACCGCGAGACCTACGGCGCCCTGCGAGTCCACGCCGAGCTGCGCGGGTTCGGCCACACGGTGAACCGCAAGCGGGTCGCCAGGCTGATGCGCAAGCACGGCATCGTCGGCCGCCACCTGCGGAAGAAGAAGCGCACCACGGTCCCGGACCGGCTCTCGCCACCGGCGCCGGACCTGGTGCAGCGGGACTTCACCGCTGGTGCCCTGGACGAGAAGTGGTGCGGCGACATCACATACGTACAGGTCGGAGCCGCGTGGCTCTACCTCGCCTGCGTCATCGATATCCGCTCGCGCCGGGTGCTCGGCCACTCGATGGCCTCACACATGCGCGCCGAACTCGTCATCGACGCACTCCAGGCCGCCGTCGACGCCCGCGGCGGCGACGTCACCGGGGTGATCTTCCACGCGGACCGCGGATCCCAGTACACATCGGCCGCGTTCGCCCAGGTCTGCCACCGGCACGGCGTCCGCAGGAGCATGGGCAAGGTCGGCTCGAGCTATGACAACGCCCTGGTCGAGAGTTTCTGGCAGGGACTGAAGCGAGAAACGACGTACGGGAGACTGTTCATGACGATGCGACAGGCAAGGCTGGAGATCTTCCAGTGGCTCACCTACTACAACGCCCGACGGCGCCACAGCGCGCTGGGCTACCTCTCCCCGGCAGAGTTCGAACAGCAGCACCACAAGACAGCTAAACTCTCACTCGCAGCATGAACTCCTGTGTCCACACTCCGGGGGTCACCTCAACCTCGAAGCACCCCTTCTGGGACGACACCACTCACCAGTGGGTACCCGCGGGCAAGCTGAAGCCCGGGCACGCCCTCAACACCGACAAGAATCTCCACGCCAAGGTTCTGTCACTCCGCACTACCCCTGGCGCTGCCAACCGGTGGAACCTCACCGTCGCACAACTGCACACGTACTATGTGCTGGCGGGCAGTGTCCCGGTACTCGTTCATAACTCGAATACCTGTGGGCCCACTTACGAGAATCCAGGACATCACGACCCGACGGGCGGCCCGAACCCCTATAACCCTGCGAAAGGCGTGCTGCCAGCTGACGCGGAGGAGCAGTTTGCCAACAGTGTCCAGGTCGGCAAGGTGCGATGAACCAAGATTGGATCTGGGAAAAAGGCCGTGTATTACCGTTACTCCCAGCACACCGACGATGTGTGGCACTTCAGTGGAAGTAGTAATGGGGTAACGAAGTCCGGTACTCCGGTTGCCATCCCTCACGACGATATTCCGATTTCAGTCAGAAGGAGATAGGTTTTGAGATTTTTGACCAACGACGGTCGATTCGGCCTTCTCGTCGCCCCGGTGGTCACTTCAGGTGAGTCCCGGTTCCAGTTGGTCGTCGGGGGTCGATTGATCGGTGGCGCTGATCCGAGCTTTGCCTACGGAGCCTTCGAGGAAATGGGAAACCTTCCGCGATTTTCGGATAAGAGACTTAGCCTGCTTTCCGAAGATCCAGATACCGTCTTGGCGGCGTTGCTTTCCGAAGAGGAACTCCACGATCCTGCAACGCTGTCTCTCTCGGAGTCACTGGATCACTGGCTCATTCAGGGGTATTGCTACGAGGGAAGCGTCGCTATGTTGGCTCGACCATACGAGGACGGATCCTTGGCGGGGCCTGCGCTGATCTCCGTTATAGGATGTGTCGAATACGCTTCGATCGTCGAAATGGCTCGCTGCTATTGGGCGCAAAGCGATGAGCGCTTCCGATCGGCGCTTTGGCGAGTCAAGATTGGATCTGGTGATGGCGAGGATCGCGCGTAGGAGGGTGGGTATGCGGTTGAGGCCGATGGGGACGAGGTATCAGCAGATGCCAGCGTCAGAACTTCGGTCCGACGGCAGTAGTTGACGGCAACGCCAGCGGACGGGTGCTGCACGAAGCGGCTGCTCGTCGCCGTCGTCGGGCTCGGTGGCGCTCTCGGCGGGATGGCGGAGGGCGTCGCCGTGGATGGCGACGGCCTGCCTTTGGCAGGCGGAGCCGGATGTGGGCGTAGACGGGGACGCCGGTGTGGGGGTGGCCGAGGAGTTCCTTGAACGGCGAGCGCGACTGTTCCAGAGGGAGGGCCTGTAGTCGAGTGCCTTGGGCCGTCGGCTGACGTTCGGGTCATGACCGAAGCTGTGCGGTGCCCGCAAGGGTCTACAGCCCTATGGGCCAGTCGCAGAGGGGGCGCGGGCACGGGGAACTGAAACGGGACGAGCTGCCGAGCTGTTCAGAGTTTCTTTACTTGATCAAGGCGACCCGCTGGCGCGGCCCGCGCGCTCCGGCCAGTCGGGGCCGCCGCCCGCTCCTGTCTCCGCCCCGCTGGCGACGGCCCCGCCGGTCCGGGCGCGCAACAGCCAGCACAGCGAACCACCTGAGGCTCCGCCCCAGACCCCGGCCCTCTCTCCGAGGGGCGGCGGGACCGTGTGCGGGTGCGGCTCCGTCGTGGTGAGGGGTCGAAGTCGCGGGAGGGGGTCCCTCGTCGCCCGGTCACCGGAGGCGTACCAGGAACCCCCGGGGGCCGCCAAGGCCGGGGCGCGAGCGTCATAGTGTGAGCCTTGGCGGCCCCCGGGGAACCCTGGTCCGGCGAAGCTGCCCGACCGACGAGGGACCCCCTCCCGCTCAGGCCCGCGGCCCGCCGGGGCATCGGCCTCGGCTGCATCCGCACACGGAGCGGGCCGTACCAGGCGGCCGGAATACCGCAGCAGGCTTCGCCCGGCGTGCCAGACTTTGCCCATGACGCACGCACTGCATTTGACCGCCGCGGTCACCCACGAGGGCGAGTGGTACGTGGCCCGCTGCCTCCAGGCCGAGGTCACCAGCCAGGGAGAGACCATCGAGGAGGCACTGTCCAACCTCCGCGAGGCGCTGGAGCTGTACTTCGAGGACGCCCCCGCTCCCGAAGTCACCGACGTGATCACCGCACCGGTCGAGGTCCGCGTCGCATGAGCCCCGCTGTCCCCAACGGTCTGTCCGGCGCCGAGATCGCCAAGGCGCTGGAGCGCGCGGGCTTCGGCCACGTCTCGACCCGAGGCAGCCACGCCAAGTACCGCAAGGACGACCGCACCGTCATCGCGCCCCTGCATCGCTCCCTCGCGCCCGGAACCCTGCGCTCCATCCTCCGCCAGGCCGGCTGGACCGTGGACGACCTCGCCGAGCACCTCAAGTAGCCATACAGGTCTAGACCGCTGACGGCAGTAGCGACGGCAACAACCACGCACATCGGCGCACAACCACGGACCCCGACGGACCGTCAAAACCCCGCTCACCTGCGAAAACGCAGGTAGAGCAGGGTCGAGTGCCACACGTACTATGTACTTGCAGGCCGTACCCCGGTTCTTGTGCATAACAACAATGGCTGCCCGGATGTATCCATTTACAAGGCGCCTGGTACTGGAATGACGGATAGGCTGCTTAAGGACGGCTTCCACGAGAGCGACTTCCCGGGATCTGGAAATGGGTATCCGGATGGACGGGCATACTTCGGGCTCGCCGACGAAGGGAAGACTATTGCGCTCGACTATGCCGGTCGTGGGGGTTACGACGGCGGTGTCGTTGAAATCAGGATACCGAAAGCTGATTTTGAGCAGCACTTCAGTCAGTACATAGGCTCGCATAATGGCGTTCCTGGTGTGGAGGTTGCTATTCCGAACACGGTGTTCGGAAAGCTCAACCAGTATCCGCGAAGTTTGGTGGGGCAGTGACAAACGAGCAGCTCAGCGAACATGAGCAACGTCTCATTGGCGAGATGGTCGATGGTGAGATTGAGGCGGTCTTTCGCTGGGGAATCATCGTGGACCTGGGGCTATCCCGTGTTGGGCTCATCGACGCCCTATACATTGACGCTGGGGATAATTACCAAGTTGGCGATCGGGTCAGTGGCTATCTGGATTGTTTTGACGAGCAGAAGGATAAGTTCATCTTGAGGCCACCTAATCAAATCCCACTGGTTGAGCGGCTGAGGCGGGCAAGGGATCAATAGTTGGAATTTTTCAACCAGGTCCGCGCAGCCTCCTGAGAAGCAAGCCTGCTGACTTGCTGGGGAAGTCCAGAGGCCCCACCGGATTTTCTTCCGGTGGGGCCTCTGGGGTGTCTGACGGCAGTAGTTGACGGCAACGTCAGCGGACGGGTGCCGCGCGAAGTGGTGGTTCGTCGCCGCCGTCGGGCTGCTCGATGGTCTCGGCAGGGCTTCGGAGGGCGTTGCCGAGGAGGTCGATGGCGTCGCGCTGGAGGCGGAGTCGGACGTGGGCGTACACCGTCGCGGTCACGCCGATGTGGGCATGGCCGAGGAGTTCCTTGATGACGACGAGTTCGACGCCCTGTTCCAGGAGGAGGGTCGCCGCCGAGTGCCGAAGATCATGAAACCTGATGCGTCGCAGGGTGGCCCGGCGGAGCAGGGTGTTGAAGTGCCGCGTGAGGGTGGCTCCCTCGATCGGGGACCCGTCGGGCCGGGTAAAGACGTAGCCGCTCGCCTTCCAGCCCGTCCCCGCCGCCTCGCGCTCCAGCCGCTGCCGGTCGCGGTGCTGTTCGAGGGAGCGCAGGCACTCGGTGGGCAGGGCGATGCGCCGTTCCGAGCTTTGGGTCTTGGTCGGCAGGGCGACAAGGCCGCCGGAGTTGGTGCGTTGGAGGGTGCGGCGGATGCTGGCGGATCCGCCGGCCAGGTCGAGGTCTTCCCAGCGCAGGCCGAGGAGTTCTCCCTTGCGGAGCCCGGTGCGCAGGGCGAGTTCGAACAGCGCGCTCAGCCGGTGGCTGTCCGTGGCGGCCAGGAACGTGCGCGCCTCCTCGGCGGTGAGGGGTTCGAAGCGGCGGGGGCGGGGTGTGCCCATGCGGACGTTCCTGGCCACGTTGCGGGGGATCTCCTCTTCGCGGACGGCGTGTTCCAGGGCGGACTTCAGCACCGAGTGCACGTAGGCCAGCGTCAGCGGCGACAGCCGCCTGCGGCAGCATGTCCCAGCCGCGCAGCACTGGGGCTGGTCGCGGGCGGTGTCCAGGCCGCGTGCGCAGCACTGGCAGGTGGTGCGGAGCTGGTCGAGCCAGGTGCGGACATCCTTGGCGGTGAGCTTGGCGAGCTTCTTCTTGCCGAGGCCGGGGTTGAGGTAGAGGCGGACGCAGGCGGTGTAGCGGGTGTGGGTGTTCTCACGGAGCCGGTGGACGGCGACGCTCTCCAACCAGTAGGTCAGGAACGCGGCGACGCTGCCCTGCGCGGAGGGTGCGGGGACGCCGCGATTGCTGGTGGCGACCTTCTCGGTCAGTAGCGTCAGCGCCTCCTTTCGAGTGGTGCCGTAGACGCGGATGCGCTTGCGGATGTCGCCGACGGTCAGGACGTATCCGGCGGCTTCCCAGCGGCCGTCCTTGCGCTGGTAGATGGTGCCGTCGCCGTTGGCGCGGACCCTGCGCGAGCCGGTGTTGGGGGTGGGGTTGGTGTGGGGGTTGTTCATCAGGCTGCCTCTTCGAGGTGGTGGTGGATGAGGGCGGTCAGGGCGTGGGCGGGGATGCGGCGGGCGCGGCCGATGGTGATCGAGGCGAGCTGTCGGGTGCGGATGAGGTCGTAGACGGTAGAGCGGCTGATCTTGAGGCGGGCCATGACCTCAGGGACGGTCAGGAGTTCGGCGTCGGCGGTCACGCGCTGACCTCCGTCTGGACGGGTGCGGTCAGCGGGTCGGTGGAGTGACCGGCCCGGTCACTGGCGCGCCGCGCCTGTCGGGGGCGGGCTGGCTGCTCGGGTTGAGGCTTTGGTGCGGCGGCCAGGAGGGCTGCGAGGTGGGCGAGTTCGGGCAGGAGGCCGGATCCGGTGTACTGCCAGTGGGAGATCACCAGGGTGGTGCCCGTATCGACGTGCCGCTCGCTCCCCGCGCGGTGACCGGTGCGATGACCGGCGTCGGGATCGGTGTGACCGGCGGTCAGGTCAGCGCGGTCACTGTGCTGGTCAGTGACCGGCTGGCCCTGATCAGACCGCTGCTGGGCGTCGTCTTGGCGGCCTCGCCAGGCGGTGCGTTCGGCTCGGAGTTGGGTGAGGGTGGTGGAGTAGTGGCGGGTGCGGGTGGAGAAGTGGCCTCGGAAGCCGAGCATGTGGGCCCGCTGCCGAAGGCGCAGGTGGGCGTGTTCGGGTCGAACGCCGAGGTGCCAGGCGGTGTGGATCAGGCGGCGGGCGTGGTCGGTGAGGTCGTGCTGGGCGAGTTCAGCCAGGAAGCGCAGTCGGCGGTCGAGGGTGCGGGTGGTGGTCTCGGCTCCCTTGGTGGCGTACTTGGCGATGTAGGCGGCAACGTGCCGGTCGGTGACCGGGGCATCGCCGGTGAACTCGGTGCTGCGGATCGCGCGGACGTCGATCTGCCGCCCGAACCGGAACACCATGGACTCCGGCGGCTGGCCGGGCTCGGTTTCCCTGGCCCCGGAGCGGTGCTGGTGCCGAACGTGGGTGCGCTTCGCGGCGGCGCGAACGGCGTGGTCGAGGAGTCCGGTAGTGGCCCAGGCGGGCGGGGTGCTGCTGGGGCCGGTGGGTCCGTCGATGCGGATGACAGTGTGGAAGTGGATCTGGCCGCGCTTCTGGTATTCGGCGACCTTGGCGTAGGACAGGGTCGCGTGGTGGTGCAGGGCGCGCTGCGTCAGACCGGCCGCATGCGCGATCTCGCGGCGCAGGTGGCCGGTGAAGCGGGCCCACAGGGCGGGGGCGTGGGCATTCCACAGCACCGCGCCGTTGTAGTCGTACCGCTGCGGGTTCAGCGGCGTGCCGAGGAGCGGGTTGCCGTCGTCATGCCGGGTGCCGCAGATACAGGGGGCGGCGCCGGGTTGGTTGTGGACGGGGCCGAAGCCGGGGGCGGTGAGGGTGGCGAAGACGCGCGGGTGGGTGGAGACGCGGGTCGGAACCGTCTTGCCGCCGCGCAGTCCGGCGGCGATGAGTTGGTAGGTGTCGTAGCGGTAGACGTTCGAGCAGGACGGGCAGCGGGTGGCGCGGCGGTTGCCGCAGCGCACCAGGAGTTCGCCGGCCGGGAGGTCGCGGGTGTCGAGGTGGTCCAGGATCTGGCCGGTGGCGGTGTCCAGGCGGGTGCGGTGCCCGGTCATCCGGATGGGGCGGGCGCAGCCGCCCAGCGAGCCGACCTGCCGGGCCAGGGGCGCGAGGTGACCAGCGGCGGCGAGCTTGGCCAGCCTGGCGGTCAGCCGCGCACGGCGTTCCAGGGCGGAGTCCCTGTTTGCGGAAGCGTCGGCCTTCCCGCTGTGCGCAGGGGTGGCGAACGTTGCGTTCGTGGGAGTGGAGGTGATTGCGGGGGAGGGGAGTTGGAGCTGTGCAGGCATGGGGACAGACCTCCGGCAGGAGTCGGGAGAAGGGGAGAGGCGAGAGGGGTGACCCGAGCGGTCGGCGCGCGAGGGAACAGTGCGCGTGACGTCGGGCACGGGTGGTGGGCCGGGGACGTCTGGCCTGGTCAGCGGTGGTGTTCACCAGCGGTGCGTGAAGGTAGCATCGCTTCAACGGCGCATTCAAGTGCATCCCTCCTCATCTGTTTCAGTGGCCTGGTGGGGGTACTGTGCCCTGGGTTTCCCGTTTTGGACGGGCCGGATTTCGGTGATAGTGGCGCGGAGAGGGCAGGTGGCCTGCGGTGACAGTCGGGCGGCGGGGACGCAGGCCGGTGGGCGGCACGGTGCTGCTGACGTTCGAGGTCATCGCCGAATCCCTGCGGGAGCGGATCCGTTCCGGCAGGCTGAAGCCGGGGGATGCGTTGCCGACGCAGGCGGTGCTGATGGCGGAGTTCGGGGCCTCCAGCCTGTCGGTGCAGAAGGCCATGGCCCTGCTGAAGCGGGACGGCTACGCGATCTCCCGTCCCAGCAAGGGCGCCTTCGTCGCCCAGCTCGACGTCGACACCGACGAAGACCCTGGCAGCCCGGATGTGGGGAACGCGCCCGTCGGCGGGACAGCGGCCCGCGTCGAGGCGCTGGAGCTGGCACTCGCCCAGACGCTCGACCAGCTCATCGCCCTGCGGGCCCGCGTCGAAGCACTGGAAGCGGGCGTTGTCGGGCCTATCCACTGACCTGCCGCCCTTGGGTGGCCCAGGGGCTGGAGTCGTGCGTCCAGATTTTCTCTACGAGGTTCAAGGCGGGCCCCGCCCGCCGGAGCTGGCCGCCGTCGCCGACGAACCCGTCGTTCGTCCGGGAGGTCGGCCGCGTCGCGGGCAGTGAGCTGCTCAGGCGACCTGGGCCTGATCCAGGGCTACGGGAGCGGCGACCGACGAGGCTGCCTGGCTGACCGGAACTGGGCTCCTGGCGGGTCGGGTAGCCGGGACACATTGCTGTGTCCCGGCCCCCTCAGAACCGGACGTGCGACTTTCACCGCATCCGGCTCAAGCAAGCCGCGAGGGCGTCACCCGGACGGGCTACCCGTGTGTCCGCTTGCTGTCACCCGCATGGTGCTGGCGGTGGCATTCTGTGTGTACCAGGCGGAGGTTGGTCCGTTGGTCGGTGCCGCCGTCTCTCCGGTAAACGAAGTGGTGCTTGTTGAGCATCTTCTTCGACGCCGCGAACCAGTTGATCCACTCGCGTGGGCTGTCCGGTTCGTATTCGGCTCCGTCGATCAGCGCCAGACCGCATAGAGGGCACAGCCCTTTCTGTACGGCTGCCAGGTACAAGCTGGTCCTGTCCATCGGCGGCGGCGTTTTCTGGCGGCGACGGCCATGCCAGTAACCGGTCAGGGCCGGATCGTCTGGCGACGAGGCCCCTTTGACCATGGTGTGTCTGGCATAACGGGTCCAGGCGAATTTAGGGAGGTAGGCGCCGGTATGCCGGACACCGAACACCCAGTAGTCCTGCCTGGACTTGTTGAACCTGCCGAAATAGTGGTTCTTGATCCACAGTCCCGAACGATTGTCGTGACCGCGTTTCGCCCACTTGTAGAGAAGCGTGAACATGTAGTGGTCCATCGAGCGAAATGCCTGATAGGACGCCACACCCCGGTAGTACGCCGTCCAGCCCCGAACGATCGGGGTGAACTTCGCCACCACGGCCATGGAGTTCGCACCCCGCAAGCGGAGCATCTCCTCCTTCAGCCGCTTCCGGAGCTTGCTGCATGCTTCCCTGCTCGGCCTGATGACCAGCATTCCACCGTGCCGCTGCACGGTGAATCCCAGGAAGTCGAACCCCTCGTCGAGGTGCACGACACGGGTCTTCGCCTCGTTGAAGCGAAGACCCCTGGGCGCCAGCCAGGTCACCAGTTTCTCCTTGACCCGGTACGCCTCTTCCTTGCTGTGGCACAGGGCCACGAAGTCGTCGGCATAGCGGATCAGCACGGGCGCCCCGATGGCGGTATGGCCTTCACGGCCTCTCCGTCCTTCGAAGCGGAATCCCGCGGCCTGTTCCATCCCGTGCAGCGCGATGTTCAGCAGCAGCGGACTGATCACGCCGCCCTGGGGAGTTCCCTGCTCGGTCGGCGCGAAGCGCCCGCGTTCCATCACGCCGGCCCGCAGCCATCCCCGGATCAGCTCCCTGGCGGGGAACTGTCCGATCATGGCGGTCAGGTGGTCATGACTGATGCGGTCGAACGCCCCTTCCAGGTCCGCGTCCAGCGCCCAGCGGCGCTTGGCCAGCGGTCCCCGGGCCGTGACCCGGATCGCCGCTATCGCGTCCTGACAGGAGCGGCCGGGCCGAAATCCATAGGACCTCGGCTCGAACCGCGCTTCCCACTCGGGCTCCAGGGCGTTCTTCACGCGGGCCTGGAGCACCCGGTCACGGATGACCGGGATGCCGAGCGGGCGCTGCTTCCCGTTCGCTTTCGGGATGTACACCCGCTTGACCGGCCTGGCCGTCCACGGCACCGGCGGCCGATGGATCTCGGTCGCCAGCCTGGCCCTGCCCGCAGGGGTCAGGACCCGTACCCCGTCGATGCCAGCGGTCTTGCGGCCACTGCTCTGCTGCGTCACCCGCTTCACACTGACCAGCGTGTTACTGCGGCTCCTCAGCATGGGCTTCTGCAAATTGCGGACCCTTTTCAGGTCCCCGTCCTTCGACGCCTTGAAGATCCGCTGCCTCAGCCGCCGTACGTTGTCCTCGCATCTGGCCCAGTCGATGCTGTGCCAGTCGAGTTTCCCGTCCTCCGGTCCGTTCACCTCGGACGCGCGGGCAGTCGCTTCTGCCGCTGTGATACTCAAGCACGCCTCCGGTGTCTAACTTGTCCTTCGGTTCCGGTGTCTTTGCATTGGTGCTTCAAAGGCTCACCTGGTCCACGTGGGCTCCCTTTCGGGCCGGGCCACCAGGGCCCGTATCCGGCGGGTTATGCCGCGTGGCGCGTGGAGACGGCCACCTCGCGGTTTTCCCCGGGCCTTTCGGCCTACCGGCATTGGCTTCTTGGACCATCCTGTTCCTGCCGGGGAGTTGGGCTCCCCTTACGGTCGGCTTACCGGGTTTCCCCGGACCTCGACAGGGTTTCCGTGTTCCGCACGCTGAAGATGCGGCTGGGGTGGGCGCCCCCTCTGTCCCGTGGCCGACGGTGTCCCACAACCGATGTTGCTTGCACCGGAAGCCGTCTGCGCCTCTCAACGCGGGCCAATCCCTGCCGACAACACGCCATCTACAGGGTTCACATAACGAGACATTGACCGGGGGTTCACACGAGTTCGCCCGTCCAGCCTTCCCCTCGCCTGTGGCTCCTCGACGGCCGAGAAACCCTTGGGCTTGAACGCTCAGCTCCACACCCTGCCGTTGCCAGCAACGCACGTGAGCGCGGGGACGGAATCGGGACACTAATCCGGAGGAATTGTCATGCCTGAACCTCTCCACAAGACGGACCTCACTTCAGAACGTGCGGCCTCACGTCGCACAGCAAGTTGTCGCCTACGACCGTCCTTCGGCCGGATCGCAGGCACAGGGGCGACCAGGGGGCCGGCCCTTCACGTCCGTCGCTGGGCTCACCGAGGGCGGTGGCTGGCGTTGCCTCCGGCGGGGAGCGGAGTTCCCGGCCGGCTCGCCGTGGTCCAGCCTCTCCCGCCCCCCCGCGTCGCCAGACTGGGCGAGACGCACCAGCTCGGCCGCACGCTGCCTCTCCCACTCGGGCCCGATCCTGCCGAAAGAAGTCGGCCCTGCGCCGCCTCGGCCGATTGCTGCTGGTTTACGGCCGCGCCGTGGCATCAGGATGATGGGGGGATATGGGGGTGCGCGACGCTGGAGTGGCTGCGGTTGTGGCGACGGCACACTACCTGAGCTGCGAAGTCGCGCTCTCGCACCCCGTGCCGTATATCATCGGCGCTATGGACAGCGGGCGGTACTCGATCGAGATCGAGCCGGAGGTGCGGCTGTGGCTGGAGAACATTCCCGCCCATCACTACAAGCAGGCCGAACGCGTCGCCGACCTGCTTGTCGAGCAGCCCACCACGCTCGACGAACCGCACTCCCGCCACCTGGGCGGCAAGCTCCGCGAACTGCGCTTCCGCCTCGGCGATGCTCACCAGCGCATCACCTACTGGCTCGCACCCGACCGTCGCGTCGTGCTGCTCACCGTGTTCCGCAAGACCAAGATGCGCGAGCAGGCCGAAGTGGACCGCGCGCACGCCGCTCAACGGCTGTGCGAAGCCGAGCACCAGGCAGCCGCCGAACACGACCTCTACAGCCGCGACCTGAAGGAGAACCGATGAACCACAGCGAATGGAGGACCCGCCGCCATCGCCAACTGATCGGCGAACACCTCGACGCCGACCCCGAGTACGACCGCGTCTACGAAGAAGCCAGACTGGCCATGACGCTGGGCAAGGCCGTCTACGACCGGCGCAAGCAACTCGGGCTGAGCGAGGCTGACCTGGCCGAGCGCCTGCATGCCACCACCGACGAGATCGAAGGCATCGAGACCGCCACCGAACTGCCGCCCATCGCCGTCATCATGCGCCTGGCCCGAGCCCTGGACCTCACCGTCGACGTGCACCTCGCCCCTGGGGATGAGCCCACCGTCACCATCGTCACCCCGGCCGCGTGAACCCGGGAGGAGCCATGCATGACGCCCCCACAGCACTCGCCCGCGAGTTGGGCCGACTCGTCCACGACCGGCGCATCGCGCTCGGGCTGTCCCAGGCCGAGCTGGCTGAGCGGTGCGGGATGAAACAGCCGCAGATCTCCCGCTTCGAAGCCGGCGGAACGGTGCCCACCCTTCCGATGCTGCGCCGTCTGGCCCGTGCCCTTGGCGCCGACTTGACCATCAGTCTCACTCCGCACGACGAAGCCGCTTGACGTAGATCTCAAATCCCGAGAATCCGCTGAGTGGTCTAGACCGTTGACGGCAGTAGTGACGGCAACACCGGCGGACTTCAGTGCGCATGCACGGACGTGGAACGGCTGTCAAATCGAGGCCTGACCAGCGAAGTTGCAGCTGACGGCGACCCCGCCTGCACACGTACTATGTACTCGCCGGGACCACGCCGATTCTGGTTCACAATAGCGGTGGACCGGGCCCTGGGCAGACGTATCTGTGGCGCGGCGTTACGGCTAAAGAGCTGGCGGACATATCGGCAAATCGGACTTGGAACAGCCCACAGGGCGTCAAGTATTTCTCCTTTACGGAAAAGGGTGCTGCCGAATATTCCCGTAGGGCCTACGCGGCCTATCCTAAGGAAGGTCCGTATACCATGATTCGCACTACGGTCAACGTTGCGGATCTGCCAGAGGGTGCCCGTATGGCGTACACTGCGGATGTGGTTGATGGTGGGGTCGCTCTCAACAACGATGAATTGAAGATTCTTGGAAGGCCTTCAATCATGACCGGTATGAGCACTGGCGTGGGTTGCGGATGAGATACATAGTAGCGGCATCCAGCGAACGAATCGTGGAGGCATGCAGAGAGGTCTTGGGAGAGCTGCCAGGAGTTGGGTTTCGGGTCGGATCGGTACCTGAGGCTGGTGCAGACTGTGACGCTGCGATTTTGAGCTTCCCACTTGCCCATGAACGCTATGGCGGAACTCCGCAGATAGGGGTTGCGCAGGTCCTAGAAAATACACGAGGAGATGGCGCCCCGGGCGTAATTCTGGCTACTCCGCCAGGTCCCGCTCTAACCTCGGAGAATACTGGTAGTGACTCCGAGATTGAGAGACATGTAGTTCACGTCCTCAGCGCGTGTGTGGCTGAATTCTTGAAATGCTTTCCAGGGTGTGAGGAGAATTCGACAATCCTCATCCATCTAGAGGCGGCGGGAATTGACCGAAGAGATCTCGGGGCGCCTCTAAAGGGCATCTACCGATTCTTGGCTTAGGCATTTACTGGCCTAAGCCAAGAAGATGACAGTGGCCCCACCGGATTTGTTCCGGTGGGGCCACTGGGGTGTCTGACGGCTGGAGTGACCCCGAAATTCCGACACCTGGGCACTGGATGATTGGTCATCCAGGGGAAGTGATCCAAGGTGGCAAAGCGGAAGAACTACCCCGAAGAGTTCAAGCGGGACGCGGTGGATCTGGTGCGCTCCTCGAAGGACCGGACCCTCACCGACATCGCCCACAGCTTGGGTATCCATCTGGAGACCCTGCGCAACTGGGTCCGCGATGACAAAGCTCGGGTCCGAGCGGCGGATGGTGGGGATGAGTCCGGCATGACCCCTGATGAGAAGGAAGAACTCAAGCGCTTGCGGCGGGAGAACGCCCGGCTGAAGGAGGACAACGAGATCCTCCGGAAAGCCGCCGCCTATTTCGCGCGGGAGACGACACGGTGATCCGCTTCCGTTTCGTCGATGAGCACCGGAACGCCCACAGGGTGAAGCGGATGTGCGATGTCCTCGGCTGGGACCGCTCCGGCTACTACACATGGCACCAGAACAAGGAGGCGCGGCAGGAGAAGGCCGACGAGGAAGAGGATCTGGTCCGCCGCATCCGGGAGATCCACACTGATTCGCGGGGTGCCTACGGTGCCCGGCGGATCACCGAGAAGCTACGCAGTCTTGGGCGCGTCGTGAACCGCAAACGCGTCGCGCGGATCATGCGCGAGCGTGAGATCGCCGGGATAACACGACGAAAATCGCGGTCGCTGACGAAGCAGGATCGCACAGCGCCTCCAGCACCGGACCTCATCCAGCGGGACTTCACCGCGCCGCTGCCGGGCCTGAAATTCGTCGGAGACATCAGCTGTCTGCCGACTTCGGAGGGCTGGCTGTATCTGGCGACCGTGATCGATCTGTGCACGCGGGAGGTCGTGGGCTGGTCGATGGCCGATCACATGCGTAGTGAGCTGGTCGCGGACGCCATCCGGATGGCCCATGCGGGCGGGCATACGGCCGGCAACGGGATCTTCCACTCGGACCGTGGCTCTCAATACACGTCTCATCAATTCCGTGAGTTGTTGACGGAGTTGGACATGAGGCAGAGCACCGGCCGGACCGGCTCATGTTTCGACAACGCCGCCGCGGAGAGCTTCTTCGCGGTCCTGAAAGCGGAGATCGGCACGACAGTCTGGGAGAGCAGGGCGATGGCTCGGCAGGACGTTTTCCGGTGGATCGCGGAACATTACACCAGGGAGCGGATCCACTCGACGATCGGCTACATCACGCCGTACCAGGCAAGGCTCCGCTGCCATCAACGGCTGGACCTCGCGGCATAAAACGGAAGTGTCGGGACCCGAGGGGTCACTTCATCCGTCGCCGCCTCCACCGCCGAGGGCACCGCCGTTCTCGCCTACCCCGCGGACAACGAACAGGGCTTCACCCTCCGCACTGCCGGAACCCACCGTCGAGAACCTCTCGACTTCGACGGCCTGACCCTCATCGCCTTCCGGAGAGAGAGTCAAGAAACGGCAAAGGCCCTCTAGAAGCGCAGGTCAGGAAGCCCGGTCTCCGCGCGGGCGGAGGTAAGCCGACCGTCGACGGGCTGTCCGAGGTCGCCGCTTCCCGGTCTCCGCGCGAGCGGAGGTAAGCCGACCAGCCCGCTGAGCCCGGAACTGGAGCGGGCCCGGTCTCCGCGCGAGCGGAGGTAAGCCGTCGGCCGTGGTGCAGCTCTTCGGCTCCCCGGCCCGGTCTCCGCGCGAGCGGAGGTAAGCCGTCGGCCTACCTGACGGGCGAGCCGCGCCGCATCCGGTCTCCGCGCGAGCGGAGGTAAGCCGATCAGCATCAGCACATCGCAGGGATCGGTGAACCGGTCTCCGCGCGAGCGGAGGTAAGCCGGCGACGAAGGTCTGGGCTACGCAGGCCGCTGACCGGTCTCCGCGCGAGCGGAGGTAAGCCGCGGTCCCCGGCACCTACGCCGGATTCGACACCCCGGTCTCCGCGCGAGCGGAGGTAAGCTGCACAAGCCCCTGCCCAAGCCGGCCCAGCCCCACCGGTCTCCGAGCGAGCGGAGGTAAGCCGCGTCTCGCGCCGTGTCCCCGCTGCCGCGGGCCCCGGTCCGCGCGAGCGGAGGAAAGCCTGCCGAAAGTCGCGGCGGACGCGGGCGGGAGTGCCGGTCTCCGCGCGAGCGGAGGTAAGCCGACGTAGTGGCGGCCGAGCGTGCCGGGCTGCCACCGGTCTCCGCGCGAGCGGAGGTAAGCCGGAACCCGACGTCAGTCGTTGGTCTGGGGGGAGCCGGTCTCCGCGCGAGCGGAGGTAAGCCGGCATGAGGCCCGCAGGCTCGTGGCGATCGAGCCCGGTCTCCGCGCGGGCGGAGGTAAGCCGACCGTCGACGGGCTGTCCGAGGTCGCCGCTTCCCGGTCTCCGCGCGAGCGGAGGTAAGCCGCCTCGGATACCACGCGGAACCGCTGGGCTCCGCCGGTCTCAGCGCGTGCGGAGGTAAGTCGCCTCATGGAGATCTATGAGGACTGCTGGGTGCCCGGTCTCCGCGCGAGCGGAGGTAAGCCGTGCGCCGTGGATGTCGTGGTGCTCACCACGAACCGGTCTCCGCGCGAGTGGAGGTAAGCCGCCGCAGGCCCATCCGCTGGCCGCCGGAGGTGGTTCGCCCCGGTGCCGGTGGTGACGGCGGCCGGGTTCGATGCCGACGCGTTGACCAGCCGGGAGATCTCGCAGGCGATGGGCGGGGCCGCGCGCCAGGGCCCCTCCCTGTATACCCTGGACGCCGATCGCCCGGCGGAGCTGGAGCCTGACGTGGTGCTGACCGACGCTGTCCCTGCCGCGTCAGCTCCGCGATGCCCGGGCGGCGTTGCCGCCCGGGTGGGTGATCGTGGCCCACTTCTACGACGTGGAGTCCGGCCGGAAGGAACTGGACCAGCGGGGCCATTCCCTCGCCCACCGGCAGTTCAGCATCCCCATCCCGCGCGACGGCAGCATCTCCGATCTCCTCGAAGAGGCCCAGCGCCCCGACCGCCGCTTCGCCGCGGTGATCTGCGAGTCGATCGAACGCGTCGCCCGCCGGACCTACTTCGGCACCAAGATCGAGTACGAACTGGAGCAGGCCGGGGTCGCGCTGTGCGCTGCCGACGAGCCCATCGTCACCGGCCCCAGGGCCAAGCGCGCCACACCGACCCTCACCCGGCGCGTCAAGCAGGCGGTCTCGGAGTGGTACGTACTGCAGATGCTGGAGCTGTCCTGGGACGGCTTCGTCGAGCACATCTCCCAGGGCTGGAACGTGGGCAAGCCGCCCTACGGCTATCTGGCCGAGAAGGTGCCCCACCCCGTCCCGGCCCGCCGCGCCGAGGGCCGTACCAAGCACCGGCTCATCCCCGACCCGCCACGGGCCCCGGCGGTCACCTGCATCTTCCAGCTCCGCGGGCTGGACAAGCTCGGCTACGACGCCATCGCCGGCCGGCTGAACCGGGACCTCACCACCTACCCGCCGCCTGAGCCGACCCGCCCCGACGCGGCCCTCGGGCGCTGGACCGGATCCGCCGTGCGGGAGATTCTCCGCAATCCCAAATACACGGGCTATCAGGTCTGGAACCGCCGCGCGACGAAGAAGGGGGGACGCAACAACGATGCGAAGGAGTGGATCTGGTCCCAGCGCCCCACCCACGAGCCTCTGGTCACCAAGGAACTGTTCGATGTCGCCTCCAGCGTGGGCAGCAAGCGCCAGGGATCCCGCACCGCTTGTGGAGCCAACACGCATGCTGCCACCAGGCGCTCCTATGTCCTGCGGTCCTACGTGCGCTGTGACATCTGCGGGCGCCGCATGTTCGGCAAGACCCGCCACCGGATTCCGTATTTCGCCTGCCAGCCCGATGCGAACGAACACCGTGATCTGCCCTGGTTCCCTGAGCACCCGAAGAGTCTGTGGATCCGCGAGGAAATCCTGATCACCTGTATTTCCCGGTTCTTCGCCACCAGAATCTTCGGGCCCGACCGGCGCGGCCACCTCACCACCGCACTCCAAACCGCCCACACCACACAGGACACCGGCGACCGCACCGCCACGGAACAGGCAGCCCTGGAACAGGCCATCAGCGCCATCGGCCGGCGTCAGGCACGACTCATCCGCACCCTCGCCGACGGCTTCGGCGCCGACGACGACCCGGGAGATCTTGACCCGGACCAGGAAAAGCAGTTCCGCGACGCGATCCGCCGGGAGCACGCCACGCTCGGCGCCCAGCGCACACAACTCGCCGAACAACTCGCCCGCCTGAAAACACCGAAACCGGCCGCTCGCCACTCCGACAACGCGGCACTGCTGGAGGCACTCCCGCTCCTCGACGTGGACCTCGCCCTGGTCCCGGAAGAAATCCAACGACGGCTCTACACCGCATTCGGACTAGAAGTCCGCTACAGCCGGCCACGCGAAGAAGTGACCCTAAGGGTGACCATCCCCGGACATCAGCTTGACGAACTGACGTCCGTCACCCGTGAGCTAGCGCCGTGGAACAAAAAATCGGACGCACTCACCGAGGTGAGCGCGCCCGATCATGACACCCAGCATGGACGAACGCGGCAAAACCGACATGCCCGTTCCCATGTTGTGGGTGCCCCCGGCAGGATTCGAACCTGCGCACACGGCTCCGGAGGCCGTGGCTTTTTCACGAGTTTCCGCAGGTCAGAGGACTATCTGACGACTTATCAGGCGCTCCGCGCCACAAATACGCCACGCGCTCCGACGTCGAATCTGATCTTCTGTCAGGTTGGGGGCCTTCCGGTTGATCTCCGTTCATGTATACCCAGCCCGCGCCCTGGAAGTCCCGACTATGGACCCGATGTGGGGCAGCGCGCAGCGGCCCACAAAAGGGTAATCACACTGTGTGACGTTCTTGGTCTCCCGCAGGGGATCTACCTGGGCTGGTACAGGACGGCGGCCCTCGTAAGGGGAGTGCGGTTGGTGCTTTCGCGCTGGTATGCGCTTCCGCGCGCCGGAACGAGCGGGGGCGTAGGTGGGCAGTTCTTTCTTCTCGACGTGAGGGGACTGGCATGGTGCAGCAGCTGGTGCAGGGTGGGATGTCGGCGACGGGCGGCGGTCTGGTGATCGGCCGGCAGCGGGGGCGGGAGTTCCGGCATGACGCCCCGGTGGAGCGGGGCCGGGGTGTGGCTTCGGTTGCGGGGGCGTTCGGTGCGGAGCTGGCGCGGGCGCTGCGGGCGAGCCTGTTGCCGGCCGGGCAGGGCGTGTATGGGTTGCGGGGGCCGTCGGAGATGACGTGGTACGCGTTCGCCACCGCCTACGCCCGGGACCGGTGGGTGGGGCGGGCGGCGACCACGCGGAACAGCACGAGCGAGGCGTTGACGCTGGTGACCCGGTCGATGCTGTGGGACATACCCGGTCGGCCGGGCGAGACGGTGCTTCACCGTGCGCTGCGCTCGTGGGCGTTCGTGGTGCCGGGGGCGGAGGCGCGGGAGATACCGGCGCAGGACCGGCTGGTGCTGGCGTGGGTGGCGAAGGCGTCCCGGCCGCTGATCGACCTGTATGACCCGGCTGTCGCCCGCGGTGTGCTGGAGGCTTTGTCGCTGAAGTGTGACGGAGGTCCCGCGGCGCCGGACACGGTGAGCCGCAAGCGCCGGATCCTGGTGAACGCCCTGTATCACGCGATCGAGCAGGGGGAGCTGGGCAGCAACCCGCTGGCCCGGATCCGCTGGCGGGTACCGAAGCAGGCCAGTGCGGTCGACCCTCGGGTGGTGGTCAATCCCCAGCAGGCCCGGGATCTGCTGGCCGCGCTGTCCTACGTCGGCGGGTTCAAGCGGGCCCGGGGGCGCCGGCTGGTCGGACTGTTCGCCGGCATGTACTACGCGGGGCTGCGACCGGAGGAGGCCGTCGCGGTGACCTTGGCTGACTGCACGCTGCCCGTCAGCGGCTGGGGCCGTCTGGTTCTGCACCGTACCCGTCCGCAGGCGGGCAAGAGGTGGACCGACAGCGGCGAGATGCACGACGACCGCGGCCTGAAGAGCCGCCCGCCCGGAGAGGTCCGCATCGTCCCCCTCCCACCCCACCTGGTGGCCATTTGGCGCGACAGCGTCCGGACGTTCGGCACCGCACCCGACGGGAGGCTGTTCTTCACCGAACGCGGGACCGTCCTGGGCTACACCACCATCCACCGCGCCTGGAAAGACGCCCGCGCCCTCGCCCTGCCACCCGAACTCGCCGCCACCCCGCTCGGCAAACGCCCCTACGACCTGCGCCACTCCGCCCTGTCGACCTGGCTCGCAGCAGGCGCCGACCCCGCCGAAGTCGCCCAACGCGCCGGCAACAGCGTCGAAGTCCTCCTCACCCGCTACGCCAAATGCCTCTACGACCGCCAATCCGTCACCAACAATCGCATCGAACACCTCCTCGACGCCTATGGCTCCCCTTCGGCGCCCGGCGAAGGGTGACCGTCGGGCCGACCTAGCCTCGGGCTTTCATGAAGGGCCTGTCCGAGTCTTGATCAATTAATCGAACACCTCCTCGACGCCTACGAAACGGATGGTGACCCCAGCCGAAGTCAGTAGAGACCCACGACTGCGTACTGAGTCGGGTTCGTCGGCAACGCCGTGGAACCTCCAGCGGAAGCGCTGACAAAGATGACGAGGGTGAGGGGCGTTCTCGGCCACTTCGAGTGAGGCCGTGTGATGGCTGACCCCGCGCTGGTCCGGTTCTCGGATCCAGCGCCGATGAGTAACCGTCAGATGTTGAGGGCCCCCAGAAGCACTCCGCTGCGGTCGTTGTCGATCGTCTCGACGGACGCCGTGTAGTGCGTCCCGGGGTTCGGAGGCGGAGGCGTCGGCGCAGGCCCTGCGGGTGGTGTCATGGTTGGGAGATCTGCGAGCAATTGGTAGAGATCTGGCATGCGGGGTCCGTTCTTGAGGGCTTGTGAACGTTGAGTGTAGATGCCAGCACTGACACGAACATGAGCGCGGAGATCACCGCCAGGGTGACCGCGTCTCGGAAGACGGTCAGGAACGTTCTGACGGTTTCCTCGCCAATGCTGACCTGGTGCACGTATGCGGCGGCCAGGTGTTTGACCGTCGGGCGAGGGCTTTGTCCTGCGAGGCGGGCGTCGGTACGTCCGAGGACTGCCTGCCCTGCGAGGACTGCGGCGGCCCCTGCCACGGCAAGGGAGGCGAGGAGGCACGACGCCGCCCACACGGCGATAATCGGCCAGTGATGTGTGAACACATCAGCGGATTTCGCGACTGCAGCGGCCGTTAGCCCGAGAGAGACTGTGGCCAAGGCGCCGGCGCGGTTCCGGATGCGTTCCAGATCTGCGCTCTGGCGGTCGACCTGTCGGCGCCCCTCCTCCACCAGGTGAACGTGATCGGATTCTTGGAAGTGGTCGAGGTTCCCGGTATAGGGTGCAGGTTCCGCAAAGGTGGGCAGGTTGCGGCCGGGATGGAGAAGCGTTGCACAGTAGAGCAGGTAGAGGCGTGCCTCTGCGAATCTGCCAGCGATAACGGCCAAGTCAGTTGCCTCGCAGCCATTGGGCAAGGTGCTCTGCGACGGGCTGTGTCAGGCTGTCAGGCAGGAAGAGCCATTGCCCACCGGGGTTGAGATCGATGAACGCTGGTCCATCGGAATCGACGATCCAGTCCTGGCAGCTGAATCCTGTTCCCAGCGTCTTGGCTAGACGAAGTGCCTGGCGCTCCACTGTCGGCCAGTCGGGGGACTGCGTGAAGGAGTGATGGGCTGACGCGGCCTGGCGCCAGTCCAAGGGAAGGCCGTTGGCGTCCAGTTCCGCTGTCCAGGCGTGTTCGCGAACGGTCACGACCCGCAGGTGCGCCTGAGCGGTGAGCAACTGCTGGGCAAGGAACGGTGCGCCGAGCAAATCGGCTCCGGCGAGATCGTCGGCAGTGACGACCTGGGTGTGCACGATGCGATTGTTTCCTTGGTCGTCCGTGAAATTTCCCGGTCCCAGAGGCTTGACGATAAAGCGTTCCCCGAAGGCGGCCGTGAGTTCGGCTGTGCCCGCGCTGACCAGGGTTTCCGGTACCCGTATTCCGGCGGCGCGAGCGGCCTTGTACTGGACGATCTTGTTCTCCGCTGCGAACAGGGAATCGACGTTACACAGCCAGCTGATGCTGGCGTCCCGCAGTAGGGCGGCCAGAAGCGTCATGCGCGACGCCAGGCGTGCCGCTGCGTGGCTCCCCAATCTCGGGCCAGCGTCCCAGCCAGCTGGGGCGAGGCGTCTGATCCAACCGCGGGCGGCGGGTGATGCACCGGTGAGGTCGACCGGCCGTCCGGCCCTGTCGATCAGGAGGCAGCGCCCGAGGCCGAGGACCTGGAGTACCTCCGGGAGCGTGGCAGCGTCGACGACGACGGTGCCACGTGCAGGCAGCTGCTCGAGGACGGCTTGTACGTGCGGGTCGTCGCTGTCCCCGATGATCAGTGCCTTGACCGATGGTTGGGCGGGACCTTCTGCTTCCTGCGGTGTCACCAGCCGAAGTCCATCTGGATGGGGATGCCGTCGGTGATGTCGGTCTGTGCCGAGGGTGTGACTGCCACCGGTACGCCGAGCTGAGTGGCGATAGGGGTGTAGAGGTCGGTGGTGGTGTCCGGGGTCCGCAAGGAGATCAGGAGTGCGTAGTGGACTGGTAGACCGATGCGGTCGGCGCGTTTGTTCGCCTTCCACCAGCCGCCTACGGGGTAGACCGCGAGCATGCCGCAGTCTGCGAGTTCGGCAGCTGACCCGCGCCAGATGTCGGCGTGCAGTGATCCGAGGTTCCGGAATTTGGGACCGACCAGCCAGCGGGGACTGGACTCGAACGCCTTGGGGTTGCCGGTTCCGTCGGATTCGTGCTCGGCTTGTTCGGCGAGTCGGCTCCGGAAGGCGTCCCTGGATTCGGTGGGGCCCTTGACCGCGAATTTCAGGCCATGGGATGCGTAGCTGTATCGGCCGAGCATGCCCCGCCGTCCGGGGTTGGGTTCGATCATGTAGGCGAGCGTGACGCGGAGGTCGACAGTGGTCTCGGCCAGGTCGCGGAGCTGCTCCAGCGGCCAGGGCAGTTCGTGGAGCATGAGTTCCGCCAGCTTGACCTGGCTGCCCGGGGCACGCTTGAACGGCACCAGGGAGTTCTCGACGATCATCGTGACGGCGTTGGAGGCGCTGTTGATGATTCGCTCGGCGGTGGGCACGCCCCAGCCGTAGCGGCGGATCACCTGCCGCATCAGGGTGCCCTTGGCGAGCTTGGGAGTACCGGTGGTCTTGAACAGGCCATGGTCGACCATGGCGGGTGTCCACTGGGCCTCGTGGACGAGCAGGGCTCGGATCGTCTCAGGCCGAAGGCCGGGGTAGGTGCGCATGGCCAGGGCGGCGAGGGCCGCAGCTTGGGCGGTGGCGGCACTGGTGGCGTTGGTCCAGGTCAGCTGGCGAGCGGGGTCGTGATGGGTGGTGGCGACACTCAGCAGTTCGTGTTCGTCCAACAGACTTTCGTCCGGGGCGACGAGCAGATTGCCGCCTTCCAGGACGATATCGGGCTTGGTCACGGCTGCGTCGGTCAGCGCTACTGAGGTTCTGCTGAACGGTGATAGGCCACCGGGTGCGACCAGGGGACGGAACCCCTTGAAATCGGGTCGGTCAGGGACGGTGTCGAGCTCGGTGTAGGCGCCGACGGTCAGCACATTGTGCGCGTGGGCGGGCTCTTCGATGCGGGAGAGGTCGGATATCTGGAGCGGGTCCAGTTCGCCGGTCTCGGAGCGCATGTCCTGGGGCAGGGGCCCGCGGATGTTGCCGGCGCTCACGATGATCAGCCGTGACGCGGCGGGGTCGGGGGCGCCGATCAGGTCGATGCGGTCATCGCGTACGGCAACGTCCGTTCCTGCGGCCAGGGCGTCGAGGGTCGCCGACCACAGGGTTGGTGTGCCGTCGGTGCCGTTCAGACCGTCGCCGGATTGCCGTGTGACGGCCATCGAGAAGACCCGGCTGGACGGTGCTGGCCCGCCGTTTCCGATCTCAGCCGTCGCTACCGCGTTGGCTGTCGTCTCGGCGAACGTGCGGGGAAGCGCGGCCGGGGCGTGGTTGTCGTGCAGGATCTTCACTGACTCCAGGCCGTGTCCGAGCACCACCGGGCCCTGGGATTCCAGGGCTGCGGCAAGGTCGCCGAACAGTGCCAGGCCGGCCATCTGGGTACCGTGCCCGGCGCGGTCGGCCGGCGTCGCTCCGGGCACGACGGAGTAGGCGCGCTCGTGAAGCGAAGGCTTGAGGAGGGTGTGCTCCTGGGCGATCCCGGTGTCCAGGACGCAGACGGCCGGCGCATGCGGGTCGGCAGGTTCGACTCGCTCGGTGAGATCGGCGACGAGAGCGGCACGGAAGTTTCGGTCGACGTAGTAGAGGCCCTCGGCGAACGTCGGTGTGCGGATCTCGGCCGGACAGGCGTTTGTCGCCAGCAGCGCCGTCAGCTGCTCTCCGGTCGTGGCGACATGGGCGACGAGCCGTTCACCGACCTGGATGGCCCGGTCGCTGACCTGCCAGTGCCGCTCCTCGGCCAGGGCGCGCAGGGTGGCCACCGGGTCGGTGGGCGAGATCCGTGGATCGAACCACAGCTCCCACCACCTCGTCCCGTCCAGGGAAGGAAGCTCCTGTTTTTCCTGCCACAGGTTCCCCAGGAGCGCCCGGTGGATCTGCTCCATGTTGGCCACCAGGGCGGCCTGCTGCGGATTGCCGCCGTCGGTGTCCTCGGCGAATGCGGTGATCCGCTCCGTGAACGAGGCCACTTTGTCGAAGGGCACCCAGACCAACACGTCCTGGGGAGCATCCTCGGTCTGGGGATGACTGCTGAGCAGCGTCAAACCAGAGCTGTCGAACCTGTCCAGCATCAGCGACTGGTCCCGTGCGGCCTCCACACGGATGGCGAAACCGTCTGGCTGGTAGGCGTCCGGTGTTGCCCGGGCGAGTTGGGCAGCTTCCTGCCCGGCGGTCTCCAGGCCGTTGACGAGTCCGGCAGCGTGACCGGCCCGGTCCGCGCGGCCCAGCAGGGCGGGTCCGCTCCCGCCGGACGGCTCGGGCCGCGGAGTGAGGGTGCGGGCCTGCCACGGGACAACCAGGTGAGGGGTCGGGCTACCCGAGGCTGCCGACTCAGGCATGGTGGGACGCGTGCCGCTCGGCCAGCGCTTCCAGCAGGAGCGCTTCGTCCACGGTGTCCCGCCCGGCGAGAATGGCGCGTTTGGCTGCGGATTCTGCCGCCTTGACCAGCTCGGCATGACTCAGCCCGGATGCACTTTCTGTCACGGCGTCCCACCGTAGTGTGCCGGTGTCCATTCCGGCCAGCCGTCTGCGCATAACATGCACCGCTTGTTCCGGTGTGGGGGGACCGTAGGTGGCGATCATGTCGAACCGGCGGAACAGTGCCCGGTCCAGGAGCTGGTGGTGATTGGTACCGGCCACGACCAGGCTCTCCGACGGTGCCTCGTCGAGGAACAGAAGAAACGAGTTCAAAATCCGGCGGGCCTCACCGACATCGTTGCCCGCAGTTCGCTCGGCCCCCAGGGCATCAAACTCATCGAACAGATACACGGCCCGCGTCTGGGCCACGGCGTCGAATACCAGGCGGAGCTTCGTTGCCGTCTCACCCATGAACCGGCTGATCAGCCCATCCAGGCGGATGGTGAACAACGGCAGCTTCAGCTCACCGGCCAATGCCGCGGCAGTCATGCTCTTACCTGTGCCCGGGGGGCCCGACAGCAGGATGCGATGAACCGGGGTGAAACCGAACCGCTCCAGCCGGGCACGCTGCCGCTGCTCGTGCAGCACCCGATCGAGGGACGCCCGCAGCTCGCTATCCAGCGTCATGTCGTCCAGCCGCGCGTCCGGATACCCGGCCGTCAGCAGATTGGACAACTCACCACGCGGCTGGACCACGGGCGTCGCGCCCCGGCCAGCGCCCGCGCGGCTCTGGTTCTGACGCGCTGCCTCGACCAGCTCACGCAACTCCACGGCGAACTTGCCCTGCCCCTGCCGGGCGGACTTCGCCGCCACCTGCAGGGCCACGCTGTAGAAGCGATCGTCGTCAGCCTCGGCGTGGGCGCTCACCAGAGCCTTCAGGTGCTCGGCGTTCGCTGTCATACGCCTGTCACCCTTCCGCGCCTCGGCTGTCGAAATGTCGCCCTGCTGGATTCATACCCGGGATCTCGGGAGAACCCCGTCCGCATCGTACGGCCCGCCGCTCTGTGCCGCCGCCCGTACGCGAGCAGTCGGAAGGGTTGCGGCGCCTATGCGGACGCTGTCGGAAGGCTGCGATCTTGGTCGGACTGCAACGCCCGAGAGGGACCCGGGCGGCTCATCCCGTGCGGCCGTGGAACGCTGCGCCAGCGGAGGAGGTGACGATCCGCGTGGTCGTGGTTGCGGATCAGCCGACTCTGCGGGGTGAGCACCGCGGTGCGCAGGAAAGCTCGCCGCCGGGTGCCCTGCGACCATAAAGGCCGCTGTCACCCGTTGCTAACGATCGGTAGCTGTCTGCTCGCTGCTGGCCTCGGCACGCGCTACGCCGCGGCGACGGGCGACTGCTATCGGTGCTGTGACGGTGACAGAGGAATTGTCACCTGTAGTGATGTTGATGCTCTGTACGGCCTGCGCGACCTGGTCTGGTGTCGGGTCCTTCTGGCCGTGCGGCATAGCGGCCCGTAGCTCTCCGACCAGTTGGACCAGGCGGGTCCGGACCTGATCCAGGATGCCTTCCAGGGCTGAGGGGTCCACCGTCCAGTACAACCTGAGAACCTGCCGGTGGGAGTTCTGGCTCATGAACACGGCAAGTTCGGCAGCCATGGGCGGGGCGATCCGCACGCTGTCGCCTGGTTGTCCGGCGATCAGCGACTCAATTTGGCCCACGCTCTTCCCGAACCGGATCCCGTCGCCCAGGCTGTCGCGGGCGAAGTCAGGCAGGTCGAAGGAACTGACCGGTTGTTCCCGAAACTTGAACCTGGCGGTGAGACCGTCCATCACCAGAGGTGCCGGGATCCTCCGGTAGTCGGGAATCGGCACATCCGTGTCTTCGTAGCCCTGCAGCTCCCGCAATGCCCACGTCCTCAGCGGCTGGGAGTGGGCCTGGCCTCCCAAGGCGATGACCTGGCGCAGGATAGGAGCCAACCTGCGGTTCTCATCGAGGACATCGTCCTCCATCCGGTCGAGGCGGCCTCGGCGGAATCTCACTTTGCCACGACCAACGTGGCAATCACGGCAGCGACGGCCGCGACTGCTGCAACAGCGCTCCAGATGACCGAGGTGCGGTGCCACCAAGGCTGCGGAGCCGGTGGCGCGGGTTCATTGACGCTGGCGCTAGCGGTGGCTCCGCGGTCCGCCTTCGCGGTCGGGGCGACGATGTGGAACGTGGAGCCGTCACCTCCGGTGATGTTGAGGGCCTGTTGTGCGGCCGACTCGATCTGGCTCGGATTCGGATTCTGCTGACCGGCGGGCATGGACGCTCTCACTTCTGCAACAAACTGCGTCAGGTGGGTTCTGATGTGATCGAGGACGCCGGCGATGCTGGCCACGGAGACGTCCCAGTGCAGCGACGTGATGGTGGAGGCATCGTTTCCTAGCTGGTGCTGTTCCTGGGTCATCAGCAGGACGTACTCAGCCGAGCCGGGCGGGCTAAGGCGCAGCGTCCTATTGCCGAGGGCCACCAGCGCCTCAAGTTCCTTTACCCCCTGCCGGATCGGTGCGCTCTCTCCGATTCCGCGGTCGCGGGCGGGGCGAGGGAGTTGTCCCGAGCTGATCCGTTGAGTGTTGCCCCGCACGATCTGACCTGGCAGGTAGAGGTCAGCCACGATTTCTAGCGCGGCCGGCACCTGGCGGTAGGAGGGAAGCTCATCGGCTGCCGGATACCCTTCCAGTTCCTTCAATGCCCAGCCTCGCAGTTGTCGATGCTGCGCGTACCCAGCCAGCATCAAGCACAGCCGAAGGGCAGTAGCCAGGGACGCGGCGTCGTCTAGGACTGCGTGTTCGAGGCGCTCCAGTCCCCGGATGTCGGGTGTCGTCACGGATTCCAGTCTGCCGTGCCCATCTGACAGTTTGCGCCAACTTCGGCGCTGCGTAGTGGCCAAGAGGACCGTGCCCCCCGAAGCTGCGTGGTCGTCTCGACGGCTGCGGGTGCCGTCCCGCGACAAGCTCACCGCTTGTTGCCGGGACGTCGAGGCTGACCACCGAGGCCGTGACGGCCCCGGACTACGTGATCACCATAGGCTGCGGCGACGCCTATCCGGTCTTCCCCGGCAAGCAGTAGCTGGACTGGCAGCTCGACGATCCCACGGGCCAGGGCGTCGCGGCGGTGCGTCCCATCCGCGACGAGATCGAGCAGCGCGTCACGGCACTGATCGCCGAGATCGACGGCCGCGACAATTGATCGGAGCACCCCTCAGCAAGCGCTCGGGCTGCTCTCTGCAGGCAACCCCGCGATTCTGCCCATGGGTTCGCTCTCGCCGAGCCCTTCGTCCGCTCCGCTGTTCCCGTCGGCTGGTCACCGCGTACACTGGCTGGTGAGTCCGGCGTCCGGCGCAACGCTGGCACGGACTTGCCTACCTGAAGGAGTTCGGCGCAACGCTGAACAAGTCAGGACTGGTGTGGCGGGCACTGAGATCCCCCGGTAGGACTTCAGAACCCGTCAACGAATCCGCCACCGCCAAGGTTGTGAGGCGGCCTCTACAGGCCAACTCTGAGCGGATTTTCACATCAGGTTTACCGCCCATCCAGATGCGTTATCGCTGAACAAGCTTCGCTCATCCACCTTCTGAGACCTTGACTGCCGGGCAGGGCCTCAGTTCTGACCACGTTGTCTCGTGGCCGAACTGAGCCTGCCCGCGCGCGCCGTTCGACCACTCGGAATGAATGGGATCGAACCATGGGCGCCGGAAGCTCATCGCTGGATAAGGTCTTGTGGATTGTCGTGGCCGTGCTCTTTTCCGCGCTGGTCGCCGTTGTAGCCGGGATCGTCGTGTGTGCGACCGGTGCGACCAAACCCGAAGCCGTCCTCAAAGGCGGAAGCACGTTCGCCGCGAGCATGCTCCTGTGCCTGGCAGTGTTGACCGCGTTGGGGGCGTTCTAGGACTCCCCGGCCGTCCGCGAAAGGCCGCACGCGGCTGCGCCTGCCGAAAACTTCGTCCGTGCAGGTCAGGCTGCATGTTGGTATTCGTGGAGAATGCCGCCGAGTCGGTCGCGTTTTCGTATGTCGAGGCGGGCGATCTGCTCCGGGTCGGTGATGGGCGGCGGCAACGGGTGAAGGGGGCGGGCGTTGGCGATGCCATGGTGCGGGCGATGCCCGTTGTAGAACTGCTCGAACGCCCGTAAGGCGTGTGGCAGGTGGCGGTGGTTCCATATGAGGGTGCGGTCGAGGAGTTCGCGGCGGCAGGTCTGCACCCACCGTTCCATGATCGAGTTCATGCGTGGGATGCGCACGCCGCTGATGACCACCTCGATGCCCGCGTCGGCGAGGATGGTGTCGAAGAGGGCGGGGAACTTCCCGTCGCGATCGCGGATCAGGAACCGTGCCCGGCAGTCCGCGTCTTCGAGGTCCATGACGAGGTTCCTTGCCGCCTGGGTCATCCAGGCTGCCTTGGGCTGCGCGGTCGCGCCCAGGACCCGGATGCGCCGGCTCGAGTGCTCGGCCACCGCGAACACGTACAACCGCGCCCCGGACAGGGTGGTGGTCTCGGAGAAGTCGCATGCCAGCAGAGCGTCGGCTTGGGAGTGCAGGAAGTCGGCCCAGGTGCTCGATGCCCGTTCGGGCGCTGGTGGGATGCCGGCGTCCTTCAGGATTTCCCAGACGGTGGATGCGGCTACGTTCACTCCGAGTACAAGCAGTTCGCCGTGCACGCGCCGGTACCCCCAGCTGGGGTTCTCTCGGGCCAGGCGCAGTACGAGGGCCAGGATGGAGCGGACGGTGCGCGGCCAGCCTCCGCGGGGTCGGGATCGGGTGGCGTGCCGGCGGGCGACCAGGTCCCGGTGCCAGCGAAGGACCGTGTCCGGCCGCACCAGCAACCGCACGCGGCGCAGCGCCTCCTTCGGGAGGTGGTGCAGCAACGCCGCCAGGAAAACCCGGTCCCCCGGATCGAACTGGATTTGCTGCCTGCTCAGTTGCTGTTCCAGCACGGTGGTCTGATGGCGTAGCGCCAGGATCTCGACGTCCTTGTCCCGGTCGCTCATCGGCAGCAGGCGCAGCATCGCGAACACGCTCGACGCTCAGGTAGGCGAGTTTCAACAGCACGAGTGATCATCATGCCGAGGCGATCGTTATCCCCGCCAGAGCACTACAGCAGCCTCCCTATCCGACAACACGGAGATCCCGGCATACCGGTTCTGACCAGGGTGGATGAGGTTATCGGCAAGGGCAGGGTTCCTGCGGCTCGACGACAAGCCCGCCCCGTCGAACTTCGACTTCACGCAGCTCAGAAGCGGTCGAGGCGACCGTAACGGGTGCGACACCTGTGGTGCACGTTGTCATGTCATGACGTACCGACCTGCGCGTGGCGCAGATTCAGCCACACGTCTTTCCATGCGAGAATAACGAGACTAAATGCTTGTATCACGTGCGGCTGCCCGCTACGGTTCTACTCGCAAGGTGCGCTCTTACTCGCTTCTTCTAGCAAAGGGATGACGTGAAGCTCCACCTGATCATCGAGGACCCCGATCCCTCCTTCCAAACGGCCCTGCTGGCTCTGCTCGCCGAACACGCCAGCAGCCTGAAGACCGTCGGCCCGGCCACCGACTGGGCCGACCCGGAAACGGCCTCTCGCTACTACCTCTCCCTGCCGGCCACCGCTCAACGCATCCTGCGCGAGGCCGCCACCCGCGAGGACGGCTATGTTCCGGCCGATGTCCTTCGCGGCCCGGGCGGCGAAGGCAAGCTCACCGGTAGCAGCGGTGCGTTCAAGGCGGCGCTGAAGCGCGGTGTCCGCCGCGACTGGTGGATCGCCGACCAAGTCCCCCCGGTCCTTGCCGAGGGGCCCGGCTTCGGGAAGGTCGCCGGTTACCGCATCCGCAGCGAAGCCCTTCCAGCGTTCCAGTCCGCCGTCACCACCCACCAGCAAGGTGAGCTCGCCAGCCAGAAAGACTGCCTCGCCGAGACGATCAGCGCCGAGGGTGGGGAGTGGGACGCCCAGCGTTCCGTCGCCGCGCTTCACGAGATCGGTCACGCCGTCGACGAGAAGCGCGCCCGGCAGATCCTGCGCGACCTCGCTGCGGACGGCATCCTCCACCGCATCGACACCGATCGAGCTGTCTACCGCCCCACCGACGATCAGGGGCAGTAAGCCGTCAGGCGGGAGCCGCGAGGGCGGTGCCGATCACGGCGCGGCCCTTCGCCGTGGCAACCGCTCGAATTCAGAAGAGCTGCAGCTGGCCGCGCCCGGCCTTGCCGACCACCGGCCGCCGCCCGGAGGTGGCGGTGTCTGAGCGAACGCTCCAGCGTTCGGGCCGCAGGATGGTCCCGCCCGGTACGGGTTTCACCGTGCCGGCCAGGTCGGTGATGTTGGTCTCGACGATCGCGGCGAGCGCGGCGGGTGTGACGAGGTCGGTATCGAAGGTCTCGGTCCAGCCGTTCGGCATGATGTCCCGGCTGAGGTACGGACCGTGGCCAGCTTCGCGTAGGTGCTGGAGGACGGCTTGCTCAACGGCGTGGGCCTCGACGCCGGTGACGAAGTGCCAGTCCTGGACGAGTACCCAGCCGGACCGGCGGTGATGCGCGACCCGCTCGTTGCGGCCGGCGGTGCCGCCGATTCCGACTTTGACGGCGTTGTGCCGGTGGTGCTGCATGACGTAGACGCGGGCCGGAGCGGTGAGGTCGAAGCCGTGGCTGGCGCAGAACCGACACCCCCCTCCCGTGCGGACCTTCATGAGTGTCGGAGAGACCTCGCTGCCGCAGGTCGTACAGCGGCACCGCCACGGAGTCACCGAGGTGGCATACGGCTCCAGCGGCTCCAGGCCGGCCGCCCGCATATCGGCGGCCGCGGCCTCGGGGTCCGCCTTCTTGGCCTCGGCTGCCTTCACGTCGGCGCAGTGCCGGCATCCGCCCTGACCTGCCAGAATACCGCCGAGCGATGGGGAAGTCTCGCGTCCGCAGGCGGTGCAGCGGCAGCGCCATGCCTGCTGGCGGCGGCCGGAGTACGGCTCCAGCGGCCCCAGACCGACGGCCC
The DNA here is from genome assembly GCF_045039895.1 of Streptomyces sp. NBC_01190. Classification (NCBI taxonomy): domain Bacteria; kingdom Bacillati; phylum Actinomycetota; class Actinomycetes; order Kitasatosporales; family Streptomycetaceae; genus Streptomyces; species Streptomyces sp. NBC_01190. The sequence goes on from NZ_CP108580.1 coordinate 5,869,380, forward strand.
GCATGACGGCCTCGGCCTCGTCCGTCGGCCAGCGACGGCGCCCGCCCGGTGCGGGCGGGCAGTACGGGCACGCCCGCAGCCCAATGCGCAGGTTCCTCATCCGGATCTCGACATCCCGGCCGCACGCACTATGGCGGCAGCGCCAGACCCCGGCCGGGCCCGGGTAGGGCTCCAGTGGCGTCAGATCGTAGGTCTGGAGTTCGGCCGCGGCGGGGCCGCCGTCGGCGCGGGGCAAATCCCTGCGGCGGGCCCATGCCTGGCTGATACCCACCCCAGCCTTCTTGCGGGAGCAAGGCCAGCAGCCGCCCTGGCCCTGCTTGATTGAGCTGTGGGTCGGCGTCACGGTGGCGCCGCAGGCCGTGCAGCGACACGGCCACGGGATGTCGGTGCCGCAATAGGGCTTCAGCGGCTCCAGGCCGGCCGAGCGCATCAGGGCCGCCGCTTCCTCGGGCTCGACTGGGGCGTTCGGAGCGCACCAGCGGCAGATGCCGACGCCGCGCTTGACATTGGAGTAGCGGGCCTTCACTTCTCGCCCGCAGGCCTGGTGGCGGCACCGCCAGTGGCTCATCGCCCCGGGGTACGGGTCCAGCGGCTCCAGGCCGGCAGCGCGCATCAGGGCCGCCGCTTCCTCGGGCGGGATGGGTGCCTTCCCTGCGCAGTACCGGCAGCCGCCCTGCCGGCCCGAGGAGATGTTGCCCAGCCGCGGCGTCACCTCCCGCCCGCACACATCGTGCCGGCAGCGCCACGGGGTGCCCGAACCGGGGTAGGGCTCCAGCGGCTCGAATCCCGCCGCTTGCATGATCACGGCCGGATCGCGCGGATCCTTCCGCGGACGTCCAGCAGCCACCTGATCTCCCATCAGCACATCTACGCCCAGCGAGAGGATCCCATCAGCCACTGACATCGCAGTCGCCTGGTTGATGCCAGCTGCTGCCGCCGAGAAATGGATGACGAGAGCCCATCGCAGGCCGTTCAGCCGGTCGATGTTGACCTGCCTGTCGGCCGGCTCCCGCTCGGACCACCTGCTGGCGGATGGCCATGTCGCGGCGTGAGTCGATGCCTCGCGCACGGTCACGGCCAGAAGGTCGGGCGGCAGGGCCTCGACCTGGGTGACGGCGGTGCCGGCGCATGAGTGTCGGCCGGTCGGCTTCGGCGGGGCGATCGGTGGGTTGTAGGTGGCGATCTGCTCGGGGTGACCGCGACCTGTCGGAGTTGTCCGCCGATGTGTTCCTGGCCGGAGGCGGCCACGACCAGACCTCCCGCCCGACTCGCGACGCTAACCATGCGATTTCGAAGGGTCGTTGGGTTGGTCCTCCCGTGGTGCCGTCGCGCCTTCGGTACAGCCCGTCGCAGCATCATGGAGGCGCGAGGAATCTAGAAGCGTCAGACAATTTGACGCGCGAGAAATTCCCCTGGTTGACTGCGTGTCACCTGACCACTACCAAAGGGGGATACGTGGCACGGACCGCTACCGTCCCGGCACAGGCCGGAGCGACGAAGACCATCCGAAAGTTTCACGACGAGATCCGCGTCGGGGACCTGCACGTCGATCAGACCCTCGACTCTGCCCGCCTGTTCGGCACTAACACCGCAGAGGACGCCGGTCCGGCCACCCAGCGGAAGAAGGATGCCGCGTGGACGGCGCGGCTCACGAAGATGTGGGATCCCTTCGCGCTACTCCCGGCGATCGTCTCCCTCCGGGAGGACGGCCGGTACTACCTTCTCGACGGCCAGCACTCCACGGAGGTGGCAGTCGAGAAGGAGGGTCCAGACTTCCTCCGGGACTGCATGGTCTACGAGGGGCTCTCCCCGGAGCAGGAGGCGAAGTTGTTCCTCGCAGCGAACCGCGACCGCAAGGCCGTGAAGCCGTTCGACATCTTCCGCGTCTCGATCACCGCCGGTGACCCGCGCAACACCCGGATCCTCGCCGAGGTCGAGAACTGCGGTCTAGGCATCTCGGGCAGCACCTCGGCGAACAAGATCGGCGCGGTGCAGGCGCTCACCGCCCTCGCGGTGATGGACGAGAAGCACGCAGCCCGTGACGAGAGCGGGAGCCTGATCTACCCCCTCGTCCTCGCCGAGGGGCGCTCCCCGCTGATCCCGCAGGTGCTGCGGGTCGTCCAGGACGCGTGGGGCCGCAACCCCGCGACGTGGGAGGGGATCATGTTGCGCGCCCTCGCGATGGTCCTCGACCGCAACCCCGGCGCTCGGCTCGACCGCCTCAGCAGGAAGCTTGCCGGTCACGGCAAGCGCAACCCGATCACGGTCGCCCAGTGGAAGGAGTCGTCCATCTCGAACACCGTTGGCGGCGGCGGCTCCTCCTCCCGCTCTGCCCCCCTCGCAAAGCTCATCGTCAACGAGTACAACGACGGGTTGCCCGAGAATACGGAGTTCCTGATCCACCCCGGCCGGCCCGACAAGGCCTGAGCCACCATCACCGGGCCCCCGTGCTGGCAGCGTGGGGGCCCCTTCGCCTGCGCCTTTCAACGGTTCCCGTCCGTCGACATTGATGCGGCGGGCCTGGGCGAGCTGCGCGGACAGGCGCCGACAGGCCGATGGTGTGTGCGGGATCACCCCTCGGAGACGAGCCGGTAGTACACCTGTTCTTCACGGTTTCGATGGCTCATGAGAAATCCGGGGTGGTGATGGCCTGCCCTGATGCCTGTGTGAGTCGTGGCCGCGGGCTATCCGGTGAGAGCGACCGAGACGTGGATCAGAGCCCGCGCTTCTCCATGTCGTCCCACCTCCGCCTGATAGGCGTGAGTGTGTTCGCCCCCCACGGAGACGTAACGTCTACTGGTTCTCCGCAGCTTGCTTCGTCGTTGGGGCCGCGCTCGATCATGGAGAGTAGTTCCGCTTGCCGGCCTTCCCGCGTCGCGGCATAGACCGTGAGGCCTTCCATTCGGTCGAGACGGTCCCGCGCCGGGAAGAAGATGGTCTTCAACTCCTTCTCCTTCTCTGTGGGAAGCGCGAGCCAGCTCTCGGCAATGATCACGATCCCGTCGGCTCGTGTGGATTCAACCAGGTCAGCGAGGCCTTCGAACGAAAGCATCTTGGTATCCTGGTTGTCGAACCGCAGTTCTTGGGTCGCGACCACGCTCTCTCCGTCATAGAGGAAAGCGATCATGCTGTGATGGCCGTCCTTCTCCGTCAGGGTGCGAGCTATCGCCATAAACCCGGGAACGTTCTCGATGGGGCCGGACGTGGGAAACTTGAGTTCTCCGTATCGCTCTCCGGCGGCTTCCAGGGTCGTAGGGTCCGGATCGAAAGGCTCGTACTCTTCCTCGACAACGCCGCCTGACATGGTGAAGTGCGCCTGGAGTTCCGACTGGGCCAGGTGCATGCAGGGGAGCCGCGCCAGCGTGCTGTGAAGTGCTGAAGTGACGCACTCTATGGACCGGTCCGCGAGGTCACAGTTCTCGACGCCGAACGCCTCGTGAGCTCTCCACAAAATCTGGCTGAGCCAAGAATAAGCCTCAGCGGTGGCGGCCAGGAGTTCCCATGAAGGGAGCGCTTTGTCGATCCATTTCCGCCGAACCGTCATCAGGCCGACGGGTGGGGTGTTGGAGTGACCCAGCGCGTGAATGATCTCAGCCGTGGACATCCTGGGCGGAAATGTAGTGGTTCCCTCGACACGCTCAAGCCAGTTCCGGGTCCAGATCACCTGGCAGCTACTCAGGAGCTCCAGGTCCGATTCCTTCGTGATCCGGTTGCGGGATTTGACAACCCACCCCATGATCTCGCTTTTTTTGCAAGCCTCCTGGAACTCCGGATACCAGGTGGCGAAATCAGGGATCACGGCTTTCTGCTTCTGAAGCAGCCAGGTGACGTTCCTGAGGTTGGGAACCAGGGCGTTCAGGTTGAGTCTGAATCCATCCGGATCAAGATAGGAGTCATGCAGCATATGCCATTGAGCGTGGCAATCCATCAGTCGTCTGTGAGCGTCAGCAACTGGGCAGGGCTGAACAGCATCCGAAGCCATGGGGCCGATTGTAGGCTCAGCTTTCCGGTGTAACAGAACGCTTTTCGCAGCGGGCGTTTCAGATGGTCAGCGCGATCCGGTGGTCTCGGGACGAGTGGGGGCCGGTGTCCGACGAGGGCGACAACTGCTCCCTGGCCGGCGAGTTGGTCCCGTGGGGCGGCGTTATCGTGGATCAGGGCGGCGATGACCGGGGCGGAGGGGTCGAGTCGACCTTGCAGCTGGGTCCGCTCGCGTTTGATCGCCCTCAACTCGGATCGCCGTTCCCTGACTTCGTCATCGTGCCGGGCTTCACCGCGGGTTCGGGCGCCGGCGGCGGCTGTGCGGCAGTCCCATTCGTCCAGGATGGCGTGGCCCCGGTTCATGGTGGCCCGGCTGACGTCGGCTTCCCGGTAGAGGTTCTCCTTGGTCAGCCGCCCGTCGGTGCGGGGAGGGACGGCCTGCGACGAGTCGTTCCATCGCGGCTCGCGGCGGGGCTGCCGGGTCAGGACCGGCACAGTGGCGGGATCCAGTCTGGTGCGGGGTCATCCGGCGCGGTGAGGACTTGGGCGAGGTTGTCGGCGGTGGTGTAGGGGACGCGGGGGTCGGTGACGAACGCGGCGGGCTCGGCTGAGCGGGGACGACCAAGGGCAGGACCCTCCGGTTTGATACGGACCACGTTCGGGCGGCCTCCGCTGCGCCAGACCGCCGGCGGGTTTCCTCAACGCCGGTACCAGCATTCAACCGGTTTTTCCCGTACGCCAAACTCCTCTACGACCGCCACTCCCTCGTCAACCGGTGTCATTCAGGTTCCAGGAGCCACACGGTTGTTGATGCGGCGGATGGTGTCAGCTGCAGCGCTGCCCTGATCGGGATGGCCGCGGTAGGCGGCTAGGAGGGGTAGAGAGGAGAGATCGCCGATTCGGGCGAGCAGCCGTATCGCGGTGGTGGCGCACTCGCGGGGCATGGGGTGAGGGAAGATCGAAGTGAGGCGGTCAGGGGCGGTCAGACTGTTGTGGAGGACAGCACGGGCTTCGGTGGGGAAGGCGTCGATGATCCGTGCGAGCGCGCTGGTGGAGAAGTCCCTGTCGAACCAATCTGCGTAGTGGAACTGGTGCAGGGGATCGGCTGCGGCGTCCACGAAGGGACCGGTGAGCTGTTCCCACAGCGGAGCGCAGAGTGCTTGCTGCTCGGGCATGCCGATGCCTGGACGGTGGAGCCAGAACAGTATTTGGCCGTAGCAGCGCCATGCGTCCGCGTCGTTGCCCTCGACGCCGTCCAAGAGCGGGGGAGGCGAGGCCAGGTGCACGGCGCAGCCCTCGATGCCGAGCAGGTGGCAACTCACGGAGTTCTGTCGGAAGCCGCCGCGTGTGTCCAGGTGGCTGGCCCAGTAGCGAAAGGCTGGAAGCGCGGAGGGCTCCTCGGCGCGTATGAGGTCCTTGAGGAAGACATCGGTGAAGAAACTGGCTTCGCCGTCGCGTACTGCGAGCACCATCAGAGCGTGGCGCGCTGGCTGATCCAGTGCGTCGATCGCCTCGGTGAACGGTGGGGCGATGACGTCCTCGAACTGGCTTTCCAGGATTCTCTTTGCGCGTGAGGGCCCATCGGTCTGGTTCGGGTCGGTGAGAAGCGCGGAGATGTCCTCTGTGATGTCGTTGACGTCGTAGGGGGAGCCGACCTGGTCGTATATGTGCAGGGCATCGACGAGCATGGTGGAGACCCATATGTTGTCGGTGCGCAGGCCGTTGAGGAGGTCAGTGAGCTGGGACACGGTGTCTTCGTCGGCAGTGGCACGGATGCTGGTTGCCAGGTCGAGCGCGGCGAACTGGAGATGGCCGGCCCCGGTCGCCCAGGACCGGGCGAACAGGTCCGGCGCGAGGGCTGCCGTTTCGGCAGAGTCCGTGTTGCGGAGCAGCGTGCACAGCAGCTGTGGCAACCCGACATCGTCCGCGTTGAGCGAAGCAACCCATCGCCCCATTTCTGCCGCGTCCGCCGCGTGATGGAGACCGCGTCCTGATTGCATCCGGGCAAAGCGGGCCGCGCTAGCGATCGTCTCTGCGGGAAGTTGCATCCTGCCTGTACGGACTATCGTCCCGTCCAGGGTCGCGGCGATCAGTGACGGCACCATGGTGGGGGAGCGCACGGGAGCATCCCCGTTGCCGCGCCAGAATGCACTGTCGGTCTGCCGCAGAAGACGGGCCATCGGCTCCAGCAGACGCCCGTCGCGTGCCGTAGCCCCGGCGGCAGCGAATACTGCTTGCTCGTAGGCACTCCACGAGTGGCGCGGTTCGACCTCGTAGGTTAGGTCGTCGCTGCACACAACTCCGCTGGCGGCCATCACCTCGATCGCAGTTTCCAAGCTGCAGCGGGCCTCGGACAGTGTTATCTGATCGGCTACCGGTCCCAGTCGTCCGCGTAGCGCCTCGGTGAGCACATCGCCGTCGGACAGCTCCCGCAGCAGACTGCGTATTTCTCCCGGGTCGCTGTGCTGCTCCACCGCCCAGATTGCCAGGCCGAGACGGTGTGGCTGTATCAGCTCTCGCGCCAGTTCCGGCGCGTTTCCGCAGCGCCACACGAGCGCTTGGGCCGTCAGCGAGTGGCTGTACCACTCATGCCGGAATTCCAGCCGCTGGTTTTGTACGCGCACCAGACGGCATCTCAACGCCTCGTCCACCGCGCCTCTAACGCCCCCACTACTGGCCAACGACGTGGCCGCGCTGCGCTGGGCCTCCGCAAGCGGGAGCCATCCGGTCAGCCGGTCGTCCATCAGCAGCGCCCAGTGGTGCAGTACCTGCCGCACGGCTGTCGGCCACGAAGTCTGCTGCAATTGCTCGCTGACATCTGCCTCCAACAGTGCGCCTCTACCCGAGCGCGGGGGCAGTTTCCGGGTCAGGCCGGCCGCCAGGGAGAGCTCGAAGGCAGTGTCGTATGCCGCACAGCGGTCCTCTACGAGCCCGTCTGCCTCCAGATCCGCTCCGTGGGAGCTCAGCAGCGCCGCTCGCTGGCTGGGATCGGGATCAGCTGTCCTGAGCCGGGTGCCGTCCAATACTGCGGGCACGCGCACGAACTCCTGACTGCTGGCCACCACCGTTGCCCCGGTGCGGCGGCACCAGGAACTGATCTGCTGTACCAGCCGATCCTGCAGCGGGGCGGGACATTCGTTGAGCGCATCCACCACCAGCGCAAGAGGGATCTGCCGCACCCTGGCCGCCTCGACGAGGTCCTGTGCGTTGGCTGGGCTGAAAGGGGTCACGCACTCGTCGAGGCTGCCCTCAAGTCGGCCTTCGTAGATTGCCGCGCGCAGCAGGATCGGTACCCAGCCTGTCGTGATCAGTCCAAGGACCGTATGGGCGAGAGTATGGCTTTTGCCGGTACCCGAGCCGCCCGCCAGATGGATATGCTGCCCAGGCCTCAGGCGTGCCGCCAGCTCCGCCGACGACATCCGCTCCGCCCCCTGCTCGTCCAGCAAGGGTAGAGGGATCAACTCGTGAAGGTCCTTACTGAGGTAGGCGCCCAGTTGCGCCAGGTACTCTTCCGCCACCCCAGCGCCGGCTGCACCGCCGATCTCGGGTTCGGCATCTGGGGCGGGCAACGGTCTGCAGAACGTCCGCATAGTGTCCTCGCCGAAGAACCGCCGGACCAGATCCGGGAGATCGAACAGCCTGTCCGAGAGTTGCTGCCGGCCCCAAAGGTCGATCACCATGTCCTGGTGCTGCTCGCGTAGCCGCATCAGTTCCAGGTCGACACGGGTGTCACGGACGTCCGCCGTGGTCACGACGACCAATCGATGCGCTCCGAACGGTCGGCTCCCGCCGACATAGCCAGCCACAGCCTTGCGAAGATCAGCTGCGGTGAACTTCTCGTATCTCTTCGCCTGATACACCGAAGCCGGCCCCGAGGTTGAGAACGCCACCACGTCTACCCCGTCCTGGGCCTGACCGCCACGGCCAAAAGGCCTGGCCTCCACGGCGTGGTCGGCACGGACTGCCAGCGCCACCACGAGATGTTCCAGCGCCTCCCAGGACAGTTCATGTGTACGAAGCAGCAGGGGTGCAGTAACGGTCAACGGCGCCGGAAGGGGCGGCGTGGAGCTGGCACCTGTTACAACGGCCTGAAGGACGGAGTCTTCGCCGTCACCAGTGCTGCTGGCCACCGAGCCCCCGCTTCAATCGCACACCTGGAATCCACCAGGGATTGTCCTCCATCACCCGTGCGACAGTCAGTTGCTTCTGGAGACCGATTCCTCCCAGCTCAGGCGAGCTGACCCCGCGACCCCCAATCACGTCGAACGACGCATGCTCGACACGTCGGTTGACAGGCCGACCGTCTCGTCTCACGCCATCCCCCACGCTCGGGATCGACCGCCGCGGTAGCCGCAACCGCTCGCCCCATCGGCTCCCCCTGTTGTAGCCACCCAGGGCAGGGGCGAACCTCGCAGTATGTCGAGGAGCCTTTCGGCCGAACGCCGTCGCATAGCAACGCGGAGAAGCAGGCGCAGATGGACCGGCCAGGCGCCAGCCGATCTCGGCTGCCCCGAAACCGAACAAGACAGCGAGGACAGGCGTCAATTCGTCCGTAGCCCACTGAGGTCCCACCGTCGCGCCGGGCGAGGCGGCAGACGTCAACCGACGATGAGATCGTCGGCGGGTCCGCGAAGAGTCGAGATCACGTCGTGCGCGGGCGAAAACCCCCGAAGAAGGACGAGGTTGGGCAACGATCCTCGACGCGATAGTCAGGAGCGTTTCAGTACCCCGCAGCGCGCATCTCCTCGATGAACTCCATCTGATAGTCCTCGTAGACGCTCAGGTGTGAGGTGTAGCCGCCGCACAGCAAGTGGGCCAGTTTATGCAGTTCGTTTACCTGCTCGTAGAAATTCACGTTCTGTTGCATGGGACGGGCCGGCGCACTCTTCGGGCCGTGACCGACCACCGCATAACGGAAGGTCTCTCCGGTCGCATCCTCGCTGTCCAGCCAGTTCAGCTGCTTCCATGACTCCGGGTCGATCCGCTGCTCAGACGTGGGTAGATCCAGCAGCGCAAGGTAGCGATTGAGGCAGTCCGCCAACTTCCTGATGTTGTGCGTACGCAGTCGCTCATCCAGTTTTGTCGGGCTTATTTCTTCGGCACCGCAGTAGCCATCCCGAAGCGCGCAGCGCGCCGCCGTCCGAATTAGCCACTTCAGCGACAGCTCAATGCTGTGCCGATAGTTGTAGAGGATCGGGATGGGCAGATAGTCGTTCGGCCCGCGGGCGATCCAGTGCCGTGCAGCGATCTCGGCAACCTTCAGGTAGCCATGCGCAATGGCCAGATCATCTTCGCGGGCCCCGCCCCAGACGGCGATCTCATGATTCGACCAACGGGGCCGGGGGAGGCTCAATCGGTCTTCTGCTTCATCCACTCGATCAGCATGGCAGCCGCTCCCTCCCTCCCACGACCGCTTTTGTCTCATCTCCTACTCCGGCTGGGTCGTGCGTTGCTCGCTGTGGGCTGATTGCTGTTCCTGTGCGAGGCCGCAGGCTCCGGCTGCGGCTGCAAGTACGCCCCAGGCTGTTCAGGACGGTGTAAGAGAGCACTGACGCAGCTCCGCTGGAGGCCGCCGCCGGACGGCGGCACCCGCGATCCTTAGGGGCCGTACGTCGATGCCCCGTGCTCGGCGATCCTCTCCAGGAGCACGGTGACGAAGTGCTCGTAGATCGGTGTGGTCGCTCCGTCGTCGAGATCCAGGTCAAGGACGCTAAGGATCAGGGGGAACTCCTGCCGCACCCGGGCCTCGCGTATGGCCGGGCCGTCCAGCCACGCCTGCTCGGAGTCTGCGTACGCGCGCAGCTGGAGCATCCGCTTCCATGCGGCTGGCAGTTGTGCGAAGTTCACCGATTTCCGCAGACCGCGGCCTGCCACAACGGCCAGTGGGGTTATCGCCCGCGCAGCGTGTGCCTGCGCGTACTGCGCGAATACCGCCGTATCCGCGTCCGCCTGGCGCGCGAGGGCGCCGGCCAAGAGCCCCACGCTGGCGTCGCTGATCCGGACCGCGGACCGGCGTGTCCATGGGACGAAGGGCCTGCCATTGAGGGTGTTGTCCGGTCCGACATGCCGGAGCAGGGATGCGGCGTTGGCGTGCACGAAGAATGTCGAGGTGGGCACGTAGAAGCGGCGGTACAGGCTCAGCGCGCCGGCACCGTCTAGCGTGGTGTCGACCAGTTCGGCCATTTGGCGGACGTTCAACGGCTGGCCCGTGGCCCCGAAACTGGCGAGCGACTCGTCGACGGCGCCCTTCGAGATGAAACCGTCATCGACGAAGTAGCCGACGACGTCGCCCATCGCCTTGATGTTCGCTGCCTTCAACCGTGAGACCACGTCCGGCTTGTGCAGGCAGTACAGCCCGAGAAGGCACCCTTCCACGGCGGCGCGGGCCAGCAGCACGGACGCTTCCCGGTGTCGGCCGCTCGCCGCTCGCCGGGTCTCCCGCTGGAGCCACAGCAGCCGAAGCATCGCCAGCTGGGCAACGTCGGCAGCCGTCGTCTCGTCGTCGTCGGGCCAGTTCTCGCAGGTGACAAGAGAGCGGGCCGCGGCGCGTACACGGCGGCGGCGGAACGGCTCGGGGTAGGGGAGAATGCCGCGCACCATGTTCATCACGAGGGCGCGTGCGAGGGAATCCACGCGCCCACTCTGCCGGGCCCCGGCTCTGGTAGCACCCCAATTACTCAATGTGCTCAGCCGGATTGGGCTTCAACCGCTATCGCAGGCGCGTGGCCTCGATGAGAGCGTGCCGGGTGGTGCGGGGTGCGCATGGAGGGGCTGGCGAGCAGGTGGCCAGCAGGAGGGGGTGGGTGCAGGCCGAGGGTGGCGAGGTCGTAGAGCCAGGGCATGCCCACGGAGTACTCGCGCCGCTGGAGGTAGGTGGCGAGGTCGGGCACGATGCCGGCTGCTCGGAGCACTGCTTCCTCCTGGTAGGTCAACAGCCACCGTTTCAAGTTCGCGGTGAACGCTGCGGTCCACGGCTGGGTCAGCCGTCGCCGGGTCTGGTCCCACGGTTCGGCGAAGGCTCGCAGGACCGGGCTCGACGACTCGGGACGGTGGCAGTCGAGTACGCGGTAGAGCTCGGCGACGACGGCGGCGCCTATCCGAATTGGGTACGCCCGCTGCTCGATGACGGACCAGGGGATCATCAGCCCAGTCCTGAACGCCGCCTGACCCGGCAGGCTGGCCGACCGGCTGGGCCACGACCTGGCCTGGGCCGGAACCCGGCCTTTTCAATCCGCACGGACAGTACCCAGAGTGACGAGTGGCTATCCTCATCGCTGGCATACGCGACTCGTTTGGATGCGGATCTACCCGTCCCAAAGGCCTCTACGTGCCAGGGGAGGATGCAGCGAGCGCCTGTCGGGACCCTACAAAAATCGGGCCGGCACAGAGCCCGTTGTCCAGGAGCAACGACCCTCGTGACCGTGTGCGTTTGCGACATCCCGCGCAGGTCACGGGACGGCTCGCGAGGAACGCGTCCGGCGGGCGAATGTGGTCAGCAGAATGCCCTGGGTGAGATAGAAGACAGGCCGTCGCTCGATGGCTGGCTGCTGACCTGCGGGATTGGCTACATCAAGTTCGCTCGTTGCCCGTTTGTAGGGTTCTCGCGCTGAAAAGAGCAAAGGTCAGAAGACCGTGTGCGTTTTGGCAGGTACAAGAAAGGCTCTGACCGGCATTGCTGCTGGTCAGAGCCTTGTTTCCGGAGTGCCCCCGGCAGGATTCGAACCTGCGCACACGGCTCCGGAGGCCGTTGCTCTATCCCCTGAGCTACGGGGGCTGGTGTTGTCCCTGGTGGGGCGACGGGAAGAACACTACCAGCTAGCGGGGGGTGGGCGTGTACGGGGTTTTGGGGGGTGGCGGGGGTGGGCGGGGTGGTTCTGGGGGGAGGGGGTGAGCTGGTGAGGCGGGTGGGGCGGGGTGGGGTCGAGGGGTTGGGGGGAGGGTGTGGGGGACAGGGGGTTCACTTGGGGCGGGGAAGAAATGGGCAAAACGCGGACGCATTGAGAGAGGCGCGCCTAGGCTTTCTGGTGTGGCGGGCGCGTCCGGCCGGGTGCTTGTTGTGGACGACAACAAGGTGATCCGGCAACTGATCAGGGTCAACCTCGAGCTGGAGGGCTTCGAGGTCGTGACCGCGGCTGATGGTGCCGAGTGCCTGGAGATCGTGCACAGCGTGGCGCCCGATGTGATCACCCTCGACGTGGTCATGCCGCGGCTGGACGGGGTGCGGACGGCGGCCCGGTTGCGGGCGGATCCGCGGACCCGGGGGATCGGGATCGTCATGGTCAGCGCGGGGTCGCTGCCCGAAGGTGTCGGCGGGCCCGGCGGTGTGGACGCCTATGTGGGCAAGCCCTTCGAGCCGGGCCATCTCGTCGAGACGGTACGGCGGTTGATACGACGGGGGACCGTACCTCCGCAGGGTGGGCCGCCGGCGGTCGGCCCCACGCAGGCGCCCCCACCGCCGGAGCAGCCCCGGGGGCAAACCGCTTTCACCCAGGGTGGCGCCTGACCGTCCCCTCCAGTCAGGTTCGGCAGGTTCGGTCAAGGGCGGGGCGCCAGAGCTTGCGGCCGGTGCGGTCCAGGTTCTCGGTCGGTTCTCAGCGGGGGTGCGGCCCGGGCCTCCCCCGGCCCGAGGCCCACGGCGTGGCTGGGCTGCGCGTGCCCGAAAGGGGCGTCCGGGCCTCCCCCCGGCGCGGGGTCCAGGGCGTGGGTGGGTTGCGCCTCCGGCAAGTGGGCCCGGGCCTCCGCCCGGCCCGGGGTCACGGCGTGGGCGGGGGCGCCCACCGGTGAAGGGGGCCCGGGGCAGGGGAAAAACCCGCTCGCCTACGATCCCCCGTGCTCGCCTAGGCTTCTGGTCGTGACTCCCGCCGAGCTGTCCCGCGCCGTCGTCAGTGCGGTGCGTCGTGCTGTCGCCGCGGACGAGCTGCGGGTCGAGGTGCCGGAGACGGTGGTCGTACGCCGCCCACCCCGGCCCGGGTGCGGGGATTTCGCCACCGGGGTGGCCCTCCAGCTCGCGGGTCCGGCCGGCCGCTCGCCGTACGCGGTGGCGGAGATCCTGGCCCGGCGGCTGGAGAAGGAGCCGGGCATCGCCCAGGTGGAGATCGCCGGCGCCGGGTTTCTGAACATCACGCTCAGCGCGCGGGCATACGGCGATGTCGTACGGGAGGTGCGGGAGCAGCGGGCGGCGTACGGCTACGGTGACGGGCTCGCGGCGGACGAACCTGTGACCGTCGCGCCGGCCGAACCGGGGGCGCCGCGCGGCGAGCTCGTGGCGGAGGTCGTCAACCGGCTGCTCAGGGCGGCCGGGGTACGACCCGCCGCTCCGGGTACGCCCGCCGAGACGCTCATCGTCCAGGAGCCGGCCGGCCCGTACCCTGGGGCGGGGGACGCCGGCCCGACCGTCGGCGCCCACAGCCCCGGCACCGACGACCTCGGCGCCGGCCCCCCCGGCTCCAGCTCCCCGGGCCACACCAACCCCGGCGCCAATACCCCCGGCGCCCACACTCTCGGCCCCGACGCCACCCGCTGGGCCCTGCTTCGGCCGCCCCTGGAAGACCTCCCGCGCCTCACCGCCGAGCTGCTGGAACAGCGGGAGAGCAATCCGCTCTTCCGGGTCCGTTACGCCCACGCCCGCGCGCTGGCCGTGGTGCGGAACGGACGCGAACTCGGCGTCGAGATCGAAGCGGCGGCGGAGACGGCGCCGGAGACGGACGAGGCCGGGGGGCCTGACCGGACGGCCCGGACGGCCCAGACGAAGCAGGCAGCAGGAACCACGAGCGGGGGAACCGGAAGCGCGGGAGCCGTCCCGCACCACCACCCCGCCGAGACCGAGCTGCTCGGGCTGATCGCCGACTTTCCCCGGGTGATCGAGTCGGCGGCCCGCCGGCGCGGCCCCGACCGGGTGGCGCGGCACATGGAACGGGTGGCCGACGCGTTCTTCCGGTTCCACGACGAGTGTCCGCCGCTGCCGAAAGGGGACGAGCAACCCTCGTCCGTGCACGCCGCCCGCACCCGTCTCGCCGACGCGACGGGGGTCGTACTCGCCGGAGGCCTGCGCCTGCTCGGCATCACCGCGCCCGACCTGATGTGACGCTCACCCGCCCGCCTTGCCCGCCCACCTCGCCGCCCACTCCACCCAAGCAGCAGCCACCCGCCTCCACCCAAGCAGCAGCCACCCGCCAAGGCCCGACCCCGCGCCTGACCCCGGCGCCCACAACAGCACAGCCCACAACAGCACAGCCCAGCCCGGCCCAGAACAGAACAGCCCGCCCCAGAACCACCCGCCCCCACCACCCCACCCCGCATCAAAAAGAAAGCGCCCCGACCCGTGAGCCGCTCCGCACACCCCGCAGGCCCCCGCCACGCCGACGTCCTGTCCGAAGGGCACTACGCCGCCCCGCCCGCCGACCTCAACCACCTCGACCCCCGCGTCTGGTCGCGCACCGTCACCCGAAATGATGACGGCGCCGCCGAGGTGGCCGGTCTCGACGTCCGTACGCTCGCCGCCGAGTACGGCACCCCCGCCTACTTCCTCGACGAGGCCGACTTCCGGGCCCGCTGCCGCGCCTGGCGCGCCGCCTTCGGGGACAACGCCGACGTCTTCTACGCGGGCAAGGCGTTCCTCTCCCGCGCCGTCGTGAAGTGGCTCCACGAGGAGGGGCTCAACCTCGACGTCTGCTCCGGCACCGAGCTGGCCGTCGCGCTCGGCGCGGGCATGCCCGCCGACCGCATCGCGCTGCACGGCAACAACAAGAGCGCCGCCGAGATCGAGCGGGCCGTCGAGACGGGCGTCGGCCGGATCGTGCTCGACTCCTTCCAGGAGATCGTCCGGGTCGCGGCGGAGGCGACCCGGCAGGGCAAGCGGCAGCGGGTGCAGATCCGGGTGACGGTCGGGGTCGAGGCGCACACCCATGAGTTCATCGCGACCGCGCACGAGGACCAGAAGTTCGGCATCGCGCTCGCCGACGGCCAGGCCGCGGAGGCGGTCCGCCGGGTGCTGAACCTCGACAGCCTGGAACTCGTCGGCATCCACAGCCACATCGGCTCGCAGATCTTCGACATGGCCGGCTTCGAGGTGGCGGCGCGCCGGGTGGTGTCGCTGCTCGCCGCCGTACGCGACGAGCACGGGGTGGAGCTGCCGGAGATCGACCTCGGCGGCGGCCTCGGCATCGCGTACACACCGGACGACGACCCGCGCGAGCCGCAGGAGATCGCCAAGGCGCTCGGCGAGATCGTCGCCCGGGAGTGCGAAGCGGCGCACCTCACCCCGCCGCGGCTGTCCGTCGAGCCGGGACGGGCGATCGTCGGACCGACCGCGTTCACCCTCTACGAGGTCGGCACCGTCAAGCCGCTGGAGTCCCTGCGGACGTACGTCAGCGTGGACGGCGGCATGTCCGACAACATCCGCACCGCGCTCTACGACGCGGAGTACAGCGTCGCGCTGGTCTCGCGCCGCAGCGACGCGCCGCCGATGCTCAGCCGGGTGGTCGGCAAGCACTGCGAGAGCGGCGACATCGTGGTGAAGGACGCCTTCCTGCCGGCCGATGTGGCGCCCGGCGACCTGCTCGCCGTGCCCGCCACCGGGGCGTACTGCCGGGCGATGGCGAGCAACTACAACCACGCGCTGCGCCCGCCGGTGGTCGCCGTCGCCGACGGGCGGGCCCGGGTGATCGTCCGCCGGGAGACGGAGGACGATCTGCTGCGGCTGGACGTCGGCTGACCGTAAACGCCGGGAGATCACCGGACCCGCGGGAGAATCCACGGCCGGACCACCGGTCTCGCGATCCGGACAGCGGGTGGCATCTCCCTTCCGGTGCGTGAGACTGGTCCGGCACCGGCCCCCGCCGCGCGCGAGCGCGAGGAATCGCGTGAGGAACCTGCGGACGGGACCGGAGCAGCACGGCCGCGGGAGCTTCGAGCACGCGGGGGAGAACGGGCACCAGTCAGCCCGGCGACACAACTCGCCCGTCAGTACGAACGAGACCGGACGTACCGGACGCACCCGAGGATGCACCAGAATCGGGTACGGCGCCGCCGTCGTCGTGCTCCCGCACCCGAAGCCGCACTCGAAACCGCGCCGGAAGACCTGGCGCAAAGAGCCTGCCCGGCACCAAGCCCGCTTGGCACGAAGAACCTGTACGAGAGACGAGGTCGGATGATGCGTACGCGTCCGCTGAAGGTGGCGCTGCTTGGCTGCGGTGTGGTCGGCTCCGAGGTCACGCGCATCATGACGACGCAGGCAGCCGACCTCGCCGCCCGGATCGGCGCGCCCATCGAGCTCGCCGGGATCGCGGTCCGCCGCCCCAACCGGGTCCGCGACGGCGTTCCCCCCGAGCTGCTCACCACCGACGCCACCGCCCTGGTCAAGCGGGGCGACCTCGATGTGGTGGTCGAGGTGATCGGCGGCATCGAACCGGTCCGTACGCTGATCACCACCGCCTTCGAGCACGGCGCGTCGGTCGTCTCCGCCAACAAGGCGCTGCTCGCCGCCGACGGCGCCGGTCTGCACGCCAAGGCCGCCGAGCACGGCGTCGACCTCTATTACGAGGCCGCGGTCGCCGGGGCGATCCCGCTGATCAGGCCGCTGCGCGAGTCACTCGCGGGCGACAAGGTGAACCGGGTGCTCGGCATCGTCAACGGCACCACCAACTTCATCCTGGACAAGATGGACTCCAGCGGCGCCGGCTACAGCGAGGCGCTGGACGAGGCCACCGCCCTCGGTTACGCCGAGGCCGACCCGACCGCCGACGTGGAGGGCTTCGACGCCGCCGCGAAGGCCGCGATCCTGGCCGGGATCGCCTTCCACACCCGGGTGACCATCGACGACGTGCACCGCGAGGGCCTGACCGAGGTCACCGCGGCGGACATCGCCTCGGCCCGGAAGATGGGCTGTACGGTCAAGCTCCTCGCCATCTGCGAGCGCGCCCTCGACGGCCGCTCGGTGACGGCCCGGGTGCACCCCGCGATGATCCCGCTCACCCACCCGCTCGCCTCCGTGCGCGAGGCGTACAACGCCGTCTTCGTCGAGGCGGAGGCGGCTGGGCGGCTGATGTTCTACGGTCCCGGCGCCGGCGGTGCACCCACCGCCTCCGCCGTTCTCGGCGACCTGGTGGCCGCCTGCCGCAACAAGCTGGCGGGCACCACCGGAGCCGGCGAGTCCGCGTATACGCGACTTCCGGTCAGCCCCATGGGGGATGTGGTCACCCGTTACCACATCAGCCTCGATGTGGCGGACAAACCGGGCGTCCTGGCACAGGTCGCCACGGTGTTCGCCGAGCACGATGTGTCGATCGACACGGTGCGGCAGCAGGGCAAGGACGGCGAGGCATCGCTCGTCGTCGTCACCCACCGCGCGCCGGACGCCGCGCTCTCCGCGACGGTGTCCAGCCTGCGGGAACTCGACACCGTACGCGGCGTCGCCAGCATCATGCGTGTGGAAGGGGAGTAGACCCGCTATGAACCGAACGATCGATCAGCCCCGGATGTCCGGCACCCACCAGTGGCGCGGGATCATCGAGGAGTACCGCGACCGGCTGCCGGTCACCGCCGGCACCCCGGTGGTCTCCCTGCTGGAGGGCGGCACCCCGCTGGTACCGGCCCAGCTGCTCTCCGAGCGGACCGGCTGTGACGTCTATCTGAAGGTCGAGGGGGCCAACCCCACCGGCTCCTTCAAGGACCGCGGCATGACCATGGCCATCTCCAAGGCCAAGGAGGAGGGCGCCCAGGCCGTCATCTGCGCCTCGACCGGCAACACCTCGGCCTCGGCGGCGGCCTACGCGGTACGCGCCGGGATGGTCTGCGCGGTGCTGGTGCCGCAGGGCAAGATCGCGCTCGGCAAGATGGGGCAGGCGCTCGTCCACGGCAGCCGCATCCTCCAGGTCGACGGCAACTTCGACGACTGCCTGGAGCTGGCCAGGGCGCTGAGCGAGAAGTATCCGGTGGCGCTGGTCAACTCGGTGAACCCGGTCCGGATCGAGGGGCAGAAGACCGCCGCCTTCGAGATCGTGGACGCGCTCGGGGACGCGCCGGACGTGCATGTCCTGCCGGTGGGCAACGCGGGGAACATCACCGCGTACTGGCGCGGGTATCGGGAGTACGCGGCCGACGGGATGGCGACCCGTACGCCGCGGATGTGGGGCTTCCAGGCATCCGGGTCGGCGCCGATCGTCAACGGCGCGCCGGTGCGGGAGCCGCAGACCATCGCGACGGCGATCCGGATCGGGAATCCGGCGTCCTGGCAGTACGCGGTCGCCGCGCGGGACGAGTCCGGTGGGCTCATCGAAGCGGTGACGGACCGCCAGATCCTTTCCGCCTACCGGCTGCTGGCCGCGAAGGAGGGGGTCTTCGTCGAGCCTGCCTCCGCGGCGTCGGTGGCGGGGCTGCTGAAGGCGGCGGCGGAGGGGCGGGTGGATCCGGGGCAGCGGATCGTCTGCACGGTGACCGGGAACGGGCTCAAGGATCCGGACTGGGCGGTGGCGGGGGCGCCGCGGCCGATCACGGTGGGGGTGGACGCGGACGCGGCGGCCGAGCAGCTCGGTTTGGGCTGAGGCGGCCTTCCCCGCCCACCCGCCCCTGCCTCGATCGCCGGATGGTTCCTCCCTCCCACCCACACCGGGAACCATCCGGCGCGGCCGGTCTGCGGCTCCGGCCGGCCACCGGGGGTCTACCCCCGGCCACCGGGGGTCCACCCGGCCTCGGCCCGGCGCCCCGGCCGGGTGGACCCCGGCAGGGAAGTCGCTGGCGGGGCGGGGGTCGGGGCGGGGCGCACGGGGTGGGGGCGACACGCATCGCGCGCGGTGCGTGCGCCCTATGTCGCAGAAGAACCTTCCTTCGATAGGCTTGGCCTCAGCGGCACCGCAGTGTGCCCCGAATCCCGGCGGATGCCCCCGCATCGCCACCCCCGCCCCGCCACTCGGCAATGAAGCCGTGCCCGAAGGGCGAACCGCACTTCCGCACAAGGAGATTCGTCGAACGATGGCCGGTCCCGCGTTCCGCGCAGCGGCAGTACGAGTGCGCGTCCCCGCGACCAGCGCCAACCTGGGCCCCGGGTTCGATGCCTTCGGCCTGGCCTTGGGGCTGTACGACGACGTGGTGGTCCGCGTCGCCGACTCCGGCCTGCACGTGGACATCGCGGGTGAGGGCGCGGACACCCTGCCGCGCGACGAGAAACACCTGGTCGTACGCTCGCTGCGGACCGCGTTCGACCTGCTGGGCGGTCAGCCGCGCGGCCTGGAGGTGGTGTGCGCCAACCGCGTGCCGCACGGCCGCGGGCTCGGCTCCTCCTCCGCCGCGATCTGCGCCGGCATCATCGCCGCCCGGGCGGTGACGATAGGCGGGCCCGCCGTGCTCGACGACACCGCGCTGCTGGAGCTGGCCACCGAGATCGAGGGCCATCCCGACAACGTCGCCGCGTGTCTGCTCGGCGGATTCACCCTGGCCTGGACCGATGGCGGCGCCGCGCGGGCGGTCCGGATGGACCCCGTGGCGTCGCTGGTTCCGGTGGTCTTCGTGCCCGCCACGCCGCTGCTCACCGAGACCGCCCGCGGACTGCTGCCGCGTACCGTCCCCCATGTGGACGCCGCGGCCAACGCCGGGCGGGCCGCGCTGCTGGTGGAAGCCCTCACCAGGCGCCCGGAGTTGCTGCTGCCCGCCACCGAGGACCGGCTCCACCAGGACTACCGCGCGCCCGCCATGCCGGAGACGCTCGCGCTGGTCAACGGGCTGCGCGCGGAAGGCGTCCCCGCCGTCGTGTCGGGCGCCGGGCCGACCGTACTCGCCCTGACCGACGAGGGCGCCGCCGACAAGGTCTCCCGGTTCGCGGGGGAGGGCTGGGCGGCCCATCGCCTGGCGCTCGACACCGTAGGGGCCAGTGTGCTGCCGCTCGCAGGGGGGCAGTGAACACGATTGCCGGCCATAGAGAGGGGGAATATCTGTTGGATCCGGTAGTGTTAATCTCAAGCCAGCATTCGCCGCCCAGTGGGCGCGATGCGCTGTGTCCCCGCCATGGGACGACACTTCTTCCGGGAGCCTCCCACACCGCACAGGCAGCCTGACCGGGGAATTCGGACACCCCGCCCGCGCAGTGTCGAGCACGCTCCGGATTTCGGTACGAGGTCTCTCCGTAGCTCTCTCCAGTGCCGAAGCACGTTCAGCACGTTTTTTCTGCCGCCATCAGGCGGACCACCGCCCCGGCTCTGAGCAGCGGAAACGCCCAGATCCGGACAGCACGACCGGTCGCCGAGCCAGACAGGCCGACGTCCGCTCCAGGGAAGGACCCTTCGTGAGCGACACCACCGATCTGATGGGCGTGCGCGCAGACAACACTGTCGCCGCGTCCGATGCCGCCGCGCCTGCAACCGGTGCTGCCACGGCCACTGCCGCACGGCGACGCCGGTCTGGGACCGGTTTGGACGGCATGGTGCTGGCCGAACTGCAGCAGCTCGCCTCGGGCCTCGGTATCAAGGGCACCGCGCGGATGCGCAAGAGCCAGCTCATCGACACCATCAAGGAACGGCAGGCCGGGGGCGCCGTCACCGCGCCGCAGGCCGTCGCCGACACCGCCGTGGTCGAGAAGCCGAAGCGCCGCGCCACCTCGCGGACCCGCATCGAGCAGGCCGCCGTGGAGCCGGTCGCGGTCATCGCGCCGGCGGAGCCGCAGCAGATCGAGATTCCCGGCCAGCCCGCGGGTGAGACGGCCAAGGTCGCCGCCCCGGTGGCGACCGCGGCCAAGACCGAGCGCGCCGAGCGGGCCGACCGTACCGAGCGGGCCGACCGGACCGCCGAGCGCGCCGCCGAGGCGGCCACCGACACCGCCGAGGGCCGGGACACCAAGGGCGGCGACGCCAAGCAGCAGGGCGGCGGCGCCTTCGGCGACGACCGTCAGGACCGCCAGCGCGGTCAGCGCGGGGACCGCCGTGAGCGGCAGCGCGACCGCCAGCGCAACCGCGGCGAGGACGGCGGCGAGAGCGGCAACCGGCAGAGCCGTGGCGACCGCGACCGGGACCGTCAGCAGCAGGGCGCGGGCGTCGGCTCCCAACAGCAGGGCGGCGGCTCCCAGCAGCAGGGCGGCGGCGGTCAGCAGGGCGGCCAGAGCCAGCAGCAGGGCGGCCAGGGCGGTCAGGGCGGCGCTCAGGACGACGACGAGTTCGGTGATGGCCGCGGCCGCCGCCGGGGCCGTTACCGCGACCGCAGGGGCCGCGGCAGCAACCGCCGGGAAGAGTTCGGCGGCGGCGGCGAACCGCAGGTCGCCGACGACGATGTGCTGATCCCGGTGGCCGGCATCCTCGACATCCTCGACAACTACGCCTTCATCCGGACCTCCGGCTACCTGCCGGGGCCCAACGACGTCTACGTCTCGCTCGCCCAGGTCCGCAAGAACGGCCTGCGCAAGGGCGACCACGTCACCGGCGCCGTACGGCAGCCCAAGGACGGCGAGCGCCGCGAGAAGTTCAACGCGCTGGTCCGGCTGGACTCCGCCAACGGCATGGGCGCCGACTCGGGCCGCGGCCGTCCGGAGTTCAACAAGCTCACCCCGCTCTACCCGCAGGACCGGCTCCGGCTGGAGACCGACCCCGGGGTGCTGACCACCCGGATCATCGATCTGGTGTCGCCGATCGGCAAGGGCCAGCGCGGTCTGATCGTGGCCCCGCCGAAGACCGGTAAGACCATGATCATGCAGGCGATCGCCAACGCGATCACCACCAACAACCCCGAGTGCCACCTGATGGTCGTCCTGGTGGACGAGCGGCCGGAAGAGGTCACCGACATGCAGCGGTCGGTGAAGGGCGAGGTCATCTCCTCGACCTTCGACCGGCCCGCCGAGGACCACACCACCGTCGCCGAGCTCGCCATCGAGCGGGCCAAGCGGCTGGTGGAGCTGGGACACGACGTGGTGGTCCTGCTGGACTCGATCACCCGCCTCGGCCGTGCCTACAACCTGGCGGCGCCGGCCTCCGGCCGCATCCTGTCCGGTGGTGTCGACTCGACCGCGCTCTACCCGCCGAAGCGGTTCTTCGGCGCGGCGCGCAACATCGAGGACGGCGGTTCGCTGACCATCCTGGCCACCGCGCTGGTCGAGACCGGCTCGCGGATGGACGAGGTGATCTTCGAGGAGTTCAAGGGCACCGGCAACATGGAGCTCAAGCTTGACCGCAAGCTCGCCGACAAGCGGATCTTCCCCGCGGTGGACGTCGACCCGTCCGGCACCCGTAAGGAAGAGATCCTGCTCGACCGCGACGAGCTGGCGATCGTCTGGAAGCTGCGCCGGGTGCTGCACGCGCTCGACTCGCAGCAGGCCATCGAGCTGCTGCTGGACAAGATGAAGCAGACCAAGTCGAACGCCGAGTTCCTGATGCAGATCGCCAAGACGACGCCGGGCCAGAACAACGACTAGCGGCCCCGTATCGCGCGCCGGCTGATCCAGGTCACCGGCGCACCGAGAGCGTCACCCGGCACCGAGAGGGCGCCCGCACATCCCGCAGGGGGTGGGCGGGCGCCCTTCGTGCGTCGCGCTCCGTCGTCCTCCGTCGCGCCCCAGCGCTCTCCGTCGGGTTCCGCCGCTGTCCGTCGGTGTCCGTCGCTGTCCGTCGCCCGAATGGTGGAAGGCGGCGGCCCGGGAGACGATGGAAGGCCGGGCCAATGGCTGATGTACTGAGGTACCGGTCGAAAGACTGATCATCCAGTTGATACGCCGCGCATACCCTGAAAGGGGCCATATCGGGTAGCCGCAGGCCGAGGGGCGGAGAGAAAGCCGAGGTACGCATGCGGGACGAGCAGCCGGCCCCGGTCGGCTCCAGCCCCCTGGGGGCCTCAGCGGGGCGCGGGCGGCGCCACCGGGGCCTGCGGATCGTGGCGTGGACCGCGGCGGGTCTGGTGCTGGCCGGCGGCGCCGGGGCGGGCTATGTGTACCACCGGCTGAACGGCAACATCCACAGCGTGGACATCAACGGCGCGCTCGGCCGCCACCGGCCCGCGCCGCCGGTCGGCGGCGCCACCGACATCCTGGTGCTCGGCTCCGACTCGCGCTCCGGCGCCAACGCCGCATACGGCCACGACGCGGGCGCCCGCTCCGACACCGCGATGATCGTGCACGTCAACAAGGGCCGCAGATCCGCCAGTGTCGTCAGCATCCCGCGCGACACGCTGATCGCCCGCCCCGCCTGCGCGAAGCCCGGCGGCAAGACGCAGCCGCCCGCCCGGTCGGTGATGTTCAACACCGCGTACCAGGTCGGCGGCCCGGTCTGCGCGGTCAAGACGGTGGAGCAGCTCACCGGCCTCCGGATGGACCATTACATCGAGGTCGATTTCACCGGCTTCAAGAACCTGGTCGACTCGCTGGGCGGGGTGCCGCTGACCACCAGTCGGGCGATAGCCGATCCGCAGAGCCATCTCCGGCTCGCGGCCGGCACCCACACTCTCAACGGCGAGCAGGCGCTCGGCCTGGTCCGCACCCGGCACGGCGTCGGCGACGGCAGCGACCTGGGCCGTATCCAGCTCCAGCAGGCGTTCATGAAGGCGCTGATCGACCGGATCGCCGGGGTCGGCGTGCTGTCGAGCCCCACCAAGCTGTTCTCGGTCGCCGACACGGCCACCAAGGCGGTCACCACCGACACCGGGCTCGGCTCGGTCAACAAACTGATGGGCCTGGCCACCAGCGTCCAGCACGTACGGTCCGGGCATGTGCAGATGGTCACGCTGCCGGTACGGTACGCGGTCAGTGATCCCAACCGGGTCGAGCCGATCGGCCGGCAGGCCGCCGTGGTGTGGACCGCGCTCCGGACCGACCGGCCGATCCCGCCCGACGCGACGAAGGGCTCGATCGCCGACCAGGAGGGCGCCGGCACGGTGGTGGGACCCGGCCGGCACTGAAACGGGACCCGGCGGGACCTGACACGAGCCGACCGGAGCACACGGGAATGCGCCGGGCCCGCCCCTCGTTTTGGGAGATGCGGCCGGTCCTGGCAGACTGGACCGCTGGCCCCGGTTCACGTGCCCGCAAACCCGCGGGTTCGACCCGGCGCCCTCCCGAACTTAGGAGCATCCCTTGAAGCGCGAGATCCACCCCGAGTACGTCGAGACCCAGGTCACCTGTACCTGTGG
The DNA here is from genome assembly GCF_045039895.1 of Streptomyces sp. NBC_01190. Classification (NCBI taxonomy): domain Bacteria; kingdom Bacillati; phylum Actinomycetota; class Actinomycetes; order Kitasatosporales; family Streptomycetaceae; genus Streptomyces; species Streptomyces sp. NBC_01190. The sequence goes on from NZ_CP108580.1 coordinate 5,893,452, forward strand.
CGCCTCGTTCACCACCCGCAGCACCGAGACCAGCGGCCAGATCCGCGCGGACGTGTGCTCCGAGTGCCACCCGTTCTACACGGGCAAGCAGAAGATCCTCGACACCGGTGGCCGCGTGGCCCGCTTCGAGGCCCGCTTCGGCAAGGCGGCCGTCGGGTCCGCCAAGAAGTAGCGACCCGAAAGCGCCGGTCTCCGGTCGCCCGCCGAGGGTGACCGGACCGGCGCTTTGTCGTCCGCAGCCGGCTGCTCTTTTTCGGGCTCTTTGCGGCTCGTTCCAGCTCGTTCCAGTTTTCTCTAGTTTTTCTCTCGTTTTTCTCTCGTTTCCTAGTTTCTCAGCAGGGACTCCATGATGTTCGAGGCGGTCGAGGAACTGATCGGCGAGCACGCCGACCTCGAGAAGCAGCTTGCCGACCCCGCGGTCCACGCCGACCAGGCCAACGCCCGCAAGCTCAACAAGCGCTACGCGGAACTGACCCCCATCGTCAGCGCCTACCGCTCCTGGCGGCAGACCGGCGACGACATCGGCACCGCCCGCGAACTCGGCCAGGACGACCCGGACTTCGCCGCCGAGGTGAAGGAGCTGGAGAAGGAGCGCGAGGAGTTGACCGAGCGGCTGCGGCTGCTGCTGGTCCCCCGTGACCCCAACGACGACAAGGACGTCATCCTGGAGGTCAAGGCGGGTGAGGGCGGCGAGGAGTCGGCGCTCTTCGCCGGCGACCTGCTGCGGATGTATCTGCGCTACGCCGAGCGGGTCGGCTGGAAGACCGAGATCCTCGACGCCAACGCCTCCGACCTCGGCGGCTACAAGGACGTCCAGGTCGCGGTGAAGGCGAAGGCGAGCCATGAGCCGGGCCAGGGCGTCTGGGCGCGGCTGAAGTACGAGGGCGGGGTGCACCGGGTGCAGCGGGTGCCCGCCACCGAGTCCCAGGGCCGTATCCACACCTCGGCGGCCGGTGTGCTGGTCACCCCGGAGGCCGAGGACGTCGAGGTCGAGATCGGCCCCAACGACCTGCGGATCGACGTCTACCGCTCCTCGGGCCCCGGCGGCCAGTCGGTCAACACCACCGACTCGGCGGTCCGGATCACCCACCTGCCGTCCGGTCTCGTCGTCTCCTGCCAGAACGAGAAGAGCCAGTTGCAGAACAAGGAGTCGGCGATGCGCATCCTGCGCTCCCGGCTGCTGGCCGCCGCGCAGGAGGAGGCCGAGCGGGAGGCGTCCGACGCCCGCCGCAGCCAGGTGCGCACCGTCGACCGGTCCGAGCGCATCCGTACCTACAACTTCCCGGAGAACCGCATCTCGGACCACCGCGTCGGCTTCAAGGCGTACAACCTCGACCAAGTGCTCGACGGAGACCTCGACGCGATGATCCAGGCCTGTGTGGACGCCGACTCGGCCGCCAAGCTGGCCGCGGCCGGCGACGGTCACTGAGAGGGGAAGCGACAGTGAACCTGCTGCTCGCCGAGGTGGCGCAGGCCGCGCAGCGACTCGCCGACGCGGGCGTGCCGTCGCCGCGCTTCGACGCCGAGGAGCTGGCCGCGTACATCCACGGCGTCAAGCGCGGCGAGCTGCACAGCGTGGCCGACACGGAGTTCGACGCGCGCTACTGGGAGGCGGTGGCCCGCCGCGAGGCGCGCGAACCGCTCCAGCACATCACCGGACGGGCCTTCTTCCGCTATCTGGAACTCCAGGTCGGGCCGGGGGTGTTCGTGCCCCGGCCGGAGACCGAGTCGGTGGTCGGCTGGGCGATAGACGCGGTCCGCGCGATGGACGTCGCGGAACCGCTGATCGTCGATCTGTGCACCGGTTCCGGCGCCATCGCGCTCGCGCTGGCCCAGGAGGTGCCGCGCTCGCGGGTGCACGCTGTGGAACTCTCGGAGCAGGCGCTGGAATGGGCCCGCAAGAACATCGCGGGCAGCAAGGTCGACCTGCGCCAGGGCAACGCGCTGAGCGCCTTTCCCGACCTCAACGGCCAGGTGGACCTGGTGATCTCCAACCCCCCCTACATCCCGCTCACCGAGTGGGAGTACGTGGCGCCGGAAGCCCGCGACCACGACCCCGAACTGGCGCTGTTCTCCGGCGAGGACGGCCTCGACACCATCCGCGGCATCGAACGGACCGCCCAGCGGCTGCTGCGGCCCGGCGGCGTCGTCGTCATCGAGCACGCGGACTCCCAGGGCGGCCAGGTCCCCTGGATCTTCAAGGAGGACGCGGGCTGGGCGGACGCGGCCGACCATCCCGATCTCAACAACCGCCCGCGGTTCACGACAGCGCGGAAGGCGCGGCCGTGAGTACGTCTTTGGAGGTCAGCTAATGGCACGGCGATACGACTGCTCCGACGCGACCGAGCGGGTCACCGGGCTGCGGGAGGCCAACTCGGCGATCAAGCGCGGCGATCTGGTCGTGCTGCCCACCGACACCGTCTACGGGATCGGCGCGGACGCCTTCGACGCCGAGGCGGTGGGCGACCTGCTGGAGGCCAAGGGGCGCGGCCGCAACATGCCCTCGCCGGTGCTGGTCGGCTCGCCGAACACGCTGCACGGCATCGTCACCGACTTCTCCGAGCAGGCATGGGAGCTGGTCGACGCCTTCTGGCCCGGCGCGCTCACCCTGGTCACCAAGCACCAGCCGTCGCTGCGCTGGGACCTCGGTGACACCCGCGGCACCGTCGCGGTCCGGATGCCGCTGCACCCGGTCGCGATCGAGCTGCTGACCGGCACCGGGCCGATGGCCGTCTCCAGTGCCAATCTGACCGGCCACCCCTCGCCGCAGGACTGCGACGCGGCCCAGGCCATGCTGGGCGACTCGGTGGCCGTCTATCTGGACGGCGGGCCCACGCCCGCCGCGGTGCCCTCCTCCATCGTGGACGTGACCGGCAAGGTTCCGGTGCTGCTGCGGGCCGGGGCGATCAGCGCGGAGGAGCTGCGCAAGGTCGTCCCCGACTTGCAGGAGCGCAGTTGACGCCCGAGGGGCGTGGCATACGGGGTTTCACCGTTCCCGGGCAGGTCACCGGTTATGTGCCCGGGTACGTGCACGGGTATGTGCCGGGCGGCCTGCCCGCGGTGCCCGGCACCGGCCCCGGCGGGCCAGGACCCGGCGCCGGGGCGGGTGGCGACCTCTTCCGGGTGCTCCACGTCTGCACCGGCAACGTGTGCCGCTCGCCCATGGCCGAGCGGCTGATGCGGCACGGCCTGGAGCGGCGGCTCGGCGACGGCGCGGCGGGCATCCTGGTGGAGTCGGCGGGCACCTGGGGGCACGAGGGCGCCCCGATGGAGGCGCACGCCGCCGCGGTGCTGGGCGAGTTCGGCGCCGACCCGGCCGGCTTCACCGGCCGGGAGCTGCTCGACGATCATGTGATCAACGCCGACCTGGTGCTCACCGCCACCCGCGACCACCGCTCCCAGGTGATCTCCATGGGCCACGCGGCGGGTCTGCGGACCTTCACGCTCAAGGAGTTCACCCGGCTGGTCCGGGCGATAGACGAGACCACCCTGCCGGACGGCTCGGTCACCGAGCGGGCCCGGGCGCTGGTGCGGGCCGCCGCGGCGCTGCGGGGCTGGCTGCTCGCGCCCAGCCCGGACGCCGACGAGGTGCACGATCCGTACGGCGCGCCCGTGTCGTACTTCCGCAGCATCGGGGAGGAGATCCAGACCGCGCTCGACCCGATGGTCACCGCGCTGACCGGGATCCCCGCCCCGGCGACCGTATGACCCGGCGCCCTGTCCGCGGCGGCCTGTCCGCGGCGCCCCGCGGCGCCGTCCCGGGCGCCCGTGAGCGGCTCCCCGCCCCCGCACGGGCCGGCGGAGAAGATCCCCGCGATACCCCGTTTCGGGATGGTGCAACCGTCCGGGCTCCCTGTGAGTCTCGGTAGATGTTCGCCGTCGCGGCCCGGCCACCACTAGGGTGTGACGCTGTGAGGAACCCCCGGACGCGCGCGTATCCCGGCTGCGCCCCCGGATACGTCGGAGGCTGCCCGTGCGCGAGTATCTGCTGACCCTGTTCGTGGCCGCCGCCGTCACGTATCTGCTGACCGGACCGGTGCGCACGTTCGCCATCGCGGCCGGCGCCATGCCGGAGATCCGCGCCCGCGACGTGCACCGCGAGCCCACGCCACGGCTCGGCGGCATCGCCATGTTCGGCGGTCTGTGCGCCGGTCTGCTGGTCGCCGCGCACCTCAGCAACATCGGGGACGTCTTCACCCTCTCCAGCGAGCCACGCGCGCTGCTGTCCGGCGCCGGGCTGATCTGGCTGCTGGGCGTGCTGGACGACAAGTGGGGCATCGACGCGCTGATCAAGCTCGGTGTGCAGATGATCGCGGCCGGCGTGATGGTCCTTCAGGGCCTCACCATCCTCTGGCTGCCGGTCCCCGGCATCGGCCCGGTCGCCCTCACCCCGGTCCAGTCCACGCTGCTCACCGTGGCCCTGGTCGTGATCACCATCAACGCGGTCAACTTCGTGGACGGCCTGGACGGTCTGGCGGCCGGCATGGTCTGCATCGCCGCCATCGCGTTCTTCACCTACGCCTACCGCATGTGGTACGGCTACGGCGTCGAGGCCGCCGCGCCCGCGACGCTCTTCAGCGCCATCCTGATCGGCATGTGCCTGGGCTTCCTGCCGCACAACATCCACCCGGCGCGGATCTTCATGGGCGACTCCGGCTCGATGCTGATCGGCCTGGTGCTGGCCTCGGGCGCCATCTCCATCACCGGCCAGGTGGACCCGGACGCGATCACCGGCCTCACCGGCTCGACCCGGGAGACCGTGCACTTCATGGTCCCGGTCTACATGCCGCTGCTGCTGCCGCTGACGATGATCGCCATTCCCGCGGCCGACCTGGTGCTCGCGGTGGTCCGCAGGACCTGGAAGGGCCAGTCGCCGTTCGCCGCCGACCGGGGCCACCTGCACCACCGGCTGCTGGAGATCGGGCACTCGCACAGCCGGGCGGTGCTGATCATGTACTTCTGGTCGGCGCTGATCGCCTTCGCCGCGGTGGCGTTCTCGGTGAACTCCTCCAGCCTGTGGATCGTGCTGGTGATCGTCTCGCTGAGCGCGGTGGGCCTGGTCGTGCTGCTGCTGCCGCGGTTCCGGCCGCGGGCGCCGCACTGGGCCGAGTCCGTGGTGCCGCCGCGCTATCGCCGGCGCCGTCGCCGGCTGGCCGCCGCGGCGGCCGCGGCCGAACTGGAGATGCGGGCGGAGGACCGGCCGGCCCTCAACGGCTCGACCGCGATCGGTGACCGGTCCCGGCTGCCGGACCGGCGGCGGCCGGTGGACAGTCACCACTAGTGAGTATCTCGGCGGTCATTCGGACATTCGGCGCAGAAGGTTCTTAAGCCAGTGAAGCCAGTGAAGTCGCCTTTGTCTGAATATCATTGGGCGGCGTGTCGTTAGCTCGTGCGTGTGACGGGCAGCACACCTCCATGGTAAAGACCGGATCAAATACTTTGTGATACCGTTCACGAAACCCGGGAAGCAAGCCGAAAGACCTCAGTGCGACGGTCTTCCGGCGTGAGGCACGTCCTCCGCCTCGACTTGGCCCGGCTACGCTCGTCTCCGACGACACCCGCATTCTCCCAACTCCCGCCGGAGGAGCTGCCCCCATGCAGTCCAACGACGTCCGAACTCTCCTCAACTGCACCGCTCCCACTGTCGCGGCCGGTGCCATCGCCACCGTGATCAGCGGTGCGTTGGCAGGCGGCAAGGGAGCGATCGGCGCCGCGGCCGGCACGTTGGTCGTGATCGCCTTCATGGCGATCGGCATGGTGGTGCTGCAACGCACCGCGAAGTCGTACCCGACGCTGTTCCAGATGATGGGTCTGGTGCTCTACACGGTGCAGATCCTGCTGCTCGCGATCGTGCTCGCCGTGTTCAAGCACACCTCGCTCTTCAACACCAGGGCCTTCGCCTTCTCCCTGCTGGCCGCGGCGCTCGTCTGGATCGGCGCGCAGGCCAGGGCGCACATGAAGACCAAGATCCTCTACGTGGAGCCCGGGTCGGCGGGAACGCCGTCATGAACCCCGCCGGCCGCGTCGGCCCCAGGGCCGGAGGTAGGGCCGGGGTAAAGGGCTCTCCGCTCATTTGCTATCGTCCCCACTCAACTGCGGCGGAACCGCTGCGAGCGGCGATTCCGTGCACCGCGCCGTTCGGTTCGGCGCCGGGCCGCCGCCCCCACACCCGAATTCCCCGTCCAGTGCCGTTCCGCGGCCCCGCGCCGCGCCGACACCTCGAGGTTGCCGTACCCATGCGTCACGCAGAAGGAGCTCTCGGTGAGTGCTGACCAGGTTCTCGCCACCTCCGAGGCGAACTGCCACATCTTCGAAGGGTGCGGCTTCCCTGCCCCCGGCCTGCACTCGTTCCAGTTCGACCCGATCTTCTCCATCGGCAGGTTCCACTTCGACAAGCCGATCCTGCTGGCGCTGCTCAGCACCGTGGTGATCGTCGGCTTCTTCTGGGCCGCCTTCAGCAGGCCCAAGGTGGTGCCGAACAAGCTCCAGATGATCGGCGAGGCCGGGTACGACTTCGTCCGCCGCGGGATCGTCTACGAGACGATGGGCAAGAAGGACGGCGAGAAGTACGTGCCGTTCATGGTCGCGCTCTTCTTCACGGTCTGGGTGATGAACCTCTGGGCGATCATCCCGCTCGCGCAGTTCCCGGTGACGTCGATCATCTCGTTCCCCGCCGCGCTCGCGATCATCGTCTACCTCACGTGGCTGATCCTCACCTTCAAGAAGCACGGCTGGACCGGCGCCTGGAAGAACATCTCCGGCTATGACAAGGCGCTCGGCCCGGTGCTCTTCCTGTCGATGCCCATCGAGGTGTTCTCCAACCTGCTGGTCCGGCCGTTCACCCACGCCGTCCGGCTCTTCGCGAACATGTTCGCCGGCCACACCCTGCTGCTGCTCTTCACCATCGCGAGCTACTACCTGCTCAACGGCATCGGCGTCCTGTACGCGAGTGTGTCGTTCGTCATGACCATCGTGCTGGTCGCCTTCGAGCTGTTCATCGAGGCCGTCCAGGCTTATGTGTTCGTGCTCCTGGCCTGCAACTACGTGCAGGGCGCCCTTGCCGAGGGCCACTGAGCACCCCCGCTTCCACACCGTAGAGAAACCCTAGAGAGATGTTCCGGTGGCCAACCCCCACCGGTCCGTGAAAGAGAAGGAAGAACCCGGCATGTCCGCAATCGCGCACGCGACGCTCGCCGCTGTCCAGATCAAGGGCAACCTCGGCTCGATCGGCTACGGCCTGGCCGCCGTCGGCCCCGGCGTCGGCATCGGTCTCATCTTCGGCAACGGCACCCAGGCCCTCGCCCGCCAGCCCGAAGCGGCCGGCCTGATCCGCGCCAACCAGATCCTCGGCTTCGCCTTCTGTGAGGCGCTCGCCCTGATCGGTCTGGTCATGCCGTTCGTCTACCCCTCCTGATCACGGCCTACGGCCGGAACAACCGGAATCATTAGACGGAAGGCACTGATGTGATCGCCCAGGTACCGCTGGCGGCGGAGAACCCGCTCATCCCGCCGATCCCCGAGCTCATCATCGGCCTGATCGCCTTCGCCATCGTCTTCTTCTTCCTCGCCAAGAAGCTCCTTCCGAACATCAACAAGGTTCTGGACGAGCGACGGGAGGCCATCGAAGGCGGCATGGAGAAGGCCGAGGCCGCCCAGGCCGACGCGCAGGACGCGCTGGAGAAGTACCGCGCCCAGCTCGCCGAGGCACGACACGAGGCCGCGCGGCTGCGCCAGGAGGCGCAGGAGCAGGGCGCCGCGCTCATCGCGGAGATGCGGGCCGAGGGCCAGCGTCAGCGTGAGGAGATCGTCGCCGCCGGTCACGCGCAGATCGAGGCCGACCGCAAGGCGGCCGCCGCCGCGCTGCGCCGGGACGTCGGCAGGCTCGCCGCCGAGCTGGCCGGCAAGCTCGTCGGCGAGTCCCTGGAGGACAACGCCCGGCAGAGCCGGACCATCGACCGCTTCCTCGACGGACTCGACGAGTCGGCGCCGACGGCCGAGGCATCACGATGAACGGTGCGAGTCGTGAGGCCCTGGCCACCGCGCGTGAGCAGCTCGACGCGCTGACCGACAACACCTCGGTCGCCCCGGCGAAGCTCGCCGACGACCTGGCCTCCGTCACCGCGCTCCTCAACCGCGAGGGGACGCTGCGCCGGGCGCTCAGCGACCCGGCGAAGTCCGGCGAGGCCAAGGCGGAGCTGCTGCGGCGGCTCCTCGGCGGCCAGCTCGGCGCCGACAGCGTCGACCTGCTGGCGGGCCTGGTCCGGTCCCGCTGGTCGCAGCCTCGCGACCTGGTGGACGCGGTCGAGGAGCTGGCCGACAGCGCCGATCTGATCGACGCCCAGCGCCGCGGCGCGCTGGACGACGTGGAGGACGAGCTCTTCCGGTTCGGCCGGATCCTGTCCGCGAGCAGTGAACTGCGGGCCGCGCTCGCCAACCAGGTGGCCGACGCCCGGGCCAAGACCGGGCTGCTCCACTCGCTGCTCGGCGGCCGTGCGCATCCGGTGACCGAAAGGCTGGTCACCAGGCTGGTCACCGCGCCCCGAGGACGTAGCCTTGAAGGCGGGATCGAGTACCTGTCGAAGCTGGCCGCCGCCCGTCGCGACAGGATGGTCGCGGAAGTGACCTCCGCGACTCCGCTGAGTGATCAGCAGAAGCGGCGCCTCGGTGCCTCGCTGGCCAGGATCTACGGCCGGCAGGTGCATCTGAACCTGGACGTGGACCCGGCGGTCCTCGGCGGGGTTCGGGTCCGCATCGGCGACGAGGTCATCAACGGCGCCATCGCCGACCGTCTCGACGAGGCGGCCCGGCGGCTGGCCGGCTGACGGCCGAGGCCACCACCCGGTCGGCGACTCCGGCACCCGTCGGGCGGCAACCGGGCGCACCACCCCAGATACCAACTCAACAAGCATGAACGCGGCCCGAGTTGGGCCGACAGTGTCCTCTGGGGTAGCCCCCCAGAGCCCCAGAAACTTCGGGCCCAACAAGGAGAGCAGGGAACCCAGATGGCGGAGCTCACGATCCGGCCGGAGGAGATCCGGGACGCGCTGGAGACTTTTGTCCAGTCGTACCAGCCGGACGCCGCCTCGCGCGAGGAGGTCGGCACGGTCAGCGTTGCCGGAGACGGCATCGCGAAGGTCGAGGGACTGCCCTCGGCCATGGCGAACGAACTGCTGCGCTTCGAGGACGGCACCCTCGGTCTCGCCCTCAACCTCGAGGAGCGCGAGATCGGTGCGATCGTCCTCGGTGAATTCAACGGCATCGAGGAGGGCCAGCCGGTGCAGCGCACCGGTGAGGTGCTCTCGGTGGCGGTCGGCGAGGGCTACCTCGGCCGGGTCGTCGACCCGCTGGGCACCCCGATCGACGGCCTCGGCGAGATCGAGACCGACGGCCGCCGCGCCCTTGAGCTGCAGGCCCCCACGGTCATGCAGCGCAAGTCGGTGCACGAGCCGATGCAGACCGGCCTCAAGGCCGTCGACTCGATGACCCCGATCGGCCGCGGCCAGCGCCAGCTCATCATCGGCGACCGGCAGACCGGCAAGTCAGCCCTGGCGATCGACACGATCATCAACCAGCGCGACAACTGGCGCTCCGGCGACCCGAAGAAGCAGGTCCGCTGCATCTACGTCGCCATCGGCCAGAAGGGTTCCACCATCGCCGGCGTGCGCGCCGCGCTGGAGGAGGCCGGCGCGCTGGAGTACACCACCATCGTCGCCGCCCCGGCGTCCGACCCGGCCGGCTTCAAGTACCTGGCGCCGTACACCGGTTCCGCCATCGGCCAGCACTGGATGTACCAGGGCAAGCACGTCCTGATCGTCTTCGACGACCTGAGCAAGCAGGCCGACGCCTATCGCGCCGTGTCCCTGCTGCTGCGCCGCCCGCCGGGGCGCGAGGCCTACCCCGGTGACGTCTTCTACCTGCACTCCCGGCTGCTCGAGCGCTGTGCCAAGCTCTCCGACGACCTGGGCGCCGGCTCCATGACCGGTCTGCCGATCGTCGAGACCAAGGCCAACGACGTGTCGGCGTTCATCCCGACCAACGTCATCTCGATCACCGACGGCCAGTGCTTCCTGGAGTCCGACCTCTTCAACGCCGGCCAGCGCCCAGCGCTGAACGTCGGTATCTCGGTCTCCCGGGTCGGCGGCTCGGCGCAGATCAAGGCCATGAAGGGCGTTTCCGGACGGCTCCGGGTGGACCTCGCCCAGTACCGCGAGCTGGAGGCGTTCGCCGCCTTCGGCTCCGACCTGGACGCGGCCTCCAAGGCGCAGCTCGAGCGCGGTCAGCGGATGGTGGAACTGCTCAAGCAGGGCCAGTACGCCCCGTACCCGATCGAGGACCAGGTCGTCTCCATCTGGGCCGGCACCACCGGCAAGCTGGACGACGTACCGGTCGAGGACGTACGCCGCTTCGAGCGGGAGCTCCTCGACTACCTGCACCGCGAGCACAAGTCGCTGCTCACGTCGATCGTCGAGACCGGCAAGCTGTCGGACGACACCATCGAGGTGCTCACCGACGCGGTGGACGCGTTCAAGCGGCAGTTCGAGACGTCCTCCGGCGCGCTGCTGGTCGAGGGCTGATCATGGGCGCACAGATTCGCGTCTACAAGCGCCGGATCAGGTCCATCACCGCCACCAAGAAGATCACCAAGGCGATGGAGATGATCGCCGCCGCGCGCATCGTCAAAGCGCAGCGGAAGGTGCAGGCCTCCTCTCCGTACGCGGACGAGCTGACCCGCGCGGTGACGGCGGTGGCGACCGGCTCCAACACCAGGCACCCGCTGACCACCGAGGTGGAGAACCCGACCCGCGCCGCGGTGCTGCTCGTCACGAGCGACCGCGGCCTGGCCGGCGGCTACTCCTCCAACGCGATCAAGGCGGCCGAGCGGCTCACCGAGCGGCTGCGCGCGGAGGGCAAGGAGATCGAGTCGTACGTCGTCGGCCGCAAGGGTCTGGCGTACTACACCTTCCGTGAGCGCCAGGTGGCGGCGTCCTGGACCGGCTTCAGCGACAGTCCGCAGTACGGCAACGCCAAAGAGGTCGCGGCGCCGCTCATCGAGTCGCTCGAGCGGGAGACCGCCGAGGGCGGCGTCGACGAGCTGCACATCGTCTTCACGGAGTTCGTGTCGATGATGACGCAGACGCCGGTCGACCGGCGGCTGCTGCCGCTGTCGCTCGACGAGGAGGCGCGGGCCGCGGCGGTCGAGGAGCGGGGCGGTTCGTCCGGCATCCTGCCGCTGTACGAGTTCGAGCCGTCCGCCGAGGGCGTGCTCGACGCGCTGCTGCCGCGGTACGTCGAGAGCCGGGTCTTCAACGCGCTGCTCCAGTCCGCCGCTTCCGAGCACGCGGCCCGCCGCCGGGCGATGAAGTCGGCGACCGACAACGCGGAAGACCTCATCAAGTCGCTGACGCGGCTTGCCAATGCGGCCCGACAGGCCGACATCACCCAGGAAATCAGCGAGATCGTCGGTGGCGCCAGCGCCCTCGCCGACGCCAGCGCGGGGAGTGACTGACCACTATGACCACCACTGTTGAAACGGCCACGGCTACCGGCCGCGTCGCTCGGGTCATCGGCCCGGTCGTCGACGTGGAGTTCCCCGTCGACGCGATGCCGGAGATCTACAACGCCCTCCACGTCGACGTGGCCGACACCTCGGAGACGGGCAAGAAGACGCTGACCCTCGAGGTCGCGCAGCACCTCGGCGACGGCCTGGTCCGCGCCATCTCCATGCAGCCCACCGACGGCCTGGTCCGCCAGGCCCCGGTGACCGACACCGGCGAAGGCATCACGGTGCCGGTCGGCGACGTCACCAAGGGCCGGGTGTTCGACACCCTCGGCCGGATCCTGAACGACCCGGAAGCCGAGTCGGAGATCACCGAACGCTGGCCGATCCACCGCAAGGCCCCGGCCTTCGACCAGCTCGAGTCGAAGACCGAGATGTTCGAGACCGGCCTGAAGGTCGTCGACCTGCTGACCCCTTACGTCAAGGGCGGCAAGATCGGCCTCTTCGGCGGCGCGGGCGTCGGCAAGACGGTGCTCATCCAGGAAATGATCATGCGAGTCGCCAAGCTGCACGAGGGCGTCTCGGTCTTCGCCGGCGTCGGTGAGCGCACCCGTGAGGGCAACGACCTGATCGCGGAGATGACCGAGTCCGGTGTGCTGCCGCAGACCGCGCTGGTCTTCGGCCAGATGGACGAGCCGCCGGGCACCCGGCTGCGGGTCGCGCTGGCCGGTCTGACCATGGCGGAGTACTTCCGCGATGTGCAGAACCAGGACGTGCTGTTCTTCATCGACAACATCTTCCGCTTCACCCAGGCCGGCTCCGAGGTCTCCACACTGCTCGGCCGGATGCCGTCCGCGGTGGGGTACCAGCCGAACCTGGCCGACGAGATGGGCCAGCTCCAGGAGCGCATCACCTCCACCCGGGGCCACTCCATCACCTCGATGCAGGCGATCTACGTCCCCGCGGACGACCTGACCGACCCGGCCCCGGCGACCACCTTCGCGCACCTCGACGCGACGACGGTGCTCTCCCGGCCGATCTCGGAGAAGGGCATCTACCCCGCGGTGGACCCGCTGGACTCCACCTCCCGCATCCTGGACCCGCGCTACATCTCGCAGGACCACTACGACACCGCCATGCGGGTCAAGGGCATCCTGCAGAAGTACAAGGACCTCCAGGACATCATCTCGATCCTCGGCATCGACGAACTGGGCGAGGAGGACAAGCTCACCGTCTTCCGGGCCCGCCGGATCGAGCGCTTCCTGTCGCAGAACACCCACGCGGCGAAGCAGTTCACCGGTGTCGACGGTTCCGACGTGTCGCTGGACGAGTCCATCACCGCGTTCAACGCCATCGCCGACGGTGAGTACGACCACTTCCCGGAGCAGGCGTTCTTCATGTGCGGTGGCCTGGAGGACCTCAAGGCCAACGCCGCCAACCTCGGCGTCAACTGACGCGAGGCGGGCGCGGGGGAGAGGGGGGCGGTCGAGCTCAGCCCAGGTGACCGCCCCCCTCTCGCACCCCCTATTCTTTGTCGTACGTCGTTCGCTCAGTCTTTGCCCCAGTGTTTGTGTCAGCAGTTGCTTCACCCGTTGTTGCAGCAGTTGTTCTAGTAGTCGTCTTAGCTTTTTGTCTCAGCGCATCCGCCGCGGGCGGTGGGTGCCGACCCGAGGAGCCGTCTTGGCCGATCTTCATGTCGAGCTGGTGGCCGCGGACCGCAGTATCTGGTCCGGCGAGGCCACCTTGGTCATCGCCCGGACCACATCGGGTGACATCGGCGTCATGCCGGGCCACGAGCCGCTGCTCGGGGTGCTCGAATCCGGTCCGGTGACCATCCGCACCACCGGTGAGGGCGGCACCGTGGTGGCCGCCGTGCACGGCGGGTTCCTCTCGATCGCCGACAACAAGCTGTCGATTCTCGCCGAGATCGCCGAGTTGGCCGACGAGATCGACGTGGCCCGCGCCGAGCGGGCCCTCGAGCGCTCCAAGTCCGACGCCGACGCGGGCGCCGAGCGCCGCGCCGAGGTGCGGCTCGCGGCGGCGACGGGCAGCCGCTGAACGCGGGACCGCTGCCAGCCGTATGGCACCGATGAACACCGGTGTCACGGGCGACACCAGCACCACCACCAGGCGTAATCGCGGGACCCAGGCGCCGCGGACTGCCCCCCACCGGGCGGTCCGCGGCTCCGGCACAGCAAGGGCGGCAACCATTTCCAGGCGAGGAGGTCGACGAGCGTGATCCTCGCTTTGCAGGTGGGCTTCTCGGTCATCGCGGCGGCGCTGCTGGGACTCTTCGTCTTCGGGCTCCGCCGGCGGCTCATCCAGCGCCCCGGCGGCACCTTCGACTGCAGCATGCGGCTCGCCCCGCCCGAGGACGCCGAGCCGCCCGCCGCCGGCGCCGCCCCCGGTGGCAAGGGCTGGGTCTACGGGGTTTCCCGCTACAACGGTGACCGGGTGGAGTGGTTCCGGGTCTTCTCCTACGCGCCCCGCCCGCGCCGGGTGCTCGACCGGCCGGCGATCGAGGTGCTCGGCCGGCGGGACCCGCAGGGCTCCGAGGAGCTCGCGCTGCTCTCGGACGCGGTGGTGCTGTCCTGTCGCCACCGGGGGACCAGGCTTGAGCTGGCGATGAGCGATGACGCGCTGACCGGCTTTCTCGCCTGGCTGGAGGCGGCGCCGCCCGGACAGCGGGTCAACGTCGCCTGAGGGCGCCGCGCGGCGGGACCGGGAGCCGACAGGCGGCGTGGTCGGCTCCCGGTCGTGTGGGGGGATCGCCGGGGTCGGCGGGGTCGGCGGGGTCGCCGGGGACGCGTCACATCTTTTTGGCATGCACCGATCAACTGAGCGCTCGCAGGGAGAGCGTAGAAAGGTCTGGACCAGCGGTCAAGAGGTCTGGACCACCTATCGGGCGGCCGCTCGGGCCCGCTGATGCCGCCTCAGCGGTTCTCGCCCGGCACCCACAGCACGTCGCCGCGCTCCGTGTTGGCCGTCCGGGCCAGGATGAACAACAGGTCGGAGAGCCGGTTGAGGTAAGTGGCCGTCAGCGGGTTCATGGTGCCGGCGTGTTCAGCCAGCGCCGCCCAGGTCGAACGCTCGGCGCGCCGCACCACCGTGCACGCCTGGTGCAGCAGGGCCGCGCCCGGCGTGCCACCGGGCAGGATGAAGCTTCGGAGCTTGTCCAGACCGGCCAGATAGGTGTCGCAGTCGGCCTCCAGCCGGTCCACGTAGGACTGCTCGACCCGCAGCGGCGGATGCGCCGGATCGGGCGCCACCGGGGTGGCCAGGTCGGCGCCCACATCGAAGAGATCGTTCTGCACCCGGGTCAGCACCGCGGCCACATCGGCGGGCAGCGCGCCGAGCGCGAGCGCCACCCCGAGCGCCGCGTTGGCCTCGTTGGTGTCGGCGTAGGCGCCGATCCGCGGATCGGTCTTGGCGGTGCGGCTCATGTCGCCGAGCGCCGTCGTACCGTCGTCGCCGGTCCTGGTGTAGATGCGGGTGAGATTGACCATAGGGCCGAGCGTAGGCCCTGCCGGTGCTGGTGGCGCGCCCCTGAGCACGGCGATCCTCAACTGTGCGATGAACGACACACGGTGACGCGGCCTACATCCTGTCGCGCCCGGCGCGGCACCGGCGTTATGGTCCGGCCATACCCCAACGGAGAGGTGTGTGAGCCGTGGTGAAGAAACTCGCCGTCATCGGGGCCGGGCTGATGGGCGCCGGCATCGCGCAGGTGTCGGCCCAGGCCGGCTACGAGGTGATCCTGCGGGACGTCACGGACGAGGCGCTGGCCCGCGGCATCGACGGCATCCGGGCCTCGTACCGGAAGTTCACCGACAAGGGCCAACTGGCCGCCGAGGACGCCGAGGCGGCGCTGGCCCGGATCGCCACCACCACCGACCTGGACGCGGCGGCCGGCGCCGACCTGGTGGTGGAGGCGGTCTTCGAGCAGATCGAGGTCAAGCGGGAGATCTTCCGGGCGCTGGACCGTATCGTCGGCGAGGACACGGTGCTCGCCTCCAACACCTCCGCCATCCCGATCACCAAGATCGCCGCCGCCACCGAGCGGCCCGAGCGGGTCGTCGGCACCCACTTCTTCTCGCCGGTGCCGCTGATGGGGCTCTGCGAACTCGTCCGCGGCTACAAGACCAGCGACGACACCCTGGCCAGGGCCCGGGCCTTCGCCGAGGCGGTCGGCAAGACCTGTGTGGTCGTCAACCGTGACGTGGCCGGCTTCGTCACCACCCGGCTGATCTCCGCGCTCGTGGTGGAGGCGGTCAAGCTCTACGAATCCGGGGTGGCCTCCGCCGAGGACATCGACCTGGCTTGCAAGCTCGGCTTCGGCCACGCCATGGGACCGCTCGCCACCGCCGACCTCACGGGGGTGGACGTCCTGCTGCACGCCTTCGGCAACATCTACACCGAGTCGCAGGACGAGAAGTTCGCGGCGCCGGAGATCCTGCGGCGGATGGTGGACGCGGGCGATCTCGGGCGGAAGAGCGGCCAGGGCTTCTACGCGTACTGAAGCCCGGCCGGCGGCGAGGGCGGCAGGGGCGGCAAGGGCGGCAAGAGCGCTGACGGCGGCAAGGGTGCCGAGGGCGCGCAGGGCGCACGGATCATTCAATTCACCCACAAGGGTGAATTCGCGATCAGTTGGCTCATGGACGGCAACTTCTCGATACGACGGGCAGTCAGTTGTGTGAAGACATATGGATCGGCCGCGGGCCAAGCCAGCGCTTCGGGAGTGACTATGCACATCAGGGGCGACCATGCCGAGCTGGTCGTCGGGGGGCGCCTCGACGTGCGCAGCGCGGCGGACGCCCGTGAGGCACTGCACACCGCGGTCGACGCGGGCCGCGGCGACCTCGTCCTCGACCTCACCGAACTCGACTCGTGGGACGCCACCGGCCTCGGCGTGATCATGGGCGCCCACCGCAGGGCCGGCCGGGCCAACCGCCGGCTGGTCCTGCGCGGGGTGCCGCCGCAGATGCAGCGGCTGCTGGTGGCCACCCGGCTGCACCGGATTCTCGCGATCGAGGCTGAAACGTGACATTCGGTCAATAGCAGGCATCGCGGGCCCCCAGGCCTTCATGGATACCCCGCCAGCCCTTAGAGTTTGCGCATCAGTGGCCAGGAGGCGTGCACCCCGTACGCCGTAGAAGGGGAACCGGGCCGGGACCCGCAGCCGCCGCCGCGAGCGTACGGCGATCGCGAAGTCGTCCCGGTCCGAACAGGCCCCCGCACGTTATGCACCCGGGGGGCGTAAGACATGGATCAGCAGACCGGCGAGCAGCAGGGCGGTCGGCCGGAGGACCGTCCGGTCGACCTGCCGGGCGGTGCGCGACAGCCGGCCGGTGCCGCTCTGCCGTCCAGCGGTCGGGCGGCCCGGAGCGAGTCGTTCGTCGGATCCGAGTTCTTCGACTCCTTCGACGCGTTCGGGGCGCAGCGGGCCGCGGAGGGTGAGCGGGGCCTCGGGGACGAGGCGGGAGCGGGGCCCGTCGGAAACGATGAGGCGGATGTGTTCGGCGGGAGTGGGAACGGGAGCGGCAACGGGAACGGCTCCGCGGGCTCGTACGGCGCGGCTCTTGAGCGTCCTGTCGGTGGTTCGAGCGGGGGTCCGTCCGGCGGCTCGACGGGAGGTCCGTCCGGCGGTTCGACCGGTGGCTTCACCGGTGGCTTCGACCAGCGCGACCCCTTCGCCGTCGACGGGCCGGTCCAGCGGCCGCAGCCGGAGTCGCGCCCGCAACTGGAGCGGCGCCCCCCGCTCGCCCAGCGCCTGCCCCTCGACCAGCGCGCCGCCGCCGACCGGCCCGACAGCGGCAACCGCTTCGACCCGGGCGAGAGCTTCGACGCCTTCGCGGCCGGGGCCAAGCGCTCCGCGGGGTCCATACCCCCGCCCGAATCGATCGACCCCGGGCCGCCCCCGCCGCCGGCCCCCGCGGGACCGGGCAACTCGCTGGTGATCCGGCCCGTCGGCGAGGCCGTACCGCTGCAAGAGGGCACCTCCCTCTTCGACGGCACCATGCCGCTGCCGAAGGTGACCCGCCCGGCCCGTGACCCGCTCGCCCCCGAACTCGGCGCCCCCAGCGGCGCCAACACCCGGGTGCCGCGCGTCGTCACCACCGACTACCTGCTCACCGGGAACCCGGTCGACGGCACCGAGGTCGTCCCCACCCCGGCCGAGGAGCGGCGCACCCCGGTCCGCCGCACCCCCGAGGAGCGCGCCGCCCGGATCAACGCGGGACGGCCCACACCCCCGCCCGGCCCGCCCGCGCCCGAAGTGCCGCTGCTCGAACGGGAAGAGGAACGCGAGCGGCTGATCAGGCTGCTGGCCCGCGGCCGTTCCGTCCGGGTCACCGGACCGTCCGGCGCCGGCCGCACCGCGCTGCTCGAATCCGTCGCCAACGCCTGCGCCGACCTCGCCCCCGACGGCGTGATCTGGCTCTCCGGCTATCACCAGACCGCCGCCGACCTGCTGCACGACCTCTACACCATCGTCTACGCCGGCGGGGGCTACCGTCCCGGCCGCGCCGAACTCCCCGAGCTGCTGCGGGAGATCGGCGCCGTGGTGGTGCTCGACGACCTGGAGATCGGCGGCGCCGCGCTGGAGGAGCTGCTCGACGCGGCGCCCGAGTGCGCGTTCCTGATGTCCGCGACCCCCGACGTGCCCGCCCCGGCCGCCGAGTCGATGGTCGAGGAGGTCCTGCTCTCCGGACTGACCCGGGTCGCCTGCGTCGATCTGCTCCAACTCGTCACCGGGCGGCGGCTGGCGGAGGACGAGACGGCCTGGGCCGCCGACCTGTGGTTCGAGTCCGAGGGGCTGCCGCTGCGGTTCGTACAGGCCGGGGCGCTGCTGCGCCAGCGCGACGCGATGCGGTTGCCGCCCGACCCGGACCTGGACGACTCGGTGTGGCTCAACGGCTCGCCCCGGCCGGAGCCGGCCGGGCCGGCGATACCCGACCTCACCGGTTTCGACGACCCGGGTGTCCTTCCCGGCGGCGACGCTCAGGGCCATGGCGTGCCTGCCGCCCCGGCGGCCCCGGTTCCGCCGCCCGCGCCGGTTCCGGTGCCGCTCACCGGATCCATGCGGCTGTCGACCGGTGACGCGCCGCTGCCGTCCCTCGCGGAGAGCGCCGCCCCCGCGGACCTGCTCGCCTCCCGGCTCAGCGAGGCCGCCCGCGAGGCGCTCGCCTTCGCCGTGGCGCTCGACGGCGAGTGCCCGCACCCCTCGCACCTGCCGGCCCTCGTCGGCGACACCCACGGGGACGCCGCCCTGGGCGAGTTGATCGCGGTGGGACTCGCGGTGCCGGTCGCCTCGCACTTCCGGCTCGCCGCCGGTGTCGTACAGCAACTCGGCCCGGCGCTCGCCGCCGACGGCGAACTGAACGACGTCCAGGCGCACACCGCGGCCCTCCACTACGCCTGGTGGACCGGGCACCCCTCGGTCACCGCCGAGCGGGCGGCGGCCGAGTCCGAGGCGATCCTGGCGGCGATGACCGCCTGCCGCGACGGCGGCCACGCCAGCGCGGCGGTGCTGCTCGCCCGTACGGTCTCCCCGGTCTTCGCCGCGGCCCTGCACTGGGGTGCGTGGGAGCGGTCGCTGCGGATCGGCCAGGAGGCCGCGCGGCTGTCCGGCGAGGTCGCGGAAGAGGCGTACTTCCACCACGAGTTGGGCGTTCTCGCGCTCTGCACGGGCAGCATGGACCGGGCCCGCGCGGAGCTGGAGGCGTCCATCGCGCTGCGCGGCGCCCTCGCCGACCGGCAGGGCACCGTCGTGGGCCGCCGCACGCTGGCGCTGGTCAACGACCGTACGGGGGCGGCCGGTTCGCCCTTCCCGCTCGAACTCCCGCCGGGCCTTTCGGACGCGGCGTTCGCGCTGCCCGACGCCAACACGGCCGTCATCAGCAAGACCTCGCCGGCGCACGCCGCCGCGAGCCCCACCGTCCGCCGCCTGGCGGTCATCGGCTCCCGCCGCAACCTCATCGCGGCCGGCACCGGCGTCGTCCTCGCGGCGGTCCTCGGCACGTTCGTGACGCTCGGCGCCACCGCCGGGAACGACGGCAAGCCCGACCAGGTCAAGCCGATCGAGACGGTGGAGCAGGATGTGCCGGGCGACACGTCCCCCGCGTCGGCCGACGCCGGTGCCTCGGCGGCGCCCCCGGCTTCCGCCTCGTCCCCCTCCGCCTCGGCGTCCACCACGGGCACGGCGGTGATCCCCGGCGGCCCCACGTCCCCCTCGGGCGCACCGACGCCCACCCCGCCCGGCGGCGCGAGCAGTGCGCCGGGGGCGCCGCCGGTGAGTACGTCGCCGGGCGGGGGCCCGACGCATCACACGTCACCGCCGGCGTCGCCGACGCACACCACGCCTCCGACAACGACGACGCCGCCTCCGTCGACAACACCTCCCCCGACGACCACGCCGCCGCCTACGTCTCCCACCGGCACGCCGCCAGCCAGCGAGTCCGAGTCGGCCCCCGTGGGCACGCCGGTCACCCAGCCGAACACGTCCGACACCCCGACCAGCACGGCAACGTCGGGGATTTCCCCCTCGTCCTGAGCGGCTCCGCTCCGCGACGCTCCCGCAGGTCGTCACCGTCCCGAGGGGGCTGTTGCTGTCGTCTCCGGCCCACTGGCCGGTGGGTGGTTGCTCGCGCAGTTCCTCGCGCCCCTGGGGGCGTCCCTTTCGCCTTCGCGGGAGGTGCCGTGCCCGTAGGGGCGCGAGGAACTGCGCGCTCAGCCACGGCGCTCCTGCGGGTTGTCGCCGTCCCGAGGGGGCTGTTGCTGTCGTCTCCGGCCCACCGGCCGGTGGGTGGTTGCTCGCGCAGTTCCTCGCGCCCCTTTGGGGCTTGGCCATCGCTCCGGGGGGAGGGGTCGTGCCCCGTAGGGGCGCGAGGAACTGCGCGATCAGCCGCGACGCTCCCGCAGGGCGTCACCGGCCGAAAGGGGCTGTCGCTGTCGTGTCCGGCCCACCGGCCGGTGGTGGGCAGCGGGATACCGGCTGGTCAAAGCGGGCGAGGCGGGCCACCCGCCCGGACCGCCTCCTCGCGACCGCTCGCCCCGCGACTGCTATCGTCCGCGATGTTTCCGCCCGACCAGCAGGCGCCGGGGCCGAGTCCGCCCGCGGCGAGATGGGGAGCCCTCTGTGAACAGCGACGTCAACCGTAGGCCGGCGGACGGCCCCGGGCGACCCTTGCGCCTGATCGTCACCGGCGGTGGTACAGGCGGCCACACCTACCCGGCGCTCACCGCCGTGCGTACCCTCCAGGCGAGGCTCGCGGCAGCCGGGCAGGCGCTCGACGTGCTGTGGGTCGGCACGGCCGACAGCCTGGAGTCCCGCGTCGCGGCGGCCGAGGGGATACGGTTCGCCGCCGTCGTCACCGGGAAGATCCGCCGGTCGAGCAACCCGGTGAAGCTCTTCTCCCCGGCCAACGTGAAGGACATGAGCCGGGTGCCGCTGGGCGTCGCCCAGGCCAGGAAGCTCGTCTCCGCCTTCCAGCCCGACGTGGTGCTGGCCACCGGCGGTTACGTCGCCGTCCCGGTCGGCATGGCGGCCAAGATGTGCAACCGCCCGCTCGTCGTCCACGAGCAGACCGTACGTCTCGGCCTCGCCAACCGCTCCCTGGCCCGCCGTGCCACCCGCATCGCCGTCTCCTCGGAGTCCACCCTGCCGCTGCTCCCCGAGTCGACCCGCGCGGCCGCGGTGGTCACCGGCAACCCGGTACGGCCCGAGGTGCTCACCGGGCAGGCGGACAAGGCGATCGAGGCGCTGCGGCTGCACTCCTTCGACCGCCGCGCGCCGACCGTCTACGTGACCGGCGGTGCCCAGGGATCGCAGCAGATCAACAACCTGGTGCGGGAGATCCTGCCGTGGCTGCTCTCCCAGGCCAACGTCATCCACCAGTGCGGCCCGGCCAACCTCGACGAACTCCGCGCGGCCACCGCCATGCTGCCCGCCGACTTCGCCGCCCGCTATCTGCTCACCGGCTACGTGGGTCCCGAACTGCCCGACGTGCTCGCCCTCGCCGACGTGGTCATCTCCCGCAGCGGCGCCGGCACCATCGCCGAGCTCACCGCGCTGGGCAAGGCGGCGGTCTTCGTCCCCCTCGCCACCTCGGCCGGCAACGAGCAGGCCCACAACGCCCGCCACCTCCAGGACGCGGGCGCCGCCGTCGCCCTCCTCGGCGACCCCACCCCCGACAGCCTCCGCGACGCCGTGGCCCCCCTCCTCGCCGACCCCCACCGCCGTGCCACCATCGCCCACCACGCCCGCACGTACGGCCGCCCCGACGCCGCCGAACGCCTGGTCGACGTCCTCCTCTCCGTCATCCCCGAACCCCGCTAACACCTCCCCGGGGGGCGGTGGGCCCACCGAGCACTCCGCCCCCTCCCGCCGAGCCCCCGGCACCCTGTCCAACCACTCATCCCGCCGGGGCTCCTTCCACCCGTGACCGCAGCGCGTCCAGCGCGCACTGGACGAGCGCCAAGTCCACCCGTTCCGTGTCGCGAAGGAAGTTGATCGCGGGCCTGGCGGCCACGGCCGCCGCGACGGCCGGCTCCCCGTTGACGGGCAGCGGTGCGGCGCGGGCGGACGAGGCACCGCTCGGCGAGCTGCTCGTCGCCAGGCTCAGGGATGCGATGCTCGGCCTGGGCACCGCCCCGGTCCTACCACCGGCGAGCACACTCGACGCCGACTTCACCCGCGCGCTCGCCGACTTCGACGCATGCCGCTACGCCGGCCCTTCCCGTACGCCTGCCCCGCCTGATCCGCGCCGGGCACGCGCTCACCACCAATGACGATCGGGTCGAGCACTTCGGGCTCCTCGCCAAGAGCTACCTCCTGGCCACCCGCATGCTCGTCCAGATGGACGAGCAGCAGCTCGGCTGGATGGCCGCCGACCGCGCCCGCCAGCTCGCCGAAGCCGGCGGCGACGTGCTCGCGGTGGCCGAAGCCGCCCGCCAACTCGCCGTGCTGGCAAGGAAAGCGGGCTGGCATCAAGAGGCGCTGTCGATCGCGCTGTCCGCAGCCGATCACCCGGATCTGCGTGGCGCCGGACGGGCCGGCGCCGCCGAACGCGGGCTGCTCATTCAGTCCGCCGCCAACACGGTGGCCCGGCGGGGGGACCGGGGCGGGATGCGGGAGCTGACCGACGAGGCCGCGGCCGTGGCCGAAGAACTCGGCGAGAAAAGGGTCCTGTTGCGCGACCACGGCGGCGGACTCAGTCCCCTCACCGTCCAACTCCATCGCATCTCGGCGGAGAACTACGCCGGAGACCCCCTGGCCGCGCTCGCCGCCGCCCGCACCATCTCGCTGAAGGCACTGCCCAGTGTGGAACGCCGGTTCCGTGCGCTCGGGGACATCGCCATCACCTACGACCGGCTCGGCCGCCGCAGCGACTGCGTCCGCACCCTGCTTGCCGCCGAGCATTGCGCCCCTGACGAGACGCACACCCGCCCGGCCACGAAGTCGCTCATCTCCAGCCTGCTGGTCTCCGCGCCCACGTCGACCGAACTGCGCGGCCTCGCGGCCCGAAGCGGGGTCCCTCTCTGAGCCGCGTCGCAACAAAAGCGAACAGGCGCCGTACGCCGGTGTTCTTGTTCCTGCCGCAGGGGGCGCCGCCGGGTCAGAAGAGGCGGTTCTCCGCCTTGTCGATGCCGCGGAGTTCGTCGTAGTCGAGGACGACGCAGCGGATGCCGCGGTCCTGGGCGAGGGTGCGGGCCTGGGGGGCGATGGATTGGGCGGCGAGGATGCCGTCCACCGGGGCGAGGGTGGTGTCGCGGTTGAGGAACTCCAGGTAGCGGGTGAGCTGTTCTACCGCGTCGATGGTGGCGCGCCGCTTGAGTTCGACGGCGACGGTCGTGCCCAGGGCGTCGCGGCCGAGGATGTCGACCGGGCCGATCGGGGTGGGGTACTCGCGGCGGATCAGGGTCCAGCCCTCGCCGAGCACCTCCATCCGGTCGGCGAGCAACTCCTGGAGGTGCGCCTCCACGCCGTCCTTGATCAGGCCGGGGTCCACCCCGAGCTCATGGGAGGAGTCGTGCAGTATCTCCTCGATGGTGATGATGAGCTGCTCACCGGCCTTGTTGGTGACCGTCCAGAGGTTGTCCTCGGTCTCCTTCAGCGAGCACGGCGGGGACATCCAGTTGAGCGGCTTGTAGGCACGGTCGTCGGCGTGCACCGACAGGCTTCCGTCCGCCTTGATCAGCAGCAGCCGGGTGGCGGAGGGAAGGTGGGCGGAGAGCCGGCCCGCGTAGTCGACGGAGCAGCGGGCGATGACGAGACGCATGGTCGGCAACGCTACTCGACCCCGCGCCCCCGGCGCGATTCGCCCCGACCGACCGCCCGGCGCGAGCGGACCCGGAGGAGTCCGGCCAACCCCGCGCCGGCGCCGAAAAATGGCTGGTTGTCGGTGTCGCCGCCTGGTGCGGGCGTGGCGCGGGCGCCTACGGTTGAGGACCGGGGGGCACAGGTTGCGGCTGTTGCCGGAACCGGCTCCAGGGAACCCCCTTCCTCCACGGCCTTATCGCCTGGAGGGTACGCCCAGACCCCGCCCCCGGAGGGGTCACGAGAGGAGTACCCATGTCGCTCGACGTCTCACCGGCCCTTCTTGAGCAGGCCGAGCGAGGCGAGGTCGACGAGCAGGAGTTCGTCGACTGCGTCCGGACGTCCCTCCCGTACGCATGGGAGATGATCAGCTCTCTGGTGGCCCAACTGAAGGTTGACGGAGGAGATTTCGCGGACAACCAGGTCCCGCCGCCGAGCGAGCAGGAGCGCGGTCAGCTGCTGCGCGCGCTGGCGAGCGACGCGATACGGGGCGCTCTGCAACGGCACTTCGGGGTACGGCTGGCCTTCCAGAACTGCCACCGGGTCGCGGTCTTCCC
Organism: Streptomyces sp. NBC_01190; assembly: GCF_045039895.1. Taxonomy (NCBI): domain Bacteria; kingdom Bacillati; phylum Actinomycetota; class Actinomycetes; order Kitasatosporales; family Streptomycetaceae; genus Streptomyces; species Streptomyces sp. NBC_01190. The sequence goes on from NZ_CP108580.1 coordinate 5,917,822, forward strand.
GCTCGACCCCGCGGTGGACCAGCGCTACGCCAAGTTCACCTCGGTCCGCGCCCAACTCCTGAACCAGTCGCCGGAGTTCCGGGACTGCTGAGGTCAGCCCCGGGGGACTCAGCCCCGAAGGGGCCGGTCCCGAGAGGCCGGCCGTAGTGGATCAGAGCCGGTCGGCACAAGCAGGCGTGCTCCCGAAACCGGACGTCCGCGGAAATGCGCGCTTGATCAGGCCAGTTCCGGGAGTACGTCGCCACCGAGCCGGTGCACATTCTCCACCGTGATGTCGAAGTCACCGGAGCCTTCGGCCAGCAGCGCGAACCGGGTGATGCCGGTGGCGGCCGAGGTGGCCGCGAGCCGGTCGGCGCAGAACCGGGGCGTACCCACCGGGTGCAGAGCGCAGAGGAGTTCGGTGTAGGCGAGCGGATCGCGCATCGTACGGGGACGGCCGTCGTGGGTGCGATGGGCGGCCAGGCCCTGCTGGAACCAGCCGGGCATCGTCTTGAGCAGGATCTCGGCGGCGTCGGCCCGGGTGTCGGCGATCTGCACCACGCCCGCCGACACATGGTCCGCGGCGGCCACCGCCTCGGGGGAGTGGCCCGCTCGCAGCGCCGTCTCCCGCCACAACTCGACCATGCCCGCCTTGTCCTCGTCACCGCAGTGCATACCGAGCAGCATCGGCAGCCCGCGCTCGGCGGCCAGCCGGACCGTGTTCGGCGAGGTGCAGGCGACCACCACGGGCGGGCCGTCGCCGTCGAGGCCGTCCGGGCGCGGCACCACCGGTACGGGCGGAAAGGCGTACCGCGGGCCGGCCGCGCCGACCGCCGGGTCGCGCAGCCAGCGCAGCAGCAGATCGAGTGACTCGGGGAACCCGCTCTCGAAGGCGGCGATCCCGCTCCCGAAGACCTTCAGATCCACCCAGGGGCCGCCGCGGCCGACACCGAGGGTGAAGCGGCCGCCGGAGACGAGGTGCAGCAGGGCGGCCTGCTCGCCGAGCGCCACCGGGTGCGCGGTCGGCAGCACGCTCACCGCCGTGCCCACCCCGATCCGCGAGGTGCGGCCGAGCAGTACACCCGCGAGGGTGATGGCCGAGGGGCAAACCCCGTACGGCACGAAGTGGTGCTCGGCCAGCCAGACCGCGTCGAGGCCCGCGCGCTCCGCCGCCTCCGCCGTGCCTATGGACCGGTGCAGCGCCTCCACCGGGGCCTGGCCCGGGAACTGGGCCGCGAGAACGAATGTCCCAACGCGCATCGCTCACTCCCTCCTCGTTTCCCTAACGCTTGGCACGTGCCAAAGGCACGGCCTTTTCGAGGCATTTTCATGATTTTCCGAAGTCCTACCGCAGATGTCGGGAAGTCGCCGTGTTCAGTCCGCGGGCCGCCGGACCGTACGCTGGACGGGACTGCCCAGAACCCGGTATGTGACGTCGTCACGTCCACAAGAGCGCGAGGTGCCGCCCATGTCGCCGCGTCGGAACCACCCGCAGGGCCCCGGCCGCCCCGATGACGGCCGGCGCGGCCAGGACGAGCGGGAGCGCGAGAGCGGGTTCGGTTACGGCGCCGCCGAGGAGTGGCGGGGCGAGGAGTGGATCGTCCGGCCGATCGCCGGCAGCGCGTCGGGCAAGCACTACCGCTGCCCCGGCTGCGACCAGGAGATCCCGCCGGGCGTCGGCCATGTGGTGGCCTGGCGCGAGTACGCGGGCGTGGACGACCGGCGGCACTGGCACCGCGCCTGCTGGAACGCCAAGGACCGCCGCACCAGCAAGGTGCAGCGGTCCCGTAACGGTCCCCGGTACTGAGCGGCTGGGCCGCCGGGCCGCCGGAGCGATGCGCTGGGCCGCCGGGCCGAAGCGCTGGGCCGCTCGGCCGCCCGGGCCGGTCAGACGTCCCGGGCGTTGAGCGCCGCGAACGCCGCGAGCACGGCCACCGCGGTGACGCACGCCAGGACCACCAACTGCGTGACGCCGTTGGCGTTGTCGCTGCCGATCATCGGGATGCGGTAGAGCGACGCCAGCGCGTTGGGCGACGAGAACTTGATCAGGTTGTCGCGGGTCGAGGTCAGACTGCTCGGCAGGAAGAGCGCCACCAGCAGCGGCAGCAGCACCACACCCATCATGGTGGTGATCGCGCCCGCCGAGTGCCGGATCAGGGTGCCCACCGCGAGGGCGAGCAGGCCGAGCAGCGCGACGTAGAGTCCCACGCCGACGGTCGCGCCCAGCCACTCCGAGCCGCTGGCCGCGGTCAGCCCGTCCTTGAGGTAGACGCCGGGGTGGTAGCCGTCGTCGTCGCTCGACAGCGTCCGGCCGCTCACCGTGCTCCAGCTGATCAGCGCGGTGATGGCACAGGCCACCGTGGTGGTGACGAAGGAGACACCGAAGAAGACGATCGCCTTCGCGGCCAGCACCCGGGAGCGCTGCGGGCACGAGGTGAGGGTGGTACGGATCATGCCGGTGCCGTACTCCGAGGTGATCACCAGGACGCCGAGGGTGATGATCGCCAACTGGCCGAGCAGCAGGCCGAAGAGACCGGGCGCCAGCACCGGGATGTCGGTGTCGCTGCTCCGCGAGATGGGGATCAGGACCAGCAGGTTGATGCCGATCACCAGGACCAGCATCACCCCGAGCGTCCACACCGTGGACCGCACCGACCGGATCTTGGTCCACTCGGAGAGCAGCGCGTGCGACAGCCGGGTCTGCTGGACCGGGATCTGCGAGGCGAAGTGTGAGGGGGCCGCCGGGGCTGACGGGGCCGGTGGGTACGGGAAGCTCTGCGGGGTGGTCATCGGACGTCCTGGCGGTGAGTGGCGGCGGAGTCGTGCGGCGCGGCGGCGGGCGCGGCCGGAGCGGTGGGTACGGGGGGCGCTGTGGGTGCGGCGGGCACGGGCGGTACGGGCGCGGCGGGCACCGCGGGCACCGCCCCCGGCGCGGCGGGAGCCGGCGGCACCGGCGGCGCCCCCGGCCCCTGCGGCGGCGGCCCGTACTGCGGCTGCCCCCAGCCCCCCGCCGGCTGCGGCTGCGGCTGCCAGCCCGGCTGCGGCGCACCCCAGCCCTGCGCACCAGCCTGCCGCGGCTGTCCCCAGCCCTGCCCGTACCCCTGCGGCCCCCCGCCCCGCAGGCCCTGGCGCGGGTCCTGCGTGGAGCGGTAGTCCACCGCGCCGCCGGTGAGCCGCATGTACGCCTCCTCCAGCGACGCCTGGTGCGGGGAGAGCTCCCACAGCCGGACGTCCGCCGCGTGGGCGACATCGCTGATCTTCGGCAGATCGAGCCCGGTGACCCGCAGCGCGCCGTCCTGCTGCGGCTGTACGGTGGCGCCCGCCGCGCTCAGCGCCTTGGTGAGCGTCTCCCGCTGCTCGCTCTCCTCCGGCGTCCGCACCAGTGCGAAGCCGGTGGAGTGCCTGGCGATGAAGTCCCGCACACTCATGTCGGCGAGCAACTGGCCGCGGCCGATCACGATCAGATGGTCCGCGGTGAGCGCCATCTCGCTCATCAGGTGGCTGGAGACGAAGACCGTACGGCCCTCGGCGGCCAGGCTCCGCATCAGATGGCGCACCCAGTGGATGCCCTCGGGGTCCAGGCCGTTGACCGGCTCGTCGAAGAGCAGCACCTCGGGGTCGCCGAGCAGCGCGCCCGCGATGCCGAGCCGCTGGCCCATGCCGAGCGAGAACCCCTTGGAGCGGCGGCCCGCCACGTCCTGGAGGCCGACGACCCCCAGCACCTCGTCGACCCGCGCGGCCGGGATGCCGGAGAGCTGCGCCAGGCTCAGCAGGTGCTGGCGGGCGCTGCGGCCGCCGTGCACCGCCTTGGCGTCCAGCAGTGCCCCGACCCGGCGCGGCGCGTTGGGCAGCCGGCGGTACGGCAGGCCGCCGATCGTCACCTGCCCGGAGGTGGGCGCGTCCAGGCCCAGGATCATCCGCATCGTGGTCGACTTCCCGGATCCGTTGGGACCCAGGAAGCCGGTCACCGTACCGGGCCGCACCTGGAACGACAGGTCGTACACGGCGGTCTTCGCGCCGTACTGCTTGGTCAGGCCGACTGCCTGGATCATGCTCCGCCCCTCGCGTGCCACGGGGGCACACGCCCCGTGGAGGAGGAAGCGTAGCGGGCGGCGTTCGGTTCCCCGGTCCGGTCAGGGGTCCGGTCAGGCGTCGCGCTTGCGCAGCACCGCGTACCCGGCGAGCAGCGCCACCACCACCCACGCCGCCATGATCAGGATCCCGCCCCAGGGGCCGTACGACGTGTGGTCGCCGTTGCCAGGCACCACCTGCATGATCTTCTGTCCGGCCTGGTCGGGGAAGTAGCGGGCCACCGTCCGCACCTTCGGGACCGCCGACAGGATCGGCGAGACCAGGAAGAAGAACGGCATCAGGACGCCCAGGCCCAGCATCGGGCTGCGCAGCATGGTCGCGGCGCCGACGCAGAAGAGCACCAGCAGCGTCATGTAGAGCCCGGCCCCGAAGACCGCCCGCAGCACCCCGGGATCACCGATGTGCGCCTTGTGGGTGCCGAGCAGCGCCTGGCCGAGGAAGAAGGTGATGAAGCTGGTGGCCTCGCCGACCACCAGGGCCAGCAGCCCGGCCACCGTGACCTTGGAGAAGTAGAAGTCCCCGCGCTGGGGGACGGCGGCGAGCGAGGTACGGATCATGCCGGTGCTGTACTCGCTGGAGATCACCAGCACACCGAAGACGATCAGCGCCAACTGCCCCAGGGACATACCGAAGAAGCTGGTGTTGGTGGGGTCGAAGGTCAGCTTGTCGGAGGGGGACAGCCCGTCGAAGGTGTTGTTGAACACCAGGCTGATCACGGCGCCGAGGACCACGGTCACCCCGAACGCCATCGCCAGCGTCCACACCGTGGAACGTACCGACCGGATCTTCGTCCACTCCGACTGGAGGACGGCGGAGGTCGCAGCCATGTCAACGGCCCTTTCGTGAGCTGGACTTGCGCCAGTCGGCGCCCCACTGCGGCGCTGCCGCCTGGTCGGCGGCCGGTACGGCGGGGCTCAGTTCGCCGGGCGGTCCCGGCGGGATCGCGCCGACCCCCGATGGTCCGGAGCCCAGCGAGCCGCCGGCGTGATACTCCACCGAACCCGCGGTCAACTGCATGAACGCCTCCTCCAACGAAGCTCGCTGCGGGCTGAGTTCGTGCAGCACCAACTGGTGCCGGGCGGCCAGCTCACCCAGATCGGCCGGGTCGCCGTCGGTGATCTCGAAGGAGCCGTCGCCGGTCTCCACCACCGGGTGGCCCGCCTGGCTCATCAGGTCCTTGAACCGCTCCACCTGGGGGGTGCGCACCCGGACGTAGGAGCGGGAGTTCTCTTCGATGAAGTCGGCCATCGAGGTGTCGGCGAGCAGCCGGCCGCGGCCGATCACGATCAGATGGTCCGCGGTGAGCGCCATCTCGCTCATCAGGTGACTGGAGACGAAGACGGTGCGGCCCTGGGCGGCCAGCCCCTTCATCAGATTGCGGATCCAGTGGATGCCCTCGGGGTCGAGACCGTTCACCGGCTCGTCGAACATCAGGATCTCCGGGTCGCCGAGCAGCGCGCCCGCGATACCGAGCCGCTGCCCCATACCCAGCGAGAAACCCTTGGAGCGCTTCTTGGCCACCGCGCTGAGGCCCACCGTCGCCAGCACCTCGTCCACCCGGCGCCGCGGAATGCGGTTGGACTGGGCGAGGCACAGCAGATGGTTGTACGCGGTCCGCCCGCCATGGATGGACTGGGCGTCGAGCAGCGCGCCGATGTACTTCAGCGGCTCGCTGAGCTGGGTGTAGTGCTTGCCGTCGATCCGGACGTCACCGCTGGTCGGGGTGTCGAGGCCGAGCAGCATCCGCATCGTGGTGGACTTCCCCGCACCGTTCGGGCCGAGGAAGCCGGTCACGACGCCGGGGCGGACGCTGAAGGTGAGGTGGTCGACGGCGGTCTTGTCCCCGTACCGCTTGGTGAGCCCCTGCAACTCAATCATGGTGTCGAGGCTACTGGACACGGCGGAACCCCCGCCCCGGCCGTCACGGCCCGAGCGGGGGTTCCTGAGTCACCTTTCGCGGCCAGTCACCTGTCGCGGCTCCCCGGCGGGGCGGGGCGTCAGCGGGACTGCTGCGCCGGGACGCCGCGGGAGATCGGCTCGTCGTCCGCGGGCGAGGTGGCGGCGGCCACCGCGGCACCGGTCAGCGTGGCCAGCATCTCGCGGACATTGGTGAGCTGTGCGTTGATGCTGTCGCGACGGTTGGTGAGCGCCGCCAGCTCGCGCTCGGACTCGCTGCGGATCCGGTCGGCCTTGGCGTTCGCGTCGGCCACGATGTCCTCGGACTGGCGCTGCGCGGTCTCCACCGTCTGGCGGGCCCGGCGCTCGGCGTCGGTGCGCAGCTTCTCGGCCTCGAGGCGGAGCTGCTCGGCGCGGTGCTCGATCTCCGCCAGCCGCTTCTCCGCCTTGGCCTGCCGCGAGGCCAGGTCGCGCTCGGACTGCTCGCGCCGCTTGGCCAGGTTGGTCTCGAAGTCCGCGGCGGCCTGGGCGGCCTTGGCGCGGGTCTCCTCGAAGAGCGCGTCGGCTTCCTCGCGCTTGTTCTGGGCGTCCTTGGTGGCGTCGGCGCGCAGTTGGGTCGCGTCGCCCTTCGCCTTGTCGACGATCCGCGCGCCCTCGTCCTCGGCCTTCGCCTTGCGGTCGGCGGCGAAGCTCTCCGCGTCGTTGCGCACCTGGTTGGCGGCCGACTCGGCCAGCTCGCGGTGCTGCTCGGCGGCGCGGCGGGCCTCCTCGCGCAGGTCCTTGGCCTCCTCCTCGGCGAGCCGGAGGATCTTCTCCACCCGGGCACCGAGGCCGGCGTACGACGGCTCGGAGTCGTTCACCTGAGCCTGGGCGTTCTGCGTTTCGAGGTGCAGCTCCTCGATGCGCTTCTCCAGCGCGGTGATGCGGGTGAGGGCGCTGTCACGGTCGGCGACGAGCTTGGTGATGCGGTCGTCCACCTGACCGCGGTCGTATCCGCGCCGCACGAGCTCGAAGCCAAAGGGGGAGGAAGTGTCGCTCATGGGGTTCCTGTCGATTCAGACCGGTGAGGTGATAGAGGGAATCCTAGGGGCCCAGGCGGCGTGTCACCGAGCCATTGCGCATCACGTATGAAAAAGCTCCGCCCACTCCGCTCAATCGAGTGGAGCATCATCGATGCGCTTGCCGCTCGCGCGGGTTGTCCCCGCTCCCGCACCAGCGGCGACGGTGTTCTTGGAACTTCCGGTGCTCGGTGCCTCGAAGGACTCCAACGCTTCCAGCACGTCCTGGACTCGGGAGATCTCCGCGTTGATGTCTTCTCTGCGGCGCACCAGGATCTCCAATTCTCTTCTTCCTTCGCTCACCGTGCGTTCAGCTTCGGCGCGAGCCTCCCTCTTGACCCGATCCGCCTCACGCTCGGCTTCGGCCTTCTTCTGGTCGGCCTCCTTGAGCAGGCCTTCGACTTTCTTGACGGCGGCGATCCGTACCTTGCTCGCCTCCGAGGTGGCCGTGGACTTGATCTCGGCGGCTTTCGCCTCCGCTTCGGCGAGTTGCTCGGTGGCCGCGGCCACCAGCTTGTCCACCCGCTCGCCCACCGACTTCATCGCCTCCGCGGCCTCCTTGCGGGCCCGCTGGTGCAGTGCCTCGACCTCCGACTCGATACGGGAGCGGTGTTCCTCGGTGCGGTCCCGAATGGCTGTCGCGTCCTGGCGGGCCTCCCGCAGCAGCGTATCCGCATCCGTACGGGCGTGCTCCACCAGGCTGTTGGCGTGCGCCGACGCGTCGGTGACGATCCGTTCGGACTCGCCGCGGGCCGCGGCGACCATGGCGTCGGACCGCTCCTCGGCCTCGGCCGCGGTCCGCCGCGCCTCCGCCTGCGCCTGGCCGATCAACTCGTCGGCCTGCTCGGCGGCTTCGCTGCGGCGCTTGTTGGCCGCCTCCCTGGCCTCGTCCAGGACGCGCTGCGACTCGCCCCTGGCCTGCTCGGCCTCGCGCTCGGCGCTCTCCAGCGCGTCCTTGGCGAGGATGCCCAGCCGTTCGGCCTCCTCGCGGGCCTTGGTGACCAACTGGTCGGCCTGGCCGGCCGCGTCGGTACGCATCCGGTTGGCGTCGTCGCGGGCCTCGGCGCGCAGCCGGTCGGACTCCTCGATCGCCTCGGTGACCTGGTGGTCGGCGAGCGAACGGGCCGCCTCCGCCTCCTCCTTGCTCTCCCGGCGGATCCGGGCGGCGTCCTCGGAGGCGCGCTCCCGCTCGGAGTTGGCGTCGGCGTGCAGCCGGTCCGCCTCGCCCCTGGCGTCGGTCCGCAGTTGCTGCGCGGCGTGCTCGGCGGCCGACCGCAGTCCCGCGATCTCCTGCTCGGCCTCCTGGTGGAGATGGGCGACCGTGTCCCGTACCTGCTGCGCGGTGGCCTCGGCGGCGGCCACCAGTTCCGCGGCCCGCTGCTCGGCCTCGACGACCAGCCGGTCCGCCTCGGCGGCGGCCTCCTCCACCCGGCGGCGGGCGGCGGCGAGCAACTCCTCGCTCTCCCGGCCGGCTTGGGCCCGCTCCTGCTCGGCGTCGCCGCGGGCGGCGGCGAGCAGCTCCTCGGCCTCGCGGCGGCGCCTGGCCGCCTCCTCCTGGGCGGCGGCCAGCGCCTCGTCGGCTTCGAGGCCGATCCGCTCGGCGGCCGTCGCGGCCTCCGCGCGCACCCGGTCCGCGGTCTCCTGTGCCTCGGTCCGCAGCCGCTCGGCGTCGGCGGTGGCCTCCGCCTGGAGCCGTACGGCGATGGACTCGCCCTCGGCGCGGCGCTGCGCGGCGTCCGCCGCGGCCTCGTCCCGCAGCCGTACGGCCTCGGTCTCGGCCTGCTCCTGGAGGACGCGGACGCGTTCGGCGGTCTCGGCGCGCAGCCGCTCGGCCTCCTGCTCGGCCTCGCCGCGGACCCGGTCCGCCTCGGCGCTGGCCTCGCGCAGGCCCTGCTCGGCGGCGGCGACCCGCGCCTCGGCCTCGTCCCGCAGCCGGACCAGGTCGGCCTCGGCCTCGTCCCGCATCCGGGCCACCAGGGTGTCGGCCTCGGCGCGCTGCTCCTGGGCGGCCCGCTCGGCGTCGTCCCGCACCGCGCCGGCCTGCCGCTCGGCCTCGGCCCGCAGCTCCTCGGCCTCGGCGCGGGCGGCGCGCAGCGCCTCCTCGGCCTTGCCGTTCAGCGCGGAGGCCCGCTCGACGGACTCGGTCCGCATCCGGTCGGCCTCGGTGGCGGCGCTCTGCCGCACCTCCTCGCCGTCCGCCGTGGCCTTGGCGAGCAGCTCCTCGGCCTTGCTCGCGGCCTCCTCGATCTGCTGCACCGCCTCGCGGCGGGCCTCGCCGCGCAGCCGCTCGCCCTCGGCGACCGCGTCGGCCCTCAGCTGCTCGGCCTCGCCGCGCAGCCGCCTGGCCTCCTCCTGGAGCTCGACGGTCCTGGCCCGGTACTCCTCGGTGTCGTCCTGGGCGGCGCCGCGCAGCTCCTGGGCGGACGCCTCCGCCTCGGCGCGCAGGCGCTGGCCCTCGGCCTCGGCCTCGCCGCGGATCCGCTCGGCCTCGTCGGCGGCGGCCTTGGTGGTGGAGCGGGCGTCCTCGGACGCCTTGGTGAGGATCTCCTCCGCGGACCGCGCGGCCTGGGCGAGCTGCGCCGCCGCGTCCTCGGAGGCGGCCGCGCGGGCCGCCTCGGTGGCCTCCACCCGGATCCGGTCGGCCTCGGCGCGGGCGTCGGCGACGGTCTGCTCGGCCTCGGCCTTGGCGGTCTCGGCCTGCCGGGTCGCCTCGTTGACCATCCGGGCGATCTCGGCGCGGGCGGTACGGGTGCGCTGCTCGTTCTCCGACTCGGCGGCGGCCAGTCGCTTGGCGGCTCCCGCGGTCGCCTCGTCGCGCAGCCGCTCGGCCTCGGCGCGGGCGGTCCGCAGCGCCTCGTCAGCCTCGCGCAGCCGCTCCTCGGCGAGCCGGGACAGCTCGATCGCCCGGGCCCTGGCCTCGTCGGACTCGCTCCGGGTGGTGGTCCTGAGCTGCTCGGCCTCGCTGGTGGCCTCCTGGGCCTGGGCCGAGGCGGCGTTCAGCAGCCGCTCGGCGTCGGCGCGGGCCCGGCGCAGCAGTTGCTCGGCGTCGGCGCGGGCGCTCTCGGCGTCCGCGGTGAGCCGCTGGCTGGTCTGCTCGGCGACCCGGGTCGCCTCGGTGCGGGCGGCGGCGAGGGCCGCCTCGGACTCGGCCCGGGTCTCGTCGAGCAGCCGGCGGGCCTGGGACTCGCTGCGGGCCCTGAGCTGCTCGGCCCACGCCACGTTCTCGTTGACATGCGTCTCGACGGTGGCCCGGCGCTCGGCCAGCTCCTCGTCGAGCTGGCGGCGGCGGGCGATCGCCTCGGCGTGCCACTCGGCCTCGAAGCGGGCCTGGTGCTCGGCCTGCTCCTGGAGCAGCCGCTGGGTCTGGGCCCTGGCCTCGCGCAGCTCGCGCTCGGCGTCGGCGCGGAGCTGGTCGGCCTGGATCTGGGCGTTGCGCAGGAGCTGGTCGGCCTGGTGGCCGATGTTGTCGTAGGCGGGACGTGTCGCCAGATTGCGGCGCGCCTCGTGCAGCTTGGCGCGCAGCACCTCGACCTGGTATCCGAGGTCGTCGGCGTGGTCGACGGCCTTGCCCCGCTCGGTCCGAAGCCGTTCCATCTCGGCTTCGAGCAGCGAGAGGTGGTCGTCAGCCCGGTAGCTGTCGTTGCCCCGCACTCCGCGGTCCCATCGGTCTCCTGGCGTCCTCACCCGCCAACCGGGTGAGATTCTCGGTACTTCCGCCGGTCACTCTACCGGGCAGCGCGGGGGTTGGGTCAGTGGTCCGGGCCGCCCCGCCGGTCCCGGCCCGGTGCCGGCGGGCCGTCCCGGCGGGCCCCGGCTACCGTCCGGGCTGGTGGTCCCGCCGGTCCCCGGCGGAGGTCACGATCTCGGTCAGCACCCCGTGGCAGTCCTTGGGATGGAGGAAGGTGATCCGGGAGCCCATCGAACCGACCCGCGGCTCGTCGTACAGCACCCGTACGCCCTTGTCCCTGATGGCCTCGGAGTCGGTGTCGACGTCGGCGGTGCCGAAGGCGATGTGGTGGACCCCCTCGCCGTTCTTCGCCAGCCACTTGCCGACCGCGGAGTCCGCCCTGGTCGGTTCGAGGAGCTGGAGGTAGGAGGCGCCGCCGTCGGAGGTCTCGTTGATCTTGAGCATGGCCTCCCGTACGCCCTGTTCCTCGTTGACCTCGGTGTGGAAGACCTCGAACCCGTAGGTGGCACGGTAGAACTCGACGGTCGCTTCGAGGTCGGTGCAGGCGATCCCGATGTGGTCGATACGCGTGAGCATGCGCACAGTCCATCGTATGACCACGCGGTCACGCAACGTGCGGGCACTCACACGGTCCGCCCGGTGACCCCGAGGCTACCGGTCAGTACATTGACGATAACCGCCGTTAACGTTGGACACGTGGGAAACGTTGGAGCGCCGGAACTCCCGCCAGCCGAACCAGCCGAACCAGCCGAACCAGCCGAACCAGCCGAACCAGCCGAACCAGCCGAAGGGGCCGCACCATGAACAGCCAGGCACAGACCTCCGTGATCGTCGCCGGGGCGCGCACCCCGATGGGCCGGCTGCTGGGCAGCCTGCGCGGCTTCTCCGGCGCGGAGCTCGGCGGGTTCGCCATCAAGGCCGCGCTGGAGCGGGCCGGGATCAGCGGTGACCAGGTCGAGTACGTGATCATGGGTCAGGTGCTCCAGGCCGGCGCCGGCCAGATCCCGGCCCGCCAGGCGGCGGTCAGGGCCGGCATCCCGATGAGCGTGCCGGCCCTCACCGTCAACAAGGTCTGTCTGTCCGGGCTCGACGCGATCGCGCTCGCCGACCAGCTCATCAGGGCCGGGGAGTTCGACATCGTGGTGGCCGGCGGCCAGGAGTCGATGACCAACGCGCCGCACCTGCTGCCCAAGTCACGCGAGGGCCACAAGTACGGCGCCATCGAGATGCTGGACGCGATGGCGTACGACGGCCTCACCGACTCCTTCGACAACATCGCGATGGGCGCGTCCACCGAGCGCCACAACACCCGGCTCGGCCTGGAGCGCGCCCCGCAGGACGAGTTCGGCGCGCTCTCCCACCAGCGGGCCGCCGCCGCGCAGAAGAACGGCCTCTTCGACGCCGAGATCGCCCCGGTGGAGATTCCGCAGCGCAAGGGCGAGCCGGTGGTCGTCAGCAAGGACGAGGGCATCCGCCCGGAGACCACGGCGGAGTCGCTCGGCAAGCTGCGCCCGGCCTTCGCCGCCGACGGCACCATCACCGCGGGCACCTCGTCGCAGATCTCCGACGGAGCCGCCGCCGTGGTCGTGATGAGCAGGGCCAAGGCGGTCGAGCTCGGCCTGGAGTGGATCGCCGAGATCGGCGCCCACGGCAATGTGGCGGGGCCCGACAACTCGCTCCAGTCCCAGCCGTCCAACGCGATCAACCACGCCTTGGGCAAGGCCGGTCTGACCGTCGACGACCTCGACCTCATCGAGATCAACGAGGCGTTCGCCGCGGTCGCCGTGCAGTCGATGAAGGATCTGGGTGTCACACCTGAAAAGGTGAATGTGAACGGTGGCGCGATCGCGCTCGGCCACCCCATCGGGATGTCCGGCGCCCGTATCGTGCTGCACCTGGCGCTGGAGCTGGGCCGCCGGGGCGGCGGGGTCGGCGCGGCGGCGCTGTGCGGCGGCGGGGGTCAGGGCGACGCGCTGATCATCCGGGTGCCCGGCGTCCGGTGACGACGGGCGCCGGCGGAGATCCGGGCGCGCCGGCCGGACCGGCGGCTGACCGGCGGCTGACCGACGCAACCGACCGAACCGAGGGAGTACCGAGGGAGTGCTGATGGCCGATGTGGCGACGCTGGTCGAGCAGGCGCGCGAGGGCAGACCGCGGGCGGTGGCCCGGCTGATCTCGCTCGTCGAGGGGGCGTCACCGCAGTTGCGCGAGGTGATGGCGGCCCTCGCCCCGCTCACCGGCGGTGCCTATGTGGTGGGCCTGACCGGCTCGCCCGGTGTCGGCAAGTCCACCTCCACCTCGGCGATGGTCACCGCCTACCGCAAGGCGGGAAAACGGATCGGCGTGCTCGCCGTCGACCCCTCCTCGCCGTTCTCCGGCGGCGCGCTCCTCGGCGACCGGGTCCGGATGTCCGAGCACGCCTCGGATCCCGGCGTCTACATCCGTTCCATGGCCACCCGCGGCCACCTCGGCGGCCTCGCCTGGGCGGCCCCCCAGGCGATCCGGGTGCTGGACGCGGCCGGCTGCGAGGTCATCCTGGTGGAGACGGTCGGCGTCGGGCAGTCCGAGGTGGAGATCGCCGCGCAGGCCGACACCTCCGTGGTGCTGCTGGCCCCCGGCATGGGCGACGGGATCCAGGCGGCCAAGGCCGGCATCCTGGAGATCGGCGATGTCTACGTCGTCAACAAGGCCGACCGGGACGGCGCCGACGCCACCGTCCGCGAGCTCAACCACATGCTCGGCCTGGGGGAGTCCCGGGCCGCGGGCGACTGGCGGCCCCCCATCGTCAAGACCGTCGCGGCTCGGGGTGAGGGGGTCGAGGAGGTCCTCGAAGCCCTGGACAAGCACCGCGCCTGGATGGAGGAGCGCGGCACGCTCACCGAGCGCCGCCGCTCCCGCGCCGCCCACGAGATCGAGACCATCGCGCTCACCGCGCTCCGCTCCCGCCTCGCCGACCTCCGCGGCGACGCCCGGCTGTCCGCGCTCGCCGCCCGGGTCACCGACGGCGCCCTCGATCCCTACGCCGCGGCGGACGAACTGGTCGCGGGACTGACCGGCGGTTAGCGGGCCGGCCCCGGCGCCCGGGACGGGTGCTCCGGGCGCCGGGAAGGTGTCGGGGGTGCCAGGCCGGTAATCAGGCCGGTAATCAGGCCGGGCGGCGGGCCGGGCTCAGTTGACGAAGATCGTGCTGCCGCCCGCCGTGGTGTCGGTCACCGGGCTGTACCGCGCGGTCAGATAGGCGACCGGCGAGGTGCCGCAGGCCGGCAGCGAGCCGCTCAGCAGCCTGAACGGCTGGTTGTTGAACACCCAGGGCGCGCCGCCGGGGCCGGTGTTGCCGTTGACCGGTCCGGGCGACTGGAAGACGCAGGTGACGGTCGGCCCGGTGGTGGTGAGGGTGACGGTGATCTGGAGCGGGGTCGACGACGGCAGGATCTGGAGCGGGAAGCCGGTGGAGTCGCTCACCGTGAGGGTGGCCGGCAGGTTGCCGACGGTGACCCCGACCACGCCGGTCACGGTGGGCGAGTTGTCGTAGCAGGAGGAGATGGTGAACGGGTTGAGCAGCTTGATCGCGGCGGTCCCGGGCGCCGGCGGGTTGGCGATGAGCTGACCGCCCCAGACCGACTGCTTGCAGAAGAGCCCCACGGAACCACCGGGCGCGGTGCTGAAGTTCAGCGGCGTCCCGGGCGTGAGCGAGGCGGTCAGCAGGTCGCCGGGGTTGGCGGGCGGTCCGCCGGGGGCGGTACGGGTGAGCACCGCCGAGGCGGCCGCCGCCGGGGTGCCGGCGTTCGCCGGCCAGGCGAGGGCGAACAGCACCGCGAGCGACGCGGCTAACGCGAGAACGATTTTGCGCATGGGACGGGTTCCTCCGCTTCAAGAGGTTGACCGTACGTGGCAGTCCGGGAGCACAGTGTCAGACTATTTACCTGCGCATGACAGGTCTGTGTACGTATTGGCCGGAATGCCACGCCTGGCCGGGGGAGGACCCGGGGCGATCAGACCACGCCGACGGCTCCCAACCGGCGGGTGTGCCGGACCGATTTGAGCACCGGCAGCATGGAGAGCGTGCCGAGCGCGCCCGCGCCCGCGATGACGCCGTACGGCGGCGCCCACTCGGCGATCGCGCCGCCCGCCGTCATGCCGACGCCCTGGAGCGTCATCGCCCCGGCGGCGAGCAGCGACATGGCGCGGCCCCGCATGTCCTCCGGCACATCCAGCACGAACCACTTGTCGATGCCCAGCGAGTACGCCATGCAGAGCCCCGTGCAGAGCAGCAGCGCGATGGCGAAGGGCAGCGTCGGGTGCACCACGAAGCAGACGAACGGCACCATCGAGACGGCGGCCAGCGGAATGGCGATCCGCTCCCGGCTGTCGGGACCGAGCAGGGTGCCGGCCGCGAGTTCGCCGATGACGGTGCCGGTCGGCATCGCGGCGAGCAGCACCCCGAATCCGGCCGAGCCGGCGCCGGCCGCGTCGGCGAACGGGGCGGCCACCCCCTCGGCGACCACGCAGAACGACGCCGGCAGCCACCACATCAGCAGCAGCGCCCTGATCCGCGGGCTGCCGAAGAGCCGTCCCGCCGAGGCGATCGAGTCCCGCATCATGGCGCCCCCGCCGGTCACCCGGGGCGCGTGGGCGCGGGTGCCGAGCCGCAGCAGCACGGCGGAGCTGAGAAACGTACCGATGGTGACGCAGAGCGCGGCGCGCGGCGACAGCCAGACCAGCACCAGGCCGCCGACCCCGTAGCCGATGATCTGCGAACTCTGCGAGACGATCCGCACCAGCGAGCGGCCCAGCACGAACAGGTCGCCCTTGAGGATGTCCGCCAGGCTCGCCGCCCGGGCGCCGGTGAACAGCGGGGTCACCATCGAGACCGAGGTGCGCAGCACGAACAGCAGCGCCAGCGGGGTGGCGGGCACCGCCATCACCGCGACGCAGGCCGCGCACACCAGGTCGCAGGTGACCAGCACCTTGCGGGTGGGATAACGGTCGGCGATGCCGGAGAGCAGGATGCCGCTGAGCGCGTACGGCAGAAAGCCGAGCGCGAAGATGAGCGCGGTCAGCAGCGCGGAACCGGTCTCCCGGAAGACCAGCACCGCCAGGGAGACCTCGGCGAACACACTGCCCAGCACGGACAGCACGTGGGCGGCGAAAATGGGCCGGAACTCACGAACCGCGAACACCGCGCCGTACTTGCCACGGTTGGCCTGCTCACTCCCGGTGCCGCTGCCGCCCGACCTCCCGGTCTCGCTCCCGGGGGTGGTGGGAGCGTCCTGCGATGCGGGCGGCGAAAGGTGCTTGCCATCGCGAGGAGAGTGCTCGCTGTCCGTTGTCATGACATCACACTGGTGGCATTGGCCCCACCCGTCGTAGTCTTTCGTGCTCAGCCGAATCTTGGGGGTCGTGATGTCGTTTCGTATGCGATTTGCGGCAGAGGACCTACTACGATGCCGCTTCGCGATCTCCCCGCTGCGGGAGACCCAGGGCGCCATCCGCACCCTGTCCCGGCCCGACCGGCACGGCTACCACCTGCCATGGTTGCGCCAGGTGCGGACCGCGGCGGCCGGTCTCGACCTGACGCTCCTTCGGCTGCTCTCGCCGGAAAGCGGCTACGGCCCGGACTTCCTCCATCCGCTGCCCGATGCCCCGTTGGCCACTTTGGAGGACGAGCTATCCGCTATCCGGGCCACCCAGCCCGAGGTCGCCCGCCGCCAGATAGCGGCGGCGCTGGCCCAGACCCCCGGCGCCGACCGGATGCGGCGCGGCCGGGCGATGCTGCTCGACCCGGCGGGCGCGGTACGGCAGTTGGCCGCCGTCTACGACCAGGTCTGGTCGGCGCTGCTCTTGCCGCACTGGCCCCGGCTGCGCGCCGTGCTCGAGGCCGATGTGGCCTATCACGCGCGGCGGTTGGCGGACGGCGGGATGCAGCGGCTCTTCACCGGGCTGCACCCGAAGCTGAGCTGGTCGGAGGGCGCGCTGACCGCGGCCGGACACGCGCCCCGGCTGCCCGAGCCGGCCGGGCACGGCATCGTGCTGGTGCCCAGCGTCTTCTTCTGGCCGGAGGCGGGCAGCGCCTTCGACCCGCCGTGGCAGCCGACGGTGGTCTATCCGGCGCGCGGCATCGGCGGACTGTGGGCCGAGACGGGACCGGCCGCCTCGACCGCGCTGATCCGGCTGCTGGGCGCCAACCGCGCCGCGATCCTCAGCGGGCTCGACTCACCGACCACCACCACCGCGCTGGCCCACCGGCACGCGCTGGCGATGTCGTCGGTCTCCGCGCATCTCGTGGTGCTGCGCGACGCCGGGCTGCTGGCGTCCCGGCGCTATGGACACCAGGTGCTCTACGAGCGCACCCCGCTCGGTGTCGCGATGATGACCGGCGGGCTGCTGTAGTACCCGCCGCTACTGCGCCAAATAGCGCTCGACGGTCTCCACCTTCGAGGTGAGGCCGTCCGTCACGCCCGGGCGGATGTCGGCCTTGAGGACGAGCGAGACCCGTCCGGCACGCGCCTCGACGGCGGCGACGGCCCGCTTGACCACGTCCATCACCTCGTCCCACTCGCCTTCGACGGAGGTGAACATGGCGTCCGTACGGTTCGGCAGCCCGGACTCGCGGACCACCCGCACCGCGTCGGCCACGTACTCGCCGACGTCCTCACCGACGCCGACCGGGCTGACCGAGAAGGCGACGATCATGCTGTGCCCACCGGGCCCACCGGGCCCATCGCGCCGGCCGCCTGGGCGGCGCCGGCTTCCCTCGCCGCGGCCTGGGCGGCGTGCGCGGCGGCCACCGCGGCCTCGCACTCCCGGGCCAGCATCCGCTCGGCGAAGAACCCGCCGGTCGGCAGCACGGAGAGCACCGCGTACAGCGCCGAGCGGCCGAGCGGCCAGCGGGTCCGGTGCCAGGCCAGCGCCCAGAAGACCACGTAGAGGATGAACAGCACCCCGTGCACCATGCCCATGACGGGGACGGCGTTGAAGTCGGTGGTGCGCTTGAGCACCGAGCAGACCAGCAACAGCAGGAAGGACACCGCCTCCGGGGCGGAGATCAGGCGCAGCCGGCGCAGGGCGGCGGCGGTCTTCAGTTCCACGGGAACCTCACGGTCGACGGCGACAGAACTTGTGAACACGATCACAAGGCTCTCATCATTATCACCGGCCTCGTACCGTTGACTCACCGCAGGGTCCGCAACCGGGCGCCGACCCGATAACGTCCCTCCACGCGAACGCCGGGAACACCAGGACGGACGGGGACCGAACACACGATGAGCATCGACTGGGACCGCCGCCACTGCGCCCGCAAGGGCCACATCACCTACGCGCCGGACGAGCCCCGGCTGCGGCGCGAGCTGCACGCGGACACCGCCCTCGGCACCGTGTGGCGCTGCCTGCGCTGCGGCGACTTCGCCCTCGGCGAGCCGCACGGCACCGGCCCGGCCGACCAGGCGCCCCTGGTACCGCGCGGCCGGGCGCTGCGCGATCTGTTCATCCTGCGCTTCCTCGCCGTCGAGCGGGTGCTGCGCGGGCTGCTGATCGTGCTGATCGCCTGGGCGGTGTGGAAGTTCAGCAACTCGCAGGACGCGGTGCACCAGCTCTTCCAGGACGACCTCACCGTCTTCAAGCCGGTCGCCGAGCACTTCCACTACGACCTTGACCACTCGCCGGTCGTCGACACCATCCAGAAGACCTTCGACTACAAGAAGTCCACCCTGCGACTGGCCGCCGGCGGACTGCTGCTCTACGCCGTCATCGAGATCGTCGAGGGCTTCGGCCTGTGGTGGGGCAAGCGCTGGGCGGAGTATCTGACCGTGGTGGCCACCGCCGCCTTCCTGCCCATCGAGATCTACGAACTCACCGAGAAGATCAGCTGGTTCAAGATCGGCACGCTGGTGCTCAACGTGCTCGCCGTCCTCTACATCCTGGTGGGCAAGCGGCTGTTCGGGCTGCGCGGCGGCCACGCCGCCTTCGAGGCCGAGCGGCGCGGGGCGTCGCTGCTGGAAGTGCGGGAATCCGCTGGAGAAGGCGCTGGAGAAGGCGCCGGGGAAGGCGCGGGAGAAGGTGCGGGCAGCCCGCCGAAAGAGCCGCTCCCGGTACGCCGCCGCTCCCCTGCGGATACCGTCTGAGCATGGCGAATTTCCGGCTGCACGGTTCGCGGGTGCTCGCCGTCGATCTGGACGGTGACGCCGTCAAGGCGAAGAACGGCGCGATGGTCGCCTATGAGGGCGAGATGACGTTCAAGAAGATGACCGGCGGCGGCGAGGGCCTGCGCGGCCTGGTCACCCGCCGGATCACCGGCGAGGCCATGGCGGTGATGGAGGTCAAGGGCCACGGCACCTGCTACTTCGCCGACCGCGCCACCGAGATCAACCTGGTCCGGCTGACCGGCGAGAAGCTCTACGTGGAGGCGAGCAACCTGCTGGCCACCGAGGCCGGACTGCGCACCGGCACCACCTTCACCGGACTGCGCGGCGCCTCCCAGGGCAACGGGCTGTTCACCACCACGGTCGAGGGCAGCGGGCAGGCCGCCGTCATGTCCGACGGGCCGGCGATCGTGCTGCGGGTGTCCGCGGGGTATCCGCTGACCGTCGACCCGGGCGCCTACATCGCGCACACCGGCCGGCTCCGCCAGCAGCTCCAGTCGTCGGTGGGCTGGCGCACCCTGGTGGGGGAGGGGTCGGGCGAGAGCTTCCAGATCCGCTTCGAGGGCGAGGGCCTGGTCTACGTCCAGCCCAGCGAGCGCGTCACGATCGGAGGCCAGCTCTGATGCCGTTCACCCGGATCAACTCCAAGATGGTCGAGGCGCCGATCACCCCGGGCAGCCGGGTGTTCAGCCAGCGCGGCGCCATGCTCGCCTACCGCGGCGAGGTCACCTTCACCCCCAGCATCACCGGCGGGCAGGGCGGCGCGATGGCGATGATCGGCCGCCGACTGGCCAACGAGGCGACCCCGTTGATGACGGTCGAGGGTCATGGCTCGGTGATGTTCGGCCACGGCGGCCACCACATCCACACCGTCGACCTGGCGGGCGAGATCCTCTACGTCGAGGCCGACCGGTTGCTGGCCTTCGACGGCTCACTGCGCCAGGGCACGATGTTCATGGGCTCGCAGGGCGGTGTGATGGGCGTGATCCGCGGCCAGGCCACCGGGCAGGGGCTGTTCACCACCACCCTCCAGGGCAAGGGCTCGGTCGCGGTGATGGCGCACGGCGGTGTCATCGAGCTGCCGATCACCCCGCAGCGCCCGGTGCACGTCGACCCGCAGGCGTATGTCGCCCATCGCGGCGAGGTGCGCAACAAGCTGACCACGGCGCTCGGCTGGCGCGAGATGGTCGGCCGGGGCTCGGGCGAGGGCTTCCAGCTGGAGCTGTCCGGCCAGGGCACGGTCTACGTCCAGGCGTCCGAGGAGAAGCTGTGACACCGAACATCCACGACCCGGCCACGCTGCCCGCCAACGACAACGTCAATCCGTACGCGTTCAGCGTCGACCTGGACGGCCAGTGGTTCCTGCAGAAGGGGAAGATGATCGCCTACTACGGGCAGATCGACTTCTTCGGCATCGGCCACGGCCCCCTCGACGGGCTGATCGCCGCGAACTTCCACTCCCCGCTGTACGCCGCCCAGTGGGTGGTCGCCCAGGGGCGCGGCAAGATGCTGCTCGCCGACCGGTCGTACGACATCAACTCCTACGACCTGGAGGACGGCAACCTCACCATCCGCTCCGGCAATCTGCTCGCCTACCAGCCCGGCCTCGCGCTCAAGCAGTCGATCATCCCGGGCTTTCTCACCCTGATCGGCACCGGCACGTTCGTCGCCGCGTCCAACGGCGCGGTGCACTTCGTCGAGCCGCCGATCCGGGTGGACCCGCAGGCGCTGGTCGGCTGGGCGGACTGTCCCTCGCCCTGCCACCACTATGACCACGCCTATCTGCGCGGGGTGCTGGGCGGCATCCGCCAACTGACCGGGCTCGGCGGCGCGTCGGGCGAGGAGCACCAGTTCGAGTTCACCGGCGCCGGGCAGGTGCTGCTCCAGTCGACCGAGGTGCTGATGGAGGCGCGGGAGACCGGCGGGGTGCCCGCGTCGGCGGGGCCCGGTGTGCCGGGGGCGGGTCTGTAGCGCGGCGCAGTCAACCCGCCGCCTACCAGCCGTCTACTACGCCTAGTACCCGCCTACCAGCCACCGACCAGCCACCGACCAGCCGCCTACGCGCGCCTGTTCGCCGCCTGCGCGCCGACTCGAAGAGCTGTTCGGGACATTTCCGGGGCAAGGCAGCACCCCCCGTGATCGCCCGGCTACCCTGGCGATCCTCAACCGTTCAACCGCCGCTAGAATCGGGCGTATGGAGACCGAGATCCCGGACAGTGCCAACGAAAGCTGGCTCAATGCTGACGAGCAGCGGGCCTGGCGCATCCACCTCGACGTCAGCCGGCTGCTCATGTGCCAACTGGAGCGCGACCTCCAGCCTTTCGGGCTGACCAACAACGACTACGAGATCCTGGTCAACCTCTCCGAGGCCGAGGACCGGCGGCTGCGGATGAGCGACCTGGCGAAGTCCACCCTCCAGTCGAAGAGCCGGCTCTCCCACCAGATCACCCGGATGGAAGCGGCCGGCCTGGTCCGCCGGGAGAACTGCGAGTCGGACCGCCGCGGTCTCTACGCCGTCCTCACCGAGCAGGGCTGGGCGACGATGCGGCAGGTGGCACCCCGGCATGTGGCCTCGGTCCGGTCCCACTTCATCGACCTGATCGACCCGTCCGACCTGGCCGGCTACCACCGCGCCCTGCTCCCCGTCGCCGAACACCTCCGCGCCGAGCGGGCCCGCTGACCCCTGCCCGCACCCCGGCGGTCCGTCCGTATCCCGCCGGAGCAGGTCGCGGTACAGCTGCCGGGTCAACTTGCCGGTGCCGGCTCCGCGGCCGAGTACCGTCCGCGTTATGACCGCCGGATAGGCTCGCAAGCGTGCCGAAGCCTCTGAGCCTCCCCTTCGACCCCATCGCCCGCGCCGATGAGCTGTGGACGCGCCACTGGGGCGGCGTGCCGTCCATGGCGGCCATCACCTCGATCATGCGGGCCCAGCAGATCCTGCTGGGACAGGTCGACGCGGTGGTCAAGCCGTACGGGCTCACCTTCGCGCGGTACGAGGCGCTGGTGCTGCTCACTTTCGCCAAGGGCGGCGAGCTGCCGATGTCCAAGATCGGCGAGCGGCTGATGGTCCACCCCACCTCCGTGACCAACACGGTGGACCGGCTGGTCGCCTCCGGCCTGGTCGACAAGCGCCCCAACCCCAACGACGGCCGCGGCACGCTGGCCACCATCACCGACAAAGGCCGCGAGATCGTCGAGACCGCCACCCGCGAGCTGATGGCGATGGACTTCGGCCTCGGCGTCTACGACCACGAGGAGTGCGGCGAGATCTTCGCGCTGCTGCGCCCGCTACGGATAGCAGCGGGTGACTTCGCCGAGGACTAGCGGGGGAAGGGCCCCGTCCGGGGGGTGGGGAGGGCGGGGCTAGGCTGCTGGGCATGAAATCCAGCGTGCTGACCCGCTATCGGGTGATGGCCTATGTGACGGGTGTGCTGCTGATCGCGCTCACTCTCTGTGTCATCGCCGAATACGTTTTCGACATCGACGGCGCGAGCAAGGCCACCGGCATCGTCGGCTTCGCCCACGGCTGGCTCTACGTCGTCTACCTCGTCTTCGCCTTCGACCTGTGCAACAAGGCGAAGTGGCCGATCGGCCGGATGGCCTGGGTGCTGCTGGCCGGCACCGTACCCACCGCCGCGTTCTTCGTGGAGCGCCGGGTGACCCGCGAGCTCGGCCCCAAGGTCGTGCCGGCCGCCGAGGACGCGCAGCCCGTCAAGGTCTGACCCGCACACAAAATCCGGCCAACGTTTGGGCAAGATCTGGAACGGATCCCGCCAAATCAGCCCAAAATTTACCGCGGCGATCAGATTCGCCCCACCTGATGGCCTCCGCCGGATCGCATTTACTTGGACGTCCTAGTAAATTCGAGGGTATGGACGCCCACGGTATTGACGAAGGCCGCCAGCGCTGGCAGGCACGCTATGACTCCGCGCGCAAGCGCGAAGCCGACTTCACCACTCTTTCGGGCGATCCGGTGGAGCCCGTCTACGGACCGCCGCCCGGCACGGACGTGCCCGGGTTCGAGCGGATCGGCTGGCCGGGGGAGTACCCGTTCACCCGCGGGCTGCATCCCACCGGCTACCGCGGCCGGACCTGGACCATCCGCCAGTTCGCCGGCTTCGGCAACGCCGAGCAGACCAACGAGCGGTACAAGATGATCCTCGCCGCGGGCGGCGGCGGCCTCTCCGTCGCCTTCGACATGCCGACCCTGATGGGCCGCGACTCCGACGACCCCCGCTCGCTCGGCGAGGTCGGCCACTGCGGGGTCGCCATCGACTCCGCCGCCGACATGGAGGTCCTCTTCCAGGACATCCCGCTGGCCGAGGTCACCACCTCCATGACGATCTCGGGGCCCGCCGTCCCGGTCTTCTGCATGTACCTGGTCGCCGCCGAGCGCCAGGGCGTCGACCCGGCCGTCCTCAACGGCACCCTCCAGACGGACATCTTCAAGGAGTACATCGCCCAGAAGGAGTGGCTCTTCTCCCCCGACCCGCACCTGCGGCTGATCGGGGACCTGATGGAGCACTGCGCCGCCGGCATCCCCGCGTACAAGCCGCTGTCGGTCTCCGGGTACCACATCCGGGAGGCGGGCGCGACGGCCGCGCAGGAGCTGGCGTACACCTTGGCGGACGGCTTCGGCTACGTGGAGCTGGGACTCTCCCGCGGCATGGCGGTGGACAGCTTCGCCCCCGGCCTGTCCTTCTTCTTCGACGCGCACCTGGACTTCTTCGAGGAGATCGCCAAGTTCCGCGCCGCCCGCCGGATCTGGGCCCGCTGGATGCGCGAGGAGTACGGGGCGGCCACCGACAAGGCGCAGTGGCTGCGCTTCCACACCCAGACCGCCGGTGTGTCGCTGACCGCGCAGCAGCCGTACAACAACGTGGTGCGTACCGCGGTGGAGGCGCTGTCCGCGGTGCTCGGCGGCACCAACTCGCTGCACACCAACGCGCTGGACGAGACGCTGGCGCTGCCCAGCGAGCAGGCCGCCGAGATCGCGCTGCGCACCCAGCAGGTGCTGATGGAGGAGACCGGCGTCGCCAATGTCGCCGATCCGCTCGGCGGGTCCTGGTACGTGGAGGCGCTCACCGACCGGATCGAGCGGGACGCCGAGCGGATCTTCGAGCGGATCAGGGAGCTCGGCGTCAAGGCGGTGCCCGGTGGCGACCACCCGATCGGCCCTATGACGTCCGGGATTCTGCGCGGCATCGAGGACGGCTACTTCACCGGTGAGATCGCCGAGTCCGCCTTCACCTACCAGCGGTCGCTGGAGAAGGGCGAGAAGGGCGTGGTCGGCGTCAACCGGAACACCGGCTCGGTCACCGGCGACCTGGAGATCCTGCGGGTCAGCCATGAGGTGGAGCGCGAGCAGGTCCGGGCGCTCGCCGCGCGCCGGGCGGCCAGGGACGAGCGCGCGGTCGAGACGGCGCTCGCCGCGATGCTGGCCGCGGCCAGGGACGGCGGCAGCATGATCCCGCCGATGCTCGACGCGGTACGGGCCGAGGCGACCCTGGGCGAGATCTGCGGGGTGCTGCGCGAGGAGTGGGGGGCCTACACCGAGCCGGCCCGCTTCTGATGCGCCCTTGCGCGCCGGACGTTGCTCTGTGGGGCGCCGACGTGTTCGTGTGACACGGGACTGCTTCCGGGAGGCACAACCGCCACTAAAGCCCGATCGGCTACCGGCGGGTTGCCTCGTAACCTCGTACGGACCCAACCGGCCGTGCGAGGAAGGAGCCTCGTGTCCCTTGAAGCGTCCGTCGGTGACGACGGGATGGTCTACATCCGCGAGACAGAGCAGCCGAAGGTGGTGGCCGTGACCACCCCCGCCAAGTGGGAGGCGTTCGTGAAGGGCGTCAGGGCGGGGGAGTTCGACCACTTCGTGGCAGGGGTGGAGGCCGACGTCTGACGGTCCGCCCGAACTGCGTCCCGCCCGGCGCCCGCCCGCACCTCATGACCTCTCCTGGACCCCGACGAGGCCGACGACGAGCAGCCGGGCGAGCCGCAGTGCCCACGCGTCGTCCACCGGTTCCGAGCTGATCATCACCCGGTGGATCACCGAGCCCGCGATCACATCGAAGATCAGGTCGTCGCGGGCCGGGTCGGCCGGGCCGTCGTCCGGCGGCAGCTCGCCGCGCCGCTGGGCGCGTTCCCGGCCGATCAGCACCAGGTGCTTCTGCCGGTCCACGATGCTCTGCCGGATCCGCAGCCGCAGCGCGTCGTCGTGGGCGGCCTCGCCGACGCAGACCATCAGCGCGGTCTTGGTCTCGGGGCGGTCGAGCAGCGCGGCGAAGCGGAGCGCCACCCCCTGGATGTCGGCCTGGAGGCTGCCGAGGTCGGGCAGGTCGAGCTCCTCCTCGAAGAGCGCGGCCAGCGCGTCGACCACCAGTTCGCTCTTGCCCGCCCAGCGCCGGTAGAGGGTGGTCTTGGCGACGCCGGCCCTGGCCGCCACGTCGCCCAGCGTCAGCCGGGCCCAGCCCAGTTCCACCAGCGCCGTCCGGGTGGCCGCCAGGATGGCGCGGTCGGCGTCGGCGCTCCGGGGGCGGCCGGCGCGGCGGCGCGAGCGGGCACTCGCCGAGGGTGGCGGGGTGGGGGACGCCGGGGGCTGCGGGGACGGTGAGGGTGGCGGCACAGCCCGGACCATACCGGCCGGTAAGTAGCGTGACGAGTGATCGGGATCACGTTGGCCCCTCGTGCGGCCGCCCCCCGTGCCAGTTACGCTACGAGCCGTAGCGAAACCAGTGGCAACCACGGGTGCGGGTGGGGATCCGCACCGCCGTACGACCTGGCGGGGCCGCGCGCCCCGGATCCCGCGAACCGGCGGGGATTCGGGGTCCGTGCACGCTTTGCGTCACAAGGGGGGAGGATTGGCCTCATGCAGCCACGGAACATGTCCATGAGCGGCGTGGTCGACCTCGCCGCCGTGAAGGCGGCCAACGAGGCCAAGGCGAAGGCCGAACAGGCCAGGGCGCAGCGGCAGGACGCCGGCGCCGAGACCCAAGCCTCCCCGCTCGTCATCGAGGTGACCGAGGCGACCTTCGAGAGCGATGTACTCCAGCGCTCCGCCGAGGTCCCGATCGTCATCAGCTTCTGGGCCGATCAGGCCGACCAGAGCAAGCAGCTCAACACGGTGCTCGAACGGCTCGCCCGTCAGTACCGGGGCCGCTTCGTCCTCGGCACCGCCGAGGTGTACGCCAATCAGTCCCTTTTCCAGCAGTTCGGCGTCCAGGGCGTGCCCGCGGTCTTCGCGATCCTCGCCGGACAGGCGATGCCGCTCTTCCAGGGAGCGGCGCCCGAGGACCAGATCGCCGAGGTCCTCGACCAGTTGATCGCGGTGGCCGAGGAGCGGTTCGGCATCGTCGGCCCCGAGGTCGAACCGGGCGCCGTCGCGCAGGAGGCGGCCAGGCCGGCCCCGCCGCGCCCCGCCACTCCGCAGGAGCTCGCGCTGTCCGCCGCCCATGAGGCGCTGGACGCCGGCGACCTGGGCGGCGCCATCCAGGCGTACCGCGATGTGCTGTCCGACGAGCCCGCCAACGTGGAGGCCAAACTGGGCCTGGCACAGGCGGAGTTGCTGAGCAGGGTGCAGGACGCCGACCCGAAGGCGGTCCGCGAGGCCGCGGCGAACGCGCCGGGTGACGTCGAGGCGCAGCTCGCCGCCGCCGATCTGGAGCTGGTCGGCGGCCATGTCGAGGACTCCTTCGGCCGTCTGGTGGACACCGTGCGGCGCACCGTGGGCGACGAACGGGACGCGGTCCGGCTGCGGCTGCTCGAACTGTTCGAAGTGATCGGCCCGGACGACCCGCGGGTGGCCGCGGCCCGTACGGCGCTGGCCAGGGTCCTCTTCTGAGCTCCCGGACGGGCCCCGGCCGTTCAGCCGGAAGGGGCCCGTCCGCCAGCTCCGGGTACTCGGAGATTTAGCGACATGAGGGCCCCGCTTTATCAAACCGTGACAAGGAAAGCCCCCTCTTACTTCGGGTAAACCCCTGGCCCCGCCTTGTCGGCCGATGATCCCGTTTGGTGTGGTTTTCTTGGGGATTTGCTGTGATTTGGCCGCGGTTTCGCCCCGCCGCGCCCCTTACTTTCCGTCACATCACTCCGCGTGGCGATCCCGCCATCGCCACCCAGGCGTTACTCACTGGTAACGAGCCCCCTTGTGCGGCGGCCGGGAATGGACCACGATCGGCCAAGCTCGGTCCGTTGCCACCGCCCGGCCGCCAGTCGGCGCGACGGCCGCGGGTCCCCGCCGAGTCGGGGTGAACGGTGACCGCCGTCGCCCCGGGACAGGGGGGTCTCCGTCCACCGGATGGAACCGCACCGGATGGAGCCTGTCCCGCGGGTCGCGCGTGAGTGCGGCCAGTGGTTGTCGCTCGGGGGTGATCGCCGCAGATCCGGACACCGCCGTCCGTGACTCCCCTTCAGGAGGACACCTCCGCTGGGCGGACGGCTCCCCGGTCACCGGCGCTCTCCTTACCGAGGACGTAGCACTTCTCCCATCCCGGGCCAGGACAGATGATCCCGGCCGGAGATGTACGTCCGAGAAGGAGGAAATATGGAGTCGCTCGTTCGTGGGGGTACCAGATGGAGGCGGTTCGCCGTCGTCATGGTGCCGAGTGTCGCGGCCACCGCCGCGATAGGTGTGGCACTGGCCCAGGGCGCGCTCGCCGCGTCGTTCGCGGTGTCGGGCTCTTCGTTCAAGGTCGGTGCGGAGACCCTGCACGGTGACCACTTCGTGCAGTACGGCACCCTCGACGTGGATCACGGCGGGGTGCACCACCCGGTGGCCGTCTCGGCGTTCTCCGACGCCACCATCACCGGCCTGTGCCAGTCGGTGGTCATCCCGACGCCGCTCGGCAAGGCGACGCTGAAGCTGACGGCCGGCAACAACGGCAAGAAGGTGCACGCCGAGAACCTGTACATCGACCTCGACCAGCTCGACGCCGATGCCACGTTCCACACGATCAACATCGGTGTGGCGGCGGGTGACACCGACCCGGCGGGACCCGCCGTCGAGGAGCCGGTCAAGACCGCGGGCGGCGCCGGGTTCGCCCAGGAGGCGGAGAGCGCCGACCTGAC
This sequence comes from Streptomyces sp. NBC_01190, assembly GCF_045039895.1. NCBI lineage: Bacteria > Bacillati > Actinomycetota > Actinomycetes > Kitasatosporales > Streptomycetaceae > Streptomyces > Streptomyces sp. NBC_01190. The sequence goes on from NZ_CP108580.1 coordinate 5,945,739, forward strand.
GGGTGTGCGGCAGACGGCGTGGGCCACCAGCGCGGGCACGTTCGAGCTCTCGGGCCTGAGCATGCACGTCGGTTGGGGCTCGGGGCCGGGCGTCGAGTGCTACTGAGCACCGGCTGAGTGCCCTCGGGCGAGCCGCGCGGGACGCGGCTCGCCCGGATCACCGAACGATCCATCTGTGATGCCAGTCCCAGGGAGCTGTTTTCTATGAGCGCCGAGTCGTCAGGACTGCGTGCCCGGTTTGCCCACGGACGTGTCGTGTTCCGCCACTGGCGGTGGCAACGCCCCTTCTGGGCCGGACTGCTGACCCTCATCGCGGGCGTGCCCATCGCCTATCTCCCGTACGCGAACCTCACGCTCGGCCAGTTGACCGTCCGGATGTCGACGACCGCGGGCTCCGGCTCGCTGATCATCGGCATCCTGCTCTTCGTCCTCGGTCTGACCATGTGGTTCCAGTCCGCGGTACGGATCTTCGCCGGTGTCGCCAGCATCCTGCTCGCGCTGGTGTCGCTGCCGGTCGCCAACTTCGGCGGGCTGGTGATCGGGTTCCTGCTCGCGCTGATCGGCGGCGCCATGGCTGTCTCCTGGGCGCCGGGGGTCCCGGCGACCGACGACCCGGGCGGGAAGGCCGAGTTGCCGGACGGCGGGGCCGATCCGGCCGACGACTGGACGGACGATCCGTCGGCGGGCTACCCCGGCGAGTCCTCCGTCCCCGCCCAGCGCTCCGACCCGTACACCGTGCCCGAGCCGGTGCTGACCGGTGTCCGGCCGGAGGAAGAGACCGCCGACCAGAACGGGGGGAACCGTGCCGGGTGACGAGACCGAGACCCAGCCGGCCCGCCGTGCGGGGGCCGGCGGACCCGCTGACAGGGCGACCTCGGGGCCGCGTCACGCCGCCCCCCGCAAGTCGCTGCTGACCAAGCTGCACATGCCCGCCGGGAAGGCGGTCGCGCTGGCCGCCATGCCCACCGCGGTGCTGATGGGCATGGGGATGACACCGCATCTCGCCCAGGCCGACGAGCGGTCGGCCGGCCCCTTCGCGGCGGGCCCCTGCGTCACCCGGTCGGCGACGCCCACGGCCACGGACACCGCCGCCGGACACGGCGACGGCGCCAAGGGCGAGCCGGACGGCGCGGGTTCGGCCACGCCCGCCGCCACCCCCACCGCGGATCCGACCGGCGACGGTCCCCAGGGCGCCGGGGACGGCACGACGGCGGACGGCGCGAAGGGCGGCACCACGGGCGGCAAAACGGGCGGCACGGGCACGGTCCGCCCCGATCCGACGGTCAGCCCCGCCGCCCCGGCGAAGTCCGCCGACCCGGTGACCAAGGTCCTGCCGAAGCCCCCGGCGACCACCGCCCCGGCGCCCACGCCGACTCCCCGGCGGTCCACCGACCCGCTGGACCCGCTGGGCCTCGGCGATCTGCTGGGCGGGCTGCTCGGCGGGCACAAGCCGGGCGCCACGCCCAGCGCCACGCCCACCACGCCGCCCGCCACGACGCCGCCGCCCGCGTCGACCGCTCCGGCGTCGTCGGGCACCGGATCCACCGTGCCCCCCGTGAAGCCCTCCAGTGGGGCCACCAAGGGCTCCGCGGGCACCGGGGGCGGTGCGGTCAAGGGCGGCGTGGACGGAGCCGCGCACACCGCCTCGAAGGCCCTCAAGGACCTGACGGCCGGGGCGCCTTCCCCGGCGGCCTCACCCTCAGCCTCCGGTACGACGGATGCTGGCGGATCCGGCGGATCCGGCGGCAAGGAGCCGTACCCCTGCCCCACCTATGACGCCAAGGCGCTCGCCGACGCCAAGACCGAGGGCGGCATACCCCTGCTGCCCGACCAGCCGTGGACCCTCAAGAGCAGCCTGCTCACGCTCTACGGCCTCGAATACGACGGCATCGTGCAGGTCCGTACCTGGAGCGGCAACGTCAAGCCGGTGATGAAGTTCACCGCGACCGGTATCGACATCGGCGACCTCCAGCAGGTGGTCCAGGGACCCGACGGCACCACGACCCATGTGGACGCCGCCCCCGGCAGCACCTCCACCATCCGCAACGGGACCGTGACGATGTACACCGAGTCGCTCAGCGGCAACCTGCTCGGCCTGGTGCCGATCACCTTCACCCCGAAGGCGCCGCCGCCGCTCACCCTGCCGGTGCTCTTCTTCACCGACGCCACCGTGGTCCAGGCCGGTCAGTTCGGCGGCGACCTGCACATCCGCAATATGCGGGTCACCCCGAACCAGCCCGCCTCCTGACCCGCCGGCACCGCAGCCCACGACCGAAGGCGCCCTCCCGCTTCCCGGGGACGGGCGCCTTCGTCTGCTGCCGGCCGGCCCCACCACGGGCCGTGCCGTGGCCTGCCGGGTCGTTCAGGAACCGAGGTGGTGGACCCGGACGAGGTTGGTGGTGCCGGGCTCGCCGGGCGGGGAGCCGGCGGTGATGATGACGGTGTCGCCCTTGGCGTACTCGGACAGCTTGAGCATCTCGCGGTCGACCAGCTCCACCATCGCGTCGGTCGTGTTGACGTGCTCGACCACGAAGGACTCCACTCCCCAGGTCAGCGCGAGCTGATTGCGGATCGCGGGGTCGGTGGTGAAGGCGAGCACCGGCTCCGGCACCCGGTAGCGGGCCAGCCGGCGGGCGGTGTCACCGGACTTGGTGAACGCCACCAGGGACTTGGCGTCCAGGAAGTCGCCCAGCTCGGCGGCGGCGCGGGCCACCGCGCCGCCCTGGGTGCGCGGCTTCTTGCCGGGGGCCAGCGGCTGGAGGCCGCGGCGCAGCAGGTCCTCCTCGGCGGCCTCGACGATGCGGGACATCGTCTTGACCGTCTCGATCGGGTACTTGCCGACCGAGGACTCGGCCGAGAGCATGACCGCGTCCGCGCCGTCCAGGATCGCGTTGGCGACGTCGGACGCCTCGGCGCGGGTGGGCCGGGAGTTGGTGATCATCGACTCCATCATCTGGGTCGCCACGATCACCGGCTTGGCGTTGCGCCGGCACATCTCGACCAGCCGCTTCTGGACGATCGGCACCTGCTCCAGCGGGTACTCGACGGCGAGGTCGCCACGGGCGACCATCACCGCGTCGAACGCCGCGACGACGCCCTCCATGTTCTGCACCGCCTGCGGCTTCTCCACCTTGGCGATGACCGGCACCCGCCGGCCCTCCTCGTCCATGACGCGGTGCACGTCCCGGACGTCCTTGGCGTCGCGCACGAAGGAGAGCGCGATCATGTCGACGCCCATGTTCAGCGCGAACCGCAGGTCCTCGATGTCCTTCTCGGAGAGGGCCGGCACGTTCACCGAGGCGCCGGGCAGGTTGATGCCCTTGTGGTCGGAGATCACGCCGCCCTCGACCACCAGGGTGCGGACCCTGGAGCCGGTGACCTCGATGACGCGCAGCGCCACGTTGCCGTCGTTGATCAGGATCGGGTCGCCCTGGGAGACATCGCCGGGCAGGCCCTTGTAGGTGGTGCCGCAGATGGTCTTGTCACCCGGGACCTCGTCGGTGGTGATGACGAACTCGTCGCCCGACACAAGCTCCACCGGACCGTCGGCGAACTTGCCGAGACGGATCTTGGGGCCCTGGAGGTCGGCGAGGATGCCGACCGCCTTGCCGGTCTCCTCGGAGACCTTCCGCACCCGCTCGTAGCGGTCTTGGTGCTCGCTGTGGCTGCCATGGCTGAAGTTCAGTCGGGCGACGTTCATACCGGCTTCGACCAGCGTCTTCAGCTGGTCGTACGAGTCGACGGCGGGACCCAGAGTACAGACGATCTTGGCTCGGCGCATGGGGCGCATCCTATCGGTTTGTTCCACTCCGGAATATTCTGGGGCTGCGTGGTCGTGGGACGGTCAACCTCGGGCCAATGCGTAAGTATCCCGAGCGATCTCAAGCTCCTCTTGCGTGGGCACCACCGCCACCGCCACGGAGCTGGAATCCGCCGACACGAAACGGGCTCCGGACGCCCGCACCGCGTTGCGCTCCGGGTCGAGGACGATGCCGAAACCCTCGAGTCCCGCCATGGCCGCCGCCCGCACCGCCGCCGAGTTCTCGCCGACCCCGGCGGTGAAGACCACCGCGTCCACCCGGCCGAGAACCGCCATGAACGCGCCCACATAGCGGCGCAGCCGGTGCACGTACACATCGAACGCCAGCTGGGCCCGCTCGTCGTCCGCGGCCATCCGGTGGCCGATCTCCCGCATGTCGTTGACACCGCACAGACCCAGCAGTCCCGACTTCTTGTTGAGCAGGCTGTCGATCGCGTCGATGTCCAGGCCGGCCACCCGCGCCAGATGGAACACCACCGCCGGATCGAGGTCGCCGGACCTGGTGCCCATCACCAGTCCCTCCAGCGGGGTCAGGCCCATCGAGGTGTCCACGCACACCCCGCCCCTGACCGCCGACGCCGAGGCGCCGTTGCCCAGGTGCAGCACGATCACGTTGACCTCGGCCGGCGCCTTGCCGAGCAGTTCGGCGGCGGCCCGGGAGACATAGGCGTGCGAGGTGCCGTGGAAGCCGTAGCGGCGGATCCCGTAGCGGTCGGCGGTCGCCGCGTCGATCGCGTACCGGTGCGCGGCCTCCGGGATGGTGGCGTGGAAGGCGGTGTCGAAGACCGCGACCTGCGGGAGGTCGGGGCGCAGTTCGCGGGTCACCTTGATACCGGTGATGTTCGCCGGGTTGTGCAGCGGCGCCAGCGGGACGAGCTCCTCGATCCCGGCCAGCACCTGATCGGTGATCAGCGTCGGGCCGGTGAAGCGGGTGCCGCCGTGCACCACCCGGTGGCCGACCGCGGCCAGCTCGGGCGAATCGAGGCCGAGGCCCCGCTCCGCCAGCTCGGCGGAGACCTGCCGCAGCGCCGCCATGTGGTCCGCGACCCCGCCCGGCTCGCCGATCCGCTCCACCACACCGGAGGCGAGCCGCTCGTCGTCGGCCATGTCGAGCAACTGGTACTTGACCGAGGAGGAACCGGAGTTGATGACCAGCACCCGGGTGGCCGCCGGGCCGGACGTCCGCGTACCGCCGCTCACGAGGTCTCTCCCTGCGCCTGGATCGCGGTGATCGCCACGGTGTTCACGATGTCCTGCACCAGCGCGCCCCGGGACAGGTCGTTGACCGGCTTGCGCAGGCCCTGGAGGACCGGGCCGACGGCGACCGCGCCGGCCGAGCGCTGGACCGCCTTGTAGGTGTTGTTGCCGGTGTTCAGATCGGGGAAGATCAGCACGGTCGCCTGCCCGGCCACCGCCGAGCCCGGCAGCTTGGCGGCGGCCACCGTGGGCGACACCGCCGCGTCGTACTGGATCGGGCCCTCGACCAGCAGGTCGGGCCGCCGCTCGCGGAGCAGCTCGGTGGCCGCCCGCACCTTGTCGACGTCGGCGCCGCTGCCCGAGGTGCCGGTGGAGTACGACAGCATGGCGATCCGCGGCCGCACGTCGAAGCGGGCCGCCGTGCCGGCCGCCTGGACCGCGATGTCGGCGAGCTGCTCGGCGTTCGGGTCCGGGTTGACCGCGCAGTCGCCGTAGACCAGCACCTTGTCGGCCAGGCACATGAAGAACACCGAGGAGACGATGGCCGCGTCCGGCCGCGTCTTGATGATCTCGAAGGCCGGGCGGATGGTGGCCGCCGTGGAGTGCACGGCGCCGGAGACCATGCCGTCGGCGAGGCCCTCCTGCACCATCAGGGTGCCGAAGTAGGACACGTCCGCCACCACGTCGTACGCCAGCTCGTAGGAGATGCCCTTGTGGGCGCGGAGCTTGGCGTAGAGGTCGGCGAAGCGGTCGCGCAGCGGCGAGGTCTGCGGGTCGATGATCGACACGGCCGGGTCGTCGAGCACGATGCCGAGGTCGCCGGCCTTCTTGCGGATCACGTCCTCCTCGCCGAGCAGCGTCAGCTCGCAGACACCGCGGCGCAGCAGCACCTCGGCGGCCCGCAGGATGCGCTCCTCGGCGCCCTCCGGCAGCACGATCCGCCGCTTGTCGGCGCGGGCCCGCTCCAGCAGGGCGTGCTCGAACATCATCGGGGTGACCCGCTCGGAGCGGGCCACCGAGAGCCGCTCGGTCAGCTCGGCGGTGTCCACATGTGTCTCGAAGAGGCCGAGCGCGGTCTCCGCCTTGCGCGGGGCGCCGGCGCCGAGCTTGCCGTCGAGCGTGAAGAGGTCGGCCGCGGTCGGGAAGGAGCTGGCGGCGACCGCGAGCACCGGGGTGCCCGGGGCCAGCCGGTTGGCGAGCTTCAGGATGTGCTGGCCGGGCCGCTCGTCCAGGGTCAGCAGCACACCGGCGATCGGCGGGGAGCCCGCCGAGTGCGCCGCCAGTGACCCTATGATCAGATCGGCCCGGTCACCCGGCGTCACCACCATGCAGCCCGGGGTCAGCGCCGGCAGAAAGGTCGGCAGCATCGCGCCGCCGAAGACGAACCCCATCGCGTCCCTGGCGAGCCCCGCGTCGTCGCCCAGCAGCACCTCGGCGCCCAGGTGGTCCACGATCTGCGAGACGGTCGGCGCGGACAGCGCCGGCTCGTCCGGCAGCACGTACACCGGTACGTCCGGGGTGCGGTGGAGCTGCTCGGCCGCCTCCGCCACCTCCGAGGGATCCACCCGGTTGGCGATCATCGCGATCACGTCGCAGCCCAGGTTGGTGTACGCGTGGTGCGCGTTGCGGACCTCGGAGACCACCGACTCCGCGCTCTGCTCCCGGCCCCCTATCACCACCAGGACCGACGCGCCGCACTCATTGGCCAGCCGGGCGTTCACCCCCAGCTCCGCCGGGATGTTGGTGCCGGCGAAGTCCGAGCCGAGGATCAGCACCGTGTCGTACGACTCGGCGACCCGCAGATAGCCCTCGACGAGCCGGGCGGTCAGCGCGTCCTGGCCCTGCTCCGCCTGGAGGGCCGCCGCCTCCTCGTACCCCATGCCGAAGACCGTCTCCAGGCCCTGGGTGAGCCGGTAGCGGCCGCGCAGCAGCTCGAAGATACGGTCAGGGGTGTCGTGCACCAGCGGCCGGTAGACGCCGACCCGGTCCACCTGCCGGGTCAGCAGCTCCATCACCCCCAGCTCCACGACCTGGCGGCCGTCACCTCGGCCGATCCCCGTGACATAGACGCTGCGCGTCACCCTTGTGCTCCGTTTCTCCTGCCTGGTCCGCCTGCCGGCGGCAGCCGTGCGCGTACGGGTGTACGCACCTACGACGCTAACGTGCGGACCCGGCTGATGCCCGCCGAGGTGGCGCGCGGCAGGAAAATGTGATGTACCGAGCCGGGCGGCGCCCGGCGGCCCCGTCGCTCTGCGGATGTCGGCACCACACCGTGCACGTAGGGTGAACAACAAGCGAAGGGACGGTGGATATCAGTGGATGGCGGCTGATAACAGCGGATAACCGTTGATGAGCGGATAACAGCGGGGAACGGCACGGTAGGAAGCGCGGCACAAGCGCGGAAGAGGGACGGTGCGGTGGACATCCTTGCGACCGGTGTACGGCGGGACGAGCGGCCCCTGCTGGAGCGGGCCTTCGCCCCGCGCCACACCGTCCGCTGCCTCGAACCCTTCCTCACCGCCGACACGGTGCCGCTCGCCGTCGGCTACGAGGCGGTCTGCACCAGTGTCAACGCGACGCTGGACGCCCCGGTGCTCGAAGCGCTGGTGCGCGGCGGCACCCGGCTGATCACCCAGCGGTCCACCGGCTACAACAACATCGACCTCGACCACGCCGAACGGCTCGGCCTCACCGTCGCCCGGGTCGCCGCCTACCCTCCGCACGCGGTGGCCGAATTCGCCTGGACCCTGGCGACCGCGCTCAACCGCCGGATCACCCGGGCCGACCGGCGCAGCCACGACCTCGACCCGCGGCTGGACGGACTGCTCGGCCGCGATCTGCACGGCCGCACCGTCGGCGTGATCGGCACCGGCCGGATCGGCACCGCCTTCGCCGCGATCGGCCGGGGCTACGGGATGCGGCTGCTCGGCTGGGACATCGCGGTGAACCCCGGGTGCGAAGAGCTCGGCATGGAGTACGTCGAACTGGACCGGCTGTGCCGCGAGGCCGACGTGATCAGTCTCCATGTGCCGCTGATGCCGTCCACCCACCATCTGGTCGACGCGCGCAGACTCGCCGGGATGAGGGACGACGTGATCCTGGTCAACACCGGCCGCGGCGCCCTGATCGACTCCACCGCGCTGATCGAGGCGCTGGGCGAGGGCCGGCTCGGCGGGGTCGGGATGGATGTGTACGAAGAACAGGAAGGCGTCTTCTTCCACGAGGAGTCACTGGAGGTCATGACCGAGGAGACACTGGCCCGGCTGCTGACCTTCTCCCGCGTTCTGCTCACTTTTCACCAGGCGTACTTCACGCTGGACGTGATCGAGGAGATCGTCGCGACGAGCGTCCGAAATGTGGACGACTATCTCGCCGGGCGGATCACCGAGTGCACGCTGGTGCCGAAGTCACCGTAGAAAGAGTCGAACCACGCCCCGTCCGTGAGCGGCGCCCGCCGACCCACCCGCACCTCTTTTGGAGACACCATCCCATGCGCATCGGAGTGCTCACCGCGGGCGGCGACTGCCCCGGACTGAACGCCGTCATCAGGTCCGTCGTGCACCGCGCGATCACCTTCCACGGCGACGAGGTCATCGGCTTCGAGGACGGCTTCGTCGGGCTGCTGGAAGGCCGCTTCCGCAATCTGGACCTCAACTCCGTCAGCGGCATCCTCGCCCGCGGCGGCACCATCCTGGGCTCGGCCCGGCTGGAGCGGGCCCGGCTGCGCGAGGCCGCCGACAACGCCGACGAGCTGTGCGCCCAGTACGGCATCGACGTGCTCATCCCGATCGGCGGCGAGGGCACGCTGACCGCCGCCCGGATGCTGTCGGAGTCGGGTATGCCGGTGGTGGGCGTACCCAAGACCATCGACAACGACATCAACGGCACCGACCGCACCTTCGGCTTCGACACCGCGGTCACCGTCGCCACCGAGGCCATCGACCGGCTGAAGACCACCGCCGAGTCCCATCAACGCGTCATGGTGGTCGAGGTGATGGGCCGGCACGCCGGCTGGATCGCCCTGGAGGCCGGGATGGCCTCCGGCGCCCACGGCACCTGCGTCCCCGAACGGCCCTTCGACCCGGACGACTTGGTCAAGATGATCGAGGAACGCTTCGCCCGCGGCAAGAAGTTCGCCGTCATCTGCGTGGCCGAGGGCGCCCACCCGGCGAAGGGCACCATGGAGTACGGCGTCGGGGAGATCGACAAGTACGGCCATGAGCGCTTCGCCGGCATCGGCACCACCCTCGCCCGCGAACTCGAGATCCGGCTCGGCAAGGAGGCCCGTCCGGTCATCCTCGGCCATGTCCAGCGCGGCGGCGTCCCGACCGCCTACGACCGGGTGCTCGCCAACCGCTTCGGCTGGCACGCGGTGGAAGCCGCCCACAAGGGCGACTTCGGCCATATGACCGCGCTGCACGGCACCCGGATCACCACGGTCCCGCTCGCCGACGCGGTCACCCACCTCAAGACCGTCCCCGAGGACCGGATGCAGGAGGCGGAGTCGGTCTTCTGAGGCACCGATTCTGGCCGGTGTGCGGGGGCCGGTCACCGGCCCCCGCACACCGCCGTGGCCCCGCGGAACCGGCCGCCCGGACGGGGGGCCGGCCATCTAGACGTTCTGGCGCAGCCAGAGCGTCGCCAGCGGCGGCAGCGTGATCGCGATGCTGTGCGGACGGCCGTGGGCAGGGGCGGGCTCGCTCTTGACCGGGCCGCCCGAGGAGACGCCGCTGCCGCCGTAGCGGGCCTCGTCGGTGTTGAGCACCTCGGTCCACTCGCCCTCCGGGACGCCGAACCGGTAGCCCTCGCGCACCACCGGGGCGAAGTTGCTGACGGCCAGCAGCACGTGGCCGTCCGCGTCGTAGCGGAGGAAGGAGAAGGTGTTGTCCTCCGCGGCGGCGCCGTCGACCCAGGCGAAGCCGGCCGGGTCGGTGTCGCGCTGCCACAGCGCCGGGGTGGCGCCGTAGACCTGGTTGAGATCGCGCACCAGATCGCGCACACCGCGGTGGTCGCCCGCCGCCGCGTACGTCTCGTCCAGCAGCCACCAGTCGGGGCCGGTCTCGTGCGACCACTCGGCGCCCTGGGCGAACTCCTGGCCCATGAAGAGCAGTTGCTTGCCGGGGTGGGCCCACATGAAGGCGAGATAGGCGCGGAGACCGGCGCGCTGCTGCCACCAGTCGCCGGGCATCTTGTTCACCAGCGAGCCCTTGCCGTGCACCACCTCGTCGTGCGAGATCGGCAGTACGTAGTTCTCGCTGTACGCGTACACCATCGAGAAGGTCATCTCGCCGTGGTGGTACCTGCGGTGCACCGGCTCGTGCGCCATGTAGTCCAGCGAGTCGTGCATCCAGCCCATGTTCCACTTCAGGCCGAAGCCGAGACCGCCGAAGCCGGTCGGGCCGATATGGTGGGTGGCGCGGGTCACGCCGTCCCAGGCGGTGGACTCCTCGGCGATGGTGACCACGCCGGGGCAGCGCCGGTAGACGGTCGCGTTCATCTCCTGAAGGAAGCGGACCGCGTCCAGGTTCTCCCGGCCGCCGTACTCGTTGGGCAGCCAGTCGCCGCCCTCGCGCGAGTAGTCGAGGTAGAGCATCGAGGCGACCGCGTCGACCCGCAGCCCGTCGATGTGGAACTCCTCGCACCAGTACACGGCGTTGGCGACCAGGAAGTTGCGCACCTCGGTCCGGCCGAAGTCGAACTCCAGGGTGCCCCAGTCCGGGTGCTCGGCCCGGCGCGGATCGGCCGGCTCATAGAGCGGCAACCCGTCGAAGCGGGCCAGCGCCCACTCGTCCTTGGGGAAGTGGGCCGGCACCCAGTCCATGATCACGCCGATGCCGGCCGCGTGCAGCGCGTCGACCAGGTGGCGGAAGTCGTCCGGCGAGCCGAGCCGCGACGTCGGCGCGTAGTACGACGTCACCTGGTAGCCCCACGAACCGCCGAAGGGGTGCTCGGCGACCGGCATCAACTCCACGTGGGTGAAGCCGAGTTCGGAGACATAGGCGGGAAGCTGCACGGCCAGCTCGCGATAGCTCAACCCCGGCCGCCAGGAGGCCAGATGCACCTCGTAGACCGAGAACGGCGCCTGGTGGGCCGGGACATCGGCGCGGCGCGCCATCCATGCCTCGTCCTGCCACACATACGACGACTCGGTCACGATCGAGGCGGTGGCGGGCGGCTGCTCGGTGGCGCGGGCCATCGGGTCGGCCTTCGTACCGCGCGAGCCGTCGGGGCGGGTGATCTCGTACTTGTACGCGGTGCCGGCGCCGATGCCGGGCACGAACAGCTCCCACACACCGGACGAGCCGAGCGAGCGCATCGGGAAGGCCGCGCCGTCCCAGAAGTTGAAGTCGGCGGCGAGCCGCACCCCGCGGGCGTTGGGCGCCCACACCGCGAACCGGGTGCCGGTCACGCCCTCGTGCGTCATCGGATTCGAGCCGAGCGCCTTCCACAGCTCCTCGTGCCGGCCCTCGCCGATCAGATGCAGGTCGAGCTCGCCGAGCGTCGGCAGGAAGCGGTAAGGATCGTCGACCACCTGCTCGCCGTCGTCATATGTCACGGCCAGCCGGTAGTCCGCCGGGACCGCCGACAGCGGCAGCAGCGCCGAGAACAGGCCGTCGCCCTCGGCCGCCAGCTCGGCCCGCAGTCCGTCGGCCACCACCGCCACCGACCGGGCGAACGGCCGCAGCGCCCGGAACCGCACCCCACCGGACACCGGATGCGCGCCGAGCACGCCGTGCGGGTTGTGGTGGGTGCCGTTCAGCAGCCGCCACCGTTCGCCCTCGTCCAGATCCGGGGCGGCGGAGTGGCTGTCGCCCCCGGCCGGGACCCCGGCCTCGTGGTGGCCGGCCGGACGCTCCGACGGCCCCTCGGCCGCGGCGGTGGCCGGGTCCGCGCCCGCGGCGTCACCGGACACCGGACGCCCACCCGCCGCTGCCGCCGCGCCGCCCGGAGCCCCGGTGTCCGCCGCCGGCCCGGGGGCCGTGCCCGAGGCGCCCGGATGCGGGGTGCTCGCGTGGTATCCGCGGGCGGCGGCCTCCGGCAGCGAACCCGATGGCGCCCGCCGCTCGGCGGCGGCCTGGGGGGTGGAACGGTCCTGTGGTGCGTCGGGCGCGGTCACGGTCGGGATCTCCTCAGACGGGTAGGGCAGGTCGGGCGGGTGCGGGCCGCGTCCACCTCTTCATACCGCCGATGTGGCCAGGCGGGCGAGCGCGGACAGCGGGATGGGCAGCCAGGCGGGGCGGTGCCTGGCTTCGTAGCGGGCCTCGTAGACCGCCTTGTCCGTCTCGAAGGCCCGTATCAAAATCGGTTGTTCCCGCGGATCGACGCCGGACACCTCGGCGTATCCCGCGCAGAAGGCGGCGCGGTGGCGGGCCGCCCACGGACCGTTGCCGCTGTGGTGCGCCGCGTAGTCGAAGGAGCGGAGCATGCCGGCCACGTCCTGGACCGGCGGGGCGGGGCGGCGGCGCTCGGCGAGCGGCCGGGCCGGTTCGCCCTCGAAGTCGATCAGCACCCAGGCCCCGTCGGGGCCGCGCAGCGCCTGCCCGAGGTGCAGGTCGCCGTGGATGCGCTGGGCGAGCACGCCCTCGCCCTGGTCCGCCGGGCCGGCCGGGCCGTCCGCGGCGCCGCTGCGGGCGCCCAGCTTGGCCAAGTCGTCGAAGGCGGCGCGCAGGGCGTCGGCGTAGGGCCGTATCGCGGGCACCTCGACCGCGGTCTCGTCCAGCCGCCGTGCCATGGCGGAGGCGATACGTTCCAGCGCGGCGCCGTCCAGCCGCTGCACGGGCAGCGCCTCGGCGAGCGAGCGGTGCACCTCGGCGGTGGCCCGGCCCAGGGCGGCCGCGTCGGCGCTGAAGTCACCGTCCTCGGCGACCGAGTCGGTGGCGAGCGTCCAGCCGTCGGCGGATCCCGGCAGGAAGCGTTGCAGCACGCCGAGGGTGACCGGCTCGGCCGCCGGGGGGCGCACACGGTCGGTCTGACCGGCCTGATCCGGGTGATCCGCGTCATCGGCGGGACCGGCGGGAGCGTCCCGCGCGCTCTCGGCCGCGGGTCCGTCGGCGTCCGGGGCGGCGGGCGCGGCGGATGAGTTGCCTGCGGAGTTGCCGGTGGACGCGTCGGCGGAGTCGGCGGAGTCGGCCGCGTCGACCGGGACGACACTGTCTTCGCTGTCCAGGGTGTCCGGGGCGTCTGGGGAGTTCAGCGCCTCGAACCACGCCACCGGTTCCGCCACCCGCCGTGAGCCCGCCCTGGCCAGCGCCAGCGACAGCTCCAAGTCCGGGTTGGTGCCGGGGGAGACCCGGCGGAAGAGCTTGAGGATGTAGGTGTCGCCGTACACCACCGAGGTGTTGGACTGCTCGGCGGTGGAGATCCGCGGGGTCAGCCCCGGCGGGAACTCGGCGGTCGGCTCGGTGCTGAAGCGCAGCCGGCCGATCCGGCCGTTGCTCCGCAGCCGCTCCAGCAGCAGCGAGGTGAGCCGGGGATCGTGCGGGGCGTCGTAGAGCGTCAGCCCGTCGTAAGGGCCTCCGACGGCGGGACCGAGGGCGGCGCGGGCCAGTGACGACGGCAACAGTGGGTGTGCGCCCAACAGCAGTTGGTAGCAGTCGGTGGGCCGGCCCGGCTGTTCGACGTCGATCAGGACGTGGCACAGGCCCAGCGGTCCGAGCCGGCCGCCGGGCGCCACCAACTCGGTGGCGGCGGCCAGTCCGAGCCGGCCGATCGGCAGGCCCTTCCCGGCGAACCACCGCTGCCGGGGCAGCCAGGCGCGCAGCAGCGGATCGAGCGAACGCAGCAGTCCTGGCACCGGATCGCGGGGCACGGCCCTATCGGCACCGTCGCCCCCGGCCCGGGGCGAACCGCCGGCGCCGGCGGCGCTGTCGCCAGTGCCGGCCCGGTCGGTGGCTTCACCGAGCCCGGTGGGCCCGGCGGGCTCGGGGTGCTCGGCGGGCGGCGCGGTCTGCGGCGTGTCGGGGCCCGCCGAATGAGCCGGCGAGGCAGGGGGGACACGGGTCCAGGAGGTGTCCGACATGACGGTCCTTTCCCCGGTGGATCGCGCACCCGGCCGCTTCTGCGAGCGGCGGGGGCGCCAGCCTCCCGGATGGCGGGTGCGGGCTGTCCGGCGACACGGGGGAGCCTGCCCCGGGCGGGTGACAGGAAACCGCCGTACGGGCTGCTGGAGGGGTACTTCTGAATACCTCTGGATCCTGCCAAAGGTCAGTCGTGCCCGCACCTCGGGCACGCGGGGGGCCGGGCGCCCCGGCCCCCCCTCGTCAGACCTGGTCCCGGCGCAGCCGGAACCAGTAGAAACCGTGTCCTGCCAAGGTCAGCAGGTACGGCAGTTGGCCGATCGCGGGGAAGCGTACCCCGCCGATCAGCTCCACCGGATGGCGTCCCGCGAATTGCTGGAGATCCAGTTCGGTGGGCTGGGCGAATCGGGAGAAGTTGTTCACACAGAGCACCAGGTCGTCACCGTCCTCCCGGAGGAAGGCGAGGACGGCCGGGTTGCTCGACGGCAGCTCGGTGAACGAGCCGAGCCCGAAGGCCCGGTTCTGCTTGCGGATCTCGATCATCCGCCGGGTCCAGTGCAGCAGCGAGCTGGGAGAGCTCATCTGTGCCTCGACATTGGTGACCTGATACCCGTAGACCGGGTCCATGATGGTCGGCAGGAAGAGCCGGCCGGGGTCGCTCGACGAGAAGCCGGCGTTGCGGTCCGGCGTCCACTGCATGGGCGTGCGCACACCGTCCCGGTCACCGAGCCAGATGTTGTCGCCCATGCCGATCTCGTCCCCGTAATAGAGGATCGGTGAACCGGGCAGCGACAGCAGCAGCGCGGTGAAGAGCTCGATCTGGTTGCGGTCGTTGTCCAGCAGCGGGGCCAGCCGGCGGCGGATCCCGATATTGGCCCGCATCCGGGGATCCTTGGCGTACTCCGCGTACATGTAGTCGCGTTCCTCGTCGGTGACCATTTCGAGGGTCAGCTCGTCATGGTTCCGCAGGAAGATCCCCCACTGGCAGCCCGCCGGGATCGCCGGGGTCTTGGCCAGCACTTCGGAGACCGGATAGCGCGACTCCCGGCGCACCGCCATGAAGATGCGCGGCATCACCGGGAAGTGGAACGCCATATGGCATTCGTCACCGCCCTTCTGGAAGTCGCCGAAGTAGTCGACGACGTCCTCGGGCCACTGATTGGCCTCGGCCAGCAGCACGGTGTCCGGGTAGTGCGCGTCGATCTCCGCCCTGACCCGGGCCAGAAAGCCGTGGGTCCTGGGCAGGTTCTCGCAGTTGGTGCCCTCCTGCTGGTAGAGGTACGGGACCGCGTCGAGGCGGAAGCCGTCGATGCCGAGGTCGAGCCAGAAGCGCAGCGCGGCCAGGATCTCCTCCTGCACCTGCGGGTTCTCATAGTTGAGGTCCGGCTGGTGGGAGAAGAAGCGGTGCCAGTAGTACTGCTTGCGGACCGGGTCGAACGTCCAGTTGGACGTCTCGGTGTCGACGAAGATGATCCGGGCGTCGGGGAACTGCTTGTCGTCGTCGGCCCAGGTGTAGTAGTCGCCGTACGGCCCGGTCGGGTCGCTGCGGGATTGCTGGAACCACTCGTGCTGGTCACTGGTGTGGTTCATGACGAAGTCGATGATCACGCGCATGCCGCGCTGGTGCGCGGCGTCCACGAATTCGACGAAGTCGGCCAGGTCACCGAATTCCGGCAGTACCGCCGTGTAGTCGGAGACGTCGTAACCGCCGTCCCGCAGCGGGGAGGCGAAGAACGGCGGCAGCCAGAGGCAGTCGACGCCCAGCCATTGCAGATAGTCGAGTTTGGCGGTGATTCCCTTCAGGTCGCCGACTCCATCGCCATTGCTGTCCTGGAAGGAGCGGACGAGGACTTCGTAGAACACCGCCCGTTTGAACCAGTCGGGATCTCGGTCCTTTGCCGGTGTGTCCTCGAAGGTATCAGGGACGGGTTCGTTGACGATCAACTGAGTGACCCTCCGATCGATGGAGACGGTCGCAGTGACAGCACGTGCGCGGGCGCGTGGCCCGGCTCAAGGCGCACATAGTTGTCCCTGCCCCAGTGGTAGGTCTCGCCGGTGAGCTCGTCGCGCACCGGGAACGACTCGTGCCAGGAGAGGCCGAGTTCTGGCATGTTCAACGACAGGGTCGCCTCCTGGGTGTGGAACGGGTCCAGGTTGACGACCACCAGTACGACGTCGTCGTCACGCCGCTTGGAGTAGGCCAGCAGCGCGTCGTTGTCCACGTGGTGGAACGTGATGTCCCGTAGCTGCCGCAGCGCCGGATGACGACGGCGGAGCTGGTTGAGCTTACTGATCAAGGGCGCCAGTGAGCGCCCTTCGGCCTCGGCTGCCGCCCAGTCGCGCGGCCGCAGCTCGTATTTCTCCGAGTCGAGGTACTCCTCGCTGCCCGGCTTGGCGGGGGCCGCCTCGCACAGCTCGAACCCCGCGTACACCCCCCAGCTGGGGGAGAGGGTGGCGGCGAGCACGGCCCGGGTCTCGAACGCGGGACGGCCGCCGTTCTGCAGGTAGGCATGGAGGATGTCAGGGGTGTTGACGAAGAAGTTCGGCCGCATCCAGCCTGCCGTCTCCCTGCTCAACTCCAGCATGTAGTCAGTCAGTTCCGCTTTGTCATTACGCCACGTGAAGTACGTGTAGGACTGCTGGAAGCCGATCTTCCCCAGCGTGCTCATCATCGCCGGGCGGGTGAACGCCTCTGCGAGGAAGATCACATCGGGGTCGGTGCGATTGATGTCGCCGATCACCTTCTCCCAGAACACCACCGGCTTGGTGTGCGGATTGTCCACCCGGAAGATCCGGACGCCGTGCGCCATCCAGTGCCGCAGCACGCGCAGCGTCTCCCGCACCAGCCCGGCGAAGTCCTCGTCGAAGGCGATGGGGTAGATGTCCTGGTACTTCTTGGGCGGGTTCTCGGCGTACGCGATGGTGCCGTCCGCGCGGTGCGCGAACCACTCGGGGTGCTTGCCCACCCAGGGGTGGTCGGGGGAGCACTGGAGGGCGAAGTCCAGCGCCACCTCCAGGCGCAGTTGGCGGGCGCGCGCCACGAAGTGGTCGAAGTCGTCGATGGTGCCCAGATCGGGGTGGACCGCGTCGTGCCCGCCCTCGGGGGAGCCGATCGCCCACGGCGAGCCGACATCGTCGGGACCCGCCGACAGACTGTTGTTGGGGCCCTTGCGGAAGGCCGTGCCGATCGGGTGGATCGGCGGCAGGTACACCACGTCGAAGCCCATCGCGGCGACCGCCGGCAGCCGCTCCGCGGCGGTGCGGAAGGTGCCGGAGCGCGGTGGGCGGCCCGGCTCGACCACCGCGCCCTCCGAGCGCGGGAAGAGCTCGTACCAGGAGCCGAACAGCGCCCGCTCCCGCTCGACCAGCAACGGCAGCGGACGCGAGGCGCTCACCAGCTCCCGCAGCGGGAAGCGGTCGAGGACCGCCACCACGTCCGGGGCCAGCGCCGCCGCGTGCCGGGCGGAGGCCGGCCGGCCCTCGTCGCGCAGCGCGTCCACGGCGGCGAGCACCACCGCCCGCCCGTCGCCCTTGGGCACGCCCGCGGCGGCCCGCTCATGGAGCCGGGCGCCCTCTGCGAGCACCAGTTCGGTGTCGATACCGGCCGGGATCTTGATGCCCGCGGTGTGCCGCCAGGTCGCGACCGGGTCGGACCAGCCCTCGACGGCATACGTCCAGTGACCCTCGGTGGCCGGCGTGACCCGGGCGCCCCACCGGTCGGTACCCGGGGCCAGCGGGCGCATCGGGGTGAAAGGACCGGGCCGGCCGGCCGGGTCGCGGAGCACCACATTGGCGGCCACCGCGTCGTGTCCCTCCCGGAACACGGTGGCGGTCACCTCGAAGGTCTCGCCGGCCACCGCCTTCGCCGGGCGGCGGCCGCAGTCCACGACCGGGTGGACATCGACAACGGGAATACGACCGATCATGGCCTCACCTGTACAGCTCGTGATATTAGGAAGATTAGCGGCATATGGGGATTCGATCACTCGGTTGGGGCTCGGTGGGGCTGGCTGGCGTTCGGGGTGACGTGCTGGCGGTGCGTGTGGGCGGTGCGTGTGGGCGCTCGGGGCGACGCTCAGCACGACGCTCAGCATGGCGCTCGGTTGATCCTGGTACGGCTCCGAGAACGGGGCAGAGACGACGCCCCACGCTCTTTTTAACTGTTCTTGGCGGAACGGACCCGACTGACCGGCCTACCCGCTCGATCGCAATTCTGCGCGTTCACTCATGTGGATCTGTGAGCGGGGTCACGCAAACGAGCCTGCCCCGCACCAGTGCGGTGAACGCATGCGCCGACACGGTTTCGGGAGCGCGCGGTGGGTGCGCCCATCGCTTCCGTGAGCCGCCGTTCGAGCGTTTGAACCATCGGATCGCGGTGATCGGTCCCGAGGCCCCCTCCAACAGAGTTACGGTCAACCTGTGAAGGCAATCCGTCGATTCACCGTGCGCACCGTCCTACCGGAACCATTGCGGCCCCTGGAGGAACTGGCCCAGAACCTACGCTGGTCATGGCATCAGGAGACCAGGGAACTCTTCCGCAGTGTCCATCCGGAAGGCTGGCGGGCCGCCCAGGGCGACCCGGTACGGCTGCTCGGCACGGTCTCCAAAGAACGGCTCACGGCACTCGCCGCGGACCGCCGCTTCCTGCGCCGGCTGGCCGCCGTCCGCGAGGATCTGGCCGACTACACCTCCAACCCCCGCTGGTACCAAGAACAGACCGACCTGCCCACGTCCATCGCCTACTTCTCCCCTGAGTTCGGTATCACCTTCGCCCTGCCGCAGTACAGCGGCGGCCTGGGCATCCTTGCCGGAGACCACCTCAAGGCAGCCAGCGACCTCGGCGTACCGCTGATCGGTGTCGGCCTGCTCTACCGGCACGGCTACTTCCGCCAGACCCTCTCCAGGGAGGGCTGGCAGCAGGAGCAGTACCCCGTCCTCGACCCCAACTCCTTGCCGGTCACCCCGCTGCGCGAGGAGGACGGCACACCCGCCGAGGTCACCTTGACCCTGCCCGGCGGTCGCACTCTCCATGCCCAGATCTGGAAAGCCCAGGTCGGGCGGGTCCCGCTGCTGCTGCTCGACTCCGATGTCGAGAGCAACCAGCCGGCCGAGCGCGATGTCACCGACCGGCTCTACGGCGGCGGCAGCGAGCACCGGCTGCTCCAGGAGATGCTGCTGGGCATCGGCGGTGTCCGCGCCGTCCGCACCTACTGCCGTATCACCGGCCACCCGGCGCCCGAGGTCTTCCACACCAACGAGGGCCACGCCGGCTTCCTCGGTCTCGAACGCATAAGGGAACTCTCCCTTGACGGTCTTGATTTCGACGCGGCCCTGGAAGCGGTCCGGGCCGGCACCTTGTTCACCACTCATACCCCCGTTCCCGCCGGTATCGACCGCTTCGACCACGAACTCATCGGCCGGCATCTCGGCGACGACGCGGAACTGCCCGGTGTGGACATCGGCCGGATCCTCGAACTCGGCCGGGAGACCTACCCCGGCGGCGACCCCGGCCTCTTCAACATGGCCGTCATGGGCCTGCGGCTCGCCCAGCGCGCCAACGGCGTCTCCACCCTGCACGGCGCGGTCAGCCGGGAGATGTTCGCCGGCCTGTGGCCGGGCTTCGACCCCGAGGACGTGCCGATCACCTCGATCACCAACGGGGTGCACGCGCCGACCTGGGTGGCCCCGGAGGTGCAGCGGCTCGCCGCCCGGCACGCCGGTGCGCAGGCCGCCGAGGACGCCATGATCGTCGGCGGCGCCGACCGCTGGGAGGCGGTCGCCGACATCCCGGACGCCGCCATCTGGGAGCTGCGGCGCGAGCTGCGCGAACAGCTCGTGGCGGACGTACGCCGCCGGCTGCGCGACTCCTGGCGGCAGCGCGGCGCGGGCGAGGCCGAGCTCGGCTGGACCGACAGCGTGCTCGATCCGGACGTGCTCACCATCGGCTTCGCCCGCCGTGTCCCGTCGTACAAGCGGCTCACCCTGATGCTGCGCGACCAGGACCGGCTGCGGAGCCTGCTGCTGCACCCGGAGCGGCCGATCCAGATCGTGGTGGCCGGCAAGGCCCACCCGGCCGACGACGGCGGCAAGCGGCTGGTGCAGGAACTGGTGCGGTTCACCGACGACCCCCGGGTCAGGCACCGCATCGTCTTCCTCCCGGACTACGACATGCGGATGGCGCGGCTGCTCTACCCGGGCTGCGACGTCTGGCTCAACAACCCGCTGCGCCCGCTGGAGGCCTGCGGCACCTCGGGGATGAAGGCCGCCCTCAACGGCTGCCTCAATCTGTCGGTGCTCGACGGCTGGTGGGACGAGTGGTTCGACGGTGACAACGGCTGGGCGATCCCCACTGCCGACGGCCTGACCGACGAGGACCGGCGCGACCAGATCGAGGCCACCGCCCTCTACGAGCTGCTGGAGAACCAGGTCGCGCCGCGCTTCTACGACCACACCCGGGAGTCGGTCCCGCAGCGCTGGATCGAGATGGTCCGGCACACCCTGACCACGCTCGGCCCCAAGGTGCTGGCCGGCCGGATGGTGCGCGACTACGTCAACGAGCTGTACGCGCCCGCCGCCCGCTCGCACCGCGCCATACAGGGGGCCGCGGCGGCCGAGCTGGCGGGCTGGAAGAAGCGGCTGCGCGAGCAGTGGCCGCAGGTGTCGGTCGAGCATGTGGAGACCGGCCAGGCGGACGAGGGCACCCCGGAGCTGGGCTCCACCCTCACGCTGCGGGCCCAGGTGTCCCTGGGCGGCCTCGACCCGGCCGACGTCGATGTCCAGTTGCTGGCGGGACCGGTGGACGCGGCCGACCGGCTGACCGCGCCGACCGCCCTGTCCCTCAAGCCGGCGGGCGCCCCGGATACCACCGGACGCGTCCACTTCGAGGGCCAGCTCACGCTGGACCGCACCGGCGCCTTCGGCTACACCGTCCGGGTGCTGCCGTCCCACCCCCTGCTGGCCACCCCGGCCGAGCTGGGCCTGGTGGCGGTGCCGGCCGAGGCGGAGGGGATGACGGCGGGGGTGCTGCGCTAGAACCGCCCGCTTGGCAGGCCGAGCCGGCAGACGAGGCTCGGTCGGCAGATTCGGCTCGGTCGGCTCGGTCGGCTGGAGCCGACGGCAGGCCCGCACCGGACCGGTGCGGGCCTGCCGCCTTTCCGTGGTGGCTCAGCCCATCTGGCGGATGTTCTCCGCCTGCGGGCCCTTCTGGCCCTGGGTGATCTCGAACTCGACCTTCTGACCTTCGAGCAGCTCGCGGTAACCCTGCGACAGGATGTTGGAGTAGTGCGCGAAGACGTCGGAGCCGCCGCCGTCCTGCTCGATGAAGCCGAAGCCCTTTTCCGAGTTGAACCACTTCACGGTTCCGGTTGCCATATCCATCTCCTACTGGTGGGGCAGGTGTGTCCAGATCCGCACTGTACGGATCTGAAACGGCAGAAATGTTCATCCCACACCGTAGTAAAAAGGTAAAAAACCGAAGACCCGGGCCGGCGGTGGGGGCGCCGGCCCGGGTCGTTTCCGCCGATCAGGTGAGCACAGTGACCAGCGGGGCGATCAGTGAGCGGGTCAGCTGACGTTGACCGCGGTGTCGTCCACCAGGAAGGAGGTCTGGAGGCTGGAGTCCTCGGTGCCGGTGAACTTCAGGGTGACCGTGGTGCCCTTGTAGGGGGTGAGGTCGATCGAGTGCTGGACGTAGCCGCTGCTCTTGTTGATGTTGGAGTAGCTGGCCAGGGTGGTGCTGCCGGCCTGGACGGTCAGCTTGTCGTAGGCGGTGGTGGTGCTGGTCTCCGCCGTGGTGATCGACAGGTAGTAGGTGAAGGTGGCGCTGGTGCAGGTGGAGGGGATGGTCACCGACTGGGACAGGGTGTCGGTGTGGGTGGTCCCGTAACCGTCGAGCCAGGCCTTGTAGGAGCCGCTGTGGGCCGGGGCGCCGGTGCTGTTGTCGATGACGCCGGAGGACTGGGTCCAGGAGGTGGCGCCGCTCTCGAAGCCCGGGTTGGCCAGCAGCTGCCCCGCGGTGCAGCCACCGCCACCGCCGCTGGTGCTGACGGTCCAGGTGAAGGAGGCCGAGCCGCTGGCGTTGGTCGAGTCCTTGGCCGTCACGGTCACGCTGTAGGTGCCGGCCGTCGTCGGGGTGCCGGAGATCAGACCGGAGGAGGCGCTGATCGACAGACCGGTCGGCAGGCCGGTGGCGGAGTACGTCAGGGAGCCGCCGTTGGTGCTGCTCGCCTGGATCTGGAGGCTGGCCGCCGTGTTCACCACGGAGGACTTGGCGCCCGGGTTGGTGACGGTGACGCCGGTCGGGGTGCTGACCCGGCTGCCGACCGCGATCGCGGCCCAGGTGTTGGCGACCGTGTTGTAGGTGGCGCTGCCCGCGCCCCACAGGTCCGCCGCCGCCTGGAGCGACTGGGTACGCGCCGACGCGTAGTTGGTGGTGGAGGTGAAGCGCTCGGTGAGCGACTTGTACCAGAGCTTGAGCGCGTTGTCCCGGCCGATGCCCGGCACCGACAGGTTGTCAGCGGTCGGGCTGTTGTAGCTCACACCGTTGATGGTCTTGGCGCCGCTGCCCTCGGAGAGCAGGTAGAAGAAGTGGTTGGCCGGACCGGAGGAGTAGTGCACGTCGAGGCCGCCGAGGCTGGAGGACCAGTTGTCCTTCGACGCCCCGTCCTTGCTCGGCTTGTCCATGTAGCGCAGCGGCGATCCGTCGCCGTTGATGTTGATCTTCTCGCCGATGAGGTAGTCGCCGACGTCGGTCGGGTTGCTCGCGTAGAACTCGACGCCGGTGCCGAAGATGTCGGAGGTGGCCTCGTTGAGGCCGCCGGACTCACCGGAGTAGTTCAGGCCCGCGGAGTTGGCGGTGACGCCGTGGCTCATCTCGTGGCCGGCCACGTCGATGGCGGTCAGCGGGTGGGTGTTGCCGCTGCCGTCGCCGTAGGTCATGCAGAAGCAGCTGTCGTCCCAGAACGCGTTCACGTAGTTGTTGCCGTAGTGCGTGCTGGAGTACGCCGCGCGCCCGTCGTCGGCTATGCCGTTGCGGCCGAAGGTGTTCTTGTAGAAGTCCCAGGTCTCCTGGGCGCCGTAGGCCGCGTCCACACCGGCGGTCTGCGCGGTGGCCCCGTTGCCGTCGCCCCACACGTCGTCGGCGTCGGTGAAGAGGGTGCCCTTGCCGGAGGTCGCGTGGTTCAGGTTGTACGTGCTGTGCCCGCCGCGGGTGCCGTCCGTCAGGTTGTACGTGGAGCCGGACTTGGTCGTGGTGATGCTGACCTGGCCGCTGTACTCGCTGTTGCCCACGCTGGTCTCGATGCCCTGGTACTGGTACAGCTTGGCACCGGTGGTGGCGTCGGTGATCACGTGCAGCTGGTTCGGCGTGCCGTCGTCCTGGAAGCCGCCGACCACCGATTCCCAGGCGAGGGTCGGTACCCCGGTCGCCGCCCAGACCACCTTGCGCGGCGCGGTCGCCGAGGGGCTCGCGGCGCCCGCCGCCTTCGCGGCCGTCAGGGCGGCGGACTTGGCGGAATCGGCGCTCTTCACCGCGGTGGTGCCGGCCAGCGTGATCGCGGCGTCGGTCGCCTTGTCCACCGAGGTGGTGGCGCCGGTGGCGCTCTGGGCGACCACCAGGTCGCCGCCGAGCACCGGCAGGCCTTGGTAGGTCCGCTCGTAGCGGGTGTGGGTGGTGCCGTCCTGGTCCTTGGTGACGGACTTGACGACCAGCTTCTCGTTCGCGCCGAGGTGCAGCGACGAAGCGGTGGCGGCACTCTTCGACTGGGCCGTGGAGACCAGGGCCGTCTGCTGCGCGGGGGACAGGCTCGCCGGCAGTGCGCCGGCGCGGGGCGCGGCGTGGGTGTCGGCCTGGGCGGCCGGGGTGGCGGTCGCGGTCTGGGCCGAAGCCGTACCGGCGGGGAGACTCACGGCGACCATGGCAGCGCCTGCGATGAGGGCGCCTGCCACGGCTGCGGTGCGGGGGGATCTGCGCACTTAGGTGTCACTCCTTCTGCGGCGGCCGCGGTGGCGGCCGGGACAGTCCGGGCAGATGGGGATGGTGGGCTACGCGGGTAGAGCTGTGGTCTGGCTGTACTGCTGCTGTGTGGCGTTGTTGCTGTGGAACGGGGCACAGAGTGGCATCCTTTACCTGTCCATGTCATTGCCATGACCGGAGAATGGCTGAAATACGTTCGGTGAGCGGGATCGTAGGTTCGCATAGCGGGCATGTGTGATCGCTGTGTTGCGGCGAGGAAAAATTTCCGCCCCCACATATCGGGCGTTGCGCGACTATAGTGCCCCTGGGGCTGAGTTGATCATTGGCTTGCTGTCAACTCGACCCGTGAGACGGATGGCTGAATCGGGCCGACGGGCCGACGGGTGAGGCCCGCGGCGAAAATGAGGTGAGCGGTGTCAGTGGTGCCCCCTAGGGTCGAAAAGTGACGCCTGCCGCCGGAACCTCCCCCACACCTCCCGAGCCCCCCGAACGCCCTGGACTCCCTGGACTCCCCGAACTCTCTGAGCGCCCGGAGCACCTCGAACCCTCCGAGCGCCCCGAACTCCCCGAGCCGGCCGCGCCCGCTGAGTCCCGGGTCCCCCCGCCGCACTCGACGCCGCGCTCGCTGCTGCGACTGTGGCCGTACATCAGACCGGTGCGGGCGAGGCTGGCCGTGTCCGCGGTGGTGGCGGTCGCGGCCTCGTGCATGTCGCTGCTGATCCCGCTGGTGCTCAAGTGGATGGTGGACGGCCCGGTGCAGCGCCACGACCCCGGCGGGGTCTGGCTCGGCGGCGGACTGGTGCTGCTGCTCGGGCTGCTGGAGGCGGGGCTCTTCGGGGTGCGGCGCTGGATGGTGGCCAGACCGCTGGCGGGGGTCGAGGCGGGGATGCGGGCCGGCCTCTACCGGCATCTGCAACGGCTGCCGGTCGACTTCCACGACCGCTGGGCCTCCGGGCAGTTGCTCTCCCGGGCCACCATGGACCTCCAGTTCCTGCGGATGTTCATGGCCTTCCCGCTGGTGTTCCTGGTGGTCAACGCGGCGACCATCGTGATCGGCTTCGCCATCCTCTTCGCCCAGTCCTGGCTGCTCGGCCTGGTGCTGCTCGCCCCCGCCGTGCCGATGATGATCCTCTGTTCGTTCTTCGAGACCCGGTACGCCTTCGCCGCGCGCGCCGCCCAGGACCAGGCGGGCGATCTGGCCACCGTGGTCGAGGAGTCGGTGCTCGGCATCCGGATCGTCAAGGCGTTCGGCCGGCACCGCAGCCAGGCCCGCGCCTTCCGCGGCAAGTCCCGTGAGCTGTGGCACACCGAGATGCGCAAGGCGCGACTGCTTTCGGACATCTGGGCGGTGATCATGACGCTGCCCGAGCTGGCGATCGGCGGCGCCCTGGTGCTCGGCGTGCTCCAGGTCTCCGACGACAAGCTCTCGGCCGGCACCCTGGTCGCCTTCCTCTCCACCGCGCTCGCGCTGCGCTGGCCGGTCGAGTCCATCGGCTTCCTGCTGGCGATGAGCAACGAGGCGGCCACCGCCGCCGACCGGTACTTCGAGGCGATGGACATCCCCGAGGTGGATCCGTCGGGCAGCGAGACACCGCCGCGGGCCGACGGCCTGCGGCTGGCGGACGTCCGCTTCCGCTACCCCGACGCGGCGGACGGCTCCCCGGAGCTGCTGGCCGGTATCGATCTGCACATCCGCCCCGGCGAGACGATGGCGCTGGTCGGCGCGACCGGCAGCGGCAAGAGCACACTCACCGCGCTGCTGCCGCGACTGCATCAGGCCACCGGCGGCCGGATCACCCTGGACGGGGTGGACATCGCCGGACTGCCGCTCGCCCGGCTGCGCGAACTGGTCGCCGTCGCCTTCGAGGAGCCCACCCTCTTCTCCGCGACGGTCCGGGAGAACGTGGAGATGGGAGCGGGACCCGACGGAGCCACCGAGGAGGACGTGCGGCGGGCGCTGGCCGTCGCCCAGTGCGACTTCGTGCACAAGCTGCCCAAGGGGCTCGACACCCAGGTGGGGGAGCAGGGCCTGAGCCTTTCCGGCGGCCAGCGGCAGCGGCTGGCGCTGGCCCGGGCGGTCGTCGGCCGGCCGCGGTTCCTCGTCCTCGACGATCCGCTCTCCGCGCTCGACGTGCACACCGAGGCGCTGGTCGAGGCGGCGCTGCGCGAGGTGCTGCGGGACACCACCGGGCTGGTCGTCGCCCACCGGCCCTCGACCGTCCTGCTCGCCGACCGGGTCGCCCTGCTGACCGGTGGCCGGATCGCGGCGGTCGGCACCCACCAGGAGCTGCTGCGGGACAGCGCGGAGTACCGCCACCTGATGTCGGGCGACGACGAGCCCGCCGGCCTCCCCGAGCCCGGCGCCCCCGATAACCCCGGTGCACCCGGTACATCCGGTACATCCGGTGCACCCGGCACAGACGACGAACCGCACGAACGCGACATGCCGGCGCCCGCGCTGGAGAGGAGCGACGCCCGATGACGTCCGTGGCCGCACCGAGCACCGCAGAACCGGACGAGCGGCAGGACCCGGCCGGCCTGCCCGCCGTGGTCGACCCCTTCGCCCAGGACGTCCTGCCCGCGCCGAAGAACGCCCAGCGCGTCCTGCTGCGCTCACTGCTCCACGCGCACACCCGGCGGGTCTGGCTCGCCGCGGTGCTGCTGCTGGTGCAGCAGGCCGCTGTGCAGGCCGGCCCGCTCCTGGTCGCCTACGCCATCGACAACGCCATCCCGCAGGTCCGCGACGGACGGCACGGCGGGCTGATCGCGGTCGCGGCCGGCTATCTCGGCTGCGGCCTCCTGTCCGGGGTGCTGCAACGCTGGTTCATCCGGGTGGCCGCGGTCATCAGCCAGGATGTGCTGATCGACCTGCGCGGCCGGATCTTCCGGCACGCCCAGTCGCTCAGCCTCGACTTCCATGAGCGCTACACCTCGGGCCGGCTGATCGCCCGCGCCACCTCCGACGTGGAGTCGATCAGGGAACTGCTCACCGACGGCCTGGAAGAGCTGATCGGCGTGGTCCTCTCCGCCGTCTACATCACCGTGCTGCTGCTCGTCCTCGACTGGAAGCTGGGACTGGCCGTGCTGGCCTCGTACGTCCCGCTGTACATCGCCATCCGGGCCTACCAGAACCGCTCGATGACGGCCTATCGCAAGCGCTCCACCGCCATCGCCGCGGTCATCGTGAAGTTCACCGAGACGATGAACGGCATCCGGCCGGTCCAGGCGTTCCGCCGGGAGCGCCCCAATGACGAGGCCTTCGACGTGCTCAACCGCCGCCATGAGCGGGCCAACGGCGACGCGATCCTGGAGATGGCCCGGTATGTCGTCTGGTCCCGGCTGATGGCCAACATCACCATCGCCGGCATCGTGCTGTGGGGCGGCTACCGGGTGGCGGGCGGCGGTATGGCCCTCGGCATACTGGCCGCCTTCGTGCTGTATCTGCGCCGGCTCTACGACCCGATCGACCGGCTCGGGATGTTCCTCAACTCCTACCAGTCGGCCGCCGCCTCGCTGGAGAAGCTCGCCGGGCTGCTCGCCCAGGCGCCGACCGTGCCGGAGCCCGAGCGGCCGGTGCCGCTGCCGGAGCGGCAGGACGACCAGCCGGGACGCGAGGTGGTCTTCGACGCGGTGCGCTTCGCCTACCGGACCGGTGGCGAGGTGCTGCCCGCCTTCGACCTGCGGCTCCCGGCCGGCCAGACGGTGGCGGTGGTCGGCGCGACCGGCGCCGGCAAGTCGACCCTGGCCAAGCTGCTGGCCAGGTTCTACGACCCCACCGAAGGGCGGGTGCTGCTCGACGGGGTGGAGTTGCGCGATCTGGCCCTGGCCGATCTGCGGCGGGGCGTGGTGATGGTCACGCAGGAGGCGTTCCTGTTCTCCGGCACGGTCGCCGACAACATCACCATCGGCAAGCCGGACGCGCCCCGCGAGGAGGTGGAAGCCGCGGCCCGGGCGATCGGCGCCCATGAGTTCATCAGCGCGCTGCCCGACGGGTACGACACCGACGTGCGCAAACGCGGCGGCCGGATCTCCGCGGGGCAGCGCCAACTGGTCGCCTTCGCCCGGGCGCTGCTCGCCGACCCGGCCGTCCTCATCCTGGACGAGGCCACGTCCTCCCTCGATGTGCCCGGGGAGCGGGCGGTGCAGAACGCGATGCGCACCGTGCTGCGCGGGCGGACCGCGGTGATCATCGCCCACCGGCTGTCCACCGTGGAGATCGCCGACCGGGTGCTGGTCATGCGGGACGGCCACATCGTGGAGGACGGCACCCCCGACCAGTTGATCTCGGCCGAAGGACACTTCGCCGGGCTGCACCAGGCATGGCGGGAGAGCCTGGTCTGAGCGCGGCCCGAGTCTGCCCCGAGCATGGCCCAGGCGCGGCCCGAGCACAGCCTGGGCGCGGCCCGGACCGCCGGCCCGCGCCGCCGGTCCGGGCTCCCTGAACGGTCCTAGGCCGGAACGCGGCGCAGATCGCGGACCGCGGGGATCGCGAGCAGCGCCACCGCCACCGCGACGGTCACAGCCCCGCCCGCGCGCAGCACATGGTCCGCGCCGAAGGCCGCGGCGGCGGGACCGGCCAGCGCCTGGCCGACCGGGACCATCGCCACCGAACCGGCCACCTCGTAGGCGTGGATGCGGTTGAGGATGGTGCCGGGCACCTGGGTCTGCACGCTGGTCGCCCAGTTGACGCCCCAGTAGGCGGTGCCCAGGCCGGCCACGAACACACAGCCGCACATCGCGGCCACCGGCAGGTCGAGGCCGACCGAGACCGGCATCAGCGCGGTGGCGAAGAGCGCCAGCGACCCGGCCCGCAGCGGCCGGGCGGCCCGGATCCGCAGGGCGCAGAGCGCGCCCACCGCCGTCCCGGCGCCGAGCGCGGAGTTCACCAGACCATACGCGCCCGCGCCGTGCTCGGGGATGATCTGACCGGCGGCCAGCGGGGTGTAGGGGCCGACCACGAAGACCATGAACACCATCCACACCACGATCACCGACCACATCCAGGTGCGTGAGCTGAACTCCCGCCACCCTTCGGCGAGATCGGCCCGGAAGGAGCCCGCGGCGGTGATCTTCGGCGGCGGCCGGTCGAAGCGGAGCAGGATGAGGCATACCGCGCTGGTCAGATACGTGCCGGCGTGCACGGCGAACACCGCGCCCGGGGAGACGAATCCGACCAGCACACCGGCGAACGCCGGTCCGGCCAGGCTCGCCACCGACTCCGCCGTCCTGGTCACCGCGTTGGCGCCCTGCACATCGGTGGCGACCCGGACGATGGTGCTGGCCACGCCCGGCTGGAACATCGCCGCCGCCGTCCCGTTCACCATCGCGATCACCACGATCTCCCACAGCCGCACCCGGTGGCTGACGAAGAGGGCCGCCGCGGTCGACTGTGAGCCGACCCGGACCAGGTCGGCGCCGATCATCTGGGCGCGGACGTTGAAGCGGTCGGCGAACACCCCGCCGAAGATGACCAGTCCGGCGAAGCACGCGGTGGACGCGGCCATCACCAGCCCGATGTCACCGGCCGAGTAGCCGTACGACAGCAGGCCGGCGGAGAGCGCCACCGGCAGCATGGTGTCGCCGAGCATGGCCACCGAGCGGGCGGTGAAGTAGGCGCGGAAGTTGGCGGACCACAACCGGTCCGGGCCGAGGCCGGCGGCGAGGCCCGGTACGACGGCGCCGCCCACCGGCGTGACCTCGGCGGCGGGGTCGGCCCGTGCGGCGGAACGAGGCGCTGAAGAGCTCACCAGCACAGAATGGACTGGACCACTCCACCGAGTCCAGCGGAGGGGCGGGCCGCCCGCCGGCCGCCCGTCCCACCGCGCTGATCTGCGATGCGGCCGTCAGATCCGGATCGCCCGGTAGAGCCGCAGCGAACGCCCGATGAGCTGGACCGACGCCCCCGCGGCGGTGACCGCCGGGTCGGCCGGCCCGGCGGCCTCACCGCCGACCGGCCCGTCAGCGGCGCTGTCCGATCCGGTCCGGATCGGCTCCCGGCCGGCCGCCGCGTCACCCCCCGGGCCCGCCTCCGACTCCCCGCCGGTTCCCGCCCCGCTCCCCGCCGCCGGCGGCTGCCCGCCGTCCTCCCGGGCCGTGTCGAGCAGCAGTTCGTACGCCCTCGCCCAGGGCGCCCCCGGCAGGACGAAGTCCACCGGGTCGTGGTGGGCGTGCACGATCAGCAGGAAGCTGTCGTCCACCACCGGCTCACCCCGGGCGTCCCGCTGCGGTATGTCCCGCCCGGACAGGTACATGCCGAGCGTCGAGGAGGGCGCGTACCAGTCGTGCTCGCCCATCTCCCGCCCGGTGGACAGAAACCACGCCACATCGCGCAGCCCTTCCGGGGTGATCGCGAGACCGGAGAAGAACCCGCCCCGGCGCAGCACCGGATGGGCGCGGCGCAGCGCGATCAGCCGGGCCGCTATGTCCCGCACCGACCGCCAGCCGGGATCCTCCAGCAGCGACCAGTCGATCCAGCTCATCGGGGAGTCCTGGCAGTACGCGTTGTTGTTGCCGCCCTGGGTCCGGCCCATCTCGTCGCCCGCCACCAGCATCGGCACACCGGTGGCCAGCAGCAGCGTGGCCAGCAGATTGCGGATCTGCCGGCGGCGCAGCGCGAGCACCCGCGGATCGGCCGACGGGCCTTCCGCACCGCAGTTCCAGGACCGGTTGTCGTCGGTGCCGTCCCGCCCGTCCTCACCGTTGGCCTCGTTGTGCTTGGCGTTGTACGAGACCAGGTCGCGCAGCGTGAAACCGTCGTGCGCGGTGACGAAGTTGACCGACGCGTACGGCCGCCGCCCGCCCCAGTCGTACAGGTCGCTCGAACCGGAGAGCCGGTAGCCGATGTCGCGCACATCGCCGGTGGCGCCCCGCCAGAAGTCCCGCACGGTGTCGCGGAACTTGTCGTTCCACTCGGTCCACAACGGCGGGAAGGCGCCCACCTGGTAACCGCCGGAGCCGACGTCCCAGGGCTCGGCGATCAGTTTGACCCGGCGCAGCACCGGGTCCTGGGCGATCACCGCCAGAAACGGCGACAGCATGTCCACGTCGTGCATCGAGCGGGCGAGCGCCGCCGCCAGGTCGAAGCGGAAGCCGTCCACGCCCATCTCGGTCACCCAGTAGCGCAGCGAGTCGGTGATCAGCCGCAGCACATGGGGCTGGACGACGTTGAGCGTGTTGCCGCAGCCGGTGTAGTCGGTGTAGCCGCGCGGATCCTCGCCGAGCCGGTAGTAGCCGCGGTTGTCGATGCCGCGCAGCGAGAGGGTGGGCCCGCCCTGGCCGCCCTCGGCGGTGTGGTTGTAGACCACGTCGAGGATCACCTCGATACCGGCCGCGTGCAGCGCCCGCACCATCCGCTTGAACTCGCCGACCTGTCCGCCGCGGGTGCCGCTGGCGCTGTAGGCGGCGTGCGGCGCGAAGTAGCCGATCGAGTTGTAGCCCCAATAGTTGCGCAGCCCCCGGCGTTCGAGGTGCTCCTCGTGCGCGAACTGGTGCACCGGCAGCAGTTCGACCGCCGTCACCCCGAGCCGGGTCAGGTGCTCGATCGCGGCGGGATGGGCCAGACCGGCGTAGGTACCGCGCAGTTCCGGCGGCACACCGGGATGGGTCCGGGTGAAGCCGCGGACGTGCAGTTCGTAGATGACCGTGTCCGACCAGGGCGTCTTGGGCCGCCGGTCGTCCACCCAGTCGTCATCGTCGTCCACCACCACGCCCTTGGGCACATACGGCGCCGAGTCGCGGTTGTCGCGCACGGTGTCGGCGACCTCCGGCTCCGGCCAGTCGCGGACATGCCCGTACATCTCCGGGGTGAGGGCGAAATCGCCGTCCACCGCCCGCGCGTACGGATCGAGCAGCAGCTTCGCCGGATTCCAGCGGGCGCCGGTCCACGGGTCCCAGCGGCCGCCGACCCGGTAGCCGTACCGCTGGCCCGGCAGCACGCCGGGGACGAAGCCGTGCCACACCTCATGGGTCAGCTCGGCCAGCGGCGCCCGGGTCTCGGTGCCGTCGGCGTCGAAGAGGCACAGCTCGACGGATTCGGCGCCGCGGGCCCACAGCGCGAAGTTGGTGCCGGGGCGGCCGTCCGGGCCGGTATGGAAGCGGGCGCCGAGCGGCTGCGGGGTGCCGGGCCAGACGGTCGGCGCCACGGCCGGGGGATCCCCGGCCCGCGCCGCGCCGCCGCCCTGCCCCCGCTCCGGCTCGCCGCCGCGCGGGGCCCCGAGCCGGGGGCGCGCGGGCAGCGTCGGAGCGGGCCGCGGGACGGCCCCGGCGGCTCCGGCGATCTCGTCCGCCGGACCCGCCGGGCTGAATGCGCGTGTCTCGGACACGTGTTTCCTCCCACGGCTCGGACCCGGCCGTCGCCCGCGTGAACGTCCCATGTCCCGCGGTCGGCCGTGCCCCTTCGACCATCTTTCCCAACTGGAGGTTGAGTGTCACACGAGAACCGTCGGAGCTGCGCGTTTCCCGGCGGTCGCCGCCTCGTTGACGGTGCGTGACGACAGCAGTGGGACGTGGGAGGTCGGTTGTGGGACAACGGGCGGTCGGGAGCGCGCCGCGGCGGCTCGCGCGGTCGGTGGGGATGGCGGCCGCGGCCGCGCTGCTCGCCGGCTGCGGGGCCGGCTTCGGCGGCCACGACGCCAAGGACGACACCGCGTCGCCGCGGCCGGTTCCGAAGGCCACCTTCGTCGGGTACTTCTCGCCGGAGGCGGGATCGACCGTCGGCACCGGCATGATCGTCTCGCTGCGGTTCAACCGGACCATCACCGACCGGGCCGCCGTGGAGCGGGGGGTGACGGTCACCGCCGAGCCGCCGGTGCCGGTGGCCGGCCACTGGTTCGGCGACCGGCGGCTCGACCTGCGGCCGGCCGCGTACTGGCGGTCCGGCACCCGGGTCACCCTGCACCTGCGGCTGCGCGGTGTCCGCGGCGCGGCCAACACCTTCGGCCGGCAGTCCAAGGATGTCACCTTCACCATCGGCCGCTCGCAGGTCAGCACCGCCGACGCGGCCACCCACACCATGCGGGTGCTGCGGGAAGGTCGGCTCTTCCGGGTGCTCCCCATCACCTCGGGCAGCCCGCGGCACACCACGTACAACGGGATCATGGTGATCGCCGAGAAGTTCGTCAGCACCCGGATGAACGGCCGCACCGTCGGCTTCGGCGGCGAGTACGACATCCCCGACGTGCCGCACGCCATGCGGCTGACCACCTCGGGCACCTTCGTGCACGGCAACTACTGGTCGCCGGGCGAGGTCTTCGGCACCGACAACGTCAGCCACGGCTGCATCGGGCTGCGGGACACCAAGCCCGGCCTTCCGCTGCCCGGAGTGGCCGGGCGGCTCCCCGAGCGGACCCCCGCGGCCTGGTTCTTCGACCACTCGCTGATCGGTGACCCGATCCGGGTGGTCAACTCCCATGACCGCACGGTCGCCCCCGACAACGGGATGAGCGGCTGGAACCTCGGCTGGCCGGCCTGGCGGGCCGGCTCGGCGCTGCGCTGAACCCCGCTGACCTGGCGGCCCCGCCGGCCCCGCCGGCCGAGCGCGAGGTCACCCGCGAGCAACTGGGACGGAACGGTGACATTCCGCGGGCCATGACGGTGTGGTGCGTGTGGTTTTCTTTCGGTCACAGGGGGAGTTCAGGCTGTTACGCGGGTCAGGGGAGTGGAGAACGTGAAGCCGATAGGTGTGGCGCCGGGTACCAGGAAGAGCCTGGCGGCACTGGCACTCGGTGCGGTGATGCTGCTGGCGACCGCCTGCGGTCCGGACGGCGGCGACAAGGCGGGGCCGGGAAGCGACGACGGGAAGCCGTCCGCCGGGGCCACCAGCAGCGCCGACACCTCCGTGTCGACCGCTGTCGTGTCGATCCTGCCGAGGGACGGCGCCACCGACGTGGCCACCACCGGGGCGCTGAAGGTCGCCGCGTCGGGCGGCAAGCTGTCCTCGGTCGTGGTCAAGGACGACAAGGGGGTCGCGGTGCCCGGCGCTGTTTCCGCGGACGGCCTCGGCTGGACGCCGGCCGACCACCTGGACACCTCCACCGCGTACACGGTGGACGCGGTGGCCAAGGACGCCAAGGGCCGGGAGTCCGACAAGCACGCGTCGTTCACCACGACCGTGCCCAAGGACACCTTCGTCGGCTTCTTCACCCCGGAGGACGGCTCCACCGTCGGGGTCGGCATGGAGGTCTACCTCCACTTCAACCGGCCGATCACCGACAAGAAGGCGGTCGAGGGCGGTCTGAAGGTCACCGCCTCGCCGGCGGTGGCGGTCGCCGCGAAGTGGAACGGCGACCAGGACGTCTACATCCGCCCGCAGGACTACTGGGCGGCCGGCACCAAGGTCACCCTCAGCCTCAACCTCAACGGTGTCGAGGGCGCCCCCGGTGTCTACGGAAAGCAGCACAAGGACGTGCACTTCACCGTCGGCCGCCGCCAGGTCAGCATCGTGGACGCGGCCAAGCACTCGATGACCGTCTACAAGGACAACAAGGTGCTCAGGACCATCCCGATCTCCTCGGGGGCGCCGGAACACACCACGTACAACGGCAAGATGGTGATCTCGGAGAAGTACATCAAGACCCGGATGAACGGTGACACGGTCGGCTTCGGCGGGGAGTACGACATCCCGGACGTGCCGCACGCCATGCGGCTCACCAACACCGGCACCTTCATCCACGGCAACTACTGGGCCGCGCCCTCGGTCTTCGGCAACAGCAACACCAGCCACGGCTGCGTCGGGCTGCACGACGTGCGCGGCGCGGGCGACGCGGACACCCCGGCGGCCTGGTTCTACAACCATTCGCTGCTCGGCGACGTCGTCCAGGTGGTCAACTCCCACGACCGGACCGTCCAGTGGTACAACGGCCTCAACGGCTGGAACCTGAGCTGGAGCGAGTGGAACGCCTGAGACACCGCCGCCGGTGAGCCACGGTGATGTGATGACGTACGGCCCGCCCGGGTGCCCCGGGCGGGCCGTCGTCGCTCCGGCGGCCCGCCCGTCGTACGCTCGCGTGCATGACGGTGACCCTTGAAGTCGACAACGCGGTGGGCACCATCCGGCTCGACCGGCCCCCGCTCAACGCCCTGGACACGGCCACCCAGGACCGGCTCAAGGAGCTGGCCGAGGAGGCCGCCGGGCGCCCTGACGTACGGGCCGTGGTGGTGTGGGGCGGCGAGCGGGTGTTCGCGGCGGGCGCGGACATCAAAGAGATGCGGGCGATGACGTACGAGGACATGGTGGACCGCTCGCGCGGCCTCCAGGACGCCTTCACCGCGGTGGCCCGCATCCCCAAACCGGTGGTCGCCGCCGTCAACGGCTACGCGCTGGGCGGTGGCTGCGAGCTGGCGCTGTGCGCCGACATCCGGATCGCCGCGGACGACGCCAAGCTGGGCCAGCCGGAGATCCTGCTCGGCCTGATCCCCGGCGCCGGCGGCACCCAGCGGCTGTCCCGGCTGGTCGGCCCGGCCCGGGCCAAGGACCTGATCTTCACCGGCCGGATGGTGCCGGCCGCCGAGGCCCTGCTGATCGGCCTGGTCGACCAGGTGGCCCCGCCCGGGGAGGTCTACGCGCAGGCGCGCGCCTGGGCCGAGAAGCTGGCCCGCGGCCCGGCGTACGCGCTGCGGGCGGCCAAGGAGGCGGTGGACATCGGCCTCGAGTCGGACCTGGACACCGGCCTGGCTCTCGAACGGACCCTGTTCGCGGGGCTGTTCGCCACCGCGGACCGGGAGACCGGCATGCGCAGCTTCCTCGACGACGGGCCGGGCAAGGCCGAGTTCCGCTGAGCCCGGGGGCCGGCGGAGGGTCGGCAGGGGGAAGGCGACGGGGCGGCGGCGGAGGGGGCTGGGGAGCGCCAGGGGGGCGGGAGGAACGGATGTTTCCCCACCACCAATTCCCCGGGTTGTCCCACGGATCCCCTCCGCCTCGGCCATCATGAGGGCATGGCCGGATGGGGTGGGGCTGAGCAACCGCGACGCGCTGACGACGCCGCGGAAAAGGTGCCGGTTCTGACCGACGACGTGGCCGCCAAGGCGCTCGATCTCCTCGGTGACCCCTCGGTCGCCGAGGTCACCCTCACCTCCCGTCCCGAATCGGCCTCCACCGCACGCCGGTTGTCGCTGTCGGTGGTCCGGCTGTGGGGTCTGCCGCACCTCGCGGACACGGTGGAGCTGCTCGTCTCCGAGCTGGTCGGCAACGCGGTGCGGCACACCGGCGCCCGCACCTTCGGGCTGCGGATGCAGCGGCGGCGCGGCTGGGTGAGGGTCGAGGTCCGGGACCCGTCGCGGGCGTTGCCGTGCCTGATGCCGGTACGGGAGATGGACGTCAGCGGGCGCGGGATCTTCCTGGTGGACAAGCTCGCCGACCGCTGGGGCGTCGACCTCCAGGCCCGCGGCAAGATCACCTGGTTCGAACTGCGCGTCGTCGACCGGTAGAAGCCGGCGACTCGGGGCCCGGGAGCCGGCGAGCCCGGGAACGTGCGGGCCCGAGAACCAGAGAAGAGGCCCTTCGCGTCCGGGGGTGACAGCGGAAGGGCCTCTTCTGGATCGCCGCGAAGCAGGGGGGGTGTGCCGCGGCGCCTTGGGACGGCCGAGCCCGGGTCTCGGTGGCCGTTGTGTCGACTGTCGCACGACGGTCGGACGGCGGCAAATCAACCTAGCGGGCATTTGCTAATAAAACGGACAAATATCAACCCAATGCAAGGGTGATCTGCGCCACCACCTTATAAACGATGGCCGCATGTCCTTATGGCCTTTTTATGGCCACGCAGGTCCCGTCGTCCGATAGCCTGTGTCGCGGTCCTCAAGATGGTCAAGGGGCCCGGTGTGACGACTCCCACTCCACCCTGAGGGCGCCATGGGGGTAGCCCCCACGTCGAATGGGGGATACACCGGATGGGAGGGACCGGCCCGTCGAGGAAGAGTCGGTCATGCAACGGGTGGCCACAAGGGCCGCCTTTCACCGAGGAGTTGACGATGACCGCCACGACCGTGACCGCGCCCGGAGAGTCAAGGGCCGCAGTCCTGGCGTTCATCCGCTTCGTCCTCTTCGGCGGCGGGGTCACCCTGCTCGGCAGCGGGGCGCTGTTGCTGGTCGGTGACCGGGTGCCGATCGCCATCGCCAACGCGGTGATCACCGTGGTCACCACCGTGCTCGCCACCGAGTTGCACGGCCGCTTCACCTTCCGCCGGGGCGGGGCCAGTTGGAGCGACCACTGGGCGAGCGGCCTCACCGTCCTGATGTCGTACCTCTTCACCACGGGCGCGCTGCTCGCCTTCGACGGGCTCTGGCCGCACT
The DNA here is from genome assembly GCF_045039895.1 of Streptomyces sp. NBC_01190. Taxonomy (NCBI): domain Bacteria; kingdom Bacillati; phylum Actinomycetota; class Actinomycetes; order Kitasatosporales; family Streptomycetaceae; genus Streptomyces; species Streptomyces sp. NBC_01190. The sequence continues at coordinate 5,983,031 of NZ_CP108580.1, forward strand.
CGGGCGCACTGCTCCGGCAGGGCGTCTATCTGGCCGCGTCCGGCCTGGCCGGCTTCGGCCGCTTCCTGCTGCTGCGCCTGGTGGTCTTCGCCCGCGGCAACGCCGATGCGCAGGCCAACGGGAATTCCGGCGCCGTCAAGGCCGGCGCCCTCAACGCCGGCGCGCATGGCGCCGCCGCCGAGAGCGTCGGCGCCCTCAAGGCCGCGCAGCCCGAACTGGACCGCGAGTCCGTCATCGCCGTGGCGTAGGCGCCCTCCGGCGGGCCGCCGAGCGGGACCCTCAGCGCAGCAGTCCGTCGAGGAACGGGTTGCTGAGGACGCGGTGCGGGTCCAGCCGGTCCAGCGTGGCGACCGCCTCGTCCCAGCCCGGTCCGCCGTCGGCCCGCAGGCTGTCCGGGACGGCCGTGCCGAGCACATCGGGATCCGCCCACGCCGCGCTCTCGGTGTAGGCCCAGCCCGCCGCGGACTCGCCGACCGCCTGGACCGCGGTGCCGTGCGCGTCGATCGCGAGGGCGCCGCCCACCGAGAGGTCGCCGGGCGCGGGCGCGGAGGTCACGCCGTAGCCGCTGCCGCCGGCGAAGGCGAGCAGCGACTCCAGGGAGGCGCCGGCCTGCGCCCGGACCCTGGCCGTGCCGTCCGCCGCCTGCGACGCGAAGGACAGCGCGGTGAGGTGGACGGTGGTGTCCAGCAGGACCACCCGCGCGGCGGCGGGCGCCGCGTCGGCGACGGTGAGCGGCGCCCAGCCGTGCCGGTGGCCCTGGGCGCGGACCGTCCAGCCCTCGGCGCACGCCCAGTTGACGACGTCGAGTACGTCCTGCGGGGTACGCGGCGCGCAGGTCCACAGGGCGTCGGTTCGGATCTCGCCGGCCCAGTTCTGGTAGATCCCCTGGTAGAGGTCGGGCCCGTCGGGGAAGCCGGGCGGTGCGGGCGCACTCGCGTGGGCGCTGTCCGGACGGGCCGTGCCCAGCAGCAGCCAGGCGCCCGCGCCGAGGGATGCCGACGAGGCCGGCAGCCGCCGCCGGGACAGGCCGGCCCGCCGGGCCGGGGTCCGGTCGGTGTCGCTGTCCGCCGCCCGGTTCGTCCCCGGGCCCGAAGGACGGTCCGCCATCGCGTGCCTCCTCAGCCGGCCGGGCCGGTGCGCTCGGCCCGTGGAGTCCGCACGCTACACAGCCGGTGGCGGATTAGCTGGCGGACCGGGTGAAATCGCCGTACGGGTAAGGCAGTTGGCGGGGGCCGCGCCGACGTTCGGTGGCGCTCGCGGACCCTCCGCCGCCGGCCGCACCGCCCGGAAGCGGCCGGGCGCGCGCTGAAGGCGTCGGCTCCGGTGAGACATATCAGGATATTTAAGTGATATCACAGCTTATCGACCCTTTTAACTCTCCGTCGAGGATCGTGAGAAGCCATGATGAAGGCCATCGTCTTCAACGAGTACGGCCCCGCGGACGTCCTGCGCCTCCAGGACGTCGAGGACCCCGAGCCCGGCCTCGGGCAGGTGCGGATCGCCGTCCGCGCCGCCGGTGTCAACCCGCTCGACCACAAGATCCGCTCCGGCGCCATGCGCGAGTTCATGCCCGTCGACTTCCCCCATCTGCCGGGCACCGAGGCGTCCGGGGTGATCGACGCGGTCGGGGACGGCGTCACCGGCTTCGCCGTCGGCGACGAGGTGTTCGGCCGGACCAGCAGCGGCTCCTACGCCGAGCGGACGCTCGCCGAGGCGGACCGGATCACCCGGAAGCCGGACGCGCTGAGCTGGCCGGAGGCCGCCGCGCTGCCGGTGGCCACCGAGACCGCCTACCGCTCGCTGGAGGAGCTCGGGGTACGGGCCGGTGAGACGCTGATCATCCATGGCGCGGCCGGCGGCGTCGGCACGATCGCCGTCCAGATCGCCGTCGCCCGCGGGGTGCGGGTGATCGGCACCGCCAGCCCCGGGAACCACGCGCACCTGCGATCGCTCGGTGCGACCCCGGTGCGCTACGGCCCAGGGCTTGTCGACGCGGTGCGGGCCGTCGCCCCCGACGGGGTGGACGCGGCGCTCGACCTCTCCGGGCAGGGCGAGGCGCTCGAGGCGTCCATCGAGCTGACCGGCGGAACCGACCGGGTGCTGGAAATCGCCAACCGGGCGGTGTCCGAGCCCTTCGGCGTGCGCTTCTCGGCCGGCGGCGCGGGCGAGTACCGGGGTGGCCCCGCGGCCGCCGAGGCGATCGAGCTGATCGCGGCGGGCAAGCTGCACATCCTCATCCACCGTTGCTGCCCGCTGGCCGAGGCGGCGGACGCCCAGCGGGCCAGCGAGACCGGCCATCTCACCGGGAAGATCGTGCTCACCGTCTGACGGCTCGCGGTCGGCCGCGCGCTCCGGCCCGCCTCGCCGGGAAAAGGCCACCCTGCGACACGACACGAGCGCGGGTCCGGACCGAAAGGCCTGGACCCGCGCTCCCCCATGACGTGCCGACGGCTGCCCGCGCCGCCTCAGCTACCGAGTACCTGGAACTCGTAGAGCGAGTAGCCGTACGCGGTCGCCCGCTGGGTGCCGTAGACCCGGACATAGCGCCCGGAGCCGGTGACATTCAGCGTCTGGTTGCCGCCGGCGCCGGCGGTCGTGGTGTAGATCGTCGTCCAGTTGGTGCCGTCGTTCGACGTCTGGATCTGGAACGCCTTGGCGTACGCCGCTTCCCAGTTCAGCTTCACCTGGCTGATGGTGTGCGTGCCGCCGAGGTCGACCTGGAGCCACTGCGGGTCGCTGAAGGCGCTGGACCACCGGGTGGCGGTGTTGCCGTCGGTGGCCGCCGAGGCGGAACTGGCGGCGTTCTCGGCCGAGGACGCGGTGGTCGGCTTGCCCTGGGCGATGTTGCTGCCGCTCGGCGGAGGGGTCGTACTGCCGCTGCCCGGGCCCTTGTTGTAGACCGCCACGTAGTCGACGTTCAGCTGGCCGCCGCTGACCGTGGCCGAGTTCGGACCGCCGCCGAAGGCGTCGGGGAAGCCGCCGCCCATCGCCAGGTCGTAGATGATGAAGAACGGGTGGTCCACCGCGTTGGCCCAGGTGGTGGCGTCGACCTGGGTGGACTTGACGGTGAAGTAGTTGGCCCCGTCCAGGTACCAGCGGATCTGCTCGGGCGAGACCGAGCGGTCGATCTGCACGGCGTAGGTGTGGTAGCCGGTCTGGCAGCCGGAACAGGCGCGTTCACCGGAGCCGATGCCCGTGGTCTCGTTGCAGGGGCCGCCCTGGCCCACACCGCAGTGCAGCGTGCCGAAGACCGAGCTGCGGGAGTTGATGTCCTCCAGGATGTCGACCTCGCCGGAGCCCGGCCAGCCCACGCCGGACCGCAGCGTCGAGCCGAGCATCCAGAAGGCCGGCCAGTAGCCGGCGCCGTTGGCCGTGGTCAGGTTGGGCTGCTGGATCGAGGACTGCATCATCACCACGCCGCCGGCGGGCGCCCCGAAGGTCGCGGCCTGCGTCTCGATGCGGCCCGAGGTCCAGTTGGCACGGGGGTCGGTGCCCGAGTGCAGAGCCCTGAGCACCAGATGGCCGTTGCCGTCCTGGTAGACGTTGGCGGTGCTGTTGGTCATGGTCTCGATCTCACCGGTGCCGAAGCTGCTGCCGGGACCGGTGTCGTACTTCCAGTCGGCGCCGTTGACACCGGTGCCCGAGGCGCCGCTGAAGTCGTCGCTCCAGGTGGTGGTGAAGCCGCTCGGCGGGGCCGGTATCGCGTTGGGGGCCGCGGCCGCCGCCGGGGCCAGGCCACTGGTGGCCGCCGCCGGTACGGCCGCGCCGCCGGTGCCCGCCGCGACGGTGAAGCCGGCCAGGCTGAGCGCGCCCACGGTGACCGCGGCGAGCGTCAACCGCAGCCGGGTGCTTCGGCGGTGGGAGCGTCGGCTCCCGCCGCCCGGGTCCTGCGCCGGCTGTTCCTGTTCTGCTGCGTGTCCGGTGGACATGCGTGGTCTCCTGTCCCGAAGAGCCTGATGTACGGGTTCGCCCCTGCGTGCGGTGATGCGGCCCGGGGCGGCGCCTGACGGTCCGGCGCGGATGGCGCCGACGGCCGGAGCGGGGTGGTGGCCGAGGGGGCGGTGGCCGAGAGAGTGGCGAGGGCGGCGAGCGCTTGGAGAGCGCTGCCAGCTTCGCGCGGACCGGTCGGGCAGCCGCCTTTCCGGCGGCTCAGGGCGAATGATGGCGATGCGTGCCGCCGAGGGCGGCGGCGGTCCGGGCCGCGCGCCGCGCGATGACGGCGGATTCGGCCGTCGTCCGAGAACACGGGGGGTACGACGCGATGGGCGGCGCGCACCGAGCACGTGCGGTGCCCGCGGCACGGGCCGGCGCCCGGCGGGAAAAGCAGCCTGGCATGACGTTCTCCTGACCGGGTGGGGGACCGTGTGCAGGTGGTGGTGATAGGTGTGAGAGCGCTCTCTCAGTCAGGGAGTTGTCTAGTGCCCTCGCCCACGCGAGTCAAGCCGTCAGGCGGAAGTCCCACGTCAAACGGGTGGGCGGGCCGGGGAAAGCGCTTCCCCGGCCCGCCGTTGGAGCGGTGCCGCTGTGTCGTAGTGCTGCTGTGCTGCTGTGCTGCCGTGCCGTAGTGCTGCTGGACCGATGGACCGCTGGACCCGCCGTACCGCTCGGGTGTCAGGACCCCGGCCGGTCGCGGCCGGGGCTCAGCGGGTCAGGATCCGGGCCAGCACGTCGTGCACGTAGGTGTTGGGGTGCTTGCCGGAGAAACGGTCGGCGAGCGGGCCGTCGGCGGTCACCGGCACGTCCACACTGGTGTGTCCGGACGTCGTCCAGTCCAGTACGAACGTCTTCTGGCTGCCGCGGATGCTGAAGGGGCCGTCCTCGGCCGAGATCGCGTCGCCGGACTCGTCCGCGGTGTCGGTGGCCTCCTCGACGCTCAGGCCGCCGGTCTCGTGGTCACCGGTCACCACCAGCAGGGTGTCGGGGTGGTCGGCCACGTAGGCCCGGGCGATCGCCACGGTCCGCTCCAACTGCTGCAACGACTGGAGCAGCCGGGTGCCGTTGTTGGAGTGCGCGAACTCGTCCGTGCCCTCCTCCTCGACCATGAGGAAGAAGCCCTTCTTGTTCTTCGACAGGGTGTCCAGCGCCTTGGTGGTCATGGTGGGCAGGTCCACCACCGGGCTGTAGACGTCGCCCTGGCCCTCGGGGCGCTGCTGGAAGAGCTCCTCGTTGGCGAAGAGGCCGAGCAGCTTGCCGCCCTTGGCCTTGGCGAGCTGCTGGGCGGAGGAGGCGTAGGTGTAACCGGCCCGCTGCGCCTGCTTGATGAGATCGCCCTTGGTGCCGACGCTGCCCTCGGCGGTGTCCTCGGCCGGCTGGTCGGGGAAGGCGCCGGGGGTGCCCTTGGGCAGCCACCAGTCCTCGCCGCCGCCCAGGATCACATCGGGCTTGCTGACCTCGATGTACTGGCGGGCGATCTCGTCCTGCGCCGAGCGGGTGGCGGTGTTGGCGAAGAAGGCGGCCGGGGAGGCGTCGGTGACCTGGGCGGTGGTGACCAGGCCGGTCGCCTTCCCGTGCGCCTTGGCCTGCCGGCCGAGGGTGGCCAGCGGGTTGCCGTCGACGTCCACGCTGATGGCGCCGTTGTACGTCTTCTCGCCGGTGGCCCAGGCGGTGGCGGCCGCGGCCGAGTCGGTGATCACCGACTTGGGGTCGTCCGGGGTGGTGGTGAGCTGCCCGGAGGCGGCCAGCTTGTCCATGGCGAGCTGTCCGTAGAGTCCGGCCAGGTGCAGCCGGGCCGCCTCGCGGGCCGCGGCGCCCATGCCGTCGCCGTTGATGAAGATCACGTTCTTGGCGGTCGGGGCCTTCGCCGGGTGCGGGGCCGAGGCGAAGGCGCCCAGTGGCGGGTTGATCACCATCGTCGCCAGTGTCGCGACGGCGGCGGCCGCCGCGGGTGCCGCCCAGGTCCGTGTCATGCGCACGCGCTTGGTCACTTGTACTCCCCAATGAGGCTTTGCCAATCTTTCACCGGAACCATAGAGAGTCATGGGATATGGCGGATGAACGTCCAGCAGATTTCAAGAGTTGGCAAAGTCGGGCCCAGCCGTTCGGTCCGCGCCGGGAGCCGTGAAAAGGGCGGGGCGGGCCTCCCGAAGGAGACCCGCCCCGCCCGGCGGTGACCGTCACACGCTTACGGCTTGACCCGGATGATCTGCGGGTCGTGGTCGCTGGTCTGGTTGGCGAACTCGGAGTTGATGTGCACCACGTCGTAGTCGACGTGCTTCACCGCGGGGCTGACCAGGATGTGGTCGAGCACCTGCGAGTTGCCCTCGAAGACATAGGAGTAACGCTCGCTCGCCGGCAGGGTGTTGACCAGGTCGGTGAGGACCTTGCCGTTGCCGGTGAGGCTCAGCGCGGCGGGTGAGAACTGGTAGTCGTTGAGGTCGCCGAGCACCACGATGTCCGCGTGCGGGTCGGCCGTCTCGATCTGCTGCACGAAGTCGTGCTCCAGGATCGCCTGGCGGTTGCGCTGCACCTCGGAGCTGCGCACCGGCGGCTGGAAGCGGCTGTCGATCGCCTGGTCGCCGCCCTTGCTGTTGAAGTGGTTGGCGATCACGAAGAGCTTCTTGCCGCGGAAGGTGAACTCCCCGGCCAGCGGCTTGCGGCTGCTGTTCCAGGCCGGGTCGGCGGGCGCGATCCGGCCGGGCGAGAAGGTCAGCGCGGTGCTGCCGCCGGTGCCGGTGACACCGACCGCGGTGGTGGAGTCGCCGCCAGGACGGTCGGTGAAGCCGACCCGCGCCGGGTTGAAGAGGAACGCCTGGCGGATGTTGCCGCCCGGCTCGCCGCCGTCCTTGTCGTTGACCGGGTCGATCTCGCGCCACGAGTAGCGCGGGCCGCCGGCCGCCACGATCGCGTCCGTCAGCTTCTGCAGCGTCTGGTCCGCGGCCACCGTGCCGTCGTCGGTGGCCCCGTTGTTGTCCTGGATCTCCTCAAGCGCCACGATGTCGGGCGACCGCAGGTCGGTGACCAGGCCCTTGGCCAGCGCGTCGAACTTCGACTGCGGGTTGCCCGGCGCCAGGTTCTCCACGTTGTACGTGGCCACCGTCGCCTCGTCCGAGGCGGCCTTCGCCGTCACCTCGGGCTTGATGCCGCCGCTCTTGACGGTGCCGATGCTCCGCGCCGCGATGGTGTAGGTGCCGGCGAACTGGTTGTAGTCCAGCGGCCCCGCCGTGGTGCCGGTCAGCGTGTCCCCGACGTTGGCCACCGGGAACGGCTGGGTGGCGGTCGGGATCAGCGACTGCACCATCAGCCGGCCCGAGTTGGGGTCGCCGTAGCCGGTGTAGAGGGTGCCACCGCGCTTGGTGGGGTTCTGCTTGGGCTTGACCGTCACCCACAACTCGCCGTACGTGTCGGTGGCGCCGACCACCCGGCTGCTGCCGATCGTCACGTTCATGCCCTCGAGCGAGGCATAGAGGTCCAGGGCGTAGTCGCTCGGCCGCAGCGGCAGGTTCTCGATGGTGCCGCCGCCCGCGCTCGGTACGAACGCGTCCGGCACGGTCTTGTCGTTCAGCACCACCGGGGCGGGCAGCGGGTTGCCGCCGGAGACCACCGTCACCTTGGCCTTGGTCAGCTCGGTGGTCGACTGCACCCCGGTGTCGGCGCCACCCGGGTAGTACTCGGAGACGGTGCCGTCCACCGAGACGCTGTCGCCGACCGCGACGGTCGGGGTGGTGGAGCCGGTGAAGACGAAGATGCCCTCGCTGGTGCGGGGGTTGGCGTCCGGCTGCGGGTCCTGCACCCAGAAGCCCTGCGAGGAGCCGTACGCCCGTACCCCGGTGACGATGCCGGTCGCGCCGCTGATCGCCTTGCCGGCCCACGGGGAGACGCGGGTGTCGCCCTGGATGTCGTGGATCTTCTCCTGCGGCGCCGGCGTCGTGGTGGGCGGCGTCGTCGGGGGAGTGGTGGGGGGCGTGGTGGGCGGCTCGGTCGAGCCGCCGCCGGAGTTCTGCGGGGTGGGCGGACCCGCGGTGAAGTCCGCCGCGTTGTCGTCGGTGTCGGCGAGCGAGGCGCCGCGGGCCACGGAGGCGGTGTTGCTCGCCCCGGCGGCCGGGCCGCTGCCCTCGCGCACCAGCGCGGTGCCGAAGCCGACCAGGTCCTTGATCCGCCCGTCGGCGAGGCAGTCCGCCGCGGTCAGGCAGGTCAGCGGGTCGGCGCCGGAGACCAGCGCGATGGTGCCCGAGGTGCCCGACATGTTGATCGCCCCGGTCGCGTCCGGGGTCGGCAACGCGGCGCTGCCGCCGGTGCCGGCCGCCTCCTGCACCAGGTAGCGGCCGTTGCCGGCCAGCGAACCGGTCAGCGCGGTGGCCTGCCACTTGGAGGTCGCGGTGGGCGCGCCCGGCAGGTACTGGACGCTGTAGCCGCTCAGATCCACCGGTCCGGCACCGGCGTTGGCCAGCTCGACGAAGTCATTGGTGTACGTGGCGCCGGAGTTGCCGCCACCGCCGTACACCTCGGCGATCAGGGCGTCCGCCGACGGCGACGCCATCGCGGCGTTGACGCCGAGGCCCGCCGCCGCCAGGACGACGGCGCCGGCTATGCCGATCGGCAGGACACGCGTGCGGAGTCGGGACGGGCCGGGCTGGCCGGGTCTCGCGGGGCGAGGCGTGGCCTCGGGAGGGTGCGACACCGGAGGAGCTCTCCTTCTGCGGGACGACATGACGTTACGGCGGTGCGTGACGGTGTCCGGCGGCCGCCGCAAGCGACGTGGGCCCGGGCGGTGGTCCGGAACGGCCGTGGTGATGGCGCGTCAGTCTGTCGGGCAACGCGCGATCTGAGTCAAGATACGCGCGTAGATCCCGCCGTAGAAGGAGTTTCCGGATTAATTCTGGGTGCCGATCGTGGTGGTTTGCCTGACCTCGGCGTTCTGACCGTTCGTCCGCTCATCCGCACGGTCGCCCGCGCTTCCGGTTGTCCCGGCGGCCCTGGATCCCGGCGGGCCGGACGGCGGCCGGCCGCGGCCGCACCCCGCGCGGGCCGGTGACGAGGACGCGCCGGCGGTCCGACCTGGTCACCGTCAATCACGTGACGGCGCATCGATTGCGCGGGTAAGTAGAGGTCTTCGGCACTTACCGCGGAGAAGGGCCGACTGTACAGCCGTTACCGTCTTTTGGCTGCTGACTTCCGTCGTCCGATCCACCAAAAGCGAGGGTTGGCCTTATCGTTTCGTCAGGCGATGGCGAGCGTATACCGAACCTCGCGCGGCCCGCCCGTGTGAGATCCGGTATCCATGCGCCGCCCGGTGACCCACCCCGCGCGCGATCGCGGGTCCGGGCCGATGAGGGGCCCACGAGGGCGCACGACGGAGGGACGCCGATGAAGCCCGGTGTGGTGCTCGATGGCCGCTACCAGATGGTGAGGCTGCTCGGCAAAGGCTCCATGGGCGCCGTATGGCAGGGAAACGACCTCAAGCTCCACCGGTCGGTGGCGGTCAAGGTGGTGCTCGACCACACCGACCCCGGGCTGATCGAGCGGATGGGCCGGGAGGCCATCGCGGCGGGGCGTTTATCCCATCCTCATATCGTCACGGTGCATGATTACGGGCAGGCCGCATATGAGGGAGTGACGGTCGCCTATATCGTCATGGAATTGGTCGACGGACGTCCGCTAACCGGTGTGCTCGCGGAAGGAATGCCGCAGCTTTCGGTCGCGCTCGACTGGGCCCGGCAGATCGCCCTCGCACTCGGCGCGGCCCACGCGCCGGGAGTCGGCGTCGTCCACCGTGATCTCAAACCCGACAATGTGCTGATCACCGGGGACGGCCTGGTGAAGCTGGTCGACTTCGGGATCGCCCGGTTCATCGGCGAACAGCAGGGCGGGCCGGACATCGCGCCGGGTATCCCTCCTGGCATCCCGGCGCAGCTCCCGCCGGCCGGGACGCCGACTGCCCGGCCGCCGGAGCCGGCGGCGTCCCTGGACCCGCCCGATCCGGCGGATCGTTACGCCACCCGGGCCGGCGGCGCCCAGCGGGACGACTACGGCGGACTCGGCGGCCTGGGCTCGCTCAGCGGTACCCCCGCCTACATGGCCCCTGAACAGTGCCTGTCCAAGCCGGTGGACCACCGCACCGACCTCTACGCGCTCGGCTGCCTGCTCTTCGAGATGGTCACCGGCGGTCCGCCCTTCGACGGCGAGGGCTCCCCGCTGGCGGTCGCGGTCGCCCACGTGCACGATCTGCCGCCCGCGCCGCGCACCCGCAACGACACCCTGTCGGCCGAACTCGACGCCCTCATCCTGGAGTTGCTCGCCAAGGACCCCGAGGCGCGGCCCGCCGACGCGGCGGCCGTCTACCGCCGGCTCGGCGCCATCGCCACCGAACTGCACGGCGCCGCCTCGGCCGGCGCCTTCTCCCGGCGCCCGCTCCCCAACCCGCGCCCTCCGACGGCGGAGGACGATCCGAACTACTCGGCGATCATGCGCCGCTACGGCGGGCCGGACGCGGCCGAGGCGGCGCGCCACCATCCCGCCGAACTCATCCGATTATGGTGGGCCGCGGCGGCCGACCTGACCGACACCCTCGGCAACCACCACGAGCAGACGCTCAGCGCCCGCCGCGCGCTCGCCCGCCACGTCGGCGCGGCCGGTGACCACGCCCTGGCCATAAGCCTCTGGCAGGAGCTGATCCCCGACCTCCAGTACACCTTCGGCCACTTCCACCGCACCACTTTCACCGCCCAGCGCCTGCTCGCCTGGCACTTCGGCGCCGCCGACCGGCCCGCCGAGGCGGTCAGGCTCCTTCTCGAACTCATCCCCGACGCCACCCGGCTGCTCGGCCGGCGGCACCCCGACGTACTGGAGGCGCGCCGCTTCCTCGTCTGGAACATCGGCGCGCTCGGCCGGCACCCGAGAGCGGTCCGGCTGCTCGGCAGACTCGTCCCCGACCTCACCGAGGCGCTCGGCCGCGACCACGAACACACCCTGGAAGCACGGCGGATGCTCGCCTGGAACACCGAGAAGTCGGGTCACCACGTCCGGGCGATCGGCCTGCTGCGGGAGTTGCTCCCCGATGTGACGCGGGCGCTGGGCGCGGGCCACGAACAATGCGTCGAGGCACGCTGGTTGCTGGCGCGGTACACGCGTTAGCCGGGAGCGCGGGGAGCGCGGGCAGCCCCGGGAGCCCCGGGAGCCCCGGCCGCGCCGGACAGCCGGGGGCTCAGGCGGAGAGCGGCTCCTCGTACTCCGGCTCGTACTCCGGTTCCGCCACGCAGGCCGAGGCCAGCTCGTCCATGGACAGACCGAGGGCGGCGGCGAGCGCCGAGACGGTGAAGAACGCGGGGGTCGGCGCGCGGCCGGTCTCGATCTTGCGGAGCGTCTCGGCGGAGATCCCGGCCGCGGCCGCGATCTCGACCATGCTGCGGTCTGCCCGGGCGGCACGCAGCAGCGCGCCGAGCCGTTCGCCGCGGTGCCGTTCCTCGGGCGTCAGGGGGGTTCTCACCATGGCCGCCATGGTAGTCCCCGCCCCGGCGCTGAGCGTGATAGAAATACCGGTATAGTAATTGGGTCGCCGTGGGCGGCGACTGGGCAGCGATACGCCGGAGGCACCTCATGGTGGAGATCAAGTCAGAGACCGCACTCGACGCGATGCGGGAGGCGGGCCGGGTGGTGGCCCGCGCGCTGGCCGCGGCACAGGAGGCCGCGGCCGTCGGCGTATCGCTGCGCGAACTGGACGAGGCGGCCCGTACCGTACTGGCGGAAGCCGGCGCCGGCTCACCCTTCCTCGGCTACCGGCCCTCCTTCGCCCCCACCCCCTTCCCCGGGGTGATCTGCGCCTCCGTCAACGACGCGGTGGTGCACGGCATCCCCGACGACTACCGGCTGCGCGACGGCGACCTCCTCAGCGTCGACTGCGGCGCCGAACTCGACGGGTGGACCGGGGACGCGGCCATCAGCTTCACCGTCGGCACCCCGCGCCCCGAGGACGTACGCCTCATCGAGGCCACCCGGCGCGCCCTGGAGGCCGGCATCGCCGCGGCCACCGTCGGCAACCGCATCGGTGACATCTCGCACGCGGTCAGCGCGGTGGCCCGCGAGGCGGCCTGCGGGATGCCGGAGGACTTCGGCGGCCACGGCATCGGCCGAAGGATGCACGAGGACCCGCACGTGCCCAACTACGGCCGCCCCGGCCGCGGGTTCCCGCTGCGCCCGGGACTGGCCCTCGCCATCGAGCCGATGCTCATGGCCGGTGGCCGTAACGCTTACACCACCGCCCCCGACGGCTGGACCCTGCGCACCGCCGACGGCACCCGCGCGGCGCACTTCGAGCACACCATCGCCGTGACGGCGGCAGGACCCCGGGTCCTCACCGTCCTGTAGCGGGGGCGAGCGGGGCAAGGGGGTCAGGGGGTCGACGGCCCGGCGGTGGACCGGTGGGTGGAGACCAGGACGCCGATCTTGTCGATCCGGTGCTCGGGGTTGCCCTTGTCGTCGCGCCAGAAGTTGCCGGCCGCGTCGTCCTCCGGCGTCGCGCAGGTGGAGACCGTGATCATCGCCCGGGTGGGGCGCTTGCCGGGGAAGCCGGGGACCGCGGCGCGCTGCTCGGTGAGGGAGCGCGCCGAGCGGAAGGAGGTGATCCGGGTCTCGGTGATCTTGTACTCGTACACCGTGCCGCCGGCCGTGATCAGCACCCGCTGACCCTTCTTCAGCGAGGGCACCCGGCCCAGCGGACCGCCCGCCGCGACGCGGTGCCCGGTGACGAGGTAGTTGCCGATCTCGCCGGGCCCGACCCCGCCCTGCCCGCCGTGCGGGCTCGCGGCGATACCGCGGTCCTGGATCCGGGTCCCGGGCCAGTCGTCGGTGGTCCCCTGGTACGGGACGACGCGCAGCGCACGGATGCCGATCGACGCGATGGTCAGCGAGGCGTTGAGGTCGCGCGGGTCCGTCGCCCGCCGGGCCGGCCGGTCGGCCGCCGTCATGGTCGCCCCCGCCACGGCCGGCGCCCGGCCCGATGGACCGGCGGTACTCGCGGCGGCGCCGCCGGCGAGGCCGCCGACGAGCACGACGAGGGAGCAGGCGAGGGCGGGGAGGACGGCAGCGCGGGTGCGGTTCATGAGGATCCTGGGGGTCGCCGGATACTTCCCGCCGCGACCGCTGACCGGAACGCGGGGCCAGGGTGAGCCGGGCAGGTGCGTTCCTCTCAAATGTCCGGCGAGCCCGGTGGGCCGTCAAACGGAGGCCCCGTTCCGGCCCGCCGCCGATTCGCGGTGCCGCCGCCGCGGCAGGGCCGCCGGCTCGGGGCGGCACGTCGTGGCAGCTCAGTGCGGAGACCGGCCGGGACGGATCAGCGCGCGCTGGAGGGAGCTGATCGCGCGCCGCGCGGCCGGGCCGTGCAGGGCCGCGCGGGCCGCGTTGGCACCGGGCGCGCCGTGCACGCCGCCGCCGGGATGGGCCCCGGAGGAGGCGAGGTAGAGGCCCCTGACCGGGGTCTCCGGCCGCCCCGCGCCGAGTGCGGGCCGGAAGACGAGCTGCTGGTGCAGGGCGGTGGTGCCCCCGTTGATCGCGCCGCCTTCGAGGTTGGCGTCCAGGGACCGCAGGGTGGGCGGCGCGAGGATGCGGCGGCCCCGGATCAGCGCGCGGAAGCCGGGCGCGTACCGCTCCACCCGGGCCTCCACCCGGTCGGCCATCGCCTCCCGCTCACGCCGGTCCCAGACGCCGGTGAGGCCGTCGGGGCCCGCGTCGCCCCTGATCTCCTGCGGCACGTGCGTGTACGCCCAGGCCGACTCGGTGCCCGCGGGGGAGCGGGTGGCGTCGGCCGTGGTCATCTGTCCCACCAGGGCGAACGGCCGGGCCGGTACGTGCCGGGTGGCGATCTGCGCGGCGAAGAGGGTCAGATCGTCCACGTCGTCGGCCAGGTGCACGGTGCCGGCGCCGACCGCACCCTCGGCGCTCCACGGCACCGGTCCGTCCAGCGCCCAGTCCACCTTGAAGGTGGAGAAGTCCCACTGGAAGGTCCGGCGCAACGCGTCGAGCAGCGGTCCCGGCAGATGCTCGGCGGCCACCAGCCGCAGGAACAGCGCGGGCGCCGACACATCGGCGAGGACCGCCCGCCGGGCCGGTACGGCCTCCCCGCTCGCCATACGCACCCCCACCGCCCGGCCGCCGCGCACCACGACCTGGGTGACGCGTTCACCGCAGCGGACGCTGCCACCCCGGCGTTCCAGCCGCCGCACCAAAGCGCCGGTGAGGGCGGCGGCGCCACCGACCGGGACCGGAAAGCCGTAGCTCTGGGCGAGCATGCACAGCAGCCAGCCGTAGCCGCCGCCGAGCGCCGATTCGGGGGACAGGTCGGCGTGCAGGGCGTTGCCCGCGAGCAGCAGCCGGCCCCCGTCGCCGGCGAAGGTCTCCTCGCCGAGCCGGCGGGCCGGCAGCAGCATGGTCCGGGCCAGCCGCAGCCCGTCGGCCGCCCGGACCCGCGCGGCCAGCCGCAGGCCGGCGCGTACCGGCGGGAAGGGGGTGAAGACACATCCCAGCAGGTCCGCGCCGACCCGCTCCCAGCCCTCGTACAGCTCGCGCCACGCGGCGCCGTCGCCGGGCGCGAAGGTGTCGAGGTTCGCCGCCGTCCGCCCGACCTCCCGGTCCAGCACGGCGCACCGCCCGTCGGGCAGCGGGTGGGCCAGCACGCGCGGGGCGTGACTCCAGCGCAGGCCCTCGTCCGCCAGCCGCATCGCCCCCAGCACCGGGGAGGCGGCGGCCAGCGGATAGAAGGAGCTGAAGAGGTCGTTGACGAACGCCGGGTCCACGCCCCGGTCGCTGCGGACCGCCCCGCCCGGTTCCGGCTGCTCCTCCAGCACCTCCACGCTCCACCCCGCGTCCGCCAGGACGTTGGCGGCGACCAGGCCGTTGGGCCCGGCCCCGATGACCACGGCATCCGGCATGGCGCTGCTCCGTTCGAGGGGCGGGGGCGGGGGCGGGGGCGTACAACGGTGCGGGAGCGTAGACGTGTCGTGTCGTGTCGCGTACGGGTCAGGGGCTCGCGTGCTCGCCCAGCCGGCTGGTGGAGCGCTCCACGACGTCCGCCAACCGGTTGAGCATGGTGCGGTGCCGGGCCTGCATGAACGCGTCGAGCACCGCGTTGTGCAGCGACCCGACCGTCCCCCGCAGCGGATGCTCGTCCAGCGTGACGATGCTGTCCCGCTCGCCCCACGGCCGGACCTCGATGGCGATCCGCGCGGTGCCGAGCGGACCACTGTCGGCCTCCATCTCCAGGATGTGCGGCGGCTCCCGGCGCCGTACGACGGTGCGCCCGCGCACCGACCAGCGGCCGAGCACCACCCGGTAGGTGAGGTCGGACCCCAGCTCGGGCCAGGACCCCCGCCCCGGCTCGGAAGCCGCCACCCCGACCACCCAGTCCGAGTACCGGTCCCGGTCCGCCAGCACCGTCCACACCTGCTCGGGGGACCGCTCGACGAGCTGATGCCGCACTGCCATCGGTCCTCCAGCCGCCGAGACCCGCACCACCTTCCGTTCCCGCTCACCCTAAAAGCGATCCCCCCGTCCCGCCCGCCGGAGCGCCGCCGGTCGGGGTGGTGCCCCGGGCGCGCGGGCGGCGGAACACCATGCCCCAGGGCCGCGGGTCGGTAGGATCCCGCTGTGATCGCCGATCTGGAGTGTGTGGTGCTCGACTGCCCCGAACCCGGGGAACTCGCCTCGTTTTACCGGGAGTTGCTGGGCGGCACCGTCAATCGGCCGGACGGGCGCTGGTCGCTCGACGACGACTGGGCGACCCTGCACACGCCGGGCGGTCTGGTGCTCGCCTTTCAGCGGGTCGCGGACCACCGGCCGCCGCGCTGGCCCGACCCGGCCAGGCCCCAGCAGTTCCATCTCGACTTCGGCGTGCCGGATCCGGCTCTGGCGCAGGCCCAGGTGCTGGCTCTGGGGGCGACCGTGCTGGACGAGGGGCCGGCCGGACGGGGCTGGCGGGTCTACGCGGATCCCGCGGGGCACCCCTTCTGCCTGGTCCGCCGCTGAGCCCCTCGCCCCGCCGCCACCGGCCCCGACGACGAGTCCGACCTGATCAACGACCGGCCGGACACGGAGCCGACCGCCGCCGCCCGGGGAAGCCGATCCCCGGGCGGTGCCTCACGCGTCGGAGTCCTTCTTGCCCGGGGCGGCCAGGTACGCCTGGGTGGGCGTCATGGGGACCCCGTTGATCTGCACGGTTTTGTAGCGGCTGACGTTGGCGCAGGTCTTGGGCTGGTCGGCGGTCTGGGCGTGGGAGTTGCTGAGGGCGGCCTGGGTGTCGGCTGGCGCCGGTTTGCCGCCGGGGTAGGTGGTGCCGCTCGGCCAGTCCGCGCCGACCACCAGGGTCAGGCCGGCGGCGGTGTCCTGCTCGATGTGCGAGGAGGGCAGTCCCAGGGACCGCGCGACCGTCTGCGCCTCGGGTTTCTCGCCGGGGCCGTAGCTGAGGGTCGTGGCGCTCGCGGGCGCCGGGGCGTTGCCCGCGTGGGTGGCGGGGCTGAAGCCCTGGTCGGTCAGCGCGGTGACGAGCGTCGCCGCCCGGCCGGCGATGCCGGTGCCGTTCTCGACCGTCACGTCGATCTGGGCGGTGGGCACCGGAGTGGCGGTCGGGGAAGCGGTGGCCGAGGCCGCGGTGGATTTGCCGCCCGAGGCGGTGGTCAGGGACTGGTCGTTGGCGATCGTGGCGAAGAGCGTACGGGCGCCGGCGCCGGGGACGACCCGGTCGGCGTTCTCGGGGTCGGCGGCGGTCTGCATGGTGGTGAAGGTGATCCGCTTGGAGGGGACCTTGTTCAGGTCGCCGGCCAGGCCGATGAGCTTGTTGACGCTGCCCAGCGCGCTGTCGACGGTCAGGGCCTTGGTGGCGGCGTTGGCCAGCCGGTAGACGGCCGCGGGGTTGGTGAGGGTGCCGGCGCTCTTGAACTTGCGGATCAGGGAGCTGAGGTAGATGTGCTGGGCGTAGGTGCGCCCGAGGTCGCTGCCGTCGCCGAAGCCGTGCCGGGAGCGGAGGAACTCCAGTGCCGCGACACCTTTGAGGGTGTGGGAGCCGGTCGAGAGCTTCAGGTGGGAGTAGGTGTCGTAGACATCCGCGCTGACGCAGACCGGCACGCCGCCGACCGCGTCGGACATCTGCACGACGCCGGAGAAGTCGACCTGGATGAAGTGGTCGATCGGGATGCCGGTGAGCTGGTGGACGGTGGCGACCTGGCACGCCTGCCCGTACGCCAGCGCGCCGTTGATCATCCCGCGGTAGCCCGGGGTGGAGGCCTTGGTGTCGGGGTCGGTGCAGGCGGGGATGTCGGTGATGGTGTCGCGGGGAATGCTCATCACGGTGGCGTTGGAGCGGTCGGCGGATATGTGGACGACCATTTCCACATCGGCGTTCTGGCCGGTCTGGATGCCGGTCTTCGCGCAGCCGCCGCCGAGTTTGCAGTCGCTCGCGCTGGTCCGGCCGTCGCTGCCCATCACCAGGATGTCGATCGGGCTGCGGCCGAAGGCGTCGGTCTTCTCGGTGCCGCCGCTGTTCTTCCCCGAGCCGTCGGTCAGCGAGACGCTCTTGATGTTGCCGTTGAGGTGCTGGTAGAACCACCAGCCCACGCCGCCGGTGACCAGGAGGATGGCCGAGACGGTGATCGCGGTGATCTTCAGGGTCCGCCGGCCGCGGCTGGTCCGCCGGGCCCGCCGGCCGCCTCGCGGCGCGCCGGGACCCGGCTTCTTCCGGTGGGACGTCTGCGCGGCCCGGCGGGCGGCCGCCCGGCCCCCGGGCACGACGGCGTCGTCCGGCGCGTCACGGGGATGCGAGACCGGTGCCACATCCTGCGGGGCGCTGCCGGCGGGGTCCCCCCAGGGATCAGCCACGTTCACTCCTTGTTGTTCCGGGTTGTTCCGGTGTGCCGGTGTTCCGGTCGAGCACGGTCGGGCGCGTCCAGAGAGGGTCCAGCCAGGTCCAGACAGGTTAAGACAGGTCCGGACGGCCACTGGGCGGCAGGGTGGGCAGTGGCTTACCGGACCTCCGCGCCCTGCACACATCTCCCGCCACAGGAAGACGAGATACAGGACCGGCCGGTTTCAGCCGGCCGCTACGTGGTGACACGTCGGCCGGGCCGCGGCCCACGCCGTTCCCGGCGGCGGTCGGTCGACGGTCGGTCGGCGGTCAGCAGCCAGCCCGCCGGTAGATGCGCGTCCCCGCCACCGAGGCGACCGCGTCGTAATTCCGCGCCAACAGGTTCTTGAGCAGCGGGTAGTCGGCCATGCGGTAGGGAGTGCCGGCGGACTCGTCGACGATGAGGCACGCGGGTGTGGCCGCCAACTCGCGCCGGAGGGTCGGCCAGGCGCCCGGAACCGCGTATGCCGCGCCGACGCGGCGCGGATTGCCGTTGCCACTGAAGTTGGTGAGCAGGCCGGCGGTCAGGAAGCGGCTGGCCGGTCGTCGGTCGGCCAGCCAGTAGACCTCCGGGTGCATCCCCCACAGAAAGACACGCTGATCCGGGGTGCTGTAGGTGTCGACGGCCGCGGCCACCACCGCGTTCGTCTCCATCTCCGGCGGCCGGCTCCCGAGGGCGCCGACGGTCCACCCTCCCGCGACCACCAGCGCGCATCCGGCCGCTGCCGCCGCCGTGCGAGCGCGCCCCGCGCGACGGACCGTCCACCACGGCCGGTGCCGCCGCGCGTAGGTGCTCGGGCAGGCGGCGCCCACCCCTTGAAGGGCCAGCAGGACCGCCGGCGGGATGAGCTGGAGGAAGTAGTGGCCGTAGAAGTGATAGCCGACCGTGACGCCGGCGGCGGAGGCGAGCAGCCACGACCGGACCGTACGGCCGGTGCCCGGCGCGGCGCGGAAGGCGCCCGCTTCGTGACCCGGGGAGTGAACGGCTTGGGGCGGTGGCCGTCGCGTCCACCGCCGCGGGTCCGGCCAGGACCACGGCGCGGCGAGGACCACGAAGGGCGCGAAGGCGGTGAGGAGGAGCAGCAGATTGCCGGCCGCGTGGGAGAACACCGCTGTCGCCTCCGGCGGCGAACCCGCGTAGGACCCGGAGGAGAGGAGCACCCAGAAGACGAAGGGCCGCACGCCTGTGGCGAGGGCGCAGACCACCAGCGGCGTCGCGACACCCGCTGCCAGAGCGGCCCCCTCGCGCAGCCGGCGGCGGCCGGCCAGCACGTGCAGGGCCAGGGGCAGCAGCGGGGCGAGGCCGACCTGTTTGGTCAGGGCGGCGACGGCCACCGCCAGTCCCGCGGCGAGGAAGTCGCGCCGGACCCCGAAATACACCGCAAGCGCGGTGGCCGGGAGCATGAAGATCTCGAAGGTCGCGGCCATGGCGTCCGGTGCGGGCAGCGCGGTCGACGCGGCCACCGTGAGCACGCCGGCCGGCAGCGCCGCCCATCCGCCGAGCAGCCGGGCCGCGAGCCGGGCGGTGACCACCGCGGTCAGGGCGAGCGCGGCGACCGCGAGCAGGCGCACCAGCCACAGCGCGTCCGACCCGGCGATCGCCACACAGCCCTCGTAGAGCCAGGGGAGCAGGGGCGGTTTGCGGTCCACCACGTCGCCGTACATCCGTCCGCCGTGCCGGAGGGCGACCGCCTCCGCGGCGAGGTAGCCCTCGTCGGGGCTCCAGAACGGTTGCCGGAAGGAGGGCGCCCGGGCCCCGGCGGCCAGCACGAGCAGCAGCGTGGCCTGCCCGCCGGGCCTGTGCGCCGCCCAGGCCACCAGGGCGCTGGGGCCGGTGGGGCGGTCCGGGGCGGGAGAGGCGCCCGGTGCCGTACCCGGAGCGGTCCGCCCGTCGGTGACGCTCCCCGACGTCCGGGCCGTCTCTTGCACATCCGCCGGCATCCGCCCGCCCCCATCCGGTTCGGCGACCGCACGGACGCGCACGGCGCTCGGTCGCTGACGGTCACGGAGCGCAGGTGTCCCTCAGGGCGCCTTGGTCAACTAATGAACTAGTGGAGTGAGTGTTAAGGACCTCCAGCGCGCTTGTCAAACGCCGGTCCGGAAGGCCGGCGCCCCGGAGGGGGGCCGGGCCCGCGGGTGTCTTGGTCCACTGGTCCCCTAGCGGTATAGTGCGCCCGGTGGTGACCTTCCGTATCGAACGTCGCAGCGGCGTCGCCGCGTACCAGCAGATCGTCAACCAGACCCGACAGGCGCTCCGGCTGGGCCAGTTGATGCCCGGGGACAAACTGCCCTCCGCCGCCGAGGTGGTGGCCGCGACCGCGATCAATCCGAACACCGTGCTCAAGGCGTACCGCGCCCTGGAGAACGAGGGCCTGGTCGAGGCCAGGCAGGGCGTCGGGACGTTCGTCCGCAAGTCGCTCGCCCAACCCGGCACCACCGCCGACTCCCCGCTGCGCGACGGACTGCGTACCTGGATGGACGCCGCCCGCGCGGCCGGGCTCGCCCGGGAGGACGCCGCGGCGCTGGTGTCGGCCGCGCTGGACGACGCGTTCCCGCGCGGCGCCGAGGCACCGGTCCGGACGTGAGCGAGGCACCATGACAGCCCGACCCCCGACCGCACGCGGCGGCGCGGAGACGATCGCCCTGGAAACCCGCGGCCTCGGCATACGCGATCACTCCGGCTGGACGCTCCGGCACTGCGACATCCAGGTCCCGCGCGGACGGATAGCCGGTCTGGTCGGGCCGAACGGCGACGGAAAGAGTTCACTCCTGGCGGTCGCCGCCGGGCTGCTTCCCGCGGCCGAGGGAAGCCTGCGGGTGCTCGGCCGGCGGCCGGGGGCACGCGAGGCCCGGCCCCTCGTCGGGTCGCTGCTCCAGGACCGTCCGCTGCACCGCGCCTTCACCGTCGCCGAGACGCTGCGGCTGGGCCGCGAACTCAACCCGCGCTGGGACCAGGCGGCCGCACACGCGATCGTCACCGAAGCCGAGGTGCCGCTGACCGCGCGGGTCGGCCGCCTCTCCGGCGGTCAGCGCACCTGCCTGGCACTGGCGCTCCTCCTCGGCAAGCGCCCTGAACTGCTCCTGCTCGACGAGCCGACAGCCGACCTGGACCCACTGCGCAGACACGCCGTGATGGGCGCCCTGATGACCACGGCCGCCGAACACGGCACCACCGTCGTGATGTCGTCCCACGTCCTCACCGAGCTGGACCTGGTCTGCGACTACGTACTGCTGCTCGCGCACGGCCGGATGCTGCTGGCCGACGACGTCGAGTTCGTCCAGGCCGCCCATACCCGGGTCACCCGCACCATCACCGGCTCGCCCGCCGAGCGTGGCGGCCTCGCCGCCCGGACGCCATTGGCGGCGCTGCCCCCGGAGTTCCGCGACCACACCGTGGTCGAGGCCCGTACCACCGGCCGGCAGCTCACCGCGATGCTCCGGCTGCCGGTCTCCCCCGAGGGAGCCGAGAGCGCCGAGCCCCCCACCCTTGAGGACATCCTCCTCGCCTACCTGCGCAACCCCGAGGCCCCGCCGCTCCTCGCGCCCGTCGACGACCCCGGCCAGGATCCCGGCGCGGACCCGGCGGGCGGAACCCACGAAACCCACGAAACCCCCGGAACCGGCGGACCGGCCGGCGGGGACCCGGGACGGAACCACCACTCGGAACACGGCTCAGGCCCGGGCCGGCGCGGCGGCCGGGCGGCTCATGACCGAAGGCCGCCGGAATGAGTGTGGTGCGTGCGCTCGGCCGCTGCGTGGCCTGGACCCCGAGCGGGCAGCGCCTCGGCCGGCTGCCCTTCGCGGTGCCGGTTCCGGTCCCTCGACCGGCCGGCGTGCTCTGGCTGGCCTGGCGCCGGCACCGTGCGGTGTACCGGACGGTGCTCGTCGTGGCCGCTCTCGCCGCGCTGTGGGCGGTGTGGGAGCACCATCAGCTCACCGCCGCCGTGCACGACGACGTACGTACCTGCCGCCGGATGGCTGACGTCTGCCGTGCGGACCCCAGCGGCTCCGTCGTCAGCCCGTCCCATGAGTGGGGCACCGTCCGGCTGCTCTTCGACCAGGTACCGTCGGTGCTGCGTTTTCTGCCGCTCGCGGTCGCCGCCCTGGTCGGCGCGCCGCTGTTCGCCCAGGACATGGAGAACGGCACGCACCGGCTGGCCTGGACACAGTCGGTGGGGCGCCGCGAGTGGGCGGCGGCCAAACTCGCCACCGCCCTCACCGTTACGGCCACCGCCGCCATCGTGCTCACGGGACCGGTCACGTGGTGGTGGTACACCAGTTGGCGCGGCGAACACACCGGCGGCCTCGACGGCTATGTGTGGCGCACCACCGCGTCCTGGGACGACTGGTCGTTCTTCCCCTACGTCGGCCCGGCCGCCGTCGCCCACCTGCTCCTCGCCCTGATGATCGGCGCGGCCACCGGAATGCTGCTGCGCCGTACCCTGGCCGCTGTCGCGGTCGCCGCCATCGTCAGCGAGGGCGCACAACTCGCCCTCGCGGCCGCGCGCCCGCACCTGCTCGCCACCCATGTCCAGCGCGGCACCGGCCTCCATTTCCCCGTACCGCCCATGGACAGCTGGTATCTGGACGGCGGCCTGGTCCGGACGGACGGCAGCCTCACCGACAGCTATCCGTCCTGCGCCCCCCGCGTGGGATTTGACGCGTGCCTTCAAACCCACGGCCTGGTGGGGCAGTACAGCCGCAGCCTCCATATCGACGAGCTGCCGCTGCTCCAGCTCGTGGAGACGGGCATCTGTCTGGCGGCCGCGGCCGCACTGATCGCCTTCTGCCTCTGGTACGTCCCGCGCATCGCGGCGCGCTGAAGGCTGCGCCCTATGACCGGGCGAGGGCGGCGTCCAGGAGAACCTCGGCCGCGGCCCTCGCCTCGTCGGCCAGCGACGGGTCGTGCTCGACATCGGCGCCGAGTCCCGATCCGTCGAAGAGCATGTGCAGTTGCCGGGCCAGGGACACCGGATTCGCGACCCCGGCGTCCCTGGCCAGATCGGTGAACAATCCCCTGACCCACGCTCGGTAGGTGGCGTTCGCCTGCTCGGCCGCACTTCCGGGAAGCGCCTCCGCGGTGGCCTTGATGAAGGCGCAGCCGTGAAAGCCCGGAGCGCTGAAAACTGTCTCCAGCGTGGTGAAAACGCTCAGGATGCGGTCGCGAGCACTCGCTTGCGCGTCCATCCCGCCCATGATCCGCTCGACGGTGGAGGTGTGCTGGAGGTCCAGGTAGGCCCGTATCAGTTCGTCCTTGCTCCCGAACGTCTTGTACAGGCTGGCCTTGGCCACTCCAGCTTGCTCGATCACCCGCTCGATGCCGACCGTCTGGATGCCCTCTTCGTAGAACAGCCGGTTCGCTGCCGCGAGCAGCCGTTCACGCGCCGACGGCCTCGGCGCCGAGTCCACTTCGCTCATCCGTCGGCATCCTTTCGATGACAGTGCCCCGGGCCTCATTCAGCGCGGACGGGGCAAGTCTATCAAAACAGGCAGACCGGTCTGACTACCACCCTGCGCGGCTGGTCAGAGGACCATTCCACCGTCCACCGCGAGGTTCGCCCCGTAGATGTAGGAGGCCTCGTCGGAGGCGAGGAAGGCGACGGCTGCGGCTACTTCCGCGGTCGTGCCGACGCGGTCGGCCGGGGACCCCTTGGGGAAGTCGTGGACGGCCTCGCCGAAGACCCTGGTACTCCCTTCGGTGAGGATCGCGCCGAGGCTGATGGTGTTGACCCGGACGCCGCTGACGCCGTATTCGGCCGCCCACGACTTGGTGAGCAGGCCGACCGCCGCCTTGGAGGAGCCGTAGGCGGCCGGCCCCACCGCGCCCTTCTCGGCGAAGGCGGTGGTGATGTTGATGATGGCGCCGTGCCCGCGCTCGGCCATCAGCGGAGCCAGTTCCGCGACCAGGAAGAACGGAACCTTGACGTTGAGGTCGTATGTCGCGTCGAAGTCGGCCTCGGTGATGCTGGCGGTCGGTCCGAGAATGTAGATGCCCGCGTTGTTGACGAGGATGTCGATCTCGCCGGCCAGGGCCACCGCCTCGGCGGCGAGAGCCCTGGCGCTGGCGGCATCGTGCAGATCGGCGAAGAGGAAGTCGGCCGCACCGCCGGCGGCCCGGATCTCGGCGACGGCCTTCTCGCCACGCTCCGCGTTGCGGCCGGTGATCAGGACCCGGGCGCCGGACGCGGCCAGGGTGCCGGCGATGCCTCGGCCGATGCCCAGGGTCGATCCGGTGATGAGGGCGGTCTTGCCGGTGAAGTCGCTCACGCTGATGTGCTCCCAAGCTGGGTAGTCAGACCGGTCGGTCTTCTTGACTTCAACGGTAGACCGACCGGTCTGTCACGTCAACAACTTCTGGAGTACCCACTCCATAGGCAGGTATACTGCGGATATGGAGGAGTCGGCAGTCGAAGGTCAGATAGACGGCACCGAGCGGGCGGGCACGGTCGTCGAAGCCGGGCCGGCGCCGGCCCGGAAATTCACGGCGAAGGGGCTGGCAACCCGGGCTCGCATCGTCTCCGCCGCCGCCGAGCTGGTGTTCGCCCACGGTGTGGCCCGTACCGGCATCGAGGACATTCAGCGGCAAGCGGGTGTCAGCGCGTCGCAGATGTATCACTACTTCACAGACAAGGACGAGCTGATCCGGGCGGTGATCGCTCACCAGACCGACGGCGTCCTGGCGGCCCAGCGACCCGTCCTCGACGAGCTCGACAGCTTTGACGCCCTCTGCCGCTGGCGTGATCTGCTCGTCGACATGCAAGTGCGGCGCGACTGTGTCGGCGGCTGCCCCATCGGATCGATCGCGGCCGAGTTGGCCGACAACGACCCCCACGCGCGAGCTGACCTCGTCGACAGCTTCGAACGGTGGGAGGCCCCGATCCGCGACGGCCTGGCCCGCATGCGCGCCCGAGGCGATCTGCGCCCCGACGCCGACACCGACGCCCTCGCCCTCGCCCTGCTCGTCGCACTCCAGGGCGGACTCCTCCTCACCCAGACCCGCCGCGACACCACCCCCCTGCGGACCGGTCTCGACGCCGTCCTGGCCCACATCCGGACCTACGCGACCGAGCAGGCCCACCGCCATGACCCCGGCTCGGCCGAGCACTAGCTGTCGATTCCGGCGGGTGACGGGTAGGGCGGACCGCCGCCGCGCGACGGCGGGGCGGCCGGGCACGGCGCCGCACGGTTCTACGGATGGACACCGAAGGGGCCGAGAACTCCGCTGTTGATGCGCAGCGATTCGAGCATGACGAAGGCGTTGTCGACGGTGAAGACATCCGCGGCGGCCAGGGTGCCGCTGTATTTGGCGGTGACGGGGGCGGCCGCTTGTCGGGCGACGGCGTCGAGGTAGGTCTTGAAGATGGCCCAGGAGTTGCCGCCCGGCCCGTACTTCTGGAAGAAGGGAGTGGGGTCGAGCGACGCCGAAGCCGCGCGGACCTCGGCTTCGAGGTCCGCGACGTACCGCTGCTGGATGAGGGCGTCGGCGCGGACACCGAGACGGCCGAGGTGGCCGCCGACGAGCGTCTGCCACGGGTAGCCCAGGGCGACGTCGTGCGCGGTGATCCAGGCCGGGATGTCCTCGGACATGGCGAGGTTCCCGAACGGTGCCCAGCCGGGGAACAGCACATCGACGACCATCAACGTCTCCTGGTCGGGGGCGTAGACGAAGATGTTGTCCGGCGTGTGGTTCGGGCCGTGGTAGGCGAGCTCAAGCCTTTCGCCGCCCACCCTCAATACATGGCGGTCTTCGAACGTCTGCGTGGGCACCGGCCGGTTGGGATCGGCGGCGATGCGCAGCAGCCGGCGGGTCTCGCGGTGGCCGATGCGTATCACGTCCTTGCCGAAGATGGCGGACGCCCCGATGTGGTCGGCGTGGGAATGCGAGTAGATCAGATGGGTGACCTTGGCGGGCCTTCCGTTGGCACGGGTCACCTGCTCGATGGCCCGCAGCAGGTTGTGGCCGATGGTGGGCGGTGCGTCGACCAGCACCACGCCCTCCCGCGTACTGAGGAACATGGCCTGGTAGAAGGAGTCGGTGACCCAGTAGAGGTTTCCCTTGATCGCGCCGACGAAGTAGCCGTCCTCGTTGAGCGCGGGCCCGACCGATGCGGCGGGAACCGGCGCGTAGTCGGGCAGCCCAGGGGCTTGCGCGGCCACCGCGTTGGCGGGCAGTGCCCCACCCAGGAGCATCGCTCCGGCGGGCACGGCGGCGGTCGTGGCCGCCCGCCTCAGGAACGTACGCCGATTCGACGCTGTCACTTCAGCGGTCTCAATGGTCTCGGTGCTGTCAGCGGATTTGGTGCCCATGATCTTCCTTAAGCGTAGGTAAGGGCCGCATGCGGCTTCGGGATCCGCGGCGAATCTCGGACCGCGGCATGCATCCGGCAGCTAGCCCGAAAGTCCGCGCGGAGTGAAGTCGATCAGCCCCGCCCGCGGGGGTCCGCCCGCGCCCAGGTCATGGTCGAGAGCCTCGCCCAGCCTGTTGCCGCAGACGTCTTCGAGCCGTTCGGAGGCGACGAGGCGGTGCTTCCCGGCGCGCCACGGGTGACTCGGCATGAGCCGCGCCGCGGTTCCGCCCGGTGCGAGTGACACACGTGTCCCGACGACCTCTCCCGAAGGCGCCAGGACGCCGATCTCGTCCTCGCAGAGGGCGGCGTCCATCACCCGGTCGAAGTGCACGACGAGGGGATCGAGGCTCCCCGCTGCCGGGGGGACGAGACGCCAGTGGGTCTCGTCGACCGCCTCCAGAACCGGATCGCCCACGTGGAAGGTATGCCGCGCTGTCTGCCCGAGCGCCGTGACGACAAGGCTGTACGTCCGCCCGACGACAAGCGCCGGCTCGTGGGACGGGTCCGCTCCCAGACCGCGTTTGATCCGTCCGGGCTCCATCAGGACCGTCAGGCGGCGCCCATCGACGGACCAGAGCTCATACGGCAGGACGAGGAAGGGGTCGCGTACCACCTGTTCCTCCCCGTCCAGCAGCCACAGGTGGTCGCGATCGAAGTGCGCCTCTGCCGGCCTGGGAAAACGCAGGTAGAAACGCAGGGTGTTGGCGGGCAGGACCTCGGCTTGGGGAGAGACGCGGATGGGCAGCTCCGGGGAAGCCGGGATCGGCATCTCCGGCGCACTCAACGGTGGAGGCCGTGGTTCACGCCGTCACCTTGTGTGTGCTCTCCACGCCAGGGAAATCCATCTCCACCCAGATCTTGTCCAGCCGCGCGGGCAGCGGGCTGACCATCAGGGTCTCCAGCGTCAGATCACCGGTGTCCGCGTAGCGGGTCAGCGAGACGAAGAAGCGGTCGCTGAAAAGGTCCGCCCGCAGGGACGATCCGACGAACAGCACCTGCTTGCCGACCGGCCCGGCCGGCATGAAGGGGGACTGGTCCAGCATCGGGCCCTGGGCCGGCCGGTTCTCGGGGGTGAAACCTTCGGCGGAGCGGATCCCGGAGAGCGGGACCACGACGGGGCCGCGGCTGAGATTGGTGATGAACAGCTTCTCCTCGTCCCCCTCGCGGTAGGCGACCATGCTGATGGGCTGGCCGTTGCCCATGTCGCCGATCGTCTTGGCCCGCGCCTTCGCGCCGTGCTTGAGCTCTGAGACCGGGATGGTGACGAGCGGACTGCAGGCGTAGGCGGCGATGAGGGTGTCCTCGCCGTCAATGGTGGCGAACTGCATCGTTCGGATCGGGGCACGCGTCTCGTACTGGCCGTGGGCGAGGTGGTAGATCTCCAGTTGGGTCTCGCTGGCGCCCCCGGTGAACGGGTAGGGGATCCGCCGCAGCGTGGAGGAGAACTCCTGGTTCGAGACGCCGGCGACGAACACCTCTCCGGCGTGGAACTTCAGGTCCACGATCGTCATGGACCGCAGCGGCGTTCGCGCCTTCTCGTCGAAGTAGGCCGCCGGTGGCATGGGGAAAGTGCCGGCCCGGGACTTGAAGGTCTTGTCCTCGTCGGGAACGTCGGACAGCTGGTGCACCGTCACGTTCGACGGGGACTTCGACGGGGACTTCGACGGGGAGAGGTCGAACGGGCGGACCTCGCCGGCCAGCGAGACGCTCACGACCGCGGGCTCCAGGCGATCGCCGTTGCGCACCCCGACCGACAGGTACGGCTCGCGCGTCACCGGATGGACGGCCATCCCGTTCATCACCAGGCTTTTCGCCGTTACGCCCAGCGCCGCGGCGATCTTCTCGTCGATCGACTCGAAGAGGAAGGGATCGAGCGAGGCCGGCGCCTGGCCCCGTTCGGTCTCGTAGGCGAAGACGGCCCCCAGCTTGTTGTCACCCAGGAAGAGCACCCCGTCGGGGCTGAAGGTCAAGGCTCCCGCTGATTGCGGGGTGATGTGGTCAGTCGTGTTCATGTGGACTCCTCGCCGCTCTCAGCGGCGTCCCCACCCAGCATATTTTGCAGGGCTCACTCCATTTTACGACTCAAGATTGGAGTGTCAACTACAAAATCCGCGCCGCCCTGCTGGGGATCTTTCGGGCATACCGCCGTATAAGGTCGCTCTTCGTCCGGCCGGGCTTGCTCGGCGGGGCGGCTGGCCTTCGGGCTCTGACCCGGGGAAGCGCTGTCGGTGGAGGCGATCCCTTCGTGCGAGGTTGGGGGAGAGGGGCGCATCGCGGGTCTTAGGGCCCTGGGGAAGGCTGAAGTCTGGGACCCCTCGGGTCCCAACGGAGCTGGCGCCGTACGCGTACGACCATGGCCTGGAAGTCGAAGTCCTCTTCGCCGAGGCCGAATGCCTCACCTGGCAAGGTCCGAGGCCGAGCCCGAGGTCGACGGCGAGCCGGTAACGCTTCTGCGGACCGGCTCGCACGGCATCAGCAGTCGCCCGAGGCCAGACCTGCGCCTTCTATGCTGCGGTCGATTCCGACTGGGTGCCAACGGCGGTCCATTCCCAACGTTTTTGGGGGACCGGGACCAGACAGCGGGCCCCAGGGCGATGAGGCAGGAGGCGAATGTGAGGCTCCCCTCTCACGCGGCTCGCTCGCCGCAGCAGACGCGAGCAGCCAGGCTCGTGCCAGCGATTGGGTTACCGCCTCATTCCGGATGCGGGGCGAAGTAGTCGGTGAGCATGATGCCAGGCCATTCGGGCTCCTGGACTTCGCCGCGGGGGCCCATGGCGGCGAACCAGGGCTTGATGTCCAGGACGGGGGTGCCGTCGACGGCGTCGAGGTCTTCGACGTGGAGGTCGAGTCCGTCGACGTGCAGGAGGCGGCAGCGGGAGACGCCGAGCCAGTTGCGGCGGCGCATGTTGCGGTGGCCGAAGATGCCGACCGGGGGCCAGTCGGGGTTGTCGCGGGGCCGGCGGGCGCCGGGGTGGAGGTCGGCGGGGTCGGTGAGGTGGAAGCGGAAGACGATCTCGAGGTGGCTGAAGTCGGCGAGTCCGGCGGTGGAATCCGCTGGGAAGGCGGGGTCGATCCGGATGATGGACCGGGTGCCGCCCCAGTAGTCGTCCGTGGGTTCCTTGCGCCCGCCGACGACGTGGGCCAGCGCCGTGACCTCGTACGATTCGCTCACCGTTTCCCCTTTCCCGGCACGCTGGCCGGGCAGTGCGCCAAGGCTGTCAGGCTACCGGGCGCCCCAGGAACTGGGCCGCCCGGACGTCGAGTTCGGCCACCGCGTCAATACCCCGCCGCCGGAAGGGCGACAGCGCACGCCGCATGTCCACCACCGTCTGACGGGTGCGGCCGGAGGTGACGCCCGCCATGGCGTCGAGCGCGCGATTCCAGGTGGCACACGCCTCCTCCACCCGGCCGGTCGTGGCCTGGATGGAGCCTAGACAGCCGAGAGGTACCGCATGGGTGCTGGAGAAGCTCGTGGCGTTGCGGGTGCGGACGCTGCGGCGGAACTCCCGCAAGGCGCCTCCCGTATCGGCGGATGCCTGGAGTGTGCGGGCCGTCTCGTGGGCGAGGCTGGCCTCGCCGAAGAAGAACGTCCGCCCCGGCTCCTCGCGATCAGGGCCGGCGGACGCGAGGTCGTCCTCGGCTCGCAACAAGGCTGCGGCGGAGCCGCGTTGATCGCCGGTGTGGGCCAGGGCCCGGGCGTGAACGACGCCGAGAAGTGCCCGTTCGCGCGGGGAGGCGAGCCGCTCAAGACCTGTGGATCGGTTCCCATTCCGCCGTGCGAGCACGGAAGGCTCCGACCGTGCGAAAGATGGGCAACCCCAGGCCCGCTCCTGAAAAGCTCAGCACTCGATGACGTTGACCGCGAGGCCGCCGCGGGCGGTTTCCTTGTATTTGACCTTCATGTCCGCGCCGGTCTCCTTCATCGTTTTGATGACCTTGTCGAGGGAGACGTGGTGGCGGCCGTCGCCGCGCATCGCCATGCGCGCGGCGGTGACCGCCTTCACCGCGGCCATGCCGTTGCGTTCGATGCAGGGGATCTGGACCAGGCCGCCGACCGGGTCGCAGGTGAGGCCGAGGTTGTGCTCCATACCGATCTCGGCGGCGTTCTCCACCTGTTCGGGGGTGCCGCCGAGGATCTCGGCGAGGCCGCCGGCGGCCATGGAGCAGGCGGAGCCGACCTCGCCCTGGCAGCCGACCTCGGCGCCGGAGATGGAGGCGTTCTCCTTGAAGAGCATGCCGATCGCGCCCGCGGCCAGCAGATAGCGGACGATCGCGTCCTCCTGGTCGCCCTGGGGCATCCGCGGGTCGGCGACGAAGTCGAGGTAGTAGTGGAGGACGGCCGGGATGATGCCGGCCGCGCCGTTGGTGGGCGCGGTGACGACCCGGCCGCCGGCCGCGTTCTCCTCGTTGACGGCCATGGCGTAGAGGGTGACCCACTCCATGGCGTGGACCGCCGGGTCTCCCTCGGCCCGCAGTTGGCGGGCCGACTGCGCGGCACGGCGGCGGACCTTCAGGCCGCCGGGGAGTATGCCCTCGCGGGCCATGCCCCGGGCCACGCACTCCCGCATGACCTGCCAGATCTCCAGCAGCCCGGCCCGGATCTGCTCCTCCGTACGCCACGCCTTCTCGTTCTCCAGCATCAGCGCGGAGATCGACAGACCCGTCTCGCGCGCCAGCCGCAGCAGTTCGTCGCCGGTACGGAAGGGGTGCCGCAGGGCCGTGTCGTCGAGCTTGATCCGGTCCTGGCCGACCGCCTCCTCGTCCACCACGAAGCCGCCGCCGACCGAGTAGTACGTCTTCTCCAGCACGGTCGCGCCGGCCGTGTCGTAGGCGGCCAGGGTCATCCCGTTGGCGTGATAGGGCAGCGAGCGCCGCCGGTGCAGTACGAGGTCGGTCTCCGGGTCGAAGTCGATCTCGTGGGCGCCGAGCAGGTTCAGCCGACGGGCGCCGCGGATCCTGGCCACCTCGTCGTCCGCGGTCTCGATGTCGACCGTGCGGGGGGAGCGGCCGGACAGGCCGAGCAGGACCGCCTTCGGGGTGCCGTGGCCGTGGCCCGTCGCGCCCAGCGAACCGAAGAGCTCGGCGCGGACGGTGGCGGTGTGCGCGAGCAGTCCCTCTTTCTTCAGCCGGTGCGCGAAGATCCCGGCGGCCCGCATCGGACCCACGGTGTGCGAACTGGAGGGACCGATGCCGATGGAGAAGAGGTCGAAGACCGAAATGGCCACGGGTGCGTACTCCTCGATTGCGCGGACACCGTTGTCCACGGGTGGCGCCGCGGTCGCGCGGGCCGGGTGGTGCGGGTGGGTGCCCGCCGGGTGGTGCGGGCGGGACGACCGGGTCACGGCGTCCCGCCCGTACAAACGTAACCGCTGCCAGGGCCTGACCCGGCCCCGGCGACGGGTGGAGCCGGTCCGACCGGGCCCAGGTGACCGATGGACCCGATCCGAAAGGGCCCCGTCGACGGATGGCGTCAGCCGGCCAGGCCCGGGTACAGCGGGTGCGCGGCCGCCAGCGCGCTGACCCGCTCGCGCAGCGCCGCCGCGTCGTACGTCGGCTTCAGCGCTTCGGCGATCACATCGGCGACCTCGCGGAAGTCCTCGGCGCCGAAGCCGCGGGTGGCGAGCGCCGGGGTGCCGATGCGCAGCCCCGAGGTGACCATCGGGGGGCGGGGGTCGTTGGGGATGGCGTTGCGGTTGACGGTGATACCGATCTCGTGCAGCCGGTCCTCGGCCTGCCGGCCGTCGAGCACCGAGTCGCGCAGGTCGACGAGGACCAGGTGGACATCGGTACCGCCGGAGAGCACCGAGACACCGGCCTCGGCGAGGTCGGGACCGACCAGCCGCTCGGCGAGGATCCGCGCGCCTTCGAGCGTACGGGCCTGCCGGTCCTTGAACTCGTCGGTCGCCGCGGCCTTGAAGGCGACCGCCTTCGCCGCGATCACATGCTCCAGCGGGCCGCCCTGCTGACCGGGGAAGACCGCCGAGTTGATCTTCTTCGCCAGCAGCGCCTTGCTCAGGATCACGCCGCCGCGCGGGCCGCCGAGGGTCTTGTGGGTCGTGGTGGTGACCACGTCCGCGTACGGCACGGGCGAGGGGTGCAGCCCGGCCGCCACCAGGCCCGCGAAGTGGGCCATATCGACCATCAGATAAGCGCCCACCTCATCGGCGATCCGCCGGAACTCGGCGAAGTCGAGCTGCCGCGGGTACGCCGACCAGCCCGCCACGATGAGCTGCGGCCGGTGCTCCTTGGCCAGCCGTTCGACCTCGGCCATGTCGACCAGGCCGGTCTTCGCGTCCACGTGGTAAGCGGCGACGTTGTACAGCTTGCCGGAGAAGTTGATCTTCATACCGTGGGTCAGGTGGCCGCCGTGCGCCAGATCGAGGCCCAGGATGGTGTCACCCGGGTTGATCAGGGCGAACATCGCCGCCGCGTTGGCCTGGGCGCCCGAGTGCGGCTGTACGTTCGCCGCCTCGGCGCCGAACAGCTCCTTCACCCGGTCGATGGCGAGCTGCTCGACCACGTCGACGTACTCGCAGCCGCCGTAGTAGCGGCGGCCGGGGTAGCCCTCGGCGTACTTGTTGGTCAGCACCGAGCCCTGGGCCTCGAGCACCGCCACCGGAGCGAAGTTCTCCGACGCGATCATCTCCAGGGTGGACTGCTGGCGGTGCAGCTCGGCGTCGATCGCGGCGGCGACGTCCGGGTCGAACTCATGCAGGGACTGGTTGAGCAGGGACATGGGACCTTCCTGGTCGCGGGAGGGGGAGCGAGGGCGGGAGCGGGAAGCGGCTCAGCCGGCGGTGAAGGCCTCGTAGTCGGCGGCGGACAGCAGATCCGACGCCTCCTGCGACACCTTCACCTTGAAGAGCCAGCCGCCCTCGAAGGGCGCCGAGTTGACCAGGGACGGGTCGTCCACCACATCCTGGTTGGCCTCGGTGACCTCGCCGGAGACCGGGGAGTACAGATCGCTGACGGACTTGGTGGATTCCAGCTCGCCACAGGTCTCCCCTGCGGTGACGGTCGCGCCGACCTCGGGGAGCTGGACGAACACGACATCGCCGAGTGAGTCGGCGGCGTGCGAGGTGATACCCACGGTGGCGACCCCGTCGACCGGGGCGGCGAGCCACTCGTGCTCTTTGCTGTAACGGAGCTGCTCAGGATTGATGGTCATGACGGAATTCTCCCGGATGGATCGGTGTGGTCGCGCGGGGCCACGCGACACGGCGGAGCCGCGGAATCCGCGGGCCCGCCCGCACGGCGGAGCGAAGGATCGGGTAGGTGTGACAGCGGGGAAGCCGGACAGCGGGACAGCGGGACCGGCAGGAAGCGGGACAGGCAAGAAGCAGGGAAGCGGGACGGCCAGGGATCAGGAAGCGGGCGGCCCGGTCAGCGGGAGCGAGCAAGCGGGCGGCGAAGGAGCCGCGAGCCGCCGGCAGGCGTCAGCGCTCGCGCTTGTAGAACGGCAGCGCCACGACCCGGTGCGGCTCCCGCGTCCCGCGGATGTCCACCGCGACCCCCGCCGTGCCGGGCGCCGCGTGCGACGCCTCCACGTACGCCATCGCGATCGGCACCCCGAGGGTCGGCGACGGAGCGCCCGACGTGACCTCGCCGATCACCGTGCCGTCGGCGTCCGTCACCGGATAGCCCGAGCGCGGCACCCGGCGGCCCTCGGCGATCAGCCCGACCAGCGTGCGCGGCGGCTGGGCGGCGGCTTTCTCGGCCGCCGCGGCGA
This sequence comes from Streptomyces sp. NBC_01190, assembly GCF_045039895.1. Classification (NCBI taxonomy): domain Bacteria; kingdom Bacillati; phylum Actinomycetota; class Actinomycetes; order Kitasatosporales; family Streptomycetaceae; genus Streptomyces; species Streptomyces sp. NBC_01190. The sequence goes on from NZ_CP108580.1 coordinate 6,016,929, forward strand.
GCGCCCGCCGGCCCACGAAGTCACCGGGCTTGTCGAACTTCACCACCCGGCCGAGCCCCGCGTCGAAGGGGGTGACCGCGGCGGTCAGCTCGTGCCCGTACAGCGGCATCCCGGCCTCAAGACGGAGCGTGTCCCGGCAGGACAGTCCGCACGGCACCAGCCCGGCCGCGTGGCCGGCGTCGGTCAGCGCCCGCCACAGCCGTTCGGCGTCGGCCGGCGCGACGAACAGTTCGAAGCCGTCCTCGCCCGTGTAGCCGGTACGGGCGATCAGTGCCCGCACACCGGCGACCGTGCCGGGCAGCCCGGCGTAGTACTTCAGCCCGTCCAGGTCCGCCTCGGTGACCGACTTCAGGATGCCCGGGGCCTCCGGGCCCTGCACGGCCAGCAGCGCGTACGCGTCCCGGTCGTCGCGGACCAGCGCCTCGAAGCCCGCCGCCCGCTCGGTCACCGCGTCCAGCACCGGCTGCGCGTTGGCCGCGTTGGCGACGATCATGAACTCCTGCTCGCCGAGCCGGTAGACGATCAGGTCGTCCAGGATGCCGCCGTCCGGCGCGCAGATCATCGTGTAGCGGGCCCGGCCCACCGCGAGCGCGGACAGATGGCCGACCAGCGCGTGGTCGAGGGCCTGGCCGGCCTGCGGTCCCGTCACGGTGATCTCGCCCATGTGCGAGAGGTCGAAGAGACCGGCCCGGGTACGGACCGCCTGGTGCTCCTCGCGCTCGCTCGCGTACCGCAGCGGCATGTCCCAGCCGGCGAAGTCGGTCATGGTGGCGCCGAGGGCGCGGTGCAGCGCGTCCAGCGCGGTACGGCGGGGCTGGCTCATGGGCCGGCTCAGGGACTGGCTCGGGGGTTGGCTCATCGGAAAGGGCTCCCAGACGGATCGACGGACGGCGTGGCCAAGCGGTGAAACCTGGCCTCCCCATCTGTCATCGGAACCTGAGAGGTTCACCGTGACCCGTTGGGGGACGCGGTTTGCACCGTGGGTGGGACCGGGGACCGGTCCGCTTTTCAGATCTGCCTCGCCCGCGCGGTATCTGTGCCTGAGAGATTCAAGGGAGGACTTGCTCCTTCGGCGCCCGCCCCGACCAGGGGCGGAACTCTCCCGCGCGGCCTCGAACGGCCGGTATGCAAGTTGTGCCGCCCATCATCGCATGTCCGTCCTGGGCCCGCCCGGGGCCCCCGCGGCGCTAGGGTTTCCCGGCAACGGCAGGCGGCGGACGCGGCGGGACGGGCGGGGCGGCCGGCAGACGGGCGGGACGAGAAGGATGCACACAGGGATGCGCATGGAGAATCCGGCACCGGACATATGGCCGGAGATATGGCCGGCCAACGAGCTCGAAGAGGTGCTCACCGCGAGCCTCGGCAACCCCTCGGCCACCCCCCGGCTGATGGAGGTGCTCAGCCGGTCCCGGGTGTGGGTGCCGCTGCCCGGCGGCGGTCCGCACCAGCCGGGCTTCGAGCTGCCCACCATGGAGCTGGACGGCGCCCCCTATGTGCCGGTGTTCAGCTCCGAGCAGCAGTTCCGGCTGGCCGCCGAGGGCATGTCCTGCACGGTCGCGCCGGTCCATGAGTTCGCCCGCGGCTTGCCCCCGCTGGTCGGCATGGTGGTGAACCCGGGCGGCGCCGTGGGCGTGCCGGTGCCGCCGGAAGCCGTCGCCGGGCTGTGCCGCCCGGAGCGCGGCGAGCGTGGCGAGCACGGCGCGCCGCGGGCGGGGGCGCGGGTACGGCTGTGGGAACCGGAGCCGGACCAGGAGCCGGTGGACTTCCTGGCCGCGGCCGCCGGCGAGTTCGCGGTCACCCCGGTGGTGCTCACCGCCCGCCGGGCGCTCGCCTCGGTGGAGGAGGGCGCGCCGCAGCTCTTCGTCGGCGTGGAACTCGACCGCTGGCAGGACCAGGACCGGGCCGCCGCGATGGACGCGCTCGGCCGGGCGCTGGGCGCGGTGCCGCTGCCCTGGCAGGTGCAGCTCATTCTGCTCGATGTGGCCCAGGACCCGGTGGGGGACTGGATGCTGGAGATGGTCCGGCCGTTCTTCGGCCGCGACTGACGCCCACCCGGCCCGGGAGCCGGGAGACTCGCGAGAGCCGGGAGAGCCTTGTGCGCCGGGGGAGCCGCAGGTGGCACGGGGGATCGCGCGGGAGCGCGCACGGTCGTCGGCCGACCGCGTATAGGCCGTGTATACGGCACATTTAGCCGGTCCCGCTTGAGTCGGTCAGCGTTCCACCGGGAACACTCGACCTGATTTGATGGGCACGCGGCTCACCCGGACGGGCGCCGCGCGACGAACGAAGGGACGCCTGCCGCCACCGGCACCGGCGGACCGACGGAACACCGGCAGTACCGGTCAGAGCGGCACCACCGAACCAGGGGAAGGAGCGGTCCCACGTGATCGCGGGCGCGCAAGGCGGCGCGGCGGCGGCCGGCCAGTTGGAGCAGACGCTCCTCCAGGTGGTCCCCGGCCGGTTCGACGCTTACGAGAACCTGCTCCGGTCGCTCGCCGACGGCGAGGTGTGGATGCTGCTCTGGCACGGCGCGCCCGGATCCGCCGACGCCCAGTACGGCAGCATGGAGATCGGCGGCCACGGCTACGCGCCCTGTTGCACCTCGCCCCGCGAACTGGCCGCCAGCGGCTGGACCCGCGAGCACGAGATGGTCTCGGGCCGGGACATCGCGCTCACCCTCTACCCCGACCGCTGCGGCCTATGGCTCAATCCGCACGGGCCGGGCGGCGGCGTCGGCATCCCGTGGCCGGATCTGAGACGTATCGCGGTCGGCCTGGACCTGCTGCCGGCCGGCCCGCTCCAGATCGGTGAACCCTCGCTCCAGATCCCGCAGTTCTACGCCCTCCTCGCCCAGGCCGCCCACCGCACCCCCGCGGTCCGCTCGCTGCGCCGCGCCTGGGTCCAGCCGGCGCTCGGCGAGCCCTATCTCGCGGTGGGCGTCGAGGTCTACGACTCCTCCGCGCAGGCCGTCGAATCGGTGCGGCTGATGATGCGGCAGTCGGTGACCGGCGTCCCGGAGGGCCTGGCGGTCTCCACCGTCGCGATGGCCGACGCGTACGACCCGGTCGGCATGTGGATGCGGGCCAACGGCCAGCCCTTCTTCGACCGCGAGGCGTACGGCGGCGGCGCGGCCTGGGGCCCGCCCCGCTACTGACCGGCCCGGCCGCCCCGCCCCGCCCGGCCGCCCGGCCCCGGCCACCCCCTCGGCCCCCCCCGCTACTTCCCCCGGTTGAAGATGCCCTCGAGCAACCCCAGCGGCGGACTCCCCAGCGTCAGCAGGGACTTGTGGAAGCGCGGCAGCGAGAACTCGTTCCCCCACTTGCGCTTGGCCCGTTCCCGCAGCCGCATGATCTCCAGCTTGCCCCAGGTGTAGCGGCCGTAGCCCGCGTCGAAGGTGCCGCGACGGGCCTCCGCGGCGGCGCTGGCCCTGGCCAGATGGGCGTCGCGCATGAAGAGCCGGGTGGCGTCCTCCAGGTCCATCGTGCCGGTGTGCACACCGATCGCGCAGGTCAGCCGGGTGACCCGGACCAGGGCCTCCAGCGCGACACCGATGGCGAAGCGCGGGTCGTCCGCCCGGAAGCCCTCCTCCAGACAGACCTCCTCGACGTAATGCGCCCAGCCCTCGGCGAAGGAGAGGCTGTGCAGGGTGCGGCGGACCGGGCCGCGGGTTCGGCGCAGCGCCCTGCCGTGCGCGAAGTGGCCGGGCGCGACCTCGTGCACGGTGATCGACGGCAGGCTGGTGCGGCTGAAAACGGTCAGCCACTCCTCCTGCTCCTGGGCCGGCCACTCCGGCTCCGGCGGGGTGACGTGGTACCAGGAGGGTGTGTCGGACTCGCCGGGCGCCTCCCAGGTCATCATCGCCATCGACCAGCGGCGCGACGCCGGCGCCGGACCCACCAGGCACTCCCCGTCCGCATAGGGCGCCAGCCCGTGGTCCCGGGTGAAGGCGATCACCTCCGCGGTGAGCCGCTCCGCCTCCTCGATCACCCCGCCGGCGTCCGGGTGGTCGGCGAGGAGTTCGGGGATCAGCTCGTCGACGGTGCGGCGCGGATCGAGGGCCCGGCAGGATTCGGTGAGCAGCTCGGTCAGCCGGTGGGATTCGAGCGCCGCGTCGTTGGCCAGGGATTCCAGGTCGACCCGCAGGCCCTCCTGAGCGCCCATCAGCGAGGCGAGCGCCTTGCCGCCGAGGCGCGGGTCGGGGTCGCCGTGCTCGGCGGCGTGTTCGAGATGGGCCACCAGCCGGGCGTGCGCGGCGAGCGCGGCGGCCTCGCGCCGGCCCTGGTCGGCGTCGAGCCCCGCGGCCAGACCGCGGACCGCGCCCAGCAGCGCCGCCGCCACCGGGGAGTTGACCTGGTCGAGCGCGCTCACCGAGGCGTCCACCGCGTCCGGCCAGGCGGCCAGATGCTTGCGGCGGGCCCGCGCCCGTTCCCTGCGGGGCGCGTACTCCCGGTCGTAACAGGCGAGTTCGAGGTTGGACAGATGGGGATACGGATCGCGGCGGTGCAACTCCAGGTCGCCGTACTGCGTCCGCAGCGACTTCTCGAAGACCCGCAGGTGGGCCTCGTCGTGGTCGTCGTCCAGCCGGCCCGCCGCGCGGCGGGCGCGCACCACTTCGGCGACGGCGTCCCGGACGCCGTCGGGTGACAGATCCTGCACCCGCCCGTCGTACTCGTGCAGGCCCGCCATCTCCCGGGCCTGAGGCATCATCAGGGCGTACACCGCGCGCAGCCGCTCGTTCACCAGACGACCGTACCCCGAGGCGTGCGGGCCCGGCGGTCGATGAATCACCACATCACAGTTACGCATCCATTCCCGGTGGGATCTGGTGTGGTCTTGTTAGGTGCATGAAGACTCACCGGACGGGAACGCGTCAGCGAATGTCGTCTTGTCGATGTTTCCGCACTGTAAAGCGGCAGCCGACGATGTGAGCTGACGTCAGAGCCACACCGGTCCGTTGGTCGAACCTGACAACCGGCCATGGGGGCCGGCCACCGCCGGCTGGGGATGCACGAGGAGAAATGACAGCACCGCTGCATGAAACCGCCGCCGGCGAGAGCACGCCCGCGGACGTCGTCGCCGCAATACCCGGTGGAGTGGTGATCGAGGGCCGCTCACCCGGCCGGATCGCCTGGACGCGACTCAAGCGTGACAAGATCGCGCTCGCCGGCGGGCTCATCGTCATCCTGCTGGTGCTGATGGCGGTGTTCGCCCCGGTGATCGTGCATTTCCTCGGCCATGACCCGAACGAGTTCCACGAGAACCTCATCGATCCCGATCTGGGCACGCCGAAGGGGTCGTTCGGCGGGATGAACGGGCACTTCCTGCTCGGCGTGGAGCCGGTCAACGGCCGTGACGTCTTCAGCCGGATCGTCTACGGCTCCCGGATCTCGCTGCTGGTCGCCTTCCTGGCCGCCATGGTCTCCGTCGTCCTCGGCAGCCTGCTGGGCGCGCTCGCCGGCTTCCTCGGCGGCTGGATCGACGCGGCGATCAGCCGGGTGATGGACCTTCTGCTGGCCTTCCCGCAGCTGCTGTTCACGATCGCCCTGGTATCCGTGGTGCCCGACAAGCTGTGGGGCCTGACCGGATCCGGTGTGCGGATGGGCGTCCTCATCGTCGTCATCGGCTTCTTCGGCTGGCCGTACATCGGCCGGATCGTGCGCGGCCAGACGATGTCGCTGCGCGAGCGGGAGTTCGTCGACGCGGCACGCAGCCTGGGCGCCGGCCGGACCTACATCCTGCTGCGGGAGCTGCTGCCGAACCTGGTCGCGCCGATCCTCGTCTACACGACGCTGATCATCCCCTCCAACATCCTCCAGGAGGCGGCCCTCAGCTTCCTCGGCGCAGGCGTCAAGCCGCCCACCCCGTCCTGGGGAAAGATGCTGTCCGACGCCGTCTCGACCTACCAGGCGGACCCGACCTACATGGTCGTCCCCGGCCTCGCGATCTTCGTCACCGTGCTGGCCTTCAACCTGTTCGGCGACGGTCTGCGCGACGCGCTCGACCCGAAGGGGACCTGAGCCTCGGCGCGGTGTCCGGCCCCGCGACACGGGGCCCGGGCCTATCTCCACACCTTGTCCAGCATTGCCAAGCAGGTCCCCGAAAGGCCCCACAACAAGGGGGTCCGGATTGAAATATCGGAGGTTTCACCACAGTGAACCGCAAGGGTAGAGCACTCGGAGCCCTCGCCACGGTCGCGGGCCTTGCCTTGACGGCGGCCTGCGGAGGCGGGGGCTCGAACAGCCACTCGTCCAAGAGCCTCGGCTACAACGCCGCCACCACGGACAAGGTCCTCAACGCCTCGGCCACCAAGGGCGGCACCCTCAACCTGTGGTCGTCGCAGGACGTGGACTTCCTCGACCCGGCGCGCGCCTACTACGGGTTCGTCTGGGACATGCAGCGGCTGTACATACGCCAGCTGCTCGCCTACGACTCCAAGCCCGGCGCCGACGGCAACAAGGTGGTCCCGGACCTGGCGACGGCGATGCCGACCGTCACCAACGGCGGGAAGACGTACACCTTCACGCTGCGCGACGGCGTCAAGTTCGACGACGGCACCGCGATCACGTCGAAGGACGTCAAGTACGGCATCGAGCGGGTCTTCGCCCAGGACGTGCTGCCCGGCGGTCCGGTGTACCTGATCAACCTCCTGGACCAGGGCCAGCACTACCCCGGCCCCTACAAGGACACGGACCCGAACAAGCTCGGCCTGAAGTCCGTGGTGACCCCGGACGACAAGACCATCACCTTCAACCTGGCCAAGCCCAACTCGGACTTCCCGTACCTGCTGGCGATGGCCGACAGCTCCCCGGTGCCGGCCAAGCGCGACGACGGCGCGAAGTACACCAACCACCCGGTCGCCTCCGGCCCGTACAAGGTGCAGTCCTTCACCCCGGGCAAGGGCGCGGTCTTCGTCCGCAACACCTACTGGGACCCGAAGACCGACCCGATCCGTACCGGGCTGCCGGACAAGGTCACCTTCAATGTGACCTCCAACCCGGACGACATGGACTCGCGGCTGCTCTCCGGCGACATCGACTACGACATCTCGGGCACCGGTGTCCAGCAGGCCGCCAAGATCAAGATCCTGAGCAACCCGAAGTACAAGGCGAACGCGGACGACCCGTACACCGGCTACATCCGGTACTTCGCCTTCCCGACCACGGTCAAGCCGTTCGACAACATCGACTGCCGCAAGGCGGTCATCTACGCCGCCGACCCGAAGTCGCTGCAGACCGCCCGTGGCGGCCCGACCAGCGGTGACATCGGCACCAACATGCTGCCGCCCGGTATCGCGGGCTCGGACAAGTCCTTCGACCCGTACAACCTGGCGCCGGGCAAGCCGCAGATCGACAAGGCCAAGGCGGCACTGGCCGCATGTGGCCAGCCGAACGGCTTCTCCACCACCATCGCGGTGCGCAACAACAAGGCCGCCGAGGTCGCCACGGCCCAGTCGCTCCAGGCGGCGCTCGCCAAGGTCGGCATCAAGGCCAGCATCGACCAGTACGACGGCAGCCAGTCCTCCTCCGTCATCGGTTCGCCGGCGAACGTGAAGAAGAAGGGCTACGGCATCATCGTCATGGGCTGGGGCCCGGACTTCAACACCGGTTCCGGCTTCCTCCAGGCGCTGGTCGACGGCCGCTACATCCTGCCCAGCGGCAACAACAACTACTCGATGATCAACGACCCGGCGATCAACGGCCTCTTCGACCAGGGCGCCGCCGCTTCGACCCCCGAGGAAGCCGCGGGGGACTACAAGCAGATCAACCAGTCGATCATGGACAAGGCGCTCTACCTGCCGATCAACTTCGACCGGGCGCTGGTCTACATCAACCCGCGGCTGACCAACGTCTTCCTGAGCGACGGTCAGGGCGGACGCCTGGACCTCGCGCGGGTCGGCGTCGCGAAGTAAACCGGCCGCACGCCGGCAACACAGCCACAGTTAGCACGAAGGGCAGGTGAAGGCCGCGCGGGCGGCCGCGGTACCCCGAAAGGGGCCGCGGCCGCCGCGCGCGGCCGAGGTCAGTGCTCGTCTACCTCATCCGACGGCTGGTGAACGTCGTCGTCCTGCTGGTGGTGGTCTCCATGATCACCTTCGGCATCTTCTTCATGGTGCCGAAGCTCACCGGCAGCGATCCGGCCCTGCTCTACGCCGGCCGGGCCACCAGCAAGGTCGCCATCGAGGGCATCCGTCACAAGATGGGCCTGGACAAGCCGATCGCGGTCCAGTACTGGGACTTCGCCAAGGGCATCGTGGTCGGCCGCAACTACGACAACGGCACGGACATCACGCACTGTCCGGCGCCCTGCTTCGGCTACTCCTTCAAGAACGAGCAGGCGGTCTGGCCGATGCTGACCAGCCGGCTGCCGGTCACCGCGTCCCTCGCCCTGGGGGCGTCGGTGCTGTGGCTCATCGGCGGGGTCGCCACCGGCGTGTTGTCCGCGCTGCGCCGGCGGACCGCGCTCGACCGGGCGGCGATGATCACCGCCCTGGCCGGTGTCTCGCTGCCGATCTACTTCACCGGCCTGCTGGCCTCGGCGATCTTCGTCTACGCGCTGGGCTGGATACCGGAGATCGGCTACGTCGACTTCACCGCCAATCCACTGGAGTGGGCGCAGAACCTGCTGCTGCCCTGGATCACGCTGGCCTTCCTCTTCGCCGCCACCTACGCCCGGCTCACCCGGGCGACGATGCTGGAGGTCCTCGGCGAGGACTACATCCGCACCGCGCGCGCCAAGGGCCTGACGGAGGGCGTGGTCATCCGCAAGCACGCGCTGCGCTCCACCCTGACCCCGATCATCACCGTTTTCGGTCTGGACGTCGGCCAGCTGCTCGGCGGCGCGGTGCTCACCGAGAACGTCTTCGACCTGCACGGGCTCGGCAACGCCGCGGTCACCGCGATCAGCACCCAGGACCTGCCGGTGATCCTCGGCGTGACGATGTTCGCGGCCTTCTTCATCGTGATGGCCAACCTCATCGTCGACCTTCTCTACGCCGTCATCGATCCGCGCGTGCGGCTGACATGAAAAGGAGCCGACCCATGGACGCCCTCGACGCGCAGCCTCCCGGCACACCGGAGATCGATCGGGGTCCCGCGCCGACCGAGTTCCTCGCCGTGCGCGATCTGAAGGTGCACTTCCCGACCGACGACGGGCTCGTCAAGTCGGTCAACGGGCTGTCGTTCAGCGTGGAGAAGGGCAAGACCCTCGGTATCGTCGGCGAGTCCGGCTCGGGCAAGTCGGTCACCTCGCTCGCCGTGATGGGCCTGCACCGAACCGGCCATGTCCGCTCCAAGCCGCGGATCTCCGGCGAGATCTGGCTGGACGGCCAGGAACTGGTCTCCGCCACCCCGGAGGAGGTACGGCGGCTGCGCGGCCAGAAGATGGCGATGATCTTCCAGGACCCGCTGTCGGCGATGCACCCCTACTACACGGTCGGCAACCAGATCGTCGAGGCATACCGGATCCACAACCAGGTCACCAAGCAGGCCGCCCGCAAGCACGCGGTCGACCTGCTGGGCCGGGTCGGGATCCCGCAGCCGGACCGGCGGGTGGACAGCTACCCGCACGAGTTCTCCGGCGGTATGCGGCAGCGCGCCATGATCGCGATGGCGCTGGTCAACAACCCGGAACTGCTCATCGCCGACGAGCCGACCACCGCGCTCGACGTGACCGTGCAGGCGCAGATCCTGGACCTGATCCGGGATCTGCAGAAGGAGTTCGGCTCCGCGGTCATCATGATCACCCACGACCTCGGTGTGGTGGCCGAGGTCGCCGACGACGTCCTGGTGATGTACGCCGGCCGGGCCGCGGAACACGGCAGCGCCGAGACCGTGTTCACCGAGCCGCAGCACCCGTACACCTGGGGTCTGCTGAGCTCCATGCCGCGGCTCGACCGGGAGCGCGCCGACCGGCTCAGCCCGGTCAAGGGCTCCCCGCCGAGCCTGATCAACGTGCCGTCCGGCTGCGCCTTCCACCCGCGCTGCCCGTACGGGGCGCTGAACGGCGGTGCCTCCGAGGAGGTCGTGCCCGAGATGCGCGAGGTCGGCGCGGGCCATCTGGTGGCCTGTCACCTGGCCGACGACGAGCGGGCCCGGATCTGGACCGAAGAGATAGAGCCGAAGCTGTGAAGGGCCGGGACGAAGGCGTGAACGACGAAACGGCGGAGCCGGCCGAGCCGGTGCGGCCCGCGCTCGACAAGTCCGCGGCTGTGCCGACCGCGCCGGTACCGCACCAGTCGGTGCCCCGGCAGCCGGCCGGCGAAGCGCTGCTCACGGTGACCGGACTGGTCAAGCACTTCCCGATCACCAAGGGGCTGCTGCGGCGGCAGGCCGGCGCCGTACAGGCCGTGGACGGCATCGACTTCGAGGTGGCCAAGGGCGAGACGCTCGGCGTGGTCGGCGAGTCGGGCTGCGGCAAGTCCACCATGGGCCGGCTGATCACCCGGCTGCTCGAACCCACCGGCGGGCGGATCGAGTTCGAGGGCCGGGACATCACCCACCTCGGCACCGGCGCCATGCGGCCGATGCGGCGCGATGTACAGATGATCTTCCAGGACCCGTACTCGTCGCTGAACCCCCGGCACACCATCGGCACCATCGTCGGCGCGCCCTTCAAACTCCAGAAGGTCGCCACCGAGAACGGGGTGAAGAAGGAGGTGCAGGCGCTGCTGGAACTGGTCGGCCTCAGCCCCGAGCACTACAACCGCTACCCGCACGAGTTCTCCGGCGGACAGCGGCAGCGCATCGGCATCGCCCGGGCGCTGGCGCTCAAGCCCAAGCTGGTCGTCGCCGACGAGCCGGTCTCCGCGCTCGACGTCTCCATCCAGGCCCAGGTGGTCAACCTGCTGGACGACCTCCAGGTGGAGCTGGGCCTCACCTATGTGATCATCGCCCACGACCTGTCCGTCATCCGCCATGTCTCGGACCGGATCGCGGTGATGTACCTCGGCAAGATCGTGGAGATCTCCGACCGCGAGGCGCTGTACCGATCGCCCTTCCACCCGTACACCACCGCGCTGCTCTCCGCGGTGCCGGTGCCGGATCCGAAGCGGCGCAAGGCCCAGCTCGAAGGCGGCGAGGGCGCCTCGGGCGGCCGGATCCTGCTCACCGGTGATGTGCCGTCGCCGGTGAACCCGCCGAGCGGCTGCCGGTTCCGCACCCGCTGCTGGAAGGCGACGGAGGTCTGCGCCACCCAGGAGCCGCCGCTGGTGGCGCTGGCACCCGGCCACCAGGTGGCCTGCCACCACCCGGAGAACACGGCGGACCAGCGGCCGGCGGAGCAGCCCGCCGCGGTGTGAGCCCCGGGCTGACCGGACGCGACGGAGGGGCGGGCCCTTGGGTCCGTCCCTTCTTCGCGTCCGGCCCGTTTTTTGACGGCCCGCGGCGCTGTGGCTGCCTACGCGGCGCTCGGGCCGCTGGGGCGGGGGCCGGTGGGACCGCCGGGCCGGCCGGGGCTGTCCAGGTCGTCCAGGTCGTCCAGGTCGTCCAGGACATCAAGGAAGAGGTGCGCGGACAGCGCCGCCGGCTCCGCGCGCAGGCGGTAGGTGCCGGCGCCGCGGGTGACGACGGTGAAGGTGGCGGTCCGGGCGCCGGCCGGCACGATCAGCGCGGCCGGCGCGCCCAGCAGCCCGGGAGCGGTGGTGCGGACCGCCACCACGGTCCGCTCGGCCGCGGGCGAGGCCAGCGTCAGGGTCCCGGTGGCGGAGCCCCCGGCGTACAGGACTTCCGGTGTCAGGGAGATACCGGCCACCGCGCCGCGCACCGCTCGCCGCTCCTGGAGACTCTCCGTACGCATCCGCATCACGCCCTCCGCCTCGGGGGACACGCCGATGCGCGGCCCACACTGTTCTCTACGAACGAGGCGCGGAAACCGTTCAACGGTCAACCAAACTGCGTCGGGGTCGAGCCGGGGTCGAGCCACGACCGAACCACGACCGGGCCGGCGGGGCCCCGCTCAGATCTGGCCCGCGGCGCGGGCCCGGGTGACCGCAGGGCCGATCGCCCGGACCAGGTCGGCGACCTCCGCCGTAGTCGTGGTGTGCCCGAGGGAGAAGCGCAGGGTGGCCCGGGCGTGGGTGGTGGGCGCGCCCATCGCGACCAGGACGTGGCTCGGCTGCGCCACCCCGGCCGTACACGCGGAGCCGGTGGAGCAGGCGATGCCCTGCGCGTCCAGCAGGAGCAGCAGCGCGTCGCCCTCGCAGCCGGGGAAGGTGAAGTGCGCGTTGGCGGCCAGCCGCCCCTCGGGCGAGGGATCCCCGTTGAGGATGGCGTCCGGCACCGCGGCCCGCACCCCCCGGACCAACTCGTCCCGCAGCGCGCCCACTTCGGCGACGAACTCGGGGCGGCGCTCGGCCGCCAGGGTGGCGGCGGTGGCGAAGGCGGCGATGGCCGGTACGTCCGGGGTGCCGGAGCGGCTGCGCTCCTGGCCGCCGCCGTGCAGCAGTGGGACGGGGGTGTCGGTCCGCCGGAGCAGCAGCGCGCCGACGCCGTAGGGACCGCCGATCTTGTGGCCGGTGACGGTGAGCGCGTGCAGCCCGCTGGCGGCGAAGTCCACCTCGGTCTGGCCGAAGGCCTGCACCGCGTCGGAGTGCATCGGTACCTCGAACTCCTGGGCGACCTGGGCGAGTTCGCCGACCGGCAGGATGGTGCCGACCTCGTTGTTGGCCCACATCACCGTGATCAGCGCCACATCGTCGGGGTTGCGGGCGATGGCCGCCCGCAGCGTCTCGGGGAGGACCCGGCCGAGCCGGTCGACCTCCAGCCACTCGACGACGGCGCCCTCGTGGTCGTGCAGCCAGTACACCGCGTCGAGCACCGCGTGGTGCTCGACCGGGCTGGCCAGCACCCGGGTCCGTCCCGGCTCCGCGGCCCGCCGGGCCCAGTAGAGCCCCTTGACCGCGAGGTTGTCGGACTCGGTGCCGCCGCCGGTGAAGACGATCTCGCTCGGCCGGGCGCCGAGCGCGGCGGCCAGCGCCTCCCGCGACTCCTCGACGGTACGCCGGGCCCGGCGCCCGGCGGCGTGCAGCGCGGAGGCGTTGCCGGTCACCGTGAGGTGCGCGGTCATCGCCTGGACCGCCTCCGGGAGCATCGGGGTGGTGGCGGCGTGGTCGAGGTAGGCCATGGTGTCCTGATTCTACGGTCGCGCCGGGCACCGGCCGACCGGGTGAGTGGCGGCGGCCGGTGCCCGGGCCGTGGGCGGGGTGTCAGCCGCGCGGGGCGCGGGCGAGCTGCCGGGACTGGGCGACCAGGCGGTCGGCGCTGTCCCAGACCTCGCCGTCCTCCTCCATCAGGCCGCCGGCCAGATTGCGGGTGGTGAGCGAGACCCGCAGCGGACCGGGCGCCGGGCGGGAGCGCACATGGACGGTGAGTTCGAGGGTGGGGGTCCAGCCCTTGAGGCCGAGGTCGAAGGCGGTGGGGGGCAGCGCGTCCGCGGCGAAGAGCAGGGAGAGCGGGTCGTGGTCGCGGCCGTCGGCGAAACCGAGCCAGCCGCGTATCCGCCCGGCCCCGGACGGCGCGCCCATCGCCCACCCCGCGGTCGCCGGGTCGATCCGCAGGTCCAGCCGGTCGAGCAGGGCGGTGGAGCCGGAGACCGGGCCGCCATCGGGGGCCTCCTCGCCGCTCACGCACTCCTCGTACGACGGCATCCGCGGCGGCCGGGCGGCGGTCCGTACCTCGGCGGACAGGGCGTCCAGGTCGCCGTAGGCGGCGATGACCCTGATCCGCTCGACCTCCTGGCCGCTGTCGTCCCGCTGGAAGAGCGAGGCCTGTCCGTTGGACAGGGTGCGGCCGCCGCGGACGAGCTGGGTGCGGATCACCGCGGGGCCGGGGCGGGAGGCGGTCAGGTAGTGGGCGGTGATCGTCAGCGGGTCGTGGTGCGGCAGTGCCTGGCCGAGCGCCCGGCCCACCACCGACAGCAGATAGCCGCCGTTGAGCGCGGAGATGATCGTCCAGCCCTCGGACAGGTCGATGGCGTACGCGCCGGGCTCTCCCGGTCGCGGTACGACCGCGGTGTCCCGGTCGAACTCGTGGTCCCGTGTGGCCGCACCGGCCGCTGCAATCGACATGTCCGCCATGTTACCCATCAGTAGATTCCGTTGTCGGCCCCGGGAAGGTGAACGCCGGGCGGCCGCTCGCTCTTCCGCCGGAGCTGTGGCCGTCCTTCCGCCGACGTCCCGCCGACCTTGCGCCGATCTTGCGCCGATCTTCCGTGAAGCTCCCCTCGCGTACCCCGGGCCTTCCCCCCGCGCTCCGCCCGCCCGCTCGCGGGCGGAAAGTGCCGACGGGCGGGGGAGGCGGCGACGTTACTCTGAGGGGGTGAGCGATATTCGGGATACCCGGGGCACTCGGGAAGAGGAGCCGGGCCGGCGGCTGCGCGTGCTGGCCGCCATGAGCGGCGGGGTGGACTCCGCCGTGGCCGCGGCGCGGGCGGCCGAGGCGGGCCACGACGTGACCGGTGTGCACTTGGCGCTGTCGGCGAACCCGCAGAGTTTCCGTACCGGCGCGCGCGGCTGCTGCACCGTGGAGGACTCCCGGGACGCGGCCCGCGCCGCCGATGTGATCGGCATCCCGTACTACGTATGGGATCTGGCGGAACGCTTCCGCGCCGACGTGGTGGACGACTTCGTCGCCGAGTACGCGGCCGGCCGCACCCCCAACCCCTGCCTGCGCTGCAACGAGAAGATCAAGTTCGCCGCGCTGCTCGACAAGGCGCTGGCCCTCGGCTTCGACGCGGTGTGCACCGGCCACTACGCCACCGTGGTGGTGGGCGGGGACGGCCGCCGCGAACTGCACCGGGCCAGTGACGCCGCCAAGGACCAGTCCTATGTGCTCGGTGTGCTCGACGAACGGCAGCTCGCGCACGCGATGTTCCCGCTCGGCGACACCCTGACCACCAAGGACGAGATCCGCGCCGAGGCCGAGCGCCGCGGCCTCGCGGTGGCCAGGAAGCCCGACAGCCACGACATCTGCTTCATCGCCGACGGCGACACCCAGGGCTTCCTCGCGAAGCGGCTCGGCACCGAGCAGGGCGCCATCGTCGACCAGGCCGGCGAGCGCGTCGGCACCCACGACGGCGCCTACGGCTTCACCATCGGCCAGCGCAAGGGCCTGCGGCTCGGCGTCCCCGCCGACGACGGCAAGCCCCGCTACGTGCTGGACATCTCACCGGTGCGCAACACGGTCACCGTCGGCCCGGTCGAGGCGCTCGACGTGATCTCGCTCACCGCGATCCGCCCCCGCTGGTGCGGCGCCCCGCCGCGGGGCCCGGCCGCGTACACCGCGCAGCTCCGGGCGCACGGCGAGGACGTCCCGGTGACGGCCGAGCTGCGCGACGGCGAGCTGCACGTCGTCTTCGAGGGACCACCGGTCCGCGGTGTCGCCCCCGGCCAGGCGGTCGTGCTCTACGACGGCACCCGGGTGGTCGGCTCGGCGACGATCGCGGCCACCGGCCGGGCGGCGCCGACTCAGGCGCCGGCTGAGGCATCGGCTGAGGCACCGGCTCGGGCATCGGCTGAGGCATCGGCGCCGGCTCAGGCGCCGGTGACCGTATGAACATCTGCGTGTTCCTGTCCGCGGCCGACCTCGGCGAGCAGTACACCAGGGCGGCCGCGGAGTTGGGCGCGCTCATCGGCGAGGGCGGCCACACCCTGGTGTGGGGCGGTTCCGACGCCGGGCTGATGAAGGTGGTCGCGGACGCCGCCCAGGAGGCCGGCGCCCGGCTCGTCGGCATCTCGGTGGAGTTCCTGCACGACCTGGCCAGGCCCGGGGCCGATGAGATGGTCATCGCCCAGGACCTCGCCCGGCGCAAGGCGGAACTGCTGCTGCGCTCCGACGCGATCGTGATCATGGTCGGCGGCCTCGGCACGCTGGACGAGGCCACCGAGATCCTGGAGCTCAAGAAGCACGGCCTGCACGACAAGCCGGTGGTGCTGCTGAACACCGCGGGCTTCTACGACGGACTCAAGCAGCAGCTCCGCCGGATGGACGCCGAGGGCTTCCTGCCGCTGCCGCTCGCCGAACTCGTCCACTTCGCCGACGACGGCCGCGCCGCCCTCGGCTATCTGACGGACTACCGCAAGGAGCAGGTGTGAGCGTCCACCTCGTCACCGGGGCCGGTTCGGGAATAGGCGCGGCGGTGGCCCGCCGGCTGCTGGCGCGCGGCGACGAGCTCTGGCTGCTGGCCAGGGACGCCGGCCGGGCCAGGGAGCTGGCGGCGGCCTTCCCCGGCGCGCGGACCCTGGTCGGCGACCTCGGGGAGCCGGCCCGGCTGTCGTGGGCGCTCGGCCAGCAGTCCCCGCCGGACCGGCTGGACTCGCTGCTGCACATCGCGGGCATGATCGAACTGGGCCTGGTGGGCGACCTCACCCCGAAGATCTGGCAGCGGACCCTCGCCGTCAACCTGATCGGCCCGGCCGAGCTGACCCGGCTGCTGCTGCCCCAACTGCGGCTGTCCCGCGGGCATGTGGTGCTGGTCAACTCCACCGCCGGGCTGTCCGCGAGCCCCGAGTGGTCCGCGTACGCGGCCAGCAAGTACGGCCTGCGGGCGCTCGCCGACTCGCTGCGGGCCGAGGAGCGCGGCAACGGCGTCCGGGTGACGACCGTCTACCCCGGCCGGACCGCCACTCCGATGCAGCAGAAGGTGCACCAGCAGGAGGGCAAGACGTACGACCCGGCCCACTGGATCGACCCGGAGTCGGTGGCGACCACCCTGCTGACCGCCCTCGACCTGCCGCGGGACGCGGTGATCACCGAACTGACGGTACGACCGGGGCACTGATACGGGCTGCTGACGGGGGCTGCTGCCGCGGGCCGGCGGACGAGCCACTGAACGGGTCGCCGATACAGGCCGCCAATACAGGCCCGCTGCTACGCGTACCGACCGCTCACGGCACGGCGCGCGCCCACCCGGGGCCCGCGCCGTCACCCGACCGTGTGCATCTGCCACCGGGTCGGCCGCCACATGGCCATGCTGTCCGCTTCCGTCCCATTCGGAACGTAGGGTCGTCCGCGCCCCACCACGATCCGAGGAAGCGGACCGAGACCATGGCCTCAGGCAATGCCGCCGCCCGACGGACCATCGTCGACCTGCGCGGCCGTACCGAGGCCGCCCTGCGGCTCGCCCTCCCCGCGCTGCTCGGCTACGGCGCCGCCCGCTTCCTCGGCATCGCCCTGCTCTACTACCTGGCCAAACGGCGCGGCGAATCGCCCGGCCGGGCGCTCTACGGCTCCTGGGACGCCCAGTGGTATCAGATGATCGCCGAGCGGGGCTACGACCGGACCATCCACGGCGTCCCGCACACCTGGCACTTCGCGTCGAGCAACCTCGCCTTCTTCCCGCTCTATCCCGCGCTGTGCCGCGGCGCCGACCTCGTGCTGCCGGTCGGACTCGCCAAGTCCTCCTGGCTGGTCTCCATGGCCGCTTCCCTCGCCGCCGCCTGGCTGATCTTCCTGATCGGCAACCGGCTCTACGGGCGCAGGACCGGGATCATCCTCGCGGTGCTGTGGGGGTGCCTGCCGCACGCGGTGGTGGAGAGCATGGCGTACACCGAGTCGCTCTTCACCGCGCTGTGCGCCGCCGCGCTGCTGGCGGCGCTCACCCGCCGCTGGGTGCTCGCCGGGCTCTTCGCCGCGCTGGCCGGACTGACCCGGCCGACCGGGATCGCGATCGCCGCCGCGATCTCGCTGTGCGCGGCCCTCGCCCTGGTCCAAGGGGTGCGCGCCAGGGGGGAGGGGGTCCCGTGGTGGCGGCCGGCCTGGCGGCCCGCGCTCGGCGGGCTGCTCGCGCCGGTCGGCTGGCTGGCGTTCGTGGTGTGGGTGGGCCTGCGGCTGCACCGCGCGGACGGCTACTTCGTGGTGCAGGAGAAGTGGGGGAACGAGTTCAGCAAGGGCGGCTATCTGCTGCGCAGCTTCCGCGCGGTCTTCCTCGGGTCGCGCGGCGCCCCGGTGCCGGTGGCGTACGTCGTGGTGACCGTGGTCGTGGTCGCCTCCATGGTGCTGTGGGCACTGTGCCTGGCCCAGCGCCAGACGCTGCCGCTGCTCTCCTTCACCGGCTTCCTGCTGGTGCTGCTCGTCTTCGGCCGGGGCGTCTACATCGCCCGCGCCCGCTTTCTGCTCCCCGCCTTCCCGCTGCTCGTCCCGCTGGCCCGGGTGCTGACCCGCACCCACCGCCGCACCATCGTCTACACGCTCTCCACCGCCGCCGTCGCCTCCGCGGTCTACGGCGTGCACCTCACCCTGATCTGGAACGGTCCGCCGTGAGGGGCGGGGCCCGGCGCCGGTCTCGTAGTCTTCCCGGGTGACCAACCGAAGCGAGTTCAAACTGCCCCAAGGCGCCGCCACCGGAGTGGGGTCCCTGCCAGGCGGGGACGCCCGGGAGGCGGCGCGGGTCGCGGTGGAGGCCACCGAGGCGTTCCCGTTCCTGCCGGAGCTGCCCGCGCGCGGACCCGGCGCGGACATGATCGGCCGCACGATCGGGATGCTGGTCGAGCTCTACGCCCGGGTGGAGCCCAGCGGCTGGCGGTTCGGCGACCGGCCGGGGCGGGAGACCAAGCGGGCCAGGGCGTGGCTCGGGGAGGACCTGGACGCGCTGGAGGAGTTCACCCAAGGGTACGAAGGCCCGCTGAAGGTGCAGGCCGTCGGGCCGTGGACGCTGGCCGCCGCCGTCGAACTGCGCAATGGCGAGGCGGCGCTGCGCGACCCGGGCGCCTGCCGCGACCTCGCCGCCTCGCTCGCCGAGGGCGTCCGCGCCCACCTGGCGGACGTGGGCCGGCGGGTGCCCGGCGCCGACGTCGTGCTGCAACTCGACGAGCCCTCGCTCACCGATGTGCTGACCGCCCGGGTCAGGACCGCCAGCGGTTACCGCACCTACCGGTCGGTGGACCGGGTGGTGGTCGAGTCCACGCTGCGGGAGCTGATCGAGGCGGCCGGGGTGCCGGTCGTCGTCCACTCGTGCGCCCCCGACGTGCCGTTCGCGCTGCTGCGCCGGGCCGGCGCGGCCGGGCTCTCCTTCGACTTCTCGCTGCTCACCGAGCGTGACTGGGACGCCTTCGGGGAGGCCGCCGAGGGCGGCACCGCGCTCTTCGCCGGTGTCGTGCCGGGCACCGACTCAGCATTGTCGGACCCTGCCGGTAGCGTCAGTGGTGTTCGGGCGCTGTGGCGCAGGTTGGGACTGGCACCGGGGGCGTTGGGGTCCGCCGTGGCCGTCACCCCGGCCTGCGGTCTGGCGGGGGCCTCACCGGCCTACGCCCGTGCCGCGCTGGCGCACTGCGCGAAAGCGGCACGCTCGCTCGTCGACAACCCTGAGTGATGGCCCGAGTGATGTGTGAATGACGTCGTGCGCGATGTCGTGAGTGCCGCTCGACCGAGCGACCGTGGAAGGACGGAATCGTGGCAGCCCTGGAGGACGCACAGCCCGCGGAGATCCCCGCCGAGGCCCGGGAGCAGCACGCCCGCCTGGCCGAGCAGATCGAGGAGCACCGCTTCCGTTACTACGTCAACGACGCACCGGTCGTCAGCGACGCGGACTTCGACAAGCTGCTGCGGCGGCTGGAGGCGCTGGAGGCGGATCATCCCGCGCTGCGCACCCCCGACTCGCCCACCCAGAAGGTCGCCGGGGCGTACGAGACCGAGTTCACCTCCGTCCAGCACCGCGAGCGGCTGCTCTCGCTCGACAACGCCTTCACCGACGAGGAGCTGGGCACCTGGGCGGACCGGGTGGCCGCCGAGCTGGGCCCGCCCGACAACGAACGGAGTCCGTACCACTTCCTGTGCGAGCTCAAGGTGGACGGGCTCGCGGTCAACCTCACCTATGAGAACGGCCGGCTGACCCGCGGCGCCACCCGCGGCGACGGCCGGACCGGTGAGGACATCACGCCCAACGTCCGCACCATCGCCGACATCCCGGACCGGCTGGCCGGCGACCGGGTGCCGGAACTGGTGGAGATCCGCGGCGAGGTCTACTTCCCCGGCGACAAGTTCGAGGAGCTGAACGCCCGGCTGGTGGAGGGCGGCGACAAGCCCTTCGCCAACCCGCGGAACGCGGCGGCCGGTTCGCTGCGGCAGAAGGACCCGCGGATCACCGCGAGCCGGCCGCTGCGGATGGTGGTGCACGGCCTCGGCGCCCGCCGGGGCTTCGACATCGACCGCCAGTCGCAGGCCTACGATCTGCTGAGCGCGTGGGGTCTGCCCACCGCCCGGCACAACAAGCGGGTGGATTCCCTGGCCGAAGTCCGGGAGTTCATCGACTACTACGGCGAACACCGGCACGACGTCGAGCACGAGATCGACGGCGTGGTCGTCAAGGTGGACGAGATCCCGTTGCAGGGCCGGCTCGGTTCCACCTCCCGGGCGCCGCGCTGGGCGATCGCCTGGAAATACGCGCCGGAGGAGGTCAACACCAAGCTGGTGGACATCCGGGTGGGTGTCGGCCGCACCGGCCGGGTCACCCCGTTCGCGGTGGTCGAGCCGGTCACGGTGGCCGGCTCCGAGGTGGAGTTCGCCACCCTGCACAACCAGGAGGTCGTCAAGAAGAAGGGCGTCCTCATCGGCGACACCGTGGTGCTGCGCAAGGCCGGTGACGTCATCCCGGAGATCCTCGGCCCGGTGGCGGATCTGCGGGACGGCAGCGAGCGGGAGTTCGTGATGCCCGCCGAGTGCCCCGAGTGCCACACCCCCCTCCAGCCCATGAAGGAGGGGGACATCGATCTGCGCTGCCCCAACGCCCGCGGCTGCCCCGCCCAGTTGCGCGAGCGGATCTTCTATCTCGCCGGGCGGCGCAGTCTGGACATCGAGGCGCTCGGCTATGTGGCCGCCACCGCGCTCACCCAGCCGCTCGACGCCGAACCGCCGCTCAAGGACGAGAGCGGCCTCTTCACCCTGAGGATCGACGAGCTGCTGCCGATCCGCTCCTACGTACTCGACCAGGACACCGGCCTGCCCAAGCGCGACCCGGAGACCGGCGAGGAGAAGATCGTCACCTTCTTCGCCAACCAGAAGGGCGAGCCGAAGAAGAACGCGCTGGCCATGCTCGACAACATCGCCGCCGCTCGGCAGCGCCCGCTGGCCAGGATCATCACCGGTCTGTCGATCCGTCATGTCGGACCGGTCGCCGCCGAGGCGCTGGCCCGCGAATTCCGCGATCTGGACCGGATCAGGGACGCCGCGGAGGAGGAGTTGGCCGCCGTCGACGGCGTGGGGCCGACCATCGCCGCCTCGGTCAAGCAGTGGTTCACCGAGGAGTGGCATCGGGAGATCATCGAGAAGTGGCGCGCGGCCGGCGTGAAGTTCACCGAAGAGGGTTCGGACGAAGGGCCGCGCCCCCTCGAAGGACTCACCGTGGTGGTGACCGGAACGCTCAGCGGCCATACCAGGGACGGCGCCAAGGAGGCACTGGGCAGCCGCGGCGCCAAAGTCACCGGCGCGGTTTCCAAGAAAACGGACTTTGTGGTCGTCGGGGACAACCCGGGTTCCAAGTATGACAAAGCCGTCCAGTTGAAAGTCCCGGTCCTGGACGAGCAAGGCTTCGAGGTACTCCTCGAACAAGGTGCCGACGCGGCCCGGGAGAATGCGGTGAATCCCCCGGAATCCGACGGCGAATCAGCGTGAATAGCCCATACATGTCACCCGATCAGCCGATATCAGAATATGCTGATCGCGCCTGTCGTATAGGGGCAATGGCAGCGGATCGGTGCCCGAGGCAGCGCCTTCCGGCCTACTGTTGAGGAGCGCGCCCGCCGCGCGTCAACCTTGCTTCGGACCGAACGGTCCATCACGGGGGGGACCGGACGCGGCGGACCACTTGCTCCACCAGGCTGGGAGAGGGACGGCATGGAACCGACGGAGAGCGCCGCAAGGGCGCCGCTGGCCGGGCGCCAGCCCGTGCCCGTGCTCCCGGCGGTGCCCCGGCCGGTCATCCGGGTGGCGGTACAGACGGTGGCCGCGGCCGCGCTGACGGTCTGTGTGATCCGGATGCTCCAGCACGGCAACGCGCTCTTCCCCGGTGGCACCATCGGCTGGGCGCTGGCCGTCCTCACCGGCGTCATCGTCGGCCATCTGGTGGCGATGGGCCGCGACCGCTGGTGGGGCGGCACCGGATCGGGCGCCGCCCTGACCCTCGCCGTGCTGCTGCTCTACGGCTGGGTGCCGGCCGTCCTGGTGAGCCTCGCCGTGGTGCTGCTGGTGGGCGCCGCCCGCCGGCGCCGCTGGCGGCAGGCCGTCCTGCACGCCGCCATCGACATCCTCGGCATCGGCGCCGGGGCGGTCACCCTCGCCCTCTTCGGCGTGTACCCGTCGGTGGAGCACCCCTGGCTGCCCGACGACTGGTCCATGCCGGCCGTTCTCTCCGTCACCGTCACCGCCCTGGCGTATCTGAGCGGCACCCGCGCCCTGCTCTGGTGGACCTTCGCCCCCCGCGGCAGCGGACTGCCGAGCATCGCCCGCACCGCGCTGCTGCGCCAGGGCATGGTCGGCGGCGCGCTGCTCGGCATCTCCCCGCTGATCCTCGTCGTCGCTTGCGAGAAGCCGGTGCTGCTGCCGCTCTTCGCGGTGCCGCTGATCGCGCTGGACTCCACGCTGTGGATGGCGCACGCCCGCGCCGAGGAGCAGTTGCGGGACCCGCTGACCGGCCTGCCCAACCGGCAGTGGCTGCTGGAGCGCACCTGGACGGCGCTGGACGCCGCCAAGGAGGGCGGCGAGAGCGGGGCGCCGGGGGCGGTCGGTCCGGCCGGCGACTGGGGGCGGGTCGCGCTGGTCCTCATCGACCTCGACAAGTTCCGCTCGGTCAACGACACGCTGGGCCATCTCGCCGGTGACCGGCTGCTGGTGCAGATCGCCGACCGGCTGCGGCTGGCGCTGCCGCGCGGCGCCGAGGCGGCCCGGCTCGGCGGCGACGAGTTCGCGGTACTGCTGCCGCACTGCGACTCGCCGACCCGCGCCCAGCGGGTGGCCAGAGCGCTGGTCGCGGCCCTCGGCTCACCGCTGAGTCTCGACGGTCTGACCCTGGTGCTGGAGGCCAGTGCCGGGGTCGCGGTCTTTCCGGACCACGCGCTGGACGCCGAAGGGCTGCTCCGCCGGGCCGATGTGGCGATGTACCAGGCCAAGCGGGACCGCAGCGGCGCGGAGGTCTACGAGGCGACGCGGGACGCCAACACCCCCGACCGGCTGGGGCTCCTCGCCGATCTGCGGCGGGCCCTGGACTCGGGCCAGGTCGAACTCCACTACCAGCCGAAGGTGCGGTTCGACGGCCAGGTGGCCGGGCTCGAAGCGCTGGTGCGATGGGTGCATCCGGAGCGGGGGCGGGTCAACCCGGAGGAGTTCATCGGGATGGCCGAGACGTCGGGGCTGATGCCGCAGCTCACCGAGTATGTGATGGAGACCGCGCTGGCGCAGATCGCGGTGTGGCGGGCGATGGGGCTCGAGGTGCCGGTCGCGGTCAACGTCTCGCCCCGTGATGTGCACAGTCCCGGCTTCGCCGGGGCGGTCGCGGCGCGGCTGGCCCGGCACAAGGTGCCGCCGGGGGCGCTGCAGCTGGAAATCACGGAAACGGTTCTGCTGGAGGATCCGCAGCGGGCGGCGGACACGCTCAACGGCTTGACCGGGCACGGGGTCAAGATGTCGCTCGACGACTTCGGTACGGGGTATTCGTCGCTGGTGCATCTGCGGCGGCTGCCGGTGAGCGAACTGAAGATCGACCGGTCGTTCGTGGCGCGGCTGGTGAAGGATCCCGAGGACGCGGAGATCGTGCGCTGCACGATCGATCTCGCGCACTCGCTCGGTCTGCTGGTCGTCGCCGAGGGCGTCGAGGACGACGAGACGTGGGAGCGGCTGCGGGAGCTGCACTGCGACGCGGTCCAGGGGTGGCTGGTCGCCGCGGCGATGCCGCCGGCCGAGGCCACCGCCTGGCTCCGGGCCCGCGGCGAACGCGGCTGGCAGCGGCCCACCCGCTCCCCCGTCCCGATCGCCATCGCCGAGCCCAAGCCGAGCCCCTCCGGCCGAGCAGCGGCAACCTAGGCCGTGTCTGACAAATCCCTCCCCCAGCTACCGCTGGGAGGTGCCCCCAGCCCCGCGGCGTCTGGCACGCACTCCCCCAGCTAACGCTGGGAGGTACCCCCAGCTGCGTTGTCGGGGTCGTCCGAGTAGGCCCACTACGAGGACGACCTCCCCCAGCTACCGCTGGGGGTGCCCCCACCGCCCTTGCGATCTGGTGCTCCCCCGGACGAAGTCTGGGGGAGCACCAGACACCGCGGGCCCCGCCCTGCGGGCGGACGACGCTATTTGTCAGACACGGCCTAGGCCCACCCCGCCCCGGGCTCCGCCCGCGCTCCGGGCCGCCCCGGGTCCGCCCGCCCTTCGCGCCCGCGCCGCCCGGCTGCCCTCGGTTCGGCACCGCCGCCCCGCGCCGTTCCGCGTCCCGCCGCCGCGGCGGGGAGAAGGGGGCGCCCCCTTCGGGCGCGGACGGAAAGGCGGTGCGGGGGGTTGGTGGGGGGAACGTAGGATTGGGGGTCCATCGACATCTCACCCCGCAGAGGATCGCAACGCATGCCAGGCATCACGCGCGAGGAGGTCGCCCACCTCGGACGGCTGGCCCGTCTTGAGCTGTCCGGCGAGGAGTTGGACCACTTCGCCCAGCAGCTCGACGACATCATCGGCGCGGTCGCCCGCGTGTCCGAGGTGGCCGGCGAGGACGTACCGCCGACCTCGCACCCGCTGCCGCTGACCAACGTCATGCGCCCGGACACCGTCCGGCCGTCGCTCACCCCCCAGCAGGCCCTCTCGGGCGCCCCCGCGCAGGAGCAGCAGCGTTTCAAGGTCCCGCAGATCCTCGGGGAGGACTAGCCGTGAGCGACATCATCAGGCTCACCGCCGCCGAGACGGCGGCGAAGATCGCGTCCGGCGAGCTGACCGCCGTCGAGGTGACCGAGGCCCACCTGGCCCGGATCGAGGCCGTCGACGAGAAGGTGCACGCCTTCCTGCACGTGGACCGGGACGGCGCGCTCGCCCAGGCCCGCGCGGTGGACGCCAAGCGCGCGGCCGGCGAGCCGCTGGGCCCGCTCGCCGGGGTGCCGCTGGCGATGAAGGACATCTTCACCACCGAGGGCGTCCCCACCACCGTCGGCTCCAAGATCCTCGAAGGCTGGATCCCGCCGTACGACGCCACCGTCACCAAGCGCCTCAAGGCCGCCGACGTGGTGATCATCGGCAAGACCAACATGGACGAGTTCGCGATGGGCTCCTCCACCGAGAACAGCGCCTACGGCCCGACCGGCAACCCCTGGGACCTGACCCGGATCCCCGGCGGCTCCGGCGGCGGCAGCGCCGCGGCCCTCGCCTCCTACCAGGCGCCGCTGGCGATCGGCACCGACACCGGCGGCTCCATCCGGCAGCCCGCCGCGGTCACCGGCACCGTCGGCGTCAAGCCGACCTACGGCGGGGTGTCCCGTTACGGCATGGTCGCCTTCTCCTCCTCCCTCGACCAGGGCGGCCCCTGCGCCCGTACGGTGCTGGACGCGGCGCTGCTGCACGAGGTGATCGCCGGCCACGACCCGATGGACTCCACCTCCGTCGACGTCCCGGTGCCACCGGTCGTCGAGGCGGCCCGCAGCGGCGATGTGCGGGGCCTGCGGGTCGGCGTGGTCAAGGAGTTCGGCGGCGAGGGATACCAGTCCGGTGTCGTCCAGCGCTTCAACGAGGCGGTGGAGCTGCTGCGCGGCCTGGGCGCCGAGATCGTCGAGATCTCCTGCCCGTCCTTCACCTACGCGCTGGCCGCCTACTACCTGATCGCCCCCTCGGAGTGTTCGAGCAACCTGGCCCGCTTCGACGCGATGCGCTACGGCCTGCGGGTCGGGGACGACGGCACCCGGTCCGCCGAGGAGGTCACCGCGCTGACCCGCGAGGCCGGCTTCGGCCCGGAGGTCAAGCGGCGGATCATCCTCGGCACGTACGCGCTGAGCTCCGGCTACTACGACGCCTACTACGGCTCCGCCCAGAAGGTCAGGACGCTGATCACCCGGGACTTCGAGAAGGCGTTCGAGCGGGTCGACGTGATCGTGTCGCCGACCACGCCCACCACCGCCTTCCCGATCGGTGAGCGGGCCGACGACCCGATGGCGATGTACCTCGCCGACCTCTGCACCATCCCGACGAACCTGGCGGGCAACGCGGCCATGTCGCTGCCGTGCGGGCTCGCCCCGGAGGATGGTCTCCCGGTGGGCCTGCAGATCATCGCGCCCGCACTCAAGGACGATCGGCTCTACCGGGTCGGCGCGGCCGTCGAGGCCGCCTTCGTCACGAAGTGGGGCCACCCGCTACTCGAGGAGGCACCCCAGCTATGAGCACCAAGCAGAGCGGTGACAAGAAGAGCACGGTCGCCAAGGCCAAGGGCTTCAAGAAGAGCCGGCCCGGCACGTACCTGGCCATCGGCACCTCGCTCTTCGGCGCCTTCACCAACATCAAGCGGGCCAGGGCGGCACGCGGCGAGAGCGACACGCTCAAGCTGGTGGACGCCGTCGTCAGTGCCGCCGCCATCGCCACCGGTGTGGCCCTGCTCATCCGTGAGCTGCGCCGGCTCGGCGACGACGACATCCTGGCGGACTGAGGACTGAGAGGTAAGACCACTGTGACCGTCACGGAACTGCTGTCCTACGAGGACGCGCTCGCGTCGTACGACCCGGTGATGGGCCTTGAGGTCCACGTCGAGCTGGGTACGAGGACCAAGATGTTCTGCGGCTGCTCCACCGAGCTGGGCGCCGAGCCCAACGCGCAGACCTGCCCGACCTGTCTCGGCCTGCCCGGCTCACTGCCGGTGGTCAACGAGATCGGCGTGGAGTCCGCGATCAAGATCGGTCTCGCGCTCAACTGCGAGATCGCCGAGTGGTGCCGCTTCGCCCGGAAGAACTACTTCTACCCGGACATGCCGAAGAACTTCCAGACCTCGCAGTACGACGAGCCGATCGCCTTCAACGGCTATCTGGACGTCCAGCTGGAGGACGGCGAGGTCTTCCGGGTGCAGATCGAGCGCGCCCACATGGAGGAGGACACCGGCAAGTCCACCCACATCGGCGGCGCCACCGGCCGGATCCACGGCGCCTCGCACTCGCTGCTCGACTACAACCGGGCCGGCATCCCGCTGATCGAGATCGTCACCAAGCCGATCGAGGGCGCGGGGGAGCGGGCACCGGAGGTGGCCAAGGCGTATGTCGCCGAGCTGCGCGAGCTGATCAAGGCGCTGGGCGTCTCCGAGGCCCGGATGGAGATGGGCCAGATGCGCTGCGACGTCAACTTGTCGCTGCGCCCGCACGGCCGGGAGAAGTTCGGCACCCGCAGCGAGACCAAGAACGTCAACTCGCTGCGCAGCGTGGAGCGGGCCGCCCGCTACGAGATCCAGCGGCACGCGGCGGTGCTCTCCTCCGGCGGCACCATCGTGCAGGAGACCCGGCACTTCCACGAGGAGGACGGCTCCACCACCGCGGGACGGATCAAGGAGGAGGCCGAGGACTACCGGTACTTCCCCGAGCCCGACCTGGTGCCGGTCGCACCGCCCCGTGCCTGGGTGGAGGAGCTGCGCGGCGGCCTGCCCGAGCTGCCCCGGCTGCGCCGCAAGCGCCTCCAGGAGGACTGGGGCATCGGCGACCACGAGATGCAGTCGGTGCTCAACGCCGGCGCGCTCGACCTCATCCTGACCACGATGGACGCCGGCGCGGACGCCGCCTCGGCCCGCAAGTGGTGGATGGGCGAGCTGGCCAGGCACGCCAACGAGACCGGCACCGAGCTGGCCGGCCTGCCGATCACCCCGGAGCAGGTGGCCCGGGTCTCCGCGCTGGTCGCGGCCGGGGACCTCAACGACAAGCTGGCCCGCCAGGTCATCGAGGGCGTGCTGGCCGGTGAGGGCGGCCCGGACGACGTGGTCGAGAAGCGCGGTCTGAAGGTCGTCTCCGACGACAGCGCGCTCGGCGCCGCCGTGGACCAGGCCATCGCGGCCAACGGGGCGATCGCCGACAAGATCCGCGGCGGCAACCTCGCCGCGGCGGGCGCGCTGATCGGCGCGGTCATGAAGCTGACCCGCGGCCAGGCGGACGCCAAGCGGGTCCGTGAACTGGTGCTGGAGAAGCTCGGCGTCCAGGGCTGACGCCTGGCGGTGTTGTGTAGGTCGCGGATAAGGGCGGCACCCCGAAAAGGGGTGCCGCCCTTATGTGTACCAAACGTGCGGAACCGACTCTTGTGAGTAACGGCACGAAACCCCCCAAGGATCATGTTCCTCGGGCACAGTGGTGCGCACCTCGATCACAGAGGCACCACCAGTTCACCGAAGTACCGGAAGCAGTCGAGGAAATCGCCAGATGGCCGCAGTCGCCCGTTGGTGTGTCAACCGCCGCCTCGCCGTCGTGCTGCTGTGGATCACCGCGCTGGTCGGCCTGACCGCCGCCGCGGCGGCGGCCGGCTCCGCGTACTCCACGACGTACGACGCCCCCGGCACCGAGTCCGGGCACGCGGCGAGCCTGCTGTCGGCGGCGTTCCCCGCCCAGGCGGGCGACAGCGAGACCATCGTCTGGCACACCCCGGCCGGCCGCACCGTACGGGCCGGCGACGTCGAGCGGACCATGACGAAGGTGCTCGACCGGACCCGTACGCTGCCCGGCGTCACCTCGGTCACCGGCCCGTACGAGCCGTCCGGCGGCGCCGGCCGGATCAGCCGGGACGGGCGCACCGCGTACGCCACCGTCGACTACGCCCGCAGCGTCGACAGCATCAGCCGCAGCCAGGCCCAGGCCCTGGTGGACACCGCCAAGGCGGCCGAACGGCCCGGTCTCCAGGTGGAGTTGGGTGGCCAGGCGATCGGCACCACCGAAGGAGCCGGCGCCCACCTCAGCGAGTTGATCGGGGTGGCGGTGGCCGCCGTGGTGCTGCTGCTCGCCTTCGGCTCCTTCGCCGCCATGCTGCTGCCGATCGCCACCGCGCTGGTCGGCTGCGGCACCGCCTATATGGGCATCCAACTGCTCGGACACGGCATGACCGTCGCCGACTTCGCGCCCATGCTCGGCATGCTGATCGGCCTCGGGGTCGGCATCGACTACGCGCTCTTCATCGTCACCCGGCACCGCAGAGCCCTCAAACGCGGGCTGAGCGTCGCCCGGGCCGCCGAGGAGGCGATCGCCACCACCGGCAGAGCGGTGGTCTTCGCCGGCGGCACGGTGTGTGTGGCGCTGCTCGGCATGCTGATCCTGCGGCTGGACTTCCTCGACGGCGTCGCGGTCGCCGCCGTGCTCACCGTGCTGCTCACGGTGGCCGCCTCCATCACCCTGCTGCCCGCGCTGCTGGCGTACATCGGCCCGCGCGCCCTCAGCCGCCGCCAGCGCCGCGCCCTGGCCGAGCGACGGCTCGCCGACGGCGGCCACGACGCGCCGGCGGAGCCGCCGTCCGGGTTCGCCGTCCGCTGGTCGGCCCTGGTGGAGCGGCACCCCAAGGTGCTGGGTTCGCTGGCCGCCGTGGTGATGATCGTGCTGGCGCTGCCCACCTTCTCGCTGCACCTCGGGACGTCCGACCAGGGCAACGGACCGGCCACATCGACCACCCGGCAGGCGTACGACCTGCTCTCCCAGGGCTTCGGACCCGGCACCAACGGGCCGCTCACCCTGGTGGCGACCACCGCGCCCGCCGGCGGCGGCATCCCCAGCGCGGCCGCCCGGCTCGCCTTCGACCGGCTGCCCGACGCACTGCGGGGGATCCCGGGCGTCGCCTCGGCCGGCCCCGCCGACTTCGACCCGTCCGGCGCCGTCGGCGTGATCACCGTCGTCCCGGACAGCACTCCGCAGTCCGGTGCCACCTCGCGGCTCATCGACACCCTGCGGGCCGACGTGCTGCCCACCGCCGAGCAGGGCACAGGACTGCGGGTCTACGTCGGCGGCACCACGGCCAGCTTCGACGACTTCGCCGCCGCCGTGGTCGGCAAGCTGCCGCTCTTCGTCGGCACCGTCGTCGGGCTCGGCTGCCTCCTGCTGCTGGTCGCCTTCCGCTCGATCGGGGTGCCGCTCAAGGCGGCGGTGATGAACGTCGCCGCCGTCGGCTCGTCCTTCGGTGTCGTCACCACGATCTTCCAGTGGGGCTGGGGCAGCGAGTGGCTGGGCCTCGGCCGGGCCGGTCCCATCGAGCCGTTTCTGCCGGTGATCATGGTCTCGGTGCTCTTCGGCCTGTCCATGGACTACCAGGTGTTCCTGGTCAGCCGGATCTACGAGGAGTGGTGCGACACCCGCGACAACCGGCGGGCGGTGCGGGTCGGGCTCGCCGAGACCAGCCGGGTGATCAGCTCCGCGGCGGTCATCATGATCGCGGTCTTCCTCGCCTTCGTGCTCAGCGGGGACCGGGTGATCGCCATGTTCGGCATCGGGCTGGCGGCGGCGGTCGCACTCGACGCGTTCGTGCTGCGGACGCTGCTGGTGCCCGCGCTGATGCACCTGCTGGGCGACGCCAACTGGTGGCTGCCGGGCTGGCTGGAGCGGCGGCTGCCGCGGATCGGGATCGAACCCCGGCCCGCCGCCGTCCCGGCGGTCCAGTGGACGAGCGTCGCGGCGGCGGACCGGCCGGTGACACCGGTGGCACCGGTGCCGCAGCTCAGGCGGGTCAGGTGACGTCGACCCGGAGGATACGGTCGTCGCCCGGCTTCGGGGTGCCGCGGTCGTCGGTGTTACTGGTGGTGAGGAGCAGGGTGTGGTCGTCGAGGGCGACCACGGTGCGCAGCCGGCCGTACGTGTGGGTGAAGAACGCCTGCGGCGCCGCGGCCGGCCTGGTGCCGTCCAGCGGGACGCGCCACAGGCGCTCGCCCCGCAGACCCGCCATCCAGATGGAGCCCGCCGCGTAGGCGATCCCACTGGGGGAGGCGACATCGGGGTGCCACTGCTCGATCGGGTCGACGAAGCCCTTGCGGTGGGCGATGCCCTCGACCACCGGCCAGCCGTAGTTCTTCCCCGGCTGGATGAAGTTCAGCTCGTCCCACCGGTCCTGGCCGAACTCCGAGGCCCACAGATGCCCGGCGGCGTCCCAGGCGAGCCCCTGCACATTGCGGTGCCCGGGGGAGAAGACCAGCGAGCCCGGCGTCGGATTGTCCTTCGGCGCCTTCCCGTCGGGCGTCATCCGCAGGATCTTGCCGGCCGGTGACCTCAGGTCCTGGGCCAGCTCGCGCTTGCCGGTCTCGCCGGTCCCGACGTACAGCATCCCGTCCGGTCCGAAGGCGATCCGGCCGCCGTTGTGCAGGGTGCCGGTCGGGATGCCCCGCAGGATCGTGTCGGGCGCGCCGAGCAGCTCGCCCCGGCCCCGGGAGGGGGTGTAGGCCATCCGGACGACGCGGTTGTCGGAGGCGGTGCTGTGGTACGCGTAGACGAAGTGGTCGGCGCCGAAGTCGGGCGAGAGGGCCAGCCCGAGCAGGCCGTTCTCCCCGCCCTGGGTGTGCTCGACGCCGGGGACCGTGCCGACCGGGGTGACCTTGTGGGTCCTCAGGTCGACCCGGGAGATCCGCCCGTCGTCCCGGGAGGCCACCAGCAGGGCGTCGTCGGGGAGCAGGGCGATGCCCCACGGGGCGCGAAGACCGGTCGCCACCGTGCCGACCACCTTCGCGGTGCCCTTGGCGGGCGCGGCCGAGGGGCCGGCGCCCGGCGCGGCGGCGGAGGTCGCGGCCGTACCGGACGGGGCGGCACCAGGTGACACGGTGCCGGTGGTGGTGGCGGTGCCGGCGGTGGTGGCGGTCGCGTGCGGCGCGGACGATCCACCGGACGAGCAGCCCGCCAGCAGCAGTACGGCCGCGGTGCCCGCGGCGGCCATCCCCAGTGCGGGGGCCCGGCGGTGGGCGGCGGCGGGGCGGACGATTGCCTTCACGGTGCTCACCCGACCAGCACACCACACATCGGCCCCGACGCGCCCGCCGTTCCCGCCCGGCCACGCGGCCGGCCGCGGCCGGCCGGCCGATCGGGTGATGCGGCCGGCGTCGTAGGGCGCCCCCGCCCCCGCCTCCGCTCCCGGCACCCGGCGAGCCGGTCAGTCCCACGACCCCCGGGCGGCCGGCAGCTCCGCGATCTCCGCCAAGTCGGCGGCGCTCAGCGTCAGTCCGGCCGCCCCCGCGTTCTCCGCGGTCCAGCGCGCCGACTTCGCGCCCGGCACCGGCACCACCGTGGGCGCCTGCGCCAGCGTCCAGGCGAGGGCCACCTGCGCGGCCGTGGCACCGTACCGTTCCGCGACCCGCCGCAGGCCGACCACGATCGGCTGATTCGCTGCCATCATCTCGGCGGTGAAGCGCGGATGCCTGGCCCGCAGATCGTCCGGCTCGAAGCCGCCGCCCGGAGTGAGGGTGCCGGTGAGGAAACCGTTGCCCAGCGGCATCGCGGCCAGGAAGCCGACCGCGTGGGCCGTGCACCACGGCAGCAGCTCGTCCAGCGCCTCCGGGGCCCACACCGACAGCTCGGCCTGTACCGCGGAGACCGGGAACACCTGCTGTATGCGGGTGAGATGACGGATCGTCTCGTCGTACAGCGCGGCGCCGGTGCGGCGGTTGCCCCGCGCCCCCACCGCGCACAGGCCGAGCGCGCGCACCTTCCCGGCCGCCACCAGCTCCGCCATCGCGCCCCAGGTCTCCTCCACCGGGACCTCGGGGTCCACCCGGTGGAGCTGGTAGAGGTCGATGGTGTCGGTCTGCAACCGCCGCAGCGACGCGTCGCAGGCCCGGCGCACGTATCCGGGGCGGCCGTTGGCCACGATGTGCTGCTCGCCGACGAGCAGTCCGCACTTGGTGGAGACGAAGGCCTCGGCCCGCCGCTCCTTCAACACCCGGCCCAGCAGCAGCTCATTGGTGTAAGGGCCGTACATGTCCGCCGTGTCGAGCAGCGTCGTCCCGTGGTCGAGCGCGGTGCGCACCGCCCGCAGCGACTCCTCGCCGCCTCGGCGCGAGGCGCTGTACGCCCAGCTCATCGGCATGCACCCGAGGCCGACCGCGCCCACGTGGAGTGCCCCCGCCCCGACCGTCCTGCGCTCCACCCGAGTGACCTCCCTTGCGCGGCCCCACTGTGCCATAGCCTCCTGACCATGACCGATTCAACCCAAGGCCAAAGCCTCCCGAAACCCGCCGCGACGGCAGACGACCGTCCTCAGGTGTGGGTGTCGCTGCCGCTCGCCGAACTCGGCGAGCTGCCGGACGCCTTCCGCTATGTGTTCTGGGACGGTACCGGTGACGGCTTCCCCGCTGACCCGGCGGAGGCCGTCTTCTACGTCGTCCCCTATATGAAGGGCGCCGCTGTCGGCACCCGCCCGCTGGCCGGGATGCGCTCGGTCCGCGTCGTGCAGAGCCTCACCGCCGGGGTGGACGACATCACGCCCCACCTGGCCGACCTCCCGCCCGGCGTCCGGCTGTGCAACGCCCGCGGCGTCCACGAGGCCAGCACCGCCGAACTCGCGCTCACACTGATCCTCGCCTCGCTGCGCGGCATCCCCCGCTTCGTGCGCGGCCAGGACAACGAGAAGTGGTACTCGGGTTTCTACCCGGCGCTCGCCGACCGGACCGTGCTCATCATCGGATACGGCTCGATCGGCGCGGCCGTCGAAGACCGCCTGGCGCCCTTCGAGTGCGAGATACTGCGGGTGGCCCGCACCGCGCGGACCGGGCCGCACGGGCCGGTGCGCGCCATGGACGAACTGCCTGCGCTGCTCCCGGTGGCCGACGTGGTGGTGCTGACCACCCCGCTCACCGAACACACCCGCGGTCTGGTCAACGCGCCCTTCCTGGCCCGGATGAAGGACGGCGCCCTGCTGGTGAACGTGGCCCGCGGCCCGGTCGTGGACACCAAGGCGCTGCTGGCCGAGACCGAGTCGGGCCGACTCACCGCGGCACTCGATGTCACCGACCCGGAACCGCTGCCCGCCGGGCATCCGCTGTGGCACGCGCCCGGCGTGCTGATCAGCCCTCATGTCGGCGGCAGCAGCTCGGCGTTCCGCCCCCGCGCGAGCCGGCTGATCCGCGCCCAGCTCAACCGCTTCGCCGCCGGGGCGCCGCTGGAGAACATCGTGGCCACGAGCTGACCCGGCGGTTCGTCTCTGGCCCATACTGGCCCGTACCGGCTCGCGCGCCCGATGGCACGGGGTGACTGCGGGCCGTATTCGCCACCCCTCGCCATGGTTACACACAGTAGAGAAGCCCTATCCCTGAGTGACAATCCTGGTGTATCGTCCGGATCGGGGGGTACGCGGCGGCTGTGAGCACGCGAGCGCGGCGCTGTGAACGACGAACAAGCAAAGGGGGGCGACGGGCGATGTTCCGCGCACACCTGACCATCCCACCGCCGGTCCGGCCGGTCCAATCGGTCCGGGCCGTCCTGTCGGTCCGCGCGGTGCCGCCGATTCTCGCGGCGCCACCAGTCCTTGCAGCGCCACCAGTCCTTGCAGCGCCACCGGTGCCGCCGGTGCCGTTGGTCTGTGCGGGGCGGCTGGTTGACGCCACCCCGCCGCGTCGGCCCCGCCGGGGCGCGGCATGAGCGGCGGCGCGGGCGGCGCCGGCGCGGCGGCGGTCCTCCCCGCGCCGGTCGCGGCCCGCTGCGGCCGGGCCGTGGTGCTGCCCCAACTCCTGGTCGCCGTGCTCTGCGCCGGCTACACGACCGGGGCCGCCCTCGGCTGGGGCTCCACCGACCTCGCCATGATCATGGGCGACTTCGGGCTCGCCGCCGGCTCGGCCGCCGCCACCGTCTCGGCGCTGCTCTACGCCCGCCGGGTGGCCGGACCGCACCGCCCGGCCTGGGTGCTCTTCGCCCTCTCCTCCGCGATGCTCGCCCTCGGCAACGGCATCTGGGGGTGGTACGAGGTGGTGCTGCGCGAGCCGGTGCCGCGGACCTCCCTGGCCGACTTCTGCTTCCTGATGTTCGCCCCGCCCTCGATCATCGGCCTGCTGGTCCTCGCCAAGCGCCCGGTGACCAAGGCCGGCTGGGTCTGTCTGGGGCTCGACACCTGGCTGGTCGGCGGCTCGCTGCTCACCCTCTCCTGGATCCTGGCGCTCGCCCACGCCGCCCACTGGGACGGCCGCAGCACCGCCAGGACCGCGCTCTCGCTCGCCTACCCGCTGCTGGACATCGTGCTGGTCAGCATGGTGCTCGCGCTGCACTTCCGCCGCTCGGCGGTGAACCGGGCGGCGGTCAACACCGCGCTGGCCGCGCTGGCGCTGACCGTGCTGTGCGACGCGCTGTTCACCTCGCCGCTGCTGCGGGCCCATTACCGGTCCGGCCAGATCCTCGACGCGGGCTGGTTCGCCGGCGCGATGCTGATGGCCCACGCGCCCTGGGTCGGCGCCCGCACCCAGCCGCAGCGGAAAACCGGCACCGTCCCGCGCAAGTCGGCCGGCTCGCTCACCGCGCTCACCCCGTACCTCGCCGCGGCGGTCTGCACCCTCGGCATCCTCTACAACGTGATCACCGGCCAGAAGTGCGACCACGTGGTCCTCATCACCGGAGCCAGCGTGGTGCTCGCCCTGGTGGTCCGCCAGGGCATCATGCTGCTCGACAACATCGCGCTCACCCAGGAGCTCGCCCAGCAGGAGAACCACTTCCGCTCGCTGGTGCAGGGCTCGAGCGACGTGATCATGATCGCCGCCCCCACCGGCGTGCTGCGGTACGTCAGCCCCGCCGCGCAGGGGGTCTACTGCCGGGACCCGCAGGAGATGATCGGCACCGAGCTGGCCGCCCACATCCACCCCGACGACCTCGGCCGGGTGCTGCACGAGGTGCGCCGTTTCCTGGCCGCCTCGCCGAGCGAGGAGCCCGCCACCCGGATCGAGTGCCGGATCCGCTCGGGTGCCGGCCGGGGCGGCCGGGAGTGCTGGCTGCATGTCGAATCCAGCGTCAACCGCTACCAGGGCGGCCTGATCTTCAACAGCCGGGACGTCACCGAACGGGTCATCCTCCAGGCCCGGTTGCAGCACAACGCCTCCCACGACCCGCTCACCGACCTGCCCAACCGGGCCCTGTTCACCGAACGGGTCGGGCTGGCGCTGACCGGGCGGCGCGCCGGGGACGGCAGACCCGCGGTCCTCTATGTGGACCTCGACGGCTTCAAGGCGGTCAACGACACCGCCGGCCACCAGGCCGGGGACGAACTGCTCACCCAGGCGGCCCGGCGGCTCCAGGAAGCGCTGCGGGTCGGCGACAGCGCCGCCCGGCTCGGCGGGGACGAGTTCGCCGCCCTGATCACCGGTCCCGACGGCGCCGAGCCGGGCGTACGCGAGCGGCAGATCCGGGACATCGCCGACCGGCTGCGCGCCATCCTCTCCTCCCCCTACCGGCTGGAAGGGGGCGAGGTGCGGGTCGGCGCCAGTATCGGCATCGCCTTCGCCGAGCCGGGCGCCACCCCCAGCGAGGTGATGCGCAACGCCGACCTGGCGATGTACCGCGCCAAGCAGGCGGGCAAGGGCCGGGTCGAGCTCTTCGCGCCGCAGATGCAGGCGGACGCCGTCCGCCGCACCGAAATGGCCGGAAAACTACGCCGAGCGGTGCACGACGGTGAGTTCACCCTGCTGCACCAGCCAGTGGTCGAACTGGCCGGCGGCCGCATCACCGGCGTCGAGGCCCAGGCCCGCTGGCGGTCGGCGACGGGCATCCTCTTCACCCCGGCGGAGTTCCTGCTGCGCGGCAGTGAGCCCCCCGACCGCAGGTTAGACATGGGGCGATGGCTGCTGGAGCACGCCGTGGAGCAGGCCGCGCTGCGTTACGGCGCGGGTCACCGGACGCCGGTCACCGTACAGCTCGCCGCCCGCCGGGTGCCCGACAGCGATGTCGAACGCCTGCTGGCCCGCCATGAGCTGCCCCCCGGCGGGCTGATCCTGGAGCTCCCGGGCGGCGATCCGCAGCTGCCCCCGCAGGAGCTGGAGCGCCGCCTGACCGCCCTGCGGGGGCTCGGGGTGCGGATCGCGCTCGGCGGCTTCGGCAGTGGTTACGGCACGCTGGGCGCGCTGCGCACCCTCCCGGTCGACGTGGTCAAGATCGACCGTACCTTCACCGAAGGGGTGGTCGAATCGGCCCGGCTGCGCAAGATCACCGGCGGACTGCTGCGGATCGCCGCCGACCTCGGCATCCACGCCGTCGCCGACGGGTTGGACCACCCGGAGCAGGTACGGACGCTCCGCGAGATGGGCTGTCTGCACGGCCTCGGGATGGCCTTCTCCGGCCCGCTCGACGAGCACCGGCTGCGCGGCACGCTGACCCGCGGCGACTACCCCGTACCGCATGACGCGCCGCGCGAGCAGATCACCGCGCGGGGCCGGTCCGTGCCCGCCCGACGTTCAAATGCTGAGACGCCTGTCCCACCGGCTTGACACCCCACAGGGGAGCGGAGGAAGGTCATCGCCATGCGCACCCGAATTCTCGTACTTGGAAAGCGCGTCGGCTGACCGAGGCCTCACACCGCCTCGCACGCACCGGCGCGCTCCCCTCGCTTGCCTCACGGCACGAGGGGTTTTTTGTTGTCCGCAGTACCCCTGAGCACCCCGCAGCACCGCAGCACCGCAACCCTCGCAGCACCCCCGCACCCTCATCTTCGAGAGAAGAGTACGCAGATGACCGAGCAGGCCACCGGGTCCCACCATCCGCAGCCGCGGACCCGCAGCGCGGCGCCCGCCGCCCCCGCCGAGCGGATGACGGGCGCGCAGTCCCTCATCCGCTCCCTCGAGGCCGTCGGCGCCGACACGGTGTTCGGCATCCCCGGTGGCGCGATCCTGCCGGCCTACGACCCGCTGATGGACTCGGTGAAGGTCCGCCATGTGCTGGTCAGGCACGAGCAGGGCGCCGGCCACGCCGCCACCGGCTACGCCCAGGCCACCGGCCGGGTCGGGGTCTGCATGGCCACCTCGGGCCCCGGCGCCACCAACCTGGTGACCCCGATCGCCGACGCCCACATGGACTCGGTGCCGATCGTCGCCATCACCGGCCAGGTCGCCTCCAAGGCGATCGGGACCGACGCCTTCCAGGAGGCGGACATCTGCGGCATCACCATGCCGATCACCAAGCACAACTTCCTGGTCACCGATGCCGCGGAGATCCCGCGGACCATCGCCGAGGCGTTCCACATCGCCTCCACCGGCCGCCCGGGCCCGGTCCTGGTCGACATCGCCAAGGACGCCCTGCAGAACGAGACCACCTTCTCCTGGCCGCCCCAGCAGGACCTGCCCGGCTACCGCCCGGTCACCAAGCCGCACGCCAAGCAGATCCGCGAGGCCGCCCGGCTGCTCAACGAGTCGAGGCGCCCCGTCCTCTACGTGGGCGGCGGCGTTCTCAAGGCGCACGCCACCGCCGAGCTGCGCATCCTCGCCGAGCTGACCGGCGCCCCCGTCACCACCACCCTGATGGCGCTCGGCGCCTTCCCCGACAGCCACCCGCAGCACGTCGGCATGCCCGGCATGCACGGCGACGTCTCCGCGGTCACCGCGCTCCAGAAGGCCGACCTGATCATCGCGCTCGGCGCCCGGTTCGACGACCGGGTCACCGGCCGGCTCGACACCTTCGCGCCGTTCGCCAAGATCGTGCACGCCGACATCGACCCGGCCGAGATCTCCAAGAACCGGGTGGCGGACGTGCCGATCGTCGGCGACGCCCGCGAGGTGCTCGCCGATCTGGTCGTCGCCGTCCAGGCCGACCACGAGGCCGGCCACAAGGGCGACTACGCCGAGTGGTGGAACCACCTCAACTTCTGGCGCAACACCTACCCGCTCGGCTACGACATCCCGGCCGACGGCAGCCTCTCCCCGCAGCAGGTGATCGAGCGGATCGGCCAGCTCGCCCCGGAGAACACCCTCTTCGCGGCGGGCGTCGGGCAGCACCAGATGTGGGCCGCCCAGTTCATCAAGTTCGAGAAGCCCGCCACCTGGTTCAACTCCGGCGGCGCCGGCACCATGGGCTACGCGGTGCCGGCCGCGATGGGCGCCAAGGCCGGCATGCCCGACGCCACGGTGTGGGCCGTCGACGGCGACGGCTGCTTCCAGATGACCAACCAGGAGCTGGTCACCTGCGCCCTGAACAACATCCCGATCAAGGTCGCCATCATCAACAACGGCGCCCTCGGCATGGTCCGCCAGTGGCAGCACCTCTTCTACGGCGAGCGGTTCTCCAACACGGTGCTGCACTCCGGCGCCGAGAGCGTCCCCGGCTCCACCCAGGGGGTCGGCTCCATCCAGAACCTCGGCACCCGGGTCCCGGACTTCGTCAAGCTCTCCGAGGCGATGGGCTGTGTGGGTCTGCGCTGCGAGAGCCCCGACGAGCTGGACGCGGTGATCGCCAAGGCCAACTCCATCAACGACCGCCCGGTGGTGGTCGACTTCATCGTCCACGAGGACGCCATGGTGTGGCCGATGGTCGCGGCCGGCACCTCCAACGACGAGATCATGGCCGCCCGCGACGTCCGCCCGGACTTCAGCGACGGCATGGCCGACTGAGCGCGCGCGAGAGAAGGAAACCCAACCCCATGTCCAAGCACACGCTCTCGGTTCTGGTGGAGAACAAGCCCGGCGTCCTGGCCAGGATCACCGCGCTCTTCTCCCGCCGCGGCTTCAACATCGACTCACTCGCGGTCGGCACCACCGAACACCCCGAGATCTCCAGGATCACCATCGTCGTCAACGTCATCGACGAACTGCCTCTCGAACAGGTGACCAAGCAGCTCAACAAGCTGGTCAACGTGCTGAAGATCGTCGAACTCGACCCCGGGGCGGCCGTCGCGCGCGAACTCGTCCTGGTGAAGGTCAGGGCCGACAACGAGACCCGGTCCCAGATCGTGGAGATCGTCCAGCTCTTCCGCGCCAAGACGGTGGACGTCTCCCCCGAGGCGGTCACCATCGAGGCGACCGGCGGCGCCGACAAGCTGGAGGCCATGCTCAAGATGCTGGAGCCGTTCGGCATCAAGGAGCTGGTGCAGTCCGGCACCATCGCGATCGGCCGCGGCGCCCGCTCCATCACCGACCGCTCGCTGCGCGCGCTCGACCGGTCCGCCTGATCCCCGGATCGGACCCCGGTGAACAGCC
Organism: Streptomyces sp. NBC_01190; assembly: GCF_045039895.1. Lineage (NCBI taxonomy): Bacteria > Bacillati > Actinomycetota > Actinomycetes > Kitasatosporales > Streptomycetaceae > Streptomyces > Streptomyces sp. NBC_01190. Next base: position 6,056,943 of record NZ_CP108580.1, read on the forward strand.
GGAACGTACCGATCCGTATCGCGAGACCCCCGAACCACTCCCCGCCCCACCCGTCGTACGGTGGGTCGCATCACCCCGATTCAAGGAGAGACCCGAAGTGGCCGAGCTGTTCTACGACGACGACGCCGACCTGTCCATCATCCAGGGCCGCAAGGTCGCGGTCATCGGCTACGGCAGCCAGGGCCACGCCCACGCGCTGTCGCTGCGCGACTCCGGCGTCGATGTGCGCGTCGGTCTGCACGAGGGGTCGAAGTCCAAGGCCCAGGCCGAGGAGCAGGGCCTGCGGGTGCTGCCGGTGGCCGAGGCCGCCGCCGAAGCCGATGTGATCATGATCCTGGTGCCGGACCCGATCCAGTCCCGTGTCTACGAGGAGTCCATCAAGGACAACCTCAAGGACGGCGACGCCATCTTCTTCGGCCACGGCCTCAACATCCGCTACGGCTTCATCAAGCCGCCGGCCGGTGTCGACGTCTGTATGGTCGCCCCCAAGGGCCCCGGCCACCTGGTGCGCCGCCAGTACGAGGAAGGCCGCGGCGTGCCGTGCATCGCGGCGGTCGAGCAGGACGCGACCGGCAAGGCGTTCGCGCTGACCCTCTCCTACGCCAAGGGCATCGGCGGCACCCGGGCCGGCGTCATCAAGACCACGTTCACCGAGGAGACCGAGACCGACCTCTTCGGCGAGCAGGCGGTGCTCTGCGGCGGCACCTCGGCGCTGGTCAAGGCCGGTTTCGAGACGCTGGTCGAGGCCGGCTACCAGCCGGAGATCGCCTACTTCGAGTGCCTGCACGAGCTGAAGCTCATCGTCGACCTGATGTACGAGGGCGGCCTGGAGAAGATGCGCTGGTCGGTCTCCGAGACCGCCGAGTGGGGCGACTACATCACCGGCCCCCGGATCATCAACGACAACACCAAGGCCGAGATGAAGAAGGTGCTCGCCGAGATCCAGGACGGCACCTTCGCCAACGCCTGGATCGCCGAGTACAACGCCGGCCTGCCGCGCTACAACGAGTACAAGAAGGCCGACGAGAACCACCTGCTGGAGACCACGGGCAAGAAGCTCCGCAAGCTGATGAGCTGGGTCGACGAAGAGGCGTAACTCTCGGCGTCACGGATCACCCGTGCGGGCGCCGTTTCGTACACATCTCCACAGGCTGTGAGCCCCGGGTTTGTACGAAGCGACGCATGCCCGCCGGGTGATCCGCCATTTCGGCGAAGGCGCGCGTGAAGGCCGCCGATACACTTCGTTAACAAGCGCGTCAGGCTCACAGCGTCGTGCGTCTTCCACGCGGCATGCCCTCCACCCGCACCCCGCCCGCCTCCCTGGAGCGGTCGATCGGGACCGGCCGCCCACGCAGGACAAGTGAGGACCACGTGAGCCAGAAGCCTGTCGTACTCATCGCAGAAGAGCTGTCGCCCGCCACGGTGGACGAGCTCGGCCCGGACTTCGAGATCCGGCACTGCAACGGCGCGGACCGAGCCGAACTGCTGTCCGCCATCGCCGACGTCGACGCCATCTTGATCCGCAGCGCCACCAAGGTCGACGCGGAAGCGGTGACGGCCGCCCGCAAGCTCCGTGTCGTCGCCCGGGCCGGCGTCGGTCTCGACAACGTGGACGTGTCCGCCGCCACCAAGGCGGGCGTGATGGTCGTCAACGCTCCCACCTCGAACATCGTCACCGCCGCCGAACTCGCCTGCGGACTGCTCATCGCCACCGCCCGCAACATCGCGCCGGCCAACGCGGCGCTCAAGGCGGGGGAGTGGAAGCGGAACAAGTACACCGGTGTCGAGCTGAGCGAGAAGGTGCTCGGCGTGGTCGGCCTCGGCCGGATCGGGGTGCTGGTCGCCCAGCGGATGGCCGCCTTCGGGATGCGGGTCGTCGCGTACGACCCCTATGTGCAGCCCGCGCGCGCCGCCCAGATGGGCGTCAAGCTGCTGACGCTGGACGAGCTGCTGGAGACCTCCGACTTCATCACCGTGCACCTGCCGAAGACCCCCGAGACGCTCGGCCTGATCGGCGACGAGGCACTGCACAAGGTCAAGCCGTCGGTGCGGATCGTCAACGCCGCCCGCGGCGGCATCGTGGACGAGGAGGCGCTGGCCGCCGCGCTCAAGGAGGGCCGGGTGGCCGGGGCCGGCCTCGATGTGTACGCCAAGGAGCCCTGCACCGACTCCCCGCTCTTCCAGTTCGACAACGTGGTGGCCACCCCGCACCTGGGCGCCTCCACCGACGAGGCGCAGGAGAAGGCCGGTATCGCGGTCGCCCGGTCGGTGCGGCTCGCGCTCGCCGGTGAGCTGGTGCCGGACGCGGTGAACGTCCAGGGCGGCGTCATCGCCGAGGACGTCAAGCCCGGTCTGCCGCTGGCCGAGAAGCTGGGCCGGATCTTCACCGCGCTGGCCGGCGAGGTCGCCGCCCGGCTCGATGTCGAGGTCTGCGGCGAGATCACCCAGCACGATGTGAAGATCCTCGAACTCAGCGCGCTCAAGGGCGTGTTCGAGGATGTGGTGGCCGAGACGGTGTCCTACGTCAACGCGCCGCTCTTCGCCCAGGAGCGCGGGGTCGAGGTCCGCCTCACCACCAGCAGCGAGTCCCCCAACCACCGCAACCTCGTCACCGTCCGCGGCACCCTCGCCGACGGCACCGAGGTCTCGGTCTCCGGCACCCTGGCCGGCCCCAAGCACATCCAGAAGATCGTGGCGATCGGCGACCACGATGTCGAGCTGGTCCTCGCCGACCACATGGCCTTCCTCAGCTACACCGACCGGCCCGGCGTCGTCGGCACCCTCGGCCGCATCCTCGGCGAGGTCGACGTGAACATCGCCGGAATGCAGGTGGCCCGCTCGGCGGTCGGCGGCGACGCGCTGGTCGCCCTCACCGTCGACTCCACCATCCCGGCGGGCGTGCTCACCGACATCGCCGGCGAGATCGGCGCGACCTCCGCCCGCGCGGTCAACCTCACCGCCTGACAGTCCGTCCCCGCGCGTCAACTCGCGTCGACACCACCGCCGTTGCCCACTCCTGGGGACGGCGGTGGTGGCGTAACCGGGCCGGCCGGCGTCACAACCGGGCCGCCTTGAGCGCCATATGGAGCAGCAGCCGGGCCTCACCGTCGGAGAGGTCGAGGCCGGTGAGGTGCTCGATACGCGAGAGGCGGTAGTAGAGCGTCTGCCGGTGGACGGCCAAGGCGGCGGCGGTGCGGCCCGCTTGGCCCGCGTGATCGAGGAAGACCTCGGCGGTGTGCGCGAGTTCGCGGTTGGCGGGGGCGAGCAGCGGGGCCACCGCCGGGTCAGGGGCCGCGCCCGGTGGCAGCGCCGTCAGCAGGCGGTAGGCGCCCAACTCGCCCCAGTGGGCGACCGGTGCCAGCCGGGGCTCGGCCGCGGCGGCCCGGGCGGCGGCCACCGCCTCGGCCCAGGCGGCGGGCAGTTCGGCCAGCGTGAGCCGGGCCTCGCTCACCCCGGCGACCGGTCCGTCGGCGCCCACGCCGCCCCCGGCCGCCGCCAGCAGCCGGTCGGCCGCCGCTTCCGCCGGGGCGCGCAGCAGCGGCGACCTGAGCCGTACCAGCAGGGCGACCTGACCGCCGGGCAGGGCGGTGACCGCGGCGGCGGACGGGATGGAGCGCGTCCCCGGCAGTTCGTCGAGCCCGCTCCCGTGCGGCCGCCGCTCGGCGGGAGCGGGCGGCCGAAGACAGACCAGGGCGTGCGGCTGGTCGGCGTCGGGGCCCAGGGCGGCGCGCAGCGCCTCTTCGGCCTCGGCGCCGGCTGTACGGGACCCGGCCGTACGGGACCCGGCGGTCAGCAGGGCGCGCAAGGCGTCGTCCGCGGCGGCGCCGGTGAGCGAGGCCGCGGCGAGCCGGTCGCCGATCCGGGCCGCCACCGCCATGGCGGCGTCGAGCTGGGCGGGGGAGTGCTCCGCCTCGTCGAGCAGCCAGACATAGCCGTGCACCACGCCCGCGTGCCGGACCGGCAGGCACAGGCGGCCGCGGAAGACGCCCTCGGCGGGTTCCGCCGGGATACGGACCGGGCCGGTGGCGCGGGCGATGCCGAAGCGTTCGAACCAGGCGCGGACCTCGCTGGTGGAGCGCCGGGTGAGGATGGAACGGGTGCGGACCGGGTCCATCGCCGTGTCGTCCTCGCTGTCGTGCGCCCCGAAGGCGATCAGCCGGAAGTCGCGGTCCTCCAGGGTGGCGGGCGCGCCGAGCAGCGCCGAGACCTCGTCCACGAGGTCCTGCACGCCGTCGCCGTAGCCGCCGTATGCACCGGGGCCGCCGTATCCGCTGTTGCCGCTGTATCCACCGGGTCCGCCATGGTCCGTCCGCACCTCCCCATTGTCCCGCACACTTCATACATCTGTATGAGGGATCGCACCCGGATGCGTGACAGGTGTCCGTGGTTCCCGGGGTAGGCGAAGCCCACAATCGCGGTAACGCCCGCTGTCCACCGTGAGCATCCGCTCATCTGGCCCTGGAGGACCCCGTGCTCGGTCCCGTGTTGCTCGCCGCCGCCCGCAGCGACCGGATGCGCCGCGTCATCGCGGCCGCTCCGCTGACCCGACCCGTGGTGAACCGCTTCGTCGCCGGTGACGCGCTCAACCCCGCGCTGGCCACGGTCCGCGCGCTGACCGCGGCCGGCCTCGATGTCACCCTGGACCACCTCGGCGAGGGCGTCAGCGACAAGGCGACCGCCCGCGCCACCCGTGACGCCTACCTCCGGCTGCTGGAAACCCTGCGGGACGAGAAGCTGGGCGACCGCGCCGAGGTGTCCGTCAAGCTCACCGCCTTCGGTCAGGCCCTCCCCGGCGACGGCCACGACATCGCGCTGGACAATATCCGCCAGGTCGCCGAGCTCGCCTCCGAGATCGGCACCACCGTCACCCTCGACATGGAGGACCACACCACCGTCGACTCGACGCTGGCCATCCTCCATGAGCTGCGGCGCGCGCACCCGCTGACGGGCGCGGTCCTCCAGTCGTACCTCTTCCGTACCGAGGAGGACGCCCGCGCGCTCGCCACCGCCGGATCCCGGGTCCGGCTGGTCAAGGGCGCCTACCGGGAGCCGGCCTCGGTGGCGTTCCAGGAGAAGAAGGACGTGGACCGGGCGTACGTCCGCGTGCTGCGCACGCTCTTCGCCGGCGACGGCTACCCGATGGTCGGCTCGCACGACCCCCGCATGATCGCCATCGCCCAGGAGCTGGCCGCCCGCAACCACCGGGCGAGCGGCTCCTACGAGTTCCAGATGCTCTACGGCATCAGGACCGCCGAGCAGCGCCGGCTGGCCGAGGCGGGGGAGCGGATGCGGGTCTACGTCCCCTACGGCGCCGACTGGTACGCCTACTTCATGCGCCGCCTCGCCGAGCGCCCGGCCAACCTGGGCTTCTTCCTCCGCTCGTTCGCGCCCACCCGCTGAGGCCCATCGGCCGAGCCCGGCCCGTTGAACTGCCTCTCGGCCCCCCGAGCACCCCCGAGCACCACCCGCACCCCCGGACTTCCCCAAGGAGAAACCCCTCATGGACGCCGTGACCCAGGTCCCCGCGCCGGTCAACGAGCCGGTGCACTCCTACGCGCCGGGCAGCCCGGAGCGCACCCGCCTCGAAGCGAAGCTGAAGGAGCTGGCCGCCAACCCGGTCGACCTCCCCCTCTTCATCGGCGGGGAGGAGCGGATGGGCGGCGGCGAGCGGTTCGACGTCGTGCAGCCGCACAACCACGGCGCCCGCCTCGGCACCTACGCCAACGCGACCACCCAGGACGCCCAGGACGCCGTCGACGCAGCGCTCGCCGCCGCCCCCGCCTGGCGCGCGATGTCCTTCGACGACCGGGCCGCGATCATCCTGCGCGCCGCCGAGCTGCTGGCCGGGCCGTGGCGGGAGACGCTGGTCGCGTCCACCATGCTCGGCCAGTCCAAGACCGTGCAGCAGGCCGAGATCGACAGCCCCTGCGAGCTGGTCGACTTCTGGCGGTTCAACGTCCACTTCGCCCGGCAGATCCTCGCCGAGCAGCCGGTCGCCAACGCGCCCGGGGTGTGGAACCGGCTGGACCACCGCCCGCTCGAAGGCTTCGTCTACGCGATCACGCCCTTCAACTTCACCGCCATCGCCGGGAATCTGCCCACCGCGCCCGCACTGATGGGCAATGTCGTGGTGTGGAAGCCGTCCCCGACGCAGACGCACTCCGCGGTGCTGCTGATGAGGCTGCTGCGCGAGGCCGGACTGCCGGACGGTGTGATCAACCTGGTCACCGGTGACGGCCTCGCCGTCTCCGAGGTCGCGTTGGCCCACCAGGACCTGGCCGGCATCCACTTCACCGGGTCCACCAAAACCTTCCAGCACCTGTGGCGGACGGTCGGCGAGAACATCGAGCACTACCGCTCGTACCCGCGGATCGTCGGCGAGACCGGCGGCAAGGACTTCGTGGTCGCCCACCCGTCGGCCGACCCGGCGGTGCTCAGGACGGCGCTGACCCGCGGCTCCTTCGAATACCAGGGCCAGAAGTGCTCGGCCTCCTCCCGTGCCTACATCCCGCGCTCGATCTGGGAGAACGGCTTCAAGGAGGAGTTCGCCGCCGAGGTGGACGGCATCACCATGGGTGACGTCAGCGACCTCAGCAACTTCATGGGCGCGGTCATCGACGAGCGCGCCTTCGCCAAGAACAAGGCCGCCATCGACCGCGCTGCGGCGGACCCGACCGTCGAGGTGGTGGCCGGCGGCACGTACGACGACTCGGTCGGCTACTTCGTCCGCCCCACCGTCCTGGTCTCCACCGACCCGGACAACGAGATCTTCCGCGAGGAGTACTTCGGTCCGGTCCTCGGCATCCACGTCTATGACGACGGCGCGGACGGCGAGGACGACGGCGAGGACGACGGCGGCGACGGTGGCGAAACGGCCTTCGACGCGATGCTCGCCCAGATGGAGTCGGTCGCGCGCTACGCCCTCACCGGCTCCGTCATCGCCCGGGACCGGGCCGCCGCGGCCCGGGCGATGGCCGCCCTGCGCTTCGCGGCCGGCAACTTCTACATCAACGACAAGTCGACCGGCGCCGTCGTCGGCCAGCAGCCCTTCGGCGGCGGCCGGGCCTCCGGCACCAACGACAAGGCGGGCGCCGCCCAGAACCTGATGCGCTGGACCTCCACCCGCGCGATCAAGGAGACGCTGGTCCCGCCGACCGACTACCACTACCCGCACCAGGGCTGATCCCCGGGCCTCGCGCCCGCGGTCCTGACAGCTCCCGACCTGACCCCAACCGGCCCCCGCCCCCGGCTCGCACCCGGCGGCGGGCTTCGCCATGTCACGCCCTGGAGCGATCGGGTGACAGTCGTCTCAGATACTAGGACGTCCGAGTAATCGGGGCGACAAGGCGGCCGGGCTGTCCTACCGTGGTAGCGAGCCGAACGTCTCGTCCCATCGGACGAGCGGCGGATCGAGCAGGCGCCCGTAGCGCGGGTCACCCCCGCGGCGCCGCTCTCCGCCCCGTTCCGCGGCGACCGAATCCGCCATCTCTCCAGTCTTCTCACGGGAGTTGATCACCATGGACGAGAACGCCCGCCAGAACGCCCTGCGCGCCTTGCAGCGCTCCATGGACCGTCGTGACAACGGCGGCCAGACCGGTCACGAATCCCAGCGGGCCGCCTGACGCCGGGGCCCGGCGCCGGCGAAAAACCGTCCGACATGCGGACGAGCCATGTCACAGGCTGGGACGCGGGGTAGTGTGCCGCGCATGTCTCGCAGCATCAGCCTCGCAGTGATCCCCGGTGACGGCATCGGCCAGGAAGTCGTGGCGGAGGGCCTGAAGGTCCTCGCCGCGGTCCTCCCGGAGGACGTCAAGCTGGAGACCAAGGAATACGACTTCGGCGCGAAGCGGTACCACGCCACCGGACAGACGCTCACCGACGACGACCTCGCGCAGCTCCAGGAACACGACGCCATCCTGCTCGGCGCGATCGGCGACCCCTCGGTGCCGTCGGGTGTCCTGGAGCGCGGCTTCCTGCTGAAGCTGCGGTTCGCCTTCGACCACCATGTGAACCTGCGGCCGAGCAAGCTCTTCCCCGGGGTCGACTCGCCACTGGCCGGCAGCCCCGAGATCGACTTCGTGGTGGTCCGCGAGGGCACCGAGGGCCCGTACACCGGCAACGGCGGCACCATCAGGACCGGCACCGAGCACGAGGTCGCCACCGAGGTCAGCCTCAACACCGCGTACGGCATCGAGCGCGTCGTCCGGGACGCGTACGCCCGCGCCCAGGCCCGCCCGCGCAAGAAGCTCACGCTGGTCCACAAGAACAACGTGCTGGTGCACGCGGGCCACCTGTGGACCCGGATCTTCCAGGCCGTCGGCGCGGAGTTCCCCGAGGTCGCCACCGACTATCTCCATGTGGACGCGGCGACGATCTTCCTCGTCACCCAGCCGGAGCGCTTCGACGTGATCGTCACCGACAACCTCTTCGGCGACATCATCACCGACCTCGCCGCTGCCGTGTCCGGCGGTATCGGCGTCGCCGCCAGCGGCAACATCAACCCCGCTCGGACCTTCCCCTCGATGTTCGAGCCGGTGCACGGCTCCGCCCCCGACATCGCCGGGCAGTCCAAGGCCGACCCGACCGCGACCGTGCTCTCGGTGGCGCTGCTGCTCCAGCACCTCGGCTACGACGAGGAGGCGGCCAGGATCGACGCGGCCGTCCACGCCGATCTGGCCGAACGGGCCGGCGGCCCGGCGCGCTCCACCGTCCGGATCGGTGACGCGCTCGCTGCCCGGGTATGACCCCGGTACGGCAAAGGTAGTTTCTCCTCGGATCTCCTCGGATAGCCCACGGCCCCGCCGCTGCGATAATCAGATCGGCGGGGCCGCTTCTCGGCGGGAAACTCGGACGTCCTCGTTCGCGGGACGGCAGCGGAACACCTGAAGGACATGAAGGACACTCACATGACGACGCCCACGATCGAGCTCAAGCCCTCCTCGCATCCGCTCGCCGCCGCCGAGCGGGCGGGGATCCTGGCGAATCCCGGCTTCGGCCGCCACTTCACCGACCACATGGTCAGCATCCGGTGGACCGAGGGCCATGGCTGGCACGACGCCCAGCTCGTTCCGTACGCGCCGCTGTCGATCGATCCCGCCAACATGACGCTGCACTACGCCCAGACGATCTTCGAGGGCCTCAAGATCTACCACCAGGCGGACGGCACGGTCGCCGCCTTCCGCCCCGAGCAGAACGCCCGCCGCTTCCAGCGCTCGGCCCGCCGGATGGCCATGCCGGAGCTGCCGGAGGAGACCTTCCTGGCCGCCGTCGACGCGCTGGTCAAGCAGGACATCGCCTGGGTTCCCACCACCGGCGAGGAGTCCCTGTACATCCGCCCGTTCATGTTCGCGACCGAGGTCGGCGTCGGTGTGCGGCCCGCCAACTCGTTCCTCTTCATGGTCATCGCCTCGCCGGCCGGGGCGTACTTCTCCGGCGGCGTCAAGCCGGTCTCGGTGTGGCTCTCCGAGGAGTACGTCAGGGCCGCGCCCGGCGGCACCGGCGAGGCCAAGGCCGGCGGCAACTACGCCGCCTCCCTCGTCGCCCAGGCCCAGGCCACCGCGCACGGTTGCGACCAGGTCGTCTGGCTGGACGCGATCGAGCGGCGCTGGGTCGAGGAGATGGGCACCAACAACCTCTTCTTCGTGTCGGGCGACAAGCTGATGACGCCCGAGCTGTCCGGCTCGCTGCTCGCCGGCATCACCCGTGACTCGGTCCGGCAGATCGCCACCGACCTGGGGTACGAGGTCACCGAGGGACGGATCTCCGTCGATCAGTGGCGGGCGGGCAACGAGGACGGCACCATCACCGAGGTCTTCGCCTGCGGCACCGCCGCCGTCATCACCCCGGTCGGCTCCGTGAAGTCCAACCGGGTCAACTGGACGGTCGGCGACGGCACGCCCGGCGAGGTCACCATGAAGCTGCGCGCCGCGCTGCTCGACATCCAGACCGGCCACGCCCCCGACGCGCACGGCTGGATGCGCCCCGTCGCCTGACGGGTGACGGTGGCCGGCCGCGGCCGCGTGGGTGGGCGGCCCCGCGGCCGGCCGGACGGTCCCCCGGGCCCCCGACGAGGCCCGCCGGGGCCCGCCGGGACTGCGGATGGCGACGGCGATCGGCCCGGATGGTGAGATCACCGTGACCGGCCGGTAGAGATATGCCAGACTGCTGCCGTGTCCTCGTACGCCACGAAGATTATCGGCAACAGGCACGCCGGTCCGCAGTGACCGTTCGGCTGAACCCGGCCGAACGGCATCGTGCCCCAGACCCGCGTGCAGACCTCTCGCATCCGCGAGGGGTTTTTTCGTTTCCCGGCCCACCACCGCCGGAGGCGTACGGCACGCGGGATGATGGGGGCAAGTGGAGTCGGAACCTCCGGACGGCCCGACCGCCCGCAGGGAACCCACTCACCCGACAGGAGCAAGCAACGCCATGACCGCCGAACTGGACGACAGCTTCCACGTCTTCGACACCACGCTGCGCGACGGCGCCCAGCGTGAGGGGATCAACCTCACCGTCGCCGACAAGCTGACGATCGCCCGGCACCTGGACGACTTCGGGGTGGGCTTCATCGAGGGCGGCTGGCCCGGCGCCAATCCCCGTGACACCGAGTTCTTCGCGCGCGCCGAGAAGGAGCTCGAGTTCCGGCACGCCAAGCTGGTGGCCTTCGGGGCCACCCGTCGGCCGAACTCCACGGCGGCCGAGGATCCGCAGGTCAAAGCGCTGTACGAGTCCGGCGCCCCGGTCGTCACGCTGGTCGCCAAATCCCACGACCGGCATGTCGAGCTGGCCCTGCGCACCACCCTGGAAGAGAACCTGGCGATGATCCAGGACACCGTCTCCCATCTGGTGGCCAAGGGCCGCCGGGTCTTCGTGGACTGCGAGCACTTCTTCGACGGCTACCGCGCCAACGCCGAGTACGCCACCCAGGTGGTGCGCACCGCGCACGAGGCCGGCGCGTCCGTGGTGGTGCTGTGCGACACCAACGGCGGCATGCTGCCCGCCCAGGTGCAGGCCGTCACCGGTCTGGTGCTCACCGACACCGGCGCCCGGCTCGGCATCCACGCCCAGGACGACACGGGCTGCGCGGTCGCCAACACCCTCGCCGCGGTCGACGCCGGCGCCACCCATGTGCAGTGCACCGCCAACGGATACGGCGAGCGGGTCGGCAACTCCAACCTCTTCCCGGTGGTCGCCGCGCTGGAGCTGAAGCACGACCGCCGGGTCCTGCCGCCCGGCGCCCTCGGCGAGATGACCCGGATCTCGCACGCCATCGCCGAGGTCGTCAACCTGCCGCCCTCCACCCACCAGCCGTACGTCGGTGTCTCCGCCTTCGCGCACAAGGCGGGACTGCACGCCTCGGCGATCAAGGTCGACCCCGACCTCTACCAGCACATCGACCCCGAGCTCGTCGGCAACACCATGCGGATGCTGGTCTCCGACATGGCGGGCCGGGCCTCCATCGAGCTCAAGGGCAAGGAGCTCGGCATCGACCTCGGCGGCGACCGCGAGCTGGTCGGCCGGGTGGTGGCGCGGGTGAAGGAACGCGAGCTGAAGGGCTACACCTACGAGGCCGCCGACGCGTCCTTCGCGCTGCTGCTCCGCGACGAGCTGGAGCGGGCCTCGGAGGGCACCCCGCGCCGCTTCTTCCGGGTCGAGTCCTGGCGGGCGATCACCGAGGACCGCCCCGACGGCACCCACGCCAACGAGGCCACCGTCAAGCTCTGGGCGAAGGGTGAGCGGATCGTGGCCACCGCCGAGGGCAACGGCCCGGTCAACGCCCTGGACCGGGCGCTGCTCGCCGCGCTGGAGCAGATCTACCCCCAGCTCGCCCACTTCGCGCTCGCCGACTACAAGGTCCGGATCCTCGAAGGCCGCTACGGCACCGACTCGACCACCCGGGTGCTGATCACCACCACCGACGGCGCCACCGAGTGGTCCACGGTCGGTGTCGCGGACAACGTGATCGCCGCGTCCTGGCAGGCCCTCGACGACGCGTACGCCTACGGTCTGCTGCGCGCGGGCCTCGAACCGCAGGAGTAGCCCGGCCCCGGGGCTCCCGCCCCGCCCGTACCCCCCGGCTCCCGCCCCGCCCGTACCCTCGGGCGGCGGCGGGACCGGCGCCGCCGCCACATCCGGGCGCGGCGTCAGGTGGCCAGGCGCTCCAGGGCGAGGGTGAGCTCGGCGAGGTCGACGCCGCCGAGGCGGTCGAGGATGTGCCGCCTCGCGCTGGCCAGGTGGGTCGGCCACATCTGCGCCAGCTTGGCGAGGCCGGCGTCGGTCAGGACGGCGTTGAGCCCCCGGGCGTCCGAGTCGCATCTGACCCGCTGGACCAGGCCGTCGCTCTCCAGCCGGGAGATGACCCGGGTCATTCCGCTCAGCGAGAGCAGCGAGGCGGCGGCCAGCTCGCTCATCCGCATCGACCGGCCCGGCGCCTCGGACAGGAGCATCAGGGCCGTGTACTCCGACAGCGGGCGGCCCTGCTCACGCAGCATGTCGTCGTCCATCGACCTGGGCAGCGCGACGAGCACCCTGCCCAGCGCGCGGACCAGCGCCTCCTCGCCGGCGCTCAGCGGCTGAAGCGGCTGCCCGGCGCGGGGCGGTGTCACGGGTCCCGGCCCCGGCGGGCCGTCGGCGGAACGCTCGGACAGCGGATCGACGGGGAACATATGACCATCGTAATTGCTTGACGAAGCAAGCGCTACTATGGATGCTTGAGAGCGCAACCAAATCCGTCGGACAGGCCGGCGGATCGTCGCACCGAAAGTCAGGACTGTTCATGACCAAGATCGGGATCATCCTCGGCAGCACCCGCCCCGGGCGGAACGGAGAGGCCGTCGCCCGCTGGGTGACCGAGGTCGCCTCGCAGCGGACCGACGCGGAGTTCGAGCTCGTCGACCTGCTGGACTTCAAGCTTCCGCACCTCGACGAGGCGTACCCGCCGTCACTGGGTCAGTACAGCCAGCCGCACACCCTGGCCTGGGCGAGCAAGATCGCGTCCTTCGACGGCTACATCATGGTCACTCCCGAGTACAACCACTCCACCTCGGGTGCGCTCAAGAACGCCATCGACTTCCTGTACGCCGAGTGGAACAACAAGGCGGTCGGCTTCGTCAGCTACGGCGCCCTCGGCGGTGCCCGCGCGGTCGAGCACCTGCGCCTGATCGCCGGCGAGCTCCAGTTGGCCGACGTCCGCGCCCAGGTGGCCCTTTCCCTCTACACCGACTTCGAGAACTTCTCCGTCTTCAAGCCCGGCGACCACCACCTTGAGGCCCTCACCCTGACGCTCGACCAGACCGTCGCGTGGAGCAACGCGCTGGCCCCGCTGCGCGCCACGAGCTGACCTCTTCCACGAGCTGAACGGCTTACCACCGCGTTCATACGGTTCCAACAGTTCCAACAGTTCCAATAGTTCCCACAGCTCCCCACGGGCCCGGCCGAGTCTCCCCAGGAGGCTCCGCCGGGCCCGTGGCGTATCCCGGGTATCCCGGGTATCCCTGGGGGAAGTTCACCGCCGCTCCTCTAGCGGACGCGTGACGCCCCCGAGCAGACTTGCCTCCTGCGCCACCTGCACCCCAACAACCGCAGGAGGAAACAGTCATGAGGATCTCGCCTCTCCAGGCCGGCCACCGGGGCCGCGCCACGATCAGCGCCTTCGTCCTGCTCCTCACCGTGCTCTTCGCCCCGGGCGTCGGCCTGGCAAGCGCGCACAGCGCCTACGCGGTCACCAAGCTGACCCAGGCCCAGGCGGCCAGCATGTTCAGCTCGGCCGGCATCACCTGGTCGTCGTCCGGCGGCTGTACCAACCGCGCCAACTCCACCTGTACCTCCTTCGACCAGCTCAACCTGACGACCGCCCAGGGCGCGGTCACCCTCAAGAACGCGAGCGGCTGCGCCCTGAACATCACCGGCGGCACCGAAGTGGGCCACGCCAGCGGCACGTACTCCCACTACAACGGCTACAAGCTGGACTTCGGCAAGAACACCTGCCTGACCAACTACATCCACAACGCCTTCACCTACATCGGCCTGCGCGGCGACGGCTACCCGCAGTGGCAGGCCGCCTCGGGCAACATCTACGCCGACGAGGGCACCCACTGGGACGCCCTCTTCTACACCTGCGGCGGCTGCTGACGACCCCTGGCACGCTCCGGCGGGCTGCCGGCGGACTCTCCGCCGGGCCCCGAAAACGGCCCTGACAGCCGCCGGAGCCCCCCGTAGGGTGTCCCGGTGACCCGACCAGCCGTACGCCGAGCCGTGCCCGCCGACGCCGCCGCCATCGCCCACGTGCACATCGCCTCGCGCGAGGCCACCATGCCCTACCTGCCGCCGCGCAAGCGGACCGACGCCCAAGTGGAGGCGTGGGTCGGGGATGTGGTGCTGCCGCGGTCAGCGGTGTGGGTGGCCGAGGCGTCCGGGGAGGTCGTCGGGTACGCGGCGGTCCACGACGGTGTGCTCGACGCGCTCTATCTGCTGGCCGGCGTGCGGCGGCGGGGCATCGGCACGGCGCTGCTGCGCGCCGCGCTGGCGGCGAACCCCGGCGGCCTCTCGCTCTTCGTCTTCCAGAAGAACACCGACGCGCGCGCCTTCTACGCCCACCACGGCTTCACGGTGACCGCGGCCGGCGACGGCTCGGGGAACATGGAAGGGGAACCCGATCTGGCGATGCGCCGGGAACCGGTGACCAACAGCACATGTACTGGCGGGTAACCTCCCGTCCCGGCCGGTCGTAGGGTGTGGCGCGTACGGCACCTCCGCCGTACGCGCCACACCCACGTCCGCCCTCGACCGACCACCGGGAGACGCGTATGCGCTCGGCGAAGGACTTCTTCCGCCCGCTGGCGGTGGGGGCGCCGGCCCCGCCGCACGAGGTGCCGTTCCGGCCCTCACGGATGATCCACTTCTTCGACCCGGGCAACGAGAAGCTGGCCGCCAAGGTCCCGGCCCTCGTCCCCCAGGTCGACGTGCTGCTCGGCAACCTGGAGGACGCCGTCCCCGCCGACCGCAAGGAGGCGGCGCGGACCGGTCTGATACGGATCGCCCGCGGCACCGACTTCGGCGCCACCCAGCTCTGGACCCGGGTCAACAGCCTGGACTCGCCCTGGGCGCTTGACGACCTGCTCACCCTCGTCACCGAGATCGGCGACAAGCTGGACGTCGTCATGGTGCCCAAGGTCGAGGGCGCCCAGGACATCCACTACGTCGACCGGCTGCTGGCCCAGTTGGAGGCCAGGGCGATACGCGACGGGCTGCCGCTGCGGCGCCCGATCCTGGTCCACGCCATCCTGGAGACCGCCTCGGGGGTGGCGAACGTCGAGGAGATCGCCGGCGCCAGCCCCCGGATGCAGGGCATCTCCCTCGGCCCCGCCGACCTCGCCGCCAGCCGCCGGATGAAGACCACCCGGGTCGGCGGCGGCCACCCCGGCTATCTGGTCCGCGCGGACCCGGGCCCCGGTGACGGTCCCCGGGCCACTTTCCAGCAGGACCTGTGGCACTACACGATCGCCCGGATGGTCGACGCCTGCGCCGCGCACGGCATCCTGCCCTACTACGGCCCGTTCGGGGACATCCAGGACGTGACCGCCTGCGAGGACCAGTTCCGCAACGCCTTCCTGCTCGGCTGTGTCGGCGCCTGGTCGCTGCACCCGGCCCAGATCGCCGTCGCCAAGCGGGTGTTCTCGCCCGACCCGCACGACGTCGCCTGGGCCCGCCGGGTGATCGACGCCGTGGGGGAGGGCGGTGGCGCGGTGCTGATCGACGGCAAGATGCAGGACGACGCCACGTACAAACAGTGCCTGGTGGTAGCCGGACTCGCGGACGCTCTGGCGGCCCGCGACCCCGAACTCGCCGCGGCCTACGCCGCGGCATCCAAGGAGGCCGCCCGATGACCACCCCCGACAGCCGCCCCCCGACCGACCCCGCCCCGCGCCCCCGCCGCTCGGTCCTCTACCTGCCGGGCGCCAACGAACGGGCCCTGGCCAAGGCATCCACCCTGCCCGCCGACGCCCTGATCCTCGACCTGGAGGACTCGGTGGCGCCCGACGCCAAGCCCGAAGCCCGCCGGCGGGTCGCGGCGGCCGGGGCGAGCGGCTCGTACGGCCACCGGGAGGTGGCCATCCGGGTCAACGCGCCCGGCACGCCCTGGCACGCCGACGACATCCGGGCCGCGGCCGAGGCAGGTCCCGACGCCCTGGTCGTGCCGAAGGTCGACTCGGCCGACACCGTACGGCGGACCGTGGCCGCACTGGAAGCGGCCGGGGCGCCGGAGCACACCGCGGTGTGGGCGATGATCGAAACCCCCGAGGCGGTCTTCGAGGCGCGGGCGATCGCCGCCGCCACCGAGCGGCTCACCGTCCTCGTGCTGGGCACCAACGACCTCGCGAAGGAGCTGCGCGCCGAGCACGTGCCGGGCAGGGCCCCCTTGCTCACCGCGCTGTCGCTGGTGGTGCTCGCGGCCCGCGTCACCGGCACCGCGGTCTTGGACGGTGTCTACAACGACATCAGGGATCTGCCCGGGTTCGAAGCGGAGACCCGCCAAGCCCGCCAACTCGGCTTCGACGGCAAGACGCTGATCCACCCCGGGCAGCTCGAACCCTGCAACCGCGTCTTCACGCCCGCCGACGCGGAGGTGGACCGGGCCCGCCGGATCATCGACGCGTTCGAAGAAGCGACGTCACAGGGGCGCGGAGTGGTGACCGTCGATGGCAGGATGATCGAGAACCTTCATGTGGCGGAGGCCCGCCGGGTGCTGGCGCTCGTCGAGGCGGTGGCCGGCCGCTGAGCCGGATTCGCCCGATCGGCCGCACTTCGGCGTACTCAATGGGGCGATCCACGACAAAGGACGCCGCTCTCCCGGGCCTCGGCGGAACCCCGCCGCGCAGCGGCTTCGCCGGGAATCTGTCGGGAACCACCATGAAGAGTCGGCAGACACTGTACGGAGTCGATGGCTCGAAAAACGGCACCACGCTCGTACTGTCGGTACATGACCACATCGCAAGAGGTTCCTGCCGCGGCGAACGACGCTCGCGGGCGCGTGGCGGAACTCCGCGCGATCCGCGAGGAGGTCCGGCGCGGGCCGAGCGAGAAGGCGACCGCGGCCCAGAAAGCCAAGGGCAAGCTGACCGCGCGCGAGCGGATCGATCTGCTGCTGGACGAGGACTCCTTCCACGAGGTGGAGCCGCTGCGGCGCCACCGCGCCACCGGCTTCGGCCTGGAAGGCAAGCGTCCCTACACGGATGGCGTGATCACCGGCTGGGGCACCGTCCACGGCCGGACCGTCTTCCTCTACGCCCATGACTTCCGGATCTTCGGCGGCGCCCTCGGCGAGGCCCACGCCGCCAAGATCCACAAGATCATGGACATGGCCATCTCGTCGGGCGCGCCCCTGGTGTCGCTCAACGACGGCGCCGGCGCCCGTATCCAGGAAGGCGTCTCGGCGCTGGCCGGTTACGGCGGCATCTTCCAGCGCAACACCCGCGCCTCGGGCGTCATCCCGCAGATCAGCGTGATGCTCGGCCCGTGCGCGGGCGGCGCCGCCTACTCGCCGGCCCTCACCGACTTCGTCTTCATGGTCCGCGAGACATCGCAGATGTTCATCACCGGACCCGACGTCGTGCAGGCCGTCACCGGCGAGCAGATCAGCCAGAACGGCCTCGGCGGCGCCGATGTCCACTCCACCGTCTCCGGCGTCTCGCACTTCGCCTACGACGACGAGCAGACCTGCCTGGAGGAAGTGCGCTACCTGCTGTCGCTGCTGCCGCAGAACAACCGGCAGAACCCGCCGGCCGTGGAGTCCAACGACCCGGCCGGGCGGCGCGGCGAGGTGCTGCTCGACCTGGTGCCCGCCGACGGCAACCGGTCCTACGACATGCACAAGGTGATCGAGGAGATCGTCGACGACGGCGACTACCTGGAGATCCACGAGCGGTGGGCCACCAACATCATCTGCGCGCTCACCCGGCTCGACGGCCACGTGGTGGGCATCGTCGCCAACCAGCCGGCCTCGATGGCCGGGGTGCTCGACATCGAGGCGTCCGAGAAGGCCGCCCGGTTCGTGCAGATGTGCGACGCCTTCAACATCCCGATCGTGACGCTGCTCGACGTCCCCGGCTTCCTGCCCGGTGTCGCCCAGGAGCACGGCGGGATCATCCGGCACGGCGCCAAGCTGCTCTACGCGTACTGCAACGCCACCGTGCCGCGGATCTCGCTGATCCTGCGCAAGGCCTACGGCGGCGCGTACATCGTCATGGACAGCCAGTCGATCGGCGCGGACCTCACCTTCGCCTGGCCGACCAACGAGATCGCGGTGATGGGTGCCGAAGGCGCCGCCAACGTCATCTTCCGCAAGCAGATCGCCGAGGCCGACGACCCCGACGCCATGCGCGCGCGCATGGTCAAGGAGTACAAGGCCGAGCTGATGCACCCGTACTACGCGGCCGAACGCGGGCTGATCGACGATGTCATCGACCCGGTGGAGACCCGTGAGGTGCTGATCAGCTCGCTGGCGATGCTCCGCAACAAGCACGCGGACCTGCCGTCGCGCAAGCACGGCAACCCCCCGCAGTGATCCCTGGCCGCCCCCGCTTCTCGCACAGCACATCCTCACTGCACGTTCAGTGACCGCCCGTCAGGAGACCACCGTGACTACTTCCGCCGATTCGTTGGTGCGTGTCGAGAAGGGTGACGCCGAGCCGGAAGAGGTCGCCGCGCTGACCGCGATCCTGCTGGCCCGCGCCGCCGCGGGCGAGCCGGTCACGGAGTCCGGCGCGGACAGCACGGTGGCCGGCTGGCGCCGCCTGGACCGCACCCCCGGCTTCCGGGCGCCCCACTCCTGGCAGGGCTGAGCCGGGCGGCTCGTGGCCCTAGTAACACCGGTACACCGGTTACCGCTCGCAGCACGGCTCTGGCCCCTCACCGCGTCCGCGGTGGGGGGCCAGAGCCGTGCTCAGGGCCGCGTCGACCGACGGCAGAAGCCCCCGACCGACCGGCCGCCTAGGCCGTGTCTGACAAATAGCGTCGTCCGCCCGCAGGGCGGGGCCCGCGGCGTCTGGTGCGTGCGCTCGCAAGGCGGAGGGTCGTCCTCGTAGTGGGCCTACTCGGACGACCCCGACAACGCAGCGAGCGTGCGTGCCAGACGCCGCGGGGCAGGCGGGATTTGTCAGACACGGCCTAGCGCAGCCGGGCCATCAGCGCGTGTTCCACCAGTGTGATGAGCGTGCTCTTCGCCTCGCCGCGGTGGCGGGCGTCGGTGGTGATGATCGGCGCCTCCGGGCCGATCTGGAGCGCCTCGCGGACCTCCTCGGGTCCGTAGGGCTGGGCGCCGTCGAAGCCGTTGAGGGCGATCACGAACGGCAGGCCGCTGTTCTCGAAGTAGTCCACCGCGGGGAAGCAGTCGGCGAGCCGCCGGGTGTCGACCAGCACGATCGCGCCGATGGCGCCGCGCACCAGGTCGTCCCACATGAACCAGAAGCGGTCCTGGCCCGGGGTGCCGAACAGGTACAGGATCAGGTCCTCGTCCAGCGTGATCCGGCCGAAGTCCATGGCCACCGTGGTGGTGGTCTTGTCCGGCGCGTGCGTGAGATCGTCGATCCCGGCCGACGCGGAGGTCATCACGGCTTCGGTGCGCAGCGGATTGATCTCCGAGACGGCGCCGACGAACGTGGTTTTGCCCACGCCGAATCCGCCCGCCACCACGATCTTCGCGGAGGTGGTGGCGCGGGCTGGACCGCTAGAGCTTCCGAAGTCCACTGAGCACCCTTTCAAGCAACGTCACGTCAGGCTGGCCGCCGGCCGCCGCATCGCCACCGGGCTGGTGGATCGCGACCAGGCCGGCCTCGGCCAGGTCGGCCACGAGGATCCGCACCACGCCGAGCGGGATGGTGAGCAGCGCGGAGATCTCCGCGATCGACTTGACCTCCCGGCACAGCAGGCAGATCCGCTGGTGTTCGGGCAACTGCCCGCGCAGTCGCTCGGGGTCCGCCGTGGTGCTCACCAGGGCCTCGATGGCCAACTGGTAGCGCGGCCTGGTCCGGCCGCCGGTCATGGCGTAGGGGCGCACCAGACCCGAGGGAGCGGGCCGCCGGCCCCTTGGCGGGGCGTCGGCCGAACCGCCGCCCTGCGGGCCCTGCGAGGCCCGGGGCGGGGGCGCCTGGGGCGGCGCGAACGGCTGGATCCGGGGCTGGCGGTACTGCGGCTCGGGTGACGCCTCGCCAGGAGGCCGCCGGCCCGGATAAGGGTCCGGCTGGGGCTCCGGGTGCGGGTCCGGGTGCGGGTCCGGGGTGGGCGCCGAGGGGAACTGATACGGGTTCAGAGGCGGCCGTTGCTGACCGCCGTACGGATCTCCGCCGGGGGACGTGCTCACGAGTCCTCCTCCTGATGCGGCCTGACGGCCGGTGTCCGTCCCCCGTCCAGTGGCGTGGACGGGGACCGGACCGGCCGCTCGCCGTGTTGCGTTAGTTGAGCAGGCTGCCCTGAAGTTCGGCCCGCAGATCCGGGGTGAGTACGGTGCCCGCCCGGTCGACGAGCAGTGCCATCTCGTAGCCGACGAGACCGATGTCGCACTCGGGGTGCGCGAGTACCGCCAGCGAGGAGCCGTCGGAGACGGACATGATGAAGAGGAAGCCGCGCTCCATCTCCACCACGGTCTGGTTGACGCTGCCGCCCTCGAAGATCCGGGACGCGCCCGCGGTGAGCGAGGTCAGT
The DNA here is from genome assembly GCF_045039895.1 of Streptomyces sp. NBC_01190. Lineage (NCBI taxonomy): Bacteria > Bacillati > Actinomycetota > Actinomycetes > Kitasatosporales > Streptomycetaceae > Streptomyces > Streptomyces sp. NBC_01190. Next base: position 6,077,640 of record NZ_CP108580.1, read on the forward strand.
CCGGAGGCGACGGCCGCGAGCTGATCGGCGCGGTCACGGGGGAATCCGTCGGACATCGCGAGCAGCAGGCCGTCGGCGGAGACCACCACGGTGTGGGACACCCCGGGGGTGTTGTCCACGAAGTTGGTGATCAACCAGTTCAGATTCTGTGCCGCCTGGCTCATCGCACTCAACTAGCGCTCCTGGTTCTGGGGGCCGCCGAATCGGCTGTCGGTGGCCTGTCCGTTCGTGTCAGTTCCAGCAGTGCGCCCTTGCTGGACGCCACGCCGCAGGTTACTCAACCTGCCGCGGACGTCCTCGGGTGCGCGGGAGACCTGTGGGCCACCCTGCGGGGTCTGCGTCGCGGCACCCGGGACCAGGTTGGCCTTGGGTACACGCCGTGGCAGGCCGGAGGGGGTGACTCCGCCTGCCTTCGGCTCACGGACCTGCTCGGCCCGCTGCCAGTGCTCATCGTTCGTGGACCGCCAGTCGGACCGGTCCGGCTGCGGTGGTTCCTGCGGCTCGGGAGCCTCCTGAGCGGGCTGCTCCTGATCCTCTTCCGGCTGCTGGCGGTCGCGGCGCGGCAGGCCGGAGTCCGTCAGCGAAGGTGAGACTACGCTCTCCGGCGCCGCTTGCGGGAGCGGTGGAGCGGAATCCGCCACCTCGGGTCCCACCTCGGTCCAGCCACTGTGAGCAGGGTCGTAACCAGAGAACTCCGCCGGGTCACCGGGGTTCGGATAGGCCGGAGGATAGCCGTCGGCGGCGCCGGAGGCATAGGCCGGGTCGTACGGCTGGTCCGTGAGGCCGCCGGTGAAGCCGGCGCCCTCCTGACCGGGATACGGCTGCTCGGCGGCGGATCCGGCCGCCGGCTGGTAAGGCTGCTGGTAGGAGCCGTCGTAAGCGCCCTGGTAGGACTGGCCGGCCGCTCCGAAGAAACCGTTCTGCGGCTGGTCTCCGGACCCGAACCCCTGCTGGTAGGCCTGCTGCTGGTAGGCCGGGTCGTAGCTCTGCTCGTAGCCCTGGCCGGCCCCGTAGCCGTCCGGGGCCGGCTCATACCCCTCGTAGGACGCCCCCGCGTCGGCCGGGACCTGCTGGCCGCCCGGATCCCGCGGCTCCGGCTCCTGCCGGTCGGCCGCCGACGCCTCCAACTGGGCCCGCCGGCCCTCGCGCAGCAGCGAGCGGCCGAGCGGCTCCAACGCGCCCTGGCGTTCGTAGCGGGAGTCGTCGAAGCCGAGTTCCGCCGCGGTGCGCTGACCGGCCACCGTCGCCTCGGGGCGGAGCAGCACCGGCTCCGGTACCTCGTGCTCCGGCACGATCCGCGAGACGTGCGAGACGTCGAAGCCGCTGGCGTTGCCGTTGGAGTTGGTGATGTCGTCGTCGGCGGGGAACTCCTCGCCGCCACCGCCGTGGGTGATCGGCTCCGGCAGCATCACCAGCGAGGTGGTGCCCGCCTGCTCACCGGACGGCCGCAACTGCACCCGGATGCCGTGCCGGTCGGCGAGCCGGCCGACCACGAACAGGCCCATCCGCTTGGCGACCTCGACGTCCACCGTCGGAGGCTCGGCCAGCTTGTGGTTGATGTCCGCGAAGTCCTCGGCGGTCAGGCCGATGCCGCGGTCGTGGATCTCCACCATCACCCGGCCGTCCGGCAGCCGGGTCGCGGTGACCCGCACCTTCGTCTGCGGCGAGGAGAAGGCGGTGGCGTTCTCCAGCAGTTCGGCCAGCAGGTGCACCAGGTCGGTGACCGCGCTGCCGTGGATGTCGGTCTCCGGGATGCCGACCAGCTCGATCCGCGCGTACGCCTCCACCTCGGAGGCCGCCGCCCGCAGGACGTCCACCAGCGGCACCGGCTGGTTCCACTGCCGGCCCGCCTCCTCGCCGGCGAGCACCAGCAGGTTCTCGCCGTTGCGCCGCATACGGGTGGCCAGATGGTCCATCTTGAAGAGGTTCTCGAGCTGGTCCGGATCGGCCTCGTTGTTCTCCAGCTCGGTGATCAGGGTGAGCTGGCGCTGGATGAGGCCCTGGTTGCGCTGGGAGAGGTTGGTGAAGATCGCGTTGACGTTGCCGCGCAGCAGCGCCTGCTCCGCCGCCAGCCGGACCGCCTCGCGGTGCACCTGGTCGAAGGCCCGGGCGACCTCGCCGATCTCGTCCTTGCTGTTGATCGGGATCGGCGCCACCCGGGTGTCCACCCGGCCGGGATCGGTCCTGGACAACTGGTCGACCAGTCCTGGCAGCCGGGTCTCGGCGATCTCGAAGGCCGCGCCGCGCAGCCGCCGCATGCTGCGGCTCATCGCGCGGGCCATCAGACCGGCCACGATGAACGCGATGATCAGCGCGATCACCACGATCGCGGAGTTGAGGAGCGCGTCCCGCCGGGCGTGGGAGGCGACCGAGGAGGCGTCGGCCGACGCCTGGGCGGTCAGCACCGTCTCGACCGAGCGGTAGGCGTCGAAGGAGAGGCCGGCCGCAGCGCCGAAGGACTGGGCGTTGATGCCGAGACCGCCCAGCTGCGCGGTGGTACGGCCCGGGGTGGCGATGTCGGTGATCATCGTGGTCAGGTCGGGCGGCACCACGAACGCGGTATGGGCTTCCTCCGCCTTGCGCTGGGCCGCGGTGATCGCGGTCTGGCCCTTGAGGGCCGCGGCCTTCTGCGCCGCCGCCAGCCTCGCCGCGTCCTGCGGGGTACCGCCGCCCTGGAACTCCATGAGGGCGATGCCCTCCAGGTACTGGTACGACCCGAGCGAGGTCTTCATCAGCGCCAGTTCGGCGGGTGGGACGGCCGGCTGGGTGAGGATGTGGACGCCGATGGCCCGGGTCAGCGACTGGGCCGACTTGGCCAGCGAGACGGCGTAGAGCGTACGGCCGAAGGCGGCGGCGTTACTGGTGCCGAAACCCAGCTCGTTGTCCAGCTCCATCAAGGGGTGCTGGATCTTGACGTAGAACTCCTCGGTCTGCACCCCGGGCAACTGCCGGGTGTACGCGACCTTGCGGAGGCCGGCCAGCTGCGGTTCCACGGTGCGGAAGTTGGCGAGCCGGCGGGAGAGTTCAGGGGTGAGCGGTATGTGCGCCGAGGCCTCGTCGAACGCGCGGGCGGCGGCGTCGGTGGCCGCGTAGGCGGCGCTCACCTCGGGTGCCGCGCGCTTGCCGGCCAGCAGCGGGACCACGGTGTTGTCCCGTTCCAGTTCCAGCGCGTTGCTGTAGTTGGAGGCCGCCTTGATCATGTCGGCGACCTTCACCGCGTCGTCGGCCTGCCGCCAGGTGTTCACCGAGCTGTTGACGCGGAAGCCGCCGAAGACCAGGGCGACCAGCACCGGGATCAGGAGGATCGCGTTCAGCCGGGTCGCCACCCGCCAGTTGCGCATACTGAAGCGGCTGCCGGAGTCGGGCGGCGCGGGCGGCTCCACCGCGGCCGGATCCGCCGATGTACTCCCGACCGGGCGCTGGGGCGGCGTGAAGTTGCCCCGGGGGCCCTGCTGGGCACCCGCCTCGGCTCGCCTCGTGTTCCTCACTGGACCAACAACCTCTCGGCGACGGCTCGACGACGGCCGTTCGTACGCTCGGGTTCTGCGAATTCCAGCACGTCATGGTCGCGGTGGCCAAACGTCTGGATTGGGGGGATCGATGTCCTGCCCGCCGAAGTAAAACGGGCATAAACCCGAAGTGCTGTCAAACCCTATGACAGGCGTACGCGCTGCGGTACCGGCTGAGCGCGCGGGGTGGTCACCGGCCCAGGAAACTCTGTCGAAATGTTATGAACACAAGGACCCGCCGTGTCCAATGACACAACGGGTCCCCGTGACTGGAAGAACTGGCACCACGCCAGCGGCCACATCTACTTGAGGCGGGCCAGCAGCGCGTGCTCGACAAGCGTGATGAGCGCGCTCTTCGCCTCGCCGCGGTGGCGGGCGTCGGTGGTGATGATCGGCGCCTCGGGCCCGATCTGGAGCGCCTCGCGGACCTCCTCCGGCCGGTACGGCTGGTGGCCGTCGAAGCCGTTGAGCGCGATCACGAACGGCAGACCGCTGTTCTCGAAGTAGTCCACCGCGGGGAAGCAGTCCGCCAGCCTGCGGGTGTCCACCAGCACCACCGCGCCGATGGCGCCGCGCACCAGGTCGTCCCACATGAACCAGAAGCGGTCCTGGCCCGGCGTACCGAACAGGTACAGGATCAGGTCGTCGTCGAGCGTGATCCGGCCGAAGTCCATGGCCACGGTGGTCGTGGTCTTGTCCTGGACGTGGCTCAGATCGTCGATCCCGGCCGAGGCCGACGTCATCACGGCTTCGGTGCGCAGCGGATTGATCTCCGACACCGCACCGACGAACGTGGTCTTGCCCACGCCGAAGCCACCCGCCACCACGATCTTCGCGGAGGTCGTGGACCTCGCCGGCGGCGCACCGTACGCCGGCTGCGCTGGCCTAGAGCTTCCGAAGTCCACTGAGCACCCTCTCAAGCAATGTCACATCTGGCTGGCCGCCCGCTTCGCCGCTGCCCGGCTGGTGGATGGCGACCATTCCGGCCTCGGCGAGGTCGGCCACGAGGATCCTGGCCACGCCGAGCGGGATGGCGAGCAGCGCGGAGATCTCCGCGACCGATTTGATCTCACGCGTCAGGTGGCAGATCCGCTGGTGCTCCGGCAGCAGACCCGAGTACTGCGACGGATCCGCGGTCGTACTGACCAGCGCCTCGATGGCCAACTGGTAGCGCGGCCTGGTCCGGCCACCTGTCATGGCGTACGGCCGCACCAGCGGCTGGTCGCCTTCCACCCCGTACGGCGCGTGGTGGGACGCGCCGTACGGGCCCGGCGAGGCGGGTGGCGGGGTCATGAGGGTCCTCCGTGTCCGGGCAGTGCTACGGCTGGTGCGGAATGACGGGAACGTGCGGTTGTCGCGTCTTCTGCTAAGTGCTTGATTCTTCTGATTCTTCTGATGCTTTCGAATCCGTCTTTGAGTACGCCGATGGGTACGTCGGGCTGATACGTCGGATGGGAACAAGCGGCCGCGGTGACGACCCGGACGGTCAGTGCATGAGGCTGCCCTGAAGCTCAGCACGGAGGTCCGGGGTGAGAACCGCGCCCGCCCGGTCGACGAGCAGCGCCATCTCGTAGCCCACCAGGCCGATGTCGCACTCGGGGTGCGCCAGCACGGCCAGCGAGGAGCCGTCGGAGACGGACATCAGGAAGAGGAAGCCGCGCTCCATCTCCACCACGGTCTGGTTGACGCTGCCACCCTCGAAGATCCGGGACGCGCCCGCGGTGAGCGAGGTCAGTCCGGAGGCGACGGCCGCGAGCTGATCGGCCCGGTCCCGGGGGAATCCGTCGGACATCGCGAGCAGCAGGCCGTCGGCGGAGACCACCACCGTGTGGGACACCCCGGGGGTGTTGTCCACGAAGTTGGTGATCAACCAGTTCAGATTCTGTGCCGCCTGGCTCATCGCACTCAACTAGCGCTCCTGGGAGTTCGTACCGAAACCACGGCCGTCGGTGTGACCGCCGGCCTGGCGGCCTTGCTGGATACCCCTGCGGAGGTTGGTCAGACGTCCGCGCACATCATCGGGGGCCCGCGAAACCTGCGGACCGCCCTGCGGCGCCTGTTGCGGCGCCGCACCGCCCGCGACCAGATTGGCCCGCGGGACCCGGCGCGGCAGACCGGACGGGGTGACCCCGCCGGCCGACGGCTCACGGACCTGCTCGGCCCGCTGGCGCAGGGCGTCGTTGGGAGAGCTCCGCCAGTTCGGCGTCTCGCGCGGCAGCGGCTGGGCGACCGGCGCGGCCGGGCCCGTCGGAGCCGGCGGGGACACCTGGGCGGTCTGCTGCGGACCGACACCCTGGCGCTGGGGGGAACCCGGCGCCGGGCGCTGCTCGGTCCGCGGCCGCTGGGGCGGAGCGGGGGGCGCGGTGCGGCCCACCGGCCGCGGCGCCGGCACCTGCTGCTGACCCCGGGCGCTCTGCTCCACGTGGATCTGCTGCATCCGCTCGGCCTGACCGGTACGGAACCAGTCGGACTCGATGGCGGAGAAGATCGGCGTCGGCTCGTCGCCGCGGGTCGGCGCGGGCGGCAGCGCCATCGGCTCGCCGGGCACCGGCAGGTGCTGGTCCGCGCGGTTCGGCGCCGGTCGCCGGTCGCCGGGCTGCTGCCCCGGATAGCCCGAACCGTCGCCGGGCTGCTGCGCCGGCTGGTTCGGCGCCGTCGGGTACTGCCCGGTGGAACCAACGCCCTGGCCGCCGAGGTTGGGCAGGCCCTGGTTGCCGCCGCCGTAGCCGGCCGGGTCGTACGGGTCCTGCGCGCCGGGGGCCCAGCCGGGGCTGCCCTGCTGGCCGCGCGTGTCGCGGTGCGGCAGCCCGCCCGGGCCGCCCTGCGGGGCGTACTGGCCGGGGGCCCCGCCGCCGTAGCCGGGCGGCGTGTGCTGGCCCTGCTGTTGGACGGGCTGCTGGAGGGGCTGCTGAGGCGGCTGCTGACCGTGCTGGACCGGGAACTGGCCGGTCTGGCTGTTCCGGTCGTTCGGGCCGGGCTGGCCGTGCTGTCCGGTGGGTGCGAAGTCGTTGTCGCGTACGGCCGGGAACTGGGTGGTGTCACCCGGGCCGCCCGGGCCGCCCGGCTGCGGAGGCAGCGGGAACTGTCCAGTTTCAACGGGGCCGCCCGGGCCGCTCTGGCCTCGGCCGCCCTGCACCGGGAACTGGCCGGTCTGGTTGGGGTTGTACGGGTCCTGCGGGCCGCGGGGGTTGTAGCCCTGGCCGCCTTGACCACCCTGGCCGACCGGCGCCTGCTGGCCCTGGCCGCGGTGCGGAAGACCGCCGCCCTGCCCGGGCAGCGGGAACTGCCCGGTCTGGCTGTTGCGGTTGCCGCGACCCGGCTGACCCGGCTGTCCTTGCTGACCCGGCTGGCCCGGCTGCTGCTGGCCCTGGTAGGCGCCGGGGTTCCCGTTGTTGGCATAGCCGCCGGGACCGCCGGGACCCGCGGGACCAGCCGGTCCGCCCGGCACGTGCTGGCCGCCGGGACCCTGTCCGGTGGGTGCGAAGTCGTCCTCACGGACGACCGGGAACTGCGCGGTCTCGTCGGGACCCGGGCCGCCGCTGTGCCGCGGCGCGGGTCCTGGACGGCCGCCGAAGACGTCGGAACGGAAGCCGTCGGGCCCGGTGTTCTGCGGCTGCGGCGGCGGGAACCCGCCCACCGGCCGGCCCTGACCCGGCTGCTGGCCCTGCTGGTGCTGGTTGGGCTGCCCGCCCCGCTGGCCGCCGAACGGATCCCCGGGGCCCTGCTGGAAGTCGGCCCGCGGTCCGGTCCCGGCGGCCGCGGGGGTGTCGAAGGCGTCGAAGCCCGGCCCCTCCACGTCCTCGTGGCCGCGCGCGGTCTCCACACCCCGGTCGTCGGGGAAGCCCTGCGGGCCGTCCTGCGCCGCCCAGCGCGGGGCACCGGGCTGCTGCGGCGCGCCACCGGGGCCGCCGGCCCCGGGCCGCCCGCCGCCGGCGCCCGCACCGATGGCCGGGCGCTGCTGCCCGCCGCCGACCTGGCCGCGCTGCGGGGCGTTGCCGACCCGCGGGGTGTTGCCGAAGGCGCCGGCGATACCGGAACCGCCCGCGCCCTGGGCCGGCGGAGCGGCCGCCGGACGCCCGGCCCCGCCCATGGTGTTCTTGGCGTTGGCGCCGCCCTGGGTGACGTCCACCGGCAGCATGACCAGCGCGGTCGTACCGCCGGAGTCGGACGGCCTGAGCTGGATCCTGATGCCGTGCCGCAGGGACAGCCGGCCGACCACGAACAGACCCATCCGGCGGGAGACGGAGACGTCCACCGTGGGCGGGTTGGCCAGTCGTTCGTTGATGTCCGCCAGGTCCTCGGGGGACAGGCCGATACCGGTGTCGTGGATCTCGATCAGCACCCGGCCGTCGGGCAGCGAGTGACCGGTGACCCGCACCTTCGTCTGCGGCGAGGAGAACGAGGTGGCGTTCTCCAGCAGCTCGGCGAGGAGGTGCACGAGGTCGTTGACGATACGGCCGGTGACCTCGGCCGACGGGACCGCGGTCAGCTCGATCCGCTCGTACTGCTCCACCTCGGACGCGGCGGCGCGGAGCACGTCGACCAGCGGGACCGGGCGGGTCCACCGGCGGCCCGGCTCCTCACCGGCGAGCACCAGCAGGTTCTCACCGTTGCGGCGCATACGGGTGGCGAGGTGGTCGAGCTTGAAGAGCGAGGAGAGCTGGTCCGGGTCGGCCTCGCGCGACTCCAGTTCGGAGATGAGCGAGAGCTGCCGCTGGATGAGGCCCTGGCTGCGGCGCGAGAGGTTGGTGAACATCGCGTTGACGTTGCCTCGCAGCAGCGCCTGCTCGGCGGCGAGTCGTACCGCCTCGCTGTGGACCTCGTCGAACGCGCGGGCCACCTGGCCGATCTCGTCACGGCTGTTGATGCCGATCGACTCGACCGAGGTGTCCACGTCCTGCGGGTCGGTCTCGGAGAGCTGGCGGACCAGCTCGGGCAGCCGCTTCTGGGCGACTTCCTGCGCCGTCTGCTGGAGCCGGCGCAGCGAACGGATCATGGAGCGGGCGACGATGAAGGCGCCGACCACGGCGACGCCGAGGACCAGCAGGATGATCGCGCCGGAGATCAGCGCTTCCTGCTTGGCCTCGCTCTGCAGCTTGAGGGACTTCTGCTGCATGTCGATCAGGAGCGAGCTCTCGATCTGCCGCATCGCCTGGATCTTGGTCTTGGCGGCGTCGTCCCAGTCGCGGTAGGAGCTGTCGAACTTGGTGAAGCCGTTCGGGGACTTGGCGATGCGCTCGAGTTCGGCGTCGTGCGCCTGGATCGTGTCGTTGTCGCGGGTCGGCGCCAGCAACTCCTGGGCGGCCAGCGGTCCGTACACGCTGGTGAACCGGGTGAGCGCGGTGGCTTCCTGCGTGTAGGCGGAGTTGACCGTCTGGTAGTCGTCCGGGAGCAGCTTCCCGGTGGCGAACGCGGCACTGATCACCGCGCGCTGCATCGACTCGTACTCCTTGGCCGACGAGAAGGCGGCCAGCGCGCGGGTGGCCTGGATCATCTCGTGGTTGCTGGTCGCCTGCGCCATGTCCTGCGAGAGCGCCAGCAGCGACTGGATGAGGCTGTCGTACTGGGTGACGGTCTGCGAGATGCCGACGTCCCCGGTGTACGCGCGGCCCCGGATGTCGGTGAGGGTGTGCAGCTGGCTGTCGATGGAGAGCAGCGTGGTGCGGACACCGTTGAAGACCGGGTCGTCCGCGCTGATGTTCTCGTCGGTGGACTTCTCGAAGAGGTTGACCTGGCGGTCGGTCGCGGCGCGCGAGGCGGCGACCGCGTCGTCGTTGGTCCGGTGGGAGGCCAGCGGGCCGGCCGAGCTGTCCCGCTCCTCCTGGAGCGCGGCGGCCAGGTCGGTGGCGTTCTCGGTGATGTCGGTCAGCGTCTTCATCTGCTCGAGCTGGTGGATGTTGTCCAGCGAGCTGTTGATGCGCAGACCACCGAGCGCGGAGGCGGTGACCACCGGGAGGGCGAGCAGGGAGACAAGTCTGGTGCTGATGCGCCAGTTGCGCATCGCTATTCGCGGGCCCGTCTTGCCGTCGAGGCCGGTGATCTTGCCCGCCTCGATGCCGCTGGGCGTGCTCGATCGTCCGGTGGCCGCGGTGGTGCCCGGCGTGGCGGCTCCGGAGTCGCCCGCCCCTTGGGCCGAACCGTTGCCGGTCCCGCCGGGCTGCTGCTCCGGCTCGCCCGCGGCGCCGCTGTCCCTCTTGAAACGTCCCTGCACTAGCGTCGCAACCTCTGGACCAGGCGTCCCCCGCAGTGAAGCGGCAGGACGGTGTCGAGTCATGGGGGCTCAGGCATCCCCGGGTGACGAGGAGGCAGATGTGCCCATCACCACCGCTCGGTACTCGTACGCGCCCCCTGCGCGCCGGCTCGATGTGATGCGGCGGTCCGGGGAATTCCAGCACAGTGCCGGATCTCCCAACAAGGCCCGCAGCGGACGGGTTGGAATGCGTCACTCGACGCGAGGACGTGGGCACGCAGCGTCGAGCATTCGATCACCGAAAGCGGGCAAACCGGGTCTCGCGGGCAACTGTTTGTCACCGGCACTCGTCCCGCCGCCGTCGGCCCCCTTGGGTGTTGTGTGGCGATAAGGGTTCAGGGTCCGTTTTGTAGAGGTCGGAGAATTGTCCGGAAGGAGTGGTCTGCGACGCACTTGGTGAGCAAAATCACAACGCCCCGGCTCTTGGCTCCCCGGCGTTCGGGGAATGGGCGCCACTAGCCTGATGCTTTACAAAAACGACAGAGTGTCAACCGCTGTGCGCCCCCTGTGGACGCCCCGAACGCGAGGTCCCCGACTGATGAAGACCACCTTGATGTTCCGTCAGATCGCCAACCCGCGGCGCACCACCCTCGCGCACCTCACCGACGCGAGCGAACTGACGGCTCCGCGGGCCGACGCGGCCGCCGACGAGGCGAACCCCGTGACGGCCGACCCGAAGACCGACGCGAAGGCGGCGGCCCCGGCCCGACAGCTCCCGCAGCGCACCGCGAACCCCCGCCGTACCGTACTCACCGAACTGCCCACGTCGCCCGCCGCCCCCTGACGCCCGTGGCGGGCGCCCGCCACCTGCCGGGCTGACTAGGCTGGCGGCATGCGCATCGCCAGGTTCTCCATCGACGGCAACGTCGCCTTCGGCGCGGTCGAAGGCGACCCGACAGGCCCCGGCCTGGACGGCCTCGTCATCGACATCATCAAGGGCGTCCCGTTCGCGGACTTCGAGCTGTCCGGTACGAAGGTCCCGATCGACAAGGTGCGGCTGCTGTCGCCGGTCCTGCCCAACAAGGTGGTCGCGATCGGCCGCAACTACGCGGCCCACGCCAGGGAACTGGGCAACGAGGTGCCGACCACCCCCTGGGCCTTCTTCAAGCCCTCGACCTCGGTGATCGGCCCCGGCGACTCGATCGTCTACCCGTCCTTCTCCAACGAGGTCCACCACGAGGCCGAACTGGCCGTGGTGATCAGCCGGTTGTGCCGCGAGGTGCCGCGGGAACGGGTCAAGGACGTCATCCTGGGCTACACCTGCGCCAACGACGTCACCGCCAGGGACACCCAGCAGACCGAGAAGCAGTGGGCCAGGGCCAAGGGCTTCGACTCCTCTTGCCCGCTCGGGCCCTGGATCGAGACCGATCTCGACCCCGCCGACCTGGCCATCACCGCCACCGTCAACGGCGAACTCCGGCAGGCCGGCCGCACCGCCGAGATGATCAACTCCATCGAGGACCTGATCGTCAACATCACCGAGGCGATGACGCTGCTCCCCGGTGACGTCCTGCTCACCGGCACTCCCTCGGGCGTCGGCCCGCTGCACCCCGGCGACGAGGTCGCCGTCTCCATCGAAGGCATCGGCACTCTCACCAACAAGGTGATCTCGCGTGGCTAGCGCTCCCTCTTCCTCCGCTTCCCCGGCTTCCCCCGCTTCCCCCGTTCCTTCCGCAGGCCCCTCCACGGGCCCCGCCGCGGCTTCCGCCCCGGGCGACGCGGCCGTCCGCGTCCGCTTCTGCCCCTCGCCGACCGGCAACCCCCATGTGGGACTGGTCCGCACCGCCCTGTTCAACTGGGCCTTCGCCCGCCATCAGCACGGCACGCTGGTCTTCCGTATCGAGGACACCGACGCGGCCCGCGACTCCGAGGACTCCTACCGGCAGCTCCTGGACTCGATGCGCTGGCTGGGCCTCGACTGGGACGAGGGCCCGGAGATCGGCGGCCCGCACGCGCCGTACCGGCAGTCGCAGCGGATGGACATCTACGCCGATGTGGCCCGCGGGCTGAAGGAGGCCGGGCACGCCTACGACTGCTATTGCACGCCGGAGGAGTTGGAGGTACGCCGCCAGGCCGCCCGCGCCGCGGGCCGGCCGTCCGGTTACGACGGCCACTGCCGGAACCTGACCGCCGAGCAGACCGCTCGCTACCTCGCCGAGGGCCGCCCGGCGATCGTCCGGTTCCGGATGCCCGACCAGCCGATCACCTTCACCGACCTGGTCCGCGGCGAGCTGACCTTCACCCCGGAGAACGTGCCGGACTACGGCATCGTCCGGGCCAACGGCGCCCCGCTCTACACCCTGGTCAACCCGGTGGACGACGCGCTGATGGCGATCACCCACGTGCTGCGCGGCGAGGACCTGCTCTCCTCCACCCCCCGGCAGATCGCGCTCTACCAGGCGCTGATCGAGCTGGGCGTGGCCACGAAGGTCCCGGAGTTCGGCCACCTCCCCTATGTCATGGGCGAGGGCAACAAGAAGCTCTCCAAGCGCGACCCCGAGGCGTCCCTCAACCTCTACCGGGAGCGCGGCTTCCTCCCCGAGGGACTGCTCAACTACCTCTCGCTGCTCGGCTGGTCCTACGCCGCCGACCAGGACGTCTTCACCATGGACGAGATGGTCGCCCGGTTCGCGATCGAGGATGTGAACGCCAATCCGGCGCGCTTCGACCTCAAGAAGGCCGAGGCGATCAACGCCGACCACATCCGCCGGCTCGACCCCAAGGCCTTCATCGAGGCCTGCGGCCCCTGGCTCACCGCACCGCACGCCCCCTGGGCCCCGGAAGCCTTCGACGAGGCGGCCTGGCGGGCCATCGCCCCCTACGCGCAGACCCGGCTCACCGTGCTGTCGGACATCACCGACAACGTCGACTTCCTCTTCCTCGACGAGCCGGTGGACGACGAGGCGTCCTGGCAGAAGGCGATGAAGGAGGGCGCGGCCGGGCTGCTGAGCACCGCCAGGGAGAAGCTGGCCGCGGCCGACTGGTCGGCCCCCGAACCGCTCAAGGAGGCGGTGCTCGCGGCGGGCGAGGCGCACGGCCTGAAACTCGGCAAGGCCCAGGCGCCGGTCCGGGTGGCCGTCACCGGCCGCACGATCGGGCTGCCGCTCTTCGAGTCCCTCCAGATCCTCGGCCGGGAGCGCACCCTGGCCAGGATCGACAGGGCGCTGGCCAAACTGGCGGCCTGAGCACGCCGTTCCACGCGGCGGCGGGTCCATCGCCGAGGCCGCGCGGCTACATTGCCGTCATGGCGATCCGCGCGGTCCTGTGGGACATCGACGACACCATTTTCGACTACGCCGGCGCCGACCGCGACGGCATGCGGCGGCATCTCGCGCAGGAGGGCCTGCCCGGCGGCTACCCGGACGTCGAGCGGGCCCTGCTCGGCTGGGCGGCGCTGGCCCGGACGCACTGGCTGCGGTTCGCCGCGGGGGAGTGCGACTTCGAGAGCCAGCGCCGCGACCGGATCAGGGAATTCACCGGGCTCCCGCTGAGCGACGCGGAGGCCGACGCCTACTACGGCCGGCACCTGGTGCACTACGAGGCCGCCTGGTCCCTCTTCCCGGACACGGTGCCGGTCCTCGACGAGCTGGCCGGGGTGTACCGGCACGCGGTGCTCAGCAATTCCGTCGCGGTCGTCCAGGAGCGGAAACTGCGCGCGCTCGGCGTACGCGACCGGTTCGAGGTGCTGGTCTGCGCCGCGGACCTGGGCCTGGCCAAGCCGGCCCCCGGCGCCTTCCTCGCGGCCTGCGAGGCGCTCGCGCTCGAACCCCGGGAAGTCGCCTACGTCGGCAACGAGCCGGACATCGACGCGCGCGGAGCGGTGGAGGCCGGACTGCTGGGAATCTGGCTCGACCGGCAGGGGCTCGGCGGCCGTCCGGAGCTGACAACGATCACCGGGCTCGCAGAACTGCGCGGGGTCCTCCGTGGCGATACCCGTTTTGGAGCGGTGTCCCACATCGGGTAATGTTCTTCCTGCGCCGCCGGAGAGGGCCGAGAAGCCCGGCCGGGAGACGCAAGCCGAACAAGACCCGATGGGGTTGCGTTTTGGTGGGGTATGGTGTAATTGGCAACACGGCTGATTCTGGTTCAGTTGTTCTAGGTTCGAGTCCTGGTACCCCAGCGCATAGCTCAGTTCTGCGAAGTGCGAGCCCCCGTTGTGTAGTGGCCTAGCACGCCGCCCTCTCAAGGCGGTAGCGCCGGTTCGAATCCGGTCGGGGGTACAGATCCTCTCTTTCCCTTCCCGTCGGGTCGCTCCCGGCCGGAATGACGTGAGGATCGCCAAAGGCCCCCGTTGTGTAGTGGCCTAGCACGCCGCCCTCTCAAGGCGGTAGCGCCGGTTCGAATCCGGTCGGGGGTACGCGAACCAGCAAAGCCCGTCGCATCTGCGGCGGGCTTTTGGCGTCTCGCGGGTCCGCGCCTCGGGTCGTCGGCGTCTCCGGGCCGGCCTTTCCGGGTCCGCATCTCAGGATGCCCAACCGCCCTGCCCGAGCGGGTGGTTGCGGCCGACCTCAGCCGGTGCGCCGCAGCGCCTCGCTCAGCCGGCCGGCCGCGTCCACCACGGCCTGCGCGTGCATCCGCCCCGGGTGGCGGGTCAGCCGCTCGATCGGGCCGGAGACGGAGACCGCGGCGACCACGCGGTTGGAGGGGCCGCGGACCGGCGCGGAGACCGACGCCACGCCCGGCTCCCGCTCGCCGATCGACTGCGACCAGCCCCGGCGCCGCACCCCGGACAGGGCGGTCGCGGTGAACCTGGCGCCCTGGAGCCCGCGGTGCAGCCGCTCCGGCTCCTCCCAAGCCATCAGCACCTGGGCCGCCGACCCGGCCTTCATCGGCAGGGTGGAGCCCACCGGGACGGTGTCCCGCAGTCCGGACAGCCGCTCGGCCGCCGCCACACAGATCCGCATGTCGCCCTGGCGCCGGTAGAGCTGGGCGCTCTCACCCGTGACGTCCCGCAGATGGGTCAGGACAGGACCCGCGGTGGCCAGCAACCGGTCCTCGCCGGCCGCGGCGGCCAGCTCGGAGAGCCGGGGGCCCAGGATGAAGCGCCCCTGCATGTCACGAGCCACCATCCGGTGGTGCTCGAGCGCGACCGCCAGCCGGTGCGCGGTGGGGCGGGCCAGCCCGGTGGCGCCCACGAGACCGGCCAGGGTGGCCGGACCGGACTCCAGCGCGCTGAGCACCAGAGCCGCCTTGTCGAGAACGCCGACGCCGCTAGAGTTGTCCATGCAACGATACTCGCGTCTCACACTATGAAACGCAAGTTCATATTCCGGGGGAACGCGTCACGCTGGAAGGCACAGCGCAGGACACATACCGAGTTGGCCCGGGCGAAGGCGCCGCGGGCCGGAGGGACAGCGATGGGTAGGACACTCGCGGAAAAAGTCTGGGACGACCACGTCGTCCGCCGCGCCGAAGGCGAACCCGATCTGCTCTTCATCGATCTCCACCTGCTGCACGAGGTGACCAGCCCCCAGGCGTTCGACGGGCTGCGGATGAACGGCCGGCGGGTGCGTCGTACCGACCTCACCATCGCCACCGAGGACCACAACACCCCGACCCTCGACATCGACAAGCCGATCGCCGACCCGGTCTCCCGCACCCAGCTCGAGACGCTGCGCAAGAACTGCGCCGACTTCGGGGTCCGGCTGCACTCGCTCGGCGACGTCGAACAGGGCGTCGTGCACGTGGTCGGCCCGCAGCTCGGACTGACCCAGCCCGGCACCACGGTGGTCTGCGGCGACTCGCACACCTCCACCCACGGGGCCTTCGGCGCGCTGGCGTTCGGCATCGGCACCTCGCAGGTCGAGCATGTGCTGGCCACCCAGACGCTGCCGCTCGCCCCGTTCAGGACCATGGCGGTCACCGTCGACGGCGAACTGCCCGACGGCGTCACGGCCAAGGACCTGATCCTCGCCGTCATCACCCAGATCGGCACCGGCGGCGGCCAGGGCTACGTCATCGAATACCGCGGCTCGGCCATCGAGAAGCTGTCGATGGAAGCCCGGATGACCGTCTGCAACATGTCGATCGAGGCGGGCGCCAGGGCCGGCATGATCGCCCCCGACCAGACCACGTTCGACTACCTCCAAGGGCGCGCGCACGCCCCCGAGGGCGCCGACTGGGACGCGGCCCTCGCCTACTGGTCGACGCTGCGGACCGACGAGGACGCGGTCTTCGACCACGAGGTGCGGATCGACGCGGCCACCCTCACCCCGTTCGTCACCTGGGGCACCAACCCCGGCCAGGGCGCGCCGCTGAGCGCGGCCGTGCCGGACCCGGCGTCCTTCGCCGACCCCAGCGACCGGTTCGCCGCCGAGAAGGCCCTGGAGTACATGGGCCTGTCGGCCGGCCAGCCGCTGCGCGACGTCAAGGTCGACACCGTCTTCGTCGGTTCCTGCACCAACGGCCGGATCGAGGACCTGCGGGCCGCCGCGTCCGTGGTCGAGGGCCGCCGGGTCGCCGACGGCGTCCGCATGCTGGTCGTGCCCGGCTCGGTACGGGTCGCGCTGCAAGCCGTCGAGGAGGGCCTGGACCAGGTGTTCACCGCGGCCGGCGCCGAATGGCGGCACGCGGGTTGCTCGATGTGCCTGGGTATGAACCCCGACCAACTGGCCCCCGGCGAGCGCTCCGCGTCCACCTCCAACCGCAACTTCGAAGGACGGCAGGGCAAGGGCGGCCGTACGCACCTGGTCTCCCCGCAGGTGGCCGCCGCCACCGCCGTGCTCGGCCACCTCGCCTCGCCCGCAGACCTGTCCGACGCCCCTGAGGCGCCCGCCCTCGAGGGAGTCTGAGCCCATGGAAGCCTTCACCACCCACACCGGCCGGGCCGTACCGCTGCGCCGCAGCAACGTCGACACCGACCAGATCATCCCCGCGCACTGGCTGAAGAAGGTCACCCGCGACGGTTTCGAGGACGGGCTCTTCGAGGCCTGGCGCAAGGACGCCGGCTTCATCCTCAACGCGCCCGAGCGGCAGGGCGCCACCGTGCTGGTGGCGGGCCCCGACTTCGGTACCGGCTCCTCGCGCGAGCACGCCGTCTGGGCGCTCCAGAACTACGGCTTCAAAACCGTGCTCTCGTCCCGGTTCGCCGACATCTTCCGCGGCAACTCGCTGAAGAACGGCCTGCTCACCGTGGTGCTGCCGCAGGAAACCGTCGAGCGGCTGTGGAAGCTCACCGAGGCGGACCCGACCGCGGAGATCACCGTCGACCTGGTGGCCCGGGAGGTCCGCGCCGAAGGCGTCACCGCGACCTTCGAACTCGACGACAACGCCCGCTGGCGGCTGCTCGAAGGGCTCGACGACATCAGTCTGACGCTGGCGAACGAGGCGGACATCGCCGCGTTCGAGGCGAGCCGGCCGTCCTTCAAGCCGAGCACCGTCGTCCACAGCTGAGCCGACGGGCCCCGACGAAGGCCCCCAGGCCCGACAGCCCCGAGAGACACGCGCTCACCCGGCACGAACCCGAAGCGCCCCCCGCCCGTCGCGGGGGGCGCTTCGGCGTGTTCCGACGTGTTCTCAAACCCGGTTCGGAGCCCCTCGTGGTCCGGTGAAAGCGCCGCGGCACACCCGGTTGGCCCTGTCGCTCCCGACAACTCGCCGCAGATGGCACAATCGACGCATGGAACGCGACAGCCAACTCGAGCTCCACGGGGTTCCGGCGGCGCGTTTGAAGCACGCCCGCACCCACGTCGCGAACCCCGAAGTCCCAGGTGGCACACGGCCGGAGTCGAGTCGGCGGGTGCTCGCGGTGACCGCGCCGGCGCGGCGCGATCCGGTCGGCGCGGCACGGTGTCCGGACGTGTTAACGGCTGAGTTGGACGACCTCGGAATCCCCGATCGCTGATCGCCGGAGGCACCGAGTTCGTTGCGGCACAAGGGTGATTCGCCCGTTTCGTATTTGATTTGCGGTATATATCCGCCTAGCGTGCGAAATCAGCCCGTACTCATTCGCCGGGCAAGTTTCCGATAGGGGAAGACGTGAACAAGGCGCAGCTCGTAGAAGCGATTGCCGACAAGGTGGGCGGTCGACAGTCCGCCGCGGAAGCGGTTGACGCGGTTCTCGACGCGATCGTCCGCTCGGTGGTGGCCGGCGAACGGGTCTCGGTCACCGGTTTCGGGTCATTCGAGAAGGTCGAGCGTCCGGCCCGCTACGCCCGCAACCCCCAGACCGGGGAGCGGGTCCGGGTGAAGAAGACCTCCGTGCCGCGGTTCCGCGCGGGACAGGGCTTCAAGGACCTGGTGAGCGGTTCGAAGAAGCTTCCGCGGGGCGGCGAGGTCTCCGTCAAGAAGGCCCCCAAGGGCAGCCTGAGCGGCGGTCCGTCCACCACCGCCAGGACCACCACCAAGAAGGCGGCGGCGAAGAAGGCCACCAGCACCCGCGGCACGGCGGCCAAGAAGACCACCGCCGCCGCCAAGAAGACCGCGGCGAAGAAGACCACCACCGCGAAGAAGTCGGCGGCGAAGAAGAGCGCGGCGAAGAAGACCACCGCCAAGCGGTCCTCGCCGGCCAAGAAGTCGGCCGCCAAGAAGAGCCCGGGCAAGCGGGCCTCGGCCCGCAAGACCACCGCGAAGCGCGCCGCCGCCGCGAGGGGATAGCCGGGCCGCGCGATCGGCCGCTCCACCGCGACGGGCCGGGCCCCCTGTGCAGGGGAGCCCGGCCCGCGCCATGTCCCCGGGGCGCCGCGGCCCCCCGCGCCGGGCTACGCCCGCGGGTCGGGGAAGGTCTGGAGCGTCACGAACACCACGCGGCGCTCCCCGCCCGACCCCTCGGTGCGGATCCGCACCCGCTGCCCCGGCCGCAACAGCCGCAGCCCCCCGGCGTCGAACGCGGCGGCGTCGAACTCCACCGGCGTCCCGTCGTCCAGCAGCACACTGCCGGCCCGGGTCCGAGCATCAAAAGTAAACGCGGTTGCCTGCATGCCCCCAGCCTATTTGCCGCCCGCCGGGCACGGGGAGGGTCAACCCGCCGGGTTCACCTCCGCGCCCGGAGGTGAGAAGGCGGCAACAAGGCGGCTGGTTCGGGGGCCGACGCCGAGGGTCAGGGCGGATCGGAGGTCGGCGGGGGTGTCGACGTCCTGGCGGACGGAGGGGACGTCGGGGAGGAGGATCTCGCGGGCGCCGCCGGCGAGGTGGCGGGCTCGGGAGGGGCCGCCGAAGGCGGGGGAGAGGTCGGCGTGCGGCGGCGCGGTGAGCAAGGTTGTCCCCGTACCGGCCGCATCGGCGAGAAAAGCCCGCTCCTGGGCCCGTACGGCCTCGCGCAGGACCATGGACAGCTCAGCCGGCCGCAAGGCCGGGAGATCGGCGTTCAGCGCCGCGACCGGAGCGGCGGCCCTGCGGTTTCTGACCGCCTCGGCGCCATGCCGCAGCGCCGCGTTCAGCCCGGCGGCCGGCCCGTCCGCCACCACGAACGCCCCCAGCGCGGCCATTTCCGCCGCCGCCACCTCGTCGTCGGTGACCACCGTCACGTCCGCCACCGCCGGGCAGCCGAGCGCCGCGGCCACCGTGTCCACCGCGAACGCCAGCGCGAGCGCGGGACGTCCCGCACCCGGCACCCGCACCGGCGCGAGACGGCTCTTGGCGACCGCAAGCGGTTTCAACGGCACCACCAGCGACCACGTGGTTCCCGTCATCCACCCATCCCCGCCATCCCGTGATCCCGTCCAGCCATTGTGGCCGGGCGGCCCGCTGATCAGCCGCTCGGGTCTCACCCGTCCCCGCTGCCGCGCGCGGCGGGGGGCGTAACCTCCTCCCTAGCCGCGACGCCTGCGCGGCGCCAGCGAACGAAGAGGAGTCCGGGTGTCCCGCCGCAGAATCGGTTTCTGGTACCGCCTGGCGGCCGCCATCGCGAAGCCGCCGCTCATTGTGCTCTTCAAGCGCGATTGGCGGGGAAAGGAGCACATTCCGGCCGAGGGCGGATTCCTCACGGCGGTGAACCACAACTCCTACCTCGACCCGCTGCTCTATGCGCATTTCCAGTACAACACCGGCCGGGTCCCGCGCTTCCTCGCCAAAGCCGCCCTCTTCAAGCCCCCCTTCGTAGGCGCCATCCTGCGCGGCACCGGCCAGATCCCGGTCATCCGGGCCAGCACGGACGCCGCCGCCGCGTTCCGCGCCGCCGTCGACGCGGTCAACAGCGGCGAATGCGTGGCCTTCTACCCCGAGGGCACCCTCACCCGGGACCCCGACCTGTGGCCGATGAGCGGCAAGACCGGTGTCGCCCGGGTCGCCCTGCTCACCAAGGCCCCCGTCATCCCGATCGCCCAGTGGGGCGCCAACGAGTTCCTGCCGCCGTACGCGAAGAAGGCCAGCTTCCTGCCGCGCAAGACGCACCGCGTGCTGGCCGGGCCGCCGGTCGACCTGAACGCCTGGTACGGCAAGGAACCCAGCGCCGAGGTGCTCCGCGAAGTGACCGAGGCGATCATGAGAGCGGTGAAGGAACTGCTCGCCGAGGTCCGCGGCGAACCCGCGCCGCCCGGCCTCTTCGACCCGCGCAAGGCGGCCGGGCAGGCACGGGAGGAGGCATGACCGTCCGCTGCGCGGTCTACGGCACCGGCTCCTGGGGTACCGCGTTCGCCATGGTGCTCGCCGACGCCGGCTGCCAGGTCTCGCTGTGGGGGCGCCGCCCCGAACTCGTCGCCGCCATCAACAGCACCCGCACCAACCCCGAGTACTTCCCCGGCCTCGAACTGCCCGCCGCGATCACCGCGACCGCCGACCCCGCCGCGGCGGCCGCCGACGCCGAGTTCGTGATACTCGCCATTCCCTCGCAGGAACTGCGTACCGCCCTCGCCGCCTGGGCGCCGCTGCTCCACCCGGACGCGGTGCTGGTCAGCCTGATGAAGGGCGTCGAACTCGGCACCGCCAAGCGGATGAGCGAGGTGATCGAGGACGTCACCAAGGCGGGCCCGGACCGTATCGCCGTGCTGTCCGGGCCCAACCTCTCCTCCGAGATCGCCGCCCGGCAGCCCGCCGCCTCCGTGGTGGCCTGCGAGGACGAGTCGGTGGCCCGCCGGTTCCAGGCCGCCTGCCACACCGCGTACTTCCGCCCGTACACCAACACCGACGTGGTCGGCTGTGAACTCGGCGGCGCGGTGAAGAACGTCATCGCGCTCGCCGTCGGCATCGCCGGCGGCATGGGCCTGGGCGACAACACCAAGGCGTCGCTGATCACCCGCGGTCTCGCCGAGACCACCCGGCTTGGGCTGGCGATGGGCGCCGACCCGTACACCTTCGCCGGGCTGGCCGGCATGGGCGACCTGGTGGCCACCTGCTCCTCACCGCTGTCCCGCAACAACACCTTCGGCCACAACCTCGGCCGCGGCATGAGCCTCGACGAGACGATCGCGGCCACCAGCCGGACCGCCGAGGGCGTCAAGTCCTGCGAATCGGTGGCCGATCTCGCCCGCAGACACGGCGTCGACATGCCGATCACCGAGACCGTGGTCGACATCGTGCACAACGGGAAGCCGCCCCTGGTGGCGGTCAAAGAGTTGATGTCACGCTCGGCGAAGCCGGAACGGTAAGGTCACGGCGGTATGAGCAACGTGCACAAGTTCGACCGCAAACCGCGGGTGGCCGTCGTCTTCGGCGGCCGCAGCTCCGAGCACGGAGTGTCCGTGGTGACCGCCGCCAGCGTGCTGCGCGCCATCGACCGCGACAAGTACGACGTCCTGCCCATCGGCATCACCTCCGAAGGCCGCTGGGCGCTCACCGCCGACGAGCCGGAGCGGATGGCCATCGCCGACCGCCGGATGCCCACCGTCGAGCAGGTCACCGACCATGAGGGCGCCGTGGTGCTGCCGGTCGACCCGGCCAGCCGCGAAATCGTCTACACCGAGGCCGGCGCCGTGCCCAAGGCACTCGGCGAGGTCGATGTCGTCCTCCCGCTGCTGCACGGACCCTACGGAGAGGACGGCACCCTCCAGGGCCTGCTGGAACTCTCCGGCGTCCCCTACGTCGGCTCGGGCGTCCTCGCCTCCGCCGTCGGCATGGACAAGGAGTACATGAAGCGGATCTTCACCTCCTTCGGGCTCGCCGTCGGCCCGTACACGGTGATCAGACCGCGCGAGTGGGACCGCAGCCCGGAGGCCGTGCGCCGCAAGGTCACCGACTTCGCCGGCGCGCACGGCTGGCCGCTGTTCATCAAACCGGCCCGGGCCGGCTCCTCCTTCGGCATCAGCCGGGTCGAGGACCCCGACGGACTGGACGCGGCGATCACCGAGGCCCGCCGGCACGACCCCAAGATCATCGTCGAGGCGCTGCTGCGCGGTCGCGAGATCGAGTGCGGTGTGCTGGAGTTCGAGGACGGGCCGCGCGCCTCGCTGCCCGCCGAGATCCCGGCGGCCGGCGCCCAGGACTTCTACGACTTCGACGCCAAGTACATCGACTCGGCCGAGGGCATCGTGCCCGCGCCGCTCTCCGACCGGCAGACCGCCGAGGTACGGCGGCTCGCGGTGGCCGCGTTCGAGGCGGCCTCCTGCGAGGGGCTGGTCCGCGCCGACTTCTTCCTGCTGGACAGCGGCGAGTTCGTGATCAACGAGATCAACACCATGCCGGGCTTCACCCCCATCTCGATGTATCCGCGGATGTGGCAGGAGACCGGGGTGAGCTACCCCGAACTCATCGACCTGCTGATCCAGGCGGCGCTCCGCCGGGCCACCGGTCTGCGCTGACCGCGGGTCCGCGCTGATCGCGCTGACCGCGCGAAGGATCCCGGAGGGCGGCTCAGACCCCCTCCGGGATCGTGTGCTCGACCGGCTTGGCGAGGTCCACCAGCGGACCCGTGTCATGGGCGTACTTCGGCGGCAGCAGCACCTCCACATACGCCTTGCGCAGCGTCGTGGTCATCCGCACGCCGCCGTTCGTGACCTGCTCGTACGACCAGGTCACGCCGTTCACCTCCACCGCGACCGTCTGCGGATCCGCGTCCACCGCGGGCCGCGGCACCCCGCAGCGCAGCACGATCAGCGGATCGCCCCACCCGGCGGTGAGATCGGAGACCGGCTTGAGATCATGCTCGGAGAGGCCGTCGAGCTTGGCCGGCAACTGGGCGTGCAGCGCGGCGCAGTAGGCGGCGGCACGCGCGCCGGGCACCGGTACGGCGACCCGTTCGTCGGAAGCCGGCCGGAAAGCGTAGACCGCCGCCGCGGACAGACCTGCGACGGCGGACACGGCTATCAGTAGGGCCCGGCGGTGGAATCTCACCTGCCGAGCATAGAAGAGCCCCGAAAGCGGCTCGCTGGGGGACTAGATATGTACGACTGGACAGGTCAGGGTTCGGGTGATGCCGTCCACCTGCTGGACCTTGGCGACCACCATGCGGCCGAGTTCGTCGACCGTGGGGGCCTGTGCCCGGACGATGACGTCATAGGGACCTGTGACGTCCTCGGCCTGGATGACTCCGTCAATCTTGGAGATCACCTCCGCTACTGCCGAGGCTTTGCCGACCTCGGTCTGGATCAGGATGTACGCCTGTACCACGGAACCTCCAGGGCGGCTTCGAGGATCATGTGGAAGGGGGGACGCCACGTTATCGCGTCGTCGCGCACAGCGGGGAGACCCGCGCGGTACCCGGCCCCCGTATTGCCGGGAAACACGCCACCGAACGCAGTGAAGGGGACGAAGTGATGAAGGGGACCGTGGGGGAGCTGGGGGAGTTCGGGCTCATCAGGGAGCTGACCTCGCGCCTCACCTCGACCCCGGCGGTGGAACTCGGCCCCGGTGACGACGCGGCCGTGATCGCCGCGCCCGACCGCCGGGTGGTGGCCACCACCGACGTGCTCCTCGAAGGCCGCCACTTCCGCCGCGACTGGTCCACCGCCTACGACGTGGGCCGCAAGGCCGCCGCGCAGAACCTCGCCGACATCGCCGCCATGGGCGCCTTCCCCACCGCCGTACTGCTCGGCCTCGTCGTCCCCGCCGAACTCCCCGCCACCTGGCCGGTCGAGCTGATGGACGGCATCCGCGACGAGTGCCAGGTGGCCGGCGCCGCGGTGGTCGGCGGTGACGTCGTCCGCGGTGACGCCATCACCGTCGCCATCACCGCTCTGGGTGACCTGCGGGGCCGCGCCCCGGTCACCCGATCGGGAGCCCGCCCCGGCAACATCATCG
Source organism: Streptomyces sp. NBC_01190 (assembly GCF_045039895.1). Taxonomy (NCBI): domain Bacteria; kingdom Bacillati; phylum Actinomycetota; class Actinomycetes; order Kitasatosporales; family Streptomycetaceae; genus Streptomyces; species Streptomyces sp. NBC_01190. Next base: position 6,101,508 of record NZ_CP108580.1, read on the forward strand.
CCGTCACCGGCTGGCTCGGCTGGTCCGCCGCCGGACTCGCCGTGCTCTCCCGCGGGTTCCGCTCCCCGCGCGCCTTCGTCGAGGCCCACCGCCGTCCCGAACCCCCGTACCACGCCGGGCCCGCGGCCGCCGAACTCGGCGCGACCGCGATGACCGACGTCAGCGACGGCCTGGTCGCCGACCTCGGCCATATCGCCGCCGCCAGCGGCGTGGACATCGATCTGCGCTCGGCCGACGTCGATGTGCCCGCCCAGATGTCCGACATCGGCCAGGCCGTCGGCGTCGACCCGCTGCACTGGGTGCTGAGCGGCGGCGAGGACCACGCCATCGTCGCCGCCTTCCCCCGGGACGCGAAACTCCCCGCCCGCTGGCGGATCATCGGCGGGACCACCGCGCCCGCCGGGCGCGTCCCGCAGGTCACCGTCGACGGCGCGCCCTGGGACCAGGCCGGCGGCTGGGACCACTTCGGCGAGCAGCCGTGAGCGGGAGCGACGGTACGGGGCCGGGCGTGAAGCCCGCGGCCCGGGCGGATCACGCGCTGGCGGACGGGCGGCCCGTGGGACCGACCGCGCCTGCCCGGGTGCTCACCGTCGCCGGCTCGGACTCCGGCGGCGGCGCCGGCCTCCAGGCCGACCTCAAGACCATGCTCGCCCTCGGTGCGCACGGCATGAGCGTCGTCACCGCGGTCACCGCGCAGAACTCGCTGGGGGTGCGCGGCGCCTGGGAACTGCCGGACGAGGCGGTCCGCGCCCAGTTCCACGCGGTGGTGGACGACATCGGGGTGCAGGCCGTCAAGACCGGCATGCTCTCCTCCGCCCCGCTCGCCGCCACCGTCGCCGAACTCCTCGGCGAACTCACCCACCGCCAGGGCGTGCCCGTCGTGGTCGACCCGGTCGCCGTCTCCAAACACGGCGACCCGCTGCTCACCACCGAGGCACTGGACGTCGTACGGACCCGGCTGCTGCCCCTCGCCACCGTCGCCACCCCCAACCTGGACGAGGTGGCCCAGCTCACCGGGATCGTGGTGACCGACGAGCCGGGCATGCGGGCCGCCGCGGCCGCCGTACTCGGCCACGGTCCGCGGTGGGCGCTCATCAAAGGCGGCCATCTCCCGGACAGCGGCCACGCCGTCGATCTGCTCTCCGACGGCCGGGAAGAACACTGGTACCGGAGCCCGCGCCATGACAACCGGCACACCCACGGCACCGGCTGCACCCTGGCCGCCGCGATCGCCTCGTATCTCGCCCTGGGCCACCGGCCGCCGGCCGCGGTCGGGCTGGCGAAGGAGTACGTCACCGGCGCCATCGCGGCCGGCTTCGCGCTGGGCGCGGGCATCGGGCCGGTGGACCACGGCTGGCGGCACCGCTGACCCGCCGGGCGGCAACCGCTCGCCGGCAGACGCCGAAAAGCCGATCCACCGTGAGGTGGATCGGCTTCCAGTAGCCGCAAAGGCTGCGCTGCTACGACGAAACGCGTCGGCGCGAGACCGGATCGCCCCCGCTCGCGCGGAGAGTCACCGCTCGCTCAGCGCGAGACCTTGCCGGCCTTGATGCACGAGGTGCAGACGTTGAGCCGCTTCGGCGTCTTCCCGACGACCGCACGCACGCGCTGGATGTTGGGGTTCCAACGACGCGGGGTACGGCGGTGCGAGTGGGAGATGCTGTTGCCGAAGCCCGGCCCCTTGCCGCATACGTCGCAGTTGGCAGCCACGGGTCACTCCAAAGACTTCAGATGCATTTACGATGAAAAGCCCGAGAGAGCCCCGGGCAACCGGAGCAGCATACAACGGCCACTCCCGTTCAACGAAACTACCACGGCCGGGGCACCGCCCCCGCCGTGCGCGGCGGCTGCCGCCCTCCCCGTGGCCGGCCGCCGGGACCCCGCCCCTGACCGCCGGACGGGAATCATCGTCCGCCGCACGGATACCCTCACCAGCAGCAGCCCGCACGTTCCGGCGTCCCAGGAGGACCTGTTGCCACCCTCGCTCGACGCTTCCGCCGTGCGCGCCTGGTGCCGACTCTCCCTCGACGCGCTGGGGCGGGCCCGCGAGGAGATCGACGCGATCAACGTCTACCCGGTCGCGGACGGTGACACCGGCACCAACCTCTATCTGACCGTCGAGTCCGCCGCCGAAGCCGTCGAAGCGGTCTTCGACGCCCCGGGCGCCGACCGCCGGGGCGCGCTCCCGACCCTGCGGGAGTCCTTCCGGGCCATGTCCCACGGCGCGCTGATCGGCGCCCGCGGCAACTCCGGCACCATCCTCGCCCAGTTGCTGCGCGGCATGAACGACGCGCTGGCGCTCCCGGCCGAGAACGGCGCCCCGCCCCGCACCGGACAGGCCGCCGCGCTCCGGCACGCGCTGCTCGCCGCCGCCGCCGCCGCGTACGCGGCGGTGGCCCGGCCGGTCGAGGGCACCATGCTCAGCGTCGCCACCGGCGCGGCCCACGCCGCCCGCGACACCGAGGGGGACCTCACCGACGTCGTACGCGCCGCCCACGCCGGGGCGCTGGCCGCCCTGGCCGGCACCCCCGGCCAACTCGGCGCGCTGCGCCGGGCGGGCGTCGTCGACGCGGGCGGCCTCGGCCTGGTGGCCATCCTCGGCGCGCTCTGCGAGGCGGTGACCGGCGAACCACCGCTCGGGCCGCAGCCGGGCGCGGCGGGCGGTTCCGGTACATCCTTCACTCACCCGCACGGGGGCCCGGCGGGATCCGAGCGGCCCGGGTCGGCCGAACAGGTCGGACAGGTCGGACAGGTCGGGCAGGTCTGGCAGGTCGGGCACGTCGAGCAGGGGGGCGGCGCCGTCGCGCCGGACGAGGACGGCGGGCCGCTCTGCACGGAGGAGGGGAACCTGGAGGCCAGAGCCGCCGGCGGCCCCGCCTTCGAGGTGGTCTTCCTGCTGGAGACCAGCGACACCGCGGCCGTCCGCGCCCTCCGGGACCGGCTCGATGCCCTCGGTGACTCCCTGGTGGTCGGCGGCGGCGACGGCCTGTGGAACGTGCACGTGCACGTCGACGACGTGGGCGCCGCCGTGGAAGCCGGTATCGAGGCCGGCCGCCCGTACCGGCTGCGGGTCACCCACTTCGGCGAGCAGGCCCGCAACCGCGGCGGCGCGCCCGCCCAGCGGGCCGTGGTCGCCCTCGTCCACGGCGAGGGCCTCGCCGCGCTGTGCGCCCAGGCGGGCGCCACCGTCGTCGCCGTACGCCCCGGCGAACAGCCCGCCGACGGGGAGATCGCCGCCGCCATCCGCCGCGCCCACGCCCGCGAGGTCGTGCTGCTGCCCAACGACACCGAGCTGCGGCACGCGGCGGGCGCCGCCGCCGAGCAGGCCCTCGCCGAGGGCGTCCGGGTCGCCCTCATCCCCACCCGCTCCGCCGTCCAGGGCCTCGCCGCCCTCGCCGTCCACGAACCGACCCGCCGCTTCGACGAGGACGTCGTCGCCATGACCGCGGCGGCCGGCGCGACCCGCTACGCCGAGCTCAACGTCGCGGAACACCGCTCCTGGACCATGGCGGGGGTCTGCCAGGCCGGCGACGTCCTCGGTCTCATCGACGGCGATGTCGCGGTCATCGGCGCGGATCTCGCGGCCACCGCGGTCACCGTCCTCGATCGCATGCTGGCGGCCGGCGGCGAACTCGTCACCCTCGTCATCGGCTCCACCGCCCCCGCCGACCTCGCCCCCCGCATCGAGTCCCACGTCCGCGACGTCCACCTGGCCGTCGACACGGTGACTTACGAGGGCGGCCAGCGCGGGGTGCCCCTGCTGATCGGGGTGGAGTAGGAAGCCCGATGGCAGGCGCCGCAGCGGGCACCCCTGGGTGGGTGCCGCCAGCGCGCGGGTGCCGTAGGGGCGGTGCCGTTCGCAGGTAGGGTCGCTGGGGGGTGGGCGCCGCCTTGAGCGCGGGTGCCCGGGGGCGGGTGCCGTTCGTGGGCAGGGTCGCTGGGGGGCGCCGCTTTAGGCGCGGGTGCCCGGGGCGGGTGCCGTTCGCAGGTAAGGGCGCCGGAGGGTGGGCACCCCCTTGGCGCATGGGTACCGCCCTGGGGGTGCCCCATGGTGGGCGCCGCCGAGCGAATGGGCACCGCCCTGGCCCCTTATTGCCGCGCCCTCGCCTCCGGCCGCTCAGACCCGGTGTCGACGGTCGATCGTGCTCGCTTACTCGTACCTCGCAAGCTGCGCGCGTTCTTCCTTTCGACACCGGCGCGGCCTTCGGCTCGGTCGCTACCGGCGAACCCCGGAGCGTGAAGTGGACCAAAGGGGCTGACGTTCGGGCGTCGGACGCGGGGGTCCAGTTCGGGGGTGCCGAGGGTAAAAATGTCAGCGGCGTGCGTAAAGATGGGCGGGATGAGCGGCAACCCCTTGGACGAAGAGCTGAAGAAGCTTGTCGGTGACCGCACCGCCAAAGTACTGGACGAGCACATGGGCCTGCGCACCGTCGGAGACCTGCTGCACCACTACCCGCGGCGGTACGCCGAGCGTGGGGAGCTGACGCGGCTGGCCGATCTGCCGGTGGACGAGTACGTGACCGTGGTCGCGCAGATCGCCAAGGCGGACAAGCGGACGTACGGCGGCGGCAAGGGCGTACGCCTGGAGGTGGTGGTCACCGACGGCAGCGGCTCGCTCACCCTGGTGTTCTTCAGCAAGGCCGCGCACGCGCACGCGCACCGGCTGATCCCGGGGCGCCGGGGCATGTTCTCCGGCAAGGTCTCCGTCTTCAACCGCACCCGCCAACTCGCGCACCCCGATTACCAGTTGCTGGACGCCGACGAGGGCGAGGAGGCGGTCGACGCCTTCGCCAACCGGCTGATCCCGCTCTATCCGGCGTGCAAGCAGATCACCTCGTGGCAGATCGCGCAGGCCGTCGACACCGCGCTGAACTCGCTCGGCGCGACCGGATGGGCCGGGGTCGGGGAGCCGCTGCCGGCGGCGCTGCGGTCGACCCGGGACCTCGCCCCGCTGCCGGAGGCGCTGGAGAAGATCCACCGGCCGGGCACCAAGGCCGATATCGAGACCGCCCGCAGACGGCTGAAGTGGGACGAGGCGTTCGTCCTGCAAGTGGCGCTCGCCCGGCGGCGGGCCGACGAGTCGGCGCTGCCCGCCGTACCGAGGACACCGGGGCCCGACGGGCTGCTGACCGAGTTCGACCGGAAACTGCCCTTCACCCTCACCGCCGGCCAGCGCAAGGTGAGCGAGGAGATCTTCGCCGATCTCGCCACCGACCATCCGATGCACCGGCTGCTCCAGGGCGAGGTGGGCTCGGGCAAGACGCTGGTGGCGCTGCGCGCGATGCTCGGCGTGGTGGACACCGGCGGCCAGGCGGCGATGCTCGCGCCCACCGAGGTGCTGGCGCAGCAGCACCACCGGTCGGTGACCGAGATGATGGGGGAGCTGGCCCAGGGCGGCATGCTCGGCGGCTCCGACCTCGGTACGAAGGTGGTGCTGCTGACCGGCTCGATGAGCACCGCCGCCCGCCGGCGGGCGCTGCTCGACCTGGTCACGGGCGAGGCGGGCATCGTGATCGGCACCCACGCGCTGATCGAGGACAAGGTCAAGTTCCACGACCTGGGCCTGGTGGTGGTGGACGAGCAGCACCGCTTCGGCGTGGAGCAGCGGGACGCGCTGCGGGCCAAGGCCGGCCAGCCGCCGCACCTGCTGGTGATGACGGCCACCCCGATCCCCCGCACGGTGGCGATGACGGTCTTCGGCGACCTGGAGACCTCGGTGCTCGACCAGCTTCCGGCCGGGCGTTCGCCGATCGCCACCCATGTCGTACCGGCCGCCGAGAAGCCGCACTTCCTGGCGCGGGCCTGGGAGCGGGTCCGGGAGGAGGTCGAGGGCGGGCACCAGGCGTATGTGGTGTGCCCGCGGATCGGCGACGACGAGGAAGGGGCCGCCGGGCAGAGCGGGCAGGGCGGCCGGAAGAAAGCCCCCGACGACGGCGAGCGCCGCCCGCCGCTCGCCGTGTTGGAGACCGCCGAGCAGCTCGCCGCCGGCCCGCTCGCCGGGCTCCGGGTCGAGGTGCTGCACGGCAGGATGGCACCGGACGCCAAGGACGACGTGATGCGCCGCTTCACCGCGGGCGAGGTGGACGTCCTGGTGGCCACCACCGTGGTCGAGGTGGGGGTGAACGTACCGAACGCCACCGCGATGGTGATCATGGACGCGGACCGCTTCGGCGTCTCCCAGCTCCACCAGCTGCGCGGCCGGGTGGGCCGCGGCGCGGCCGCCGGTCTGTGCCTGCTGGTCTCCGAGGCGCCCGAGGCGAGCCCGGCCCGCACCCGGCTGGACGCGGTGGCCGCCACCCTCGACGGCTTCGAGCTCTCCCGGATCGACCTGGAACAGCGCCGGGAGGGCGATGTGCTCGGCCAGGCCCAGTCCGGCAGCCGCTCCTCGCTGCGGGTGCTGACCGTCATCGACGACGAGGAGGTCATCGCGGCGGCCCGCGACGAGGCCACCGCGGTGGTCGCCGCCGACCCGGAGCTGACCGGCCACCCGGACCTGCGCAGCGCCCTGGAGAGCCTGCTGGACGCGGACCGCGAGGAGTTCCTGGAGAAGGGCTGAGCCCAGGACGGGGGAGCCGTGGGCGGCGTGGGCACGCGGTAACCTCGTCGGCGTGAGCAGTTCATGACCCGCGTGATCGCCGGCGCCGCCGGAGGGCGGCGCCTCGCCGTGCCGCCGGGCACCGGCACCCGGCCCACCTCGGACCGGGCCAAGGAGGGGATGTTCTCCGCCTGGGAGTCGCTGCGCGGCAGCCTGCACGGGGCCAGGGTGCTCGACCTGTACGCCGGTTCCGGCGCGGTCGGCCTTGAGGCACTGTCCCGGGGCGCCGAGCGGGTGACGCTGGTGGAGGCCGATCCGCGCGCCGCCCGCGTGGTGCGGGAGAACGTTTCGGCGCTCCGGCTGCCCGGCGCGGACGTACGGGCCGCCACGGCGGAGAAGACCGTCACGGGACCCGCCCCCGAAGAGCCGTACGACGTGGTGTTCCTCGATCCGCCGTACGACGTCCCCGACGAGGCCCTGCGGGAGATCCTGCTCACACTCCGGACGAACGACTGGCTCACGCCGTCCGCTCTGGTCACCGTGGAGCGCAGGACCCGGGGCGGTGAGTTCCGCTGGCCGGCCGGTTTCGAGGCGTTCCGTTCCCGGCGCTACGGCGAGGCGACGCTTTGGTACGGTCTCGCCGCTGAAGTTACCGACGAGTCATGAGCCCGTCGAGCCGATCCGAGCCGATCCGAGCCGCCATGAGCGAGGAGCCACTCTTGCGCCGCGCAGTCTGTCCGGGGTCCTTCGACCCCATCACCAACGGGCACCTCGACATCATCGCCCGCGCCTCCCGGCTGTACGACACCGTGCACGTCGCGGTGATGATCAACAAGTCCAAGCAGGGCCTGTTCACCATCGAGGAGCGCATCGCGCTGATCGAGGAGGTCACCGCCGAACTCGGCAATGTCGAGGTCGAGGCCTTCCACGGACTGCTGGTCGACTTCTGCAAGCAGCGCGACATCCCCGCCATCGTCAAGGGCCTGCGCGCGGTCAGCGACTTCGACTACGAGTTGCAGATGGCCCAGATGAACATCGGCCTGTCGGGCGTGGAGACCCTCTTCGTCCCCACCAACCCCGCCTACAGCTTCCTGTCCTCCAGTCTGGTCAAGGAAGTCGCCCAATGGGGCGGCGACATCTCGCACTTGGTGCCGCAGGCGGTGCTGGAGGCGCTCACCGCCCGACTCCGGCAGCAGTAGAGTCTTTGTCGTGGACGTCCAGAAGAAGCTCGATGAGATCGCGGCAGCCGTCGCCGGCGCCCGGTCGATGCCGATGTCGGCCTCCTGCGTGGTGAACCGGGCCGAGCTGCTTTCCATGCTCGACGAGGTCGCCGCGGCGCTGCCGGCCTCCCTCTCCCAGGCCCAGGAACTGCTCGGCGACCGCGAGCAGATGGTGCGCCAGGCCCGCGCCGAAGCCCAGCGCATCATCGACTCGGCGCACGCCGAGCGCGGTTCGATGGTCTCCGACACCCAGATCGCCCGCCAGTCGCAGGACGAGGCGGACCGGATCATCGCCGAGGCCCGCCGTGAGGCCGACGAGATCCGCGCCGAGGCCGACGACTACGTGGACAGCAAGCTCGCCAACTTCGAGGTGGTCCTCACCAAGACCATCGGCTCGGTCGACCGCGGCCGGGAGAAGCTGCTGGGCCGCGACCCGTACGCCGAGGAGCAGTACGGCCAGGAGTACGCCGAGGACGACCCGGACGCCCCCGAGCGCAGCACCGACCCCGAGACGCTGCGCCGGCGCGCCGACGAGTACGTGGACACCAAGCTCGGCGCCTTCGAGGCGGTGCTCAGCAAGACCCTGGAGGCGGTGGGCCGGGGCCGGCTCAAGCTCACCGGGCACAACCCGATCGACGACCTGGCCGCCCAGATGGCCGCCGCGGACGCCGCCGACGGCATCGGCGAGGGTGCCGCCTCCCGGCAGAGCGACGCCGAGTTCATGGCCGGGCTCGCCGCCCCGCACGCCCCCGAGCAGGCCGACCTCGCCCAGTACGGCTACGAGCCGGCCGCCGCCCAGGTGCCCGCCATCCCCCAGCAGCCCGACGCCGGCTACGGCTACCAGCAGGACGCCGGGGCCGGTTACGGCTACGAGCAGCAGGGCCAGGGCTACGACCAGCAGGAATACGCCCACCAGGCCGGATACGCGACCGATCCGTACGCCCAGCAGCAGCCGTATCCGCAGGATCCGTCGTACGGCTACGGCCAGCAGCCGGCCCAGCAGGCCGGGCAGCAGGGGTACGACCAGCAGTACGCGCAGCCCGGCTTCGACGGCGCGGCGGTGGTCCCGTACCAGCAGCAGCAGCCGCAGCAGCAACAGCAGGACGGCTACGGCGGGCAGCCGGCCCAGGGCGCCCAGCCCGCCGCGCTCGACGAGACCAGCTTCTTCGACACCGGCATGATCGACCTCAACCGGTTGCGGGAGCTGGAACAGGGCCGCTGACCGCGGTCCCGGCCCGTCCCGGCCCCGCACGGCCCGCTCCGGAAGGGCCGCCCCGGTCTGTTTTGGGCCGGGGCGGCCGGTCCAGTATCCTGTCACTTCCAGCCGTGTGAATTCCCGGCGCTTTGGCCTGCCCACCCCCAAGGGGGACAAGCGGGCCGCACCGACGAAAGAGGAAGCCCTGAACACCCGCCTCGACCACCGCGACCCGCTTGTGTTCGACACACACGAGCTGGGGCGCCGTCCTGGTGCGATGAAGAAGGTCTCCCGCACGGTGCCCGCCCCCAAGGACCTCGGCCTGGCCGATGTCATCGGGGTGCCGGAGGGCGCCACCGTCGAGCTGGAACTCCGGCTGGAGTCGGTGCTGGAGGGCGTACTGGTCACCGGTACCGCCCACGCACCGGTCACCGGGGAGTGCGTAAGGTGTCTGGAGCCCGTCCGGCGCGAGCTGGACGCGGAGTTCCAGGAGATGTTCTCCTACCCCGACGCCGATACCAGGACCGCCCGCAAGGACGAAGCCGGTGACGACGCCGAGGACGAGGACGCGCTTGAACTCGAGGACGATCTCTTCGACCTCGAACCCGTGCTGCGCGACGCGGTGGTGCTCGCACTGCCGCTGCAGCCGGTCTGCCGGGACGACTGCCCGGGCCTGTGCTCCACCTGTGGGGCCCGGCTCGCCGACGACCCGGACCACCACCATGAGGTCACCGACATCCGGTGGGCGGCCTTGAAGGATCTGACCGTGGATCCCGACCAGTTGAACGGCGCCGGAGACGACGCCGACGAGAACCAGGAGAAGTAGCCGTGGCTGTTCCGAAGCGGAAGATGTCGCGCAGCAACACGCGCCACCGCCGTTCGCAGTGGAAGGCTGCGCCCGTGAGCCTGGTGGCGTGCGAGCGCTGCCACGAGCCGAAGCTCCAGCACATCGCGTGCCCGAGCTGCGGCACCTACAACCGTCGTCAGGTCCTCGAGGTCTGATCGGCGGGTGACAGGCGCAGTGTCCTCTACGTCCTCCGAGCACGACGCTCCGGCGTCGCAGCAGACCGCGACGGACAAGGCCTCGTCCCACACGCTTCTGGAAGGGCGGCTCGGGTATCACCTCGAACCCGCCCTTCTGGTGCGTGCGCTGACCCACCGCTCGTACGCGTACGAGAACGGCGGGCTGCCCACCAACGAGCGGCTGGAGTTCCTCGGGGACTCCGTGCTCGGCCTGGTGGTCACCGACACCCTCTATCGCACCCACCCCGACCTGCCCGAGGGCCAACTGGCCAAGCTGCGGGCCGCGGTGGTCAACTCGCGGGCCCTGGCAGGGGTCAGCCGCGGGCTCGACCTGGGCGCGTTCATCCGGCTCGGCCGGGGCGAAGAGGGAACCGGCGGCCGGGACAAGGCGTCGATCCTCGCGGACACCCTTGAGGCGGTGATCGGGGCGGTCTATCTCGACCAGGGCCTCGACGCGGCCTCCCAACTGGTCCACCGGCTCTTCGACCCGCTGATCGAGGAGTCCTCCAACCTGGGCGCGGGCCTGGACTGGAAGACCTCCCTGCAGGAACTCACCGCGGCCGAGGGCCTCGGGGTCCCCGAATACGGTGTCACCGAATCCGGTCCCGACCACGAGAAGACCTTCAGGGCTGCCGCCCGCGTCGGTGGTGTCGAGTACGGCACCGGCACCGGCCGCAGCAAGAAGGAAGCGGAACAGCAGGCGGCCGAGGCCGCCTGGCGCAGTATCCGTAAGACATCCGCCGCCGCGGCGAGCTGAGCGGGTCCGCCCGCCGGCGCCGGCCGTGAGGCCCGCCCCGGAGGGGTGCGCGGAATTCCCCGTGCCCCTCCGGGGCGCGTCCCGTTGTGAGGAGAGCCGTGCCCGAGCTGCCGGAAGTGGAGGTCGTACGGCGTGGGCTGGCCCGCTGGGCCAGCGGCCGGACGATCGACCGTGTGACGGTGCTGCACCCCCGTGCCGTCCGCCGCCACGCCGCCGGCCCGGCGGACTTCGCGCGGGCGCTGGAGGGCACCGTGCTCGGCGAGGCCCACCGCCGGGGCAAGTACCTGTGGCTCCCCGTCACCGACGACCTCTCCCTCGTCGCCCACCTCGGGATGAGCGGCCAGTTCCTGGTCCGCCCCGAGGTCGCACCGGCCGAGACCCATCTGCGGATCCGGTTCACCTTCAAGGACAGCCACCACACCGACCTCCGCTTCGTGGACCAGCGGACCTTCGGCGGCCTGTCGCTGCACGAGACGATCCCGGGCGACCCGGAGAAGCTGCCGCAACCCCTCGCGCACATCGCCCGCGACCCCATCGACCACGCCTTCGACGACGACGCCTTCCACGCGGCGCTGCGCCGCAAGCGCACCACCGTCAAGCGCGCGCTGCTCGACCAGTCACTGATCAGCGGAGTCGGCAACATCTACGCCGACGAGGCGCTGTGGCGCGCCAAGCTGCACTACGACCGCCCCACGGCCGATCTGACCCGCCCCCGCACCAAGGAACTCCTCACCCACATCCGTGAGGTGATGGGCGACGCCCTGATCGCGGGCGGCACGAGCTTCGACAGCCTGTACGTCAATGTCAACGGCGAGTCCGGCTACTTCGACCGGTCCCTCAACGTGTACGGCCGGGAGGACGAGCCCTGCCGCCGGTGCGGCACCCCGATCCGGCGCCGGGCCTGGATGAACCGCTCCAGCTACTTCTGCCCGCACTGTCAGCCGGTGCCGCGCGCCGCGTCGTAACGGCCCCTGGCCGCGAGCACTTCCGGCATCCGGCCCTCCACCAGCGCGATCAGCTCGCGCAGTCGCGTCGCGGTGTCCGTCCCGAGCGGGCTGAGGCGGTACTCGACATGGGGCGGATTGACCGGCCGGGCCTCCCGGATGACCAGTCCGTCGCGCTCCAGCGCCTGAAGCGTCCGGGAGAGCATCTTCTCGCTGACCCCGTCGACCCGGCGGCGCAGCTCGTTGAAGCGCAGCGTGTCCTCGGCGAGCGCGCACAGGGTGAGGCTGCCCCAGCGTCCGGTGGCGTGCTCCAGGGTGACGCGGGACGGGCAGTCGCGGGCGAAGACGCTGAACGCCGCCTCGCGCTCGGCCGTCTCCCGCTCCTCCACCAGGTCCCGCGGGCCGTCGTACGGGCCCTCGCCGGTCGGCTCCCTCATACCGGCGAGCGTACCGTGGCGCCGCGCCGGCCGCCCGGAACGCGCTGCCCGCCAGCCGGCGCCGCCGGACCGGTCGGCGCTGCCCTCAGGGCGGCGCTTTCCCGGCTGCCCGCCGGTGTCCCGGCTGCCGCGGACGGCTCAGAAGCCGAAGTCCTGGGTCCACCAGGGGCCGCCGGTGCCGAAGTGGATGCCTATGCCGAGGGTGGTGTAGTCGCAGTTGAGGATGTTGGCACGGTGGCCGGGGCTGTTCATCCACGCGTCCATGACGGCCTGCGCGTCGGCCTGGCCGCGGGCGATGTTCTCGCCGCCGAGGTTGGTGATGCCGAGCTTCTTGGCCCGGTCCCAGGGGGTGTTGCCGTCGGGATCGGTGTGGTCGAAGAAGCCGCGGGCCGCCATGTCGTCGCTGAAGTTCTGCGCGAGCTGGTCGAGCGCGGAGTTCTCCGTCACCGGCTTGCAGCCGGCGGTGGCCCGCTGCTCGTTGACCAGCGCGAGGATCTGCGCCCGGGCCGCGGTCACCGCGTCGGTGGCGGCGGGCGCGTTCGCCGGGGTGGTGCGGGCCGGGGGAGCGGGCGAGACGGTGACCACCGGAGTGGTGGGCGCCGCGGTGGTGCGGGTGGGCGTCGGGGCCGTCGCGCTGGGCGCCGCCTTGGTACGGGTGGGTGAGGCGCTCGGCCGGGGCGTCGCCTTGGCCGAACCGGGCGAGCCGGCGGTGCCGCTGCCCGGCGTCAGGATCGTGCCGCCGCCGGCGTCCGGCGTGGCGCCGTCGCTCAGCGGCGAGGGTATGTCGCTGCCCGGCACGGTGGGCCCGGGCGCGTCCGCCTGCGTGCTGGCCCCGTCGCCGTCCTGGTAGGGCAGCGAACCGGTCACCGCCGACAGCAGCCCGGACGACGCGGCGACCGCGCCGACCGCCATCGCGGCGGAGGACGCGAGCAACCCGGTGCGTACCGGGTGGTGCTTGCGGCCACCGCGGTGGCCGCGGGGGCCGGGCTGCGGTGCCGCCGGCTGCACATGACGGCTGTGACGCCCCATCTGCCGCTCCTCTACTGCTCGGCTTGCCGTTCGTTCCGGTCCGGAACCCCCACGGGTCCGTAGCCCGAACGGGTGAAGTTCCGTCGAGGGGCGACTGTAGCGAATGCTGCTCGGCGACGCGGTGATCGGGCGTGATCCGGCGGCTCGCTATCCCATGTGCCGGCGGGTACGTCATGCCGCCGGGACACGGGATAGCGTGCGCGCTTGAGTGAACAGGAGTGAGCATGAGTGAACATGAGTGAAGAGATCCGGCTCACCGCCTGGGTGCGCGGGCGGGTGCAGGGTGTCGGCTTCCGCTGGTGGACCCGGGCCACCGCGCTGGAGACCGGCGGCCTGTCCGGCTACGCGAGCAATCTCGACGACGGCCGGGTCCAGGTGGTGGCGGAGGGTCCCCGCGATCGGTGCGAACAGCTGCTCGACTGGCTGCGGGACGGCGACACGCCCGGACACGTCACGGGAGTGACCGAAATATGGGGGGCGCCCCGGGGCGGTTACCAGGGATTCCACATCCGCTGAGCACAACCTGTTGCCATCCGGGGAACGCCGTGTCAGGCTGCCCCCTATCGAGGATGATCTCGATGCCCAACGGGCAGCCCACGGCGCGGTCAGCGCCGTGTTTTCTGAGGCGCACCCGGTGACTGGGCTGTGATCGTGTTGACCGTCCCACGTATTGGTGAGACCCTTAAATCCCCGCGCATAGTGGCCCCAAGAGTGATAAGCGGCGGTCACGGCGTTGTCACACCGTGTGCGGGAGACGCAGCACCAGGCAGCACACCAATAACCCTCACCCACGACCCAAACCGCTTCCGGTCGGTCACTCAGCGTGGAGGACCATCCATCATGGCAAAGGCGCTTCTCGGTTACGTCGGCGGTCCCGACCCGCGACTCCTCGCCGAGATGCGAAGGCTTCAGCAGCGTGTTCAGGACCTGGAATCCGAGCTCATCCGGATGCAGGCGGAAAACGACACGCTGTCCGTCGCCTCGCATGAAGAGTCGCTGCTCAGCGGCCTCGACGTAGTCCGCGCGGAGCCCGTACCCGCCTGATCCGGCGTCAGCCGGACGGGTGTGTCGGACATCGCGGCTCGGACTGCGGCAGCCTCAGCAGTCAATACAAGGGACGCTTCGGCGTCCCTTCGTCTTGTGCCGGGTCATGTACCGCCGTCCCGCCCTGATGCTCCCGCGCGGCCTTCGCGCTGCCGTGGCGTGTCGCGCTGATGTCATCCCGATTTCGGCCGCCCGTGCTGCCTCCCCTTGCCGCGGAACCGCCCCGCCCTACGTCTGATGTGCCCTGCACATTCCTCGGTGAAACCGAGCAGCCCTAGTAGAGTCGACCGGCGTGCATCTCAAGAGCCTCACGCTGCGCGGTTTCAAGTCGTTCGCCTCGGCGACGACACTGCGCTTCGAACCCGGAATCACCTGCGTCGTCGGCCCCAACGGGTCCGGCAAGTCCAATGTGGTCGACGCGCTGTCCTGGGTGATGGGTGAGCAGGGTGCCAAGTCGCTGCGCGGCGGCAAAATGGAGGACGTCATCTTCGCCGGCACCACCGGCCGCCCCCCGCTCGGCCGCGCCGAGGTGTCCCTGACGATCGACAACTCCGACGGCGTGCTGCCGATCGAGTACACCGAGGTCACCATTACCCGGATCATGTTCCGCAATGGCGGCAGCGAATACCAGATCAACGGCGACACCTGCCGGCTGCTGGATATCCAGGAACTCCTCTCCGACTCCGGTATCGGCCGGGAGATGCACGTCATCGTGGGCCAGGGCCAGCTCGACTCGGTGCTGCACGCCGACCCGATGGGCCGCCGGGCCTTCATCGAGGAGGCCGCCGGAGTCCTCAAGCACCGCAAGCGCAAGGAGAAGGCGCTGCGGAAGCTGGACGCGATGCAGGCCAACCTCGCCCGGGTCAACGACCTCACCGCGGAACTGCGCCGCCAGCTCAAACCGCTCGGCCGGCAGGCACAGGTCGCCCGCCGCGCCGCCGTCATCCAGGCCGACCTGCGCGACGCCCGGCTGCGGCTGCTCGCCGACGACCTGGTGACACTGCGTGAGGCACTGCGGGCCGAGGTCGCCGACGAAGCCGCCCTCAAGGAGCGGCGGGGCGCCGTGGAGGCCGAACTCGCCGAGGCGCTGCGGCGCGAGGCACGCCTTGAGGAACAGGTGCGGGCCCTCACCCCGCGGGTCAACGACGCCCAGGCCACCTGGTACGCGCTCTCCCAGTTGTCCGAACGGGTCCGCGGCACCATCGGCCTGGCCGAACAGCGGCACCGCCACGCCACCGGCCAGCCCGCGGAGGAGCGCCGGGGCCGCGACCCCGAGGACATGGAGCGCGAGGCCGCCCGGATCCGCGAGCAGGAGGCGGAGCTCACCGAGGCGCTGGACGCCGCCCAACGCGCCCTGGACGACACCGTCGGCCACCGCGCGGACCTCGAACGCCGGCTGATCGAGGAGGAGACCCGGCTCAAAGCCGCCGCCCGCGCCATCGCCGACCGCCGCGAGGGCCTGGCCAGGCTCAACGGCCAGGTCAACGCGGCCCGCTCCAAGGCGGCCGCCGCCGACGCCGAGATCGGCCGGCTCACCGCCGCCAGCGACGAGGCCCGGGACCGGGCCGAATCCGCGCAGGCCGACTACGAGGAACTGCGCGCCCAGGTCGAGGACCTCGACGCCGACGACTCGGAACTGGAAGCCCGCTACGAGACCGCGCGGGCCGAGCAGACCGCGGCCGACGAGGAGTTCAGCGCCGCCCGCGAAGCCGCCACCGCCGCCGAACGCCAACGGGCCGCCGTCGCCGCCCGCCGGGACGCCCTCGCCCCGGCCCTGCGCCGCAAGGACGGCACCGGGGCGCTACTGGGTGGGGACGGCGACCGGCCCGCCGGGGTGCTCGGCTCGGCCGCCGCGCTGCTCCGGGTGACCCCCGGCTACGAGATCCCGGTCGCCGCCGCCCTCGGCGCCGCAGCCGACGCCGTCGCGGTCACCGGAGCCTCGGCGGCGGCCGAGGCGCTCCGGCTGCTCCGCAAGGACGACGCCGGCCGCGCCGCCCTGCTGCTGGCCGGCGCTCCCCAGGCCGCGCCCGCCTCCGGCGCCGGATCCGCGCCGCCGCCGCTGCCGGCCGGCGCGCGCTGGGCCGCCGACCTGATCGCCGTACCCGGCGAGCTGACCGGCGCCGTAGGGCGGCTGCTCGACCGAACCGCGGTGGTCGACACGCTCGACGACGCCGAGGCGCTGGTGCTGCGGCACCCGGAGCTGACCGCGGTCACCGCCGAGGGCGACGTACTGGCCGCGCACCTCGCGCAGGGCGGCTCCTCGAAGGCGCCCAGCATGCTGGAGACCCAGGCCGCCGTGGACGAGGCCACCACCGAGCTGGTCCGGCTCGAAGCGCTCTGCGCCGAACTCGCGGACCAGCAGCAGACGGCCAAGGAACGCCGGGCCGGCGCCGCGCGGACCGTGGACGAGCTGGGGCAGCGGCGCCGGGCGGCGGAGAAGGCGAAGGCGTCCGTCGCCCAGCAGCTCGGCCGGTTCGGCGGCCAGGCCCGCGCCGCCGCCGGCGAGGCCGACCGGGCCGCCGCGGCCGTCGTACGGTCGCGGGAGGCGCTGGCCGCCGCCCGCGAGGAGCTGGAGGAGCTCTCCTACCGGCTCAGCGAGGCGCAGGAGGAACCCGGCGACGAGGAACCCGACACCTACGTACGGGACCGGCTCGCGGCCGACGGCGCCAACGCCCGGCAGACCGAGATGGAGGCGCGCCTCCAGGTCCGTACCCACGAGGAGCGGGTCAAAGGGCTGGCCGGACGTGCCGACGGCCTGGACCGGGCGGCCCGCGCCGAACGCGAGACCAGGGCCAGAGCCGAACAGCGCCGGGCCCGGCTCGCCTACGAGGCATCGGTCGCCGCCGCCGTGCTGGCCGGCGCCCGCGGCCTGCTGGAATGCGTCCAGGTCTCGCTCGGCCGCGCCGAGGCGGAGCGCGCCACCGCCGAACAGGCCAGGACCGAACGCGAGGCGGCCCTCGGCCAGGAACGCCGCCGCGGCCGGGAGCTGAAGGGCGAACTCGACCGGCTCACCGGGGACGTGCACAAGGGCGAGGTGCTCGGCGCCGAGAAGCGGCTGCGGATCGAGCAACTGGAGGCCAAGGCGCTGGAGGAGCACGGCATGGAGCCCGCCGGGCTGGTCGCCGAGTACGGCCCCGACCAGAGGGTGCCGCCGTCGCCGGCCGCCGAGGGCGAGCTGCTGCCCGACGACCCCGAGCACCCGCGCAACCAGCCCGTCTCCTACGTACGCGCCGACCAGGAGAAGCGGCTGCGGGCGGCGGAGAAGGCGTACGCGCAGCTCGGCAAGGTCAATCCGCTGGCCCTTGAGGAGTTCGCGGCGCTGGAGGAGCGGCACAAGTTCCTCACCGAGCAGCTCGAAGACCTCCGCAAGACCCGCGCCGACCTGCTCCAGGTGGTCAAGGACGTGGACGAGCGGGTGGAGCAGGTGTTCAGCGCGGCCTTCCACGACACCGCCCGGCAGTTCGAGGGCGTGTTCTCCCGGCTGTTCCCCGGCGGCGAGGGGCGGCTGGTGCTCACCGACCCGGACAACATGCTCACCACCGGCGTCGACGTCGAGGCGCGGCCGCCGGGGAAGAAAGTCAAGCGGCTGTCGCTGCTCTCGGGCGGTGAGCGGTCGCTGACCGCGGTGGCGATGCTGGTGTCGATCTTCAAGGCCCGGCCGAGTCCGTTCTATGTGATGGACGAGGTCGAGGCGGCGCTGGACGACACCAACCTCCAGCGGCTGATCCGGATCATGGAGGAGCTCCAGGAGAGTTCGCAGCTCATCGTGATCACCCACCAGAAGCGCACGATGGAGGTGGCCGACGCCCTCTACGGCGTGTCCATGCAGGGCGACGGTGTCTCCAAGGTGATCAGCCAGCGGCTGCGCGAGGGCAAACGGCGTCCCGCCCAGGCGACGGGAACCGTGCCGGCCCGTCAGCGGACCGCGGAACCGGACGCCAGGGAGCCCGTGGATGCCGGGGCCGTCATGACGCCCGTCGATGCCGGGGCCGCCGGGGCCGCCGGGGCCGCCGGGGCCGCCGGGGCCGCCGGGGCCGCCGGGGACACAGTACATACCGGGGACGCCGGCGAGTCGGTCATCCCGCACCAGGCTTCGGCGGGCGAGCACACCGCCCCGCCGGCCGGCTGAGAATCCGGACCGTACCTGGGCGAACCGCCCCGAAGAACCCCGCCCGGCAGGAAACCTGTCGGCATATTCTCCCTGAAGCGGTCAAGACGTTCGATGGACGGCCGAGGCGAGGACGGTCGCCGCACGACCATCCCGACCCTCACGTGAGGGCTCACCGCCGAGCCCGAGGAGACCGCCGTGACGAGCACCACTCAGGAAGTAGCCAGGAGCGGCGACAGCCCGCTCAAACCCGAACATCTCGGCCGGGTCATCTTCATCACCGCGGCCGCGGCGATGGGCGGCTTTCTCTTCGGCTACGACAGCTCCGTCATCAACGGCGCGGTCGAGGCCATCCGCGACAAGTACCACATCGGCCCGGCGACCCTCGCCCAGGTGATCGCCATCGCGCTGATCGGCTGCGCGATCGGCGCGGCCGTCGCCGGACGCATCGCCGACCGGATCGGCCGGATCCGCTGTATGCAGATCGCCGCGGTGGTCTTCATCGTCAGCGCCGTCGGTTCCGCGCTGCCCTTCGCGCTCTGGGAACTGGCCCTGTGGCGGATCATCGGCGGCTTCGCGATCGGCATGGCCTCGGTGATCGGCCCCGCGTACATAGCCGAGGTCTCCCCGTCCGCCTACCGGGGCCGGCTCGCCTCCTTCCAGCAGGCCGGCATCGTGCTCGGCATCGCCGTCTCCCAGCTCGTCAACTACGCGATCCTGCGGGGCGCCGACGGTGAGCAGCGCGGCAAGATCCTGGGCCTTGAGGCCTGGCAGCTCATGCTCGGCATCATGGTGGTGCCCGCGCTGGTCTACGGGCTGCTCTCCTTCGCCATCCCCGAGTCGCCGCGCTATCTCATCGCCGTCGGCCGGGAGGACGAGGCCCGCGGTGTGCTCGCCGAGGTCGAGGGCGGCGAGGGCAGGCTCACCGAGCGGATCGCCGAGATCAAGAACGCCATGCGCCGGGAGGACAAGGCGAGCTTCCGGGATCTGCTCGGCGGCCGGGCCGGCTTCCTGCCGATCGTCTGGATCGGCATCGGCCTGTCCGCGTTCCAGCAGCTCGTCGGCATCAATGTCGCCTTCTACTACTCGTCCACCCTGTGGCAGTCGGTCGGCATCGACCCGAGCAGCTCGTTCTTCTACTCCTTCACCACATCGATCGTGAACATCGTCGGCACGGTGATCGCGATCCTCCTGGTGGACCGGGTCGGCCGCCGCCCGCTGGCGCTGGTCGGCTCGACCGGCATGGCCGTCGCGCTGGCCTGCGAGGCGTGGGCCTTCTCCGCCAAGCACGGCGCCACGCTGCCCAACACCCAGGGCACGGTCGCGCTGGTCGCCGCCCATGTCTTCGTGCTCTTCTTCGCCCTGTCCTGGGGCGTGGTGGTCTGGGTGTTCCTCGGTGAGATGTTCCCGAACAAGATCCGCGCGGCCGCGCTCGGTGTCGCCGCCTCGGCCCAGTGGATCGCCAACTGGGCGATCACCGCGAGCTTCCCCAGTCTCGCGAGCTGGAACCTCTCCGGCACCTATGTCATCTACACGGGCTTCGCGGTGGTCTCCATTCCGTTCGTACTGAAGTTCGTCAAGGAGACGAAGGGCAAGTCTCTCGAAGAGATGGGCTGACCGCGGCGGAAGCCGCTCTGTGCAGAAGGTCATGAACACGACGGCCGCCGGGTGCGATGATGCCCGGCGGCCGTCGTTGATACTGGGGTGGTTATGGAAATTGTGATCCTTGTCGTCGTCATCGCCCTGGTCGTGATTCTCGGGGCCGGCGGGCTGGTGATCGGGAGCCGCCGCAAGAAGCAGCAGCTACCGCCCGCCCCGCCGCGCACTCCGACGATCACCAAGCCTCCAGCCGAACCACACATCGGGGACGAGGCCGAGACACCGCGGGAAGAAACCCGCCGGACCATCGAAGAGGTGCCCCTGCCGGGCGCGACCATCGCGCCCGAGACCGTGGAGCCCGAGGCCGTGGAGGAGGCGCCCGCCGAGGCGCCGCCCGCGATCGAGCTGCCGGAACCGGCCGCGGGCCGGCTGATCCGGCTGCGCTCCCGGCTCTCCCGGTCGCAGAACTCACTGGGCAAGGGTCTGCTGACCCTGCTCTCCCGGGAGCGGCTGGACGACGAGACCTGGGAGGAGATCGAGGACACCCTCATCACAGCCGATGTCGGCGTCACCCCCACCCAGGAGCTGGTCGAGCGGCTGCGCACCCGGGTGCGGGTCCAGGGCGCCAGGACTCCCGAGGAGCTGCGCGCGCTGCTCCGCGAGGAACTCCTCACCCTGATCGACCCGACGCTCGACCGGACGCTGCGCACCGAGAGCCACGAGGAGAGCCCGGCCGTCGTGCTGGTCGTCGGGGTCAACGGCACCGGCAAGACCACCACCACCGGAAAGCTCGCCCGGGTCCTGGTCGCCGACGGCCGCAGCGTCGTGCTCGGCGCCGCCGACACCTTCCGGGCCGCCGCCGCCGACCAGCTCCAGACCTGGGGCGATCGGGTCGGCGCGCGGACGGTACGGGGTCCGGAGGGCGGCGACCCCGCCTCCATCGCCTTTGACGCGGTGAAGGAGGGCATCGCCGCGGGCGCCGACACCGTGCTCATCGACACCGCGGGCCGGCTGCACACCAAGACCGGTCTGATGGACGAGCTGGGCAAGGTCAAGCGGGTGGTGGAGAAGCACGGCCCGGTGGACGAGGTGCTGCTGGTGCTCGACGCCACCACCGGCCAGAACGGGCTGATCCAGGCCCGGGTCTTCGCCGAGGTGGTGAACATCACCGGCATCGTCCTCACCAAGCTCGACGGCACCGCCAAGGGCGGCATCGTCGTCGCCGTCCAGCGCGAGCTCGGGGTCCCGGTGAAGCTGGTCGGCCTCGGCGAGGGCGCCGACGACCTGGCCCCCTTCGAGCCGGAAGCCTTCGTGGACGCGCTGATCGGGGAGTAGCGGTTGGGGGTGGCGGGGGATCCCCTGCCACCCCCAACGCCGACGGCCGCGGCCCGCGCGGTGGATGACACCGCGCCGCCCGGCCTTCCCGTCACCCGGCCGCCCCGCCGGTCAGACACGCACCGCCCGGTGCGCTCAGGCGTACGCCTGCCGGTCGCGGTGGCAGATGTAGGCGAGCGTGCCCAGCAGCATCCGAGCCTCCGGCGGCTGCGCGACCGAGCCGAGCAGCGGCTCGCGGAGCCAGCGGACCGGGCCGAGGCCGGCGAGATCGGAGGGCGGCGCGGTGACATGGTCGCCGGGGCCCAGACAGCGCAGATCGAGCTGGGTGTCGTCCCAGCCCATCCGGTAGAGCAGCCGGGGGAGTTCGGCCGCGGCGCCGGGGGCCACGAAGAACTGCGCGCGCCCGGTCGGGGTGAGCAGCACCGGGCCGAGACCCAGCCCCATCCGCTCCAGCCGCACCAGGGCGTGGCGCCCGGGCGCCTCGGCGACGTCGATGATGTCGAAGGACCGGCCCACCGGCAGCAGCACGGCCGCCCCCGGCACCCGCGCCCAGGCCTCGGCCGCCTCCTCCAGGGTGGCCCCGGCCGGGATCTCGGCGGCGAACGCCAGTGGATGCGCGCCCGGCCGCGGACAGGCGGCGTCCCCGCACGAGCAGGCACCGCCGCCGCGGGCCGCGCGCGCACCCGGCACCACGGCCCAGCCGCAGAGCCCCGCGTACTCCGCGACGTTGAGACGAACGGCCGCGTGGGTTTTGCGGCGCACGCCGGGGCGCGCGCCGCTCAGCGCCGCCAGGCGAACGGGGTTCCGTGCTCCTGTCCGCTGCTGCCGTGTCTCCCGGATCTCCCGCATGCTGCCGATCGTGAACACCATGACATCTCCAACGGTTCGCCGCCGCCGATGGTTACGCACCCGCCTGACCTCATCTAACTGGCATGTGTCAAGTGAATCGTCCAGGTCCCCACCCGAGTTCATACGAAGGGGTGGCGAATGGTGGCGTTTCCGCGCTGGCGAGCGCATCCGGGTGATGCTGGGACTACGTTCAGTCGGCGAATCCCCAGCGGCACACTTGTGTGCACCGTGTGTTCGCCGGTTTATGCCGGAGGCATCCGCGCTCCGCACGATCGGCCGCGGCCGGTGCGGCGACAGGCGCGACAGGCGCGACAGGCGCGACAGGCGCGACAGGATTCAGCGGACCCTGATACCAAGGGGTCCGACGGAAGCGGGATGGGGGCTTGGCCGTGGGTGCCACACCGGAGAAACAGCCCAACGCGCAACTGAACTCATGGTTCGTGCGCAGCGGTTGGTCCAAGGGCGAGTTGGCACGCCAAGTCAACCGCCGGGCGCGCCAGATGGGTGCCCACCATGTCAGTACCGACACCTCGCGGGTGCGCCGCTGGCTCGACGGCGAGCAGCCGCGCGAGCCGATCCCGCGCATCCTGTCCGAGCTGTTCTCCGAACGCTTCGGCTGCGTCGTGCCGGTGGAGGACCTCGGGCTGCGCTCGGCGCACCAGCCGCAGGCCGGCGGCGACGTCGACCTGCCGTGGGCCGGACCGCAGACCGTCCAGCTCATCAACGAGTTCTCCCGCAGCGACCTGATGCTCGGCCGCCGGGGCTTCCTCGGCACCTCGCTCGCGCTCTCCGCCGGACCGGCCCTGCTGGAGCCGATGCAGCGCTGGCTGGTGCCCACCTCGCCGGGCGGGGCCGCCCAGCCGGTGGTCACCGCGCCGCGGGACGGCGGCGGCCGGCCCTCCCGGCTCTCCGAGCAGGAGCTGCAACTGCTCGAATCCACCGCGGTGATGTTCCGTGAGTGGGACAGCCAGTGCGGTGGCGGGCTGCGCCGCAAAGCCGTCGTCGGCCAGCTCCACGAGGTGACCGATCTGCTCCAGGAACCGCATCCGTCCGCGGTCGGCCGCCGCCTCTACCGGATCACCGCCGACCTCGCCGCCCTGGCCGGCTGGATGAGTTACGACGTCGGCCTCCAGCCCACCGCCCAGAAATACCTGGTCCTCGCGCTGCACGCGGCCAGGGAGGCCGGCGACCGGCCGCTGGGCGCCTTCATCCTGTCCTCGATGAGCCGTCAGATGATCCATCTGGAGCGCCCCGACGACGCCCTGGAGCTCATCCACCTCGCCCAGTACGGCAGCCGTGACGCGGCGAGCGCCACCACCCAGGCCATGCTGCACGCGCTGGAGGCCCGCGCCTACGCCAACATGGGCCAGGTCAACAAGTGCCATCGCGCGGTCCGGATGGCCGAGGACACCTTCGCCGACGCCCAGCCCGCCGAGGACCCGGCCTGGATCAGCTTCTTCAACGAAGCCGAGCTGCACGCCGAGAACGCGCACTCCTACCGCGACCTCGCCTATGTCGCCGGCCGCAGCCCCACGTACGCCACCCTCGCCCACCCCGAGATGGTGCTCGCCGTGGCCGGCTTCCGTGACGACCGGGTCCACCAGCGCGCCTACGCGCTCAATCTGGTAGGTATGGGTACCGTGCAGCTTCTGATGTCCGAACCGGAAGAGGCCGCGGCTTACACCGAACGGGCCATCACCCTCGCCAAGCGGGTCCGCTCCGAGCGCGTCAACACCCGCATTCGCACCACCACCCACGCGGCGGTTCGCGATTTCGGTGACGTACCGGCGGTGGTCAGCCTCGCCGAGCGGCTCGCCGAGGAGCTTCCGGAGGTCGCCGAGTCGGCCTAGGCCTGTCGTTTGGATCTCCGCGCCCACGGATCCGGGGCCGCCACCGGGCGCCGTCACCCGGTCGGCGTAACGCGACCGCCCCATCCGTAACTCGTATACGTCCTTCACCACAGCACAGGACGGTTCATCGTTACGTAACACGCCCGACTTCTTCGTCACCGCGGTGAAACACCGTACGGCATCGTAGGAAACCCGGCTGAGCCAACCTCATGGCGAAAACCGGCCCACCCTTTTGCACCGCCCGCACGGGCCGTCCGATGACGAGGAGACGCCGATGGCACCAGCCATCATGACGCTGGCCGCTGATGCGCCCAAGCTCGATACCGGAAGTACGGCGTTCATGCTGATCAGCGCCGCCCTGGTGATGGTGATGACCCCCGGTCTCGCCTTCTTCTACGGCGGGATGGTGCGGGTCAAGAGCGCCCTCAACATGCTGATGATGAGCTTCATCAGCCTTGGCATCATCACCATTCTCTGGACCCTCTACGGATTCACCTTCGCCTTCCACTCCGGCAACGGATTCATGGGCGGCACCGGCTGGATCGGGATGCGCCACATAGGGATCGCCGAACTCTGGCCCGGATACGGCATTCCGATCTACGTATTCGCCGTATTCCAGCTGATGTTCGCGATCATCACCCCGGCGCTGATCAGCGGCGCGCTCGCCGACCGGGTGAAGTTCACCGCCTGGTCGCTCTTCATCACGCTCTGGGCCACGATCGTCTACTTCCCGGTCGCGCACTGGGTCTGGGCCTCCGACGGCTGGCTCTTCAAGAAGGGCGTCATCGACTTCGCCGGTGGTACCGCGGTGCACATCAACGCCGGTGCCGCGGCCCTCGGTGTGATCCTCGTCATCGGCAAGCGCAAGGGCTTCAAGCGTGACCCCATGCGGCCGCACAGCCTCCCGCTGGTGATGCTCGGCGCCGGTCTGCTGTGGTTCGGCTGGTTCGGCTTCAACGCCGGCTCCTGGCTCGGCTCCGACGGCGTCGCCGCCGTCGCCTTCACCAACACCCAGGTCGCCACAGCCGCCGCCATGCTCGGCTGGCTCATCTACGAGCGGCTGCGCCACGGCTCCTTCACCACCCTCGGCGCCGCCTCCGGCGCGGTCTCCGGACTCGTCGCCATCACCCCGGCCTGTGGCTCGGTCTCCCCGCTCGGCGCCATCGCGGTCGGCCTCATCGCCGGTGTGGTCTGCGCGGCGGCCGTCGGCCTGAAGTACCGCTTCAACTACGACGACTCGCTCGACGTGGTCGGCGTCCACATGGTCGGCGGCATCATCGGCTCGCTGCTCATCGGCTTCTTCGCCACCGGCGGTGTCGGCCAGACCGCCAAGGGCGTCTTCTACGGCGGCGGCTTCACCCAGCTCTGGAAGCAGTTCATCGGTGTCGGCGCGGTCCTCGGCTACTCCCTGGTCTGCGCGGCGATCCTCGCCAAGCTGATCGACATGACCATGGGCTTCCGGGTCACCGAGGACGAGGAGGTCACCGGTGTCGACCAGGTCCTGCACGCCGAGACTGCCTACGACTTCGCGGGCGTAGGCTCCCGCAGCAGCCTCTCCGATGTGGCGACCAGCAGTGAGGCGGACGCCTCCCCAAGCAAGAAGGTGGACGCGTGAAGCTCATCACGGCCGTCGTGAAGCCGCACCGGCTCGACGAGATCAAGGAAGCCCTGCAAGCCTTCGGGGTGCACGGCCTGACCGTGACCGAGGCCAGCGGCTACGGCCGGCAGCGCGGACACACGGAGGTGTACCGCGGCGCGGAGTACACCGTCGACCTGGTGCCGAAGATCCGGATAGAGGTGCTCGCCGAGGACGCCGACGCCGATCAGCTCATCGAGGTGATCGTCAAGGCCGCCCGCACCGGCAAGATCGGGGACGGCAAGGTGTGGAGCCTCCCGGTCGACACCGCCGTCCGGGTCCGCACCGGCGAGCGCGGGCCCGACGCGCTCTGACCGTCCGACATTCCAGCGCTGGAGAACGAGTGACCGAGAGCGTCGAAGCGCAGGACGGCAGTTACGCGGCGGCCCGGCTGCGCCTCCTCACCGAGGAGGCGCTGTCCGGGCCGCCGCGCCGCGCCGCTCTGTCCGCCCTCACCGACCGCTGGCTGACCTCCCTGGTCACCGCGGCCGCCGAGGCCACCGGGGTCAGCGGCTACGCCCTGCTCGCCGTCGGCGGCTACGGCCGCGGCGAACTCTCCCCCCGCAGCGACCTCGACCTGGTCCTGCTGCACGACTCCGGGAAGACCGAGAAGAACGTCGCCGCCCTCGCCGACCGGGTCTGGTACCCGGTGTGGGACCTCGGCGTCGCCCTCGACCACTCGGTCCGCACCCCCGCCGAGGCGCGCAAGGCCGCCGCCGACGACCTCAAGGTCCAGCTCGGCCTGCTCGACGCCCGGCACATCGCCGGCGACCCCGCGCTCACCTCCAACCTGCGCAGCACCGTCCTCGCCGACTGGCGCAACCAGGCGGCCAAGCGGCTGCCCGCCCTGCGCGAGATGTGCCAGGAGCGGGCCGAGCGCCAGGGCGAGCTCTCCTACCTCCTCGAACCCGACCTCAAAGAGGCCCGCGGCGGCCTGCGCGACGCCACCGCCCTGCGCGCCGTCGCCGCCTCCTGGCTCGCCGACGCCCCCCGCGAGGGGCTCGACGAAGCCCGTACCCGCCTGCTCGACGCCCGCGACGCCCTCCACCTGGTCACCGGCCGGGCCACCGACCGCCTCGCCCTCCAGGAACAGGACCAGGTCGCCGCCTCCCTCGGCCTGCTCGACGCGGACACCCTGCTCCGCCAGGTATATGAGGCCGCCCGCCGGATCTCCTACGCCTCCGACGTCACCTGGCGCGAGGTCGGCCGGGTGCTGCGCTCCCGCGAGTCACGCCCGCGCCGCCGCGGCCTGCTCGGCCGGGGCCGCGCCCCCGAGAGCGCTCCCGAACGCGTACCGCTCGCCGAAGGCGTCGTGGAGCTCGAGGGCGAGGCCGTGCTCGCGCTGCCCGCCAAACCCGACCGCGACCCGGTGCTGCCGCTGCGCGCGGCCGCCGCCGCCGCCCAGGCCGGCCTGCCGCTGTCCATCCACGCCGTCCGCCGGCTCGCCGCCGAGGCCCGGCCGCTGCCCGTGCCGTGGCCGGCCGAGGCCAGGGAACAGCTCGTCACCCTGCTCGGCGCCGGCGAATCCACCGTCCCGGTGTGGGAGGCGCTGGAGGCCGAGGGCCTGATCACCAAGCTGATCCCGGACTGGGAACGGGTCCGCTGCCGGCCCCAGCGCAACGCCGTGCACCGCTTCACCGTCGACCGCCACCTGGTGGAGACCGCGGTCCGCGCGGCCGGCCTCACCCGCCGCGTCGGCCGCCCCGACCTGCTGCTGACCGCCGCGCTGCTGCACGACATCGGCAAGGGCTGGCCCGGCGACCACAGCGAGGCCGGCGCGGTCATCGCCCACGACGTGGCGGTCCGGATCGGCTTCGGCAGCGCCGATGTCGACACCCTCACCCTGCTCGTACGCCACCACCTGCTGCTCATCGACACCGCGACCCGGCGGGACCTGGACGACCCCGAGACCGTACGGGCGGTCGCCGAGACCGTACGCGACACCTCCACGCTGGAACTGCTCGCCGCGCTCACCGAGGCCGACGCCCTCGCCACCGGACCCGCCGCCTGGAGCACCTGGCGCGCCTCACTCCTCGCCGACCTGGTCGCCCGGGTGGCCGGCGCCCTCCACACCGGCGCGCTGCCGGACAGCGGCGACAGCGAACCCACCGCCGAGGAGGAGCGCCTCGCCATCGAGGCCGCCCGTACCGGCGGCCCGGTGCTGGCCCTGCACGCCGAGACGGCACCCGGGGGAGCCGCCGGGGCGGACGGTTCCGACGGTTCCGACGGTTCTGGCAGTCCTGGCAGTTCTGAGGGAGCCGGCCCGACCGGGGCAGGCGGCCGCACCGGGAACGCCGCGGAAGCCGACGCGGGAGACGAGGGCCGGGGGGCGCTCGGCGTCGAGCTGCTGCTCGCCGTACCCGACCGGCCCGGCCTGATCGCCGAGGCGGCCGGCGTGCTCGCCCTGCACCGGCTCACCGTCCGCGCCGCCGACCTGCGCTCCTTCGACCCCATCGGGGAAGGCCGGGTCGCGCTGCTGAGCTGGCGCGTCTCCGCCGAGTACGGCGCGCTGCCCGAGGCCTCCCGGCTCCGTACCGACCTCGCCCGGGCCTTCGACGGCAACCTCGACATCGAGTCCCGGCTCGCCGAACGCGAAGCGGCCTACCCCCGGCGGCGCGGCATCATCCCGCCACCGCCCCGGGTCACCGTCGCCCCGGGCGCCACCTCCCAGACCGCCACCGTGCTTGAGGTCCGCGCCCACGACGCCCCCGGCCTGCTGCACCGCATCGGCCTGGCGCTCACCGAGGCCGCCGTCACCATCCGCTCCGCCCGTATCTCCACCCTGGGCGCCAACGCCGTCGACGCCTTCTACGTGCTGGACAAGGACGGCAACCCCCTCTCCCCGGCCCGCGCCGAGGAGGTCGCCCGGCAGGTGGAGGCGGCGCTGCGCTGAGCGGCACGGCGGCCGCCCGGCGCCCCCCGAGCGGCCGGCCGGGCCGCCCAATCCGTCCGGGGAGGAGGGTCTCCGCTCCGGGCCGGATATCCTGGAAGGCGATGGTGTCCGCCCCCGACCCGAGGATCTGCAACCACCGTGTTCGATACCCTCTCCGATCGCCTTGCAGCCAGCTTCAAGAACCTCCGGGGTAAAGGCCGTCTGTCCGAGGCGGACATCGATGCCACCGCGCGCGAGATCAGGATCGCCCTGCTCGAAGCGGACGTGGCCCTCCCGGTGGTCCGCGCCTTCATCGCCAACGTCAAGCAGCGGGCGGTCGGCGCCGAGGTGTCGAAGGCCCTCAACCCGGCGCAGCAGGTCGTCAAGATCGTGGACGAGGAACTCGTCACGATCCTCGGCGGCGAGACGCGGCGGCTGCGCTTCGCCAAGCAGCCGCCGACCGTGATCATGCTCGCCGGCCTCCAGGGCGCCGGTAAGACCACCCTGGCGGGCAAGCTGGGTCAGTGGCTCCAGAAGCAGGGCCACACCCCGCTGCTGGTCGCCTGTGACCTCCAGCGGCCCAACGCGGTGACCCAGCTCACCGTCGTCGCCGAGCGGGCCGGGGTGGCGATCTTCGCGCCCGAGGCGGGCAACGGCGTGGGCGACCCGGTGAAGGTCGCGCGGGACTCCATCGAATTCGCCACGGCCCGGCAGCACGACGTGGTGATCGTCGACACCGCGGGACGTACCGGCGTCGACCAGGAGATGATGCGGCAGGCCGCCGACATCCGCGACGCGGTCAGCCCGGACGAGATCCTCTTCGTCGTCGACGCGATGATCGGCCAGGACGCGGTGAACACCGCCGAGGCGTTCCGCGACGGCGTGGGCTTCGACGGCGTGGTGCTCTCCAAGCTGGACGGTGACGCCCGCGGCGGCGCCGCGCTGTCCATCGCGCACGTCACCGGCAAGCAGATCATGTTCGCGTCCAACGGTGAGAAGCTCGACGACTTCGACGCCTTCCACCCGGACCGGATGGCCAGCCGCATCCTCGGTATGGGCGACGTGCTGTCCCTGATCGAGCGGGCCGAGCAGACCTTCAGCCAGGCCGAGGCCGAGAAGATGGCGGCCAAGCTGGCGAAGGGCCCCAAGGAGTTCACGCTCGACGACTTCCTGGAGCAGATGGAGCAGGTCCGCAAGATGGGCTCCATCTCCAAGCTGCTCGGCATGCTGCCCGGCATGGGCCAGATCAAGGACCAGATCAACAACCTGGACGAGAAGGACGTCGACCGCACCGCGGCGATCATCAAGTCGATGACCCCGGGCGAGCGCGCCGACCCGCACATCATCAACGGCTCGCGCCGCGCCCGGATCGCCCGCGGTTCCGGCGTCGAGGTGAGCGCGGTCAAGGGCCTGGTGGAGCGGTTCTTCGACGCCCGCAAGATGATGTCCCGGATGGCCCAGGGCGGCGGGATGCCGGGGATGCCCGGCATGCCGGGCATGGGCGGCGGTCCCGGCCGGCAGAAGAAGCAGGTCAAGAAGGGCAAGGGCAGCCGGCGCAGCGGCAACCCGATGAAGCGGCTCCAGGAGGAGCAGGAGGCCGCGGCGCGGCGCGAGCAGGCGGGCGGCGCCGCCGAACCGGAGAACTTCGAACTGCCCTCGGCGTTCAAGGACTTCCTGCCGCCCAAGTAGACGGTCCGGGCGACCGCTCGCGCGGCGCCCACCGGACATCCGCGCACGAAAGGGTCCGGCCCCGGGAAGCGGCGCCCGGGGCGCGGCACCGGGCGCGCCCGCCCCAGCGCGTGCACGACAATGGGCCGATGCGAGTTACGATCCGGGCACCGAGGCCCGAGGACGCCGGCGCACACCGCGCGGCCGTACTGCGGTCCGCCGACCATCTGCGGCCGTGGAACCCGGTCGACCCGGACGGGTTCCACGAACTGCTGCGCCGGCAGGGCCCCGAGCTGCGGACGTTCCTGATCATCAACGACGAGGACGGCGGCATCGTCGGCAAGTGCAATGTCGCCAACATCATCCGCGCCCGCTTCCGCAACGGCTCACTCGGTTACGACAGCTATCTGCCGTACAGCGGCACCGGCCGGATGACCGAGGGCCTGCGCCAGGTCGTCGACCACTGCTTCACCCCCTATCCGGACGGCCTCGGCCTGCACCGCCTGGAGATCAACGTGCAGCCGGACAACCTCCGTTCGACGGCGATGGCGGGGCGCCTCGGCTTCCGCCACGAGGGCTTCTCCCCCCGGATGCTCTTCATCAACGACGCCTGGCGCGACCACGAACGCTTCGCCCTGACCGCCGAGGAATGGGCCGGCCCGACCGTCTGAAGCCCGGCCCGCCGGCCGTTTTTCCGCCTGGCTGGTTTTCAGCCCGGTGGTTTCTGCCCGACCGCCATCGCCGCCGGGCCAGACCTCAGACGCGCGCGACGAGATAGCGGAAGACGTTGTCCATGCGGACGGTGCCGTTGGGGCGGCGGTAGGGGTGGAGGGCCTCGGTGATCTCCTTGTCGACCTGGTCGCGGTCGGTGGCGTCGATCGCCGCGTCGAAGAGGCGGGTGGACAGCAGGCCGCGGACGGCGCTCGGCAGATCGGGATAGCCGAAGGGGCAGGAGACCTGCCCCGTACCGTCGGGGCGCAGTCCGGCGTCCCGGGCGAGGTGCTCCAGAGCCGCCGGGTCGTCCCGGCCGTCCCGGGCATCCCTGTCGTCCCCACCGTCTCCGCGGGCCCCGACGTCCCGGCCGCCGAGGCGGGCGCCGGGCGGGCGGGGCCCGCGCGGTTCGGCCAGCCGGGCGGCCAGCCGCAGCACCCGCGCCGTGGCGCAGCGCTCCGGCGGCCCCCAGCCGGTCAGCACCACGGTGCTGCCGGGCGCCGCCGCGGCGGCCGTCGCCGCCAGCGCCGGTGCCACCTCCTCGGCCGGTGCCACCGGATCGAGGGCGGTGATCACATCGAAGTCGTCGCCGATCGGCCGGTCCTGTAGACCGCCGAGCCGCGCCCGGGGCCGACGGACCCGCGGTCCACCGCCGTCTGACGCCCCGTCGGGCAGCAGCCGGTCCCTGGCCACCGCCAGCCTGCTCTCGTCGCTGTCCAGGCCGGTGACGGCGGCGCCGCGCCGGGACGCCAGCAGCAGCGCGAGTCCGGTGCCGCAGCCCAGGCCCAGCAGCCGCGTGTGCGGGCCGATCCCGACCCGGTCGTAGACGGTCTCGTAGAGCGGTACGAGCATGCGTTCCTGGATCTCCGCCCAGTCCCGTGCCCTGTTGTCCGCACCCGGCCTGATCCCGCGATAGAGCGTTGGTGCCATGGAAGCCCCAATCAGCAGCGTCTTCCCCTGTAGCCGGCAGTCCCCGAGCGACCCCCGAGCGACCCCCGAGCGGCCCCGAGCGACCCCCGAGCGGCCCCGAGCGGCCCCGACGGTTCCCGCTCCCCGGGATCCGTCTGCCCGGCCGCGCCCAGCCATGCCCGTGTTCTCGGCCGTTCTCGGCCGTTTTCGGCTGGGCCCGGCTGGGCCCGACTGTGCCCGACTGTGCCCGGTCGGGGCTCAGTCGCTTTCTCGGCCTTCTCGGCTTTCCCCGCCCGACACTCCAGACAACTGCGGATCCGGGCCCCCGTCCAGGCTCCAGAAGTACCGTTCTCACTAAATTCTGTGTTCGGTCCCCACAACGAGCCGACCGATTCACGCTCGGCCTACGCAGGGCCGTACCATCGCCTCCATGGCAAAGGCTCCCGTTCTCACGCCCCAGGCGGACGACTTCCCGCGCTGGTACCAGGACCTGATCAACAAGGCCGAGCTGGCCGACAACGGCCCGGTGCGCGGCACCATGGTCATCCGGCCGTACGGCTACGGCCTGTGGGAGCGGATGCAGCAGGACATGGACGCGCGGATCAAATCCGTCGGCGCGCAGAACGCGTACTTCCCGCTCTTCATCCCGCAGTCGTACCTGACCAGGGAAGCCGAGCACGTGGAGGGCTTCGCGCCCGAGCTGGCGGTCGTCACCCACGGCGGCGGCAAGGAGCTTGAGGAGCCGATCGTCGTCCGGCCGACGTCCGAGACGATCATCAACGAGTACTTCGCCAAGTGGGTGCAGAGCTACCGCGACCTGCCGCTGCTGATCAACCAGTGGGCGAACGTGGTCCGCTGGGAGCTGCGGCCGCGGCTCTTCCTGCGCACCACCGAGTTCCTCTGGCAGGAGGGGCACACCGCCCACGCCACCTTCGAGGACGCGCGGGAATTCGCCGCCCGGATCCACCGCGACGTATACGAAGACTTCATGGAGAACGTCCTCGCGATGGACGTGGTCCCGGGCCGCAAGACCCCCAAGGAGCGGTTCGCCGGCGCCATCAACACCCTCACCCTCGAAGGGATGATGGGCGACGGCAAGGCGCTCCAGCTCGGTACCAGCCACGAGCTGGGCCAGAACTTCGCCAAGGCGTTCAACACCCAGTACCTGTCCAAGGACGGCAACCAGGAGTTCGTCTGGCAGACCTCCTGGGGCAGCACCACCCGGATGATCGGCGCCCTGGTGATGATGCACGGCGACGACAACGGACTGCGGGTGCCGCCGCGGCTCGCCCATGTCCAGGTCGTGGTGCTCGCGATCAAGGACGACGAGGCGGTGGTCGCCAAGGTGCGCGAGGTCGGCGAGAAGCTGCGCGCCGCCGGTCTGAAGGTCGTCGTGGACGACCGCACCGACACCCCGTTCGGCCGTCGCGCGGTCGACTGGGAGCTCAAGGGCGTGCCGCTGCGGGTCGAGATCGGGCCGCGCGACCTGGAGGCGGGCACCGCGATGCTGGCCCGCCGTATCCCGGGCGGCAAGTCGCCGGTCGCCATCGACAGCCTGGTCTCGCTGCTGCCCACCGTGCTTGAGGAGGACCAGGCGCGACTCCTCCAGGAGTCCCGCGACCGCCGGACCTCCCGGACGGTGGACGTCGCCACCATCGGCGAGGCGGCCGAGGCCGCGGCCACCGGCTGGGCCCGTATCCCATGGGCCGACCTGGGCGCGGAGGGCGAGGCGAAACTCGCCGAGCAGGGCGTTTCGGTGCGCTGCCTGGTCGCCGAGGACGGCTCGGTGCCGCTGGAGGACAACGCGCCCGGAACCCTCGCGGTGGTGGCCCGGGCCTACTGAGCCGCCGGGTCGTTCGCGATCCGTACACCGCGTGTCCGCTGACCGAAAAGCGGTGTACGGAATGCGGAAGAACGTCCTCGCTTGCGGGCGGGTGCGCGTGTTCCTCCGGTGTTCTGGGGACTCCTCCGCACCCGCCCCGCGTCATGCCCATCGAGGCGCATCCTCCGGAAACTGACCGATCAGTGCAAATTAATCGTGGTGGCCCCAAATCGGAACACCGGGGGAGGCCGGCTCGTTGTCAGGGCGTGAGCACGACACCACCTGTACTCGCCGCCGAACTGGCAGTCGCGTGGGCCGATATTCAACGGCACCACCCCGAACTGCCCGATCTGGCCGCGCCCGAGTCCCTCATCGGTGAGTCCTCGTCCGCCTGCGGAAACGAGCTCTCCTTCGAAAGGCTGCTGCACGAGGCCGTACACGGTATCGCCGCCTCCCGCGGCATCCGCGACACCTCGCGTGCCGGCCGCTACCACAACCGCCGATTCCTCGCGATCGCCGACGAGATGGGCCTCGACCACGCCGAGGAGCCCCATCCGAGCAGCGGCTTCTCGCTGGTGGTGATGCGCCAGGACACGCGCCGGCGCTACCGCGCCACCATCGAACGGCTCCAGCGCGCCCTCAAGGCGCACACCGTGGCCACCACCGCGGACACCGCGAGCTCCTTCCGGGGACCTGCCGCCCGGCACGGCTCCTCCGGCGGCGGCGTCCGGGTCAAGGCCGTCTGCGACTGCGGGCGCAACGTCCGCGTGGTGCCGTCCGTGCTGGCCCAGGCCCCGATCATGTGCGGAGCCTGCGGCCAGCCCTTCCGCATCCCGGAGGTCGTCGGCGTCGGCTAGGGCCTGTCGGCTCGGCCACCGTGGCGCGGGGGGAACCGTCTGGTTCGTCGCCTCGGTCAAGTGTGGCAGAATGTACAGCCGAGAACTCGACAGCCGTGCAGGAACCCTCTCTCCTTCGGCTGACGCGTCCATCGGGCGCATGATTCCCACAACCCCACGTGGTCGTCCGCTGTGCCCAAACACGTCAATTCCAGGAGAACCCACTCCCGTGGCAGTCAAGATCAAGCTGAAGCGTCTGGGCAAGATCCGTTCGCCTCACTACCGCATCGTCGTCGCCGACTCCCGTACCCGCCGTGACGGCCGGGCCATCGAGGAGATCGGCCTGTACCACCCGGTGCAGAACCCGTCGCGCATCGAGGTCGACTCGGACCGCGCGCAGTACTGGCTCTCTGTCGGCGCGCAGCCGACCGAGCCGGTGCTCGCCATCCTGAAGCTGACCGGCGACTGGCAGAAGTACCGGGGCGAGGCGGCTCCCGCGCCGCTCCTCGTCGCCGAGCCCAAGGCCGACAAGCGCGCCATCTTCGAAGCCGCCGCCAAGGACACCGCGGACGAGCCGAAGGGTGAGGCGATCACCCCCAAGGCCAAGAAGTCCGACAAGAAGGCCGAAGATGCCGAGGCGACCGCCCCGGCCGAGTCCACCGAGGCCTGAGGATGCTCGAGGAGGCTCTTGAGCACCTCGTGAAAGGCATCGTCGACAACCCCGACGATGTGCAGGTCGACATGCGCACCCAGCGCCGTGGCAGCGTGCTGGAGGTCCGGGTTCATCCCGAGGACCTCGGCAAGGTGATCGGCCGCAACGGCCGCACCGCCCGGGCGTTGCGTACGGTCGTGGGCGCGCTCGGTGGACGCGGAGTACGCGTCGACCTGGTCGACGTCGATCAGGTGCGCTGAGGCGGACCCGGTCCTGTGAACACCCGGCGCGGGCCGGGAGCGGTCTCCACCGCTCCCGGCCCGCGCCGTACGTGTCGTCAGGGACTTCCGCGGTGCGGAACGTCCCGAGGATCGCGGCATGTCCGTCAGTGGTATGTCCCGGAAAGGTGAACGCGTTCCATGCAGTTGGTAGTCGGCAGGATCGGCCGTGCGCACGGCATCAAGGGCGAGGTCAGCATCGAGGTGCGCACCGACGAGCCGGAGCTGAGGCTCGCGCCCGGCGCCGTGCTCGCCACCGACCCGGCCGCCACAGGTCCGCTCACCATCGCCACCGGCCGGGTGCACAGCGGAAAGCTGATGCTCCGCTTCGAGGGCGTCACCGACCGCACCGGGGCCGAGGCGCTGCGGAACACCCTGCTGATCGCGGAGGTCGATCCGACGGTGGTGCCGGAGGACCCCGAGGAGTTCTACGACCATCAGCTCATCGACCTCGACGTGGTCACCGTGGACGGCCGCGAGGTCGGTCGGATCACCGAGATCACCCACCTGCCGTACCAGGACCTGCTCGTCGTGGCGCGGCCCGAGGGCGGCGAGGTGCTCATTCCGTTCGTCGCCGAGATCGTGCCGGAGATCGACCTGGAGGAGCAGCGGGCGCTGATCGACCCGCCGCCGGGGCTGCTGGAGCCGCTGGACGATGAAGTGGGGGCGGCGGGGGCGGCCGGGTCTGATGGCGCGGGCGAGGCCGGCGGCGAGGGCGAGGCTGGCGGCGCCGATGACACGGGCGACCTGGGTGACCGGGCCAACCGGGCCAACCGGGCCAACCCGGCCGACCAGGACGCCGCGGCCGGCAAGGACGACGTCTGAGATGCGGATCGACGTCATCACGATCTTCCCCGAGTACCTCGAACCGCTGAACGTCTCCCTGGTCGGCAAGGCGCGTTCGGCCGGCCGGCTCGACGTCCGGGTGCACGACCTGCGCGGCTGGGCCCACGACCGGCACAACACCGTCGACGACACCCCGTACGGCGGCGGCCCCGGCATGGTCATGATGACCGGGCCGTGGGGCGAGGCCCTGGACGAGACCCTCGCCGACGGGTACGAGGCCGGCGCCCACCAGCCGGTCGTCGTCGTCCCCACCCCCAGCGGACGCCCCTTCACCCAGGCCCTGGCCGCCGACCTCTCCGCCCGCCCCTGGCTGATCTTCACCCCGGCCCGCTACGAGGGCATCGACTCCCGGGTGACCGACGAATACGCCTCCCGGCTGCCGGTCCTCGAAGTCTCCATCGGCGACTACGTGCTGGCCGGCGGTGAGGCCGCGGTCCTTGTCATCACCGAGGCGGTCGCCCGGCTGCTGCCCGGCGTGCTCGGCAACGCCCGGTCGCACGCCGACGACTCCTTCGCGACCGGCTCGATGGCCAGCCTGCTGGAAGGCCCCGTCTACACCAAGCCGCCCGCCTGGCGCGGCCGCGGCATCCCCGAGGTGCTGCTCAGCGGCCACCACGGGAAGATCGCCCGCTGGCGCCGCGACGAGGCGTTCCGCCGTACCGTCGCCCACCGGCCCGATCTGATCGAGCGCGCCGACCCCGCCGCCTTCGACAAGAAGGACCGCGAGATGCTCAGCATCCTCGGCTGGCGGCCGGGACCCGACGGCCGATTTGGGCCGAACCCCGACGCCGTGGAAGAATGAGCGGCTGCTGCCCGTCCGGCGCGCGCCCCTGCCACAGGGGGAACGACGCCGCCGGGGACCGGCAGCCACCCAGACACAGATGACAACATGCCGCCGATGACCTGTGGCATCGGCGAGGAAGCAGTAGCACACCATGACCAACCTGATCGAGAGCGTCAACAGCGCGTCCCTGCGCGACGACGTACCGCCGTTCCGTCCCGGCGACACCGTCAACGTCCACGTGCGCGTCATCGAGGGCAACCGCTCCCGTGTGCAGCAGTTCAAGGGCGTCGTCATCCGCCGCCAGGGCGCGGGCATCAGCGAGACCTTCACGGTCCGCAAGGTCAGCTTCTCGGTCGGCGTCGAGCGCACCTTCCCGGTGCACACCCCGATCGTGGAGAAGATCGAGGTCGTGACCCGCGGTGACGTCCGTCGCGCCAAGCTGTACTACCTCCGTGAGCTGCGCGGCAAGGCCGCGAAGATCAAGGAGAAGCGCGACTGACCGTCCGCTCTCCCGAGCGGACCGGCCGGATAAGCTCTGGCCTCGATGGACAGCGAAGCAGTCGTTCCGGAACGCGACCGTTCCCCCACCGCCGACCAGGCGGAGCCGGGGGAGCGGTCGCGTTCCGTCGTATCCGGCTCCGTATCCGGGTCCGTATCCGACGCGCCGGCCGAGCCGCCGGCTGACGCGGGCTCCGACGCCGGGTCCGCAGCGCCGGCTGACGCCGGGTCCGACGCGGATCCCGGGCCGGAGCCCGCGTCGGCGGTGGCCCGCTGGTGGGCGGAGTGGCGGCGGACCCTGCTGCTCGCGGCGGGCTGTGTGGCCGCGCTGTTGCTCGTCAGCCACTTCGTGGTGGAGCCTTTCCAGGTGCCGAGCGCGTCGATGGAGGGGACCCTGCGGATCGGCGACCGGGTCCTGGTGAACAAACTGGCCTACCGGTTCGGCGGCTCGCCCCGACGGGGAGACGTCATCGTCTTCGACGGCGACGGGTCCTTCCGGCAGGCGGGCGGGACCGACTACGTGAAGCGGGTGATCGGTGTCGGCGGTGACCGGGTGACCTGCTGCGACGAGCAAGGACGGATCACCGTCAACGGCCAACCGCTGAACGAGCCTTACCTTCACCCCGGTGACGCGCCCTCCCAGGTACCCTTCGACGTCGAGGTGCCGTCGGGGAGGCTGTGGGTAATGGGTGACCACCGGGACAATTCGAGCGATTCCCGGGACCACCTCGGCGATCCAGGAGGCGGCACCGTGCCGGTGGACAAGGTGATCGGCCGCGCCGACTGGATCGGCTGGCCGGTCGGGCACTGGACCAGACTGCGCCGTCCGGCCGCCTTCGCCGCGCTGTCCGCGCCCCCGGCCGGCCGGCATGGGTAACCGCGGCAAGCCGCGCTCGGGCCGCCAGGGCACGGACCCCGCGAGAGACCACCACGGCCCCGGTGGCAGCACAGGTGCCGGTGCCGGCGACATGCCGGGGGCGTCCGATCCGGCCGCGCCGCCGCCGCTGACCGGCACCAGCCGGATCGAGCGCCGCAAGCTGGCCAGAAAGGTCCGGCGCAAGCGGCGCCGCTCGATGATCACCGAAGTGCCGCTGCTGGTCTTCGTGGCGCTGCTGATCGCCCTGGTGCTCAAGACCTTCCTGCTCCAGGCCTTTGTGATCCCCTCCGGGTCCATGGAGCAGACCATCCGGATCGGCGACCGGGTGCTGGTCGACAAGCTCACCCCGTGGTTCGGCTCGACGCCGCAGCGCGGGGACGTCGTGGTCTTCAAGGACCCGGGCGGCTGGCTCGAGGGCGAACCCAAGCCCACGCCGGACCCGGTCGTCGTCAAGCAGGTGAAGGAGTTCCTCACCTTCATCGGGCTGCTTCCCGCCTCCGGCGAGCAGGACCTGATCAAGCGCGTCATCGCGGTCGGCGGCGACACCGTCACCTGCTGTGACACGGCGGGTCACCTGCTGGTCAACGGCAAACCGCTCAACGAGCCGTACATCTATCCCGGCAATCCACCCTCAATGATGAAATTTACCGTCCACGTACCCTTGGGGCGGTTGTGGGTGATGGGTGACCACCGGTCCGATTCGGCCGACTCGCGTTATCACACCGACAAGCCCGGCGGCGGCACGATTCCGGAGAACCTGGTGGTCGGAAGGGCCTTTGTCATCGCCTGGCCGGTCGGCCACTGGCGGCGGCTGAACGAGCCGGGGACGTTCTCATCGGTCCCGGACCCTCCCGTGGCGAGCACGGCGGCCACAGGTACGCCCACTAGGGTGGGCTCCGCCAACAACGGTCAAAGGACGAACCAGCTACCGACTCCTGCGGAACTCCCGATCGTTATGGGAGTGGTGGGCCTGCGCCGGAAGCGGGGCGGGCGGAAGTCTGGAGTGAGGAGTGGACGTGGGGGACCTCGTGGTCGGCGCACGGTCTGGATCCGGCGAGCCCGAAAAGGGGAATGCCGAGGTGCCCCAGGGGCCCGCGGCCTCCTCGGTGCCCGCGGGATCCCCCGAGGCTCCGGCGGCCCAGGCGCCCCCGGCGGCCGCGGACGTCCCGGCGCCCTCCGGACCTCCGGCGCCGTCCGGCTCCCCGGCGTACCCCGCGGACTTCGCCGACGGCGGCCAGCCGGCCGCCGCGGACCACGTCCCGGCGGGTGAACCGCCGCTCGCGGATCCCACCGACGGCGGCGCCCCCGGCGGCCCGGTCGACGGTGGGGACGGCGGCGGTGGCGACGACTCATCGGCCTCCTCGGAGCAGGGCAGCAAGCCGCGTTCCTTCTGGAAGGAACTGCCGCTGCTGATCGTGATCGCCCTGGTGCTCGCGCTGGTCATCAAGACCTTCTTCGTCCAGGCGTTCTCCATCCCCTCGGACTCGATGCAGAACACCCTGCAGCAGGGCGACCGGGTGCTGGTGGACAAGCTCACCCCCTGGTTCGGCTCCACACCGAGCCGCGGCGAGGTCGTCGTCTTCCACGACCCGGGCGGCTGGCTGGGCGAAAACCCGTCCGGCACCGACAACCCGGTGGTGAAGGGGCTGCAAACCGGCCTCAGCGCCATCGGACTGATGCCGTCGGCCAATGAGAAGGACCTGATCAAGCGGGTCATCGGCGTCGGCGGCGACACCGTCGAGTGTCAGGGCACCGGCCCCGTCGAGGTCAACGGCAAGGCGCTCAACGAGCCGTATGTCTTCCCCGGCAACACGCCGTGCAGCGCGGACAAGCCGTTCAAGATCACCGTGCCCAAGGGCCAGATCTGGGTGATGGGCGACCATCGGCAGGACTCGCTCGACTCCCGCTACCACATGCTGTCGGCCACCAAGGGCGGCACCGTCCCCACCAAGGACGTGGTGGGGCGCGCGATCGTGGTGGCCTGGCCGGTCAACCGCTGGGACGTGCTGTCCATCCCGTCCACCTTCTCCCAGCCCGGTCTGAGCGCCGCCGGTCTCGCGGCTCCCGCCGGCGCCGGGGTGGCTGCCGCCCTGCCGCTGGTGCTGCTGCGCAGGCGGCGGCTGTTGCGGAAGGACGAGACCCGGACCGTGACCGGCGAGACCCACAGCGGGGCCTGAGGCAGTGACGGTAGCGCTGCGTGAGGCTTGTCGGGCGGGCTGACCGGGCGCGTACCGCCGGGTAGGGTTCCGGTTCATGAGCAGCTCCACACGCGCCGCCAGCGGTGCGATCCACAGGGATGGCGGTACGGCCGGCGGCCGGCTGGGACGTACCGTCTCCGGGGCGGCGATCGCGGTCGGCTGTGTGCTCTTCCTCGGCGGTTTCGCCTGGACGGCGGTCGCCTACCGGCCGTACGTCGTGCCGACCCAGTCGATGCGCGACACGGTGAACCCGGGCGACAGGGTGCTGGCCCGGCACGTCTCCGGGGCCGCTGTCCACCGCGGGGACGTGGTGGTCTTCCAAGACAAGCTGTGGGGTGACCAGCCCCTGGTGAAGCGGGTCGTCGGCGTCGGCGGCGACGTGGTGGCCTGCTGCGACAGGCTCGGGCGGCTCACCGTGGACGGCAGGCCGGTGGATGAGAGATATCTGCGCGGTGGTGGGCCCGCCTCGGCGGAGAAGTTCAGCGCCACCGTCCCCAAGGGTGAGCTCTTCCTGCTGGGTGACAACCGGAGTGTCTCGGAGGACTCCCGGGTGCACATCGAGGATGCCCAGCAGGGCGCGGTTCCGGTCGGCGACGTCAAGGCCCGGGTGGAGGCGACCGTGTGGCCGCTGGGCCGGGCCGGGATGCTGCCGCGGACCTCGGCTTTCGACACGCTGCCCGGCGCCGGCGGCCAGTCGCCGCCGGGCCCGCTGGAGTGGCTCTTCTTCGCGGTGATCGCGGGGGCGGCGCTGATTCTGGGCGGCGCCGTCTACGGGCCGCTGGTCCGGATGGCGCGGCGATGAGCGCGGCGGCGCGGGAGCGGACCGGCCGGCGGCAGGTCGCCCGGGTGGTGCTGCTCGACCCGGACGACCGCGTCCTGCTGCTGCACGGCTTCGATCCGCCGGATCCCGCGACGACCTGGTGGTTCACCCCGGGCGGCGGCGTGGAGGGGGACGAGGATCTGGCGGCCGCCGCCTTGCGCGAGGTCGCGGAGGAGACCGGCATCAGCCGGGTGCGGCTGGGTCCGGTGCTGTGGCAGCGGACCTGCTCGTTCATGTTCGACGGGCGCCGCTGGGAGCAGGACGAATGGTATTTCCTGGGCCGTACCGAGACCCTGGACGTGGACACCAGCGGGCACACCGATCTCGAACGCCGCAGCGTGAACGGGCTGCGGTGGTGGACGTGTGAGGAACTTCTGCGCACTCGTGAGACGGTGTATCCCGTCAGGCTCGCCGGGCTGATGCGTACGCTGCTCGACGAAGGCCCCCCGCTGTCCCCGATCGCCCTGGGGACGGAGCGCGACTGA
Organism: Streptomyces sp. NBC_01190; assembly: GCF_045039895.1. Taxonomy (NCBI): domain Bacteria; kingdom Bacillati; phylum Actinomycetota; class Actinomycetes; order Kitasatosporales; family Streptomycetaceae; genus Streptomyces; species Streptomyces sp. NBC_01190. The sequence goes on from NZ_CP108580.1 coordinate 6,143,325, forward strand.
CGCACAATGGGGGTCACGAACGGCTGAAGGGGAACATGCCATGAGCGCCGAGGACCTCGAAAAATACGAGACCGAGATGGAGCTGAAGCTCTACCGGGAGTACCGCGACGTCGTCGGCCTGTTCAAGTACGTGATCGAGACCGAGCGGCGGTTCTATCTCACCAACGACTACGAGATGCAGGTGCACTCCGTCCAGGGCGAGGTGTTCTTCGAGGTCTCGATGGCCGATGCCTGGGTCTGGGACATGTACCGGCCGGCTCGTTTCGTCAAGCAGGTGCGGGTGCTCACGTTCAAGGACGTGAACATCGAGGAGCTGAACAAGGCGGATCTGGACCTGCCGCAGGACGACGCGGGGTTCAACGGCTGAGCCGGGGTTATCCACAGGTCCGACTTCAAGATCATCTTCGTGAGGCCCTCCTCTGTCACAGTCGGTGACGGAGGTGGTAGGTATGAACGCGCGAAGTGCGCTGGGGCGGTACGGCGAGGATGTGGCGGCCCGGACCCTCAAGGACGCCGGCCTGACCGTGCTCGACCGCAACTGGCGGTGCGGGCGACGAGGCGAGATCGACATCCTGGCGTCCGAAGGTGGCGCCCTGGTGGTCTGCGAGGTGAAGACCCGCAGAGACGGCGCCTTCCAGCACCCGATGGCCGCCCTCACCCCGGGGAAAATGGCCCGACTGCGCTCACTGGCCGAACGCTGGACCGCGGAACACGGCGGCGCCCCGCCCGGCGGCGTCAGGATCGATCTGGTGGGTGTCGTACTGCCCGCCAAAGGCGCGGCCCGCGTCGAGCATGTGCGGGGGGTGGCGTGATGGGTTTCGCCCGCACCTGCTCGGTCGCGCTGATCGGTGTCGAAGGAGTGGTGGTCGAGGTCCAGGCCGACCTGGAACCCGGCGTCGCCGCCTTCGCCCTCGTCGGCCTGCCCGACAAAAGCCTCACGGAAAGCCGCGACCGGGTCCGTGCCGCGATCGTCAACAGCGGCGAGACCTGGCCGCAGAAGAAACTCACCGTCGGGCTCAGCCCGGCCTCCGTACCCAAAGGCGGCTCGGGCTTCGACCTGGCCGTGGCCTGCGCGGTGCTCGCCGCCAACGACCGGATCGCCCCCAAATCCATCGCCGACCTGATGATGATCGGCGAACTCGGCCTCGACGGCCGGGTCCGCCCGGTGCGCGGAGTGCTGCCCGCCGTGCTCGCCGCCGCCGACGCCGGATACCGGCACGTGGTGGTGCCCGAACGCACCACCGCAGAAGCCGCCCTGGTCCCCGGCATGGCCGTCCTCGGCGTCCGCAGCCTGCGCCAACTCGTCGCGGTCCTCAACGACGAACCCGTACCGGAGGAGGACGACGACAGCGACGGCCCCGGCCGCCCCGACCCGATACTGGCCGGCCTCACCGTCCCCGGCGGGGGAGTGGGCACCGGACTCGCCAACACCTTCGGCGGCCCCGGCTCCGGCTCGGCGACCCCCGGCCACAGCGGCCAGGACGCCCCCGACATGGCCCACGTGGCCGGCCAGCGCGTCGCCCGCCTCGCCCTGGAGGTCGCGGCGGCCGGCGGCCACCACCTTTATCTGAACGGCCCACCGGGAGCCGGAAAAACGATGCTCGCCGAGCGGCTCCCCGGCATCCTGCCGCCCCTCACCCGGCAGGAATCCCTGGAGGTCACCGCCGTCCACTCGGTCGCCGGCATCCTCCCGCCCGGCCGCCCCCTGGTCGACTCCCCGCCCTACTGCGCACCCCACCACTCGGCCACCATGCCCGCGCTCGTCGGCGGCGGAAGCGGGCTGCCGCGCCCCGGCGCGGTCTCCCTCGCCCATCGGGGAGTGCTCTTCCTCGACGAAGCGCCCGAGTTCAGCGGCCAGGCGCTCGACGCGTTGCGCCAGCCCCTGGAAGCGGGACATGTCGTCGTCGCCCGCGCCGCCGGAGTGATGCGGCTGCCGGCCCGCTTCATGCTGGTACTCGCCGCCAACCCCTGCCCCTGCGGACGCCACTCCATGCTGGGCGGCGGCTGCGACTGCTCACCCAGCGCCGTCCGCCGCTACCAGTCCCGGCTCTCCGGCCCGCTCCTCGACCGCCTCGACCTGCGGGTGGAGGTCGAAGCGGTCAGCCGCAGCGAACTCATCGAACACGGCCGGGGCGAAACCACCGCGCAAGTGGCCGCCCGGGTCCAGGAGGCCAGGGCCCGCGCCGCCGCCCGCTACGCCGACACCCGCTGGCGGACCAACAGCGACGTCCCAGGACACGAACTGCGCACCCGCTGGCATGTCGCCCCCGGCGCCCTGCACGCCGCCGAACGCGACATGGAACGCGGCCTGCTCACCGCCCGCGGCCTGGACCGGGTGCTCCGCGTCGCCTGGACCCTCGCCGACCTCGCCGCCCACCCCCGCCCCGACGCCGGCGACATCCTGCAAGCCCTCCAACTGCGCACCGGCTTCAACCGCGGCGCCGTCCTCGCCGGCAGCCGGTAATGGCACCCCGACCCCACAGCCGTCCGCCCGCCGCGCCCGAGGCGGTGGCAGCCGAACTCCGGCGCCACTACCGGCCCCGGGCCACCACGGCCACCACGGACGGGACCGGACTCGGATACGCCGTGCCGTGGGAGGAGAGACTGGCGCGGGTGGCGCTCACCCGGATCGCCGACCCCGGCGACGAGGTGATGGGCCGCGCCCTGCGCGACCTCGGTGTCGACGGCGCACTGCGCGCCGCCCGGCAGGGCACCGGCCTGCCCCGGGCCGGCGAGGGCCGCACCGAGTCCTACGCCCGCCGGGCCGCCAGGGCCGATCCGGTGGCGGACCTGGCCGCGGCCTGGCGGGCGGGCGCCCGCTTCCTCTGCCCCGGCGACGGCGACTGGCCCGGACAACTGGACGACCTCGGTGTGCAGCGCCCCTACGGACTGTGGGTGCGCGGCCGGCCCTCCCTGCGGCTGTGGGCGCTGCGATCGGTCGCCGTCGTCGGCGCCCGCGCCTGCACCGACTACGGCGCGCACATGGCGGCGCGGCTCGGCTCGGGCCTCGCCGCCGCCGGCTGGGCGGTGGTCTCCGGCGCCGCCTACGGCATCGACGCCGCCGTGCACACCAGCGCCCTCAAGGCCGGCGGAGCCACCATCGGCGTGGTGGCCAGCGGCGTCGACGTCGCCTACCCGCCCGGCAACACCCGGCTGATCGAGGAGATCGCCGAACACGGCCTGCTCATCGGCGAACTGCCACCCGGCGACCATCCGACCCGGATCAGATTCGTGCTGCGGAACCGGGTGATCGCCGCCCTCACCCGGGGCACCGTCGTGGTCGAGGCCCGCTATCGCAGCGGCTCACTGATCACCGCCCGCCGCGCCGCCGCCTTGGGCCGGATCACCATGGGCATCCCCGGCCCGTGCACCAGCGGCCTGTCCGAAGGGGTGCACGAACTGCTCCGCGGCGGCGCCGTCGTGGTCACCGACGCCGCCGAAATCGCCGAGATGGTCGGCGAGATCGGCGCCGACCTCGCCCCCGACCGCCGCGGCCCGCTGCTGCCCCGCGACCGCCTCGCCCCCGCCACCGCCCGGATCCTCGAAGCACTGCCGGCACAGGGGAGCGTCAGCCTCGAAGGCACTGTCGGCACTGATGGGGCTGATGGGGCTGATGGCACTGACGGCACCGGCAGTTCCGACGGCACCCTCGGCATCGACGACCTCGCCCGGGCCGCCGGCGTCGCCCGGCGGGACACGCTCGGGCGCCTCTACGAATTGCAGGCCCTCGGCTTCGTCGCCTGCGAGGACGGCCGCTGGACGCTGGTCCGTACCGGTGGCGCGCAGCCGCCACGCCGGGCGGGTTGACGCCATCGACACACCATCAGGTGAAAGCCGAATGCGCTGACCTGCCACGACCCGAGAACCGGCCGCGGAGCGCACGCCGGCCCCGGATGATGGCGCGAAAGTCTGCGCAGGACTGCAGCCTTGCCCCGTTCCGGCCCCACCCGGTCCGGCACCCCGCAGCCGTAGAGGAACGTATCTGCGCATGTCCCACACGGATGATGTAGCAATCAGCGACACTATGGTCACGCTACGCTCGCGGAGGCTCGGTTTCCCGACTGCCCCGACAACCCCCGCACCAACGCCACGGCAGAACGGCTCACAACGACGCATGCCCCAGCACCCCCCCGGGCCGCAGGAGACGCCGGCAACGCCCGCCGCCCCCGCCGCCGCCCGGCCCGCCGCCCCCACATCGCTGGACGCGCTGTGGCGGACCTACAAGTCCACGGGCGACGCACGGCTGCGGGAACAACTGATCCTGCACTACTCGCCCCTGGTGAAATACGTCGCGGGAAGGGTCAGCGTCGGACTGCCGGCCAACGTGGAACAGGCCGACTTCGTCTCCTCCGGGATCTTCGGCCTCATCGACGCCATCGAGAAGTTCGACCCCGAGCGGGCCATCAAATTCGAGACCTACGCGATCACCCGCATCCGCGGCGCCATGATCGACGAACTGCGGGCCCTGGACTGGATCCCCCGCTCCGTACGGCAGAAGGCCCGCGCCGTCGAACGCGCCTACTCCACCCTTGAGGCCAAACTCCGCCGCACCCCCAATGAGCAGGAGGTCGCCGCCGAGATGGGCGTCGGCATCGAGGAACTCCACGGCGTCTTCAGCGCCCTGTCCCTCGCCAACGTCGTCGCGCTCGAAGAACTGCTGCACGTCGGCGCCGAGGGCGGCGGCCGGCTCAGCCTCGTCGACACCCTGGAGGACACCGGCGCCGACAACCCCGTCGAGGTCGCCGAGGACCGCGAACTGCGCCGGCTGCTGGCCCGCGCCGTGAACACCCTGCCCGAACGCGAGAAGACCGTGGTCACCCTCTACTACTACGAGGGCCTCACCCTGGCGGAGATCGGCCAGGTACTCGGCGTGACCGAGAGCCGGGTCAGCCAGATCCACACCAAGTCGGTGCTCCAACTACGGGCAAAGCTCGCCGACGTGGGCCGCTGAGCCCTGGACCGACTGTCTACAGTGGAGCAATGCCCAGGATTCGAGCGGCCTCGGTGGCCGAACACCGGACGATGCAGCGCCGCGCCCTGCTGGACGCCGCCCGCGCGCTGCTCTCCGAGGGCGGCACGGAAGCCCTCACCTTCCCGGCCCTCGCCGAGCGCACCGGGCTGGCACGCTCCTCGGTCTATGAGTACTTCCGCTCCCGCGCCGCCGTGGTCGAGGAGCTCTGCGCGGTGGACCTCCCCGTCTGGGCCGCCGAGGTGGAGGCCGCGATGGAGAACGCGGACACCCCGCAGGCCAAGATCGAGGCGTATGTCCGCACCCAGCTCTCGCTCGTCGGCGACCGCAGGCACCGCGCCGTCGTCGCCATCTCGGCCGGCGAACTCGACGCCGGCGCCCGGGAGAAGATCCGCGCCGCGCACGGCGGTCTGATCGCCATGGTCGTCGCCGCCCTCTCCGACCTCGGCCACGCCGAACCCCGACTGGTCGCCATGCTGCTCCAGGGCACCGTCGACGCCGCCGTCCGCCGCATCGAACTCGCCGCCGCCGAACACCCCGACCGCATCATCGAAGCCGCGGTCGCCATGGCCCTGCACGGCGTCTCACCCTGAGCCCCACGAGCCCCACGAGCCGCCCGTCCGCTGGTCTCCCGGTCATCCCGTACCGGGTTGGTCATCCCGTGCCGGGGCGCCCCCATGTCCGTGCCTTGCCCAGGGGGAGCAGCCGGGAGGGTTCGGCGCGGCGGAGGGCGGCCGGTAGCAGGGTCAGTGGGTCTTCGTAGGTGTCGCCGCGCAGCAGGCCCCAGTGGAGGCAGGGGGTCGGGCAGTGCGAAAGGGCGCCGCTCAGGGTTCCCACGGGCTGGCCGGGGGTGACCGCTGTGCCGACCGGGAGGGTGCCGCGGACCGGTTCGTAGGTGACGCGGAGCTCGGCGGAGAGCCGGATCACCACGACCGGGGTGCCGCCGACCGGGCCGGCGAAGATCACCTCGCCCGCGGCGGCGGCCCGCACCGGCCGGCCGGGGCCGGCCCGTAAGTCCACGCCGCGGTGTCCGGCCGCCCAGGGTGTCGCAGGCGGCTCGAAGGTCCGCAGCACCAGCGGCCGGCCCCGCGCTCCCGGTCCCGCCACCGGCCAGCAGCGTGCCCGCGCGCACCCCCGGGCCGGGGCGGTGCCGAGAGCCGGGCCGAGGGGGGTGCCGGGCGCGGCGGCGAGGAGCGAGGCCGCGAGGACGGTCAACCACATCGTCGTGAAGGTCATGGCTCCACGATGGCGGATGCGGGGGCGACCGCGATGATCTTGGTCGGCGGCCTGTGGACAACTCGGGTGTCGCCTGGTGCTCCACGGGTCCCGTACACTTCCTATGGCGATTCGGGTCACCGGATCGACTTCGCACGCCCCGCCACCAAACCCCCGTTCAGGGGTGGTGGCCGCGCCCCTCGGTCCCTCGTGGTACGGCGCGCCGGGACGTCAGGCGCGACCGCCGTCCGGTGGTCGCGATAACCGAGTACATCAAGGAGTACGGCCATGGCCGTCGTCACGATGCGGGAGCTGCTGGAGAGCGGCGTCCACTTCGGGCACCAGACCCGTCGCTGGAACCCGAAGATGAAGCGCTTCATCTTCACCGAGCGCAACGGCATCTACATCATCGACCTGCTCCAGTCGCTGTCGTACATCGACCGCGCCTACGAGTTCGTCAAGGAGACCGTCGCGCACGGCGGCTCCATCATGTTCGTCGGCACCAAGAAGCAGGCGCAGGAGGCCATCGCCGAGCAGGCGTCCCGCGTCGGCATGCCGTACGTCAACCAGCGCTGGCTGGGCGGCATGCTCACCAACTTCTCCACCGTCTACAAGCGGCTGCAGCGCCTCAAGGAGCTTGAGGAGATCGACTTCGCCGATGTGGCCGCCTCCGGCCTCACCAAGAAGGAGCTGCTGGTCCTCTCCCGCGAGAAGGAGAAGCTGGAGAAGACCCTCGGCGGTATCCGCGAGATGCAGAAGGTGCCCAGCGCCGTCTGGATCGTGGACACCAAGAAGGAGCACATCGCCGTCGGTGAGGCGCGCAAGCTCCGTATCCCGGTCGTCGCGATCCTCGACACCAACTGCGACCCCGACGAGGTCGACTACAAGATCCCGGGTAACGACGACGCGATCCGTTCCGTCACGCTGCTCACCCGCGTGATCGCCGACGCGGTCGCCGAGGGCCTGATCTCCCGGTCCGGCGCCGCGCTGAACGACAAGAAGGCCGAAGGCGTCGCCGAGCCGCTCGCCGAGTGGGAGCGAGACCTCCTGGAGGGCGAGAAGAAGACGGACGAGGGCGACGCCCCCGCCGCTGAGGCCGCCACCGAGGCCGCCGCGACCGAGGCTCCGGCCGCTGAGGAGGCACCCGCCACCGAAGCCGCCGAGACCCCGGCCGCCGCCGAGGCGCCCGCCGCCGAGGAGGCCGCTCCGGCCGCCGAGGCCACCCCGGCCACCGAGGGCGACAGCGAGCAGGCCTGAGCCTTCCGGCCCGCGTCCGGCGGCCGGTCGTCCTGACGACCGGCCGCCGCGCGAGGTGTACGACGGAACGCCGCGCATGCCGCGCACAACGAGAAACACGCGTGACGACGGCGGGGGCCCACGCCCCCGCCGTTGACCCGTAGATCCACCGACCATTCGGGAAGAGACCAAAACCCATGGCGAACTTCACCGCCGCCGACGTCAAGAAGCTCCGCGAGCTCACCGCCGCGGGCATGATGGACTGCAAGAACGCCCTCACCGAGGCCGAAGGCGACCTGGACAAGGCCGTCGAGATCCTCCGCGTCAAGGGCCAGAAGGGCGTCACCAAGCGCGAGGGCCGCTCGGCCTCCAACGGCGCTGTCGTCTCCCTGATCGCCGCCGACAACTCCGAGGGCGTCCTCGTCGAGCTGAAGTGCGAGACCGACTTCGTCGCCAAGGGCGACAAGTTCATCGTCGTCGCCAACGCCATCGCCGAGCACGCCGCCGCCACCAAGCCGGCCGGCATCGAGGCGCTGCTCTCCTCCGAGATCAAGGACGGCCAGACCGTCCAGGCGTTTGTGGACGAGGCCAACGCCACCCTCGGCGAGAAGATCGTGCTGGACCGTTTCGCCCAGTTCACCGACGGTTACGTCGCCTCCTACCTGCACCGCACCAGCCCGGACCTGCCGCCGCAGGTCGGCGTGCTGGTCGAGCTGGACAAGGCGGACGCCCAGACCGCCAAGGACGTCGCCCAGCACATCGCGGCGTTCTCCCCGACCTTCCTGACCCGTGACGAGATCCCCGCCGAGACGGTGGAGAACGAGCGCCGGGTCGCCGAGGCCACCGCCCGCGAGGAGGGCAAGCCCGAGGCCGCCTTGGCGCGTATCGTCGAAGGACGGGTCAACGGCTTCTTCAAGGAGAACGTCGTCCTGGAGCAGTCCTTCGCCAAGGACGCCAAGAAGACCGTCCAGAAGGTGCTCGACGAGGCCGGTGTCACGCTCAAGCGCTTCGCCCGGTTCCGCGTCGGCGTCTGAACCGCAGCGGCGGCAGACCCCCCGCCCGGGGGCGTCTGGCCGACGAATGTCCGACGGCCCCGCTAGGGTCGTACGCGGTCGGCCGCCCGCCGGCCGGCCGCAGATGTGACGAGGAGGCCATTGCCGTTCAGGGACCCCATAAGGACCCCCGGCAATGGCCTCCTTTGTACGTGCACGAGGAGATCCGCAATGGACGATGCCGCCGACAAGGCCCGAGCCGACCAGCCCCACGACACCGGGGCCGGCGCCCGTAGTGGTGCCGCGCACCGCCGCTTTCTGCTGAAGCTGTCCGGCGAGGCGTTCGCCGGAGGAGGGGGCCTCGGCGTCGATCCCGACGTCGTGCACACCATCGCCAGGGAGATCGCCGCGGTCGTCAGGGACGGCTACGAGATCGCCCTCGTGGTGGGCGGCGGCAACTTCTTCCGCGGTGCCGAACTCCAGCAGCGCGGCATGGACCGGGCCCGTTCCGACTACATGGGCATGCTCGGCACGGTGATGAACTGCCTGGCCCTCCAGGACTTCCTGGAGAAGGAGGGCATCGAGACCCGGGTGCAGACCGCCATCACCATGGGCCAGGTCGCCGAGCCGTACATCCCGCTGCGCGCCGTCCGGCACCTGGAGAAGGGCCGGGTGGTGATCTTCGGCGCCGGTATGGGCATGCCCTACTTCTCCACCGACACCACCGCCGCCCAGCGGGCCCTGGAGATCGAGGCCGCGGCCATGCTCATGGGCAAGAACGGCGTGGACGGTGTCTACGACTCCGACCCCAAGCTCAACCCCGACGCGGTCAAGTTCGACGCGCTGGAGTACGGCGAGGTCATCTCCCGCGACCTGCGGGTCGCCGACCTCACCGCCATCACCCTCTGCCAGGACAACAAGCTGCCGATCCTGTTCTTCGAGCTGCTCGCCGAGGGCAACATCGCGCGGGCCGTCAAGGGTGAGAAGATCGGCACGCTGGTCAATGACCAAGGCACTCGGGCGTGATGGCGGCCCGGAGCTCTGATACGTGACATGACACCGGACCCGACACCGGACCTGCCGACGGCTTGCCCGGACCGGGGATGGACAACACGCTGCCGGTCGGACACCGTGCAGGGAAGACGCGCGCAGGGACCCCGACTCGATGGCTCTGCCTTCTGAGAACCAGGAGCACATGGTGATTGAAGAGACCCTCCTCGAAGCCGAGGAGAAGATGGAGAAGGCCGTCATCGTCGCCAAGGACGACTTCGCGGCGATCCGGACGGGCCGTGCGCACCCGGCGATGTTCAACAAGATCGTGGCCGAGTACTACGGCGCCATCACCCCGATCAACCAGCTCGCCTCCTTCTCGGTGCCCGAGCCGCGGATGGCGGTGATCACCCCCTTCGACAGCAGCAGCCTGCGCAATATCGAGGAGGCGATCCGCAAGTCCGACCTCGGCGTCAACCCGAGCAATGACGGCCGCATCATCCGGGTGGTTTTCCCGCAGCTCACCGAGGAGCGCCGCCGGGAATACATCAAGGTCGCCAAGACCAAGGGCGAGGACGCCAAGATCTCCATCCGCAGCATCCGCCGCAAGGCCAAGGAGACCCTCGACAAGCTCGTCAAGGACGGCGAGTCCGGCGAGGACGAGGTGCGCCGCGCGGAGAAGGAACTGGACGACACCACCGCGAAGTACGTGGCGCAGGTGGACGAGCTGCTCAAGCACAAGGAAGCGGAGCTGCTCGAGGTCTGACCGATCCGACCCCTCCGGGCCATGGCACAGGGCCTGCCAGCGACCCCCAGTGACACCCACCGTCCCCCAGCGACCACCACCGACAACTGCCGGTAGCCACCGATAGGCGATGGATATCGGCAACGACGACGACGCGAGGCGAAGCTCCGTGAACGACTCTTCCTGGGGCGCTTCGCCACGCGCCGGCCAGGCGGTGGGCACTCCGTATCCGGCGGGTTCCCCGGCGGGGACCGGCGTCAGGAGGAAGACTCCTTCCATGCCGTCACCCCCGCCGCCCTCGGAGCAGCCGCAGCCCGCCCCCGCCAAGAAGTCAGCGGGCCGCAACCTGCGGGCGGCGATAGGGGTCGGTGTCGGACTCGGCGTGGTCATCATCGCCTCGCTCTTCATCGTCAAGGCGATCTTCGTCGGCGTGGTGGTGGTCGCCGTCGTGATCGGCGTGTGGGAGCTGACCTCCCGGCTCGCCGAACGCAAGGACATCCACGCGCCGCTGATCCCGATCGCGGCCGGCGGGGTGGCGATGGTGATCGCCGGTTACGTCAGCGGCGCGGACGGCGCCTGGGTCGCCACGGCGCTCACCGCGCTCGCCGTCCTGGTCTGGCGGATGGCGCGGCCGCCCGAGGACTATCTGCGGGACGTCACCGCGGGCGTCTTCACCGTCTTCTACGTCCCCTTCCTCGCCACCTTCGTGGTGATGATGCTGGCCGCGGACGACGGCCCCCGGCGGGTTCTCGCCTTCCTCATCCTCACCGTGGTCTCGGACACCGGTGCGTACGCGGTCGGCTGGCGCTTCGGCAGCCACAAACTCGCGCCCCGCATCAGCCCCGGCAAGACCCGCGAGGGCCTGATCGGCGCGATCGCCTTCGCCATGATCGCCGGCGCCCTGCTCCTGCGGTTCCTCGTCGACGACGGCCACTGGTGGCAGGGCGTCATCCTCGGCCTCGCCGCCGCCATCAGCGCCACCCTCGGCGACCTCGGCGAATCCATGATCAAGCGCGACCTCGGCATCAAGGACATGGGCACCCTGCTGCCCGGCCACGGCGGCATCATGGACCGCCTGGACTCCATGCTGCCGACGGCCCCCGTGGTCTGGCTCCTCCTGGTCATCTTCGTCGGCCAGGGCTGACCGCCCGCCCGTCCGGGGAAGGCGCCGAAGCCGCCGACCGGGACACCGCCGCGGGTCTGCGACACTGGGAGGCATCATGCCTGTGCCCGGAGAACTCACCTTTGCCGTGCCGCGCGGAGCCAAGAAGCCGCCGCGGCACCTTGCCGACCTTTCGCCCGCGGAGCGGAAGGAGGCGGTGGCCGCGCTCGGGGAGAAGCCGTTCCGGGCGAAGCAGCTTTCGCAGCACTACTTCGCGCGATATGCCGACGACCCGGCCGCGTGGACGGACATACCGGCCGCGTCGCGGGGGAAGCTGGCCGAGGACCTGCTGCCGGAGCTGATGACCGTGGTCCGGCACGCCTCGTGCGACGACGGGGACACCCGTAAGACACTGTGGCGGCTCTTCGACGGGACGCTGGTCGAGTCGGTGCTGATGCGGTATCCGGACCGGGTCACCATGTGCATCTCCTCCCAGGCCGGCTGCGGGATGAACTGCCCCTTCTGCGCCACCGGACAGGCCGGCCTCGACCGCAACCTGTCGACCGCCGAGATCGTGCACCAGATCGTGGCCGGCATGCGCACGCTGCGGGACGGCGAGATGGAGATGCCGTCCGGCGGCCTGCAACCGGGCGGCCAGGCCGGAAATGGCGGCCAGGCCGACAAGTGCGGACCCACCCGGCTGTCGAACATCGTCTTCATGGGCATGGGCGAACCGCTCGCCAACTACAAGCGGGTGGTCGGCGCCATCCGCCGCCTCACCGATCCGGAGCCCGACGGCCTGGGCCTGTCGCAGCGCGGCATCACCGTCTCCACGGTCGGCCTGGTCCCGGCGATGTACCGGTTCGCCGACGAGGGCTTCAAGTGCCGCCTCGCGGTCTCGCTGCACGCCCCCGACGACGAGCTGCGCGACACCCTCGTCCCGGTCAACACCCGCTGGAAGGTCCGCGAGGTGCTCGACGCGGCCTGGCACTACGCCGAGGTCTCCGGCCGCCGGATCTCGATCGAGTACGCGCTGATCCGCGACATCAACGACCAGGCCTGGCGGGCCGACCGGCTGGGCAGGCTGCTCAAGAACCACCGGGTGCACGTCAATCTGATCCCGCTCAACCCGACGCCCGGCTCCAAGTGGACGGCCTCCCGTCCCGAGGATGAGCGGGCGTTCGTCGCCGCCCTGGAGGCGCACGGTGTGCCGGTGACCGTACGGGACACCCGGGGCCAGGAGATCGACGGCGCCTGCGGCCAGCTCGCCGCGAGCGAGCGCTGACCCGCCGGATCCGCCGCCATCCGCCGCCGCGGCCCGACACCACCCGCTGACCTGCGGGTTCCACCCGGCTGATAGCGTGCGGTCGGACAAATGAACATTCCGACAGGGGAGCGCCTGAGACGGCGCTGAGAGTGCGGCCCCCGAAGCCGCAGACCCTCCAACCTGATCCGGGTCATACCGGCGTAGGGAGTCAGCAGATGAAGACCGTTCGTCGGCGTGCCATCGGCGCGCTCGTCCTCGCCACCGCGGGTGCCACCGTCCTCGCCGCCTGCGGCGGCGGCTCCGGGTCCGGCTCGGGCGCCGGCGACTCCGCGGCCGGCGAGGGCAAGAAGTCCACCACCGTCACCCTGGTCAGCCACGACTCCTTCGCCGCCTCCAAGCAGGTGCTCGCGGAGTTCACCAAGGAGACGGGCTACACCGTCAAGGTGCTGCGCGGCGGCGACGCGGGCGCCGCCGTCAACCAGGCGATCCTCACCAAGGACCACCCGCGCGGCGACGTCTTCTTCGGGGTTGACAACACCCTGCTCTCCCGCGCCCTGGACAACGGCCTCTTCGACCCGTACACCGCCAAGGATCTCGACCAGGTGGCCTCCGACGTCCAACTGGACGCGACCCGGCACCGGGTGACCCCGATCGACTCCGGCGACGTCTGCGTCAACTACGACCGGGCCTACTTCACCGGGCACAAGCTCGCCCCGCCGCAGACCTTCGCCGACCTGGTGAAGCCCGCGTACAAGAACCTGCTGGTCACCGAGAACGTCAGCACCTCGTCCCCGGGCCTGGCGTTCCTGCTCGGCAGCGTGGCCACCTACGGCGACGGGGGCTGGCCGGCGTACTGGAAGCAGCTCAAGAAGAACGGCGTGCAGGTCGTCGACAGTTGGGAGCAGGCGTACAACGAGAGCTTCTCCGGCTCGGGGGCCGGCAAGAAGGCCAAGGGCGACCGGCCGCTGGTCGTCTCCTACGCCTCCAGCCCGCCCGCCGAGGTGGTCGGCGTCAGCCCGGAGCCCGCGCAGTCCCCGGTCGGGGTGTCCACCGGTACCTGCTTCCGGCAGATCGAGTTCGCCGGACTGCTGCACGGCGCCAAGAACACCGCGGGCGGCAAGGCGCTGATCGACTTCATGATCGGCAAGACGTTCCAGCAGGACATGCCGCTCGAGATGTACGTGGACCCGGTGCGCGAGGGCGCCGCCGAGCCCGAGGTGTTCACCAAGTACGGCGCGAAGATCGACCACCCCACGACCCTGGCGCCCGACACGATCGCGGCCAAGCGGGACGACTGGGTGAAGGCATGGACCTCGATCGTCCTCTGACCGGGGGGGCCGACGGGGCGGCCGGCGCGGCGGCCCCGGACACGGTCACGGACCCGGTCGGCGGCCCGGCGGCGGACCTGGCGACCCCGGGGACCCCGGGGACCGGAACACCCGAGCGGCCCCGCCATGACGGCCCGGACCGCCCGGACGGCGCCCACCCCGCCCGCCGCCCGCACCGCCCCCGCCGCGCCACCCTGATCCGGCTCGGCCTGATGACCCCGCCGTTCGCCTTCTTCGCCGTCTTCTTCGCCTACCCGGTCGCCTCGATCGTCGGCCGCGGCCTGCACCAGGGCGGCCACTGGCGGCTGAGCCCGGTCAAGGACGTGCTCGGTGACGCGGCGATCCGGCACGTGCTGTGGTTCACCTGCTGGCAGGCCGCCGCCTCCACCGCGCTGACCCTGGCCCTCGCGCTGCCCGGCGCCTACGTCTTCGCGCGGCTGGACTTCCCGGGCCGGAAGCTGCTGCGCGCGGTCGTCACCGTGCCGTTCGTGCTGCCCACCGTGGTGGCCGGCGCCGCCTTCCTCGCGCTGCTCGGCCGCGGCGGCTTCACCGACGACCTGCTGGGCCTGCGGCTCGACACCAGTGTGTGGGCGATCCTCGTCGCGCATGTCTTCTTCAACTACGCGGTGGTGGTGCGCACCGTCGGCGGCCTGTGGGCGCAGCTCGACCCGCGGCAGGAGGAAGCCGCCCGGATGCTCGGCGCCGGCCGGCTCGCGGCCTGGCGGCGGGTGACGCTGCCCGCGCTGGGACCTTCGGTGGCCGCCGCCGCGCTGATGGTGTTCCTCTTCACCTTCACCTCGTTCGGCGTGATCCAGATCCTCGGCGGACCCACGTACTCCACGCTCGAAGTCGAGATCTACCGGCAGACCGCGGAGCTTCTCGACCTGCCGACCGCCGCCGTGCTGACGCTGCTCCAGCTCGCCGCGGTGGCCGCGATCCTCGCCGTGCACGCCGGGACCGTACGGCGCCGCGAGGCGACCCTGCGGCTGGTGGACGCCGGCGGCACCGCGCACCGCCCGCGCGGCGGTGAACGCGTGCTGCTGGCCGCCGTGCTGGCGACGATCGGCGTGCTGATCCTGCTGCCGCTCGGTGTCCTCGTCGCCCGCTCGCTGGACGTCCCCGGCGGCTACGGGTTCGGCTACTACCGCGCCCTGACCTCGGCCGACGGGGGTACCTTCCTCGTGCCGCCGCTGCAGACGGTGGGGAACTCGCTGCGGTACGCCGCCGTCGCCACCGTCATCGCGCTGCTCGTCGGCGGGCTCGCCGCGGCGGCCCTGGTCCGCCGGGCCGGGCGGCTGGTCCGCGGCTTCGACGCGCTGCTGATGCTGCCGCTCGGCACCTCGGCGGTCACCGTCGGCTTCGGCTTCCTGATCACCCTCGACAAGGCGCCGCTCGATCTGCGCGACTCGTGGCTGCTGGTGCCGCTCGCCCAGGCCCTGGTCGGGGTGCCCTTCGTGATACGGGTGATGCTGCCGGTGCTGCGCGCGGTCGACCACCGGCTGCGGGAGGCGGCGGCGGTACTGGGCGCGTCGCCGCCGCGGGTCTGGCGGGAGGTCGAACTGCCCTTTGTGGGGCGGGCGCTGGGCATCGCCGCCGGGTTCGCCTTCGCGGTGTCGCTCGGCGAGTTCGGGGCGACGGTCTTCATCGCCCGCCCCGACAGCCCGACCCTCCCGGTCGCCGTGTCCCGGCTGCTCGGCCGGGCCGGCGCCGCCAACTACGGCCAGGCGATGGCGCTGAGCACCATCTTGATGCTGGTGTGCGCCGCCTCGCTGCTGATCCTGGAGAACCTCAGGACCACCGACACCGCGGGGGAGTTCTAGTGCCGAGACCTCAACCGACCGCCGCGCGGACGGCGATGTCCCAGGCCGCCGGCCGACGCGCCGCGGAGGCCCGGCCTGCCGTCAGACCGGCGCGGAAGACGCCGAAAGGGGCACTGGATGCCGTCTCAGCCGCTTGACCGGCCCGATCCCGATCCCGGGCCCGACCGGCCCGACCAGCCAGGCCCCGGAGCGCACCCGCTGCTCGAACTGGACGCCGTGACCGTACGGTTCGGGTCGCGCGCCGCCCTCGACTCGGTGGACCTCCAGGTGGCCGCGCACGAGATCGTCTGTGTGCTCGGCCCCAGCGGCAGCGGCAAGTCCACGCTGCTGCGGGCGGTCGCCGGACTCCAGCCGCTCGACGGCGGCCGGATCCTGCTCGACGGCGCCGACCAGAAGGCGGTGCCCGCGCACCGGCGCGGGCTCGGCCTGATGTTCCAGGACCACCAGCTCTTCCCGCAGCGCGACGTGGCGGGCAACGTCGCCTTCGGACCGCGGATGCACAAGATGGCCCGCGGGCCGCGCGACCTGCTGGTGGCCCAACTCCTGGACCTGGTGGGGCTGCCGGGCGCCGGCCGCCGCGCGGTCGCGACGCTCTCCGGCGGCGAGCAGCAACGCGTCGCCCTCGCCCGGGCGCTCGCCCCCGAGCCGCGGCTGCTGATGCTCGACGAGCCGCTGGGCCAGCTCGACCGCTCGCTCCGCGAACGGCTCGTGGTGGAACTGCGCCGGCTCTTCGGCCGGTTGGGCACCACCGTGCTGGCCGTCACCCACGACCAGGGCGAGGCCTTCGCGCTCGCCGACCGGGTCGTGGTGATGCGGGACGGCCGCATCGCCCAGTCCGGTACGCCGCTCGAGGTCTGGCAGCGGCCCGCCTCGGAGTTCGTGGCCCGCTTCCTCGGCTTCGACAACATCGTGGACGCCGTGGTCGACAGCGCGGGTGACGGTGGGGGCCAGGACGCTGCGGTCGGCGCGAACTCCGTGTGGGGCAGGCTGCCCGTCCCCGGCGGCACCCCGGCCGGCCCCTGCCGGCTGCTGATCCGGCCCACCGGGGTGCGGCTCGGGCCCACCGGCGACGGCCCGGTGTGCGAAGTCCTCGCCCGCACCTTCCGCGGCGGCCATGTCGCCGTCCTGCTGCGACCCGAACGCGGCCCGACGCTGGAGGCCGAATGCGCGCTGCGCGACGCCCCCGACGAGGGCGCGCGGGTCGGCGTCACCTTCGCGGCCGAGGACATCGTCGTCCTCGGGGCACCGCCGGGTGACCGGCCGGCCGATGAGTTTCGCGCCCCCGGGCAGTCCGCACTTCCGTAGGCCCCGTGTCAGCCGGCCCGTCCGGGCCGGCTGACGCCCAAGGGGCCGGGACACCGGGGTCTCCGGGGCGCACGGGGGCGCCGGAGACCCCGGCCCCCGACCTTCAGTCCGGAGCGCGGGGTGTTGGCCCGGGACTCAGGCGCTGAGTTCGGCCAGCGCGGCCGGTACCTCGGCCACGCTGTCGACCAGGGCGATCCGCCGCGCCATCGACCGGTCCGCCGCGAGGCTCCGCAGCAGCGGCCAGACCGGCAGCCGGCTCGTCCAGTGCTCCTGGTCGACCAGCACCATCGGGGCCGGCTCGCCCCGCGACGCGTAGTAGTTCGGGGTCGCCGCGTCGAAGACCTCCTGGACGGTGCCGGCCGCGCCGGGCAGGAAGACGACGCCCGCCGTGCAGCGGGAGAGCAGGCCGTCCTCCCGGGTGGCGTTGGCGAAGAACTTCGCGATGTGCCCGGCGAAGGCGTTCGGCGGCTCATGACCGTAGAACCACGTCGGCAGCCCGTACGAGGGGCCGCCGTCCGGCCACCGATCGCGTACGGCCAGCGCGGCCGATGCCCAGGCGCCCACCGACGGGCGGAAGGAGGGGGATGCGGCCAGCACCGCGAGCGCCTTGCCGAGCATCAGATCGTCGTACGGGGCCGCGTACGCGCCGAAGTTGGCGGCCTCCATCGCGCCCGGGCCGCCGCCGGTCGCCACCGTGAGACCCTCGCGGACCAGTTCGCGGCCGAGACGGGCGGCGCCCGCGTAGGCGTCGGTGCCGCGCTCCATGGCGTGACCGCCCATCACACCCACCACACGCTTGCCGCGCAGGTGTTCGTCGAGGGCGTCGGAGACGGCGTCGTCGTGGATCGACCGCAGCATCGAGGCGAGTATGTCGCCGTCGGCGGCGGTCCGCTGGAACCAGCGGTAGGTCAGGGCGTCGGGCGTCTCCGGGTAACCGCCCTCGCCCTCGTCGAGGCCGGCCAGGCCCGCGTAGAGCTCGCCGGGGGAGTACAGCCGCGCCCGGTAGGGATCGAAGGGCAGGTCGGGCACCGGCGGGAAGACCAGCGCGCCATTGGCCCGTACATGGGCGAGGGCCTGCGGTTCCATACGGCAGCCGAGGAAGACGGCCTCCGCCGTGTCGGCGACCAGGAGGGCGAAGGTGCGCTCGGTGAGGTCCACCGCCTGTACGCGGTACCCGGCCAGGGAGCCGGTGACCGCGACGTGGTCGAACCGCTCCAGCGTCTCGATCTCCCGCGAGCCCCGCCCCGGCCCCTGCCCGGAGTCGCGCCCGGCGCCCCGGGCCGACCGCCCGACGCCGGGCTCGCCAGGACCGGGCTCCGGCCGCGGCTCCCGCGGTGGTTCCGGCCGCGGCTCCGGCTCGGCGGGCGGCAGTTCACCGTCGCCGGGCGCAGGGGTCGCGGGTACGTGGGCGGAAGGCGTCTCGGCAGGCACGTCCAGCACGATAGCCCCTGCGGTCGCGTCGTCATGTCCCGGCATGCGGTGGGCCTCAGTGGGTGGGGGCGGAGGAGAGGGCGGCCACCAGCAGGGTGGCGGGGAGCAGGGCCGCCACGAGGGCGGTGGCGCGCACCGCCACGGCGGCGCGCAGGAGGTTGGGGGAGGCGGCCATGTCGTGGAAGGCGGAGAGCGCTTCGTCGCGGTCGCGCCTGGTCTGCCAGAGGGTGAGCGCCGCGGATGCGGCGACGCACGCCGCGATGAGAGACGCCGCGAAGAGGGTGACGGGGCCCAGGGAGTGGCCGCTGGTGTGCTGGAGGCCGTAGGCGGCAAGGGCCGCGGAGCCGGTGGCGCAGAGCAGGCCCAGGGGGTGCCCGATGGCGCGGGACTCGTACTGGAGGGTGCGCCCGGCCAGCAGGCGCAGCGCGCCCGGGTGATGGCTGGAGAGCAACCGGCCGCTGCCGAAGACCAGGCCGGGGCCGGCCACCGTCATCCCGACGCTGGTGATCGCCCAGCCGCCGGCCGCGCCCGGCGGGATCGAGCCGAGGCCGCTGGGCAGCGGCAGGGCCTGCCCCCCGGTGGCGGTCACCTCGACGGCCAGGCCGATGGCGGTGAGGGCCACTCCCCACGGCAGGCCGCGGGGCATGTCGCGCGCGGGTGCGGTCGCCGGACGAACCCGGGCCGCGGTGCAGAGCGCCGATACGGCCGGTACCAGCGCGAGCAGGGTGACCGCGCCGGCCAGCGGCAGCGGCTTACCCGCGGCCAGCAGCCCGGGACCGACCCCGTCGAACGGCACGCCGGTGATGTCGCCGCGCAACGTGAGGAAGACCAGGAAGGCGAGCACGCTGCCGGCCGCGCAGACCAGGGAGGTGGTCGCCGCGGCCAGCATGATCAGCCCGGTGCGGCCGAGCCCGGCCGCGCTCAGTGCGGCCCGCGGCCAGTCGACGGGCTGCGCCCGGCCGACCGCCACGGCCAGTTGGACGGCCGCCGCGACCGGCACCACGCACCAGCCGAGCCGGATGAACGCGTCCGATGTCCCGTGCTCGGGGTGTGCCAGCGCCCAGCCGAGGGAGGAGAGCAGCAGCAGCCCGGTGCCCGCCGAGGCCGCGGCCACCCCGGCCCACCGGCCGAGGGCGGCGGGGCGGCTGCCGCGCAGCACCCGCAGGCTCAGCACGCGGCCACCGCCTCCACCGGGACGCGGCGGAGGCGGGGCCGGGTCGCGGGGGGCGGCGCGGCGGGTGCCGGGGCGGCTGCCGGGTCGGGTGCCACCGGGGTCACCGTGGGCGTCGGCGCCGGCCTCATACGGCGGCCGGGGAGGTGTCGGCGAGGTCGCGTTCGCGCAGCGGCGTCCCGGTGCCGCAGCGGCCGTCGACCAGGGTGGCGACACGGTCGGACTGCCGCACGATCTCCGGATCGCTGCCGGTGAGCACCACCGCGATGCCGTGCGAACGGGCCGCGCCGGTCAGGGTGCGCAGCATGTGGGCGCGGTCGGCGCGGTGCAGCGACGCGGTGGGCTCGTCGGCGAAGACCACGTCGGGCCCGGTGACCAGGGCCCGTGCGACGGCGATCCGCTGGCGCTGGGACTGGAGCAGTTCGGCGGGCCTGCGGTCGGCGATGTCGCCGATGTCGAGCCGCTCCAGCCACTCCTGGGTCGCCGCCTTCGAGGCGCGGTGGCCGTCGCCGCGCATCAGCAGCGGCAGCGCCGCGTTCTCCCACGCGGTCAGCTCGGGCAGCAGTTGCGGCCCGGGGCCGACCCAGCCGAAGCGCTCCCGGCGCAGCGCCTCCCTGGCCGGCTCGGAGAGGGTGTGCACGGCCGCGGTGGTGAACCAGACCTCGCCCTCGTCCGGGACGAGCTGTCCGGACAGGCAGTGCAGCAGCGTGGTCTTGCCGGCGCCGCGCGCCCCGGTGACGGCGAGGATCTCACCGGCCCTGACGTCGATCGAGACACCGAGCAGGGCGGGCGAGCCCTGGTGGGAGTGGCGCAGGGCGCGGGCCCAGAGAACGTCGTTGTCGGGCGGGGCCACCATGCCGTACCTTCCGCGAGTCGTTCCCCTCGGCAGGTCCGGCAGCGGGTGGCGAAGAACGCCGCACTGCGTGGCGCGAGCTCCGGGGTGGGCGGGTCACTCCCGGAACCGTAGCCAGCCCGGCGGGGCGCGGGCCCGCAGGCGCGGCGGCCGGTTGACCCGGACGGCCCTTTCCGCGACCGGCGGGCCCGGCCGGGTGAGGCCAGGCCAGACCGGGTCAGCTCAGCTCTGCTCAGAGCTTGGTCCACGCCTCGGTCAGCACGCCGCGCAGGATCCCCTCGATGTCGTTGAAGAGCGCCTGGTCGGAGATGAGCGGCGGCGCCAACTGCACGACGGGGTCGCCCCGGTCGTCGGCCCGGCAGTAGAGGCCGTTGTCGAAGAGCGCCTTGGACAGGAAGCCGTACAGGACCCGTTCGGTCTCCTCGTCGGTGAACGTCTCCTTGGTCGCCTTGTCCTTGACCAGTTCGATGCCGTAGAAGTAGCCGTCGCCGCGGACGTCACCCACGATCGGCAGGTCGTGCAGCTTCTTCAGGGTGTCGAAGAAGGCGCCCTCGTTGTCCAGGACGTGTCGGTTGAGGTGCTCGCGCTCGAAGATGTCGAGGTTGGTCAGGGCGACGGCGGCGGAGACGGGGTGACCGCCGAAGGTGAAGCCGTGCAGGAAGGTGGTGTCGCCCCGGTAGAAGGGCTCCGCCACCCGGTCCGAGACGATGCACGCGCCGATCGGCGAGTAGCCGGAGGTCATGCCCTTGGCGCAGGTGATCATGTCGGGCACGTAGTCGAACTTGTCGCAGGCGAACATGGTGCCGAGCCGGCCGAACGCGCAGATCACCTCGTCGGAGACGAGCAGCACGTCGTGCCGGTCGCAGATCTCGCGGACCCGCTGGAAGTAGCCGGGCGGCGGCGGGAAGCAGCCGCCGGCGTTCTGCACCGGCTCCAGGAAGACCGCGGCGACCGTCTCCGGGCCCTCGAAGAGGATCTGCTGCTCGATCTGGTCGGCGGCCCAGCGGCCGAACGCCTCCGGGTCGTCGCCGTGGATCGGCGCCCGGTAGATGTTGGTGTTGGGCACCTTGCGCGCACCGGGCACCAGCGGCTCGAACGGCGCCTTGAGGCTCGGCAGTCCGGTGATGGACAGCGCGCCCTGCGGGGTGCCGTGGTAGGCGACCGCCCGCGAGATCACCTTGTACTTCGTGTGGTTGCCGGTCAGCTTGTGATACTGCTTCGCCAGCTTCCACGCCGTCTCGACGGCCTCGCCGCCGCCGGTGGTGAAGAAGACCTTGTTGAGGTCGCCGGGCGCGTAGTGCGCCAGCCGCTCGGCGAGTTCGACGGCCTTGGGGTGGGCGTAGCTCCAGATCGGGAAGAAGGCCAGCTCCTGCGCCTGCTTGTAGGCGGCCTCGGCCAGTTCGTGGCGGCCGTGCCCGGCGTTGACGACGAAGAGCCCGGACAGGCCGTCGATGTAGCGCTTGCCCTGGTCGTCGTAGATGTACGTGCCCTCGCCGCGCACGATGGTGGGCACCGGGGCGTTCTCGTACGACGACATGCGGGTGAAATGCATCCACAGGTGGTCGTACGCGGTCTTCGACAGCTTCGACTGCTCCGTGTTATTGGCGTTCATGGCTATCTGGTTCCCCAGGTGTAGGTCTGCTTCCGGAGCTTGAGGTAGACGAAGCTCTCGGTCGACCGCACGCCGGGCAGCGCGCGGATCCGCTTGTTGATCATCTCCAGCAGGTGGTCGTCGTCCTCGCAGACGATCTCCACCAGGAGGTCGAAGGAGCCCGCGGTGATCACCACGTACTCCACCTCGTCGAGCGCGGCGAGCGAGTCGGCCACCGGGTCGATGTCGCCGTCGACGTTGATGCCGACCATGGCCTGGCGGCGGAACCCCACGGTGAGCGGATCGGTGACGGCGACGATCTGCATGACCCCCTGGTCGAGCAGCTTCTGCACCCGCTGCCGGACCGCGGCCTCGGACAGGCCCACCGCCTTGCCGATCGCCGCGTACGGGCGGCGGCCGTCCTCCTGGAGCTGTTCGATGATCGCCTTCGACACCGCGTCCATGGCGGACGGAGCGCCGTTTCTGTCACGAGTTGCCACGCGCCCCACTGTGCAGGAGAGGTCGTCGGTGACGCAAGCCTTGGACGATGAAATTCGTCGCGGTCAGCGGATTGGGGAACCGAATCAGTTGTCTCGTCCGGGTGGGTATGTCGAATACGGCAGTCCTCCGGCTAAGCTGGGCGATGTCTCAGCAGTTGGACATTGGACATCATCAGGGAGCTGGCGCCGTGACCGAACTCCGTACTCTGCGCAACTACATCGACGGAGAATTCCGCGACGCCGCCGACGGACGCACGACCGAGGTGATCAACCCGGTGACCGGGGAGGCGTACGCGAAAGCGCCGCTCTCCGGGCAGGCGGACGTCGACGCGGCGATGGAGGCCGCCGCGGCGGCGTTCCCGGGCTGGCGGGACAGCACGCCCGCCGAGCGGCAGCGCGCGCTGCTGAAGATCGCCGACGCGGTGGAGGCCCGGGCCGACGAGCTGATCGCCGCGGAGAGCGAGAACACCGGCAAACCGCTCGGGCTGACCGCGAGCGAGGAGATCCCGCCGATGGTCGACCAGATCCGGTTCTTCGCCGGCGCCGCCCGGATGCTGGAGGGCCGCGCCGCGGGGGAGTACATGGAGGGGATGACCTCCATCGTGCGGCGCGAGCCGGTCGGGGTGTGCGCGCAGGTCGCGCCGTGGAACTACCCGATGATGATGGCCGTCTGGAAGTTCGCGCCCGCGCTCGCGGCCGGCAACACGGTGGTGCTCAAGCCGTCCGACACCACCCCCGCCTCCACCGTGCTGCTCGCCGAGATCCTCGGCTCGGTGCTGCCCACCGGCGTCTTCAACGTGATCTGCGGCGACCGCGACACCGGCCGGCTGATGGTCGAGCACCCGGTGCCCGCGATGGCCTCGATCACCGGCTCGGTGCGGGCCGGTAGCGAGGTCGCCGCGGCGGCGGCCAAGGGCGTCAAGCGGGTCCACCTGGAGCTGGGCGGCAAGGCGCCGGTGGTGGTCTTCGACGACCTCGACAGCGAGGCCATCGCCAAGGCGGTCGACGACATCACGGTCGCCGGCTACTTCAACGCCGGGCAGGACTGCACGGCCGCCACCCGCGTCCTGGTGCAGGAGTCGATCCACGACGAGTTCACCGCGGCCCTGGCCAAGGCCGCGGCCGGCCTCAAGACCGGCCTGCCCGACGACGAGGACGTGCTCTACGGCCCGCTCAACAACGCCAACCAGCTCGCCCAGGTCAGCGGCTTCATCGAGCGGCTGCCCGAGCACGCCAAGATCGAGACCGGCGGCCACCGGGTCGGCGAGCGCGGCTACTTCTACGCGCCGACCGTGGTCTCCGGGCTCCGGCAGGACGACGAGATCATCCAGCGCGAGGTCTTCGGACCGGTCATCACCGTGCAGTCCTTCACCGACGAGGACCAGGCGGTGCGGTGGGCCAACGGGGTCGACTACGCGCTCGCGTCATCGGTCTGGACGAAGGACCACGGGCGGGCCATGCGGATGTCGAAGCGGCTCGACTTCGGCTGCGTCTGGATCAACACCCACATCCCGCTGGTCGCCGAGATGCCGCACGGCGGCTTCAAGCAGTCCGGCTACGGCAAGGACCTGTCCGGGTACGGCTTCGAGGACTACACCCGGATCAAGCACGTCATGACGTCGCTGGACGCGTAGCCTCCCTCCACGTACGGCCGGCCCCCGCCCCGTACGCCCGGCCCCCGCACCCCGTACGCCCGGCCCGGTCCTCGCCGACCGGGCCGGGCCGGGGCGGTTCCGGCGGGGGCTCAGCCGGTGTGGCGGGCCAGCAGCCGCTGGAGCGTCTCCAGCCGGTTGGTGGTGATCGCGTCCACACCGTGCCGGACCAGCCGCGCCATGGAGCGCTGCCAGTCGGCGGTCCACACCGCGACCAGCAGCCCCTCCTCGCGCGCCTGGTCGATGGTGCGCGAGTCGGCCAGCGGGAAGCGGAGGTTGAGCCAGCGGGGGCCGAGGTCGGCGAGCAGCGATGTCGGCGGCCGCCGCGAGGTCTTCCACGTCATGGCGATCTCCGCGGTCGGGTCGAGGACCCGGACCGCGACCATGGCGGGCAGCTCACCGCAGAAGTAGACCCGGTCGGCCGCCCCCGAAGCCTTCACCGCCGCCACGGCGGCCGCCGCCGTGTGCCCCTCGTCCGGCAGGTCGAGCAGCAGCCGGCCGGTGCGGTGCCGGTCCAGCTCGGCCAGCGCCTCGGCCAGGGTCGGCACCCCGCCGCGGGTGAGCAGGAACACCTCGGCCGCGCTCAGCTCGGCGACCGGCCGGTCGGACCCCCACAGCCGTTCCAGCGTCGGGTCGTGCAGCAGCACCGGCACCCCGTCGCGGCTGGTCCTGACGTCGACCTCCACCACGTCCGCGCCCTTGAGCAGCGCCGAGCGCACCGAGGCCAGGGTGTTCTCGCGGAAGTGGTACGGGTCGCCGCGGTGGGCGACCGCCTGTGTCGTCACCCGGAGGTCGGCCACCGCCGGTCACCCCCAGGCCGCGGTGTAGGCGTCGATCTCCGCCGCCAGCGCCCGCTTGCCCGCCGGGTCCAGGAACGACACCTCGACCGCGTTCTTCGCCAGCGCCGCGACCCCCGCCGGGTCCAGCTCAAGCAGCCGGGCGGCGACCGCGTACTCGCGGTTGAGGTCGGTGCCGAACATCGGCGGGTCGTCGCTGTTCACCGTGACCAGCACCCCCGCGTCGACCATCGCCCGGATCGGGTGCTCGTCCAGCGAGGGCACCGCCCGCGTGGCGACGTTCGAGGTCGGGCAGACCTCCAGCGGGACGCGGTGCTCGGCCAGGTACGCCAGCAGCAGGGGGTCCTGGACGGCGCTGGTGCCGTGGCCGATGCGTTCGGCGCCCAGCTCGTTGATCGCGTCCCAGATCGTCTGCGGCCCGGTGGTCTCGCCGGCGTGCGGCACGCTGTGCAGGCCGGCCGCGCGCGCCCGGTCGAAGTACGGCTTGAACTGCGGGCGCGGCACGCCGATCTCCGGACCGCCGAGACCGAAGGACACCAGCCCCTCCGGCCGCAGGTCCAGGGCGAGCCGCTCGGTCTCCGCCGCCGACGGCAGACCCGCCTCACCGGGGATGTCGAAGCACCAGCGCAGTATCACGCCGAGTTCGCTCTCGGCCGCCTTCCTGGCGTCCTCTATGGCCGCCATGAACGCCTCGCCGGGGATGCCGCGCCGGGTCGATGAGTACGGGGTGACGGTCAGTTCCGCGTACCGGATGTTCTGCCGGGCCATGTCCCTGGCCACCTCGAAGGTGAGCAGCCGGACGTCCTCGGCGTCCCTGATCAGGTCGACCACCGACAGGTAGACCTGGATGAAGTGGGCGAAGTCCCGGAAGCTGAAGTAGTCCGCCAGCGCCGCCGGATCGGTCGGAACCGCCGAGTCGGGGTGCCGGGCGGCCAGTTCGGCGACGATCCGCGGCGACGCCGATCCCACGTGGTGGACGTGCAGCTCGGCCTTGGGCAGCCCGGCGATGAAGGCGTCGAGTCCGCCGCCGGCCCCGCTCGCCTCGGAGAGGGTCGCCTGGCCGGTCGCGATGTCGGGCATGGGGGGTCCTTCCACGGGGCAGCTCCTGGCCCATCATCCTAGGCGGCCGCGCCGACAGGGCAGCGGGCACCGGGCCCCGCGCCGGGCCCGGCCGCGCCCCGGCGGCCCGCACCCGGTGACAGAAGCGGGCCGAGACAGGATGGGCACAGAATTCGTCGCTTAACCAAAAGGCAACAACGGAATCCCTTGTTGACCGGCGGCTCCTCTGTCAGGATCAGCCACCAATCCAGGCTTTGGCCACGGCGTGAAGGACGGGGCACGGAGGCGAGGAGAGGCGTGATGCACCACGTGACGGACGCGGGGGAGCGGTTCGGCGGCGCCCAGTACATCGCGGGCGGGCCGCGGGTCGGCACGGGCACCGGCACGTACTCCGTGGTGGACCCCGCCACCGGGCAAACGGTGTGGACGTACCGGACCGCCGGGCCCGCCGACGTGGACGCGGCGGTGGCCGCCGCCAAGGCGGCGCTGCCGGACTGGGCGGACGCGACCCCGGGAGAACGCTCCGACGCGCTGCACCGGCTGGCCGGCGCGCTGGCGGACCGCGCCGACGGACTGGCCCGGGCCGAATCGCTCCAGTGCGGCAAACCCATCCGGCTGAGCAGCGGCTTCGACGTCCCCGGCACCGTGGACAACACCGCGTTCTTCGCCGGCGCCGCCCGGCACCTGGAGGGCCGGGCCGCCGCCGAGTACAGCCCGGACCACACCTCGTACGTGCGGCGGGAACCGCTCGGCGTCATCGGCTCCATCGCGCCCTGGAACTACCCGCTCCAGATGGCCGCCTGGAAGATCCTGCCGGCGATCGCGGCCGGCAACACCATCGTGCTCAAACCGGCCGAACTCACCCCGCTGACCGCGCTGATGTTCGCCGAGGCCGCCACCGAGGCCGGGCTGCCCGCCGGGGTGGTCAACATCGTCACCGGCACCGGAAGGGAAGCCGGCGAGCACCTCGTCGCCCACCCGGACGTGGCGATGACCTCCTTCACCGGCTCCACCGCGGTCGGCCGCCGCATCGCCGAACTCGCCGCCGGCACCGTCAAACGCCTCCACCTGGAGCTGGGCGGCAAAGCACCGTTCGTGGTCTTCGACGACGCCGACCCGGAGGCCGCCGCACACGGCGCGGTCGCCGCCGCGCTGATCAACAGCGGCCAGGACTGCACCGCCGCGACCCGTGCCTACGTGCAACGGCCGCTGTACGACGCCTTCGTCGCCGCGGTGGCCGATCTGATGGCGGCGGTGGTCCTCGGCGACCCCTTCGACCCGGCGACCGACCTCGGGCCGCTGATCTCCTTCGCGCACCGCGACCGGGTGGCCGCACTCGTGTCCCGGGCCCGCGGCTACGCCACCGTCGTCACCGGCGGCGCCGCGCCCGGCGACAAGCTCGCGGCCGGCGCGTACTACCGCCCCACGCTGATCACCGGCGCCCCGCAGCACAGCGAGGCCGTACAGCAGGAGATCTTCGGGCCGGTGCTCGCCGTACTGCCCTTCGACAGTGACGACGAGGGGCTGGCGCTGGCCAACGACACGCCGTACGGTCTGGCCGCGTCCGCCTGGACCCGCGATGTCTACCGGGCCGGCCGCGCCACCCGGGAACTGCGGGCCGGCTGCGTCTGGATCAACGACCACATCCCGATCGTCAGCGAGATGCCGCACGGCGGCGCCAAGGCCTCCGGCTACGGCAAGGACATGTCCGGGTACTCCTTCGAGGAGTACACCCAGGTCAAGCACGTCATGTACGACACCACCGCGGTCGCTCGGAAGGACTGGCACCGCACCGTCTTCGCCGACCCCCGACCGTAGGACGCGCCACCGCAGCCACCCCGCGACCGCGCCCCGATCCCCGCACCGAACGCTGACGACCCCCCGCCTCGATCCCGTACGACCCCCGTACCGATCCCGTAGAGATCCCCCGCACCTGACCCTCATCGTCCCGGCGTCCCCCCGGCCGGCCCCTCGGAAGGGCACCACCATGGAGCAGTTCGAGACCCTCTCCCCGCCGCAGCGTGCGGCGACCCTGCGCAGCCTGACCGGCGGCCGCGCCGCGCTGGCCCGCCGGTCGCTGCTGCGTGCCGGGGCACTCGGCGCGGTCGCCTCCGCCGGGCTCACCGCGTGCGGCATCCCCGCCGCCGGCCGGCAGGGCGACGCGGTCGCCTCGACCGACCACTCCGCGCGGGAGAAGGTCGTCGACTTCTCCAACTGGACCGAGTACATCGACGTCTCGGACGACGGCAAGCACCGCCCCACCCTGGAAGCCTTCACCCAGCGCACCGGCATCAAGGTCAAGTACACCGAGGACATCAACGACAACATCGAGTTCTTCGGCAAGATCAAGCCGCAACTGGCGGCCGGCCAGGACACCGGCCGCGACCTGATGGTGCTCACCGACTGGCTGGCCGGCCGGATGATCCGCCTCGGCTGGGTGCAGAAACTCGACGCCGCCAACCTGCCGCACGCCTACGCCAACCTGGAGCAGCGCTTCCGCAGCCCCGACTGGGACCCCGGCCGCGCCTACTCCTACCCCTGGCAGGGCATCGCCACCTGTATCGCCTACAACAAGAAGGCCACCGGCGGCCGCAAGGTCACCAGCATCGCCCAACTCCTGGAGGACCGCAGCCTCAAGGGCAAGGTCGCGATGCTCTCCGAGATGCGCGACACCGTCGGGATGACCCTGCTCGACATGGGCGAGAAGCCCGAGGCGGTCACCGACGACACCTACGACGCGGCCATCGCTCGGATCCAAAAGGCCGTCGACAACCAGCAGATCCGCAAGTTCACCGGCAACGAGTACACCGACGGTCTCAGCAAGGGCGACATCGCCGCCTGCGTCGCCTGGGCCGGCGACCTGGTGCAGCTCAGGATCGACGACCCGAACATCGAGTACGTCTTCCCCGACTCCGGGTTCCTCTCCTCGACCGACAACATGCTGATCCCCAACAAGGCGCGCCACAAGACCAACGCCGAGAAGATCATGGACTACTACTACGAGCCCCCGGTGGCCGCCCAGTTGTCGGCGTACATCAACTACGTGTGCCCGGTGGCCGGAGTGAAGCCCTATCTGACGAAGATCGACCCCTCGCTCGCCGCCAATCCGCTGATCCTCCCGGACGCGGCCATGGACGCCAAGACGCACGCGTTCCGCTCGCTCAGCGACGCCGAGGACTCGCGCTACGAGGCCAAGTTCTCCAAGCTCATCGGTGCCTGACCCGGCCCGGCTTCCGGCAGTTCTTCGCAGACCGCCGCAGCTCGTCGCAGACCAGAGGACATTCCCATGACAACCCCAAGCACCAGCGCAGCCGGCGCCGAAGCGCCCGCTCCCGAGGCTCCGCCGGGACCCGACGCCGCCGTCCGGCTCACCGGCATCAGCAAGGCGTACGGCTCCTTCACCGCCGTGCACCCGCTCGACCTGGCCGTGCCGGCCGGCTCGTTCTTCGCCCTGCTCGGCGCGTCCGGCTGCGGCAAGACCACCACGCTGCGGATGATCGCCGGCCTGGAGACCCCGTCGTCCGGCTCGGTGCTGCTCGGCGGCCAGGACGTCACCGTCCTGCCGCCCTACAAGCGCCCGGTCAACACCGTCTTCCAGAACTACGCGCTCTTCCCGCACCTGGATGTCTACGAGAACGTCGCCTTCGGACTGCGCCGGCGCGGCATCAAGTCGGTGAAGAAGCAGGTCGGCGAGATGCTGGACCTGGTGCAGCTCGGCCCGCTGGCCCGCCGCAGGCCCAGCCAGCTCTCCGGCGGCCAGCAGCAGCGCGTGGCCGTCGCCCGCGCCCTGATCAACCAGCCGAAGGTGCTGCTGCTCGACGAACCGCTGGGCGCCCTCGACCTGAAGCTGCGGCGGCAGATGCAGCTCGAACTCAAGAGGATCCAGACCGAGGTCGGCATCACCTTCGTCCACGTCACCCACGACCAGGAGGAGGCCATGACGATGGCCGACACCGTCGCGGTGATGAACGCCGGCCGCGTCGAGCAACTGGGCGCGCCCGCCGACCTGTACGAGAACCCGTCCTCGACCTTCGTGGCGAACTTCCTCGGCACCTCCAACCTGATCGCCGCCGAGGTGACCGGCGCCGGCGGCGACCGGCTCCACCTGGAGTCGGCCGGGCAGCGGCTGACGCTGCCCGCCGCGCGCCTGCGCTCTCCCGTCGCGGTCGGCGGCCGGGTGCTCGCCGGGGTCCGCCCGGAGAAGATCACCCTCACCCACCGCGACGACGAGGACGCGATACCCGAGGGCCGCAACCGGGTCCAGGGCCGGATCGTCGACTCCAGCTTCATCGGCGTGTCCACCCAGTACGTGGTGGACAGCCCCGTCTGCCCGGAGCTGGAGGTGTTCGTGCCCAACGTGGAGCGCGACGGCCGGCTCGTCCCCGGCGCCCCCGTCGTCCTGCACTGGAACCCCGAGCACACCTTCGGGCTCGACGCCGACCAGGACATCGACGCCGGTGTCGACCCGGAAGCCGGGGAGGCCGCCGGATGAGCGCCGCCGCCACGCCCGCCGCCACACCCGTCGGCGACCCGCAGCCGACCGGCGAGCCCGCGCCCGCCCCGCTGCCGCCCGCCCTGCGCAAGGCCGTCAGGCGCCGCCGCCTCGTCCCCTACCTGCTGCTGCTCGCCGGTGTCGCCTGGCTGCTGGTCTTCTTCGTCGCCCCGATGATCTACCAGGCGTCGACCTCCGTGCAGACCGGCACCCTGGAGGACGGCTTCAAGGTCACCTGGCACTTCGCCACCTACTGGCACGCCCTCGACGCGTACTGGCCGCACTTCCTGCGCTCGCTCGCCTACGCCGGCATCGCCACCGTGCTGTGCCTGGCGATCGGCTACCCGCTGGCGTACACCATCGCCTTCCGGGCCGGCCGCTGGCGCAACGTGGTGCTGATCCTGGTGATCGCGCCCTTCTTCACCAGCTTCCTGATCCGCACCCTGGCCTGGGAGACGATCCTCGCCGACCAGAGCCCGGTGGTGACCTTCCTGGGCGACATCCGGCTGCTGGACGTCACCTCCTGGCTTGGCATCACCCAGGGCGACCGGGTGCTGGCCACCCCGCTCGCGGTGGTCTGCGGCCTGACCTACAACTTCCTGCCCTTCATGATCCTGCCGCTCTACACCTCTCTCGAACGGGTGGACGGCCGGCTGCACGAAGCGTCGGGCGACCTCTACGCGACCCCGTTCACCACCTTCCGCAAGGTGACCTTCCCGCTGTCCATGCCCGGTGTGGTGGCCGGCACCCTGCTCACCTTCATCCCCGCCTCCGGCGACTACATCAACGCCGAACTGCTCGGCTCCACCAATCAGCAGATGATCGGCAACGTCATCGAATCGCAGTTCCTGCGGGTCCTCGACTACCCGACGGCCGCCGCCCTGTCCTTCATCCTGATGGCGGTCATCCTCGGCATCGTCACCCTCTACGTCCGCAGGGCCGGAACGGAGGAACTGGTCTGATGCGCCCGACACGGTGGCTGCGCAAGAACCTCGTGGTGCTCGCCGGGGTGCTCACCCTGGCCTACCTCATCCTGCCCAACGTGGTGGTGCTGCTCTTCTCCTTCAACAAGCCGAAGAGCCGCTTCAACTACACCTGGAACCACTTCTCCACCGACGCCTGGACCCACCCCTGCGACGTGGCCGGCATGTGCGGCTCGCTCACCCTGAGTCTGAAGATCGCCGTCTACGCCACCATCGGCGCGACCGTGCTCGGCACCCTCACCGCCTTCGCGCTGGCCCGCTACCGGTTCCGCGGCCGGGCCGCCACCAACATGCTGATCTTCCTGCCGATGGCGATGCCCGAAGTGGTGATGGGCGCCTCCCTGGGCACCCTCTTCCTCAACATGCGGATCCAGTTCGGGTTCTGGACCATCCTCATCGCGCACATCATGTTCTGCCTGAGCTTCGTGGTCACCGCGGTCAAGGCCCGGGTGATGAGCATGGACCCGCGGCTGGAGCAGGCGGCGCAGGACCTCTACGCCACCCCCGTGCAGACGTTCCTGCGGATCACGCTGCCGCTGGCCGCCCCCGGCATCGCGGCCGGCGCGCTGCTGTCCTTCGCGCTCTCCTTCGACGACTACATCATCACCAGCTTCAACGCGGGCAACACGGTGACCTTCCCGATGTTCGTCTGGGGCTCCGCGCAGCGCGGCACCCCGGTCCAGGTCAATGTGATCGGTACCGCGATGTTCGTGATCGCCGTGCTGCTGGTGGTCGCCGGGCAGCTCGTCGGCGGCCGCCGCAGGGCGCGCGCCTGACACCGTGCCAGGGCCGTCCGCGGCCCCGCGGACCCGTGCGACCGTGAAAGTGGGAGAACCATGGACCCAGCCCGCAGCCTCGCCGACACCGAGCCGGCCCCGTACTGGCTGGACGACCCCGGCCGCCCCGCCGCCCGGCCGGCGCTCACCGGCACGGCGGAGTGCGACCTGCTGGTGATCGGCGGCGGCTACAGCGGGCTGTGGACGGCGCTGCTCGCCAAGGAGCGCGACCCCGACCGCGACGTGATGCTCATCGAGGCCGACCGGATCGGCTGGGCCGCCTCCGGCCGCAACGGCGGCTTCTGCGCGGCCAGCCTCACCCACGGGGTCTTCAACGGACTGGCCCGCTGGCCCGGCGAGTTCGACCTGCTCCAGGAGCTCGGCGACCGCAACCTCGACGCCATCGAAGCGGCGGTCGAACGGCACGGTCTCGACTGCGACTTCGAACGGACCGGCGAGATCGACGTGGCCACCGCCGACCACCAGTGGCAGGAGCTGCGCGAGGCGCACCGCACCGCGACGCGGCACGGCCTGGACCTCAAGCTGCTCGACCGCGACCAGGTACGCGCCGAGGTCGACTCGCCGACCTTCCGCGGCGGCCTGCTCGACGAGCGCGGCGTCGCCCTGGTGCACCCCGCCAAACTCGCCTGGGGCCTGGCCCGCGCCGCCGCCCGCCTCGGCGTACGCGTGCACGAGCGCACCCCGGCCACCGCGCTGGCCCGGCACGGCGCCGCGCTGGCGGTCCGCACGCCGTACGGCGGGATCCGCGCCCGCCGGGTGGCACTCGGTACCGGCGTCTTCCCCTCGCTGATCCGCCGGGTCCGCCCGTACACCGTCCCCGTCTACGACTACGCGCTGACCACCGAGCCGCTCAGCGACGCCCAGCGCGACGCCATCGGCTGGCGCGGCCGGCAGGGGCTCGGCGACAGCGCCAACCAGTTCCACTACTTCCGGCTCACCGCCGACAACCGTGTCCTGTGGGGCGGCTACGACGCGATCTATCCGCGCGGCGGCCGGATCGACGCCGCCTACGACCGGCGTCCGGAGACCTATCTGAAGCTGGCCCGGCAGTTCTTCGACTGCTTCCCGCAGTTGGCGGGGCTGCGGTTCAGCCACAGCTGGGGCGGGGTGATCGACACCTGCACCCGCTTCTCGGCGTTCTTCGGCACCGCGTACGGCGGCCGGGTCGCCTACGCGGCCGGCTACACCGGGCTCGGCGTCGGGGCCACCCGCTTCGGCGCCGAGGTGATGCTCGATCTGCTCGCCGGCCGGGCCACCGAACGCACCGGCCTCGACATGGTGCGGCGCCGGCCGCTGCCGTTCCCGCCGGAGCCGTTCGCCTCGGCCGGGATCGGGCTCACCCGCTGGTCACTGGCGCGGGCCGACGACTCCGGTGGCCGGCGCAATCTCTGGCTGCGGATGATGGACCGGGCCGGCCTCGGCTTCGACAGCTGATCCGGTGATCCGGCGATCCGTGATCCGGCCGCGGCCGTGGCGGACGCCGTGACCGGCGCCACGCCAGATGAGCGGCGCAAGCCGCGTAATGAACCGCCCCGAACCCGGTCTCTCCCGTGTGGCGTCAACCGCCGCAGGGGGCACGTGGAGCGAAGGAGGGGCCGGCATGGGCGGGACCGGACCGAAGAGCGCGGTCGACTGGCTGGTGTCGGTGGCGGCCGACCCGGAAAGCTGCCGCTTCGAGTGGGAACGCAACCCGCTGGGTGTGACGCTGCTGCCCGCCGGGCGGCTCTGGGACGTGCTGATCCTCCCCGGCGAGCTGGGCTACGCCACGCTGGACGTGCTGGTCCGGCTGGTGCACCGGCCGGGTCCCGTCCTCGCCGACTTCGCCGACTCACGGACCGGATTCCTCGTACCGCCCGGCACCGCCGACCGCTGGCTCGGCACCGGCGTCCGGGCGGCCGGGCACGGCACCTGGATCGTCGTGCCGTATCCCGGCCGGCCCTCCGGCGGTGTGCGCTGGCTGGTCCCGCCGGACGGCACCGGACACCTCACCGACCCGGTGGTGCTGGAACTGGCCATGCACGAGGCGGCGGCGCGGCTCGCCGACGGATGACCGCCGAGCCGGCCCACGCGGCGCTTGTGGCCGGCACTCACCATGACCACACTCGAACCTCAGACGACGGAAGGCTCACTCGTGACGGCCACGCACATCACCCACTGGATCGCCGGACAGCCCTGGCGCGGCGACGCGCCACGGCACGGCGACGTCTACGACCCCGCCACCGGACGGATCACCGGGCAGGTGGACCTGGCCGGCCCCGAGGTGGTGGACGAGGCGGTCGCCGCCGCCCGCACCGCCTTCCAGGAGTGGCGGCACGCCTCCGTCGCCAAACGCACCACCGTGCTCTTCGCCTTCCGCGAACTCCTCAACGCCCGCCGGGAGGAACTCGCCGCGGTCATCGTCGCCGAGCACGGCAAGGTGCACTCCGACGCGCTCGGCGAGATCGCCCGCGGCCTCGAAGTGGTCGAGTACGCCTGCGGCATCCCGCAGCTCGTCAAGGGTGGCTACACCGAGCAGGCCTCCACCGGTGTCGACGTCTACTCCATCCGGCAGCCGCTCGGCCCCGTCGCCGTCATCTCCCCGTTCAACTTCCCGGCCATGGTGCCGATGTGGTTCTTCCCGATCGCCATCGCGGCCGGCAACACGGTGGTCGTCAAACCGTCGGAGAAGGACCCGTCGGCCGCGAACTTCCTGGCCGCCCTGTGGCGTGAGGCCGGGCTGCCGGACGGCGTCTTCAACGTCGTGCACGGCGACAAGCCGGCCGTCGACCGGCTGCTCGAACACCCCGACATCAAGGCGGTGTCCTTCGTCGGCTCCACCCCGGTCGCCCGCTACGTGTACGAGACCGGCACCCGGCACGGCAAGCGGGTGCAGGCGCTCGGCGGCGCCAAGAACCACATGCTGGTGCTGCCCGACGCCGATCTGGACCTGGCCGCGGACGCCGCCGTCAACGCCGGCTTCGGCGCGGCCGGCGAACGCTGCATGGCGGTGTCCGTGCTGGTCGCTGTCGACCCGGTCGGGGACCGGCTGGTCGAGCGGATCGGCCGGCGCATCGCCGGCCTGACCGTGGGACCCGGCTCCGCCCCCGGCTCCGAGATGGGCCCGCTGGTCACCGG
The DNA here is from genome assembly GCF_045039895.1 of Streptomyces sp. NBC_01190. Taxonomy (NCBI): domain Bacteria; kingdom Bacillati; phylum Actinomycetota; class Actinomycetes; order Kitasatosporales; family Streptomycetaceae; genus Streptomyces; species Streptomyces sp. NBC_01190. The sequence goes on from NZ_CP108580.1 coordinate 6,178,734, forward strand.
CGCCCACCGCGACAAGGTCACCGCCTACCTCGACAGCGGCGTCACCGACGGGGCCGCCCTCGCGGTGGACGGGCGCAAGCACCCGATCGAGGGCGAGGCCGCGGGCTTCTGGCTCGGCCCCACCCTCTTCGACCACGTCAGGCCCGGCATGTCGGTCTACGACGACGAGATCTTCGGCCCGGTCCTCTCGGTGGTCCGGGTCGCCTCCTACGACGAGGGGCTCGCGCTGATCAACGCCAACCCCTACGGCAACGGCGCGGCGGTCTTCACCAACGACGGGGGCGCCGCGCGCCGCTTCCAGCACGAGGTCGAGGTGGGCATGGTCGGCATCAACGTGCCCATCCCGGTGCCGGTCGCCTACTACTCCTTCGGCGGCTGGAAGTCCTCCCTCTTCGGCGACGCGCACGCCTACGGCGAGGAGGGCGTCAAGTTCTTCACCCGGGGCAAGGCGGTCACCGCCCGCTGGCTCGACCCCTCCCACGGCGGGATCAACCTCGGCTTCCCGACCAACAGCTAGCGTCTGTCGCCGACCGGGCCGCCGTCAGGTCCCGCCGGCCCCGCCGGTCCCGCTGTCAGGTCCTGCCGGTCCGGCCGGTGCACCGCCGTCACGGCCGCCGCCACCACCGTCAGCAGGCTCAGCGTCAGCGACCAACTGGCGAGCACGTCGAGCGGCCAGTGGTAGTCGCACCAGACCAGGGAGAAACCGACCAGGAGGAGCAGCAGGGGCGTGCCCGCGAGCAGCACCAGCCGGGCCGCCCCGCCGCGTACCCAGGGAAGCAGCAGCAGGGCCGCGGCGCCGTACGCGACCGCCGAGGTCGCGGTGTGGCCGGACGGGAAGTAGCCGTAGCCGGAGGGGTCGGGCACCGTCCGGCCGGGGGCGGGCCGCCCCACCGCGTCCTTGGCCACCGTCACCACGACCGGCAGCACCACGATCACCAGCAGGGCCGCGGCGGGCGGCAGCCAGCCGCGCGGCAGCCCGGCCCGGCGGCCGAGCCAGCCCGCCAGACACACCGCCGCCAGCAGCACCGGCACCGCGACCTCGATATTGCCCAGCTTGCAGAAGTAGTGGGCGGTGGTGGTGAACCAGGGGTGCGCGGCGGCCTCCCGCCGGAACCAGCCGAGCACCGCCGCGTCGCGGCCCACCAGCGGTCCGTGCGAGGACACCTGCCAGGTGAGCGCCGCGAACAGCACCACCCCGAGGGTGAACAGCCAAATGAGCCGCCCCGGAACAGGGGGGAGAGTTACGGGGCGGCCAGGGCGACCGCCGTACCGTCCGTCCCGGGGGGTGTGGGACGGACGGCCGACCGATCGGCGAGGATTGCCGGGGCCAACGGACCCGGCGGTGTCGTGCGCGAGGGCACTGCCGTGCCGGTGATGGGGATTCACCGGCGCGTTGCCGCCCGTGGAGTTCTGGGGAGTCCGCCACGAGCGGGGTGTTCTTCGGAAACCGTACGTCACAGAAGTCTCTCCAGGGCGCGAACTCACCCGTCCGCCATCAGGCCCGCACACCTTCTTCACGACCCTGTCCGCCCCCTGCCATAGCGCCGGATCCGTGCCCGACTCGTGCCGTTCGCATGCCGCACTCATGCCGTGCGCATACCGGAATTCGTACCGGAACCCGTAGCGGAATTCATACCGGCCTTCACGCCGGACTCAGCACCGGGCTCACACCGCGGCGAAGGCGTCCTCGATGATGTCGAGGCCCTCGCCCAGCAAATCCTCCCCGATGACGAGCGGCGGCAGGAAGCGCAACACGTTTCCGTACGTCCCACAGGTGAGAACGATCAGCCCGGCCGCGTGGCACGCCTTCGCCACCGCCGAGGTGACCGCCGGGTTGGGCTCCTTGGTGCCCGGCTCGACCAGCTCCACCGCGATCATCGCGCCGCGCCCGCGGACCTCGCCGATCACCGGGAACTTCTCCCGCATCGCCTCCAGCCGGGGCGTCATCAGCTCGCCGATCCGCCGGGCCCGGGCCGGCAGGTCCAGCTCCCGCATCGTCTCGATCGCACCGAGCGCCGCCGCACACGCCACCGGGTTGCCGCCGTAGGTGCCGCCGAGGCCGCCGGAGTGCGCCGCGTCCATGATCTCAGCCCGGCCGGTCACCGCGGCCAGCGGCAGGCCGCCGGCGATGCCCTTCGCGGTGGTGATCAGATCCGGCACGATGCCCTCGTCCTCGCAGGCGAACCACTGGCCGGTCCGGCAGAAGCCGGTCTGGATCTCGTCCGCCACGAAGACGATGCCGTTGTCCTTGGCGAACTGGGCGATGCGCGGCAGGAAGCCCTTGGCCGGCTCGATGAAGCCGCCCTCACCGGAGATCGGCTCGATCACGATCGCCGCCACGTGCTCGGCGCCGATCTGCTTGGTGATCTGGTCGATCGCCTGCGCCGCCGCCTCCTCCGCTGCGTGCTCCGGGCCGGTCAGCCAGCGGTAGCCGTAGGCCAGCGGCACCCGGTAGACCTCGGGCGCGAAGGGCCCGAAGCCCTCCTTGTACGGCATGTTCTTCGCGGTCAGCGCCATCGTGAGGTTGGTGCGGCCGTGGTAGCCGTGGTCGAAGACGACGACCGCGGGGCGCTTGGTGTAGGCGCGGGCGATCTTCACCGCGTTCTCCACCGCCTCGGCGCCCGAGTTGAAGAGCGCCGACTTCTTGGGGTGGTCGCCCGGGGTCAGTTCGGCGAGCTGCTCCGCGACCTCCACGTACCCCTCGTACGGGGTGATCATGAAACAGGTGTGGGTGAAGTCGGCGAGCTGCTCGGTGGCCCGGCGCACCACGGCCGGCGCGCTGTTGCCCACCGAGGTGACGGCGATGCCCGAGCCGAAGTCGATCAGCCGGTTGCCGTCCACGTCCTCCACCACACCGCCGCCGGCCCGCGTCACGAACACCGGCAGGGTGACGCCGACCCCGTCCGCGACCGCCGCGCTCTTCCTGGCCATCAGCTCCTGCGACTTCGGGCCGGGGATGGCGGTGACGAGCCGGCGCTCCTGGGGCAGATCGGTCATGGGGGGCACTCTCCTCGTGGGCGACGGGCGACGGGTGATGCGGAAACCCGGTGATCGGTCCGTGCGGTGATCGGTCGATTCTTCCCGCAGGTTAGGCCGGGGCGCGGCCGGACCGCATACGCCGATCGGTAACACTGCCGGGTCCGGTTGCGCCGGATCGGACAGTGCGGCCGGCGGCCGCGTGCATCCGGCCACGGTCCGGCCGCCCGCGGGCGCCGCCGCGGACAGCGGGGCCCCTGCCCCGGTACCGGCAAGATCCTTTTACCGGCGTAGCGGCTCGACTACATTGTGCGCATCGTCGAAGCGACGAAGCGTCGAAGCGACGAAGCGTCGAAGCGTCGAAGCGACGAAGCGACGAGAGACGACGAGACGACGGGCGACGAGGGGCGAGGGGCAGCACGCCATGGACGCCATGGATCACGAGGGCGGGTACCGCTCCGCGGGCCCGTACGGGGACAGCGCGCCCCACAAGCCCGCCGGCGCTCCCGTGCCGCGCCCCGCCGGGCCGCCGCCGATGCCGGCGCAAGCGCCCCCGGCGTCCGCGCTGGAGATCTGGCTGCGCACACCGCGGGCGATCGACGCGCCCGGTGTCTACGGCTTCGCCCACACCCCCCGCGCCGCCCCCGACCCCGACCGGCTGCCGGCCCGGCACCTGCTCGGCCTCGCCGTCCTCACCGGGCTCGCCGCGATCTTCCTCTGGTCGCTCTTCCTCAACGGCGGCGACCTCGCCTACCAGCTCGTGGCGGGGATCATCCGGGTGTTCCTGCCCGACGCCTGGACCCACGGGGCCTTCTTCTACACGGTCTTCGGCTACTCCGGATACGCGGTGGTGCTCTTCCTGCTGGGGCTGCTGCTCGCCCGCCGCGGCCAGTGGCGCGAGGTCTGGCGCCGCTACGTCCAGCCGGCGCTCGGCAAGCTCTGGGACGAGCCCGCGCCCGGCGCCGCGCCACAGGACGCGCAGAGCGACCCGGTGGAGTGGCCGGAGCTGCGCGCGGCGCGGCAGTACGCGCTCGCCGACCGGCTGGCCGCCGAGGTCCGCACCGGGCGGATGAACGACGTGGACTACACCCGGATCCACCGCGCCTGGACCGGCGTGGCCGCCGACCCCGGCCGGCTCGGCGCCTTCACCGACGCGGTGCTGCGCCACGGCGCGGGCGCCTGCGGCCACCCCTCCGGCGCCCGTGACCTGCCACACCGCGACGCCCCGCACGACCTGCTCAACCGGCAGGTGCGGATCGGCCGGGGCGCCGACGACGAACGCAACCCGTACCAGCACCGGGGCTCCGGTATCGCGCTCGACCCGGCCCTTCTTGGCACCGGGCTGCTCGCGGTCGGTCCGGCCGGCTCCGGCAAGACCCGGCACCTGGTCCGGCCGGTCGTGGAGTCGCTGTGCCTCCAGGCGCTGGCCGGACAGGCCGCGGTGGTCGCGGTCGGGGCGGCCGGCGCCGAGCTGGGCCCGCCCGGCGCCTACGACGTGGTGATCTCGCTCGCCGACCCCACCTCCCGCTACGACCTCGACCTCTACGGCGGCGGCACCGATCCGGACGCCGCGGCGGCCACCCTCGCCGAGGCGCTGCTCGACGGGAACTCCACCGACGAGGGCGAGCTGCGCCGGGCCGGCACCGCGCTCAGCCAGCTCCTCGGCCCCTACGCCGCCGCCCGCGGCCACTTCCCGCCCGTCACCGAGCTGCGCGAACTCCTGGACGGCACCCCGCACGTGTACGCGGCCCTGCGGGAGGCCCTCGACGCCGCGGGCGCGCCCGCCATGGTCCGCGAACTCGACGCCCGGGCCCGGCAGATCGGCCGCCCCGGCGACATCGGTCCCCGGCTGGCCGACCGGGTGGCGCTGCTCGACCGGCCCGCCTTCGCCGGCTTCTTCGACGTCACCGGACGCTCCCGGCCGTTCTCCATGCACGCGCTCGAACACCCGCTGCGGGTCAGGATCGACCTGCCGGAGCGGGGCCACGCCGAGGCGTCCCGCATCCTGGCCCGGCTGGTGCTCGCCCAGTTCACCGCCGCCGTCACCACCCGCCGCGACCGGTCGCTCTTCGCCTGCCTGGTGCTGGACGACGCCGCGCACACCGTCACCGCCGACGCCGTTCGCGGCATGGCCAGGCTGCGCTCCGCCAACGCCGGGATACTGCTGACCCTGCGCACCCTCGACGACGTACCGGAGGCGCTGCGCAGCGCCCTGCTGGGCGCGGTCGGCTGCCGGATGGCGCTGTCCGGCGTCACCACCTGGGACGGCAAGCGCTTCGCCGAGGCATGGGGCACCACCTGGGTGGAGACCCGGGACGTCACCCGCAGCCCCGACCAGTCCGGCGGACTGCTGCGGCGGACCAGCCGGGGCGTGCGGCGGGCGTTCACCGGCGAGGCGGCCACCACCGAGTCCGTCACCGTCCGCAAGGTCGAACGGGAGCGCTGGTCCGCCTCCGAACTGGCGCACGGCGTCCCGGCCGGCCACGCCGTGCTCTCGCTGACCACCACCGCCGGGGACCACGCCCCGCCGGTGCTGCTCGATCTGCGGGCGTGAGCCGGTGGCTCCCGGTGCGGCACAATCGAGGAGCGCGGCCGGCAGCGGCCCGCCCCGACCCGCCGTCCGCTCCGCACCGGACGGCCCCGACCGCACTGTCCACCGGCCTCCCACCGCACGCCAGGACCGTATGCCGCTCACCCTCGCCTCCCTCGTCCAGCACTCGGCGCTCAAGCTCGGCGTCCTCGCCGGAGAGGACCGGCTCGACGCCGTCGTCCGCTGGGTCCACACCAGCGAACTCGACGACCCGGCGCCCTATCTGGAGGGCGGCGAACTGCTGCTCACCACCGGCCTCAAACTGGACGTCGAGGACGCCGGTTTCCTGCGCGGGTACGTACGGCGGCTGGCCGCGGCCGGCGTGGTCGGCCTGGGCTTCGGCGTCGGCGTCGGACACGACGAGGTGCCGCCCGCCCTGGTGAAAGCCGCCGCCGAGGCCCGGCTGCCGCTGCTCGAAGTGCCCCGCGCCACGCCCTTCATCGCCATCAGCAAGGCCGTCTCCGCGGCGGTCGCCGCCGACCAGTACAAGGCGGTCACCGCGGGCTTCGAGGCCCAGCGCGAACTGACCAGGGCCGCGCTCGCCCCCGACGGCACCGGCGCGCTGCTCGCCCGGCTCGCCGCCCACCTGGACGGCTGGGCCGCCCTCTACGACGCCTCGGGCGCCGTGGTGGCCGCCGCCCCGGACTGGGCGGGGCGCCGCGCCGCCCGGCTGGCCGGCGAGATCGACCGGCTCCGCGACACCCCGGCCCCGGCCAGCGCCGCCGTCGCGGGACCGGCCGGCAGCGAGGACCGGGTGGAGTTGCAGTCGCTCGGCACCGGGCGCCGCCCCCGCGGCTTCCTCGCGGTCGGCACCGAGGAGCGCCTCGACACGGCCGCCCGTTATGTCGTGCACTCGGCGGTCGCCCTGCTCACCCTCTCCCTGGAGCAGTCCCGCACCCTCCAGGACGCGCAGGGCAGGCTGGCCGCCGCGCTGCTGCGGATGCTGCTCGCCGGGGAGGCCGCGCACGCCCGCAGCGTCGCCGGGCGCCTGTACGGCACGCTCTTCGACCACCCGCTGCGACTGCTCATCGCCGCGCCAGGGGATGCCGGTACGGTAAGCGCCGCGCACCCCGCCGCCGACGACGCGACGGCCCTGCTCGCCGAGCGGGCCGAGGCCGCCGCGGTCCGGGCCGGCGAGCCCCTGCTCGCGGTGCGCGACGGGGCCCGGCTGATCGTCCTCGCCGCCGAGGACGCGCACTCCTTCGCCACCGCCGTCGACCTCGCCGAGGCCCAGGACGGACTGTCCGCCGGACTGTCCGCCCCGGTCCCGCCGGAGGAGGTGCCCGAGGCGCACCGGCAGGCCGAGAACGCGCTCGCGGTGGCGCTGCGCCGTGGCCTCAGCCTGGTGGAGCACGGCGAGGTGGGCGCCGGCTCGGTGCTGCCGCTGCTCGCGGACGACGCGGTGCGCGCCTTCGCCGAGGGGCTGCTGCGGCCGCTGCGCGAGCACGACTCCACCTCGCGCGGCGACCTGGTGGCCTCGCTGGCGGCCTGGCTCTCCCACCACGGCCAGTGGGACGCGGCGGCGGCGGTCCTGGGCGTCCACCGGCACACCCTGCGCTACCGGATGCGGCGGGTCGAGGAGATCCTGGGACGCTCGCTCGACGACCCGGACGTCCGGATGGAGCTGTGGCTGGCGCTGAAGGTGCTCAAAGAGGGGGAGTAGGCGGCGCCGCGGCGGGCGCGGCGCCCTCGGGCGGCTCCCCGGCCCGAAGCTCTTCGGGCGGCGGCTCTCCGGCCGGAAGCGGCGCGGCCGCGCGGCGCGCCGCCAGGTCCCAGGACAGCCGCACCGTCAGCCCTGCCTCGGCGCCGGCCTCCGCGATGATGCCCAGCAGCTGACCCGACTTCACCGCCAGCTTGAGGCCGAACTCGACCTCGAAGGAGTCGGGGGAGCCCGCGGCGCCGCCCGCCGTGATGGTCTCCGCCGCCCAGCGGCCGATGCCGCGTACGGTGTCGCGGACCTCGTCGAGGGTGAGGGCGACCGCCGAGCCGACGGCGGCCGCGCGGCCGCGCACGCCGACGTCGCCGTAGCCGCCGCTGTCGTCGGGGTGGGTGAAAGGCACCTCGCCGATGACCTCCGCCCGCACGGTCGAGCCGTCCCCCAGCGCGATCGTCACGGTCTCCGCCATCCGTCTTCGCCTCCCCGTATCCCGCGGCCGATCCGCCTCCGACCCGCGGCCGATCCGCCTCCGACCTGCCTCCGACCCGCGCCCGTCCGGCGAGGGGCGGGGACCAGCAGAATATGCGGGGCGGCCGCCCCGCGCGGCGGCTCTGGCCAATCCGTAGCGCCCGGGCGGCCCGGTACTCCGCGGTGGACAACGGCCGCCGCCGGCCCGCGCGCCTACGGTGAGGGCAGCCGATCGACGGCGCGTAGCGACCATGTGCAGGAAAGGGCGGACCACCGTGACCACCTCAGCCGCAGCCCCCTCCGCGTTCTGGCTGGCGGGGCGCCCGGCCACCGGGCAGGACAGCTTCGACGTGACCAGCTCGTGGGACGGCGCCCTGGTCGGCCGGGTGAGTGTGCCGACCGACGCGCAGGTCGAGGAGGCGGTGGCGGCGGCCGCCGGGGCGCAGCGGGAGTTCGCCGCGACGTCCGCGCACGTCAGGGCCGCCGCGCTCGACCATGTGGCGAGGGAGCTGGCGGCGCGGGCCGAGGAGGCCGCCCGGCTGATCACCGCGGAGAACGGCAAGCCGATCAAGTGGGCGCGCGGCGAGGTGGGCCGGGCGGTGTCGGTGTTCCGCTGGGCCGCCGAGGAGGCCCGCCGCTTCAACGGCGGCGAGGCGCAGCGGCTGGACACCGACCCGGGCGGCGTGGGGCGCCTCGCGCTGACCCGGCGCTTCCCCCACGGCCCGGTGCTCGGCATCGCGCCGTTCAACTTCCCGCTCAACCTGGTGGCGCACAAGGTCGCCCCGGCGATCGCGGTCGGCGCGCCGATCATCCTGAAGCCGGCGCCGGCCACTCCGCTCTCCGCGCTGCTGCTCGGCGAGATCCTCGCCGGGACGACCGGCCTGCCGGCAGGCGCGTGGAGCGTGCTGCCGGTCGAGAACGACCGGATGCCCGCGCTGGTCCAGGACCCCCGGCTGCCGGTGATCTCCTTCACCGGTTCCGACACGGTCGGCTACCGGATCAAGGACTCGGTGCCGCGCAAGCACGTCACCCTGGAGCTGGGCGGAAACGCGGCGGCCGTGGTGCTCGCCGACTGGTCCGGCGAGGAGGACCTGGAGTGGGCGGCGACCCGGATCGCCACCTTCGCCAATTACCAGGGCGGCCAGTCCTGCATATCGGTGCAGCGGGTGATCGCGGAGAGCGCGGTCTACGACGCGCTGGTGGAGAAGGTCCTGGCGAAGGTGCGCGGCCAGGTCACCGGCGACCCGGCCGACGACGCCACCGATGTGGGTCCGCTCGTGAACGAGGCCGCGGCCGAGCGGGTGGCGAGCTGGGTGGACGACGCGGTGGCCAAGGGCGCCAAGCTGCTCACCGGCGGCGAGCGGGACGGTGCCGGCTACGCGCCGACGGTGCTCGCCGAGCTGCCGGGCGACGCGATCCTGGCGCAGGCCGAGGCGTTCGGCCCGGTCCTCTCACTGCATCGGGTGAACGACGCCGACGAGGCCTTTGCCGCCGTCAATGATTCGCGGTATGGCCTCCAGGCTGGTGTGTTCACCCATGACATCCAGTTGGCCTTCCGGGCGCACCGGGAGCTGGAGGTCGGCGGTGTGATCATCGGTGACGCGCCGTCGTACCGCGCCGACCAGATGCCGTACGGCGGGGTGAAGGACTCGGGCAACGGCCGCGAGGGCGTGAAGTTCGCGATGGAGGACTACACCTACGAGCGGGTGCTGGTCCTCACCGGCCTCGACCTCTGAGGGCCCGGTAAGAAGCGTGGAGGCGGGCGGCGGGCGGCTGTACGGCCGAATGCCGTCCGCCTGGCTTGTTCGCGGGATCGCGGGTAGTACGGACAAGTAGCACCGGTCGGTAACCGGCTACCCGGAGGTGACGCAATCGTGTCCGCACCCGCCGCAGTACGCAACGTCTCGGAGCGCGAGGCCCGGCAAGTGGCCGAGGCCGCCAGAGAACAGGACTGGCACAAGCCGAGCTTCGCCAAGGAGCTCTTCCTCGGCCGCTTCCGGCTCGACCTCATCCACCCGCACCCGCAGCCCGAGCCGGAGGCGGTGGCCAAGGGCGAGGCGTTCCTCGCCCGGCTCCGCGACTTCTGCGAGCAGCACGTCGACGGCCCGCTGATCGAGCGCGAGGCCCGGATCCCGGACGAGACCATCCGCGGCCTCCAGGAGATCGGCGCCTTCGGGATGAAGATCGACGAGGAGTACGGCGGCCTCGGCCTGACGCAGGTGTACTACAACAAGGCGCTGGCGCTGATCGGTACGGCCAACGCCGCCGTCGGCGCCCTGATCTCCGCCCACCAGTCGATCGGCGTGCCGCAGCCGCTGAAGATGTTCGGCACCGAGGAGCAGAAGAAGGAGTTCCTGCCCCGCTGCGCCCGGACCGACATCAGCGCCTTCCTGCTCACCGAGCCGGACGTCGGCTCGGACCCGGCCCGGCTGGCCACCACCGCGGTGCCGGACGGCGACGACTACCTGCTGGACGGCGTGAAGCTGTGGACCACCAACGGCGTGATCGCCGACCTGCTGGTGGTGATGGCCCGGGTGCCCGCCTCAGAGGGCCACCAGGGCGGCATCACCGCCTTCGTCGTCGAGGCGGCGGCCGAGGGCGTCACGGTGGAGAACCGCAACGCCTTCATGGGCCTGCGCGGCCTGGAGAACGGGGTCACCCGCTTCCACCGGGTCCGGGTCCCGGCGGGCAACCGGATCGGCGCCGAGGGCGCCGGTCTGAAGATCGCCCTGACCACCCTCAACACCGGCCGCCTCTCGCTGCCCGCGGCCTGTGTCGGCGCAGGCAAGTGGTGTCTGAAGATCGCCAGGGAGTGGTCCACCGCCCGCGAGCAGTGGGGCAGGCCGGTCGCCCGGCACGAGGCGGTCGGCGCCAAGATCGCGTACATCGCGGCCACCACCTTCGCCCTGGAGGCCGTGGTCGACCTCTCCTCGCAGATGGCCGACGAGGACCGCAACGACATCCGGATCGAGGCCGCGCTCGCCAAGCTCTTCGGGTCCGAGGCCGCCTGCCGGATGGCCGACGAGCTGGTGCAGATCCGCGGCGGCCGCGGCTTCGAGACCGCCGACTCGCTGGCCGCCCGCGGCGAGCGCGCCGTGCCGGCCGAGCAGTTGCTGCGGGACGTGCGGATCAACCGGATCTTCGAGGGCTCGACCGAGATCATGCATCTGCTGATCGCCAGGGAGGCGGTGGACGCGCACCTGTCGGTGGCCGGCGATCTGATCGACCCGGACGCCACCATGGGCGACAAGGCCAAGGCGGGCGCCAAGGCCGGCTCCTTCTACGCCCGCTGGCTGCCCAAACTGGTCGCGGGACCGGGCCAACTGCCCAACGCGTACGCGGAGTTCGGTCCGCTCGCCGGCCATCTGCGCTATGTGGAGCGCAGCGCCCGCAAGCTGGCCCGCAGCACCTTCTACGCCATGTCCCGCTGGCAGGGGCGGCTGGAGACCAAGCAGAACTTCCTGGCCAGGATCGTGGACATCGGCGCCGAGCTCTTCGCGATGAGCGCCGCCTGCGTACGCGCCGAGCACCAGGCCGCCACCGGTGACCACGGACAGGAGGCCCGGCAGCTCGCCGACGCCTTCTGCCGGCAGGCCCGGGTCCGTACCGACGAGCTCTTCGACCGGCTGTGGACCAACACCGACGGCTCCGACCACCGGCTCACCAAGGCCGTGCTCAACGGCTCCATGGACTGGCTGGAGGCGGGTGTCCTCGACGTCAGCGGCGAGGGGCCGTGGATCGCCGACACCACCCCCGGGCCGTCCCGGAAGAAGAACGTGCACCGGCCCGTCACCCCTCGTTGACCGCCCGGCCGGCTCTCCCTGTCGACCGGCCGTCCCGCACCCAGCGGGACGGCCGGTGGCCGGTTTGTCCACAGGCGTGCCCGGTCCCCCGCGCCGAACCGGACCCCGGCAGGACACAATGGCCCCCATGACGGACGCACTCGCAGACCCCCACCACCGCCCGCACGTCACACCGTCGCCCGGCGGCGGTCCCCGGGACATCGTGATCCTCGGCTCGACCGGCTCGGTCGGCACCCAGGCGATCGACGTGGTCCTCCGCAACCCCGACCGCTTCCAGGTCGTGGCGATCTCCGCGGCCGGCGGCCGGGTCGAGCTGCTCGCGGAACAGGCCCGCACGCTCGGGGTGCGCACCGTCGCCGTCGCCGACCCCGCCGCCGTGGCCCCGCTGCGCGAGGCGCTCGGCCGGCGCTACGGCACCGACCGGCTGCCGGAGATCCTGGCCGGCCCGGACGCCGCCACCGAGGCCGCCGCGCTGGAGTGCCACTCGGTGCTCAACGGCATCACCGGCTCCATCGGTCTGCGGCCCACCCTGGCCGCCCTGGAGGCCGGCCGGGTGCTGGTGCTCGCCAACAAGGAGTCGCTGATCGTCGGCGGTCCGCTGGTGAAGGCCCTGGCCAGGCCCGGGCAGGTGATCCCGGTCGACTCCGAGCACTCCGCGCTCTTCCAGGCGCTGCTCGGCGGCAGCCACGGCGAGGTCCGCAAGCTGATCGTCACCGCCTCCGGCGGCCCGTTCCGCGGCCGGACCCGGACCGAGCTGGAGGCCGTCACCGTCGAGCAGGCGCTCGCCCACCCCACCTGGGACATGGGCCCGGTGATCACCATCAACTCGGCGACCCTGGTCAACAAGGGCCTTGAGGTGATCGAGGCGCACCTGCTCTACGACATCCCCTTCGACCGGATCGAGGTCGTCGTCCACCCGCAGTCCTACGTTCACTCGATGGTGGAGTTCAGCGACGGGTCCACCCTCGCCCAGGCCAGCCCCCCCGATATGCGGATGCCGATCGCCCTCGGCCTTGGCTGGCCCCACCGGGTGCCGGGCGCCGCCCCCGCCGTCGACTGGTCCAAGGCGTCAACATGGGAGTTCTTCCCGCTCGACGACGACGCGTTCCCGTCGGTCGCGCTGGCCCGCCATGTCGGTAGCCTCGGAGGCACCGCGCCAGCGGTGTTCAACGCGGCCAACGAGGAATGCGTCGAAGCCTTCCGTACCGGCCGGCTGTCGTTCACCGGGATCGTGGACACCGTCGCCCGGGTGGTCGAGGAACACGGAGCGCCCGCCGCGGGAACTCGACTGACGGTCGCGGACGTACTCGAAGCGGAGACCTGGGCCAGGGCCCGGGCCGCGGAACTCGCACAGGCATCGGAGGCAGCAGGCGTATGACGGCTCTCATGACGGTCCTCGGCATAGTCGTCTTCGCCGTCGGGCTGATGGTCTCCATCGCCTGGCACGAGCTCGGCCACCTGTCGACGGCCAAGCTCTTCAAGATCCGTGTGCCGCAGTACATGGTCGGCTTCGGCCCCACCCTGTGGTCCCGGCGCAAGGGCGACACCGAATACGGCTTCAAGGCGATCCCGCTCGGCGGCTACATCCGCATGATCGGCATGTTCCCGCCCGGTGAGGACGGCCGGATCACCGCCCGCTCCACCTCGCCGTGGCGCAGCATGATCGAGGACGCCCGCTCGGCGGCCTTCGAGGAGTTGCAGCCGGGCGACGAGCACCGCCTCTTCTACACCCGCAAGCCGTGGAAGCGCGTCATCGTGATGTTCGCCGGCCCGTTCATGAACCTGATCCTGGCCTTCGGGCTGGCCCTGACGGTCTTCATGGGGATCGGCATCAGCAAGCAGACCACCGTGGTCGGCCAGGTCAGCGACTGTGTGATCTCCCAGGCCGACACCGCCAAGCGGGACGCGGCCAACCCGTGCCGGCCCACCGACCCGGTGGCGCCCGCCAGGACGGCCGGCTTCCAGGCCGGCGACAAGTTCGTCGCCTTCAACGGGCGGCCGGTGAAGAACTGGGCGGACCTGTCCAAGGACATCCGCAAGGGCGCGGGCACCGCCACCGTCGTGGTCGAGCGGGACGGCAAGCAGCTCACCCTGCACCCCACCATCACCACCAACGTCGTCGCCAAGACCGACGGCGACGGCAACCCGGTGGACGGCACCGTGAAGGCCGGCTTCCTCGGCTTCAGCCCGGCCAGCCACATCGAGCCGCTCGCCTTCACCGACTCCGTCGGCCACATGGGCGACATGGCCCGCCAGGGCGTCGACTCGCTGGTCCGGCTGCCGCAGCGCATCCCCGACCTGTGGAACGCGGCCTTCAACGGGGCGCCGCGCAAGGCCGACTCGCCGATGGGCGTGGTCGGCGCGGCCCGGGTGGGCGGCGAGGTCTTCTCGCTGAAGGAACCCGCGATCGACCGGGTCGCCACCATGGTGATGCTGGTGGCGGGCTTCAACCTGTCGCTGTTCCTCTTCAACATGCTGCCGCTGCTGCCCCTTGACGGCGGCCACATCGCCGGCGCCCTGTGGGAGGCGGTCCGCCGGCACACCGCCCGGGCGTTCCGCAAACCCGACCCCGGCCCCTTCGACGTCGCCCAGCTCATGCCGATCGCGTATGTCGTGGCCGGAATCTTTGTGTCCTTCACCCTTCTGGTCCTGATCGCTGACGTTGTCAACCCGGTCAAACTGAGTACGTAATGCTTTGGGTCGGGTGAGAGTCGTGGGCGCGGTGCCGTAATCTCGAAGCACGTACCCGCCCACGACGGGACCTCGTTCCAACCTTGGGGATGCCACGCAGATGACCGCGATTTCGCTCGGTATGCCGGATGTTCCGATCAAGCTCGCCGACCGCCGCAAAAGCCGTCAGATCCAGGTCGGAAGTGTCGCTGTGGGCGGCGACGCACCGGTCTCCGTGCAGTCGATGACGACCACCAGGACGTCCGACATCGGCGCGACCCTCCAGCAGATCGCCGAGCTGACCGCCTCCGGCTGCCAGATCGTCCGCGTCGCCTGCCCCACCCAGGACGACGCCGACGCGCTCTCCACGATCGCCAGGAAGTCCCAGATCCCGGTCATCGCCGACATCCATTTCCAGCCGAAGTACGTCTTCGCCGCGATCGACGCGGGCTGCGCCGCGGTGCGGGTCAACCCGGGCAACATCAAGCAGTTCGACGACAAGGTCAAGGAGATCGCCAAGGCCGCCGCCGCGGCCGGCGTGCCCATCCGGATCGGCGTCAACGCCGGCTCCCTCGACCGGCGGCTGCTGGAGAAGTACGGCAAGGCCACCCCGGAGGCGCTCGCCGAGTCCGCGCTCTGGGAGGCGTCGCTCTTCGAGGAGCACGACTTCCGCGACATCAAGATCTCGGTGAAGCACAACGACCCGGTGGTCATGGTCGCCGCCTACCGGCTGCTCGCCCGCAGTTGCGACTACCCGCTGCACCTCGGCGTCACCGAGGCCGGCCCCGCCTTCCAGGGCACCATCAAGTCCGCGGTCGCCTTCGGCGCGCTGCTGGCCGAGGGCATCGGCGACACCATCCGCGTCTCGCTCTCCGCGCCGCCCGCCGAGGAGGTCAAGGTCGGCATCCAGATCCTGGAGTCGCTCAACCTCCGCCAGCGCCGGCTGGAGATCGTCTCCTGCCCGTCCTGCGGCCGCGCCCAGGTCGACGTCTACAAGCTCGCCGACCAGGTGACGGCGGGACTCGAAGGCATGGAGGTGCCGCTGCGCGTCGCCGTCATGGGCTGCGTCGTCAACGGCCCCGGCGAGGCCCGCGAGGCCGACCTCGGGGTGGCCTCCGGCAACGGCAAGGGCCAGATCTTCGTCAAGGGCGAGATCATCAAGACCGTCCCCGAGTCGCAGATCGTCGAGACCCTGATCGAAGAGGCGATGAAGCTCGCCGAGCAGATGGAAGCGGCGGGTGTCGCCTCCGGCGAACCGCGGGTGAGCATCTCCTGAACCCCGTCGATGACCGGTGTCCCGCGCGCTCCGGGTACCGCGGACCGGGCCCGGAGCACTGCCTGCCGGCCGGGAGGTAAAGTGCCGGAGTCACTCCCCGCCGTCGTCCGCGGCCCGTACGGTGAGGCGCCCGCATGCTGACCCACTCGACCGCCCGGGTGCTCGACCCGGGCGACCTCGACGCCGCCCTCGCCGTGCTCGGCCGCGACCCGGTGGCCAACGCCTTCGTGACCTCCCGGGTCAATGTCGCGGGGCTCGACCCGTGGCGGCTCGGCGGCGAGATGTGGGGCTGGTACACCGGCGGCAAACTCACCTCGATGTGCTACGCGGGCGCCAACCTCGTACCCATCTGCGCCACCCCCGAGGCCGTCGCCGCCTTCGCCGAACGGGCCCGGCGGTCCGGCCGCCGCTGCTCGTCCATCGTCGGCCCCGCCGAACCCACCGCCGACCTGTGGGCGCGACTCGAACCGCACTGGGGACCGGCCCGCGAGGTCCGCGCCCACCAGCCGCTGATGACCACCCGGACACTGCCGGTGGACGTCACCCCCGACCCGCTGGTCCGCCGGGTCCGGCGCGACGAGATGGAGGTGCTGCTGCCCGCCTGCGTGGCCATGTTCACCGAAGAGGTCGGCATCTCCCCGCTGGCCGGTGACGGCGGTCTCCTCTACCAGGCCCGGGTCGCCGAACTCGTCACCACCGGGCGGGCGTTCGCCCGGATAGAGAACGGCGAAGTGGTCTTCAAGGCGGAGATCGGCGCCGTCACCCGGCACACCTGCCAGATCCAGGGCGTCTGGGTCGCCCCCGGCCACCGCGGCCGCGGCCTGTCGGAGACCGGCATGGCCGCCGTCCTCCACTACGCCCTGCGGG
The DNA here is from genome assembly GCF_045039895.1 of Streptomyces sp. NBC_01190. NCBI lineage: Bacteria > Bacillati > Actinomycetota > Actinomycetes > Kitasatosporales > Streptomycetaceae > Streptomyces > Streptomyces sp. NBC_01190. The sequence goes on from NZ_CP108580.1 coordinate 6,195,041, forward strand.
ACGTCGCGCCCGTCGCGAGTCTGTACGTCAACGACTTCAACACCCCCGCCCGCGCCGCCTACCACCGGGTGGGCTTCGCCGAAGTGGGTGCCTTCATGAGTGTGTTGTTCTGAAGGACCGATAGGGTCGCGGCTCATGGAGAACGTGGTGGTCGGCCCGGTTGATCTCGTCCCACGGGTGGACGAGGCACTGGCCGTACAGGCGGTGGCGTTCGGGCTCGGCCCCGACGAGGTGGCCATCCGACGGCAGATCGTGCTGCGGCACCTGGCCTGCCCGGGCGCCCGGGCGCTCGGCGCCTTCGGCGAGGACGGGCGGCTGGTCGGATTCGTCTACGGCCTGCCCAACGACCGTACGCACTGGTGGTCGAGCGTGGTGCAGCCCTATCTGCGCGGGCAGGGCAACGACGACTGGCTCGACGGCGCCTTCGTCATCACCGAACTGCATGTGCTGCCGGACTTCCAGAGCCGCGGCATCGGCCGCCGGCTCATCACCGACATCACCGACACCGCGGCGGAACCACGCAGCATCCTCTCCGCGATCGACGGCGACAGCCCGGCCCGCCACCTCTACCACGCGCTCGGCTACCGCGACCTGGCCCGGCCGGTGCACTTCCCCAGCGCGAACCGCCCCTACGCGGTGATGGGCGCGCAACTCCCGCTGCTGCGCCGCGTCACGTGAGCGCCTGACGCCGGACAACGCGGGACACCGAAAAGACGCGCGACGCCGGATAAGCAGTGGGGCGGGCCGCCCCGCGCTGGATATCCTCGCCGGAATCCGCCCGGACCCCCGGCACCACAGGAGGCCCCGCCATGGTCCTGCGCATGTCCCGACTGCTGCTCACCACGCTGCGCGACGACCCGGCCGACGCCGAGACCACCAGCCACAAGCTGCTGGTCAGGGCGGGCTATGTGCGCCGCTCCTCGGCCGGGGTGTGGAGCTGGCTGCCGCTCGGCAAACGCGTCCTGGACAACGTCAGCCGGATCGTCCGCGAGGAGATGGACGCCATCGGCGGCCAGGAGGTGCTGCTGCCCGCGCTGCTGCCCCGCGCGGCGTACGAGGCGACCGGCCGCGCGGCCGAGTACGGCGACCTGCTCTTCCGGCTCAAGGACCGCAAGGGCACCGATTACGTGCTCGGGCCCACCCATGAGGAGATCTTCACCCAACTGGTGAAGGACCAGGTCACCTCGTACAAGGACCTGCCGGTGATCCTCTACCAGATCCAGACCAAGTACCGCGACGAGGCCAGGCCCAGGTCCGGGGTGCTGCGCGGGCGCGAGTTCCTGATGAAGGACGCCTACTCCTTCGACACCACCGACGAGGGACTCGCCGAGGCGTACCGGCTGCACCGCGAGGCGTACCGCAGGATCTTCCAGCGGCTCGGCCTGGACTTCCGGATCGTCTCCGCGGTCTCGGGGGCGATGGGCGGCTCCGCGTCCGAGGAGTTCCTGGCGCCCGCGGCGGCCGGCGAGGACACCTTCGCGGACTGTCCCGCGTGCGGCTACGCGGCCAATACCGAGGCGGTCACCTTCACGGCTCCGGCCGCGCCCGCCGACGCCGGCCCCGACCCGGTCCTCCAGGAACTGGACACCCCCGGCACCCCCACCATCGAGACCCTCGCCGCGCACCTCGGCGTACCCGCCTCGGCCACCCTGAAGAACCTGCTGGTCACCATCGACGGAGAGCTCACCGCGGTCGGGGTGCCCGGCGACCGCGACGTGGACCTGGGCAAACTCGCCGAACACCTGGCGCCCGCCGTGGTGGCACTCGCCACCGCCGAGGACTTCGCCGCCCGGCCCGATCTGGTCCGCGGCTACGTGGGGCCCCAGGGGCTCGGCATCCGCTACTTCGCCGACCCCCGGGTGGCGCCCGGCACCGGCTGGATCACCGGTGCCAACAAGCCCGGCCGGCACGCGGCCGGCGTCGTCTGCGGACGCGACTTCACCGTGGACCGCTACCTCGACGTGGTCACCGTACGGCCCGGCGACCCCTGCCCCCGGTGCGGCGCCGGACTGCGCCTGGACCGGGCCATCGAGATCGGCCACATCTTCCAGCTCGGCCGCAAGTACGCCGACGCCTTCCGGCTCGACGTCCTCGGCCGCGACGGCAAGCCCGTCCGCGTCACCATGGGCTCCTACGGTATCGGCGTCTCCCGCGCGGTCGCCGCCCTCGCCGAACAGACCGCCGACGCCCGCGGCCTGTGCTGGCCCGCCGAGGTCGCCCCCGCCGACGTCCACGTCATCGCCGCGGGCAAAGCCGCCCAGACCGAACTGGCCGCCCTCGCCGTCGACGCGCTCCACACCGCGGGCCGCCGGGTCCTCTACGACGACCGCCCCGGCGTCTCTCCCGGCGTGAAGTTCACCGACGCCGAACTCCTCGGTGTCCCTGTGCTGTTGACGGCCGGCCGCCGGGCCCCCGAGGGCGTCGTCGAACTCAGGGACCGCCGGACCGGCGCCCGCGAGGAACTCCCCCTGGCAGCCGCCCTGGCGCGGCTCACGGGCTGAACAACGCGAGGCGACAGGAGAGTTGAGGTCCCTGATCGGCGCGGCCGCCAGGGATCACAGCCAGTCGGCGAACTCCAGGAGCTGTTCGCCGACCTCCTGATCGCCCACGGCCAGTGACCAGACGCCGGCCTCCACCGCGCGGAAGAGGGACCAGCCGCGCAGCCGGCCGGGGTCGACAACCAGCGCCGAGGAGAGCAGGGAGAGCCGACGGCGGGCCGCATCGCGGGGGCTGGGCCGCGCGAGGAGCGTGTCCAGCCGGTCGCGGGCCAGCCAGGCCGCGTCGTACGCCGGCTCGCCGACCAGCGGCTTGGGGTCGATCGCCAGCCAGGGTTCGCGCCCGCCCGCCAGCACATTGCCCTGGTGGTAGTCGCCGTGCAGCAGCACCGGCTCGGGCCCGTCGGCGAGCAGCGCCTCCCGCACCGCCAGCGCCTTGTCGATCAGCGGCCGGGCGTCGGCCGCCCACGGCTGCTCGCCGCGCTCCCGCAGCAGCGGCGCCAGCTCGGCGGTGTACTCCGCGACGGTGGTGAAGGGATGGTCCGAGCCCGGCGGCACCCACAACCGGCGCAGCACCTCCGCCGCCGTCAGCAGCGCCCGGGGTTCGGCGAGCGACCGGGCCGAGACATCCGGCCGGAGCCGCTCCAGCACCATCGCGCCCCGCTCCGGGTCGGCCCGCAGCAGCCGGACGGCCCCGTGCCCGTTCCAGCGGGCCAGCGCCGCGTGCTCCTGCGCCGTCTCCCGGTTCACCATGCCCACCTTGAGCACCGCCGGGTCGCCGTCCACCGTCGTGACCAGCACGATCATGCTGACCGTGCCATCGGTGCCATCGGCTCCGAACACCCGCTCCGGCGTCAGCTCCCACCGCTCCAGACAGTCGGCCACCACAGCGGGCAGCCGGGCCAGCCAATCCCGGCCGGCCTGGCCCGCCCAGGCCCCGATCGTCCGGGTCAGCCGCTCGGGCGGATCCAGGCGGATGTGCGCCGGCCGACCGTTCCGTGGCGCCGAACCCATCCCGCGCGCTCCCCTCGGTGGTCCGTTCGGTGGTCCGTCTCGTCCGTTGTGCGTCTCGTTCGGCTCAGCGGCGGGTCGGGTGCGGCCTTTGGGGCGGGGCGGTCAGCCGCGGTCGGCCAGCCCGGGGAAGGCCACACTGGCGCCACGCCATCGGACCGCGCGCACCGCTGCCTCGCGCAGGGCCGCGGCGGCGTCGCGCCGGACACCGCCGGTCGCCGCTCGCACCAGATCGCCGTAGGCGCCCGCGACCCGCTCCTCCAGGAAGGCCGCCAGCCGCACCGCGGCCGACGGGTCGGTCACCGCGAACGGGAGGGAGTACGCCGCGGCCGCGGCCACCGGCCTGCCGCCCAGGTCGCCGACCGTCCGGCTCAGCGCGTCCCGGCAGGCCCGGTGGGCCTCGTACGCCTGCCGGGCCTCCGCCGCACGCCCCGAGGCCACCCGGCCGCCCACCACGCCGTAGCCGTAGATCGCCGCGTGCTCCGCGGCGAGCGCGGCCTGCGCCGCCTCCAGGACCGTACTCACGCCGTCTCCCCGCTCGATCCGCCGCCCAGCAGCACCACATGACCGGCCCCGGCCGCCGCGACCGAGGCGAGCAGCCGGGCCAGCTCCCCGGGCACCGTGAGCAGCGCGCTCGCCCGGCGGTCGGCCAACTCCCGCTCGGCGGCGGCCAGCGCGGCCAGCGTCTGGGCGGGGGAGGGGGCGGGCGTCGCGGCGGGCGGGGTGTGTCCCGTCGGCGTACCCGTCGCCGGGGCCACCGCCCGGCCGGTCGGCGGGCCGGTCGGGCCGGTCGGCGGGCCGAGGCGCGGCGGTGGCGCCGCCTTGCCGCCGAACGCCCCTACGTGCTCGGCCACTTCGGCCCGCAGTGGGGCCAGCCGGCCGGCCAGCGCCGGATGCGCGGCCAGCGCGCCGTCGTACCGGGCGAGCAGCACCGCGCTGTCCCGTGCCGCCTGGGCCCGCTCCGCCGCTCCGGGCGCGGGCCGAGCGGGCGCCTTCCCCGCCTCCCCGTCGCCCCCGGAACACCCGCTGACGGCCCCGGCGCCCCACACGGCCGCCACCGCCACCACACCCCGCCGGCTCAGCCGAGCCACCTCCCGGATCATGCGGGGAGTTTACGGTGGCGCGCGTCACTTCCGATCACCGCTGTCCCGTGGACACCTCGCGGGTGCTTCTCGCCCGCCATCGTGCGGTTTGACCGGGGGCGGCAGCCGACGCGGGGTGGAAAAAGGGGGTCCGGGACTCCGGTAACGTAGGAGTCCTACACGCGACTTTCCATGACAACAGCAGACGCGGCCGAGGAGTCACCCGGATGAGCACCACCCAGAGCGAGAGGCTGCGCGCCCTGCTTGAACCGCTCGTCGTGAAGGCCGGTCTTGAGCTGGAGGATGTCGTCCTGACCGCCGCGGGCAAGCGCCGGCAGTTGATGGTCGTGGTGGACGCCGAGGACGGTGTGTCGCTCGACGCGGTCGCCGAGGTGAGCCGCGAGCTCTCCCAGGCGCTGGACGCGTCGGACGTGATGGGCGAATCGGAGTACGTGCTCGAGGTGGGCTCACCCGGCACCGACCGTCCGCTCACCGAGCCGCGCCACTTCCGGCGTAACACCGGACGGCTGGTGAAGCTCCAGCTCAAGGAGCGCGGCGAGCTGATCGCACGGATCATGACGGTGGACGGCACAGGTCTGGATCTGGAGGTCCCCGGGGTCAAGGGGCGCAAGCCCAAGCCCGCGCGGGCCGACTTCGCGGAGATCGCCAAAGCCCGGGTCGAGGTCGAGTTCAACCGCAAGGCCGCCGGCGAGGACGAGGCGGCCGACGCCGACGAGATCCACGAGCACACTGCGGATCACGAGAACGACGAAAACGACGAAAACGACGAAAACGACGAGAACACTGAGGAGGCGTAGCCGTGGACATCGACATGAAGGCCCTGCGGGGTTTGGTGCAGGAGCGGGAGATCTCGTTCGACCTGCTGGTCGGGGCCATCGAGTCGGCGCTCCTCATCGCGTACCACCGGGAACCGGGCAGCCACCGCAAGGCCAGGGTCGAACTCGACGGGCAGAGCGGCCATGTGACCGTGTGGGCCACCGAGGACCAGGCGGAGGCCGGCGAGGGCGCCGAGCCGCGCGAGTTCGACGACACGCCGAGCGGCTTCGGCCGGATCGCCGCCTCCACCGCCAAGCAGGTGATCCTCCAGCGGCTGCGGGACGCCGAGGACGACGTGACCTTCGGGGAGTACGCCGGCCGCGAGGGCGACATCGTGACCGGCGTCGTCCAGCAGGGCAAGGACCCCAAGAACGTGCTGGTCGACATCGGCAAGCTGGAGGCCATCCTGCCGGTGCAGGAGCAGGTCCCCGGTGAGGACTACGCTCACGGCACCCGGCTGCGCAGCTATGTGGTGCGGGTCGCCAAGGGCGTGCGCGGCCCGTCCGTCACCTTGTCGCGCACCCACCCCAACCTGGTGCGCAAGCTCTTCGCGCTCGAGGTGCCGGAGATCGCCGACGGCTCGGTGGTCATCGAGGCGATCGCCCGCGAGGCCGGGCACCGCAGCAAGATCGCGGTCCGCTCCACGCGCTCGGGGCTGAACGCCAAGGGCGCCTGCATCGGCCCGATGGGGGCCCGGGTGCGGGCCGTGATGGCGGAGCTCAACGGCGAGAAGATCGACATCGTGGACTGGTCGGACGATCCGGCGGACATGGTGGCCAACGCCCTCTCGCCGGCCCGGGTCTCCGGCGTCGAGGTGGTGGACTCGGCCGCCCGCAGCGCCCGGGTCACCGTGCCGGACTACCAACTCTCGCTGGCCATCGGCAAAGAGGGGCAGAACGCCCGGCTGGCGGCCCGGCTGACCGGCTGGCGGATCGATATCCGGCCGGACACCGAGCAGCCGCAGGACTGATCCCGAACGAACGGCCGTGCGTCTGCTTCCTCGAAGGAGTGAGTCCGGCGCGGGGAGGTAGACTAAGAGTGTCTGGTCGGACGCTGCATCCAGCATGCCCGGAGCGAACCTGCGTCGGCTGCCGTCAGCGAGCGGCCAAGAACGATCTGCTGCGTGTGGTGGTGACCGGGGGTGCGTGCGTTCCCGATCTTCGCGGTACGCTGCCCGGTCGGGGTGCTTATCTGCACCCCGTCCTTGCCTGTCTGGACCTGGCGGTCCGTCGCCGGGCGTTCGCACGGTCCTTCCGGGGACCTGTGACGGCCGATTCCGCGGAGCTGCGCCGGTATGTCGAGCAGGCAGCCCCGTAAGACCCAGCAAGCCCTGTAACACCCCGTAAGAAGCAGTGCGGCACGGGCCACCGTGCGGTCAGGTACCTCGCGAGATGGAAGTAGGTCGAGATTGCGATGAGCACTCGATGAGTACGCGATGAGTACGCCCATGAAGTAGCGACGGTCCGGCGGACGATCACCCCGGACCTAAAAGGAGCGAAGTGGCTAAGGTCCGGGTATACGAACTCGCCAAGGAGATGGGAGTCGAGAGCAAGGTCGTCATGGCCAAGCTCCAAGAACTCGGTGAATTCGTCCGTTCGGCGTCCTCGACCATCGAGGCGCCAGTTGTACGCAAACTGACCGACGCTTTCCAGGGACCCGGCGGCAACGCCGGCAAGTCCGCTGCGAAGCCCTCGGCGCCGCGCAAGGCGACGCCGTCCCCCGCCCCCCGTCCGGGTGGCACCTCTTCGCCGGCCCCCGCCCCGGGTGCGCCGGCTCGTCCCGCTGCCCCCGGCCCCCGGCCGGGCGGCCCGGTGACGCCCGCCCCGGCTCCGGCCGCGCCGAGCGGTGGCTCCACGCCTCCGGCCGGCGCCGGCCCGCGCCCCGGCCCCCGGCCCGCACCGGCCCCGGCGCCCGCCCCGGCGCCGGCCACGCCCAAGCCCGCTCCGGCGGCGCCGGTACCGGCCGCCGATTTCCAGGCACCGCCGTCCGCGCCGCAGGCTCCGGCCGGTCCGCGCTCCGGCGCCACCCCCGGCCCGCGCCCGGCCCGTCCGGCCGGCCCCGGCCAGCGTGACGGCCAGCGGGACAATCCGCGTGACGGCCAGCGGGACGGCGGTGCCCGGCCGGGTGCCCGCCCCGGGGGCCAGGGCCAGGGCCAGGGCGGTGCCCGCCCCGGCGGCTCGCGTCCCGCGGGTCCGCGCCCGGGCAACAACCCCTTCACCTCCGGCTCCACCGGCATGCCGCGCCCGGGTGGCGCGGGTCGCCCCGGTGGCGGCCAGGGCGGTGCCCCGCGTCCCGCGGGTCCCGGCGGCGGCGCTCCGCGTCCCGGTGGTGCCCCGCGTCCCGGCGCTCCCGGCGGTCAGGCGGGCCCCGGTGGGTCGCGTCCGACGCCGGGCGGCATGCCCCGTCCGCAGTCCTCGGGTCCGCGCCCGAACCCCGGCATGATGCCGCAGCGTCCGGCGCCGTCCCCCGGCGGCCGTCCCGGTGGTGGCCCTGGTGGCCGCACCGGCGGTCCCGGTCGTCCCGGTGGCGGCGGCGGTCCCGGTAGCCGTCCCGGTGGTGGCGGTGGCGGCTTCGCCGGCCGTCCGGCCGGTCCCGGCGGCGGCGGTCGTCCCGGTGGCGGCGGTGGCGGCTTCGGCGGCCCTCGTCCCGGCGGTGGTGGCGGCGCGCCCGGTGGTGGCGGCGGCTTCGGTCCCCGTCCCGGCGGTTTCGGCGGACGTCCCGGTGGCCCGGGCGGCCGTGGCGGCACGCAGGGCGCGTTCGGTCGCGGCCCCGGCGGTCGTCCGGCGCGCGGCCGTAAGAGCAAGCGTCAGCGGCGCCAGGAGTACGAGGCCATGCAGGCCCCGTCCGTGGGCGGCGTGCTGCTGCCCCGCGGCAACGGCCAGACCGTGCGGCTGTCGCGCGGTGCCTCGCTCACCGACTTCGCCGAGAAGATCAACGCCAACCCGGCGTCGCTCGTCCAGGTGATGCTCAACCTCGGTGAGATGGTCACCGCCACCCAGTCGGTGTCCGACTCCACCCTGGAGCTGCTCGCCGGCGAGATGAACTACGTGCTGGAGATCGTCAGCCCGGAGGAGGAGGACCGCGAGCTGCTCGAGTCCTTCGACATCGAGTTCGGCGAGGACGAAGGCGGCGAGGAGGCCCTGGTCTCCCGGCCGCCGGTGGTCACCGTCATGGGTCACGTCGACCACGGCAAGACCCGCCTGCTCGACGCGATCCGCAAGACCAACGTGGTCGCGGGCGAGGCCGGCGGCATCACCCAGCACATCGGTGCCTACCAGGTGGCGACCGAGGTGAACGGCGAAGAGCGCCGGATCACGTTCATCGACACCCCGGGCCACGAGGCGTTCACCGCCATGCGTGCCCGTGGCGCCAAGTCGACCGACATCGCGATCCTGGTCGTCGCGGCCAACGACGGCGTCATGCCGCAGACGGTCGAGGCGCTCAACCACGCGAAGGCGGCCGATGTGCCGATCGTCGTCGCGGTCAACAAGATCGACGTCGAGGGCGCCGACCCGACCAAGGTGCGCGGCCAGCTCACCGAGTTCGGTCTGGTGGCCGAGGAGTACGGCGGCGACACCATGTTCGTCGACATCTCCGCCAAGCAGGGTCTCAACATCGACTCCCTGCTGGAGGCCGTGATCCTGACCGCGGACGCCTCGCTCGACCTGCGGGCCAACCCGGAGCAGGACGCGCAGGGCATCGCGATCGAAGCGCACCTGGACAAGGGCCGCGGCGCCACCGCGACCGTCCTGGTGCAGCGCGGCACCCTGCGGGTCGGCGAGACGATGGTGGTGGGCGACGCCTACGGCCGCGTCCGCGCCATGCTCGACGACCAGGGCAACACGCTGGAGGAGGCCGGGCCTTCCACCCCGGTCCAGGTGCTCGGTCTGACCAATGTGCCGGGCGCGGGCGACAACTTCATCGTGGTCGACGAGGACCGCACCGCCCGGCAGATCGCCGAGAAGCGCGCGGCGCGCGAGCGCAACGTCCGCTTCGCCCGCAAGGGTGTCCGGTTCTCCCTGGAGAACCTGGACGAGGCGCTCAAGGCCGGTCTGGTGCAGGAACTCAACCTCATCATCAAGGGCGACGCGTCCGGTTCGGTGGAGGCTCTCGAGTCCTCGCTGCTCCAGCTCGACGTCGGCGACGAGGTCGACATCCGCGTCCTGCACCGCGGCGTGGGTGCGGTCACCGAGTCGGACATCGACCTGGCGACGGGTTCCGACGCCATCGTCATCGGCTTCAACGTCAGGGCGGCCGGCCGGGCCGCGCAGATGGCCGAACGCGAAGGCGTGGACGTCCGGTACTACTCGGTGATCTACCAGGCCATCGAGGAGATCGAGGCGGCCCTCAAGGGCATGCTCAAGCCGGAGTACGAGGAGGTGGAGCTCGGCACCGCCGAGATCCGCGAGGTCTTCCGCTCCTCCAAGCTCGGCAACATCGCCGGTGTGCTGGTCCGCTCCGGCGAGGTCCGACGCAACACCAAGGCGCGGCTGCTGCGCGATGGCAAGGTCATCGCGGAGAACCTCAACATCGAGGGTCTGCGCCGGTTCAAGGACGACGTCACCGACATTCGTGAGGGTTACGAGGGCGGTATCAACCTCGGCAACTACAACGACATCAAGATCGACGACGTCATCGCCACCTACGAGATGCGGGAGAAGCCGCGCGGCTGATCCGGTGCCTCACCTGAGGTGACACGGTCCGGGGCCGGTCGACGGAACACAAATTCCGTCGATCGGCCCCGGCCTTCGCCTGTACCGTCGCTTACATGTATGTAGGCACCTTGTGCTTCGACCTGCTGCTCGGTGACGTACGGTCGCTGAAGGAGAAGAGGTCGGTCATCCGTCCGATCGTCGCGGAGCTGCACCGGAAGTTCGGGATCAGCGTGGCGGAGACGGGGGACCAGGATCTCTACCGCAGGGGCGAAATAGGACTCGCGGTGGTGTCCGGGGACCTCGGGCACATCAAGGACGTACTCGACCGGTGCGAACGCTGGATGGTCGCCCGGCCCGAGGTGGAGCTGCTGTCGGTACGGCAGCGCATCCACGGCGACGACGACTGAGATGACGATCGGACCGGCGGCCGGACCGTTGACGCCACAGGACCGGCCCGCCGACCTCCACCGAAGCGAAGAAGAGAGAAGAAGACGATGACCGACACCGCGCGGGCGCGCAAGCTGGCGGACCGCATCCGGGTCGTGGTCGCGGAGACCCTCCAGCGCCGGATCAAGGATCCGCGGCTGGGGTACGTGACGATCACCGACACCCGGGTCACCGGTGACCTGCGGGAGGCGACCGTCTTCTACACGGTCTACGGGGACGACGAGGAGCGCGCGGCCTCCGCCGCCGCCCTGGAGAGCGCCAAGGGCGTGCTCCGCTCCGAGGTCGGCCGGCAGACCGGGGTGCGTTTCACCCCGAGCCTCGCCTTTGTGGCCGACGCCCTGCCGGACAACGCCCGCACCATCGAGGATCTGCTCGCCAAGGCCCGCGCGGCCGACGAGGAGGTCCGCAAGAGCGCCACCGACGCCCAGTTCGCCGGAGACGCGGACCCGTACCGCAAGCCGGTCGACGACGACGTCGATGATGACGACGTCAACGATGACGATGACGATGACGACCTGGCCGGCCACGCCGATGAACCGGCCGGCCACGCCGAGGCGGCCGATCACGATGACACGGCCGATCACCACGAGGACGGTCCGTCGCACGCATGACACCGAACACCGGGTCTGAACGCCCGGAGGCAAGCCCCTCGGGTCTGGTCGTCGTCGACAAGCCGGGGGGCCTCACCTCGCACGGAGTGGTGTCCCGGATGCGGCGGCTCGCCGGGACCCGCCGGGTCGGGCACGCGGGCACCCTCGATCCGATGGCGACCGGTGTGCTGATCATCGGCGTGGAGAAGGCCACCCGGCTGCTCGGCCATCTCGCGCTCACCGAGAAGGAGTACACCGCCACCATCCGGCTCGGGCAGAGCACCGTGACCGACGACGCCGAGGGCGAGGTCACCGCGTCGGTCCCGGCCGGCGGGGTCACCCGGCCGGCGGTGGACGCCGGGATCGCCGCGCTCACCGGGCCCATCCAGCAGGTCCCGTCGAAGGTCAGCGCGATCAAGGTGAACGGCGTCCGGTCGTACACCAGGGTGCGGGAGGGCGAGGAGTTCGAGCTCGCCGCCCGGCCGGTGACGGTCTCCTCGTTCACCGTCCAGGACCTGCGCACCCCCGAGGACGCGCCCGACGCCGTCGATCTCGATGTGACCGTCGTCTGCTCGTCCGGCACCTACATCAGGGCGCTCGCCCGCGACCTGGGCGCCGGACTCGGCGTCGGTGGCCACCTCACCGCGCTGCGCCGCACCCGCGTCGGCCCTTACGGGCTGGACGGCGCCCGCACCCTGGAGCAGCTCCAGGAGAGCTATGCCGTACTGCCCATCGAGCAGGCCGCCGCGGCGGCCTTCCCGCGCTGGGATGTCGACGCCGACCAGGCGCGGCTGCTCGGCCATGGGGTACGGATCGAGGTTCCGGCGCTGGCCGCCGGGCCGAACGCGGTCTTCGGCCCCGACGGGCGCTTTCTCGCGCTCATTGAGGAGAGCAAGGGGCAGGCGCGGATCGTGGCGGGCTTCGGCCAGTAGCCGCGGACCTGGCGCGGCGGGACGCGGCGAGCGCGGTTGACGCGGTGCACGCGGGGGAATCGCTGAACCCGGTGAACGCGGTGCACCCGGCGAACCCGGTGCACCCGGCGAATCCGGTGCACCCGGCGAATCCGGTGAAAGGGAGCGGAGGTCGGCGGAGGAAGGCCACCGCCGCGCCCTGACGTCCGGCCGGGCGCGACGGCGGTCCGCCGTTCACCGTGCAGCGAGGCCACCTGTCCCCTGAGCGGCCCCGCTCCACGGTCCCCTCCAACCCCCCCGCCCATGTCTCTATCCATTCGGACCAGCGAATTCACCCCAATGGCCAGGCGCTCGGAGTGAAGCGAGGGGGCGCAAGGGGGCGCTTTCGGTCCGTGATCTTGGCGGACGATCAGTGGGCACCTAACGTCGAAGCGGGACGAATCGGGACGGTGTGGTCCCGGCACGACGGCGGGGGGAGGTACCCGGAAGTGACATACGCGGGTGAACGGGACAATGCGCTGATCCGGGTCTGTGATCTGGCCGGACGCCCCCGCGGCACGGGTTTTCTGGCCGACACCGACGGCACGATGATCACCAGCCATGAAGCGGTCGACGGGCTCGCCCGGCTGGTGCTGCACGCCCCCGGCGGCCGGGTCTGCCTGGCCGAGGCCGCGGCGATCACCCCGCTGCCCGAACACGGTGTCGCGCTCGTCGCCACCGAAGGGCTCGGCCTGCCGCCGCTGCCCATCGCCACCGGCGGCCCCGCCCACCCCGAGCAGCGGATAAGGCTCCGGCTGCCCCATCGCGCCGAAGGCTCGGTGATCGGCACCACCGCAGTCACCTACACGGCCACCGACCGCTTCCACCTGCTCGACGAGGTCTATGAACTCGCCCTGGACCGGGCGGATCTGAGCCGGGCGGCGGCCCAGGCGTCCGGCGCGCCGCTGATCGACGCGGCCACCGGCGCGGTCCTCGCCGTGGTGGTGACCGCCTTGCAGGCCGAGCACCGGGCGAGCGGCTTCGCGGTCCCGCTGCGCGCCGCCGGCGCCCCGGCGCCACTGGCCGGGCTGCTGGCCCGCAACGCGGCGACCGTCCCCGGTTACGGACCGCACCTCAACCTGGCCGGCGCGCTGCGGCTGACCGGCACCACGCTGGGCCCGGCCGGCGAACCCGCTGACCGGCGCCACACCGTCGCGCGCCCCGAACTCGTCGGCGCGCCGACGGAGTTCCTGGCCGCCGAAGGAGAGGAGAGGCCGCTCGTGCTCGGCCTGGTCGGCGCCCCGGGCACCGGCCGCAGCACAGAACTGGCCCGCCTCGCCACCAGCAGCGCCCGGGGCTCCCGGCCCGCGCCCACCCTGTGGTTGCGCGGCGCGGAGCTGCGGCCCGGTGACGGGAGCGTCAGGGACGCGATCGAACGGTCGCTGCGCGCCGCCACCCGGATCGTCCGCGCCGCCACCGGTGACGCTCCCGCCGAAGTGCTCCTGACACCCCCGCCCCCGTGCGCGCGGCACGGGGAGCCCGGCGGGTACGGCGGGTACGGCGAACGCCGGGAGCCTGGCGGCGCGCTCGGCGATTGCGGCCGACCGGGGGAGTACGGCGGGGACACCTCCCCCGACACCCTCGCCGACCTCGCCCGGAGCGCGGGCCGCCCCTTGCTCGTCCTCCTCGACGAGCCCGAGGAGATGCCGCCGGTACTGGCGCACGAGCTGGCCGGCTGGGCCGCCGCCACGGCCCAGTGGCTGCGCGCGTCAGGCACCCGCCTGATCCTCGCCTGCGGGACCGAGCTCTGGGAGCGGATCGAGGCCGCCCTGCCGGCGGCGGCGGCGAAGGTGGCGGTCGGCGAGCTGACCACCGAGCAGGCCGCGCACCTGCGGGCCCGTCACCACCTCCCCGACGGCGCGCTGGCGGCGGCCGATGCGGCGCATCCGCTCGCCCTGCGGCTGCTCGCCGAAGTGCGGGCTGCCCTGCCGGGCGACACCGAACCGGATCCGGCCGAGCCGCCGTCGCGCGCCGATGTCTTCTCGGCGCACCTGGACCTGATGTGCCTGCGGATCGCCGAACGCCTGGCGGCCGGGTCCCGGCCGCCGCTGCGCGGTACCGGGGTGCGGCGGCTCGCCGCGCGCGTGGCCGGGCAGACGCATGAGGCGGCCCGGCGGCTGCTGGGGCCCGGGCAAGGGGCGCTGGACCGGGAGGCGTTCGAGGAGCTGTTCCCCTGGCGCAGCGGATGGGCGGCCGCGGTGCTCACCGAAGGGCTGCTGGTGCCGGCCGGCGCCGGCTACCGCTTCGCGCACGAGGAACAGGCCGACTGGCTCCAGTCGCTCCACCTCGATCTCGACGCGGCCCTGCACGCCCTCGTCCACCGCTGGTTCGTACCGCCGAGCACCACCGCCGAGGCAGCCGTAAGGCTCCCGGCCCGATCCGCCGCCCGCGCCGGACACCCGCCGCCGGTGCCCCCGGCGCCACCGATCGCCCCGGCCGGCTTCCCCCGCAGCCTGCCCGTCCCCCGGCACCGTGCCGGCCCGGTGCGCCAAGCGCTCCTTGCCGCCCCGCCCGCCGTCCGAGCCGCCCACCTGCGCGCCCTGCTCCAGACGCTCGACCGGCACACCCCGCCGCCGACCCGCCTCGCCATGCTGCCGAACCCCCACCGGCCGACCGAGGCCGGCCCGGCGGCCGCCACCCCCGACACCGCTGCCACCGTCCCCACCCCGCATCCGGCGCGTACCCGGCCGGTGCCAGGGGGCGGTGGCCGGCGCCAGGCGGACGCCGTCTGGTGGGCCGCCCACCTCGTCCGGGAGACGCTCACCCGGGCCCCCGATCCCGACCTCCTCAGGGACCTGGCCGGCCGGGTCGTGGTCCGCGCGGTGGAGCGCGGCGGTTTCGCCGCCGACCTCGCCACCGACGCGATGGGACCGCTCGGCCGCTTCGGCCCGTCCTTCTGGCGCGCCCTCCCGCTCCCCGTGACCGACCGCCTCGAACTCCTCCGCCTGCTGCTGCCCGCCGACGGACCGCCGACGGCGGACCGGGCCGACGACCGCTTCCTCACCGCCGCCTCCGACCTCTTCCGCGCCAACCCCGCCGCGGCGCTCCCCGCGGTGTGCGGCTGGCTCACCGACGACCGGCCGCTCCAGACGGCCCCCGGCGCCCCCGGCGCCTCGGGCTCGCCCCACCCCGCCCGGCTCACCGTCGCCTCCGCCGCGCAGGCCCTGCTGCACACCCATCGCCGGCTCGCCGTGGACGACCTCACCGAAGCGCTGGTGGCCGTCGGCCAGCCGGCGGCCGACGAGGTGCTGGCCGCACTCGCCGAGGACGAACCGTCCGCGGTGTGCCGGGCGGTGGACCGCTGGGCACACGACGAGCGCCCCGACCGGCACGTGGCGGCGGCGACCCACGGACCGGCGGCGGCCCCCCACGTCAGATCGGCCGCCGACCGGGAGCTGCTGCGGTACGCGGCGCTGGCGATCCTCGGCCGCCCCCAGGACCGCGCCCTGCACGGCGCGGCACTGGCGCTGCTGGTGCGGGACCCGGTGACCAGGGACGGCCATCTCCCCGCCGCGCTCGCGAAGTTCACCGTCGGCGACCCGGATGTGACCCCGGCCGCGCTGGGCACCGCGCTCGCCACCCACCCCGACTCCGTACTCGCCGCCTTCCGGGCCCGGCTGCGGGGCCCGGTGGCGAGCCCGCCGGAGCCCGGCCCGGGGGAGTCCCCGGAGCGCCGCCTCCCGGCCCCGCGGGCGAGCCGCTCGCACGATCCGCGCCCCGACCGGCCGGAGGACCGAACCGGAGGTCGGGGCGGCCGCTCCCCGGACCCCGGCTTTCGGCCCGGCTCCGCCGGCGACCCCACCACGGCCGCGCCGGGCGGCTCCGCCGGCATCCTCGCCGAACTGGCCACCGTTCGCGGGCAGGCCCTGGCGCGGCGGGCCGCGACCCTCGTCGAGGAGTACCTGCGCCGCCGCCCGGCCGCCGCACCCGAAGTGGCCCGCTTCCTGGACGCCAGGCTCGAAACCGGCGAGGCGGCCAGAGCCACGCTGCTGCCGCTGGTCAGAGCGCTGCTGCGCGATCACCCCACGCCGGTGCGCCGCCTCCTGCTGCCGGTCTTCGCCGACCCGGGCACCCCCGGGTCCCGGGCGCTGCGTTTCGAGGTGCTCGACCTGGCCCTCGGCATCGAACGCGATCCGGCCGTGCTCGACGCGCTGCTCACCGCGGCCGCCGCCGGCTGCCGGCGGCGCCATCCGCTGCTCACCCGTGATCTGGTGCACCGGCTCGGGCTGCTGCTCGGCCGGACCCCGGAGGGCGCCACCCACTTCGACCGCCGGGTGGTGGAACTCGCCGCCGCGCAACCCGACTTCGGCCGTCTGCTGCGGGCGTGGCTGACCGACGGCGGCAGTTGGGACGCGGTGGTCGGGCCCAGCGCCCGGCGCCGTCTGGACACCGTGGCGTGACGGGTCCGGCCGGCGCGACACCCGCGGCACGTGCCGATGGGCACCGCCGCACACCGGCATGGCAGGCTTGGCCTTGCAGGACAGCACGGCCAAACGGCCAAACGTCGATCGCGTCCTGCGGCAGTCGGCAAGAGGCGTCCGGCGACGGACGTCCGGTAGCAGAAGAAGCGGAGCGTCAAGGTGCAGCGCTGGCGGGGCTTGGAGGACGTGCCCGGTGACTGGGGGCGCAGCGTCGTCACCATCGGGTCGTACGACGGTGTGCACCGCGGCCACCAGCTCATCATGGGCCGGGCGGTACGGCGGGCCCGCGAACTGGGTGTGCCGTCGGTCGTCGTCACGTTCGACCCGCACCCCAGCGAGGTGGTGCGGCCCGGTACGCACCCGCCGCTGCTCGCCGCCCACCACCGGCGCGCCGAACTCATCGAGGCGCTGGGCGTGGACGCGCTGCTCATCCTCCCCTTCACCCGCGAGTTCTCCAACCTCACACCGAGCGAGTTCATCCGCACCGTGCTGGTCGACGGCCTGCACGCCAAGCTGGTGGTCGAGGGACCCAACTTCCGCTTCGGCCACAAGGCCGCGGGCGACGTCGAGTTCCTCTCCGCGCTCGGCCTGAAGTACGACTACGAGCTGGAGGTCGTGGACCTGTTCGTACGCGGCGAGGCCGGCGGCGGCGAACCCTTCTCGTCCACCCTGACCCGGCGGCTCATCGCCGAGGGGGACATCGAGGGCGCGGCGGAGATCCTCGGCCGCCCGCACCGCGTCGAGGGCGTGGTGGTCCGCGGCGCCCAGCGGGGCCGCGAGCTCGGTTACCCGACCGCGAACGTGGAGACGCTCCCGCACACCGCGATCCCCGCCGACGGGGTCTACGCCGGCTGGCTGCACGTCAACGGCGAGGCGATGCCCGCGGCGATCTCCGTCGGCACCAATCCCACCTTCGACGGCACCGCCCGCACGGTGGAGGCCTACGCCATCGACCGGGTCGACCTCGACCTGTACGGGCTGCACGTGGCGGTGGACTTCCTCGCCTACCTGCGGGGCATGGAGAAGTTCGCCACCATCGAGGCGCTGCTGGTGCGGATGGCCGACGACGTGAAGCGCTCCCGCGAACTGATCGACGCCGCCGAGCAGTCCTGACCCGGCGACGCCTCACCCCATCCGGTGATATCTCGCTCCCGTCGCCCGCCGGGTCAGTCCTGCGGGGGAGCCGGCGGGTATCCGTAGCCCGCCGGGGGCGGGGGCTGCCCGTTGGGCCAGCCCTGCTGCGGCTGCGGGGCCTGCGGCCGTGGTGACTGCGGCTGGAACGGCGGCGGGGCCCCCTGCGGCGCCGGCGGATACGGCTGCGCGCCCTGCGGCGGCACTCCGTACTGGCCGGGCGGCACCTGTCCCGGCTGTCCCGGCTGCACTGGCGGCCCGTACGGTGCCGGATACCCCTGCTGATACCCGGCGGGCGCGGCACCGTACGGCGGCTGCTGCGCGGGTGCGGGTGCGCCCGGCAGCGGCGGCGCCTGTGTGGGCGGCGGGTTGACGCCGTCCGCCGTCCAGAGCCCCTGCTCCTGCTGGGCCCGGATGAAGTCCTCGGCGACCATCGCGGACAGATTGAAGTACGCCTCCCGCGTCTTCGGCCGCATCATGTCGAGGTCCACCTCGGCGCCGGCCGCCAGATGCTCGTCGAACGGCACCACCTGCACCCCGCGGCAACGCGTCCTGAAGTGCGCCACGATGTCCTCGACCTTGATCATCTTGCCGGTCTCGCGGACCCCGGAGATCACCGTGATGCTGCGCGAGACCAGCTCGGCGTAGCCGTGCGCGGAGAGCCAGTCCAGCGTGGTGCTGGCGCTGGACGCGCCGTCCACCGACGGCGTCGACACGATGATGAGCTGATCGGCCAGATCGAGTACACCGCGCATCGCGCTGTAAAGCAGACCGGTGCCCGAGTCGGTGAGGATCACCGGGTACTGCCGGCCGAGCACCTCGATCGCCCGCCGGTAGTCCTCGTCGTTGAACGCCGTCGAGACCGCCGGGTCCACGTCGTTGGCGATGATCTCCAGGCCGGACGGGGCCTGCGAGGTGAACCGGCGGATGTCCATGTAACTGTGCAGATACGGGATCGCCTGCACCAGGTCCCGGATGGTCGCCCCGGTCTCCCGGCGCACCCGGCGGCCCAGCGTGCCGGCGTCGGGGTTGGCGTCGATCGCCAATATCTTGTCCTGCCGCTCACTGGCCAGCGTCGCGCCCAGCGCGGTGGTGGTCGTGGTCTTGCCGACACCGCCCTTGAGACTGATCACCGCGATCCGGTAGCAGGACAGCACCGGGATACGGATCAGCTCCAGCTTGCGCTGCCGCTCCGCCTCCTCCTTCTTGCCGCCCAGCTTGAACCGGGACGGCTGCGCGTTCGCGCCCGGCCGCTTCGGCTTGGGACGGTTGCGCAGCAGCCGGTCGGAGGAGAGCTCCACCGCGGCGGTGTAGCCGAGCGGCGCGCCGCCCTGCGGGGGCTGCGGCCGCTGGTCCGGCGTGGTGGTCGGCCAGCCGCCGGCCCGCGGGTCGGCCGGGCCGGGCGGTGCGGCCTGCGGCGGCGCCGCCTCGGGTGCGACGGGCCGGCCGTACTGCTGCGGCTGCTGCCCCGGGTGGGGCTGCTGGGGCGGCTGCGGGAATCCGTAGCCGCCCTGCGCGGGCAGCGGGGGGAGTGGCCCAGTGAGTGGCCCGGCCTGCGGCCCAGCCGGTGGCCCGGTCTGCGGCCCATTCTGTGGCCCCGGGTACGGCCCGCTCTCCCCGTGCTGCCCCGGCCCCGGGTAAGGCGCCTGGTAGGGCCCCTGATACGGGCCGGGGTGCGGCCCGGCGTGGTGCGGGAAGCCGTACCCGCCGTCCTGCGGCAGCGGCGGTCCCTGCGGGCCCTGCTGCTGAGCGGGGATCGCGGGTGCGGGCAGCGGCTGCCCGGGCTGCGGCTGCTGCTGCGGTCCGGACGGCGACGGGAAGGACTCGGGGCGCGCCTGTCCGGGGATGGCCGGCGTCGGCAGGTCCTGCCCGGGCTGCGGAGCAGGTACGGCCTCGGGCGGCGGCGGCCCGTAGCCCATGGGCGCGGGCAGGTTCTGCCCCGACTGGGGCGCCTGCCCCGGCTGGGGCGGCGGTACGGCTTCGGGAAGAGCCGTCGCCGCTGCCTGAGCCGCGGGCCGGCCGGCGGCATCACCATCACCCGGTACGACCGGCCGGGCCGGACCTGCCGACGCCGGCGGGAAGTCCACCCCGCGCTGCACGGCGGGCGGGTGGGGCCCTCCAGGCTGGGCGGGGGTGACCGGCTGCCCGATGGGAGGGAGCGGAATCGGCTGACCGGTGGGGGGCGGGAAGTCCAGGCCGGGCTGCGCCGCGGCGGGCACGCCGGGCTGCTGCGGCGGCAGAGGAGGGGGGAAGGGGTGGCCGCCCTGGGGCGCGGCGGCCGGCGGGACGTAGGGCGTCGGGATGTCAGGGGCCTCGGGGTGCGGGTGCGGCGCCTCGGCCCGCTCGAACTGCGGGGGCAGCGGCGGTACCGGACCGGCCGGCGCCACCGGCGCCCATGGGTCGGCATCGGGGGGCGTGGGCAGCGGTGTCCACACCAACTCGCGCTCGCCGGGCTGCTCCGCCGCTGTTTCCGGCGCGCTCGCCGGTGCCTGTTCCGGTCCCGTGGCCGGTCCCGTGGCCGGTCCCGGTCCTGTGGCCGTGCCGATCTCCGTGGCCGGCCCCGCCGCCCCCGCCGGGCCGTCGGCCGGCTTCGGTTCGGTCCGCCGCGGGTCAGGATCCGCGTCCGCCACCTTGTCACCCAGCCTCTCGCCCGTGCGCTTCCCGGCCTCGTCCTGCGGCTCGTCCCCCGGCGCGGCCGCCGAGGACAGCATCGCCCGGTCCCGCCCCGCCGGACTCCCCGGCTCCTCGAAGGCCGCCCCGGACCCGGCGGCACGCTTGGCGGCGCCCGAACTCCCGTACAGATCGGGGCTCTTCGCGTCCCGCGCCGCCGTGGACCCGGAGCCCGCGCCCTTGTCGGCCGGTTTCGGGCCGTCCTCTTCGACTCCGGACGCCCCGTCAGACCCCCCCGCCGCCGCGGACCCGGCTGCCTCGTCGGCGCCGCCTTCGTCCTCCGCCGCGAACGCGGGGCTGCCCGCGGTGTCCCGCATGTACCAGGCGGGGAGCCGCGGCCCGAGGATGAACTCCCCGGTGTTGTCAGCCGTGTTGTCCGGCGCCGCCCCCGATGTGTCCTCGACAGGGCCGGGCCCGCCGACGCGGTTCTCGTCCCGATCGCTGCTCACAATGCCTCCTGGTACGCCGTTCGCAACCGCCCCGCGGTGCTCGTGCCCACACACCCCATGGCCGACTGCCCCTCCCCGTTCAGAGCAAGACTAATCGTCGCCACCCACCTGATGTCAGGCTGATGATCCGAGCCGCACCCCTGCCCCGGACCCCCGCCCCCGTCCCTAGATGACCCGTGGGTAAGCGCCTCGGCGCGGGCTGGTACTCTGGGTGACGGTCACGCGTGGATTGTCACCGCGTGGCCGCGCCTCGCGAGTCACCTGAGACACCCCGCGATGAAGACCGGGGGCGCTCGGAGGCCACTGACACCCAAGGAGTCCGTATGTCGCTCGACGTCGAGACGAAGAAGCAGATCATCGCCGAGTTCGGCACCAAGGAGGGCGACACCGGCTCCCCCGAGGTGCAGGTCGCACTGCTCTCCCGCCGGATCTCGGACCTGACCGAGCACCTCAAGCTGCACAAGCACGACCACCACTCGCGTCGTGGTCTGCTGATCCTGGTCGGTCAGCGCCGCCGCCTGCTCCAGTACCTGGCCAAGAAGGACATCACGCGCTTCCGTGAGCTCCGTGAGCGCCTCGGTATCCGGGCCGGCGCGGCGGGTGTCCGCTAGCACGCCGTTGAGGGAGCGGTTCCCGTCCGACGGGGCCGCTCCCTTTGCCGTATGTGTTGCCGTATGTGTTGCCGTATGTGTATTGCCGCATGTACGCCCCACCGCAAGACGTGCACGATCCCGGCCTTGTCTGGTGCAATGGTGCTGTTGACAAGGCGGGAACAGTATGAGCAAGAAAAGTATGACCAACGACGTATGAGGAGGAGCGTCCTCCTTACCAGCCGCTTCCGCCGGTCCTCGGTAGTGGCCCCCGGGTGGTTCCACCCCCGGAGGCTTCGATCGAAGACCGGCCCCCGGCAGCAGGACGCCCCTCCACCGATGGCCCGCGAGGACACGCCCCGCGGGCAAGGACGAGGAGAAACCCCATAGTGGAGAACGAGACCCACTACGCCGAAGCCGTGATCGACAACGGCACCTTCGGCACCCGTACCATCCGCTTCGAAACGGGCCGGCTGGCCCGTCAGGCCGCCGGCTCCGCCGTGGCCTACCTGGACGACGACACCATGGTGCTGTCGGCCACCAGCGCGTCAAAGCAGCCCAAGGAGCACTTCGACTTCTTCCCCCTCACGGTGGATGTCGAGGAGCGCATGTACGCGGCCGGCCGGATCCCCGGTTCCTTCTTCCGCCGCGAGGGCCGCCCCTCCGAGGACGCCATCCTCACCTGCCGGCTGATCGACCGCCCGCTGCGCCCGTCCTTCGTCAAGGGCCTGCGCAACGAGATCCAGGTCGTCTGCACGGTCATGGCGCTCAACCCCGACCACCTCTACGACGTGGTCGCGATCAACGCCGCCTCCTGCTCCACGCAGCTGGCCGGCCTGCCCTTCTCCGGCCCCATCGGCGGCGTCCGCGTCGCCCTGGTCAAGGGCCAGTGGGTGGCGTTCCCGACCCACTCCGAGCTGGCGGACGCGGTCTTCGACATGGTCGTCGCCGGCCGGGTGCTCGACGACGGCGATGTCGCGATCATGATGGTCGAGGCCGAGGCCACCGCACAGACCATCCAGCTGGTCGAGGGCGGCGCCGAGGCGCCGACCGAGGAGATCGTGGCGAACGGCCTGGAGGCCGCCAAGCCCTTCATCAAGGTGCTGTGCAAGGCGCAGTCCGAGCTGGCCGTCAAGGCCGCCAAGCCCACCGGCGAGTTCCCGATCTTCCTGGACTACCAGGAGGACGTGTTCGAGGCGCTGGAGTCGGCGGTCACCGACGAGCTGGCGCAGGCGCTGACCATCCCCGGCAAGCAGTCCCGCGAGGCCGAGCTCGACCGGGTGAAGGGGCTGGCCGCCGAGAAGCTGCTGCCGCAGTTCGAAGGGCGCGAGAAGGAGATCTCCGCGGCCTACCGCTCGCTGACCAAGAAGCTGGTCCGCCAGCGCGTCATCCGCGACAAGGTCCGGATCGACGGCCGCGGTGTCACCGACATCCGCACGCTGGCCGCCGAGGTCGAGGCGATCCCGCGGGTGCACGGCTCGGCGCTCTTCGAGCGCGGTGAGACCCAGATCCTGGGCGTCACCACCCTCAACATGCTCCGCATGGAGCAGCAGCTCGACACGCTGGCGCCCGAGACCCGCAAGCGCTACATGCACAACTACAACTTCCCGCCGTACTCCGTCGGCGAAACCGGCCGCGTCGGCTCCCCCAAGCGCCGCGAGATCGGCCACGGCGCCCTCGCCGAGCGCGCCCTGGTCCCGGTGCTGCCGACCCGCGAGGAGTTCCCCTACGCGATCCGGCAGGTCTCCGAGGCGCTGGGCTCCAACGGCTCCACCTCGATGGGCTCCGTCTGCGCCTCCACCATGTCGCTGCTGAACGCCGGTGTGCCGCTCAAGGCCCCGGTCGCCGGTATCGCCATGGGCCTGATCTCCCAGGAGATCGAGGGCGAGACGCACTACGTGGCGCTCACCGACATCCTCGGCGCCGAGGACGCGTTCGGCGACATGGACTTCAAGGTCGCCGGCACCAAGAACTTCGTCACCGCCCTCCAGCTCGACACCAAGCTGGACGGCATCCCGGCCTCGGTGCTGGCCGCGGCCCTCAAGCAGGCCCGCGACGCCCGCCTGCACATCCTCGACGTGATGATGGAGGCCATCGACTCCCCGGACGAGATGTCCCCCAACGCGCCGCGGATCATCAGCATCAAGATCCCGGTGGACAAGATCGGCGAGGTCATCGGCCCCAAGGGCAAGATGATCAACCAGATCCAGGAGGACACCGGCGCCGACATCTCCATCGAGGACGACGGCACGGTGCTGATCGGCGCGACCGAGGGCTCCCAGGCCGAGGCCGCGCGCACGATGATCAACCAGATCGCCAACCCGACCATGCCCGAGGTCGGCGAGCGGTACCTGGGCACGGTCGTGAAGACCACCACCTTCGGCGCCTTCGTGTCGCTGATGCCCGGCAAGGACGGACTGCTGCACATCTCGCAGATCCGTAAGCTCGCCGGCGGCAAGCGCGTCGAGAACGTCGAGGACGTCCTCGGCGTCGGCGCCAAGGTGCAGGTCGAGATCGCCGAGATCGACCAGCGCGGCAAGCTCTCGCTGATCCCGGTCATCGACGGCGAAGGCGACGACGACACGAAGGACGAGTCGGACCAGTGACGACCCGCTCCACCGCACGGACGGCCCGCCCCTCCACCAAGGGGCGGGCCGTCCGCACGCGGACCCTCCTGCCCGGCAGCGACGGCATCGGCACGGTCCGCCGCAGCGTGCTCCCCGGCGGCCTGCGGGTCGTCACCGAGACCCTGCCCACCGTGCGCTCGGCCACCTTCGGCATCTGGGCGGGCGTCGGCTCACGCGACGAGACCCCGGCGCTCGGCGGCGCCACCCACTATCTGGAACACCTGCTCTTCAAGGGCACCCGGCGGCGCAGCGCGCTCGACATCTCCGCCGCGATCGACGCGGTCGGCGGTGAGATGAACGCGTTCACCGCCAAGGAGTACACCTGCTACTACGCCCGGGTGCTCGACACCGACCTGCCGCTCGCCATCGACGTGGTCAGCGACATGCTCACCTCCTCCCTCATCCGGCAGGAGGACCTCGACGCCGAGCGCGGAGTGGTGCTCGAAGAGATCGCCATGACCGAGGACGACCCCGGCGACCAGGTCCACGACCTGTTCACCACCGCCCTGCTCGGCGACTCGCCGCTGGGCCGCCCCGTCCTCGGCACCGTCGAGACGGTCAACGCCCTCACCCGTGATCAGGTCGCCCGCTTCTACCGCAAGCACTACGACCCGACCCGGCTGGTGGTGGCCGCGGCCGGCAACCTCGACCATGCCACCGTCGTACGCCAGGTCCAGCGCGCCTTCGAGCAGGCGGGCGCGTCGCACCAGCCCGAGGCCGCCCCGCAGGCGCCCCGCGGCGGATCCCGTACCATCCGCGCGGCCGGCCGGGTGGAGATCCTCGACCGCCGCACCGAGCAGGCCCATGTCGTCCTGGGCACCCCCGGCCTGTCCCGCAACGACGAGCGCCGCTGGGCGCTCGGCGTGCTCAACACCGCGCTCGGCGGCGGCATGAGCTCCCGGCTCTTCCAGGAGATCCGGGAGAAGCGAGGCCTGGCCTACTCGGTGTACTCCTACACCTCGTCCTTCGCCGACTGCGGCATGTTCGGGGTGTACGCCGGCTGCCAGCCGCGCCGGGTGCCCGAGGTCCTCAAGATCTGCCGGGACGAGCTGAACCAGGTCGCGGAACAGGGCCTCACCGACGAGGAGGTGGAGCGCGCCATCGGCCAGCTCTCCGGCTCCACCGTGCTGGGCCTGGAAGACACCGGGGCGCTCATGAACCGGCTCGGCAAGAGCGAGCTGTGCTGGGGCGATCAGCTCTCCGTCGACGACCTGCTCGCCAAGATCGCCGCCGTCACCCCCGACGAGGTACGCGCGGTCGCCCGCGATGTCCTCGGACAGCGTCCCTCGCT
Organism: Streptomyces sp. NBC_01190; assembly: GCF_045039895.1. Classification (NCBI taxonomy): domain Bacteria; kingdom Bacillati; phylum Actinomycetota; class Actinomycetes; order Kitasatosporales; family Streptomycetaceae; genus Streptomyces; species Streptomyces sp. NBC_01190. Next base: position 6,220,287 of record NZ_CP108580.1, read on the forward strand.
GGCGGTCATCGGCCCGATCAAGGACAAGCAGGCCGCCCAGTTGCAGAGCGCCCTCGCCTGACGCCCGCAAGCCCTGCCGCCCGTACGCCCAGAAGCCCGGCCCACCGCCGGGAGCGAAGGACCGAACAACGATGAGCAAGCTCCGAGTGGCCGTCATCGGCGCCAAGGGCCGGATCGGGTCCGAGGCGGCCCGCGCCGTCGACGCCGCCGACGACCTTGACCTGGTCGCCGCGCTCGGCCGCGGCGACCGGCTGGAGACCCTGACGGAGGCGGGCGCACAGGTCGCGGTGGACCTGACGCACCCGGACGCCGTGATGGACAACCTGGAATTCGCCATCGGGCACGGCATCCACGCCGTGGTCGGCACCACCGGGTGGACCGAGGAGCGGCTGGCCACCCTGGGGGGCTGGCTGGCCGCCGCTCCCGGCACCGGAGTCCTTGTCGCGCCGAACTTCTCCATCGGGGCGGTGCTCACGATGCGGTTCGCCCAGCAGGCGGCCCGCTGGTTCGAGTCGGTCGAGATCGTGGAACTCCACCACGACCGCAAGGCGGACGCGCCCAGCGGTACCGCGACCCGCACCGCCCAGCTCATCGCGGCCGCCCGGGCGGAGGCGGGCCGCGACCGGCAGCAGGACCCCACCACCCACGGCCTCGACGGTGCCCGGGGCGCCGACGTCGACGGTGTGCCCGTGCACTCGGTCCGGCTGCGCGGCCTGCTCGCCCACCAGGAGGTGCTCTTCGGCGGCACCGGGGAGACCCTCACCATCCGGCACGACTCGCTGCACCACAGCAGCTTCATGCCCGGCATCCTGCTGGCGGCCCGGGCGGTACCCGGCGTGCCGGGGCTCACCTTCGGCCTGGAACACTTCCTCTCCGAAGGACCCGAGGACGGCGCCGGCCAGGGCGGCGGCCAGGGCAGCGAAGGAGACTGAACCGCGATGCGCGCCAAACTCAGCTACACCGTCTCCGCGCTCGTCCTGGTCTTCTACTTCGTGCTGGTCGGCGACCGCGGCATACTGCTGATCGCCGACGGCCGCCCGGTCACCGTCGCCTTCGGCCTCGCCGTGCTGGTCCTGCCGCTCATCGGGGCGTGGTTCCTCTGGCACACCACCCAGTTCGCCCGCCACGCCGGCCGTCTCGGCCGGGAGCTGGAGGCCGAGGGCGGGCTGCCGGTCGACGAGCTGACCCGTACCCCCAGCGGCCGGATCGACCGCGACTCGGCCGACGCGGTGTTCGCCAAGCGGCAGGCGGAGACCGAGGCGGCCCCCGACGACTGGCGCAACTGGTTCCGGCTGGCGGTGGCGTACTTCGACGCCCGTGACACACCGCGGGCCCGTAAGGCCATGCAGCGGGCCATCACGCTGCACGACGGCAAATGACCCCGTGACTCCTGGGCCGAGGGCAGTGACGTCATCGGCCCCTGGTCGGCCGAGGCCGCCCAGAGGCCGGTCACGAGGGTTCAGCGCAACTCGGTGGCCCAGCTCTCGATCGCGTCCGCCGCGATGTCGAACGCCTCGACCCGGCCGAGGAAGTCCGCGTTGTGATCGGTCAACAGCGCCCGGAGCTGCTGGCCGCCCTTCCGGGTGACCACCAGCGCCTGCCCCTGCACGGTACGCGGCAGCCCGATCACCTTCACCGGCTGCTGCGCGGTCCGCACCGACGCGACCCGGCTCCACGGCACGGTGACCGTGGTGAAGTACCCCACCTGGCGGACGCCCTTGCCGCTCAGCCACACCCCGACCCGCAGCAGCCGCAGCGTGGCCACGATGAGCAGCACCGCCACCAGCAGCAGCCCGCCGGCTCCCGCGCCCTCGCCGGCCAGCGCCATGATCAGCGCCGCGATCAGCAGGTAGGACGCCAGCAGAAACGCCAGCGCGGCGGTCACCACCCGCCACGGGCCGGGGCGGTACGGCCGCAGCCAGCGGTCGTGCACGGCATGCGGCAGCGCGCGTCCGGTGGACTCTTCTTCGATCGAGGGAGTGGAACTGTAGGGCAGGGACACGCGGACGATCCTCTTCCGGCTTCCGGGCGGGGGCGGACGGGTGGGGCTGGCTCTGACCGGTGAGGCTATCCGCCACGGCGGAAACGGCCAACCTCCAGGTCGGCGTTGTCCTTCAGGAGTCACCTGATGTCACAACACGTCGGCACACGTCGGTCGGCGTCCTCCGACGCGAGCCGAGGTGACCCCGCGTGACTCAGGAGCCCCGGCCCGGCGCCCGGCCGCCGGTGTCCGACCCGCCCTCCAGCCTGGCTAGGCTGGCAGCAGCCAAGTGGAAGGACCCCCGGTGTCGACCGATCTGCCCCCTGAGCACGACGTGTCCGTCGATTCGCCTGATTCAGCCGCGTCAGCCGCGTCAGTTGATTCAGTCGAGTTCCGTGACGACGTGTCCGTCGATCTCATCAAGCACAGCGCCTCGGACTCCGATGTGCTCTGGGCAGCCCGCGTCTCCACCGCAGGCGAGCAGTCCATCGAAGAACTAAGCAAGGACCCCGAGCGCTCCAAGGGGCTGCTGAACTTCCTCATGCGGGACCGCCACGGCAGCCCCTTCGAGCACAACTCCATGACCTTCCTGATCAGCGCCCCGATCTTCGTCTTCCGCGAGTTCATGCGGCACCGGGTGGGCTGGTGTCTGGCCGGCGACACCGAGATCACCCTGGAGACCGAGGCCGGCAGCCTCCGTCAGCGCCGGATCAAGGACCTCTACGAGCAGTGGCACGGCGAGGCGGACCGGCCGCCGACCCAGGGCCCCGCCCGCGACGGCCAGGTGCGCTGTTTCGACGAGGAGACCCTGCTGGCGCGGCAGGCCCCGATCGTCGATGTGATGGAGTCCGGGGTCAAGGCGCTCATCCGGATCACCACCCAAGGCGGCCGGACACTGCGCTGCTCGGTCGACCACGCCGTCCTCACCCCCGACGGCTGGCGCAAGGCCGGAGAACTCGCGCCCGGCGACGCGGTGCTGGCGGCCGGCGCCGTGGCGGTGCCCGACCCCGTCGTCTCCGTGGCGGACGACGGTGAGGAGATGACCTACGACCTCTCCGTGGCCGGCCCGTGGCACAACTTCGTCGCCGACGGAATCGTCGTGCACAACTCCTACAACGAGGAGTCGGGTCGGTACCGGGAGTTGCGGCCGGTCTTCTACGTACCCGGCGAAGACCGCAAGCTGGTCCAGCGCGGGCGTCCGGGGAAGTACGAGTTCGTGCACGGCACACCCGAGCAGCACAAGGGCGTCGTCGCCGCGATGGAGGAGTCGTACGCGCAGTCGTACGCCGCCTACCAGCGGATGCTGGCGGACGGGGTGGCCCGCGAGGTGGCTCGCGCCACACTTCCGGTGGGGCTCTTCTCCTCGATGTACGCGACTTGCAATGCCCGCTCCCTGATGCATTTCCTCGGGCTGCGCACCCAGCACCAGGACGCGCGGGTGCCGTCCTTCCCGCAGCGGGAGATCGAGATGGTCGCGGAGAAGATGGAGGCCGCGTGGGCGGAGCTGATGCCGCTCACCCATGCCGCTTTCAACGCGAACGGCCGAGTGGCTCCCTGAGAAATGTCCGAAGTGTTCGGATTGCAGGCATTCGCGAGGTTCATCTAGGCTGCGGAAACGGACTCCGGCGTTGTCCGAACCCCCGAGCGGGCAGCGTCGGAGTCCTCCGTCGCAGGTCCCGCGGCTGCGTCACCGTACATACACCGAGTAGCGTGGGAACCATGGTAGCGACCTCCACCTCCAAGGCCCCTTTTGGCCGGGTACTGACCGCAATGGTCACGCCGTTCACCGCTGACGGTGCCCTCGATATCGACGGCGCCCAGCGTCTCGCCGTCCACCTGGTGGACGCGGGCAACGACGGCCTCGTCCTCAACGGCACCACTGGAGAGTCGCCGACCACCACCGACGCCGAGAAAGACGACCTCGTCCGCGCCGTCGTCGCGGCCGTCGGGGACCGCGCCCGGGTGATCGCCGGCGTCGGCACCAATGACACCGCCCACAGCGTCGCCCTGGCCCGCCGGGCCGAGAGCAGCGGCGCCCACGGCCTGCTCACCGTCACGCCGTACTACAACAAGCCCTCACAGGAGGGCCTCTACCAGCACTTCACCGCGATCGCCGACAGCAGCGGCCTGCCGGTGATGCTCTACGACATCCCCGCCCGCAGCGGTGTCCCCATCGAGACCGAGACCATCGTCCGGCTGGCCGAGCACCCGCGGATCATCGCCAACAAGGACGCCAAGGGCGACCTGGCCGCCGCGAGCTGGGCGATCAGCCGCAGCGGCCTCGCCTGGTACTCCGGCGAGGACATGCTGAACCTGCCGATGCTGTCCATCGGCGCCTGCGGCTTCGTCTCCGTCGTGGCCCACCTCGTCGCCGCCGACCTGTGCGCCCTGTTCGAGGCGTACACCGGCGGCGACGTCACCAAGGCCGCCGAGATCCACCAGCGGTTGCTCCCCGTCATCACCGGTATCTTCCGCGCCCAGGGCGTCGTCACCACCAAGACCGCCCTCGCGCTGCGCGGACTGCCCGCCGGTCCGGTCCGGCTTCCCCTCGTCGGCCTCGGCGCGGCACAGACCGAGCAGCTCAAGCAGGATCTCGCCGCGGGCGGGGTAGATCTCTGACCAAGACTTCACAACTGAATAAGCACCGTTCCTGAAAAAGCACTGCCTTGAAAAAGCGCTGTTCGTGAAAAGCGCCGCACCATACGTCAACAATCCAAACGCATGCCGAATATG
>NZ_CP108580.1:6230000-8150292 GCF_045039895.1 Streptomyces sp. NBC_01190
CTGACCTTAGCCAAACTCCGAATGCCGGTAAGTGAGAGCGCGGCAGTGAGACTGTGGGGGATAAGCTCCATGGTCGAGAGGGAAACAGCCCAGAGCATCGACTAAGGCCCCTAAGCGTACGCTAAGTGGGAAAGGATGTGGAGTCGCAGAGACAACCAGGAGGTTGGCTTAGAAGCAGCCACCCTTGAAAGAGTGCGTAATAGCTCACTGGTCAAGTGATTCCGCGCCGACAATGTAGCGGGGCTCAAGCGTACCGCCGAAGTCGTGTCATTCGTATGTTAAGCCCCAACGGGTGTACGGATGGGTAGGGGAGCGTCGTGTGCCGGGTGAAGCCGCCGCGTAAGCGAGTGGTGGACGGTTCACGAGTGAGAATGCAGGCATGAGTAGCGATACAAGAGTGGGAAACTCTTGCGCCGATTGACTAAGGGTTCCTGGGTCAAGCTGATCTGCCCAGGGTAAGTCGGGACCTAAGGCGAGGCCGACAGGCGTAGTCGATGGACAACCGGTTGATATTCCGGTACCCGCTTTGGAACGCCCAGTACTGAATCTTCTGATGCTAAGGCCGTGAAGCCGCCTTTGATCTCTTCGGAGTGATGGGGAGTGGTGGAGCCGCTGACCCGATGGGGTAGTAGGTAAGCGATGGGGTGACGCAGGAAGGTAGTCCAGCCCGGGCGGTGGTTGTCCCGGGGTAAGGGTGTAGGGCGTTGTCCAGGTAAATCCGGATGACATGAAGTCTGAGACCTGATGCCGAGCCGATTGTGGTGAAGTGGATGATCCTATGCTGTCGAGAAAAGCCTCTAGCGAGTTTCATGGCGGCCCGTACCCTAAACCGACTCAGGTGGTCAGGTAGAGAATACCGAGGCGTTCGGGTGAACTATGGTTAAGGAACTCGGCAAAATGCCCCCGTAACTTCGGGAGAAGGGGGGCCACGTCCGGTGATCATCTTTACGGTGTGAGCTGGGGGTGGCCGCAGAGACCAGCGAGAAGCGACTGTTTACTAAAAACACAGGTCCGTGCGAAGCCGTAAGGCGATGTATACGGACTGACGCCTGCCCGGTGCTGGAACGTTAAGGGGACCGGTTAGTCACATTTCGGTGTGGCGAGGCTGAGAACTTAAGCGCCAGTAAACGGCGGTGGTAACTATAACCATCCTAAGGTAGCGAAATTCCTTGTCGGGTAAGTTCCGACCTGCACGAATGGCGTAACGACTTCTCGACTGTCTCAACCATAGGCCCGGTGAAATTGCACTACGAGTAAAGATGCTCGTTTCGCGCAGCAGGACGGAAAGACCCCGGGACCTTTACTATAGCTTGATATTGGTGTTCGGTTCGGCTTGTGTAGGATAGGTGGGAGACTGTGAAGTCGCGGCGCCAGCCGTGGTGGAGTCATCGTTGAAATACCACTCTGGTCGTGCTGGATGTCTAACCTCGGTCCGTGATCCGGATCAGGGACAGTGTCTGGTGGGTAGTTTAACTGGGGCGGTTGCCTCCTAAAGGGTAACGGAGGCGCCCAAAGGTTCCCTCAGCCTGGTTGGCAATCAGGTGTTGAGTGTAAGTGCACAAGGGAGCTTGACTGTGAGACTGACGGGTCGAGCAGGTACGAAAGTAGGGACTAGTGATCCGGCGGTGGCTTGTGGAAGCGCCGTCGCTCAACGGATAAAAGGTACCCCGGGGATAACAGGCTGATCTTCCCCAAGAGTCCATATCGACGGGATGGTTTGGCACCTCGATGTCGGCTCGTCGCATCCTGGGGCTGGAGTCGGTCCCAAGGGTTGGGCTGTTCGCCCATTAAAGCGGTACGCGAGCTGGGTTTAGAACGTCGTGAGACAGTTCGGTCCCTATCCGCTGCGCGCGTTGGAGTCTTGAGAAGGGCTGTCCCTAGTACGAGAGGACCGGGACGGACGGACCTCTGGTGTGCCAGTTGTTCTGCCAAGGGCATGGCTGGTTGGCTACGTTCGGGAGGGATAACCGCTGAAAGCATCTAAGCGGGAAGCCTGCTTCGAGATGAGGACTCCCACCCACTTGATGGGGTAAGGCTCCCAGTAGACGACTGGGTTGATAGGCCGGATGTGGAAGCCCAGTAATGGGTGGAGCTGACCGGTACTAATAGGCCGAGGGCTTGTCCATGTTTGCTCGCGTCCACTGTGTGGTTCTGAAACAATCAGCCACCACCCCCCTGTGAGGGATTCTCTCCGGGGTTGGTGTGTGTTTCATGGTGTTTCGGTGGTCATAGCGTTAGGGAAACGCCCGGTTACATTCCGAACCCGGAAGCTAAGCCTTTCAGCGCCGATGGTACTGCAGGGGGGACCCTGTGGGAGAGTAGGACACCGCCGAACAAATATTGAGAAAATGCCTCAGCCCCCGAGCTTTGTCTCGGGGGCTGAGGCATTTTTGCTGTCCGTTACCTTGCGTTCATATCGGGTCGAGACTCTGGCCTCCCGATAGGCGGAGGTGTGGAGACGTGCAGCAGATGACGACTGCCGAACGGCGGCACAGGATCGCATCCGGCTCAGCGGCCACCGCGCTGCGCGATGCGCTGGTCGAGCTGCGGATCGGCCGGGGCGACGAGGTCATCGTCCCTTCCTTCGGTCCCAGCGCCCCCGCCGACGCGGTACGGCTGGCCGGCGCCGTGCCGGTGTTCGCCGACATCGACCCGCGGACTTTCTGCCTCGACCCCGAAGCGGTGGCCGCCGGCGTCACCTCCCGCACGGCCGCGATCCTGCCGGTGAGCGTATTCGGGCACCCCGCGCCGCTGGCCCGGCTGGGCGAGCTGGCCGACCGTCGCGCCCTGGCCCTGGTGGCTGCGGAGGAGTCCGCCGAGGACGTTGGTGAGGTGGCCCGGCGGCGGGCGCACGCGCGCTTCCTGGACTCTGCTCTCACCAAGGTGATCGTGCCGTTCGTCGAGCCGGGCGCCCACCATCTGTACCACCAGTACACCGTGCGGGTGCCGGGCAACGGCCGGCCTGACCGGGACACCTTCGCCCGGGCGCTGGCCATGCGTGGCGTCAAGGCCACGGTCAGCGTCCCGGTGCCGGTGCATCGGATGCCCGCGCACCGCTCGGAAACGTTTCTGCCGCACACCGAGATGGTGGCGGGGGACGCGCTGTCCCTGCCGGTGCATCCCGCCATCACCCAGCGGGAGTTGACTCATATCGCCGGGGCCTGCAACGCGCTCGGCGGCCTGCTCTGACCGGACGTCCGGCCGCACGGGTGACCGCCCGTGTGACCGTGGGCCGGAGGTAACCGCGGTGCTCCGTTGGCTGGGAGTCCGCCGGGAGTGGGCCGGTAGTCGGCCGGGACCCGAACAGGGTTTCACCGCACCCCAGTTCATGGGCTAAGATCGTCCCGTCGACGCGCCCCAATAGCTCAGTCGGTAGAGCGTCTCCATGGTAAGGAGAAGGTCTACGGTTCGATTCCGTATTGGGGCTCTGACAAGAAAGGCCCCCGCCTCCCGGCGGGGGCCTTTCTCATGTGCGGGTTCCTTCTTCTACTTTCTTCTAATTTCTTCTACTTCGGCACCCGCATGACCAGGATCGCCATGTCGTCCGAGGGAGCGTCGGAGGCGAAACGTTCCACGGCACGCTGCACGCGCGACGCGACCGCGCCCGCGGTCAGCCCGGTGCAGGTGGCCAGCACGTCCGCGAGTCCGTCGTCGCCGAGCATCCGGGAACCCTCGCGGCGTTCGGTGACACCGTCGGTGACGCAGAGCAGGACATCGCCCGGGTCGAGCGTCATGGCCTGCTCGAAGAGGTCCAGATCCTCCATCACGCCCAGCAGCGGCTGGGGTTCCGCGGCCGGCTCCACCGTGCCGTCGGGGCGCAGCCGCAGCGGCAGCGGATGTCCCGCGCAGACCATCCGGAGCACGGCGCTCCCGTCCTGCTGCGGCCAGAGCTCGCCGTAGAGCAGGGTGAGGAAGCGGCTGCGGGCGCCCTCGTCCAGGATGGCGGCGTTGAGGCGCTCCAGCACCGCGGGCCCGCCGAAGCCCTCGCGGGCCAGCAGCCGTAGGGCGTGCCGGGCCAGGCCGGTGACCGCGGCGGCTTCCGGTCCCGTACCGCAGACGTCGCCGATGGCGAAGCCCCAGCAGCCGTCGCGGATCGGGAAGAGGTCGTAGAAGTCGCCGCCGACCTCGTTGCCCTCGCCGGCCGCCCGGTAGACGACCTCCACCTCGACACCGGGCACCCTGGGCAGTTCCGGCGGCAGCAGGCTGCGCTGGAGGGCCTGGCTGATGGCGGTGCGCTCGCTGTAGAGGCGGGCGTTGTCGAGGGCGAGGGCGGCTCGTCGGGAGAGATCCTCGGCGAGTTCCAGGATCTCCTGGCGGAAGCGCTCGTCGGTGGGCTTGCCGAGGGTGAGCATCCCGATGACCCGGTTGCGGGCCACCAGCGGCAGCACGACGGTCTCGCCGCCGACCGCGGCGGCCGTGGCGAGCTGGATGCCGGGGGTGCTCGCCCTGCTGGTGGCGGCCGACGCGGCCGAGCCGACGCCGAGGCTGCGCAGGGAGGCCCGCAGGGCGCTGGAGTGGGCCACGTCCGAGGGGTCGGTCCACACCCGGGCGCCCGGGGTCGGATCCGGGTCGGGCGGCCGCACCTGGGAGAGCAGCGCCTTGATGCCGTCGATGCGGTCCTCGTCCTCGTGCAGGACGAAGGCCAGCTCCGGCTCTGACTGCTCGGCGATGGTGTAGACGGCGCACCAGCTCGCCAGGGTCGGGACGGTCATCTGCGCCATCAGGGCAAGCGTCTGGTCGCGTTCCAGCGTGCCGGCCAGCAGGTCGGACGCCTCGACGAGGAAGGAGAGTGAGCCGCGGCGGAGCCGTTCCAGCTCGGTGAGCCGCGCGCTCTCCACCGCCAGGGCGATCCGGTCGGCGGCGAACTGCAACCGGAGGGCCTCCTGGTTGCTGTAGCGTCCCGGGGCTTCAGCGGCGACCCCGATGGAGCCGGTGAGGCGGCCCTCGACCTTGAGCGGCACGGTGACGACCGAGCGCATGCCGGTGCCGGACAGCAGCGGGACGGCGCCGGGGACCGCGGTGAGGTCCTCGTGCACGGCGGGCATCCTGGCGCTGCCGTACCGGCCGGTGCCGGCCTCGACGGGGACCCGGGCGAACCGCTGCCGGGCCGAGGGCAGGCCGGTGGAGGCGCGTACTTCGAGCTCGGTCTCGTCGTCGGTGGCGAGCAGCAGGTAGGCGGCGTCGCCGTCGAGCATGTCGCGGGCGCGTTCCACGGTGCGCTGGAGCAGGCCGTCGAGGTCGTCCGGGGCCGGGGAGCCGATGAAGACCTCGAAGGCGTCGCTGCTCTTGCCGCGCTGGGCCAGGCCGGAGTCGGAGTGGGCCGCGCCACGCGAAGGAGACTGGAGGACGGCGCGCTCCTCGGCGCGTACCAGCAGGCAGACGGTGGAGGGCTCGCCCGCGCTGTCCCTGACCCGCAGGTGGGAGCCGTAGACGGGCAGCACCCGGCCGTCGGCGGCGCGGAGGCCGTAGGTGCCCTCCCAGCGGGAGAGCTGGAGGGCCTCGGCGAGGCCGATGCCGGTGCCGGGGGTCTGGGGCCAGGCGGTGATGTCGGCGAGGGACTTGCCGACTATGTCCTCGGGGGCGTGGCCGAAGAGGTCGGCGGCGTCGGCGTTCCAGCGGGTGATGGTGGCGCGGCCGTCGGCCTGGACGACGGCGACCCGGACCCGTTCGTCGGCGACGGGCAGTTCGTCGAGGGGCACCACGGGGCCGGAGGCGCGGGTGCCGGCGGGACGTTCCGGCAGGTCGAGCTGGAACCAGACGTTCTTGCCCGCGGCGGTGTACTCCACGCCCCAGCGGCTGGCCAGCGCGCCGCAGAGCAGCAGGCCGCGGCCGCCCTCGTTGTCGGCGTCGCGGAACTGCCGGCTGCGGGACTGTATCGGGATCTCCCGTTCCGGATAGTGGTCGGAGACCTCGACCCGGACCGCCGTCTCGTACCGCAGGCAGATCACGTCGGCGGCGGTGCCCGCGTGCACCACGGCATTGGTGACCAGCTCGCTGGTGAGGACGACGGCGTCGTCCACCACGTCGGCGAAGCCCCAGCCGTGCAGGGTGTCGCGGACGAACGCCCGTGCGAAGGCGACCGACCGTCCCACGGGTTCGAAGCTGGCCGCTGCCCGCGCCGTGATCACCGATCTCCTTGCTGTTGCTGGTGGCGGGACGGGCGCGCCTGCGTCCGTCGGTGTGCCGCCGCGCTGCTGAATCCTCATCGGCGGCTCCCCAGAGGTGTGGGCCCGCCGAGAAGGCGGGCCCCGACAACAGAGCCAGGTTACTGACCCTGGGGGACCGTGCGTGCTCCGGTTGCGGGTGTTTCCACCCGGAAACGTGCCGGGTGACATATGCGATGCTGCCGAACTGTTATGGCCGGGCCGGGCGGGGGTGAAACACTGGGCTTGCATCGTATGGAAGCAAGTTTGCTCATCTGCAGTTCGGTCGACCCTCCGGGAGGGACACGGTGGAGTCTGGCGCATCGGCGCGGGGCGCAGTCACGCGTACGAAGAACGGGCGATCCCGTGGCAGCGGGACCGTGGAGGTCGACTCGGCCGCTCTCACCAAGCTGCTGGGGGCGCTCTCGGCGATGCGGGACGGTAACTTCCGCAAGCGGCTCCAAGTGTCCGGCGACGGTCCGCTGGCCGAGATCGCGGCGGTCTTCAACGAGGTCGCGGACCGTAATCAGCACCTTACCGGGGAGCTGGCGCGGGTCCGGCGGGTGGTCGGCCGCGAGGGCAAGCTCAACGAGCGGCTGGAGACGGGTGTCTGCGAGGGCGCCTGGGCGGCGGCGATCGAGGCGTCCAACGCGCTGGTGGACGATCTGGTGCGGCCGGTCTCCGAGGTCGGCCGGGTGCTGTCCGCGGTGGCCGAGGGCGACCTGGTGCAGCGGATGGATCTGCGGGCGCAGAACGCCGACGGGTCGGCGCATCCGCTGCGTGGGGAGTTCCTGAAGGTCGGCCGTACGGTCAACGGTCTCGTCGACCAGCTCTCCGCGTTCACCGACGAGGTGACGCGGGTGGCGAGCGAGGTCGGCACCGAGGGCAAGCTGGGCGGCCAGGCCAAGGTGCGGGGGATGTCCGGGTCCTGGAAGGACCTGACGGACTCCGTCAACACCATGGCCTACCGGCTGACCGCGCAGGTCCGGGACATCGCGCTGGTCACCCAGGCGGTGCTCAAGGGCGATCTGTCGCGCAAGGTCACCGTGCATGTGGCCGGCGAGATGCTGGAGCTGAAGAACACCGTCAATTCGATGGTGGACCAGCTCTCGTCCTTCTCCTCGGAGGTCACCCGGGTCGCCCGGGAGGTCGGTACCGAGGGTGAGCTGGGCGGCCAGGCGCAGGTGCCCGGTGTGGCCGGTGTCTGGAAGGACCTCACCGAGTCCGTCAACGGCATGGCCGGCAATCTGACGGCCCAGGTCCGGGACATCGCGCAGGTCACCATGGCGGTCGCCAACGGCGATCTGACGCAGAAGATCACCATCGGCGCGCGCGGCGAGGTCGCGCAGCTCGCCGAGACGATCAACGCGATGACCGAGACGCTGCGGACCTTCGCCGACGAGGTGACCCGGGTGGCCGGCGAGGTCGGCGCCAAGGGCCAGCTCGGCGGCCAGGCCCAGGTGCCGGGCGCGGCCGGCACCTGGAAGGACCTCACCGACTCGGTGAACACCGCCTTCCGCAACCTCACCGCCCAGGTGCGGGACATCGCGCAGGTCACCACGGCGGTGGCGGGCGGCGACCTGTCCCAGAAGGTCACGGTGGACGTCTCCGGCGAGATGCTGGAGCTGAAGAACACCGTCAACTCGATGGTGGGCCAGCTCTCCTCGTTCGGTGACGAGGTGACGCGGGTGGCCCGCGAGGTGGGCGTCGAGGGCATCCTCGGCGGTCAGGCGCAGGTGTCCGGCGCGGCCGGCACCTGGAAGGACCTGACGGACTCGGTGAACACCGCCTTCCGCAACCTGACCGGCCAGGTCCGTAACATCGCGCAGGTCACCACGGCGGTCGCCAACGGCGATCTGACGCAGAAGGTCACGGTGGACGTCTCCGGCGAGATGCTGGAGCTGAAGAACACCGTGAACCGGATGGTGGACCAGCTCGGCTCCTTCTCCGCGCAGGTCACCCGGATGGCGACCGATGTGGGCACCGAGGGGCGGCTGGGCGGTCAGGCCAGGGTGGACGGGGTCTCCGGCACCTGGAAGGACCTGACGGACTCCGTCAACTTCATGGCCGGCAACCTGACGTCCCAGGTGCGGCAGATCGCCCAGGTCACCACGGCGGTGGCGCGCGGTGACCTGTCGCAGAAGATCGACGTGGACGCGCGCGGCGAGATCCTCGAACTGAAGAACACCATCAACACGATGGTCGACCAGTTGTCGTCCTTCGCCGACCAGGTGACCCGGGTGGCCCGCGAGGTGGGCACCGACGGGCGGCTGGGCGGCCAGGCGCAGGTGCCCGGTGTCGCCGGTGTGTGGCGTGATCTCACCGACTCGGTGAATTTCATGGCCGGCAACCTGACCGGCCAGGTCCGCAACATCGCGCAGGTCGCCACGGCGGTGGCGCGCGGTGACCTGTCGCAGAAGATCGACGTGGACGCCAAGGGCGAGATCCTCGAACTGAAGAACACCCTGAACACGATGGTCGACCAGTTGTCGTCCTTCGCCGAGCAGGTGACCCGGGTGGCCCGCGAGGTCGGTACCGAGGGCATTCTGGGCGGGCAGGCCGAGGTCAAGGGCGTCTCGGGCACCTGGAAGGACCTCACCCAGTCCGTCAACGGCATGGCCAACAATCTGACCAGCCAGGTCCGCAACATCGCCGATGTGACCAACGCGGTCGCCCAGGGCGATCTGTCGCGGAAGATCACCGTGGACGCCAAGGGCGAGATCCTTGCCCTGGTCACCACCGTCAACACCATGGTGGACACGCTGTCGGCGTTCGCCGACGAGGTGACGCGGGTGGCCCGCGAGGTCGGTACCGAGGGCCAGCTCGGCGGTCAGGCGCGGGTGCGGGACGCCTCCGGGATCTGGAAGGACCTCACCGACAACGTCAACCTGATGGCGAACAACCTGACCAGCCAGGTGCGGTCGATCTCCTCGGTGGCCACCGCGGTCGCCAACGGCGATCTGACCAAGAAGATCGACGTGGACGCGCGGGGCGAGATCCTGGAGCTGAAGAACACCATCAACACCATGGTGGACACGCTGTCGGCCTTCGGTGACGAGGTGACCCGGGTCGCCCGCGAGGTCGGTACGGAAGGCATCCTGGGCGGTCAGGCGCGGGTGCCGGGTGTGGCGGGCACCTGGAAGGACCTCACCGAGTCCGTCAACGGCATGGCCTCGAACCTCACCGGCCAGGTGCGGCAGATCGCGCAGGTCACCACGGCGGTCGCCCGCGGCGACCTGTCGAAGAAGATCGACGTGGACGCGCGCGGCGAGATCCTGGAGCTCAAGACCACCATCAACACCATGGTCGGGCAGCTCTCCGCCTTCGGTGACGAGGTGACCCGGGTGGCCCGCGAGGTGGGCACCGAGGGCCGGCTGGGCGGTCAGGCGCGGGTGCCGGACGTCTCCGGCATCTGGAAGGACCTCACCGAGTCGGTGAACCTGATGGCGAACAACCTCACCTCGCAGGTCCGCAACATCGCCCAGGTCGCCACCGCGGTGACCCGCGGCGATCTGAACCTGCGGATCGACGTGGACGCGGCCGGCGAGATCCTGGAGCTCCAGGACTACATCAACACGATGATCGTCCGGCTGCGCGAGACCACCCTGGCCAACAAGGAGCAGGACTGGCTCAAGGGCAACCTGGCGCGGATCTCCGGGCTGATGCAGGGGCGCCGCGACCTCGGTGACGTGGCCGCGCTGATCATGAGCGAGCTGACACCGGTGGTGTCGGCGCAGCACGGCGCGTTCTTCCTCGCCGAGGACACCGTGGAGCCCGGCGAGGAGTACGAGCTGCGGCTGGTCGGCAGCTACGGCTTCTCGCGGCGCTCGCGGACCACGGTCTTCCTGCCGGGCGAAGGGCTGATCGGCCAGGCCGCGGTGGAGAAGCGGAACATCCTGATCGAACATGTGCCGCCGGGTTACCTGAAGATCACCTCGGGGCTGGGCGACGCGCCCCCGTCGCATGTGATCGTGCTGCCGGTGCTCTTCGAGGGCCGGGTGCTCGGCGTGATCGAACTGGCCGCGTTCCAGCCGTTCACCCAGATCCAGAAGGACTTCCTCGACCAGATCACCGACATCATCGCGATCAGCGTCAACACCATCTCGGTCAACACCAAGACCGAGGGGCTGCTGAAGCAGTCGCAGGAGCTGACCGAACAACTCCAGGAGCGGTCGGCCGAGTTGGAGAGCCGGCAGCGCGCGCTGGAGATGTCCAACGCCGAACTGGAGGACAAGGCCGAGCTGCTGGCCCGGCAGAACCGCGACATCGAGGTGAAGAACACCGAGATCGAGGAAGCCCGGCAGGTGCTCGAAGAGCGCGCCGAGCAGTTGGCGGTCTCGATGCGCTACAAGTCCGAGTTCCTCGCCAACATGTCGCACGAGCTGCGCACACCGCTCAACTCGCTGCTCATCCTGGCCAAGCTGCTCGCCGACAACGCCGACGGCAATCTGTCGCCCAAGCAGGTCGAGTTCTCCCAGACCATCCACGGCGCCGGGTCCGACCTGCTGCAACTCATCAACGACATCCTGGACCTGTCCAAGGTCGAGGCCGGCAAGATGGACGTCTCGCCGACCCGGATCGCGCTGGTGCAGCTCGTCGACTACGTCGAGGCGACCTTCCGGCCGCTCACCGCGGAGAAGGGCCTGGACTTCTCGGTACGGGTCTCGCCGGAACTGCCGGTGACCCTGCACACCGACGAGCAGCGGCTGCTCCAGGTGCTGCGCAACCTGCTCTCCAACGCGGTGAAGTTCACCGACAGCGGCTCGGTGGAGCTGGTGATCCGCCCGGCGGGGCCCGAGGTCCCGCAGACCATCCGCGAGCAGCTCCTGGAGGCCGGCACCCTGCGCGAGCCCGACCAGCCGCTGATCGCGTTCTCGGTCACCGACACCGGAATCGGGATCGCGGCCGGGAAGATGCGGGTGATCTTCGAGGCGTTCAAGCAGGCCGACGGCACCACCAGCCGCAAGTACGGCGGTACCGGCCTCGGTCTGTCGATCAGCCGCGAGATCGCCCGGCTGCTCGGCGGCGAGATCCACGCCGACAGCCAGCCCGGCCGCGGCTCGACCTTCACCCTCTATCTGCCGCTCAGCCTCGGCGAGACGCTGCCGGGACTGCCGCAGCTCCCGGCCGGAGGCTACGGCGGGGAGTACGAGGAGGCGGCCTCGGGCTTCCCCGGCCGGACCCGCAGCCCGGGCAGCAGCCTGGCCCGGCTGCGCCGCCGCTCCGCCCAGCCCGCCCCGCACCCGGCCGGCGCCAACGGCCACGCGGGCGGTCACGACGGGCACGGCGGCGGCCAGGGGAGCCAGCACGGCCACGCCGGTCAGAACGGGCCGGGCCAGATCGGGCACCCGGGCCAGAACGGGCACGGCGGCCGGGGCGCGAGCACCGTCCCCGAGCCGTGGGCGGAGGACGGCGCGGGCGAGGCGTACCCCGGCTTCGCCGGCGGCTTCAGCGGTGAGAAGGTGCTGATCGTCGACGACGACATCCGTAACGTCTTCGCGCTGACCAGCGTGCTGGAACAGTACGGGCTCACCGTCCTCTACGCGGAGAACGGCCGTGAGGGCATCGAGGTGCTCGAGCAGTACGACGACATCGCGGTCGTGCTGATGGACATCATGATGCCGGAGATGGACGGATACGCCACGACGACCGCGATCCGCAAGATGCCGCAGTTCGCCGGGTTGCCGATCATCGCGCTCACCGCGAAGGCGATGAAGGGCGACCGGGAGAAGGCCATCGACTCAGGAGCGTCGGATTATGTGACGAAGCCGGTGGACACCGACGCGCTGCTGACCCTCATGGAACAGTGGATGCACGCACGCTGACGGTGCGGCAGTCCCGCCTGACGGCCCGGCCGATACGGGCGGGCCGTCGGACGACCTACCGGAGTGGTCGGTCGGGAGGGCCGAACGGCCGGCACGTGCGCCGGTAGTGCGGCCGGAGCGCGGGGAGGCGTATCTTTGCCGACCTGTCGGTCGGATCAGGTGTGAGGCTTGAGGAATGCGGGAACCTTCTGGTCCCCGCCTACGTTTCCGATGCGTGTTGAGTGACCTGGCGGTGACTGGGTGTGGCGAACGACGGGGTGCGGCTACCATGACCGGCACAAGGACGGGCGGCATGACGGAGCTGTCCCCGGGGGCGGCGACCGGCACAGGGCCGGGGCGAGGAGGGCGGGCCATGGTGCAGAAGGCCAAGATCCTCCTGGTCGATGACCGGCCGGAGAATCTGCTGGCGCTGGAGGCGATCCTCTCGGCGCTCGATCAGACCCTGGTCAGGGCATCGTCCGGGGAGGAAGCGCTCAAAGCGCTGCTGACCGACGACTTCGCGGTGATCCTGCTCGATGTCCAGATGCCGGGCATGGACGGATTCGAGACCGCGGCGCACATCAAGCGGCGGGAGCGGACCCGGGACATCCCGATCATCTTCCTGACCGCGATCAACCACGGACCGCACCACACCTTCCGCGGGTACGCGGCCGGTGCGGTCGACTACATCTCCAAGCCGTTCGACCCGTGGGTGCTGCGCGCCAAGGTGTCGGTCTTCGTGGACCTCTACATGAAGAACTGCCAGCTACGGGAACAGGCCGCGCTGCTGCGGCTCCAACTGGAGCAGGGTATGCCGTCGGGCGGCCCGTCCGGTGGCGGCGGCAAGGAATCGGTGGGCATCATCGCCGAGCTGTCGGCCCGTCTGGCGGCCGTGGAGGAGCAGGCCGAGACGCTCGGCAAGCAGCTCAACGAGTCGGGGGACGCGGCGGCCGTGGCCACCGCAGCTCATCTGGACCGCAAACTCAACGGGCTGCGGCGGGCGTTGGACGCGCTGGAGCCGGGCACCGGAAGCGGGATCGGCAAGCAGCAGAACGGCGACTAGGGCGGTTCGGCGCCGCCGGGTGAGGCTCACTCAGGCCGATGGGACGGACGACGGGGTGGTGGTCGACCTGACCCCACCCCGCCGGTCCGGGTGAATCCGAGGCGAAGCCGGGGCGAGCCCGTCTGAGACCGCCCATGAGTCCCGGTCCCTCTGAGCACCGCTGACCCGGCGTCAATCGTCTTATCGGCGGATGGCGACACGAACGGGCGTATCCACAGGCAGGCGTGTCCCCCGATCACAAGGGCGGTAACCTCGCACCATGGCCCCCCGTACGTCCGGCACCGCCAAGAAAGCCCCGGCGAAGCCTGTGGCGAAGAAGACCGCGGCCAAGAGACCCGCGGCCAAGAGCGCTCCCACCAAGGCACCCGCCAAGAAGGCCGCCGCGGTGGGCAGACCCGCGCCCAAGGCCGCCCCGGTGCCGGCGTCATCGATGAACCCGCTCTTCCGCCTGGTGCGGGCCGTCTGGCTCGGCGTGGCCCACAGCATCGGGGCGATCTTCCGCGGCATAGGACGCGGCGCCCGCGGCCTCGACCCCGCGCACCGCAAGGACGGCCTGGCGCTGCTGCTGATCGGTCTCACCCTGGTGGTGGCGGCCGGCACCTGGTCCGATCTGCACGGGCCGGTCGGCGATCTGGTGACGATGCTGATCACCGGCGCCTTCGGCCGCCTGGACATCCTGGTGCCCTTCCTGCTCGGCGCGGTGGCCGTCCGGCTGATGCGCCACCCCGAGCAGACCGAGGCCAACGGCCGGATCGTGATCGGCCTGTCGGCACTGGTCATCGGCATGCTCGGCCTGATCCACATCGCCTGCGGCTCGCCCAGCCGCGACCAGGGCGCCCAGGCGCTGCGGGACGCCGGCGGGCTCATCGGCTGGGTCGCCGCCTCCCCCTTCCTCTACACGGTCGGCGCCGCCCTCGCCGTGCCGCTGCTGCTGCTCTTCACCCTCTTCGGGCTGCTGGTGGTCACCGCCACCCCGGTCAACGCCATCCCGCAGCGGCTCCGGTACGCCGGCACGAAGCTCGGCCTCTACGCGCCGGTGGCGGATCCCGACGCCGTACCGCTCGAGGACTTCTTCGAGGAGGACGGAGAGCGGGCCGAGCCGGTCGAGGAGTCCCCGGTCCGGCGGATTCCGCTGCGCTTCACCAAGCAGCCGGCCGACCCGGGCGCGGAGCCGTACGACGTGGACCGCGACAGCGCGCTCGACGGTGAGGAGCCCAAGCCGCGCCGCCGGCCCAGGCGCCGCGCCGGGCCGGGGGACGGCCCCGACGCGGTGGATGTGGCCGCCGCCGCTGCCACCGCGCTCGACGGCGCGGTGCTGCACGGGGTGCAGCCCTCACCGCTGGTCGCCGACCTGACCAGCCGGGTCAGAAAGCCGGTGCCGGCCGCCCGGGCGGAGGACGCCGAGGACGGCCTGACCGGCGCCGCCCCGGGCTCCGGCGCCGCCCCGGGCGCGGGATCCACCGCCGGCGGCGCCGTGCCCGATCTGACCAAGCAGACCGCCGACGCCGGCGCGCCGCTGCCGCCCCGCGCCGAGCAGCTCCAGCTCTCCGGCGACATCACCTACGCCCTGCCCGCACTGGACCTGCTGGAGCGCGGCGGCCCCGGCCGTACCCGCAGCGCCGCCAACGACATCGTGGTGGCCTCGCTGACCCAGGTCTTCAAGGAGTTCAGGGTCGACGCGACCGTCACCGGCTTCACCCGCGGCCCGACGGTCACCCGCTACGAGATCGAGCTGGGCGCCGCGGTGAAGGTGGAGCGGATCACCGCGCTCGCCAAGAACATCGCCTACTCGGTGGCCAGCCCCGATGTGCGGATCATCAGCCCGATCCCCGGCAAGTCCGCGGTCGGTATCGAGATCCCCAACAGCGACCGCGAGATGGTCAACCTCGGCGACGTACTGCGCTCCGCGGAAGCGGCCGGCGAGGACCACCCGATGACCGTCGCGCTCGGCAAGGACGTCGAGGGCGGCTATGTGATGGCCAACCTCGCCAAGATGCCGCACGTCCTGGTGGCCGGCGCCACCGGCTCCGGCAAGTCGTCCTGCATCAACTGCCTGATCACCTCGGTGATGGCCCGGGCCACCCCCGACGAGGTGCGGATGGTGCTGGTCGACCCCAAGCGGGTCGAGCTGACCGCTTACGAGGGCATTCCGCATCTGATCACCCCGATCATCACCAACCCCAAGCGGGCCGCCGAGGCCCTCCAGTGGGTGGTGCGCGAGATGGACCTGCGGTACGACGACCTCGCCGCGTACGGCTTCCGGCACATCGACGACTTCAACGCCGCCGTGCGCTCCGGCCGGGCGAGGACCCCCGAGGGCAGCGAACGCGAGCTGACGCCCTATCCCTATCTGCTGGTGATCGTCGACGAGCTCGCCGATCTGATGATGGTCGCGCCACGCGATGTGGAGGATTCCATCGTCCGTATCACCCAGTTGGCCCGTGCCGCCGGAATTCACCTGGTCCTCGCCACCCAGCGGCCCAGCGTCGACGTCGTCACCGGTCTGATCAAAGCCAATGTGCCGTCGCGGCTCGCCTTCGCCACCTCGTCGCTCGCCGACAGCCGGGTCATCCTCGATCAGCCGGGGGCCGAAAAGCTCATCGGAAAAGGTGACGGTCTGTTCCTGCCGATGGGCGCGAACAAGCCGATTCGTATGCAGGGCGCCTTCGTCACCGAGGACGAGGTCGCCAAGGTGGTCGACCACTGCAAGGCGCAGCTCACCCCGGCCTACCGGTCCGACGTCACGGTCGGCAGCGGTCCGAAGAAGGAGATCGACGAGGAGATCGGCGACGATCTCGATCTGCTCTGTCAAGCCGCTGAACTGGTGGTTTCCACTCAATTCGGCTCCACCTCGATGCTCCAGCGCAAGCTCAGGGTCGGCTTCGCCAAGGCAGGCCGGCTGATGGACCTGATGGAGTCGCGCGGCATCGTCGGCCCCAGCGAGGGGTCCAAGGCGCGCGATGTCCTGGTCAAGGGCGACGAGCTGGACGGCGTACTCGCGGTGATCCGTGGCGGAGACGCGCCGTCGTAACCACGCTCCGCCCCGCCGCGGACCGTCGGACGTATGCCTTCGGCAACTCGGGGCAGATTTCGAGCAACCGTTTCTCTCCCGCGAACGTCGTACGTCACGTCGTTACGGAGGAACCGCGGGCGACAGCCCGAGTGGCGGACAAAAAGCGGCCGTCCGCTTGCCCTCGCGTTTTCGACCCCCCCTAGACTGAACTTCCAGCAGGTGGCTGCACGCTCGAAAGGCGCCCTCGTGTCCATCGGCAACTCGCCATCCGACGACCGTCCTTCGGTCGGTCGCGCCCTCGCCCAGGCCCGTATCGCGGCGGGACTCTCCATCGACGAGGTCAGCACCACCACCCGGGTCCGCGTCCCGATCCTCCAGGCGATCGAACAGGACGACTTCTCCCGCTGCGGTGGTGATGTGTACGCGCGTGGGCACATCCGTACGATCGCCCGCGTCGTCGGAATCGATCCCGAGCCGCTCGTCGAACGCTATGTGGCCGAACACGTCCCCGCATCCGACCTTGCGCCGGTTGCCCCGCTCTACGAGGCCGAGCGGATCCGTTCCGAACCGCGCCGGCCCAACTGGACCGCGGCCATGATCGCGGCGATCGTCGCCGTGGTGGGCTTCGTCGGCTACACCGCCGTCAAAGGCGGCGGCGACAGCGGGGTGACCGCGAAATCCACCCCCACCAGCCCGGCCGCCACCACCACCAAGCCGGGCGCCACACCGCGCGGCAACGGCGTGCCCAAACCCCCGCAGGCGTCCGGCAGCGCCATCGCCGCGGCGCCGCCCGGCAAGGTCACCGTCAAGGCCAGCGCGGCGAGCGGCGCGAGCTGGATCCAGGCCACCGACAGCAACGGCAAGCAGCTCTACCAGGACTCGTTGAAGAAGGGCCAGTCGGTGACCTGGACCGACGACAAGAAGATCAAGCTCATCGTGGGCAACGCCGGCGCCGTACAGCTCTTCGTCAACGGCAAGGACATCGGCCGCGCCGGCGGCAAGGGCGAGGTCGCCCATCTCACCTACACCCCGGGCGATCCCACCCAGGGATGAGTACACCGCCGGCCCGGCGGGGGTATCCGCTCCGCCGGCCGCACGGGGAAGTCGGCGAAGGGCCACCCGGTAGTCTTGGGCTCATGCCAGAACCCCGTACCGTCGCTCTTGTCACGCTCGGCTGCGCCCGTAATGAGGTCGACTCAGAGGAACTCGCCGGCCGGCTGGCGGCGGACGGCTGGCGGCTGGTGGACGACGCGTCCGACGCCGACGTGGCGGTGGTGAACACCTGCGGCTTCGTCGACGCGGCCAAGAAGGACTCGGTGGACGCCCTGCTGGAGGCCAACGACCTCAAGAGCCAGGGCCGTACCCAGGCCGTGGTGGCGGTCGGCTGCATGGCCGAGCGGTACGGCAAGGAACTGGCCGACGCCCTGCCGGAAGCCGACGGCGTGCTCGGCTTCGACGACTACGCCGACATCTCCGACCGGCTGCGGACCATCCTGGCCGGCGGCGTCCACGCCCCGCACACCCCGCGTGACCGGCGCAAGCTGCTGCCGGTCACCCCGGCGGAGCGGCAGACCGCGAGCGTGGCACTGCCGGGGCACGGCCAGGACGCTCCGCAGGGACCGCCGGCCGACCTCACCGATCTGCCGGCGGGCATCGCCCCCGCGTCCGGGCCGCGCGCCCCGCTGCGCCACCGGCTGGGCGACGGTCCGGTCGCCTCGGTGAAGCTCGCCTCGGGCTGCGACCGCCGGTGCAGTTTCTGCGCGATCCCCTCCTTCCGCGGCTCGTTCATCTCCCGCCGGCCTTCCGACGTCCTCGGTGAGACCCGATGGCTCGCCGAACAGGGCGTCAGGGAGGTGATGCTGGTCAGCGAGAACAACACGTCCTACGGCAAGGATCTCGGCGACATCCGGCTGCTGGAGACGCTGCTGCCCGAACTGGCCGCGGTCGACGGCATCGAGCGGATCCGGGTCAGCTACCTCCAGCCGGCCGAGATGCGCCCCGGCCTGATCGACGTGCTCACCTCGACACCCGGCGTCGTCCCCTACTTCGACCTCTCCTTCCAGCACTCGGCGCCCGCCGTGCTGCGGGCCATGCGCCGCTTCGGGGACACCGACCGCTTCCTGGACCTGCTCGACACCATCCGCGCCAAGGCCCCCGAGGCGGGCGTGCGGTCCAACTTCATCGTCGGGTTCCCGGGCGAGACGGCCGAGGACCTGGCCGAGCTCGAACGCTTCCTGGGGGCGGCCCGGTTGGACGCCATCGGCGTCTTCGGCTACTCCGACGAGGACGGCACCGAGGCGGCCGGCTATGACGGCAAGCTCGACGAGGACGTGGTGGCCGCCCGGCTGGCCCGGGTCTCCCGGCTCGCCGAGGAGCTGACCGCGCAGCGCGCCGAGGAACGGCTGGGCGCCACGGTCACGGTGCTGGTCGAGGCGGTGGACGAGGAGACCGGTGAGGTCACCGGACGGGCCGACCACCAGGCGCCGGAGACCGACGGCCAGGTCGTGCTGACACCGGCCGGTGGCTGGTGGGAGCCGGCGCCCGGCATGTTCGTCACCGCGAAGGTGACCGGGACGGAGGGCGTGGACCTGATCGCAGAACCGCTCGGGGTGCAGGGCACCGGCCACGGGGACCACGGGGACGGGGTGGGCAGATGAGCGGAGCTGCCACGCCCGCGTCCGTGCCGACGCCACCGTCCCGGTCCACGGGCTCTCCGCTGACGGGGGTGGCCTCGTCAGCGGTTCCGCCGGCCGAATCGGTGCTCGCCCCGGCCTCCGCGGAGGCCGCCGCCCCGATCATCGTGGCCCGGGTCTCCGGACCGCCGCCGGGATCGGAGCCGCCGCCCGGGTCCGGGCCGGCACCCGGTTCCACCCGCTCCGACCACATGGGGGATCCGAAGGCACCCCAGGCCGGACTGCTGAACGTCGCCAATCTGCTGACGATGGTCAGACTGGTGCTGGTCCCCGGCTTCCTCCTGGTACTGGTGCACGGCGACGGGCACGATCCGGTGTGGCGGGCGTTCGCCTGGGCGGCCTTCGCCGTGGCCATGATCACCGACCTCTTCGACGGTGAGCTGGCCCGGCGCTACGGCCTGGTCACCGACTTCGGCAAGATCGCCGACCCGATCGCCGACAAGGCGATCATGGGGGCCGCGCTCGTCGGACTCTCCGCGCTGGGCGATCTGCCCTGGTGGGTGACGGTGGTGATCCTGGTCAGGGAGCTGGGCATCACGCTGATGCGGTTCTGGGTGATCCGGCACGGGGTCATCCCGGCGAGCCGGGGCGGCAAGCTCAAGACGCTGGCGCAGGGCGTGGCGGTCGGTATGTACATCCTCGTGCTGACCGGCCCGCTGGCCACGATCCGGGCCTGGCTGATGGCGGTCGCGGTGATCCTCACCGTGGTGACCGGCCTCGACTACGTACGGCAGGCGATCGTGCTGCGCCGCGCGGGACTGGCGGCGCGGCGGGCACGGCGGTCGTGAGCGGCGGCGAGGCTTGGGCGGCCGGTGCGGCGGGGGCCGCGGCGGAGCCGGGGGCGGCCGGTCAACCGGCGGAGCAGGCGGAGGCCGGTGCGGCGGGGCGGGCGGCGGCCGACGTGCTCCGGCTGCTGGACGGTCATGGCTGGACCCTGGCGGTCGCGGAATCCCTCACGGGCGGTCTGGTGGCCGCGGAGCTCGCCGGAGTGCCCGGCGCCTCCCGGACCTTCCGCGGCTCCGTGACGGCTTACGCGACCGCGCTCAAGCACGAGCTTCTCGGTGTGGACGCGGGCCTGCTGGCCGCGCGCGGCGCCGTGGACGCCGAAGTCGCCCGGCAGATGGCGGCGGGGGTACGGGAGCGGCTCGGCGCGGACTGGGGCATCTCCACCACCGGAGTAGCGGGTCCCGACCCGCAGGACGGGCAGCCGGTCGGCACCGTCTTCGTCGCCGTGGCGGGCCCCGTCGCGGGGCCCGGCGCGGACCGCTCGGCGGGCGCCGAGGTGGAGACCGCCGCGTTGCGGCTGACCGGCGACCGTACCGCGATCCGCACCGCCTCGGTGACCGCCGTGCTGGAACTGCTCGCGGCGCGGCTGAGGAGGAGTACGGTTGCGGGTCCGGGATTCAGCCAGACTCCCGGATAACGCTCCTGGCGCGAGTCCGGAGGCCGAGGATGGGGAAGAAGACGGGGGGAAGGGATGTTTGCAGCCCTGAGTGAACACGACTTAGCTCCCCGCACGGCCGGTGCCCGAGGCGGTACGGTGGGGCGAGGAAGATGCGGTTTCGCGGTCCGAGGAGGGAGCCACCGATGATTCTGCTCCGTCGCCTGCTTGGTGACGTGCTGCGTCGGCAGCGCCAGCGCCAGGGCCGCACCCTGCGTGAGGTCTCCTCATCAGCCCGGGTCTCGCTCGGCTATCTGTCCGAGGTCGAGCGGGGGCAGAAGGAGGCGTCCTCCGAGCTGCTCTCGGCGATCTGCGAAGCCCTGAGCGTGCCGATGTCCGAGGTGATGCGCGAGGTCAGCGACGATCTGTCGCTCGCCGAGCTCTCGCAGTCGGCGGCTTCCGAGACCACTGCCGCGCCGATGCGGCCCCTGCTGGGCGCGGTCACGTCCGTCACTTCCGTCACCTCCGTGGCCTCCGCCACGGATGAGCGGATCACCATCAAGGCGCCCAAGAAGTCCAGCGAGGCCGTCGACGTCGTCGCCGCCTAGGCCGGCTCCCCAGGCTGCCGCTGCCGGCTCTCAGTTCTTCAGGGCTTCTGGCAGTTCAGTCAGTCCCTTCAGTTCTGTCAGTTCTGTCGCTTCGCGCGGCGGCCCGTCCCGGAAATCCGGACGGGCCGCCGCGCTTTTGCCATGTGTACGGGGTCAGGGCAGGGTAGGCGAAGAGGGTCAGCGGGGGATGAACCGGACCTGAACGCGTCGATCCGCGAGGAGAACAGCGCATGACTGTCGTGAAGAGCCCCCTGCCCGAGCAGTCCAGGAAGACCGTCGCGGAGGCCTTGCAGGGCGCTCTGGTCGACCTGGTGGACCTGTCACTGCTGGGCAAGCAGGTGCACTGGAACATCATCGGAGCGCGTTTCCGCTCCATCCACCTCCAGTTGGACGAGGTGGTCGCCACCGCCAGGACCGGGTCCGACGATGTGGCCGAGCGGGCCGCCGCCCTCGGGATGTCCCCCGACGGGCGCGCCGGGACGGTTGCCAAGACCAGCGGGCTCGACACGGTGACCGACGGCTGGGTCAAGGACACCGAGGTCGTCGAGATTATGGTGGCGGCCCTGGGCGCGGTCATCACCCGGATGCGCGAACGCATCGAGGCGACCGATGTCCCCGACCCGGTGACCCAGGATCTCCTGATCGGCATCACCCGCGTTCTTGAGAAGCAGCACTGGATGTTCCAGGCGGAGAACGTCTGACCCGACGCGGTGGTACGGCGCGGAACGACCTGACCTCGGGGCCGGGACGGCCGCCGGTGTCCTTCGGGGCACCGGCGGCCGATAAGGAGACGGCATGGGTGCACTTCGGCCGCGCCGGCGGACGGCCCGGCGGGTGCTGGCGGTCGCGGCCGGACTGTTGTGGTGGTGGGCGGCGATACGGCTGGCCCTCCAGCCCGAGGCCCCCGGCCCCTGGGAAGGCGCCGCGGTCACGGCGGGCTGGACTCTGGGCCTGATACCCGTGCACGCGGTGCCCGCTCCTGGCCCGCCCGCTTCCCGCCGCCGCTCCGCGAAGGCGGCGACGAGGGTCAGCCCCCGGCAGGCGCCGGCCCCGGCTGGCAGCGAGGACACCAGTACGCCACCCGACGCCGGCCCTCGGGACCGTGCTCTTCCATCCTGACCGGGGTGCCGCAGCGCAGACACGGCTGCCGCTCCCGCCCGTACACCCAGTGCGTACGGCCCCGCCGGGTGTCCCCGGTGGTGATATGGCCGGGCCGGGACTTGTTCGCCTCCAGCAGCCGCTTCGCCAGCAGCACCAGTTTCTCCGGCGCCTTGACGTCCCCGAACGGCGTCCACGGCGTCACCCCGCGCAGAAAGCACAGCTCCGACACATAGACGTTGCCGATCCCGGCGAGATTGCGCTGGTCGAGCAGTGCCTCCCCGAGCGGCACCTCCGGAGCACCCGCCATCCGCTCCAGCGCCCGCGCCGGATCCCAGTCGGGGCCGAGCAGATCGGGCCCGAGATGCCCGACCACCTCGTCCTCCTCGGCGGTCGGCAGCAGTTCGAGCACCGGCAGCCGATAGCCGACCGCGACCCGCCCCGCCGTCTCCAGCACCGCCCGCACCTGATGCGTCGGCCCGCCGCGCCAGCGCTCCCCGGGGGCGTAGAGGTGCCATGACCCGTCCATCTGGAGATGCGAGTGGAGGGTCAGCCCGCCCGCCAGCCGCGTCATCAGATGCTTGCCGCGCGACACGACCCCCAGCACCTGCCGACCGCCCAGCTCAACGGTCGCCAGCTTCGGCACCCGCAGGTCCGCCCGCACCAACGGCTCCCCGGCCAAGGCGGCGTCCAGCCGCCGCGCGGTCAGCCAGATCGTGTCTCCTTCAGGCATCCCCCCATTCTCCCCGACCGGCGACCAAGCGGATGCCCGCCGGCCGGGGCGGCCGACCCGACGGCCGGCCGGCTGACCGCCGGACGGCGTCCCCACCGTCCGGCGCTGGGGAACGGAAGGCCGCAGTGTGCGCTCCCCGTCCGGCCACCGCGGTGCCCGGGAATTTAGGGGTGACGGCCGTCCGCCGACCGGCGCCGCAGTGTGCGCTCCCCGTCCGGCCACCGGGGTGCCCGGGAGTCCAGGGGCGACGGCCGTCCACCGACCGGCTCAACCGGGAGGGCTGTACGCCGCCCGCCGGGTCGGCCCGCGGGTGGTTGCCGTCTGCCGGGTCGGCCCCGCGGCCGGCGCCGTCAGTGGCCCTCGCGGAGCCGGAGGCCGCGGGGAGTGGCGTGGAAGCCCGCCGCCTCCAGTGCGTGGCCCAGCGGGGAGGTCAGGGACGACTCCCCGTTGGTCCGCTCCACCGTGAGCCGGCCCAGCGCTCCGTCCCTGACCGCCAGCGCCAGCGCGTCCGCGGCGGCCTGTACCCGTATCTCGTCCACCGGCCAGGACAGCAGCGTTTTGCCGCCCCGCTCCACATAGAGGACCAGTTCCCCGTCGGTGAGGACGACCAGCGCGCCCGCCTTCCTGCCTGGCTTGTGGGTGACGCCCGCGGGCTGCTCGGGCCAGGGCAGCGCCGCACCGTACGGGTTGGCCGGATCCGCGGCGGCCAGCACCACCGTGCGGGACTTGCCGTGCTGCTCCTCCTCCCGTTCCCGTGCCGTATTCAGCGCCCGCAGCCGGTCCACGGCGCCGTCCATCGCGAACTGGGCCGCACCCAGCCCCTCCACCACATAGCCGCGCCGGGCCTGGCCGGTCTCCTCGAACGCCGCCAGTACCCGGTAGGCCGCGGCGAAGCCGCCCGCCACTCCTTCCGCGGCGACCGCGCCGCGGGTGACCACACCGTGCCGGTCCAGCAGGGTGTGGGTCAGCGCGTGCGCCCGCAGCGTGGGGTCGGGCTCGGCGACGGGCACCAGCGACCAGCGTCCCGCGGTGGTGGGCGGCCCGCCCCGGGACGCGGTGCCGCGCGGGACCCGGGCGGTCAAGGAGCTGTACCGCCCGCGCGGCGCCGACCGCGCCGCCCGATGCGCGGTGGACCCCGCGGTACGCCCCGAGCCGAGCAGCGCGCGCAGCGGCGCCAGGGTGTCGTTGGTGAGCCGGCCCGACCAAGCCAGATCCCAGACCGCGTCGGCGAGCTGAGGGTCGTTCACCTCGTGGCCGGCCGCGCGCACCCGGTCGGCGATCTGCCGGAAGAACAGTCCGTACCCGCCGTCCAGCGCTTCGAGCACCGCCTGGTGCAACGGCCCGAGTTCCAGCGGCTGCGCCGCGGGCAGCAGCAGCGGCGCGCTGTCCGCCAGATAGAGCGAGACCCAGCCGTCCTTGCCCGGCAACGCCCCCGCCCCGGCCCACAGCACCTCACCGGAGGAGGTCAGCTCGTCCAGCATCGCCGGGCTGTACCCGGCGACGCGGGACGGCAGCACCAGCTTCTCCAGGGCGGAGGCGGGGACCGCCGCGCCCTGCAACTGCTCCACCGCGCGCGCCAGCCCGGCCATACCGCGCAGGCTGTGGGTGCCCACGTGCTGCCACTGGGGCAGGAACATGCCGAGCGTCGCGGGCGGCACCGGCTCCAGCTCCTGCCGCAGCGCCGCCAGCGAACGGCGCCGCAACCGGCGCAGCACCCCGGCGTCACACCACTCCTGGCCCGCACCGCCCGGGCGGAACTCGCCCTGGGCCACCCGCCCGGCCGCCGCCAGCCGATGCAGCACACCGTCCGCCACGGCCGCCCCGAGACCGAACCTGTCGGCGGCGTCAGCGGTGGTGAACGGCCCATGCGTACGGGCGTATCGCGCCACCAGATCGCCCAGCGGGTCCTTCACCGGCTCGGTGAACGCCACCGGTACGCCCACCGGCAGCGCCGTGCCCAGCGCGTCCCGCAGCCGCCCGGCGTCCTCGACCGCCGCCCAGTGCTCGACCCCCGCGATCCGCACCCTGATCGCCCGCCGCGCCGTCTCCAGCTCGACCGCCCAGGCCGGGTCCGCGCCCCGGGCCGTCAACTCCTCGGTGGTGAGCGGCCCGAGCAGCCGCAGCAGATCCGCGACACCTTCCGAGTCCTTGACCCGGCGGTCCTCGGTGAGCCACTGCAACTCCTGGTCGAGCTCGGCCAGCACATCGGGATCCAGCAGCTCACGCAGCTCCGCCTGGCCCAACAGCTCCGCCAGCAGCCGCGAGTCCAGTGACAGCGCGGCCGCCCGGCGTTCGGCGAGGGGCGAGTCCCCCTCGTAGAGGAACTGCGCCACATACCCGAAGAGCAGTGAACGGGCGAAGGGCGACGGCGCCGCCGTGGTGACTTCCACCAGACGCACCCGGCGCGACTCGATGTCACCCATCAGCTCCACCAGGCCCGGCACGTCGAACACGTCCTGGAGGCACTCGCGGATCGCCTCGAGCACGATCGGAAAGGACCCGAACTCCGAGGCGACCTGGAGCAATTGGGAGGCACGCTGACGCTGCTGCCACAGCGGGGTCCGCTGGCCGGGGGTGCGGCGCGGCAGCAGCAGGGCCCGCGCGGCGCACTCCCGGAACCGTGAGGCGAAGAGCGCGGAGCCACCCACCTGGTCGGTGACCAACTGCTCGACCTCACCCTTGTCGAAGGTGACGTCCCCGGCCCCCACCGGCGACTGTCCCGAATCGAACTCGTTGCCCCGCCGACCCGGATCGGCGTCCAGCAGGTCCAGGCCCAGCAGATCGGCGTCCGGCAACCGCAGCACGATGCCGTCGTCGGCGTGCATCGCCTGGGCGTCCAGGCCGTACCGCTCCTGGAGCCGGGCACCCAGCGCGAGCGCCCATGGGGCGTGCACCTGAGCGCCGAACGGGGAGTGGATGATCACCCGCCAGTCGCCCAGCTCGTCCCTGAACCGCTCGACCACGATGGTCCGGTCATCCGGCACGTGCCCGCACGCCTCGCGCTGCTCCGCCAGATAGGACAGCACGTTGTCGGCCGCCCAGGTGTCCAGGCCCGCCGCCGACAGACGTTCCCTGGCCGCCGCCGGGGTCAGCGCCCCGATCTCCCGCAGCCACGCCCCCAGCGCCCGCCCCAGCTCCAGCGGACGGCCCAGTTGGTCGCCCTTCCAGAAGGGCAGCCGGCCCGGCACCCCGGGCGCGGGCGAGACCAGCACCCGGTCCCGGGTGATGTCCTCGATCCGCCAGGAGGTGGTGCCCAGGGTGAAGACATCGCCGATCCGCGACTCGTAGACCATCTCCTCGTCCAGCTCGCCGACCCGTCCGCCGCCCTTCTTCGGGTCGGCCCCGGCGAGGAACACCCCGAACAGGCCCCGGTCCGGGATGGTGCCCCCGGACGTCACGGCGAGCCGCTGGGCGCCGGGCCTGGCCGTCAACGTGTTCGCCACCCGGTCCCAGACCAGACGCGGGCGCAGCTCGGCGAAGGCATCGGAGGGGTAACGGCCGGCCAGCATGTCGAGCACCGCCACGTACGCCGAGTGCGGCAGTGAGGCGAAGGGCGCCGCCCGGCGCACCACGGCCAGCAGCTCGTCCACGTCCCAGCTCTCCATGGCGGTCATGGCGACGATCTGCTGCGCCAGCACGTCGAGCGGGTTCGCCGGCACGCGCAGCGCCTCGATCGCGCCCTCGCGCATCCGCTCGGTGACCACCGCGGACTGCACGAGGTCCCCGCGGTACTTGGGGAAGACCACGCCGGTGGACACCGCCCCGACCTGGTGGCCGGCCCGGCCGACCCGCTGGAGACCGGAGGCGACCGACGGCGGTGACTCGACCTGCACGACGAGATCGACAGCTCCCATGTCGATGCCCAGCTCCAGACTGGACGTGGCGACCACGGCCGGCAGCCGTCCCGCCTTCAGATCCTCCTCGACCAGGGCCCGCTGCTCCTTGGAGACCGACCCGTGGTGGGCTCTGGCCAGCACCGGCGGCGCGCCTCTGGCCGCACCCGACTCGGCCATGATCTCGGCGGGGGAGTGCGCCTCGGGCAGCGGCTGCCCCTCGGCCCGCTCGTAGGCGATCTCGTTGAGCCGGTTGCACAGCCGCTCGGCGAGGCGGCGGGAGTTGGCGAAGACGATGGTGGAGCGGTGCGCCTGCACCAGGTCGGTGATCCGCTCCTCCACATGCGGCCAGATCGAGGCCCGCTCGGCGGGACCGGCCGCGGCTCCGCTGTGCTCGGCCACCGGGGACCCGGCCAGCTCGCCCATGTCCTCCACCGGCACCACCACCGAGAGGTGGAACTTCTTCTCCGACGGCGGCTGCACGATCCGCACCCGCCGCTGCGGCGAGAGGTAACGGGCGATCTCGTCCACCGGGCGGACGGTCGCGGACAGCCCGATCCGCCGGGCGGGCCGCTCCAATAGCTGATCCAGCCGCTCCAGGGACAGCGCGAGATGGGCGCCGCGCTTGGTGCCCGCCACCGCGTGCACCTCGTCCAGGATCACCGTCTCCACCCCGCTGAGCGCCTCCCGGGCAGCGGAGGTGAGCATCAGGAAGAGGGATTCCGGGGTGGTGATCAGGATGTCCGGCGGCCGGGTGACCAGCGCGCGCCGCTCGGCGGCGGGGGTGTCCCCCGAACGGATGCCCACCCGCACCTCCGGCTCGGGCAGGCCGAGCCGGACGGATTCCTGCCGCAGGCCCGCGAGCGGGCTGCGCAGGTTGCGCTCGACGTCCACCGCGAGGGCCTTCAGCGGCGAGACGTACAGCACCCGGCAGCGGCGGCGGGCCTCGGCCGGCGGTGGGACGGCCGCCAGCCGGTCCAGCGAGGCCAGGAACGCGGCCAGCGTCTTGCCCGAGCCGGTCGGCGCGACGACGAGCACGTCGGAGCCCTCCGCGATGGCCGACCACGCGCCCGCCTGGGCCGTGGTCGGCTCGCGGAACGCCCCCGTGAACCACGCGCGGGTGGCGGGGGAGAAGGCGGCGAGACTGTCGTTTCTGGACATGCCATCCATCCTCCCTCGCCGCACCGACATCGCGCCGGACCCGGCCCGCGACCTGTGGAAAACTTATGGCGTGGCCACGTCACGTCATGGCCACGGCGTCATGCCGATGGAGCGGACTCCTCCTCGCGTTCCCCAGGCCCCTTCCTCGTGGCGGCGGTACCGCCCGCGCGATAATGGAACCCATGCGGTTGACGATTTTCTGGGAACGGATGCACGCGCATTTCGGCGAGAGCTACGCCGACACCTTCGCGCGTGATCATGTGATGTCCGAGCTGGGCGGCCGTACGGTGCGCCAAGCGCTGGAGGACGGCTGGGAGGCCAAGGACGTCTGGCGCGCGGTGTGCGCGGCGATGGAGGTGCCCGCCTCCCATCGCTGAGGCTCCGGCAACCCGGCAACCCGGCCGCCTGGTCCCGCACCCCCGCCGCCTGCTCCCGCGCCCGCCCGGCTCGCGCTAGTGCGAATGGGTTGATATCAGGACTAACCATCGGAGACCACCCAGACTTGCGGTGTGGCAGGCAGCGACGAGACCCCGGACCCGGCGGCGCGTGCGCCCCGGAGTGAGCCGGGCGGATCGCGCTCCCGGATGCCGCGCTGGCTGCCCCGGGCGCTGGTGCTGGCCCTGGCGCTCCTCGCCTGCTTCCAATTCGCCCACTGGGTCTTCGACCGGCTGGTCGGCCTGTTCATCACCCTTCTGATCTCGTTCTTCGCCGCCCTGGCCATCGAACCGGCGGTGGACTGGCTGACCGCCCACCGGATACGCCGCGGACTGGCCACCGGACTGGTGATGCTCGGGGTGCTGCTCGCCGCGGCCGGCTTCCTGGCGGCGCTGGGCTCCCTGCTCGTCGACCAGGTCGGCACGATCGTCCACAACCTGCCGCACTACCTGGACGAGGTGATCCGCTGGATCAACCGGACGTTCGACACCCACCTCAACACCGGGGACCTGCGGAACAGAGTGCTGCACTCGGACTGGCTGCGCACCTATCTGCTCCACGGCCCGACCAGCGTGGTGGGCATCTCGACCACCGTCGTCGGCACCCTCTTCCGGCTCTTCACGGTGCTGCTCTTCACCTTCTATCTCTCCGCCGACGGACCCCGGCTGCGGCGGACCCTGTGCTCGATGCTGCCCCCGGCCCGGCAGGCCGAGATGCTGCGCGCGTGGGACATCGCGGTCTCCAAGACCGGGGGCTACCTCTACTCCCGCGCGCTGATGGCGGTGATCTCGGGTGTCGCGCACTACGTCCTGCTCCAACTGCTCGGCGTGCCCTACGCGCCCGCGCTCGCGGTCTGGGTGGGTCTGGTCTCACAGTTCATCCCGACGGTCGGCACCTACCTGGCCGGCGCGCTGCCGGTCCTCATCGCCTTCACCGAAGGCCCGTTGGACGCGTTGTGGGTGCTGGTCTTCGTCGTGGTCTACCAGCAGTTCGAGAACTACCTGCTGCAACCGCGGATCACCGCGCGGACGGTGGACATCCACGCGGCGGTCGCCTTCGGCTCGGTCATCGCCGGAACCGCCCTGCTCGGTGTGGTCGGCGCCCTCATCGCGATCCCCGCCACCGCCACACTCCAGGGGTTCTTCAGCACCTACGTCCGGCGTTACGAGGTGAACGATCCGAAGGACGGATGAGGTTCCGTACTCTCCGGCGAGGGCCCGGCGGCGCGGCTTGACATCAAAATCGAACATGCATTCTTATGGGGAAACAGACGGCTTTTCCCGTCGGGACACGGGGATTCCGCCCGAGTCACGAGAGTTGTCCACAGCCCGGAACCGACGTCCGGGCGCATTGTCAGTGGCACACGCTAGCGTCGTGGACGTGAAGCGATCGAACCAGACATCCCGGGTGGAACCCATGGCAGGAAACGACCGCGAGAAGGCGCTCGACGCCGCGCTCGCACAGATTGAACGGCAGTTCGGCAAGGGCGCCGTCATGCGTCTCGGCGACCGGCCGAACGAGCCCATCGAGGTCATCCCCACCGGGTCGACCGCCCTGGACGTGGCCCTCGGCGTCGGCGGACTGCCGCGCGGCCGGGTGGTGGAGGTCTACGGCCCGGAGTCCTCGGGCAAGACCACCCTGACCCTGCACGCGGTGGCCAATGCCCAGAAGGCCGGCGGCGCGGTGGCGTTCATTGACGCCGAGCACGCGCTCGACCCCGACTACGCCAAGGCTCTCGGCGTCGACACGGACAACCTCATCCTGTCCCAGCCGGACACCGGTGAGCAGGCGCTGGAGATCGTCGACATGCTGGTCCGCTCCGGCGCGATCGACCTGATCGTGATCGACTCCGTGGCAGCCCTCGTGCCACGGGCCGAGATCGAGGGCGAGATGGGCGACTCGCACGTGGGTCTTCAGGCCCGGCTGATGAGCCAGGCGCTGCGCAAGATCACCAGCGCGCTCAACCAGACGAAGACCACCGCCATCTTCATCAACCAGCTCCGCGAGAAGATCGGTGTGATGTTCGGCTCGCCGGAGACCACCACCGGTGGCCGCGCGCTGAAGTTCTACGCCTCCGTCCGGCTCGACATCCGCCGGATCGAGACGCTCAAGGACGGCACCGACGCGGTCGGCAACCGCACCCGGGTGAAGGTGGTCAAGAACAAGGTCGCGCCCCCCTTCAAGCAGGCCGAGTTCGATATCCTCTACGGCCATGGCATCAGCCGCGAGGGCGGTCTGATCGACATGGGTGTCGAGCAGGGATTCGTCCGCAAGTCCGGTGCCTGGTACACCTATGAGGGCGACCAGCTCGGCCAGGGCAAGGAAAACGTCCGCAACTTCCTCCGGGACAACCCCGATCTGGCCGACGAGATCGAGAAGCGGATCAAGGAGAAGCTGGGCGTGGGGGTGCCGAAGAAGCAGGCCGAGGCGCCGGGCGCGCAGCCGGCCGCCGACACGGCCGCACCGGCCGAGCCGGCCAAAGTGGAGGTCCCGGCACCCAAGAAGGTGACCAAGGCCACCGCCGTCAAGAGCTGACGCGATGGCGTTCAGTTCCCACAAGCGCGGCGGCTCTTCCGAGTCGAGGGCCTCGCGAGAGCCGCCGCTCGATCCCGAGGAGCAGGCGCGGGCCCTGTGTCTGCGCCTGCTCACCGGGACACCGCGCACCCGCAGGCAGCTCGCCGACGCCATGCGGAAGCGGGAGATCCCCGACGATGTCGCCGAGCACGTCCTGGAGCGGTTCCAGGATGTCGGCCTCATCGATGACCAGGCCTTCGCCAACGCCTGGGTGGAATCACGGCACCGAGGCCGCGGCCTCGCCCGCCGGGCCCTCGCCAGGGAGCTCCAACACCGCGGCGTGGAAGCGGAGTTGGTGAACGAGGCGGTCGGGCTGCTCGACTCCGGACAAGAGGAGCAGACCGCCCGCGAACTGGTCCGGCGTCGGCTCCCCGGCACCCGCGGCCTGGAGCGGGACAAGCGCATCCGCCGCCTCGCCGGGATGCTGGCCCGCAAGGGTTACCCCGAGGGGATGGCCCTCAGAGTGGTACGCGAGGCCCTCACCGCGGAAAGCGCCACCGAGGAGGGCGAGGAGGAGCCATGGCTGTGGGAGAACGAATAGCGCGCCGCCGGGTGCCGACGCCCGTCCCCGGCCACCCCCTGCGGCATCGGGCCATCGCCGGCCCGTTCTAAAACACGCCCTAGCGGACGGGGCCGCCGACTCGGCGGCCTGCCGCGCCGCCGCCGGAGCGGCCGCCGCCGTGGCCTTGGCCGCCGCGTTCTCGGCGGCCGGTGCGGTTGGAGGAGCCGGTCCCACCGTCGTCAGCCGCGTCCGGGCCGTCCGGGCCGTCCGAGTCGTCGTCCTGAAGGGCTTCCCCGGCTGCCATCGGAGGGCCGCCGCGGGCCAGGTCGGCGTAGGAGTAGAGCTCGGCGGGGCGGCAGCCGATCATGGCCGTCACCAGGCGTCCGTCGGGCCGGATGAGCAGGACGCTGTGCGCGGTGGCACCCGGGTAGGTCTCGGTGACCAGAAGTTCGGCGCGGGTGGGCAGCGCGGCGACCGCGGAGGCCAGCCTCGGCATCAGCCCGGCGGTCAGCCAGTGCCGCGACTCCCACACCCCGGTGCCCGGGGCGACCAGGAGCACGACAAGCCCCCGCCCGAGCCGGTCCCGCAGCCGCCCGACCGTGCCGTCCATCGCCGTGACCGGCACATCGCTGATCACGCCACCGATGGGCGTATCGCACCCGGCGGCCGGTGACGGGTTCGCCGTCTTGCCGCCGGCGCCGACCCGCGGCGCCGGCAGGGACAGCGGAGAGCGGCCGTACACCTCGGACGTGGCCGAGGCGCCCCGCCCGAGATGGCTGTCGGTCAGCAACTCCGCCTGGCCGCGAGCCGACCCGGAGAGCAGGGTCTGCCGCACGCTCTGCCAGGCACCACTCGCACGCAGCAGTGGCAGTACCTGATCGGTGGCCCGCAGCCGGGCACCGACCGCGCCCCGCCGCTCCGCCTCATAGCTGTTCAGCAGAAGTTTGGAGGCACCGTCGTGCCAGGCCAGCGCCAGCTTCCAGGCCAGGTTCTCCGCGTCGCGCAACCCCTCCTCGACGCTCTGCGCACCGAGCGCGCCCATGAGGTGGGCCGCGTCCCCGGCGAGGAACGCCCGCCCGACCCGCCATCGCCTGGCCAGCCGCTGATGCACCGGATACTCCGCCGACCCGATCAGCTCATAGGGCACCACCTGGCCGGCCCAGGCGGTGAGTGCGGCGCGCAGCCGCTCGACCAGGGCGTCGGAGGTCAACTGCCGTCCCTGCGGGGGCAGCAGCCAGTCCAGCCGCCACATTCCGTCGGGCAGCGGCCGGGCGGTGATCTCCTGCCCGGCCGGGGTGCCCGGCGGGTCGCGGTGCAGCAAGGACACGCCGGGTTCGGGGAGTTCGGTCCGCAGCACCACCACCGCGTACCGGTCGACCGCCGTGCGGCCGGGGAAGCGGACCCCCAGCAACTTGCGGACCGTTGAGCGCGAGCCGTCGCAGCCCACCAGGAAGCTGCCCCGCCACCAGGTGTCGTGGGCGCCCCGGGTGTGCACACTGACGCCGCGTGTGTCCTGCTCGACCGCGTCCACCCGGCAGCCGGCCACGATCCGTACCGACCCGCAGGTCAGCAGGGCATCCCGCAGCCCGCGCTCCAGCCGGTGCTGGGCGATATGGACCGGGGCCTGCGCCGTATCGGCTCCGAAATCGACGCGCAGCACTTCGGCGCGGCGGCGCAAGGTGCGCCAGGACGCCAGGGTGGTCGCCTCCTGCCGAAGGGTCGCGAAGCCGAGCCGTTCGACCAGCGCCGTCGTCGCCGGGCCGAGCACAGCGGTGCGTGCCCGCCGCAGTCCGTCGGCGTCGCCCAGTACCTCCGCCTCGTCGAGGAGGATGACGGGGACATCGCGGCGGGCCAGCGCGAGGGCGAGGGCGAGGCCCGTAGGACCCGCCCCCGCGACGATCACCGGGTCCACGCAGCAGCCCCCGGAAGAAGTGCGGTCACAAAGCGTATGCAACCTATTGCGCCTGCCCACGTCAAGCGAGGGTCACCGCTCGGCGCGGTGCGGTGTCGGCATGCCGGGCGCACATGACGCGCATCGGATGGCGCCCGCGAAGCGTACCGGCTCGGTAACGGTCGCCCTGGTGAGCCGGTACCCCCTTGACGCACCCCCGCCGTATCCGCGTGGATTCGGTCGGGAGGACCGCGTGGCGGTCCCCACGATCGACGGGCGGAGGTGACGCGTGCGACTGCTGCTCGTGGAGGACGACGACCGGGTCGCCGCCGCCCTGTCCGCCGTACTCGGCAAGCACGGCTTCGAGGTCCGGCACGCCCGCAGCGGCGAGGAGGCCATCCAGGCGCTGCTGCCCGACGAAGGTCCCGGCTTCGACTGCGTGTTGCTCGACCTGGGCCTGCCCGACCAGGACGGCTTCGAGGTGTGCGGCAAGATCATCCGCCGGTGCGCCATCCCGGTGATCATGGTCACCGCCCGGGCTGACGTACGGTCCCGTATCCACGGCCTCAACCTCGGCGCGGACGACTATGTGGTGAAGCCGTACGACACGGGCGAACTCCTCGCCCGCATCCACGCGGTGAGCCGCCGCCCGCCGCTGCGCGGACCGTACGACGCCGGTTCCGGAACCGGCCCCGCCACACCGCCCGGCGCGCCGGGCCCCGGCGCCGGGGAGGCCGGAGACGCCCTGCTGCTCGGGCCGATCGCCATCGACCTGCCGACCCGCCGGGTCACCGTCGACGGCGAGGCGATCGCGCTCACCCGCAAGGAGTTCGATCTGCTGGCGCTGCTCGCCCAGCGGCCCGGCGTGGTCTTCCGCCGGGAGCAGATCATCAGCGAGGTGTGGCGTACGGCGTGGGAGGGCACCGGCCGCACCCTGGAGGTGCATGTGGCGTCCCTGCGCGCCAAGCTCCGTACCCCGGCCATGATCGAGACGGTTCGCGGCGTCGGCTACCGGCTCGTCGTCCCGGTTCGCTGACGGCCGGGCGGCCGGGAAAGAGGACCGCGGCTTGCGCTCCCGACTGCTCTCGCTGCTGATCGTGCTGATGGCAGGTGTGCTGCTGGCGCTCGGCTTCCCGCTGGCCGCCAGCCAGGCCGCCGCGCAGCAGCAGCGTGTCGTGGTCGACCGAATCGATGACACGACACGGTTCGCCGCTCTCGCCCAGTTCGTCACCGCCCGGGACGAGGGGACCGACGCCCTGGACCCAGCCGATGACGAGCGCCTGCACGCCCTGCACACCGAACTCGCCCGCTACCAGCAGCTCTACCGCATCAGCGTCGGCGTCTTCTATCGCGACGGCACCGTCATGGCCGCCGCCCCAGCGGGGTGGCGGATACCGCGCGCGGGCGAACTCTACGACTCGTACTACTCGGCACTGCTCGGCCGCCGCGCGCACAATCCACGGCAGGTGCTGCCCTGGCAGTCCCGTACCCTCGCCATCTCCTCGCCCATCGTGCGGGACGGGGATGTGGTGGCGGTCGTCGTCACCGATTCGCCGACCGGAGCGCTGCGCTCGCGGATCCTGCACGGCTGGCTGCTGCTGGCGGCGGGGGAGTTCGCCGCGATGGCCATCGCGGTCCTGCTCGCCGTGCGGCTGACCGGCTGGGTGATGCTGCCGGTCGCGACGCTGGACCGGGTGACCCACGAGATCGCCACCGGCCGGATGAAGTCCCGGGTCGAGGCGGCCGGCGGACCGCCGGAACTGCGCCGGCTGGTCCGTTCGTTCAACGAGATGGCCGACAACGTGGAGGCGGTGCTCGAACAGCAGCGGGCCTTCGTCGCCGACGCCTCGCACCAGTTGCGCAACCCGCTCTCCGCGCTGCTGCTGCGCATCGAACTCCTCGGCCTGGCGCTGCCCGACGGCAACACCGAGGCGGAGTCGGTGAAGGAGGAGGGCCACCGGCTCGCCCAGGTCCTCGACGACCTGCTCGGACTCGCGGTCGCCGAGAGTTCCGGCCGCCATGCCGGTCTGACCGACATCTTCGAGCTGACCCGTGTCAGGACCACCGCCTGGCGGGCGGTCGCCGACCGGGCCAGCGTGGCGATGGAGTTCGCCGGGTCCCCGGACGGCGAGGCGGTGCTGGGCTGGGCGGACGCGGTGGCGCTCTCCAGCGCGCTGGACGCGGTGCTCGACAACGCGTTCAAGTTCACGCCGCGCGGCGAGGCGGTGGGCGTGCGGGTCTGGGCGGACGGCGACCGGGCCGCCATCACCGTGGCCGACGGCGGCCCCGGCCTGAACGACGACGAACTGGCCCGGATCGGCGACCGCTTCTGGCGCAGCGCCCGCCACCAGAACGTGCACGGCTCCGGCCTCGGTTTGTCCATCGCGCACGCGCTGCTCAACCAGGGCGGCGGCACGGTCGCCTATGGACGGCGCCACCCGCACGGACTTGAGGTCACCTTGACAGTGCCGCGAGCCGCCGAAGTGACGGCGGGATGACGCCGGTCCGCGATCAGCCTGACCCACAGCCGCGGGCGGCACGGACGCGTGCCGCCCTCCTGGCGGCACATCAGGGCTTGACCGACCGGTAGTAGCGCTCGGCTCCCGCATGCAGCGGCAGCGGATCGGTGAAGACGGCGGTCCGCAGATCCACCAACTGCGCCGCGTGCACCTGCTTGCCGATCTCGTCCCTGCTGTCGATCACCGCCCGGGTCAGCCGCTCCACCAGACCGGGGTCGGCGTGCGCGGTGGTGACCAGCAGGTTGGCCACCGCGATGGTGGCGACCGGCTGATGGTCCTGCGCCAGCGGATACGCGTCGGCGGGCATCACCGCCTGCCGGTAGTACTGCATCGCCGGCCCCATCGTGTGCAGTTTCTCGACAAGGTCGCCGAGCTGCACCAGCTTGATCCGGTCGACCGGGGCGGCCAGCGCGGTCACCGCGGCGGTCGGCAGCCCCCCCGACCAGAAGAAGGCGTCCAGCTTCCCGCTGAGCAGCATCGCGGGCGCTGTGTCGATACCGACCGGGAACGCCTTGATGTCGTGGTCGATGTTCAGACCGGCCGCCATGAGCAGCCGACGGGTGATCAGGTTCACCCCGGAGCCCGCCTGCCCGACGCCGACCCGCAGACCCCGCAGGCCGACAGCCGACCGAACCGGCGAGTCCCGCGGTACGACAAGCTGCATGTAGTCGTCGTAGAGCCGCGCGCAGGCGCGCAGATCGGACTTGCCGGGGCCCTGGTAGTTCGCCACCGCGTCCGCCGCGGCGATGGTGAAGTCGGCGCGGCCGGACACCAGACGCTTGATGTTGTCCACCGAGCCCTCGGTGTGCGTCAGGTTCACCTGAACCCCGGGGAGAGCGGTCCGCAGATCGCTCTTGAGCATCACCCCGTAGGTCTCGTACACACCGGTGGCGACCCCGGTCGCGAAGGAGATCGGCCTCCTGGGATACGAGGGGCCGTTCGACGGCAATAGCCACCAGAGCAGCAGCGCCAGGGCGGAGGCCGCCGCCAGCACCGCCTGTACGGCCCGCCGCCGCCCCGGCGACCAG
Source organism: Streptomyces sp. NBC_01190 (assembly GCF_045039895.1). Lineage (NCBI taxonomy): Bacteria > Bacillati > Actinomycetota > Actinomycetes > Kitasatosporales > Streptomycetaceae > Streptomyces > Streptomyces sp. NBC_01190. The sequence continues at coordinate 6,266,480 of NZ_CP108580.1, forward strand.
CCGCCCAGCGTCGTCCGCAGTCGTCCGCCGAGGCGCGGGAGGTCCATGCACCGCGATCCTGCCAGCCGGGATCGCTCCGCGGAAGGCGTCAGCCGCCGGCCGCGGACAACTCCGTTCGGGGGACACCCGGGAAGCGCCTACCCTGGAGGCATGACCGCGCAGGACACCCTTCACCGCAGCTACGAGATCCGCACCTATGGATGTCAGATGAACGTCCACGACTCCGAACGGCTCTCCGGCCTGCTGGAGCAGGCGGGGTACGTCCGCGCCCCCGAGGGCGCCGACGGCGCGGACGTCGTCGTTTTCAACACCTGCGCGGTGCGCGAGAACGCCGACAACCGGCTCTACGGCAACCTCGGGCAGCTCGTGCCCAAGAAGGCCGCGCGCCCCGGCATGCAGATCGCGGTCGGCGGCTGCCTGGCGCAGAAGGACCGCGACACCATCGTCAAGCGGGCCCCCTGGGTCGACGTGGTCTTCGGCACTCACAACATCGGCCAACTGCCGGTGCTGCTGGAGCGGGCCAGGATCGCGGACGAGGCACAGGTCGAGATCGTCGAGTCGCTGGAGACCTTCCCCTCGACGCTGCCGTCCCGCCGGGAGTCCGCGTACGCCGCCTGGGTCGCGATCTCGGTCGGCTGCAACAACACCTGCACCTTCTGCATCGTGCCCGCGCTGCGCGGCAAGGAGAAGGACCGCCGTCCCGGCGACGTGCTCGCCGAGGTCGAGGCCCTGGTCGCCGAGGGTGTCATCGAGGTCACCCTGCTCGGGCAGAACGTCAACGCCTACGGCTCGGACATCGGCGACCGCGAGGCGTTCGGCAAGCTGCTGCGGGCCACCGGCGGCATCGAGGGACTCGAACGCGTCCGCTTCACCTCGCCGCACCCGCGTGACTTCACCGACGACGTGATCGCCGCGATGGCCGATACGCCCAACGTGATGCACCAACTGCACATGCCGCTCCAGTCCGGCTCCGACCAGGTGCTGAAGGCCATGCGGCGCTCCTACCGGCAGGACCGCTACCTCGGCATCATCGAGAAGGTGCGCGCCGCGATGCCGGACGCCGCCATCACGACCGACATCATCGTGGGCTTCCCCGGTGAGACCGAGGCCGACTTCGAGGCGACGCTGCACGTGGTGCGGGAGGCCCGCTTCGCCCAGGCGTTCACCTTCCAGTACAGCAAGCGCCCTGGGACGCCGGCCGCCGAGATGGACGGGCAGATCCCCAAGGCCGTCGTGCAGGAGCGGTACGAGCGGCTGGTCGCGCTCCAGGAGGAGATCTCCTGGGCGGAGAACAAGAAACAGGTCGGCCGCACCCTGGAGGTGCTCGTCGCGGAGGGCGAAGGACGCAAGGACGACGCGACCCGCCGGCTCTCCGGCCGGGCCCCCGACAACCGCCTCGTGCACTTCGAGCGGCCCGCGGAAACGGTCAGGCCGGGCGACCTGGTGACGGTCGAGGTCACCTACGCGGCGCCGCACCACCTGCTCGCGCAGCGCACGCCGCTCGCGGTACGCCGGACCCGGGCCGGCGACGCCTGGGAGCGCCGCACCGCGGCCCCCGCGCCGCAGCCGGCCGGTGTGATGCTGGGCATTCCGACCATCGGCGCGCCCGCCGCGGCGCCGGCGATGGCCTCAAACGCGGCGGCGGACGGCTGCGCCTGCGGGTAGGTCCCGCTGTCGTAGGCCCCCGGTAGGGTTCCGATCATGCTCGTTGCCGCCGCTGTCTGCCCCTGTCCGCCGCTCTTGGTCCCTGAGGTCGCCACGGGTGCCTCGGCCGAACTGGACACGCTGCGGGCGGCCTGCGCGGACGCGATAGGCGTGCTGGCCGCCTCCCGGCCGGAGCGACTGGTGGTCGTCGGCCCGGTGGAGCGGTCGGGTCACGGCGTCTTCGCACAGGGCTCGGCCGGATCCTTCCGCTCCTTCGGCGTGCCGCTGGACGTGACGCTCGGAAGGCCCCCCGACACGTCCGCCGGCGGGCTTGAGGCCGTTGCCCCGACGGCGGCAGGCCCGGAGGACGCGGTGACAGCGGACGGCGACCGCCCGCTGCCGCAGTCCCTGGCGATCGCCGGCTGGCTGCTGCGCGGATGGAGCGCCGCCCCCGTGGAGGGCCTCGGCGTGGGGGAGCGGTGGGAGCAGGAGCGCTGCGCCGCCACCGGGCAGGCCGTCGCCGGATCCGCGGCGCGGGTCGCGCTACTGGTGATGGGGGACGGCAGCGCCTGTCGTACGGTCAAGGCCCCCGGTTATCTGGACGAGCGCGCCGAGCCCTTCGACACGGTCGTGGCCGCCGCCCTCGCCGCCGCGGACACCCGCGCCCTGGCCGCCCTCGACCCGGAACTCGCCGGCGCCCTCAAGGTGGCGGGCCGGGCGCCCTGGCAGGTGCTGGCCGGCGCCGCCGACGGAGCCGGACTGGGCGGCGATCTGCTCCACGAGACGGCGCCCTACGGGGTGGCCTATTACGTCGCGACCTGGACCTGATCCCGGTCGCCCGCAGGACCCGAATCCCGGTCGCCCCCCGTATGGGCAGATGGACAGGCCGCGGATGGTGGAAATCCGCGGCCGTCCGGTTCAGGTGGCTCGGTGCCCGCACGCGGCGGATCCGGTCCGGTCAGGCGGGATCGTTGCCCTGATTCCGGCCGTCGTCGTTCCGGCCGTCCTCGCCGCGGTGGTCGTCGATCCTGTCCCTCGCCTTCTCGGCGCCGGACTCCATCCGGTCCCCGTGCTCGCTCGCCAGTCCGTCCGCCTTGTCCTTCGACATGCCGAGCTTGTCCTTGAGCGTGTTCATGAAGCTCATCAGGGCACCTTCCCTTGAAGACGGCGGCCACGGACGGGCGGCTCGCGCCCTTGGGTCCGCAAGGCCGACGGGCGCTCAAACCATCACAAGACGCCCTCTCCTCCGTCGACCATACGCGCGCTGCCCGTATTCCGCCCTGCCGGGCCGGAGCCGCCGCCGCGTCACGGACCGGGGCCGTCGTCCGATCCGGACGGCAACCACCGTTCGATCGAGGCGCGCCCCGGAACTTTGCGAGACTGACCCCGTGAAGAACCGTGTGATCGCCGTCGTCGGACCCACCGCGGCCGGGAAGTCCGACCTGGGCGTGGCCCTCGCCCAGGCGCTGGGAGGCGAGGTGGTCAACGCCGATTCCATGCAGCTCTACCGCGGCATGGACATCGGCACCGCCAAGCTCACTCCCGAGGAACGCCAGGGCGTCCCACACCACCTGCTGGACATCTGGCACGTGACCGAGGCGGCCAACGTCGCCGACTACCAGCGGCTGGCCCGCGCCGAGATCGACCGGCTGCACGCGGCCGGCCGCGTCCCGGTCCTGGTCGGCGGCTCCGGCCTCTACGTACGGGCCGCCATCGACGTCCTGGACTTCCCCGGCACCGACCCCGCCGTACGGGCCCGGCTGGAGGCCGAACTCGACCTGCGCGGACCTGGCGCGCTGCACGCCCGACTGGCCGCCGTCGACCCGGAGGCAGGCCGCGCCATCCTGCCGAGCAACGGCCGCCGGATCGTCCGCGCCCTTGAGGTGGTGGAGATCACCGGGCGCCCCTTCACCGCCAACCTGCCGAGCCACGAGTCGGTTTACGACACCGTGCAGATCGGGGTGGACGTCCCCAGGCCCGAACTGGACGAGCGCATCACCCTGCGGGTCGACCGCATGTGGGAGGCCGGGCTGGTCGCCGAAGTCCGCGCCCTGGAGGCGGTGGGCCTGCGCGAGGGGCGGACCGCCTCGCGCGCGCTCGGCTACCAGCAGGTGCTCGGCGCGCTGGTCGGCGAACGCACCGAGCAGGAGGCGCGCGCCGAGACCGTACGTGCCACCAAACGCTTCGCGCGCCGCCAGGACTCGTGGTTCCGGCGCGACCCGAGGGTGAGTTGGCTGACCGCCCGAGGCCCGGAACTCGCCGACCAGGCGCTGATGTTGCTCCAAGAAGCGGTCACAGCCTGATCACGTGATGGCATCGGGACGCTCCGGCGTCAAGGAGCGGCCCCCTGCCCGTGCCATCATCGAGCTTCGAGGCAGCTACGGTGTCGGAGATTCTGGAGGGCGCGTGGCGATGGCGGTCGGCCCACGCGACATCCCACCGGGACGCGACACAGCGGCGGACTCAGGCATGCCCCATGCGTCACCCGAGGAACGCAGGGCACCTGACTCTCGTTCGCACCGCGAATCACTGGATTCCCTTGAAGCAGGGGAACCTCTCGATCGACGCGAACCCCTGGAATCACTGGAATCAGGGGAGACTCTGGCTTCACCCAGGTCACTGCACCCTCTCGATGAGCTGGAGCCTCTTGACGCTCTCGGGCCCCTTGAGCCCCTGGGATCCGCTGACCCGCTGCCGCCCATCGAGGAAGGGCAGTCCTTCGGCGAACTGCGGCCCCAGCGTCGACTGCGGCTCTGGCAGCTCGCCCCGATCATCGCGCTGGCCGTCGGCGGCTCACTGATGTTCGCCTTCCCCCTCGCCTTCGAATCCGGCGACGCCGGCCCGGTGGTCGCCATGCTCGGCCTCCTGCTGTGCTGCTGCGCCGCCGGCTGGGGGCTCACGGCCGCCCGGCGGCTCGGCCAGACCTGGCCCGGACTGCCAGCCCAGGGATCGGGCGCCCGGCCCGACTGGCGTTTCGTCGGCGGATACGCCGTCGCCATCGCGCTGCTCGCGGTCCTCGCGGTCTGGCGGGTCGCCCGGCTCCGCTGAGCCGGAGGCCCACCCTCCCGGGAGTGGTCCGTGCCGGGGTTGTCCACAGGGCGCCCACGGCGGTCCCGCGCCGATCGCCGCCCCCCGCGTACGATCGGACATGTGACTGACTCGCGCCCCGGCACCGCCGCTTCCCCGCCCCTGGCCTTCCTCAAGGGCCACGGCACGGAGAACGACTTCGTGATCGTCCCCGACCCGGACGGTCTGCTCGACCTGTCCGCGGCCGATGTGGCCCGGCTGTGCGACCGACGGGCCGGCATCGGCGGCGACGGGATGCTGCGGGTGGTCCGCTCGGCCGCCCACCCCGAGGCCGCCGCGCTCGCCGCCGAGGCCGAGTGGTTCATGGACTATCGCAACGGTGACGGCAGCATCGCCGAGATGTGCGGCAACGGGATCCGGGTCTTCGCCCGATATCTTCAGCGGGCCGGCCTCGCCGACGCCGGCGACCTGGCCGTCGCCACCCGCGCCGGAGTGCGCCGGATACACATCGCCAAGGACACCGAGGACGGCGCTCCGGGCGAGGTCACGGTGCGGATGGGCCGCGCCGCCCTCCCCGGCGGCGCGGTGTCCGTCGGTGTGGACGGGCACGGCTGGCCGGCTCTGCACGTCAACATGGGAAATCCGCACGCCGTCGCCTTCGTCGACGATCTCGAGGACGCCGGAGATCTGCTGCGGGCGCCCGCCGTCGCTCCGGCCGAGGCCTATCCGGCGGGCACCAATGTGGAGTTCGTGGTGGACCGGGGCCCGCGCCACGTCGCGCTGCGGGTGCACGAACGCGGCTCCGGTGAGACCCGCTCCTGCGGAACCGGTGCCTGCGCGGTGATGGTGGCCGCTGCCCGCCGGGACGGCCTGGACCCGGCGCTGACCGGTCGGCCCGTCACGTACACCGTGGACGTGCCCGGCGGCCGACTGGTGATCAGCGAGGGCACCGACGGCGAGATCGAGATGACCGGGCCGGCGGTGATCGTCGCCGAAGGCGTCATCGACCCGGCGTGGCTGGCCGGATGAGGCGGCCGGCGGCCGGTGGGCGCGTAACAGGACGTATAGGGGTGAGAACCCCGTACACCTTCGCTCGAACGGGTGACGGGGATCACTCTCGGCGAGAGCGTGACTGCCGCACGTGGTGGGCTCGGTAGCATCAATCACCGGCGCGGCCCCCGGGTCGTGGAGGGCTCCGCGGCCGGTCCACGCTGGCGGAGGACCGATGAGCGCAGACAACGCGGTGAACGCGGGACGGCCCGCGCTCGACGTGGGACGGACCGCGGCGGACCGCAAGCGCGGCCTTCGCCGCCTCGACCTGCGACTGCTGGGGCGTGCCGCGCTGCTCGGCAGCTCCGGCCGGGACCGGCTGCCCGACGCCATCGAACATCTGATCAAGGTCCATCGCGCCCGGCAGCCCGGCGCCGGCCCCGACGCCATCGAGCGACTGCGGCGGGCCTACGTCCTGGCCGAGTCCTCGCACCGCGGCCAGACGCGCAAGAGCGGCGAGCCGTACATCACCCACCCACTCGCCGTCACCCTGATTCTGGCCGAACTCGGCGCCGAGACCACCACCCTGACCGCCTCTCTCCTCCACGACACGGTCGAGGACACCGAGGTGACGCTCGATCAGGTCGAGCGGGAGTTCGGCAAGTCCGTCGCCTACCTGGTGGACGGCGTGACCAAACTGGAGAAGGTCGAACACGGCGCCGCCGCCGAACCCGAGACCTTCCGCAAGATGCTCGTCGCCACCGGCAGCGACGTCCGGGTGATGTCCATCAAGCTCGCCGACCGGCTGCACAACATGCGGACGCTGGGGGTGATGCGGCCCGACAAGCAGGCGCGCATCGCCAAGGTCACCCGTGACGTGCTCATCCCGCTGGCCGAACGCCTCGGCGTCCAGGCGCTCAAGTCCGAGCTCGAAGATCTGGTCTTCGCGATCCTTCATCCGGAGGAGCATGCCGGCACCAGGGCCATGATCGAGGAGCACGCCGCCGCCCCGGATCCGCTCGCGGCCGTCGCCGACGAACTCCGCGGGGTGCTGCACGAGGCCGGCATCGCCGCCGAGATCGACATCCGGCCCCGGCACGCGGTCTCCGTCCACCGGCTGCTGCTCAAACGCGGCGGCGCCCGGCTCGGCGGCTGCGACTTCGGCCGGCTGCTGGTCCTGGTCGCCGAGGACGCCGACTGCTACGCCGTCCTCGGCGAGCTGCACACCTGTTTCACCCCGGTGATCGCCGAGTTCAAGGACTTCATCGCCGCACCCAAGTTCAACCTCTACCAGTCGCTGCACACCGCGATCGCCGACGAGCAGGGCCGGATCGCCGAGGTCCTGGTCCGCACCCACCGGATGCACCGGGTCGCAGAAGCCGGAGTGATCGCCCTCGGCGACCCGCACGCCGGCGCCGAGGCGACCGCACCGGCGGACACCGACCACGGCGAAAGCCCCGACGGCGGCGTGCGGGTCGACCCCACCCAGCCCGGCTGGCTCGCCCGCCTGCTGGAGTGGCAGCGCGCCGTGCCCGACGCCGACACCTTCTGGACGGCGCTGCGGGACGACCTCGCCCAGGACCGGGAGATCACCGTCTTCGCCAGCCGAGGCGGCGAGGCCTCCGGCACGATCCGGCTGCCCGCCGGCGCCAGCTGCGTGGACGCCGCCTACGCGGTGCACGGCGGATCGGGGCACGCCTGCGTGGGTGCCCGCGTCAACGGACGGCTCGCCCCGCTGGGCACCCGGCTCCGCGACGGGGACACCGTCCAGCTGGTGATGGACGACTCCGCCATCTCAGGGCCCGACCGCGGCTGGCTGGAGCACGCCATCACCCCCGCGGCCCGGATCGCGATCACCCGCTGGCTCACCCAGCACCCGGCCGGCGGCGAGGCCCAGCCGGCGCCCACCCCCGCGGCCCGGCCGGCCCCGGCCCCGGACGCCGTGCCCGGAGGCCAGCCGATCGCCGTCTCCGACCTGCCGGGTGCGACGGTACGGCTGGCCCGCTGTTGTACGCCGGTGCCGCCGGACCGGGTGACCGGGTTCCTCATCCGCGGCGGCACCGTGGCGGTGCACCGCGTCGAGTGTCCGTCCACCGCCCGGATGACCGGGAGCGGACGCGAGCCGATGCCCGTGCGATGGCGGGACGGGGCCCCGGTCGGCGGCTACCGGGCCACCGTGCTCGCCGAGGCGCTCAGCCGGCCCCGACTGCTCGCCGATCTCACCGAGGTCATCGCCGAGCAGGACGTCGGCATCGTCTCCGCCGCGGTGGAGCCCCCGCAGGAGCACCGGGTCCGGCACACCTACACCGTGAAACTGCGCGACCCCCGGACACTGGGCGCCCTGATGCGGGCGATGCGCTCCGTCCCCGGGGTGTACGACGTCTACCGGACCCGGTCGGCCGTGGCGGGGCCCGACCCGGAGTAGGGCGCGGCGCCCGACAGCGATCGGCGCTCGCCGGGACGGCTCCGCACCCCGGTGGGCGAACCCGTGTGGGGGAATGCCGCCGGTGACTCATTCGTTCATTAATACGTCGGATGAGTGTTCTTTGCCGCCCACCGGGTACGCCTTGTGGAAAACCCGCGTGACCGGGTCTGCCGGGCGTGCGACCATCGTCTGAACACGGCGCGCCAACGGCCGCCGGACCGTAACCGTACGACCAAAGGATCCAATGACCTCCATCTCTTCTTCCTCCTCGGACTTCTCGGACAACCGCCAGCGCCTCCCGGAGAGCCTGCGGGCCGACGCCCTGATGGAAGAGGACGTGGCCTGGAGTCATGAGATCGACGGCGACCGGGACGGCGACCAGTTCGACCGCTCCGACCGTGCCTCACTCCGACGCGTCGCGGGCCTCTCCACCGAACTCGAGGACATCACCGAGGTCGAGTACCGGCAGCTCCGGCTGGAGCGGGTGGTGCTCGTCGGTGTCTGGACCAGCGGCACCGTGGACGACGCCGAGAACTCCCTGGCCGAACTCGCCGCACTCGCGGAAACCGCGGGCGCCCTCGTGCTGGACGGGGTGATCCAGCGCCGTGACAAGCCCGACCCGGCCACGTACATCGGTTCCGGCAAGGCGGTGGAGCTGCGGGACATCGTGCTGGAGACGGGCGCGGACACCGTGGTCTGCGACGGTGAGCTGAGCCCGGGACAGCTGATCCACCTGGAAGACGTCGTCAAGGTCAAGGTGGTCGACCGGACCGCGCTGATCCTGGACATCTTCGCCCAGCACGCCAAGTCCCGGGAGGGCAAGGCGCAGGTCTCGCTCGCCCAGATGCAGTACATGCTGCCCAGGCTGCGCGGCTGGGGCCAGTCGCTGTCCCGGCAGATGGGTGGCGGTGGCGCCGGCTCATCGGGCGGCGGCATGGCCACCCGTGGTCCCGGTGAGACCAAGATCGAGACCGACCGGCGGCGGATCCGCGAGAAGATGGCGAAGATGCGCCGGGAGATCGCGGAGATGAAGACCAGCCGCGATCTCAAGCGCCAGGAGCGCAAGCGCCACAAGGTGCCCTCCGTGGCCATCGCCGGCTACACCAACGCAGGCAAGTCCTCGCTGCTCAACCGGCTGACCGGGGCCGGCGTCCTGGTGGAGAACGCGCTGTTCGCCACCCTGGACCCGACCGTGCGCCGGGCGGAGACGCCGGGCGGTCGGCTTTACACCCTGGCGGACACCGTCGGCTTCGTGCGGCACCTGCCGCACCACCTGGTCGAGGCGTTCCGCTCCACCATGGAGGAGGTCGGCGACGCCGATCTGATCCTGCACGTGGTGGACGGCTCGCACCCGGTGCCGGAGGAGCAGCTCGCCGCGGTGCGCGAGGTGTTCCGGGACGTGGGCGCGCTCGACGTTCCCGAGATCGTCGTGATCAACAAGGCCGACGCCGCCGACCCGGTGGTGCTTCAGCGCCTGCTGCGCAACGAGAAGCACGCCATCGCGGTCTCCGCGCGCACCGGCAAGGGCATCGACGAGCTGCTCGCGCTCATCGACGACGAACTGCCCAGGCCGGACATCGAGGTGGAGGCACTCGTGCCGTACACCCATGGCGGACTGGTCTCCCGAGTGCACGGCGCCGGCGAGGTGCTCTCCGAGGAGCACACCGGCGACGGCACCCTGCTCAAGGTGCGGGTGCACGAGGAACTGGCCGCGGAGCTGGCGCCGTTCACGCTGGCGGCGCGGGCGTGACGTACCCGTAGCGCTCCTGTCGCTCGCAGCGCTCGTAGCGGCGGTCACCGGCTCGCAGCGCGGACCTGTGCCGGGACAGGTAAGGACCCACCTCAGTGAGGTGGGTCCTTACTTTTTGCCCTCGATGGAGTCGAAAGTCCGGCGACCGCCCGTGATCGGTTTGTCACCGCGTCGTTAGTACGGACGGGGGACGACGAGACGGTATGCCGATCCGGAGGAGAGAACACGTGGCGGCCTTGTCGAGCGTGCCGGGACAACTGGCGGCACCGGCGGACGACATCACCGCGGGGGAGGGGATTCTCCGCAGGCAGGCGCAGCGTGAATCCGCCGCGCGCACCTACGCCCGCTCGCTGCCGGTGGTACCGGTGCGGGCCCGGGGAATGACCGTGGAGGGCGCGGACGGGCGCCGCTATCTGGACTGTCTGTCCGGGGCGGGCACCCTCGCCCTCGGACACAACCACCCGGTGGTGCTGGAAGCCATCAGAGCCGTCCTGGATTCCGGGGCGCCCCTGCATGTGCTCGACCTCGCCACACCGGTCAAGGACCGCTTCACCACCGCGCTCTTCGAGACGCTGCCGGCCGAGCTCGCCGAGCACGGGCGGATCCAGTTCTGCGGCCCGGCCGGCACCGACGCGGTGGAAGCCGCGGTCAAGCTGACCCGGATCGCCACCGGGCGGAGCGGACTGCTCGCCTTCTCCGGCGGCTATCACGGCATGACCGCCGGTGCCCTCGCGGCGACCGGCGATGTCGCGGTACGGTCCGCGGCCGGTGATATGGACGCCCGGATCACCCGGCTCCCGTATCCGTACGACTACCGCTGTCCGTTCGGGACCGGCGGTGGACGGGGCGCCGAGCTGTCGGCGCGCTGGACCGCGAACCTGCTGGACGATCCCAAGGGTGGCGTGCAGCCGCCGGCCGCGATGCTGCTCGAAGCGGTGCAGGGCGAGGGCGGGGTGATCCCCCCGCCCGAGACCTGGCTGCGGCGGATGCGGGAGATCACCGCCGCGCGGGGCATCCCGCTGATCGTCGACGAGGTGCAGACCGGGGTCGGGCGCACCGGCACCTTCTGGGCCGTCGAGCGCAGCGGGATCGTGCCGGATGTGATGGTGCTGTCCAAGGCGATCGGCGGCAGCCTGCCGCTCGCCGTGATCGTCTACCGGGGCGAGCTGGACGTCTGGCAGCCCGGTGCCCACGCCGGCACCTTCCGGGGCAACCAGCTCGCGATGGCCGCCGGGGCCGCCACCTTGCGCTTCGTCCGGGAGAACGCCCTGGACGAGCGGGCCGAGACCCTCGGCAACCGCATCATGTGCCGGCTGCGCGGACTGTCCGCCCACCACGCCTGTATCGGGGATGTCCGAGGCCGCGGTCTGATGATCGGTGTCGAGCTCGTCGATGCCGAGGCCGAGCCCGATGACTTCGGGGCGCTGCCGAACGCGCCGCGACTCGCCGCCCGCGTTCAGCAGGAGGCGCTGCGGCGCGGCCTGATCGTGGAACTCGGCGGCAGGCACGCCAGTGTGGTGCGGCTGCTGCCGCCGCTGACCATCACCGACGAGCAGGCCGAGGCGGTGCTTGAGCGGCTCGCCTCGGCCATCGAGGCGGCGCTGGCCGGCGCCGACGGCGGCCCGGCGTGAGTCCGGAGCCGAGGCGCTGTGGTCCCGGCCGTCCCGGGGGTCTTGGCCGGCCCGGGGGCCCCGGTCAGCCAGCGGGCCCCTGCCGTCGCGGCCGGCCGCTGAAGCGCCGACCGACCGTGTCGCCGTTCGCTCCGCGGGCCCGGATCGGCGACGGGCGAATGTCGGAGCCGGTCGCCGGCCCGCCTTCCGCGCCGGTATCCGGGGCCCTGGCGATGTTGGGTTCCCCGGATAGCCCGGAGATCCCGGAGAGCCCGGATACCCCGGGCTCCGGGCACCACCGCGCGGCCATCCCGATGGCAGCGCCGCCCCCGACCGCCATACCTCGCCCGATCACCACACCCCGTCCGATCCCGGCACCCGCCGCCCCCACCGCACCGAAAAGTGGAGCCCCGGTATGACCGCACCCCTGCCCCCGGCCGCAGCCCGCGCGCACGATCATCAGGTGCCGTCCCAGCGGGTCGGCGCCGCCCGTACCGCCCCCGGCATCGAACCTCCGTCGCACCCCGACCCGTATCGCGCCGGCGACGCGGTCGGCACCGAGAATCTGCTGCGCTGCTGGGTCCGGGAGACCGAACTCACCCAGCCCGCCGACGGATTACTGCGGATTCCCCTGCCGGCCAGCGGTTCGGAGGCGCAGGCCGCCGTCCACCACTGGTCCGCGGCAGGACATCACCGCTTCGGCCCGGCCCTGCTGGCGACAGCCGACCAACGCCCGCTCAGCGCGGTGGAACTGGCCGCGCTGCTGGCCCGCGAGGGGGGCGGCGACCCCGCCGAGGGCGCCGATCTGGTGGCCCGGGTCGCCGATTCGGTCCGGCGCACCGCCGTCTTCATCGCCGAGCGCCGCGAACAGCCCGGACCCGTCGCGCCCGAGGTGCCCTTCCTCGACTCCGAGCAGGCCCTGATCCTCGGGCATCCACTGCATCCGGCCCCCAAGGGACGCGAGGGGCTCAGTGAGGCGGAGAGCGTCGCCTACTCGCCGGAGTTGCGCGGCCGGTTCGCCCTGCACTGGCTCGCGGTGGACGCCTCCCTGGCGACCGGTGACTCCGCCTGGACCGAACGCGGCCGTACGGTCCCGGCCGTCGACCTGCTGACCGCGCTCGCCGGCCCCGGACTCGTCCTGCCGCCCGGAACGGCGCCGCTGCCGCTGCATCCGTGGCAGGCCGGCGACATCCGCCACCGACCCGCCGTACGCGCTCTCTTCGAGGCCGGGCTGCTGCACGATCTCGGCCCCCTCGGGGAGCCGTGGTTCCCGACCTCCTCGGTGCGGACCGTCTACCGGCCGGACGCGCCCGCGATGCTCAAGCTCTCGCTGGGACTGCGCATCACCAACTCCCGCCGGGAGAACCTCCGCAAGGAGCTTGTTCGCGGCGTCGAGGTGCACCGCTTGCTGCGCGCCGGACTGGCCACTGCCTGGCACGCCGCCCACCCCGGCTTCGACATCGTGCGCGACCCGGCGTGGCTCGGAGCGGACACCTCCGACGGGGTGCCGCTGCCCGGCCTGGACGTGATGCTCAGGCACAACCCCTTCGGCGCCGGCCCACAGGCACACTGCGTGGCCGGGCTCACCTCGCCCCGGCCGTGGCCCGGCGTGCCGGCCCCCACCCTGCGCTCCCGACTGGCCGCCGTCATCGCGGACCTCGCCGGCCGTACGGGTAGACCGCCCGGGGCGGTCGCCACCGAGTGGTTCCTGCGCTACCTCGATGTGGTGGTGCGGCCGGTGCTCTGGCTCGACGGGCAAGCCGGCATCGCCCTGGAAGCACACCAGCAGAACACGCTGGTGCTGCTCGACGCGGACGGCTGGCCCTGCGGCGGCCGCTACCGCGACAACCAGGGCTACTACTTCCGGGAGTCGCGCCGCGCCGCCCTCGAAGGGCTGCTGCCCGGCATCGGCGAGGCAAGCGACACCTTCGTCGCGGACGCGGTGGCCGACGAGCGCTTCGCCTACTACCTCGGCATCAACAACGTCCTCGGCCTGATCGGCGCCTTCGGCTCCCAGGGCCTGGTCGGCGAACAGGTGCTGCTCGCCGCCTTCCGGCGCTTCCTCGCGGCCGACGGTCAGGGCAGCAGCCTCCCGGAGCGGCTGCTGCACAGCGCCCGGCTGCGCTGCAAGGCGAATCTGCTGACCCGGCTGCACGGCATGGACGAACTCGTCGGCCCGGTCGACACCCAGTCCGTGTACGTGACCATCCCCAATCCCCTGGCCCGATGATGCCCTCCACCGACTCCAGTACCGAAGACACCCTCGATCTGAAGCTGCCGCCGCACGTTCTCGCTCTCCTCGCCGCCACGCCGCCTGGCCCGCTCGGTCCGCCCCGCGCCCCGGCCGACCTCCTCGACCATGTCGCCGACTGGCCGGCCGCCGAGACCTCCGCCGGGCCCTTCCGGCTCGTCCCGGTGCGGCTCGGCCGCGACCTCGCCCTGATCGCCGGCTGGATGAACGATCCGGCCGTCGCCGACTACTGGGAGCTGGCCGGGGATCCCTGCGTCACCGAGGAGCACTTGCGGTCCCAACTGACCGGCGACGGCCGCAGTGTGCCCTGTCTCGGCGTCCTCGACGGCAACCCGATGAGCTACTGGGAGATCTACCGCGCCGACCTGGACCCGCTGGCCCGGCACTACCCGGCCAGGCCGCACGACACCGGTATCCATCTGCTGATCGGTGGCGCCGGGGACCGCGCCCGAGGCTTGGGCAGCACGTTATTGCGTGCCGTCTCCACGATGGTGCTCGACAACCGGCCCGCCTGCACCCGGGTGGTGGCCGAACCCGATCTGCGCAACACCCCCTCGGTCGCGGCATTCCTCAGCTCCGGCTTCCGGCTGCGCGCGGAGATCGAACTCCCGGGCAAGCGGGCCGCCCTGATGGTCCGGGACCGCGCCCTGCGCCACCTCATCTGACCGTCCGCCTCCTCCCCGTCGCCCCCACGCAGGAGCCCACAGTGATCGCCGCACCGTCGTCCTCGTCCGACTCACTGGCCTGGCAGCAGGCGTCCCGCCGCCTGCTGGCCAAGATGCTCGCCGAGTTCGCCTACGAAGAGGTGATCGTGCCCGAACTCGACCCCTCGGTCGGTTCCACCTCCTACCGGCTCGCCCTCGGCGCGGACCTCACCTACCGGTTCCGCGCCCGCCGGGGCTGCTACGGCTCCTGGTACGTGGACGCGGACAGCATCGAGCCGACCGGCGACCCGCTGCACTTCCTGGCGCACGGCCACGACACCGTGCTCGGGCTGACCGGCGACACCCTCGGCCACCTCGTCAGAGAACTGCTGGCGACGCTGCGCGCCGACGTACGGCTCGCCTCAGGCGCGCTGTCCGCGGCGGAGCTGGCCGACCTGGGGTACGCGGAGCTCGAAGGGCACCAGACCGGTCACCCCTGGCTGGTCGCCAACAAAGGACGTATCGGATTCTCGGACGCCGACGCCGCCCGCTGGACCCCGGAGGCCCGCGAGCAGCAGCGCCTTCCCTGGATCGCCGTCCACCGCGACCTCGCGCGATACCGCGGCACCACCATGCTGGCCACCCCCGATCTCCTCTACGCGGAGGAACTCACCCCCGCCACGCTCAGCACCTTCCGGCGCACCATCACCGGCCGGGACCGCGACCCGGACGACTATCTGCTGCTGCCCGTGCACCCCTGGCAGTGGGAACAGACCGTCGCCCCGCTCTTCGCAGCCGCGATCGCCGACGGATCCATCATGCTCCTCACCACTGACAGCGACCTCCGGCTGCCGCAGCAGTCGATCCGGACGTTTCTCAACGTCAGCCGTCCGCTGCGGCACAGCGTGAAACTGCCGCTGTCGATTCTCAACACCCTCGTCTACCGGGGGCTGCCCACCGAACGCACCCTCGCCGCCCCCGCCGTCACCTCCTGGGTGCACGGCCTGCGCGACCATGACCGCTTCCTGCGGGACGAGGCCCGGGTGATCCTGCTCGGCGAGGTCGCCTCGGTGAGCGTCTCCCATCCGCAGTACGACAAACTGCCGACCGTCCCCTACCAATACCGGGAGCTGCTCGGCTGTATCTGGCGCGAGCCGCTGGGCGTCTACCTCGACACCGGCGAGCGGGCCCGCACTCTGGCCGCGCTGCTGCACACCGATCCGCGGGGCCGGGCCTTCACCACCGAACTCGTGGCACGCTCCGGACTGCCCCCACAGGTGTGGCTGCGGCACCTCTTCGCCACGCTGCTGCCTCCGCTGCTGCACTTCCTCTACCGCTACGGCACCGTGTTCTCCCCGCACGGCGAGAACGCCATCGTGGTCTTCGACGAGCACGACATTCCGGTACGCCTGGCGGTCAAGGACTTCGTGGACGACATCAACGTCTCCTCCGAGGCGCTGCCGGAACACGCCACGATGCCCGCCGACGTCCGCGCCGTGCTGCTGACCGAGCCGCCGGAATTCCTCACCCAGTTCATCCATTCGGGTCTCTTCGTCGGAGTGCTGCGCTATCTCGCGCCCCTGTGCGAGCGGCAGCTCGGTGTCCCCGAAGAGGAGTTCTGGGCACTGGTGCGCGACGAGATCCTGCGTCACCAGGAGCGCTTTCCCGAGCTGAAGGAGCGCTTCGCCATGTTCGATCTGCTCACGCCGAGAATCGAGCGGCTGTGTCTGAACCGCAACCGCCTTCACCTGGACGGATACCGCGACCGCGCCCAGCGCCCGCACGCGGCCGTCCACGGCACCGTGCTCAATCCGCTGTACGTCCCCTGACCGGCCGACCCCCGACCGGCCACGGCGGCGGTGCCGCCGGGTCCCGCGTGCCCCGCATCAACGGCGCTCTCGCACCGGCCACGAGGACCGCGCTGTCAGTGGCTCACCGTAGGCTTGCCTCCCTATGACTGCCACGCCCTCACCCGCACTCACCGACCTGCTGCACGCCGCCGTCACCGCCGTCGGCGGGACCGAGCGGGCCGGTCAGGTCACCATGGCCCAAGCCGTCGAGGCCGCCGTGGACGA
Source organism: Streptomyces sp. NBC_01190 (assembly GCF_045039895.1). NCBI lineage: Bacteria > Bacillati > Actinomycetota > Actinomycetes > Kitasatosporales > Streptomycetaceae > Streptomyces > Streptomyces sp. NBC_01190. The sequence goes on from NZ_CP108580.1 coordinate 6,282,896, forward strand.
CCAGTCCCATCTGCTCGTCCAGGCGGGCACCGGCACCGGAAAGTCGCTGGGCTACCTGGTGCCCGCCCTCGCCCACGGGGAAACGGTCGTGGTGGCCACCGCGACCCTGGCCCTGCAGCGGCAGCTGGTCGAGCGGGACCTGCCGCGCACCGTGCAGGCGCTCCAGCCGCTGCTCCGCCGGGAGCCGCAATACGCCATGCTCAAGGGCCGCTCCAACTACCTGTGCCTGCACCGGCTGCACGAGGGCGTGCCGCAGGACGAGGAGGACGGCCTCTTCGACCCGTTCGAGGCGGCGGCGCCGACCAGCAAGCTCGGCCAGGATCTGCTGCGGCTGCGGGACTGGGCCGACGAGACCGAGACCGGTGACCGGGACGGGCTGCGGCCGGGCGTCTCCGATCGCGCCTGGAGCCAGGTGGCCGTCACCTCGCGCGAATGCCTGGGCGCCACCAAGTGCGCTTATGGCGCGGAGTGCTTCGCCGAGGCGGCGCGGGAGCGGGCCAAGCTGGCCGACGTGGTGGTCACCAACCACGCGCTGCTCGCCATCGACGCGATCGAGGGCGCCCCGGTGCTGCCCAGCCACGAGGTGCTGATCATCGACGAGGCGCATGAGCTGGTGTCACGGGTCACCGGCGTCGCCACCGGCGAACTCACGCCGATCGGCGTCAACCGGGCGGTCAAGCGCGCTGCCAAATTGGTGAACGAAAAGGCCGCAGACGCTCTGCTGAGCGCCGGCGAGGGCTTCGAGCGGTTGATGGAACTCGCACTGCCCGGCCGCCTTGAGGAGATCCCCGAGGATCTCGGCTACGCGCTGGCCGCGCTGCGCGATGCCTGCCGCCAGGTGATCACCGCCCTCGGCGAGACCCGTGACAAGTCCGTGCAGGACGAGGACGCGGTACGCAAGCAGGCGCTGGCCTCGGTGGAGCACGTCCATGAGGTCAGCGAACGGCTGATCCAGCGCTCGGAGTACGACGTGGTGTGGTGCGAACGCCACGACCGGTACGGGGCTTCGCTGCGGGTGGCCCCGCTGAACGTGTCCGGGCTGCTGCGCGAGAAGCTCTTCACCGACCGGTCGGTGGTGCTGACCTCCGCCACACTCAAACTGGGCGGCGACTTCAACGGGGTCGCGGCCTCGCTCGGGCTGGCGCCCGAGGGCACCGAGGGCGAGGACGTGCCCCCGTGGAAGGGCATCGATGTCGGCTCGCCCTTCGACTACCGCAGGCAGGGCATCCTCTACGTCGCCCGGCACCTGGCCCAGCCCGGCCGGGACAGTGCCCGCGAGGACATGCTCGATGAACTCGCCGAGCTGATCGAGGCGGCCGGGGGTCGTACGCTCGGGCTCTTCTCGTCCATGCGGGGCGCTCAGACGGCCGCCGAGGCACTGCGGGGGCGGCTGACCCACCCGGTGCTGCTCCAGGGCGAGGAGACCCTGGGCGAGCTGATCCATCGGTTCGCCGATGACGCGGCCACCTGTCTCTTCGGCACGCTGTCGCTGTGGCAGGGAGTGGATGTGCCGGGCGTCAACTGCCAACTGGTGGTGATGGACCGCATTCCCTTCCCGCGCCCGGACGACCCGCTGATGAGCGCCCGGCAGAAATCGGTGGAGGAACACGGCGGCAATGGATTCATGGCGGTGGCGGCGACCCACGCGGCGCTGTTGATGGCCCAGGGCGCCGGTCGGCTGATCCGGGCGACCGGGGACAGGGGCGTGGTCGCCGTACTCGATCCGAGGCTCGCCACGGCCCGTTACGGCAGCTTCCTCCGGTCGTCCATGCCCGATCTCTGGTACACCACGGACCGCAATCAGGTGCGGAAGTCGCTCGCCGCGATCGATGCCACGGCGCGGGCCGCGCAAACGGCGGAAACGGCGCAGTCACCGGGGACGGAGCCCGGGACGGGGAAGAGCGAGGTGCCGGCGGAAGCTGGGCAGGCGGTCTGACCGCCGCTGCCTGGGCGTCTCTGTCTGAGTAGGCCGCACCCCGGGCCGGCCAGTCCCGGCAGCGTCGGCCCGCTGGGCTGCCTGGGCCGTACAGTCCCGCATCCGGGGCCCGCTGACACAGAGGGGCCCCGGAACCGGCGCAGTGGTTCCGGGGCCCGAATGGGGAGGCCGGGGGTCAGATCCGGCGCAGCACCGCCACCACCTTGCCGAGAATGGTGGCGTCGTCACCCGGGATGGGCTGATAGGCCGCGTTGTGCGGCAGCAGCCACACATGGCCGGCGTCTCGCTTGAAGCGCTTCACCGTCGCCTCGCCGTCGAGCATCGCCGCGACGATGTCGCCGTTCTCCGCGACGGGCTGACGCCGTACGGTCACCCAGTCGCCGTCGCAGATGGCGGCCTCGATCATCGAGTCACCGACGACCTTGAGGACGAACAGCTCGCCGTCGCCGACCAGTTGCCGGGGGAGCGGAAAGACGTCCTCGACCGATTCCTCGGCGAGGAGCGGCGCGCCCGCCGCGATCCGGCCGACCAGCGGCACATAGGACGCGGAGGGCTTGCCGGTGGTGTCCGCGGGCTGCGGATGGCCGGCATCGGAAGCCCGTACCTCGTAGGCGCGCGGCCGGTGCGGATCGCGCCGCAGAAAGCCCTTCCGCTCCAGTGCCATCAACTGATGGGCCACGGAGGAAGTGCTGGACAGCCCCACCGCCTGGCCGATCTCCCGCATGGACGGCGGATATCCGCGCCGCTGGACCGAGTCTCTGATGACCTCGATAACCCGGCGCTGGCGTTCGGTGAGTCCCGAGCTGTCGGCGCGAATACCCGGGGGCCGTCCGGGAAGTGAGCGCGCGGGCTTCGGGGCGTTCTCTTCGTTCATCACGTCCAACGGGCCGATTCGATCCGGGGAGCGGTCAAGTGCGGTCAATGTCGCTGTGGCGCTCTCTGCGGTGGCGGTCACGGCGGCCCCTTTCCAGATGTTCTCCACCGCATGGGCTGCGGTCGGCCCGCTTCGCGGCACGGGCAGTTAGTACAACGGTAGTGGGTTTCGAAAGGTTGCGCCAAACACACGTTCGAGTGAATTTGCATAAATCCGCTGACGTGATCAAGGTACCGGGTGTATTGATCGAATGGAAGTTCGATTCTCAAAATTGCCGCTCGCCACCTGGCTCCGGCGCAGGGTGCCGCGCCCCGCCGGTTCTGCCATTGTGTCCCTCCGGCCCGTTCAGGGGAGTCCAATCGAGGGTTGTCCGGGGTCGCCGCCTACACTCCGAGACGCTCCGAGCCCGGTCCGTCGCGACGGCTCAGGGGCGGCGCGCGGTCAACGCACGCGCGACACGCGGAAGGGCCCCCTCTGGTCCACCAGCCCCACATCTAGTGGTTAGATGGGACCCGGGCACCACAAATTGTGGTCTCGTGCACGGTCATAGGGTCGTCACGAGATCGGGCGCGATCCGTGGAAAGCCCCGCGGAGCCTTTTGTCGTGCGCTCACCAGACGGTGAGGGAGGGAGTGGAAGACCCATGCACTGTCCCTTCTGCCGGCACCCGGACAGCCGTGTGGTGGACAGCCGCACCACCGACGACGGGTCCTCGATCCGCCGCCGGCGGCAGTGCCCGGACTGCGGCCGCCGGTTCACCACCGTAGAGACCGCGTCACTGATGGTGATCAAGCGCAGCGGGGTCACCGAGCCCTTCAGCCGCAACAAGGTGATCGCCGGCGTACGCAAGGCGTGCCAGGGGCGCCCGGTCACCGAGGACGCACTGGCGCAGCTCGGGCAGCGCGTCGAGGAGGCGGTCAGGGCCACCGGCAGCGCCGAGCTCTCGACCCACGACGTGGGGCTGGCCATACTCGGCCCGCTCCAGGACCTCGATCTCGTGGCCTACCTCCGCTTCGCCAGCGTCTACCGGGCCTTCGACTCCCTTGAGGACTTCGAAGGGGCCATCACAGAACTGCGTGAGCAGTTGCCCCCCACCGCTCCCGGTGGGCTCGACGAGGACCTCGGGGTCCCCGCGCCCACCGCCGCAGCCGACTGAGCGGCCGCCGGGACAAGGATGTGCCGGAGCGCCGCCTCGCGGCGCCGAGGCGGCAGAACAAGACCGTGCCGAGGGAAGAACCCGGCACATCAGGGCGTTTTCGCCCGTAAAGGGAGGCGGAATGACAGAGACGACGAGCGGCTCGGCACGCGCTTCACGCGTCAAGGCGTCGAAGGCGGGTAAGGGCCTGCGCAGCGAGCGCATCCACACCACTCCCGGCGTGCATCCGTACGACGAGGTGGTCTGGGAGCACCGTGACGTCGTCATGACCAACTGGCGCGACGGCTCGATCAACTTCGAGCAGCGCGGCGTGGAGTTCCCCGACTTCTGGTCGGTGAACGCGGTCAACATCGTCACCAGTAAGTACTTCCGCGGCGCGGTGGGCACCCCGCAGCGGGAGCACAGCCTGAAGCAGCTCATCGACCGGGTCGTGCGCACGTACCGCAAGGCGGGCGAGGAGCACGGCTACTTCGGCTCCGCCGCGGACGCCGAGCTGTTCGACCACGAGCTCACCTATGCCCTGCTGCACCAGGTGTTCAGCTTCAACTCGCCCGTGTGGTTCAACGTGGGCACCGCCCAGCCCCAGCAGGTCTCGGCCTGCTTCATCCTGTCCGTCGACGACTCCATGGAGTCGATCCTCGACTGGTACAAGGAAGAGGGCATGATCTTCAAGGGCGGCTCGGGCGCGGGCCTGAACCTGTCCCGTATCCGCTCCTCCAAGGAGCTCCTCTCCTCCGGCGGCAACGCCTCGGGCCCGGTCTCCTTCATGCGCGGCGCCGACGCCTCCGCCGGCACGATCAAGTCGGGCGGCGCCACCCGCCGCGCGGCGAAGATGGTCGTGCTGGACGTCGACCACCCCGATGTCGAGGCCTTCATCGAGACCAAGGTCAAGGAGGAGGAGAAGATCCGCGCCCTGCGCGACGCGGGCTTCGACATGGACCTGGGCGGCGACGACATCGCTTCCGTCCAGTACCAGAACGCCAACAACTCCGTCCGCGTCAACGACGACTTCATGAAGGCGTACGAGTCGGGGTCGAAGTTCGGCCTGCGGGCCCGGATGACCGGTGAGGTGATCGAGGAGGTCGACGCCAGGGGGCTCTTCCGCAAGCTGGCCGAAGCCGCCTGGGCGTGTGCCGACCCCGGCATCCAGTACGACGACACGATCAACCACTGGCACACCTCGCCGGAAGCGGGCCGGATCAACGCCTCCAACCCGTGCAGCGAGTACATGCACCTCGACAACTCAAGCTGCAACCTCGCCTCCCTGAACCTGTTGAAGTTCCTGCGCCATGACGACGAGGGCCACCAGACCTTCGACGCCGACCGCTTCGCCAAGGTCGTCGAGCTGGTCATCACCGCGATGGACATCTCCATCTGCTTCGCGGACTTCCCCACCGAGAAGATCGGCGAGACCACCCGCGCCTTCCGGCAGCTCGGCATCGGCTACGCCAACCTCGGCGCGCTGCTGATGGCGACGGGCCACGCGTACGACTCCGACGGCGGCCGCTCGCTGGCCGGCGCCATCACCTCCCTGATGACCGGTACGTCGTACAAGCGGTCCGCGGAACTCGCCGCGGTCGTCGGCCCGTACGACGGATACGCCCGTGACGCGGACGCCCACAAGCGCGTGATGACGCAGCACTCGGACGCCAACGCGATCGCGCTGCGCGCGGACGACCTGGACACCCCGGTCTGGGCGGCGGCCACCGAGGCATGGCAGGACGTGCTGCGCCTCGGCGAGAAGCACGGTTTCCGCAACGCCCAGGCGTCGGTGCTGGCCCCGACCGGCACCATCGGCCTGATGATGGACTGCGACACCACCGGCGTCGAGCCCGACCTCGCGCTGGTCAAGTTCAAGAAGCTTGTCGGCGGCGGCTCCATGCAGATCGTCAACAACACGGTGCCCGTCGCCCTCAAGCGGCTCGGCTACCAGCAGGAGCAGATCGAGGCGATCGTCGCCCACATCGCCGAGCACGGCCATGTGATCGACGCGCCCGGCCTCAAGCAGGAGCACTACGAGGTCTTCGACTGCGCCATGGGTGAGCGGGCGATCTCCGCCATGGGCCACGTACGGATGATGGCCGCGGCGCAGCCGTTCCTCTCCGGCGCCATCTCCAAGACGGTCAACCTGCCCGAGTCGGCCACCGTCGAGGAGGTCGAGCAGGTCTACTTCGAGGGCTGGAAGCTCGGCCTCAAGGCGCTGGCGATCTACCGCGACAACTGCAAGGTCGGCCAGCCGCTCTCCGCCAAGAAGAAGGGCGGACAGGAGGCGAAGGCAGACGCCGCGGCAGAGGCCAAGGGCGAGGTCACGGCCGCCGTCCGGCCGCTCGCCACGGTCGAGAAGGTCGTCGAGTACCGCCCGGTGCGAAAGCGCCTGCCCAAGGGGCGCCCCGGCATCACCACCTCGTTCACCGTCGGGGGCGCCGAGGGGTACATGACGGCCAACTCCTACCCGGACGACGGCCTGGGCGAGGTCTTCCTGAAGATGTCCAAGCAGGGATCCACCCTCGCGGGCATGATGGACGCCTTCTCCATCGCCGTCTCGGTCGGTATGCAGTACGGCGTGCCGCTGGAGACGTACGTCTCGAAGTTCACCAACATGCGCTTCGAGCCGGCCGGTCTCACCGACGACCCGGATGTGCGGCTGGCGCAGTCCATCGTCGACTACATCTTCCGCCGGCTGGCGCTGGACTTCCTGCCCTTCGAGACCCGGTCCGCGCTCGGCATCCACTCCGCTCCCGAGCGCCAGCGCCACCTCGACACCGGCTCCTACGAGCCCACCGACGAGGAGATGGACGTGGAGGGCCTCGCTCAGTCCGCGCCGCGCGAAACCGAGTCCCCATCCCCGTCGGCCCCGGCTTCGTCCCCGCGCCCGCCGCTCACCGTGGCGAAGCCCGAGGCCGTGATGCCCGCGCCCAAGGAGGCGCACAACTCCACCGAGCTGCTGGAGATCCAGCTCGGGCTCAACGCCGACGCCCCGCTCTGTTTCTCCTGCGGGACGAAGATGCGACGCGCCGGTAGCTGCTACGTCTGCGAGGGCTGCGGCTCGACCAGCGGTTGTAGCTGATCCCTGACGCCCTCGGGCGTAAGGCGGCCGGTCAGGGCGGTGGAGTCGATCAGTCGGCTCCGCCGCCCTCGGCGTTCTCGGAGCGCTCCCGCCGCTCGCGGGGTGCCCGCTGTCGGCGGCCGTTCGAGGCCGGAACGCGTAAGGACGTGACGGCAGTCCTGCCGTGGGGTCATGGCAAGCGCCCCAACGCGATTACGATGGCGCGGTGTTGGTGAAGTGGATACGCTGCGGCGTCGTCGATCGGCCAGGGTTCGACCGAGGTCAGCGAAGGTGGGCGGCGCTCAGGGAGCAGCCCGGGTTCCGCGGCCAAGGCGGCGGCTGGAGCCGGGCTCAGCCCGGCGTGGCGCACCTCTTCACCTTCTGGGACGCGCAGCGCTCCCACGACGCCTTCATGGCCGGCCCGCACGACGGGATCGCGGCCGGGCAGCAGGGCACCTTCGAGATGCTCGCCGTCAATCTCTTCGAGCACCGGCTCGATGTGAAGGTCGGTTTCGAGCCGAGGTTCGGCGACACCGATCTGCTGCGGGTCGCGCTGTGCAAGGTGCGGCCGGAGCGGGTCGAGCACTTCACCCTCATGCAGCAACGGGTGTGGAACCCGGCCATGGCCGGCTCCCCGGGCATGCTGCGCGGGATCTTCGGCCAGGGAGCGGGCAACGACTTCGTGGTGCTCTCGATGTGGAACACCGCGACCGAGCACGGCAAATACCGTGAGGGAGCGGTGTCCCGGCTGTCGGAACGCGCGGAGCTGGATGTCGATGTGCTCTCCGTCACGGGTGACGTGGTGGATGTGGTGCAGGCGTGGACGGTCTGACGATCGCCCTCGGCTGCCCCGGCGGCCAGACGTATCCCACAGGCGTCCGCTCGCCTCTCGACCTGCCGGTCGGCGTGACCGGCGCCGACGCGGTGCGGCTCTTCGGAGCCGCTTATCGCATGCTCGGATCGGCGTGCGGGGCGGGCGAGGTGGTACGGGATGTCCTGCGGGAGGCCACCGGCACGTTCCCCGAGGACGGCACCCTCGGCGGGGGCGCTGTCGGGGATCCGTACCGGCGGCTGGTGGCGGAGGTCTTCGCCGCTGCTCTGCGCCGGGGTGAGCCCGTACGCCCGCGGCGGGAGCCGCACACCGTGGCGTGGCTGCCCGAGCCCGTGCTGACCGCCGGCGGCACGCTGGGGCCGCTCGATACCCCCGAGCGCCGGGAGGCCGTCTCGATGGCGCGACTGGTGCTGCTGGAGCGGCTGGCACCGGGAGAGCGGGCCGCGGCTGTGGTCCATGAGATGTTCGATTACGGCCCCGCCGAAGCCGCGACGGTCCTCGGCCTGCCCGAGGCGCGGTACGTGACCTTGGAACGGCGGGCCCGGCACCGCCTCCAGGAGGCGGAGACCCCGCCGCGGACGCCGGAGGGCGAGGAGCAGCGGTGGTCGGCGGTGGCGGAGCTGCTGCGCGCGATCAAGGAAGAGGACGCGGTCGCGCTGGAGGAACTGCTCGCCGACGACGTGGTGGCCTGGTCGGACGGCGGTGGCGAGCCCGGTGTCGTACGGCGTCCCGTCCTGGGTACGGCGAAGGTGGGCCGCTTCCTCGCGGCGGTACGGGAGCGGATCCGCGACGGCGTGCGCGGCCACATCGCCGAGGTCAACGGTGACGCGGCGCTGATCGCGGCGGCCGGGGCCGAGGTCGTCGGGGTGCTGGCGCCGGAGTTCGGCGTCCAGGGGATGGTCGGCATCAGGGCGGTCGCGGATCCGGCGCGGCTGGTGTTCGTCAGCAGGCAGTGGGCCGAGCTGGGCGGGTCGGCCGGCTGACCGGCTCACGGGTCCGACGGGTTCCACGGGTCCGACGGGTTCGACGGCGCGGTGAGTGGCGGTCGACGGTCGTGCGGACGTCATCCCTTTCGGGGATGGCGCGCGGTCTCCTCGCGCGCGCAATAGGCTGATCACCATGGGACGCCCTCGCCGTATCGTGCTCATCCGGCACGGGGAGTCCCAGGGCAACCAGGACGACACCATTTACGAGCGGGTGCCGGATCACGCCCTGGAACTCACCGCCGACGGATTGAGGCAGGCCCGGCAGACGGGAGAGTTGCTGCGCGGGGTCTTCGGTGAGGAGCGGGTCCAGGCGTACGTCTCCCCGTATCGGCGGACCTGGGACACCTTCCGCGCGCTCGGCCTGGATCCCGGTCTCACCCGGGCCCGGGAGGAACCGCGGCTGCGGGAACAGGACTGGGGCAACTGGCAGGACCCCGAGGACATCCAGCGGCAGCGCAAAGCCCGCGATTCCTACGGGCACTTCTTCTACCGGTTCGCGATGGGGGAGAGCGGCGCCGACGTCTACGACCGGGTGGGCTCCTTCCTGGAGACCCTCTACCGGGCCTTCAAGCAGCCGGATTTTCCGCCGAACGTGCTGCTGGTCACCCATGGCCTGACCATGCGGCTGTTCTGCACGCGCTGGTTCCACTGGACGGTGGAGGAGTTCGAGATGCTCTCCAACCCGGCCAACGGCGAGACCCGGATGCTGATCGCCGAGAAGGAGGGCCGGTACGTCCTGGACCGGCCCTTCGAGCGCTGGGGCACTCCCGGCCCTCCCGGCGGCGGTGGTCCGTAAGTCCTGCCCACCGGAAGATCGACGCCGACCGCGTCTGGCGCGCGATGGCTGCCCTTTCGCTCTGCGAAAGCCTCCCCGAGTGGGTCATATCGCCTTGATCGACCCCCTGTGAGTGGCATGTTGCCGCAGAGTAGGCTGACCACGTCATGCCGTACGAACCACCCACCCACACCGTCGAGCGCTCGATGCGCGCCACCCTCGGCGTACGCACCGTCGCCGGTATCGACGAGGTGGGCCGCGGTGCCTGGGCGGGACCGGTCACCGTGTGTGCCGCGATAACCGGACTGCGCCGTCCGCCGGAAGGCCTGACCGACTCCAAGCTCATCACCCCGATCCGCCGTACCAAGCTCGCCGCCGTGCTCACCGGGTGGGTGACCTCTTACGCACTGGGGCACGCCTCACCTGCGGAGATCGACGACTTCGGCATGACCGAGGCGTTGCGGCTCGCGGCCTCACGCGCCTTGGAGGGACTGCCGGAACGGCCCGACGCGGTGATCCTCGACGGCAAGCACAACTATCTCGGCGGGACATGGCGGGTGCGCACGGTGATCAAGGGCGATCAGTCCTGCGTCGCCGTGGCCGCGGCCTCGGTCATCGCCAAGGTCCGGCGGGACGCCGCAATGGCCGAACTCGGAGCCGAATACCCCCCGTTCGCTTTCGCGGCCAACGCCGGATATCCGTCCCCCGTTCACCGCGCGGCCCTTGAGGAGTTCGGGCCGACCGGCCATCACCGGCTTTCATGGTCGTACCTGGACACGATGCCCCGTTGGCAGCACCTGAAGCGGGTGCGGGAGGGCGTCGAGACAGGGGAACAACTCGGTTTCGATTTTTGATTCAGCGTCCACTCGCCGCTGCGCATTCGTGCCGTCTTTGATAGACATCAACTCATGCCTCTCACCCCCGAGGAGCCTCAGATTCACGAGAGTGTCCCGGGTCCGCGCAATACTCCGGCCGCCGGCCGCAGTGCGTCGACCCCCCGTCCTGTTCCCGGCCCGCCGCGACCTGCGGCGCCGCGGCCCGCGCCACCCAAGGACGCGGCGTCGGCAGGTGTCCGTCCCGGGCGGCCCGGACCGAGCCGTCCCGCCGGAACCGGCGCCGCGGCTCCCAGCGGTAGCGGCCCGGTGACCCCGAGCGGCGTACCCAAACAACAGCAGCGCACCGTCTCCGGCGCCGGCGCGCAGATCCAGCTCGTCCCTGCCGCCGCCGGCGGGGTCCTGGACGCCGCCGACGAGACGGTCGACCGGCTGCTCGACGCCGGCCGGGCTCCCGGCGAGATCCTCGTCCTCACCACCGGCGATCCGCACCCCTGGGCCTCTCACGAGCTCTCCTTCGGGGAGGACTCCTACTGGGCCCAGTACGCCACCGCCGACGATGTCTTCTACGCCGACATCGCCGCGGAGCGTGCCACCGGACGGCCGGTGGTGGTCGTGGCGCTCGACGGCGGCTCCGACGAGACGCTGCCCCAGGCCCTGGCGGGCGCGCTCGCCCGAGCCGGCTCGCTGCTGATTGTCTGCGGGGACCCGGACCGGATCACCACCCTGCTGGCCGCCGGCAGTTAGTCGTCACCGGACGGCGGCCCGGCGCAGTGGCTGCGGTGTTCCACCGGGAATCACCGGCACCGACTCGCCGGTCCGTCGAGGCGACAACGTCGCGTTCGGCGTGCGGCCGGCCCGGTTCTCACCAATGATGTTCCAGCCGCCGCCGGTGAGCGTCACATAGGACCCGCAGCGCAGGCCGTGCAGAGTGCAGGCGTCGCGCAGTCCCCACATCCAGGCGCCGTCCTCCGCCGTCCAGCCGGTCTCGCCGTCGCGGCAGACCATCAGCACCGTGGTCCGTATCGGCTGCCGCAGCCGCAGATCGTGCGGGAGGACCCGGCGCAGATGGGACAGCAACGCGTTGCGCCGCTCCCAGCCGTCCACCACATCCGGTCGGCAGGCGAAAGAAGCGCTCGCCCTGATGCGGCCATCCGGATCGTAGACCGCGACCACGGCCATGGACGGGGACGGGAGATGCCGGGAGTGCAGATCTTTGATCACATCACGCGGATTTGCGAGCAACGGCACCCCGACACCGGTCCATTCGGCCGGTTCCAGATTGCGTGACGCGCGGGAGGCGGTGGCTGTGGATGTCTCCGCAACGAAGCCGATAGTCACGGTCCTCCCTTCACAGATACACCCGTGGACCGGGCGCGGGCGCACGCCGGTGAGAAGGCTCGATGAGCCGATCGGGGATCCGAAGCCAATTCTTCCTCCCGTAACTCCTTGCGGCAACGGGCAATTGCCGCCACCGACCGGTATGGACCTGTCCGAGGGGATAGATCCCTTCCGGCCGGTGCACCGACGCCGACGGATCAGCCCTGAACCGCCAGGACCAGCGGGAATACCGCCGTCGCCCCGGCCTGTCTGAGCATTCGCGCGACGACCGCGATCGTCCATCCGGTGTCCGCGAAGTCGTCCACCAACAGCACCGGTCCCGGTGTCGCCCGCAGCGCGGAGACCACTTCGGGCGGCAGACGGAAGGCCCCGTACAGGGCGCGAACCCGTTGTGCGCTGTTGCTGCGCGCCACCCCGCCGGGATCGCCACCCTCCGCGTACTCCACCCGACCCAGCAAGGGTATCCGGCCGATCTCGGCGATACGGCCGCTGAGCGACTCGACGAGCAGGCCGCGTCGGCGTGAGGCTATGTCCACCACGCCCACCGGACGATCCGGGGCGTCCGGATCCCCGCTCGCCCAACCTCCCGCCCCCCGCGCCCAGTCGGCGAGTACCCGGACCACCGCGTCGGCCGCCTCCGCCGACACCGCCCCGTCGGCGGCACCCTCGGCGAAGAGCGGACGCAGCCGGTTGCCCCAGCCGATGTCGGAGAGTCTGCCGAGCGCCCGGCCCGACTCGGCCTGCTCTGCCGCCGGGATGCGGCCCTTGAGTGCCACCCCGGCCGCGTCCAGACCGGTCGGCCACATCTTGCGCGGTTCCAGCTCCACGCCCGGCCTGCCCAGTGCGGCCCTGGCCGCGTCCAGTGCGGCTGCCGACACCTCCACCGGGAAGCGGGCCCCCGCGCAGTTGTCGCAGCGGCCGCAGGGCGCCGCCTGCTCGTCGTCGAGCTGTCGGCGCAGAAATTCCATTCGGCAGGCGGTCGTCCCGGCGTACTCCCGCATCGCCTGCTGCTCGGCGGCACGCTGGCGAGCCACCCATGCGTACCGCTCGGTGTCGTACGCCCAGGGCTGCCCGGTCGCGGTCCAGCCGCCCTTTACCCGGCGCACCGCGCCATCCACATCGAGCACCTTGAGCATGATCTCCAGCCGGGACCGCCGCAGATCGACCCGTGGTTCCAGTGCGGGCACGGACAGCGGACGGTCCGAGGCCGCCAGCACATCGAGGGTTCGGCGGACCTGTTCCTCGGGCGGGAAGGCGAGGGAGGCGAAATACCGCCAGATCGACTCGTCCTCCTGACCGGGCAGCAGCAGCACCTCCGCATGGTCCACGCCGCGGCCGGCCCGGCCGACCTGCTGGTAATAGGCGATCGGCGACGAGGGCGAGCCGACGTGCACCACGAATCCCAGGTCGGGCTTGTCGAATCCCATGCCCAGCGCCGAGGTCGCGACCAGCGCTTTGACACGGTTGGCCAGCAGATCGGCCTCCGCGGCCTGGCGATCGGCGTTCTCCGTCTTCCCTGAGTAGGAGGCGACCGGATAGCCCCGACGGCGCAGAAAGGCAGTGATCTCCTCGGCGGCCGCGACCGTCAGGGTGTAGATGATGCCGGAACCCGGCAGGGAATCGAGATGGTCGGCGAGCCAGGCCAGCCGGTGCGGGGCATCCGGCAGCCGCAGCACCCCCAGGGAGAGGCTCTCGCGCTCCAGCGGCCCGCGCAGCACGAGGGCCCCTTCCTCCTGCTCTGACCCCGAGGCGCCGGTGCCGAGCTGCTCGGCGACATCGGCCGTCACCCGGGAATTCGCGGTGGCGGTGGTGGCCAGCACCGGAACGCCGGGCGGCAGATCGCTGAGCATCGTGCGCAGTCGCCGGTAGTCGGGACGGAAGTCGTGACCCCAGTCCGAGATGCAGTGTGCCTCGTCGACCACCAGCAGGCCGGTCGTCGCGGCGAGCTTGGGGAGCACCTCGTCGCGGAAGTCCGGGTTGTTGAGCCGTTCGGGACTGACCAGCAGGACATCCAGCTCACCGGCCGCCACATCGGCCTCGATCTCTCCCCATTCCTCGGGGTTGGAGGAGTTGATCGTGCGGGCCTTGATCCCGGCCCGCTCGGCGGCTTCCACCTGGTTTCTCATCAGCGCCAGCAACGGCGAGACGATCACGGTCGGGCCGCTGCCGCGCTCCCGCAGCAGCGCGGTCGCGACGAAGTAGACCGCCGATTTGCCCCAGCCGGTGCGCTGGACAACCAGCGTTCTGCGGCCGTGCGCGACCAGCGCCTCGACCGCGCGCCACTGATCCTCGCGCAGCCGCGCGGCGCCGGGGGCGGCGCCGACGAGTCGGCTCAGTACGGTGTCGGCCGCGGATCGCAGCGCGGTGGTCATTTCGTTCATGGGTCCATGCAACCTGATCGGACCGACACCGCGCCAACCGCGCTCGGTGATCTGTGGATAACCCGGCCCGAAGTTATCCACAGGCATTCGGGAGGGTCTGGCGTGGAACAGGCGGGATGCGTCATCGTCGAACCATGACACAGAGCAACGAAACCCAGCACACACCGTCACCACAGCCGGCCGAAGACATCAAAGTCACCCTGCGCGGTCCGGCCGAACTCGCGGACGCCCTCCCGTATTTGCTGGGATTCCATCCCTCGGACAGTTTGGTGCTCGTGGCGCTCCACGGAGAGCATGGCCGGTTCGGCGGGCGCCTTCGGCTCGGACTTCCCCGGGATCCGGCGGATTGGCCGGGCCTGGCCAAGCACCTCGCGGAGTGTCTGGTGAAGAACAGTACGCGGCGCGGCGCCCGGCCGGACGCCGTCGTGGTCTTCTTCTGCCAGGATCCGCGCGAAGGCGAGCAGCCATCGGCCGTGATGGAACGGCTGCGGCCGCTGGCCCAACAACTGCGCATCGCCTGCGGCGAGTTGGACGTCCCGGTGGTGGAGGCCCTCTGCGTGTCCGCCGGTCGCTGGTGGTCCTACTGCGGGCCCGAAGCAGCGACCACGCCGGCCGAAGGAGATCGGCTTCCACCGGTCGGCAGTACGGCCATGGCCGCCACCGCCGCTTATGTCGGGCTGCCCGCCCCAGGCTCTCTGCGCGACATGGAGGCCAGACTCAAGCCCGCCGAGAGCAACCGGAAGCAGGAGATCGCCCTGGACATCGCCGCCGCCGAGCTCGTGCCGCGCATGCTCCGCCACCACGGCGAGGAGGATCAGGAGGCCGAGATCAGAAAGCGCACCCTCACCATGGCCCGCGCCGTGCTGGAGCGGTTCCGCGCCGCCTCGCCGATCAGTGATCCGGTCCGCGCCGACCGGCGGGACGACAGACTGCTCCGTGACGACGAGGCGGCGGGGATCATTCTGGGCCTCCAGGACAGAGGGGCTCGCGACCGCGCGGCCGAATGGATGGAGCCGGCGCGGGCCGACGCGGCCCTGCGACTCTGGCGGGCGGTGGCCCGCCGTTGCGTCGGTCCCTACGGGGAGCACGCGGCCGCGCCGTTGGCCCTGGCCGGGTGGGTCGCCTGGTCGTCGGGCGACGACGGCGAGGCGCGGATCGCCCTAGGCATGGCCCTTGACCGAGAACCCCACTACACCTTCGCCCGGTTGCTGCACCACTCGGTCAACGAGGGCCTGGACCCGGAGCTGCTGCGGCACTGCCTGCGCCAGGAGCGCCGCAAGCGGGTGATCGCCGCGACTAAATCTCGCCGCGGACCATCCGGACGAGCCGGTCGAGGACCTGGCCGCCACTCACCCGGAGACCGTCGTGTTCGTACTCGTCGGTGACCCAGGTCCGCAGGTTCCGCACCGTACGGGCGGTGGCCAGGGAGTCGGCGGTGTCCACGTACATGTCGTCGTGGTAGATCGCCGCCGCCACCGGAACCTCGTTGCGCGCCAGTTGTGCCGGGTCGTAAAGATCCGGCCACTGCTCGCGGCGTGCCAGCAGCTCCGCTGTCTCGCGCAGCGGCGAGAGCGCGGGATCCGTCGTGAACATCCACGGGTGGATGGTCTCGCCGGTGAAGAGCACGGGTTCCTCGCCGGCCAACCGGCCCCTCGCCTCGAACTGCGGGAAGCTCCCACGCACCCGCTCGGCCGCCCAACCGGTGCCGTCCGGCGAGACGGAACGCTGGCCGTAGGTCGCCTCGTGCAGTACGGCGTAGAGGGGATTGCCGGCGAAGGACAGATGCCCCTGGACCTCGGAGAGGAAGGAGTCGGAGAGGACCGGCCGGGACTGCCCGGGCACGAAGGCATCCTCGATCAGGTAGTGCAGAGTGTGCGAGCCGTTTCCGGAGCCCAGCATCAGGCCGAGCGACTGGAAGGCCTCCGGGGTGAGCCGGCCGCCGCCCGGCAGAGCCGCCTCGGAGCCGTCCAGCAGCCGGACGATCTCCCGGACCACCTGGATGTCGTCGGGGTAGCGCTCGTAGTGGGCGAGGTTCTTGTGCTCGATCCGCGGATAGGCGGCGCGGTAGACGTCGTCTGCGGAGGATCGCAGGCCGGGCAGGCCCCCGGTGATCAGTACCTCCCGCAATCCCTCGGCGGCGAAAGAGAGATAGGTGATCGCGCAGAAGCCGCCGAAGCTCTGCCCGAGGACACTCCACCGCTCGTCCTCGCCGACGAGCCCGCGCCGGATCACCTCGCAGTCCCTGACGATGGAGTCGGCCCGGAAGTGCGCCAGGTAGTCGGCCTGGGCGGCGGCATCACCGCGCGCGGGCAGCGTCTGTCGGGAGGCGGGGCTGGACCGTCCGGTGCCGCGCTGGTCCAGAAGGAGAACCCGGTAGTCCTGGAGAGCGCGGGGCAGCCATCCGTCCGCACCGAGCGGCCGCGGCGAGCGCCCACCGGGGCCACCCTGGAGATAGAGCAGCCACGGCAGCCGGTCGTGCTCCCGGCCTGGAGCGACGACCTCGCGGGCATAGATCTCGATCTGTTCCCCGTCGGGTGCTCCGTGGTCGAGGGGCACCGTGAAG
Organism: Streptomyces sp. NBC_01190; assembly: GCF_045039895.1. Lineage (NCBI taxonomy): Bacteria > Bacillati > Actinomycetota > Actinomycetes > Kitasatosporales > Streptomycetaceae > Streptomyces > Streptomyces sp. NBC_01190. The sequence goes on from NZ_CP108580.1 coordinate 6,299,618, forward strand.
GTGTGGTCGGTGAGGACGGTGCCCGGTTGGCGGTGGACGGCCATGAGTGTGTCTCCGAGGGCGGGAAGGCGGTGCGGGGAGCGACGGCTCCCGAGCAAGAACGGTAGACCGACCGTGACCTGCTTGCTCGGTGGGGCGTTCACTCGGAGTGCAGGACTCGCCTGAAGATCGTTCCCCTGACCGGCCGGCCATCCCCGCATCTGGTCGGCGGCGGACAACCGGCCCACCGGACGGCCGTGTCGCGACGGCCGTCGCCGGTGGCCGGCCCGGCACCCGGATACCCACGGCGGCGGTGGTCGCGCATGACGCTCTCGTGTGCCTGGCGGCGCCCGCGTTCTCGGTGTCGGCCCCGCACGGACAGCTCCGCGGCACGGGCCTTGAGGGCTGCTACCGCAACGGACGCCGGATACTCGCCCGTTGTGAACTGACCGTCGCGGGAGCCGAGCCCGTTGTGGTGCAGGCCAGGACACTGGGAGCGGAGCGGGTGCGCTTTGTGGCCGTCGTGCGCACCGCCGCCGATCGCGGACCCGATCCGGCGGTCACGGTCGAACGGGTGCGGTCAGCCGAGGGTGCGGAGCGGATCACGCTCGCCAACGCCGGTCCGGTGGTGGTGCGGCTGTCGGTCGAGGTGGCGCTCGGCACGGACCTCGCCGACCTGGCCGACATCGCCGCGGGCAGGCCGGGCCAACGGCTGGTCGCCGGCGTCAGCGGATCGGGGCTGCGCTGGACCCGTGGCCCGCATGCCGTCAGCGTCACCGCGAGGCCCGCACCCGACACGGTGCTGGCGTCCGCCGGGATGCTGCGCTGGGACCTGGAGCTGCCCCCGGGGGAGGCCAGGACCGTGGAGCTGATCACCGAGATGACCGAGACGGTGGCCGTGGGCGGTGGCGGCCCGCACATGGAGGCGGCCGACCGTCCACCGGCGCTGTGGCCGGACGCCTTGCTGGAGGCCGATGACCCCCGGGCCGCCGCTCTGCTCGCGGCATCGCTCGGCGACCTCCAGGCGCTGTTGCTGCGTGACCCGGGCAACCCTGCGGATCTGCACCTCGCGGCCGGTGCCCCGTGGCGGATCGGACTGGCGCCGGCCGACGCGTTGTGGGCGGCGCGGATGCTGCTGCCCCTCGGCACCCGCCTGGCCGCCGGAACCCTGCGCTCACTGGCCCGGGTTCAGCAAGCGGCCACCGGCCGCCTGCCCGGGGTGCTGCGGGACGCCGGGGCACATCTGCCGCCGCTGTCCTCCGGGGTGGAGGCCACCCTGCTCTTTGTGACCGTGTTGGAGGAGGCCCGCCGCTGGGGGTTGCCGGAGCGGGAGGTGGAAGCGCTGCTGCCGGCGGCGGAGCGGTGCCTGGCGTGGCTGCGGGCGGCGACGAGCACGGGGGCGGCCGCGGGGGCCGGGGCCGGGTTCGTCGGCGACGGCGCCCCTGGCGGGACGGTGCGGGCGGAGGTGCAGGCGTATGCGCACCGGGCCGCGTTGCAGGGGGCCGAACTGCTGGACGCCTTCGCCAGGCCCGGGGCGGGGGAGTGGCGCGAGTACGCGGCGGAGTTGCGGGCGAGGTTCCGCGCGGGGTTCTGGATCGAGGGCCCGGGTGGCGGCCGACCCGCCCTGGCCGTCACCGCCGAGGGCCGCCGGGTGCCGCTGGCCTCCTCGGCGCTGGCTCATCTCCTCGACACCGGACTGCTCGGAAGGGGCGACTTCGCGCCCGGACTGCTGGACCGGGCGCAGACCGAACGACTCGGGCGGTTGTTGACGGCCCCCGATCTGGACAGCGGGTGGGGACTGCGGACGCTCTCGGCGAAGGCGCCCGGGTTCAGCCCGTTCGGGCACCGGGGCGGAGCCGTGCGGGTGCACGAGACGGCCGTCGCCGCCTTCGGTCTGGCCGCAGCCGGGCGGGAGAAGGAGGCGTCGGCTCTGGTGATGGACGTGCTGGAGGCGGCCGGCACGTTCGGGATGCGGCTGCCCGAGATGTACGGAGGGGAGCAGCGGCTGCCCGGTGGCGCTCCGTGCCCGCATCCCCTGGCATGCCGGCCGGCGGCGGTCGCCGCGGCGGGAGCGGTGCATCTCCTCATGTCGCTGGCCGGAGTGCGGCCGGACGTGCCGGGTGGGGTTGTCGCCGTGCGTCCGCCCCTCGGCGCACCGCTGGGCGCCCTGCGGCTGTCCGGGCTGCGGGTCGCCGGGGAGCCGTTCGGGGTGCGGGTCAGCCGGCTCGGTACCGGCATGGTGGAGGAGGCCGCCGCCGGGTTGCTGCTGGGAGCGTGAGGGACGCCGGCCGCCGATCCGGCGCGACCTGATCACGGGGAGCTGACGATCGGGCTGATTATCGTCAGGCAGACGACTAAGATCGCGGCATGTCGCGCTACGACCCGTCGGCCTTTCCGCCCTTCGCCGTCACCGTCGACCTGGTTGTGCTCACGGTGCGGGAACACGCCCTGTGCGCACTGTCGGTGCGTCGGGGCGAGCCGCCGTTCCAAGGGCGATGGGCACTTCCCGGCGGTTTCGTCCGCACTGACGAGGACCTCTCCCAGGCCGCGGCCCGTGAGCTGGCCGAGGAGACGGGGCTGCGCGCCCAGAACGGCGCCCACCTCGAACAGCTCGCCACCTATGGCGATCCCCAGCGCGACCCGAGGATGCGGGTGGTGAGCGTCGCCCATCTCGTGCTGGCCCCCGATCTGCCGGCGCCCAGGGCGGGCGGCGACGCCCGTAGCGCGCGATGGGCCCCGGTCGGCACGCTGCTGGCCGAAGGCGGCCAGGAGCACGCGGCCGAAGCGACCCAACTGGCCTTCGACCACCACCGGATTCTCGCCGACGGGGTGGAGCGGGCCCGGTCGAAGATCGAGTACTCCTCGCTGGCCACCGCCTTCTGCCCGGCCGAGTTCACCGTCGGGGAGCTGCGCCGGGTGTACGAGGCGGTGTGGGGAGTGGCGCTCGACCCGCGGAACTTCCACCGCAAGGTGACCGGGACCGTCGGCTTCCTGGTACCCACCGGCGGGACGACGACCCGTCAGGGCGGCCGTCCCGCGCAACTCTTCAGGGCCGGTGGCGCCACCCTGCTCAATCCGCCGATGCTGCGACCGGAAATCTGACGCCCCGGCTCCTTGGTTCATTGTCCAATTTATGAATTTTGAGCGTTATGGTGCTGGGGTGATCCAGGCCATCGGATTGACCAGCATCCCCCGCCGCAAGACCCGGCCCGCCATCGCCGATCTCTCCTTCGAGCTCCATCCGGGAGCGGTGACCGGCCTGCTCGGGCCGGCCGGGTCGGGCAAGTCCACCGCCGTGCGGTTGCTGCTCGGCCTGGAGGCGGGCCGCGGCGCGACCCTCGTCGGCGGCCGCCCCCTGCACGATCTCCCGCACCCCGCGCGGGAGATCGGCGCCGTGGTCGGCGATGTGGCCGGGCATCCGCGCCGCACCATCCGCGGTCATCTCCGGATGCTCTGCGCCGCTTTCGGGACGCCCCTGGCCCGGGCGGACGAGATGCTGGGTCTGGTGGGGCTCGACGCGATCGCCGACGAGCGTCTCGGGAATCTCTCCCTGGGCATGGATCGACGCCTGGGCTTCGCCGTGGCGCTGCTGGCCCGGCCCCGAGCCCTGATCCTCGACGACCCGGCCCGGGGTCTGCCGCCCGGTGAGGCCGCCTGGGTCCACGATCTCGCACGCAAGCACGCGGCGGCCGGTGGCGCCGTACTGCTCGCCGGGCGCGACGCCCGCGCCCTGGCCCGTACCGCCGACCGCATGATCGCACTGGACCAAGGGCGCCTTGTCACCGACGAACCTTCTGACGACTTCGCCCGTGCCCGCCTTCGCCCGCGTGTGGTGGTCCGTTCTCCCTATGCCCAGCGACTGGCCGGCCTGCTCGGCGAGAGCGGCGCCGAGGTCGTCGGCGCGAGCGGCACCCGTATCGCCGTCTACGGGACGACAGCCGCGGCCGTCGGGGAGACCGCGTACCGGCACGGCATCCTGCTGCACCACCTTGCCGACGAGGCGGCGCCGACCACGTCCACCGCGCCCGCCACGTCCACCACGTCCGCCAGGCCCACCGCTCCGACCATCCGGGCCGCCGGATCCGACGAGCCGGACACCATCCCCCGTACCCCCTGGCGCAAGACACCTCCCGTGCGGCGGCCGATCGCCCGTCGCACCGGCCCTGAGCGCCCCTTCGGCTACGAGGTACGCCGCGCCTTCGGCATCCGAACCCCCTGGCTCGCCGCCGGAGCCACCCTTCTCGGCTCCGCGGCCGGCGCCACGATGATGATCAGGATCGGCGGCGCGCCCACGTCGCCCCTCCGGCTGCTGTCGGGATGGGCCACCGAACTCCCGCTGCCCGTGGTGGCGATCGGCGCCGGCGGGATCGGCGCGCTCAGCTACGGACAGGAGTTCACCTACCCGGCGCTCGCCCCCGGCCACGGCCCCGAACCGCGAAGTCCCCGGCTGCTCACCGCCAAACTGGCCGTCGCCGGTGCCACCGCCCTTGTCCTGGCCGCGCTCGCCGTGATCCTCGACCTCGCAGTGCTGCGCATCTCGCCGGGCGAGGTCCGGGCCTTCGCCCCGCTGGCCCATCCCGGCGCGCTCGCCGCCTGGGCGGCGCTCGCCGTCGGCTGCGCCTGGGCCGGAGTACTGGCGGCGGCGCTCTTCCGCACCACCGCGCTCGGCCTCGCCGCCGTACTCGGCGTCCCGGTGCTGGTCGTACCGGCGCTGCGGATGGCCCTCGGTGGTCGCGCGGTGGGGGAACTCGAAGACGCCGTCGGCGCGTTGTGGTCGGTCGTCACCGGGGTGTCCCAGGACGGCGGCACCGTGTCGGGAACCCTGCGCTGGGTCGGCCAACCCTTCGTGCTGGCCTCGGCGTTGTCGCTGACCGCGCTGGTCGGGGCCTACGTGGCGAGCGCGTTGCGCGGGCGGCGCCGCGGGCGAAGGTCAACTGCCGCGCCGGCCAGCGGACCTGTGCCGGCCACCGGCAAAAAGGGATGATTTCTCCACAAAAACGTCAATGATCAGGTGATGAGCACTCACCCTTTCGTGTGCTTTTCAGCAAAGCCCTCAAGGCCCGCTTCGGCATCGCCGACAAAGGATGCGTGAGTACCCTTGCGCATTCCATGATGACCGCGGCTCGCTCCGCCGACTCCGGTGTCGCCGGTTCGGGCGAGCTGGACCGCTTTTCGTATGCCGACGCCCCCGGCACCGACCGCCCCGGACTCCGGTCGTGGGAGGGCGTGGAGTCGGACTTGAGCCGGGTCGGCCGCCGCGCGGGCGGCAGCCGCGGCCGCGGTCTGCACGGTCAACTCGTCCAGCAACTCGGACAGATGATCGTCTCCGGCGACCTCGGCGCCGACCGCCCGCTGGTTCCCGAGGAGATCGGCCAGCGTTTCGAGGTCTCCCGCACGGTGGTGCGCGAGTCCCTGCGCGTCCTCGAGGCCAAGGGCCTGGTGAGCGCCCGCCCCAACGTCGGTACCCGGGTCCGCCCGGTGAGCGACTGGAACCTGCTCGACCCCGACATCATCGAATGGCGTGCCTTCGGTCCCCAGCGCGACGAGCAGCGGCGTGAGCTGCTCGAACTACGCTGGACCATCGAGCCGCTGGCCGCCCGGCTCGCCGCGGGGCACGGCCGTGAGGACATCCAGCAGCGGCTGGCCGACATGGCGGAGATCATGGCGCACGCCGCTGCCCAGGGGGACGCGCTCACCTTCACCCGCGCCGACGCCGAGTTCCACACCCTGCTTCTCCAGGTCGCGGGCAACCGCATGCTGGAGCACCTGTCCGGCATCGTCTCCTCCGCCCTGCACGTCTCCGGCGGCCCGACCACCGGCTGCGACCGTCCCGCCGACGCCTCTGTCGGGCTGCACCACCGCATCGTCGAGGCCCTCGCCGAGGGCGACGGCGGCACCGCCGAGGCGGCGATGCGCCAACTGCTCTCGGTTCCGGCCGAGCCGCCGGCCGCCGCGCCGGCCACCGTCCCGGCCACCACGCCGGCCGATCACGTCGTCCCCGCTCCGCGCGAGCACTGACCGCTCCGGGCCGTCGTGGGCCCCCGGAAATCGGGACCTGCGGCGGCCTCAGACGTGCCAGATGTCGGTTCTGACGCCTAAAGGTACGATTCGGGGTGTGACTCGGGCCACGTAGGCTGGGCGTAACGCTTGGCGAGGCAGTGCGATGACTTAAGAGGTGGCGGCCGTACGAGGAATATTCGGCGTCGTGTCTGACGCTGAGTCGCTGTGCGGTTCCACCGAGTCGTTCCCATCGTTCCGAGAGGTTGTTCGTGTCGGCCAGCACATCCCGTACGCTCCCGTCCGAGATCGCCGAATCCGAGTCTCTGATGGCGCTCATCGAGCAGGGTAAGGCCCAGGGCCAGATCGCCGGCGACGACGTGCGTCGAGCGTTCGAAGCGGACCAGATTCCGGCAACCCAGTGGAAGAACGTTCTGCGCAGCCTCAACCAGGTCCTCGACGAGGAGGGTGTGACGCTGATGGTGACTGCCGCTGAGGCGCCCAAGCGCACCCGTAAGAGCGTCGCAGCCAAGAGCCCGGCGAAGCGTACTGCCACCAAGACGGTCGCCACCAAGGCGGCCCCTGCCAAGAAGACCGTAGCGCCCAAGGCCCCCGCCCCCGAGGTGGTGGTCGAGGCCGAGACCACGGTGGAGCCATCGGTGGAGGCGGAAACCCCAGCCAAGAAGGCGGTCGCCAAGAAGGTCGCCGCGAAGAAGACGGCCGCCAAGAAGGCACCCGCGAAAAAGGTGGCGGCCAAGAAGACCACCGCCGCCGCACCGGGCGAGGACGAGGCGGTCGCCGAGACGGACGAACTTCTCGACGAGGCCGCGCCCGGCAAGACCGGTGACGAGGAGACCGAGAAGACGGAGTCCGAGAGCTTTGTGCTCTCCGACGACGACGAGGATGACGCGCCGGCCCAGCAGGTCGCCGTCGCCGGTGCCACCGCCGACCCGGTCAAGGACTACCTCAAGCAGATCGGCAAGGTCCCGCTGCTCAACGCCGAGCAGGAGGTCGAGCTGGCCAAGCGCATCGAGGCGGGTCTCTTCGCCGAGGACAAGCTCGCCGCCGCCGACAAGCTGGCCCCCAAGCTCAAGCGTGAGCTGGAGATCATCGCCGAGGACGGCCGCTGGGCCAAGAACCACCTGCTGGAGGCCAACCTCCGCCTGGTGGTCTCACTGGCCAAGCGGTACACCGGCCGCGGCATGCTCTTCCTGGACCTGATCCAGGAGGGGAACCTGGGCCTGATCCGTGCGGTCGAGAAGTTCGACTACACCAAGGGCTTCAAGTTCTCCACCTACGCCACCTGGTGGATCCGGCAGGCGATCACCCGCGCCATGGCCGACCAGGCCCGCACCATCCGTATCCCGGTGCACATGGTCGAGGTCATCAACAAGCTGGCCCGCGTCCAGCGCCAGATGCTCCAGGACCTGGGCCGCGAGCCCACTCCGGAGGAGCTGGCCAAGGAACTCGACATGACCCCGGAGAAGGTCATCGAGGTCCAGAAGTACGGCCGCGAGCCCATTTCGCTGCACACGCCGCTGGGCGAGGACGGCGACAGCGAGTTCGGTGACCTGATCGAGGACTCCGAGGCGGTCGTGCCGGCCGACGCGGTCAGCTTCACGCTCCTGCAGGAGCAGCTCCACTCGGTGCTGGACACCCTCTCCGAGCGTGAGGCCGGCGTGGTGTCGATGCGCTTCGGCCTCACCGACGGCCAGCCGAAGACGCTGGACGAGATCGGCAAGGTCTACGGGGTGACGCGCGAGCGGATCCGGCAGATCGAGTCCAAGACCATGTCCAAGCTGCGCCACCCCTCGCGCTCTCAGGTGCTGCGGGACTACCTCGACTGATCCCCTGCGGTGACGTCGTCCGGTCGCCGCCCTGGACAGGTCGTCCGGTCGTCGTACCGGGCGCGCACCGGGCACGATGGGACGCTGCCCCGGACACGGGACACTGCCCCGGACACGACCGGGCGCGTACGGGATACGTCTCCGGCCACGCGCCGGTTCGTTTCCGGCCGTCTTTCGGTTCTGAACGGTGTTTCTGCGGATGCGGCCTCCGGCCCCGTCGATGACTCTGGGTACGCAGAGTTGTTCACAGGGTCAGGAGGCCGCATGTGTTTCCCCGTCCGTGCCGTGATCGCCTCGGCGCTGGCACTGCTGCCGGCGCTGGTCGTGCCCCTGGCCATCCCCGCCACTCCGGCCGCGGCGAACGGCGTCGTCGTCGGTGGCAGCCCCACCACCACCGAGCAGCAGCCGTGGGTGGTCGCGCTCTCCAGCCGCTCGCGCTTCGGCGCGGGGCGCTCAGGCCAGTTCTGCGGGGGAGTGGCGCTCGGGCCGCGTACGGTCGTGACCGCGGCGCACTGCTTCGGCGAGGAGGCGCTCGGGGTTTCCGACTGGCGCCAGTTGCCCGACCTGCGGGTCATCGAGGGACGCACCGACCTGACCACCGACGCCGGCCAGGAGCTGCAACTGTCCCAGGTCTGGGTGAACCCCGGCTTCGACCCGTCGACCAATGCCGGGGACGTAGCGGTGATCACCCTGGCCCAGGATCTGCCCAGCGGCGCGGTCATCCCGATGGCGCAGTCGTCGGACACGGATCTCTACCAGGACGGCACCCAGGCCGAGGTCTTCGGCTGGGGCGATACGACCGGCAGCGGCGACTACGCGAACTCACTGCGGGAGGCGCCGGTCACCGTCTTCGCGGATTCGACCTGTGAGCAGGCGTATCCGGGAAGTGCGGACGGCACATACACGAAAGCCACCATGATGTGTGCCGGAGCACGCACAGGTGGCCATGACGCCTGCCAGGGAGACAGCGGCGGGCCGCTGGTGGTGGCAGGTCGTCTCGTGGGGCTGGTCTCGTGGGGCAGCGGATGCGCGTTGGCCGCGTATCCGGGTGTCTATACGCGGGTCTCAGCGGTGGCGGCGCTGGTGGCACAGCACATGTGAGGCCCGCCGGTCGCGGTCGGCGTCAGTTTCGGCGCCGATCTCGGCATCATCGGGAAAACCCGCGGGCGAACACCCCCTGGAGGGGTCCGTCCGCCCGCCGGCCTACTCGTCGCTGGTGCGATGTGTCAGCGCTCGTCGTCTCCCGCCGACGCCTGGGTGTCGGTGAGCCTTCCGGTCTCATCCTGTATTTCCGCTGCGATCTTCTTCAGCTCCGGCTCGAACTTACGGCCGTGGTGAGCGCAGAAGAGCAGCTCTCCGCCGCTGAGGAGTACGACGCGCAGGTAAGCCTGAGCGCCGCAACGGTCGCAGCGGTCTGCCGCTGTCAGCGGACTCGCGGGGGTCAGAACAGTGGTCACGTCGCCTCTTCTCTAGCTCGACGAGCTGTCGTACCAGGGTCAACATCCAACCAGGCCGAAAACGTTCCCGCTCACGGCTTTTCCTCGGAAACCTTCTTCGGAATGACTGGCTGTTACCGATTGGCGGCGAATAGGAGTCAATGCGGCAGATGTCGCTTGTGGGGCTTTTTGTCCGATCCGTCCCGGCTGGCTGTCGGAATCGTTCCTGAGGACGTGCCCGGAGCCTAAATGGTTCATGCCTCTTTGGGAACGTGACATGTGTATCACTCGTGCGAGTTATCGAACGGCTGCTCGATAAGGGCTAGTATGGGCGTTCCCATCGCCGGGTCGCGGCGTCGCCGACCTGCCCGGCATCGGTACCCTCTCACCGGTGCGACCCATACCGGTTGACGAACTTCACAACTTCTGGCTACACAAGATCTTCAACTTCATCGAGGAGCTGCCCGCGTGACCGCCGAAACATCCGTGCCGTCCTCCGCGCTGCTGGCCGGCGCGGACCGTGACGGCTCCAACTACACCGCGCGGCACCTGCTCGTCCTCGAAGGCCTCGAAGCCGTCCGCAAACGCCCGGGCATGTACATCGGCTCGACCGACAGCCGCGGTCTGATGCACTGCGTCTGGGAGATCATCGACAACTCCGTCGACGAGGCCCTGGCCGGACACGGCGACCGCATCGAGGTGATCCTGCACGAGGACGCCTCGGTGGAGGTCCGTGACAACGGCCGCGGTATCCCGGTCGACGTGGAGCCCAAGACCGGGCTCTCCGGCATCGAGGTCGTCATGACCAAGCTGCACGCCGGCGGCAAGTTCGGCGGCGGGTCGTACGCCGCCTCCGGGGGTCTGCACGGTGTCGGCGCCTCTGTCGTCAACGCCCTGTCGTCCCGGCTTGACGTCGAGGTCGACCGCGGCGGCCACACCCATGCCATCAGCTTCCGGCGCGGTGTGCCCGGCGTCTTCGCCGGCCGTGCCGCCGACGCGTCGTTCGAGCCGGCGAGCGGCCTGACCAAGACCAAGAAGGTCCCCCGCACCCGTACCGGCACCCGGGTGCGCTACTGGGCGGACCGGCAGATCTTCCTCAAGGACGCCAAGCTCTCCCTCGACCACCTCCACCAGCGGGCTCGTCAGACCGCCTTCCTGGTGCCGGGCCTGACGATCGTGGTCCGCGACGAGCGCGGCATCGAGACGGACAAGCCGGTCGAGGAGATCTTCCACTTCGACGGCGGCATCAGCGAGTTCTGCGAGTTCCTCGCACCGGACAAGCCGATCTGCGACGTGCTCCGGCTCACCGGCAGCGGCATGTTCAAGGAGACGGTGCCGGTCCTCGACGACCTCGGGCACATGACCCCCACCGAGGTCACCCGTGAGCTGGGTGTGGACATCGCGCTGCGCTGGGGCACCGGTTACGACACCACCGCCCGTTCCTTCGTCAACATCATCGCCACTCCCAAGGGTGGCACCCATGTGAGCGGTTTCGAGCGGTCGGTCACCAAGACCGTCAACGAGGTGCTGCGGGCCACCAAGCTGCTCCGGGTCGCCGAGGACGACATCGTCAAGGACGACGCGATGGAGGGCATGACGGCGGTCGTCACGGTCCGGCTCGCCGAACCGCAGTTCGAGGGGCAGACCAAGGAGGTGCTCGGCACCTCGGCGGCCAACCGGATCGTCGCCGCGGTGGTGGCCAAGGAGCTCAAGGAGTTCCTGACCTCGGTCAAGCGCGACACCCGGGCGCAGGCCCGGGCGGTGCTGGAGAAGGCCGTCGCCGCCGCCAGGACCCGGATCGCGGCCCGCCAGCACAAGGAGGCGCAGCGCAGGAAGACCGCGCTGGAGACCTCCTCGCTGCCGGCCAAGCTCGCCGACTGCCGCAGCGACGACGTCGAACGCAGCGAACTGTTCATCGTCGAGGGCGACTCGGCGCTCGGCACCGCCAAACTGGCCCGCAATTCGGAGTTCCAGGCGCTGCTGCCGATCCGCGGCAAGATCCTCAACGTCCAGAAGTCGTCGATCTCGGACATGCTGAAGAACGCCGAATGCGGCGCGATCATCCAGGTCATAGGAGCGGGGTCCGGCCGGACCTTCGACATCGACCAGGCGCGCTACGGCAAGGTGATCTTCCTCGCCGACGCCGATGTCGACGGCGCGCACATCCGCACGCTGCTGCTCACGCTCTTCCAGCGCTACATGCGGGCGATGATCGAGGAGGGCCGGGTCTTCTCCGCGGTGCCGCCGCTGCACCGGATCGAACTGGTCCAGCCCAAGAAGGGCCAGGAGAAGTACGTCTACACGTACTCCGACAACGAACTGCGCCAGACCCTGCTGGACTTCCAGCGCCGCAACGTCCGCTACAAGGACAGCATCCAGCGGTACAAGGGCCTCGGCGAGATGGACGCCAACCAGTTGGCCGAAACCACCATGGACCCCCGCCACCGCACCCTGCGCCGCATCAACATCAGCGACCTCGACTCCGCCGAGCAGGCATTCGATCTCCTCATGGGCAACGAGGTGGCCCCCCGCAAGGAGTTCATCACCAACTCTGCCTCGACCCTGGATCGAGCCAGGATCGACGTCTGACCTGCGGCGGAGCAAGCACGCCGTCTGGGCTACCCCTTGCGGGGCGCGATAGGCCGCAAGGGGTCTGCGGGCGGGTCGGCGCGGGGAGCGGCGATGCCGCTTTCCCGGGCCGGCGCGGCGCCCTCGTCGGGGCCGCAACTCCCGTGCCGGCCGCCAGGAGGGTCGGGCCCACTTCCTGACCTGGAGCCGGTCGAGTTTGGCCGGATTCCTGGTCGCCGAGGGAGTGGCCGACGTCTAGCCTCGCTGTTTCGTTTGGGGTCGGCTGAGTTGGGCTGATGTCTCTTTTCGGTGGTCGGCGCCGTTTGTGGCTGGGTGGGCATGGTTTTGGCCCGACGCTGGGTCGGGTGCTCCGGGGGTCCTCGGGTCGTGGTGGTCAGGGCGGTGTCATCGTTCAGGTGGCTGGCCTGGGCAGGGCCGCAAGGCGGGTGAATGCCCTGGTCAGCTCGTGGCGCCAGGGCCAGGTGGAGGCGATCCGTAGGTGGAGACGTCGCCCGCCACGGGTGAGGCGGGCGGCTGCGTGCAGCAGGCGGTAGCGGAGTTTCTTCGGCTCGCACGCGGCCAGTTCGCCGTCCAGCAGGAGGGTCTGGGCCCAGGCGAGCAGGTCGATGGCGGTCAGGGCCAGCTCCAGCCACGCGGTGTTGATGGCGAAGTGGCGGGAGGGGAAGCGCCCGAAGCCGGTGGTCTTGCCGCAGCGGATGCGGTCCTCGACGCGGGCATGGCCGCGGTGGCGGACCTCCAGATACTGCAGGGAGCCTTCGCCGACGGGGGTGTCGGTGAGGAATGCCTGGTGGCGCATGCCGGCGTCGAGGTCGAACAGGGACAGCTGTGCGCCGGGGTGCGGGCGTTCGCGCCGGACGATGATCCGGGTGCCGTCGGGGTGTCCAGTCAGGTCGATCATGCCGGTCAGTTCGGCGACCCCGGCGCCTGTCCGCAGGGTGCCGTCCTGTTCGAGGGCGGGGTGCCAGAACCGGTCGGGCAGGGCCCGGATCGCCCGGCGGACCGGTTCGGTAACCGGGTATCCCACGGAGAAGGATGTGTGGATGCCCCGGTTCCGCAGGGCGCGCAGGTGGGTGAGGAAGGGTTTCGCGCCGCCTGCGCTGTCCGTGCGGACCAGGATCGGGGTGCCGTGGCGGTGGGTGTCGGGGACCTGGGCCAGGGCGTGGTCGAGGACGGTGATGTGGTCGCTGGCGGTGTTGGCGCCTGCGTTGCCCGGCCGCAGCAGTCCGGCCAGGGCCTCGCCGGTGTTGTCCAGGAAGCACAGCAGCGGGTGGTAGCCGAAGCCGCGTTTGTATGTGGGTGCCGCCTGTTCCTTGTCGGAGTGACAGGTGACCAGGGTGGCGTCGATGTCCAGGACCAGGCCCGGCAGGTCGCGTCCACCTGCGCGGGCCGCCGGTATGCCGGTCCTGGTCTCGGCGGCCTGGAGCCAGGCGACTTCGCGTGCGGCGGCCCTGGCCGAGCGCAGCCCGGCGAGTGCAGCCGGGTCGAGGCCGGCCAGCATCCGCCAGGCGGTCGGGGTGGAGGCGACCGGGCCGAACACGTCCGCCTGGTCGCGCAGCAGTGCCAGATCTGAGATGGCCTGGCCGCCGTCGGCGAGCATGACCGCCACATCTACTGCGATCCTGCCCGGGTCGTGCCCGGTGCCACGTGGCCGCAGCCGGCGCAGCGTGTCAGTGAATGCCGCTGTCAGGCCGGTGGCATCGGCAAGGTCGGCCAGCAGCCGGGACCCAGCGTGGCTGACCACCCCGCGGCCCTCGGCTGACACGATGAGCTGGGGGCGTGACCCGGTAGTGTGCACGCAGAAAGTGCCTTCTCGCTGTGGTGACGGAAGCCCTAGACAAGCCTCATCATCCCAGCTCAGAAGGCACTTTCGCGTTCCCGCTCAAGATCCGGACGCCACCGCAAACGAAACGCTGAGGCTAGACCGTCGCCTTCGACGGCGAGGTCCTGCCCCAACTGCGCCCTGGACGGTACCGATCACCCCGGCCGCAGGAGCAGGCCGGCATGATCCGCCGCCATATCGTCCGGCGGAACGACCATGCGCGGGACGAGCGCCTACGCGAGGTCGCGAACAGGGTGAATGCCACCTGATGTGGTAGCGGCTGCGTCCCGACGGAACAACGCGGTCCACAGGAAGGTCATACCGAAGAGTGCTGACTCGGGCGGCTCCTCCCGCATGCGGCGCAGCTCGACCTCCACCAGCTCGGAGAAGATCCAGCGCAGCGATTCGGGAGTGTAGGCGAGGCCGCCCTCCAACGTGCGCGCACGGTAGAGGTCCGTGTCGGCGCGTTCCGAACCCATTCCTCCCGCGCCCGCCGCGAAGCTGGTGAGGGCGAGGTGGCCGCCGGGGGCCAGGACGCGGTCGAGGAGGCGGAGGTAGCTGATCCGGCGGTGCGGCGGCAGGTGGTGGAAGCATCCCGAGTCGACGACCAGGTCGTACGGGCCGCCCAACTCGGTTGCTGGGAGGGTGAAAGCGTCACCACAGAGGAAGCGGACATCGACGTCGGCCGCGCGAGCCCGGTCCTTGCCCCACGCGACGGCCACCGGGGAGAGGTCGACCGCGTCCACCTCGAAGCCCCGCGAGGCGAGGAAGACGGCATTGCGGCCCGCCCCGCAGCCCAGGTCCAGGGCCCGACCGGGAGTGATCATGCCCTGGTCGAGATAGGCGGCCAGGTTCTCGTCGGGCTTCGCCACGAAGAAAGGGACCGGCCTTGACCGGTCGGCGTAGAAGCGATCCCAGAAGTCCTCGCCGTCACCGGTCGCCAAGCGGCCAGCCTCGGATTCGGATGCGAACAGCCCGTCCAAGAGTGAGAGGACATCCTCGACGGTACGTACGGTCCGGTCCACCCGGCCACCCTTTCGACCGCGTGCGAACCTAGTGGTGAAGGGGGCAAAAGGCCAGGTCGGGCGGTATTTCGCGACACCCGGAACGGGCTGCTGCCAGCCCCGGCGGAGACCGGGGGCAACCCGCTCCAGACCCCGACCCCGCGGACGCCCAAGCGCCCCTACGGGGCCAGGAAAGGCCGACCCCCAGCCCCGCCCGGCAGACTTTTTAGACGAGTTTCCAGCAGCGCCACAGGGCGAGCATCGTCTGATCCGACACGAGCAAAGAGTGCCCATCCGGGGCGGCGAGGGCTCAGCGCCGCCGGCGGCGGGTTCCCGACCGGGCGTCGACGGGGTGTGCGAGGCGGGGCTGGTGGGCGGGCTGTCGGGGCGGAGACCGCCTCCGGGCCCGGCGGCGGGCGGAGCCGCCCGGACCCGGAGGCGGCACACCCGTGCCCGGGCGCACGGAGCGCCCGGGCACGGGTGTTCTCAGGAGGTGCAGGCCGTGCCGTTCAGGGTGAAGCCGGTGGGCGGGCTGTAGCTGCCGCTGTCGGTGCCCTGGAAGCCGAACGACTGGTTGCCGCCGGGTGGGATCTCGGCGTTGTAGGACAGGTTCGTCGCGGTCACCGAGCCGGAGGAGGGGCTGATGCTGGCGTTCCAGACGCCGGTGATGGCTTGGCCCGAGGGAAGGGTGAAGCCGAGCTTCCAGCCGTTGACGGTGGTGGAGCCGGTGTTGGCCACGGTCACATTGGCCGTGTAACCGCCGGACCACGTCTGCGGGGCGACGGTGATCTTGCAGGACGAGGAGCCGGTTCCGCCGGTGGTGGTGCCGCCGTCGGTCGTTCCGCCGGTGGTGGTGCCGCCCGTGGTCGTTCCGCCGGTGGTGGTGCCCCCCGCCGGGGTGATGACGATGTGGTAGCCGTAGGTGTTGTTGGCGTTCACCGGGACGGTGATGGAGCCGTTGTTGAGGGAGTAGTTGGACTCCGACAGGGTGGTGGGTCCGGAGACGGCCACCGTGCGTCCGCGGGAAGGGGTGTATTCGACCTTGACGTGGACGGTGGTGCCGAGGGCGGACAGGGAGTTGAGTCCGTTGACGGTGACGGCGGAGTCGCCGGAGCTGCCGCCGAAGACGATGTCGACTTCGTTGCCGGCGCTGGTGCGGGAGGCGGCTCCGTCGATGCCGGTCTGTGCGGGGGGCGTGGTGGCGAGCATGGAGCCGTTCATGTCGGCGTACCACTTGTAGAGCCAGTAGGCGCCGTTGGGGCTGCCGCCCTGTCCGGTGAGGAGGTCGCCGAGGGCGCCGGACTGGTTCCAGAAGGCGAGTTCGGCGTCGTGGACGCCGAGGCGTTCGAATTTGGCGATGTAGCCGACGAGGGCGCCGGGGATGCCGACTTCGGCGGGGGCGGCGTATTCCTCGATGGCGATGGGGCGGGGGCTGATGCCGTACTTGTTCTCCAGGGAGGTGACGGTGGCGACGTCGCCGGCGATCTTGGAGGAGCGGATCAGCTCGTGCCAGGCGATGATGTCGGGCACGGTGTTGGTGGCGACGGCGTTTTTGAGGAAGTTGTCCATGTCGCCGATGTTGTCCGAGAAGCTCGGGCCCTGGATCGGTGTGGTGGCGTCCTTGGCGCGGATCTCGCGGTAGGTGCGGGTCCAGAAGTCCTCGAAGGTGCCGTTGGCGGTCTTCCAGGTGCCGTCTGATTCGTTCCAGGGTGCGTAGGCGGCGAGGTTGGTGATGCCCGAGGCCTTGGTCTGGGCGATCTGGTCGTCGACGACGCTGAGCCAGTTGCTCCAGCTGAACTGGTAGGGCCAGCCGGCGTAGTAGTCCGAGAGGCGGTTGACGACCTTGGCGCCGGCCCGGGCGGCCTTGGGGGCCACGGTGAGGATGTCGCCGGTCGGCTGCTGGCGGCCTCCCTGCGGCTTCTGCACGAAGGTGTTCGGCTTGATCGCCTGGACCAGGTTGTCGGCCGGGGTGTTCGCGTTGGCCAGGCCGTAGAGCGAACCGGTCGCCACATGGGTGACCGGACGCAGGACCTGGCTGGCGTTGACCACCAGAGTGGTGGACGGGGAAGCAGCCGCGTGAGCGGACGGAGGCCCGGTCAGCACGACCGAGGCCGCGGCCAGTACCGCGGCTCCAAGCCCGGCGACGCCGGTCAGTGACCGGCCGCGTCGGTGGTGCGCGAATCCACGCATGACGAAATGCCCTCCAGAATCGGGTGGGGGTAGAGCATGACGACAGCCGCCACCACGGTTGGTGGGGAGTCGCCCGTCCTACGGCACCCCGCCGCCCTGTGTACGGCAGAACATTGCGCAAAAGAGCAATGGTTTTTCCATCGCACAACGTAGGAGCGTTCCGAGTGGGGGTCAAGGGAGGGGGCGCAGTAACTTTCCCGTGTGACGCAGGAGTTGACTCGTGTCGACCGAGCGCTCACCCTTGAGAATACGGTTTCTCAGTACTGAGCAATGGAGGGCGCAGGCGCGGGCCGCACCGGGCCGTACCAGTCGGCCCCGCCCAGGCCGCCCCACCCGGCCCGCCGCTCGGGCCCCGCAGCCGAGGAGTTCCGGGGCCGCCGACGGCCGCGCCCCCGCTCCCGATTCCGGCTCCTGCTCCCGTTCCCGGCCTCGTCCGCGCTCGCCGGCCGACGCGCAGCACTCCCTCCGTGGTCGGGCACTTCGGCTTGCCCCACGGGGGTGCCCGTCTCGCCCGGGCCCCTCCTCACCCAGAGCACCGCCTCTTCCCCGACTCTGGTCCCTCCTCCCGCACAGCGGTGGCCCCCAGTTCCACCCCGACACCACATTCTCCGTTCACAGATATTGACAACGTTGTCTACGCGAGCGACGCCAGCGGCGCTTCCCTCCGGGTCCGCCGGCGCGCGACCCCCTACCCGCGCGTGGAGTTATCGCATGATCCGAGAACAGCGTCCCGGCCTATGAGGGTTGGCGCCCGCAGGACACATCGCAGAACACATCGTGGGACACACCTCGGGACATGCCGCACCGGACGCCCCACGCCACGCCTCAGGGCGATGGGCCGGCTCATCCGCGCCGGCCTCCGGCGCCCGGCCGCCCGGCCCGCCACCCGGACGCCATCCTCGTCCACCCGGTTTCGGCGACCGGACCGGCAGACCGGGGCAAGTACCGCACCAGCGAGCCGGATTCCGTGCGCGGCGGACGGAAGCCGGCACTCGGCGTGCCCCCACGCGGCAGGCGACGGCCGCGGCAACTCCACCACTGAAAGGCTCTGTTGTGTCACATCACCCTCATGCCCACCTCTTGTCCCTGAGACGGTGGGTGAGCGAGGCCGCAGTGCTGGCGCTGCCGGTGCTCGCGCCGGGTCCAGTGGGGCGACGGAACCGTCCCGGAGGACCCCGCGGTCGGCGCCTCCGGTGCGATGAGCGGGCAGCACACCTATCAGCAGCCGGAGAGCTACACGGTGCGTGTGACGGTCTGGGACACGCTGTCCAACACGACCGGGACGTTCACCGTGACGGTGACGGTGGCGCGGCCGGCCGCGCACCCTTCCGTCACGGCGTCGGTGGTCTCCGACGGCCAGGGCAGGAGCTCGGTCGCCGTCGCCGGCACCGGCTTCACCCCCGGGGAGCGGGTGACCGTCAGGCTGGGCACCGGCCCCGCCGCCTTCGCCACGGTGACGGTGTCCTCGTCCAGGGCGGTCCAGGCGACCGTGGAGGTACCGCGGGGCACGCGGCCGGGGCGGTACGCGGTGACCGCGACGGGTACCTCCTAGCGGATCCCGGCGACGGCCACCGTGCAGGTGGGGCGGCCGCCCCTCCCAGCCGGCGTACCGCACGCCGGTGGTTCCCACGAGCACGCCGACGCCGGGGGCGGGCGGCCTGAGGTTCCGATCACGGGGTCCGGCTCCGGCGACGGTTCGCACCGCCGCGCGGGTTCCGGGGCCCGCGACGGTTCCCATGCCGGCGAGCGGGTCCGGCTCGCGCTGAGCGAGCCGGAGCCCGACCCCCATCCGAACGCCGTCGGCGGGCGAGCCCGGTCGGGGCGTCGCCCGCCGACGGCGTTCGCCGTGGGGCGCCTGGGGCCGGGAGTGGTCCTTGCTGTCCGGGGCCGCGGCAGCATGGCCGGCGCCGGGCGGGGGGCACACCGGGTCGGCCACGGTCAGCGCCACCGGGGGCCACTCGGCGGTCCTGCGGGGCAGGCGGTCAGGCGGGGCCCTTGCTCCACCGTGGGGTGGAGGCAGAGTTTCCATCCCCGGGTTGATCCCCTGACCTGCGGGTTTCCGTACCTTCGACTAGGTGGGCAGCGGAGGCGCCCACCTAGTCGAAGGTACGGATCACCCATCGGAGGCGCTCGTCATGCCCGGTCTGGTCAATTCGCTGCTGATCGCGGCGGTCATCGGCGTGGTGATCGCCCGCCAGCTTCGGCCCCGCCGCGTCGACGGCGGACGATGGTGGCTGATCCCGGGCGTGCTCATCGTGCTGGCCGTGCGCGGCGGGGGCCTCATCGATCCCCATCACCGTGAGGTGGCGGCGGTGCTCCTCACCGCCGAGCTGCTGGTCGGCGCCGTGCTGGGCGTCGTCTGGGCGTCCACCGCCCGGATATGGACCGAGTCGGACGGCTCCGTGTGGTCCCGGGGGACCAGGGCCACGATCACCGTGTGGGTGCTGGGCATAGCGTTCCGGATCGGCCTGTACGCGATAGCCGCAGCCGACGGCGTCCACCAGGACTCCGACTCGATCCTGCTCGCGGTCGCTGTGACCTTGCTCATCCGCAGCGGGACCCTGCTGCACCGGGCTCAGGCCCTGCGACCGTCCTACCGTTCGGTGTCATGAGCAGCTTGACAGCATGGCCGTCGCAGGAGGCCCTCTCCCGAGAGGGCAGGCAGGTGGCCCGCAAACGGGTGGCCCGGGGCATGCGCGCGGGGCTGGTCGCCGTCGCAGTCTGGGGCATCGTCGCCAAGGGAGGGCTCAACCCGTGGCAGACGGCGGCGGCGCTGGCCGGGCTGGCGGTCGCCTACGCCACGGTTCGGAAGTATTTCCACGTGACGTTGCGGCACCGGCTGGGGGCCGGGGTCGGGCTGATCCTGCTGCTCACCGCGGGCGGCGGACTCGCACACCTGGTCGGCTCGCCGACAGCCGCGGCGGTCCTGTGGTGCGGCAGTGCGGTGATCGCCATCGAGCGGCTGCCGCTGGCCGCCGGGGTGCCGCTGGCCGCCGCGGCGCTGAGCTTCTTCGGGGTGCTGGACAGCGGGGAGCACACACTGGGTTCCGTCCTCACCGCGCTGGGCCTTGCCCTGGGCGGGTACACGGTCCGGCTGGACGCGGAGGCCCGGGGGCAGACGCAGCGGCTGCTGGCCCAGGAGCGGGCGGCGCGGGCGGCCGAGGCGGAGTCGGCCGCGCTGGCCGAAAGGGCCAGGATCGCCCGGGAGATCCACGACGTGCTCGCGCACAGCCTGTCCGCGCAGACCTTGCATCTGGAGGGGACCCGGATGCTGATCGAGGCGGGGGCGGAGCGGGAGGTGGTGCTGGAGCGGGTGATCGCGGCCCGGCGGATGGGTCGGGAGGGGCTGGCCGAGACCCGGCAGGCGCTGTCCGCGCTGCGAGGGGAGTTGGCGCCGGTGGAGGAATTCCTGCGGGAACTGGTCGCTTCCGAGGGTGCCCGGCTGGAGGTGACGGGGGAGCCGCGAGGGCTGCCGGCCGAGGCGGGGCTGGCCCTGCGGCGGGTGGCGCAGGAGGCGATGACCAACGTTCGCAAGCACGCGCCCGGGGCGAAGGTCGCGCTGCGGCTGGAGTACCGGCCGGCGGAGGTGGAACTGGAGTTCCGGGACTTCGGTCGAAAGGCCCCTGTGGACAAGGCCTTGGGGGTCTCCGGCGCGGGCTACGGTCTGATGGGGATGCGGGAGCGCGCCGAACTGCTGGGCGGCGCGCTGGACGCCGGACCGGCGGAGGAGGGCTTCATGGTGCGCTTGCGGGTGCCCGCGTGACGCGGGTGGTGGTCGCGGACGACCAGACGGTGGTGCGCGAAGGGATCGTGATGTTGCTGGGGCTGCTGCCCGGTATCGAAGTGGTGGGGGCGGCGGCCGACGGGGAGGAGGCGGTGCGGCTGGTGGCGGAGTCGCGGCCGGACGTGGTGCTGATGGATCTGCGGATGCCCCGCTGCGACGGGGTGGAGGCGACCCGGCGGATCCGGGCGGAGCATCCGGGGACGCAGGTGGTGGTGCTGACGACGTTCGTGGACGACGACTCGCTTTTTCCGGCGTTGCGGGCCGGGGCGCGCGGATATCTGACGAAGGACGCGGGAGGGGAGGAGATCGCCCGGGCGATCGCCGAGGTGGGCGCCGGCGGCGCGGGGCTGTCGCCGATGGTGCAGAGCCGGGTGCTGGACGCGTGGGCGGCGCTGGGGTCCGGCGCGGTCGGGGATGCGGGTGCCGGGGCGGCCCGGGGCGCCGGTGGTGGTGCGGGGGGTGTGTCCGGCGGCGTCCCGGCGAGTGTGGGTGCGGGAGGCGGGGCCGGCGGGGGGCTGGCCGGCGGCCGCCCCGGACCGGGGGAGCGGGGGCGGCGCGACCTGCCGGACGGGCTGACCGGGCGGGAGGCGGAAGTGCTGGCGCTGGTCGCGGACGGGCTGTCCAATACGGAGATCGCCGCGAGACTCCAGGTCAGCATGGCCACGGTGAAGACACACATCAACAATCTCTTCGCCAAGACCGGGGTCCGGAGCCGCGCGCAGGCCGTCGGTTATGCCTACCGGCACGGCATCACCTGATGAGGTGAAGGTTTCGGCTGGATCTATCTGGATCTTCCCGAACTGTCCATGATTGGTCACATGGTCGATCGGCCGGTGGAACGAGGAGAGTTCGGTGGACAAGCGCGACGGGGGTGACCCGGCGATGCTGCGGGTGGACGACCCCTGGCAGGAGGCGGGGGCGGCGGCCGGCCTGTGGTTGCCGGAGCAGCAGCAGGCCCCGGAGTGGGCGGCGGGGGCTCGCCCGGAGCACAGCGGGACCGCGGCGGTCGGCGACCGGGCGGCGGTCTATCTGGAAGTGCAGCACAGCGAGGAGTTCCAGGAAGTACGGGACCGGTACCGGAGATTCGTCTTCCCCGTGGCGGCGGGGTTCGTGAGCTGGTACCTGCTCTACGTGGTGGCGGCGACGACCGCGCCGCGGCTGATGGCCCATCGGCTGGCCGGCGAGCTGAATGTGGCCCTGGCCGCCGGGCTGGCGCAGTTCGCCAGCACCTTTCTGCTGACGTGGGCGTACGCACGGCACGCTCGTTTGAACCGGGACCGGGCAGCGCTTGATCTGCGGTGGACGCTGGCCACCAGGACCGGACAGGAGCGGGTGCGGTGACGGCGTCGCAGTGGGCCGGGCAGCCGGCCGGCAGCAGGTATCTGGCCGCGCGGTATCTGGCGGACTCGGCCGGGGAGCACCAGGGCCTGGCCATCGTGCTCTTCACCGTCTTCGTGTCGGTGACCCTTGCGATCACCGCCTGGGCGGGACGGCGGCGGAGCTCCTCGGTGGAGTTCTTCGCCGGTGGACGGCTCTTCTCCCCGATGGAGAACGGCCTGGCGATCGCCGGCGACTACATGTCGGCGGCGTCGTTCCTCGGGATCTCCGGACTGATCGCGCTCTTCGGCTACGACGGCCTGCTCTACTCGGTCGGCTTCTTCGTGGCGTGGCTGGTCGTGCTGATGCTGGTCGCCGAGCTGGTGCGCAACTGCGGTCGCTACACGATGGCGGACGTGCTGTCGGCCCGGATGAAGCAGCGGCCGGTGCGGATCGCCGCGGGCACCGCCTCGGTGACTGTCTCGATCCTCTATCTGGTGGCCCAGATGGTGGGCGCCGGCAGCCTGGTGGGACTGCTGCTCGGCGGCGGTGGCGGCAGCGGAGTACGGGCCTGGACGGTGGTCGGGGTCGGCGCGCTGATGGTCTTCTATGTCTCCTTCGGCGGCATGCGGGCCACCACCTGGATCCAGATCGTCAAGACCGTGCTGCTGATCGGCGGCACGATCACGCTGACCGTCATGGTGATGGTCCGCTTCCACGGCGACTTCGGGGCGCTTCTGCGGTCGGCGGCGGCCGGCAGCGGGCGGGGCGACGCGTTCCTGGCCCCCGGACTGAAGTACGGGACGAACGCCACCTCGCGGCTGGACTTCATCAGCCTCGGTATGGCGCTGGTGCTGGGCACGGCCGGGCTGCCGCACATCCTGTCGCGCTTCTACACGGTGCCGACGGCGCGTTCGGCCCGCCGCTCGGTGGTGTGGGCGATCGGGCTGATCGGGACGTTCTATCTGATGACGATCGTGCTGGGATTCGGCGCCGCCGCGGTGGTCGGCTCCGACACGGTGCGGGACTCCAACGCGGCGGGCAATACCGCGGTGCCGCTGCTCGCCGAGATTCTGGGCGGCGGGTCGGGGACCACCGGTGGCACGGTGATGTTCGCGATCGTCGGCGCGGTGGCCTTCGCCACGATCCTCGCGGTGGTCGCCGGGATCACGCTGTCCTCCTCGGCCTCCGTGGCGCACGACCTCTACGCGAGTTGGCGCACACCCAACGCTCCGGCCAAGCAGGGCGGCCGGCACGCCCGCGATCCGGAGGGGGAGATCGAGGAGGAGGTGCGGGTGGCCAGGTTCGCGGCGGTCGGCATCGGGGCGGTGGCGATCGTGCTCAGCCTCTTCGCCCAGGGCCAGAACATCGCCTTCCTGGTCGGACTCGCCTTCGCGGTGGCCGCCTCGGCGAACCTGCCCGCGCTGCTCTACTCCCTCTTCTGGCACCGCTTC
This sequence comes from Streptomyces sp. NBC_01190, assembly GCF_045039895.1. Lineage (NCBI taxonomy): Bacteria > Bacillati > Actinomycetota > Actinomycetes > Kitasatosporales > Streptomycetaceae > Streptomyces > Streptomyces sp. NBC_01190. The sequence goes on from NZ_CP108580.1 coordinate 6,323,034, forward strand.
ACCACGCGCGGCGCGGTCTGGGCGATCTACGGCGGACTGGTACCGGCGCTGCTGCTGGTGGTGCTCTCGCCCGTGGTGTCCGGGCGGCCCGACGCCCTCTTCCCCGGGGTCGACTTCCATGTCTTCCCACTGGAGAACCCCGGGCTGGTCTCCATTCCGCTCGGCTTCCTGATGGGGTGGGTGGGCACGGTGCTGTCGCCGGAGCTCGCGGACGAGGGCAAGTACGCCGAGACGGAGGTCCGTTCGCTCACCGGCGCGGGCGCCGCCTGACCGCCGCCCGCCCCGTCTCGCTCCGAGCTGACCCTCACCCGGCCGGCCCCGGTCGGCCTCCGGTCGACGGTGCCTCAGTGCCCCTCGGCCTGCTCGATGCCGGTGACCGCCATCTGCTCCGGTGTGCCGAGGGGCGCACCGCAACTCTCCGGACGGGGCGGCAGCGCCGGGAGTCTGGCCACCGCGACCTGCCAGACCCGGCCGTCGAGGTGAGCGAGACGGACGGTCCACCCGTCGGGAGCCGGGTCCGTACGCGCCACTGTGAGCGCGTCGGCCCGCGCCTCGCCGGTCAGTTCCCGTATCGCCAACTCGGCCGCCTGCCCCGGCCGGTCCCACGCGGACCGGCCCCGGCAGCCGGTCACCACGACCCGGCCGGCCCGCGCCGACTCAAGGATGTCCTTGGCGTGGTGACCGTCGAGGCGGCCATAGGTGTAGCCATGCGGCAGGACGAGCATGGTCGGCGCGAAACGGTGCCCGCCGAGATGGGTGATCTCCCAGACCTCGTGGTCACCCGAAGCCGCCAACTCATCGGCAAGCGGTCGGCCGTGGACCGCGCAGCAGCGGTCACGTCTGCCGTTCGTGCAGACCAGGGCGATCGGCGCTCCCCGGTGGGGCGCGCCGAAATCGCCGGGTGACCCTGAGCCGAGCGCTGCGAAGTCCAGTGCGGTCAGCTCGGCCGGGTCCGTCAGGTCGGCGGTACGCACCCAGGGGTTGTCCGGCGAGGTATGGGCCAGCAGCACCCGGCGGCGACTGGGCCGGTGCCGGTCGGCGTGCGGGCCGGGGCGCCGGATCAGCGCGACCCGCACCCCCGTGCCTTCGGCCAGCCGTTCCAGTTCGCGCCCCACCACGGGGTCCAGCCGGCTCGACCTGAGAGCCTTCGCGCCCCACGGACCCGGCTGCTCAAGCAACAGCCAGGTGCGGGCCACCGCCGCGGTGCCGGCCAGCGCCTCACCCAGCACGGCGGACGCCTTCGTACACGTGATCACGCCGCCGAGCTTAGGGCCTCAGGCCGCACCAGGCGCTCACCGGCCAGCCGCCCGCCCGGCACTCACCCCCCGGCCCAGCCACCGCGCACCCCAGCCCAGCCGCCGCGCCGAGCCGCCCGTTCGTCCGGTGCCAAGCCCGCCAAGCCCCCGCTATACCGGCCCCGCCAGCACCGCCACCGGCTTCACCAGCGGCACCCCCGACCCATCGCGCCGCGGGTCCTTCGGCGGCAGCTCGGCAGGCGCGCCGGTCGCCGTCGCCGCACGGACCGGCGTAGGCCCGGCCCAGGCCAGCACCAGACCGGTCTCGCCCCGCAGGAACCGCTGGCAGCGGACACCGCCGGTGGCCCGCCCCTTGCGCGGATACTGGTCGAACGGCGTGAGCTTGGCCGTGCCCTGCGCGGCGCCCTCCAGCGTCCCCTCCTCGCGGGTCACGGTGAACACCACCGCGTCCGCCGCCGGGTCCACCGCCGTGAAGGAGATCACCTTCGCGCCCTCGGTGAGCTTGATGCCCGCCATCCCGCCGGCCGGACGGCCCTGGGGCCGCACCTGCGCGGCCGGGTAGCGCAGCAGTTGCGCGTCGTCGGTGATGAAGACCAGGTCCTCGTCCCCGGTGCGCAACTCGACCGCGCCGACCACCTGATCGCCGTCCTTGAGGCCGATGACCTCAAGACCGTCCTTGCCCGCCGGGTAGTCCGGCACGACCCGCTTGACCACGCCCTGGGCGGTGCCGAGCGCGAGCCCCGGGGAGGCCTCGTCGAGCGTGGTCAGGCACAGCACCCGCTCGCCGTCCTGCAGGGTCAGGAACTCGGTCATCGGGGCGCCCCCGGCGAGCGAGGGCGGGCCCGCGGTCGGCGGCAGCATCGGCAGATCGATGACGGTCAGCCGGAGCAGCCGCCCGAAGGACGTCACCGCGCCGATGTCGGCCCTGGCGGTGGTCGGCACCGCGGAGACGATCACATCGTGCTTGGCCCGCCTGCCGTCGTCCTCGCCGAGCTCGCCGGTGCCTGCGGTCCTGGCCAGCAGGCCGGTCGAGGAGAGCAGCACCCGGCAGGGATCGTCGGCGACCTCCAGCGGCACCGCCGCGACCGGGGTGTCCGCCGACTCCAGCAGCACCGTACGACGCTCGGTCCCGTACTGCTTGGCGACGGCGGCCAGTTCGGCGGAGACCAGCTTGCGCAGCTCCGCGTCCGAGTCCAGGATCCGGGTCAGCTCGGTGATCTCCGCGTTGAGCCGGTCGCGCTCGGACTCCAGCTCGATCCGGTCGAAGCGGGTCAGCCGGCGCAGCGGGGTGTCGAGGATGTACTGCGTCTGGACCTCGGAAAGGCCGAAGCGCGCGATCAGCCCCTCCTTGGCCTGTGCCGCGTTCTCACTGGCCCGGATGATGGCGATGACCTCGTCGATGTCGACCAGGGCGACCAGCAGACCGTCCACCAGGTGCAGCCGGTCACGGCGCTTGGTGCGGCGGAACTCGCTGCGCCTGCGCACCACCACGAAGCGGTGGTCGACGTAGACCTGGAGCAGCTCCCGCAGGCCCAGGGTGAGCGGCTGTCCGTCCACCAGGGCGACGTTGTTGATGCCGAAGGAGTCCTCCATCGGCGTCAGCTTGTAGAGCTGTTCGAGGACGGCTTCGGGGTTGAAGCCGTTCTTGATCTCGATGACCAGCCGCAGGCCGTGCTCGCGGTCGGTGAGGTCCTTGACGTCGGCGATGCCCTGGAGCCGCTTGGCGCCGACCATGTCCTTGATCTTGGCGATGACCTTCTCGGGGCCGACGGTGAACGGCAGTTCGGTGACGACCAGGCCCTTGCGGCGGGCCGTCACGTCCTCGACCGACACCGTGGCGCGGATCTTGAAGGTGCCGCGCCCGCTCTCGTAAGCGTCCCTGATGCCGGAAAGGCCGATGATCCGGCCGCCGGTCGGCAGGTCGGGCCCCGGCACATAGCGCATCAGCGCGTCGAGATCGGCGCCCGGATACCGGATCAGATGGCGGGCGGCGGCGATGACCTCGCCCAGGTTGTGCGGCGGCATGTTGGTGGCCATACCGACGGCGATCCCGGACGCGCCGTTGACCAGCAGGTTGGGGTAGGCCGACGGCAGGACGCCCGGCTCCTGCTCCTGACCGTCGTAGTTCGGCGCGAAGTCGACGGTGTCCTCGTCGATCGACTCCACCATGAGCTGGGCCGGGCCGGACATCCGGGCCTCGGTGTACCGCATCGCGGCCGGCAGGTCGTCGAGCGAGCCGAAGTTACCGTGGCCGTCGACGAGCGGCAGCCGCTGGGAGAAGGGCTGCGCCATCCGCACCATGGCGTCGTAGATGGACGAGTCGCCGTGCGGGTGCAGCTTGCCCATCACCTCGCCGACGACACGGGCACACTTGACGTACCCCCGCTCGGGGCGCAGGCCCATCTCGTTCATCTGGTAGATGATCCGTCGATGCACCGGCTTCATGCCGTCGCGGGCGTCGGGCAGCGCGCGCGAGTAGATCACCGAGTAGGCGTACTCAAGGAAGGAGCCCTGCATCTCGTCCACGACGTCGATGTCGAGGATGCGCTCCTCGAAATCGTCGTCTGGCGGCGGGGTCTTCGTCGTGCGGCGGGCCATCTCGGCGGCGCTCCTTCGTCTGGACCGGGGGACTGCTGCCGGACCCGCGGGACTTGTGCCCCTGGTCCGGGCGGGAGGACTGCTGCCGACCATTGTGGACCGCGCCACCGACAGCTCCGACCACCGGCCGTCGTGAGCGCGCCGTCACCGGGAACTTCGCATGCTCCCGGCTCGCTTCCCTAGAGTGGCAGCACTCTACGCAGTCACGCGCACGCGACCGGAAGGACAGCTTGCCCATGGGTCACACGGCCACCCCGGAGGCACACTCCAGCGGCCTGAAAGCCACCGAGCACCGCCTGGCGAACGGCCTGCGGGTGGTGCTCTCCGAGGACCACCTCACCCCGGTCGCGGCTCTCTGCCTCTGGTACGACGTCGGTTCGCGGCACGAGGTGACGGGCCGCACCGGCCTGGCCCACCTCTTCGAGCACCTGATGTTCCAGGGCTCGGCCAGCGTGAAGGGCAACGGCCACTTCGAGCTGGTGCAGGCGGCCGGCGGTTCCCTCAACGGCACCACGAGCTTCGAACGCACCAACTATTTCGAGACGATGCCCGCCCACCAGCTCGAACTGGCGCTGTGGCTCGAAGCCGACCGGATGGGCAGCCTGCTCACCGCGCTGGACCAGGAGAGCCTGGACAACCAGCGGGACGTGGTGAAGAACGAGCGCCGCCAGCGGTACGACAACGTGCCCTACGGCACCGCCTTCGAGCGGCTCACCGCCCTCGCCTATCCCGAGGGCCACCCTTACCACCACACCCCGATCGGTTCCATGGCCGACCTGGACGCGGCCTCGCTGGAGGACGCGCGGGCGTTCTTCAGTACGTACTACGCGCCCGGCAACGCGGTGCTCTCGGTGGTCGGCGACATCGACCCGGAGCAGACGCTGGCCTGGATCGAGAAGTACTTCGGCAGCATCCCCGCCCACGACGGCAAGCCCGAGCCGAGGGACGGCTCGCTGCCGGAGACCATGGGCGGCCAACTGCGCGAGGTGGTCGAGGAGGATGTGCCCTCCCGCGCCCTGATGGGCGCCTACCGGCTGCCCCCCGACGGCTCCCGGGAGGGGGACGCCGCCGATCTGGCGTTGACGGTGCTGGGCGGCGGCGAGTCGTCCCGGCTGCACAACCGGCTGGTACGGCGCGACCGTACGGCGGTGACGGCCGGTTTCGGGCTGCTGCGGCTGGCGGGGGCACCCTCGCTCGGCTGGCTGGACGTCAAGGCGTCCTCCGGTGTCGAGCTGCCCACCATCGAGGCCTCGGTGGACGAGGAGCTGGCCCGGTTCGCCGAGCAGGGCCCGACGCCCGAGGAGATGGAGCGGGCCCAGGCACAGCTCGAACGGGAGTGGCTCGACCGGCTGGCCACCGTCGCCGGGCGGGCCGACGAACTGTGCCGGTTCGCGGTGCTCTTCGGCGACCCGCAGCTCGCCCTGACCGCGGTGCAGCGGGTGTTGTCCGTCACCCCCGAGGAGGTCAAGGCGGTGGCCGCGGCCAGGCTGCGCCCCGACAACCGGGCGGTGCTGGTCTATGAGCCGACCGGCGGCGGCGACCAGGGCGAGGCGGACCCCGAAGGCGCCGAGGGCGCCCAGGCCGCGGCGGGCGACGACGCCGCCGACGGCACCCACCAGGAAGAGAGCGAAGCGTGAGCGACACCGCGGCCGTCATGACCTTCCACCCACAGCCGCAGCCGGGGGAGCCCAGGCCGTGGGCGTTCCCCGCCCCTGAGCGGGGGACCCTGCCCAACGGGCTGACGCTGCTCACCAGTCACCGCCCCGGCCAGCGCGTCATCGCGGTCGAGGTGCTGCTGGCCGCGCCGCTGGACGCCGAGCCGGCCGGCCTGGACGGTGTGGCCACCATCATGGCCAGGGCACTGTCCGAAGGCACCGACGAGCACACCGCGGAGGAGTTCGCCGCCGAGCTGGAGCGCTGCGGCGCCAGCCTGGGGGCGCACGCCGACCACGCGGCCGTCCGGGTGTCCCTCGAAGTACCCGCCTCCCGGCTCGACAAGGCGCTCGCCCTGCTCGCCGAAGCGCTCCGGGCGCCCGCCTTCGTCGAGCACGAGGTCAAGCGGCTGGTGGCCAACCGGCTCGACGAGATCCCGCACGAGCTGGCCAACCCGGCCCGCCGCGCCTCCATGGCGCTGTCCAAGGAGCTGTTCCCGGCCGAGCTGCGCTTCTCCCGGCCGCGCCAGGGCACAGAGGAGACCGTCCGCAACATCGACGCGGCGTCGGTCCGTGAGTTCTACGAGGCCCATGTCCGGCCGTCGACGACCACCGCCGTGGTGGTCGGCGACTTCACCGGCATCGACCTGCCGGACCTGGTCGCCTCGACCCTGGGCCGCTGGACCGGCGGCGAGGCCGTGCCGCGGCCCCGTCCGGCGCTCGTCTCGGACGACCACGCGCGGGTGGTGATCGTCGACCGTCCGGGCGCGGTGCAGACCCAGCTGCTGATCGGCCGCACCGGGGCGGACCGTCAGGACCCGGTGTGGGCGGCCCAGGTGCTCGGCGTCTACTGCCTCGGCGGCACCCTCACCTCCCGGCTCGACCGGGTGCTGCGTGAGGAGAAGGGCTACACCTACGGGGTGCGGGCCCTCAGCCAGGTGCTGCTGAGCTCCTCCGACGGCACCGGCGGCGCGCTGCTGGCGATCAGCGGCTCGGTGGCGACCGAGGCGACCGGTCCGGCGCTCGCCGACCTCTGGCAGGTGATCCGCACCCTCGCCGAGGGCGGCCTCACCGAGGAGGAGCGCGACGTCGCGGTGCAGAACCTGGTGGGGGTCGCGCCGCTGCGCTACGAGACGGCCGCCGCCGTCGCCGACACCCTCGCCGACCAGGTGGAGCAGGAGCTGCCGGACGACTACCAGGCCAGTCTGTACGCCCGGCTCGCGGCCACCGGCACCGTGGAGGCGACCGCCGCCGCGGTGAACGCCTTCCCGCTCGACCGGCTGGTGGTGGTCCTGGTCGGCGACGCCGCCACGATCGCCGAGCCGGTCCGTGAGCTGGGCATCGGCGAGGTGAGCGTCGTCAGTTGAGCGCTCGCCCGGGCCCGGCCACCCGCGTGGTGACCGGCCCCGGGCGGCCCGTCCGGGACCCCGGCCGCCCTCGTGCGCCGGGGTTCCGCGCGTCCCGCCCGCCCGAAAGCGCCCCCGCTGTCCAAAAACAATCCAAGAATTCCAGGGGTGCTTTCCCATTTCCGGGTGTGCTGGAATAGAGTCACGGCACAAACGGGGAAGGAAACGGAGTCGGCGATGCGGAACCGGACGTGAACGGCGCGGACGGCGCGGGGCGGCGTATCTCCGCCCAGGTGGTGTGTACGGCCATCCGCGACGACATCGTCGGTGGTTTCTTCCCGCCGGGCAGCCGGCTGACCGAGGAGCTGCTCGCCCAGCGCTACGGCGTCTCCCGGGTCCCGGTGCGCGAGGCGCTGCGCACCCTGGAGTCCGAGGGGTTCGTCCGGACCCGCAGGCACGCCGGCGCCTCGGTGGCCGAGCCCACCGAGCAGGAGGCGGCCGACCTGCTGGAGATACGCGGCCTGCTGGAGCCGCTGGGCACCGCGCGCGCCGCCCAGCGCCGCACCGAGGCACATCTGAAGGTGCTGCGCGGCCTGGTAAGGCTCGGCCAGGAGCGAGCGGTGCAGGGCCAGTTGTCGGACCTGCCGTCGCTCAACGGCTGGTTCCACGAGACGTTGGCGCAGGCCTCGGGCAGTCCGACGCTGGCCGCGCTGCTCACTCAGCTCCGGCACAAGATCGCCTGGGTGTACGGCGACGGGGGCACCGGCCGGGCGGTGGAGTCCTGGGAGGAGCACGCGGCGATCGTGGACGCGGTGGCGCGGGGCGACGCCGAACGGGCCCGCCGGCTGGCCGCCGTCCACGTGGAGCGGGCCGCCGCGGTGAGGATCCTGAAACATCCCGTAAACGCGGTGCGCCGTCGCGCTTAACATTCGCACCGTATACAAGGTCATAGAATTGCGGCTCCCGTAAATGCGAAAAAGCGGTACCGGGCATTCCATGGGGGAATGCCCGATACCGCTGAATTCTGCTGCGCACGGGATGGCCGTGGCCAGAAATATGCCGCCGGCCGGTGCGGGCCCACCGCGTACCGGCGCCGGGCCGGGTATCGGCAGCCGGATCCGCCTCAGACGGTTTCCGGCAGTTCGTCGAGGCCCTCGGACACCAGTTTGGCCAGCCGGTCGAGCGCGGCGTCGGCGCCGTCGGCCGTGGCGGCGAGCACGACCTCCTGGCCGCTCTGCGCGCCGAGGCTCAGCACGGCCAGCATGGACGCCGCGTTGACCGGGACGCCGTCCGCCTTGGCGATGGTGACCGGCACGCCGGCCGCCATCGCCGCGCGGACGAAGATGGACGCCGGGCGGGCGTGCAGCCCCTCGGGCCAGCCGACGTTGACGCGGCGCTCAGCCATGGTGTGCCCCTTCGGATCGATCAGTGCCCCCCAGAGTGCCCGTAACGCGCCGACGACGCGAGTGGGGCGCGCCCGCATACGCTGGGGCCATGACGGAGCAGTCGGCCCACCCGTACCCGGTCCACTGGGAGGCGGACGTCGTGCTGCGCGACGGCGGGATCGCCCATATCCGGCCGATCGGCCCGGACGACGCGGGGAAGCTGGTCGACTTCTACGAGAAGGTCTCCGACGAGTCCAAGTACTACCGCTTCTTCGCGCCCTACCCGCGGCTGTCCGACCGCGATGTGCACCGCTTCACCCACCACGACTACAACGACCGGGTGGGCCTGGCCGCCACCGCCGGTGGCGAGTTCATCGCCACCGTGCGCTACGACCGCACCGCCCCCGACGGCCGCCCCGCCACCGGACCGGCAGGCACCCTCGCCGAGGTCGCCTTCCTCGTCCAGGACGCCCATCAGGGCCGCGGCGTCGCCTCCGCGCTGCTCGAACACATCGCCGCCGTCGCCCGCGAGCGCGGCATCCTGCACTTCACCGCCGAAGTCCTGCCCGACAACCGCAAGATGGTCAAGGTCTTCACCGACGCGGGCTACACCCAGCAGCACAGCTTCACCGACGGGACGGTCCATCTCGACCTGGATCTGGAACCCACCGACGAGTCGGTCCAGGTGATGCGGGCCCGCGAGCACCGGGCCGAGGCCCGCTCGGTGCGACGGCTGCTGCGGCCCGGCTCGGTCGTGGTGGTCGGCGCCGGACGGCGGCCCGGCGGTGTCGGGCGCACCCTGCTGCGCAACATCGTGGCCGGCGGCTTCACCGGGCGGCTCTACGCGGTCAACCACTCGCTCACCGCCGGGCCCGGGGCCGAACTGGACGGGGTCCCCGCCCACCGCTCGGTCGCCGCGATCGGCGCACCCGTGGACCTGGCGATCCTCGCCGTGCCCGCCGACCGGGTGCCCGAGGCGGTGGCCGACTGCGGCGAGGCCGGCGTACGCGGTCTGGTCGTCGTCACCGCCGGCTACTCGGAGAGCGGGCCGGAAGGACGGGACCGGCAGCGGGAACTCGTCCGGCAGGCCCGTCGGCACGGCATGCGGGTGATCGGCCCCAACACCCTCGGCATCATCAACACCGCCGCCGACATCGCCCTCAACGCCTCGCTGTCGCCGGAGATGCCGCACCGCGGCCGGCTCGGCCTGTTCACCCAGTCAGGGGCGATCGGCATCGCGCTCCTCTCCGGCCTGCACCGCAGGGGGGCCGGACCCTCCTCCTTCGTCTCCGCGGGCAATCGCGCCGATGTCTCGGGCAACGACCTGCTCCAGTTCTGGCAGGACGACCCGGAGACCGACGCCGTTCTGATGTACCTCGAATCCTTCGGCAACCCGCGGAAGTTCACCCGGCTCGCCCGGCGGACCGCGGCCGTCAAGCCGGTGGTCGTGGTCAAAGGCGCGCTGCACCGCGGCTCGGTACCGGCAGGGCACCAGGTGGCGGTCACCCGGATCCCCGACGCCACCGTGGCCGCGCTCTTCCGCCAGGCCGGGGTGATCAGGGTCGACACCGTCACCGAACTGCTGGACGCCGGACTGCTGCTGGCCCTCCAGCCACTCCCGGCGGGCGACCGGATCGGCATCCTCGGCAACTCCGAGTCCATCGGCCTGCTCACGTACGACGCCGCGCTCGGCGCCGGACTGCGGGCCGCCGCCCCCGTCGACCTGCCCACCGGAGCGGGGCCCGAGGAGATCGCCGCCGCGCTCACCGCCGCTCTCGCCGACCCGGCGAACGACGCGGTGGTGGTCACCGTGATCCCGCGGGTCGGCGCGGAGGCGGCGGCGGAATCGGCGGCCGAGCCCGGGGTCGAGTCGGGCGCCGGATCGGGAGCCGCCGCACCCGGTACACCGGCCGCACCCGCCGCCCAGGAGCCGGCGCTCGCCACCCAGGACCACGGATCCGGCGACGACCCGGCCCTCGCCGCCGCCCTGCGCCGCGCCGCGGCAGACGCCGCCAAACCCGTGGTCGTCGTGCACCTCGCGCTGGACGCCATGGCCGACCGGCTCGGCGCTGCCGAGGGCCCCGGCGCCCCGGTCCCCGTCTACCCGGCCCCCGACCGGGCGGTGCGCTCGCTCGCCGAGGCGGCCGGATACGCCGCCTGGCGAGCCACCTCCGCGACCCCCGGCCGGGTGCCGGAGTTCGACGACATCGAGATGGCGGCGGCCGCCGAAGACGTCCGCCGGCTGCTGCCCCCCGACGGGTCCCCGCGCCCCGACACGGTGCTCTCCGACGAGGACACCGCGAGGCTCCTCGGCCGCTACGGCATCCGGGTACGGCGCGCGCTGCCGGCCCCCGACCCCGAGGCGGCGGTGGCCGCCGCGGCCGGCCTCGGCTATCCCGTGGCACTCAAGACCACTGCCCCGCACCTGCGGCACCGCGCCGACCTCGGCGGCGTACGGCTCGACCTCGCCGACGAGGGCGACCTGCGGCGCGCCTACGCCGAACTGACCACGCGGCTCGGCGACCCCGCCGAACTGCGCCCCGTCGTGCAGGCGATGGCGCCGCGCGGGGTGGACACGGTGATCCGCGCCATGGTGGACCCGGCCGCCGGGGCGCTGCTCTCCTTCGGCCTGGCCGGGGCGCCGTCCGAACTGCTGGGCGACGTCGCCCACCGGCTGGTGCCGGCCACCGAACGCGATGTGTCCGAGCTGATCCGCTCGGTCAAGGCGGCACCGCTGCTCTTCGGCTGGCGCGGCGCGGAGCCGGTGGACACGGTGGCCCTGGAGGAACTGCTGCTCCGGGTGTCGATGCTCGCCGACGACCTGCCGGAGGTCGTCGCGGTCGACCTGGAACCGGTGGTGGTCGCGCCGCGCGGCCTGACCGTGCTCGGCGCCTGGGTCCGGCTGGCCAAGCCGCCGGCCCGTACCGACCTGGGGCCGCGGGCGCTGGCCTCGCTGTGAGCCGTACGCAGCCCTGGTGCGCCGTGGAGGGACGGCGGGCGACGGTGGGTGGCGGCTGACGGCGGCCGGCTGCGGCCGACCAAGGGCAACGAAAGCCGACGACGCCCGGCGACGGTGAACGACCTGGCGGGACCTCGGCGGCTCCGGCGCGCCCGCCGGCTTCGAGCAGCCGCCCGCCGCGGGAGCCGCCCGCGCGGTCCGCGCCCTTAGGATGGTCGTCATGGCGAAGAGCGGTACCACGACACAGGGCCTGCGGACGGCGATCGAGCGCAGCGGCTACTACCCAGCCCTGGTGGCCGAGGCCGTCGAGGCGGCGGTCGGCGGTGAGGAGGTCTCCGCCTACCTGGTCCACCAGGAGACGACCTTCGACGCCAACGAGGTCCGCCGGCACGTCACCGTCCTGGTGCTCACCGCCGGCCGGTTCCTGGTCAGCCACACCGACGAGCAGGCCGCGGACGACACCTCGCCGAGCCCGTACGCCACCACGTCCACCGAATCGGTGAAGATCGGCCGGATCTCCTCGGTCGTGGTCAGCCGGGTCGTCGCCAACCCCGAGTCCTACAAACCGGGCACCCTGCCCCGCGAGGTGGTGCTCACCATCGGCTGGGGCGCCGTCTCCCGGCTCGACCTGGAGCCGGCCGCCTGCGGCGACCCCAACTGCGAGGCCGACCACGGCTACACCGGGTCCTCCACCGCCGACGACCTGTCGCTGCGGGTCAGCGAGGCCGGTGACGGCCCGGACGCGGTCCGCCAGACGCTGGCCTTCGCCCAGGCGCTCTCCGAGGCGACCGCGGCGACCGACTGATGGCCCACCCGCTCCCCCAGGAGTACGGCCCCGAGCCGCTCGACCTCCGAAGCGCGCCCGTCCCGCAGTACGGCGCCGGCGCGCTGTGCGACGTCATCCCCGCCGCCCTCGCGACCGCCGGCGTGCCCGGACTGCCGACCACCGGCCTCGAACTCGCCCCCGCCGACCGGGTCTGCGTCTTCCTGGTGGACGGCCTCGGCTGGGAGCAGATCCTGGCCCACCCGGACGAGGCGCCGTACCTGACCTCGCTGCTCGGCACCTCGCGCGGCGGCACCGGCCGGCCGATCACCGCGGGTTTCCCGGCCACCACCGCGGTGTCGCTGGCGTCGATCGGTACCGGACTGCCGCCCGGCGGGCACGGTCTGGCCGGCTACACCACGCTCAACCCGGACACCGGCCAGCTCATGAACAACCTGCGCTGGCAGCCGTGGGTGTCCCCGTCCCACTGGCAGCCGCACCCCACCGTCTTCCAGTTGGCCGACGCCGCCGGGATCGCCACCTGCCAGGTCTCCTCACCCGCCTTCGTCAACACCCCGCTGACCAAGGTCGCGCTGTCGGGTGGTGTCTTCCACGGACGGCTGACCGGCGAGGAGCGGATGGACCTGGCCGCCGACCGGCTGGCCGCCGCCGACCGCACCCTGGTCTACACGTACTACAGCGAGCTGGACTCCATGGGCCACCGGCACGGCGTGGACTCCGACGCCTGGCGCGGCCAGCTCACCATGGTGGACCGGCTGGTGCGCCGGCTGGCCGAGCAACTGCCGCCGCGCAGCGCCCTCTACGTCACCGCCGACCACGGCATGCTCGACGTCCCCTTCGACGAGGAGTCGCGCATCGACTTCGACGAGGACTGGGAGCTGCGGGCCGGTGTGGCGGTGCTCGGCGGCGAGGGCCGGGCCCGGCACGTCTACGCGGTGCCGGGCGCCGCCGCCGACGTGCTCGCCGTGTGGCGCGAGGTGCTCGGCGACCGGATGTGGGTGGCGGGCCGCGAAGAGGCGGTCGCGGCGGGCTGGTTCGGGCCGCGCCCCGAGGCCCGGGTGCTGGGCCGGATCGGCGATGTGGTGGCGGCGTCCAGTGACGTCATGGCCATCGTCGCCAACCGCACCGAGCCGGGGGAGTCGAAGATGGTCGGGCTGCACGGCTCGCTGGCCCCCGTCGAGCAGCTCGTCCCCCTGCTGGAAGTACGCTCCTGAGGTCACGCGTCCACCAGCGGGCCGCAATCGTCGTCCACCGAAAGGCCGTCGCCCTTCCCATGCCCGAACTGGTCTTCTTCTCCGGAACGATGGACTGCGGCAAGAGCACGCTCGCGCTCCAGATCGTCCACAACCGCACCGCGCGCGGCCTCCAGTCGCTGATCTTCACCCGGGACGACCGGGCCGGCGAGGGCAAGCTCTCCTCACGCCTCGGCCTGGTCACCGAAGCGGTGGAGGTGGCAGACGACACGGATCTCTACGGTTTCGTGGTGGAGACGATGAGCCGCGGCGGGCGGGTGGACTACGTCGTCGTGGACGAGGCCCAGTTCCTGGCGCCCGATCAGATCGACCAGCTCGCCCGGGTGGTGGACGACCTCGACAAGGACGTCTACGCCTTCGGCATCAGCACGGACTTCAGGACCCGCCTCTTCCCCGGCTCCCAGCGCCTGGTCGAACTCGCCGACCGGGTCGAGGCGCTCCAGGTGGAGGCGCTGTGCTGGTGCGGCGCCCGCGCCACCCACAACGCCAGGACCGTCGGCGGGGTGATGGTGGTGGAGGGCGCGCAGGTGGTGATCGGTGACGTGGACCGTGACGAGGGCGAGACCGGCTACGAGGTGCTGTGCCGCCGCCACCACCGCCGCCGGCTGACCTCGGCCGCCGCCCAGGCCGGCGCACTCTCCCCTGACGTCCTCCCGGTCAACCACACCTGAAGACCCCTCGCCGGCACGCAGCGGTGACGGTTCGCCCGGCTCCCCTCCGGCGACGACCCGGCTTCCCTCCGTCGGGGGCCGACGGGAGGCAGCCGTCGGGCCGGTACGGCCGGTACGGGGCATTGACACGCCGCGAAACCGAGGTCCAGAGTGCAGAGAGCGCTCTCAAGCCGCTCCCCGGACGGCAGCGGCGGCACCAAGAACGGCTCTTGCGCCCCCCACTCCAGGAGTCACCCCATGACGCCCGCCCTTCCGTACCGGCCGCGCACCTCCCGCCGAAAGCTCGCCGCGCGGATCCTCGCCCTCACGGCCACCCTGCTCAGCCTGCTCGGCGCCCTGCTCGCCGGCGCGACGGCCCCGGCTCGCGCCGCCGACGTGATCGTCTCGCAGGGCAAGGCCGTCACCGTGTCCTCCGTGGAGTCGTCGGCCACCCCGGCGTCCGCCGCCGTCGACGGCGACGGCGGAACGCGCTGGTCCAGTGGATTCGCCGCCACCCAGTGGCTCCAGGTCGACCTGGGCGCCGCGGGCCCCGTCAGCCAACTCGACATCAGTTGGGAGGCCGCCTACGCGAAGGCCTTCACCATCCAGCTCTCGACCGACGGCGGCACGTACACCCAGGCCTACGCCACGACCTCCGGCGCCGGCGGGCAGCAGGGCATCGCGCTGGCCGGTACGGCACGGTACGTGCGGATCAACCTCACCACCCGGGCGCTGTCGGCCTACGGCTACTCGATCTGGGAGTTCCAGGTCCACGGGACGGCCGCGGCGCCGCCCGGGACGGGGAGCACGGTCGGCGGGGTCGCCCTCGTCAACGACGTTTCCAAGAAGCCGGTGCTGGGGTTGAGCCCGCTGGTGGACGGCTCGGTGGTCGACCTGACCAAATTGGCCAACCGCGATCTCAGCATCCAGGCGTCCCTCGCCCACGGCGCCACCGCGGGGAGCCTCACCTTCACGCTCACCGGGGCGAAGGGCTCGTCGTACACCCGCACCGAGAACACCGCTCCCTACTTCCTGTGCAACGACTACGTCGACTGCCCGTTGCTGGCGACCGCGGACGCGTACACGCTGACCGTCCAGGCGTACGCGGGAACCGACGCGACGGGTGGCGCGAAGGGCGCGCCGCTGGTGGTCCACTTCAGCGTCTCGGCGACCGCGGTCGCGGCGCCCGCCCTCGACGTGCTCTTCGTCGGCAACAGCCTGTTGGGGACCGCGACAGCCGCGACCGGTGAGGACACCCTGGCGCTGGTGCGGCACATGGCGACGGCGGCCGGCCGGACGGTGCGCGTCACCGAGGTGATCCACTTCGGCAACACGCTCCAGCAGACCTACGACGCGGGCGAGGTCACGGCCGCTCTCAGCGGCGCGACCAGGTACGACTACATCGTGCTCCAGGAGTACAGCACGCTCGTCGCGACCGATCCGGCGAGCGCGGCCGACACCCTGATGAACACCTACGCCCCGGCCTTCGGCCGGGCCCTCAAGCCGGGCGGCAAGGTGGTGCTTTTCAAGGACTGGGCGCTGGTGGACCCGTCGCCCTTCGCTACTCGCGCCGCGGAGACCGCCGCGATCAACAGCGGGTACACGGCGCTGTCGAGCGGTCTGCCGACGCCGAACCTGGTGGCGCCCATCAGCGACGAGTTCGAGGCCGTCATCGCCTCGAAGGGCACGTCGTACCTGATCGTGGCCGACGGCAAGCACCCGAACGACACGGCGATCTACCTGGACGCCGCGACGCTCTACGGCATCCTCTTCCGCGAGTCGCCGCGGAATGCCGCCGACCTCTACCTGCCGGCCGCGACGGCGTCGTCCATGCGAGAGGTGGCGGCCGACGCGATCGGCTACTGAACGCCGCCGCCCGGCCCAGGGTCAGGGGATGAGGACGATCTTGCCCCGGGTGTGGCGCCGCTCCAGCTCGCGGAAGGCCTCCGCCACCTGGTCCAGGGGATACGTGGCGGCGATCGGGATCTCGATCTCACCCGAGGCGATGAGGTCGGCCATCTCGGTCAGCACCTCCTTGGTGGACGCGTCCATGCTGCCCTCGTGTTTCGTGCCGAGCCGCTCCGCCAGTTCGAAGGAGATGATCGTCTCGATACGGTCGCGGGGGATGCCGAGGTCGACGGCGAGTTGAAGGTACTCGGGTCCGAACAGGTCGATGAAGGCGTCGATGCCGTCCGGCGCCGCCGCCGTGAGGCGGTCCGCGAGGCCGTCGCCGTAAGGCACCGGGGTGGCGCCGTGCTCGGTGAGCCAGTCCGCGTTGGCGGGTGAGGCGATGGCGAGGACATGGACGCCGCGGCTGCGCAGGAGCTGGACGACGACGGTGCCCACGCCGCCGGCCGCGGCGGACACGGCCACGGTCTCGCCCGGTCGCGGGTCCACCGCGCGGACGGCCGCATAGGCGGTGACACCGGCCACGTAGAGGGAGCCCGCCACCGGCCAGCCGAGCTGCGACGGCTTGTGGATCACCTGACTCGTGGGCACCGCGACATGGGTGGCGTGGCTGGAGCGCCGCACGGAGAAGCCGAGGACCTCGTCGCCGGCCGCGAACTCCGTCACGCCGTCGCCGACGTCGCTGACGACTCCGGCCAGGTCACTGCCCTGCCCGGAGGGGAAGGCGCTGGATCCCGGCATGAAGGCGCCGGAGCGGATCGAGGCCTCACCCGGGTTGGTGGCGGTGGCCCTGACCTCGACCACGACCTCGCCGGACGCCGGGACCGGCATGGGCACCTCGGCGATGTACAGCACCTCCGGACCGCCGTACTGGTCGAAACGGACCGCTCGTGCTGTTTTCTCACTCATCTGCTTCTCCTTCGAGGGATGGGACTCCACTGGGTGCCGTGCCCGCCGCGCGGAGCGCCGCGAGTGCGGAGCCGAGCCGGTCCAGCTCGCTTTCGCCCAGCGGACCGCGAAAGCGCCGGTCCAGCTCCTGGTCGAAAACCCGCCGGGCCGTCTCGACCCGCTCCCGGCCGACCGGGGTGAGTTCGACGACGGAGGAGCGCCGGTCCGCGGGGTTGGGACGCCGCAGGAGGTTGCCGCGCGCGGATATCCGGTCGACGGCCTGGCTGGCGCCGCCGACCGTGATCGACAGCGCCGCCGCGATGTCGTTCACCCGGCAGGACGGCGTACGCGCGACCACGGACATCACGTCGAGACTGCCGAGGGACAGTCCGCACTCCTGCTGGAGCCGCGCGTCCACCCCGTTCCACAGGTCGGTCTCGAACCGCACCAGGTCGTCGAACAGCCGTCGCAGGTCCACGGGGATGCCCTTCAGCCGAACTACATCACTGCTAATTATATTAGCACTATAGTAATTGGGCCGCTGGGTCGGCGCGCCGTCGGGAAGGGGTAGCGCGGTCGGGAACGTCGCGGGCCCGGGCGACCGATCGCTCGTCGGTCGCCCGGGCCCGGGAGCAGCGCCCGTCAGCCGCCCTGGAGCGGGCCGAAACGCGCGGTGACCGTACGGTCGGCGGTCACCGGAATCGTGATCGTCCGCCCACCGGCCGGGAGTTCGGCCCCGTCGACGGTCCAGCCCAGCAGGTGGAAGCCGTGCGCCGCGGTGGCGGTCACCGTCACCGTGTCGCCCTTCTCATAGCGTCCCGGCGAGGTCTCGTTGCCGGAGATCCGCACCGCGCCGCCGTCGCCGGGCTCGGCGCTCGCCGTCACCGACTGCTCCACGATGTTGATCACCATGACGTTGCGCAGCCGCACCGGCCCGGTCGAGGTCGCGCCGTTGTAGCGCAGCACATTGACCGCGGTGACCTGGGCGGGCGCGCCGGCCTCGACGGTGAAGCCGCCGTCGCCGAGGTTGTCGGTGCCGAGGTTGAACGCCCGCACGGCACCGGAGTCGACCACCAGCCCGTTGTGCATGCCATAGCCGAACACGTCGAAGACGGTGAGGTCCCGGGCGCCGTCCACATGCACCAGATCGGTGTTCTTCCTGGTGTAGGCGTCGATGGTCTGGGCGAAGACATCGCCGTCCAGGCCCCAGTGGGGGATGCCGAAGCCGACCCGGTTCACCGCGTTGCCGTTGGTGAGCACGCCCTCGACGGTGCCGCCGTCGTTGCCGCCGACGGTGATCCCCCGGTTGAGGAAGGCGCCGCTGACCTTGCGGACCACGAAGCCGTCGTCGCGGGGCGAGGACATGTCGATGCCGTTCCAGGCGTTGGTCAGGCCGACATCGACGACGTAGGTGCCGCGGCCGACGCCCCGGAGGTCGTACGGGTAGGGCGCGTAGCCGCCGGCCGGGTTGTTCTCCGGGTGGAAGATCCGCAGGCCCCGCACGCCGGCCCCGGCGCCGTCCAGGGTGACGAAGGCGGGCGCCGTCCCGGGGTCGGCGCTGTCGCGTCCGGCGAAGGAGAAGAGCACGGTGCCGGCGCTGGCCCCGCTGAGGTCGCGGTTCGGGGAGGCGGCGGCGCCGCGCAGTTCGACCCCGGCCGGGACCCGCAGCCGGCCCTCGACCCGGTACCAGCCGGCGGGCAGATAGACGATGCCGCCGCCCTGCGCGCCGGCCCGGTCAAGCACCTGCTGGAGCGCGGCGGTGGCGTCCGCGGCCTGGTAGCCGACGCCGTGCGGGGCGCCGGCCGCTACATACAGCACCCGGCGCTTCGGCTGCGGCGGCGCGGCCGGCTCGTGGTGGCGCGGCACCGTGCCGGCCAGTTCGAGCACGGTGCCGGAGGTGGGGCCGTCCAGCGTGGTGTCGGTGACCTTCACATAGCCGCCGGAGGCGTTGCGGATCGAGGCGACGCTGCCTTGCAGGGTGCTGGCGCCGAGCGTCATGCCCCAGCGGGTGTCGATGTCGTCCACCTGGAGGGCTACATCGGTCCGCACCACCGTCGACTGGAGGAACGCGCCGACGAACGCGGCGCGTTGGCCCTTCACCACCTGGATGCCGGTGCGGTAGTCCGACAGGCTGATCGCCGAGAACTGGTCCCACTCCAGATCGCCGAGGACCAGACCGGTGCCGTTGGCCCGCGTCCAGCGGTCGAGCACCGACCGCTTCGGCGGACGGAAGGCCGAAGGGGCGCCCGCCCAGTAGGAGTTGGCGAAGGTGATCTGATCCCAGGTGCCCACGTCGGCGCCGTTGAAGGCGGTGGCCCCGTTGGACAGCGCCGTGCCCTTGATGTCCTGGAGCGTCGCCGACTCGTGCACCTGGCCCTGCACCGCCGGCTCGCCCCGGTCGCTGGCGAGCGTGGAGACGCCGACGCCCCGGTAGGAGTCGAGCATGGTCACGTGCGCGACGCTGCTCATCATGTAGTTCTGGTCGCCCTGCCAGGCGCGGCCCGGGATCTCGAAGGTGTAGTTGTACGGCACCGGGTCGGTGGCGCTCTGCCGCGGGTAGTACGTGGTCAGGCCCTGGACGGAGGCGCTGCCGCCGACCCGGAAGAGGACTGGTCCGTCCGCGCCCGGCGGCAGGTCGGCGCTGATCACCGTGCCGTAGGAGCCCGAGCCGTGGTCCGGGTCGCGCCGGTCGCCGCGCAGCGAGCAGAAGGGCGGGATCTCCACGGTGGTGCTGATCCGGTAGGTGCCCGCGCCCATCCACACCGTGCCGCCGCCCGCGTCCTGGCAGTCGTAGAGCGCGGCCTGCACGGCGGCGGTGGCGTCCGTCCGGCCGCCCGCGTCGGCGCCGTGGTCGCGTACGTCGAAGTCGGCGACGACCGGGTCGTCGGTGGGGTAGCGGGTGCTGATCAGCTTCGGGTGCGGGGTGACCACCCGCTGGTCGTAGACCTCCAGTTGGGCCAGCGCCACCTTGTCCGCGCCCGCCGCGTAGCCGCTGACGGCCAGCCGTACGTAGCGGGCGGTGGTGGCCGGGAAGGCGGTGGTGAAGGCCGGGCCCGCGCCGGTGGCGCCGGTGCGGCCGACGTCCCGGAAGTGCGCGCCGTCGGTCGAGACCTGGACGGTGTAGTCGCTGGCGAAGGGGCTGCCCCAGGTGGCCACGACCTGGTCGAAGCGCCGGCCGGCGCCGAGGTCCAGGGTGAAGGTCTCCCCGTCGCCGCCGTCGCCGCTGACCCAGGCGCTGCCCCCGTTGCGGTCGATCGCCGCGCCAGGGTCGGAACCGGCCGCGGTGGACGAGGCGGTGGCGGTGCCGAGGTGGGCGATGTCGGTGTCCACGGCGAGCGCGTGGAAGGCGTCGAGCGCTGCGGTCAGCGCGTGGAAGGCGGCGCGGGCCTGGTCGTCGGTGACGCCGGTGCCGTTCGCCACCGTGCGGGCCGCGTCGGTGGCCTGCTTCAGCGCCGCCTTGGCGCCCGGCGGGTACTGGCCGTCGCGGGTGCCTTCCCGGGCGGCGGCGTAGGTGGTGTCGGCCTGGGCGACCAGCCGTTTGAGGCCGATCGTCGGGTCCAGCGTCTTCGGCAGCGCGGTGACCGTCACCCGGGCGATCCGCAACTCGCCCGGCAGGTCGGCGGTGTTGATCCGGAAGTCGGAGCCGTTGGAGCGGTTGGTGAGGATCGCGTCGGTGAGCAGGAAGGTGTGCGACTTCCAGCCGCCGGAGTCGCCGTAGGTGAAGGTCGGCGACCGCTTGAACATCTGCGGGATGGTGTCGCCCGGCGAGTCGTACTCCAGTTGCATGGAGCCGTGGCCCTGGTCGAAGTAGTCGATGGTGACGGCGACCGGGTCGCGATTGTCGTACAACTGCCCGTCGTCCACGTTCATGTAGAAGAAGCCGGTCTCGGCGCCGGGCACGCTGCGGTCCGTCTGCCAGTAGCCGCGGCCGTCGATCGTGCCGGTGACGAGATGGCTGTCGTTGTCGCCGGCCCGCGGGGTGATGCCGTGCTGGTCGACGGTGGGGCCGAGGTCCACGGAGTAGCCGGCGGTGACGCGCAGCGCGGAGACGGTGATGTCGGCCGGCTGCCCGTCGGCGGCGGCGCCGGTCAGGCGCAGCTCACCGGTGGCCGCGGCGGCCGGCATCGTGAACGCCTCGGTCTGCCAGGTGCCGGTGTCGCCGAGCGCCGCGCTGCCGAGCACCTCGCTCGGGCCGCCGGTCAGCTTCAGCACGCCCGAGCCGGTGTCCAAGTAGGTGACCGCGGCGGTGAGTTGTCCGGCGCTCACCGACCCGGTGTACTCGGGGTCGAGATCGAAGGCGAAGTACGAGGTGCCGGCGGCGGTGTCCGTCCGCCAATAAGGGGTGCCGTCCTGCTCGCCGGTGCGCAGCCCCGCGGGGTTGTCCCCGGCGGTGGCGGTCAGCCCCAGGGTGAAGGGATCGGGGCCGAGATCGGCGCCCACTCCCAAGGGATAGAGCGTGGGGGCGGCGGCGTGGGCGGGCGGCGAGACGGGCAACAGCAGGGCGAGGACCAGCAGAAGTAACGCGAGCGGTAGGCGCGACAGGGGCAGGGGCGGAACGCGTCTGGCGGGCACGGAGACCTCCGGCTGTCTCGGGGCGGCTCTCGGGGGGACGGATGGTGCCGGGCGCGGCGGCGGTCAGGGGCGGCGCAGCCGCAGCGTCAGGATCTGGAAGGGCCGCAGTTCCAGGGGGAGCGCGCCGTCCCGCTGGGGATCCACCGGCGGGCCGGGCTCCTCCAGCAGGTCGGTGAGGTGCGCGGCGACCACCGCGAAGTCGGTTCGCAGCGCACCGCGGGCCGAGCCGCCGCGCGCTTCGTAGAGCCGCACCACCACGTCGCCGGAGCGGTCGTCCGCCAGTTTCACCGTCTCGACCACGATGGCCGGGTTGTCGACGGTGATCAGCGCGGGCCCGCCGGCCCGGCTCGGACCGGCGGGCCGCAGCGGCAGATTGACGGCGTAGCCGGCCGCGATCGCGTCCCCGACACCGGCGCCGACCACCAGCGCGTACGAGAAGCTGTGCCGGCCGCGGTCGGCCTGCGGGTCGGGGCTGTGCGGGGAGCGCAGCAGCGACAGCCGCAGCGTGGTGGTGCTGCCGCTGTCCGCCCGGGTCAGCCGGGACACATCATGGCCGTAGGTCGAGTCGTTGACGATCGCCGCACCCCAGCCGTGCTCGCCGACGTGCACCCAGCGGTGGGCCCACAGCTCGAAACGGGCCGCGTCCCAACTGGTGTTCTCGTGGGTGGGGCGCTGCACATGGCCGAACTGGATCTCGGCGCTCTCCCGTTCCGCGTGCACGTTCAGCGGCCAGGCCGCCTTGAGCAGGGTGTCACGCTCCTGCCAGTCGATCTCGGTGCGGACCGTCAACCGGTCGCTGCCGGCGGTCAGTTCGAGGTGCTGGACGAGGTGCGAGTCGCCGAAGGCGCGCTCGACGCGGACCGAGGCGAGCAGCGGCCCCGACTCGACCACCGTCACCGCCTCGGCCTCGGTGAGATCGCGGACGGTGTCCCGGTAGTAGCCGTCGATGTTCCAGGCGCTCCACAGATTCGGGTCGTCCGGGTGGAGTTGCAGCAGATTGCCCGGCCGGTCCGGGGCGAGCGCCTCCCGGCCGGCCCGCAGGTCGTACACCGAACGGACCAGTCCCGCGCGGTCGATCAGCACCCGCAGCACGCCGTTGTCGAGGGTGATGCCGGCATCGCGGCCGGCGCGGTGCTCGTCACCGGCCGGGTCGCCGTCGAGGGTGTCCGCGCCGCGCACCTCGACCGGCGGCAGCGTGGACGCGACCGCCGTACCGGAGCCGAGCGGCGGCGCCTCCACCAGCACGGCGTGCCGGCCGTCGGCCAGCCGCTGCCCGCTCCCGGTGGCGCCCGCCGCTACGGCCACCACCTCGCGGCGGGCGTAGGGACCGGCGTTGAAGAAGGTGAGCACGTCGCCTGCCATGACCCCCTGACCGGCCGGGCCGCCTTGGCCGCCTTGGTCGTCCTGCTGGCCCTGCCCGCCTTGGCCGCTCTCGCCGGCCAGCGCCTCGCCGATCAGCCCGGCAAGCTCCGCCTGCAACGCGGCGTGCACCGTCTCCGCCTCCTGGTGCACCCAGGCGATGGACGAGCCCGGCAGGATGTCGTGGAACTGGTGCAGCAGCACCCGCCGCCAGATCGAGTCGAGCCGGTCGTACGGATACGCGGCCCCCGTCCGTACGGCCGCGGCCACCGACCACAGCTCCGCCTCCCGCAGCAGCGCCTCGGCCCGCCGGTTGCCGCGCTTGGTGCGGGCCTGGCTGGTGTACGTGCCGCGGTGGTTCTCCAGATACAGCTCGCCGCGCCACACCGGCGGCCGGGTGTACTCGGCGCGGGCCGCGTCGAAGAAGGCGGTCGGGTCGCCGACCTCGACCCGGGGGGAGCCCTCCAGATCGCGCAGCCGCCGCGCCTTCTCCAGCATCTCCCGGGTGGGACCGCCGCCACCGTCGCCGAAGCCGAAGGGGGCCAATGACCGGGTGGCCGCGCCCTTGTCGGCGAAGTTCCGCTCGGCGTGGGCGAGTTCGGCTCCGGACAGGCTCGCGTTGTAGGTGTCGACCGGCGGGAAGTGGGTGAAGATCCGGGTGCCGTCGATACCCTCCCAGTCGAAGGTGTGGTGCGGCAGCCGGTTGGTCTCGTTCCAGGACAGCTTCTGGGTGAGGAACCAGCGCGCCCCGGCCAGCTTCGCCAACTGCGGATAGGCGGCGGTGTAGCCGAAGGAGTCGGGCAGCCACACCCCTTCCTGGTCGATGCCGAACTCCTCGGCGAAGAACCGACGGCCGAAGATCAGTTGCCTGGCCAGCGCCTCGCCGCCGGGCAGATTGCCGTCGGCCTCCACCCACATACCGCCGACCGGCGCCCAGTTCCCCTCGGACACCGCCTTCTTGATCCGCTCGAAGATCTCCGGCCGCCGCTCCTTCATCCACGCGTACTGCTGCGCCGAGGAGCAGGCGAAGACCAGCTCCGGGTACTCGGCGGCGAGCGTCGTCATATTGGTGAAGGTGCGGGCGCACTTGCGGACGGTCTCCCGGATCGGCCACAGCCACGCCGAGTCGATGTGGGCGTGCCCCACCGCGGTGACGGTGTGCGCCGACGCGTGGGCGGGCCGGGACAGCACATCGGCGAGCAGATCCCTGGCGGCCTGGGCGGTGCCCGGCACATCGCGGACGTCCACCGCCTCGATCGCCCGCTGGAGCGCGCGCAGGATCTCGTGCCGCCGGGAGAGTCCCTGCGGCAGCTCGCGCATCAGCTCGTCCAGCACCTCCATGTCGTGCAGCAGATGCCAGACGGCGTCCTCGCGGACCGCGATCTGCGCGTCCAGCAGCCGGTAGAGCGGATCGGTGCCGGCCGTCTCCCGCGCGCCGAAGCGGGTGCCGACCCCGTGCGCGCCCTCGATCATCGGATTGGCGGCCATCTCGACCAGCAGGCCGACCGGTTCGCCCCCCACGGCCGGCTCCGCCAGCAGCACGCTGCGGTGCCGCGGGTGCAGCCCCTGGATCGGGGAGCCTTTCGCGTCGTGGACGAAGCCCTCGGCCTGGCCGCCCGGGCCGGTCGCCGGGTCGAAGCCCAGATCGAAGACGGCCTCGACCCGGCGGCCCGCCCACTCGGCGGGGATCCGCCCGGTGGCCCTGAGCCAGCTGGTCGACCAGGGGCCGCCCCAGGCGTCGCCGACCGCGGCCGGCTCGTAGGCGGCGGTCAGCGCCTGCGCCACCGGCACCGGTTCGCCGGGGACGTGCCAGACGGCGAGGTCGAGGGTCAGCGGCTCGGTGTAGAGGGCGGGCCTGACCACATGGGAGAGGAACTTGGTGATCCGCTGCTCGACGATATGACGGTCGTCATGCACAGGTGTGCTCTCCTTCGGGGGTACGCCAGGTGCGCCGGGGCTCGAACCCCAGCAGTTTCGCGACGGCACGGGTGTCGAACAGCGTGGCGTGCCCGGGCACTTCGGCGCGCAGCGGCACGCCCGGGTGATGGCGCGCCATCAGTTCGGCGGACGGCACCCGCGAGGTGGTGTCGGCCGCGGTGACCTGGACGACATGGCTGCCGGTCAGCTCCGTCTCCAGGGCGAGCCGGACCGCCGTGGCGGCGTCCGCCGTGTGCAGCCAGCCCCACAGGTCGTGCCGCTGCCCGGCCGGGTCCTCGGCGCAGGCCGCGAGGAAGTGGTCGAGCCGGTCGCCGCGGCCGGTGAAGGGGAAGCGCAGACAGACCGTGTCGGTGCCCCAGCGGCGATGGGCGGCGGCGGCCACCTCCTCCAGCACGACCTTGGAGAGCCCGTACGGATCGCGCACCAGGATCGGATGGCTCTCGTCGAGCGGTACGTAGTCCGGTGAGAGCGGCACCGGCGACCAGGCGAGCCCGACCGCCGACAGGCTGGAGGCCGCCACCACCCGGCGCACCCCGGCCCGGCCGGCCGCCTCGAACACCCGGTGCGCGGTGAGGCAGTTGTGCGCGAACAGCGCGCTCGGATCGGGCACATTGGGGTGCGGGATCGCGCCGAGGTGCACCACCGCCTCGACCCCGGCCATGGCGTGGCGCACCAGCTCCGGGTCCTGGAGGTCCCCGGTGTGGACGCGCTCGGCGCGCGGCTCGGCCACCGGCAGCAGATCGGTCAGCACCAGCCGGTGCCCGGCGGCGAGCAGTTCCCGGCCGACCTCGCCGCCGATGTGTCCGGCGGCGCCGCTGATCAGCACCAGCATCAGCCCTTCACCGCCCCGACCAGGCCGCCCACGAAGTACCGCTGGAGGCTGAGGAAGAGCAGCACCACCGGCACCACCACGATCAGCGCGCCGGCCATCAGGTTGTTGTAGTGCGGCACGTTCTCCGACGACAGGGTCTGAAGGCCCAGCGGAAGGGTGTACGTGCCGGGGTCGTTGAGCGACACCCGGGTCAGCAGGTACTCGTTCCAGGTGGGGATCGCGGTGAGCAGCGCCACCGTGATCAGCGCGGGCCGGGTCAGCGGCAGATAGATCCGGGTGAAGATGTGGAACTCGCCCGCGCCGTCCACCCGGGCCGACTCCCGCAGTTCCTTGGGGACCGCCGAGAAGGCGCCGGTCATCAGCAGCACGGACAGCGGCGCGCCGCCGTTGACGAAGGGCAGCACCAGACCGATATGGGTGCCGAGCACACCCAGCTTGTCCTCCAGCAGCACGATCGGCAGCATCACGGTGATGCCCGGCACGAACAGCAGCGCCACGAACAGCTTCTGGAGCAGCCCGCGGCCGGGGAAGTCGAGCACCGCGAAGGCGTAGCCGGCCGCCGCGTACACCACCAGCGTCAGCACCACGGTGAGAGCGGACACCTCGACGCTGTTGACGAAGTAGCGGAAGAAGTGGAGCTGGCTCCAGGTGTCGGCGAGGGTGCGGAAGGTCGGGTGGTGCGGGATGAGATGGCCGCCGCGCACCACCTCGATCTGGTTCTTGAAGGCGGCCGAGACCATCCACAGGAAGGGATAGAGGCTGACCAGGCCGTAGAGCGCCAGCAGGACGCCGACGGTCAGCCTGGCGGCGTTGCGGGAGAGCGCGGAACTCCCCTGCCGGGGGCGGGCGCCGGCCGGCGGGCCGGTGAGCGGCCCGGGGGCGGACGGGGGGACCGGGGATGCCGGGGATGCCGTCGTCATGTCCTACTCCGCAGGACTCGCAGGTTGATCAGCGCAAGCAGCAGCGCCGCGGCGAACAGCAGCCAGCCCAGGGCGCTGGCCAGGCCGAGCGTCGGCGCCAGGTCCTTGAGGAAGGCGAGCCGGTAGGCCTCGAGGCCGAGCACGTTGGTGTGGTCGCCGGGACCGCCGTTGGTCATCACCAGGAAGGTCTGGAAGCCCTGGAGCGAGTCGCGCAGATTCAGCAGCACCACGATCGAGGTGATCGGCCGGACCAGCGGCCACACCACCGAGGCGTTGGTACGCCACCAGCCGGCGCCGTCCAACTGCGCGGCCTCCAGCACGCTGCGGTCGATGGTCTGCAAGCCGGTCAGATACATCAGCAGCGCGACCGGGACCGCGCCCCACACCGTCACCACGATCATGGTGGGCAGCGCGGTGTGCGGGTTGCCGAGCCAGCCCTGCGGCTGGGCCAGTGAGCCCAGGCCGACCGAACCCAGCAGGGCGTTGACGGCGCCGTCCGGTTGCAGGATGTACTGCCAGGCGAAGAAGACCGCGATGCCGCTGGTCACATAGGGCACGAAGTAGACCGAACGCAGCAGGCCCTGGAGCCTTTTGGCCGAGTTGAGCAGGATCGCCAGCGGGAAGGACACCAGGACCGTCAGCAGCGGGACCGCGATCATCACGTAGAGCGTGTGGGTGGCCGCGTGCTGGATCCTGGGCGCGTAGGCCGGGTTGTCCCAGAGCAGGTCCTTGTAGTTCCGCACGCCCACCCAGGTCCAGTGCGGCGCGAAGCCGTTCCACTGGGCGAAGCTCAGCAGGAACCCGTAGCCGACGGTGTAGAGGCCCATCACCGCGAAGAGCACGACGGCGGGGGCGACGAACAGATAGCCGGCGAGGGTCTCGTAGCCGCGGCGGCGGGTGCGGCCCGGCGGGAGGCGCGAGGACCGGCGAGGGGAGAGCCGGGGGAAGCGTCCTGGCGTGCTGCCGGGTTCCGGGCGGTGCGGGCCTGCGCCGGCCGGCCGGGGAACGGGGCCCCGGCCGGCCGCGGCCGGCCCGGCGGGGGCGGGTCGGGGCGCCGCGGTCATTTCGAGGTCGCCCAGAAGGAGTTGTTGAGCTTGGCCATGGCCTTGCCGGTGGCCTCGACGCTCTTCTGCGCGAGCGGGGTCAGGTCCGCGAGCACCTCACCGACCGAGTCCTGGTCGTAGGTGGGCGGCCGGAAGTCGTTGAGGCTCGGGTCGTAGGTCGTCTCCGGGGTGCCGACGAAGGTCTTGGTCATGTCGGCGAGCGTCGGGCCCATCACCTGGGCCGCGTCCGGGCCGAGTTCGGTGGCCGGCACCTCGGTCGCGTCCTTGGCGAACCGGGTGGCCACGGCCGGCTGGGCGAGGAACCTGGCCCACTTCTCGGCGTTCTCGGCGTGGCCGCTGGTGGCGGTGACGGTCAGACCGGTGAGCGCGAGGGGGCCGAGGGCCGGCTTGGGTACCGCGCCGGCCTGCGGGCCCGGCAGGCCGAACGCCATCACGTCGTCGGGGTTCATGCCGTTCTGCTGGAGGAAGGCCAGGGTGAAGGTGCCGCCGATGTCCCACGCGGACTTGCCCTGGGCGAAGGCCTGGTCGGCGGCGTCGATGTCCAGGGTCTGGGTGCCGGGCATCCAGTACGGCTGCATCTGGTCGTAGAGGCCGAGGACCTTGAGACCGTCGGGGGAGGCGAAGTCGGCGGACGCGTCCTTGCCGAAGAGCGCGTGGTACTTGTCGGGGCCGAGCTGGGCGAAGGCCAGCGGCTGGAGCACCCAGGTCAGGCCGGTCGCCTTCACCTTGAGTCCGAGGCTGACACCGCCGCTCGTGCCGGACGCGGCCTTGGTCGCCTTCAGATCGGCGATGAACTCCTCCCAGCTCGCGGGGGGCCGGGTGATGCCGGCGGCGGCGAGCATCTTCTTGTCGGCCAGCACGATGCCGAAGGTGCCGGAGGTGAAGGGCACGCTGAAGCGCTGGCCCTTCTTGACGCCGTGCGTCTTGGAGTCGGAGGGGACCGATTCCTTGTACTTGGCGTCGGTGACGGTGCCGGAGAGCTGGACGCCCTTCTGGTACAGCCCGCTCCAGTCGCTGCCGACGTCGGCCGCGATGTCCTTGGCGATGCCGGTCGCACCCAGCGTCAGATCCTCGCCGTCGGAGTGCACTTCGAGCACGTCGGGCAGGTCGTGGGTCTTGGCGGCGGCCTGCACCTTGGTGGTGTAGGCGTCATCGGGGCCGTACGCATCGATCTTGACGGTGATGCCGGTCTGCTTCTTGAACTCGGCCGCGGCGTTGCGCAGGGCGGCGACATGCGACTGCTTGAAGGTCCACATCTCCAGCGACTTGCTGTCGCCGGAGCCGCCGGACGAGCCGCCGCAGGCGGCGATCGGCGCCAGGCTGAGCACGGTCGCCGCGGCCAGCGCGACGAGCCGGGCCCTGGGCGAGCGGAAGGGACGTACCGAGGGAACCGCATGGACTGAAGGTGCGGAATGTGCTGCATGTGCTGAATTTTCGGGAGAAACGAAAAGCACACCAAAGCTTCTACGCATGGCCCCTGCCTGACGTTGGCTCGTTCGGAAGACCGTTCAACCGTTCAGAAGACCGAATGGCGTTGGGTTACCTGAACATAGGGTTGCGTTTGAGATAGCGTCAAGGAGCGCGCCGCGATGAGAGTGGGCACTCTTGGCGGTCAGGCGTCGGCGCGGGGAGCGGAGGATCAGTGGAATCGGTGGCAGCAGCGGCGCACGGGCGCAGGCCCGAGGAGGTCAAGTCCGCGGCCCGGGTCCTGGAAGTGCTCGAGCTGCTCGGGGCGGACGGGGCAAGGCTCTCGCTGGCCGAGATGGCCAGTGCCATGGCGGTGCCCAAGAGCAGCCTGCACGCCATCCTGCGGACCATGGAGGCCCGGCGGTGGGTCGACCTCGACCCGTCCGGCACCCGGTACAGCCTCGGGCTGAAGGCGCTGCTCACCGGCACCGCCTTCCTGGCCGGCGACGATGTGACGAGCCTGGCGGGACCGGTGCTCGACGTGCTCGCCGAGGAGACCGGCGAGGCCGTCCATCTGGGCAGGCTGGACGGCACCCACGTCGTCTACCTGGCCAAACGCGAGTCCCGGCACGCCCTGCGGATGTACTCCGCGGTCGGCCGCCGGCTGCCCGCGCACGCCACCGCGCTCGGCAAGGCGGTGCTCTCCCAGTACGACCAGGCCGAGGTGCAGCGCCGGCTCGACTGGCCGCTGGAGCGGCTGACCCCGAACACCCTGGTGGATCCGGACGCCTTCCTCGCCCAGCTCGCCGAGGCCCGGCTGCGCGGCTGGGCGGTGGACGACGGCGAGAACTCGGCGGACATCAGGTGTGTCGCGGTGGCGCTCGGCGGCGGCCGGGTCGGCGACGCGATCAGTTGCTCGGCGCCCGCCAGCCGGATGGACGAGGCCCGGCTGGAGGAGGTCGCGCGGGCGGTCACCGAAGCGGCCCACTCGCTGAGCACCCTCCTCAAGCGCCTCGGGCAGCACTGACGCACCGTCAGTCGCTGGGCGAAACCGGCTGTCGCGAGCCCTGAGGTGAGGGTGCGCGGGGTGTGGTGCTGGGCGCGCCGTGCTGGGTGCGCGGTGCCGGGTGTGCGGTGCTCGCGGGAGTTTGTCCCGGGTATTGACCGGCATTGACCAATGTCGACCGGCCTCGACCGGCACCGCCCCACCTCGGCCAGCCCCGACCAGCCCCGACCAGCCCCGACCAGCGTTGACAAACCTCGGGTGGGCTCCTTACGTTCGGAAGACGGTACGTCATTCTGCTACCCGTATGGATGCTGTTCAGATAGCCGTACGGATCCGCTGTACGACCGATGGGAGCGTGCAACGCCCGTGACCACTGAGACTCGGCGGGCCCTTGTGGTCCGCGGCGGCTGGGAAGGCCACTCGCCGGTGGCCATCACCGATCTCTTCCTGCCCTTCCTCAAGGAGCACGGCTTCACGGTCGAGACCTCCGAGCGTCTCGACGTCTACACCGACGCCGAACTCCTCGCCGCCAGCGACCTGATCGTCCAGTGCTGGACCATGGGCGAGATCACCCCCGACCAGAGCAGCGGCCTGGTCCGCGCGGTGGAGGCCGGCAGCGGCTTCGCCGGCTGGCACGGCGGGATCCTCGACGCCTTCCGCGGCGACGTCGACCACACCCTGCTGACCGGCGGTCAGTTCCTCATGCACCCGCCCGGCTTCCTCGACCACGCCGTACGGCTGGTGCCCGAGCGGGCCGGACACCCGGTGATCGCGGGACTCACCGACTTCCGCGTCCACACCGAGCAGTACTGGGTGGCGACCGACCCCGCCATCGACGTGCTGGCAACCACCACCTTTCCGGCCGGCGACGGGCGCGACCACCCGGTGGTGATGCCCGCCGTGTGGACCAGGACCCGGGGCGCGGGCCGGGTGTTCGTCTCCTCGATCGGCCACAAGGCCGACGACTTCGACGTGCCCGAGGTGCGGACGCTGACCGAGAGAGGACTGCTGTGGGCCGCCCGCTGAGGATCGGCATGGTCGGCGCGGGAAAGATCAGCGGGGCCTATCTGGCCACCCTGGCCGGGCTGGACTCCCTGCGGCTCACCGCCGTCACCGACCTGGACCCCGGCCGGGCCGCGGCAGCCGCCGAACGCGCCGGCGCCCAGGTGGCCGGCGGTGTGGCCGAACTCGTCGCCCGCGACGACGTGGACGCGGTGCTCAATCTGACCGTCCCGGCGGTCCACGCCGAGGTCGCCCTCGCCGCCGTCGCGGCCGGCAAGCACGTCTACGGTGAGAAACCGCTCGCCGCCACCCGGGA
Organism: Streptomyces sp. NBC_01190; assembly: GCF_045039895.1. NCBI lineage: Bacteria > Bacillati > Actinomycetota > Actinomycetes > Kitasatosporales > Streptomycetaceae > Streptomyces > Streptomyces sp. NBC_01190. Next base: position 6,354,129 of record NZ_CP108580.1, read on the forward strand.
GGAGGCCGCCGCCGTACTGGCCGCGGCCAGGGCCGCCGGGGTGCGGGTCGGCTGCGCGCCCGACACCGTACTCGGCACCGGCACCCAGACCGCCCGCAAGGCGGTCGACGACGGGCTGATCGGCAGGCCGGTCGCCGCCACCGCCTTCATGACCACCCCCGGGCACGAGGCCTGGCACCCCGACCCGGAGTTCTACTACCGGCCGGGCGGCGGTCCGCTGCTCGACATGGGCCCTTACTATCTGTCGGCGCTGGTGCACCTGCTCGGACCGGTCGTCAAGGTCACCGGCGCCACCGCGACCCCGCGCGCGGAACGCGAGATCGGCAGCGGCCCACGGGCCGGCCGGCGCTTCCCGGTCGAGGTCGCCACCCATGTGACCGGCGTGCTGGAACACGCCGGCGGCGCCCTGTCCACGCTGGTGATGAGCTTCGACATCCACGCCGCCCGGCTGCCACGCATCGAGGTGCACGGCACCACGGGCTCGCTCTCCGTACCCGACCCCAACGGGTTCGAGGGGCCGGTCGAACTCTTCACCGACGGCGCGTGGCGGCCGCTCCCGGTCGCCGCCGGCTACCCCGGCGCCGCGCGCGGCACCGGCCTCGCCGATCTCGCCGACGCCCTGGCGACCGGGCGGCCGCACCGGGCCGCCGCCGAACTGGCCGAGCACGTCCTCGATGTGATGCTCACCCTGCTGGACGCGGCCGACCGCGGCACCGCGCTGCGGGTGGTCAGCGCGTGCGAACGGCCGGCGCCGGTCGCCCTGCGTTCCCAGGTGAACTGACCCGTCGCCGGTCCTTCGGTGTCCGGAAATTCCCGGGCGTTATGCCGGGCTTCGGCGTATGGTCAGGCGAATTAATTGACAATGGCCGCCCGGTGCGGCCCGAAATTTACCTGACAAAAGCGTTTCGGCAGGTCACCACCTGCGGGAAAGGGGAAGTTGCGTCAAGCGTTGACTTGATAACACACATGGTTTTACATGGCGGTCACTGGCTGGACAGGAAGGGCTGCCCATGCATGACCGGTTCAATTCCGGCGAATCCGGAGAAGAGCGCACAGCCGTATTCCTCGCCGAACGGCTGCGCCTCGCGCTCTATCCGCAGCGGCTTCCGATGGATGTCGGCGCATGGCACGTCGCCGGTGAACCCGTACCCGCCGAGGTGGCGCTGCGCGCCGACTACACCCCCTTCACGGTGGGCGAGACGTGGGGACGGCCCTGGGCCACCACCTGGTTCAGCGTGCGGGCGACCGTGCCGGAGCGCTGGGCCGGCCGACGGGTCGAGGCGCTCTTCGACCTCGGCGACACGGCGGACGGCCGGGCGGAAGGGCTCGTCCACGACGAGCACGGGGTCCCGCTCCAGGGCCTGCGCCCGGGCCCCGATTCGGTGCTCGTCGCCGGGTCGGCCACCGGCGGCGCCGCTGTCCGGCTGCTGGTGGAGGCCGCCGCCAATCCGTTCATCGACGCCGAGCGCGGCGCCGGGCTGCACTACGGCGACCCGGTCACCGCCGGCGATGTGCCCCTCCACCGGCTGCGCCGCGCCGACCTCGCGCCACGTGACGAGGACGTCTGGCAGCTTCTGCACGATGTGGAGACCCTCGCCCAGCTCATGCGCGCGCTGCCGGCCGACCTGCCCCGCGGACACGAGATCCGGCGCGCGCTGGAACGGGCCGCCGACACCGTCGACCCCCGGGCCGTCGCCGCCACCGCCGCCCTCGCGCGCTCGGTCCTGGCCCCCGTACTGGAACGGCACGCCCACGACTCCGCGCACACCCTCGCCGCCGTCGGCCACGCCCACCCCGCCGCGGCCGGGCCGGCGCCGGTCCGCGAGAGCGTCCGCGGGTGCGCCCGCGCCTTCAGCACGATGGCCGCGCTGGCCGAGGAGTACCCCGAGCTGATCGTCGCCGCCTCGTCCGCGCAGCACTACGCCTGGATGAAGGAGCACCAGCCGCACGTCTTCGAACGCATCCGCAAGGCCGTCGCCGACGGCAACTGGTCGCCGGTCGGCGGCATGTGGGTGGAGGTGGACACCGAACTGGCCGGCGGCGAGGCGCTGGTACGGCAGTTCGTGCACGGGCGGCGGTTCTTCCGCGACGAGTTGGGCGCCGACGGCGACGGGGTGTGGCTGCCCGCGGCCCTCGGCGCGTCCGCCGCCCTCCCGCAGATCGCCGCGCTCGCCGGCGCCCGCTGGTTCCTCGGCCGCCGCCCCGATCCCGGCTTCGCCACCGCGCCGCCCCACGACACCTTCCGCTGGGAAGGCATCGACGGCACGCGGCTCTTCGCCCACCTCGCGGCCGGGGGCTCGGCGGGCAGCGCCCTGACCGGCGGCGAAATCGCGTGCGCCGTCGCCGACTTCACCGACAAGGGCGCCGCGACCCGCTCGCTGCTGCCCTTCGGCCGGCCCGGCAGCGGGCCGGACCGCGCCATGCTGGAACGCGCCCGGCGCCTCGCCGACCTCGAAGGCGCGCCGCGCGTCACCCTCCAGAGCCCGGCCCGCTTCTTCCGCGACGCCGAACGGGAGTACGGCCGGGCACCCGTCTGGCGCGGCGGCCTGGACCTGGCCGCGCACGGCGGCGCGTACACCAGCCAGGCCCGGACCAAGCGGGGCAACCGGCTGTGCGAAGCGCTGCTCCACGAGGCCGAGTTGTGGTCGGCGACCGCCGCCGTACGGCACGGCATCCCCTATCCGTACGACGAGCTGGACACGCTGTGGAAGCGGGTCCTGCTCCAGCAGCGGCAGGACATCCTGGGCGGCACCTCGATCGCGTGGGCGCACGAGGAGACCGAGCAGGCCCACCACGACATACGGCGCCGGCTGGAGCGGCTGGTGCGCCGCGCGGCCGGCGAACCCGACGGGGCCACCGTGCTGAACGCGGCGCCGCACGCCCGCCGTGAGGTCGTCGTCCTCGGCCCGGAGAGCGACATCGGGCCGGAGCGGGGGCAGTTGCTGACCGACGGCGGGATCGCCGTCCTCGCGGCCGCGCCCGCGCTGGGCGCGGGCTTGGCCGGGCTACCGGCCGACGATCTGGCGCCGGTGACGGTACGGGCCACCGCGGACGGTGAACACCTGCTGGACAACGGCCTGTTGCGGATCCGGATCGACGCGGCCGGACTGGTCAGGTCGGTGGTCGAGACCGCCACCGGGCGGGAGGCGATCGCGCGGGGCGGTGCGGGGAACCTGCTGCGACTCCAGCGTGACGAGCCGCCGCGGCTGAGCGCGCGGCACCTCGCCCCCGGGGTCCGGCGGGATCTCGACACGGCGGAGCACGTCGGGATCCGGGCGGCGGGACCGCTGCTGGCGACGGTGCGGGTGGTCCGCGGCACCGGGCGCTCGCGGGTGGTCCAGGAGGTGACGCTCGCGGCCGGGAGCCGGGGGCTGGTCCTGGACACCGAGGTGGACTGGCGTGAGCGGGACTGCGTGCTCAAAGTCGCGTGGCCGCTTGATGTGCACGCCGAACACGCCGCCGGTGAGGTGCAGTTCGGCCATGTGGCCCGGCCCACGCGGGACGGCGCCGAGCACGCGGCGCGGCGCTGGGTGCACGTCGGTGAGCACGGCTGGGGCGTCGCCCTCGCGTCCGACGCGGCGCACGGCTACGACGTCGGCCGCCACACCCGGGCGGAGGGGGGCACGACGACGGTGGTCCGCAGCACGCTGTTGCGTGCGCCGCACAGTCCTGATCCGCACGCGGACCGCGGCGTGCACCGGTTCCGCCAGGTGCTGCGGCCCGGCGCCGGCATCGGCGACGCGATCGCCGAGGGATACGCCCTCGGGCTCCCGCTGCGCCCCGGCCCCGCCGTGGTGACGCAACTGCCGCTGGTCGCCGTCGACAACCCCGATGTGGTGATCGAGACGGTGAAACTCGCCGACGACCGCAGCGGGGACGTCGTCGTCCGCCTCTACGAGTCCCGCGGTGGCCGCGCCCGCGCCACCCTCACCACCGCGTTCCCCGTCGCCGCCGCGACCCGGACCGACCTTCTGGAGGACCCCGTCGCCCCCCACCCCCACACGTCCACCACCCTCCCCCTCACCCTCCGCCCCTTCCAACTCCTCACCCTCCGGCTCCACCTCGCAGGCGCGGAGCGGCCCGATGCCTGACGGTTGCGCTGGCCGCGCGGGCTGGCCTGGGGGTGGCCGTTGCCCTGCGGGGCGGTCGGCTGCCGCCGGTCGGGGGCGGGGGCGTGTGGTGGTTGGGGGGTGCGTTTGCTGCGCGGGCTGGTCCGGAGGTAGGCGGTGGGCTGTGGTGGTCGCTGGGGATGGGGGGAGTTGTGGGTGAGGGGGAGATGGGGGTGGTGCGGGGGTGGGCGGAGGGTGGGGGGCCGCTTGCTACGCGGGCTTGGGTGGTGTTGCTGGCGGCGGAGGGGTTGCGGGACGCGGAGATATCGCGGCGGCTCGGGGTGTCGCGGCAGACGGTGGGGAGTTGGCGGCACCGGTGGCAGAGCGCCGGGCTGCGCGGGCTGGAGCAGCGGCCGCGGACGGGGCGGCCGGCCACCGTGGACGAGGCGGAGGTGGTCGCCCGGGCGCTGCTCGCGTCCGGCGGCAGCGGGGCCAGCCGGGCGGTCGCCCGTGAACTCGGCGTCTCGCACGCCACGGTGGCCGCCGTCCGCCGCCGCTGGGGCCTCAGCGGCGACGGCGCCGACGGGTCGCCGGGCCCCCGGGTGCCGACCCGGCCGCCGCTGCCCGGCGCCGACGTGTGGGTGATGGGGCTGTACGCCGACGGCGACCGCGCCGTGCTGCTGGCCGGCACCGGCCCCGCCGCCCCCGCCCCGGCACCACCCGCCACCGCGACCGTGCTCGGCGAGGACGTACTGACCGGCCTCACCGACGCCCTGGAGACCGTCCGCGGGGCCGCGCACACCCCCGCCCCGGACCTCCCCGGCTACCTCGCCGCGGCCGCCGCCCACCACCCGGACATCGCCCTGCACGCCGTGACCCTGTGGGACGCGGCGCCCGAACCCCCCTCTGACGAACCCCCCACCGAGGAACCACCGTCCGGCCCCCCGGTGACGTACCACCGGCTGCCCGCCAACGCCACCTGGCGCAGCTTCCTGCGCGCGGTCGTCGCACTGGACAGCACCAGCCACCCCGAGTCCTCCCGCCGGGTCTACCTCGATCTGATCGCCGCGCTGACCCGGCCCGGCGGCCCGGTCCGCTGGCTGCGGGAGAGCGTGGCCGGTCACCTCACCACCCCGCACCGCGCCGCCGAACCGTCCGCCCCGCCGCCCGCCCCCAGCAGCAGCGGCGTCAACCAGATCGACCTCGGGTCCTTCAACGAGTGCGTGGTGATCGAGTCGGTACGGCTCGCCGGCACCATCACCCGCGGCGAGATCGCGCACCGCACCGGGCTGACCCAGCAGTCCGTCTCCCGGATCGCCCGCTCGCTGCTCGACCGGGGCATCCTCGTCGAGGAGTCGCAGCGCCGGGCCACATCCGGCAAGCCCCGTACCCCGGTACGGCTGTGCGGCTCGGCCGGGCACGCGCTCGGCCTGCACATCGACCCCGAGGTGCTGACCGCCGTGGTGATCGACCTGGACGGCGCGATCGTGTGCACCCGTACCCGGCCGGTGAGCGCCGACATCGACCCGGCGGACTTCGTCGCGCAGGTGGTGGCGCTGGGCCGCGAGACGCTGGGGAAGGCGCACGGCGCGGTCCGCGCGGACGGCTTCCTCGGGATCGGGGTCGCGGTGCCAGGACCGGTGGACATCGCCTCCGGTACGGTGCTCGGCCCGCCGCTGCTCTCCGCCTGGAACGACCTGCCGCTGCTCTACCTGCTCAAGGACCACTTCCCCTGCCCGGTGATCATCGAGAAGGACTCGCTGGCCGCGGCGGCGGGGGAGCGGTGGATCGGCCGGGACCGCAGGGCCCGCGACTTCGCCTATCTCTATCTCGGCACAGGGGTCGGCTCCGGGCTCTACCTCAACGGCGACCTCTACCGCGGGGTCAGCGCCAACGCCGGCGAGTTCGGCCAGTTGTGCGCCATCGCCCTCGGCCGTACCGGCCCCGACGGCCGCCCCGAAATGGTGCCGGAGTGCAATCCGCCGGTGTCCGTACCGGAGTTCGCCGCCCGGCGCGGCCTGCCGTCGGCCGGCGCGGGCCTGGGCAGCACCGCCGCCTATCGCGCGGTCGGCCGGGCGGCGGCGGCCGGCGACCCGGCCGCGGCGGACGCGATCCGCGCGGTGGCCGCCGCGGTGGGGCGCGGCGCGCTCGGCCTGGTGGACCTGCTGGACATCGATCTGATCGTGCTCGGCGGCCCCTTCTTCACCGGCGACACCGCCGGCTACTACCTGGACGAGATCGGCCGGATGGTGAACGACTTCCCGACCGCGCGGCGGCTGCGCCGGGTCGAGGTGGAGCGCTCGGTGCTCAGCGACGAGGCCGCGGCCGTGGGCGCCGCCTCCACGATCTTCCACGCCACCTTCACCCCCCGGCTGCGCGGCCGGGACCGCCCATGAGCCGGCCCCGCCCCGCACCACACCGGCCGGCACCCGCCGCACCCACCCTGTCCGCCCCACGCGTCGCACCGCCCCGCACCACGCCGCACCGCACCCGCGCAACCCACCGCGCGCCCCCACGCCGCCTTCGACGGTTTTGTCGATGTGCGGCAAAACAGTCAACGGAAAGTCCCCGCACGACTCTTGACGCTGCCTCAATTCAGGCAACAAACTCCCACACTGATAACACAGGCCCTGGACTTTCTTCGGACTTGTACGGAACTCCGAGGCGAACCGGGTCCCTGCTCGATGACGACGGAGGCAGGATGCACAAGCGAAAGCGCCGGCGCGCGGGACTGGCGGCGGTCTGCGCCATGGCGTGCGCACTGGGACTGAGCGCCTCGTACGGCGGAACGGCGCTGGCCCAGGCGCCGGCCGAGGCGACGAGCACGACCCCGGTCTACCTCGACACCAGCTACTCCTTCCAGGAGCGGGCCGCCGACCTGGTGTCCCGGATGACGCTCCAGGAGAAGGTGCAGCAGCTCAGCACCAACAGCGGCCCGGCCATCCCACGCCTCGGCGTCCAGCAGTACACCTACTGGAGCGAGGGCCAGCACGGCATCAACCAGCTCGGCGCCGACCAGAACAACGGCGGGGTCCAGGGCGGTGTCCACTCCACCAGCTTCCCGACCAACTTCGCCTCGTCCATGTCCTGGGACAAGGACCTGATGTACCAGGAAAGCACCGCCATCTCGGATGAGGCGCGCGGCTTTCTCGACAAGTCCCTCTTCGGCACCGGGCAGAACAACCTCGGCCCGTCCGCCGACGACTACGGCGACCTGACCTACTGGGCGCCCACCGTCAACCTCGACCGGGACCCGCGCTGGGGCCGCACCGACGAGGCGTTCGGCGAGGACCCGTACTTCGTCGGGCAGATGGCCGGGCAGTTCATCGACGGCTACGAGGGCAACAACCAGGACGGCACCTCGCAGACGGGCTACCTCAAGGTCGCCGCCACCGCCAAGCACTACGCGCTGAACAACGTCGAGGACAACCGCACCGGCATCAGCTCGGACGTCAACGACACCAATCTGCGCGACTACTACACCGCCCAGTTCCGCAGCCTGATCGAGGACGCGCATGTCGCGGGCCTGATGACCTCGTACAACGCGATCAACGGCACTCCGTCGACCTCCGACACGTACACCACCAACGAACTCGCCCAGCGCACCTACGGGTTCGACGGCTACATCACCTCCGACTGCGGCGCGGTCGGCACCAACTGGCGGCTCTTCCCGGGCGGCCACGACTGGGCGCCGCCCGGCTGGACCACGGAGACCCCCGAAAACGGGGACAACCCGACCTGGACCGAGACCGCCACCGGCACCACCCTGTCGGGCCAGGCGGGCGGCCAGGCGTACTCGCTGCGGGCCGGCACCGACCTCAACTGCACCGGTGACGAGGCCACCACGGCCAACATCGAGGAGGCCATCAAGGCCGGCGCGCTGAGCGAGGGCGTCGTCGACACCGCGCTGGTGAAGGTGTTCACCGTGCGGATGGCCACCGGCGAGTTCGACCCGGCGAGCAAGGTGTCGTACACCGGGATCACCAAGGACCAGGTGGAGAGCCCGGCGCACCAGCAGTTGGCCACCAAGGTCGCCGACAACTCCCTGGTGCTGCTGAAGAACGCCAAGCCGGCCGCCGCCGGCAGGCCGCTGCTGCCCGCCGATCCGGCCACCGCCAAGAAGGTGGTGATCCTCGGCGATCTCGCCAACACCACCTCCCTCGGGCTCTATTCGGGCGACCCGACGCACAAGACGAGCCCGGTCCAGGGCCTGAAGAACGCGATCTACGCGGCCAACCCCACCGCTTCCGTGGTCTACGACGCGGCCGGCACCTCCTCGACCGCCACCGGCGCCGCGGTGCTCTCCGACAAGACCAAGGCCGCCATCCAGGCCGCCGACCTCGTGGTGGTCTTCGTCGGTACCACCCAGGCCAACGGCGACGAGGGCAACGACCGCGACAACATCGACATGCCGGGCAACTACGACTCGCTGATCGACCAGACCGCCGCCCTCGGCAACGACAAGCTGGCGCTGGTGATCCAGTCGGACGGGCCGGTGAAGATAGACGACGAGCAGGGGAAGGTCTCGTCGGTCCTCTTCAGCGGCTACAACGGCCAGGACCAGGGCACCGCGCTCGCCGACGTGGTGTTCGGCGCCCAGAACCCCTCGGGGCACCTCAACTTCACCTGGTACAAGGACGACTCGCAGCTTCCCGACAAGCAGAACTACGGCCTGACGCCCGGTCAGACCGGCGGCCTCGGCCGTACCTACCAGTACTTCACCGGCACGCCGACCTACCCCTTCGGCTACGGCCTGAGCTACAGCGGCTTCTCCTTCACCGGTGTCTCGGCGAACAAGTCGCAGATCACGGCCGACGGTTCGGTCAAGATCGGCGTCGACGTGACCAACACCGGCAAGGTGGCGGGCGCCACCGTCGCCCAGCTCTACGCGGCGACCCCGTTCACCGTCCCCGGCGTCGAACTGCCGCAGAAGCGGCTGGTCGGCTTCGCCAAGACCAAGGTGCTGAAGCCCGGCAAGAGCCAGCACCTCACCATCGCCGTCAAGGCCGCCGACCTGTCCTTCTGGGACGCGGCGGGCTCCCGGCAGAAGGTCTACGACGGCGGCTACAAGTTCCAGCTCGGCGCCGACTCCGCGCACATCGCGGGCACCGCGAGCGTCAAGATCACCGGCACCCTCACCCCCAAGGTGCAGACGGTCACCGTGCAGCCGGAGAGCATCGTCCACAACGCGGGCGACACCTTCAGCCTGACCGGCCGGAACCGGTGGATCAAGGACGACACCGACCCGACCCGCGAGCAGCGCGACCTGTCCATCACCGCTGACCACGTCGTGGAGGCGGTCAACAACGACCAGTCCTTCGTGAACCTGAGCACGGCCAAGGTCACGTACGCCAGCAGCGACCCGAAGGTCGCCACGGTCGACAAGCAGGGTGTGGTGCACGCGGTCGCCGACGGCGTCGCCACCATCTCGGCGACGGTGGGCGGTGTCACCGGCTCCACCCCGATCGTGGTCCAGAACACCCTCACCCTCCAGGCGCTGCCGATCGCGGACGCCGGCAGCACGTTCACCGCGACCACCACGTACACCAACGGGAGCACCAGCGCCGCCACCAATGTGACGGTGGCGCTCAACACCCCGGCCGGCTGGACCGCCACCGCGACCACCCCGGCGAGCTTCCCGTCGGTCGCGCCCGGTCAGAAGGCCACCACGACCTGGGAGGTGGCCGTGCCGGCCGGCACCGGCCCGGACTCCTTCACCCTGAACGCGACCGTCACCGCGCCCGGCGGCGACATCGGCGCCCAGGCACCGGTCACCGTGCCGTACGCCTCCCTTACCGCCGCCTACAACAACTCAGGCATCAGCGACGACGCCAACACCAAGGCGGCGAGCCTCGACGGCGAGGGAGCCAGCTTCTCGCTACAGGCCCTCGCCGCCGCGGGCTGGAAGGCCGGCGAGAACACCGACCACGACGGGGTGTCCTTCCCGTGGCCCGCCACCGCGGGCACCGGCAGCCCGGACAACGCGGTGGCCGGCGGCCAGGCCATCAAGATCACCGGTAGCGGGGCCAAGCTGGGCTTCGTCGGCACCAGCGCCTTCGGCGCCACCTCCGGCAGCGGCACCATCGTCTACACCGACGGCACCACGCAGACCTACGCGCTGGCGCTCGCCGACTGGTGGTCCGGATCCGCGGCACAGGGCAGCGACATCGCCGCCACCACGCCGTACCTCAACAACGGCGGCGGACAGCAGACCCAGAACGTGCACATCTACGCCGCCACCGTGGATCTGCTGCCCGGCAAGACGGTACGGGCCATCACCCTGCCGAACGTCAGCAAGACCCAGGTGGACCACCAAGTGGCCATGCACCTGTTCTCGGTGGCGATCGGCGACTGACCCCGCCGCACGCCGTACACCGCACCCCGCACGCTCAGCCGCACAACGCCGCGGGGACCGTTTTCCCACCTCGGGAGGCCGGTCCCCGCGGCCCGGCGGCCGGCCCCGCGGCCGGTTCAGCCGCCGGAACCGAACGCGGAGTCGAAGGAGGCCGCGGGCGGTTCGATCGCGGCCAGCGCCCGTACATGCGCCAGCGCGGCGGGCGCGCCCAGGGTCCGGTCCATCCCGGCGTCCTCCCACTCAACCGAGATCGGCCCCTCGTACCCGATGCTGTTGAGCATCCGGAACACCGGCTCCCACGGGACGTCGCCGTGGCCGGTGGACACGAAGTCCCAGCCGCGCCGGGGGTCGCCCCACGGCAGATGCGAACCGAGCCTGCCGTTGCGCCCGTTGAGCTGCTTGACGGACTCCTTGCAGTCCACGTGGTAGATGCGGTCCTTGAAGTCCCAGAGGAATCCGACCGGGTCCAGGTCCTGCCAGACGAAGTGGCTGGGGTCGAAGTTGAGTCCGAAGGCGGGCCGGTGGCCGATCGCCTCCAGCGCCCGCACCGTCGTCCAGTAGTCGTAGGCGATCTCGCTCGGGTGCACCTCGTGTGCGAAGCGCACGCCCACCTCGTCGAAGACGTCGAGGATCGGGTTCCAGCGGTCGGCGAAGTCTGCGAAGCCGCGGTCGATCATCGCCGGCGGCACCGGCGGGAACATCGCCACCGTGTGCCAGATCGAGGAGCCGGTGAAGCCCACCACCGTCTTCACCCCGAAGGCGGCCGCGGCGCGGGCGGTGTTCTTGATCTCCTCGGCCGCCCGCCGCCGCACGCCCTCCGGCTCGCCGTCGCCCCAGATCCGGGCCGGCAGGATGCCCTGGTGCCGCTCGTCGATCGGATGGTCGCAGACCGCCTGGCCGGTGAGATGGCAGGAGATCGTCCAGCAGCGCAGCCCGTGCTTGTCCAGCGTGTCGCGCAGCTTCGGCAGATAGGCGTCGTCGGCCAGCGCCGCCTCGACGTCGAAGTGGTCGCCCCAGCAGGCGATCTCCAGTCCGTCGTAGCCCCAGCGCGCGGCGAGCGCGCACACCTCGGTGAAGGGCAGGTCGGCGAACTGGCCGGTGAAGAGGGTGACGGGTCGGGCCATGAGCATCCTCCAGTGGTCAGGACGTGACGGGAATGTGCACACCGAGCGCCGTCGAACTCGCCTCGACCGCCGCGAGCACCCGCTGCACTTGCAGCCCCTCGGCGAAGGACGGCCGCGGGTCGACGCCGTCCGCGACCGCCGTCACGAAGTCGCGCACCTGATGGGTGAACGTGTGCTCGTAGCCGAGGAGATGGCCCGGCGGCCACCAGGCGTCGAGGTACGGATGGGTCGGTTCGGTCACCAGCACGCGCCGGAAGCCGGCCGTGCCGGCGTCCTCGGAACGGTCGTAGAAAGCCAGCTCGTTGAGCGACTCGGCGTCGAAGGCGAGAGCGCCGGCCGAGCCGCTGACCTCGATCCGCATCGCGTTCTTGTGCCCGGTGGCGAACCGGGTGGCCTCGAACACCCCGATCGCGCCGCCGTGGAAGCGCGCGGTGAACAGCGCCGCGTCGTCCACCGTCACCTGCCCCCGCTCGGTGCCCGCCGTGCCGGACAGGCCGCTGGACTCGGCGGGCAGCGGACGCTCGGTCACGAAGGTCTCCAGCAGCGCGCCGACCGAGACGATCCGCCGGCCGGTGAGGTACTGGGCGGCGTCGATGCTGTGCGCGCCGAGGTCGCCGAGCGCCCCCGACCCGGCCCGCTCCTTGCGCAGCCGCCAGGCCAGCGGGAACTCCGGATCGACCAGCCAGTCCTGGAGGTAGCTCGCCCGCACCTGCCGGACGGTGCCGATCCTGCCCTCCTCGATCAGCCGGCGGGCCAGCGCCAGCGCGGGCACCCGGCGGTAGTTGAAGGCGACCATGGACCGTACGCCGTCGGCCCGCGCCCGGTCGGCCGCCTCGGCCATCGCCACTGCCTCGGCGACCGAGTTGGCGAGCGGCTTCTCGCACAGCACGTGCTTGCCCGCGGCGAGCGCCGCCAGCGCGATCTCGGCGTGGCTGTCACCCGGGGTGCAGATGTCCACCACGTCGATGTCGGCCCGCTCGACCAGCCGCCGCCAGTCGGTCTCGTACGACTCCCAGCCGTAGCGCGCCGCGGCCCGGCGTACGCTCTCCTGCGAACGGCCGCAGACCGCGGTGAGCCGCGGCCGGCTGGGCAGGTCGAAGAAACGGCCCGCGGTACGCCACGCGTGGGAGTGCGCGGCGCCCATGAAAGCGTGGCCGATCATGCCGATCCGCAGGTCAGGGGGTGCGGGCGTCGTCACGTACGTCCTCCTCGTGGCGGGGCCGAATCGTTATTCATCCGGCATCGACTGAAAGTCAGGGTGCCGGATAGAACAGTTCGCGAGTTTCTGCCTGAACTTCGTCATAAGTCAAGGCTCTTGACGGAAGGACGGGGAGAAGGCACGGTGCGCATCAGCTCACCGTACGTACACACCCCGGGGGTCATGATCGACACGCCAGTGAACCTGCGCGAGGTGGGCAGGCTGCGGGTCCTGGAGGCCCTGCACACCACCCCGCGCAGCAGCCGCCCCGAACTGGTCCGGGTCACCGGCCTGTCCCGGGCCACCGTCTCCTCCCTCATCGCCGACCTGATCGCGGTCGGCCTGGTCACCGAGGACGAGGGCTCCGAGGAGCCGGAGCCCCGGCGCACCGGACGGCCCGCGCAGTCCCTGTCCCTGGTGCCGAGCGCCGGTTACGCGATCGGCGCGGACATCGGCCACCAGCACGTCCGGGTCATCCTCTGCGACCTGTTCGGCGCGGTGCTGTGGGAGCACTGGGTGGCCAAGGAGGTGGACCGGGCCCCCGAGGAGACCCTCGACCTGGTGGCGGTCCTGGTCGGCCGCGCCCTCCAGGAGACCGGCGTCACCCGGGCCGGCGTGCTCGGTATCGGCGCGGGCATCGCCTCACCGGTGGAGAAGACCAGCGGCGCCCTCGGCGCCGAGGGCATCATGCCCGGCTGGGTCGGCCTGCGGCTCACCGACGAACTGCGCCGCCGCACCTCGCTCCCGGTCCGTGTCACCAACGACGCCAACGCCGGGGCGCTGGCCGAGCGGATGTACGGCGCCGGGCGGGCAGCGAGCGACATGGTCTACGTGCGACTGTCGGCCGGTATCGGCGCGGGCATCGTGAGCAACGGCCGGCTGCTGCTCGGCGCCCGCGGCCTGGCCGGCGAGCTCGGCCATCTGCCGCTGATCGTCGACGGCCTGATCTGCCGCTGCGGCAACCGCGGCTGCCTGGAGACGGTGGCCAGCCCGGTCGCCATCGCCCGTCTGCTGTCGGACAGTTGGGGCCATCAGGTGGCGGCAGGCGATCTGCCCGAGCTGATCCGTCGCCGCAACACCGGCGCGCTGCGCGCCATCCGGGACGCCGGGGACGCGGTCGGCCGGGCGCTGTCCACCCTGGTCACGCTGCTCAATCCCAGCCTGATCGTGGTCGGCGGCGACCTGGCCGGCGCCGGGGAGGACATCCTCGACCCGATGCGGGCGGGGGTGCGGCGGCACACCCTGCCGTCCGCCGCCGAGAGCGTGGAGATCGTCACCGGCGGCCTGGGCGACGGAGCGGAGGTCAGGGGCGCGGCCGGCCTGATCCTGGCCGACGCGCCGCAGCTCCTGTCCGCCACCGCGGGTGAACCGCCGGCCCGGGAGGCGGAGCCCGCCTGAGGCGTTCCCGTCTTCCCGGGCCGAGCTGTCGCGTGCCGGACGCGGGCGGCGGGCGTGCCCGGCCGGCCCGCCCCGGCACCGGAGCGCGGGGGGTCGTCACCGGTCCGAAGGGGCTCTTCCCGCCGACCCCGGACCACCGGCCGGTGGCCGGTCGCTCGCGCGGTTCCCCGCGCCCCCTGCGGGCGCCGCCCCGACCTCGGCCGGAGGCGTTGTGCCCCGCCCGGGTCAGCTCACCGCGCCGTGCCGGAGATCACCGCGCCGTGCTGGAGATCACCGCGAACACCGCTCCTTCCGGATCGGAGAGGGTGGCGATGAGGCCGAACGGGGAGTCGTGCGGGAGTTCCAGCACATCGCCCCCCAGTTCCCTGGCGCGGGCCGTCACCTCGACGGTGTCGCCGACCTCGAAGTACGTTATCCAGTGCGCGCCGTGCTCTCGGGAGAGGTTGCGGCCGACCCCGTGGATGCCCGCCATCGGACGGCCGCCGACGGTGAGCAGCACCCGGTCCGCCTCGCCGCCCTCGGACGGTTCGGTGCCGAAGCCGAAGACCGCCTGGTAGAACTTGGTGACCACGGACGATTCCCGGGTCAGCAGCTCGTTCCAGGCCACCGTTCCCGACACCCCGGTCAGATCCGCGCCTGGCTGCCCGCCGCCCTGCCAGATGCCGAACACCGCCCCTGACGGGTCGATGGCGATCGCGAGGCGCCCGTCATCGCCGGCGTCGAGCGGCCCGATGCCGACCGTACCGCCGTACTCGCGCACCAGGTCCGCCGCGTGGTCCACATCATCCACGGCGAGCATGGTGGTCCAGGACACCGGACGATTCGGCTCCGCGGCGCCTTCGCCGATCGCCGCGATCCGTTGTCCGTCATACTCGGCCAGAACGTACCTGCCCAGTTGCTGAGGGCCCGGCACGAACTCCCAGCCGAGCAGCGCCCCGTAGAACTCTTGTGCCCGATCCGCGTGCTGGGCCATCAGACTGGCCCAGCACGGGGTGCCCGGCGCCCGCCGGCTCGGTACCTCGATCATGCGAAACGTCCTCCTCGCGGGCGGACCCCTCGGTGCGCGCCCGGCAACTCGGTGTCGATGAATGCCGATCGTTCCATTTCCGGCCGCCGGGCGCGCCCCCGGCCGCGCCGCATTCATCAACGCGCTGCCCCTACGCGACCTGACCGACGCGTTTCGTCCGCCTCGCCCTGGCCGTCAGGGGCCGCGAACCCGCTCCGGCGGCCGGACACGGCCCCCCACAATAGGCGTATGGAACCCATCATCTCTGCGGCAGAACTCGCCGAAATTGTTGGCCGAACGGCGATGCTGGACGTCCGCTACCGGATGGGCGGACCGCCAGGACCCGACGAGTACGCCAAGGGCCATCTCCCCGGCGCCCGTTATGTCGACCTGGACGCCGAACTCGCCGCGCCGCCCGGGGCGCGCGGCCGGCATCCGCTGCCCGACCCGGCGGACTTCACGGCCGCGATGCGCCGGGCCGGGGTCGACCAGGACCGCGATGTCGTGGTGTACGACGACTGGAACGGCTGGGGGTCGGCCCGCGCCTGGTGGCTGCTGCGCTGGGCGGGCCACCGGCGGGTCCGGGTGCTGGACGGCGGTCTCGCCGCCTGGACCGCCGCGGGACAGCCGCTGAGCACCGAGGAGCCCGCTCCCGGCGAGGGTGACTTCACCGCGTCGCCCGGCGCCATGCCGCTGCTCGACGCGGACCGGGCGGCCGAACTCGCCCGGCGCGGTGTGCTGCTCGACGCCCGTGCCCCCGAGCGGTACCGGGGCGAGACCGAGCCGATTGATCCGGTGGCCGGCCACATCCCCGGCGCGGTCAACGCCCCCACCACCGACAACGTCGCCCCCGACGGCCGCTTCCGGCCCGCCGCCGACCTCGCCGCCCGCTTCACGGCCCTGGGCGCCGATCCCGCCGCCGAGGTCGGGGTGTACTGCGGCTCCGGTGTCTCCGCCGCCCACGAGGTGCTGGCGCTGGCCACCGCGGGGGTCCCCGCGGCCCTGTACGTCGGCTCGTGGAGCGAATGGACCACGGACCCCACCCGTCCCGTGGCGACCGGCGACGCCGCCTCCTGACCCCGGGAGCGGGCCGATCGGCATACGGGTGGGACCACGGGTAAGGGGCGGCCACTTGGGTGGCCGCCCCTTACCCGTCAACTCCGCGAGGGGAGGGGTCAGTCCTTCTTGCGACGGCTGCCGAAGACGATCTCGTCCCAACTCGGCACGGTGGCTCGGCGGCCGGGCCGGACGCCGTCCGCCTCGGCCTGGCGGTCGGTGGTGCCCTTCAGCCGGTCGCGGTGGCCCGCCACCGCCCGCGGCATCAGGACATCCGCGTAGGCGGAGCCCGCACTGGCCGCCGGGGCGGCCTCTTCCTCCTCCTCGACCGCGACCTCCGCCGCCGGGGCGACGTCGGGCGGGGTCGGCGGAGCGGGCACCACCATGTCGCCCCGGAAGCTCGGCACCGCCTCCAGCAGGCTGGTCAGCGAGTCCCGTTCCTCCGCGACCTCCGGGCGCTCCTCGGCGCGCGGCTCGGTCTGCCGGTCCAGGGCCCGGTCCAGCGGGCGGTCCCTGGGCAGCCGGGCGATGCGCGGCACGAACGGGAAGCTCGGCTCCTGCTGCGTCTGACTCTGGGCGGTCTCGCCGATCAGCGATCTGGCCTCGTCGTCCACCGCCTGCACCAGCCGGCGCGGCGGGTCGTAGGTCCAGCTCGCGGAGTGCGGTTCACCGGCCACCCGGTAGACCAGCAGCACCTCCCAGGTGCCGTCGTCCCGCCGCCAGGAGTCCCACAGCACGGTGTCCTTCTCCGCGCCGCGCAACAGCAGCCGCTCCGCGACCGCCTCACCGAGCTGGGGCCCGGTGCTCTCGCCCTGCCGGCGTACCGGGGTCTTCCTGGCCCGCTCGGCCATGAACGCCCGCTCGGCCAGCACCGGTCCCTCGAAGCGGCGGACCCGCTCCACCGGGATGCCGGCCATCTGGGCGACCTCCTCGGCGGAGGCGCCGGAGCGTATACGCGCCTGGATGTCACGGGGCCGCAGATGGCTCTCGACCTCGATCTCGATCTGGCCGAGCCGGGCCCGGTCGTTGCGGACCGCGGCCCGCAACCGCTCATCGATGGGGAGCGTGTATTCCGTGCTGTCGGCAGCCTTGAGCACCAGTCGTGTGCCGTCGTTGCTGACGGCCACGACTCGCAGTTCGGGCACGGTTACCTCCCGGGTGGTGCCTGCCGACGTCCGATGCGTCGCTGCTCCCGTTCGACACGAGTGTGGCCTGCCCGGGTGCAGCGTGCCACAACCTTGCAGAGTTACCCGGCGTGTCGGGAGTACATAGTGACACGTCGTTATGGGACGGTGGACGATTGGCCACGGAGCGTGACCAAAAGGCGACCGGACGGGCACCGGGCGCCAGGATTCGTCACGGTACTCCATTCGGACCACCGCGGGGTGGCTGGCGCGCCGTCGAATGTCGTCCGTGCGGCGGGAGTTGAGTGACGCGACTCACATATGCGCCGCGTTTCCGGCAGGTAAACGCCGGATGGGTGCCGAATGGGTGCCGAGTGAAAACCGATGAAAAGGGGACGTACTCCTACGAACCAAGCACCCTTCGCAGGTAGTCGTTCCCGAACAGGCGTCCTGGGTCCAACCGGTCCCGTACCGCGGTGAACTCACCGAAGCGCGGATACACCGACGCGAGGTACGCCGCGTCGCGGCTGTGCATCTTGCCCCAGTGCGGCCGGCCGCCCAGGCCGATCATGATGCGCTCCACCGCGGTGAAGTACTCCTGGTACCGGCAGCCCCGGTACATGTGCACCGCGATGTACGCGCTGTCCCGCCCGCACGCGGTGGACAGCGGGATGTCGTCGGCCGGCGCGACCCGCACCTCCACCGGGAAGCCGATCCGCAGCGACGACCGCTCCACCATGGTCCGCAGCTCGCGGACGGCGGTCACCGCGGCCTCCCTGGGCACGGCGTACTCCATCTCCACGAACCGCACCCGGCGCGGACTGGTGAACACCTTGTACGGGACGTCGGTGTAGGTACGGGCGCCCAGCGCGCGGCTGGAGACCCGGGCGATCCCGGGGATGGCGGCCGGGGCGGCCTTGCCGAGGGAGCAGGCGGCCTGGAAGACCCGGTTGGACAGGAACTCGTCGTCGATCCAGCCGCGGACCGGGTGCACCGGCGCGGCGGGCCCCTGACTGCGGTTGTTCCGCTTGGTGTTGCAGCTCGCGGTGTGCGGGAACCAGTAGAACTCGAAGTGCTCGTTCTCCGTCGTCAACTCGTCGAACTCGTCCATCACCCGATCGAAGGGCATCGGCTCCTCACGGGCCGTCAGCAGGAAGAGCGGCTCGACCGCGAAGGTCACCGCGCTCACCACACCGAGCGCGCCGAGCCCGATCCGGGCCGCGGCGAACACCTCCGGGTTCTCCTGCGCCGAGCACGTGAGCACCGAGCCGGCCGCGGTCACCAGCTCGATGCCCCTGATCTGCGCGGCGATCGAGCCCGAGTCCCGGCCGGTGCCGTGGGTGCCGGTGCTGACCGCGCCGGCCACGGTCTGCTCCATGATGTCGCCCATATTGGTGAGCGAGAGGCCGAGCACGGTCAGCGCCGCGTTGAGGTTTCTGAGCTGCACCCCCGCCTCGGCGGTCACGGTCCCCGCGGTCCGGTCCACGGAGCGGATCGCGGTGAGCCGTTCGGGGCGGATCAGCACCCCGTCGGTGGCCGCGGCCGCGGTGAAGGAGTGCCCGGAGCCCACCGCCTTGGCGGTCAGCCCGTCGGCGACGGCCTGCCGCAGCACCGCGGACAGCTCCGCGACCGAGCCCGGCGCCACACTGCGCGCGGGCGCGGCCGTCACGTTCCCCGCCCAGTTACGCCAGGCTCTCCCGGCTGTGCTGGTCGACCCGACCGTCTCGGTCATGGCTGTTCTCCTCCCGCTCCGGAACCGGCCGCAGCCGGCGTTTCCCGAAGAACGCCACCGCCACGGCGACCAGCGCCGCGCCGGCGGGCACCGCGAACGCCGCCGACGCGCCGTGGGCGTCGATCACCCGGCCGGCGATCGAGGCGCCGGCGGCGACGCCGACCGCGAGCCCCGTGGAGGTCCACGTGATGCCCTCGGTCAGTTTCGCCCGCGGTACCAGCTCTTCCACCAGCCCCATCGCGGTGACCATCGTCGGCGCGATGGTCAGTCCCGACAGGAACAGCGCACCGGCCAGACACCACAAGTTTCCGACCAGTAGTGGCGGGATCATACTCACGGACATCAGTGCTATGCCCACCAGGAACCGCCCGGAGCGCGTGCCGCGCGGGGTGATCAGCCCGAAGACCAGGCCCGCGAGGCACGAGCCGAGCGCGTAACTGGCCAGGACCAGACTGGCCAGCGCCTTGTGCCCGCGCTCGTCGGCGAAGGCGACGGTGGTCACGTCGATCGCCCCGAACACCGTGCCGGTACCGACGAAAACCCCGGCGAGCACCGGCAGCCCGGGAGAGCGCAGCGCGCTGCGGCCCTTGGTGTCACCGCGCGGGTGGGGCGGCGGCTCGGTACGGCGCTGAGCGGTCAGCAGCAGCACACCCGAGCCGAGGAAGACGATCGCGAGCAGCGGCCCCGCTTCGGCGAAGAGCGCCGTGCAGAGCCCGATGGACAGGATCGGGCCGACGATGAACACGATCTCGTCCACCACCGACTCCAGCGAGTACGCGGTGTGCAGCAGTTCCGGGGAGCCGTGGTGGATCGCCGACCACCTGGCCCGCACCATCGCGCCCATGCTCGGCGTCAACCCGGCGCCCAGCACACACACGAAATAGACCCAGTCCGGCGCCCCGGCGCGCACCGCGACCAGCAGCCCCGCCACCGACGCCACCGTCACCGCGCTCACCGGGCGCAGCACCCGCCGCTGCCCGTGCCGGTCGACCAGCCGGGAGACCTGGGGACCGCAGAGCGCGCCGGAGAGCGCCAGCACCGCCGCCAGCGAGCCGGCCAGTCCGTAACGCCCGGTGAGCTGCGAGATCATCGTCACGATGCCGATACCGAGCATGGAGAGCGGCATCCGCCCGACCAGTCCCGCGGCGGAGAACGCCCGGCTGCCGGGAACCGTGAAGATCGCGCGGTAAGGGCTGCTCACGATGGCTCCCGGGGCTTACGAGTAAGGCACATGGCTGGCTCACACAGCTTACGGAGCGGGGCAACCGGATATGCGTCGCGCGCCGGCCGAGCCGGGGCGGCTCCCCGGCCGGGCCGGGGGCGGGGCGGGGGAGCCGCCCCGGCTCGGCCGGGGAGGTGCCGGCGGCTCCGGCGGAAGCACGGGATCGGCTTCGGCGAGTGCGCTCGGCGGCGGCCCGCGCGGGGGACCGGCACCCGCGCTGTCGGCCGCGGGTGGCAGGATCGGAGTCATGCCCGATCAGCCTCACCTGCCCGCCCCCGGGGCCCGGCCCGACGCCGGACCCTACGACGCCCTGCTGCTGCTCTCCTTCGGCGGTCCGGAAGGCCCCGACGACGTGGTGCCCTTCCTGGAGAACGTCACCCGAGGCCGCGGCATCCCGCGGGAACGCCTCAAGGAAGTCGGGCAGCACTACTTCCTGTTCGGCGGGGTCAGCCCGATCAACGCGCAGAACCGGGCCCTGCTCGACGCCATCCGCGCGGACTTCACCGGCGCCGGACTCGACCTGCCGGTGTACTGGGGCAACCGCAACTGGGCGCCGTATCTCACCGACACCCTGCGGGAGATCGCCGACGCCGGGCACCGCCGGGTCCTGGTCCTGGCCACCAGCGCCTACGCCTCGTACTCCGGCTGCCGCCAGTACCGGGAGAACCTCGCCGACTCCCTCGCCGTGCTCGCCGACGAGGGCCGCGCACTGCCGCGGATCGACAAACTGCGGCACTACTTCAACCACCCCGGCTTCGTCGAGCCGATGATCGAGGCCACCCTCACCGCGCTCGACGCGCTGCCCGAGACCGTCCGCGACGGCGCCAGGATCGCCTTCACCACCCACTCCATCCCGACCGCCGCGGCCGACACCTCGGGGCCCGTGCCCACCCACGGGGACGGCGGCTCCTACGTCGCCCAGCACCTGGACACCGCGCGGGTGATCGCCGACGCCGTCCGCGCGGCCACCGGGGTCGAGCGGCCCTGGCAGCTCGTCTACCAGTCGCGCAGCGGCGCCCCGCACATCCCGTGGCTGGAGCCGGACATCTGCGACCACCTCGAAGAGGTGCACGCCGGCGGCGCGCCCGCCGTCGTCATGGTGCCGATCGGCTTCGTCTCGGACCACATGGAAGTGCTGTACGACCTCGACACCGAGGCCGCCGCCAAGGCCGGGGAACTCGGCCTGCCGGTCACCCGGGCCGCCACGGTCGGCGCCGACCCGCGGTTCGCCGCGGCCGTGCGCGAGCTGGTGCTGGAGCGGGCGGAAACCGAGCGCGGCCGCCGGCCGCGCCGCTGCGCGCTCGGCGCCCTCGGCCCCAGCCACGACATCTGCCCCGCGGGCTGCTGCCCGGCCAGGACCCCGCGGCCCGCCGCCGCGGGAACCGATGAGGAGCCATGAGATGACCACACCGACCGGCCCGGACACCGCGGAACTGCTGACGATCGCCCTGGAGGCGGCCCGCAGGGCCGGCGCCCTGCTGCGTGACGGACGCCCCGCCGATCTCGGCGTGGCCGCCACCAAGAGCAGCCCGATCGACGTGGTGACCGAGATGGACATCGCCGCCGAGAAGCTGATCACCTCCTACATCGGCCGGCTCCGCCCGGACGACGGCTTCCTCGGCGAGGAGGGCGCGAGCAGCGAGGGGACCAGCGGGGTGCGCTGGGTGATCGACCCGCTGGACGGCACCGTGAACTACCTCTACGGCCTGCCGTCCTGGGCGGTCAGCATCGCCGCCGAGTACGAAGGCCAGGTGATCGTGGGAGTGGTCCAGGCGCCGATGCGCGGGGAGACCTACCAGGCGGTGCTCGGCGGCGGGGCCCTGGTCAACGGGGCGCCGGCCCGCTGCCGCCCGGCCCCCGACTTCTCGCACGCCCTGATCGGGACCGGCTTCGGCTATCTCACCGAACGCCGGGTCGCGCAGGCCGAGGTGGTGCGGGTCCTGGTGCCGCGGGTACGGGACATCCGGCGGGCCGGCGCCGCCGCGATCGACCTCGCCGATGTCGGCTGCGGACGGCTCGACGGCTACTTCGAGCGCGGCCTCAACCCGTGGGACTTCGCGGCCGGCGCGCTCTTCGCCCGTGAGGCGGGCGCACTGACCGGTGGACGCCCCGGCGAGCCCGCCTCGGGAGAACTCACCGTCGCCGCCCCCACCGGGCTCTTCGAGCCCCTCCAGGCCCTTCTGGACGACCTCGGGGCCTGGCACGACTGAGGCACGACCGAGGAGCCACCGAGCCACGGCCGAGGAGCCACCGAGCCACGGCCGAGGAGCCACCGACCCACGACTGAGCGCCACTGGGACTCGACACGGGTACCCGCGCACCGCGCGTAGACATGCGAACGCCCCGGCACCGTACTGGTGGCCGGGGCGTGCGGCTTGGGGTCGCCGCGTGGATCAGGCGACCTTCTGCCGTACGTCCACGCCGTGCTCAGAGGCGAGACGCCGGAGGTCGTCCAGCTCGCTCTGTTCGACCTCGGCGAGGAAGTCATCGCCCGTCTCACGTGCTTTGCGCAGGTCAGACTCAGTGTTGTGGATCCGCTGCAAGATTCCGGTCGTGAATGCGTCCATGGTGCGCCCCCTCATCGACTTGCCTGACACGAGGTGTGTGCCAAGCCCTGCCGCCACGCGAGGGAAACGCGTGGCGAGGCATGGTTGGTGGGTGTACTGCGGTCTTCCCCATCGGTTTCACAGCGGAAACCTCCCGGAGACACGGAAAATTTCGCGGGCATGTGCCCGGCCGGTCCCTTACCGCCGGTTTACGACCGGCCGGTGCAGGATGGAAGGGAATTCCCCCTACTCACCGAGCCGCTCACCGAAGCCGCTCATGGAAGGACAGCGCCTTGCGCGTACTGGTCGTCGAGGACGAGCAACTGCTCGCCGATGCGGTGGGCACCGGCCTGCGCCGCGAGGCGATGGCCGTCGACGTGGTCTACGACGGCGGCGCCGCACTGGAGCGGATCGGCGTCAACGACTACGACGTCGTCGTCCTCGACCGCGACCTGCCGGTGGTGCACGGTGACGACGTGTGCCGGCAGATCATCGGCCTGGGAGTGCCCACCCGGGTGCTGATGCTCACCGCCGCGGGCGACGTGAGCGACCGGGTGGAGGGCCTGGAGCTCGGCGCCGACGACTATCTGCCCAAGCCGTTCGCCTTCACCGAGCTGACCGCCCGGGTCCGCGCGCTCGGCCGCCGCACCACCACCGCCCTGCCGCCGATCCTGGAGCGCTCGGGCATCCGGCTCGACCCCAACCGGCGGGAGGTCTCCCGGGACGGCGCCGAGGTGCACCTGGCACCCAAGGAGTTCGCCGTCCTGGAGGTCCTGATGCGCAGCGAGGGCTCCGTGGTCTCCGCCGAGCAGCTCCTGGAGAAGGCGTGGGACGAGCACACCGACCCGTTCACCAACGTGGTGCGGGTCACCGTGATGACCCTGCGCCGCAAGCTCGGCGAGCCCCCGGTGATCGTCACCGTGCCCGGCTCCGGCTACCGGATCTGATCGCGGTGGCCTCCGTGTCCCCCCAGACCCCCGCGCCCCCGCCGCCCGCCGGGCCGCCGGCGCCGCCGCGCCCCTCGTGGGACCCGCACCCGGCGGAGAATCCGCCGCCGTGGCTGCGCCCGACCATCCGGATACGGCTGACCGTCCTGTACGGCGGGATGTTCCTGATCGCCGGCGTGGTGCTGCTGTGGATCATCTACCTGCTGGCCGCGCAGGCGCTCAGACAGGGTAGCGTGTTCCCGTTCAAGATCCTCGGCACGGGCACCACGAGCATCCAGTCCACCAACTGCTCGGCGCTGCCGGCCGGGGTGATCACTCCGGACCAGTTCACCCAGGCGCTGAACACCTGTATGCGGCACCAGCGCGACCAGGCGCTCAACACGCTGCTGAAACGTTCACTGATCGCCCTGATAGGGCTGGCCGTGGTCGCCTTCGCCTTCGGCTATGTGATGGCCGGCCGGGTGCTGGCGCCGCTCGGCCGGATCACCAGGACCGCCCGCAGCGTGGTCGGCTCCGACCTCAAGCGGCGGATCGAGCTCGACGGTCCCGACGACGAGCTGAAGGAACTGGCCGACACCTTCGACGGCATGCTCGACCGGCTGGAACGCTCCTTCGACGCCCAGCGCCGCTTCGTGGCCAACGCCTCGCACGAGTTGCGCACCCCACTGGCGATCAACCGCACCCTGCTCGAGGTCCAGCTCGCCGATCCCGAGGCGTCGCCCGATCTCCAGCAGCTCGGCAAGACCCTGCTGGCCACCAACGAGCGCAGTGAGCAGTTGGTGGAGGGCCTGCTGCTGCTGGCCCGCAGCGAGAACGAGATCAGGGACCGCAAACCGGTGGACCTCGCCGAGGCCGCCTCCCAGGCGCTGGAGCAGACCCGCGGCGAGGCACTGGCCAAGGGTGTGGAGCTGCGCGCCGACCTGTCCGGCGCGGTGGTCCAGGGCAGCGGCGTACTGCTGGAGCGGATCGCGCTGAACCTGGTGCAGAACGCGGTGCGCTACAACGTGCCGGCCGACGGCTGGGTGGAGGTGAGTACGCGTGCGGAGAACGGGCAAGCGCTCCTCGTGGTGGTCAACACCGGGCCGGTCGTGCCCGCGTACGAGATCGACAATCTCTTTGAGCCGTTCCGACGGCTGAGAACCGAGCGCACGGGCAGCGACAAGGGCGTGGGCCTGGGGCTGTCGATCGCCAGATCCGTTGCCAGGGCCCACGGCGGCTTCATCGCCGCGCAGCCCCGGGACGGAGGCGGCCTGGTCATGCGGGTCGCGATCCCGCTGTAGGGTCTCCCACCGGACCTGCGGAAGCAGTCCCTCCAAACGCTCTCAAGCGCTGTGAACCCCGTCACTTCCGTCCCGTGCGCCACATCGGCCGGAGCGGGCGGGTGTTCGCTTTGCGAGTAATTTTCAGGGTCTGTTCTCAGCCGGGACCGAGTGTGATCGATCGCACACGCACTTCGCACAACAGGTACTCTCGGTGATCGTCAGCCAGGGAAAAAGGCCGGAAAATCCATGTTTCCCCAGGTCATGATCACGGGAAGTACACGTGAAGGCTCTCGTGCCGGAAGATTTCCCATCCGGCGCGGATCATGATCGGCCACCCCGCGATCACCTCTTCGGGGGCGTTATTGGGTGTCGATCGAGTAACGGGCCTTGATGTGAGGCAAAATCTCCGCCTCAGGTCGGGCACAAGTCCGGCCTCCCGCGCGTTACGTGCGCTGGAGACACCACAGACACCCACAGGGGGAGAGCGAAAATGGCTACGGATTACGACACCCCACGCAAGACCGACGACGACGTCAACGAGGACAGCATCGAGGAGCTGAAGGCCCGGCGGAACGAGAAGTCGACCTCCGCGGTCGACGTCGACGAGTTCGACCAGGCCGAGTCCCTGGAGCTGCCCGGCGCCGACCTCTCCAACGAGGAGCTGTCGGTTCGCGTGCTGCCCCGGCAGGCGGACGAGTTCACCTGCATGAGCTGCTTCCTCGTTCACCACCGGAGCCAGCTGGCCTCGGAGAAGAACGGGAACCCGATCTGCCGCGACTGCGCGGCCTGATCCGCGGCCGCCCGTGACCGGCTCGCCGGAACACCAAGAGGGCGACGAGCGGGGCCGCCCGGCCTCGCTCGCGGCCACCGGAGTCCGCGGCATCCGCCGCGGCGTGACAGGAGGCGCCCGCAGGGGCGGCCGGATCGCCAAGGGCGGCATCGGCATGGTCGCCGAGCGGCTGATCGAGACCGCCCCGCGCATTCCGATCCGCGATGTGGCGACCCTGCGCAAGCAGTTCCCCGGGCTCGGGCCCGAGGACATCGCGGACCGGCTGACCGCGGCCGCGGTCCGTGGCACCATGACCGTCGGCGCGGGCATCGGTGCCGCGGCGATGCTGCCCGCCCCGCCGGCCATCCCCGTGGAGCTGGCCACCGAGACCCTCGGCGTCGCCGCCATCGAGTACAAACTCATCGCCGAGCTGCACGAGGTCTACGGACTGCGGGTCCCCGGCACCGCCCGGGAACGCGCCACCGCCTATCTCTGGTCATGGACCGAGCAGCGCGGCATCGACGTACTCAAACCCACGACCATCAATGTGGCGCTCGGCAGCAGCATGAAGCGGGAGCTGCGCCAGCGGCTGCTGCGCCGCACCCTGCGGCACACCCCGTCGCTGACCCCCTTCATGCTCGGTGCCGCCGTCGGCGCCGTCATGAACCGGCGTGACACCCGCAAACTCGCCGAGCGGGTGCGCCGCGATCTGCGGGCCCATCAACTTCCCTGGTCGGAGCCGGAGAAGCCGGCCGTGGCAGCCGGGGACGACGTGGCAGCCGGGGACGGGCCCGGATCTAACGAGCCGTCGCCCTGACCGCCGTCAGCGCGTCCGCCAGCCGCTGCGGGGAGCGCGTGGAGAGATAGACGTACGGCGTGGGATCCGCCGGGTCGGTGATCTCGATCCGGACCGCGGTCGGCACATACGAGCGCATCAGCATGAACGCCCGTGGGTCGGCCTTGTGCGAACGCCACGCGACCGTCTCGGCGGGGTCGAGCACCACCGGCTCGCCCAGCGCCTCCAGCGGGATCCGCGCCTTGCCCGCGAGCAGCGAGCCGGCCACCACCCGGATCCGGGCCGAACCGTAGGAGCTGACCGCCATCATCGCCAGCGCGGCGCCGCCCACAAGACCGCCCAGGATCGCCAGCGGCCCGAACGGGAAGAGGATCAGCGCGAAGGCCACCCCGACGCCGAGGGCGAGGATCCACCAGGAGCGCGGCACGGTGAGGCGCTCGTCGTAAGGCTGCACGGGACCAGGCATGGCACAAGGGTGCCATGCGTCCCTGTGTCGTCCGAGCGGAGCCGGTCGCCCGGCCGTTGCGAGTCGTTGACGCGGGGTAGGGTCTCCGGCGTGAGTGGAGCCACGACACCCGCCAGCGGGCGCCCCGGTGTGAGCCCGCCGGCCGACGCCGCCGTCCCGGTGCGGCACCCGGACGCGCCCGCGCCCGGCGAGCCGCTCGCCGGGCACTACGACCAGTGCTTCGCCTGCGGCACGGACCGGCCGCACGGACTCGGGATCACGGTGCGGGCCGGCGAGGGCGTCAGCGTCACCGCGGAGTTCACCGTGACCCCTGACCACCAGGGCGCTCCCGGCCTCGCCCACGGGGGAGTGCTGGTCTCCGCCCTCGACGAGACGCTGGGCTCGCTCGGCTGGCTGCTGCGGAAGATCGCGGTCACCAGGCGGCTGGAGTCGGACTTCGTCCGCCCGGTGCCGGTCGGTACCACCCTCCATCTGTCGGCCCGCTGCGCCGCGGTGGCCGGCCGGAAGATCTACAGCACCGCCGAGGGCCGCGTGGGCGGCCCGGATGGCCCGGTCGCGGTCCGCGCCGACGCCCTGTTCATAGAGGTCAAGCTGGACCATTTCACCAGCCACGGCCGGTCCGAGGAGATCCGGGCGGCGATGTCCGACCCGGACCAGGTGAAGGTCGCGCGTTCCTTCGGGGTGGGCCCGTGAGCGCCCCGCGTCCCCGGTCCCAGGACCCCGCAGTGAACGGGAGCATGAAGTGAGTGGACAAGTGAGTGGTCAACCGAGCGGACGCGTGGGTGGAGTACGCCCGCCGGTGGATGTGCTGCTGCGGCGGCTCGACCCGTCCGTCCCGGTGCCCGGCTACGCCCACCCCGGGGACGCCGGTCTTGACCTGATCACGACCGAGTCCGCCGAGCTGCCGCCCGGTGAGCGAGCGGTGCTGCCCACCGGCATCTCGCTGGCGCTGCCCGACGGCTACGCGGCCTTCGCGCACCCGCGTTCGGGCCTGGCCGCCCGGTGCGGGGTGGCGATGGTGAATGCCCCGGGAACCGTGGATGCCGGGTACCGTGGGGAGATCAAAGTGATCGTGGTCAATCTTGACCCGCGCGAGACCGTCCGGTTCGAGCGGGGGGACCGGGTCGCACAACTGGTCGTCCAGCAGGTCGAACGGGTCCGCTTCCATGAGGTGGCGGAGCTGCCCGGCTCTGCCCGGGCCGCGGGGGGCTTCGGCTCCACGGGGGGTCACGCCGCGGTGGAGTCGCCGTCGGCCGACTCGTCCAGCAACGGATACGCATCGGTCCTCAGCGACCGGGAAGGGCAGTGACCGTGTTCCGTCGTCGCAAGGAGCGCGAAGACGCCGTCGACGAGCTCGACGAGGCCGAGGGCCTCGCCGAGCCGACCGAGGACGCCGAGGATGCCGGGCAGGAGTCGGACGGCTCCGGGGAGTCGGCCCGCTACAGCCTCCCGGCCGCCCCGCGGCCCGATGGGCCGTGGGATGTGAGCGAGATCCACGAGCCCGCGGAGGGGCGGGTGGACCTCGGCGGTCTCTTCGTCCCCGCGGTCGACGGCATGGAGCTCCGCGTCGAGGTGGCCGGCGAGTCGATCGTCGCCGCCACCGTGGTGCTGCGGGACAGCGCCGTGCAGCTCCAGGGCTTCGCCGCCCCCAAGTCCGAGGGCATCTGGGGCGAGGTGCGCGACGAGATCGCGTCCGGCATCACCCAGCAGGGCGGCATCGTCGACGAGGTCGAGGGCCCGCTCGGGTGGGAGCTGCGGGCGCAGGTCCCGGTGCGGCTGCCCGACGGCACCAACGGTGTCCAGCTGGTGCGCTTCATCGGCTGTGACGGCCCGCGCTGGTTCCTGCGCGGGGTGATCTCGGGCCAGGGCGCGGTCCAGCCCGGTGCGGCCGGTGTGCTGGAGTCGATCTTCCGCGACACCGTGGTGGTGCGCGGCGAGGCGCCGATGGCGCCCCGCGACCCGATCGTCCTCAAGCTGCCGAACGACGCGCAGATGGTGCCGGACGGTGTCGCGGCCCCCGAGGCGGCGGAGCCGTCCAAGTTCGGGGACGGGATCGACCCGATGCGCCGCGGGCCGGAGATCACCGAACTGCACTGATCTCCGGCCGTGGGCCGTCCGGCACCCGGCTCGAACGCGACTCACCCGGCTCACCCGGCCACCGATGCGATCGGCGGCCGGGTGAGCCGCGTTCGTCCCGGTGGGCGGGGGCCTGTGGACAGCGGCCGGGCGTCGCGTACCGTACCCGTACGCGGGTGGGGCCGTCCCTCGACGGGGCCGCCACAGGGGGTCTCAGGGGCCGGAACAGGCCCGCGGGGACCGGGACGGGGAGGAAGCATGAGCGAGCAGGCGACCGGGCAGCCGAGCGGGGAGTCCGCCGGGCAGCCCGCTGAGCTGTCGACCGGCTGGGGCGCGACCGCCACCGCGGTGGCGCCGGCCGGCCACATGGTCGTGGTGGAGGATCTGCGCCGTACCTACGGCGCCGGCGAAACCGCCGTCCACGCCCTGCGCGGTGTCTCCTTCACCGTGCCGCGCGGTGAGCTGGTCGCCCTCAAGGGCCGTTCCGGCTCGGGCAAGACCACGGTGCTCAACCTCGTCGGCGGTCTCGACACCCCCGACGGCGGCAGGATCACCCTGGACGGGGTCGAACTGGCCGGCCTCGGCGACGACGAGCTGCTCGCGCTGCGCCGGGACCGTATCGGCTTCGTCTTCCAGTCCTTCGGCCTGATCCCCATCCTGACCGCCGCCGAGAACGTCGGCGTCCCGATGCGCCTGCGCAAGGTCGCCGCGCGTGAACGCGACGAGCGTGTCGACCTCCTCCTCGGCCTCGTCGGGCTGGCCGACCACGCCGACCAGCGCCCCGGCGAGCTCTCCGGCGGCCAGCAGCAGCGCGTCGCCATCGCCCGCGCGCTCGCCAACCAGCCGCTGCTGATCATCGCCGACGAACCCACCGGCCAACTCGACGCGGACACCGGCCTGGCGGTGATGGACCTGCTGCGAGCCGTCGTCCGCAGCGAGGGCGTCACCGCCCTCGTGGCCACCCACGACACCCAGCTCCTCGCCCTGGCCGACCGCGTCCTCGAACTGCGCGACGGCCGCATCGTCGCCGACCCGGAGTCTTTTCCGACGCCGCGCGCCGCTAATGCAGGGGCAGACATATGACGATACGGAGGACACCGGTCGACCAACCGGTCCACAACGGTTCCCGGAATACGGCAGGAGCCGCCGCGACGTAGTGTGGAACGATTTTTACCGGTATAGCCGCGGCCGGTCGTTGGAGTGGCGCGACGGCGAGAACGACGGCGGCAAATGGAACCATGGATGTGCTGACCTCAAAGGTGTGCAGGTGCGATTATCTCGCTGCCAATCCTCATCGGTCGGGCCGCCGGGGTTCAAGGGTTCAAGGGATCATGGCATATGCCACTTCTCGGGGTGTGGCGCGAACCCGCTCACGCTTCCCGCTGTCACCAATCCGACGGCGGGTGATCGAGCTGGTTCAACCTTTGACGAATTCGCTCGTACGCGGATTGGTTCAGGTTGGAAAAGAGTTCCGCCGCGCGTTTCCACAGCTCCCTGGCCTCGGTGACGCGTCCCTCGCTTACCAGAATCTCCGCCAGACTCTCACAGGCCGGCGCCTCCTCCTCGGGGGCGCTGATACGGTGGGCCAGCGCGGCCGCGGCCTCCAATGCCAGGCGGGCCTGCGGTAAGTGGCCAAGGCTCCGGTCCGCGTCGCCGATGCCGCGTCGTGCGGCGGCCTCGTCGTGACCCGATCCGATGGCCTGGGCGAGTGCGAGGGCGCTCTCGTGGTGGACCCTGGCCTCCGCGTGGCGCGCCGCGGCCCGATAGGCTGCCCCCAGTCCGTTCAGGGTGCCGGCCTCGTTTCCGCGGTCTCCGATGCGGCGGAAGAACGCGAGCCCGGAATTGTAGAGCTCCACCGCGGTATTCAGCTCGTCCGGAATGGTGAGGGTTCCGGCGAGATTGACCCGTATGACCGACCGCAAGAGTTCGCTGCCCTGTTCCGGGCTGAGTGCCAATGCCTCTGAAAAGTCGGCCCGTGCCGCCTCTTTCTGGCCGGCGCGTAATCGGAGATCGCCGATATTGTTGAGCAGCACTGCCTCGCTTGGCGGATCTCCTATGCGGCGCACTTCGTTCAGCGCCTCCGTGAATGTCGTCAGCGCACTTTTGGGATCGCCCATGTAGAGGTAGGTGACGGCCAGATTGTTCAGCCCTCGCGATCGTCCCCAAATGTCGTCCGCGCGCAGTTCGAGGGATTCGCCCAGGATGGTCACCGCCTCGCCGTACTCGCCGACGTGCCAGTGCAGGATGCCCAACTGGCTGAGCGCGTCGGCGGTGGCCGTGGCGTCGTCCTGGGCCCTGGCGAGCTCCAGCGCCCGCTCGGCGACCCTCGCCGACTCCGGGTAGCGGCTGGCACGGGAAAGGACGGTGGTGAGGTCGAGCAAGGCGCGGCACTCCGCCCGGGGGTCGCCCGCGGCCTGCCAGTGGGCGGCCGCCGCCTGGTGCATGGCGACCGCTTCCGGCCAGTAGATCTCGGAGTCGGCGAACTCGGCGAGGACATGGGCGAGCCAGGCGGCGTCTTGGGCGCGGCCCGCCGCCCGCGCGCGGTGC
This sequence comes from Streptomyces sp. NBC_01190, assembly GCF_045039895.1. NCBI lineage: Bacteria > Bacillati > Actinomycetota > Actinomycetes > Kitasatosporales > Streptomycetaceae > Streptomyces > Streptomyces sp. NBC_01190. The sequence goes on from NZ_CP108580.1 coordinate 6,385,802, forward strand.
TCGACGGCCAGCAGGCTCTCCAGCTCATCGCTGATCCAGGCACCCGCCGCGACGGTGTCCGGCCAGGCGGGGACCGACCCCGGCGCGGCAGGAGCTGAGCCGGCGGCGGGTAGGGCCAGCCGGGTGCGGTGCGGGTGCAGTACTCGGTCGGCGCGGTCGGCCGCGCGGAGCGCGTATCCGGTCAGGCGCTCGGTGACCGCGGTCCGCTCGTCGGCCGGCTCCTCCAGCACGGCCAGGAACGAGGCGAACTCGCCGAGCAGGTCGTACAGGCGATAGCGGTCGGGCCGGGGCTCCTGGAGGAGATGGCAGTCGAGGAGGTCCTCGATCAACCGCTCGGTGCGGTCGGGCGCTTCGCCGATGAGTGCGGCCGCGGCATGCAGGCCGAAGTCCGGCACCGGATGGAAGCTCAGCCGGCGGAAGGCGGCGCGCTGATCGTCGGAGAGCGAGGCGTAGGACATCTCGAGGGCGGTGGCGATCTCCTGGTGGTGATCGTGGATCTCCTTCAGGCGCCGCGGCCGGTTCAGCCGCTCGAGCAAGTGGCCGAGGTCCCAGGAGGGGCGGCCCTTGAAGCGGCTCGCCACGATTTCCACCGCGAGCGGCAGGTGCTCGACCCGGCCGACGACCTCGGCGATCTTGTCCCGGTCGGCCGCGCGCTCCGTTCCGACCAGGGCGCGGAAGAGGCCCACCGCGTCCTCAAGGGGGAGGACGTCCAGGAATACCGGGTGCGCGGAGGGAAGTTCGGCGAGCCGATGCCGACTGGTGATCAGCACCAGGGAGGCGCTGTCGTCGGGGAGCAGTGGCGCCACCTGTTCGGCGTTCCGGGCGTCGTCGAGAATGATGACGGCCCGCTTCCCCCTGATCACCGTTCGCCAGAGCGCGACCCGCTCCTGGTGATCGCGCGGGATCGCGTCGGGGGCCACCCCGAAGCTCCCCAGCAGGGCGGCCAGTGCCGCGTCGGCCCGCATCGGCGGCTGCGCGGCCACGTTGCCCCGCAGATGCAGGAACACCTGTCCCTGGGGGTAGCGGTCGGCGAGTTCGTGGGCCGCGTAGAGCGCGAGCGCGGTCTTCCCGACGCCGGCCGTCCCGGAGATCGCCTTGACGCCGCCGGCCGGTCCGGTCGGCCCGCCGGCACCCTCCGCAGGCAACACCCGGCGCAACTCGGTCTCGCGGCCGAGGAGATGCGGACGGCGGGGCAGATTGTGCGGGCCGGCGGCCGGGGCGTGGCGCGGGGCGGGGGTGGGGCGGAGGTCGGGGACGAGGGCTTGGAGGGGGGCGCCGCGGAGAATCTGGGCGTGGGTGCGGGCCAGTGGTTCGCCCGGGTCGCTGCCGAGCCGGTCGCGGAAGAGGCGGCGGGCGCGCTGGTAGACGGTGAGCGCCTCCGCGTGGTTGCCGGCTCCGTAGAGGGCCACCATCAGATGCCGGGTCAGCGCCTCGTCCAGCGGATGGTCCTGGACCAGCTGGGTCGCCTCGGCGATGGCCTCCGCGAAGTGTGCGAGCCGGATGTGCAGGGCCAGCCGGCTGTGGGCGGCCGCGAGCCGCCGCGCGGCCATCGAGCCGCGGGTCGAGCGCGCCCACGAGCCGGGCAGGCCGGCCAGCGCCTCGCCGATCCACAGGCTCTCGGCGGCGTCGAGTTCGGTGAGCGCACGGGCCTGGTCGCCCGCACTGGCGGCGGACCCGGCTTCCCTCGTCAGCCGCAGAAACCGGTGCCAGTCGATGGACGCCGGATCGGTTTCGAGTGTGTAGGTGTGAGCGCTTAGAGTGATCACCGCAGGTGGCGGCAGCCGGTCGGTGCCGTCTGCCTCTTTCAGCGCGCGCCGGAGTCGCGAGATGTACGTATGGAGGTTGGCCATCGCGGTGTCCGGCGGCTCGTCGTCCCACAACCGGTGGACAAGGGCGTCCTGGGCGACGGGCCGACCGACGTCGAAGGCGAGTGACGCGAGAAGGCAGCGGGCCCGATCGGATCCGAGTCGCACCACCGTTCCGTGCGACGACAACTCGACCGCGCCCAGGAGATGAATCTCCATCGTTGCCCCTCCGGCCGATGGTCACCCTGTCTTCTTCGTGAGCATGACACGACGGTGTGTCACCGTGCCATACCACTTACGCCCTGTCATGCACCGGAAACAGCCAATAATGTGAAGAGCTTTCGCCGTCATCCGCTACCGGCCGGCCCGCCCGGGCGGCCGAGCACCGACGATGGGCCGGAAGCGGGCAGACGCGGGAGCGATGTGGGGGAGCGGCCGTGGACGCGAACAGCAGCGGTACGCAGAACAATGAGATCAATGGTGGGGAGTACCGCGCGGGCGTCGTGCAGGCACACACCGTGCGCGACATCCACTGGCACGCGCCGCCCGCCGTCGCCCTGCCGGTGCCCCGGCAGTTGATCGCCGCGCCTCGGCGACTGGCCGGCCGGGCGCGGGAGCTGGCGGAGCTCGACGCGGTGCGGCAGAGCGGCGGCCTCGGAGCGGGCCCGCTGGTGGTCGTGGTCAACGGGCCACCGGGCGTGGGAAAGACCGCCCTGGCCGCGTACTGGCTGCGCGGCCAGGCGGCCGACTTCCCCGGCGGGCAGCTCTACGCCGATCTGCGCGGGCACGCCCCCGAGGGCCCGGCGCGGCCCACCGAGTCGCTCGGCATGTTCCTGCGGGCGTTCGGCCAGAGCGCGATACCGGGCGATCCGGCGGAGTGCGCCTCGCTCTGGCGGTCCGTCACCGCCGGGCGGCGACTGCTGCTGATGCTCGACAACGCCGTGTCGGCGGCCCAGGTCAGACCGCTGCTGCCGGGCTCCGAGCAGAGCATCGTGGTGGTCACCAGCCGCTGGCGGCTGACCGGTCTCGGACTTGAGGGCGCGGTCTTCCACCCGCTCGGCGTGCTGGACGCCGAGGCGTCGGCCGAGATCCTCGCCCAGCGGGTCGGTGCCCGGCGTACCGAGGCCGAACCGGCCGCCGTCCGCCGGGTGGTGGACCGCTGCGGCGGTCTGGCGCTGGCCGTCTGCGTGGCCGCGGCTCGGATGGCCGCCCGGCCCGGACAGCCGCTGGAAGTCACCGCGGAAGCACTCGACCGCGGGGCGCAGCGCCTGGCGGAGCTGCGTACCGGGGAATCCGGGGAGGAAGTCGCCGTGCAGAGCGCCCTCGACGCGTCCTACCGGCTGCTGCCGCCGGACGCCGCGACGATGTACCGGCTGCTCGGCCTGCTACCCTTCGCCGAACTCGCCCTGCCGGTGTCCGCGGCCGCGGCCGGCTGTCCCCAGCCGGCCGCCGCGCGGCTGCTGGAGGTCCTCGCGGAGGCGAGTCTCATCGAGGAACTGGCCGACGGGCGGCACCGGTTCCATGACCTGGTGCGGCTGCACGCCCGCGGCCTCGCCGAGACGCACGACCAGGAAACGGACCGTGCCGATGCCCTCCGCCGCGCCCTGGAGCACTACCTGGCGACGGCCACCGCCGCCGAGGCGCTGATCAGCCCCTCCCATCGGGACCTCGATCGCGACTACCCGGCCCTGACCGCGAGCCGGCGCGGGCGCCCGGATCTCGGGCCCGACCCGGTCGGCGGCTTCCCCGCCGAGCGCGAGGCGCTGGCCTGGCTCGCGGCCGAGCAATCCCACCTCATGGCGGCGGTGCGCACCGCCGCCGACCGCGGCTGGCACGGCCTGTGCTGGCAGCTCGCCGACGCGCTCTGGCCGCTCTGGCTGCGGCTGCGGCCGTACGCCCTGTGGATCGAGGCGCATCGTCTCGGCCTGGCAGCCGCCCGGCGGGCCGGCGCCGGTCCCGGTGAGTTGCGGATGCTGACCTCCGGCGGTACCGGTCTCTGCGACGCCGGTGACCCCGACGAGGCGATCCGGTGGTTCGGTGAGGCGCTGGACCTGGCCCGAACGGCGGGTGACCGGCGCGCCGAGGCTCAGGCGATGCATGGCCTCGGCCACTGCCATCAGTTCGCCGGACGCCCGGCCGAGGCGCTTGAGTGGTTCGCCCCCGCGCTGCGGATCCGGGAGGAGATCGGTTACGTCCGGGGGGCCGCGCTCTCCCGGATCTCCCTGGGCGACACCGCCCGGCTGGCCGGGCGGCCTCAGGAGGCGGTCGAGGCGCTGAGCCGGGCGCGGGAGGAGTTGCTGGCCCTGCCCGACCCGTACGAGGCGAGCCGGGCACTGGCGCTCCTGGGCCGCGCGCTCGGCGAGGCGGGCAGGGCCGAGGCCGCGGCGGAGCGGCTGCGGCAGGCCGTGGCGGAGTTCAGGAGTCGCGGCTCCGTGCACTGGGAGGCGTACGCCCTGGAGATGCTCGGCGTCGTGCTCCAGGGATCCGACCGCCCGGACCAGGCCAGGGGCGCGTACGAGCGGTCGGTCGCGCTCTACGAAGGCGTCGGCGCCCCCGACACCGGCCGGGTGGCGGCCCGGTTGGCGGAGATGGCTCCCGCCACCCGGGCGCCGATCGGGACACCGGCGCCGGCCGAACCGCCCGAGCCCGCCGAGCCCGCCGATCCGGCCGAGCCCGCCGATCCGGCCGAGCCCGCCGAGCCCGCCGATCCGGCCGAGCCCGCCGATCCGGCCGACCCCGATCCGGTCCCGGACGGCGACCGACCCGGCCCCGCCCCCGAGTCCGGTTCGAGCTGAACGGTCCAGCACCGCCGGCGGCCCCACCCGCGGAGAAGCAGCACGGCCCGCGTCGGCCGGTCCAGTGCCAGCCGGGCGGTGAGGCAGGCGTGCACCAGCGAGCCGACGGCGCCCGGCACGGCGGCGCTCCGACCGCCACCCGCCGCGCGGGCCGTCAGCGGGGGAGCCCCCGCGGGCATGACCAGGCAACGAACGGAGCCGTGGCGGGCGCCGTCCAGGGAGTCATAGGGAGCGCAGACCACCCGTACGCCCGGATACCGGTGAAGCACCTCCCGGCCCCAGGCGTACGCCGCCGACCGGGAGGGCAGCGAGGAGCCGCGCCACAGCACATCCGCGCTGTCCCGCCATCGCCCCCCCTGCTCCTCGTCCCAGCGGACGCCGAGGTGCTGGTCGATGTGGACCGGCAACGGCTCCGGCCGGCCGGCCGACCGCGGCGGCTGAGGCGGCGTCAGCGACTCCTCCGCGCGCACCCGCAGACCCACCTCGACCCGGCACCCGCCGCCCCACCGGGTCAACGCGGCCGGCCCCCTCACGACGCCTCGCCCCCGCCGACCAGCCCGGCGGGCAGCGGCAGCGGCTCCGGGCGCGGCAACGCCTCGGTCTCCGGTTCATGAGCGGGCTCGCCGAGGTTCAGCAGCCGGTACATGAGGCTGCGCATCCGGCGGTTGAAGCCACCCGGCTCCGAGGAGATCCGCGCGGCGACGCCTCGGTACGCCCCCGGCTGGTAGTGGTCCCGCGCGTAGCCGAGCTGCCGGGACAGCGAGTGGGTCAGGGAGAGCGCCGGGGCGAGGACGGCCAGGGCCGCGCCCGGCGAGTACGGGTTGACGTCCTGCTCGGGGAAGCGGGCCATCAGGATCGGGACACCGCACATGGCCGCGTAGAGCGTCACCGAGCCGTGGTCGCCGATCACCGCGTCGGCCGCCACCAGCAGCGGGCGCCAGTCGGCCTCCGGCGGGAGGACGGACACCGTCCGCCGCCCGTCACCGGCCAGCCACGCCCGCACCTGCCAGCCGCCGTGGCCGGCCCACGCGTTGGGGTGGAGCATGAGCACCGTGCGGAAGCCGTCGGCCGGATCGAGGTCGGCCAGTACCCGCGGCAGCAGCGCGTCGAGCCGGTTGAAGCTCGATCCATGGCCCCAGGTGGAGCAGATCACCACCAGTTGCTCCCCGCCCCGTACGCCGAGCGCTCGCCGGTATTCCTCGCGCAGCGCCAGACTGCGCTCGATCCGGTCGTACGAGGCGTCCCCCACCACCTCGGCGATCGGCAGCGCCTCCGGGCAGGAGCGGGCCAGCAGGGTCAGATCGTCCTGGTGGGCGAGCGCGTAGGCGGCCGGCACCATCCGGTCGCCGGACATCAGGAAGTCGCGGCCGAGCCCGCTGACGCTCCGGTGCCGGGCACCCGCCGATCCGGTCAGCTTGATGTGGCCGGCGCCGTGCGGGATACGGAGCAGTGGGCCGTGCAGTTGCTCGATGCCCCGCGAACCGGCGGCGAGCACCAGGTCGTGGTCGCTCGCGACCGCCTCCGCCCAGGGCACCACCTGGGCGCCGAGGGCGTCGAGGAACGCGAGGACTCCCGGGTTGAAGGCGTGCGGGGCGATGGTGAAGCGCACCTGGATCCGCAGATCGGAACGGAGCAGTTCGAAGACATCCCGGAGCCGTTGTCCGTACACCACGGTGTGCACCACGACCATGACATTCTTGCCGCCCGACAGTGTGAACCACCGCTCGGGACCGCGCATGACCGGGCCGGTCGGCCCGTCTACCGCTGACATGGGTGAAACCCCCCGACGTGAGTCGTCTCGCACGGCCGGCGTTCGGCCGCCTGGAAACGGTTTGCCCGGGACGTCTGACGGAGGACATGCCAAAGTCTTGCGGAAACCTTGCCAGGCCGGCGCTTGTGCGGGCGGGCGTCAAGACGCCGTCAAGGTCAAGCCCCCGGAAGTGTGAAATCCGGTGTGATGGGCCGGCTGGATCTATGGTCGGAGCAGGCGCACGCACCCGGGACGGGTGGAGGAGGCGCATGGGCGGGACGATGGAGCCATGGCACGCGGCACACTGCGCATTTACCTCGGGGCGGCCCCCGGTGTGGGGAAGACCTACGCCATGCTCTCCGAGGCCCACCGGAGCGCCGAACGGGGCAAGGACGTGGTGGTGGGCTACGTGGAGAACCACCGGCGGCCGCGTACCGAGGTGATGCTCAGCGGCCTGGAGACCGTGGACCGCAAGGAGCTGGCCTACCGCGGCACCGTCTTCCACGAGATGGACGCCGACGCGATCCTGGCCCGCGCCCCCGAGATCGCCCTGGTGGACGAACTGGCCCACACCAATGCGCCGGGCTCCCGCAACGCCAAGCGCTGGCAGGACGTCGAGGAGCTGCTCAGGGCCGGGATCGACGTCATCTCCAACCTCAACATCCAGCACCTGGAGTCGCTGGCCGACGTGGTGGAGTCCATCACCGGGGTCAGGCAGCGCGAGACCGTGCCCGACGAGGTGGTGCGCAAGGCCGACCAGATCGAGCTGGTCGACATGTCGCCCCAGGCGCTGCGCCGCCGGATGGCGCACGGCAACATCTACGCGTCCGACAAGGTGGACGCGGCGCTGTCCAACTACTTCCGGCCCGGCAACCTCACCGCCCTGCGCGAGCTCGCGCTGCTGTGGACCGCCGACCGGGCCGACGAATACCTCCAGCAGTACCGCGCCGACCACCGCATCTCCGCCACCTGGCAGGCCAGGGAGCGGATCGTGGTCGGCCTGACCGGCGGCCCCGAGGGCCGCACCCTGATCCGCCGGGCCGCCAGGATGGCCGCCAAGGGCTCGGGCAGCGAGATCCTCGCCGTCCACATCGTGCGCAGCGACGGCCTCGCCTCGGGCTCCACCAAGGAGCTCACCGGTCAGCGCACGCTCGTCGAGAGCCTCGGCGGCACCTACCACCAGGTCATCGGCGACGACGTGCCCGACGCGCTGCTCGACTTCGCGCGCGGCGCCAACGCCACCCAGATCGTGCTCGGCACCAGCCGCCGCAAGACCTGGCAGTACGCGCTCGGACCCGGCGTCGGCACCACCGTCGCCCGCGACTCCGGCGACATCGACGTGCACATCGTCACCCACGAGCAGGCCGCCAAGGGGCGCGGACTGCCCGCCGCCCGCGGCGCCCGGCTCGGCAGGTCCCGGGTGATCGCCGGCTGGCTGACCGGGGTCGCGGCGCCGCTGCTGCTGGTGCTGCTGCTGACCCACGCGCACGCCGGTATGAGCCTGGCCACCGAGATGCTGCTCTTCCTCACCCTGACGGTGGCCGCCGCCCTCGTCGGCGGGCTGCTGCCCGCGCTGGTCTCCGCGGTGGGCGGCTCGCTCCTGCTGAACTGGTACTTCACCCCGCCGAGGCACTCGTTCACGGTCGCCCAGCCGGAGAACATCATCGCCATCGTGATCTTCGTCCTGGTGGGCGCGGCCGTCGCCTCGGTGGTGGACCTGGCCGCCCGCCGTACCCAGCTCGCCGCCCGGCTGCGGGCCGAGGCGGAGATCCTGTCGTATCTGGCAGGCAGTGTGCTGCGCGGCGAGAGCAGCTTGCGGGCGCTGCTCGACCGGGTCAGGGAGTCCTTCGCCATGGACGCGGTGGTGCTGCTGGAGCGAGCCGACCGGGACGACGAGACCGGCGGGCGTGACACCTGGCGCTGTGTGGCGAGCGTCGGCGACAACCCCTGCGTGCGGCCGGAGGACGCCGATGTGGAGGTGTCGGTCAACGACCGGCTGGCCCTCGCGCTGAGCGGCCGGGTGCTGCCCGCCTCGGACCGCCGGGTGCTGTCCGCCTTCGCCGCGCAGGCCGCCGTCGCGCTCGACCGCGAACGCCTCGCCGACGAGGCGGGCCGGGCCAGGGAGCTCGCCGAGGGCAACCGGATCCGTACCGCGCTGCTCGCCGCCGTCTCGCACGATCTGCGCACTCCGCTGGCCGGCATCAAGGCGTCGGTGTCCTCGCTGCGCTCCGACGACGTGGCCTGGTCCCCGCAGGACGAGGCGGAGCTGCTGGCCGGCATCGAGGACGGCGCCGACCGGCTCGACCACCTGGTCGGCAACCTGCTCGACATGTCGCGGCTCCAGACCGGCACCGTGGTGCCGCTGATCCGCGAGGTCGACCTGGACGAGGTGGTGCCGATGGCGCTCGGCGGGGTCCCCGAGCAGAGCGTCGCCCTCGACATCCCGGAGACGCTGCCGATGGTGGCCGTCGACCCCGGCCTGCTGGAGCGCGGCGTCGCCAACGTGGTGGAGAACGCCGTCAAGTACAGCCCCGGGGACACCAAGGTCCTGGTCGCGGCGAGCGCGCTCGGCGAACGCGTCGAACTGCGGGTGGTCGACCGCGGGCCCGGTGTCCCCGAGGAGGCCAAGGAGCACATATTCGAGCCCTTCCAGCGCTACGGCGACGCGCCGCGCGGCAACGGAGTGGGGCTCGGTCTCGCCGTCGCCCGGGGCTTCGCCGAGGCGATGGGCGGCACGCTCCTCGCTGAGGACACCCCCGGTGGCGGTCTGACCATGGTGTTCACCCTGCGGGCCGCCTCCCGCGGCCCCGCGTCCCGCCCCGACCTTCCCGCCACCGCCGCTACCTGACCACCACCTGACCGCCACACTGGTCACAGGGGGCGCGTCCCTGCCGCGCCCGCCGCCGCTGCCGCCCCGCCACCGCCGGGACCCCTCAGCCCGCCGACCGCTCGGTCCGGCCATCGGGGACCGGCAGTCTTCAGCAATCCAGCAATCCAGCAACCCAGCAATCCAGCAATCCGGGAAAGGACACAGATGCACCGGGTGCTCGTGGTCGACGACGAGCCGCAGCTCGTCCGCGCGCTGGCCATCAATCTGCGGGCACGGTCGTACGAGGTGGACGCAGCCCACGACGGCGCCACCGCGCTGCGGGTCGCCGCCGCCCGCCATCCCGACGTGGTGGTGCTCGACCTCGGCCTGCCCGACATGGACGGGGTGGACGTGATCCGCGGCCTGCGCGGCTGGACCCGGGTGCCGATCATCGTGCTGTCCGCCCGGCAGGCGTCCGACGAGAAGGTCGAGGCGCTGGACGCCGGCGCCGACGACTACGTCACCAAGCCCTTCGGCATGGACGAGCTGCTGGCCCGGCTGCGGGCCGCGGTGCGCCGGGCCACGCCGAACGGCCCCGAGGACGACGCCCCGACCATCGAGACCGACACCTTCACCGTCGACCTCGCGGCCAAGAAGGTGCAGCGGGCCGGCGCCGACGTGCGCCTGACCCCGACCGAGTGGCACCTGCTGGAGGTACTGGTCCGCAACCCCGGCCGGCTGGTCAGCCAGAAGCAGCTCCTCCAGGAGGTGTGGGGCCCCGCCTACGGCACCGAGAGCAACTACCTGCGGGTGTATATGGCCCAGTTGCGGCGGAAACTGGAGACCGACCCGGCCCGGCCCCGGCATTTCATCACCGAGCCTGGCATGGGGTACCGCTTCGAGCAGTGAGTACCCTTGAGCCATGAGTGGTGCACTGCGATCCGAGAGGCCCGCGGGCCGGTTCCGCCGTATGCTCGACCGCCTCTCCTCGTCCCAGGAGGAACTGCACTCGGAAGAGCTCCAGCAGGACGCCCTCGCGACCGGCTGCACGCGGATAGCCGACTGCGCCGACCGCCAGATAGTCTCCGTCACCGGTACGCTGCGTACGGTCACGCTCCGTCCGCGGGCGGGCGTGCCGGCGCTCGAGGCCGAACTCTTCGACGGGACCGCCGCACTCGACGTGGTGTGGCTGGGCCGACGCAGTATCACGGGTATCGAACCCGGCCGCAGGATCATCGCCTCCGGCCGGATCTCGATGAACCGCGGCCGTCCAGTGCTGTTCAATCCCAAGTACGAGCTGCGTCCGGTCGGACAGGAGTAACAGGTGGCGTCACCAGACAACGCGGGCCCCGCACGGCACAGGGGTGCGAGCCGGCAGACCGCCGCCGACGCGGACCAGGAGGCACGCGCTGTCACCGAGGCGGCGCTCTTCGAGGCGTTCGGCGGTGTCCGCGGCATGGTGGAGACCACCGTGCCCGGCCTGGTGTTCGTCGCGATCTACACCGTCAACCACGACATCAAGACCGCCGGGATCGCCGCGCTCGCGCTCTCGGTGGTGCTCGGCGTGGTCCGCCTGGTCCAGCGGGACACCCTCAAGCACGCCTTCAGCGGCATCTTCGGGGTCGCCTTCGGCGCGGTCTTCGCGATGCTCTCCGGCAACGCCAAGAACTTCTATCTGCCCGGCATGCTCTACACGCTGGGCCTGGCCGTCGCCTACCTCGCCTCGGCCGCCGCCGGCTTCCCGCTGCTCGGTCTGATCCTCGGACCGATCTTCAAGGAGAACCTCTCCTGGCGGAAGCGGAACCCGGGCCGGCTGCGCGCCTACACCAAGGCGAGCTGGGCCTGGGGCCTGATCCTGCTGGCCAAGTCGGCGATCCTCTTCCCGCTGTACTGGTGGGGCAACGCCACCCAGCTCGGCTGGGTCAAGGTGGCGCTCGGCATCCCGCCGTTCCTGCTGTCGGTCTACCTCACCTGGATCTTCCTGGTGAAGGCGCCGGCGCCGATCGACGTGATCGCGGAGATGGAGGCGGCGGAGAAGGCCGAGCAGGCGGAGAAGGCCGGCCAGAGCTCTTCGTGAGGCCGGCCGGCCCGGCGATCCCGGCCGGCCCGGCCCGGCTCGCCCACGATTCTTGATGCGGCACGCGGCTTCACGAAGGTTCGCGCCGCTTCACGCCGCTTCATATAAGGGCCCCGACGACCTGCTCAGGTCGTCGGGGCCCTCGTACGTCCATTGGCCGGTCGCCCGGCCGTCGGGCCGGCCGGCCGCCCGCTACCCGGCGTCGGCCTCGCCCTGGAGCGACAGCAGGTCCTCCAACTGCTCCTCCCGGTGCGGCGCCGCCACGAAGAGCAGCTCGTCCCCGGCCTCCAGCGCGTCGTCCTTGGACGGTGTCAGCACCCGATTGCCGCGGATGATGGTGACCAGCGACGTATCGGTGGGCCACTCCACATCCCCGACCCGGGTACCGACCAGCGCCGCCTCCTCCGGCAGCGTCAACTCGACCAGGTTGGCATCACCCTGGCTGAAGCGCAGCAGCCTGACCAGGTCGCCGACGCTCACCGCCTCCTCGACCAGCGCCGACATCAGCCGCGGGGTGGACACCGCGACGTCGACACCCCAGGACTCGTTGAAGAGCCACTCGTTCTTGGGGTTGTTGACCCGGGCCACCACGCGTGGCACCCCGTACTCGGTCTTGGCCAGCAGCGACACCACCAGGTTGACCTTGTCGTCACCGGTCGCCGCGATCACCACGTTGCAGCGCTGGAGCGCCGCCTCGTCCAGCGAGGTGATCTCGCACGCGTCGGCCAGCAGCCACTCCGCCTGCGGGACCCGCTCCACCGAGATGGAGGTGGGGTTCTTGTCGACGAGCAGCACCTCGTGCCCGTTCTCCAGCAGCTCGGCCGCGATGGATCGCCCCACCGCGCCGGCCCCGGCGATCGCCACCCTCATGAGTGCGCCCCCTCGGGACCCTTGGCGACAGCCGCCTCGACCTCGGCGACCCCGTCGGTGCGCATCATGACATGCACCAGATCGCCCTCCTGAAGCACCGTCTGCGACGTGGGCAGCATGGCCTCGCCGAGCCGAGTGATAAAAGCCACACGGACGCCGGTCTCCTCCTGGAGCCGGCTCACCTTGTGCCCGATCCAGGTGGCCGGGGTGTACACCTCGGCGAGCTGCACCCCGCCGCTGGGGTCGCGCCACAGCGGTTCGGCGCCCGAGGGCAGCAGCCGGCGCAGCATCTGGTCGGCGGTCCACCGCACGGTGGCCACGGTCGGGATGCCGAGCCGCTGATAGACCTCGGCACGGCGCGGGTCGTAGATCCGGGCCACCACGTTCTCGATGCCGAACATCTCCCGGGCCACCCGGGCCGCGATGATGTTGGAGTTGTCGCCGCTGCTGACGGCCGCGAAGGCACCCGCCTCCTCGATCCCGGCTTCGCGCAGCGTGTCCTGGTCGAACCCGACTCCGGTCACCCGGCGCCCGGCGAACCCGGCTCCCAGCCGGCGGAACGCCGTCTGGTCCTGGTCCACCACCGCGACCGTATGACCTTGCTGTTCGAGGGAGTGCGCGAGAGTGGAACCCACTCGCCCGCATCCCATAATCACGACGTGCACGACCGTCCTTCCGGCTGCCAACGTATGCGCCTTTGCCTGTGTGCCGCCCCGCGGCCGCACGTCCGGGCCGTCGGCGTACCTCAAGCGGTACGCCTAGCGTCTCAGACCGCGGCCAAAGCTACACACGTGTACCGCGACGCTAAAGGTTGCGTCATGAGGGGCCCACAAGTTCGCCACACTCCATGACGCAGGGGGGCTCCGCCCGTCTTGGCGATCCCTTAACATCGCGGAGTGTCCAAACTGACCGACCTGCCGAAACGGATCCTGATCGGGCGGGCGCTGCGCAGTGACAAACTCGGGGAGACACTGCTCCCCAAACGTCTCGCGCTGCCCGTCTTCGCATCGGACCCGCTGTCCTCCGTGGCGTACGCGCCGGGCGAGGTGCTGCTGGTCCTTTCCATCGCGGGAGCGTCGGCGTACCACTTCAGCCCCTGGATCGCCGTCGCGGTCGTGGTGCTGATGTTCACCGTCGTGGCCTCCTACCGGCAGAACGTCCACGCCTACCCCTCGGGCGGCGGCGACTACGAGGTCGCCACCACCAACCTGGGGCCCCGGGCGGGGCTCACCGTGGCCAGCGCCCTGCTGGTCGACTATGTGCTCACGGTGGCGGTGTCGGTCGCCTCGGGCATCGAGAACCTCGGCTCAGCGGTGCCGTTCTTCGTCACCCACAAGGTGCTCGGCGCGATCGGCATGATCGTGGTGCTGATGCTGATGAACCTGCGCGGTGTCCGCGAGTCAGGCACCATCTTCGCCATCCCCACCTATGCCTTCGTCTTCGGCGTCTTCTGCATGATCGCCTGGGGCATCTTCAAGATCGCCACCGGCCATGAGATGCACGCGCCGACCTCCGGACTGACGGTGCACGCGGAGTCCTCGGGGATCGGCGGCTTCGCGCTGCTCTTCCTGCTGCTGCGCGCCTTCTCCTCCGGCTGCGCCGCGCTCACCGGGGTGGAGGCGATCAGCAACGGCGTGCCCGCCTTCAAGAAGCCCAAGTCGAAGAACGCCGCCACCACACTGGCCGCGATGGGCCTGCTGGCCACCACCATGTTCTGCGGCATCGTCGCGCTGGCGATGAACACCAAGGTCAAGATGGCCTCCAACCCGGCCACCGACCTGCTCAACCACGGTGTCCCGGTCGGCAACGGCTTCACCCAGGACCCGGTGATCGCCCAGGTCGCCGAGGCGGTCTTCGGACACAACTCGATCCCGTTCATCTTCCTCGCCACCGTCACCGCGCTGGTGCTCTTCCTGGCCGCCAACACCGCCTACAACGGCTTCCCCGTGCTCGGCTCGATCCTCGCCCAGGACCGCTATCTGCCCCGCCAGCTCCACACCCGCGGCGACCGGCTCGCCTTCTCCAACGGCATCGTGCTGCTGGCCGGCTTCGCCTGCGTCCTGGTCTACATCTACGGCGCCGACTCCACCCGGCTGATCCAGCTCTACATCGTCGGCGTCTTCGTCTCCTTCACTCTCAGCCAGACCGGCATGGTCCGGCACTGGAACCGGCATCTGCGGTCCGAGACCGATCCCGGCAAGCGCCGCCACATGATCCGCTCCCGGGCGATCAACACCTTCGGCGCCTTCCTCACCGGCCTGGTGCTGGTGATCGTGCTGCTCACCAAGTTCACCCACGGCGCCTGGGTCGCGGTCCTCGGCATGGTGGTCTTCTACGGCACCATGACCGCCATCCGCCGCCACTACACCCGGGTCGCCGAGGAGATCGCCGCCGACGACGAGCCGGGCGAGGACTACGTACGGCCGTCCCGGGTGCACTCCATCGTGCTGGTCTCCAAGCTGCACAAGCCCACCTTGCGGGCGCTGTCGTACGCCAAGCTGATGCGCTCGGACTCCCTGGAGGCGCTCAGCATCAACGTCGACCCCGAGGACACCAAGGCGCTCCAGGCCGAGTGGCAGCGGCACGGCATGGACGTGCCGCTGAAGGTCCTCGACTCGCCCTACCGGGAGATCACCCGGCCGATCATCGACTACGTCAAGGGTCTGCGCCGCGACAGCCCGCGCGACGTGGTCAGCGTCTACATCCCGGAGTACGTGGTCGGCCACTGGTACGAGCATCTGCTGCACAACCAGAGCGCGCTCCGGCTCAAGGGACGGCTGCTCTTCACCCCCGGTGTGATGGTCACCTCGGTGCCGTGGCAGCTCGAGTCGTCGGAACTGGCCCGGATCCGCGCCAGGCGGCGCGCCAACTGGAACGCGCCCGGGTCGATCCGCCGCGGCCCGGTGGGCCCTTCGCCGCTGCCCAGGAGCAGGGCGCACAGCACGCAGAGCGGTGGGCCGGAACAGAAGTAGCGCGCGCGGAAGCAGCTTCCGGCGGCCCAGGGCAGGGCTTGCGGAGCTGGGCCCCGGGTCCGCGCCAGGCCCGCGGTGATGCCGGGCCCGGCGGCCGGGCGATTCCGCTCGGTGAGGGCGGTCGGCGCGGGCACGTAGACTGGTCGGTTGTCGCCGTCGGGCCCCGCACCCACGCCCGCGCGTCCCCCGCCACCACCCCAGGAGCAGCTCCGTATGCAGGCCGTGCCTTCAGCGTCTTCGCCGTCCTCAGCGGCCTCGCCGTCCGACCCCCCCGCCGTCTCGCTCGTCGGCCGGGAGTACGAGGTCGAGGTCGGCGCGGTGGCGCACGGCGGCCACTGCGTCGCGCGGACCGACGCCGGCCAGGTGCTCTTCGTCCGGCACACGCTGCCCGGTGAGCGGGTGGTGGCCCGGGTCACCGAGGGCGAGGAGGGTGCCCGCTTCCTGCGGGCCGACGCCGTACGCGTGCTGACCGCGTCCAAGGACCGGGTGGAGCCGCCGTGCCCCTTCTCCGGACCGGGACGGTGCGGCGGCTGCGACTGGCAGCACGCGACGCCCGGTGCGCAGCGCCGGTTCAAGGCGTCGGTCGTCGCCGAGCAGCTCGCCCGGCTCGCCGGACTCACCCCGGAGGAAGCCGGCTGGGACGGCACCGTCGCGCCCGCGCCGGGGGACAAGGTGACCAAGGCCGATGGCGGGCCCGGGGTGCCGGCCTGGCGGACCCGGGTGCAGTACGCGGTGGACGCCGAGGGGCGGGCGGGCCTGCGCAAGCACCGCTCGCACGACGTCGAGGTGATCGACCACTGCCTGATCGCGGCTCCCGGTGTCGACGAACTCGGCGTCGAGGCGCGCGAGTGGCCGCAGATCGCCTCCGTCGAGGCCATCGCCGCCACCGGCTCCAGCGACCGCCAGGTGATCCTCACCCCGCGCCCCGGCGGCCGGCTGCCGATCGTCGAGCTGGACAAGCCGGTGTCGGTGCAGCGGATCGGTGAGCGCGACCACGCCGTGCACCGCGTCCATGGCCGCCCCTTCGTCCGCGAGCGCGCGGCCGGCCGCACCTGGCGGGTCGGCGAGGGCGGCTTCTGGCAGGTGCACCCGAAGGCCGCCGAGCTGCTGGTCGAGGTGGTCATGCAGGGTCTGATGCCGCGCAAGGGCGAGACGGCGCTCGACCTCTACTGCGGGGTCGGCCTCTTCGCCGGCGCGCTGGCCGAACGGGTGGGGGAGCGCGGCGCGGTGCTCGGCATCGAGTCCTCCCGGCGCGCCGTCGAGGACGCCCGGCACAACCTCCAGGACCTGGACCGGGTCCGCGTCGAACTCGGCAAGGTCGAGCAAGTCCTGCCGCGGACCGGCATCAGCGAGGCCGACCTGATCGTCCTCGACCCGCCCCGGGCCGGCGCGGGCCACCCGACCGTCCGCCACCTCGCCTCCCTCGGCGCCCGCCGCATCGCGTACGTCGCCTGCGACCCGGCCGCCCTGGCCCGCGACATCGCCTGGTTCGCCGAGGAGGGGTACCGCACCCTGAGCCTGCGGGCCTTCGACCTCTTCCCCTTCACCCACCACGTGGAGTGCGTGGCGATCCTGGCGCCCGCCGCGAAGGGCGCCTGACTCCTGATCACGGGCCCCGCCACGGCGGCCGGCGGGGCCGCGCCAGGGGCGCGGGGAACTGCGCGAGCAACCGTCCGCCGACGGGTGGTCCGGGCTCCGGGCTGAAGGGGCTGGGCTGTGCGGCCCGCGCGCCCGTCCCCGTGGTTCTCCCGGGTCACCCCTCGCGCTCCGCTCCTCGCGCCGTCGCCAGGTGCGCCGTGAGCTCGCTGAGCGTCGCGCGGCTCAGGATCTTGCCGACGGGCAGCAGGATCCCGTGCGAGCGCTGCACCTCCTGCCTGAGCTGAGCCGCCATCAGGGAGTCGAGTCCCTGGCTGGTCAGGTCCCGGCCGAGCTCGCCGCCGGCCCGCGCCGCCATGCCCATGGCCGTGGCCGCGGCGTCCGGGACCGCCCGGCATCGTCCGCGGCGCAGACCGGGGCTGGTTCACCGCTGTGACCTGCGGCTTCTCCACCGCCTTGAGCTGCGTGTCCCTGCGGCCCCCGACGACTCCTCAGCGGTGCTCGGCGAAGAACCGCATCGCTCAGGTGAGCCGAATCGCGTACTCCTGTGCAATGGACGAAATGGCCGCTGTCCACCGCGGCGCCCGTGGTCGTGTCCATCGATGGATGGTGACGCACGTCACATGGATTCTTCCAGCCCGGGCTGAACGGCTGACTGCCTTCGCTCCGTCTATCGGTAGGGGGAATGTCAAACGCTGACTGGATAGGTGACGAGCCATGGATTTCATTTCATGGGATTACTTACCGCCCGAAACGCGCATGCTGCTCACTTCGGACGGTTCCACCACAACTCTGCTTGAAGCACTGGTCGGCGAGGAATTGTTCATCCGAGTGTCCAGCCAGGAGCAAAGATTAGCGCTGGATTTCCCGGCGGAGACAGCCGTGTTTCCCGGCCTCTCGGAGGGATCGGTCCTGCTGGCCCGGAGTTCGCAGTTGCGCACCCGGCGCGGCGATCTGGTATCCGACAACCTCGTGCTGGCCCCCATCGGGGGTACCGCCCTCGGTGGACTGATGGATGACCGTCAGGCCCCGCTCGGGCGAGGAATGGTCCGGCTGGGCATGAGCCAATCGCGCCGATTGATATCGGTGGGTCTTGACCGGTGGCAGGGCGAATCCGGGTCAGGACATATCTGCGCCCGCAAAACGTATACGATGATGGAGAACGGCCGGCCGGTCATGTACATCGCGGAGAGGTTCAACCCCGTGTACGCGCCGGTGCGGACGGAGGACCGGGCTCGGGCGGCCCGGTGACCACATCCGCTCAGGGTGCCAGGGACAACGCCGGCACACGTATCCACGCTTCCCGTACTGACGCGAGGTTTCCCATGTCCATCCGTACGCAGGTAGGAATAATCGGAGCCGGACCGGCCGGCTTAACCCTGGCCAACATTCTCTCGGCGGAGGGGATCGACTGCGTCGTCGTGGAGAAGCGGTCCCGCTCCCACGTCGAGAATCGGGCCCGCGCCGGCCTGGTCGAACCGCGGACCGTCGCCGCCCTCGACCGCTACGGCTTGGCCGACGGCCTGCTGGCCCACGGTGTGCCGCACCGCAGTTGCGAGTTCCGCAGGGACGGCGAGCGGTTCTCCCTCCCGTACGGCATGCTCACCGACGGCCGTCAGCATCTGGTCTACCCCCAGCAACGGCTCGTCGCCGACCTCATCGCCGCTCGTGAAGCGGCCGGCGGCATCCTCCACTTCTCCCACCCGGCGGTCTCGCTGGGCGTCGCGGACTTACCGGCGGGCGGTAAAATAACCGTCGAATCCGCGGCGAGCGGGGAGCGTATCGACATCGAATGCGATGTGATCGCCGGCTGCGACGGATTCCACGGCATATCCCGCCGGGCCGTTCCGGAGAAACGGCTGCGCCCCGTCGTCAAACAGCACGACTCCGCCTGGCTCGCGGTCCTGGCGGACGCCCCGCCCTCCACGCACGAGATCGTCTACGCGCTGCACAACGAGGGATACGCCGGGCACATGCTCCGCACCCCCACCATCAGCAGATATTATCTCCAGTGCCCGTTGGGCGACGCGGCGGAACAATGGAGCGATGACCGGATCTGGTCGGCTCTGGACCGTCGGCTCTCGGCGCCGGACTGGAAGCTGAACACGGGAGAGATCACCCAGCGGTCCGTTCTGGATATGCGCAGCTACATGTCGAGCCGGATGGATTTCGGCAACCTCTTCCTGGTCGGTGACGCGGCCCACATCATCACGCCGGCCGGTGGAAAAGGAATGAATCTCGCCATCGCCGACGCGGTGGAACTCGCGTCCTCCCTGCTGGCGTATTTCGCCGGGGATGAGCGGCGGATACGCTCCTACTCGGCTCTTCGCATCGCGGACACCTGGCAGTGCCAGGAATTCTCCCACTGGCTTCTCCAGCTTCTGCACACCCCGGCCCCCGAGGCCGGTGATCACTCCTTTATGAGCAGTCTCCAATCCGCCCGTCTTGACCGGCTGCGGTCTCACCCGAGCTATGCCACGGCGTTCGCCGAATCGTATGTGGGCCCCGCCCACTGATCCGGCGTCGGGCACGTACGTCATTCGGCTCGGCAACACGGCGCGGCGTCCGGTGCGCCACGCGTCCGGTGCGCCACGCGACGGGCGCGCTACTCGACCGGTGCGCCACTCGTCCGGGCGACCGTCACGCGTGTGTCCGATCCGGCCGTCCGGCAGGGCGGATATCTTCCGTGGGCCGGGGCCGATCCCATCGCGTCGGTCCCGGAAGAGACGGGCGCGACGCCCATGTCCGCGAGGGGTCGTACGCATGGGCGATCGGCTGCGTCCGGTCTGGGCCGCCGTGCTCTGCGCGGTGTCGTTCACCGGGGTGTGGGCGATCCAGCGAGCCACCCATGTGACCCTCGTCGATGTGACGGTCTACCGAGCGGCGGGGTGGACGGTCCGCCGCGGCGGGGACCTCTATGCGATGCGGGCGACGCCGGACCGGCTGCCGATGACGTATCCGCCCTTCGCGGGGCTGCTCTTCGTACCGCTGACCTGGCTGGGGGCGGGCACCGTCCGCGCCGCCGCGATCCCGGCGAACCTGCTGCTCACCGTGCCGCTCGCGGCGCTGTCGCTGCGGCTGGCCGGACGGCGCCCGCGTGCGGCGACCGTGCTGGTGGTGGCGGCGCTCGTGGTGTGGACCGAACCGGTGTGGTCGACGCTGCGCCACGCGCAGGTCAATCTGCTGCTGACCGTTCTGGTGCTGTGGGACCTCACCCGCCGGCCCGGGCGGCGCTCGGCAGGCGTC
The DNA here is from genome assembly GCF_045039895.1 of Streptomyces sp. NBC_01190. Taxonomy (NCBI): domain Bacteria; kingdom Bacillati; phylum Actinomycetota; class Actinomycetes; order Kitasatosporales; family Streptomycetaceae; genus Streptomyces; species Streptomyces sp. NBC_01190. The sequence continues at coordinate 6,405,722 of NZ_CP108580.1, forward strand.
GGCATCGGACTCGCCGCCGGGATCAAGCTGACCCCCGCGTTGTTCGTCGTCCTGCTCGCCGCAGCCGCCGTGGCCGCCCGGGGGCGCGGCCAGCCGTATCTCCGTACGGCCCGCGTCGCGGCCGGCACCTTCGCGGCGACGGTCGCGGTCCCGGCGCTGGTTCTGCCGCGGGACTCGCTCGACTACTGGACCGGGGTGGCCTTCGCCGCCGACCGGCCGGGCTTCGCCGAGAACGTCGCCAACCAGTCCCTGCGCGGGGTGCTGGCCCGCGGGGAGCACTCCGGCGAGCCGGGGGCGGCCTGGCTCTGCCTCGCGCTCGCCGTCGGCGTCGCGGGCCTCGCGATCGCGCTGGCCGCGCTCTTCGCCGGCGACCGGCTGCCGTACTCGACCGCCTGGGCCGCGGTGGCCTGCGGCGTCACCGCGCTGCTGATCAGCCCGGTGTCCTGGACGCACCACTGGGTGTGGGACGTGCCGATGCTGGTCCTGCTCGCCTCCGAGGCCGGCCGCCGGGGCGACCCGCGGTGGGCGGGGGCGGCGGCCGCCGCGGCGCTGGCGTTCAGCTCGTTCCCGATGTGGGCCCTGCCGCACGGCCCCGGCCGGCTCGAACTCCACGAGAACGCTGCCCAGTTGCTCGTGTCCGCCGCCTATCCGCTGACCGGTCTCGCCTTCCTCGCGCTGGCCGCGACCGTCGCGATCCGCTCCCTGCGCCGCCCGCCGCCCCTCGCCCGCCGCCCACCGAGCGGCGAGCGGCCGGCTTCCGTGGCAGGGTCGATGGGATGAGCGACGACGAGCGGGACGGCACGCCGCCCCGGGCGGACCGCCGGACGTTTCTCGGTGTGGCGGCGGCCGGCGCCGCGGGCGCCGCCGTCGCGGCGGTGACCGGCTGCGACACGGCGCCGAGCCGCACCGCGAGCCGCGTCAACACCACGGCGGGGGCGCTGCCCACCGTCGGCCCGCAGGGGCTGATCGGCGCCGACTGGCGGATCAGGACGGCGAGTCCCGCCGCGGCGATCCAGGGCTACACCGACAAGGTGAGCGTGCTGCCCGGCGAGTCCTTCGGGCTGCATGTCTCCACCACCGCGCCCGGCTTCCGGGTCGCCGCCTTCCGGGTCGGCTGGTACGGCGGCGCGCAGGCGCGGCTGATCTGGGCCTCGCGCCGGGTGCGCGGCGCGCTGCACGACCGCAGCGAACTCCTGGTGGCCACCCGGACCGTACGGGCGGGCTGGAAGCGGAGCCTGACGGTCCGTACCGGCGGCTGGCCGGCCGGCGCCTACCTGCTGCGCCTGGACGCGGAAGGCGGCCACCAGCGCTATGTGCCGCTCGTCGTCCGCTCGGCCACGGCCGCCGGCAAGACGCTGATCATGCACGCCCCGGCGACCTGGCAGGCGTACAACACCTGGGGCGGCTACAGCCTCTACCGCGGCCGGGACACCTCCTACGCCAACCGCTCGCTCGTGGTCTCCTTCGACCGGCCCTACGACGGGAACGGCGCCGAGAAGTTCATGGTCTACGAACGTGCCGCCGTGGTGCTCGCCGAGAAGCTGGGGATCCCACTCGCCTACACCACCGGGGTGGACGTCCACCGGTCACCGTCCGTGCTGCGCGGGGCCACCACCGCGGTGGCGCTCGGCCACGACGAGTACTGGACCCCCGAGCAGCGCCGGCACGTCGGCGCGGCCCGCGACGCCGGCACCAACCTGGTCTTCCTCGGGGCCAACACCTGCTTCCGGCGGGTCCGGCTGGAGGCGGGGCCACGGGGTGCGGCCCGCGTGGTGGCCTGCTACAAGACCGATTTCAGGGTCGACCCGTATCTGGTGGCGCACCCCACGATGGCCACCACCGACTTCCGCGACCGGCCGGGCGCCGACCCGGAATCCTCGCTGACCGGCGTCATGTACGACGGCTACCCGGTCGACGCCCCCTACGTGGTGGAGAGCCCGGACCACTGGGTCTTCGCCGGCACGGGGGCGGCCAGGGGCGACTCCTTCGCCCATCTCGTCGGCGTGGAGTACGACCGGGTCAACCCCGACTTCCCGCACCCCGGCGCGCTGGAGATCCTGGCCCACTCGCCGGTGTCCTGCCAGGGCCGGCAGACGTACTCCGACTCGGCCTACTACACGGTGCCTGGCGGCGCCGGCGTCTTCGCGACCGGGACGATGCGCTGGGTGGAGGGGCTGATGGCCGCCACCGGGGAGGACGGGCGCGACCACGGCATGGACGCCAGGACCCGGGCGTTCGTCACCCGCACCACGGAGAACGTGCTGCGCGGGTTCGCCGAGGGCCGCGCGGGGACCACCCGACCCGCGCCGCGCGCCAATGTGGCCGCCCTCTACGGAGCCTGATCACCGTCGGCCCGGCCCGGCTCGGCCCCCCGGGTCGGCCCGTCCGATCGCCGACCCGCCCGGATCACTCCCGCTCGGCCCGCCACACCCAGTTCTGCCGCTCGTACGCGACCTCGAAGCCCGCCCGCAGCATGTTGTGGAGCGAGGCGTTGTGCTCGCCCGGACCTTCCGCGCCCGTCTCCGCGACCAGCCAGCGGCAGCCCGCCGCCTGGGCCGCCCGCGCCCGCGCGGCCAGCAGCGCGGACTGGCCGCCGCGGCCGCGGGCGTGCGGCAGCGTGGCCCCGGCCTGGAACTGACCCGCGCCGCCGTACAGGTGCAGGACGGCCGTGCTGACCAGTTCGGCGCCGTCCCACGCGGCGAAGGGCCGGAAGTCCGGCGCCCCGACGACGGCGCTCACCATGCCGGCCAGGGCGCCGTCCTCGGGCATCCCGAAGGCCCTCAGCATCGCTCCGGCCCAGGCATCGGCGTCCTCAGCGGCGACCGGCCCGACGCGGAGCCCGTCCGCCGGCCGGCCGGCCGCGTCGGCGCGGGCGACGGCGTCATCCGCCGAGCACACCAGCTTCACCCAGGACGGCCTGGCCTCAAGGCCCGTCTTCGCGCAGATCGCCGCCCAGTCCCGGGGGAGTACGGACGGTGCGAGCTGGAGCACCGCCATCGGCGTGCCCTGCTCGCGGTAGAAGGCGCAGACCTCCTCGATCAGATCGAGGGTGACGGGCTCGTCGAAGCCGAATCCGAGGGCCTTGCTCCAGAACTCCGTCGGGTCGTCGCGCATGGACAGGACGACCCCGCCCCCGAGGCGGCGGGCCGCCATGCCGAGTTCGGCCCGTACGTGCTCCGGCGCCCCTTCGAGCGCGAACAGCGCCTCCGCCTCAGACCGCTCGGCCAGGTCGGCCGGTATGACCGCGTTCATCGATCGCGCACCTTCACTTGGTCGTGCCGGGGACAGCCGGGAGGGGCGGGTCCACGTCGTCGTTCACCGACAACCGACAACACGTACGGCGGCCACGATCAGGTTCAATCAGGTCCAATCACCCCGCCGGGGGTCAAGCGGCGACAGCCTCACGCAAACCGACGTCGGCGCCGATCCGGTACTCGGCGTCGAAGGAGGCCTGGCCGAGTTCGCCGATCAGGCGGTCGCGGAGCGCCTGCTGCTCCTGCGCGTCATCCGGGTCCAGGATGTGCCCGCGTGAGCGCAGTTCGCTCTCGACCGCGGCGAGGATGTGCGTCGCCCGGGCGGCGCGGCCGTCGGTGGCCGCTATGACCGCGGCGGCCAGGGAGGCGTACGGCAGCATCTCGTCGTATCCCTCGGCCAGCACCTGCCCCAGGGAGCTGGCGAACAGCTCCCTGGCCCGGTCCTCATGGCCGGTGTGCAGTTCGATGTACCCGAGGTTGTGCTGCTCCTGGGCCACCATGCGGGACTCGCCGAGCGACTCGTTGAGGTCGATGCTCTCGCCATAGAGGGTGCGCGCCGCGTCGAGGTCGCCGGCCATGCGCGCGCTGCCCGCCAGGATGTGGGCCGGTGTCCGTTCGGTGCGACGGTCGCCGGTGCGGCGCGCGGTCTCCAGCGCCTCCTTCGCCAGCCGCCGCGCCTCGGGGATGTCGTCCCGGCGAATGGCGACGCGCGCCAGCATGCCGAGCGCCTCCACCTCCCCGGGGAGGTCCCCGGCCGTACGGGCCCGCTCCAGCTCCCGCTCCGCCAGGCGTTCCACCGCGTTCGTGTCGCCACTGCGGAAGGCCTCACGGGCCTCTTCGTAAAAGGTCATACCGACCACACTACGACAGCCCCGACATCCCGCCGCGGGGCCCTTCCCGCACGTCGGCGGCGGTGTGAGGGCAGTGGGAGGCCGGTGGGAAGGCAGCGGGAGGAAGGGAGAGGACAGGGGCGGGGGCCGTCGGCCGCGTGGCCGGCGGCCCCCCGGAGCGCCCTCTTGCGGCGGTGGCGCCGCGTCCCGACAGTGGTGGCATGACTGAAGCGGCGACCACGGATCCGGCCGTCATGCTCGCGGTGGCGCTTGACGAGGCCCGGGCCGGCGCGGCCGAGGGCGGGATCCCGATCGGCGCCGCGCTCTTCGGGCCCGAGGGTGAGCTGCTCGGCCGGGGACGCAACCGGCGGGTGCAGGACGGCGACCCGTCGGCGCACGGTGAGACGTCGGCGTTCCGCGCCGCGGGCCGGCTGCGCGGCTACCGGCGGACGACGATGGTGACGACGCTCTCGCCCTGCTGGTACTGCTCGGGGCTGGTCCGGCAGTTCGGCATCGGGCATGTGGTGATCGGCGAGGCGCGCACCTTCCACGGCGGGCACGACTGGCTCGCCGAGCACGGCGTCCGGGTGACGCTCCTCGACGACCCGGCGTGCGTCGCGCTCATGCGGGAGTTCATCGACGCCCGGCCCGAGCTGTGGTTCGAGGACATCGGGCGCTGACGCCGGGCGCTGACCCGTGGCCGCCGGGGCAGGCCCCTCAGTGGCGCGGCGGAACGGTGGCGGCCGGGTGCGCCGGGCGGCCGTCCGGCTCGGCGTCGGCGGGCGGCGCGAGGAACGGGTCCATGGTGGGGCGCTCCCCGGGCGCACGCACCGGTTCGACGTGCACCGGATCCGAGAACAGGCCATCGGTCATGTGTTTCCCCCGTAGGTGAAGTGAGTGTGGCGCGGCGCCTCGGCCGTTTCCCGACTGCCGGGACGGTTCGGACTGTCCCGAGAACCTCGACCATCCCGACTGTCTCGGCTCTCGCGACCGGCGACCGCATCCCCAGTGTGCCCTGTCACGGCGATTCCCACGCACATCCCGGCCCCGGCTGCCGGTTCGCCGCCGCGGCAGGGTGCCGGAATCGTCGCGGAGCGCCCGTAATGAATCGGTCGGCAGCGGAACATGACATGTGTCGCTTCGGGTAGTTGCCGAAATACGGGCGGCCGACCACCGCTCGCCGAACCCGCGCCGGGCGCACGCCCCGCCGACCGCCGGCCCCACCCGAAGGAGAGCCATGACGACGCGCACCCTCGATCCGAGTGTCAACCGCAACAAACTGGGCCGGGCGCTGCGCGCGGCGCGCAAGAGCGCCGACCTGACACAGCGCGAGGCGGCGGAGAGCCTCGTCTGGTCGCTCTCCAAGGTGATCCGGATCGAGAACGGGCTCGTCAGCGTGTCGGTGACGGACCTGCGGGCCATGATCCAGCTCTACGGCATCGAGGCGCCCGACGCGCGGGCGGAACTGGAGGAGGCGGCCCGCGGCAGCCGGGGCGTCAACTGGTGGACCGACTACTACGACGTGCTCTCCACCCAGTTCAGCCAGTATCTGGGCTGGGAGACCGCGGCCGACACCATCTCCCTCTACCACCCCATCGTGATCCCCGGGCAGTTGCAGACCGAGGCCTACGCCCGCGCGCTGCTGGCCCCGCGCGATGTTCCCGCCGACCGGGTGGTGCGGCTGGCGGCGCTGCGGGCGGCGCGCCAGCGGCGGCTCTTCGACCCGGAGCACGGCCCCGAGGTGTCGGTGGTCCTGGACGAGGCGTCACTGCGGCGGTGGGTCGGCGGTCCCGAGGTGATGGCGGATCAGCTGCGGAGCATCGTGGAGCTGAGCCGGCACCCCCGGGTCGCCATCAGCGTGCTGCCGCTGTCGGCCGGCGCCCACTACAGCACCGGCGGCAACTTCGTCCTGCTCGGGCTGCCCGGCGACGGCGACCTGCTCTGGGTGGAGACCACCGCCGGCATCCTCACCTCGCGGCACGACCTCAAACTGCTGGAGTCCTACCAGCGCTGCTTCGCCGAGATCAGTGCGAGGGCGCTGACCGGAGCGAAGGCCATCGAGCTGATCTCGGCCATCGAGAGTGGCATCAGAGGCCGCTGACAGGGGTTCAGCGGCGAAGCCCGCGCCGGCACCTGCGGAGAGGATCGTTAGTGCACAACCAGCGGTTGCGAGACTGGCTCGACTCCCGGGCGGCGCGGCGTGGTGCGCGGAGCGGCGGGGCCGACGGGGCGCGGGCCGAGGCGGTTCGGGGCGAGGCGGCGCGTGGCGGCGTGGCGCGTGGCGGCGTGGCGCGGGGTGACGTGGCGCGCGGCGGTGTGGCGTGGGGTGACGTGGCCGGAGGCGGCGTGGCGCGGGTCGAGGGCGCGCGGGCCGATGAGCCGGCGGAGCCCGAGTCCGATCCCGCGTCGGGGCTGGCGCTCGAATTCCGGGCGATATCCGATGCGGCCCGCTTCGAGAGGCATCAGCGGATGGAGCGGGGCAGGGACGAGCGCAGCCTGCTGGCCGCCGAGCGCCGGGCGGAGCAGGAACGCCTGACGGCGCGCGCGAACACGGTCAACTTCATCCTGCGGGCGGTGACCCTGGGCGGTCTGCTGATCGCCGCCCTGCTGTGCGTGCACACCACCCACGCGACACGAGGACTGCACTTCCACCTCTCCGGCGCCTGGATCCTGGGCGCGGGCGGCGCGGTGACCGGGCCGCTCGCCTACCTGGCGAAGCGGGTGGCCGGACGGTACTTCCGGTCCCGTCTCCCGGCGGTCACCGCCGAGGATCCACCGGACGGCCGGTCGGCGGGCGACGCCCGCCCGCACGCGGACGCCGAGTGAACGTCTCGGCCGCGGCCCGCCGGACGCCCTCACCCACCGCGACCAGCGCCAGCATCGCCGCCCACACCGTCCGCTTGAGCGCGACGTCCCCGACGAGGTGGGAGGTCAGGGCGGCGAGCACCGTCGCCACCGTACCGACGGCCGCGCACCACAGGGCCGTTCGCCACCGTGATGCGGGCCGTACCCGACCGCTTCGCGGCCTCAGCCCGGTTCTCACCGTCGTCAGGTGCATAGGGCCCCAGCTCTCTGCCTCGGCACGTGGCCTCACGAACCGTCCAGCCTTCCGGCGCCGAGCGCCTGAAGGAAGTCTTTCCAGGTCGCGGCCGGAAAGACCAGCACAGCACCGTGCGGATCCTTCGAGTCACGCGCGAGCACCTGGGAGTCCTTGACGGACACCTCCACGCACTCGAGTTCGTTGCCGCAGAAGCTGCTTCTGCGCCATCCATGCCGTAAGGAACGCTGCCCGGCTCCCACCGATCGACTCCCCCTCGCAGCACCGCTGCTCTTGCGATCCCACCGGTCGTGGCCGTGCCACCCTAAGCCGCCGGCGGGATCGCGCGCAGCCGAATCCGCGAAGTGGCCTGCGCGTATGTGCTCAGCGTAAGGAGCGGGCCGGGGCCGCGCCAGAGGGAATCCGGCCGCCGGGGCGGGCGGTCAGCCCGCGGTCTCCTCGCCGAGCGCGAGCAGCTTGGTGACGGTGTTCCAGTTGCGGGCGGTGGCGATGAGGCCGAGCCGCCGGTCGGTGAAGAGCGGGGCCAGCTTGGAGTTGTGGAAGCCGTCGGGGAAGTGGGCGTAGATCTCGGTGTCCCCGGCGCGGAACTCGTCCGGCGCGTACGCCGCCGGATCGATCGCGGCGAGCCGGTCGAGCGGGACCGGTCCCGACAGGAAGACCACCATGAAGCGCGAGCCGTCGATCGCGTCCATGGTGAAGGGGTTGCCCGCCACCACCCGCCGCAGATCCTCCCTCGCCCGGACCAGCACCGGGACGGTCAGGCCCAGTTCGGCGCTCAGGGCCTGCTCCAGGTCGGCGGCCAGCCGCAGCGGGTCGCGCAGTGCGTGGGTGAAGACGGCGTTTCCGCTCTGGAGATGGGTGCGGACCCGGGAGCCGCCGAGACCGGCGATGAGGTCGCGGAGTACCGGCATCGGGACCTTGTTCCGGCCGCCTACGTTGATGCCGCGCAGCAGGGCGATGTAGGCGGTGGTGGAGCTCGTGGAGGGGGATGTGGTGGGGGATACGTCGGGGGATTCGGCGGGGGATGTGGCCGGGGTTCTGGTGGAAGGCGTCACCCCCGGCAGGCTATCCGCCGGCGATCCGCGGGGACCGTAACCCGCCCGGTCCGCCCGTAACCCGTCCGGTCCGCTCAATCCGTGGCACCTACTCTTTCCTGAGTTGACGCGGATCATGCCGAATGTCCCTCGTTCGAAGGACGATCAGCCCGCTTGAACGGTTCGGCACCTCGGGACCTGGCTATTTTCGCGGCCATGAGCGCCAAGCAGCACCGTCCCGTCGTCACCGAACTCCGGCTGTCGGCCTTCAAATCGCACCGGGGGGCGACCTTCGGGTTCGGTCCGCTCACCCTGCTCACCGGCGGCAGCGGGACGGGCAAATCCAGCGTGCTCGAAGGGCTGTCCGCGCTCGGCAGGCTAGCCTGCGGCGCCGGCCTGCACGAGGTGTTCGAGTCCGCGGTGCGCGGCGGCGCGGCGGCCTGCGTGCCGCAGGGGGCCCAGCCGGACGCGCAGGGCCGGCGCGGCTTCCGGATCGGCTGCACCGTCACCGGTCCGGTCGGCCCGGTGCGGCTGGACATCGCGGTGCAGGCCGAGCCGAGCCTGCGGATCGTCGGCGAACGGCTGACCGGCGCCGGCGAGACCCTGCTCACCACGGCGCTGCGCGACCCCTCCCGGCCGACCGTCCAGGCCGCCTGGCACACGGCGGGGGTGGTCGCCGTGACCCGCGCCCCGCTGCCCGACGACCGGCTGGCCACCGCGATGCTGCCGCTGCGGGTGGCCGGCCGTACGGAGGGGCAGCGGCTGGTGCTCGCCGCGGCGGAGCAGGTCGTGGTCGCGTTGCGCGGAGTGTTCCCCGTCGCGCCGCGGCCCGAGTTGATGCGCGGTCCGGTGGCGCTCGGCGACGGCCGGCTGCGCACCGGGTGCGACAACCTCTCGGCGGTGCTGGCCAGGACCGAGGGCGAGTGCGTCACCCGGCACGCGGCCCTGGTCAACGCGGTGCGCTCGGTGTGCAGCCCGCCCGTCGAGGGCCTCACCACGGTGGCCGCCCGGCTCGCCGGCGACAGCCGCGGTCCGACGGCCGAGGGAACCATCGCCGCGGTCGACCGCGGACCGCTCGGCGTGGTGCCCATCGACCGCCTGGGCGACGGCGAACTGCGGTTCCTGGCGCTTGCGCTGGTCCTGCTCACCGGGCCCGGCGTGCTGGACGTCGACACCAGTACGGAACTGCTGCCCGCCGGTCAGGTGCTGACGGTGCTCGCCGACGGTCTCGATCTCGGCCTCGACCGGCGGCAGGCCCGTGAACTGCTCCGGCTGGCCGGGGTGGCGGCGGCACGCGGGCACATCCGGCTGCTCGGGACGGTGCAGGACGCGGCGTGTCTTGAGGGGGTGGGCGGGGTGTCGGTGATGAGGCTGGGTGCGGGTGCGGGTGCGGGTGCGGGTGCGGGTGCGGGTGCGGGTGCCGGTGGAGGTGCCGGTGGAGGTGCCGGAGCCGGTTCCGGGGCGGGCGACGGCATCGGTGCGGCCGAGGGTGGGGCGGCGGGACCGGGCCTGGTGCCGGGCGCCATTCCGGGCCAGAGCCGGGCGGCGGCCCGCGCCAAGGACCATGGGGACGGGCTAGTCGTGGCCCCTGGGGCGGGCTCGGAGGGCGAGCGCGAGGGGGCGGGCGGTGCGGTGGAGCCGGATTTCGCGGTGGGGGAGTCGCCGGAGGATTCCGATGGCGGCCGGGAGGCCGAGCGGGAGGGCGAGCGGGGAGATGAGGTAGACCAGTCCGGGTGACCCGACAACACGATCCGGACTTGGCCGCGTTGCAGCGCCGCCTCGTCGAATTCGCGGCCGCCCGTGACTGGGAGCCCTTCCACACCCCGAAGAACCTCGCCGTGGCGCTGAGTGTCGAGGCGTCCGAACTGCTGGAGATCTTCCAGTGGTTGACGCCCGAGCAGGCGGCGGCCGTGATGGACGACCCGGACAGCGCGCACCGGGTGCGGGACGAGGTGGCCGATGTGCTGGCCTACCTGCTCCAGTTCTGCGCGGCGGTCGGCGTGGACCCGCTGACCGCGCTCGACGCGAAGATCGACCGCAATGAGCTGCGGTTTCCCCGGCCCGAGCGGTCGCGCGGGCCGGAGATCGAGTAGCCGAGCAGCCGACCAGCGGATTAGTCGAGCAGCCGAGCCGTCGTCCGGTGCGTTGGGCGGGCGCGCTCCCGTTCGGGTGACCGGGTTATCCACAATGCGGCGGTTGTCCACAGATCTTCTGATCGACTCCATTGTGCCCGTCCGCTCTGTCACGCTGAGTTACATCAGGCGGCGTGAGTGGGCCGGTCGAGCGGGTGGAAGGGGACGGACGATGGATGCGGCACGACTGGTGGCGGAGGCGGAGCGCGCGATGCGCGGCGATCCGCAGCCCGAGCGGGTCATCGCAGAGGCGTGGCAGGCGTATGAGCTGACCGAGGCGGTGGGGCGGCTGCTGGGCGACGATCGTGAGCGGCCGGTGGCGCGCGCCGGGCCGGTGCCGGTGGTGACGGCGGTGGGCACCGGGCCGCCCAGGGCGGTGCGGCTGACCGGGGTCAGGGACGCGGCCGGCACGTTGCGGGCCCTGCGCACTCTGCTCGGCGAGATCGGACTCTCCCTGGTGGCGATCACCTGCGCGGCGGAGGACGAGGCGGCCTACTCGCAGTGCATCGAGGCATTGGACGCGGTGGACGAGGCCAAGGACCGGATCAGGGAGCTGGCGGGCAGGGGAGGTGACTGACCACGGACACCCGGGCGTCGGGCAGGGGAGGTGACTGACCACGGACACCCGGGCGTCGGGCAGGGGAGGCGACTGACCACGGACACCCGGGCGTCGGGCAGGATGGAGGAATGGACTTGCGAATCTTCACCGAGCCCCAGCAAGGGGCGAGCTACGACACCCTACTGGCCGTCGCCAAGGCGACCGAGGACCTCGGCTTCGACGCCTTCTTCCGCTCCGACCACTATCTGGTGATGGGGGACGGCGACGGACTGCCCGGGCCCACGGACGCGTGGGTCACCCTGGCCGGTCTCGCCCGGGAGACGAGCCGGATCAAGCTGGGCACCTTGATGACGGCGGCGACCTTCCGGCTGCCCGGCGTGCTGGCGATCCAGGTGGCGCAGGTCGACCAGATGTCCGGCGGCCGGGTGGAGCTGGGCCTCGGCGCGGGGTGGTTCGAGGCGGAGCACACCGCTTACGGCATCCCCTTCCCCAAGGAGAAGTTCGACCGGCTGGAGGAGCAGCTCGCGATCGTCACCGGGCTGTGGGGGACGCCGGTGGGGAAGACCTTCGACTACGACGGGAAGTTCTACCAGCTCAAGGACTCCCCGGCGCTGCCGAAGCCCGCCCAGGAGAAGGTGCCGGTACTGATCGGCGGGATGGGTGCCAAGCGCACGCCGGAGCTGACCGCCCGGTACGCCGACGAGTTCAATGTGCCCTTCTCGTCGGTGGAGGACACCGGCAAGCAGTTCGGCCGGGTACGGGAGGCGATGCGGGCGGCCGGCCGGGACGTGGACGAGTTGGTGTACTCCAACGCCCTGATCGCGGTGGTCGGCGGGGACGACGCGGAGGTGGCCCGCCGGGCGGCGGCGATCGGCCGGGAGGTGCCGGAGCTGAAGGCCAACGGGCTGGCCGGTTCGCCCGCCGAGGTGGTGGACAAGATCGGGCGGTACGCGGAGCAGGGCGCCACGCGCTTCTACCTCCAGATCATGGACCCGAAGGATCTGGACCACCTGGAGCTGATCTCCTCGCAGGTGCTGCCGCAGGTGCGATGAGTTCCCGATGAGTCCACCTGTGCCGCCGCCGTCCGCCGGGCCGCCGCCCGGCTCGTCCGCCGGGCCACCGCTCGGCGGGCCCGCCGGAACCCCCGCCCGCGCGGGGGTGCTCGGCGCCGGCGGGACGCTGGTGCTGGACGGCGGGCTGTCCAACCAGCTCGCCGCCCAGGGGTGCGACCTGTCCGACGCGCTGTGGTCGGCCCGGTTGCTGCTCGACGCCCCGGAGCAGATCGAGGCCGCCCACGCCGCGTATCTGCGGGCGGGGGCACGGGTGCTCATCACCGCCAGTTACCAGGCGACGTACGAGGGCTTCGCCCGGCGCGGGGTGGGCCGGGCGGAGGCGTCGGAGCTGCTGGGGCGCAGCGTGGAGTTGGCCCGGCGGGCGGCGGCCGGCCGGCCGGAGGTGCGGGTGGCCGCTTCGGTGGGGCCTTATGGTGCGATGCTCGCCGACGGGAGCGAGTACCGGGGGCGGTACGGGAAGTCGGTGCGGGAGTTGACGGAGTTCCACCGTCCCCGGATCGAGGCGCTGGCCGCCGCCGGTCCTGACGTGCTCGCGTTGGAGACCGTGCCGGACACCGACGAGGCCGAGGCGATGCTGGGCGCGGCCGAGGGGACCGGGGTGCCGGTGTGGCTCTCCTACACGGTGGCCGGGGGCCGTACCCGGGCCGGCCAGTCGCTGCGGGACGCCTTCGCGCTCGGGGCGGGCCGGGACCAGGTGATCGCGGTCGGGGTCAACTGCTGCGCCCCCGAGGACGCCGACCACGCGGTGGAGGTCGCCGCCGCGACCACCGGCAAACCGGTGGTGGTCTACCCCAACAGCGGCGAGCGGTGGGACGCCGGGGGGCGCGGTTGGGCGGGGAGTTCGGCGTTCGACCCGGCGAGGGCCCTGCGGTGGCGGGACGCGGGCGCCCCGCTGATCGGAGGCTGCTGCCGGGTGGGCCCCACCGGAATCGCCGGGATCGCGGCGGCGCTGCGCGGATAAGGCCACCGGAAACGCCGGGCGCCCGGCCGTCGGGGGCGTGACGGGCCGGGCGCTTCCCAGCGGTCCGCGCCGGGTGCCCCTCCCGCGAGCCCTACAGGCACTCCCGTGGGGGACATGATGCCGCCTGCCCGGGCATCACACCCTCATGCCCACCATTTCCCCCTCACCGCCGCCCGCCCCCACGGCCCCGGCCCTTCGCCTGCGGCACTTCCCGGGTGGCGCGCACCCGCTGCCGCGCGGTGCCTTGGGCGGCCCCACCCTCCGGGCCCGGGGTGGTAGGTGGTCGGCGGTGGTGCTTCTCGGTTCAGGTTTTTCGCTGGTTGCGTTTCTTGGGTGGTGGCCGCACCCGCTGCCTTGGGCGGCCCCAACTCCCGTGGCTGGGGCGCCAGGCGGCCGGGGCTGGGCCCCTGGGGTCATCAAATCCTCAGCCCTGTGCGGACTTTGCGGTTCGGGGTCGGGGGACGGGCCGGTGGGGTGGAAAACCCGGTGTCGGTGGGGGAGGCGGGGCGTGGATACTCGGCCGGGTGTTCCTGACGATATCGACCACCGCGAACGGCGCCGGTCCGGCCACGGACCTCGGCTTTCTGCTGCACAAGCACCCGGACAGGGCCCAGGCCTTCTCGACCTCCTACGGCGACGCCCATGTCTTCTACCCCGAGTCGTCCGCCGAGCGGACCACCGCCGCGCTGCTGTTGGAGGTCGATCCGCCCGCGCTGGTGCGGCGCGGTCGGGGACAGGGGAAGGGCCGGGGCGGCGCGCCCGACGCGGCGCTGGCGGCGTATGTGAACGACCGGCCGTACGCCGCGTCGTCGCTGCTGGCCGTCGCGCTGCGGACGGTGTTCGCCAGTGCGATGCGCGGCGAGTGCCGCAGCCACCCCGAGCGGGCGGCGAACCCGCTGCCGCTGCGGATCGAGGTGCCCGCGCTGCCCGCCCGCGGCGGCGCCGCGTTGGTGAGCGCGCTCTTCGAACCGCTGGGCTGGCAGGTGGCGGCGGAACCCGTCGCGCTCGACGAGAGCTTTCCGGAGTGGGGCGCGTCGCGCTACGTATCGCTGGTGCTCCAGGGAGAGCTGCGGCTCTCCGAGGCGCTGCGGCACCTGTACGTGCTGCTGCCGGTGCTGGACGACGCCAAGCACTACTGGGTGTCGGCCGACGAGGTGGACAAGCTGCTTCGGTACGGGGAGGGCTGGCTGGCCGGCCACCCGGAGCACAAGCTGATCACCAGCCGCTATCTGGCCCGCCGCTGGGCGCTGACCAGGGAGGCGATGGAGCGCCTCGAACTGGCCCGGCTCGCCGACGCCGACGACGTCGAGGTCGAGGAGATCGACAACGCGGTCGCGGCCGAGACGCCGGAGGAGGCTGCGGAGGAGCGGCCGACCCCGCTGGCCGTACAGCGGCGCGAGGCCATCCTCGCCGAGCTGCGGTCGGCCGGCGCCGCGCGGGTGCTCGACCTGGGGTGCGGGCAGGGCCAATTGGTGGCGGCGCTGCTCAAGGAGCCGAGGTTCACCGAGATCGTGGGTATGGACGTGTCGGTCCGGGCGCTGGACATCGCGGCCCGCCGGCTGCGGCTCGACCGGATGGGCGAGCGGCAGGCCGGCCGGGTCACGCTCGTCCAGGGCTCGCTCGCCTACACCGACGCCCGGCTGAAGGGTTATGACGCGGCCGTGCTCAGCGAGGTGATCGAGCATCTGGACCTGCCGCGGCTGCCCGCGCTCGAATACGCGGTGTTCGGCGCCGCCCGCCCGCGCACGGTGCTGGTGACCACGCCGAACGCCGAGTACAACGTGCGCTGGGAGTCGCTGCCGGCCGGGCACGTCCGGCACGCCGACCACCGTTTCGAGTGGAGCAGGGCCGAGTTCACCGAGTGGGCCGCCGCGGTGGCCGGCCGGCACGGCTACCAGGTGGTGCACCTCCCGGTCGGCCCGGTCGACCCCGAAGTGGGCCCGCCCACCCAGTTGGCCGTCTTCACGCTGCCCGCGCCGGCCCACGACGGCCGCCCGACGGCCCGGAAGACCGTCAGCGGCACCAGCGCGGACCCGAACACGGACAGCACCGAGAACACGGCGAAGAACCCGAAGGAGGAGGCAGCCGCATGAGCGAGCACACCGAGCACACCCGCCGCACCGACCCGGCTGAGTCCACTGAGCCCGGCAAGGCCGGCGCGGGTACCGGTCCCACCGAGACCACGGGCGCCACCGAGCGCACCGGCCGGATCGAGCGCGGCGACAGCCGCCGCCGCGCCGGCCGGGGCACGGCCCCGGACGACGCCGCACTCCGCACCCTCGCCGTCACCGACCTCTCCCTCGTCGTGCTGATCGGCGCCACCGGCTCCGGCAAGTCCACCTTCGCCGCCCGCCACTTCAAGCCCACCGAGGTGATCTCCTCCGACTTCTGCCGCGGCCTGGTCAGCGACGACGAGAACGACCAGAGCGCCACCGCCGACGCCTTCGACGTCCTGCACTACATCGCGGGCAAGCGCCTCGCCGCCGGACGCCGGACCGTCGTGGACGCCACCAGCGTGCAGTCCGAGAGCCGCAAGCAGCTCATCGCCCTGGCCCGGCAGCACGACGTGCTGCCGATCGCCATCGTGCTCGACGTCCCCGAGCAGGTGTGCGCCGCCCGCAACGCCGCCCGCCCGGACCGGGCCGCGCTGCCCCGCCATGTCATCCAGCGCCACCAGCGCGAGTTGCGCCGCTCGCTCAAGGGCCTGGAGCGCGAGGGCTTCCGTAAGGTGCACGTCCTGCGGGGCGTGGCGGAGATCGAGGCCGCCGAGGTCGTCACCGAGCGCCGCTTCAACGACCTGACCCACCTCACCGGCCCGTTCGACATCATCGGCGACGTCCACGGCTGCCGCTCCGAGCTGGAGACGCTGCTCGCCAAGCTCGGTTACCAGGACGGCGTCCACCCGGCCGGCCGCACCGCGGTGTTCGTCGGCGACCTGGTCGACCGCGGCCCGGACAGCCCCGGTGTGCTGCGCCGGGTGATGGGCATGGTCGAGGCCGGCGCCGCGCTGTGCGTACCGGGCAACCACGAGAACAAGCTCGGCCGCTACCTCAAGGGCCGGTCCGTCCAGCACACCCACGGCCTCGCCGAGACCATCGAGCAACTGGCGGCGGAGGACGAGCGCGACCCGGAGTTCCGGGCCCGGGTGGGGCGCTTCGTCGAAGGACTGGTCAGCCACTACGTGCTCGACGGCGGCCGGCTGGTGGTCTGCCACGCCGGGCTGCCCGAGAAGTACCACGGCCGTACCTCCGGCCGGGTCCGCTCGCACGCCCTCTACGGCGACACCACCGGTGAGACCGACGAGTTCGGCCTGCCGGTCCGCTACCCGTGGGCCGAGGACTACCGGGGGCGCGCCGCCGTGGTCTACGGCCACACCCCGGTGCCGACCACCTCGTGGATCAACAACACGATCTGTCTGGACACCGGCGCCGTCTTCGGCGGCCGGATGACCGCGCTGCGCTGGCCGGAGCGCGAGCTCGTCGACGTACCCGCCGAGCGGGTCTGGTACGAGCCGGCCAAGCCGCTGGTCACCGAGGCGCCCGGCGGCCAGGACGGCCGTCCGCTGGACCTCGGGGACGTGGCGGGACGACGGACGGTGGAGACCCGCTCGATGGGCCGGCTCGCGGTGCGCGAGGAGAACGCCGCGGCGGCGCTCGAGGTGATGAGCCGCTTCGCCGTCGACCCGCGGCTGCTCGGCTACCTGCCGCCGACCATGGCGCCGTGCGCCACCTCCACGCGGGACGGCTACCTGGAACACCCCGAGGAGGCGTTCGGCGCCTTCCGCGAGGACGGCGTACGCGAGGTCGTGTGCGAGGAGAAGCACATGGGCTCGCGCGCGGTGGCCCTGGTCTGCCGTGACGAGGCCGCCGCCCGCGCGCGGTTCGGTGTCGAGGGGGTCACCGGCACGCTGCACACCCGTACCGGGCGGCCGTTCTTCGACGACCCGGCCGTCACGGAACAGGTGCTGGCCCGGTTGCGGGACGCCGCCTCGGCGGCCGGTCTCTGGGCGGAGCTGGCCACCGACTGGCTGCTGCTCGACGCGGAGCTGATGCCCTGGTCCCTGAAGGCGTCGGGGCTGCTGCGCAAGCAGTACGCGGCGGTGGGCGCCGCCGCCGGTGCGGCCTTCCCGCCCGTGCTGGCCGCGCTTGAGGCCGCCGCCGCCCGGGGCGCCGACGTCTCCGGCACGCTGGCCCGGCAGCGGGAACGGGCCGGCGACGCGCGGGCGTTCACCGAGGCGTACCGGCGGTACTGCTGGACCACCGACGGGCTGGCGGGGGTGCGTCTCGCGCCGTTCCAGCTCCTCGCCGTCCAGGACCGCAGCCTCGCCGCTCTTCCGCACGACCGGCAGCTCGCGCTGATCGACCGGCTCGTCGCGGCCGACAGCGGCGGCCTGCTGCACCCGACCCGGCGGCTCGTGGTGGACACCGGGGACGAGGCGTCGGTTGCCGAGGGGGTGCGCTGGTGGCTGGAGCTGACCGAGGCGGGCGGCGAGGGCATGGTCGTCAAGCCGCTGGCCGCGCTGGTGCGGACCGAGGCCGGCCGGCTGGTGCAGCCCGGTGTGAAGTGCCGCGGCCGGGAGTATCTGCGGATCATCTACGGTCCGGAGTACACCCGCCCCGAGCACCTCACCCGGCTGCGCCACCGGGCCCTCGGCCACAAGCGCTCGCTCGCCCTGCGGGAGTACGCGCTCGGCATCGAGGCGCTGGACCGGCTCGCCACCGGCGAACCGCTCTGGCGCGTCCATGAGGCGGTCTTCGCGGTACTGGCCCTGGAGTCCGAACCGGTGGACCCCCGCCTCTAAGGGGATCTTTCGGCCGGATCTCCGGAGCGTCGCCGGGGCCGGGGAGCGGACCCGGCGGAGGAGGGGGCCGCCTGAGCGTGTCGGGCGGCCCCCGGCGTGGGAAGGTCTTCTTCCATGGGATTCCACGTGGACTCCGAGACCGGGCGGCTGCGCAGCGTCATCCTGCACCGCCCGGATCTCGAACTGAAGCGACTCACCCCCAGCAACATGGAGGAGCTGCTCTTCGACGATCTCCTGTGGGTCCGCCGCGCCCGCGCCGAGCACGACGGTTTCGCCGATGTGCTGCGCGACCGCGGGGTGCGGGTGCACCTCTTCGGCGATCTGCTGCGCGAGACGATGGAGCTGACCGCGGCCAAGCGGCTGGTGCTCGACCGGGTGTTCGACGAGAAGGAGTACGGCCCGCTGGCCACCGGCCATCTGCGGGCCTCCTTCGAGCGGTTGGGCACCGCGGAGCTGACCGAGGCGCTGATCGGCGGGATGACCAAGCGGGAGTACCTGAGCGGCTTCGCCGAACCCGTCTCGGTCCTCTTCCACGCCATGGAGCTGGACGACTTCCTGCTCAATCCGCTGCCGAACCACCTGTTCACCCGCGACACCTCGGCCTGGGTCTACGACGGGGTGAGCATCAACGCGATGCGCTGGCCGGCCAGGCAGCGGGAGACCGTGCACTTCGAGGCGATCTACCGGCACCATCCGCTCTTCACCGCCGAGGTCTTCCATGTCTGGTCCGCGGGCCAGGCGGATTACCCCTCGACCATCGAGGGCGGCGACGTCCTGGTCATCGGCAGGGGCGCGGTACTGATCGGGATGAGTGAGCGGACCACCCCGCAGGCGGTGGAGATGCTGGCCCGGGGCCTGTTCGCGGCCGGCTCGGCGCGGGTCATCGTGGCCCTCGACATGCCGAAGCGGCGGGCCTTCATGCATCTCGACACGGTGCTGACGATGGTCGACGGCGACACCTTCACCAAGTACGCCGGGCTCGGCATGCTGCCCTCCTACACCATCGAACCCGGTTCGGAGGAGGGCGAGTTGAAGGTCACCGACCATCCGCCGGAGCACATGCACCGGGCGATCGCGGCGGCCCTCGGACTGGACTCGGTCACCGTGCTCACCGCCACCCAGGATGTGCACGCCGCCGAGCGTGAGCAGTGGGACGACGGCTGCAACGTCCTCGCCGTGGAGCCCGGGGTGGTGGTCGCCTACGAGCGGAACGCCACCACCAACACCTTTCTGCGCAAGCGCGGGATCGAGGTGATCGAGATCCCGGGCAGCGAACTGGGCCGGGGCCGGGGCGGACCGCGCTGTATGACCTGTCCGATCGAGCGGGAGGCCACCTGACGGCTGTATAAAAATGCCTAACGTCGTATAGGATTTCACCGCAGTCAGGCCGTTGAACCGGCATCCCCGAGCGAGGAGTCTCCGCATGGCCGTCGACCTCAAAGGCCGGCACTTCCTCAAGGAACTGGACTTCACCCCCGAGGAGTTCCGCCACCTCGTGGCGCTGGCCGCGGAGCTGAAGGCCGCCAAGAAGGCGGGCCGTGAGCAGCGGCGGCTGCTCGGCAGGAACATCGCGCTGGTCTTCGAGAAGACCTCCACCCGTACCCGCGCCGCCTTCGAGGTCGCCGCCGCCGACCAGGGCGCTGCCACCACCTATCTCGACCCGTCCGGCTCGCAGATCGGGCACAAGGAGTCGGTCAAGGACACCGCCCGGGTGCTCGGCCGGATGTTCGACGGCATCGAGTACCGCGGCCATGGCCAGGCGGTCGTCGAGGAACTGGCCGCCCACGCCGGGGTGCCGGTCTGGAACGGGCTCACCGACGAGTGGCACCCCACCCAGATGCTCGCCGACGTGCTCACCATGACCGAGCACAACCCCAAGCCGCTCGACGAGATCTCCTACGCCTACCTCGGCGACGCCCGCTCCAACATGGGCAACTCGCTGCTCGTCACCGGCGCGCTGCTCGGCATGGACGTGCGGATCGCCGCGCCGCCCGGCCTGTGGCCGAACGAGCAGGTGATCGCCGAGGCGCGCCGGCTGGCCGCGGCCACCGGCGCCCGGATCACCCTCACCGAGGACGTCACGGAAGCGGTGCGCGGCGCCGACCACGTGCACACCGACGTCTGGGTGTCGATGGGCGAGCCCAAGGAGGTCTGGGCCGAGCGGATCGCGCTGCTCAAGCCGTACGCCGTCACCACCGAGGTGATGTGCGCCACCGGCAATCCGGGCTCCACCTTCCTGCACTGCCTGCCGGCCTTCCACGACCTCGGCACCATCATCGGCCGGGAGATCCAGGCGCTCTACGGCCTGGAGTTCCTCGAGGTCTCCGACGAGGTCTTCGAGTCCGACCGCTCGGTCGTCTTCGACCAGGCGGAGAACCGGATGCACACCATCAAGGCGGTGCTGGTGGCGACGCTCGGCTGACCCGGGGACGCCGGCCGGAAAGCGGGTGTCCTAGATGTCGCGGAAGATCTCGATCTGCGCGCCGATCGTGTTCAGCCGCTCCGCCAGGTCCTCGTAACCCCGGTTGATCACATAGACGTTGCGCAGCACCGAGGTGCCCTCCGCCGCCATCATGGCGAGCAGGACGACGACCGCCGGACGCAGCGCGGGCGGGCACATCATCTCGGCGGCGCGCCAGCGGGTCGGGCCCTCGACCAGCACCCGGTGCGGGTCGAGCAGTTTGACCTGGGCGCCGAGCCGGGTGAGTTCGGTGAGGTAGATCGCCCGGTTGTCGTAGACCCAGTCGTGGATCAGCGTGGAGCCCTGCGCGGTGGCCGCGATGGCCGCGAAGAACGGCACATTGTCGATGTTGAGGCCGGGGAACGGCATCGGGTGGATCTTGTCGATGGGGGAGCGCAGCTTGGACGGGCGCACCGTGAGGTCCACCAGCCGGGTACGGCCGTTGTCCGCCCGGTACTCGGGGGTCAGCTCATGGTCGAGCCCCATCTCCTCCAGCACCGCGAGCTCGATCTCCATGAACTCGATCGGTACCCGGCGGATCGTCAGCTCCGACTCGGTGACCACGGCCGCGGCCAGCAGGCTCATCGCCTCGACCGGGTCCTCGGAGGGCGCGTAGTCCACATCGCGGTCGATGGCCGCGACCCCGTGCACGGTGAGCGTCGTGGTGCCGACGCCCTCGACCTTGACGCCCAGTTCCTCCAGGAAGAAGCAGAGGTCCTGGACCATGTAGTTGGAGCTGGCGTTGCGGATGACGGTGGCGCCCTCGTAGCGGGCGGCGGCCAGCAGCGCGTTCTCGGTCACGGTGTCGCCGCGCTCGGTCAGCACGATCGCCCGGTGCGGGGTGACCTCGCGGTCGACCACCGCGTGGTAGAAGCCGTCGGTCGCGGTGATGTCGAGGCCGAAGTGGCGCAGCGCGTTCATGTGCGGCTGGACGGTGCGGGTGCCGAGGTCGCAGCCGCCGGCGTACGGGATGCGGAAGAGGTCGGCACGGTGCAGCAGCGGCCCGAGGAACATGATCACACTGCGGGTGCGGCGGGCCGCGTCGGTGTCCATCGCGGCGAGGTTCAGCTCGGCCGGCGGCACGATCTCCAGGTCGTTGCCGTCGTTGATCCACCGGGTGCGCACCCCGATGCTGCCCAGCACTTCGAGGATCCGGTAGACCTCCTCGATCCTGGCCACCCGGCGCAGCGTGGTGCGGCCGGCGTTCAGCAGGGTGGCGCAGAGCAGCGCCACGCAGGCGTTCTTGCTCGTCTTGACGTCTATGGCGCCCGACAGCCGGCGGCCGCCGACGACCCGCAGATGCATCGGTCCCGCGTACCCGAGGGAGACGATCTCGCTGTCGAGTGCCTCGCCGATCCGGGCGATCATCTCAAGGCTGATGTTCTGATTGCCACGCTCGATGCGGTTGACCGCGCTCTGGGAGGTGCCGAGAGCCTCCGCCAGTTGCGCCTGTGTCCAGCCACGATGCTGTCGTGCGTCCCGGATGAGCCTGCCGATGCGTACCAGGTAATCGTCGGTCATACGGTCGAGGTTATCTCTTATATGAGATGTGGCAACTCGGGAACCCGGTGCTATATCCATCCTCGGCCCATCCCCGGCCCATCCCCACCTTGCGCTCGCGGCCCGCACATCGCACCTTCCCGCCGGGGAAGACGCCACACCGGGAGCCTACGCCGGGCCAGGGCTGACCCCGACGGGGTGGTGTACTAGAGTTATCTCGACATCGAGATATCTGCTGAGGCGTACCGTCAGTCGGCAGCGAAGCGGTGGTACGCGCGAAAAACATGCATGAAGGAGACTGTCGTGTCGGCGAACAGCTTCGACGCCCGCAGCACTTTGCAGGTGGGCGACGAATCGTATGAGATCTTCCGGCTGGACAAGGTGGACGGCTCCGCCCGGTTGCCCTACAGCCTCAAGGTGCTGCTGGAGAACCTGCTGCGCACCGAGGACGGTGCCAACATCACCGCCGACCACATCCGGGCGATCGGGAACTGGGACGCGCAGGCCCAGCCGAGCCAGGAGATCCAGTTCACGCCGGCCCGGGTGATCATGCAGGACTTCACCGGCGTGCCCTGCGTGGTGGACCTGGCCACCATGCGCGAGGCGGTCAAGGAACTGGGCGGCGACGCCGCCCGGATCAACCCGCTGGCCCCCGCCGAGCTGGTCATCGACCACTCGGTGATCGCCGACCGGTTCGGCACCCCGGACTCCTTCGCGCAGAACGTGGAGCTGGAGTACGGCCGCAACAAGGAGCGCTACCAGTTCCTGCGCTGGGGCCAGACCGCCTTCGACGAGTTCAAGGTGGTCCCGCCCGGCACCGGCATCGTGCACCAGGTGAACATCGAGCACCTGGCCCGTACGGTCATGGTCCGCGGCGGCCAGGCCTACCCGGACACCCTGGTCGGCACCGACTCCCACACCACCATGGTCAACGGCCTCGGTGTGCTCGGCTGGGGCGTCGGCGGCATCGAGGCCGAGGCCGCGATGCTCGGCCAGCCGGTGTCGATGCTGATCCCGCGGGTCGTCGGCTTCAAGCTCACCGGCGAACTGCCGGCCGGCACCACCGCCACCGACCTGGTGCTGACCATCACCGAGATGCTGCGCAAGCACGGCGTGGTCGGCAAGTTCGTGGAGTTCTACGGCGAGGGCGTCGGCGCCACCTCGCTCGCCAACCGCGCCACCATCGGCAACATGTCGCCGGAGTTCGGCTCCACCGCGGCCGTCTTCCCGATCGACGCCGAGACGATCAGCTACCTCACGCTGACCGGCCGCACCGAGCAGCAGGTCGCGCTGGTCGAGGCGTACGCCAAGGAGCAGGGGCTGTGGCTGGACCCGGCCGCCGAGCCGGACTACTCCGAGAAGCTGGAGCTCGACCTCTCCACGGTCGTGCCGTCCATCGCCGGCCCCAAGCGCCCGCAGGACCGGATCGTGCTGGCCGACGCCGCCCGGCAGTTCGCCACCGACGTGCGCAACTACGTGACCGACGACGAGGAGCCCGGCAAGGAGTCCTTCCCGGCCTCCGACTCGCCGGCCGCCCACAACGGCGTGCCGACCAAGCCGACCCGGGTGCTCACCCCGGAGGGCGACACCTACGAGATCGACCACGGCGCCGTCACCGTCGCCGCGATCACCTCCTGCACCAACACCTCGAACCCCTACGTCATGGTCGCCGCCGCGCTGGTGGCGAAGAAGGCGGTCGAGAAGGGCCTGACCCGCAAGCCGTGGGTGAAGACCACCCTGGCCCCGGGCTCCAAGGTCGTCACCGACTACTTCGACAAGGCCGGTCTGACGCCCTACCTGGACAAGCTGGGCTTCAACCTGGTCGGTTACGGCTGCACCACCTGCATCGGCAACTCGGGCCCGCTGCCCGAGGAGGTCTCCAAGGCGGTCAACGAGGCCGACCTCGCCGTGGCCGCGGTGCTCTCCGGCAACCGCAACTTCGAGGGCCGGATCAACCCCGACGTCAAGATGAACTACCTGGCCTCCCCGCCGCTGGTCGTCGCGTACGCCATCGCCGGCTCGATGAAGGTGGACATCACCCGGGACGTGCTCGGCACCGACACCGAGGGCAAGCCGGTCCGCCTCGCCGACATCTGGCCGACCGAGGCCGAGGTCAACGACGTGGTGGCGTCCGCCATCGGCCAGGAGATGTTCCGCGACTCCTACCAGGACGTGTTCGCCGGCGATGCCCAGTGGCAGGCGCTGTCGATCCCGACCGGCGACACCTTCGAGTGGGACCCGGAGTCCACCTACGTCCGCAAGCCCCCGTACTTCGAGGGCATGAGCCCCGACCCCGAGCCGGTCAACGACATCACCGGCGCCCGGGTGCTCGCCAAGCTCGGCGACTCGGTCACCACCGACCACATCTCGCCGGCCGGCGCCATCAAGGCCGACACACCGGCGGGCAAGTACCTCACCGAGCACGGCGTGGAGCGCCGCGACTTCAACAGCTACGGCTCGCGCCGCGGCAACCACGAGGTCATGATCCGCGGCACCTTCGCCAACATCCGGCTGCGCAACCAGATCGCGCCGGGCACCGAGGGCGGCTTCACCCGCGACTTCACCCAGTCCGACACCGCCGGCGCGGCCCCGGTGGCGTTCATCTACGACGCCTCGCGCCACTACATCGAGCAGGGTGTCCCGCTGGTCGTACTGGCCGGCAAGGAGTACGGCTCCGGCTCCTCGCGCGACTGGGCCGCCAAGGGCACCGCGCTGCTCGGCGTCAAGGCGGTCATCGCGGAGTCCTACGAGCGCATCCACCGTTCCAACCTGATCGGTATGGGCGTGCTGCCGCTCCAGTTCCCCGAGGGCGTCTCAGCGGCCACCCTGGGACTCACCGGTGAGGAGGTCTTCACCATCACCGGCGTCACCGAGCTCAACGAGGGCCGCACCCCGGGCACGGTGAAGGTCAGCGCCCAGACCGGCACCGGCGCCGAGAACACCATCGAGTTCGACGCCGTGGTGCGGATCGACACCCCCGGCGAGGCGGACTATTACCGCAACGGCGGCATCATGCAGTACGTGCTCCGGTCGTTGATCCGCAAGTAACGACCCCGTAGCATCCGGTCCCAACGGCGGGCCGCGACCCTGGCAGCCAGGGTCGCGGCCCGTCCGCATATGTCCGGGCAGCGCCCGACACGTGGACCCCATTTCGCCCTTCAAGACTTGAACGCATCCCGCGGAAGGACGTGTTGACAATTGAATACAGGATCGCGCCGATCATCGGACGACGAGTCATCCCACGTTTCGGACAGGTCTCAACTCGGGAAAGCTTGACGTCCAAACCGGCAATGGATCTTGCACCGTCGGAGAGAAGTGGACTATACCTGTCGCGTCCAAGGAACCCGCCTCGCAGCGGGGCGGGGCGGGGGGAACCCGGGCGCGGCAGCCCGGCGATACGGTGACGTACCCCACCCCGATGGATGCACGGCATCACTCACGCTTCATCTGTTCGCGGTCGTTAGCGGATTCCGCTGCACCGCATGAGTCCTGTAGAAGGCGAGGACTTGAGCATGGGATCCGAAATGAACCGTCGGGATCTGGTCAAGCGTTCCGCGGCGCTCGGCCTGGTCGCTGTCCCGACGGCCGGCCTGCTGAGCGCGTGCGCGTCCAGTGGCGGTGACGACTCGTCGAGCACCCCCGCGACCACCAAGCCCGGCGCCACCGCCGACCCGAAGAACCCGTTCGGCGTCAAGGACGCCGATCCGCTGGACATCGTCATCTTCGACGGTGGTTACGGCCACGACTACGCCACCGCGCTGGGCAAGCTCTACGAGTCCAAGCACATGGGTGCCAAGACCAGCGTGCTGCCCACGCAGGACATCGCCGGCAAGCTCCAGCCCCGCTTCAACGGCGGCACCCCGCCGGACGTCATCGACGACTCGGGCGCCAAGCAGATCAAGCTGGACGTCCTGGAGAAGAGCGGTCAGCTCACCGACCTCACCCAGCTTCTCGACGCGCCGTACATCGACGACCCGACGAAGAAGATCCGCGACGTGCTGCAGCCCGGCACCGTGGAGACCGGCACGCTCGACGGCAAGATGTACTCGCTGAGCTACATCTACACGGTGTGGGGTCTGTGGTACTCCGGCAAGCTCTTCAAGGAGAAGGGCTGGACGGAGCCCAAGACCTGGGCCGACTTCCTCTCGCTCTCCGGGGAGATCAAGAAGGCCGGCATCGCGCCCTTCGCCCACCAGGGCAAGTACCCGTACTACATCAACGTCGCCATCATGGACCTGATCGCCAAGAACGGCGGTCTGGACCTCCAGAAGCGGATCGACGCCTTCGACGACACCGCGTGGGACGACCCGGCCGTCCTCAAGGGCATCTCGGCCGTCTACGAGATCGTCACCAAGAACTACCTGCTCCCCGGCACCAACGGTCTGACCCACATCGAGTCGCAGACCGCCTGGAACCAGTACAGGGCCGCCTTCATCCCGTGCGGGTCCTGGCTGGAGAACGAGCAGATGAAGGCCACCCCGGCCGACTTCGACATGAAGTTCATGCCGATGCCCTCGCTGGACGGCGACAAGCTGCCCTTCGAGGCCATCCGGGCCGGCGCCGGTGAGCCGTTCATCGTCCCGGCCAAGGCCAAGAACCAGGCCGGCGGCCTGGAGTTCCTGCGCATGATGCTGACGAAGGAGGGCTCCGGCAAGTTCGCCGCCGCGGCCAACTCGCTGACCGTCCTCAAGGACGGCGTCGGCTCCGACGTGCAGCTCCGCCCGGGTACCGCGTCCACCGTGACCGCGCTGACCGCGGCGGGCAGCAACACCTTCAACTACAACTACCCGAACACCAACAGCGTGTTCGACACCGCGCTGCAGAACCTGAGCGCGGAGCTGATGGCCAAGCGCCTGACCCCGGAGCAGTGGGTCGCCAAGGCCAAGAAGGCCGCTCAGGCGGCCAAGAAGGGCTGACCTTCCGGCGTCGTACGCGCTACGGAGGCCGGGTCACCACCCGGCCTCCGTAGCGCCACAGTCCCCTCCATCGGGAGCAGGATCCATGCAGCATCGCAAATACCCCTTCATCGTGGGTTTTCTCATCGTCCCACTTGTCCTGTACGTCACTTTCGTGATCTGGCCGTACCTTCAGACGTTCGGCTACTCGCTGACCGACTGGAAGGGTGAGTCGCAGACCTTCAAGTTCGTCGGCCTGGACAACTACACCGCCCTCTTCCACGACAGCGTGTTCAGGACTGCGCTGTGGCACAACATCCTGCTCCTGATCTTCCTGCCGATCATCACCATCCTGCTGTCCCTCTTCTTCGCCTTCATGGTGAACGTGGGCGGCCGCGAGACCGCCGGCGGTGTGCAGGGGGTGCGCGGGGCCGGTTTCTACAAGGTCGTCTACTTCTTCCCGCAGGTGCTGTCGGTCGCGATCCTCATCGTGCTCTTCGGCGCGGTGTACCGCAGCGACTCGGCCGGTCTGCTCAACGGCATCCTGGTCAAGCTGCACCTGGAGGACGCGAGCAACCCGATCGAGTGGCTGAACGACCCCAGCCTGGTGCTGTGGTGTCTGCTGGCCATCCAGGTGTGGGCCGGCGTCGGCTTCTACCTGGTGCTCTTCTCGGCCGCGATGCAGTCCATCCCGAAGGACATCTACGAGGCGGCGCTGCTCGACGGCGCGGGCCGGGCGCAGACCTTCTTCAAGGTGACGCTTCCGCTGCTGTGGGACAGCGTGCAGACCTCCTGGGTCTACATCTCGATCTTCGCCATGGACTTCTTCGCCCTGGTCTCCGGTCTGACCCCGGGAGCCGGCTACGGCGGCGGGCCCGACCACCACAGCGAGGTCATGGCGACCTACCTGATGCGCAACTTCCTCTACTTCGGCAAGAGCGGCTACGCCTGCGCACAGGGAGTGATCATCATGCTGGTGACCTTGATCGTATCCGCCGTCACGCTCCGGGTCTCCCGCCGTGACCGCATCGAGTTCTGAGCGGGGAAGCACCATGACCTCACCCATCGCGCAGCCGCAGGCCGGCACGCTGGACCAGGGATCCGCGGCGACCGATCTCCGCAGGCCGAAGCCCGAGGTCGGCGACAAGCGGGACGACGGCAACGGCGGCCGGGTACTGAACGTCTTCTCGCACGGCTTCCTGATCGTCTGGGCCGTGATGATCGTCTTCCCGCTGGCGTGGATCATCCTCTCCTCGTTCAAGAACAACGCGGAGATCGGCGGCAGCGCCTGGTCCTGGCCCGCGCACTGGAGCTTCGGCGCCTTCGGCCGGGCCTGGGACAAGGGCATCGGCGACTTCTTCTTGAACACCGTCATCGTGATGGTCTTCTCGGTGCCGCTGACCATGCTCCTCGGCTCGATGGTCGCCTACGTACTGGCCCGCTACGAGTTCCCCGGCAACAGGTTCTTCTACTTCCTGTTCGTCGGCGGCGCGATGTTCCCGTACTTCCTGGCGCTGGTGCCGCTGTTCTTCATGGTCAAGAACCTCGGCCTGCTCAATACGTACCAGGGCCTGATCCTGGTCTACGTCGCCTACTCGCTGCCGTTCACCACCTTCTTCATGCACTCCTTCTTCAAGACGCTGCCGACCGCCGTGCACGAGGCCGCGGTGCTGGACGGCGCCTCGCACACCAGGACGTTCTTCCAGGTCATGGTGCCGATGGCCAAGCCGGGCCTGCTGAGCGTGGGCATCTTCAACGTGCTCGGCCAGTGGAACCAGTACATCCTGCCGGTCACCCTCATGCAGCAGCAGACCAGCACCGACAAGGACCACTCGATGCTGGCCCAGGGCCTGGTGAACCTGGCGCTCCAGCAGGGTTACTCCGGCGACTACCCGGCGCTGTTCGCCGGCATGGTGATCGCCATGCTCCCGGTGCTCGTGGTCTACCTGTCCTTCCAGAAGCAGGTCCAGGCCGGCCTCACGGCGGGCACCCTGAAGTAGCCGCTGAGCTGCGCGAGCAGCACCCCGCATGCCGTTCCCAGCGGCTCCGCGCACGCGCGGAGCCGCCGTTCGGCGTTGGGAGCCGTTTCGCGTAACGGTGTGGCTCTCCCCCTTGACGGGACATCACCCCAAACACTCAACTTAGAGTTCACATGTTGTAGACGACGGAGTCTCGCTGGTGTGATGCCGGTGTGGTGCCGTCCGTTGCGGGCAGCCGGAGCCGCTCCGACTGCCGGGCAGGAGTGGATGTCGTGGAGACTCCGGGATCGCAGTCGTCGCTGCACCGGGCCAACCTGGAACGCGTCGTGCGTGCCGTACGGCTCGCCGGTTCACTGACCCAGGCCGAGATCGCCAGGAGCACGGGCCTGTCGGCGGCGACGGTGTCCAACATCGTCCGCGAACTGCGGGACAACGGAACGGTGCAGGTCACGCCGACCTCCTCGGGAGGTCGGCGGGCGCGCAGCGTGGCGCTGTCCGGCGACGCCGGAATCGTGGTGGGCGTCGATTTCGGCCACTCGCACCTGCGGGTCGCGGTGGGCAACCTCGCCCACCAGGTGCTGGCCGAGCAGTCCGAGCCGATCGATGTGGACGCCTCCGCGTCGCAGGGTTTCGACCGGGCCGAGCAACTCGTCGCCCGGCTGGTGGAGTCGACCGGCATCAGCCCGGACAAGGTGCTCGGCGTCGGCCTCGGGGTGCCGGGCCCGATCGACATGGAGTCCGGCACGCTCGGCTCGACGGCCATACTGCCCGGCTGGAGCGGTATCAACCCCCGTCAGGAGTTGACGGATCGGCTCGGCGTCCCGGTCCAGGTGGACAACGACGCCAACCTCGGCGCGCTCGGCGAACTGGTCTGGGGCGGCGGTCGCGGGGTGAAGGACCTCGCCTACATCAAGGTGGCCAGCGGGGTCGGCGCCGGCCTGGTGATCGACGGCCGGATCTACCGCGGTCCCGGCGGGACAGCGGGTGAGATAGGCCACATAACGCTCGACGAGTCCGGCCCGGTCTGCCGCTGCGGGAACCGCGGCTGCCTGGAGACCTTCACCGCGGCGCGCTACGTGCTCGAACTGCTCAGGGGAAGCCACGGCACCGGTCTGACCATTCCGAAGATGGTGCAGCTCGCCCGGGAGGGCGACCCGGGCTGCCGCCGGGTGATCGGGGACGTGGGCCGGCACATCGGGATGGGGGTCGCCAGTCTCTGCAATCTCTTGAACCCCAGCAGGATCGTGCTCGGCGGCGATCTGGCCGAAGCGGGGGAGCTGGTGCTCGGCCCGATCCGGGAGTCGGTCTCGCGCTACGCGATCCCCAGCGCCGCCCAACGGCTGTCCGTGGTGCCCGGCGCGCTGGGCGCTCGCGCGGAGGTTTTGGGAGCGCTCGCCCTGGTGTTGAGTGAAATGGGTGATTCGACCCTTTTGGATGGCAACGCCACGGTTGATGAGCCCGCCTTCTCCGCATAACGGAGCGTTCACACTGCTAACGAAACGCGCCGTTGCCATCTCGTTAAGTGTTTACTTCTTGACGACACGGTGTCAGCCGGAGTTGACTCACGAGCACCTCGGCCGCGGTGTTGCGGCCCTGTCAGGGAGGCAACCTCACATGAACGCAATGACGCGTCGCGTCGCCGTCGGGACGATAGCCGTTTCGATCGCGATCACCATGGCCGCGTGCGGCAAGGCTGGCGACAAGAAGGACGACAGCGGCAGCGCCAGCAGCGGCGGCGGCAACAAGTCCATTGGTCTGCTGCTCCCGGAGAACGCGACCACGCGGTACGAGAAGTTCGACAAGCCGCTGATCGAGGCCAAGATCAAGGAACTCTGTGCCGACTGCACGGTGGCGTACGACAACGCCGCCGCCGACCCGCAGAAGCAGGCGCAGCAGGTCCAGACCATGATCACCAAGGGTGTCAAGGTCCTCATCGTCGACCCGCAGGACTCGGCGGCCATCAAGACCTCCGTGCAGTCCGCGGTCGACGCCGGTATCAAGGTCGTCGCCTACGACCGTCTCGCCGAGGGCCCCATCTCCGCCTACGTCTCCTATGACAACGAGAAGGTCGGCGAGCTCCAGGGCCAGGCCCTGCTCGACGCCATGGGCCCCGCGGCCACCCCGTCCTCGAAGATCGTCATGATCGACGGCGACCCGGCCGACCCGAACGCCGCCATGTTCAAGGCCGGCGCCCACAAGATCCTCGACGGCAAGGTCGACATCGCCTACGAGCAGAGCGGTCTGTGGAAGGACACCGTCGCCAACCAGAAGGTGACGGCCGCCATCACCCAGCTCGGCGCCAAGAACATCAAGGGCGTCTACTCGGCGAACGACGGCATGGCCGGTGGTATCGCGACCGCCCTCAAGGGCGCCGGTATCAACGTGCCGCTGACCGGTCAGGACGCCGAGCTCGCGGGTCTCCAGCGGATCCTCGTCGGCACCCAGACCAGCACGATCTACAAGGCGTACAAGCCTGAGGCCGACGCCACCGCCGAGATCGCGGTCGACCTGCTCCAGGGCAAGGACATCAAGTCCGTCGCCACCACCACGGCGACCAGCGCCTCCGGCCAGACGGTTCCCGCGCTGCTGATCGGCGCCACCTCGGTGACCAAGGCCAACATCGCCTCCACCGTGATCAAGGACGGCCTCTTCACCAAGGCCGACCTGTGCACCGGTGAGTTCGCCAAGGCCTGCGCCGCGGCCGGCATCAACTAACGTCAGGCCGTACCCTCCCGAAAGCCCGTCCGGTGCCCCGCCTCAACCAACCACCCCGCTGCCGAGGCGGGGTGCCGGACGGAAACAGCTTCGGGACCCTTATCGTTTCATCTGTAGTCCCGTGCCTAGTGCACTTCCTCCGCGGCTGATCCAGGCGCGGCATCCCCGCCGGTCAGGCGGCGAAGGAGATGGTTCACGTGTCCGCTACGCCCGTGCTGGCGTTGCGCGGAGTCTCCAAGCGATTCGGTGCGGTTCAGGCCCTCACCGATGTCGACTTGGAGGTCCAATCCGGCCAAGTGGTCGCCCTGGTCGGCGACAACGGCGCCGGCAAGTCCACGCTGGTCAAGACGATCGCCGGCGTTCACCCCATTGACGAGGGCGTCATCGAGTGGGAGGGCAGCCCGGTCAGTGTCAACCGGCCGCAGGACGCCCAGCAGCTCGGTATCGCCACCGTCTACCAGGACCTCGCGCTCTGCGACAACCTGGACGTGGTCGGCAATCTCTACCTCGGCCGGGAACTGCTGCGCTTCGGCAGCCTCGACGAGGTCACGATGGAACAGCGCGCCCGCGAACTGCTCCAGACGCTGTCGATCCGGATCCCCAGCGTGCGGATCCCCATCGCCAGCCTCTCCGGTGGTCAGCGCCAGGTCGTCGCCATCGCCCGCGCGCTCATCGGCGAGCCCAAGGTCGTCATCCTCGACGAGCCCACCGCCGCCCTCGGCGTCGAGCAGACCGCCCAGGTCCTCGACCTGGTGGAGCGGCTGCGCGAGCGCGGGCTCGGCGTCATTCTGATCAGCCACAACATGGCGGACGTCACGGCGGTCGCCGACACCGTCCACGTGCTGCGGCTGGGCAAGAACAACGGCTCCTTCCCGGTGAAGACCACCAGCAACGAAGAGATCATCGCCGCGATCACCGGTGCCACGGACAACGCCGTGACCCGTCGTCAGGCGCGCAACGCGGAGGCGACCAAGTGAGCAGCGACAACAGCACCCTGGACACCTCGAAGCGCCCCGACGAGGTACCGCCGCCCGCGGTGGAGGCCATCGACCCCCGCCTGCTCGTCCGCGAGCAGGGCTTCAAGGGCTATATCACCGAGTTCAGGCGCCGCCTCAAGGGCGGTGAGCTGGGCTCCCTTCCGGTGGTCGTCGCCCTGATCATCATCTGGGCGATCTTCCAGAGCAAGGACAGCCTGTTCCTGAGTTCGACCAACATGGTCAACATCAGCTACTTCCTGTCCGGCACCGGCATGCTCGCCATCGGCCTGGTGTTCGTCCTGCTGCTCGGTGAGATCGACCTGTCCGTCGCCTCGGTCAGTGGTCTGTCGTCCGCGCTCTTCGCGGTCTTCGCCACCACCCACGGTATGAACGTGTGGCTGGCGCTGCTGCTCACCGTGCTGATAGGCGTCGGGATCGGCGCGATCCACGGCTTCTTCTTCGCCAAGATCGGCGTCCCCGCCTTCGTCGTCAC
Organism: Streptomyces sp. NBC_01190; assembly: GCF_045039895.1. Classification (NCBI taxonomy): domain Bacteria; kingdom Bacillati; phylum Actinomycetota; class Actinomycetes; order Kitasatosporales; family Streptomycetaceae; genus Streptomyces; species Streptomyces sp. NBC_01190. Next base: position 6,438,444 of record NZ_CP108580.1, read on the forward strand.
CCTGGCCGGCTTCCTCGGCTGGAACGGCCTCATGCTGTGGGTGCTGGGCGACACCGGTTCGCTGAGCCTCGCCGACAAGGGCCCGCTGCACATCCTCGGACAGCGCTCGTACTTCCTGGACCAGTCCATCGCCGGCGCGTACATCCTGGCCACCGCCGGGGTCGCCGCGATGCTGCTCGGCGGGCTCTACGACCAGGCCCGCCGCCGCAAGGCCGGCGTCCCCTACCGGCCGACCAGCGAGGTCCTGCTGCGCACCGTCGCCCTGGCGGTCGTGGCCTATGTCGTGGCCTTCGTGCTCAACAAGTCCTCAGGCGTGCCGAACGCGCTGGTGATCTTCCTGGTCGCGCTGATCATCTGCGACTTCGTCCTGCGCCGCACCACCTTCGGCCGCAAGATCTTCGCCCTCGGCGGCAGCGTCGAGGCGTCCCGCCGTGCCGGTATCAACGTGGACATGGTCCGGATCGCGGTCTTCGCCATCTCCGGCGGCTTCGCGGCCGTCGGCGGTCTCTTCCTGGCCGGGCAGACCTACACCGCGACGCTCCAGGCCGGTAGCGGCAACCTGCTGATGCTCGCCATCGCCGCCGCCGTCATCGGTGGCACCAGCCTCTTCGGCGGTCGCGGCAACGTCTGGTCGGCGCTGCTGGGCATGCTGGTCATCCAGTCCATCCAGACCGGCCTCGACCTGCTCAACATGAACCAGTCGATCCAGTACATGATCACCGGTGCGGTGCTGCTGGCCGCGGTGGTCATCGACTCGGTGTCGCGCCGGACCCAGAAGTCCTCCGGCCGGGCGTAACACCCCGCACACCCGCACCAACCGGTCACCGCGCCGGGCGCCCGCACCGCGCCCTCGCGGGAACCACCCGGACCGCCGGGCGGACCTGGACCTCCAGGACCGCCCGGCGGTCTCGTGCGTACGCCCCCGCTGGGCGCGCCTGCGGAGCCGGGCCCCGACCTCTGGTGAGATACATCGCACGGGTCGGCCGACGGGCCGGTAACCGGAAGATTAGACTCATCCGAAGGCCGGACCGGCCCGAGGTACCGGCAGAGCGACCAAGGAGGAACGGGTGGCAGTGCTGACCCGTATCAACGGACCCCGCGACCTCGACCAACTCGGCCAGCCCGAGCTCGTGGAACTGGCCGGCGAGATCCGGGCCTTCCTCGTCGACGCGGTGTCCAAGACCGGCGGTCACCTCGGCCCCAACCTCGGTGTGGTCGAACTGACCATCGCGCTGCACCGCGTGTTCCACTCCCCGAAGGACCGCATCCTCTTCGACACCGGGCACCAGGCCTATGTCCACAAGCTGCTGACCGGCCGCCAGGACTTCACCCGGCTCAAGAGCAAGGGCGGCCTGTCCGGCTACCCCTCGCGCGCCGAGTCCGAGCACGACGTGATCGAGAACAGCCACGCCTCCACCGTGCTGGGCTGGGCCGACGGCCTGGCCAAGGCCAACGAGCTGCTCGGCCGCGATGACCACGTGGCCGCGGTCATCGGGGACGGCGCGCTCACCGGCGGGATGGCCTGGGAGGCGCTGAACAACATCGCCGCCGCCAAGGACCGCCCGCTGGTCATCGTGGTCAACGACAACGAGTGGTCCTACTCGCCGACCATCGGCGGCCTGGCCAACCACCTGGCCACCCTGCGCACCACCGACGGGTACGAGCAGTTCCTCGCCCGCACCCGCGAGCTGCTGGAGAAGACCCCGCTGATCGGCCGGCCGCTCTACGACACGCTGCACGGCGCCAAGAAGGGCCTGAAGGACTTCATCACCCCGCAGGGCATGTTCGAGGACCTGGGGCTGAAGTACCTCGGCCCGATCGACGGCCACGACATCGAGGCGGTGGAGTCCGCCCTGCAACGCGCCAAGCGGTTCCGCGGCCCGGTCATCGTGCACTGCATCACCGAGAAGGGCCGCGGCTACCGCCCCGCCGAGCGCGACGAGACCGACCGCTTCCACGGCATCGGCCCGATCCACCCCGACACCGGGCTGCCCATCGCGGCCGGCGGCGCCGACTGGACCTCGGTCTTCGGCGACGAGATGCTCGAACTCGGCCGGGAGCGCCCCGACATCGTGGCCATCACCGCCGCCATGCTGCACCCGGTGGGCCTCACCAAGTTCGCCGCCGCCTTCCCCGACCGGGTCTACGACGTGGGGATCGCCGAGCAGCACGCCGCGACCTCCGCCGCCGGACTCGCCACCGGCGGCCTGCACCCGGTGGTCGCGGTCTACGCGACCTTCCTCAACCGCGCCTTCGACCAGGTCCTGATGGATGTCGCGCTGCACAAGTGCGGTGTCACCTTCGTACTGGACCGGGCCGGGATCACCGGCAGCGACGGCGCCTCGCACAACGGCATGTGGGACATGTCCATCCTCCAGGTCGTCCCGTCGCTGCGGATCGCCGCGCCCCGCGACGCCGACCAGGTGCGCGCCCAGCTCCGGGAGGCCGTCGCGGTCGACGACGCGCCCACCGTGGTCCGCTACTCCAAGGGCGCGGTCGGGCCCGCCGTCGCCGCCGTCGGCCGGATCGGCGGCATGGACGTGCTGCGCGCCCCCGCCACCGGCGGCGAACGCGCCGACGTGCTGCTGGTCTCGGTCGGCGCGCTCGCCCCGATGTGCCTGGAGATCGCCGCGCTGCTCGACGCCCAGGGCATCACCAGCACCGTGGTCGACCCGCGCTGGGTCAAGCCCGTCGACCCCGAACTGCCCGGGCTCGCCGCCCGGCACCGGGTGGTGGTCACCGTCGAGGACAACTGCCGGGTCGGCGGGGTCGGCGCGGCCGTCGCGCAGGCGCTGCGCGACGCCGAGCTGGACGTACCGCTGCGCGACTTCGGTATCCCCCAGGAGTTCCTCGGGCACGGCTCCCGCAAGGACGTGATGGCCGAGATCGGGCTCACCGCCCCGGACATCGCCCGCCAGGTCACTGGCCTGATCGCCACCATCGACGGCCGCTTCGTCGACGACGTCCACGGTGACGGCACGGTCTCCGGCGCGAGCGGCCGGACCGGCACCACCGCGGACTCCGCCCGCGACTGAACCGGGACTCCGCCCGCGACGGAACCGGACCCCGTCCGGACCCCGCCCGAGCCCTGGCCTGGCCCCGCCCGGGGTCCGGGCAGGGCCCCACCGGGGCCTCGCTTCGTGGAACGGGCGGGACCGGTGGTAGAAATGCGCGGAGAGCAGTGCGGGATGATCGAGGTGGCGTAGTCATGACGGAGTCCAAGGGACCCGACAAGCGGGACGGTACGGCGGTCCCGGGCAAGAAGAAGCGCGGCAGCCGGATAAGGCGGCTGCGGCCCTACGCGTTCGCCGTGGTGGCCATGGCGGTGGTGTTCGGCATCTCCGCGGTGATCGGCGCGCACGTACGCGCCGGCAAGGACGACAAGATCAGTGCCCCGTCCAACGCGGTCGGTCCGGCCAGCGTGCCCACCGGGCCGAGCGACGCGGCCTCGCCGAGCCCCACCGCCACCCCGTCAGGGCCCAAGCTGGACCTGCCGGTGCACCCGTCGGTCCCGGTCACCGTGACCATCTACGAGGACCTGCGCAGCCCGGCGTCCAAGGCGTTCGCGGAGGAGTACAAGCCCACCCTGGACCAGCTGCTGACCACCGGTCAGGTGCAGCTCCACTACCGCCTGGTGACCGCCTCCGACGCGAAGTACGGCGGCGAGGGCTCGCTGCTGGCCGCCAACGCGGCCGCGTGCGCGCAGGACCAGGGCCGCCTCTCGCAGTTCGTCGACCAGGTCTACAAGAACCAGCCGGACCCCACGTCCGACAAGCTGGCCCAGGAGAGCTTCCTGAAGAAGCTGGCGCTCAAGGCCCACAAGATCAAGATGGCCACCTTCGAGCCCTGCGTCCAGCAGCGGGACCACCTGGGCTGGGCGAAGAAGTCGCAGACCGAGTTCGCCGCCTCGGGCCTCGGCGAGGTGCCGGTGGTGAAGATCAACGACACGACCGTCAAGGACGTGCCCGGCACGCTGACCCCGGACAAGCTGCACAGCATGGTGCTGAAGGAGGCCAAGCGCGTGGTCGCGATCCAGAGCGGGCCGCCCGTCTCGCCCAGCGCCACCACGTCGGGCTGACGCACCCCGTCGCCGAACGGCACCGGGCTCCGGCCGGGTGCGACAGCGCTCCCCATCGGGCCCGTCCCGATGGGGAGCGCTGTTTTCTCCGGCGCCGCTCTGTGGCCCCGTGGACCGAGCCCTGGCCCGCTAGACCGGGACGCTCGCCACTCCCGGCGCGAGGAACCGCTTGCCGTTGACCCGCTCGGAGACACCCTCGCGGTCGAGGTAGGGGGTGATGCCGCCCAGGTGGAAGGGCCAGCCCGCGCCGGTGATCAGACACAGGTCGATGTCCTGCGCCTCGGCGACGACGCCCTCGTCCAGCATCAGGCCGATCTCCTGCGCCACCGCGTCGAGCACCCGGGCCCGTACCTGCTCCTCGGTGAGCACCGCGTCCCCCTGCTGGAGGAGCGCGGCCACCTCCGGGTCGAGTTCGGGCGTGCCGGAGTCGTAGACGTAGAAGCCGCGCTTGCCCGCCTTGACCACCGCCGCCAGGTTCGCCGAGACGGTGAAGCGATCGGGGAAGGCACCGTGCAGGGTCTCCGAGACATGCAGCCCGATGGCCGGCCCGACCAGTTCGAGCAGCACCAGCGGGGACATCGGCAGCCCCAGCGGCTCGACCGCCTTCTCGGCGACCGCGACCGGCGTGCCCTCGTCGATGACGTTCTGGATCTCGCCCATGAAGCGGGTCAGCACCCGGTTGACGACGAACGCCGGCGCGTCCTTCACCAGCACCGCGGTCTTCTTCAGCTTCTTGGCGACCCCGAAGGCGGTGGCGAGCGACGCGTCGTCGGTGGCCTCGCCGCGGACGATCTCCAGCAGCGGCAGCACCGCGACCGGGTTGAAGAAGTGAAAGCCGACGACCCGTTCCGGATGCTCCAGCTTCACGGCCATCTCGGAGACCGACAGCGAGGAGGTGTTGGTGGCCAGGATCGCGTCCGGCCGCACCACCGCCTCGAGTTCGGCGAAGACCTGCTGCTTGACGCCCAGTTCCTCGAAGACGGCCTCGATCACGAAGTCCGCGTCACCGAACGCGGCGGCCTTGTCCAGATGGCCGGTGACCAGGCCCTTGAGCCGGTTGGCCTGGTCCTGGCCGACCCGGCCCTTGGCGAGCAGCTTGTCGACCTCACCGTGGACCCAGCCCACGCCCCTGTCGATCCGCTCCTGGTCGATGTCGGTGAGCACGACCGGTACTTCGAGCCGGCGGGCGAAGAGCAGCGCGAGCTGCGAGGCCATCAGCCCGGCGCCGACCACGCCCACCTTGGTGACCGGGCGGGCCAGCGACCTGTCCGGCGCCCCGGCAGGCCGCTTGCCGCGCTTCTGCACCAGGTTGAAGGCGTAGACACCGCTGCGCAGTTCACCGCCCATGACGAGGTCGGCGAGCGCGGCGTTCTCCTGCTCGAAGAGGGCGTCGAGGTCCGCGGCGCCGGTCGGATCGGCGGTCTTCGCCGCCGCGATGATCTCCAGCGCGCGGTAGGCGGCCGGGGCCGCGCCGTGCACCTTGCCGTCGGCGATGAAGCGGCCGCGCGCGACCGCCTGGTCCCAGGCGTCGCCGCGGTCCACCTGGGGGCGTACCACCTCGATCTCGCCCTTGAGCACCTCAGCGGTCCAGGCCAGCGACTGCTCCAGGAAGTCCGCCGCCTCGAACAGCGCGTCGGCGATGCCGAGTTCACGGACCTGGGCGCCCTTGAGCTGGCGGTTCTGGTTGAGCGAGTTCTCGATGATGACGGTGACCGCGCGGTCGGCGCCGATCAGGTGCGGCAGCAGGGTGCAGCCGCCCCAGCCGGGCACCAGGCCGAGGAAGACCTCGGGCAGCGAGAAGGCGGGCACCGAGGCGGAAACGGTGCGGTAGGCGCAGTGCAGGCCGATCTCGACGCCGCCGCCCATGGCGGCGCCGTTGTAGTAGGCGAAGGTCGGCACGGCGAGCGACCGCAGCCGCTTGAACACGTCGTGGCCGCTCTTGCCGATGGCGTAGGCGTCCTGGTGATCCTTGAGCAGCTCGATGCCCTTGAGGTCGGCGCCGACCGCGAAGATGAACGGCTTGCCGGTGATGCCGACGCCGACGATGGCGCCCTCGGCCGCCTCCCGCTCCACCTGGTCGATGGCGGCGTCGAGATGGGCCAGCGAGCGGGGGCCGATGGTGGTCGGCTTGGTGTGGTCGAAGCCGTTGTCCAGGGTGATCAGGGCGAAGCGGCCGGCCCCGGGCAGGTCGAGGTGGCGTACGTGCGCGCTGGTGACGACCTCGCCGGGAAACAGTTCGGCGGCGCCCTTCAGCAGGTCGGTGGTGGCGCTCACTTGCCGCTCCCGTCGGTGTGCTCGGTGGTCGGTTCGCTCCAGTGCGGGTTCTCCCAGACGACGGTGCCGCCCATGCCGAAGCCGACGCACATGGTGGTGATGCCGTACCGCACCTGCGGCTGCTCCTCGAACTGCCGGGCGAGCTGCGTCATCAGCCGCACCCCGGAGGAGGCCAGCGGGTGGCCGAAGGCGATGGCGCCGCCGTACTGGTTGACCCGCGGGTCGTCGTCGGCGATGCCGTAGTGGTCGAGCAGCGACAGCACCTGGACGGCGAAGGCCTCGTTGATCTCGAACAGGCCGATGTCGTCGATGCCGAGGCCCGCCTTGGCGAGGGCCTTCTCGGTGGCCGGGATCGGGCCGATGCCCATCACCTCCGGCTCGACGCCGGCGAAGGCATAGGACACCAGGCGCATCCGGACCGGCAGGCCCAGCTCCTCGGCGACGTCCTCGGCGGCCAGCAGCGCGGCGGTGGCGCCGTCGTTGAGGCCGGCCGCGTTGCCCGCGGTGACCCGGCCGTGCGGCCGGAACGGCGTCTTCAGCTCCGCGAGCTGCGCCAGCGTGGTGCCCGGGCGCATCGGCTCGTCCGCGGTGGCCAGGCCCCAGCCGGTCTCGCCCGCCCCGTCGCCGGTCCTGCGCACCGCGATCGGCACCAGATCCGGCTGGATCCGGTCGTTGGCGTACGCCTTGGCGGCCTTCTCCTGGCTGCGCACGGCGAACTCGTCGGCCCGCTCCTTGGTGAGCCCCGGAAAGCGGTCGTGCAGGTTCTCCGCCGTCATGCCCATGAACATCGCGGACTCGTCCACCAGCTTCTCCGAGACGAACCGCGGGTTGGGGTCGACCCCCTCGCCCATCGGGTGCCGGCCCATGTGCTCGACGCCGCCCGCCACCACCACGTCGTACGCGCCGAAGGCGATGCCGCCGGCCGTGGTGGTGACCGCGGTCATCGCGCCGGCGCACATCCGGTCGATGGAGAAGCCGGGCACCGTGGTCGGCAGCCCGGCGAGGATCGCCGCGGTACGGCCCAGGGTGAGCCCCTGGTCGCCGATCTGCGTGGTGGCCGCGATCGCGACCTCGTCGACACGGGCCGGGTCCAGCCCCGGATGACGGCGCAGCAGCTCCCGGATGCACTTGACCACCAGGTCGTCGGCGCGGGTCTCGTGGTAGATGCCCTTCGGGCCCGCTTTGCCGAACGGAGTGCGGACGCCGTCGACGAAGACGACGTTCCTCGCGGTACGGGGCACGATGTTGCTCCCTCTTTTTTGTGTTCGCTCGCCTCCGGTCGGCTCGCTCACGGGCGGAACCCGGGGGAACCCGAGGGGGGAGAACCGGGCACGACCTGCGCGCGGGGCCGCCCTCCCGAGGAGTGAACGTGCTTCCGACGCCATGCTACTCAGCAGTAACCCCGGTGCACAGCCCACCTCGGGGAAGCGGTACAGCTCACATCCTCAAGCGCCGCCCGGGGATCATCCCGGGTCGGCGGCGGCCGGCTGGGCGGTGAGGGCCGCCGGAAGCAGCGGCGTGATCAGGGCCGTCTGCCAGGAGCGGGCACCGAGCGCGGTGAGGGTGGAGGCGATGGTCTCGGCGGAGAGGTCGGTGGGCGGCGCCCAGCAGACGCGGCGGACGGTGTCCGGCGAGATCAGGTTCTCCTGGGGGAGGTTGAGCTCCTCGGCCAGCGCCGACACGGCGGCGCGGGCCGCCGACAGCCGGGCCGCGGCGGCCGGGTCCTTGTCCGCCCAGGCCCGCGGCGGCGGGGGGCCGGTGTACGAGGCGGCCGGCTGCGGCAGCTCCCGCTCGGGCAGCGCCCGGGCCCGGTCGATCGCCGCCTGCCACTGGTCGAGCTGGCGGCGGCCCATCCGGTGACCGAAGCCGGGCAGCGCGGCCAGCGCGTGCACATTGGGCGGGTTCTCCAGTGCCGCGGTGACGATCGCCGCGTCGGTCAGCACCCGGCCGGGCGAGACGTCCCGCTCCCGGGCGGTGCGGTCCCGGGCCAGCCACAGCTCGCGCACCACCCCGATCTGCCGCCGGCGCCGTACCTTGTGCATCCCGGAGGTGCGGCGCCAGGGGTCCACCCGGGGCGCCGGCGCCGGGGCCGCGGCGATGGCGGCGAACTCCTCCAGCGCCCACTCCAGCTTCCCCTGCGCCCGCAGCTCCTCCTCCAGCGCGTCCCGCAGGTCGACCAGCAGCTCCACGTCGAGCGCCGCGTACCGCAGCCAGGGATCGGGCAGCGGGCGGGTGGACCAGTCCACCGCCGAGTGACCCTTCTCCAGCGCGAAGCCGAGCACGTTCTCCACCATGGCGCCGAGGCCGACCCGGGCGAAACCGGCCAGCCGGCCCGCCAGTTCGGTGTCGAAGAGCACGGTGGGACGCATGCCGAGCTCATCGAGGCACGGCAGGTCCTGGGTGGCGGCGTGCAGTACCCACTCGGTGTCCCGTAGCGCCGCGCCGAGCGCGGACAGGTCGGGGCATCCCACGGGGTCGATCAGCGCGGTCCCTGCTCCGGCGCGGCGCAGCTGGACCAGATAGGCCCGCTGCCCGTAGCGGTAGCCGGAGGCGCGCTCGGCATCGACGGCGACCGGACCGGAGCCCGCGGCGAAGGCCGCGACAACGCTTTCGAGAGCCTCCGGGCTGGCGGTCACCGGCGGGATTCCCTCGCGCGGGTCCAGCAGCGGGACCGGCGCCGCGGTGGTCTGGGTTGCGGTCTCTCTGGCGTCGGTCACCTGTCAAGGGTAGCCGGGTAGCGCTTGCGGGGTGCTTTTACGCCGCGACACCGCGTAGAAGCGACGGCCCACGCTCACGCGAAGCGCCCGCCGGCGGGTGCTGCCGCGGGCGGGCGCTTCGCGGACCCGGGGCAACGGGTCCGGTGGGGAGGGGGAAGTAGCGACGGGTCCGGTGATGGGGGGAACAAGGACGGGGCACGGCGGAACACGACGGAGGGGATCCGGTGCCGCGTATGAGACGGAACCTGGGGGGCGGCCGGTGGGCGCGGGGCTCGCGCGCCCGGCGCGGTCCCGGCGGCCGTGGCGGCCTCAGTGGATGATGCCGGTACGCAGGGCCACCGCCACCATTCCCGCGCGGTCGCCGGTGCCCAGCTTGCGGGCGATCCGGGCGAGGTGGCTCTTGACGGTCAGGGCGGACAAGCCCATGGACACGCCGATCGCCTTGTTGGACTGGCCTTCCGCGACCAGCCGCAGCACCTCGACCTCACGGCCGGACAGCTCGCGATAGCCGCCCGGGTGTCCGGGCGCACCCGGCGGGCGGCGCTGCATCCGGGCCGCGGTCGCGCCCAAGGGGGCGAGGCCGGGGCGGCCGGCCAGTGAACCTGGGCTGTTGCGGGTGCCGGTCACCACGTAACCCTTGACGCCGCCGGCGAGTGCGTTGCGCACCGCGCCGATGTCGTCGGCGGCCGAGAGCGCGAGGCCGTTGGGCCAGCCCGCGGCGCGGGTCTCGGCCAGCAGCGTCAGGCCGGAGCCGTCGGGCAGATGGACGTCGGCGACGCAGATGTCGCGGGGATTACCGACCCGGGGCCGGGCCTCGGCGATGGACGAGGCCTCGATCACGTCACGGACCCCGAGCGCCCACAGGTGTCGGGTGACAGTGGAGCGGACGCGGGGATCGGCCACGACGACCATGGCCGTCGGCTTGCTGGGGCGGTAGGCGACCAGGCTCGTGGGCTGCTCGAGAAGAACGGACACCGGGCCTCCTGTGGCAAAGGGGACTGAAACGGTCACAGTCTCCTTCGGCAACAATTGCTCCGGGCTTTAGGGAAAGATCACGATTTGTTGAGTATCAATTCCGGCAAATCGGTCGTCCGCTCGAACGGACGGACTGTCAGCGCACGGGTGTGCCCAGCGCGGCGCGGCCGCGGCGCGCCCCTCTGGCACGTCGCGCGCCCCGGCTTCCGCACGGGGCGCGGAAACCGCCCGGGCTCAGCCGCGCCGCTTCGGCAGCGGCAGCACTCCGGCCGCGCCGAGCACCGGCGGTTCCGGGCTCTCGGACGGCGGCAGCCCGGCGCACGCGCACAGCAGGTCGCACCAGGCCACGAGGTGCGCCGCGAAGCCATGGCCCGCGCCGCCCGCACCACTCACGCCGCCCGTGCCGCCCGCGACGTCCGGCCGCTCCCGCGGCGTCCACGAGGCGCGGATCTCGATCCGGGTGTCGTCCGGCCGGTCCGAGATCCCGCCGAAGTAGTGCGAGGACGCGCGCGAGACCGTGCCGCTCGGCTCCAGATAGGCGGCGCCGCGGGATCCCAGCGCGCCGGTCAGCCAGGACCAGCTCACCTCGGGCAGCAGCGGATCCGCCGCCATCTCCGGCTCCAGCTCCGCCCGCACCAGCGTGACCAGCCGGAACTCGCCCTGCCAGGAGTCATGCCCGGCCGGCTCGTGCAGCAGCACCAGCCGCCCGTCGGCCAGCTCCTCGCCATCGGCGAGCACCGTGGCCTCCAGCGCGAACGCGTACGCGGCGAGCCGGCGAGGCGCCGCGGCGTCCTCGATCCGGACCTCGGGCCGTACCCGCGCGGCGCGCAGACTCTCCACCGCGTGCCGGAAAGGGAAGGGGGCTTCGTCGCCCAAGTGCCCGTGAACCGCTGCCATGCCCGGAAGACTAGGACGCAACTGGCCCCAGCGCGCGCAGCAACACCCGCCCGGGACCGACGGGTAAGGGCGCGTGCGAAGATTCAAGGCGTGAGTGCGCCCCAGCAGACCGCTGCTTCCCCGTTCATCCGCGCGTGCAGGCGCGAGCCGGTACCGCACACCCCGGTGTGGTTCATGCGCCAGGCCGGGCGTTCGCTGCCCGAGTATCTGAAGCTCCGCGAGGGCATCCCGATGCTTGAGTCGTGCACGCGGCCCGAGCTGGTCACCGAGATCACCCTCCAGCCCGTGCGCCGCCACGCGGTGGACGCGGCCGTCTACTACAGCGACATCGTGGTGCCGCTCAAGGCGATCGGCCTCGACCTGGAGATCAAGCCCGGGGTCGGCCCGGTCGTCGCCGAGCCCATCCGCGGCCGAGCGGACCTGGCCCGGCTGCGCGACTTGGAGCCCGGCGACGTCTCCTACGTCACCGAGGCCATCGGCATGCTCACCGCGGAGCTGGGCGCCACCCCGCTGATCGGCTTCGCCGGCGCCCCCTTCACCCTGGCCAGCTACCTGGTCGAGGGCGGCCCCTCGCGCAACCACGAACGCACCAAGGCCCTGATGTACGGCGAGCCCGAGCTGTGGCGCGACCTGCTCGACCGGCTCGCCGACATCACCGCCGCCTTCCTGAAGGTGCAGATCGAGGCGGGCGCGAGCGCCGTCCAGCTCTTCGACTCCTGGGTCGGCGCGCTCGCCCCCGCCGACTACCGGCGCTACGTCATGCCCTCGTCGGTGCGCGTCTTCGACGCGGTGGCCGGTTACGGGGTGCCGCGGATCCACTTCGGTGTGGGCACCGGCGAACTGCTCGGCCTGATGGGCGAGGCGGGCGCCGACGTGGTCGGCGTCGACTGGCGGGTGCCGCTCGACGAGGCGGCCCGCCGGGTCGGCCCCGGCAAGGCATTGCAGGGCAACCTCGACCCGGCGGTGCTCTTCGCCCCGACGGCGGCCGTCGAGGAGAAGGCGCGGGAGGTGCTGGACGCCGCCGCGACCGTGACCGCCGCCGGTGGCGGCCATATCTTCAACCTGGGCCACGGTGTGCTGCCCAGCACCGATCCCGACGCGCTCACCCGGCTCGTCGACTTCGTGCACCGCTCGACCGAGCGCTGAGCCCGGCGGGGCTCAGCGGTCGTCCCGCGACTCCTGTCCGGCGTCCCGCCCGAGCGGTCCGCCGGGCCGCTCGGCGCCCTGCCCGCGCTCTCCCGCCTCGCCGACGGGTTCCGCCGCCCCGGCCCGCGAGGGCTGCCGCGGGCCGTCAACGGGGGAGCCGGGGGAGTCCGGGGTGTCCGGGGAGGCGGGGGACTCGCCGGGGGTGCGGCCGGACCGTGCGGCGGGCCTCGGCCGGCCGTCCGGTGCCCGCAGCGAGAGGTGGCCGCCGCCGCGGGCCGGTGTCCAGAGCGCCCGCCGCGCCAGCCGGTAGCCGAACCAGCCGAGCAGTGCCACAGCGGCGAACGGCAGCACCACCGAGAGCACGATCAGCAGCAGCCGCACGGTCACGTAGAACGCGTGCCAGCCGTCGCCCAGCGCATGGCCCACCGAGGTCCAGAAACCGTCGTGTGCGGCGGGCTTCGGCGGCGCCGGTCGCACCGGCGGCTCGGTCAGCCGCAGGGTGATCGTGGCCAGGTCGGTGCGGGACGTGAGCGACGCCTGCTGGGCCTCCAGCGCCTCCAGCGCCGACTCGCGGGTGCTCAGCTCGCTCTCCAGCGTCACCACGTCGCTGAGCCGGTCCGCCCGGTCCATCAGCGCGCGCACCCTGGCCACGCTGGCCTGCTGGGACTTGATCCGGCTGGCGACGTCCACCACCTGCCCTGTCACGTCCTCGACGTTCGCGGAGCGGTTCAGCAGCTTCCCGAGGCCGGCCAGCTCGGTGAGCACCTGGTCGTACGCGGTGGCCGGCACCCGGAGCTGGACGCTGGATTCGGCGTGGCCCGCCCCGTCGACGGTGGTGTCCTCGTCACCGGCGTAACCGCCGGCCCGCACGGCGTAGCCGCGGGCGGTGTCGAGCTGCCGCTCGACATGCGGGGTGGAGACGGTCAGCTCGGCGGTCCGGACGAGATACGAAGGGGATGTCGATGCGGACGGCGCTGTCGGCGTCTTCGAACCGGGCGTCCCGCCCCCGGCGTCGGCCGCGGCGCCGCCCGACGCGCTTCCCGCCCCCTTGCCATCGGGCGCGGCGTTCTGCCCGCCCGCCGCCGGGCCGCTCAGGGCAGGTGCCCGGTCACCCTTGGCGGCGGAGTCGGCGGAGTCGCCGCCGCCGGAGGAGCCGCAGCCGGCGACGGTCAGCGCGGCGGCCAGCAAAGCGGCGAACACCACGAGCGGCCTTCGGTGCCCGCGGCGGCGCACCGCCGTTCCGGCCGGGACCGGCCGGCCGGGCCGGCTGCCCGGTATGGGAACCCGTCCCGCGGCGGGTGCGGCGGGTGCGGCGTTCGGCGCGGACGGCGCGGGTGACGTGTCCGGCGCGGACGGCGCCGAGGACGTCGGGAACCACGGGAACGTTGGGAACGTTGGGAACGTTGGGATCACAGCCATCAAATCCCCCCAGGATCGCGGTTGTTGTACCGGTGTCGCCGGTTGGACGTACGCCCGTCGACGGCGGTTTCCGCGCCGGGGTCCCGATGGGGTCACGTTCGGAACTCGATCCGGAGTCTGCGACAGTGGAGGACATGAGCCAGACGCACAGCGCGACGGTCCCGGCGAGCGGTCCCATCAGCGGCCATGTGGTGGTCATCGGCGGTGGTATCGCCGGCCTCGCCGCCGCGTACGACCTGGCGCGCGGCGGAGCCCGGGTGACGCTGTACGAGGCGTCGCGGCGGCTCGGCGGCAAGCTCTGGGCGGACGAGATCGCCGGCGTACCGGTCGACCTCGGGGCCGAGTCGCTGCTCGCCCGCCGCCCGGAAGCGATCGCGCTGGCCCGCGAGGTGGGCCTGGCCGACGAACTCGAGCCGCCCGCCGCCCTCGGCGCCACGCTGTGGACCCGCGGCCGGCTGCGCCCGATGCCCAAGGGCCACGTGATGGGCGTACCGGGCGACCTCGGCCCGCTCGCCGCCTCCGGTGTGCTGTCGGCCGCGGGCCTGGCCCGCATCCCGCTGGACCATGTGCTGCCCCGCACCCCGGTCGGCGGCGATGTGGCCGTCGGTGCCTTCGTCGCCGCCCGGCTCGGCCGCGAGGTGGTGGACCGGCTGGTGGAGCCGCTGCTCGGCGGTGTCTACGCGGGCAACGCCTACGAGATCTCGCTGCGCGCCGCCGTCCCGCAGCTCTACCCGGCGGTCCGCGACGGCCGCTCGCTCATCGAGGCGGCCCGCACCCTCCAGCGCAAGGCCGCCGAGCGCGGTGGCACCGGCCCGGTCTTCAACGGCATCCGGGGCGGTGTCGGCCGGCTGCCGATCGCCGTCGCCGAGGCGTGCCGGGCCGCGGGCGTCACCATCGAGACCGGTGCCGAGGTGCGCGAACTGCACCGCACCGGACCGCGTGGCTGGCGGGTCGGCCTGGCCGACCGGGTCGTCGAGGCCGACGCGGTGGTGCTCGCCGCCCCCGCGCCCGCCGCCGCCCGGCTGCTCGCCGCCGAGTCGCCGGCCGCCGCGGCCGAGCTGAGCGGCGTGGAGTACGCCGGGATGGCCCTGGTCACCATGGCCTTCCGCCGCCGCGACCTGCTGCAACTCCCGGTCAGCAGCGGCTTCCTGGTGCCTCCGGTCGACGGCCGCACCATCAAGGCGTCCACCTTCTCCAGCCACAAGTGGGGGTGGCTCGCGGCGGCCGGCGGTGACACCTTCGTGCTGCGTACCTCGATCGGCCGCCACGGCAGCGACGCCGACCTCGCCTGGGACGACACCGACCTCGTACGGCTCTCCCGGGAGGATCTCGGCGAGGCGGTGGGCCTGCGGGCCGCCCCGGTCGCCGCCCGGGTCACCCGCTGGGACGGCGGGCTGCCGCAGTACACCGTGGGGCACCTGGACCGGGTGGCGCGGATCCGGGAACAGGTCGGCAAGCTGCCAGGACTCGCGCTGTGCGGCGCGCTCTACGACGGGGTGGGCGTGGCCGCCTGCGTCGGCGGCGGGCGGCGGGCGGCCGCCGCCGTCCTGGCGACCCTGGTGCCGGGCGGGCGGGAACAGGCGGGAGAATAGCGGCATGACCGACGCGAACCCCGCCCCCGCCCCCGATCCCGCCGCCGCGGGATCCGAAGCCGCCGACCACGGCAAAGCGCCCAACGCCGGCAAGAAGGCCAAGGACCTCAACGACGTCATCCGCTACACGCTCTGGTCGGTGTTCCGGCTGCGGGACGTGCTGCCGGAGGACCGCACGGGGTACGCCGACGAGGTGGAGGAGCTCTTCGCGCAGCTCGCCAGGAAGGACGTCACCGTCCGGGGCACCTACGACGTCTCCGGGCTCCGCGCGGACGCCGATCTGATGATCTGGTGGCACGCCGAGACCGCCGACGCGCTCCAGGAGGCGTACAACCTCTTCCGCCGCACCCGGCTCGGCCGCGCCCTGGACCCGGTGTGGTCCAACATGGCGCTGCACCGCCCGGCGGAGTTCAACAAGTCGCACGTCCCGGCGTTCCTCGCCGACGAGACCGCGCGGGCCTGGGTCAGCGTCTACCCCTTCGTACGCTCCTACGACTGGTATCTGCTGCCCGACGAGGACCGCCGCCGGATGCTCGCCGACCACGGCAAGATGGCCCGCGGCTACCCCGACGTGCGGGCCAACACGGTCGCCTCCTTCTCGCTGGGCGACTACGAGTGGATCCTCGCATTCGAGGCGGACGAGCTGTACCGGATCGTGGACCTCATGCGGCACCTGCGGGCGTCCGAGGCGCGGCTGCACGTGCGCGAAGAGGTGCCCTTCTACACCGGCCGCCGCCGCTCGGTGGGCGAACTCGTCACCGGCCTCGCCTGAGCGCTGCCGTCCCGGCCCCGCGCGGGCCCTACCCGGACTACCCGGCCTTGCCCGGCCCCTCTGGTCCACCCGGGCCCTTCGCCCGCCGCCTCAGCCGCGCAGCGCCGGATGGTCGGCGACGACGGTGCAGGAACCGGGCGCGATCTCGGTGAAGCCCGCGTCGCGGACCACCGGCAGGCCGGCGGCGACCAGCCGGGGCCACGCGGCGGCCGCGGGGGTGCGGACGGCCAGCGGGAAGCCCGCCTTGCGCCAGGAGTCCCGCTCGTCGTCGCTCAGCTCCCACCAGGCGAGCTGGGCGCCGTGCCCGGCCTGCGCCATCGCCTTGCCGGCCGACATGGCGACCTCGGGGCTCATCCAGAGCACCGGCCACCGCGGATCGGCCGGCGCCGGTGCCTCGGGGTCGTCCAGCTCGGTGCCGCCCACCTGGAGCCTGGCCAGATCCTTGGGCCAGCCGTCCAGCGGCACCGGCGGGAAGACCCGGACCTCCGCGGTGGTCCCGGTCACCGTGATGCCCGGCAGCGCCTCGGCCCGGCGCCACTCGGCGCCCCTGGCCCGGCGGACCACCTTCCTGATCCGCGCGTCCTGCCAGTCCCGCACGAGCGCGGTCCACTCGCCGTCCTCGGCGGTCGCCCGCTCGTCGCTGAGCAGGGTCAGTACGGCCCTGGCCGCGGTCTCCAGCGCGTCGGTACGGGACGGCGGCGCGTCCCGCTCCATCCGGACCACCAGGGGCAGGACGTACTGCGGGGCGGCGTCCCGGTCGATCGCCTCATGCTCGAAGGGGCCGGATTCCGGGGCGTCGGCAGAAGAGCTGTTCACAGGCCAAGTCTGCCATCGGGGTGCGGCCCGTCCGGCGGCGCGGGGTCCGGTCCGCCCGGCCCGCGCCCAGCCGCGGAGAACGCCGCCGGGCGGCCGCGACCGGTGAGGGTCGCGGCCGCCCGGCGGACGGACTTACGCGGCGGGGTTGAGCCGCAGCGAGATCGAGTTGATGCAGTAGCGCTGGTCGGTCGGCGTGGGGTAGCCCTCGCCCTCGAAGACGTGGCCGAGGTGCGAGCCGCAGTTGGCGCAGCGCACCTCCACCCTCGTCATGCCCAGGGTACGGTCCTCGATCAGCTCCACGGCGTCGGAGTCGGCCGGGTCGTAGAAGGACGGCCAGCCGCAGTGGGACTCGAACTTGGTGTCGGAGCGGAAGAGCTCCGCCCCGCAGGCGCGACAGGAGTACACGCCTTCCGTCTTGGTGTCGGTGTACTCACCGACGAAGGGACGCTCGGTGCCGGCCTCGCGCAGGACCGCGTACTCCTGCGGGGACAGCTCCGCACGCCACTGCTCGTCGGTCTTCTTCACTTCATACGACATGGACGTCCTCTCAGCTCTCGAGCCGGGCGAGAATCAGCGGCCCCAGATCGGTCACGTCGCCCGCACCCATCGTTAGAACGAGATCACCCGCCTTCGCCATTCCTGCCACCACATCGGGAATCGCCGCCCGCTGGTGCCCGGCCGCCACGTCGGCCCCCGCCGCCCGGGCCGCCTCGATGATGATCTCGCTGGTCACCCCGGGAATGGGGTCCTCACGGGCGGGATAGATGTCCAGCACCACCGACGCGTCGGCCGCCGCCAGCGCCGCGCCCATCTCCGCGCCCAGCTCCCGGGTCCGGCTGAACAGGTGCGGCTGGAAGACCACCAGGACCCGCGGGTCCCCGCCGCCGTCGGGCCGGGGGGTGCCGGCGACCGCGCCGCGGATCGCCTCCAGATCGGCGGCCATCTCCGTCGGGTGGTGGGCGTAGGAGTCGATCACCTGGACCCCGGCCGCCTCGCCCTTGAACTGCAGGCGCCGCCTGACCCCGGTGTACTGGGCGAGGGCCGACGCGAGATTGCGGGCCGGGGCGCCGACGGCGATACCGGCGGCGAGCGCGGCCACCGCGTTGTGGGCGTAGTGCCGGCCGGGCACCGAGACGGTGAAGGTCATCATCCGGCCGTCGAGCACCACGGTGACCTCGCTGGTCAGCCCGCGCGGGCTGATCCGGGTGATCCGCAGATCGGCGTCCTCGGACTCGCCCACGGTGACGATCTTCAGCGAGCTCCGGCCGCGCAGCCGTGACGTCAGCTCGACCGCGCCGTGCTGATCGGCGGAGATCACCAGGGTGCCGCCCGGCCGGACACCGCGGGCGAACGTCTCGAAGGACTCGTAGATCTCCTCCAGGGACGCGTAATTGGCGTGGTGGTCCAGCTCCACATTGAGGATCACCGCGACCTCGGGCGCGTAGGCGTGGAAGCTGCGGTCGCTCTCGTCGGCCTCGGCGACGAAGATCTCGCCGTCGCCGTGCCGGGCGCTGGAGCCCGGCACGTCCAGGTCGCCGCCGATCACATACGACGGCTCCAGACCGAGGGCGGTGAGCGCGACGGCCAGCATCGAGGTGGTGGTGGTCTTGCCGTGCGTACCGGCCACCGCGATCGGCCGGCCGCTCTCCATCAGGGCGGCCAGTGCCTCGCTGCGGTGCACCACCGGGACACCGCGCTCCCCGGCCGCGGCCAACTCCAGGTTCTCCGCCCGGATGGCGCTGGAGACCACCACGGCGGTGGCGTCCGGGGCGAGGTTCGCCGCGTCGTGGCCGATGTGCACGGTGACACCCAGCGCCCGCAGCGCCTCGACCGTCTCCGACTCCTTGGTGTCGCTGCCGGCCACCCGCGCCCCGCGCTGGGCGAGGAGCTTCGCGACGCCCGACATTCCGGCGCCGCCGATGCCGATGAAGTGCGGTCGCTCCAGGGCGGGGGGAACGGACGGACTCATGCGCGGGTCTCCCGGGGTGTTCTACTGCCGTACTGACTGGACTGGCTGGGGGTGCGTGAACTGGCTCGACCGGCTCGCGACCGGGCCGGACGTGCCCGGGCCGGCCGGACCGGCTGCCCGGAACCGACTGGCAGGCCCGATTCTTGCATCCCGCGACCGCCGCCCGCGGACAGCGTTGTGGACAACCGCGCGGACGCGTTGCCGGCCCCGGTGCCGGCTGCCGCGCCCGCCCGCCGTCACCGGGGCCCGGGAGCCCCGGGGCGGGTGCCGGTCACTCCTGCTCGGCGAAGAGCTTCAGCACCGGGACGCCGACCTTGTGCCGGGCCCGGGAGGTCCAGTCGCGGTGGAAGAACTCCTCCACGAAGTGCGGTGCGGTCAGCACGATCACCTCGTCCGCGGCGCGCTCCTCCACCACCGCGCGGAGCGCGTCCAGGGGATGGGTCTCCACCACCTTGCCGTCCGCCTCGGCGCCGGCCTGCCGCAGCACCTCGATCGAATAGGCGAGCGCCTTCTCGGCCGGCGGGACGGCGTCCGGGCCGTGCGGGACCACGTTCTCCCGGGCCGCCTCGTCGAGATGGCCGAGCGCCACGTCGTCCACGGCCCGCAGCAGGCGGTCCTGGTCGCCGCGGGGCTGCATGAGGACGAAGAAGGAGACCGGCTCGTCGCCGTGGAGGGTGGTGAGCATCTCCACATCGGCGGCGGCGAGCGGCTTCTCGATCATCAGCACGGTCGTGAACGTCGTGAACACGGACGGGTCCTTCCCTCTCGTCGCTCCCACGTCAGCCACCCCGTCAATCCCCCCACCTGTCCCCATGTCGATCCCCCCATCGGTTCCGGTGTCCGCTCCTGCATCCGTTCCCACATCAACTCCCACATCAACTCCCACATCGCTCCTGCGCCGCTCTCATGTCGCGCTGTCGAGGCTCTCCGGGGGCTCCCGCGCGGGCTGTCTCACCGGCTTGCCCGGGAGGACCGGCCGCATTCGGCCACCGGATCGCCTCACCTCCATCCTGCCCCGATCTTCACCCGGCACGGCGACCCGTGTCGCGGTGCGAGGGTATGTGCGGGGGTACGCGCGAGGTATGCGGAACGGAGGATTCCGCTTTATCCGCCCTTTGTGGTCAAGACCGCACGTAGCGGGTGAAGAGGAAGCCGTCCTCCTCCAGGATCGACAGCGGCCGGAAGCGGGCCGGGGGCAGCACCCGCCGGCCGTTGATGATCCGGGGCGCGTCCCCGCCGGCCAGGATCGGGGAGACGGTCAGGCACACCTCGTCCAGCAGGTCCGCCGCCGCGAACTGGGCGAGGATCCTCGGACCGCCCTCGTGCAGGAGCCGGGTGTAGCCGAGGTCGCCGACCGCGCGGACCACCAGGGCCGGGTCGACGCAGTCGCCCTCGCCGGCGATCACCACCCGGGCGCCGGCCGCGCGGGCCTCGGCCAGCGCGCTGTCCGGGGCGCCGGCCCCGGTCAGCACCAGCGTCGGGACCAGGGGCGCGGTGAAGAGCGGCGCGCCGAAGTCCAGATCCAGCCGGCGGGAGATCACCCCGATCGCGGGCGCCGGGCTCTGGCCGAGCGCGGCGCGGCGGGCGGCGAAGGCCTCCCGGGCCTTGGCCGGCCGGTAGACCTCCTGGCGTACGGTCTCGGCGCCCACCAGGACCAGGTCGCACAGAGCCCGCAGCGTGCCGAAGATCCGCATGTCCGCCGGGGAGGAGAGCGGGGCGGACTTGCCGTCGGCCCGCGCCGCGCCGTCCAGGGAGCCGACCATGTTGGCCCGCAGATAGGGCGTGCCGGGCGACCGGTCGGCGGGATAGGCGTAGGCGTCGGCGAGGCCGAGCACGGTGTCCAGGGCTCGCTCGTCCGTCGGGTCGGACTCCTGGCGGGGGAAGAGCCGCTGCATGGCGAGAGTCTCGCACGGCCTCGCCCGTAACGGGCGGCCCATTAAGCTGGGCAACCGTGCCCACCAGCGTGATGTCCGAGGGGAGCTCGATGACGACCGGGCCCGTAGCGCTCAGCGAACGTCGGCCGGAGGTGGAGGTGTCGCGCCTGGTCGCGGACATGGTCCCGCCGCCGCGCTTCGACTCCGTCCGTTTCGACACGTACGTGCCGGACCCGGGACAGCCGAGCCAGACCGCGGCGGTGAAGCGGCTGACCGAGTTCGCCGCGGCGCTCGGGGCGGAACGGGCCGGGGGCCGCAAGAAGTGGTTCCGCCGGGAGCCGGCGGCGCCCCCCGCTCCCGGCGGGGTGTACCTCGACGGTGGATACGGGGTCGGCAAGACCCATCTGCTGGCCTCGCTGTGGCACGCCACCGACGCCCCGCCCGAGCGGAAGGCGTTCGGCACCTTCGTGGAGCTGACCAACCTCGTCGGCGCGCTGGGTTTCCGGCAGGCTGTGGCGGCGCTTCGGGGCCACCGGCTGGTCTGCATCGACGAGTTCGAGCTGGACGACCCGGGTGACACGGTGCTCGTCTCCACCCTGCTCGGCAGGCTCGCCGACGCCGGGGTGAAGCTGGCCGCGACCTCCAACACGCTGCCGGGCCGGCTCGGCGAGGGCCGGTTCGCCGCCGCCGACTTCATGCGGGAGATCCAGGGTCTGTCGGCCCGGTTCACCTCGCTGCGGATCGACGGCGAGGACTACCGGCACCGGGGTCTGCCGGAGGCTCCCGAGCCGTACACCGACGAGCAGGTGACCGCGGCGGCGCACCGTACGCCCCGCGCGGCGCTCGACGACTTCGGGGCGCTGACCGGGCACCTGGCCACCGTCCATCCCAGCCGCTACGGGGCGCTGTGCGACGGGATCGGGGCGGTGTTCCTGCGGGGCGTCGAGCAGATCACCGACCAGGCCACCGCGCTGCGCCTGGTGGTGCTCGCCGACCGGCTCTACGACCGGGAGGTGCCGCTGATGGCCTCCGGGACACCCTTCGACCGGCTCTTCAGCGCGGACATGCTGGCCGGCGGATACCGCAAGAAGTACTTCAGGGCGGTGTCCCGGCTGACCTCGCTGGCCCGGGACGGCGAACGGCTGAGCGTCGGGGGCTGAGGGCGCGCGCTACGCCGGTCGGGGGCCCGCCGAAGCCGTGGCGTGGCGGGCCGTCCTCGGCGGGCGCACGATCAATGGCATGGCCAAATCGACATCAAAGGGCACCTCGAAGGACTCGAAGGGCTCGAAGCACCCGTCGAAGGGTGCGGCGAAGGACGCGGCGAAGAGCACACCGAAGCAGGGGCACACGTCGTCCTCGGCCGAGGGCGGCGCACCGGACCGCTCAGGCGCGGGTCTCCGTTCCCTGCTGCGGATCCCGCCGCACAGCGGCACGGTCGACCTGATGGCGTACGACCCGGCGGCCACCCCGGGCGGTCCGAAGGACAAGAAACACGGGCTCGCCGACATCGAGAGGATGCGGCCGCGGCTCGCCGAGCTCCAGGAGCGGCTCTTCGCGTCGAGCGTGGCCGGGGACCGGCGCCGGCTGCTGCTGATCCTCCAGGGCATGGACACCTCGGGCAAGGGCGGCACCCTCAAGCACGTGGTCACCGGCCTCAACCCGGCCGGCGTCCGGGTCCGTGCCTTCAAGGCGCCCACCGCCGAGGAACTCCGCCACCCCTTCCTCTGGCGGATCCGCAACGCGCTGCCGCACGCCGGCGAGATCGGGGTGTTCGACCGCTCGCACTACGAGGACGTCCTGGTCGCCCCGGTGCGCCGGCTGGTACCGCGCGCCGTCTGGAGCCGCCGCTACGCGACCATCGACCGCTTCGAGCGGTCGCTCGCCGACGAGGGCGTCACCGTGGTCAAGGTCTTTCTGCACATCGGCTATCCGGAGCAGGGCAGGCGGCTGCTGGCCCGGCTCGACGAGCCGGCCAAGCACTGGAAGTTCAACCCGGGCGACATCGAGGACCGGGAGCTGTGGCCCGCCTATCAGGCCGCCTATCAGACGGTGCTGGAACGCTGCTCGACCGAGAACGCCCCCTGGTACCTGGTCCCGGCCGACCACAAGTGGTACCGCAACTGGGCGATCAGCCGACTGCTGCTCGAACACCTCGAAGAACTCGCCCCCTCCTACCCGGAGGCGGACTTCGACGTGGCCGAGAACCGGCGTCTGCTGCTGGCCACGACCTGAGCGGGCACCCTTCGGCAGGGTGCCCGCCCGGTCCGCCGGGTCCGGTCAGCCGGAGCACGCGGTGCGCTGGGCCTCCTGCCACGCGCACACCGGGCACAGCGTCGCGCCACGCGTGCTGGCGGGATACTCCGTCGGCTCGCCGCACAGCACGCAGTCGGCGAGCGCCGCGCCGTCCTCGGCCGGGCGCCGCGAGGCGTCCGGTGCCGCTGTCGCCGCGGGACTCCCGGCGTCCCGCGCCGCCCGGATCTCCCGGGCATCCTGGTCTGCTCGATCTGTCGCGGTCATGCTTCCACCGTAACGCTCTCGGCCCGCAGCACGGCGGCCCCGCGGGCAGGCAACCGCACGGCCGGGCCAGGCAGCAGCTTGCACTCCGGGCGAGCCAGCACGACCTGGCAGGGAACGTCGAGCGGCATCTGGGCCGCCGTGTCGGAGAAGTTGACCAGCACGCGGAACGGGCCGCGGGCCACCACCAGGGTGCGGCCCCCGGCGGTCGCGGCCACCGTGTCCAGCCGCGGATCGGTGAGCGCCGGCTCGGCCCGGCGCAGCGCGATCAGCGCCCGGTACCAGTCGAGAAGCTCCCGGTGGGCGGCCTTCTCCGGCTCCGCCCAGTCCAGGACGGAGTTGTCGCGGGTGGCGGGGTCCTGGGGGTCGGGCACATCCTCCTCGGCCCAGCCGTGCGAGGCGAACTCCCGCCGCCGGCCCCGGGTGATGGCCGCGGCCAGTTCCGGGTCGCCGTGGTCGGTGAAGAACTGCCAGGGGGTGGCCGCGCCCCACTCCTCACCCATGAAGAGCATCGGGGTGAAGGGCGCGGTGAGGACGAGCGCGGCGGCGGCGCCGAGCTGGTCGAGGGTCAGCCGGTCGCCGGTGGCGCGGTTGCCGATCTGGTCGTGGG
The DNA here is from genome assembly GCF_045039895.1 of Streptomyces sp. NBC_01190. Lineage (NCBI taxonomy): Bacteria > Bacillati > Actinomycetota > Actinomycetes > Kitasatosporales > Streptomycetaceae > Streptomyces > Streptomyces sp. NBC_01190. Next base: position 6,462,097 of record NZ_CP108580.1, read on the forward strand.
TCTGGCTGTAGGCGAGCAGCCGGTGCCCGGACACCTCGCTGGTGTCCAGCGGGCGCCCGTGGTGCCGGCCGCGGAAGGACGACCAGCTCCCGTTGTGGAAGAAGCCGTGGGTGAGGACCTTGGCGACCGCGCCGGGGCCGGCGGCGGCGAAGTCGGCGTAGTAGCCCTGTGCCTCGCCGGTGACCGCGGTGTGCACGGCGTGATGGAAGTCGTCGCTCCACTGGGCGTGCAGGCCGAGACCGCCGGCCTCGCGGGGCGCGGTGGTGCGCGGGTCGTTGAGATCGGACTCGCCGATCAGGAACAGCGGGCGGCCGAGCGCCGCCGAGAGCCCGTCGACCGCGGTGGACAGCTCCTCCAGGAAGTGCAGCGCCCGGGTGTCGACCAGCGCGTGCACCGCGTCGAGCCGCAGGCCGTCGAGCCGGTAGTCCCGCAGCCAGGACAGGGCGCTGCCGATCAGGAAGTCCCGCACCTCGTCCGAGCCGGGCGCGTCGAGATTGACCGCGTCGCCCCAGGGCGTGTTGTGCAGATCGGTGAAGTACGGACCGAACTTCGGCAGATGGTTGCCGGAGGGCCCCAAGTGGTTGTGCACCACGTCGAGTACGACACCCAGGGAGTGCTGGTGCGCCGCATCGACAAAGCGCTTCATCGCTTCCGGGCCCCCGTAGGGCTCGTGCACCGCCCAGAGCGAAACCCCCTCGTATCCCCAGCCGTTGGTGCCGGGGAAGGGGCAGACCGGCATGATCTGGACATGGGTGATGCCGAGCCGGGCCAGATACGGGAGGCGTTCGATCGCCGCGTCGAAGGTGCCCTCGGGGGTGAAGGTGCCCACGTGCAGTTCGTAGAGGATCGCGCCCGGCAGGCCGCGGCCCGGCCAGGGCGTCTGCCAGCGGAAGAGGTCATGGTCCACCACGGCGCTGGGGCCGTCCGGGCCGGTGGGCTGGCGGCGCGAGCGCGGGTCGGGCAGCGCGGGCCCGCCGTCGAGCACATAGGCGTAGCGGGCGCCGTCGGCGGCCGGCAGGTCGGCCTGCCACCAGCCGGCGCGCGACGGGTCGGGGCGGAGCGTCTCCGATCGGCCCTCGATCGAGATCTCCACCTGCTGGGCATTGGGTGCCCATACCTCGAACAGCACGCACGGCTCCCGTCTGATGCGATCGGTCGGCGATCGGTTTCTGCTGCGGTTCTATCGGGTCGTGCCGGGTGGTACCGGAATCCCGGCCCTATGCATGCCCATGCCCCGGGCACCTCCATGCCCGGGCCGTGGCCTGATCCGGCCGAAATCCCGGCGGTCCCGCCCAGGACCGGTACCGCCCGGCCCGGTCCTGCCCGCCCCCGAGCGACGACTACCCCGCTTCGGCCCTGTCCACCACGCGGCGCCGAACCGTCAGCTCAGCGGTGTGAAGGGTTCCCCCGAGGCGGCCACCGGCAGATACTCCGGGAAGCTGCGGCCGACCGAGGTGTGCAGCCGCTCCACCAGAGCCGGCGCGGCCGGGCGACCGAGGCCGAGCAGCTCCGCCACCCGGTCCCGGCGCCGGTCCAGATCGGGGAAGGTCGAACGGTATTCGGCCTCCAGCTCGACCAGCGGGAAATCGCGCCCAGGGAGGCAGTCCTGCCAGTACGGCAGGCCGATCAGCAGCTCCAGCGCCTCGGGCAGCGACTCGGCGATCAGGCCGCCCTCGCCCTCCGAACTGGCGTAGAGCACCGGTCGGTCGGTCCCGTGCCCGACGCCCACCTGGTAATATGTCCCGCCGCCGCTGTCCCCGGCGATGGCCTGGAGCGGAGCGCCCGAGCGCAGCCGTATCTCCTCGCCGTGCCCGGCCCGCGAGGGCTCGAAGTCACCGGGCCAGGCGAGGAACTCCTCGGCCTCCGGGATGCCGAGCAGCCGCCCCAGCAGCGAATCCGTATCCGTCTCGATGGTCGTCATGCCACGGAACGTAACAGCGGGGTCTGACAATCGATCGTCCCGCCGCGGCCGCGCCTCGCCCGGCGCGCTCCCACTCCTGGCGGAAAGCGACGGACGAGGGGTGGCCGGAAAGCGCCGGGCCGTGCTCGGGGAGAACGCCCGACCCGCGGCGCCTGTCGGGGCACCGCGGGTTCGACGGGATTCGATAGATTCGACGCGTTCGACCGGCTCGACGGGCTCGACGGGCTCGACGAGATCACCGTGCCGACCGAACGCCAGATCCGGCGGATCGGCGCGGACGGACAGCCGCCGAAGGATCAGCTCGGCGCGTCCGGCGACGTCGGCGAGACGTCAGCGAGGTCACAGTGAGGTCAGCACCTCAACTCCGCGTGACCTCGGTGAGCAGGGCCACGGGGGAGTCCGCCAGCAGCTCCGCCAGCGGTACCCGGCCCTCGTAGGTACCCCCGCCGAGCTGTTCCCGCCAGCGGCCCGGCGGCAGGGTGAGCGCGGTGTCACGCCAGCCGCCCGCGTCCTCCAGCCGGCGCGACAGCCGGGTGACCGCGGTCAGCGCGCCGCCGCCGCGGACGAAGGCCACACAGTGCTCCGCCGCCGGTCCGGCCGCCGCCAGCCGATCGTACGCGGCGCCGGGGCCGTACCACTCCGGATGGTCGCGGCGCAGCCGCAGGGCGACGGCGGTCAGCCGCAGCTTGGCCTCGTCGAAGGAGCCGGGCGCCCGGCCGGCCAGCAGGCCGCGCAGCGTGTCGTGGCTGCCGGACCGCTCGACGCCGGCGACGGGGCCGTTCATCGGCTCGCGGTTGTCCGGGTCCACCAGGGTGCGCACCGGCCACTCCGTGCCTTGGTAGACATCGGGCACGCCGGGCATCGTCAGGTGCAGCAGCGCGGCGCCGAGGACGTTCGCCGCCGCGTAGTCGGCCAGGCCGCGGGCGAAGTCCTTGACCTGCTCGACCTGGGCGCCGCCCGGCCCGCGCCCGGCGAAGTCGGCGACGGCCTGCTCGTAGGCCGCGTCCTGCTCGGTCCAGGTGGTGTGCAGACCGGCCTCGCGGACCGCCTTCAGCGCTGCCGCGACCAGCCGGTCGTGGTGGCCGGAGTCGAGGCCGACGCCGGTCTGGAAGACGGTGTAGGCGGTGTGCCGGTCGGGCGCCGGCTCGGCGCCGGGCGCCGCGAGCTTCCCGAGCCACTCCCGCCAGGCGCCGGGCACCTCGGTCAGCACCGCGAGGCGCAGCCGCAGATCCGCGCTGTGCTTGGTGTCGTGGGTGGACAGCACGGTGCCGGAGCCGGGCCGTTCGCGGCCCAGCCGCTCGCAGTACGCGTGGAACTCGGCCGGTGTGGTGTCCGGCTCGGCCGGATCACGGCCCACCTCGCAGAGCGAGAGCAGCGGCACATACCGGTAGAAGGCCGCGTCCTCGACGGACTTGGCGTGCAGCGCGGAGGCGACCTGGGCGAAGCGGGCGATGAAGTCCGCGGTGTCGGGCGTGTCGGCCCTGTCAGCCGGGTCAGCCGGGTCAGCCGGCTCGGCGGTGACCTCGGCCTGTACGGCGGCGGCCTGCTCCGGGTCGCCGCCGGCCCGGCCGAGCGCCAGGTCCCGGACGAAGTCCAGCGCCGGCCACAGCTCAGGGGCGCTCGCCTCCCGGGCCTCCCTGGTCGCGTGCTCCAGCATCGCGGTGTCCTCCGGCGTGGCCGGGACGCCGGGGACGACGTACGCGCGGTAGACGGGCACCCGGACCAACAGCGCCTGGAGCGCCTCGGTGAGCAGTTCGGGCGGGAAGAGCGCCTCACCCGGAAGGGCGGCGCGGGCCCGCTCGGCGGTGCGGCGCAGCCGGGAGACCTCGGTGGCCAGGTCGTGGGTCACCACCCGCCGCGCCGCCCGGCCCACGGTCGGCGCCCACCGGCCGCCGAGATCGTCCTCGATCCCGGTGAACTCGCGGTAGAAGTCGCTGACCTCGGCGACCCCCGCCGGATCGGTGAAGAGCCCGTCGATACGGTCGAGCGCGTCGTACCCGGTGGTGCCGGCGCACGCCCAGTCCGCGGGCAGCCACTCGTCGCGCTGGAGGATCTTCTCCACCACCGTCCACCGGCCGCCGCTCGCCTCGGCGAGCCGCCGCAGATAGCCGGCCGGGTCGGCGAGCCCGTCCGGGTGGTCGATCCGCAGGCCGTCCGCCACCCCCTCGCGCAGCAGCCGCAGCACCGTCGCGTGACTGGCCTCGAAGACCTCCGGGTGCTCCACCCGGATCGCGATCAGATCGGAGATGGTGAAGAAGCGGCGGTAGTTCAGCTCGGTCCGCGCGTCCCGCCAGTACGCCGGGCGGTAGTGCTGCGCGGCCACCAGTTCCGGCAGCGGCAGGTCCTCGGTGCCCGGGCGCAGCGGGAAGCGGTGGTCGTAGTAGGCCAGCGCCCGGCCGCCGGCGGCCTCGTCGTCCACCAGCGACATGCCGCTCAGCGCGTCCGCCAGCGGCTCGCCCAGCACCGGCAGCAGCACCTTGCCGTCCTGGGCCGACCACTCGATGTCGAACCAGGACGCGTAGCGGGAGGACGGGCCGTCCCGCAGCACCGCCCAGAGCTGGGGGTTGAGGTGCTGCGGGACCGGCACCGCCATGTGGTTGGGCACGATGTCCAGTACCAGCCCGAGGCCGTGCTCCCGGGCGGTACGGGACAGCGCGCGCAACCCCTGCTCGCCGCCCAGTTCGGTACGGACCCGGCTGTGGTCCACCACGTCGTATCCGTGGGTGGAGCCGGGTACCGCCTCGAGCACCGGGGACAGGTGCAGATGGGTCACGCCCAGGTCGGCCAGATAGGGCACCGCCGCCGCGGCGTCGGCGAAGGTGAAATCGGGCTGCAACTGCACCCGGTACGTCGAGCCGGGTGTCACGGAGTCTGCGGTCATGGGGTCTTGTCTACCCCGGATCGAGGTCGTCGGCGCGTGCTGTTCGTCTCCCTCGCGCCGGCTCAGTCGGCCGGCCGCTGGAGCACCACCACGCTGCGGTCGGCCAGCAGCAGCCGATCGCCCGGCTGGACCCGTTCACCGGTGCCCGGCGGCACTCCGTCCGGCCGCTCGGTGTCCACCACCAGGTACCATCCGTCGCCGTGGGCCTCCGGCACCACGAACTCGTGCGGTTCGAACGACGCGTTGAACATCAGCAGGAAGGAGTCGTCGGTGATCGTCTCGCCGCGCGTTCCCGGTTCGGAGATCGCGTTGCCGTTGAGGAACACCACCAACGTCTGGGCGTGCGCCGCCTGCCAGTCGTCCTGGGTCATCTCCTGACCCGCCGGGGTGAACCAGGCGATGTCGGACAGCTCGCCGCCGGCGCCCTTGGTCGGGCCGCCGTGGAAGAAGCGGCGGCGGCGGAAGACCGGGTGGTCCCGGCGCAGCCACACCATGCTCTTGACGAACTCGTGCAGTTGGAGCGCCTCGTCGTTCTCGTCCGAGGTGCCCCGCTTGCCCGGCCAGGGAAGCCAGGACAGCTCGTTGTCCTGGCAGTACACGTTGTTGTTGCCCTGCTGGCTGCGGCCGAACTCGTCGCCGTGCGAGATCATCGGGACGCCCTGGGAGAGCATCAGGGTGGCGATGAAGTTGCGCATCTGCCGACCGCGCAGCGCCCGCACGCCCTGGTCGTCGGTCTCGCCCTCGACGCCGCAGTTCCAGGACCGGTTGTGGCTCTCGCCGTCCCGGTTGCCCTCGCCGTTGGCCTCGTTGTGCTTGTCGTTGTACGACACCATGTCGCGCAGCGTGAAACCGTCGTGGCAGGTGACGAAGTTGATCGAGGCCAGCGGGCGCCGGCCGTCGTCCTGGTAGAGGTCGGAGGAGCCGGTGAGCCGGGAGCCGAACTCGGCGATGGTGGCACTCTCGCCGCGCCACAGGTCCCGTACGGTGTCGCGGAACTTGCCGTTCCACTCGGTCCACAGCGGCGGGAAGTTGCCGACCTGGTAGCCGCCGTCGCCGACGTCCCACGGCTCGGCGATCAGCTTCACCTGCGAGACCACCGGGTCCTGCTGGACCAGGTCGAAGAAGGCCGAGAGCCGGTCCACCTCGTGGAACTGCCGGGCCAGGGTGGCCGCCAGGTCGAAGCGGAAACCGTCCACGTGCATCTCGGTCACCCAGTACCGCAGGCTGTCCATGATGAGCTGGAGCACGTGCGGATGGCGCATCAGCAGGCTGTTGCCGGTGCCGGTCGTGTCCATGTAATAGCGCTTGTCGCCGGTCAGCCGGTAGTACGACGCGTTGTCCAGGCCGCGCATCGACAGCGTGGGGCCGAGGTGGTTCCCCTCCGCGGTGTGGTTGTAGACCACGTCGAGGATCACCTCGATACCGGCCCGGTGCAGCGCGCGCACCGCCGTCTTGAACTCCAGCACCTGCTGGCCGCGGTCGCCCAGCGAGCAGTAGTCGTGGTGCGGGGCGAAGAAGCCGATGGTGTTGTAGCCCCAGTAGTTGACGAGCCCCTCGTCCACCAGGCGGTGGTCCTGGATGAACTGGTGCACCGGCATCAGTTCCAGCGTCGTCACGCCGAGTTCCACCAGATGGCTGATCACGGACGGGTGGGCGAGCGCCGCGTAGGTGCCGCGGATCTCCTCCGGGAGGCCCGGGTGGGACATCGTCAGGCCCTTGACGTGGGCCTCGTAGATGACGGTCTTGTGGTATTCGATCCTGGGCGGACGGTCGTCCGCCCAGTCGAAGTACGGGTTGACCACGACCGAGGCCATCGTGTGCGGGGCCGAGTCGAGATCGTTGCGCGAGTCGGGCTGGCCGAAGCGGTAACCGTAGACCGCCTCGTCCCAGTCGATATTGCCGCTCATGGCCTTGGCGTACGGGTCCAGGAGCAGCTTGGCGGAGTTGCTGCGGTGCCCGTTCGCCGGATCGTGGGGACCGTGCACCCGGAAGCCGTACCGCTGCCCGGGCATCACCCCCGGCAGATAGGCGTGGCGGACGAAGGCGTCCGCCTCCCGCAACTCCACGGCTGTCTCGGAGCCGTCGTCGTGCAGCAGGCACAACTCGATCCGCGACGCCACTTCGGAGAACACCGCGAAATTGGTGCCCGCCCCGTCGAAGGTCGCGCCGAGAGGATAGGAATGACCCGGCCAGGTTTGCATGTGATGACTCTTCCACTCCGTAACCGGACTACACCTTCCGTTCGGCATACCCGGAAGTCATGGCGGCGATGTCGGGGCGGGCGGTGATGTCGGCGACATTGGTTGCGTTGGTTGCGTTGGTTGCGTTGGCCGGGTTGGCCGGGTTGGCCGGGTTGGCCGGGTTGGCCGGGTTGGCGAGGGGGAGGGAGCATCCTGCCATCCGGCTCCGGCCGAAAGTGACCCGGAGACAACAGGCGGCGATCGCAAGCGTGATGAGGTTGTCCGGTAGTAGTCAAGTAGGGTCGATACGGCTGCGACGCCCCCCGCACCGCAGTACCCTTCCTTGATCGTGGACGGGGGCGGGAGGCGGTGACGTGGTGACGTCCGGAGGTCTGATGCTCCCGGGTGGCGGCGGTGAGCAGGGTGACCGGCACGTCGGGGAAGGTGCCCCCGCGGACGGACTGCCCAGCGTGGTCACCGTGGCGCCACCCCTGGAAATCGGGGCCGAGCTGGACTGGGACGCCGACGCGTGGGCCGAGGTGCGGACCCGCGCGCGCCGGGCCGGGCGGGCCTATGTCTGGCTCAATCTCGTCGAACAGCGGCTGCGCGCGGTGGTGAACGCGGTACTGCGCCCGATCTACGAACCCGTGCACGGTGACGAGTGGGTGGTCGCCGCGGCGGGTCCCGCCGGACACGAATGGGTGCAACGGGCCGTCGCGGTACGGGAGGTCAGCCGGCGCAAGGGCTTCCTGCTCGACCCGGCGGACGACAACGTGCTCAGTTTTCTGACCCTGCCCCAGTTGCGGGAGCTGGTGGTCCAGCACTGGCCCTGCTTCGAGCCCTACTACGACGACCGGCGCGACCTCGAACTCGCCCTGGACGAGCTGGAGGTGACCCGGCACGTCGTCTCCCGGAACCGGGCGCTGTCCAGGACCGTGCTCGACCAGGCCGAACGGGCCTGCGCCCGGGTGCTGGAACTGCTGGGCTCGGGACCGGCCCGCACGGCCGCCCAGCGGCTGCCGGTGGACGCCATGGAGGAACTGGTCGCCGACCGGTACGCCGACGTCATCGGCGTCTACCCCGACCGGGTCAGGCTCCAGCGCCAACTGCCGGTCGAGAACCTCTTCTCCGGCGCCCGGCGGCTGGACGCGGTCGGCATCGGGCTGAACCTGCTGGTGCAGAACTTCTCCGGCCGACGGCTGGTCCGGCTGGTGGAGTCCGGCTGCCGGGTCCGGCTGCTCTTCCTCAACCCGGCCAGCAGCGCCACCCGCCGCCGGGAGCGCGAACTGGGACTCGGGCGGGGTGAGTTGGGCCGGTCGGTGGAGATGAACATCATGCACATGCGCCGGGTGCGGGCCCGGCTGCGCGACCAGGGGGCCTTCGAGATCCAGGTCTTCGACGAGACCCCGCGTTTCACCGCGTACCTCGTCGACGGGGACAGCGCGGAGGGGCTCGGCGTGGTGCAGACGTATCTGCGGCGGGCGCGCGGCATGGAGGTCCCGGTGATGGTGCTGCGCGGCGGCGCGCGGCGGGTGGTGGCCGGCGACCGCCCCGCCGAGACCGGACTCTTCGACGTCTACCGCGAGGAGTTCGAGGGCATCTGGGCGGATTCCCGCCCCGTCTCCTGACACCGCCGCACGGCTTGCCCCGTGCCCCGATTGTCAGTGCCCCGCGTGATGATTGCGGAGCAAGGCACGCACGGGGGAATCAGGTGGGAAGGACTCGCCATGGCATGGCACGAGGATCTGCTGGTCGGCTTCGACCTGGAGACGACGGGGACGGATCCCCGGCAGGCGCGGATCGTGACCGCGGCGGTCACCGAGGTGAAGAGCGGCGAACCGGTGCGGCACCGGGCCTGGTTGGCCGATCCGGGCGTCCCGATCCCCGCGGAGACCACGGCGATACACGGCGTCAGCACCGAGCGGGCGAGGACCGAGGGGCGTCCGGCGCCCGAAGTGGTCGCGGAGGTCGCCGACGCCCTGCGGGGGTACTGGGCCGCGGCCGTCCCGGTCGTCGTCTACAACGCGCCCTTCGATCTCACCCTGCTGGACCGGGAGTTGCGCCGTTACGCGCTGCCGCCGCTGGTGGCGGCCGGCGGGTTCGCCGGACCGATGCTCGACCCGCTGGTGATGGACCGCGCGCTGGACAAGTACCGCCGGGGCAAGCGCACCCTGGAGGCGGCCTGCGGTGTCTACGGGGTGACGCTGGACGGGGCGCACGACGCGGGCGCCGACGCCCTGGCCGCGGTCCGGGTCGCCCGCGCGCTGGCCGCGCGCTATCCGCAGGCGGGCGGGCTCGATGTCCTGGACCTGCACACCGCCCAGCGCGACTGGTACGCCGCGTGGGCGGCGGACTTCGCCTCCTGGCTCCGCAAGAAGGGCTCCGCCGACCCCGATGTGGACCCGTCCTGGCCGCTGCGCACCGACCAGGTCGCCCTTTCCTGAGGGGGCGGCTCGCCGAGGCTGACGGGCCGGCAGAAGAGGCCCGTAGCCGCGGGGGCCTCGGGGCCGCCGGGACTGCGCAAGTCATTGACCGGAGCCACGCCAGTCAATAACGTCATCGACGTTATAGCGGATTGAAACGTTTCATTCACCTATCAGCGGTACCGGCCGGCCGCCCAGGTGGTTCATCCAGGTTCTCTCTCCCCACGGAGCTGACCATGATCACTGAACGGCGTGTCCGCTGGCGTCGCCGCGCCATCGCGGCCCTGAGCTGCGCCCTCGCCCTCCTCGTCGGCGGGCCGGCCTGGGGGCCGGCCGCCACCGCCTCGGCCGCGGAACCGGCCGCGAGCACCCCCTGGCCCACCGCACCGAACTGGCAGAGCTACGTGGAGACGCCGTCCAGTGCGACGGTCTGCCCGACCACGGTGACCAGCACGTCCGGCCCCGTCACCGGGGCGCAGAACTTGGTGTGCGGCGGATCGGGCACCGCCACGCTGACCCTGGCCCAGGGCGGCGCCACCCCGACGATCGTGCTCGACTACGGCAAGAACGTCGGCGGGGTGCCCTACTTCGACGTCCAGGCCGAGTCCGGCTCACCCACGCTCCAGGCGGGCTACAGCGAGGCCCAGCGGTATCTGACCGCGACCGGCGACGGCGCCGTCCCCTGGGCGCAGGGCGACCCCGCCCGGCACGACGCGTACACCGTCGCCGCCCCCGGGACCATCACCAACCGGTACGAGCAGGGCGGCGAGCGGTACGAGGAGATCACCCTCACCTCGCCCGGCTCCGTCTCCCTGAGCGCGGCGGGCCTGCGCTACAACGCCGACCGCACCACCGCCGACGGCTACCAGGGCTACTTCGTCTCCAGCTCCGACGAGCTCAACAGGATCTGGTACGACAGCGCCTACACCGCGCAGCTCGACTCCGCGCCGGCCGGCGCGCTCACCGGCTCGTGGTCGGTCACCGGCGGCGTGCTCGACAACTTCGGCGGCAACGCCGGCCTGCTCAAGCAGGGCTCGACCTGGACCGACTACACGACCACCTTCGACACCAGGATCGTCGCCAACCAGGCCGGCTGGGTGGTCCGCGGCCAGGACGCGAACAACGGCTATGTGTTCATCCTGAACGCCGCGAACGACACCGCGGGCACGCCGAACACCCTCCAGGAGTTCGATCTGCACGACGGGACCTACACCAGCGTCGGCACCGCCCCGCTGCCCGCCAGCCTGACCACCGGCACCTGGCACACCGTCACCACGACCACGTCCGGCGGCACGGTCACGGTCTCCGTCGACCGGACGAAGGTCGCCACCGTCGACACCACGGCCTTCCCGGCTGGCACCCGGACCTACCCGAGCGGCACGGTGGGCCTGCGGGAGTTCAACGGCGAGGAGGCCGACTTCCGCGATCTGAGCGTGGTCTCCGCCGCAGGCGCCACCCTCTACGGCAACCCGCTGAGCGGCACCGCGGCGCTGGCCGACTTCAACGTCCCCGGCGTCAACGCGCTGCCGTCCATCCTCGACGGCGCCACCCGCGACCGGGCGATCTGGAGCGGGGACATGAACATCGAAGGCCCCAGCGTCTTCTACTCCACCGGCAACGCCGCCTACCTCAGGGGAGCGCTGCAACTCCTCGGCAGTTACCAGCTCTCCAGCGGCTTCGTGGCCGGCGCCGAGCCACCGCAGACGCCCCTGCACACCGGCGCCCCGATCGCCGGCACCACCGGCAGCTACTCCGCCTCGTACTCGATCTACTGGCTGCTCGGCCTGGCGTCCTACTACCTCTACACCGGCGACACCGCCTTCATCCAGCAGGAATGGCCGATCGTCCGGAGCGAACTCGCCTGGAACGCCGGCCGGCTCGACGGCAACGGACTGCTCACCACCACCGGTGACGACGGCGCCGACTGGGACTTCTACGACGCCGACAAGACCGGCGAGGTCACCGAGTACAACGTGCTCTACTACCGGGCACTGACCGACGGCGCGCAACTGGCCACCGCGGCGGGCCAGAGCGCGCAGGCCGCCGCCTACACCCAGCAGGCGGCCGCACTGAAGACGGCGATCAACGCCCACCTCTTCAACAGCGCCACCGGGCTGTACCTCATCAGCGACACCCAGCCCACCGGGGTCGCCCAGGACGCCAACGCGCTCGCCGTGCTCTACGGGGTCGCGCCCGCGGCCAACAGCGCCTCGATCCTGGCGGCGGTCAAGACCAAGCTGTGGACGAGCGCCTACGGCCCGCTGCCCTTCTCCGCCGACACCGCCGACCGGCCGGTGGTCAGCCCCTTCATCAGCGGCTACGAACTGCTGGCCCGGCTGGCGAACAACGACACCGCCAACGCCGAGCAGTTGCTGTCCACCGTCTGGGGCCACATGATCACGGCGAGCGGCTACGCGACCGGCACCATGTGGGAGAACGTCTCGGGCACCGACGGAACCCCGGGCCTCGGCGCCGGCACCAGCCTCGCCCACGGCTGGTCCACCGCGCCGATCAGCGCCCTGTCCGGCTCGGTGCTCGGCATCCAGCCGACCTCACCCGGGTACGCCACCTGGTCGGTGCGGCCGCACCCCGGCGACCTGGCCTGGGCCGAAGGAAAGGCGCCGACCCCGCACGGGGCCGTGCAGGTGTCGTGGGCGGCGGAGCGCGGGGTCGGCCAGTTCGCGATGAGCGTCACCGCGCCCTCGGGCACCAGCGGCACCATCGCCGTTCCCACCGACGGCGCCGCCAGTCCGGTCGTCGCGGTCAACGGGCAGGTGGTCTGGAGCGGCGGCGCCTTCACCCCGGCCGCCGGGATCGGCGGCGCCCACCAGGACACCGACTACGTCTATCTCACCGGTGTCCAGCCCGGCACCTTCGTGGTCGCGGCGAACCCGGGCGGCCCGGCGCCGGCCGGCTACACCCTCTGCGCGCAGCAGAACGGCAGGTGCGCCTTCACCGGCACCCAGTCGGTGGCCTACGGCGCGGGCGGCGTCTACGGGTTCCGCACGGTCACCGGCGGCGCCTCCTGCGACGACGCGACGCTCGGCGACCCCGACTTCGGTTTCGTGAAGTCCTGCTATGTCGGCCCGGTCAGCACCGGCCCCGGCGGGTCGGCGTACTGCGCGGCGGAGAACGGCCTGTGCGCCTTCAGCGGAACGCGCACGGTCGCCTACGGCGCGGGCGGGACCTTCACCACCAGGTCGCTGAGCGGCGGGACGGCCTGCGCCAACGCGGTGTTCGGTGATCCGCTGCCGAACATGGTGAAGTCCTGCTATCTGCTGCCCGGCTGACGACTCGGTCGAGCACCCGGCCGAGCACCTGCCCGGCCTCGGTACTCCGGCGGGCCGCCGCCTTGTCCCTGACCCCCGCGCGGGGGTCAGGGACAAGGCGGCCGGGCGGCGGGTGCCGTGGGGTCCGGCCGTCAGAAGGAGTACCAGCGCACCGTCGGGTCGTCGGCGCGCAGGGAGGCGACCCGACGGCGGAACTCCACCCGGGCATCGGGGTTGGCGGGAGCGTGCTGGGCGACCCAGGCGCAGCCGGCCGTCTCGCGGGCGCCGCGCAGGGTCGCGCAGCCCGACCACTCCCTGACATCCCAGCCGTAGGCCGTGGTGAAGGCGTCATAGGCGGCCTGGTCGACGCCGTAGCGGTCGCGGCTGAGCGCCTGGACGACGAGGTCGTGCTCCCGCAGGTCGGAGGAGAAGGTCTCCAGGTCGACCAGCACCGGGCCGTCCGGGCCGATATGGACGTTGCGGGGGAGGGCGTCGCCGTGGATCGGCCCGCGCGGCAGATGCGGGACGACCGCGGCGGCGGCCTCGGCGAAGGCGTCCCTGCGGCGGCGCAGATAGGTCGCGTCGGCCGGGTCGATCGCCTCGCCGGCGATCCGCAGCCACCGCTCCACACCGCCGAGCAGATCACGTGGCGGCAGCCCGAAGTCCGGCTCGGGCAGCGCGTGCACCAGCCGCAGCAGCGGTGCCACGTCGACGGGTTCGGCCGGCCGCAGCGACTCCGGCAGCCGCTGCCAGTAAGTGATCGGATGGCCCTCGACCAGCCGCACCTCGGACTCCGCGGACCGCACCGCGGGCACGTCGTGCTTGGCCAGCCAGTCGGCGGTCCGCACCTCGCGGCGGGCCCGGTCCAGCAGATCCGCGCCCCGGCCGACCTTGATGACCAGCCGGCCCGCGGCGTAGACCGCGTTCTCCCCGAAGGAGAGCAGCTCGGCCGCCGGGTGCCCGGCGGCATCCAGTACCGCCCGGGCCCGATCCCGCGTGAACACCGCGTCCGCCATGCCGCCCCTCTCAGTCGTCCGCCGGTTCGTGGTCCGTCCGGCCCGCCGTCCGCTCCGGGCACATCCGCCCGCGACATCGGTCAGTCGGGCTGACCCGTCAAGTCTCCCATTGACCGGCGGGGGATGGGCGCCAGGTTGCGCGGTGATCCGCCGCGCATCCGTGCTCGGGGGGCGCGGATCACGGCCGCGGGTCCCGCCGGTGTCGACGCGAGTCCCCCGGAGCGGTCCCGGGCCGCCGGCGCGGCTCGAACGGTCAGGGGCGCCGGGGGAGTTCGGACGGCAGCCCGAAGAGGGGGAAGAGGCGCGCGGTGTCCAGGAACGCGTTGAGCCCGGTGATCCGGTCACCGGAGATCTCCAGCACCTGGAGCGCCCACGGGCGGTGGCCGCCGTCGTCACTCACCCGGTACTGGGCGAATCCCGGCGAACCGTTCGCCGTCACCGGCAGCAGCCGGGACCCGGCGCAGCCGATCCCGGTGCCGAGAAACCAGCCGCGTATGTCCTCATGGCCGCGCAGCCACAGGGGATAGGGCGGCATCGACAAGGTGGCGTCCTCATGCAGCAGACTGGTCAGGGAGTCCAGGTCGTACCGCTCGAAGGCGTCGACATAGCGGTCGAGCAGGGCCTGCCGCCCCTGGTCCATCACCGGTGCCGGCGCCGCCCGCGAGGTGTCCAGGCCGGCCCCGGCGAGGGTGGCCCTGGCTCTTTGCAGGGCGCTGTTGACCGAGGCGACGGTGGTGCCGAGCAACTCGGCGGTCTCGCTCGCCCGCCAGGCCAGCACCTCGCGCAGGATCAGCACCGCGCGCTGCCGGGGCGGCAGATGCTGGAGCGCCGCCACGAACGCCAGCCGGATCGACTCCCGCGCGACCACCACATCGGCGGGATCACCGGCCGACGGCACCACCCGCACGTCGGGGACGGGCTCCACCCACATCGACTCCGCGGTGGTGGCCGGCAGGGCGGCGTCGGCGTGCGAGGCGGGGGAGAGGTCCATCGGCCGGGCCCGGCGCTTGCCCGCGTCGAGGCTGTCGAGGCACACGTTGGTGGCGATCCGGTACAGCCACGAGCGCAGACTCGAGCGGCCCTCGAAGCGACCCGAGGCGCGCCAGGCCCGCACCAGCGTCTCCTGCACCGCGTCCTCGGCCTCGAAGGCCGAGCCGAGCATCCGGTAGCAGTACCCGGTCAGCTCGACCCGGTGGTCCTCAAGCCGCAGCTCCACCTCGTCGGCGCCCGGGCCCGCCGCGGCGCTCGCACTCTCCCGTACGGTCATGAAAACCACCGTAGCGGCGGCCACCGACAGTGCCCCTGTCCCGAACCGGGAAGGGGCACTGCGATCGGGTGAACCGCCAGCCCCGCGGGGCTTTTTCGCTGGTCGGGCGGTGATCGTGGTTGATCGAGGGGCGGTCGGGACGGTCGAGGGCGGTCGTGGACGGTCGGAGGGCGGTCAGACCCGGTCGGGGACGGGGCCGTGGGAGCGGTCGCCCGGATCCGAGCCCAGGCCGCCGTCCGGCTCGCGGCCCGGTCCGTGGCCGGGGTAGGGCCGGCCCGGGTGGGGCTCCCCGGCGGCCGGGGGCCGGGGCAGCTCCGACTCGTCGTGGGTCAGGTCGGGCAGCCGTTCCATCCAGCGCGGCAGGTACCAGTTGCGCTCGCCGAGCAGCGTCATCACGGCCGGCAGCAGCACACCGCGGATCACGGTGGCGTCGATCAGCACCGCGAAGGCCAGGCCGACGCCCATCTGCTTCATGCTCTGCATCGACAGGGTGCCGAAGATCGCGAACACCGCGACCATGATGACCGCCGCGCTCGTCACCACCCCGGCGGTGCCGGTGATGCCGTGCTCGATGGCGTCCCGGGTGCTGAGCCCGCGCATCCGGCCCTCGCGGATCCTGGACACCACGAACACGTGGTAGTCCATGCTCAGCCCGAACAGGATCACGAAGAGGAACAGCGGCAGCCACGCCACCACCGCGCCGGTCCCGGTCGCGCCGACCAGCGAGGCGCCCCAGCCGTGCTGGAAGACCATGGTCAGCACCCCGTAGGCGGCGCCCACCGACAGCAGGTTGAGGGCGATCGAGGTCAGCGCGATCGTCAGCGACCGGAAGGAGAGCAGCATCAGCAGGAAGGCGAAGACGGTGACGAAGGCGAACACCGGCGGCACACTGCTGGTGATCTTGTGGGTGAAGTCCATCGACTCGGCGGTCTCACCGGTGATCGGCGCCTGGAGCCCGGGGACCTTGCCGAGCGTGTCCGGGCGGACGTGATCGCGCAGGGCGACCAGATCGGCCTCGGCCCTGCCGTGGTCGATGCCGCCGGCCAGCGGTACGGCGATCTCGGCCACGTTCTGCCGGCTGTGCACGACCACGGTGACCGGGCCCTTGCTGGCGCCGGAGGAGACCGCTTCGGCGCGGAAGTCCGCGATGGCTTTCCGTACCCCGGGCGCGTTGATCGCGTCCGCCCTGACCACGACATGCGCGGGGTCGGGTCCGCCGGGGAAGGCGGCGTTGATCCGGTGGTAGGTCTGGATGATCGGCAGACCGCCGCCGAGTTCCTGATCCAGCGACAGATTCGCGGTGTGCATGCCGAAGGCGGGCAGCGCGATGGCCACCAGGGCGCCGCCGGCCAGCAGGGTGGCGGCCTTGGGGTGGCGCAACACCGGGCGGAGCACGGTCCGCCAGAAGCGGCCGCCGCCGGCCGGCCGCACCGCCCCGGCCTTCGCGGCCCGGCGGTTGAGGAACGGCAGACGGCCCTTCTCCACCCGCTGCCCGAGCAGCGACAGCAGCGCGGGCAGCACCGTCACCGAGCCGAACATCGCGATGGCGACCACGATCATGGTGGCCACGCCCATCGCCTCGAAGTCGCCGATGCCGGTGAAGAGCATCCCGGCCATGGCCACGATCACGGTGACGCCCGAGATCAGCACCGCCCGTCCCGAGGTGGCCGCGGCGATCCGCAGCGCGGTGCCGGCGTCGTGCCCGGCCTGCCGCTCCTCGCGCTCCCGGCGCAGGTAGAAGAGGCAGTAGTCGACGCCGACGGCCAGCCCCACCAGCAGCATCACCGAGTTGGCGGTGTCGCTCATCGGGACCCGGTGGCTGACCAGCGCCACCACGCCGGAGGCGCCGAGGAAGGCGGTCATCGCCAGGAGCACCGGCAGCAGCGCGGCGACCAGCGCGCCGAAGGCGATCAGCAAGATGGCCAGCGCCACCGGCACCGCCGAATACTCGGCGGTCTTGAAGTCGTCGCCGAAGGCGCTGTTCAGGGTTTTGTCGGCGCTCGCGTCGCCGAACTCCTCGATCCGCAGGCCGGTGTGGTGACCCTGGACCGTGCCCACCGCGTCCAGCACCGGCCGCACCCGGTCCGCGGCGTCGTCCGCCGCGCCCCGGATGTCGAACCTCACCAGCGCGCTGCGGTGGTCGGCGGAGATCGCGCCGGTGTCGTAGGGGGAGGTGACCGCCGTGACCTGACCGGTCGCCTTGACCGCGATGATGACGTCGGCCACCGCCCCCCGGAAGGCCGGGTCGCTCGTGGTGCCGCCGTGGGCGGTCGTCTGGACCAGGACCATCTCGCCGGCCGCGTTGTCGAGCCCGGCGTCGTCGATGATGGTGGCGGCCTGCTTCACCTCGCCCGGCATCGCCCGGTTCTCGTCCACATCGGTCCGGCCGACCGCCTGCCCGATGGCCATGGCCAGCACGACGAAGAGCAGCCAGCCGCCGACCGCCGCCCAGCGGTGGCGGGCGCTCCAGCCACCCATCGCCGCCGCGATGCCCATCTTTCTGCCGTGTGCGCGTGCGCGACTCACGGGTCCCCCTCGAAGGATCGTCGTGGGTGGCGGCCGACTGCCGCTCCGTCCACCTACGACGCTAGGGGCGCCGCCCGCCCCGACCCATCCGGCCTGCCGGTGACTCGACCCCCGGGGTCCACCCCCCGCGAGGTGGGGGAAACCCCACCCCCAGCCGGCGATTGCCCCCTACACCGACGCGCCGGCCGCGCTCAGTCCGGCCGGCCGCGCGGCTGCGGCGGATGCAGGGTGAAGGCGGCGGAGTTCAGCGAGCGCCGCATCGCCACCGCCACCGGGCGCTCGACGAAGCGGTGCAGCAGATACGCCAGCACGATCAGTCCCGCGGTCGTCGTGCCCACCAGCAGCCAGGGGTCGACCCGGTCGCCGTAGGTGTGGGCGATCGTGATGCCGATGGTGTCGTGGGTCAGATAGAGCGGGAAGGTCATGGTGCCGGCCACGGTCAGCCAGCGGCCTTTGATCCACCGCGTCCAGCCGAGCGCGATCGCCGCGAGCAGCAGGAAGAACACACTCGTCACCAGGACCAGCCAGCCCCGCCAAGGACTCCAGGTGCCCCAGTTGTTGCGGCCCCCGCTGGCGGCGAGCAGAAAGTGCAGGGCCAGCAGCCACGACATCGCCACGATGCCCCACAGCAGCGGTGTCGACCGGTAGCGGTACATCAGGTAGAAGGCCATCCCGGCGATGAAGTACGGGGCCGAGGTGGGGTTGGCCAGCAAGGTGAGCAGCGGGATCCGGGCGGCGGGCGCGAGTACGGCGGCCACCGTCCACAGCCCGCAGAAGATCACCACCCGCCGGTAGCTGAGGCCCTTCCACACCACGACCGCGAAGGTGAGGTAGAAGCACAGCTCCGGCCAGAGCGTCCAGTAGACCGGGTCCAGGTCGTCCACGCCCAGCGGGGTCTGGAGCATGGTGAAGTTGCCGAAGAGCAGCCTGGGGTTGGGATGGCCGAACGGACCGTCGGTCAGATAGATGACGCAGGCGGAGACGGTGATCGCGATCCAGTACATCGGGTAGAGCCGGGTGACGCGGGAGATGAAGAAGTCGCGGGGTGTGCGTCCCCAGGCGCTCATACAGATGACGAAGCCGCTGATGAGGAAGAACAGGTCGACGCCGAGCCGGCCGAAGGCGAACCAGCGGTGGGCGGTGGGGAAAAGGTCCTGGTACGGGCGTCCCCAGACGTCGATCGTGGCCGCGGGCGTCTGGCCGACGAAGTGAAAGAGCACCACCGACAGCGCGGCCAGGAAGCGCAGGCCGTCCAGCGCGGCCAACCGGTCCTTGTGCGCCGCCGGACGCGCCGCCGGACGCCCGGCCGGACGCGCCGCGACCCGCTCGGGCACCGCGCTCCGGCCGCCGTCAGGGGCGGCGGGCGGGCCGCTGCCCGGTATCTGCTCGGCCTGCGCCATGTCCTCACCACTTCACCGTCATGGGTCACCTGACCAACTCAGGAACCGTTGACGAGGTGACCGGTGAGCAGAGGAAAGGGTTGCCTCCTGGCGGCTTTCCGACGGCTTTTTGGCGGAACCCCGGTCACCGCCGGGCGTCCGCCGGGCGTCCGTCGGGTGGACCCGGGCAGGTCGGTCCGTCCCCGGCCGGCCCTCAGGCGATCGCCGGGCGGCGGGCGGGGTGGAGCGCCTCGTCGTACCGCGCCAGCAGCAGGCGGGCCAGCTCCGGCGCCGGGCCCAGGACGGGGGCGAGGATGTCGGCGCCGGCCGCGCGGGCGCCGTGGCCGATCCGGTCGGGGAGGAAGCCGGGCGCGATCACATAGGGCGCGACCGCGATCCGGCGGACGCCTTCCGCGCGCAGCGCCCGTACCGCGTCCTCGGTGCGCGGCGGCGAGGCGGAGGCGAACGCGGGGACGACCGCGCGCCAGCCGGTGCGCCGCCACTGCCGGGCGATCTCCGTGATGACCGCCCGCGCCTCCGGGTCGGAGGAGCCGGCGGACGCCAGCACCACACCGGTCGAGCCCCGGTCGGCGGCCGCCAGCCCGGACTCCCGCAGCCGCCGCTCCAGAGCCGCCGTCAGCAGGGTCGAGGGGCCGAGCACCTCGGCGGTGGCCAGCCGCAGCGAGGGCGCCGTCGCCGCGCACGCGCGCAGCACCGCCGGGATGTCGGTCTTGGCGTGGAAGGCCCTGGTGAGCAGGAGCGGCAGGGCGACCGCGTGCCGTACCCGGTCGGCGGCGAGCCGCCCCACCGCCTGCGCCACCGACGGCACACAGAAGTCGAGGAACGCGGTCTCCACCCGCAGCCCCGGCCGGGTCGCCGCCACCAGCCCGGTCAGCGCGCGCACCGTCTCGGCGTGCCGCGGGTCGCGGGAGCCGTGCGCGATGACCAGCAGCGGGGGCGGCGCGCCCGGCGCGCCGTGGCCGCGGGGCCGGTGGCCGGCCGTGGGTCGAGGGGTCACTGGCTGCTCGCGGACAGGCCCCGGCTGCGCAGCACCCAGCGCTCCAGCGGGCTGAAGACGATCTGGTCGATGGCGATGCCGACCAGCAGGATCAGCAGGATGCCGAGGAAGACCCCGGCCATGTCCGAGCCCTCCCGCATGTTCTCCAGATACCGGCCGAGGCCGACGCCGAGGTCGGGAGAGGACGCGATCAGCTCGGCCGCCATCAGGGAGCGCCAGGAGAACGCCCAGCCCTGCTTGAGGCCCGCGACGTAACCCGGCAGGGCGGCGGGCAGCAGGATGAACCAGGCACCCCGCACTCCGGTCGCGCCGATGGTCCGGCCGGCCCGCAGATACAGCGGCGGCACCTGGTCGATGCCGGCCACCAGGCCGTTGGCGATCGACGGCACCGCGCCCAGCAGGATCACCGCGTACATCGCCGAGTCCTCGATACCCAGCCAGATCACCGCGGCCGGCACCCACGCCACCGACGGCAGCGACTGGAGTCCCGACAGGATCGGGCCGATCGCGGCGCGAACGAACGGCACCCGGGCCACCACAAGACCCAGCGGGGTGCCGATGGCCAGCGCGGCCAGGAAGCCCAGCAGGCCGCGCTCGACGCTGGTCCAGATGATGGTGAACAGGTCGCCGGCGTTCCAGCGGGTGACCAGCTCCTCCCACACCGCGTGCGGGCTCGGCAGCTTGGTGGGGTCGGTGACCTTGCCCCAGACCGCGAGCTGCCACACCACCAGCACCAGCAGGACCGCGCTCAGCGGCGGCAGCACCCTCTTCAGCAGCGTCTGCCCCAGCGGCACCCGCTTGACGACGATGGTGTCCAGCGCGTCCAGGCCCGCTTCGAGCCCGGACAGGTCCAGCTCCTCCGCCCGCCGCGCGTCCGCCGCGCGGGAATCCGCCGAGCCGGCCGATCCCGCCAAGCCCGCCGGGTCGGCCCCGCCGTCCGTGCCGCCGCCGGTCACGCTGCCGGTCTCAGTGCTGGCCATGGCGACGGATCTCCCCACGCAGTTCTTCGGTGATCTCGACGGACAGGTCCGCCACGGCCGCGTCCTCGATACGGCGCGGCTGCGGGATGTCGATGGTCCACTCGCGGTTGATCCGCCCGGGCCGCGACGACAGCAGTACCACGCGCTGGGCGAGCCGCACCGCCTCCCGGACATTGTGGGTGACGAACAGCACCGACAGGTCGGTCTCCGACCAGATCCGGGTCAGTTCGTCGTGCAGCACATCGCGGGTGATGGCGTCGAGCGCCGCGAACGGCTCGTCCATCAGCAGCAGTTGGCTGTCCTGGGCGAGCGCCCTGGCCAGCGCCACCCGCTGCCGCATGCCGCCGGACAGCTCGTGCACCCGCTTGCCGTACGCCCCGCCGAGCCGCACCAGGGCGAGCAGCCGCTCGGCCTCCGGCCGCCGCTCCTCGCGCGGCACGCCGCGCAGCCGAAGCGTCAGTTCGATGTTCTTGCCCGCGGTCAGCCACGGGAACAGCGCGTGCTCCTGGAACATCAGGGCCGGCCGGCCGCCGGGAGCGGTGATGCTCCCGGCGGTCGGCTCATCGAGACCCGCGACCAGGTTCAGCAGCGTCGACTTCCCGCATCCGGAGGCGCCCAGCAGGCAGACGAACTCACCGGGCCTCACGTCGAGCGTGATGCCGTCCAGTACGAGCTGCTGGGCGCCGGGCTTGCCGAACGCCTTCGACACGTGATCGAGCCGGGCCGCGTACGCGGCGGCCTCCCCGCTCCGTACGGCTGCGCCGGTGAGGGTGTCGGCCATGGGTGTCACCTCCTGGTTCCTTTCCGGATACGGCGCGCCGGTCCGCCCGCCGCGGACCGAGCGCTCGGACGGCTACTGCTTGCCGAGGCCGGCCGCGTCCACCGTCGGGCGGCCCTGCTCCTTGAGCACCTTGTTCAGCAGCGTCAGGTCGTAGATGCCGTCGAGCTTGGGCGCCTTGAGCAGACCGGCGGACACCGCGTGGTCCGCCTCCTCCTGCGCGGACTTGGCCAGCGGGTCGTCAAGCACCTGGATGGACTTCCACGCCGGGTCGAGGACGTCGGCCGGCAGCGCCTTCTGGGTCAGCGCCTTCAACTGGTCGTTGGCGTCGGCCTTCGCCTGGTCCGAGTTGGCGTTGATCCAGGCGTTGGTCTTCACCGAGCCGCGCAGCACCGCCTCCACCACGTCGGGGTGAGCGGACAGGAACTTCTGCGACACGATCACATTGGTGATCACGAATTTCTGGTCCGGCCACAGCGTGCTCTCGTCGAGCAGCACCTTGGCGCCTTCGCTGACCAGCTTGGACGCGGTGGGTTCCGGCACCCACGCGCCGTCGATGGAGCCGGCCTTGTACGCGTCGGGGGTGATCTTGTTGTCGGTGCGGATCACCGACACATCGCCCTTGCCGCTCTGCGCGTCGACCTTCCAGCCCTTGGACTTGATCCAGGCGAGCAGCGCCACGTCCTGGGTGTTGCCGAGCTGCGGGGTGGCGATCTTCTTGCCCTTGACGTCGTCCAGGGTCTTGATCTTCTTGGGGTTGACCACCAGCTTGACGCCGCCCGAGGCGGAGCCGGAGATGATCCGCAGGCTGCTGCCGTTCGACTTGGTGTATCCGTTGATCGAGGGGGAGGGGCCGATCCAGCCGATGTCGATCGAACCGGCGTTGAGCGCCTCGATCTCGGCGGGCCCCGCGTTGAAGGTGGCCTGCTTGATCTTGGTGGCGCCCAGTTCCTTCTGGAAGAAGCCCTCTTTGAGCCCGACCAGCGCGGTGGCGTGCGTCAGGTTCGGGAAGTAGCCGATCCGCACCTCGTCGGCGGAGAGCTTCTTGGCGCCCGAGGCGGCCGCGGGGGCGGTGCTCGCGTCGTCGCTGTCGGACTTCTTGTCGTCGGAACCGTAGCCGCAGGCGGCCAGCGCGCCGAAGAGGATCGGCAGGGCGGCCGCCGCGGCGACGAGTCTGCGGCGACGGGCGGTGCGGAGTGCGGGGCGGTACTGGGCAGACACGGAAGTGTCCTTTCGTAAGGCCCGGCGTGTCGCGTCCCGTCAGGACGCGGCCGGAAGGTCGTCAGGTCTTCGAAAGCGGTGCAGCGGAGTGCGTGCAGCGCGGCGGGGGCGTACGGCGGCGGTCGCGGTCCGGCCGCGGACCGTGACCAGGGGCGTCAGCGCACACATCGCGCCACCCCGCCCGTACCGGAACCGAGCGAGCCGCTGCCGACGCGGCCGCCCTCCTTCGCGAAGCCCGAGAAAGCGTCTGTCCCCATGATCAGAAGTCCCATCCCTCGTTGTGCGCGGCGGCCCGCGCCGCCTGCCCGGCGGCGTTGCTGGGGTCGGCGGTGTCGTTGGGGTCTTCGGTGTCCCGCTCCCGCGCGGCGAAAGCCTCGCCGGCCATGCCCGCGGTCAACGTCGTACCGTCCGCCGCGTCGATCAGCAGAAACGATCCGGTCAGCCGCGAGTCGGCGTAGGCGTCCATCGGCAGCGGCTCCGCGGTCCGCAGCACCACCAGGCCGATGTCGTTGACCGCGAGCTGCGCCGGCTCCTCCTCGCGCGCCAGTCCCGACGACAGGTCGATCCGGTACGGCAGCGCCTTGACGATCGCCTTCACCGTCCGCGTCGCGTGCTTGAGCAGCACCCGCTCACCGACCCGCAGCGGCCGCTCGTGCAGGTGGCACACGGTGGCCCGGATGTCCTGGGTGACCGCGGGCGCGGACGCGGTCGGCGCGATCAGATCGCCGCGGGAGACGTCGAGGTCGTCGGCGAGCAGCACCGTCACCGACTGCGGCGCCCAGGCGGTGTCCACGGCGTGCCCGAGCGCGTCGATCCCGCTGATGGTGGTGGTCCGGCCGGAGGGCAGCACGGTGACCCGCTCGCCGACCCGCAGCACACCGGAGGCGAGCTGGCCCGCGTAGCCGCGGTAGTCCGGGTGCTCCGCGCTCTGCGGCCTGATCACGTACTGCACCGGGAAGCGGGCCGGGCTGGGGGCGGCGGCCCCCGCCGCGGACAGGCTGACGGTGAGGTCGTGGCTGACCGGGACCGTCTCCAGGTGTTCGAGCACGGTCGGCCCGCCGTACCAGTCCATGTGCGCCGACGGCTCCACCACGTTGTCACCGGCCAGCGCCGAGATCGGGATGGCGACGATCTCCGGCACGCCGAGCGAGGCCGCGTACGCGGTGAACTCCTCGGCTATGGCGGCGAACACCGGCTCGGCGTAGTCGACCAGGTCCATCTTGTTGACGGCGAGCACCACATGCGGCACCCGCAGCAGCGCGGCGACCGCCGCGTGCCTGCGGGTCTGCTCCACCACGCCGTTGCGGGCGTCGACCAGCACCACGGCGAGCGAGGCGGTGGAGGCGCCGGTCACCATGTTCCGGGTGTACTGCACATGGCCCGGCGTGTCGGCGAGGATGAACCGGCGGCGGGCGGTGGCGAAGTAGCGGTAGGCCACATCGATGGTGATGCCCTGCTCGCGTTCGGCCCGCAGCCCGTCGGTGAGCAGCGCCAGGTCCGGCGCGTCCTGGCCGCGACTGAGCGACGCCCGCTCGACCGCCTCCAGTTGATCGGTCAGCACCGACTTGGAGTCGTGCAGCAGCCGGCCCACCAGGGTGGACTTGCCGTCGTCGACGGAGCCGGCGGTGGCGAAGCGCAGCAGCGTGGTGGCCGACAACTGCTCGGCGGTGAGCGGACCGGCGGTGCTGGTCATGGTTAGAAGTACCCCTCGCGCTTGCGGTCTTCCATCGCGGCCTCGGAGAGCTTGTCATCCGCCCGGGTCGCGCCCCGCTCGGTCAGCCGGGAGGCGGCGATCTCGGTGATCACGGCGTCGAGCGTGGTGGCGCCGGAGTCGACCGCGCCGGTGCAGGACATGTCGCCGACCGTGCGGTAGCGCACCAGCCGGGTCTGCACGCGTTCGTGTCCCCGGGGGCCGCCCCACTCGCCGGCGGTGAGCCACATGCCGCCCCGCTCGAAGACCTCCCGCTCGTGCGCGAAGTAGATCGCGGGCAGGCTGATCCGCTCCCGGGCGATGTACTGCCAGACGTCCAGCTCGGTCCAGTTGGAGAGCGGGAAGACCCGGACGTGCTCGCCGGCCGTGTGCCGGCCGTTGTAGAGCGACCACAGCTCGGGGCGCTGGCGGCGCGGATCCCACTGGGAGAACTCGTCCCGCAGCGAGAAGACCCGCTCCTTGGCCCTGGCCTTCTCCTCGTCGCGCCGGCCGCCGCCGAAGACCGCGTCGAAGCCGTGGCGTTGGATCGCCTCGGTCAGCGGCACGGTCTGGAGCGGGTTGCGGGTGCCGTCCGGGCGCTCACGCAGCCGTCCGTCGTCGATGTAGTCCTGCACCTTCGCCACGTGCAGCCGCAGACCGTGCTCGGCGACGGTGCGGTCCCGGTAGTCCAGCACCTCGGGGAAGTTGTGGCCGGTGTCGACGTGCAGCAGCGAGAAGGGCACCGGGGCGGGCGCGAACGCCTTCAGCGCCAGGTGCAGCATGACGATCGAGTCCTTGCCGCCGGAGAAGAGGATCACCGGCCGCTCGAACTCACCCGCCACCTCACGGAAGATGTGCACGGCCTCGGATTCGAGCGCGTCCAGGTGCGTCAGCACGTACGGACTGCCGACGGCCTCGGCGTTCGCGATGACGGACGTCATACGGAGCTGCCCCTTTCGCTCGGTACCCCGGGTGCGTCGGGTGCGCTCGGTGCGCCGGCCCCGCCCGGCTCGATCGATGTGCCGCCGGCCAGGCCCCTCGCGGCGAGCAGCCCGTGCACGGCCGCCGCGGACTCCTCGACGGTCCGCTCGTGCGTCTCGATCCGCAGGTCCGGCCGCTCCGGGATCTCGTACGGATCGTCCACGCCGGTCAGACCGGTGAGTTCGCCGGCCGCCTGCCGGGCGTACAGGCCCTTGACGTCCCGGACCGAGCAGACGTCGACCGGGGTGGCGACGTGGACCTCGACGTAGCGCGTGCCCCGCGCCCGGTGGCGCTTGCGGACCGCCTCGCGGCTGTCCGCGTACGGAGCGATCACCGGGACCAGCACCAGCACCCCGTGTGAGGCGAGCAGTTCGGCGACGAAACCGATCCGCTCCACATTGGTGTGCCGGTCCTCGCGGCTGAAACCGAGTCCCGCCGACAGGAACGCGCGGATCTCGTCGCCGTCGAGCACCTCGACCGGCCGGCCCTCAGCGCGCAGCCGCTCGGCGAGGGCGTACGCGATGGTGGTCTTGCCCGCGCTCGGCAGACCGGTGAGCCAGACGGTGGCCCCGGCGCCCATCCCGACCTCCAGGTGTGTTGTCACAGATGGATCCCGCACTCGGTCTTGCCGAGACCGGCCCAGCGCCCGGCGCGGGCGTCCTCGCCGCCCTGCACCCGGCGGGTGCAGGGCGCGCAGCCGACCGAGGCGTAACCGTCCGTCAGCAGCGGGTTGGTGAGCACCCCGTGCTCGGCGACGTAAGCCTCCACGTCCGCCTGCGTCCAGCGGGCGATCGGGGCGATCTTGACCTTCCGGCGCTTGGCGTCCCAGCCGACGACCGGGGTGCCGGCCCGGGTCGGCGACTCGTCGCGGCGCAGCCCGGTGGCCCAGGCGTCGTAGCCGCGCAGGGCCTCCTCCAGCGGGGCGACCTTGCGCAGCGCGCAGCACCGGTCCGGGTCGCGGTCGTGGAGCTTGGGGCCGTACGCGGCGTCCTGCTCCGCGACGGTCTGCTTCGGGGTGGCGGTCAGCACGTTGACATCCATGACGGCCGCCACGGCGTCCCGGGTGCCGATGGTCTCCGGGAAGTGGTAGCCGGTGTCGAGGAAGACGACGTCGACGCCGGGCATCGCCCGAGCGGCCAGATGGGAGACGACGGCGTCCTCCATCGAGGAGGTGACGCAGAAGCGCGGGCCGAAGGTGTCGGCGGCCCAGCGCAGCACGTCGAGCGCGGGCGCCTCCTCCAGGTCGCTCGCGGCCTGTTCGGCGAGGTGGCGCAGCTGGTCGGCGGTGTGGGGTGCGGTGGTCATGAGGCTCCTCCGTCCTGAGGGTCCTGGGGCCGCGCGGCGGTGAACCCGTCGGCGAGCAGCCCGAGGAACTTCAGTCGGAATGCCCGGTTGCACGCCCGGCATTCCCAGGCGCCATGGCCTTCCTCGGAGGGACGCAGGTCCTCGTCCCCGCAGTAGGGGCAGTAGAACGGCGCGGCGCGTTCCGTCACGACAGGGCCTCTTCGTCCGCCCGCGCCGCCCACTGGGCGAAGCGCTCGCCCGCGGCGCGCTCGCTCCCGAAGCGGGTGAGCAACCGCTCGACGTAGTCCGGGAGTTCGTCGGCGGTGACCTTCAGACCGCGGATCTTGCGGCCGAATCCGGGGTCGAGGCCGAGACCGCCGCCGAGGTGCACCTGATAGCCCTCGACCTGCTGACCGTCGGCGTCCGTGACCAGTTGGCCCTTGAGGCCGATGTCGGCGACCTGGATCCGGGCGCAGGAGTTGGGGCAGCCGTTGATGTTGATGGTGACAGGCTCGTCGAACTCCGGGAGCCTGCGCTCCAGTTCGTCGATGAGGGAGGCGCCGCGGGCCTTGGTCTCGACGATGGCGAGCTTGCAGAACTCGATACCGGTGCAGGCCATGGTGCCGCGCCGGAAGGGCGACGGGGTGACCTGGAGGTCGAGTGCCTCCAGGCCCGCGGTCAGCGACTCGACCCGGGACTCCTCGACGTCCAGCACGATCATCTTCTGGTCGGTGGTCGTGGTCAGCCGCCCCGAGCCGTGGCCCTCGGCCAGCTCGGCGATCTTGCTGAGGGTGGCGCCGTCGATCCGGCCCACCCGGGCGGCGAAGCCCACGTAGTAGCGGCCGTCCTGCTGCCGGTGCACACCGATGTGGTCGCGCCACACTTGACGCGGCTGCTCGGGCGCGGGTCCGTCGATCAGCTCCCGCTTCAGGTACTCGTCCTGGAGCACCTGGCGGAACTTCGCCGCGCCCCAGTCGGCGACGAGGAACTTCAGCCGGGCGCGGGTGCGCAGCCGGCGGTAGCCGTAGTCGCGGAAGATGCCGATCACACCGGCCCAGACGTCCGGTACCTCGGCGAGCGGTACCCAGGCGCCGAGCCGCACGCCCAGCTTGGGGTTGGTCGACAGACCGCCGCCGACCCACAGGTCGAAGCCGGGGCCGTGCTCGGGGTGCTCGACCCCGACGAACGCGATGTCGTTGATCTCGTGCACCACGTCGAGCAGCGGGGAGCCGGAGATCGCGGTCTTGAACTTGCGCGGCAGGTTGGAGAACTCCTTGCTGCCGATGAAACGCTCGTTGATCTCGTCGATCGCCGGGGTGCCGTCGATGATCTCGTCGGCGGCGATGCCGGCCACCGGGGAGCCGAGGACCACGCGGGGGGTGTCACCGCACGCCTCGGTGGTGGACAGGCCGACCGCCTCCAGCCGGCGCCAGATCTCCGGGACGTCCTCGATCCTGATCCAGTGGTACTGGATGTTCTGCCGGTCGGTGAGGTCGGCGGTGCCGCGGGCGAACTCCTGGGAGATCTCGCCGATGACCTTGAGCTGGGCGACGGTGAGCCGGCCGCCGTCGATGCGGACCCGCATCATGAAGAAGCGGTCGTCCAGCTCCTCCGGCTCCAGGATCGCGGTGCGCCCGCCGTCGATGCCGGGGCGGCGCTGGGTGTAAAGACCCCACCAGCGCATCCGCCCGCGCAGATCGGCGCCGTCGATGGAGTCGAAGCCGCGGTGGGCGTAGACGGTCTCGATCCGGGCCCGCACGTTGAGGCCGTCGTCGTCCTTCTTCGTCTGCTCGTTGGCGTTCAGCGGGGTGAAGTGGCCCATCGCCCACTGGCCCTCACCGCGGTGCCGCCCGGCCTTGCGGCGCACGGCGGCGCCCGGCTCGGGGGTGCTCCCCTCGGGGGTCTGTGGCTGGTCGGGGCTGGAAGCCATCGCGTTGCGTCCTTCGAGCAGGCAGGGATACGGGTCGGTTCGGCGCGGGAGTGCCCAACGGCCGGGAAAGAGCGGACGGATGCTCGACGCTCGGCCGGTCGACGGGCGGGCCACGCGTCCACGACGACGGGGACAGCGGTGTGGCGCGGGAGCCGTCAGGCCGCCGGACAGATGGCGCTGGAAACGCGGCAGAAGTCGACATGCGGCCGACCTACCAAGGCGATTCCAGTGCGTGACATGTCGAAAGCGTGGCACGCGGGTCTCGGGGGAGTCCACCAGGATCCACCATGTGGACCACTTTATCCCACATGTCGAGACTCGGCCTCCGTCGCGGACGGCGGTGCGGATGGCGTGGACGGCGGTACGGACGGCGCCGCGGACCCGGCTACCGGCCCCGCCACGGTGCTGTGGGTCACCCGGAAGCCGCGCCGCCGGTAGTTGGGCAGCGCGTACGGGCCGTCGAGCGAGCAGGTGTGCAGCCACACGCGCCGGGTCGGCGGCCGCCCCGGCTGCCGTTCGGCCAGGTCCCAGGCGCGCGCCGCGCCGTAGGACAGCAGGTGCCCGCCGACGCCGAGGCCGCGCGAGCGCGGCAGCAGCCCGAAGTAGACGATCTCCACCGCGCCGCCGTCCTGGGCGTCCAGCTCCATGTAACCCGCCGGGGTGCCGTGCCGGTAGGCCACCCACACCTCGCAGCCCGGCCGCTCCAGGTGCGCCTGCCACCGCTCCGGCGGCCACGCCAGCCGGTCGGTCCAGGAGCAGTCGCCGCCCACCGCCGTATACAGGAACCGCCCGAACTCCCCCGACGGCTCCCCGGCCCGTACGATCCGCACGCCGCCGGCCGGGGCCGGTACGGGGGCGGGCCGCAGTTCGTCCGGCGCGGTCAGTTCGAGAAACCAGGTGGTCACGGCTTCGGCGCTCATGCCGGCCACCCTAAGCCGAGCGCCACCCGGGGCGCGATGCGCGCCCACAGGCAGCGGTGGGCACCCCGTGGGCAGCAGTGGGCAGCCGTGCCTCCGGGCCGGCCGGCCACGGTCATCCGCGCTCCGCCAGCACCGCGGGCGCCGCGGAACCCGGCAGCAGGTCCGCCGGGCGGCGCGGGCGGATCAGCCGGACCTCGACCCCGTCGGCGAACCGGTAGGGCCGGTGCGCCAGCACCCCGGCCAGGTTGCGTCGCAGCCGCGACAGCTCGGCGCGGACCGTGACCGTACGGCCGGGGTCGCCGAACAGGTCGCCGGCCAGCTCGGCCGCCGTCCGGCCCGAGCGGTGCACCGCCAGCACGAACAGCAGCTCCGCGTGGCGCGGGGTGAGCCGCTGGGTCCAGCCGCCCGCGGGCCCCGACACCGTCACCAGCCCGCCGCGCGGCCGGCTCAGATCCAGCACCACCTGGCTCGCCGGCGCCCGCTCCCGCCCGTTCACCCGCACCAGCCAGCCGCCCGGCAGCGGTTCGAGCCCGCACAGGCCGAGCGACGGCAGCCACACCTGCCCCGCCTCCACCGACACCGGCAGCCCGACCCGGTCCACGGGCGGCATCCCGGTCACCGCGGCCGTCCAGCCGTTGTGGTCGACGGCCAGCGCCTTTCCCTCGATGCGGGCCAGCAGTGGCGCGGCGATCGAGCGCAGCCGCTCGAGCGCGGTCCACATCCTGGCCCGCAGCTCCCCCTCGGCCACCCGCGCCACCGCCGACACCAGCGACAAGGTGGCCGGGTGCGCGCCCGCCGCCGGGCCGCTCACGTCCACCACCCCGAGCAGCCGCCCGTCGCGCGGGTCGTGCAGCGGCGAGGCGGAGCAGGTCCAGCCGTGATGCGTCCTGACGAAGTGCTCGGCCGAGTGCACCTGGACAGGGCTACGGGTGATCAGCGCGGTCCCGATCGCGTTGGTGCCCGCCACGTCCTCGGTCCACAGGGCTCCCTCGGCGAGGCCGAGCCGGTCCGCGCTCTTGCGGACCGCGAGGCTGCCGTCCCGCCACAGCACCCGGCCCTCGGCGTCGCTGACCACCATGATGTGCCAGGCGGCGTCCGCCACCGGGACCAGCCCGTCGCGCAGCGCCGGCAGCATCTCCAGGAGCGGCGTGGCCCGCCGGCGCTGCTCGATCTCGTCGGTGCCCAGCGGCTTGCTGTGCCGCCCGGCGGCCGGGTCGAGTCCCGAGTTCAGCATCCGGTTCCAGGACTCGCGGATCACCCGGCGCGGCGGCAGGGGCGGCACACCACCCGCCAGCGTGGCCTCGTGGACCGAGGCGAGCAGATGGGTCGACGCGCGCGGGACCGGCAGGTCCGGCCGTCCCGGCCCGATCGGTAGATGTGCCACTGAGCCGCCGCCCCCTGAGTGCCCGCCGGTACCGCATGACCGCCGGTACTGCTCCGATGGTGTCCCGTGCTGTCCCATGGTGCCGCCGCGGCGGCCGGCTTGTCCGGTTTGCCGCACATCCCTTGCAACGGGCTGCAACCGTTGCGAGACTATGCGGCTTCGACGCAGAGTGACGTCGCGTCACCGCACCCGGGAGACCGGTCCTGCGAGTGGCGTGCCGACCGGCCCATGGGACCGGGGGTGGTGCCGAGTCGGCGCGGCGCCACCCTCACATCAACCCCTGCCACCGGCTCGCCCACCCGGCCGCGGACCCACCGCCGTGGTCAGCCGGCCACCTCGACCCTCGCCCGGTCCACGATCGAGGCCAGGTCGACCGTGTGCGGCAGCGTCCCGAAGGTCGACCCCCAGTCACCGCCGAGCCGCGAGGCGCAGAAGGCGTCCGCGACTGCGGGCGGCGCGAACCGCACCAGCAGCGAACCCTGGAGCACCAGCGCCATCCGCTCCACGATCCGCCGGGCCCGCGCCTCCATCCCCGCCAGGTCGGCGAGCTCACCCAGCAGGTCCTTGATGGCCCGGTCCAGCCGGTGGTCCGCGCCCCGGGCCGACCCGATCTCAGCGAGGAAGGCGTTGAGCGCCGCCGGTTCACGCCCCAACACCCGCAGCACATCGAGCGCTTGGACGTTCCCCGAGCCTTCCCACACCGAATTCAGCGGCGACTCGCGGAAGATCCGGGGCATCCCCGACTCCTCGACGTAGCCGTTGCCGCCCAGGCACTCCAGCGCCTCGGCCGCCACCGCCGAACACCGCTTCGTCACCCAGAACTTGGTGACGGCCACCGCCAACCGCCGGAAAGCGCGCTCCTGTTCGGTGTCCGCGTCGTAGGCCGCGGCCAGCCGCAGCGCCGTGGTGGTCGCCGCCTCCGACTCCAGCGCCAGGTCGGCCAGCACGTTGCGCATCAGCGGCTTGTCCGCCAGCGGGCCGCCGAACGCCTCCCGGTAGGTGGCGTGGTGCACGGCCTGGGCGACCGCCTGCCGCATCAGCGCCGCCGAGCCGAGTGCGCAGTCCAGCCGGGTCGCCGCGACCATCTCGATGATGGTGGCCACCCCGCGGCCCTCCTCGCCCACCCGCCGCGCCCAGGTCCCGTCGAACTCCACCTCGGCGGAGGCGTTCGAGCGGTTGCCCAGCTTGTCCTTCAGCCGCTGGATGGTGAAGACGTTCCGGCTGCCGTCCGCGAGCACCCGGGGCAGCAGAAAGCAGGTCAGGCCGTCCCGCCCCGACGCGGACGCCTGGGCCAGCACCAGGAAGCCGTCCGACATGGGGGCCGAGCAGAACCACTTGTGACCGGTGAGGGCGTAGGTGCCGTCCTCGGCGAGCGGCCGCGCCCTGGTGGTGTTGGCCCGCACGTCCGAGCCGCCCTGCTTCTCCGTCATGCCCATCCCGAAGAGCGCCCCCGGTTTGGCGCCGGGCGCCGCCAGCCGCGGGTCGTAGGTCCGCGCGCCCAGCCGTGGCTCCCACTCGGCGGCCAGCGCCGGATCGGTGCGCAGCGCGGGCACCGCCGCGTGCGTCATCGAGACCGGGCAGCCGTGGCCCGCCTCGGCCTGGGACCAGACCAGGAAGCCGGCGGCGCGGCGCAGATGGCCGTCGGGCCGCGACCACGCGTCGGTCAGCCCCGCCGAGACCGCGTGGCCCAGCAGCCGGTGCCAGGAGGGATGGAAGTCGACCTCGTCGATCCGGTGGCCGTAGCGGTCGTGGGTGCGCAGCACCGGTGTGACGGTGTTCGCCTCGGTGGCCCAGAGCTGGGCCTGGGCCGAACCCGCGGCCCGGCCGAGCTCCGCGAGTTCCCCGCTGATCTCAGGGAGGCGGCCCGGCTCGGCGTGCCGCGCCACGGCCTCGGTGAGGGCGGCGTCGGTGGTGTAGACGTCGTGACCCACCAGCGGCGGTACCTGGTTCTCGACGGTGTGAGTGGAGGTGCTCATGGCAGCTAACGTAAGGGGGTGCGAGCAGCAGAGGAAAGAAGCCACCGGCGGCCGAACCGGTGGCGCAGGGTCCGCGCCCTGTATCGCAACGTTTCCAAGCGCAAGGTGGCCTGGCTGCTGCTCAAGGACACCGTCGACTCCTGCATGGAGTACCGGGTCACCGGACTCGCCGCGGAGGCCGCCTTCTTCGTCCTGCTGTCGCTGCCGCCGCTGCTGCTCGGCCTGGTCGGCGCGCTCGGTTACGTCGACACGGTGATCGGTCTCGACACCATCGACCACATCCGGCACAGCATCCTCACCGCGTCCGCCACCGTGCTCTCCGACAAGGGCGTCAACGAACTGGTGAAGCCGCTGGTGGACGACGTCTTCCACGGCCGCAGACCCGACCTGATATCGCTGGGCTTCCTGATCGCCCTGTGGTCCGGGTCGCGCGCGGTGAACGTCTTCGTGGACACCATCACCATCATGTACGGCCTGGAGGGCCGCCGCGGCATCGTCAAGACCCGGCTGATGTCGCTGGTGCTCTACGTGGTCGCGCTGCTGCTCGGCGCCGCGGTGCTGCCGCTGCTGGTGGCCGGCCCCGACGCGGTGACCAACTGGCTGCCCGGCGGTGAGGGCGTCGTCCACGTGCTCTACTGGCCCGGCGTCCTACTGGCCTCGATCGCCTTCCTCACCACGCTCTACCACGTGTCCGTGCCGGTGAGGTCGCCCTGGTACGAGGACGTGCCGGGCGCGCTGGTCGCGCTGCTCATGTGGGTGATCGGCAGCTTCATCCTACGGATCTACCTCACCCACACCGTCGAGGGCCCGACCATCTACGGATCGCTGGCCGCGCCGGTCGCCGTGCTGCTCTG
This sequence comes from Streptomyces sp. NBC_01190, assembly GCF_045039895.1. Taxonomy (NCBI): domain Bacteria; kingdom Bacillati; phylum Actinomycetota; class Actinomycetes; order Kitasatosporales; family Streptomycetaceae; genus Streptomyces; species Streptomyces sp. NBC_01190. The sequence goes on from NZ_CP108580.1 coordinate 6,495,975, forward strand.
GATCGGGGTGTCGGCGTTCGCGGTGCTGGTCGGCGCGGCGGTCAACGCGGCGGTGGACCGGGTGTGGCCCTCGCTGGCCACCGCGGCGGCCCGCGAGGAGACCGCGCGGCTGCGGGAGGCCGCCGCCGCGAAGGTGGTGGCAAGGGCCGCCGCCGACCTCGCCGTGGTGGAGAACGAGGAGGACCACCCGGACTTCGACGACGCGCCGTCGGAGTACCCGGAGCGGTGGGCCGGGTTTCTGCCGCCGGGCGACGTACGGGCCCGGTTGCGGCCCCGGCGGCCGGGACCGGTGCTCTATCCCCAGCAGGGGCAGGGGCAGGGGCAGGAACAGGAGCCGGGGACAAGTGGCGTGCCGGGGCCGGGGCCGGGGGCGGACACCGGGCCGGGTACTGGCGGCGACGCGTGGCCCGATATGTGGTCAGGGGCGGGGCCGCTGGCCTGGTCCGAGCAGGAGTTGACCGCGGGCCCGCCTCCGCGGCGGCCGGCGTTCCCGAGCCCTGAACACCCCCCGGCCGGGTCACCGCCCGGGCCGCGGCAGCCGCGTTCCGCCCCGCCCGTCCAACCTCCGGCGCATCCTGCCCATCCCGGGCCTTCGGTAGCGCCTGCCCGTCCCGTGGTCCCGCCGCCCCAGTCGCCGTCCCCGCCGTACCCGCCGGCCGTCGCCCCCTGGCCGGGCGAGGACCAGGACCGCTGAACCGTCCGGTCGCCGTGTGCCATGTCTGCGCCATGTCCTGCACCATGGGGGACATGGCCGACGGATATCGGGAACGGGAGACGCGGCTGCCCGGGGTCACGGTGTGGACCCGCGGCAGTGGCGGCGGGCGGTACCGGGTGCTGCCGGACGGCTGCATGGACCTGATCTGGTACGACGGCGGGCTGCTCATCGCCGGGCCCGACACGGTCGCGCAGCTCGCGGACGACAAGCCGGGCGGCCGGTACGCCGGGCTGCGGTTCGCCCCCGGCGCGGGGCCCGCGCTGCTGAGCGTCCCGGCCCGGGAACTGCGGAACTCACGGGTACCGCTGGACGCGGCGTGGGCCGGGACCGCCGCGCGGCTGCTGACCGAGCGGATCGCCGCCGACCCGGCGGCCGGCCTCGAGACGTGGGCGCGGCAGCGGATCCGCGCCGCCGGACCGGCCGACCCGCTGACCGCCGCGGTCGCCGCCGCCCTGGGCGCGGGCCACCCCGTCGCCGCGGTGGCCGCCCGTACCGGGCTGGGTGAGCGGCAGTTGCGCCGCCGCTGTGCGGCCGCGTTCGGATACGGGCCCAAGACCCTGGCCCGGGTGCTCCGCCTTCAGCGCGCGCTGACCCTGGCCCGGGCGGGTACCCCCTACGCGACCGTCGCCGCCGAGTCCGGCTACGCCGACCAGCCCCACCTTTCCCGTGAGGTACGGGCGCTGACCGGGGTGCCGCTGACCGAACTGCTCGCGGAATAGCGGGCAGTTCGGGGGACCGTGCTCAGCACCCGCTCCCGCTCGCCGTCCGAGCGGCCCTACGCCTCCGGGCCGGCCGCCGCGCCGGAACTCGCGCCGGACGCCGCGAAGAGGTCCACGGTGTTGCCGTCCGGGTCGTGCAGGACCGCGTACCGCTGGCCCCAGAAGGCGTCCCACGGCTTGAGGTGACCGGCGTGGCCCGCCTCGGTCAGCTCGGTCCAGAGCGCGTCCACGCCCTCCGGGGTGCCGCAGTCGAAGGCGAGCGAGACCCGGGCGCCGGTGGCCGGGGACCACCCGGGGTCGAAGGAGCGGATCGTCTCCTGGGTGTCCCAGCCGATCCGCAGGCCGCCCGGCAGCGCGGCCTCCACATGCGGCCGGCCGTCCGCCTCGGCGGGCAGGTCGATACCGAGCCGCCGGTAGAAGGCCAGTGAGGCGGCCATGTCCGCCACGGTGAGGCCGATCATGTCGAAACGGGGTACTGCGCTGCGTGCTGTCATGCCGTCCACGTTAGACAGGACGGGCCCGCGCGTCGTGAAGGAAACGGACACCCGCCCACGCCCGAAGGATCTCCGCAAGGTCCGCACCGAGTCAAGGAGGTGAACGGAAATCAGTTCACTGACCGGGCGTCCGCGCTGGAAAGGCCGGAGAGTCGACCCTAGGTCATTGACATGAACATAGTCTAGACCTTTGAATCCACCCTACTGACGCGTACACCCCCCCACAGGCGCGATGAGGAAGGCCCCCCACCCATGATCGGATCCCGCCCTGCGGCTCCCTGGTCCCGCACACTGATAAGGCTGTTGGCGCTCTTCGCCGTGGTGCTCGGCTTCCAGGCCGCGCCCTCGCACAAGGCCCAGGCCGACTCCGTGGTCAAGGTGCTGGCCCTGTACGACGGCACCTACGATGCCGCGCACATCAGCTTCGTGCACGAGGCGAACACCTGGTTCCCGCAGCACGCCGCCCAGTACGGCTTCTCGTACACCTCGACCAATGACTGGAGCCAGCTCAACACCGCCAACCTGGCCAAGTACCAGGTGGTGATGTTCCTGGACAACTATCCCCAGACCGCGGCCGAGCGCACCGCCTTCCAGACGTACATGCAGAACGGCGGCGGCTGGATCGGCTTCCACGTCTCGGCGTACAACGACGCGGTGCCCAGCGACTGGTCCTGGTATCACAACACCTTCCTCGGCACCGGCACGTTCAAGAGCAACAGTTGGGGCCCGACCGCCGAGACGCTGAAGATCGAGGACCCCAACCACCCGGCCACCGCCGGGCTCCCGTCGACCATCACCTCGTCGGTCAGCGAGTGGTACAGCTGGCAGAACGATCTGCGGCAGAACCCGGCCATCGACATCCTCGCCTCGATGGACCAGTCGACCTTCCCGATCGGGACCGACCCGAACCAGACCTGGTACAGCGGGTATTACCCGATCGTCTGGTCGAACCGCAACTACAAGATGGTCTACAACAACTTCGGCCACAACGCGATGGACTACTCCACCAACACCACGCTGTCGTCCACCTTCGCCAGCGCGCAGCAGAACCAGCTGCTGATCCAGGAGATCCGCTGGGCGGCCGGCCAGTCAGGGCCCGTCACCCCGCCGCCGGCCCAGCCCACCGGGGCGATCCACGGCTACGGCGGCAAGTGCGTCGACCTCGCGGCCGCGAGCAGCGCCAACGGCGCGGCGGTGCAGCTCTACGACTGCAACGGCACCAACGCGCAGAACTGGACGGTCGCTTCCGACGGTTCGCTCCAGGCCCTGGGCAAGTGCATGGACGTGACCAGCGCGGGCACCGCCAACGGCACCAAGGTGCAGCTCTACGACTGCAACGGCAGCGCCGCGCAGAAGTGGACGAGCAGCGGCGGCACGCTGGTCAACGCCGGATCCGGCAAGTGCCTCGACGCGACCGGGCCCAGCTCGGCCAACGGGACCAGGCTCCAGATCTGGACCTGCGGGACCAGCGCCAACCAGCAGTGGACGCTGCCGAGTTGACGAGGACCGGCTGACCCGGTCCGGGACGGGCTGAACGACGGACGCGGCACCCGGGGGCTCCCGGGCGCCGCGTCCGTCGTGCCCCCGACGACACCCCTCGCCGCCGGGAGCACGGGCTGGGCGGGGTCGCCGCGCCCGCCCCGATCAGGCCGGATAGGCGTGTGTCTGGGCCGCCTTCACCTGCGCCCACACCTCCGCGCCCGTCTGCAGGCCGAGTTCGGCGACCGCCACGGTGGTCAGATCGGCGGCCAGCGGCAGTCCGTCGGCGGCTCCGGCCAGCGCCACCCTGATCCGGTCGCCGTGCGACTCGAGTCCGGTGATCCGGGCCCGCCAGGCGTTGCGCGCGCTCGACTCCGGCCGCCGTACGGACAGGGTCACCGCACTCGGCGCGAAGGCCACGAAGGCCGCCCCGCTCACCTGCTCGGTGGTGGTGAACGCCAGAGCGGACCCGACCCGTACGGTGGCGCCGTCCGCCACCCCCTGATAGAGGTTGAGGCCGACCAGCCGGGCGACGTAGTCGGTACGCGGCCGGCGGGCGATCTCGGCCGGCGTGCCCTCCTGCACCACCCGGCCGTGCTCGATCACCACCAGCCGGTCGGCGAGCACCATCGCGTCCAGCGGGTCGTGCGTGACCAGGACCGCCACCGCCTCGAAGGCGGCGAGACGGCGCCGCAGTTCGGCGCGTACGTCCAGCCGGGCCAGGGCGTCGAGCGCCGCCAGCGGTTCGTCGAGCAGCAGCAGCCGCGGCTCGATGGCCAGCGCCCTGGCCAGCGCGACCCGCTGCGCCTGGCCGCCGGAGAGCCGGCGCGGCTTCACCCCGGCGTGGTCGGCCAGCCCCATCCGCGCCAGCAGATCCGCCGCGACCGCCCGGGCCCGGGCCCGGGAAGCGCCGTGGCAGCGCGGCCCGAAGGCCACGTTGTCCAGCGCCGTCAGGTGCGGGAAGAGCAGATAGTCCTGGAAGATCACCCCGACCGGCCGGCGCTCCGGCGGCGTCCGGCGCCGCGCGGCGGGTTCCTCCAGCGTCGTCCCGTCCAGCCGCAGGTAGCCGCCGGTCAGGGGTGCGAGCCCGGCCAGCGCCCGCAACGAGGTGGTCTTCCCCGCTCCGTTCGGCCCCAGCAGGGCGAGCACCTCACCGGGCGCCACCGTCAGCCGCACATCGAGCGTGAACGCTCCCCGGTCCAGGACGAGATGAGCGGCAAGGCCGGCGCCCGGCCTGGCACCCGCAGCTCCCGTGGGCGGTCTCATACCGATCCCGTCCAGCGGTCCCGCAGCGCCGCGAGGACCGCGACGGAGACGACGAGCAGCACCAGGCTGAGCGCGATGGCCGCCGCCGGGTCGTCCTGGAGGGCGAGGTAGACGGCGAGCGGCATCGTCTGGGTGCGGCCGGGGAAGCTGCCGGCGAAGGTGATGGTGGCGCCGAACTCGCCCAGCGCGCGGGCCCAGGCGAGGACCGCGCCGGCCGCCACCCCCGGCATGATCATCGGCAGGGTGACCCGGCGGAAGGCGGTGAACCGCGAGGCGCCGAGGGTGGCCGCGGCCTCCTCGTAGCGGGTGTCGGCGGCACGCAGGGTGCCCTCGACGCTGATGACCAGGAAGGGCATCGCCACGAACGCCTCGGCGACCACCACCCCCGCGGTGGTGAAGGGCAGCGTGAGGCCGAACCACGCGTCGAGGAACCGCCCCACCACGCCGTTGCGGCCGAGCGCGAGCAGCAGCGCCACACCGCCCACCACCGGGGGCAGCACCAGCGGGAGCGTCACCAGGGCCCGGACGATCCGCCGGCCGGGGAAAACGGTGCGGGCGAGCAGCCAGGCCAGCGGCACGCCGAGCACCAGGGCGACCGCGGTCGCGGTCGTCGCCGTCTCCAGTGACAGCCGCAGCGCCTGCCAGACCGACGCGCTGCCGAGCTGCCGGGGGAGGGTGCGCCACGGCGCCCGGATCAGCAGGGCGAGCAGCGGCAGCAGCAGGAACGCCAGACCGATCAGCGCGGGCACCAGCAGCGGCAGCGGCGCGCCGCCGGCGCGGCGACCCGTTGCCCCCAAGCGCCGACCGAGGCCGCCCGGCCGCCGCGCCGGGACCTTCGACGGCCTCGGCGCGGCGCCCGCGGCGGTGCGCTCCTCGGTGCTGCGGGGGCTCACGGGTTGAGGAAGCCCGCCTCGTTCAGCACCTTCCGGCCCGCCGCGGACTCCACCAGCGCGATGAACGCCTGCGCGCCCGTCGCGTTGGGGGCGTCCTTGAGCGCCACGATCGGGTAGGCGTTGATCGCCTTCGCCGACTCGGGGAAGTCCACCCCGGCCACCTTGCCGCCGGCGGCCTTCACATCGGTCTGGTAGACGACCGCCGCGTCGGCCTCCTTCAACTCCACTTTGGTGAGCGCGGACTTGACGTCCTGCTCGTACGACACGGGGGTGAGGTGGAGGCTGCTCGCGGTGAGCGCCTTGTCCGCGGCCGCGCCGCACGGCACGGTCTTGGCGCAGAGCACCACCTTCAGTCCGGACCTGGTGAGGTCCTTCAGCGAGGCGATGTGTTTCGGGTTGCCCGGCAGTGTGGCGATCTCCAACTGGTTGCGCACGAAGGTGTCCGGGGTGCCGCTGCCGTCGCCCGCGTCCGTGACGGTCTGCATCGTCTTGGGGCTGGCGGCCGCGAATACGTCGGCGGGGGCGCCGCTGGTGATGCTGGCCGCCAGGGTGTCGCTGCCGGCGAAGTTGAACCGCACCGTGGTGCCGGGGTTGGCGGTCTGGAACTCCTTGCCCAGAGTGGTGAAGCTCTCCTTCAGCGAGGCGGCGGCGAACACCACGATCGTGCCGGACACCTTCGGCGAACTCGGCGCGGACGCCGGCGCGGAGGCCGATGGGGACCCGGTCGCGCTGGCCGACGGGGCGCCGGAGGAGTGGTCCGTGTCCGAGGAGCAGGCGGTGAGCGCCAGCAGGGCGGCCGAGCCGACCCCCAGGCACGTGGTGGTACGCCGCACGAAACGGGTGGTCACAGGATGTCTGCCTCTCTGCCGCGTTCGGTGACGTGGATCCGCCTACCTCGGTCTACCTCGGTGTCCGCGATGATAACCCCGCATCTGCCAGGTAAATGTCGGCTGCGGCCTCGCATAACCGAACGGTAAGGAGTCCTGTCGCCGCTTGTGCGGTCACCTGGCGGGAGCCGGTCCGGGCGCCGACATCGAGCGGAGGTGGGCGAACGTCGGGCCCGTGTCGAATTGGCGTCGAGCGGACGTCGAGCGGACGTCGAGCGGACGTCGAGCGGACGTCGGGCGGTGTGCGTCGGCGTCGAGCCGGCAGCAGGGGCCAGACATACCGAAACCACCCTTACGGGGACGGACACTTCGGTCCCCGCGGGGTGGCAAGGCCTTACGGCGCCGGGATGGCCGGCGCCCTCCTCAGTCGAAGGAGGCGCGGGCGCCCCCCGGACGGAGGTCAGCGTTCGAGAATTCCCTTGAGGACGACCAGATTCTCGCCGACGGCCGATTTGATGCTCGCCGTGGCCAGACTGGCGAGGGCCGCGAGAAACCCGCGCGTTTCCAGGTCCATCGAATTCGTGACCAGCGTCCTGGAAGGGCTCAGCGCGGTCAATTCATACGTGGAGGAACCGGTGAACTGACCGAAGCCGCCGGTGATGCGGAGCAGCGAATCGGGCTCAAGGGCGGTAACCCGGAGTTCTTCGGTCATCGGGTGCGGAAGGGTACGTGTCTGTTGGTAGAGCGTCCCGACCGCGACCGGCCCCGGGGACTGCTTGACGGTTTCTTTAATAGCGTAGTTCCACGCCGGTAAGTTCCCCAGATCCGCCAGATAGGAGAACACCACGCCGGCCGGCTTCGCGATCTCCACGCGGTTCTCGAATTTCATGGACAGCCGCTTCCTCTCCGCTGTGCCGATAATGCGTCGATGATGTGTCACATAATGACACATCGATGAATCTTCGACAAGGCCGATCGACCGTGAGGGTGACGACGTGTTCACTGACGGTGTGTCCGGTGGCGCGTCCGTGTAGCAGACATCGGTGACGACTTCCATGACGTTCCGTCAGGAAGCACGTTAAGCGGGAGTGGCGTGGAGTGATGTTGCCCCGGCCCCGCACCGCCGCTCAGCGGCGGCGCCGCTCCAGGCCCGACCGTACCGCCCGCTCCACGGGTGTCGGCGACGCACCGGTGAGGTCGAGCGGGCCCACCGGGGCGAGCGGTGGCTGGGCCAGCAGCCGGGGGACCTTCCCATGATGCCTCTGGGCGGCGTGGACGAGAAACGGATGGCACAGATAGACATCGCCCGCCGTTCCGGTGGCCGCGACCTCGGGGCGGTCCGCGCTCGCGGGGACCGCGTCCCGGCACAGCGCGAACCAGTCGAGCCCTTCGTCCCCAGCCGCCGAGAGCAACAGCGGGAGGTCCAGGTGTGAACCGACCCGGATCCGGGTCGGGGCGTCGTCAGGACCGACATCGGAGAACAGGAACAGCATCAGCAGCGCCCGCCCGCGCGACCGCAGATTCACCCGGTACTCCCCGCCGGACCCGGAGAAGCCGGCGTCCAGATGCCACCCGTCGTCGCCGGGGTCCTCCTCGCTGGGGAAGCGCAGCGGGAAAGTGCCCAGTCCCAGCGGCGCGTTCCACCGGCCCGCCCCCACAAGCCGGTCGTACGCCGTGTGCAGGGCGGCCGTGTTGGCCGCCTCGCGGAACGGCGGGGTGGCGAAACCACCCAGTCGGATGACCGGCTTCGACCACGTCGACGGGTCGTCGGGCGCGCAGCCGCTCGCCTCCCACAACTCGGCCCGGCACCGGTCGACGATGGCCGGGGGCACGGCGCCGGGCAGCCGGACGAACCCGTCCTCGACGAAAGTCGCCACTTCCTGATCGGTCAACATCGGCAACTCCGTGAACTCGACAACCGGCGCAACAGCATCCCGGGCGCCGAGGGGCGAGGGCAACCGATTTCCACCGTGTCAGCACTACGCAGGGTCACGATGATCCGCCGCTCCGCGCCCTCCCGCGCGCCGGTCCACCACCCCGCTCCCCGGCGATCCGCGGGTCCGTGACACACCGGCCCCCGGGCGGGGACAGAACCGTGACCTTTCGCGGCGAACGACACCGGGTGAATCCACGTCAAACGAAGCGGAAGTCGGCGGTGGACGGTCCGCGTCCCCCAGCCAGGAAGTCGACGGCGATCCCGGCCCCTGCCGCGCCCGCAGCGCGGCAGGACGTCGTCGCCGGACCGGAGGTCAGGCAGGCATGACGGAGTCTCGGCACCGGCGCTCGAAGATCGCCCGGCGCGGTGTGCTGGCCGCGGGGGCGGCCGGCCTGTCGGGCGCCGTGCTGGCCGGCGTCCGGCTCCGGGGTGGCGGGACCGCGGGGGCCGGCGCGCCGGACGGCGCCTCGGACGACGTGCCCGCAGTCGGGGGCGGCCTGCCCCTGATCGCCGGGATCCGCGATTCCACCGTCAGCGTCGTGCAGTTCATCGCCCACCCGGACGACGGCCTGTACTTCATGAACCCGGACGCCGAGCAGGAGATCACGGCCGGCCACGCGGTGCTGACCGTCTGCCTGACCAGCGGCGAGGCCGACGGGCGCAACTACCGGCCGCACGACCCGCGCGCCCGCTTCGCCGTGCGCGACCGCCCCGCCTTCGCCCGCGCCCGCGTCAACGGGCTGCGCCGGGCGCACGCGCTGATGGCCACCGGCGACGAGACCAGCCCGTGGGACGTCAAGGCCGTGTACCCGGTGCCGGGTTGGGGCGCCGAACTGCACACCCTGCGCGCCATGCCCCGGATCCGGCTGCTGTTCCTCGCCCTGGTCGAAGCCCGCGCCGTCGCCGCCTGGCGCCCGGTGAGCCTGAAGGGGCTGTGGCAGGGCGCGGTGCCCGCCCTGCCCCAACTGCTGCCCGCGCACTCGCCGGTACCGCACGCCGCGTCCCGGCTGACCCGCGGCGAGATCGTGGCGTGCCTGGCGGCGGTCCTGCGCGCGTACCGCCCGACGGTGGTCCGCACCCTCGACCCCAACCCGGACCACGATCCCGCCCACACCGGCCACAAGGGATACGCACCGGGCCACGGCCCTGCCTACTTCGACCACCAGGACCACACCCACGCCACGTACTTCGTCCAACAGGCGCTGGCGTCCCACTGGGCGAGCCACCCCACGCCCCGCGCCTCGGTCGAGCACTACGTCGGCTACGTCAACGCCCGGCTGCCGTGGAACCTCGACGCCCCGGCCGTCCGGCACAAGGCGAGCCTGCTGGACGCCTACGGCTGGAGCGACCACCGCCCCTGCGGCGATCCGTCGGGCTGCGGCGATCTGAAGGTCGGCGGCGGCGCGCTGCGCGGAAAGTGGGTGCAGAGCACCCGGTACCGCGCGCCGGGCGCGGCCGCCTGGGCCGCCCCGCTGGCCGACGGCAGGATCGCCGCCTTCGCCCTGCTCAGCGGGCAGGCCGTGCTCTGGTACGAGACCGGCGGCGGCACCTGGGCCGGGCCGGTGGCGCTGCCGGGCGCGGGACTCGAGGGCCAGATCGGCGTGGTGGCGGGGAAGGGCGGGGCCCTGCGGCTCTTCTCCGTCCGCACCCTGCTGCCGGACGCGCGCGGCAAGGGCGCCCACCGCCGCGAGGTGGTCACCGCGGCCCAGTACGGCACGGCGCCCGGCGGCCGGCCGCTCTTCTCCGGCTGGACCGGCCTCGGCTCCTGCGAGCCGACCCCGGTCGCGTCGATGGAGACGGGATACCCGGAGGCGGCGGTCGCTCCCGACGGCACGGTGTATCTGGCGGTGCGCGACGCGGCCGGCGGGGTGGCCGTCCGGGTACGGACGGCGGCCGGCCGGTGGGCGCCCTGGGCGCGGCTGCCGCGGGCCGCCGAGTCGGGGGTCCGCCTGCTCGACGGGCTCGGCGTGGCGGTCGACCCGGCCGGCCGCGCGCACATCTTCGCCCCGGCGCAGCGCGGCATCGCGCACTGGTCCGCGCCCGGTCCCGGCTCGCCCTTCGCGCTCACCGGCCCCGCCGGGCTGCCCGGTTCGGCCGGCCCGGTCACCGCGGTCGCCCTGCCCGACGGCTCGCTGCGGCTGGCCTACCGCGAGCCGGGCACCGCCCGGGTCGTACTGGCCGAGCTGCCGGCGGGCGACGACACCGGCCGGGTCGTCGGCCTGGGCGACCCCGACGGCGGCTTCGGACGGGTGGCGGTGCCGGCCACCGGCCCCGCGCCCGGCCCCGGTTCGGCGCCCGGCGGCCTACTGGCCACCCGCAACGGCCTGGGCAGCGTCTCGGTCGCTTCCGCGCTGCCGGCACCGGGCCGCTGGTCACCCGGTTCGGCCCTGCACGTGCACGCGGCGGCCCTGGTCCAGGACGCCCAGGGCGATACGGTCGCGCTCGCCATCGGCAGCGACGCGGAGTTGTGGACGGCCCGTTACGGCGCCGGCGTCACCGACGGCACACCGGCCCGGTGGGCGGCCGCGGTGCGCACGGCCCATGCCACGCCCGCCCGAGCGGCGGGCGCGCCCGTGCCCAAGGCCACCGGGAACCCGGCGTAGCGCCGGCCCCGCTCCCGGACCGTACCCGCCGTGGCCACCGCGTCCGGCCGGTGTCCGGCCTCGCCTCACGGCCGCTCGCCCCGGACCGCCCGACCGCGCCGCGCGGGAGGCTGACATCCTCCGAACACGCACGTTGGCAATGTTGTCGCCGCTGTCGATGCCGTCCATACGGCACATCAGTACGACATCCGTACGAAGGAGTTCTCGCATGCCGCATCGTGAAATCGGCCTCGGGTTCCGGCTGGCCGCCGCTGTGACGCGTCCGCCCCTGGCCCTGTTGCTGCGGCGGGACTGGCACGGCCGCGAGCACATACCGGGCAGCGGGGGATTCATCGCGGTGGTCAACCACAACTCGTATCTGGACCCGGTCGCCTACGGTCAGTTCCAGTACAGCACCGGCCGGGCGCCGCGGTTCCTCGCCAAGGCCGAACTCTTCCGCACCGGCCTGATCGGGGCGATGCTGCGCGGGCTGGGCCAGATACCGGTCCGCCGGGACAGCAGGGACGTCCGGTGGGCGCTGCGGGCGGCGGTGGAGGCGGTGGAACGCGGTGAAGGCGTCGTCTTCTATCCGGAGGGAACGCTCACCCGCGACCCCGACTTCTGGCCCGCCGCCGGCCGGACGGGCGCCGCCCGGGTCGCCCTGGAGACGCGATGTCCGGTCGTCCCGGTGGCTCAGTGGGGCGCCCACCTCGTTCTTCCGCCCTACGGGAAGAAGCCGAGCCTCTTCCCCCGCAAGACCCACCATGTGGTGGCGGGGCCGCCGCTCGACCTGTCGGCCTACTACGACCGGCCCGTCACGTCCGAGATGCTCACCGAGATCACCGGGCTGATGATGGCGGCCGTCACCGAACTGCTCGAAGGGATACGGGGCGAGTCCGCGCCGTTCCGCCCCGCCGCCGGCGATCTGCCCGCGCCTCCCGCGCCTCCCGCGGCCCGGCCCGACCGGCCGCGCGCGGAGATCTGACCGTGGACATCGGCTTATGGACCCCGGCTCCGGCTCCGCCCGCCGAATCCGGGCCGCTCCGGCGGATGCCCCGGCGAGCCGCGGCATCCGCCGGAGCGGCCGAGTTCTCAGGAGAGTTCGGTGCCGCGCGCCGGGGTGGGCGTGCCGTAGACGAGCTGGGCGTGGGCGGCGTACGCCTGCGGGGCCGTCTGCCGCATGAACGGGCCGACTTCGGGCGGCATGTTGGCCAGCGCCGCCTCGACCAGTTCCGGGTCCCCCTCGTACATGACCATGCCGAACATGAGCGGCATGGTCGCGGGGTCCGCGGTGGCCGCTCCCTCCCGCACGACGGCGTTCCACTCGTCGGCGGTGATGTGCTCCTCCATCACCGGCAGGATCTGGCTCTCCTCGGCGCCGAGGTGCTCCTTCAGCGCGACGAGCAGTTCGTCCAGGGCGTCGGCGAGCGCGTCGCGCGACACCGGGGCGGGGTCCGCGGTCCAGGCGGGCAGCTTCCCGCCGATGTCCTTCACGAGTGCGTCGACCCGCCGGTGCTGGTCCTCCATCAGGGTCACGGTCCCGGAGATCCTGTCGTAGCAGCGCTTCTCCAGCAGCGGCCAGAGCAGTTCGTCCTCGCTGGCGTGGTGGTGGTGCAGCAGGCCGGTCACCGTCGCGATGTGGCCGCCGACGACCCGCACCCGCTCGGTGTCCTCCGGGGCGATCGACCGCACGGTACGGGGCAGCAGGCCGATCTCGCGGCGGAGCATGTCGTGCACGAGGAGCATCTCGCGCCGGTCGAACATCGGAGTGTCGTTCATCGCGGTATTTCTTCCTCTGGAAAGTGATGAGGCGCCCTCGGGCAAAGCACCGGGAGAGCCGCGCGTCGCCGCGGGGCGGCGCGCCCGGCGGCGCATACGAACCACGATCACGCGTCGGCGTAGAGGATCTGTAGATCCGCCGTGCGTCCCCGCGAAGCGGCCGCGCAATGGCCCCGACGCACCGGCCGCCCCCCGCCACGAGCCGCGCCGGACTCTCCTAGCATGGGGTTCCGGGCCAAGGAGCCCATGTCTCTGATCTGCCTCCCGGGCCTGCCGGGTCGATACGGAGACGGGTCATCCACTGCCGGAGAGTGACGGGGACGAGAGATGCCGAAAGACGCGGCGCGGAAGACCGAGCCGCCGGCCGAATTCCGTGAGATGGGAATGGCCCATGCCACCTTCCGGCGCGAATTCGGCCTCCTGCCGGCCCTCGTGCGCGGCGTTCCGCCGGGCGACGACGAGCGCCGGGAGATTGTCGCGCGCCATATCGAACTCGTGGTGCTGACCCTGGTGAAACACGTGCACGGTTCGGACGCCTCGCTGCGGCCGAGACTGCTGGACAGAGTGCCGGACGAAAAGAAGGACGACCTCCGCGCCACGGCCGCGCATGACACGTATATGCGTGCGCTCACCGCCGATCTGCTGGCCGCTGTCGGGGAATGGCGCCTGCGATCCGCCGCCGGTGAGCGGGTGGCCGTCGCGGCTGACCGCCTGGACGCCGGCGTCGGCGCGTATGCGACCGCGCAGGAGGAGTCGCTGCTGCCGTTGGTCGAGGAGTACATCACGGTGGCAGAATGGGCGGAAATCGTGCAGCAGGAGGTCGCCGGAACGCCGCCCGACGATGTGGCACTCCTTTTCGGCATGATGATGTACGAGGCCGGACCCGGGGTGATCGACGGAATGATCCGGGACATGCCCCCCGACGTCCAGTCCGTGCTGAAGCAGGTGGCGGCGAAGGCGTTCGCCACGCACGCGCGGCTCGTGCACGGGACGGCCACGCCGCCGCGCGGGAGAGCGTGACGGGCGGGCGGAATCCGCCCGTTCGGACCTGGCCCGGCGCGGGGCGCCCCGCCGCTTGGCCTTGGGCGCCCGCACGTGTGCACTATGGAAGCCCGTCGGCCGTCGCGGTGAGCGCGGGAGCCGCGTACGGCTTCTCCGACCCCTCGCCGACGTCCCGCGCATGACGCGCGTGACCGCTCGCATGACCGCTCGCACAACCGCTCCCGCTCCCGAGGACCCGTCCCATGCCCGACCGCACCGCGCCGACAGCGCCGCCCGGGACCTCCCCCCGCCCGCCCGCGGGCGGGGAGTCCGCAGCCGAGGAGATGTGGTTCACGCTGCTCGGCCCGGTGCGGGCCTGGCGCGACGGGGTCGAGGTGGACATCGGCCACGCGAAGGTGCGCGCCGTGCTGGCCTGTCTTCTGCTGCGCCGCGGCGGGCGGGCCACCAGCGAGCAGCTCGTCGACAGCCTGTGGGGAGCTGAGGCGCCGCCCTCCGCCGGAGCCCTGGTCCGCACGTACATCCACAAGCTGAGAAAGGGCCTCGGGCCGCCGTTGGCGGCACGGATCCGCTCGAAGGACGGCGGATACGTGCTCGACGCCGACCCCGTACGGCTCGATCTGACCGCCTTCGAACGTCTGGTGACCGAGGCGCGGACCAAGCGCGACGAGGGCGACCCGGCCGCCGCCGCGGCCCTGTACCTGGAGGGCCTCGCGCTGTGGTCGGGGCCGCCGCTGGCGGGGATAGCCGGGCCGTACGCCGCCACCCAGCGGGCCCGGCTCGACAGCCACCGGCTGCTGGCGACCGAGGAGTGGCTGGCGTGTCTGGTCGACTCCGGCCAGTACGCCGACGCGGCCTCGGAACTCACCGGCCTCATCGCCGAGCACCCGCTGGTGGAACGGTTCCGCGAGCTGCACATGCTGGCGCTGTACGGCAGCGGGCGGCAGGCCGACGCGCTCGCCGTCTTCCGCGAGACCAGGCGGCTGCTGCGCGAGGAGCTCGGCGTCGATCCGGCGCCCGGACTGGAAGCGACCCATCGGCGCGTCCTCGCCGCCGATCCCGCCCTCATCCGTCATCGGGACGGCCTCGGCCGCCTCCCCGGCGACCGGCGGGCCGTTCGCGCCGTACCGCGGATCACCCCGGCGCAGTTGCCCGCGCCACTGCCTCGGTTCGTCGGCCGGAAGGAGCCCTGCGACCGGGTGATCGCCCTGGCGCTGGACCCGGCCGCCCCCGACACCGCCGTCACCTGCGTGATCCACGGCATGCCGGGCGTCGGCAAGACCACGCTCGCCACACAGGCCGCGCACCTGGTCAAGGAGCACTTCCCGGACGGGCAGCTCTACGTCAACCTGCACGGTGTCGACGACGTCGCCGCCGTCGAACCGGCCGACGCGCTCGCTGATTTCCTCTGCGCCCTCGGTGTGCCGCCCGGTGAGATCCCCGCCTCCCTGGCGGCCCGGTCGGCGCTCTACCGCAGCGCGGTCGCCGAGCGGCGGGTGCTGCTCCTGCTCGACAACGCCCGCGACATCGACCAGGTCCGGCCGCTGCTCCCCGGCACACCCGGCTGTCTGACCCTGGTCACCAGCCGCAACCAGATACCCGGGCTGACCGTCGCGCACCAGGCGCACAACGTCCACCTCGGGCCCTTCGACACCGCCGAGGCCCATGAATACCTGGTCCGGGCGCTCGGCGACAGCCGGATCACCGCCCAGCCGGAGGCGGCCGACGAGATCATCGCCTATTGCGCCGGGCTGCCGCTCGCCCTCGCCATCGTCACGGCCCGTACCGCGCACCTTCCCGGCGCCGGCCTCGACCGGATCAGCGGACCGCTGCGCGACACGCACGAGGGCCTCGACGCCCTCTCGCTCGGCGGGGACCCGTCGGAGAACGCGCGGATCGCGTTCTCCTGGTCGTACGACTCCCTCGCGCCGGAGACCGCGCGCCTCTTCCGGCTGCTCTCCCTCCACCCCGGCCCGGAGATCACCCCGGCGGCGGCCGCGGTGGCCGCCGACCTCCCGGTGCGCCGGGCCCGGATCCTGCTCGACGAACTGCGCCGGGTCCACCTGCTCGACGAACCCGTCCCCGGCCGCTACACCTGCCACGACCTGCTCGGCGCCTATGGGGACGAGCTGAGCCGGGCGGGCGACACCGAGGCGGAGCGGGCCGAGACCGTCGACCGGCTGCTCAGCTACTACGTGTTCTCCGCGGACGCCGCCAGCCGCCTGATCACCACCGGTCCGAGGCGGCAGATGGTGCCGGCCGGCCGGCGGGTGCCGAAGGTCAAACCCGAGACGTTCGCGGACGAGGGCCAGGCGCTGGCGTGGCTGCACGCCGAGCTCTCGGTGCTGATCGCCACGGTCAAGTGGGCGGCCGATCACCGGGCGGACGGCGAGGCATGGCGGCTGAGCTGGTTCCTGAACGCTCTTCCCGGCCGCTGAGCCGGGCGTGGATAGCCGTGCGCCGGCGGGCCGTCAGGCGAAGCGCACGATGCTGATCGCGCCGGCCAGCAGGCAGTAGACGGCGAACGGGGTGAGGGTGCGGGTGGTGAAGTACCGGGAGAGGAAACGGACGGCCGCGTAGGCGGCGACACCCGCGGTGAGGAAGCCGGCCAGCACCTGGCCGTGGATGTCGGCCGCGGCCGGGCCGGTCAGGCTGGGCAGCTTCAGCAGGCCGGCGGCCAGGATGACCGGGGTGGCCAGCAGGAAGGAGAACTTGGCGGCGTCCTCGTGGTCCAGGCCGCGCAGCAGCCCGCCGACCATGGTGATGCCGGAGCGGCTGATGCCGGCGAAGAGGGCCAGGGTCTGGAAGAGGCCGATGACGCCCGCTTCCTTGTAGCTGAGCGTGTCCAGGGTCCGGCTGCGCGCTCCCGGGCGGAGTCCGTCGACCCAGGGGCTTGAGGATTTTGATGGGGCTGGCGGGGCGGACGGGCTCGGCTGGGCCGCCGGGCGGTCCGTCACTCCGTAGAGACTCCCGGTGGGCCCGGCCGGCACCGGGCCGTCGCCGACGGACACGGTCTCCAGGGTCTCCACCGCGGGCGCCGTGACAGCGCGGGCCTGCGAGGTCCGGCGCAGCCGCTCGCCGAGGAGCAGGAGGAGTCCGTTGAGGGTGAGGAAGACCGCCGCGGCCAGCGGTTTGGCGAAAAGGGTGCGGAAGGTGCGCTCCAGGACCAGGCCGGTCAGCCCGACCGGCACGGTCGCGACCACGATCAGCCAGGCGAGCCGTTCGGTGGACGTCCGCACCTTGTGCGTACGCAGCGTGGTGCCGAACGCGCGGATGATCCGGGCCCAGTCCCGCCGGAAGAAGGCGAGCAGGGCGAGCGCGGTGGCCACGTGCAGGGCGACGACGAAGGCGAGGTAGGGGGAACCCGACGAGTTGCCGTCGGCGTTCTCGGTGACCAGGTGCTGCCAGGAGCCGCCGATCAGGGCGGGCACGAGGACCGAGTGGCCGAGGCTGGAGACGGGGAAGAGCTCGGTGATCCCTTGGAGGCCGCCGATCACCACGGCCTGGAGGTAGGACAGATCGGACACGGGGATCCCTCGGGGACGTAGGAGCGAGCCGTACGCGATGGGGCTGGGGGTCGAGCCCGGCGCACCCCGCGGCCGGGGCGGCGTGGCACACTGGCAGAGCGGGCGAACTTCTACACCGGTGTAGAAGCTCATGGCGAATCTAGAAGACGACCGGAGGAATGGCAAACGCATGCCGGACGACATCCACGATCCGGGCCGCAAGCGGCCTAACGGCGCGCTGGAGGCCGACATACTCGCGGCCCTCCACCGGGCGGGGACGCCGCTGACCGCCGGTGAAGTGGTCGACCGGCTGAGCCGGCGGCTCTCCTACAGCACGGTGGTGACGGTGCTGAGCCGGCTGCACACCAAGCGGCTCCTCGACCGCGCGCAGCGCGGCCGCGCCTACGCCTACAGCCCGGCCACCGACGAGTCCGGCCTCGCGGCCCGCCGTATGCAGGGTGTCCTGGACGAACTCCCGGACCGCGAAGCGGTGTTGACGCATTTCGTCGCCAACCTCCCGGCCGCCGACGAACACCTCCTCCGCCAGCTCCTCGCCGCCGACGCGGCTGACGCCGCCGACACTGCCCCCACCGCCGAGGGCCGCGACTAGCCGAACACCGCCATCGGCCGGATGCCCAGGAGCGCGGACTCCTGGAAGCCGCCAGGGGTGACATGTCGCTGTCGTGGCCCCGCAACAATCGCGCCCCAAGCTGTTGTTGATCAAAAGATGGACGATCCCGGGGGTGGACCGCTGAGACAGCGGGTAGACCCCGAAAGCACATTGTCGTGCCCCTGACCAGTACGTTCGCTATTGGCGTTTTTGGGAGTGGTGTCGTGGGAGCGGTGAGGGTGTCCGGACGCATGCGCGCTGTCCGACGAACGAGGGCCGCCGTCGTGGGCGTGGTCCTGGCGATGGCCGCCGCGGCGTGCACGGGCGGCAGTCACAGCCCGATCGCCAGCGGACAGAGCGCGACCGCGTCCAAGGGACCGGTCAAGCACGGCGGGACCGTCACCGTCGCCGAGGTGGGGGCGTCGCCCGACTTCATCTTCCCGCTGGTCCCCGCGACCAACCAGAACGGCTACAACGCCAACCTCAGCGAGAACCTGTGGCCGTACCTCGTCTACTCGGGCGACGGCGCCAAGTCGGTGGTGAACAAGGAGAAGAGCCTCTTCTCCTCCCTCGACTACTCCGGCGGCAACCGGTGGCTCACCATCCACCTCAAGAGCTGGAACTGGTCCGACGGCAAGCCCGTCACCAGCCGGGACTTCACCTTCGTCTACAACCTGCTCAAGGCCAACGCCGCCAACTGGGCGTCCCACATCCAGGGACTCTTCCCCGACGACGTCTCCAAGGTCACCACACCCGACGCCCACACCGTCGTCCTGGACCTCACCCAGGCGTACAACCCGGACTTCTACACCGACGACGTCCTCGCCACCATCCCGCTGCTGCCCCAGCACGCCTGGGACAAGACCTCCGCCACCGGCGCCGTCGGCGACCAGGACACCACCACCGCGGGCGCGAAGGCGGTCTACTCCTTCCTCCAGAAGGAGGGCGCCAAGATCAAGGACTTCGCCACCAACCCGCTGTGGAAGGTGGTCGACGGACCCTGGCAGCTCTCGGAGTTCCGCAGCAACGGCTACTACAGCTACGTGCCCAACAAGCAGTACTCAGGACCCGCGAAGCCGGCCATCGACAAGCTGGTCGAGACGCCCTTCACCTCCGACACCCCGGAGATCAACGCGCTGCGCTCGGGCAGTTCCCTCGACGTGGCCGGACTGCCGCTCAACGACGTCAAGCAGGCGGAGGCGCTGCGGTCGAGCGGGTACTCGATCGCGAGCGTCGCCATCCCCGGCGTCGCCGAGATCATTCCGAACCTCTACAACTCCAGTGCCGGGCCGCTGCTGCGCCAGCTCTACATCCGCCAGGCCCTCCAGTCGCTGATCAACCGCCCGCAGCTCGTCTCCAAGGTCTACAGCGGCTACGCCGACCCGGGCAACGGACCGGTGCCGGTCAAGGCCCAGGGCACGTGGGCCTCGGCGCTCGAAAAGGCGGGCGGGCCCTACCCGTTCTCGCCGGAGAAGGCCAAGTCGCTGCTCCAGTCGCACGGTTGGAAGGTGGTGCCCGGCGGCGCCTCGACGTGCCAGCGCCCCGGCACCGGTCCGGCCCAGTGCGGCGCCGGCATCACCGCGGGCCAGCCGCTCACCTTCAACCTGCTCTACTCCTCCGGCCGGACCACCACGGACCAGCAGAACGCGGCGATCAAATCCTCCGAGGCGAGCGCCGGCATCACCCTCAACCTCAAGTCGGAGCCGTTCAACACCCTGATCGGCCAGATCGGCACCTGCACCGCGAAGTCCCACCCGGCCGGCGGGTGCGGCTGGCAGTTGGCGAGCTTCGGCTACGAACCGTACGAGCTCTACCCCAACGGAGACGGGTTCTTCAACACCGGCGGCTCGGGCAACTCCGGCGGCTACTCCGACCCGAAGATGGACGCGCTGATCAAGGCCACCGAGTACGGTTCCTCGACCCAGGCGTTCTTCGACTACGAGGACTACGCCGCGCAGCAACTGCCCTGGCTGTGGCTCCCGTTGCGCAGCAGCATCCTGGTCTACCGGACCAAGCTGCAAGGCGTCGTGCCGCTCAACCCGTTCAGTGGCGGGCTCAACTTCGAGGACTGGTCCTACACGTCATGACGGGCCCGCTGTGACCAGCTACCTTCTGCGCAGGACCGGCCAGGCGCTCGTGGTGGTGATCGGCGTCATGCTGGTGACGTTCCTGCTGATCCACCTCGAACCCGGCAGCGCCGCCCGAGCCACCCTCGGGACCAAGGCCAACGCCGAGCGGATAGCGGTGTTCAACGCCGCCAACGGCCTCGACCGGCCGCTGGCGGCGCAGTTCGCCACCTTCGTGAAGCAGGCGTGCGAGGGCGACTTCGGCACGTCGTACTCGCTGCACCAGCCGGTCTCCACACTGATCGCCCAGCGTGTGCCGCGCGACGCCGTGCTGCTGGGGCTGTCCACGCTGACCGCCCTGGTGATCGCCCTGCCGATGGGGATCTACCAGGCGGTCCGGCGGGGCCGGGTCGCCGACCACGCCTTCACCATCGTCGCCTTCGTGCTGTACTCGATGCCGGACTTCTTCTTCGCGCTGCTGCTGGTCGCGCTCTTCTCGGTGCAGCTCCACCTGCTGCCGTCCCAGGCGCCGCAGGCCGAGTCGGTCGCCGGGATCCTGGGCGACCCGCGCGCCCTGGTGCTGCCGGTGGTCACGCTGACCCTGGTCAGCGTGGCCGGCTTCAGCCGCTACATGCGGTCCTCGGCCATCAACACCCTCGCCCAGGACTACGTGCTGGTGGCGAGCGCCAAGGGACTGCCCAAACGTCTGGTGCTGTTCCGGCACGTCCTGCGCAACTCCCTGCTGCCGGTCATCACCGTCCTCGGACTCGCGGCCCCGGGCATCGTCACCGGCGCGGTGATCGCCGAATCGGTCTTCAACTACCCGGGCATGGGGCTGCTGTTCTTCCAGGCCGCCACCAGCAAGGACTATCCGATCCTGCTCGGCTCGACGCTGGTGGTCGGGGTGGCCACCGTCGTCGGCAGCCTCGTCGCCGACATCGCCTACAGCCTCCTCGACCCCCGGATCCGCTATGACCACGCATGACGCCGGCCGGCCAGCGGCCGGACCACCGGACCCGGCCGAGCCGCTCGGACGACCCGCCGCGGGTCCACCGCCGCCCGCGGGCACGCCGACCGCCGGGCGCGGCTCCGGAAGGCTGCTCGCCGCCGCGTTCCTGCGCAACCGCCGGGCGCTCGTCGGCATCGGCATGGTCGTGGTCATCGCCGCGTTCTGCTTCATCGGACCGCTGCTCCACCGGACCGACCAGGTCACCGTCCGGCTCGACCTGGAGGAACTGCCGCCCGGCGGCACGTACCCGCTCGGCACCGACACCTCCGGGTACGACGTGCTGGGGCGGCTGATGACCGGCGGGCAGTCCTCACTGGAACTCGGCTTCGCGGTGGCCATCGCCACGACCGTGATCGGCACCCTCTACGGCGCCGTGGCGGGATACGTCGGCGGCATCGTCGACGCGGTCATGATGCGGGTCATCGACACCCTGCTCGCCATCCCCGGCCTGGTGCTGCTGCTGATCATGGTGACGATGTTCACCCCGAGCCTGTGGATGATCATCGTCCTGCTCTCGCTGCTCTCCTGGCTCGCGGCGGCCCGCCTGGTCAGAGGTGAGGTACTGACGCTGCGGACACGGGAGTTCGTGCAGGCCGCGCGAATGATGGGCGGCACCGGGCGGCGCGTGGTGCTGCGCCATCTGGTGCCGAACGCGGCCGGTGTCATCATCGTCAGCGCCACCTTCACCGTCGCCGACTCGATCCTCACCCTGTCGACGCTCAGCTTCCTCGGCCTCGGACTGCCGCCGCCGCACGCCGACTGGGGCACCATGCTCTCCAACGGCCTCAACTACCTCTACGACGGCTACTGGTGGCTGGTCTATCCGCCGGCGGCGATCCTCATCCTCACGGTGATCGCCTTCAATCTCATCGGCGACGCCGTCCACGACGCCCTGGACGTCCGCCTGCAAGGTCCGTGACCGCCCCCGGCCCGCCGGCCCCCGCGCGGGAGCCGGCGGCCGGCGCGACCGCGAAGAACGCCAAGAACGCGAGGAACGGCATGGCTCCCCTCCTTGAGGTACGGAACCTCACCACCCACATCAGAACCAGCCGCGGCACCGTACGGGCCGTCGAGGACGTGTCCTTCACCCTGGAGGCGGGGGAGACCCTGGGCCTGGTCGGCGAGTCCGGCTGCGGCAAGTCCATGACCGGCCTGTCCCTGATGGGACTGCTGCCACCCGGCGGCGCGCTGGTCGACGGCTCCTCCGTCGTCCTCGACGGGCGCGAGCTGGTCGGGCTGCCCGAGCGTGAGCTGCGCAAGGTCCGCGGCAACGACATCGCCATGGTCTTCCAGGACCCCATGACCTCCCTGGACCCCACCAAGACGATCGGCCACCAGGTCGCGGAACCCGTACTGCTGCACCGCGGCGGCACCCGGCGGGAAGCCGCCGAACGGGCCACCGAGGTGCTCGGCCTGGTCGGTCTGCCGCACCCCCGCGAACGCCTCGGCGACTACCCGCACCAGCTGTCCGGCGGCCAGCGGCAGCGGGTACTGATCGCCATGGCGCTGGCCAACGAGCCCCGGCTGCTGATCGCCGACGAGCCCACCACCGCCCTCGACGTCACCATCCAGGCCCAGATCCTCGCCCTCCTCGCCGATCTGCGGTCCCGGCTCGGCATGGCGATGATCCTGATCACCCATGACATGGGCGTCACCGCGGGCCAGGCCGACCGGGTCAACGTGATGTACGCGGGACGCATCGCCGAGAGCACCGCGACCGAACGGCTCTTCCGCGGCATGCGCCACCCGTACACCCAGAGCCTGCTCGCCTCGGTGCCGCGGCTCACCCAGGATCCGGCCAGGCCACTGCCCACCATCCCCGGGCTGCCGCCGGACCTCACCGACCCGCCGGCCGGCTGCCGCTTCGCCGAACGCTGCTCGTACGCCACCGACCGGTGCCGTACCGAGGAGCCGCGGCTCACCGGCCCGGACGAGCACCGCTACGCCTGCTGGCACCCGACCGACGGGCCGCTGCCCCCGGCGCCCAGCGCCGTCGTCCCGCGTCCCGCCGCCGTGTCCGGCCCGGGACCCGCCGCGCCGCTGCTCCAAGCGCGCGGCCTGGTCCGGGAGTTCCCGGTCCGCGGCGGCCGGCTGCCCGGCCGCGGCCGGCGCGTGGTGCACGCCGTCTCCGGCGTCTCCTTCACCCTCGGCCCCGGCGAGACCTTCGGCCTGGTCGGGGAGTCGGGCTGCGGCAAGACCACCCTCGGCCGGCTGCTGGTCGGCCTCGACCGGCCCGACGCCGGCGCCGTCACCCTGGACGGAACCGACATCAGCGGGCTGCGCGGCCGGGAACTGCGCCGGCGCCGCCGTGACCTCCAGATGGTCTTCCAGGACCCCTTCTCCTCCCTCGACCCCCGGATGCGGGTCGGCGCGATCCTGCGCGAACCGCTGCGGATCCAGGGCATCGGCACCGCCCGCGAGCAGCAGGCCCGGGTCGCCGAACTGCTGGCCGAGGTCGGCCTGCCCGAGCGGGCCGTCGAGCTCTTCCCGCACGAGTTCTCCGGCGGCCAGCGCCAGCGGATCGGGCTCGCCAGGGCACTGGCGCTCACCCCGAAGCTGATCGTCGCCGACGAGCCGGTCTCCGCGCTCGACGTCTCCGTACGCGCCCAGGTGCTCAACCTGATGAAGCGGCTCCAGGCGGCGCACGGCCTGTCCTACGTCGTCATCTCCCACGACCTCGCGGTGATCCGCTACCTCGCCGACCGGATCGGCGTGATGTACCTGGGCCGGCTGGTCGAGGCGGGCGCCGCGGACGACATCCACCTGCGCGCCGCCCATCCCTACACCGCCGGGCTGCTGGCCGCCGTGCCGGAACCGGACCCGCGGGTGGAGCGGGCCAAGGGCGGCGCGGGCGTGGGCGGTGAGCTGCCGAGCCCGGTCTCGCCGCCCTCGGGGTGCCGCTTCCGGACCCGCTGCCCGCTGGCACGCGAGCGCTGCGCGCACGAGGAGCCGGCGCTGCGGTCCTTCGGCCCCGGCCATGTGGCGGCCTGCCACTTTCCGCTCCGCGAGCCGGCCGCCGAGGCGCCGGGCGCCGCCCCGTCCGCGGCCGGCACCTCGGAGACCGGCTCGCCCGCCCCGTCGGCGTAAATGTGCTGGCGCGGCGGAATCAGCGCCGCTAAGGTCGGTTGCGTTCTCCCGGGTGCCGATCGGCCGCCCGGATCGGCTCGTGCAGGATCAGGGAGGTGTGACCCGATGGCTGTCTCTGTGCTGGGCGCTGCCCGTCTTCAGTTGATCGTGCGGTTCACCTCCGTGGCCTCCGGCTGACTCCTCTTCTTCGCCGCGCGTGAGTGCGCGTGCCGCCGGGGCCCTGTTTGAAGGGTTTCCCCTTGTCTTTCTCTTTTGTCTCGGCTTCCTCGCATGCTCTCGTGCCCTATGGGTGGGACGACGTGTGGGAGGCGGAGTTCGCGCCGTACGACGCGCGGGGGCTGGTGCCCGGGCGGGTCGTACGGGTGGATCGGAACATGTGTGACGTCTTCACCGCCGCCGGGCCGGTGCGGGCGGACACCGCGCTGGTGATGCCCGCCGACCCGATGCGGATCGTGTGCACCGGGGACTGGGCGGCCCTTGACCCGGTGGGCGCCGAGCCGCGGTTCGTCCGTGAACTGCTGCCACGCAGAACGGCGTTCGTACGGTCGACGTCCTCCAAGCGGTCCGAGGGGCAGGTGCTCGCCGCCAACGTGGACCACGCCGTGGTCTGTATGTCGCTCGCGGCCGAACTCGACCTCGGGCGTCTTGAGCGGTTCCTCTCGCTCGCCTGGGAGAGCGGGGCGCAGCCGGTCGTCGTCCTGACCAAGGCGGATCTGGTGCCGGACACCACCCATCTGCTCGCCGACACCGAGGCCGCCGCACCCGGGGTGCTGGTGGTCGTGGCGAGCGCGGCCGAGGGCGAGGGGCTCGACATCCTGTCGGCGGCGCTCGACCGCGGGAGCGCGGTGCTGCTCGGACAGTCGGGTGCGGGCAAGTCCACACTCGCCAACGCCCTGTTGGGCCAGGAGGTGCAGGAGGTACAGGCCACCAGGGACGCCGACGGGAAGGGCCGGCACACCACGACCACCCGGGATCTGCTGCCGCTGCCCGGCGGCGGCGTACTGATCGACACGCCGGGGCTGCGCGGGGTCGGGCTGTGGGACGCCGAGTCCGGGCTCGGCCAGGTCTTCGCCGAGATCCACCTGCTCGCCGAGAGCTGCCGTTTCCAGGACTGCTCGCACGGGACGGAACCCGGCTGCGCGGTGCTCGCCGCGCTGGAGGAGGGCGCCTTGACGCACCGCCGGCTGGAGAGCTACCGCAAGCTGCTGCGGGAGAACCTGTGGATCGCCTCCCGGACCGACCAGCGGCTGCGGTCGGAGATGCGGCGCGAGTGGAAACAACGGTCGGCGGCGGGCCGGGAGATGTACGAGCGCAAGCGCGGCGGAGGCGGCGGGCACCGCCACGGGCGCGTGTTCTGACGGGCGGGGCGGGTTCGCCGGGCTGATCCGCCGGGCTGATTCGCCGGGTTGACCGGTCAAGCCGTCAAGCCGGCCATGGCGGCGGTCGTCGGTCCCATCGACGGCCGCCGCGGCCCGAGAGCCGTGGTGAGCGGCCGGTCAGCCGGCCCCGTCACCCCGGCCGTGTCGCCGTCGGACCCCGAGCGGACTGCCCGCGCTCCAGAACGAACCGATGACACCGGCGACCACGAGTACGACGATCACGATCCCCAGAATCACGCTGTAGGCCATGCCGAACCCTCCTCGCCCTGCGCGCGGCCTTCACCGCACCATCACTTTCGCTGCCTGACCGTGACATTCCCGTTGCCCGGCGTTTCCAACCCACGGTCGGGCGAGAGGAGTTCACCGGATGTGCGGAGGTGGTCCCGCTTGCCGCGGGCGGCGGAATCGGGCGCGGCCGACCGGCGCCCAGGGGGGCGGCCCGGGGTGCCGGAGCGGGCGGAAAGGCGATGGTGGCGGGCCCCTTCGAGGCGGCCCCGCAAGGGGCGCGAGGAACTGCGCGCCCGACCACAACGCACCCGCGGATCGCCACCGTCCCAAAGGGGCATCTCCTGCCGCCCCCGGCCCACCGAGCCGGCGAGCGTCGCCGAGTTCAGCAGGACGAGACAGGGGCGGTGAAGCGTGCAGTCGGCCGTGATCGGTACGGCTAGGCCGTGCTTGAGAAGAGCGTCGTCCGCCCGCAGGGCGTGGCTCACGGCGTCTGGTGCTCCCCCAGACCTACCCCCAGATCGCAAGGGCGGCGGGCCCCAGCGGCAGCTGGGGGAGGGACATCTAAAACACGCGCTAGGCCGTGTCTGACAAATCCCGCCTGCCCCGCGACGCCTGGCACGCACGCTCGCTGCGTTGTCGGAGTCGTCCGAGTAGGCCCACTACGAGGACGACCCTCCGCCTTGCGAGCGCACGCACCAGACGCCGCGGGCCCCGCCCTGCGGGCGGACGACGCTATTTGTCAGACACGGCCTAGGCCGACTGCCGTACGACCAGGTGGGTGGGGGTCACGATCGACGACAGCGCCGGCACCCCGTCCGCCATCGCCGAAGGCGACACGCTGCGCAGCAGCAGCCGGGCCATCATCCGGCCCATCTCCTCGATGTCCTGGCGGATCGTCGTCAGCGGCGGGTCGGTCCACTCGGAGACCGACACGATGTCGTCGAAGCCGACCACCGCGACGTCGTCCGGTGCCCGCAGCCCGCGGTTCCGCAGCACCCGCAGCGCGCCCGACGCCATCACGTCGGAGGCCGCGAACACCGCGTCCAAGTCGGGCCAGCGATCCAGCAGTTCGGCCATCGCCCGGGCGCCGCCCTCCGGGGTGAAGTCGCCCTCGGCGATCAGCCGCGGGTCGATGTCCGGCAGTGCGTCGCGGAAGCCGTCCAGCCGGTCGACCGAGGCGGTCTGGTCCAGGGGCCCCGCGATGTGCGCGATCCGGCGCCGGCCGAGGCCGAGCAGATGACCTACCGCTGCCCGCGCACCGCCCCGGTTGTCGCAGTCGACGTAGAGCGTCTCGGCGTCCGACCAGCCGGGCCGTCCCCCTATCACCGTGGGCACGCCGGCCTTGCGGGCGAGGATGGGCAGCGAGTCGTCGGCGTGCAGCGAGAAGATCAGCGCCCCGTCCACGTGACCGCCGGCCAGATAGCGCCCCACCCGGCCGAAGTCTGCCGCGCCTTCGGTCAGCAGCAGCACCAACTGGTTGTTGTGCGCGGTCAGTTCACGGCTGATGCCGCGTACCTGCTGGGCGAAGAACGGGTCGGTGAAGAAGCGGGTCTCCGGTTCGGCCACCACCACGGCGATGGCGTCGTTGCGCCGGGTGACCAGGGTGCGGGCGGCCTGGTTGGCCACGTAACCGAGTTCGTCCACGGCCTGCCGCACGCGTTCGGCGAGCGGTGCCCGTACGCCCTCGCTGCCGTTCACCACCCGCGAGGCGGTCGCCCGCGAGACACCGGCCCGCGCCGCGACGGCCTCCAGGGTGGGACGGGGCGCGAAGGTCGGGTCGGACACGGAGGGCTCCTCGGCGCGCGGATAACAAAAATCCCCGGGTGAATATCGGCAGGGCACAGCGTATCCGGTCACGGGCCGGAGCGTGAGAGCGCTCTCTGGGTGGTCCCGGTGGTTTTTGGTTTTTCTCGTCAGCCCCACGGTCTCCTCGGGCCGTCTCCCTCCGGCGACGCGGCGCCGCCGGTCTGCCCGGTCTGCCCGGCCTGGGAGAACGCGGTGTCCGGCGTGACGTCGCGGCCGGTCGGGGTGGCGTTGTGCCCGCGTCGGCCGCGGCGAGTTCCTGGCCGCGGCGCGGGAGTGCCCGGCGGACGTCACCGAGGACTTCGCCCTGGCCGGGCCGTTCGCCACCGCACGCCGCGCCGACGAGGTGTTCCGGCTCGGCAAGGGCCTGCTCCAGATCGTCCGTGCGCACTTGGTCCCGCCCTGGGTGGTCCCGGACGATCAGGTCGAGCCGCTCCCCGAGATCAGCCTCCAAGGTCCGGCCGGCGGGCGCCCGCTGACCACCGGCGGTTCGCCGACGAGGTCGAGAATCCCGCA
Organism: Streptomyces sp. NBC_01190; assembly: GCF_045039895.1. Taxonomy (NCBI): domain Bacteria; kingdom Bacillati; phylum Actinomycetota; class Actinomycetes; order Kitasatosporales; family Streptomycetaceae; genus Streptomyces; species Streptomyces sp. NBC_01190. Next base: position 6,523,868 of record NZ_CP108580.1, read on the forward strand.
CACCGTCAGGCCCGGTTCACCCTGGGCTACTGAGGGGCGCGGGCGCTGGGCGGCTGCGGCCGCCCGCTCGGGGGCGGGCGGGCGTCGGACCCGGCCAGGGGCGGGTGGGCGGCGGTCACCGTGGGGCGGTTGGTCGGTCGCCGATCCGCGGCGATGCCGATCGGCGACGGTGCCGAGTTCCTGGGCGCCAGGAAGCTGAACGCCGTGGTCAGCTCGCCAGCACCGCGCCCAGCCAGGTTCCGGTGATGAGGAGGCAGGCCAGCAGTTCGACCAGGACGGAATTGCCGACCGTGCGCATGACGCGGCGAGTGGCCGCGCGGGCGCCGCCGTGGCCGCCGCCCAGGCGGTGGCGCTCGGTCAGGTAGATCGACCCGACGAAGCCGAGCAGGGCGCCCACGACGGGCAGCACCCAGAAGGCGGCGATCGCGACCCCGCTCGCGTTGAGCACGGTCCGCCAGGTGACGCCCGACTCCGTGATCCGGCGGGACGGGAGCAGCCAGACCACGGACTCGGCCGCCACGAGCACGACGGTCGCCCCCGCCAGGACACCCCAGGCCAGCGTGGTGTGCACCAGGGCCGCCCACCACAGCACCGACGCCCACACCAGCAGCGCCCCGGGCACACCGGGAGCCGCCACACCGACCAGCCCGAGCACCATCACCGCGCCGATCAGGCTCAACTCAGGGGTCCCCATGAAGGCAACCCTGCCCGAAGAGCGACAGCGCCGCCCGCCCGGACTGGGCCACCCGCCGGGCGGCCGCCACGCCCGCCGGCCGCCGGTCGCCGCCGGCCAGCTACCGCTTCGCCACCTCTCATCCACCCCTCAGCGCCCCACCGGTCCGCCACCCGCCGCCCCACCGGTCCGCCGCCGCACCGTCACCGCGCCTCGCGGGCCACCCAGCCCCGTTCGTACGCCTGCCAGCCCAGTTGCAGCCGGGTCGTCACCCCGGCGATCTCCATCAGCCCCTTGACGCGCCGCTGGACGGTCCGCAGCCCCAGATCGAGCTGCTTGGCGACCGAGGCGTCGGTCAGTCCGGCCAGCAGCAGTGAGAGGATCCGCAGATCGGTGCGGTCCGGCTGCTCGGGCACCTCCTCGGTGACGAGGCCCGCGCCTTCCAGCCGCAGCGGCATCCCCTGCCGCCACACCCCCTCGAAGAGCCCGATCAGCGACTCCAGCAGCCCGCCGGCCCGCACCACCAGCGTGGCGGGCTCGGCCAGTCGCCGGGTCAGCGGCACCAGCGCGGTCGCACGGTCGGCCACCAGAAGCCTCGCCGGCACCCGGTCCACCACCCGCACCTGCTCGTCACGGCCGAGCGCGGCGGTCAGTTCGGCGAAGCCCTGAGCCCCGGTCAGCGCGGCGCGCTCCACCACGACGCGATGGATCACGGGCGGCCCCGTCCTCTCCCCTGCGGTGTCCTCGGGGTACGCCCGGCGGTCGGAGTGGTCTGCGGGGTCCGACGGGTGCGCGGGGTGCGCGGGGTGCGCCGCCCCGGTGACCGTCGCCGCCGGGTCCGTCACCAAGGCGCACACCTCGCTCCGCGCACCGAACCGCAACTGGAGAAACCGCTGGGCGACCGCGTCCGCGCCCGTCACCACCTCGATCAGATCGTGCACGGCCGGCTCGCCGGCCTCCGCCCGGAATCCGGCGGCCAGTTCGGCGGCGGCGAGCTCCGCCCGTTCCAGCTCGCGGCGCTGCCGGGTGAGCAGGGCGTTCAGCGCGACGGCCGGCGGCGCGGCGACCCACCGGCCCGGCCGGGCCGAGGACCGCGCGACCAGGCCGTGCCCCTCCAGCCGGCGCAGCACCCGCCCGGCGTCGTCCTCCGGCAGGCCGAGCCGGTGCGACAGATCGCCCACGTCGGCGGCGCCCAGGCCCACCAGGGCGCGGTACGCCGATTCTTGTATGTCGGTCAGGCCGATGGCGCCGAGCAACGAAGCCCCCCTCGTTTTCCTGCGGTCGTTCGTGGTGGTGCGTGACGCGGTTCTGCCGTGGTGCGGTAGTGCGGTGACGCAGTGCTGCGGCGGCACGGGTCGGTACGGATCGGTTCGGGTCGACGGGCGACCCGGCCTGGCGGAAAAGAGCCACGGCGGCTTTGCGCCGCGATCATCCTCTCGTCCCGGCGCGCCGCCTGCCACCGAAGCCCGTATCGCAGGGGGATCGGCCCGGTCGGCGGGAAGCGCGCGGCACGTCCGGGGTGGTGCCGCGCGGCGGGGACGGGGCCGGCACCCGGCGTTTCGCGTTTCCCGTCGCCCGCCGCGGTGGACAATAAGGGCATGAGCCAGCAGGGCGATGCGCAGGGCAGCCAAGAGGACGACTGGTGGCGGCAGTTGTACGACGAGGAGGCCGCGGAGGGCGGTACGTCCGCGCCGCGTGGCAGGCCGGCCGGCGGCCCGGACACGGGTCCTGGCCCGCGCTCCGCGCCCCGGTCCGCACCTCGCCCAGAACCTCGCCCCGAACTCCGCCCCGGGCCCCGCTCCGGCGGCGACTCGATCGACGCGCACTTCGACTCGGCGCTGAACGCGATGGCGCCGCCCCCGCCGCCCCGTGCGGAAACGCTTCGCTTGCGGCGCCCGACCGCGCCCCCGCCGCCGCCCTCCTGGCCCCGCCCGACGCGGGACGCGCCGCCACCGCCCTACGAGCCGCCGGGCCCGCCTCCTTCCGCCGGGCCGCCGGTTCCGCCGCCGGGTGCCCCCGGACAGGACCGCGACGACGGTCAGGAACCGGTAGGGGACGGGCGGGAGTTCCCGCCCGAGGACGAGGGAGGTCTCGGCCCCGGCGGTCCGGCGCCCTGGCGCGCGGCCACGCTGCCCGCCCCACCGGAGGGCCCCGCCGAGCGGCGAGGCTACGGCTCGACTCCGGCACCGGGCGACCCGGACGGGCGGCAGGGTAACGAACGGGGCGCCGGGCGGCGGCCGTTGGGAGTGGGCCGGGTCCCGGAGGCGGCGCCGGAACCGACGGCCGCTTCGGCTCCGCCGGTGCCACCGGTGCCGCCGGCCGGCCGGGAGACCCAGCCCTGGGACGTATGGGCGGCCCCGCCGACCTTTGACGTACCCCCGGGTCCCGCGCCGTCCCGGGCGCCCGAGCCGGAGACGCAACCGGAGCCGGGGGCCCGCGAGTCCTGGTTCGCCCGGCAGTCCCTCGCCCGGAACGCGAGAGCCGAGGCGCCCGAAGCGGCGCAGGAGCAGGGTGTGCGGGACCCGCAGCAGGCCGCCGCGCCGGAGCCCGTGGAGCCCGAGCGGCAGGCGGGCCCCCGCGACTCGTGGTTCGCCGGCCCGGCGGGCGACCCGGCGACGCAGCCGCGCACATCGCGCCACGCCGCGCCCGAGGCGGCGCCTCGGACGGGCGACCAGGAACCGTGGCCGAGACAGCCCGGCTCGGGCGAGGCGGTTCCCGCGGAGGCGCCGGAGGTCGCGGGGCCCGAGCATGACCCGAGGTACGCGGCGGAGCCGCAGTCACCGGAGGAGGCCCCTGGCACCGGGCCCGAGGCCGACCCGGAAGGTCACGGACCCGTGCGGGGGGCTGCCGCCGACCTTCCGGCGACGCCCGAGCCACCCGGCTCGGAGCCATTGGACCCCTGGTCCGCGCCTCCGGCTTTCCCCGCGCCCGAGCCGGAGACCGGGGTGCCGTCCGAGGTCGACCCGACGGCGTCGCGGGGTGCTGCCGGGGATGGGGACGCCGAGTCGTCGGGGGCGGGTGTACGGGCTTCCCGGTCCGGTTCGCCGGCCTCTGCCGAGGCTGGGGCCGTGCCTGCCGCGTCGGGTGCGGGGGAGCCGTCCGAGGCTGACGCCTTTGATCCGTGGGCCGCGTCGCCGGTGTTTCCTGAGGCGGAGCCGGTGGAGTCCGGTGCCGCGTTGGAGTCCAGGGTGCCGTCCGAGGTGGACCCGGTGGCGTCCTGGTCTGCGGCACCGGCCGCTGCGGGGGAGGGAGACGCCGAATCGTCGTCGGGAGCCGGTGTACAGGTTCCCCCGTCCGGTTCGCCGGCCTCCGCTGAGGCTGAGGCCGTGCCTGCTGAGGAGGCGTCTGAGGCTGACGCTTTTGATCCGTGGGCCGCGTCGCCGGTGTTTCCCGAGGCGGAGCCGGTGGAGTCCGGTGTCGCTCAGGCTTCTGACGTGCCGTCCGGAGCCGACCTGCCCGGGTCCTGGTCTGCGGAACCGGCCGCTGCGGGGGAGGGAGACGCCGAATCGTCGTCGGGGGCGGGTGTAGGGCCTTCCCGGTCCGGTTCGCCGGTCCCTGTAGCGCCTGATGCCGCGTCGGAGTCCGGGGTGCCGTCCGAGGTGGACCCGGCGGCGTCCTGGTCTGCGGCACCGGCCGCCGCGGGGGAGGGAGACGCCGAATCGTCGTCGGGGGCCGGTGTACAGCTTCCCCCGTCCGGTTCGCCGGCCTCCGCTGAAGCTGGGGCCGTGCCTGCTGAGGAGGCGTCCGAGGCCGACACCTTCGATCCGTGGGCCGCGTCGCCGGTGTTTCCTGAGGCGGAGCCGGGCGAATCGGGTGCCGTGATCGCGTCGGAGGAGTCGGGCGAAGCCGACGCGCGGGAGTCCGGTCCTTCGCCTTGGCGGGCGTGGTCCGCCGCGCCCGCGTTCGGTCGGGCGGCGGAGGAGGCGCCGTCCGGTGCGGGCGGCGGCGCGCAGGCCGCCGAGGAGGAGGAGCCGCACCCGTGGGACGCGTGGTCGGCCGAACCGACGTACGGGCGGGGGGAGTCCCTGGTCAGGGAGGATCCCGAACCGCCGCCGGTGCAGCCGTGGGAGGCATGGGTCGCCCCCCGCCCGGCGTCCGTTCCGACGGCTCCGCCGCCTGCCGAGGAGTGGGGTCCGCCGACGTCGGGATCCGAAGCGGCGGCGCCGGAGTCGGCGGAGGAGCCATCCACCCCACCCGCAGAGCCCGCCGAGGACGTAGCGGACGTACCGGCCCCGGGGGCCGATGCCCCTGCCGACCCGGAGCCTGAGCCCGAACCGGAACCTGAGGCGTACGCGGAGCCGGAGTCTGCGTCCGACCAGGCTCCCGTAGCCGAACCCGAACCGGCTCCCCTTGCCGACGCGGAACCGGAAGCGGACCCCGAGCCCGAACCAGCTCCCGTAGCTCAGGCTGAACCGGAACAAGAACCGGAACCGGACGCCGAGCCCGAGCCCGAGCGCGAACCCGCGACCCAAGCCGATACGGAACCGGAGCCCGCGGCTGAACCCGCGCTCGTAGCCGACCCGGCTCCCGAGCCCGAGCCGGCCCCCGAGCCGGACCTTGCTGAAGCCGTCGATCCCCAGGACCCGCCCGCAGAACTCCCCCCAACCGCGCCGGAGGAGCCCTTGGCGGACGGCTCACCGGAGGCCGGGCGGGACGACGCCCTGCTGCCCGAACCGCGGCGGGAGCAGTTCCCCGATCCCCGGATCGCCCGGCTGGCGGACCTGCCCACCGCGAAGGCGCCCGAGCCCGCGCGGCCGGCCGAGTCCGTACGGGCCTTCGCGCCACCCCCGGCCGGGACCGCGCCGCAGGCGCCCCGCCAGGAGTGGGGGGAGACCGTCTTCGCGGAAGGGCATGTGCGCTGGGCCCCGGAGTTGCCGCCCGGCTGGGAGCCGGCGGCGGGGCTGCCGGAGCCGGTGGGCGAGCCGGAGGTGGTGGGGGGCGGCCCGCCCACGTACGGGCCGGAGCCGACCGCCTGGCCGGAGGCCGATCCGGACGCGCTGGACGGTCTGGTGGCCGACACCGTACTGGACGGGGCGCAGTACGGGCGGCTCACCGTCAGGACCGTGGCGCTGCGCGGCGACTCCGCCCGCTACCGGGGGCAGCCGCGCCGGGACGCGCTGCTGACCGCGCGGTTCGGGACGGGTCAGGACGCGCTGCTGCTGGTGGCGATGGCGAGCGGCGCGCGGGGCGCGGACGACGCGCACCGGGCGGCGCAGGACGCGGTGCGGTGGATCGCAGGGGCGGTCGGGCGAAGCCAGGGCCGGCTGGCGGACGATCTGCGCGCCTCGCGCCGCGGCTCCCTCAAGTCCGGGCTGCACCGGCTGACCGACCGGTGCTACGGAAAGCTGCGGACCAAGGGCGAGGATCTCGGGCTCGACGAGGGCACCTACACCGCGTCGCTGCGCTGTCTGCTGCTGCCGACGGATCCGGACAGCCGGATCCGGCTCTTCTTCGGGGTGGGGGAGGGCGGCCTCTTCCGGATCAGGGACGGGGCCTGGCAGGACCTGGACCTCGCGCCGGACGAGACCTCGGCGCCCTTCCGCTTCCGGGCCACCGTCGCCCAGCCGGGTGACGCGCTGCTGATGTGCAGCGCGGGTCTCGCGGAGCCGCTGCGCGCCGAGCCCGAGCTGGCCGTGCACCTCGCGGTCCGCTGGGGCGCGGGCCGGGTGCCGGGTCTGGCCTCGTATCTCGCCGACGCGCAGACCCGGGTCAAGGGGTACGCCGACGACCGTACGGTGGTGACCGTCTGGGACGCCTGACCCGCCTCACCCGCCCGGCCCCGCCTCGCGGCCTCCACCCGGCCCCGCCTCGGCTCCCGCCCGGCCCCGACCCGCGCGCGGACCGGCCCTGGATGCCCGTCTCCGGGATGCGTGACGCCCTGCCCTGTGCGGAGATGGGTACATGCCGAAGCAGACCGTCGCCGAGCAGTTCATCGACATTCTCGTCAGCGCGGGTGTGAAGCGCCTGTACGGGGTGGTGGGCGACAGCCTCAACCCGGTGGTCGACGCGGTGCGCCGACAGCGTGCCATCGAGTGGGTGCACGTACGGCACGAGGAGGTCGCGGCCTTCGCGGCCGGCGCCGAGGCCCAGCTCACCGGGCGGCTCGCGGCCTGCGCCGGCTCGTGCGGCCCCGGCAACCTGCATCTGATCAATGGTCTGTTCGACGCGCACCGCTCCTTCGCCCCGGTGCTCGCGCTCGCCTCGCACATCCCCAGCAGCGAGATCGGTACGACCTACTTCCAGGAGACGCACCCGGACCGGCTGTTCCAGGAGTGCAGCCACTACAGCGAGCTGATCTCCAACGCCCAGCAGATGCCGCGCGTGCTCCAGACCGCGATCCAGCACGCGGTGGGCCGGGGCGGAGTCTCGGTGATCAGCCTGCCGGGTGACGTCGCCGCCCACGAGGCGCCGCGGGGCAGCATCCAGCACGCCCTGGTCACCCGCCGCCCCACCGTCCGCCCCGGCGACGCGGAGATCGCCGAGCTGGCCCGGCTGGTCGACCGGGCCCAGCGCGTCACCCTCTTCTGCGGCAGCGGTACGGCCGGGGCGCACGACGAGGTGATGGCGTTCGCCGAACGGGTCAAGGCACCGGTCGGGCACGCGCTGCGGGGCAAGGAGTGGATCCAGTTCGACAACCCGTACGACGTGGGTATGAGCGGACTGCTCGGCTACGGCGCCGCCTACGAGGCCATGCACGAGTGCGATCTGCTGATCCTGCTGGGTACCGACTTCCCGTACAACGCCTTCCTGCCCGACGACGTGACGATCGTCCAGGTCGATGTGCGGGCCGAACACCTTGGCCGCCGCTCGAAGTTGGACCTGGCGGTGTGGGGCGACGTACGGGAGACGCTGCGCTGTCTGACGCCCGCCGTGCGGGAGAAGTCCGACCGGCGCTTCCTGCACCGGATGCTGAAGAAGCACAGCGAGATCCTGGACGGCGTGGTGAAGGCGTACACCCGGAAGGTGGAGAAGCATCTGCCGATCCACCCCGAGTACGTCGCCTCGGTGCTCGACGAAGAGGCCGCGGACGACGCGGTGTTCACCGTGGACACCGGGATGTGCAACGTGTGGGCGGCGCGCTATCTGACGCCCAACGGCAAGCGCCGGGTGATCGGATCGTTCTCGCACGGCTCGATGGCGAACGCGCTGCCCCAGGCGATCGGCGCCCAGTTCCTCGACCGGCGGCGCCAGGTGGTCTCGATGTCGGGCGACGGCGGCTTCAGCATGCTGATGGGCGACTTCCTGACCCTGGTCCAGTACGAACTCCCGGTCAAGATCGTGCTGTTCAACAACTCCGCGCTCGGCATGGTCGAGTTGGAGATGATGGTCGAGGGGCTGCCGGCGTACGGCACCACCAACATCAATCCGGACTTCGCCGCGATCGCCCGCGCGGCCGGCGCGTACGGGGTGCGGGTGGAGAAGCCCAAGGACGTGCGGGGCGCGCTGCGGGACGCCTTCCGGCACAAGGGCCCGGCGCTGGTGGACGTGGTCACCGATCCCAACGCGCTGTCGATTCCGCCGAAGATCACCGGTGAGCAGATCGGCGGGTTCGCGCTGTCGGTGGGCAAGGTGGTGCTGGACGGCGGGGTCGGCAAGATGGTGCAGCTCGCCCGCTCCAACCTGCGCAACGTACCGCGCCCGTGACAGGTGTCACGGGCGCGGCGGTCGTCACCCGGCTCTCACCGGGTCACCGGGTCACCGGCTCTCCCGGCTCTCCCGGCTCTCCGGCCCCGGCTCAGTCGGTGATCAGGTCGAACTCCTCCCACGGCCCGATGGAGGTGCGGTTGGCGATCAGCGGTGACGCGCCCGCGTTGTCCGCGGTCACGTAGTCGCCGTTGATCCGCGACTGGAGGCTGACGCTGCCGTCGCTGTTGTGGATCAGCAGGAACTGCTCCCAGGTGCCGACCGCGGTGACCTTGGCCAGCAGGGGCGCGGCGCCGGCGTTGTCCGCGGTGACGTACAGGTTGTTGGCGTGCGCCCGCAGGGCGATGTAGCCGCCGCCCTGGTCGATCTCGTCGAAGCTCTCCCACGGCCCGATGGCGGTGCGGTTGGCGATCAGCGGGGAGGCGCCGGCGTTGTCGGCGGTCACGTAGTCGCCGTTGGCGTGCGCCTTCAGCGAGATCACCGGGGTGCCCGAGGGCGGCGTGGTGCTGCCGCCGTCGAGGCCGATCTGGACGTTGCCCAGGTGCTTGGCGGTGGTCGCCGGGGTGCCGGAGACCTGCGCGAAGGGCAGCGACGTGGTGAGGCTCGCGGTCCGCTCCACCAGGTAGCTCTGGCCGGAGCTGACCGGCACGCTCAGCGTGCCCGCGGTGGTCGGCGAGACCACGACCGCGTTGCTGGAACCGCCCACCACCTCGACCGACTGACCCGGCCAGGGGTTGCGGACCTGCATGGTCTGCGTCGATCCGGCCTGGATGGCCACGGTCACCGGAGTGCCGCCCTGGACCTGGACATCGACCTTGGTGTTGCCCTGCACCGAGACCGTGCCGCTGACGTCCCAGCCGGACGGCCAGGCCGGCGCGATCCGCAGCAGACCGTCGTAGTCCTGCACCAGCGCCTCGTCGAGCGCGGTGGCCACTCCCGAGACCTGCTCGATGTACCCCTCGGTGCCCACCGTGTTGCCGAGGTCCGACAGACCGTTGATGTAGACCTGGTGGCTCTGTGTGATGGAGACCAGCTTGGCCGCCACCTCACTGGACAGCCCGAGCCGGGCCGCGTCGATGGCGTCCATGCTCCAGTCGTTGCCGCCGTTCACCGCGCGGTGGTTGTAGGTGCGCACCGCCAGGTCCTTGAGCGCACCGGGGTTGTCGGTGATCAGGTTCCACGGCCAGACCGGTTCGAGGTCGATGTTCTCGCTGTTGCGGATCTGCGCGGTCGGCTGGTACGAGTACGCGATGATGTCGTTGCCGGACGAGTCCGCGGAGGCCGGCAGCACCTGGGTGCGGCTGAAGTCGGTGCGCGCCCAGTCCGGGATCTGCGGGATCGCGGTGTTGAGCTGGCTGATCAGCGAGGTGTCGCCGGTGTTGAGCAGTTGGGCCGCCTTGATCACCACCGGGAAGAGCGCGGAGTCCGCGGTCAGGTCGGTGGTCGGGTCCTGGACCGCCCACTGGGTCTCGTGCGCGTTGGCGACCGCGTGCAGCTTCCCGTCCGAGCCGACCTTCTGGTAGGCGAGCAGGAAGACCGCCGAGTCCTTCATCAACGGGTAGTACGTGCGCAGGAAGTTGAGATCACCGGTGTCCTGGTACTGCTGCCACACGTAGAGGCTGATCTCCGGGCCGGAACTGATGTCCAGCGCGTTCCAGTTGGGGCTGCCCGGCTGGCTGCACGCCGCGTTGGCGCCCGCACCCGGGTCGCCGCCGTTGCCGTTGAAGCGCATCACCTCGGGGACGCAGGCTCCCGGCAGACCGCCCATCTGCTGCTTGGTCCAGGCCTCGATGGCGGACAGGTTGTTCTGGTAGAGATTGAAGATCGGGATGTTGAGCGCGAAGTTGCCGCTGCTCATGTTGGCCGAGATCTGGGTGCGCAGGTTCCACAGCCAGGTCGCCGAGGGCGTCCAGCTCTGGTGGTCCTGACCGAAGTTGAACATGTCGGCGACACCGGCCTGGCTGCCCGGAATGGTGCCGCGCATCGAGGCACCCTCCATGAACAGGTACAGGGTGCGCAGTGTCTCCATGTACTGGGCCTGGCCGTCGGACGAGTTGGCCTCCAGCACGCCGCTGCTGGCCCAGTAGTTGGCCCACCACGACTGCTGGGAGGAGAGCAGCGACGACTCGGCGGCGGTGGCGTCGGAACCGAGCAGGTTCGACGCGGTGGTCGCGGCGTTGCCGCCGGTCCAGGTGGGCGCGCCCACGATGACCCGGAAGCTGCCGTCGGTGTTCGGCGTGAAGGTGGTCTTCACCTGCGTGGAGTTGACCACCGAGGACGCCACGCTCCGGCCGCCGGCGGTGATCGCGGCCAGCGAGCCGAAGGTGCGTCCCGAGTTGCCCGCCTCCTGGTTGTCCACCCAGGTCTCGGCGAGGGTGCCGGTGGCGCCGGACACCGCGGCGGTGGGGTGGCGGCCGGACCACAGGCTGACGGTCGCGCTCTGCTGGGTGCTGGGGTTGGCGCCGGTGACGTCGACGATCAGCTCGTCCTTGGTGGCCGAGACCCACGCCTTGAGCGTCATACCGCCGCCGGACTCGTTGAGCACCCCGGTGTATACGTCCAGCGAACCCTTGAAGTCGCCGGCGCTGGTGAGGGTGGAAAGACCCGGGATCTGCACCTGGCCTGGCGACAGCCGGCCGGGCAGCGTGTCGGCCCGGTTGAGCTGTGCGGTGAAGCCGCCGGCCGCCCAGGCGGCCACGCCGAGCGAGCCGTTGCCCAGCGGCAGCGACTGGGCGGCGGCCGTGTTCGCCTTGCCCAGCACGATGTTGGAGCGGCGGATCACATTGGGGGTGTCGACGTGGAAACTACCGCTCTGCCAGGCGGTCGTGGTGGTGGCCGCCGAGGCGGTCTGGGACACCACGGGTACGAGCAGACCGGCGGTGAGAAGTGCGGCAGCGGCCAAAACGGGTGGTCGGACCATTCGGCGGCTTCCGAATGTGCGGTGCGGTGCGGGCACGGCCCCTCCCGAGGCGACGGGACAGCTGACGGAGAGCTGACGGACAACAAACACAGAGAACACAGAGAACACAGAGAACACAGAGAACCGAGGGAACAGAGGGGTGGCACAGGGGGCGCCAGGCGGCGCAACATCCGCGAAACACAGGGGATGAGTGCGCCACACAGTGGCCGCCGTGACCGGTCATGTCAAGTCTTCGACCCCGATACATCGGAGGTATTGGCCGACTTGACGCTGTGTTCCTCTGAGTCGGTCTGAGCCGTTCTGAGTAGGTCTGTGTTGGTCTGAGTTCGTCTGAACCAGCTTCAGGCGGGGGCGACTTCCGGCCCACATGACTGGACCTGTGCGGGGTGGGCATTCCTATCGACAGGGGAAAGGATCCGGCGCGCGACGGGGGAAGCAGACGGACATCACGGGGCACTGTTTTCGGCACGCGGTACGACCGGCCGACCTTCCCGCCGTGTCCGAGACACGCGGCCTGCTGCGCGAGCGGTTGCGGCGCTGGGGCGTGACGGGACTCTCCGACACGGCGGAACTGCTCGCCACCGAACTCCTCACCAACGCGCTCCAGCACACCGGCGGCGGCGCCGTCCTCACCGCCACGCTGGCCGCCGGCGCCGGCCCGGATGCCGGCCCTGATCTCGGCCCCGGGCCCGGCCCCGGTCCTGGTTCCGGGCCGCGCCTGCGGGTGGAGGTCCAGGATTCGCTGGCCGGCCGGCCGCGGCTGCCGCCGCCCGGAGCGGTCGCCCGAGCGCTCGAGCCCGGCGAACACAGCACCTCGGGGCGGGGGTTGCTCCTGGTCCAGGTGCTCGCCGACGCCTGGGGCGCCCAGCCGTGCGGCACCGGCAAAGTGGTGTGGTTCGAACTCTGCGCGGATCCAGCGGGTCCGGCGGCCCCGGCCGATATCACGGACACCACGGGCATCGGGGTCGCCACGGATGCCACGGTCGCCATGGACGCCATAGACACGGCCTGACCGTACGACGTCGAGGACCCGACACGAAGGCGGCGTGTCGCCCGGGGGGAGATCGCCCTCCCCGCCGGCGGACACGCCGCCCTCGCCCTCGCCGTCTCAGCCCCGGCGGCGGCTGATCAGCCGAACTGCCGCTCCAGGTCCTGGAGTTTGCGCTCCAGCGAGTCCAGCCGCGGCAGGGTCATCGTGTCGTCCTCCGCCGTCAGGTCGACGGTGAAGGGCGACGCCGCAGAGGCCGCTGTGGTCACTTCGGCCGCTTCCGCTTCTTCCCGCACCGGCTGGAGCGCCGGCCGCGCCCGCACCGGGAGTTCACCGGCCGGGAGATCCGCCGAGGCTCCTATGGCAGGCTCCGATACGGCTTGCCCGCCGCCTGCCGCGCTCGCCGCGGGCAGCTCCACCTGACGCCCGCCCCGGCCGCCACGCGGCCACGGCCGGTGCTGCCGGTTGTAGGCCTTGATCCGGGCCCGCTCCAAGCGGTCGTGGTCACGGCGGCGCAGGGCGTTGTGCTCGCGCTGCCGCTTGTCCTCCCGGACCTCCTCGACCGCCTCGTCGAGCGAGCGCACGTTCTCCAGCAGCATCAGCGACCAGGCGCCGTAGGTCTCACGCGGCGCGCGCAGCCAGCGCACCATCCGGATCTGCGGCAACGGACGGGGCACCAGGCCCTGTTCGCGCAACGCGGCCCGGCGGGTCTGCTTCAGCGCGCGGTCGAAGAGCACCGCCGCGGACAGCGACATGCCGGCGAAGAACTGCGGGGCGCCCGCGTGGTCGATGCCGCGCGGCGCGTGCACCCAGTTGAACCAGGCGGCCGCACCCGCGAAGAGCCAGACCAGCATGCGCGAGCCGAGCGCCGCGTCGCCGTGGCTGGCCTCACGGACGGCCAGCACGGAGCAGAACATGGCCGCGCCGTCGAGGCCGAAGGGCACCAGGTACTCCCAGCCGCCGGTCAGCCCGAGGTTCTCCTGACCGAAGCCGACCAGACCGTGGAAGGAGAGGGCCGCGGCGACCGCGGCGCAGCAGAAGAGCAGGACGTAGGACGCGCTGCCGTAGATCGCCTCCTTGCGGCGACGGCGTTCCTCGCTGCGCTCCCACGAGTCACCCTGCGTGTCCGTACCGGAACCACGGTGGTTGCGGAACACGACGGCGCAGCCAATGAGAACGAGCAGGCCGACGGCGCCCGAGATCGTCCAGTCCAGCGATATGGCGTCAAATCTCATGTGTGCGAATCCTCGTGTCGCTTCCGTCGCGCTCGGGCCGATTACGACCGACATCATTGCGAAGAGCGCGGATACGTGCGGGCGTTATGGCACAAGAGCACGCTTACGGTTCAGATGCTCGAACTCTCGTGCCAGGACTGCTGAGTTGAGCGAGATCGTAGCGTGAGCGGTCAGGCCGCCGACGCCCGGCGGTCGATTGGGTCCGGATTGGTACCCCGAGGACAGCCGACACAGGTGCTGGTGGGGCTGATGGTATAAAAGAGGCAACATGTCTGGCGCGTACGGGCCCAACCACCGTTGCCGTTGAGGTGATCTGACGGTGTGTCGGATGTCATTTCCCCGGTGTGCCGCCCGGCGAAGCCGGCCCCGCCGGCGAAGGGAGCCGCACCGTCCGGCAGCAACGCCGAGAGTTCGGCGACCGCCCGGTCCTCCTCGCCCAGCAACCGCCCGACGTGCCAGAGCCCTTGGGTGATCTCATCGGTCGCCATCCGCCACAGCGCCACCGGTCCGCGCCGCGACAGCGGCCGGAACGCGCCCAGTACGGGGGCGAGATGCTCCGTCAAGGCATCCCGCAGCTCCGTCCGCAGCGCCGCTTCGTCCGGTACGGTCCGCGCGCCGGGCAGCCGCGCCGCCGGATCGCCGGGCAGACAGGTGAAGGCCCTGAGCCGTACGGTCATCCGGCCGCTCGCCGCGTGTGCGGAGACATCGCCCACCGGCAGCCGCGGCACCCGGCGGCGCAGAAACCAGGGCGCGGTGAAGAGCAGGCAGGCGGGCCAAAGATAGCGGTGCAGCGCCAGGGTCGCGGCCACGTCGGGCCGCGGCGCCCTGCCGTACTCGCCGGCCATCCGGGCGGTCTCCCGGGCGACGAAGGCGGCCGTGCGGGGGCCGCCCTCGGCGAGTTCACCGGCGGTGGTCCACCCGGCGCCGGTACGGGGATCGGCCGCGCTCACCACCAGCCCCGGGTGGACAGCGGTGACGCGGGCGTAACAGGAAGTGATCACAGGCATGGTAAGGCTTACCTTAGGCACTGGACCAGGGGTTTAACCTAACCGCAGTGCGCCGGTCGGGTGACGGCCGGCCGGAGCGTTCGATCGGCGTACGGGCCGGCCGGCCGAGCAGACCGGGCCGGGAGAGTCGGCACCAGCCGGCAGCAATCGGCAGCAATCGGAAGAGCCGTACCAGCCCGCCGGGAACCGGCGGAGCGCGGACGACAGCGAGCGAAGGGGAGGACCCGGTGGACGGAGCCGCGCGCACCCGGGTCCCGGACCCGTGCGAGGCCGCCGAGGACGGCGCTCTCATCGAGGGGGGCATGCCGCCGCGGCGGATGCCGGAGCGGCTCTCGGTACGGGACCAGGTGCTGGGCGCGCTGCGCGGCGAGATCCTCGGCGGGGAGCTGAAACCGGGCTCCGTGCACTCCGCGCCCGCGCTGGCCGCCCGCTACGCGGTGTCGGCCACGCCGGTCAGGGAGGCGATGCAACTGCTCGCCCGCGAGGGTGTCGTCCAGGTGCTGCCGAACCGGGGCTTCCGGATCTCCGAACGCACCGCGCGCGACCTCGCGGAGCTGGCCGAGGTACGGGCCCTGCTGGAGGTGCCGGTGGTACTGGCACTCGCCCGCAGTGTCCCGTCCGACCGCTGGGAGGCGCTGCGCCCGCTCGCCGAGGCGACGGTGGCCGCGGCCGCGGTCGGGAACCGGGCCGGATACGCCGAGTCCGACCGGGCCTTCCACCGCGCGCTGCTGGAGTTCTCCGGCAACCTCCAACTCGTCGCGGTCGCCGACGAACTCCACCGCCGCGCCCAGTGGCCACTGTCCGCCGCGCCCCACCCGCGGCGGCCGACCGGCCAGGGCGCGCTCCTCGCCGACGCCACCGAGCACCGGGTACTGCTCGAAGCCCTCATCGCCGGCGACATCCTGACCGTCGAGTCGCTGGCCCGCGAGCACTTCCGCGGCTCCACCTGGCGCTGACACCGGTCGCCGACCGGGCGGCCCCCCTCGGCGACCGCGCCCCCGCCCTCGGAAACCCGGCTCTCGGACTCCCCGCGCCCGGCCCTTCCGGCCCCCTGACCAACCGACCGACCGGCCGGGTGTGCGGGGGTGCGGCTCGGGGGGCCGCCGGGCCCTCCGCCCTCGGGAAGTCACGCCCAGCGGTCGCCGCCTTCCCCCCGTCAATCGGTGAATTCCGCCGCCAGCCAGACCGGGACACCGTTCAGCAACGCGTAGAGCCGGGTCGCCTCGGCGTGCAGACGCTCCGCGGTCTCCTCCGACTCGACGTCGGCCAGCGCGAGCAGGGCGGGGGCGACGCCGACGAGGTGGCCCAGCGAGACCCGGATGCGCAGCGACTCGGCGAAACCGTGCCTGGCCTCCGCCAGCTCGCCCTCGGCGGCGGCCAGACCGGCCAGGTGGCGCCAGGTGAAGGAGGTGAGGAAGGTGTCCCCGTGGGCTACCGCGCCCGCGTGCGCCCGACGGTAGGCGGCCCGCGCGGCGGCCGGGTTGGCGGCGATGTTCTCGGCGACCAGGCCGCGCCGGAAGTCCAGCAGCGGCCGGGCCGGGGAGCCGGGGGAGAGCAAGGCCGCACTGCGTCCGAAAGCGGAGCGCGCCTCGTCGGCGCGGTCCCGCACCGAGAAGAGGGTGGCCCCGTAGGCGAGATAGCCGCGCTCGGAGGCCGCCGCGCCGCGCTCCTCGTCGGTGCCGGCCAGCGCCTCCGCGGTGCGCAGCGCGTCTTCCGCCTCCGCCCAGCCGGCGAGCTGGTAGAAGCAGCCTTCGACCAGGAGTTCCGCCCTGCTCAGGGCCGCCCGGGCATCGTCGTCGCAGAAGGGCGCGAGCAGCGCCGCCCCCTCGGCCCAACAGCCGCGCGCCCGCAGCCGCCAGACATCGGGTACCCCGACCACAGATTCCGACAGGGCGGTGTCCGCCACGATCTCCCCCAAGCGCGTCTTCGAACTGGTTTGAGGCCGTACCTCTGGACGTGCGGCACTTGTGCGGTGGTGCGGGCGGCCGACGGCGGGTTGTCCCGGAGATGTCCGCCAGTTGACAGCCAGTGGCGGAAGTCCAGCACGCGGAGGGCATCCGCGCCAAGGGGTCGGAGATCACTTCTTGTGAATGGGATCACTAATGACGGCAAACGACATGTTGCGACCGGTGCTGTATAGCCGGGGCAGCACTCCGTACCGGCCGGTAGGGGGTCAACTCATGCGCAAGGCCAGCAGAAAGTCCAATTTGTCCGCCAATTTGGCGAGGTCACGCCCTGTCAACTGTTCGATACGCCCGATCCGGTAGCGCAGCGTGTTGACGTGGAGGTGCAGCCGGGTCGCGCAGCGGGTCCACGACCCGTCGCACTCGAGGAACGCCTCAAGGGTCGGGATCAGATCGGCGCGATGCCGCCGGTCGTAGGCCCGCAGCGGGTCGAGCAGCCGTGCGGTGAAGGCGCGCCGCACGTCGTCGGGGACGAACGGCAGCAGCAGCACGTGCGAGGCCAGCTCCTCGTGTCCCGAGACGCACACCGGGCCGGGCCGGGCCGCCGCCACCCGCCGGGCGTGCCTGGCCTCCTCCAGCGCGCCGCGCAGCCCCTCCGGCGAGTCCACCGCCCCACTGATCCCGACGGTCAGCCGGCCGCCCTCCCCGAGCCCCCCGGCGACCGGCCCGCGCACCACCGCGAGCAGCCGCTGGGCGGTCAGCGCCATGGGGTCGTCGGCGGCGCCCCGTTCGGTGTCCGTCCCGGCCGGCGCGCCGCCCGGGCCCATCGCGGCACCGACACCGACACCGGCGCCCGCACGGCGGTCGGTGCCGGGTGGACCGGTCGGCTGCCCGATCCCCGGACGGCCGCCGACCGGGACGGCGTCCCGCTGGGCGGCCGCCCCGTCCGTACGGCCCGGCTCGTCGGCCGCCCAGGGATCGGCGGGGCCCGCGGGGGGCAGCGGCACCAGCGCCATCGCCTCGTCGTCGGTCCAGGCGACCGCGATCCGGTCCTCGGCGGCCGGGCCCGGTCCGGCCGGTCCAGACGGTCCGGCCGGTTCGGCCGGTTCGGCCGGTTCGGCCGGTTCGGCCGGTCCGGCGAGCGCCTCCTCCAGCACCGCCCGCGCCGCCGGTCCCGCCGCCGCTCCGCCCTCCGCCCACTCCACCCGGGCCAGCACGATCTGCCAGCGCGGCGCCGAGGTGAGACCCGGCACCAGCACCGAGGCCGCCATCCGCAACCGGGCGCCGATCTCACTGGACGACGCGCCGGTCCGCAGCAGTTCGAAGACCTCGGCGGCGAGCCGCCGCCGGACCGTGCGGGCCGCGTCGCGCCGGTCCCGTTCGACCGCGATGAGCTGGGTCACGCCCCACAGCAGATCGAGCCGCTCGGCCGGCCACTCGCCCGCGTCGGCCGCCACCGCGAGGAACCAGTCGGACAGCACGCCGACCCGTGCGTCCGAGGTGTCCGGGGCGGCACCGCCGGCCCGGACCGGGAAGAGCGAGTACGTACCGCAGCCCCGCACGGCCACCCGGTGCGGCGCCGGGCGGCCGGTCCGGGTCGCGGTCTGCTGGGCGCCGGCCAGTTCGGCGCGGATCCCGGCCGGCAGCGGCCGGTCCGAGCCGCCGATCTCCCGGCCGGTGGCCGACAGCACCCACGCCCGCAGGTCCAGATCGCTGCCGAGCAGGTCGAGCACCACGTCGGGGCCGCCGCCGGAGGGCCCGGACGACATCAGCCTGCGGTGCCGGTCGACCACCGCGGCCAGGTCCCCGGCCCGCTTGCCTGACACCTGCCGGACCACGTATTCGGTGACGGTGGCGAAGGCGACCCGCTCGTCCACCGCGAACAGCGGCAGCCGGTGGCGGGCGCAGGCCGCCACCAGATCGTCGGGGATGGCGCGCACACCCGCCTCGCCGGCCGCGAGGGCGGCCACCCCGGCGCCGGCCAGGATGCGGACGAAGGGTTCGGCGTCATCCGGGCCGTGGCGCCAGGCGAGGCCGGTCAGGACGAGTTCGCCGCCGGTGAGATAGCGGCTCGGATCCCGTAGATCCGTGGTCATGACGCCGCGTACCGTACGGTCGAGCTCCTCTTCGCCGCCGAGCAGGCGAAGACCCAGAGCCTGGGTGTCAAGCAGTGCGCGCAGCCGCATCGTCGTCGCCTTGTCGTCGGCCCGGGGCCGTAGGTGCACGTGTCTCCGGGCGCTCCGGGTGGATGGCACCCTTTGGTCGGGCATGGTCGGGCATGGTCGGGCATGGTCGGGGATGGTCGGGCGTTGATCGGGTTGGTCGGGCGCGTCGGCCGGTGGGCCGACAGGCCGTCCACCAGGGTGACCGCGGGGTTTTTCCGGCAGGGTTCCGTCCGGGTTCCGTCGGCGTTCCATGAACGTTCCATCGGGGTTGCCGGTGGGCTGCCGGGAGGTTTCCGCGCGGGTGCTGTCGGAGGAATCTACAAGACCCGCCGGCCCGGCCGCCCGATGCTTCAGGGCTTCGGTGACTGCACCCGAACGGCCGCACAGCCCTGTACTGGGGACCTTCCCTGTGCCTGGCTGGACAGTGGACCGACCCGCCCCGCGGGGTCTTGGACCCCGCGCGGGGTCCAAGACCCCGCGGAACCCAGCGACCGGCCGGCGCCGCGGCCACGACCCGGCAGGAGGTGAGCCACCGTGCTGGACATCGCCGAGGAGCTGCGTGAGTGGTGCGCACGCGGCCGGCCGTTCGCGGTCGCGACCGTCGTCGCGATCGGCGGCAGCGCCCCCCGGTCGCCGGGCGCCGCCCTCGCCGTCGACGAGGAGGGCACGACGATCGGCAGCGTGTCGGGCGGGTGTGTGGAGAGCGCGGTCTACGAGCTGTGCCAGCAGGCGCTGGGCGGCGGTCCCGAGACCCGGCTGGAACGGTTCGGCTACTCGGATGAGGACGCCTTCGCGGTCGGCCTGACCTGCGGCGGCGAGATCGACATCTTCGTCCAGCGGATCGACCCGGCGACCCGGCCCGAGCTGGTACGGGCGCTCGCCGCGACCCGCTCGGGGCAGGCGACGGCGCTCGCCCGGATCGTCGCCGGACCGCCGGGCCTGCTCGGCCGGGCCCTGCTGGTCCGGGCGGACGGTACGGCGGGAAGCACGGTGAGCGGCGGGGTGAACGCCGCGGTCGATGATGCGGTTGATGACGCGGAAGGCGTGATGGCCGCGGCGGTGGATGAGGCGGTGGATGACGCGGGTGATGACGCGGGGGAGGGCTCGCTCGGCGACGCCGAACGGGACCGGACGGCGGCCGGCGAGGCGCGGGCGATGCTCGCGGCCGGCCGTACCGGCACCGTGGCGATCGGCGCCGACGGCGGTCGCCGCGGGGCACCGCTCATGCTGCTGGTCGAGACGAGCAGGCCGCCGGCCAGGCTGCTGGTGTTCGGCGCCATCGACTTCGCCGCCGCCCTGACCAGCGCGGGAAAGCTCCTCGGCTACCGGGTGACGGTCTGCGACGCACGGCCGGTGTTCGCCACCGCCCGGCGCTTCCCCGACGCCGACGAGGTGGTCGTGGACTGGCCGCACCGTTGTCTCGACGCCGAGGCCGGGGCGGGCCGGCTGGACGGACGCACGGCGATCTGCGTCCTCACCCACGACCCGAAGTTCGACGTGCCGCTGCTGGCGCGGGCGTTGCGCCTGCCGGTCGGCTACGTCGGCGCCATGGGCTCACGCCGCACCCACGTCGACCGGCTCGACCGGCTGCGGGAAGCGGGTCTGACCGAACTCGACCTGGCCCGGCTGCACTCGCCGATCGGCCTCGACCTGGGCGCCCGCACCCCGGCGGAGACCGCGCTCTCCATCGCCGCGGAGATCGTCGCCCACCGCCACGGCGGCAGCGGCAGACCGCTGACCGGCGCGCTGACCCCGATCCACCGGGACGCCGACCCGGCGCTGCCCAGGCGACTGGGCACCCCGGCGGCTTAGGCCGCCGCACCGTACGGACAGGCGCGGGGTGCCCGTGCCCAGCGCCCGTGCTCAGTGCCCGTGCCCAGTGCTCCAAGTGCCCCGGTGCCGAGTCCCTCGCGCCGCGGACCGGGCCTGTCAGCCCCTGCCTCTACGGTGAGGCCATGCCCGCCACTCCGCTGGACCGCCGCACCCTCAACCGCACCCTGCTGCGCCGCCAATCCCTGCTGACCAGGTCCGGCATGGGTGCCGAGGAAGCCGTCGCGCACCTGATAGGGCTCCAGTCGCAGGTGCCCGGCTCGCCCTACCCGGGGCTGTGGAGCAGGCTGGAGGGCTTCACCTTCGACCGGTTGAGCACGCTGCTCACCCGGCGGCGGGTGGTCCGCGTGGTGGCGATGCGGGGCACCGTGCATCTCGTGACGGCCGCGGACGCGCTCCGGCTGCACCCCTGGCTCCGGGCCAAGTTCGAGCGGGACCTGCGCTCCTCCCGCTGGGCGCCGGGCATCGTCGGCGTCGACCGGGACGCGCTGGTCGCCCACGGGCGGCGCCTGCTGGCCGAACGGCCCCTCGGGCCGGCCGAGTTGCGGGTCGCGCTCGGCGGACGTTTCCCCGCCAGCGACCCGGAGTCACTGGCCACCGCGCTGCGCGCCTGGGCGCCGCTGGTGCAGATCCCGCCACGCGGGATATGGGGGGCGAGCGGGGGCCCGCGGTACGCGTTCCTTGACGAGTGGGTCGGCGCGCCACTGGCCGAGGACCCCCGGCCGGCCGACCTGGTCCGCCGCTACCTGGCGGCGTACGGCCCCGCCACCCCGGCCGACGCGCAGAAGTGGTCCGGTCTCACCGGTCTCAAGGAACTCTTCGACCGGCTCGACCTCGTCACCTACCCGGCCGGTCCTGGCGCGTCCGGCCGGACGCTCTACGACCTGCCGGACGCGCCGCTCGCCGACGGGGCGGCGCCGGTGCCCGCCCGCTTCGTCGCCGACTTCGACAATCTCGTCCTGTCGCACGCCGACCGCACCCGCGTCCTCGGCGATGTGCCGAAGACGCGGGTGATCACGGTCAACGGGCTCGTCCGCGGCACCGTGCTGATCGACGGATTCGTCGGCGGCGTCTGGCGGTTCGAGCGGGCGAAGGGCCGGGCGGCGGTGGTCGTCAGCCCTTTCGCCGCGCTGGGGACCGCCGACCGGGACACCCTCGCCGAGGAGGGCGCCCGGCTGCTGGCGGCGTCCGATCCGGGCGCGGAGTTCACGCAGGTACGCTTCGAGGCCCCCTGAGCGGTGCCACCGGGCGGCCGCCCGGTTCAGCTCGCCGCTTCGAACGCCCGTCCCGCCGCGGTCTCCACCGGTCCGCTGTGGAAGAGCCCGCTGCTCGGCTTGGAGTCGTCGGCCGGCAGCCCGAACCAGGCGTACCGCTGGAGGTACGACAGCCCGTCGAGCATCTTCGTGGCGGAGGTGACGAAGGCGGACTGCTGCTGGTCGGTCGGGAAGCGCGTCCCGTTGGAGAAGTCGATCAGCGCGAACTCGGTCAGCCAGATCGGCTTGTGGTAGCGGTTGTAGACCGCCTGGAGATACGACTTGAGCTGGGCGACCGCGTTCGGTGTGGTGAAGTCGCCGCCGTACCAGTGCAGCGCGATGAAATCGACGCGGTAGCCCTTCGACCGCGCGCCTGACATGAAGCGATCGAGCCAGCCGCCGGCCGTGTCACCGCCGTACGCCACCGCCGGGCTGCCCAGGATCTTGCCGGTGGACATCAGCTTCGGCCACAGCGACAGCGCCTGGTCCACCGTCATGTTCGCCTGGCCGCCCATGTCGGGCTCGTTGAAGCCCAGCAGATAGGGTCCGGCCTGCTTCGCCTGGGCCAGGGTGGTGGCGTCGGTGCTGCCCGAGCCCCAGATCATCGGCACGAAGCCGGGGCCGCTGATGCCGCTGTGCGTCGTCGACCAGGTGTAGTACCAGCCGGCGCCGGAGCGTTGCAGCGCGGTGTTGACGCCGTTGAAGGACCACACGCCGACCCCCTTGCGCACCGAGGACACCGGCGCCGCGGGCGGCGCCGCCGGGACGGCCGGGGGCTTGGCCGGGGCGTGGGTGGTGGGCTTCGCCGGCGTCGGCTTGTGCGTCGGCGGAGTCTTCTTCGGGGTCGGCGTCTTCGACGGGGTCGTCGGGGGCGGTGTGGTGGTGACCGGCGAGGTCACCGAAGGACGCGGGCTGACGGCGGCGTGCGCGGTGGGCGCGGTGTTCCCGGCTGACAGGTGCACGGCGAGCAGCGCGCCGGCCGCGATGGCCGCGACGGCGCCCATCGCGGCGGCCGGACCGCCGAAGGGGCCGCGCAGCAGCCTCGGCCGGGCCCGGCGCGCGCCATGGGCTCCTCGCCGCGCACCGCTCCGCGCGAGGGGTTCGCGGGGGTGCGGAGCGGTGCGCGGGGCCGCTGCGGGTGCGGCCGGGGGGGAGGGTACGGGGGACGCCGCGGCGTGCGCGGGCATCGGGGCCAGGCCCGGGTGGGGCATGGTGAACGGGAAGCCGACCGGGACCGGGAGCATCGGCAGACCGCTGAGCAGGCGGTCCATCGGCAGCAGCACACCGCCGACGCGGCCGCAGGCCTCGCAGCCCCGGATGTGGCGGGCGAACCGCTTGCGCCACAGCGGACTGGGCACGCCGTTCCAGCCGGCCGCGAGCTGGTGCAGCCCCTGGCACTGCTCGGCGGCGCCGAGCGCCCGCACCACGGTGCGGGACGTCTCCAACTGCTCCTTCATCCGCTGGACCTTCACCGCCGCGTGCTGCCGGCTGAGCCCCAGCGCGCCGGCCAGCTCGGAGCGGCCGATGTCACCGGTCTCCTCCAGCCACCACAGCGCCAGCAGCGTACGGTCGTCCGGGTCCAGCCAGCGGGTGGCCTCGGCGATCTCCCGGCGCTGGTCGGTGAGGCCGAGCCGCAGGATGGTCACCGAGGCGAAGTCCGAGGCCGGGTCCGGTATCAGTTCGGCGGCGTCCAGCGCGGTCTGCTGGTGCCAGGAGGCCTTGCGGGCCTGCTCCCTGTCGCGTACCTGCCGGACGGCTATCGCCACCAGCCAGGAGCGGAACGCCGCCGGATCGCGCAGCTCGCCGAGCCCGCGCACCACCCGCAGCAGCGTCTCCTGCACCACGTCGTCCACATCGTCGTGCCCGTCGAGCGCCCGGCCGACGATGTTGTAGACCAGCGGAAGGCACTCCGCGACCAGCAGATCCAGCGCCCGCTGATCGCCTGCTCGTGCCGCGACCACCATTCCGGGGTCCGGACCGACCCGATCGCCTGCGCGCATCACAGCCCCATCTCGTCTCTGTTCTCTGCCCTTGAACAGGAGACGGTGCCATGACCTGCGGATAACAGAAACTCCGGGGCGCCGGTGCGGGCCGCCCGCCCTCCCGGGCCCGGGAGGGCGGGCGGCGCCGGCCGCGCCGGTCAGCTCGAGGGAACGGTGTCCTTGAAGGCGGTACCGGCGCTGCGCAGCCCGGAGACCGCGGACTGGACCTGCGCCGGGGTCAGCACCTGGTCCTTGACGAAGTACACGTAGTCCACCTGCTCGTTGTACGAGCGGGAGGTGGTGCCGGTCTGCCCGGCCAGGTCGATCAGCCAGTGGTTGAAGTCGATGAACTGGCCGCCCTCGGGCAGGTAGGGCTCCCCGTGGGTGGCCACCACCTGGCCGTCGATGTAATACGTGATGCTGGTGTTGTCGATGGTGATCTGGAGGTTGTGCCAGCCGTCGAAGCTGCCGTACTGCTGGCCGTGGGTGTTGACCGCGTTCCACGGGTCCGGGTTGTACGTCTCCCAGGACGTCTCGTACATGATGTTCTGCGTCTCGCCCCAGCCGCCGTTGGGCAGGTACTCGAAGTCCTGCTCGCTGTAGTTCGGGTCCATCGGCGCGTTGAGCGGGGTGAAGGTGAAGAACGTCTGCACGATGTGGTCGCCGTCGGGGCCGCCGGTCGGGGTGTCGCCGAACTTTACCCGGGCCGCGTAGGTGCCGTTCTTGAACTTCTGCGCGCTGGTCTGGATCTCGGTCTCGCGGGTGCCGGCCGCGGTGCCGTCGGTGGTCAGCTTGAGGTTCATCACCTTGTTGGAGCCGTCGGCGACGAAGGTGAGATCCCCGGGCGCCCAGGTGGCGCCCGCCACACCGGGGCCGCCCTGGCCGGACTTGACGGTCCAGCCGTGCTGCTGGATCGCGGCGTCCGCGCCGGTGTTGTAGGTGAAGTCGTCGAAGAGCGTGGCCCCGGTGGGGGTGCCACCGCCGCCGCCCGGCGGGCTGGTCGGGGGAGTGGTGGGCGGTGTGGTGGGCGGTGTCGGGTCGTTGCCCGCCGGGGCGGTGCCCCAGACCACCGAACCGCTGTCCTGCACCGTCACCTTCGACCAGTTGGCGTAGGCGGTCTGGGCGCCGTTGAAGGAGTAGTCGTCGGACTGGGTGAGGGTCTGCCAGTCGGCGCGGTAGAAGCGCAGTTGCAGATCACCGGTGTTCTGGCCCGGCGTGAGCGAGCCGGCGCCCGAGGTGAAGCCGACCTCCAGATAGCGGTCCGCGGTCGCCGTCGGGTTGGCGAGCGTGCCGAAGGTGCCGGTGACGTTGGCGCAGCCCTTGACCGCCCACGAACACGCGAAGCGGTAACTGACGCTCGGGCCGTCGGACCTGAAGTAGTAGCGCACGGTGAGCCGGCTCAACGGCACCGTGGTGCTCCCGGTGTTGGTGAGCTCGAGCCACGGCTCCACCTGGTCCGCGGTGGCCCCGGACGCGCTCGTACGGTACTGGGCGGTGATCGAGTCCTGCGCCGCGGACGCGGGCAGCGCGGTGAGCGCGGCGCAGGCGAGGCCGGCGGCGGTGCACACCGCCATGGCGGCGCGCACCCTGGTGGGTACGCGGAACTTTCCTGACACGGTGATCCCTTTCAACAGTGGGGTTTTCCGGGGAATTCAGTGAGAGGTGGCGCGGGGGAGCGGATCGGCGCGCGGGTGCGCGGTGATCCG
This sequence comes from Streptomyces sp. NBC_01190, assembly GCF_045039895.1. NCBI lineage: Bacteria > Bacillati > Actinomycetota > Actinomycetes > Kitasatosporales > Streptomycetaceae > Streptomyces > Streptomyces sp. NBC_01190. The sequence continues at coordinate 6,549,175 of NZ_CP108580.1, forward strand.
CCGGGTGACGCCCAGCGCCGCGAGGCGGGCCTCGTGGTGCCGGAGCGCCGGAAGGAAGTCGTCGGCCCAGCGGCTGGCCGGGTTCCACGCCCGGTCGGCGAGCGCGCACATCCGGGGGAAGGCCAGGTATTCGAGCTGTTCCCGGGTGCGGGCGAACTCGGTCCACAACTGGGCCTGGGTGCCGAGGACACGGGCCGCGGCGGCCGGTTCCCAGGACGGCGGCGCCGCGTCCGCGCCGTGCACGGCCCGCAGATCGACCACCGCGCCCGCCTGGCCGAGCGGTTCCGCCGGGTCGTCGGACTGCGGGTAGTCGAGATAAGTGGTCAGGTGCGGCGTCATGACCACGTCGTGGCCAAGGCGCGCGGCGGACAGCCCGTGGCCGGCGTCCCGCCACGGCATCACGGTGAACTCGGCCGGCAGCGTGCCCTCGTCCTCCGCCCAGCACAGCGGTTTGCGCCCGGCTTCCAGCAGGAAGGCGCCCATCCGGCCGAGGAACCAGCCGTGCAGCGCCCTGGGCGCCGCAAGGCCGAACTCGGCGGCGCGCGCGACCGCCCGCGGGCTGTTCTCCCACTCGACGACCGGGCACTCGTCGCCGCCGAGGTGCACATACGGCGAGGGGAAGACGTCCAGCACCTCGCCGAGCACGGTCCGGCAGAAATCCAGCACCTCGTCGTGGACGCCGAGGATGTTCTCGCACACACCCCACTCGGTCCACACATCGAGCCGCCGCGCGGGGACGTTGCCCAGCTCCGGATATGCGGCGAGCGCCGCCCTGGCATGTCCGGGCATCTCGATCTCCGGTACGACGGTGACGCCGCGCTCGGCCGCGTAGCCGACCAGTGAGCGCAGTTCGACGGCCGTGTAGGAGCCCGCCTGCGGCTCGTCGTCGAACCTGCCGCTGCCGGCCTGGCCCAGCATCGAGCGGGCCCGCACCCCGCCCACCTCGGTGAGCAGCGGATAGGCCGCCACCGGCATCCGCCAGCCCTGGTCGTCGGTGAGGTGGAGATGGAGCACGTTCAGTTTGTGCAGGGCCAGCAGATCCACGAACCGCCGCAGGTACGAAACCGGTTGGAAGCGCCGGGCGACATCGAGCAGCACGCCCCGCCAGCCGAACCGCGGCACATCGGTGATCTCCACGCACGGCATCCGCCACCGCACCCCGGCCACCGGCCGCTTCGACAGCGCCTCGGGCGGCAGGAGCTGGCGGATCGTCTGGATCCCGCGCAGCAGTCCGTCAGAACCGGCCGCCCGCAGCAGCACCTCGTCCGGGCCGACGGTCAGCCGGTAGCCCTCGGTGCCGAGACCGGGGAGTCGCGGATCGAGGGCCAGCACCACCCGGCCGGCCGGGGACGGCCGCAGCGGGAGCGCGGTGCCCGGCGCCAGCAGCGTACGCAGCAGCCGGCCCGCCGGCGCCGCACGGCCCTCGGCCCGTACCGCCGTGTTCTCGTCGAAGGTGAACTCGCCGGGGAGCCGGGCGAGATGGGTGGGACGCGGAATGATCACAGCGGTGTCTCCTGGAAGCCGAGGGGGCGGCAGGCGGGGGGACGACGGCGGAACTTACCACTTGGCAACTGGTATGGTGCTGGTGAGAGAAGGTGGCATAGACCAGTGGGGTCGTCAAGGGGTGGCGCGGAGCGGGCCGCCCCGTTCGTACACCGCTACGGGACAGCGGTGTTACCGGGAATTCGGCCCGACCGAAGCGCGGGACCGGCCGAGCCCCGCCGCTGCGTGCCTGGTGAGGTGGTCAGGCCGGTACTGGCGTACTGGTCAGCAGACCGCTAACCTCGACCGGACAGCACCGCCGCGGAAAGGGACCAGGTCATGGAGAAGGAGCCGTCGCGCTCGGCGCTGAAACGCGAACGGGTCCGCGACCATCTGATGGAGCTGGTGGAGTCCCGCTCACCGGGCGACCCGATCCCCTCCGAGCGTGTCCTGTGCGAGCAACTCGGCGTCTCCCGGCCCACGTTGCGCTCCGCAGTGGACGAACTCGTCACCACCGGGCTGCTGGTCCGTGAGCACGGCCGCGGCATGTTCGTCGCCCGCGCCAAGATCACCCAGGAGTTGGTGCCCGACGCCAGCACCCACCGGTTGCCGCAGGCGTCGGGGAGTTGGGCCAGCCGCGTACTGGAGTTCAGCACCGTCCAGGCCGGCGCCCGGGTCGGCCGCAAGCTGCGCATCTCGCCGGCCGAGCGGATCACCTACATCGCCCGGCTCCGCACCGTCGACGGCGAGCCCATGGCCATCGAGTACCTGCACGTCCCGGCCGCCCTCGTCCCCGGGCTCACCCCGGAGGACATGGAGGCGGGCGACTTCTACGACGTGCTGCGCGACCGGCACGGGGTCCGGGTCCACGAGGCCGTCCAGTCGATCGAGCCGACCGTCACCAACGAGGAGGAGGCCCGCCTCATCGGCGTGCCCGTCCTCTCCCCTGCCCTGCTCTTTGAACGCCTGACCAGGGACGACGCCGGCCGCCCCGTGGAGTACGTGCACTCCGTCTACCGGGGGGACCGCTACCGCATCGTCTCCCGGCTGGCCCTCGGCGACGCGCCCCGCGCCGCCCCCGCCGCGCCCTTCGCCGGCGCCGGCCACCATCCCGGCATCCCGCCGGGCGATCTGGCCGGGCGCGGCGACGTCATGGCGCTGATGGTCGGGGACGTACAGCCCGCCGGGTGAGCGCGGTGCCGGCGGCCGGACGGAACCGGGTGGCCACGCGCTGTCCGGTGGCTGGGCGGCGCGCCTGCGGAGTGCTACGGCCGGGTTACCGTTGCCGCATGCACGCAAGCCCACAGCGGCCGTCCGCCGACGAGCCGATCGACGGCGGACACGCCGTCGGGTCTGCCGCCGACCCGGCGCCCGGCCTGCCGCTCGCCACGCCATCCGATGAGGACCCCGAAGGGGCGGCTGGCGCCGGGCGCCCTCCGTCGGCGGGCCGGGCGGCGCTGTACGTGCCGGTCAGACGCGGTCCCGCGGGGGCGGTGGTGCGGCTGTGGCGTACCCCGTTCGGCACCAGGACCGCGGTCGCGTTCACCAGTGACCAGCGGCTGCGCTCGGTGCTCGGACCCACCCATCCCTGGATCCGGCTCTCGGAGGCCGCGCTGCGCCGGCTCGCCGAACCGCTGGGCGCGCTCCATCTGACCGTCGACCCACTGCTGACCGCCCGGCCGCCGGCCGCCCCGACCACCACCGAGCCGGCCGCTCCGACCGTGTCGACGACGCCGACAGCGCCGACGGAACCGGTCCAGCCCACCGAGCCGGCCCGGTCCGTCGAGTCCGCCGCTCCCCCGGCCGGCGGCCACGGCGCGCCCGACCGGCAGCAGTCGGCGACCACCACCCCGTAGCCGCCGTCCCCGCACTTCGGCCGTTCCGATCGAGATCGGCCGAGCCGGCCACCGGGGGTGGGTGGTTGCCCCGCGGCCCCGTCCGCCGCGCACCGGGAAGCCTTCCCGGGCCCCGTCAGGGGCGCGGGGAACTGCGCGAGCAACCCACCACCGGCCGGCAGCCGGGGATGGGCCGATCCGTTACGGACGGGGGCCGCCGGGGTACCCCCGGCGAGGCGTATCACCCGATCGGACGGTGGGGGGCGGGAAGGGCGGCGGCATCCGGCCGGAACCGGGTGGCCACCTGCGCGGTGCGCGGTGGACAGGGGCAACCACCCACTCCGGTGGCCGGCTCGGCTGGTTGAGCAGGTCAGAGCCAGTCGTCGTCGTAGCGCCAGTCACTCATCAAGGTGAGGACGCGGCGGCCGAGTTCGGTGAGCACGGAGTCCACCTCGGCGGCCTGGCCCTCGTCCGCCGGCGCGGCCAGCAGGGCCGTCTCGATCCGGACCGCGGCGTCGAGCCGTGACTGGCCGTCGGCGTAGGTGTCGATCAGCAGCGAGACATCCCGCCGTACCTCGCGCCACCGGTCCTCGGGCAGCAGCCGGGTGAGGTCGCGCAGCCGCTCGGCGATGGCCCGCAGTGGACGCGGGCGCGCTCGCTTCCGGCCGGCCGGCGGCCCTGGCGGCCCCGGTGGGCCCGATGTGTTCGCGAGCGTCCCGCGGCCGCCGGCCGACGTCGTGCCGCCCCGCGACGAGCGGCGCTTCTCGGCCAGGGCGGTCGCCGCCGCGGCCCCTTCGGCCAGTGAGGCGAACCCGGGCTCGATCCGTACCCGCTCGAAGACCGTCCGCAGGCCGTCCCCGATCGTGGCACCGTCCCAGCCGCGTAAGGAGAGCTGCCCGGCGTGGCCCGCCCCGTCCCAGTACAGGAGGACGGGAAGGGCCGAGAGCCGGACCCCGTCCACCGCGTCGACCACCATCTGGAGTGTCCGCAGCGCGGTGTACGCGTCGTCCTCGCCGAGCAACTGCTCGAAGTTGGGGTGGATGTCGCAGAGCCCGGCCGACATCCCGTCGAGCGCGCTCCACTGCTCGACGAGATAGGACGCGAGCGCCCGGTCCTCGCTCGAGTACAGGAACAGCGCGTGCAGCGGTGCGTCGCGCAGCCGACGCAGCGGATCGCGCGCCAACTGCCGTACCCGCAGCGCGCCGAAGCGCTCGAAGCGGCGCACCCGGTCGTAGTCGTCGGCGGGCACCGCGGTGTCGAGCAGCAGTGACAGGCTCCGCTCCCACAGGTCCACCCGGTGGTAGAGCGGCTTGCGGCCGCTCTCCGCGTCGAACTCCGCCGCCAGGGTGAGCAGTCGCTCCCTCGGCTGGTTGACCACGGACTCGATCTCCGGGTGCGTCGTCGTCAACCACTCCAGGAAGGCGAGCATCTCGTGCCCCGGCACCGGGTTCATCGGTACGCGCTCCCGTCCTCGATCTGACTCGATTGGCTTGAACGACTCGAACGGCTCGAACGCGTTCTACCGTATCGGCACGATTACCCTTCGTGTACCCGGAACGGAACACGCCGTCGCGGGAGTTCGGCGGCCGGTCCGGCGGTGACGGAGGGCGCGGGACGCACCCGGATAGACCGGGAGGCGTCCGGACAGAGCGGAACGCGCTGGGACGCGCTGGGACGCGCCGTCAGCGCCGGCCGCTACGCCGGGCGGTCGCTGACCGCCGCGGGCGACGGGAAGTCGTAGCGGACCGCGGTCAGCGCCTGGGAGACCTCCCACAGGCGGACGGCGGTGGCGCGGTGCCGGGCGCGCGGGGCGGGGGTGACGACGGCCGGGGCGCCGCGGAGTCCGGCGGCGCCGCGCGGGCCCAGGAAGGTCGCGCCGGGCAGCCCGGGATGCGTGGCGGCGCAGAGCGTGGGGAGCGCGCCGGTCAGCGGGCGTACCGCGAGCACCGCGCCCGGCAGCGCGAACAGGCCGCGGACCAGCGGGGGCTGTCCGGCGGTGAAGAGCGAGGTGGCGGCGTAACCGGGGTGGACCGCGTACGCCCGCAGGGCCAGGCCGGCGGCGCCCGCCCGGCGGTCGAGTTCCGCGGTGAAGAGCAGGTTGGCCAGCTTGGAGTTCCCGTACGCCCGCAGCCGCCCCCAGCGCCGCTTGGACTGGAGGTCGCGGAAGTCCAGCCGGCCCAGGGCGTGGGCGGCGCTGCTGACGGTGACCACCCGGGCGGCCGTGGCCGCCGCCAGCACGGGCAGCAGCCGGCCGGTCAGCGCGAAGTGCCCGAGGTGGTTGGTGCCGAACTGCGACTCGAAGCCGTCCGTCGTGGTGCTCCGCCGGGTCGTCATGATCCCGGCGTTGTTGATCAGCAGGTCGAGCGCCGGGTACTCGTCCAGGAAGCGGTCGGCGAAGTCCGCCACGGACGCCAGGTCGGCGAGATCGAGCCGGTGCACGTCCACCCGGGAGCCGGGCGCCGCCCGCCGGATGTCAGCCGCCGCGGCGGCGCCGCGCCCGGTGCTGCGGACCGCGAGCACCACATCGGCGCCCGCCCTGGCCAGTTCGCGGGCGGTGGCGAGCCCGAGTCCGGTGTTGCCGCCGGTGACGACGGCGAGCCTGCCGCCGAGGCCGGGGATCCGGTGCGGGCCCCAGTCCCCGGGTATGGGGCAGGCGGTGTCGAAGAGCGGTGCGTCGGTGCTGTCGGACGACATGACGGCCTCTCGTGGACTACCGGGTCCGTGCCGTGATGCCGCCGGGCGACCGGCATCCTGCGGCGGGTTGTCGACCGCCGGGCGGTGCGGCGGCCGGAGAGCGGTTGCGGTCCTGCACGGGCGGTGCTATGTCCTGGGTTCAGGGTCGCCGCGCCGCCGGATCGGTGTCAAGGTCCGGCGGGTATTCCCCGTTTATCCCCCGTTCTATCCCCTGTTCCGGCAACTCCACCGCGGGGTCGCGCCGTTGATGGCCAGTCCCGCGCCGTCGGTGCGCCAGCCGAGCCGCCAGTGGAAGGCGGCGGCGTGCAACCTCGGTGCCGAGGTGGCCGGATCGAGCCACACACACCGGGACATGTAGGCGTGCACGGTCACCGCGACGCCCTGCCCCGGTGCCACATCGCCGAGTTCGCACCACAGGTCGGCCGGCGACCGGGCGTCCTGCCGGCTCAGACAGCGCCCGTCCGCGGAGCCGATGCCGTTGCCCCGCTGCCCGGTGTCGAGCAGCGCCCGGACGTCCTGGGCGGTGGTGCTCCCGGTGTTGACCACCATGAGGCTGAACTCGCCGTTCTCCTCTTGGGCGACCTCGGTGACCGGCGGGCTCACCGACCCGTCGAGGGCGAAGGCCGCCCGATCCGCCGGGCCGATCGGCGCCGGCAGGTAGCGGAGGTACGGCGTCCCCGCCGACCCGGTGTCCGAGGCCGCGGAGTCGCCCGCGCACCCCAACGGCAGCGCGGCGGCGAGCGCGAGGGCGCCGAGGATCCCGAGAGCGCGGACCGGCCCGCGCGATGGGCGGGTTCGAGGGCCGAAGCGCGGGTGCGGACGGGTGGTTGAGGGCGACGGCTGCATGGGCGGCCTTCCGTGGGGGGAGGGACGAGCGATTGCAGCAGCCTGTCGTGCCCGGCCCCCCGGTGGACGGAACCCGGCGGTGCGGGCCCGCCAAATGCACCCGCATGCCCGCGCCCGCCGAAAGCCGGGGACACGAGGGGACGTTCCAGCGACATGAGGGGACACGGCGGGTGCGGACTCCGGCCGGTCCTGGGCAGAAGAAAAACGTGCGGGGAGCGCAGAGCGCCGCCCCGCCGGCGCACACGGGGGTCGTGCACCGGCGGGGCGGCCGCGAGGGGGCCGACGGGCTGCCGGGTGTCCCGTCCCCACGATGACCCGGCGTCCGCGGCCCCGATCCCCGGCCGCTCTCCGCTCGGGAGCGGCCGGGGAGTCAGGGGGTACGTGCCACCGACCGTGCCGCGGACCGCGCGACGGATCGGCGCCGAGCGGGCCGGCCGTGGCGGCCGGCCCACCGGTGTCCTACATGTGCACCGGCGCCGCCGTATCCTGCGCGGGCTGCTCGGGGCGGCCCGAGCGGAACATCAGCAGGGTCACCACCGCGCCGACCGCGAAGAGGCCCGCCGACCACCAGTAGGCGGTCGAGTAGCTGTGGAGCTGGGCCTGGGCGAGGTGCGCCGGGGTGTGCGAGCGGCCCGCCAGGTAACTGGTCGCGGCGCTCGCGGCCAGCGTGTTCAGCAGCGCGGTACCGATCGAACCGCCCACCTGCTGCATGGTGTTGACGGCGGCGGAGGCGACACCGGCGTCCTCCGGGCCGATGCCCCCGGTGGCCACACTCATCGCGGCCGGCATCACCATGCCGAGGCCGAAGCCGATCAGCAGCAGCGGCGGCAGTACGGCCGCGGCGTAGGTGCTGCGCAGGTCGAGCCCGGTGAGCCAGACCATGCCGCCGGCCGCGAGCAGCATGCCGAGCGGCACGATCGGCCGCGGGCCGAGCTTCGGCAGGAAGATGTTGGTGACGAGCTGCGCCGCGACCATCAGGATGCCGATCATCGGCAGGAAGCCGAGACCGGTCTTGACCGGTGTGTAGTGCAGCGAGGACTGGAGGTAGTAGGTCAGGAAGAGGAAGACGCCGAACATGCCCGCGCCGGAGATCGCCAGCACCGTGAACGACGCGCCGCGGTTGCGGTCGAGCAGGACGCGCAGCGGCAGCAGCGGGTGCGCCGCCCGGGTCTGCCACCAGGCGAACGCCGCCACCAGCAGGGCGCCGGCCACCAGGAAGCCCCAGGTCTGCGGGGAGCCCCAGTGGTGCGTCTCGGCGTTGGAGAAGCCGTAGACCACGCCGAAGAGTCCGGTGGTGACCAGGAGTGTGCCGGGCAGGTCCAGCTTCGGCCGCTCGGCCGGCGCTCCCTTGCGCAGCAGCAGCAGACCGCCGATGAAGGCGATCACCGCGAAGACCAGGTTGACGTAGAGCGTCCAGCGCCAGCTCAGGTGCTCGGTGAGCACACCGCCGAGCAGCAGGCCGACGCCGCCGCCGGCGCCCGCGATGGCGCCGTAGATGCCGAACGCCTTGGCCCGCTCCTTGGCGTCGGTGAAGGTCGTGTTGAGCAGCGACAGCGCGGCCGGGGCCAGCATCGCGCCGAACAGGCCCTGCAGGGCGCGGCCGGAGACCAGCACCTCGAAGTTCTGCGCCGCGCCGGCCAGTGCGGAGGCGCCCGCGAAGCCGACGACACCGATGAGGAAGACGATCCGGCGGCCGATCAGGTCGGCCAGCCGGCCGCCGAGCAGCAGCAGGCTGCCGAAGGCCAGCGAGTACGCGGTGACGATCCACTGGCGGTTGCCGTCGCTGAAGCCGAGGTCGTGCTGCGCGGACGGCAGCGCGATGTTCACCACGGTCGCGTCGAGGACGACCATGAGCTGGGCCAGCGCGATGACGGCCAGCACCCACCAGCGGTGGTTGGGCCGCTCCGACCGGTCGGCCGCCGGGGCCTTGCCGAGTGGGACCTTCTCGGTCGCCGGACCGCCGGCCCCCGGGTCGAGCCCGGCGGCGGAGTGCGGCTGTGCGGTGGAATGAGTCGACATGGGCGTGACTCCTGTGTGGGACGGTGACCCGCAGGAACGAAACGGTTTCGTACTCGATTGACCGTACGATCGTCTTTATCGAAACGCAAACGTTTCGCAGCTGACCGATGTGTGCGTCTCCTCACACATCCGTCACCCGCCGGCGACTCAACCCGACCGGGGGTCCCGGGCGTCCCAGTACGGCACCGCGCGCGATACCCGGTGCGTCAGCGGCCGCGCAATCAGGGCAGCAGCCCGGCCCGCCGGGCCGCGACGACCGCCTCAAGACGGGTGTGCGCCCCCAGCTTCCGCATCGCCGAGCGCAGATAGCTCTTCACCGTCTCCGGCCGCAGCCGCAGCCGCGCCGCCGCCACCGCGTTGGTGGCCCCGGAGGCGATGGCGGAGAGCACATCCAGCTCGCGCGGGGTGAGCTGCGCGGACGCCCCCGGCCGGAGCGGCGGCGCCTCGGGGGCGATGGCCGCGCCGGCCGAGGCCAGCCGGGCGCAGGCGGCCAGTAGTTCCTGCCGCAGATGGGCGTCGGGGATACGGACCGCGAGCGCCCGAAGTTCGGTGTGCGCGGCGCGGACCTCCTCCCACGCCCGCGGGTCGCCGGTCAGCGGCGCCTGCGCGAAGGAGAGCAGCCGCTGCGCCTCGTCGCGCACGGCCAGCGCCTGTTCGAGCTCCCGGACCGCGTCGATCGCCACGTTCAGCGCCCGGTCGCCGAGGGCGAAGGGCTGCCGCAGCGCCCCGTAGAGCACGCCGCGGACCCGCCGGTGCACCACGACCGGCACCGCGAGCACCGACCGCAGGCCCTCCACGGCGACGGCCGCGTCGTACTCGTGGCTGATGGTGCGGGCCGAGCTGTAGTCGGTGACCGCGCAGGGCCGCGACATCGCCAGCGCCTTGCCGCCGAGCCCGGTGCCGGTGGCGATGCCGAGGCCGCGCAGCGACTCGGTGGCGGTGCCGGACAGCTCGGTGATCCGGAACCGCCGCACCCCCTGCGCGACCGGCCGGCCGGCGGGCGCGCCCCCGGCGCCCGCCAGCAGTCCGCCGAACGCCACCGGCAGCAGTCCGGACCGCCGCATCCGCAACAGCGCCGCACGTACCTCGACGGCCTCGCCCCGTGCGTCCACCTGATGACCCTCCCTCGGTGTCCGACATCCTCTCCTCACCCCCGTCCGGGGGTAGTGAGACCCAGGTCACTCACGGACGATGCTACTTGGGGGTTCATCGACAAGGAGGGCACATGGCGGCATCGGAGGCGACCCGGGCGTTCCGGGACGCCCGGGACTTCCTGCTGCGGCACCGCGAGGACTACCGGGCCGCCAGGGAAGGCTTCCGCTGGCCCCGCCCCGAGCACTTCAACTGGGCCCTGGACTGGTTCGACGTCATCGCCCGGGACAACGACCGGCCCGCCCTGTGGATCGTGGAGGAGGACGGCGCCGAGACCCGGGTCTCCTTCCGGGAGATGGCCGAGCGCTCCTCCCGCGTCGCCAACTGGCTGCGGGAGCGGGGCGTGCGGGCCGGCGACCGGGTGCTGCTGATGCTGGGCAACCAGGTCGAGCAGTGGGAGACCGTGCTCGCGGTGATGAAGCTGCGGGCCGTCGTCATCCCCGCCACGCCGCTGCTCGGCCCCGCCGACCTGCGCGACCGGGTCGACCGCGGCGAGGTGCGGCACGCCGTGGTGCGCGCCGCCGACACCGCGAAGTTCGACGAGGTGCACGGCGACTACACCAGGATCGCGGTCGGGGGCGCCGGAAGCGCCGGGGACGTCGGGGGCGCCACCCCCGGCTGGCTCGCCTACGAGAGCGCCTACGCCGCCGAGCCGGAGTTCACGCCCGATGGCGCCACCCGTTCGGATGAGCCGCTGATGCTCTACTTCACCTCCGGGACCACCGCCAAGCCCAAGCTGGTCGAGCACACCCACCTGTCGTATCCGGCCGGCCACCTCGCCACCATGTACTGGATCGGGCTGCGCCCCGGCGACGTGCACCTCAACATCTCCTCGCCCGGCTGGGCCAAGCACGCCTGGTCGAGCCTGTTCGCGCCGTGGAACGCCGAGGCGACGGTGTTCGTGCACAACTACTCCCGCTTCGACGCCCGCCGGCTGATGACCGAGATGGCCCGGGCCGGGGTGACCAGCTTCTGCGCCCCGCCCACCGTCTGGCGGATGCTCATCCAGGCCGATCTGAGCGCCCTGCGCACCCCGCCGCGCGAGGCCGTGGCGGCCGGCGAACCGCTCAACCCCGAGGTCATCGAGCACGTCAAGCGGCTGTGGGGGGTGCTGATCAGGGACGGCTTCGGGCAGACCGAGACGGCCGTCCAGGTCGCCAACAGCCCGGGCCAGCTGGTGAAGGCCGGCTCCATGGGCCGCCCCACCCCCGGCTACACGGTCACCCTCGTCGACCCGGTGAGCGGTGTGCCCGGCGACGAGGGCGAGATCTGCCTCGACCTCACCGAGCGGCCGGTCGGTCTGATGACCGGGTACGCCGGGGAGCCCGGCCTTACCGACGAGGCGATGGGCGGCGGTTACTACCGCACCGGCGACATCGGCCGGCGGGACGCGGACGGATACATCACCTATATCGGGCGGGCGGACGACGTCTTCAAGTCCTCGGACTACAAGATCTCGCCGTTCGAGCTGGAGAGCGCGCTGCTGGAACACGAGGCGGTCGTCGAGGCCGCCGTGGTGCCCGCCCCGGACGAGCTGCGTCTTTCGGTCCCCAAGGCGTATGTGGTGCTGGCCGAGGGCTGGTCGCCGGACGAGCGGAGCGCCAAGGCGATCTTCGCGCACTCGCGGTCGGTGCTCGCGCCCTACAAGCGGGTCCGGCGGCTGGAGTTCGCCGAGCTGCCCAAGACCGTCTCCGGCAAGATCCGGCGCATCGAGCTACGGGAGGCGACCATGCACGACGGGAGCAGGGAGTTCCATGAGGAGGACTATCGGTGACGGCACCGTCTTACCCGCCAGGGCCCGCGCCGTCCTACGCGCACGGGACGGGGGGCACGGCCTTGCTGGGTGACACCATCGGACGCAACCTCGACCGCGCGGTCGAAGCCCACCCCGACCGGGAGGCGCTGGTCGACGCGCCCAGCGGCAGACGGTGGACCTACGCCGAGTTCGGCCGCGCGGTGGACGAGGTGGCCCTCGGCCTCGCCGCCAGGGGAGTGGCCAAGGGCGACCGGGTCGGCATATGGGCGCTCAACTGCCCGGAGTGGGTGATGGTGCAGTACGCCACCGCCCGGCTCGGCGCGATCATGGTCACCATCAACCCGGCCTACCGGCTCCACGAACTGGAGTTCGTGGTCAACCAGTCGGGCATCAGGCTGCTGGTGGCCGCCACCGAGTACCGCGGCAGCGACTACCGGGCGATGACCGCCGAAGTCCGGCCCAGGTGCCCGGCGTTGCAGGAGGTCGTGCACATCGGCGAGTCCTCCTGGGACGAACTCCTCGCGGCCGGATCCGCGGTGCCCGCCGCCCATCTCGCCGCCTGCGAGGCGACCTTGACCTGCCACGAGCCGGTCAACATCCAGTACACCTCGGGCACCACCGGCTTCCCCAAGGGCGCCACCCTCTCGCACCACAACATCCTCAACAACGGCTACTTCGTGGGCGGTACGGTCGGCTACACCGAACAGGACCGGGTCTGCCTGCCGGTGCCCTTCTACCACTGCTTCGGCATGGTGATGGGCAATCTCGGCGCCACCGCGCACGGTGCCTGCATCGTCATACCGGCGCCGGGCTTCGACCCGGCCGCGACCCTGCGCGCGGTGCAGCAGGAACGCTGCACCTCCCTCTACGGCGTCCCCACCATGTTCATCGCCGAGCTGGGCCTGCCCGACTTCGCCTCCTACGACCTGACCTCGCTGCGGACCGGCATCATGGCCGGCTCCCCGTGCCCGGTCGAGGTGATGAAGCGGGTGATGGCGGAGATGCACATGGCCGAGGTGTCCATCTGCTACGGCATGACCGAGACCTCGCCGGTGTCCACCCAGACCCGGATGGACGACGACCTGGAGCACCGTACGGCCACCGTCGGCCGCGCGCTGCCGCACATAGAGGTCAAGGTGATCGACCCGGCGAGCGGCGCGACGCTGCCGCGCGGCACCCCCGGCGAGCTGTGCACCCGCGGCTACTCGGTGATGCTCGGCTACTGGGACGAGCCGGAACGCACCAAGGAAGCCGTGGACGAGGGGCGTTGGATGCACACCGGCGACCTCGCGGTGATGCGGGACGACGGCTATCTCGCCATCGTCGGCCGGATCAAGGACATGATCATCCGCGGCGGCGAGAACGTGTACCCCCGCGAGATCGAGGAGTTCCTCTACACGCATCCCAAGATCTCCGACGTCCAGGTGGTCGGGGTGCCGGACGAGCGCTACGGCGAGGAGATCATGGCCTGCGTGATCGCCCGCGACCCGGCCGACCCGCCCACGCTCACGGACCTGGCGGAGTTCTGCGCGGGCCGGCTCGCGCACTACAAGGTCCCGCGCCATCTGCGGATCCTCGACGCCTTCCCGATGACGGTCAGCGGCAAGATCCGCAAGGTGGAACTGCGGGAGGGCTTCCGCGCCGAGGGGTGAACGCCCGCGGTCAGCCGCCCCGGACCGGCCCGGCGCGGACCAGGGCGTCCGCCGCGTCGTTGACCGGTCGCGGGGTGCCGGTCAGATCCAGTACGAAGAGCGGGACGCCCAACCGGTCGGCGCTCGCCCGCGCCTCCTGGGCGAAGCCGGCCAGCGAGAAGAACGCGCCGGCGGCGTCCTCGTTGGCGCAGTTCAGCCAGAGGCACTCGACAGCGCGCGGCGCGGTCGGCAAGGTCGTCGGATCGACCTGCGCCACCAGGCCGTCGCCGCGCAGATCGACGCCGGTGGCGGAGCGGTCGCCGGCCGGCCGCACCCCGGCGAAGCCCAGCCACTTCAGATAGCGCTCCGCGGTGGCCAGCACATCCCGCGCGGTGCGGACGGTGACCGGCCGGAAGTGCGGCCGTGTGCTGCCCGGGTGCGCGGCCGCGCCGCCCGCCGCCGGCCGCGGTCCGTCCGGGGCGGGGACCGCCGGGGTCTCGCCGTCGCCGACCGGCAGCCGCACCAGGGCGCCGCAGGCGCAGTCGAACTCCGGCCGCGGCCACTGGTCGCAGCGTCCGCAGGCCGGACAGCGCACCCGTACCCAGGAGTCCTCCCACGACAAGTGCCGGATGTGCACGCCCGGTTCGCCGGGCCGGACGGCGGGCACCAGCGGTACGCCGCACGCACAGGCGAACGTCGGCGGGGTGTAGTGGTTCTCCTGCCCGCAGGCCGGGCAGCTCACCAGCGCTCTGTCGGCCAAGGTCCGCACCTCCCGGTCGGTCGTGGACGCCGACGCTGTCCGACTCCATAGTGCAGGAACTTCGCTCCGCTGTGACCGGATCGGGACACTCCGTCACCCGGGGCACCCGGGGCGCCCCGGGTCCCTCCGGCCCGCCCGGTCCGCGGGGCCTGACCTGCCGCCCGCCCCGCCGCGGCGGCCCGGTCGGTTAGGGTCGCCTGCGAGCCGGGCCGCCGCGACGGGGCGGCCGGACCGAGAACGCCGAGCGCGTCGCTGCCGCCGTGGGGGCCCTGGTGAGACTGAGGCTGGAATTCACGACCGAGCCGTTCGACCTGGACGAGCCGCCCGAGCACGCGCTGGTGGCCCGTCAGGTGATCAGGGACGGGGCGTTCGACTCGGTGGACGTCGGCCCCTTCGGCAACACCGTGGAGGGCTCCACCGAGGCGGTGGTCGCGGCCGTCGGCGAACTGCTGCGGCGCACCCTCGCGGTCGGGGCGACCCGGGTCTCTCTCCAGCTCAACGTGGTGGGCGAGGCCGGGCCCCGGGCCGGGGCCGCGTCGGCGGCGGACCCGCGGTGACCGCGCCCGAGGGACACCCGCTGGCCGACGCGGTCAGGCCGCTGGTGGACGCGCTGGGCGCCGAGCTGGTGGCCCCGGACGAGGCACGCGGCGACGACGTGGTGCTGCGCTGGGCGGGCGAGGCGGTGCTGGCCGTCCGGCTGCCCCGGCTCGCCGACTCGCTCGACCACATCCTGGCGGATCTGGAACGCCGGCACGGACCGCTCGCCGAACTGAGCCGCGAGCAGAAGCAGACCGTGGTCCGCGGCCTGGAGGAGCGCGGCGCGTTCTCGGTCCGGCACGGGGTGGAGACCGTCGCGTCCGCGCTCGGGGTCAGCCGCTTCACCGTCTACAACTATCTGAACAGGGAGAACGCCACCCGGACGGCGGAGTGAACGCGCCGCCGACCGGCCACTTTTCAACAATCTGTTGACGCGTCGGGCCGGCGCCTCCTAGCGTGCGGATGTGATGTCCAGCGCCCCGCCGGGACTGACCCGGTTCAACGACGCCGCGCCGCCGGCCCTGGCCGGGCTGCTGCGCGAGGTCTGCGCCAGTACGGCGTGGGGCGCCGCGGTGGCCGCCGGCCGGCCGTACGCCCGGCTCGATGATCTGCTCACCGCGAGCGACGCGGCCATGACCGCGCTCACCGCCGCCGACCTCGGCGAAGCCGTCGCGGGTCACCCGCCCATCGGCAGGCCCACGCCGGGCGACCCGACCTCGGCGCGCGAGCAGAGCGGCGTACGGGACGGGGAGCGCGCCGAACTGCTGCGGCTGAACCTCGACTACCAGGACGCCCACGGACATGTCTTCCTGATCTGCGCCACCGGCAGGACCGGCGCCGAGATGCTGGCCGCGCTCACGGCGCGGATCGGGAACGACGCGGCGACCGAAGGTGAGATCGTCCGCGCCGAACTGGGAAAGATCAACCGTGTCCGGCTCACCGGGCTGGTCGACCGGCTGACCCAGGAGGACCCGTCATGACGTCCGTGTCCACCCACATCCTCGACACCACCGCGGGCCGCCCCGCCGAAGGCGTCACCGTCGAGCTTTCGGTGCGCGCCGCGCACGACGCGCCCTGGACCGCGCACGGCGCCGGCACGACCGACGCGGACGGGCGCTGCAAGGACCTGCCGGCGCTGCCGGCGGACACCACCCACGTACGGCTGCGCTTCGAGGTCGAGGCGTATCTCGCCGCCGCACAGCGGGACTCCGCACAGCGGAACACCGAACAGCCGGGGGACAGCGGGGTGTTCTTCCCCGAGGTGGCGACCGTCTTCGCGGTCCGCCCGGGCGAGCACCACCACGTACCGCTGCTGCTCAACCCGTTCGGCTACTCCGTATACCGAGGGAGCTAGCACCATGACCGCCGCATCACGCCCCGCCCGGCCGGCCCGGCTCGGCCCCAACCAGTACGGCAAGGCGGAGACCCGCGTGGTGCGGATCGTCCGTGAGGGGGCCACCCACCACATCAAGGACCTCAATGTGTCGGTGGCGCTCTCCGGCGCCATGGACGACGTCCACCTCACCGGCTCCAACGCCTCAGTGCTGACGACCGACACGACCAAGAACACGGTCTTCGCCTTCGCCAAGGAACACGGGATCGACTCCGCCGAGCAGTTCGCCATCCATCTGGCCCGGCACTTCGTCGGCGGTCAGCCGACGATCCACCGGGCCAGGATCCGGATCGAGGAGTACGGCTGGGAGCGCATCCCCACCGCGAAGGAGGGCGAGCACTCCTTCGTCCGCACCGGCCAGGAGACCCGCACCACCGAGGTCACCTTTGACGGCGAGCTTTGGCAGGTGATCTCCGGGCTGAAGGACCTGGTGGTGATGAACTCCACCGACTCGGAGTTCCGCGGCTTCCTCAAGGACGAGTACACGACGCTCCAGGAGACCGACGACCGCGTCCTCGCGACCGAGGTCGCCGCGCGCTGGCGGTTCGGCTGGACAGGCGCGGCGGATCCCGGGGACACCGGTGGGGACGGGGCCGATGGGGTCGATGGGACCAATGAGGACAGTGGGGCCGCCCCCGACTGGGACGAGTCCTACCGGGCCGTCCGCGGCCACCTGCTGACGGCGTTCGCGGACACCTACTCGCGCTCGCTCCAGCAGACGCTGTACGCGATGGGCAGCCGGGTCGTCGAGCACCGGGAGGAGGTGGTGGAGGTGCGGCTGTCGCTGCCCAACAAGCACCACTTCCTGGTGGACCTGGCGCCGTTCGGGCTCAAGAACGACAACGAGGTGTATCTGGCGGCCGACCGCCCCTACGGCCTCATCGAGGGCACGGTGCTGCGGGAGGGCGAGGCGCCCGGCATTCCAGTAACGGACTGAGCCGGACTGAACGGGACTGAGCCGTACCCAAACGGACTAGACCGGACCGAACAGGACTGAAACGAACCGGACCCGACCGCGGACCGCACGGAGAGGCGAGAGGCCACCCATGACCGCGCACGTGAGCCCCACCGAACGCATCGTCATCGAGAACTGCGCCGTCGCCACCGTGGACGCGGCCGGCACCGAGTACGCCGCCGGGCACATCGTCGTCGCGGGAAACCTCATCGAAGCGGTCGGTCCCGGACCGGCCCCCGCCGTCGAGGGCGTGACCCGGCGGATAGACGCCGAAGGACATCTGGCCACCCCCGGCCTGGTCAACACCCACCACCACTTCTACCAGTGGCTCACCCGCGGCCTGGCCCAGAACAGCGGGCTGTTCGACTGGCTGGTCGAGCTCTACCCCACCTGGGCGCGGATCGACGAGCCGATGGTGTACGCGGCCGCCGCCGGGTCGCTCGCGGTGATGGTCCGGGGCGGCGTCACCACCGCGATGGACCACCACTACGTCTTCCCGCGCGGCGCCGGCGACCTGCTCGGCGCCGAGATCAGGGCGGCCGCCGAGATCGGGGTGCGCTTCACAGCCACCCGGGGCTCGATGGACCGCGGCGAGAGCGACGGCGGACTGCCGCCGGACTTCGCGGTGGAGTCCACCGAGGACGCGCTGCTGGCCACCGAGCAGGCCATCGACACCCACCACGACCCCTCCTTCGGCTCGATGCTGCGGATCGCCGCCGCGCCCTGCTCCCCGTTCTCGGTCTCCACCGAACTGCTCCGGGAGGCCGCGGTGCTGGCGCGGCGCAAGGGCGTACGCCTGCACACCCACGGCAGCGAGACGGTGGAGGAGGAGAAGTTCTGCCACGAGCTGTTCGGGATGGGCCCGACCGACTACTTCGAGTCCACCGGCTGGCTCGGCGACGATGTGTGGATGGCGCACTGCGTCCACATGAACGACGCCGACATCGCCGCCTTCGCCCGCACCGGCACCGGAGTGGCGCACTGCCCCTCCTCCAACGCCCGGTTGGCGGCCGGGATCGCCCGGGTGCCCGCGATGCTCGCCGCCGGGGTCCCGGTCGGCCTCGGGGTGGACGGCACCGCGTCCAACGAATCGGGCGAGCTGCACACCGAGTTGCGCAACGCGCTGCTCATCAACCGCCTCGGCGGCGGCGTCCGGGCGCTCACCGCCCGGCAGGCGCTGCGCCTCGGCACCTACGGTGGCGCCCAAGTGCTCGGCCGCGCCGCGGAGATCGGCTCCCTGGAGCCGGGGAAACTCGCCGACCTGGTGCTGTGGAAGCTGGACGGGATCGGCCACGCGTCCATCGCCGACCCGGTCGCCGCCCTCGTCCTCGGCCCCGCGGCCCCGGTGACGCTCTCCCTGGTCAACGGCGTCCCGGTGGTCGACCACGGCCACCTCACCCGGACCGACGAGCAAGCCCTGGCACACCTGACCCGCACCGAGGCCCGCCGCCTGTCCGCCATCGCCGGCCTCCACTGACCGCCGGGCGCCGGGCCGGGCGCCGCGCCGGGCGGCCCCGGCAGGCGAGTTGGCGGGGCGCCCGGCTTCGGCGCGCGGGAGGGGTCAGTCGGTCAGCTGGTCGTAGGCCGGGAGGGTCAGGAAGTCGACGTAGGTCTCGTCCAGGGCGGTACGCAGGAGGAGGTCGTAGGCCTCGGTCCACTTGCCGATCGCGAAGACGTCCTCGCCGACCTCGGTGCGGATCGCGACCAACTCGTCGGCGGCGACCTGGCGGACCAGCTCCGCGGTGGCCTTCACCTGGGTCTCGCCGTCGTCGAAGACGACCCCCGCGTTGGTCCACTGCCAGATCTGCGAGCGCGAGATCTCCGCGGTCGCCGCGTCCTCCATCAGATTGAAGATCGCCACAGCGCCCGCGCCGCGCAGCCACGCCTCGATGTAGCGGACGCCGACCTGCACCGCGTTGCGCAGACCCTCGAAGGTCGGCTTCGCGTCCAGCGAGGCGATGTCGATGAGCTGGGCGGCGGTGACCCGGACGTCCTCGCGCAGCCGGTCCTTCTGGTGCGGCCGGTCGCCGAGCACCGCGTCGAAGGAGGCCCGGGCGATCGGCACCAGGTCGGGGTGGGCCACCCAGGATCCGTCGAAGCCGTCGCCCGCCTCGCGGTCCTTGTCCGCCTTGACCTTCTCGAACGCCAGCTCGTTGACGGCCGGGTCGCGCCGGGACGGGATGAACGCCGCCATGCCGCCGATGGCGTGCGCCCCCCGCTTGTGGCAGGTGCGCACCAGCAGTTCGGTGTAGGCGCGCATGAACGGGGCCGTCATCGTCACCGCGTTGCGGTCCGGCAGCACGAACCGCTCGCCGCCGTCCCGGAAGTTCTTCACGATCGAGAACAGGTAGTCCCAGCGGCCCGCGTTGAGCCCGGAGGCGTGCTCGCGCAGCTCGTAGAGGATCTCCTCCATCTCGTACGCCGCGGTGATCGTCTCGATCAGCACCGTGGCCCGGACGGTGCCCCGCGGGATGCCGACATGGTCCTGGGCGAAGACGAACACGTCGTTCCACAGCCGCGCTTCGAGGTGCGACTCGGTCTTCGGCAGATAGAAGTACGGGCCCTTGCCGAGGTCGATCAGCCGCTGAGCGTTGTGGAAGAAGTAGAGCCCGAAGTCGACCAGCGCGCCCGGGAGCTGCTCGCCGTCGACGGTCAGGTGCCGCTCGTTCAGATGCCAGCCGCGCGGCCGGGTCACGACGGTGGCGAGTTCGGCCGCGTCCTTGAGGGCGTAGGTCTTGCCCTCGGCGGAGGTGAAGTCGATCCGCCGCTCGTAGGCGTCGATCAGGTTGATCTGGCCGCCGATGACGTTCTGCCAGGTGGGGGAGGAGGCGTCCTCGAAGTCGGCGAGCCAGATCTTGGCACCGGAGTTGAGCGCGTTGACCGTCATCTTGCGGTCGGTGGGGCCGGTGATCTCCACCCGGCGGTCCTCGAGCGCGGCCGGAGCCGGGGCCACCTGCCATGCGCCGGCCCGGATCTCCGCGGTCTCCGGCAGGAAGTCCAGGGCGGCGGTGCGGGCGATCTCGGCCCGGCGCCGGCCGCGCAGCTCCAGCAGTTCGGCGCGCCGGGGCGCGAAGCGGCGGTGCAACTCACCGAGGAAGGCCAGCGCCGGCGGCGTCAGCACCTCCTCGGCGCGGGCCACCGGCGGGGCGGCCTCGGAGACGACGGCCGGGGTCGGCGCGCTTGCGGACATGCGGTCACTCCTCCACAGAGCAAAGGGAGTCGGCGTCCGCCGGGTCCGGCCGGCCGGTGGTTCCCCGGCCCGAGACCGGGGATCCACCCACTGCCGGGCCGCGACGGAATACGGGCGCTTCTGCCAGGTGGAGCATAGTTTTCACGTTGCGGAAGTTCAACGCTCGGTGGCACGCCGGGCGGCCGCGTCGAGAAGCCGCAGGTCCGCCGGGATGTCGATATCCGCCGGGTCGCCCACGTCGCCGCACTCCACCAGCAGCGTCCGCTCGGCGTGTTCCCGCAGATACGTGCGCGCTCCCCGGTCCTCGCCGGCGCTGCGCGCCACCCCGGCCCAGTGGCCCGATCCGATCAGCACCGGATGCGCGCGCCGCCCGCCGTACATCGCCGACACCAGCGCCAGCGGCAGGCCGGCGCCGCTCGGCGCCGTCGCCAGCACCCGGGACACGGCGGCGGCGCCCACGCCCGGCTGGTCGACCAGGCCGATCAGCGCGGCGGCGGGGCGCGCCACCGCGCCCGCCCGGGACGCCGGCCGCACCCGTACGCCCGGTGCGGTGTCCCCCGTCGGCCCGGCGACCGGCCCGGTGATCGAGCCCGCGGCCGGTCCGGCCAGGGAGGCGAGGCCGGCCCGCAGCGACGAGCCCATGCCCTGCCGCCAGTCCGGGTTCTCCACGACGACGCAGCCCGCCAGATCGGCCCGTTCGCGCACCTCGGCCGCCGCCGCTCCCAGCACCACGTGCACCGGGCCGCAGCCGCCGGCCCGCAGCACCCGCACCACATGCTCGACCAGCGGCCGGCCGCCGAACGGCAGCAGCGCCTTGGGCCGGCCGCCCAGCCGCCGTCCCCCGCCGGCCGCCAGCAGCAGACCGGCCACCTCGCCCTTCGTCTCCATCCCCCCTGCATACCGCGCGCCGCACGGTCCGGGAACAGGCCCCGGTCGGCGTGGCGGGTTCCGGTATCGTCGGACACCGCCGGGATACCGCCCGGACGGTATCCCGGGCGGGGCGGTTCGGGGTGAGGACGGGGACGGGGGCTGATGGGCGTGTCGCACCTCGGCCAGTTCCTCCCGGCGCCGGTCCTCCGGCCGCTCGCCGCCGGGGACCCGCCCGCGCTCTCGGGCCACCGGATCATCGCGGTGCTCGGTGACGGCGCGCTCGGCCGGGTCTATCTCGCGTACGCCCCCGACGGCCGCCCCGTCGCCCTCACCGTGCCGTCACGGTCGGCCGCCGAGCGCCCCGGCTTCACCGCACGCCTCCACCAGGAGGTGCGGAGCGCGGGGCGCGTCCCCGCCGGCCCGTACACGGTCGCGGTACTCGGCAGCGGCAGCGAGGGCGACCGGCACTGGTTCGCCACCGCCTATCTGCCCGCGATCTCGCTGCGGGCCGCCGTCGACGGGGCCGGCCCGCTGCCGACCCGAACCGTGCTGCGGCTGGTCGCGGGCGTCGTCGAGGGGCTGCGGGTGGTCCACCACGCCGGGGTGGTCCACGGCGATCTGCGGCCCGCCCAGGTCCTGCTCACCGCCGAGGGGCCCGCGCTCAAGGGGTACGGGCTCACGCCGGTCGGCGCGGACCCGGCGGCCGGCGGTGGACCGGTCTTCCTCGCGCCCGAACAAGCCGACGGGAAGACGCCGTTGGCCGCCACCGACATCTTCGCCCTCGGCCAACTCGCCGCCTATGCGTCGATCGGCGCGGCGCCCTTCGGTCCGGGGGCGGCGGACGCGGTGCTGCCGCGGGTCCGGCAGGAGGAGCCGGACCTCAGCGAACTCCCGGGCGAACTGCGGGAGATCGTCACCCGCTGCCTGATCAAGGACCCGGCGCTGCGACCGTCGCCGGCCCAGATCGCCGCGATGTGCCGGCAGGCCGCCCCGATGTCGGCTCGCCGCTTCCACCGGCACCCCGCGCCCTGGCTGCCCGCCACCCTCGCGGCCGCGGTGGGCCCGGCCGCGCTTCCGCCGGCGCCTCCTCCACCGACCGCCGTGCCGTTCCATCCGGCCCCGCCGCTCCAGCCGGCCCAGCCGACTCGCCCCGTGCCGCCGGTGCCGCTCGCGCCCCCGGTCCCGGCCGCCGCGCCCCCCGGCGCCAGGCTTCCGCACGCTCTCCCGTGGGGGCCGCCGTACCGGCCGCACGGGCTGACCGTCCGACGGCCGAGGCGACGGACCTCGGTGCTGGTGGCGGCGGTGGCCGGCCTGGCGCTGGCCGTCACCGCGGGCGTCGTGGCGGCGGACGGACTGCGCGTGGACCAGCCGGCGCACGGCGAGGGAGCCGCCGCCGCGCCCGCCTCCTCGCTGCCGGCCGTACCCACCGCGCCCGCGGCACCCGCGCCGTCCCCCGCCGCGCCCGCGCCGTCCCCCGCGGCCCCGGGCGGCGGCGGCGCCACCGGATCGGCCCAGCCGTCCGGCCCGGTCGGCTACCCCGCGGTTCGGCTGCCGGCCGGTTACGCGCTGTCATGGCGGGACGGTCCGCCGGTGGCCCGCCCCGGCCCGTACAACGGCGACTTCGGCCTCACCCCCGCGGCCGACGCCTTCGTGGTCGACCCCCGCCGCGGCACCCTCGCGCCGCTCCCGCCCCGAGCCCCCGTCACGCCCGACGCGTGCCGGGCCGCGGCCCCCGGCGCCCAACTCGTCCGCAGCGCCTCGGTGTCGGCCGGCACACGGCTGTGCCTGCGCTCGGCGGACGGCGCCACCGCGGTGCTGACGATTCGTCAACTCCCCTCGTCACAGGGCGCGGAGCGCTACACCACGCTGGACGTCCTGGTGTGGCGGGTGGTGGGGGAGCGTGGGGAGCGTGGGGAGGGGGGACAAAACGTCCGAGAGTGATCAGTCGCGCACACAGCGGTCCGGCCCGACGTGGAATTCGGCGCAATTTTCTACGACTGTATAGCGCGAACGCCGCCCGGTCGCGTTTACTGATCCGCCCCGGGGGACGAGGGCCGAGACGCCCGGGAGCCAGTACGACTCAATGGGGTTGGAAGTACGTGGTGGTGGGGGATAGTCAGGTGCTCGACGACGACCGCTTCGGCAGGTCCGAGCGGCTGGGCGAGAAGGTAGTGCCGAGAGGCGCGGTGGTGTGCCTGCACGCCGCCGTGGCCAAGCTGCGCCGCGAACTCGCGGCGTACCGACCGGTGTTACCGGACCGCGCGGTCGCGGAGGACGAACTCGACGAACTGCACGCGCTGGCGGGGCAGGCCGTCAGGACCGGCTGCCCCGGGATCCTGGCGGACACCGAGCACCTCCGGCACTCCTTACTCCTGGTCACCGCCGCGCTCGGCTCGGTCAGCGCGCTGACCGTACCGCTGGACGCCGTGCGCGAGGCGGTGGAGACCCTGGCGCCGCCGTACGGCGGCCGGATGTGAGCTGACCAGACCTGACGTGACCTGACCTGGGAGCTGACAGGCCGGCTCCGGTCGGCGCCCGCGGGCCGAACCGCGCTCCCGGGCCCGAACCGGCCGCCGGGGCCGGCCGGTTCGCTCAGCCGACCGGCAGCCCGGTGCCGGCCCCGGCGGGGACCCCGGTGTCGGCGAGCGCCGCCGCCAGCCGGCGCGCCACCGCGAGCAGCACCGGCACCATCGCCTCCGTGGCGGCCTCGGTGAGCCGGCCGGCCGGGCCGGAGACCGAGATGGCCGCCGCGGTGGGGGCGTCCGGCACGCTGACGGCCAGACACCGCACGCCCAGTTCCTGCTCGTTGTCGTCCACGGCGTACCCGCGATCGCGGATCCGCTCCAACTCGGCGATGAAGAGGTCCGGTTCGGTGATGGTGTGCTCGGTCGCGGCCGGCATGCCGGTGCGGGCCAGCAGCGCGCGGACCTCCCCGGCCGGCAGGTCGGCGAGCAGCGCCTTGCCGACCCCGGTGGAGTGCGGCAGCACCCGCCGGCCGACCTCGGTGAACATCCGCATCGAGTGCCGGGAGGGTGCCTGCGCCACATAGACCACCTCGTCGCCGTCGAGCAGCGCCATGTTGGCGGTCTCGCCGGTCGCGTCGACCAGCTCCGCCAGATACGGCCGGGCCCAACTGCCGAGCAGCCGCGAGGCCCCCTCGCCGAGCCGGATCAGCCGGGGCCCGAGCGCGTACCGCCGGTTGGGCTGCTGCCGGACGTAACCGCAGGCCACCAGGGTGCGCATCAGCCGGTGAATGGTGGGCAGCGGCAGCCCGCTGGTCGCCGACAGCTCGCTCAGGCCGACCTCGCCGCCCGAGTCGGCCATCCGCTCCAGCAGGTCGAAGGCGCGCTCGAGCGATTGGACGCCCCCGGCGCGGTCAGCGGACACGGTGCCATCCCCTCGGTCGGTCGAGCCCCGGCGCGGCGGTGCGCGCGACTCGCCGGGGAGCCCGGCCCGGAAGCGCGGCGGCGCGCGAGGCGAGCGGAAGGTGGGTTTCGCTCCGTGGAATCCTACCGTCCTTGACGTGGGGCCGAACGCTCTCCACGATGGCCGTCGAAGGTGCCGTCAGTGGTGCCGTCGAAGGCGCTTGTCGAAGGTGTCGTCAACGATACGGCGAGGCGGCCGGAGAACCGGGGGGCGTACGGTGGCGGAGCCCGTGCAGGGCAGGCAGTTGGTGCGCTCGACCCGGGTGGTGACCCCGGACGGCGAACGTCCCGCCGCGATCGCGGTGACCGGCGGCACGATCAGCGCGGTGCTGCCGTACGACGCCCCGGTGCCGACCGGGGTCCGCCGCACCGACCTCGGCCACGATGTGCTGCTGCCCGGCCTGGTCGACACCCATGTGCACATCAACGATCCCGGGCGGACCGAGTGGGAGGGCTTCGCGACCGCGACCGCCGCGGCCGTGGCCGGCGGCATCACCACCCTGGTGGACATGCCGCTCAACAGCGTCCCGCCCACCACCAGCACCGCCCACCTCGCCGTCAAACGGGACACCGCCCGCGGCCGGGTGCACACGGACACCGGCTTCTGGGGCGGCGCCGTCCCCGGCAACACCGGTGAACTGCGGCCGCTGCACGACGCCGGGGTCTTCGGCTTCAAGTGCTTCCTGCTGGACTCCGGCGTCGAGGAGTTCCCACCGCTCGGGCCGGCCGAACTCGAAGCGGCCCTCGCCGAGACGGTCCGCTTCGACGGGCTGCTGATCGTGCACGCCGAGGATCCGGCGGTCATCGACGGCGCCCCGCGGCGCCCCGGGCGGCGGTACGCCGACTTCCTCGCCTCGCGTCCCCCGGTGGCCGAGGAGCGGGCGATCGCCGCGGTGATCGCGCTGGCCGGCCGGCTCGGTGCCCGGGTACACATCCTGCACCTGTCCTCCGCCGGCGCGCTGCCGCTGCTGGCGGCGGCGCGCCGCGAAGGGGTACGGATCACGGTCGAGACCTGTCCGCACTTCCTCACCCTGACCGCTGAGGAAGTGCCGGACGGGGCGACCGAGTTCAAATGCTGCCCGCCGATCCGGGAGGCCGCCAACCAGGATCTGCTCTGGCGGGCGCTGGCCGACGGGCTGATCGACTGCGTGGTCTCCGACCACTCGCCGTCGACCGTCGAGCTCAAGCACCGGGACACCGGCGACTTCGCCGCCGCCTGGGGCGGTATCTCCTCACTCCAGCTCGGCCTGCCCGCGGTCTGGACCGAAGCCCGCCGCCGCGGTCACACCCTCGCCGACGTCGCCCGCTGGATGTCCGCCGGACCGGCCCGCCTCGCCGGACTCGACGCCGTCAAGGGCGCCATCGCCGAGGGCTTCGACGCGGACTTCACCGTCCTCGCCCCCGAGGAGACCTTCACCGTGGATCCGGCCCGGCTGCGCCACCGCAACCCGGTCACCGCCTACGCCGGCCGCACCCTGTCCGGAGTGGTGCGCGCCACCTGGCTGCGGGGCCGGGTGGTGGCGCGGGACGGCGCGGTGGCGGGCGACCCCACCGGCCGGCTCATCGAACGGCCGGCCGGCGGGAACTGAGCGAGGACCCCGGACGGAGCCGGGCACCAGGTCAGCCCATCGGGGTCAGGCCGCGCGGCGCGCCTTGCGGCGGTGCGCCGCGATGATCTCCGCGTAGCGGCGGCCGCTGCCCTTGATGGTGCGCTGCTGCGAGGCGTAGTCGACGTGCACCAGGCCGAAGCGCTTGTCGTAGCCGTACGCCCACTCGAAGTTGTCCAGCAGCGACCAGGCGTAGTAGCCGGCCAGCGGCACCCCGCGGCGTACCGCGCGGGCACAGGCCGCCAGGTGCTCCTCCAGGTAGCGGGACCGGTCCGGGTCGTCCACCTGGCCGTCAGGGCCCACCGTGTCGTGGTAGGCCGAGCCGTTCTCGGTGACCAGGATCCGGCTCGCGCCGTACTCCTCGGAGAGCCGGACCAGCAACTGCTCCAGACCGTCGGCGTTGACCTCCCAGTCCATCGCGGTGCGGCGCACGCCCGGCAGGTACACCGACTTGGCGTGCGGCGCGGGGCCCGTCGGGTCGTCCGCGATGATCTGCCGGAAGTAGTAGTTCAGGCCCAGCCAGTCCAGCGGAGCCGCGATGGACTCCAGGTCGCCGTCCTTGATCGGCAGGTCGACGCCGTAGAGCTCGACCATGTCCTGCGGGTAGCCGCGCCCGTGGATCGGGTCGAGCCACCAGCGGTTGGTGTGTCCGTCGGCCCGCAGCGCCGCCGCCACGTCGGCCTCGCGGTCGGTGGCCGGCTCGCAGGGGCTGAGGTTGTTGACGATGCCGATCCGCAGGTCGGAGTGGGCCGCCCGCAGCGCCTGCACGGCCAGGCCGTGTCCGACGTGCAGGTGGTAGGAGGCGCGGACGGCCGCGGTGAGGTCCGTCCAGCCGGGCGCCATGGTGCCCTCCAGGTGGCCGATCCACGCCGAGCACAGCGGCTCGTTGAGGGTCGCCCAGTCCTTCACCCGGTCGCCGAGCGCCTGGCCGACCACGGCCGCGTACTCGCCGAACCGCTCGGCGGTCTCCCGCTCGGGCCAGCCGCCGCGGTCCTGCTGGGCCTGCGGCAGGTCCCAGTGGTACAGCGTCGCGTTGGGGGTGATGCCCGCTTCCAGCAGC
Organism: Streptomyces sp. NBC_01190; assembly: GCF_045039895.1. Classification (NCBI taxonomy): domain Bacteria; kingdom Bacillati; phylum Actinomycetota; class Actinomycetes; order Kitasatosporales; family Streptomycetaceae; genus Streptomyces; species Streptomyces sp. NBC_01190. Next base: position 6,576,387 of record NZ_CP108580.1, read on the forward strand.
CCGTCGACGAGCCGGTCGTAGAAGGCGAGTCCTGCCGCGTTCACCGCGCCGCCGCCGCCGGGGATGATCCGCGGCCACGCCACGGAGAAGCGGTAGGCGTCGAGGCCCAGCGCCTTGATCAGCTCCAGGTCCTCGGGTACGCGGTGGTAGTGGTCGCAGGCGACGTCGCCGGTGTCGCCGCCCGCGACCTTGCCGGGGGTGTGGGAGAAGGTGTCCCAGATGGACGGGGCCCGGCCGTCCTCGTCCACCGCGCCCTCGATCTGGTAAGCGGCGGTGGCCGCGCCCCAGATGAAATCGGCGGGAAGAGCGCTCAGGTCGTTCACAAGTTACCTTTCGGTGGGGTTACTTGACGGCGCCGGCGGTCAGTCCGGCGACGAGGTAACGCTGCAGGGCAAGGAATCCGGCGACCACAGGCAGGCTCACGACGAGCGAGGCGGCCATGACCTGGTTCCAGTAGACGTCGTTCTGTGTGGCGTATCCGCGCAGGCCGACGGCGAGCGTGCGGGTGCTGTCGTTGGTCATGATGGAGGCGAAGAGGACCTCGCCCCAGGCCGTCATGAACGCGTAGACGGACACCGCCACGATGCCGGGGATGGCGGCCGGCACCACGACCCGGAACAGCGCGCCGAACGGGCCGCAGCCGTCCACCTTCGCAGCCTCGTCGAGGTCGCGCGGGATGGAGTCGAAGTACCCGACGAGCATCCAGATCGAGAAGGGGAGCGAGAAGGTGAGGTACGTGATGATCAGGCCGAGCCGGCTGCCGTAGAGCTGGATGCCGGTGGAGTTCCCGATGTTGACGAAGATGATGAACAGCGGCAGCAGGAAGAGGATGCCGGGGAACATCTGCGTCGACAGCACGGTCACGGTGAAGATCTTGCGACCGGCGAACCGGTAGCGGCTGACGCCGTAGGCGGCGAAGATCGCCACCGCGACGGAGAGCACTGTCGCGCTCACCGAGACGATGAGCGAGTTCATGAAGTAGTGCGCCAGCGGCACGGTCGACCAGATGTCGATGTAAGGCCTGATGGTCAGACCGCTGGGTATCCACTTGAACGTGCCCTGCACGTCCTGGAGTTTCTTCAGCGAGGAACTGAGCATCACATAGACAGGGATGAGCACGAACAGCAGCAGCAGCGTCAGGATGACGCGCCGGGTCCACAGGAAGGACTTCGGCGCGGCCATCGGTGACGGCTCTACGGGGATCCTAGGCATCGGGTTCGCCCCGCTTCCTCGTGAGCAGCAGATAGATCGCCGTCACCACCAGCAGGAAGAGCAGCAGCAGCACGGACATGGCGGAGCCGGAGCCGAAGTTCCAGGTGATGAACGACGACTGGTAGATGTGGATGGAGATCAGGTCGGCGGCGTGTGGCGCCGATTGACCGAACATCACATACGGGGTGTTGAAGTCGTTGAACGTCCACAGGAAGAGGACCAGCACCAGCACCTGGTTGACCGGGCGCAGCGACGGCATGGTGATCTTCCTGATCTGCTGCCAGATGCCGGCGCCGTCCATCGCGGCGGCCTCGTAGAGCTCGCGCGGGATGTTCTGGAGTCCGGCCATCAGGCACAGGAACGCGAACGGCCAGCCCTTCCACACCGAGACGATGACCAGCGCCCAGAAGCTGTTGGGACCGATCAGCCAGAACGGCTTGTCCGAGGTGAGGTGGAGCTGGTCGTGCAGTACGTGGTTCACCAGGCCGGTGTCCTGCTGGAACATGAACGTCCAGGTGATCACCGCGGTGTAGACCGGCAGCGCGTAGGGCACCAGGAAGATCGCGCGCAGCAGGGCGCGGCCGCGGAAGGCGTCCTGGAGCAGGATCGCCGCGGTGGTGCCGATCAGCCAGCAGAAGGCGACGGACAGCAGGGTGAAGCCGCAGGTCACCCAGAACGAGTGCAGCAGCGCCTGCCCGACGGGCTGGTTGAACTTGACCGCCAGCTTGTAGTTGTCGAGACCCGACCAGGGCGCGCTGCCCCAGTCCCGGATGAAGAACTGGGTCAGCCCTTTGAAGCTGATGACGATGCCGAACACCATGGGGACCAGGTGGATCAGCAGTTCGAGGATCAGCGCGGGGAACAGCAGCAGGTACGGCAGGCCGATCTGGCGCAGCCGGACGGGGATACGCGGCCGGAGCCGGCCCCCGGCAGCGGGCTTGCCGCTGGGGGGACCGGCCTCGGGAGCGCTCCGAGGAGGGGCGGTGGCAGTCATGGAGAGCCGATCCTTACGACGCGGGCATCTGCTGCTGCGCCTTGGTCAGCGCGGCCTTGACGGAGTCGTCCGTGACGCTCTTGCCGGCCGCCGCGTCGGCGAAGAGGTCCTTCACCGCGGTGCCGACCAGGGTCTCGAACTGGCTCTCGTTGGGCACCTGGGGCAGCGGGGCGGCCGAGCTGCCGAGCACACCGGCGAGGACCTTCAGGTCGGGGGTCTGGAAGGCGGCGTCGCTCTGCGCCTCCTTGACCGGCGGCAGCGAGCCGTAGGTCCCGTTGAGGATCTTCTGCTCGGGCGTGCTGGTCAGGAACTTGACGAGCTGGACCGCCGCGGCCTGGTGGCTGCTGTTCTTGAAGACCGCCAGGTTGATGCCGGCCACCATCGAGGTGACGCCGGCGTCGCCGGTGGCACCCTCGGTCTGCGTCGGCACCGGCACCACGCCGTACTGGTCGGGCGTCATGCCGTGCGCCTTGATGGAGGTCGCGGCGGACTGCCACATCATCATCGCGGCCTTGCCGGTGGCGAAGTCGGTGATGGTCTGGTTCTGCGCGTACTCCGCGTCGCCCTTGGCGGCGATCTTGTCGGCGGCGATGAAGTCGACGTACTGCTTGACCGCGGCGACGTTGGCCGGGGTGTCGAAGGTCGCCTTGCCGGACGCGTCGAACCAGTCGGAGCCGCGCTGCTTGGCGAGCACGAAGGCGTGGTGGATGTTCTCCGAGCCGTTGCCGCCCTCGACCGCCAGGCCGTAGTGGCCGTCCTTGGTCAGCGCCTTGCCGTCGGAGACGAGCTGGTCCCAGGTCTTCGGCGGGGTCAGACCGGCGTCCGCGAACTGCTTCTTGTTGTAGTACAGGCCATACGCCATCGAGTACAGCGGCACCGCGGCGGGGTCCTTGCCGGCCTCGCCGGCCGAGGCGATGGCGGCGGGCGCGAAGCGGTCCTTGCCACCGATCTTGTTGAAGTTCGCGGTGTCCCACGGCAGCAGCGCGCCGGTGGCCTGGAGGGAGGCCGACCAGGTGTTGCCGATGTTCAGGACGTCCGGGCCCTGGCCGGAAGTGGTCGCCGCCAAGATGCGGTTGAGCAGGTCCGCCCAGCCTACGACCTCCAGCTTGACCTTGATGCCGGTCTGCTGGGTGAACTTGTTCAGCTCGGGCGTGAGCACCTGCTTGTCGTTGTCCAGGCTGGTGCCCTGGTTGCTCGCCCAGTACGTGATGGTCTGGCCCTTGAGACTGCCGGCGTCGCCGGAGCTCTTGCCGCTGTTGTCGTCGCTCGAGCCGCCGCCGCAGGCGGACAGGGTGAGACCCAGCGCGGCCACGAGGGCGGTGGCCGCGAGGAGTCTGCTGGAGGTGCTGGAGGTGCGCATACCGGTTCCCTCTCAGGGGGTGGGATCGCTTCAGGAAGTGAACAGCGCCTGTGCCTTAATTCAGGCCGTGATTTAACTTGTGAGAAAAGGTGGCGTCAAGACCCTGTGCAGCGATAGATTTCCGACGGACGGCCTGGAGGGGAGACTTGATGGCGGAGCGCGGCAAGCGGACCGTGCGTGACCTGCGGCGGGGCAACCGTGCATCGCTTCTGCGTCATTTGTATTTCGAAGGCCCTCTCAGCCGTCAGGAGTTGGGTCGGGACACCGGCCTGAGCGCCGGTTCGATCAGCAACGTCGTGGGTGAGCTGATCGCCGACGGCATGGTCGAGGAGGCGGGCGCCGTGGAGTCCGACGGCGGCCGGCCGCGGATCCTGCTCCAGGTCGCCCCGCTCTACGGCTATGTCATCGGCGTTGACGTGGGCGAAACACGGGTCAGGGTGGAGCTGTTCGACCTCGCCCTCACCGAACGGGCCTCCGCCGACCTGCCGCTCTCCGACAGCGGCCACGACGTCGACCACGTGGTCAGGCTCGCCCTCCAGGGCATCGAGTCGGTGGTCCGCGAGGCGGGCGTCGACGAGGACGAGGTGCTCGGCGTCGGTATCGGCGTGCCCGGCATCGTGCAGCAGGGCGACGACGCCCGGGGCGCCGGCCGCGCCCCTGGCGATGGCGCCGGCATCGTCGTGCACAGCCAGACCATCGGCTGGGACGCGGTGCCGTTCGGCCTGCTGCTGCGAGCCGGCACCACGCTGCCGCTCTTCGTCGACAACGGCGCCAAGACCCTCGGCCAGGCCGAGATGTGGTTCGGCGGCGGCCGCGGCTCCGGCAACGTGGTCATCGCGCTGATCGGCTCCGGTGTCGGCGCGGCCGTCGTCGCCGACGGCAGTCCGTACCACGGCGCCAGCAGCAGCGCGGGCGAGTGGGGCCACACCACTCTCCAGGTCGGCGGACGCGTCTGCCGCTGCGGATCCCGCGGCTGCCTGGAGGCGTATGTGGGCGCCGAGGCGCTGCTCGGCCGCTGGCACGCCGCGCCCGAGGGCGTCAGCGAGGAACTGGGGCTCGCCGCCCTGCTCGGCGCGGCGGACACCGATCCCGAGGCGGCGGCGCTGCTCGCCGAGGCGGCCGAGTACCTCGGCGCGGGCATCGCCGACCTGATCAACCTCTTCAACCCGCAGCGCATCGTGATCGGCGGCTGGGCCGGGCTGCTGCTCGGCCCCCGGCTGCTGCCCGCCGTCCGGGAGGTCGCCGCCGCCTACGCGCTGCACCACCCCTGCGCGCAGACCTCCATCGAACTCGGCCGGCTCGGCGCCGACGCGGTCACCGTGGGCGCGGCCACCCTGCCGCTGGCCCGCTTCCTCGACACCGGCGGCGAGCGGGCGGTACGGGTCCCGGCCCAGGACGGCGGCCCCGACGGCGGCCGGCCCGAGCGGCCCGACGCCCTGCGGAACCGAATCGCCCGCGCGGTACGTTGATCCCTTTGACTCGGTATGCCCCGCCCGCGTGTGACCTAGGAGCCCGCTGTGACCCTGCAGCAGCAGATCGTCGGCAACGCCATGCAGATGGCCGTCTGTACGCTCAACCCCGGCCAGACGGTGTACTGCGAGGCGGGCAAGTTCCTCTTCAAGACCTCCAACGTGGCCATGGAGACCCGGCTCGGCGGCCCCGGCAACCGGCAGGGCGGCGGCGCCCCCGGCCAGCAGGGCTCCGGCGGCATGGGCGGACTGCTGCGGCAGGCCATGGGCACCGCCATGCAGGTCGGCCAGCGCGCCCTGGCCGGTGAGTCGCTGGCCTTCCAGTACTTCACCGCCTCCGGCGGCGAGGGCACGGTCGGCTTCGCCGGGGTGCTGCCCGGCGAGATGCGGGCCCTGGAACTCGACGGATCGCGCGCCTGGTTCGCCGAGAAGGACGCCTTCGTCGCGGCCGAGGACAGTGTGCAGTTCGGCATCGCCTTCGCCGGCGGCCGGCAGGGCATGAGCGGCGGCGAGGGCTTCATCCTGGAGAAGTTCACCGGCCGGGGCACCGTGATCATCGCCGGCGCGGGCAACTTCATCGACCTCAACCCGGCCGACTTCGGCGGCCGGATCGAGGTGGACACCGGCTGCATCGTCGCCTTCGAGGAGGGCGTCCAGTACGGCGTGCAGCGCATCGGCGGCCTCAACCGCCAGGGCATCATGAACGCCGTCTTCGGCGGCGAGGGCCTGTCGCTGGCCACCCTGGAGGGCAACGGCCGGGTGATCCTCCAGTCCATGACGATCGAAGGCCTCGCCAATGCGCTGCGCAAGGCCCAGGGCGGGGACAAGCAGGGACCGACCGGCGGCCTCTTCTCGACGCACACGGGCTGAGCGGGGCCGCGACACACCTGGGTTGAGCGGCCCGCGGCCCGGCGGGATCCGGGGTGCGGAAGTGATCGACATCACACCGTCATCGGCTGGGCCGGGGTCCGCGTGGAGGCACGTCGCGGTCTACGCGGAATGAATCGGGGGCCCCAGGGGGCCCATGCTCCCCTGAAGTCACGGTGAGGTGACGCTGCCGTCCGGGCGCCTGTCACGGGCGCCCACTGCGAGTAACGTGCTGACCCCGAGCAGCGCGACACAGCGCCGCACCCCGCCGCGCAGACCCCGAGGAAGGTGGGCGATACGCCGTGTACCGCTGGGAGACCACCCGGGCCGCACTGGCCCAGCGGGTATTCGCCACCATCCGCAGCGAGAGCTACGACCAGGCCGCGGCGACCGCCGACACCCTGCTGTCGGCCGGGCTGACCACCTTGGAGATCTCCCTCACCACGCCCTTCGCCCTGGAAGCGGTCACCACCCTCGTCCGCGAGGTCGGCGACGACGCCGTGATCGGCGCGGGCACCGTACTGGACGAGGTGTCCGCCCGGATGGCGATAGAGGCGGGCGCCCGCTTCCTGCTCTCGCCCAACCTCGACGAGCAGGTGCTGCGCACCGGCCACCGCTACGGCATCCCGGTCTTCCCCGGTGTCGCCACCCCCACCGAGGCGGTCCGGGCCATGGAGCTGGGCGCCGACGCGCTCGCCCTCTACCCGGCCACCGCCTACACCCCGGACTGGGTGGTCGACCTGCGCGCGATCATCCCGCAGGTCGCGCTGCTGCCCATCGGCGGCATCACCGTCGCGGCCGCCCCCAGCTGGGTCGCCGCGGGCGCCGTCGCGGTCGGCATGGGCTCGGCGCTCACCGACGGCGACCGGGAGACCGTCACCAAGCGCCTCACCGAGCTGCTCGAACGCCTCGCCGACGTGCGCTGATCCGGTCCCGCCGCTGGCGGTCCGGCCGCGCTGCTCACCCGTTCGGCCTAGTTCTTGCGGTGGACGCGGTACGGCGGTGGCCGTGGCTACGGTGAACTCGGGGGCGCCACAGCGGGAGGAGGGGGAAGCAGATGAGCGTCAGCGAGATCATCGATCTGGCGGGCTACGGGCAGGAGTTCGTCACCGATCCGTACACCGTCTACGGCCGGCTGCGTGCACAGGGGCCGGTGCATCACGTCAACACGCCCACCAGCGGCGAGATGTGGCTGATCGTCGGTTATGAGGAGGCGCGCGCCGCCCTCGCCGACCCCCGGCTCAGCAAGGACTGGCGGACCGTACTCGACGATCCGCAGGACATCTTCACCATCAGCGCCAACATGCTGGAGTCCGACACCCCGCGCCACACCCGGCTGCGCAAGCTGATCGCCCGGGAGTTCACCTCCCGCCGGATAGAGGCGCTGCGCCCCCGCGTCCAGGAGATCACCGACCGGCTCCTCGACCGGATGCTGGTGGCGGACCGCGCCGACCTGATCGAGGCGCTCGCCTTTCCGCTGCCGATCACCGTCATCTGCGAACTGCTCGGCGTGCCCGACCTGGACCGGTCCACCTTCAGCGCGCTGTCCCGCAAGGTGATGGGCGAGAGCGAGAGTTACGACGAGGAGGCCCGCGCGGCGAAGGAGCTCAGCACCTGTCTGGCCGGCCTGATCGAGGAGAAGCGGCGCGACGGCCCGCGGGAGGACCTGCTGAGCGCCCTCATCCGGGCCAGGGACGAGGAGGGCGATCAGCTCTCCGCCGAGGAACTGGTCGGGATGGCCTTCCTGTTGCTCGTCGCCGGCCACGAGACGACGGTGAACCTCATCGCCAACGGTGTGCTCGCGCTGCTCCGCCACCCCGACCAACTCGCCGCCCTGCGCGCCGATCCCGGACTGATGGACGGCGCGATCGAGGAGATGCTGCGGTACGACGGGCCGGTGGAGCGGGCGACCTACCGCTTCACCCGGGAGCCCACCGAGATCGGCGGCTGCCTGGTGCCGGCCGGCCAGGTCGTCGGGGTCGTCCTCGCGGCCGGCGACCGTGACCCGGGGCGGTACGCGTCGCCGGACACCTTCGACATCCGCCGGGACACCCGGGGCCATCTCGCCTTCGGCCACGGCATCCACTACTGCCTGGGCGCGCCGTTGGCCCGGATGGAGGGCCGGATGGCGATCACCTCCCTGCTGGCCCGCTGCCCCGAACTCGCTCTCGACGGCGAACCGGGCCAACTGCACTGGCGGTCGAGCCCCCTGATGCGCGGCGTCCACCGGCTCCCGGTGCGGTACTAGGGCGTGGTTTAGAAGTAGCGTCGTCCGCCCGCAGGGCGGGGCTCACGGCGTCTGGTGCGTGCGATCGCAAGGCGGAGGGTCGTCCTTGTAGTGGGCCTACTCGGACGAGCCCGACAACGCAGCGAGCGTGCGTGCCAGACGCCGTGAGACTGGGGGCACCTCCCAGCGGTAGCTGGGGGAGGGACTTCTAAAACACGCCCTAGCCCACGACCGGACCGCGCCGTCCCGGGCGCGGGACTGGACGGGGCTGGACGGGGCTGGGCTGGGCTGGACGGTGGCGAACGGAGCTGACGCGGGCCGGGATCGTCCTAGACTCACGGCGGGGGCCGAGCGGTCCTCCGCCGTGATCCCGCCAGGAGGCAATCCGTGTCCGTCGTCGCCGTACCCGGCTCGAAATCGGTGACCGCCCGCGCCCTCTTTCTCGCCGCCGCGGCGGACGGAGTGAGCACACTGCGCCGACCGCTGCTCTCCGACGACACGGACGGTTTCGCGGCCGGCCTGACCGGCCTCGGGTACGACGTCGAGCGTGGCGCGCAGGCGTGGCGCATCACCGGCCGCCCGGCCGGCCCCGCGGTGGAGCGGGCCGATGTCTACTGCCGGGACGCGGCCACCGCGGCCCGCTTCCTGCCCGCCCTCGCCGCCGCCGGCACCGGCACCTTCCGGTTCGACGCCTCCGCGCAGATGCGCCGGCGGCCCGTCGCCCCGCTCACCGAGGCGCTGCGCTCACTCGGCGTGGACCTCACCCACGAGGAGGCACCGGGCCACCTGCCGCTGACCGTCGTCGCGGCCGGCATCAAAGGCGGCGCCGTCGACCTCGACGCGGGCCTGTCCTCCCAGTTCCTCACCGCGCTGCTGCTCACCGGTCCACTGACCGCCGAGGGCCTGCGGATCCGGGTCACCGACATCGTCTCGGCGCCGTATGTCGAGATCACGCTGGCGATGATGCGCCGCTTCGGCGCCGAGGTGACCCGCGACGGCGACACCTTCGTGGTGCCGCCCGGCGGCTACCGCGCCACCGACTACCCGATCGAACCCGACGCCTCCACCGCGAGCTACTTCTTCGCCGCCGCGGCGCTGGCCGGGCGCAGCGCCACCGTGCCGGGACTCGGCGCCGACGCCCTCCAGGGCGATCTGCGCTTTGTCGACGTGCTGCGGCGGATGGGCGCCGAGGTCGAGATCGGCCCGGACGCGACCACCGTCACCGGCACCGGCCGGCTCTCCGGTGTCACCGTCAATATGCGGGATATCTCCGACACCATGCCCACGCTCGCCGCGATCGCCCCCTTCGCCGACGGCCCGGTGCGGATCGAGGACGTCTACAACACCCGGGTGAAGGAGTGCGACCGCCTTGAGGCGTGCGCGGAGAATCTGCGCCGCCAGGGCATCCAGGTCGAGACCGGCCGCGACTGGATCGAGATCCGGCCCGGCACCCCGGCGCCGGTGGAGATCGCCTGCCACGGCGACCACCGCATCGCGATGAGCTTCGCCGTCGCGGGCCTGCGCACCCCCGGCACACGCTTCGACGACCCGGCGTGCGTCAAGAAGACGTTCCCCGGCTTCCACGCGTTCTTCGCCGACGTGCGCGCGGAGTGGGGCGTCTAGGGCCTCTGGGCGGTTCTTCGGCCGCCGCCGGCCGGCGCGATCGCCGCTTCCGGACCGGTGGGCGGGGCCCTCACGCGCCCGGCGGACGACGCCGGGACACGTACAACTCTTGTACGCCGTAGGCCAGTTGGCACCGACCGGGCGCGTGGCCGAGCGACCCCGGCCGGAAAGCCGCCGCCGGCCCCGGTGCGCACCGGTTGTGCCCGCCGTACCCCTGGCCGGAGAGCGGCCCTACCCCTTGACGGATACTTGGGCCGCCGGGATGGTCGCTCGAAGCGCTTTACAGCTCAGGTGGCGCAGTATCCCCGGTGGCACCAGGAACAGCACGGAAAGGCAGGCACGTGGCGAAGGCAGGGTCGGGAAGGACGGGACGACCGGGGCGCGGCGGCCCACGGCGGACGCTCGTCGTGGTGCTGGCGGCGGTGCTGGGCGCGACGGCGCTCGCCGGCTGCAGCAGCACCGGCGGCAAGCGGGCCGAGGACCGGGCCAACAGGCTCGCCGCCAACGGCTCCGCCGTGAACACCCCGCACTGGACGTTCGCCATGGTCACCCACTCGGGAGCCGGCGACACCTTCTGGGACATCGTGCAGAGCGGCGCCAAGCAGGCGGCCGCCAAGGACAACATCAAGTTCGTCTACTCCAACAGCGACCAGGCCAACGAGCAGTCCCAGCTGGTGCAGGCCGCCATCGACAGCCATGTGGACGGACTGGTCGTCACCCTCGCCAAGCCCGACGCGATGAAGACCGTGGTGGCCCGCGCCGAGCGGGCCGGCATACCGGTGATCACCATCAACTCCGGGTCCGAGGAGTCCAGGAAGTTCGGCGCGATCACCCACATCGGCCAGGACGAGACGATCGCCGGCCAGGCGGTCGGCGACGAACTCGACAAGCGCGGCAAGAAGCACGCCCTCTGCGTCCTGCACGAGCAGGGCAATGTGGGCCACGAGCAGCGGTGCGCCGGCGCCAAGGCCCACTTCTCCGGCCGGATGGACAACCTCTACGTCAACGGCACCAACATGCCCGATGTGCAGTCCACCATCCAGGCCAAGCTCCAGGCCGACCCCAGCATCGACGCGGTGGTCACCCTCGGCGCGCCCTACGCGGCGACCGCCGCGAAGGCCAGGGACGAGGCCGGCTCCAAGGCCGAGATCGACACCTTCGACCTGAACGCCCAGGTCGCCACCTCGCTCAAGAACGGCACCATCGGCTTCGCCGTCGACCAGCAGCCCTACCTCCAGGGCTACGAGGCGATCGACCTGCTGTGGCTCTACCGCTACAACGGCGACACCCTCGGCGGCGGCCAGCCGGTCCTGACCGGCCCGCAGGTCGTCACCAAGGACAGCGCGGACGCCCTCCTCGCCTACACCAAGCGGGGGACCAGGTGACCGGCCTCACCGCGGACGAGCGGCTGGCCCCGTCCTCGATCGCCCGCCGGGTGCTCGGGCGCCCCGAGGTGGGCGCGGTGGTCGGCGCCGCGGCCGTCTTCGTCTTCTTCTCGATCGTGGCCGACCCGTTCCTCCAGACCTCCAGCCTCGGCACCGTGCTGTACGCGTCCTCGACCCTCGGCATCATGGCGGTGCCGGTGGCGCTGCTGATGATCGGCGGCGAGTTCGACCTGTCGGCCGGCGTCATGGTCACCAGTTCCGCGCTGATCTCGTCGATCTTCAGCTTCCAGATGACCGCCAACGTCTGGGGCGGCGTCGGCGTCTCGCTGCTGGTCACCCTGGCGCTCGGCGCGTTCAACGGGATCATGCTGGTCCGCACCAAGCTGCCCAGCTTCATCATCACGCTGGGCACCTTCCTGATGCTGGCCGGACTGAACCTCGGCCTGACCAAGCTGATCAGCGGCACCGTCTCCACCAAGTCCATCGGCGACATGGAGGGCTTCCCGGCCGCCCGGGACGTGTTCGCCTCGCACTGGACGATCGGCTCGGTCGACCTCCAGGTGACCATCCTGTGGTGGCTCGGCCTGGTCGCGGTGGCCACCTGGGTGCTGCTGCGCACCCGGATCGGCAACTGGATCTTCGCGGTCGGCGGCAACGCCGCCGCGGCCCGGGCGGTCGGCGTCCCGGTCGCCCGCACCAAGGTCGGGCTCTACATGGCGGTCGCCTTCTGCGCCTGGGTCTCCGGGCAGCACCTGCTCTTCTCGTTCGACGTGGTGCAGTCGGGCGAGGGCGTCGGCAACGAACTCCAGTACATCATCGCGGCGGTCATCGGCGGCTGTCTGATGACCGGCGGCTACGGCAGCGCCATCGGCGCGGCGGTCGGCGCGCTCATCTTCGGCATGACCGACAAGGGCATCGTCTACGCCCAGTGGAACCCGGACTGGTTCAAGTTCTTCCTCGGCGCGATGCTGCTGCTCGCCGCCCTGCTCAACGCCTGGGTCCGCAGGCGTGCGGAGGCCACCTGATGAGCACCCCGACCGTCACCGCCGCCCCGCTGGTCGAGCTGACCGACGTCGCCAAGTCCTACGGGAACGTCCGGGCGCTGCGCGGTGTGTCGCTCGAAGCGCATCCCGGCGAGATCACCTGTGTCCTCGGCGACAACGGCGCGGGCAAGTCCACCCTGATCAAGATCATCGCCGGACTGCACCCGCACGACTCCGGCAGCCTGCGGATCGAGGGCGAGGAGGTACGGCACAGCTCGCCGCGCCAGGCGCTCGACCGCGGCATCGCCACCGTCTACCAGGACCTGGCGGTGGTCCCGCTGATGCCGGTGTGGCGGAACTTCTTCCTCGGCTCGGAGCCCACCAAGGGGCGCGGCCCGCTGCGCCGGCTCGACGTGGCCGCGATGCGGGCCACCACGCACGCGGCGATGCTGCGGATGGGCATCGACCTGCGGGACGTCGACCAGCCGATCGGCACCCTTTCGGGTGGCGAACGCCAGTGCGTGGCCATCGCCAGGGCGGTCCATTTCGGGGCCAAGGTCCTGGTCCTCGACGAGCCGACCGCCGCACTCGGCGTCAAGCAGTCCGGAGTGGTGCTGAAGTATGTGGCCGCGGCCCGCGACGCGGGACTCGCCGTCGTGCTGATCACCCACAATCCGCACCACGCCTACCTGGTCGGAGACCGATTTGTGCTGCTGAAGCGTGGCGCGATGGCGGGCAGCCACCTGAAGAAGGACATTACCCTTGACGCGCTGACCCGGGAGATGGCCGGTGGCAGCGAGCTCGACGAGTTGACGCACGAACTGAACCGCACGACCGCCGTGACCAGCGGTGAAGACCCGGGTGCCGGCACCGGCCCGAGTGGTACGCCCCCTGTCAGCACTGACCCGGAGACCATCGCTTGAGTGCCAATCGTGAACGTGTCTACCGCGGCGGCGCCGCCCGGGCCACGGTGTGGCAGAACGTCGGGGTACGCGACCGCCGGGAGCGGCGCTCCCACCTGACCGCCCCCCGCGTCCCCACCGTCGGCATCGACATCGGCGGCACCAAGGTGATGGCCGGGGTGGTGGACGCCGACGGCACGATCCTGGAGAAGATCAGGACCGAGACCCCGGACAAGTCCAAGAGCCCCAAGGTCGTCGAGGACACCATCGTCGAGCTGGTGCTCGACCTCTCCGAGCGGCACGACGTGCACGCCGTCGGCATCGGCGCCGCCGGCTGGGTGGACGCCGACCGCTCCCGGGTGCTCTTCGCCCCGCACCTGGCCTGGCGCGATGAACCGCTGCGCGACCGCCTCGCCGAACGGCTGCTGGTGCCGGTGGTGGTCGACAACGACGCCAACGCCGCCGCCTGGGCCGAGTGGCGCTTCGGCGCGGCCCGGGGCGAGAGCGATCTGGTGATGATCACCCTCGGCACCGGTATCGGCGGCGCCATCCTGGAGGACGGCCGGGTCAAGCGGGGCCGCTTCGGGGTGGCCGGCGAGTTCGGCCATATGCAGGTGGTGCCGGGCGGCCACCGCTGCGCCTGCGGCAACCGCGGCTGCTGGGAGCAGTACAGCTCGGGCAACGCCCTGGTCCGGGAGGCCCGGGAGATGGCGGTGGCCGACTCGCCCGTCGCGTACGGGATCGTGGACCGGGTGGGCGGCAGCATCCGCGACATCACCGGACCGCTGATCACCGAGCTGGCCCGGCAGGGCGACGCGATGTGCGTCGAGCTCTTCCAGGACATAGGGCAGTGGCTCGGCGTCGGCCTCGCCAACCTGGCCGCCGCCCTCGACCCCTCCTGCTTCGTCATCGGCGGCGGTGTCAGCGCCGCCGACGACCTGCTGATCAATCCGGCCAGGGACGCCTTCCGGCGCAACCTCACCGGCCGCGGCTACCGGCCCGAGGCACGGATCGTCAAGGCCGAACTGGGACCCGAGGCGGGGATGGTGGGCGCCGCCGACCTGGCCCGGCTGGTCGCCCGCCGCTTCCGCCGGGCCAACCGGCGCCGTGTCGAGCGGTATGAGCGCTACGGTCGGGCGTACGGACGGCAGGAGGCCGATTCGTGACGACCGCCCCCGACCACCGCACCGCCCCCGACCACCGCACCGCCTCCGACCACCGCACCGCCTCCGATCACCGCATCGCGACCGCGGAACCGGACCGGCCGGCCCACCCAACCGGGTCGGCCGACCGGGCCGACCCGACCACCACCAGCGGGCAGGCAGAAGTGATGAAGCCCCTCGCCACCGTCACCACCGTCCCTTCCCTCGACCCCACCGACCCCGACGACCCCGCCGCGCCCGTCAACGCCGCTGACCCCCGGTACCTCACCGACCAGCGCCGCGACTCCCGCGAGGCCCCGCCCTGGGTGCGCTGGACCGTGCTGCCGCTGCTGGTCCTCGTCCCCATCGGATACGTGCTCATCTCCGCGGAACAGAGCCGTGACAGCGGCGAGAGCAAGCAGCAGGAGGCCGCCGCCCGCCACCTCACCCTCGCCGCGCCGAGCGCGCTCCAGCAGCGCATCTACCAGGTCGCGTTCCCGCCCGGCGCCGTCCGTCCCGGCTACCTGGAGACCAACTCCTGGGACGTCAGCGTGCTGTACGCGCAGTTCACCACCACCGCGGGCGGCCTCGACACCTTCCTGGCGAAGATCGGCACCAGCCGTCCCGCGCTCAGCACCGGCCGGCCCGCCATCACCCCCGCCCAGGCCAGGGCGGTCGGCTGGAACTTCGCGGTGCCCCGGCCGTACGCCGGGGTCGCGCTCCACCAGGCGGGCGACAAGCCGGACCACTCCATCGCCGTCGATCTGACCTACCCCGACACGCCGACGGTCTACGTCGTGTCCACCGTCAACTTTCAGCATGGCTTCGGGGGCGGGTGACCCCACCCCCGCCTTCACTCGATAGCGTGAGGCGATGAGCGAGACGACCGACCAGGCCGCCCCGGCGTACGACACGTTCAGCGACGGGTACGACGACCGTGACGACCTGTTGCAGCCCCCGCTGCAATACCGCTTCGACGGCCCCGACGACGCCCCGGTGCTCGTGCTGGGTCCGGCGCTCGGCGCCACCTGGCACATGTGGGACCGCCAACTGCCGCTGCTCAGCGGCGACTGGCGGGTGCTGCGCTACGAGCTGCCCGGACACGGCGGCGCGCCCGCCGACCCCGCCTACTCCGTCGACGACCTCGCCAGGCGGCTGCTCGCCGTCCTCGACGACGAGGGCATCGACGGCTTCGGCTACGCCGGCTGCGGCCTCGGCGCGGCCATCGGCGCCCGGCTGGCCCTGCTGCGGCCCGACCGGGTGGCCGCCCTCGCGCTGGTCTCGGCCGCCGCCCGCTACGCCACCGCCGACGCCTGGCGCCAGCGCGGTGTGCTGGTCCGCGCCAACGGCCTGGACCGAACGGCGCTGGCCACCCCCGAGCGCTGGTTCACCGAGGCGTTCCTGGCCACCCAGCCGGCGATCACCGAGTGGGCGGTGCAGATGGTCAGGAGCACCGACACGGCCTGTTATGTCGCCGCCTGCGAGGCGCTGGCCGCCTTCGACATCCGGGAGGCGGTCGGCGAGATCACCGTGCCGACGCTGGTGGTGGCCGGCGCCGACGACTCCGAGACCCCGCCCGCCGACGCCCGGCTGCTGGTCGCGGGCATACCCGACGCACGGCTCGCGGTCGTCCCGGCGACCGGGCATCTGGCGCCCGTCGAGGAGCCCGCGGCCGTCGGCGACCTGCTGGCCCGGCACTTCCGGGCCGCCTGGACCGATCACACCCAGGCCCCGGTGCCCTTCGCCCCAGCGCCGCCGCCGGTCACCCCGCGCGCCGCCGCGCCCGGCGCGGCGGCGGCCGGTCCCGACCGGTACGCCGAGGGGCTGCGGATCCGCCGCGAGCTCACCGGCGACGCCGCCGTGACGGAGGCGCTGGCCCGCGCCGAGGACTTCGGCGCCGACTTCGACGCCTTCGCCACCCGCTACGCCTGGGGCGAGGTCTGGGGCAGGCCCGGTCTCGACCGGCGCACCCGCAGCCTCCTCACCCTCACCGCGCTGACCGCCCTCGGCCAGCTCGGCGAACTGGCGGAACACACCCGGGCCGCGCTGCGCAACGGTCTGACCCCGGCCGAGATCGAGGAGACGCTGCTGCACACCGCCGTCTACTGCGGGCTGCCCGCGGCCAGAGCCGCGATCGATACCGCCAGGACGGTGGTCCAAGAGCTCACCGGGGGGAAGGAGTAGCGAGCCACGGGAACGAGCTGTGGACGAGCCGGTGGGAACCTCGGGAGCAGCGGGAGACCCCGGCGACCCTGGAGCCACCGGAGACACGGCAGCCATAGGAGGATGACGGGATGAAGCTGACCAAGAAGCGGCACGCCTGCGTACGGCTGGAAAAGGACAACCGCACCCTCGTCATCGATCCGGGCGTCTTCAGCGAGGAGGACGCGGCGATCGGCGCCGACGTCATCCTCGTCACCCATGAGCACCCCGACCACTTCAACGAGGAGCGGCTGCGGGCCGGCCTCCAGTCCAACCCGGCCGCCGAACTGTGGACGCTGGCCAGCGTGGCCGACAAGCTCTCCGCCGCCTTCCCCGGGCGAGTGCACACGGTCGGCCACGGTGACGCCTTCACCGTCGCCGGGTTCGACGTCCAGGTGCACGGCGAACTGCACGCCGTGATCCACCCCGACATCCCCCGGATCACCAACGTCGGCTATCTGGTGGACGGCTCGGTCTTCCACCCCGGCGACGCGTTCACCCTGCCCAACCACCCCGTCGACACGCTGATGCTGCCGGTGCAGGCACCCTGGAACAAGATCTCCGAGGTGATCGAGTACGTCCGCGAGGTCAAGCCGAAGCGCGCCATCGACGTCCACGACGCGCTGCTCACCGACCTGGCCCGGCCGCTCTACGACCTCCAGATCGGCAACCTCGCCGGCGCCGACCATCTGCGGCTGACGCCGGGCGACGGCACCGAGGTGTAGCCGCCGGGCCGCGGGCCGGGACGGGGGCCGGGAGGGGGCCCGGGCCGCCACCGGGGGCACCGCTGTCGGACCCACCCGCTAGGTTGTCAGGCATGCGGATCGCCACCTGGAACGTCAACTCGATCACCGCCCGTCTGCCGCGCCTGCTGCCGTGGCTGGAGAGCAGCGGCACGGACGTCCTGTGCGTCCAGGAGACCAAGTGCACCCTTGAGCAGTTCCCGCACGCCGAGCTGCGCGAGCTGGGTTACGAGGCGGCGGTGCGGGCGAGCGGGCGGTGGAACGGCGTCGCGGTGATCTCCCGGGTCGGCCTGGCGGACGTGGTCGACGATCTGCCGGCCGCCCCGGAGTACGACGGGGTGGTGGAGCCGCGGGCGATCGCCGCCACCTGCGGTCCGGTCCGCGTCTGGTCGGTCTACGTGCCCAACGGCCGCGAGGTGGGACACCCGCACTTCGGCTACAAGCTTGGATGGCTGGAGGCCCTGACGGCGGCCGTCTCCGGGGACGCGGCGGGGGAGCGGCCCTTCGCCGTCCTCGGGGACTACAACGTGGCGCCCACCGACGACGACGTCTTCGACCCGCGGTTCTTCGAGGGCCTCACCCACGTCACCCCCGAGGAGCGGGACGCGCTCGCCGCGCTGCGCGGCACCGGACTGACCGATGTGGTCCCCCGCCCGCTGAAGTACGACCACCCCTACACGTACTGGGACTACCGCCAGCTCGCCTTCCCCAAGAACCGCGGCATGCGGATCGACCTGGTCTACGGCAACGAACCGTTCGCCAAGGGGGTCTCCGACGCGTACGTGGACCGCGAGGAGCGCAAGGGCAAGAGCGCCTCGGACCACGCGCCGGTGGTCGTCGATCTGGACCTCTGAGGACGGGCCGGCCGTCGCCGAGCGGTGCGGGACGGCGCGCCAAGGTCACATACCGGCGACGGTCGGGGCGGCCCGGGCCCCGGCGGTGGTCGGCCGCGGTCCGAGGTGCCAGGCTGGGCGCCATGGAAATCTCCCAGGACGCCACCGGTATCGACGAACTCCTCGCCGAGTGCGAGCTGCTGCGGGCGCGGGCCGCCGCCGAAGGCGTGGAGCTCGACGGCTCCGAGGGTTCGCTCTCCGCCCTGGACCAGCTCGTGCCGAGCTGGCGCGACGACCCCGAGACGCTGACCTGGCTGGGCAACGACGCGGGTCTCTACCTCGGCACGGTCATCGTGCTCACCGTGCCCGGCGCCGCCTGGCAGATCTGGCCCGACGGCCACCCGGTGGTCCGGCTCGCCTCCGGCCGGGAGATCGACCCGGTGGAGCTGGGCCACGACTGGGCCGAGAACGGCTCCCCCGAACTCTCCCAGGTCCTCGCCGAGGCTTCCGAAGACTAGCCGGGCCTAACCGGGCCTAGGCCGTGTCTGACAAATCCCGCCTGCCCCGCGACGCCTGGCACGCACGCTCGCTGCGTTGTCGGAGTCGTCCGAGTAGGCCCACTACGAGGACGACCCTCCGCCTTGCGAGCGCACGCACCAGACGCCGCGGGCCCCGCCCTGCGGGCGGACGACGCTATTTGTCAGACACGGCCTAGTCGCGCCTGGCCACGCGCAACCCCGCCCAACCACGCCTCGGCCGGGGAACAGCCGGCGACAAGCTGGCAGGCGGGTGTGTGCCGTCACCACCGCGGGGGACCGCCACGGGCGTGTCAGCCGCGGATCTCCCGGCCCGGCGCCCCACCATGTGCATGATGGGCGCCGAACGCACCCACCAGCTTGTACCGGAGGCACCACGTGGACTCCCTTCAGCAGCTGCCGAACATCGGGGCGGTGCTCGCCGACCGCCTGCGCCGAGCGGGCGTCGGTGACGCCGTCGAACTGCGCCGCCTCGGCTCCGGCCGGGCCTTCGAGAAGATCAGCCCCGACCTGCCCGCGGACGCCCGTACCCACACCCTGCTGGCCCTGGAGGGCGCGCTGCGCGGCATGCGCTGGACCGCGATCCCGCAGACCGAACGCGACACCCTGGTCCACCGCGTCCTGGGCTGACCGCGGGGCGGTGCGCACTCACGGACCGGCCCGGCACCCCGCTGGGCACTCCCGGGCACCCCCTGATCGCCCCGGGGCGGCCCGCCCTGTTTGTCCCGCTCCCTCTCGGGCACCCGCAGCCTGAGGAAGGGAGCGCCCCCATGTCCCGATCCCGTGTTGTCATCGTCGGCGCCGGTTTCGCCGGATACCACGCCGCTCGGGCCCTGACCCGGCACCGCGGTCTGCGTGACGAGACCGAGATCGTCCTGATCAACCCCACCGACTACTTCCTGTATCTGCCCCTGCTGCCCCAGGTCGCCTCCGGTGTGCTCGATCCGCGCCGGGTCACGGTGTCGCTGCCGAGCAGCCTGCCCGACGCCCGGCTGGTGCTCGGCGAGGTCGACGGGGTGGATCTGGACGGGCACGCGGTCTCGTACACCGACCCGGAGGGGAATCCGGGCACCATGCCGTACGACCGGCTGGTGCTCACCGTGGGCAGCGTCAACAAGCTGCTGCCGATCCCGGGCGTCACCGAGCACGCGCACGGCTTCCGGGGGATGCCCGAGGCGCTGTATCTGCGGGACCACATCACCCGGCAGATAGAGATGGCCGGCGGGACGGACGACCCGGCCGAGTGCCAGGCGCGCTGCACCTTCGTGGTGGTCGGCGCCGGCTACACCGGCACCGAGGTGGCCGCCCAGGGCAAGCTCTACACCGACGCCCTGGTCCGCAAGCACCGTACCCTGCAACATCGCGACCCGCCGCGCTGGATCCTGCTGGACATCGCCGAGCGGGTGCTGCCCGAACTCGACCAGCGGTTGTCGCGCACCGCCGACCGGGTGCTGCGCAAGCGCGGTGTGGAGGTGCGCACCGGCCACTCGGTCAAGGAGGCCACCGCCGACGGCGTCTTCCTCGACACCGGGGAGAACGTCCCCACCCGCAGCCTCATCTGGTGCGTCGGCGTCCGCCCCGACCCGCTGGTCGACTCGGTCGGCCTGGCCGCCCAGAAGGGGCGGCTGGAGGTCGGACCCGATCTGGTGGTCCCCGGCCACCCGGACGTGTTCGCGGCCGGCGACGCCGCCGCGGTCCCCGACGTCACCCGTCCCGGTTCGGTGACCCCGATGACCGCGCAGCACGCCGGGCGGCAGGGCAAGACCCTCGCCAACAACATCGCGGCCTCCTACGGGTACGGCGAGACCCGCGCGTACAAGCACCACGACCTCGGCTTCGTGGTGGACCTCGGCGGCGCCAAGGCCGCCGCCAACCCGCTGAACGTGCCGCTGTCCGGCGTCGCCGCCGGCGCGGTCACCCGCGGTTACCACCTGATGGCCATGCCCGGCAACCGGGTCAGGGTCGCCGCCGACTGGCTGCTCGACGCGGTGCTGCCCAAGCAGGCCGTCCAGCTCGGCATGGTCCAGTCCTTCGCGGTGCCGCTCGACAGCGCGGCACCCGAACTGCCCCGCTGGCAGCCGGACGGCCAGCGCTTCACCGATCCGCCGGAGAGCAAGCCGCCGCACAGCACCTGAGCCCGACCAGCCGCCAACGCCCGACCAACCGCCAACGAAGGAGAAAGCCCCTCATGAACACGGCCAGCCCAGAAAAGGTCCTCACCGACGAAGAGATCGCCGAACTCGGCCAGCAGCTGCGAGTGGATTCGGTACGTGCCGCGGCGGCGGCCGGTTCGGGACATCCCACCTCCTCGATGTCCGCGGCGGACCTCCTCGCCGTGCTGATGACCCGCCATCTGCGCTACGACTTCGACCAGCCGACGCACCCCGGCAACGACCACCTCATCTTCTCCAAGGGCCACGCCTCGCCGCTGCTCTACTCCGTCTACAAGGCGGCCGGCGCGATCAGCGAGGAGGAGCTGCTGACGACGTACCGCAAGCTCGGCAGCCGGCTGGAGGGCCACCCCACACCCAAGCTGCCGTGGGTGGACGTGGCGACCGGCTCGCTGGGCCAGGGCCTGCCCATCGGCGTCGGCATCGCGATGACCGGCAAGCGCCTGGACCACCTGCCGTACCGCACCTGGGTGCTGTGCGGGGACAGTGAACTCGCCGAGGGTTCGATGTGGGAGGCGTTCGAGCAGGCCGGGGACGACGGACTGGACAACATCACCGCGATCCTGGACATCAACCGGCTCGGACAGCGCGGCCCGACCCGGCACGGCTGGGACCTGGACGCCTACGGGCGGCGGATCCGCGCCTTCGGCTGGCACACCGTGGAGATCGACGGCCACGACATCGACGCGATCGACGAGGCAATGGCCGAGGCCCTCGCCACCCGCGGCAAGCCGACCGCGATCATCGCCCACACCCTGAAGGGCAAGGGCGTCGCCTCCGTCGAGAACCGCGAGGGCAAGCACGGCAAGCCGGTGCCCGACCCGGACGAGGCGATCCGCGAGCTCGGCGGCGTCCGCGACATCCTGGTCCGGGTCTCGCCCCCGGAGGCCGCCGAGCGGCCCGCGCACGACGGCGACCCGACCGCCGCGCTGCCGGTGTACGAGCTGGGGTCCGAGGTGGCCACCCGGGAGGCGTTCGGCGAGGCCCTCGCCGCGGCCGGCACCCGGCGCGGGGACATCGTGGTCCTGGACGGCGAGGTCGGCGACTCCACCAAGGCGGAGCTCTTCGAGAAGAAGCACCCCGACCGGTACATCGAGTGCTACATCGCCGAACAGCAGCTCATCGCGACCGCGGTGGCCACCCAGGTGCGCGGCTGGCAGCCCTACGCGGGCACCTTCGCGGCCTTCCTGACCCGGGCCCACGACTTCCTGCGGATGGCCGCGATCAGCCGTACCGACCTCAACATCTACGGCTCCCACTCCGGTGTCTCCATCGGCGAGGACGGCCCCTCCCAGATGGCGGTCGAGGACATCGCCATGATGCGCTGCATCCACGGCAGCACGGTGCTCTACCCCTGCGACGCCAACCAGACCGCCAAGCTCGTGCCGGCCATGGCGGACCGGGCCGGCATCACCTATCTGCGCACCACCCGGGCCGGCACCCCGGTGATCTACGGGCCCGACGAGGAGTTCCCGATCGGCGGCAGCAAGGTCCTGCGCTCCGGGCCGGACGACCAGGTGACCCTGATCGGCGCCGGCGTCACGGTGCCCCAGGCGCTCGCCGCCGCCGACCGGCTGGCCGCCGAGGGCATCCACGCCCGGGTGATCGACCTGTACTCGGTGAAGCCGGTGGACGTGATGACGCTGCGGGAGGCCGCCGCCGCGACCGGCCGGTTCGTCACCGTCGAGGACCACCACCCCGAGGGCGGCATCGGCGACGCGGTGCTGGAATCCTTCGGCAACGGCCACCCGATGCCGCTGACCACCCGGCTCGGCGTCAACGTCATCCCCGGCTCGGCCACCCCCGACGAGCAGCTCCACGCGGTCGGCATCGACGCCGACGCCATCACCGCGGCCGCCCGCACGCTGGTCGGCGTCCGATGAGTACGGTGACGGTCGGGGCCGGCCGCCACGCGGTGCGGGTGGCGCGGGCGGAGAAGGAACTCTTCCCGGCCCGCGCCGGGGCCCCGGCCGTCACCAAGGCGGACCTGGCCGCGTACTACCGGGACATCGCCGCGTACGCGCTGCCGCACCTCAGGGACCGGCCGCTGATGCTGGAGATCCATCCGGACGGTATCGACGGGCCGCGCTTCATGCTGAAGAACACGCCGTCGCACTACCCGGACTGGATCAAGCGCACCGAGCTGGCGAAGGAGGGCGGCACGGTCACCCATGTGCTGGCCAACACCGCCGACACGCTGGTCTACCTGGCCGGACAGGGCTGCACCACGCTGCACCGCTGGCAGTCGAGGGCGGACCGGCCGCGGCAGCCCGACCGGATGGTGTTCGACCTCGATCCGACGGACGCCCCGGGCGGCGGGCGGGCCGGGGCCGGCGATCCGTTCGCCGCGGTCCGCCGGGCCGCCCGCGCGCTCGGCGAACTGCTGGACGAGCTGGAACTGCCCTGGGCGCCGATGACCAGCGGCTCCCGGGGCCTGCACCTGGTGGTGCCGCTCGACCGGCAGGCCGATGTCGACGAGGTACGGGACTTCGCCAGGGAAGTGGCCGACACCCTGGCCGCGCGCCATCCCGACGAGCTGACCACCCAGCCGCGCAAGCACGACCGCGGCCGGCGGCTCTACCTCGACGTGCTGCGCAACGGCTACGCGCAGACCGCCGTCGCCCCCTGGTCCGTACGGGCGCTGCCGGGCGCGCCGGTGGCCGCCCCGATCACCCGGGAGGCGCTGGAGGACCCGGCGCTCGACGCGCGCCGCTGGACGATCCGCAACGCGCTCCAGCACGCCGCCGAGGGGCCCTGGGACGGGCTGCTGCCGGCCAGGGGCCGCTCGCTGGGACCCGCGGCCAGACGGCTGCGGGCGCTGGCGGACTGACCGGCCGGCCCGGCCGGAGACCGACGAGGTGGTGGGCGGAACCCCTGATCGGGTTCCGCCCACCACCTCGGACGCGTTACGGCCGATCCGCCCCGCCGTCAGTCGACGTTGTGCCCGCCGTGCCGCTTCGGGCGCGTCCGCAGCCGGCCACCCTTCACACCGGAGCTGTGCACCTCGTACGGCAGCCGGCGCCGCCCGTCGCGCGGCATCTCGTCAGGCTCCGGCTGGCGCGACTCGTGGGTGCGCGGGCCCGGCTCCTGGTGGCCGGGACCATGGTCGTCCGGCGCGCCGGTGTCGTGTTCCTGGCGCGTCTGCCAGGCACCGGATCGCGCCCGTTTGCCGCGGGGCACACCAGGACCGCGGCCGACGCGCCGGATACCGAGCCAGACGCCCAGGATCAGCACGATCACGATCAGGATCCCGAGGATCAACGGGCCGATGCCAACTTCGTGGTCATTGACGGCGAGCTGCACGGCGGATTGCTCGTAGTGGTCGTAAACGGACATACACGGCACCTCCTTGAGAGGCGGATGCCCGGGAAACGGCGGGGAACACGAAAGTCACAGCGAAACCCACCGGGAGTGAGCCGACCCGCGCGTGCCGTCACGACGCGGACCGTCTTACGCACCGTGACCGGCAGCCGCCGGCGGTGCGCAGTCAGGAGGACAAGGGATGGCAGAACAAGGGCGCGACGCGGGGACCCGCGGCGCGGTACTGGTGGCGCTCGCCGCGAATCTGGTGATCGCCGTCGCCAAGACCGCCGCCGGCCTCTTCGCCGGATCGCCGGCGCTCCTGTCCGAGGCCGCCCACTCCGTCGCCGACAGCCTCAACGAGGTGTTCCTGCTGCTGTCGCTGCGCCGCGCCCGCCGGGCCCCGGACAGCGACCACCCCTTCGGCTACGGCAAGGAGCGCTACTTCTGGTCACTGCTGGCGGCCGTCGGCATCTTCGTCCTCGGCGGGGTCTTCTCCTTCTACCAGGGTGTGGAGGCGCTGGGCAGCAGTGAGCGTGAGTCGTTCAGCGGCTATCTCGCCGGTCTGATCGTGCTCTTCATCTCGCTGCTCGCCGAGGGCGCGTCCCTGCTGAAAGCGGTGGTCCAGTCCCGCCGCTCCGGGGCGGGCGCCAGCGATCCGGCGCTGCGCACCGTACTGGCCGAGGACGGCACCGCGGTGATCGGCGTGCTGCTCGCCGCCGCCGGCCTGGTCGTCCACATGACGACGGGGAACGCGGTCGGTGAGGCGGCCGCGTCGATCGCGATCGGCGTGCTGCTGATGTTCGTCGCCTTCAGCCTGGGCCGGACCGCTCACGGCCAGCTCATCGGGGTCGCCGCCGACGCCGACCTGCGGGACGAGATCGAGCAGCTCCTGGTCGCCCAGCCCGAGGTGGACACCGTCGAGGAGCTGCTGACGATGCGGCTCGGCATGGACTCCACCCTGGTGGCGGCGCGGATCGACCTTTTGCCCGGGATGGACAGCGAACGGGTCGAGGAGGTGAGTCTGCGGATCCGGCAGTCCATCCAGGAGAAGTGGCCGGCCGCCGACCGGGTCTTCCTGGACATCACCGACGCCCGCCGGGAACGCGAGGCCCGGGGCGCCGCGACCGGTTCCGCCGGCTAGCCCCGTCCCGGCCCCCGGACCGGGTCGGCCCGCCGCCGACCCGGCCCGCCCCGACCCGGCCCGCCCTGGCCGGTCACCGAGGGTAAGGCGACCCTGAGTCGCGAGCGGGTACGGCGTCATGGATCATGACCCCATGCCGGTCCTGATAGCCGCGGGCGCGTTCGCGATGACTCTGATAGGCGGCCTCGTCGCACAGCGCATCGGTGACCGCCGCCATCTCGTGCTCGGCCTCGCCGCCGGGCTGATGCTCGGTGTGGTCGGCTTCGACCTGCTGCCGGAGGCGCTGCGCACCCAGCCGCACCATGTGTTCGGGGTGCCCGCCGCGCTGCTGATGTTCGTCGCGGGCTTCCTGGCCCTGCACATCGTGGAGCGCTCGGTGGCCATCCACCGGGCCCACGAGGGGGAGTACGCCCAGCACACGCACGGCCACGGCCACGCCCACGACCCGGTGAAGGGCGTGGGGCTGGCCGCCGCGTCGGCCCTGGTCGGCCACAGCGTGCTGGACGGTTTCGCCATCGGCGCCGCCTTCCAGGCGGGGAACACCGTGGGTTCCGTGGTCGCCATCGCGGTGGTGGCGCACGACTTCGCCGACGGCTTCAACACCTACACGATCACCCGGCTCTACGGGAACGGCCAGCGGCGCGCCCAACTGCTGCTCGGCGCCGACGCGCTCGCCCCGGTGGTGGGCGCCGCGATCACCCTGGCCTTCACCATCCCGCCGGGGGCGCTCGGCCTCTACCTCGGGTTCTTCGCCGGCTTCCTGCTCTACCTCGCCACGTCCGACATCCTGCCGGAGGCGCACAGCCCGCACCCGTCGAGCACCACGCTGGCGTTCACGGTGGCGGGGGCGGCCATCATGTGGCTGGTGATCGGTCTGGCCGACTGAGTCCGCCGACCGCGAGGGCGGCCTTGCCCGCGGTCGCCGCCTTGGTGACGTCGCCGACCAGTTCGACCACATCGGATCCGTACGCCTGCGAGTTGACCACCCGCAGCAGCAGACAGAAGGTCGCGTCGACCCCGTACTTGCGGGCGAGACGGGCGTGGTGGCGGGCAAGATAGCGGACCGCGGCCTGGTTGGCTATCCCCACCTGGCCGGAGGAGAGGAAGACCGGCCGGTCGTTGCCGGAGTCGCGGGCCGCGGCCAGCCGGGCCAGCAGCACGTACTCCACCGCGCCCTTCTCCAGCGGGTACGTCTCGCCGCCGACGGATATCGCGCTCTGTCCGGGTCCCGGCGCCGGGTCGGTGTTGATCTCGACGCCCGGCAGCATCGACCTGAGGTGCGCGGCCAGCCGGAGGTTGGCCTGCGGGCCGCCGATGCAGAACTCGGTCCTGGCCCCGAAACCCTGCCACGCGGTGTCGTGCGCCAGCACCTCGGCGTGCGCCCCGCACTCCTTGATCACCGCGGACAGCTCCAGCATGGAGAAGGCGTCGTGCCTGGCCAGGCTCCAGCCCCGGGCGCCCGCGTCGCGCGGCACCACCAGCAGGCACTCCGAGTCCTTGGGCAGGCCGAAGAAGCGCTGCTTGCGCCGCAGCCGCCGGCCGGACAGCCAGCCGCGGACCAACCAGCCGAGAGCCGCGCCGATCACCAGACCGGCCAGCGCGAGGACAAGGTCGCGTGCGTTGTCGCTCATGGCGCGGATCGTAGCGGTGTTCGAGCCGGGACGTCAGGTGTCGGCGGCCCCGGCAGCCTCTTCCGTACCGGCCGCATGCCGACCGCGTACCGGCCGCAGGCCGGCTCCGTAGCGGCCTCGGACCGGCTGCGGACCGGCCGACCGCCTTCCCCCGACCCGGTCCGAGCTGCCGGGCCGATGGCCATGACGGGACGGGTGGGGTGAAGTTACGCTGCCGGGACGGTCGTTGACTGGAGGCTCCGCAATGGGAATCAACCGTCGGGCACAACAACGAGCACGGCTTCGTCCATCGGTCCGCGGTGGGCGGCCGGTCCGCCGCATCGCCTTACGCACGGTCGCGGCGCTGGCGGTGACCGCCACCATCGGCGCCGTCACCGCCGCCGCGCCGGCCCATCACCGCCCACCGCAAGGACAGCCGGCGGCCAAGAGCCCGCTCGCCGTCGGCTACGGGGGAGCGGTGGCCAGCGTCGACGCCGACGCCACCGCCGCGGGCATCGACGTCCTCAAGCACGGCGGCAACGCGGTGGACGCGGCCGTGGCCACCGCGGGCGCGCTCGGCGTCACCGAGCCGTACTCCTCCGGCATCGGGGGCGGCGGTTACTTCGTCTACTACAGCGCCGCCCGGCACCAGGTCTTCACCATCGACGGCCGGGAGACCGCCCCGCACAGCGCCACCGACCAGCTCTTCGTGGAGAACGGGCAGCCACTCGCCTTCGCCGACGCCGTCACCAGCGGACGAAGCGTCGGCGTGCCCGGCACCGCCGCCACCTGGCAGACCGCGCTCGACTCCTGGGGCACCCGCTCGCTCGGCGACGTGCTGAAGCCCGCCGAGAAGCTGGCCGGCACCGGCTTCACCGTGGACGCGACCTTCAACGCGCAGACGGCGGCCAACCTGGACCGCTTCAAGGACTTCCCGGCCACCGCCAAGCTCTTCCTGCCCGGCGGACAGCCGCCGGCCGTCGGCGCGACCCTGCGCAACCCCGACCTCGCCCGCACCTACCGGGAGTTGGGCGCCAAGGGGATCGGGGCGATCTACCACGGCGACATCGGCGCCGACATCGTCCGTACGGTGCGCAAGCCGCCCGTCGACCCGGCCGCCACCCGGGTGGTCCGCACCGGTGACCTGACCACCGCCGACCTGGCGGCCTACCAGGCCAAGAAGCAGGCGCCGACGCACACCGCCTACCGCGGGCTCGACGTGTACGGACCCGCCCCGTCGTCCTCCGGCGGCACCACCGTGGCCGAGGCGCTCAACATCCTGGAGCACACCGACCTCGCCGACGCGAGCGAGGCGCAATACCTCCACCACTACATCGAGGCCAGCCGGATCGCGTTCGCCGACCGCGGCCGGTGGGTCGGTGACCCGGCCTTCGAGAAGGTGCCCACCGCCGGACTGACCAGCAAGGCGTTCGCCGCCTCCCGGGCCTGCCTGATCAAGGACGACGCGGTGCTCACCAGCCCGCTCGCGCCGGGCGACCCCGCCCACCCGGCCCCCTGCGGCGCCGGCGGCCCGACCGCGCCGACCACCTACGAAGGTGACAACACCACGCACCTCACCGTCGCCGACAAGTGGGGCAACGTCGTCGCCTACACCCTCACCATCGAGCAGACCGGCGGCAGCGCCATCACGGTCCCCGGCCGCGGCTTCCTGCTCAACAACGAGCTCACCGACTTCTCCTTCGTGCCGGCCGCGGCCGGCGTCCCCGACCCCAACCTGCCGGGACCCGGCAAGCGGCCCCGCTCCTCGATCTCGCCGACGATCGTGCTGAAGAACGGCCGCCCGGACTTCGCCGTCGGCTCACCCGGCGGCGCCACCATCATCACCACGGTGCTCCAGGTGCTCACCGAACACGTCGACCGCGGGCTGCCGCTGGTGGACGCGATCGCCGCGCCGCGCGCCAGCCAGCGCAACGCGGCCAGTACGGAGCTGGAACCCGCGCTCTGGAACAGCCCGCTCAAGGCCCAACTGGAAGGAATCGGGCACCACTTCACACAGAACCCGGAGATCGGCGCGGCCACCGGGATCCAGCGGCTGCCCGACGGCCGATGGCTGGCCGCGGCCGAGCCGGTCAGGCGCGGCGGCGGTTCGGCCGCGGTGGTCAGGCCGGCCGGGCACTGACCATCCGGTGACAGGCCGGCTCTGCCGGCTTGGCCGATGTGGCTGACGTGGCTGGCTGAGTCGGCTGAGTCGGCTCAGCCGGCGACCGCGGCGGGCAGCGGGGCGATGATCTCCGCCGTGCTGCCCGCCGCGCCGAGCCGCGGAAAGATCGTGCCTCCCGCCGGCCGCGCGGGCGTGCGCGTCGGCGTCCGTACGGTCAGCCGGCCGGTCGCCACCGTCACCTGGCAGCGGTGCTCGTAGGCGGAACTGGCGGTACTGGCGGGGCGGCGGGGGCCGACCCGCGCCGGTCAGGACTCCACCAGCCGCCGCAGCAGCGGGATCGCGGCCGTCAGGGCGCGCTGCTCGGCCGGGGTCAGCTCGGCCGCCACCGCCTCGGCGAGCCAGCTCCGGCGGGCGTGGCGTCCCGAGCCGTCCAGATCGGTGCCCGCGGGGGTGAGGGAGAGGACGACCTGGCGGCCGTCGGTCGGATGCGGGGTGCGGGCGACAAGGCCCCGCTCCTCCAGCGCGGCGAGGGTGGCCCGCATCGACTGCGGCCGGACCCGTTCGGCGCGGGCGAGCGCGGCGGTGGTCGCCGGGCCCTCGCGGCCGAGACGGCTCATCACCGAGCGCTGCGAGGGCGTCAGCTCGTCCCGTCCGGAGGCGGCTCGCAGCCGCCGGGTGAGCTGGGACAACACGGTCGTCAGCTCGTTCGCGGCGCGCGCCTGGTCCCGATTCGGCATCCACTCACCGTAAAACCGGGACGGCGGACTCGCAAGGTTGCCTGTCGAATGCCGTCGGCAGATGAAAACCCGCTGTAGCAGGGCCGTAACGCGCCGGGTGTGCAATGCGGGACGGAATGGCGGCGAAGGCGGGGCGGAGGACGTGGTGAGAACGGAACTGGCCCGGGCGACAACGGATTTTGCGCACTATTTCCGGTCGCTGGTGGCCGCGCTCGGTGAGCGGCCGAGCTGGTACGGGGTGTTCGCCGAACGCGAGCCCGGCGCGGCGCGGGCGTACCAGAGCGGCGCGGAGGTTCCGCCCTGGGACGTCGTGCAGGCGCTGCTCCACGACCTCGCGGCCGGCCGGCGCACCGCGCCCGACCCGGCGGAGAGCGCCCGCGCCCAGTCCCTGCACCGTGCCGCGGTCGCCGCCACGGACGCCGCGCCCGGCGCCGTCCACGCCCTACGGGCCCGCTTCGACGCCATCACCGGCGTGCGCGACCTCGCGATCCGCCGGGAACGCGAGGCCGCCCACGCCGTCGACCAGGCCGCCGCCGGGGCGGACCCGGGCACGTCGGCCCGGTTGGCCAACGCCCTGGCCTGGGCCCGCGACGACCGCGAGCGCGCGGCGGCCCGATTAGCCGAACTCGGCGCCCGGCTCACGGCGGTGGAAAGAGGCGAGGAGTTCTGGGCCCGCACGGGAGGCGGCGCTGCCCCGCTCGACCAGCCCACCGGCCCGGCCGACACCTTCACGGCGCCCTCCGCGGCCACCCCCGACGCCCCCCGCCGGACCCCCCGCGCCCCCTCCTGGCGAACGACCCCCACCGACGATCCGACCCCGCCGCCCCAGCACCTCCCCGGCGACCGGCACGCTCCTGACGGATCCCCGTCGCGGTTCGCAGCTACGGCCGGTGCGGACACGGAGGTCCGGAACGCTGAGCAGTGGTCCGGGTACGGCGGGGTGGTCGCCGACGGCCGGAGTGGTCGTGATGCCGGGCGGTCGGGGTTCGCCGCTACGGCCGGTGCGGACCCGGAGGTTGGGGACGTCGAGCAGTGGTCCGGGTACGGCGGAGTGGGCGCTGACGGCCGGAGTGGTCGTGACGCGGGGTGGTCGGGGTTTGAGGCCGCGGGTGGGGTTGGGCGGGAAACGGCCGGTGGGGTGTGGTCAGCGGCCGGGGTGGATGCCCGGGGTGGCGCGCACTCCGGGGGCGGGGATCCGGCCGGGCCCGCTCCCGGCACCGGGCGGCGCCGGTTGCCGGGCGGGGCGGGGCTCGGCGTGCCGCCGGGAGTGCCCGCCTCCCGTCGCGCGCGCTTCGCGCCCGACGCCCCCGAGCCGTCGGTGCCGTCGGTGCCCGCGCCGCGCGGCGCCCGGTTCGCCGGCGCGCCCGCCACGCCCGCCGCGGCGCCGGACCTGATCCCTTCGGCGGACGGGCCGGCCAAGCCGCGCGGGGCACGTTTCGCCGGCGCGCCCACCGCCCCCGCCGGGCAGACGGCCACCCCGGTCGTACCAGCCGCCCCGGCCAGGAGAGCCGCGCTGCGCGGCGCCCGGTTCGCCGGCGTCGCCGAACCCGCTCCCGCCCCGCCGCCCCGGGTCGCCGACCCCCGCTGGGCCGCCGAGGCCGAGGTGGGGGCGGCCCGGCTCGGCGCCCTGCGCAAGGCCGGGGAGACCGGCGCCGCCTACCTCGTCCTGTGCGAGGCCGCCGAGGGCCCGGCCGAGCGGTTGCCTTACCTGGCACGGGAGTTGGAGCGCACCGGTCTTGCCGCCGACGTGGCGACCCTGCTCTGGGAGGTCGCCGCGCTGCCGCCCGTCGCCCTCGCCGCGGCCGCCACCGCGCTCGCCGCCGACGGCCGCGCCGAGGACTGCGGCAACCTGCTGCGCCAGGCCGCCGCCCGGCCGGCCGCCGACATCGCCGGGGTCGCCGCCGTCCTGCACGGCAACGCCCGCACCGCCGAGACCGGCGACCTGCTGGAGACCCTCACCCGTACCCGCACCCCGGAGGACGCCGTTGAGGTCGCCCGTACCACGCCGGAGCTCACCGCGGAACTGCTCGCCGCCGCCGACCGCGTCTCCAGGTCCCGCCGGCGCGACATCGTCGCC
The DNA here is from genome assembly GCF_045039895.1 of Streptomyces sp. NBC_01190. Taxonomy (NCBI): domain Bacteria; kingdom Bacillati; phylum Actinomycetota; class Actinomycetes; order Kitasatosporales; family Streptomycetaceae; genus Streptomyces; species Streptomyces sp. NBC_01190. The sequence continues at coordinate 6,608,026 of NZ_CP108580.1, forward strand.
GCGCTCCGGCGCGCGGGCCTGCCCGACCGGTGACCGGCCGGTGACCGCGCGGCCGCGCCGGACCGGTGACCATGACCCGTACGCCGTCCGCAGCAGGCGCCCGCACCGCCGAACGGGTCGCCCTGACCGGAAATCGAAACGTCTTGGGCCGGTAACGCCGGCCCTCTTGCCACAGTGGTCTCCGCGCTTCTACGTTCTTCCCACGGCTGGGATCTACGTGCGTAGAACCGACGTGACGCCACGTCAGAGGAGCTGCTCATGAGCAATGTCGTGCGGGCCGCGCTCGTCCAGGCCACCTGGACCGGCGACAGCGAGACGATGATCGCCAAGCACGAGGAACACGCGCGCGCCGCCGCCGCGCAGGGCGCCAAAGTGATCGGCTTCCAGGAGGTGTTCAACGCCCCCTACTTCTGCCAGGTGCAGCAGGCCGAGCACTACCGCTGGGCCGAGCCGGTCCCCGACGGCCCCACCGTCCAGCGGATGCGGGAGCTCGCCAGGGAGACCGGCCTGGTGATCGTGGTCCCGGTCTTCGAGGTCGAGCAGCCGGGGGTCTACTACAACACCGCCGCCGTGATCGACGCCGACGGCAGCTACCTCGGCAAGTACCGCAAGCACCACATCCCGCAGGTCGAGGGGTTCTGGGAGAAGTACTACTTCAAGCCGGGCAACCTGGGCTGGCCGGTCTTCGACACCGCGGTCGGCCGGATCGGCGTCTACATCTGCTACGACCGCCACTTCCCCGAGGGCTGGCGGGCCCTCGGGCTGGCCGGCGCCCAGCTCGTCTACAACCCGTCGGCCACCAGCCGGGGCCTGTCGGCGTATCTCTGGCAGCTCGAACAGCCCGCCGCGGCCGTCGCCAACGAGTACTTCATCGCCGCCATCAACCGGGTCGGCAAGGAGCCGTACGGCGACAACGACTTCTACGGCACCAGCTACTTCGTCGACCCGCGCGGCCAACTGGTGGACGGCGCCGCCTCCGACCAGAAGGAGGAGCTCCTCGTCCGCGACCTCGACTTCGACCTGATCGACGAGGTCCGCCAGACCTGGGCCTTCTACCGGGACCGCAGGCCCGAGGCCTACGGCGACCTGACAGGAGCGTGAGCGTGATGGCCACCGTGACCGAGAACCAGCACGCGGCGCTGCACGCCCGCCACCAGGCCGTCCTCCCGGACTGGCTGGCCACGTACTACGCGCGGCCGATCGCGCTGGCGTACGGCGAGGGCCGCCATGTCTGGGACGCGGAGGGCCGCCGCTATCTGGACTTCTTCGGCGGCATCCTCACCACCATGACCGCCCACGCGCTGCCCGAGGTGACCCACGCCGTCTCCGAGCAGGCCGCCAGGCTGCTGCACTCCTCGACGCTCTACCTCAACCACCAGGCCGTCGAACTCGCCGAGCGGGTCGCCCGGTTGTCCGGCATCCCCGACGCCCGGGTGTTCTTCACCAGCTCCGGCACCGAGGCGAACGACACCGCGCTGCTGCTCGCCACCACCTACCGCCGCTCCAACCAGATCCTGGCGCTGCGCAACAGCTACCACGGCCGTTCCTTCACCTCGATCGGCATCACCGGCAACTCCGCCTGGTCGCCGACCAGCCTCTCGCCGCTCCAGACGCTCTACGTGCACGGCGGCGTGCGGAGCCGCGGGCCGTTCGCGCGGCTGAGCGACGCGGAGTTCACCGCCGCGTGTGTCGAGGACCTGGAGGACATGCTCGGCCAGGCGAACGGCACGGTGGCCGCGCTGATCGCCGAACCGGTCCAGGGCGTCGGCGGGTTCACCTCGGGCCCCGACGGGCTGCTCGCCACGTTCAAGCAGGTGCTGGACCGGCACGGCATCCTGTGGATCACCGACGAGGTGCAGACCGGCTGGGGCCGCACCGGCGACCACTTCTGGGGCTGGCAGGCACACGGACAGAGCGGGCCGCCCGACATCCTCACCTTCGCCAAGGGCATCGGCAACGGCATGTCCATGGGCGGGGTGGTGGCCCGCGCCGAGGTGATGAACTGCCTGACCGCGAACTCGATCTCCACCTTCGGCGGCAGCCCGGTCACCGCGGCGGGCGCGCTCGCCAACCTCACCTATCTGCTCGACCACGACCTCCAGGGCAACGCCCGCCGGGTCGGCGGCCTGCTCAAGGCGCGTCTGGAGGCGGTCGGCGCCGGGCTGGGCATCGTCCGCGAGGTGCGCGGCCGCGGCCTGATGCTCGGCGTGGAACTGGTCGCGCCCGGCACCGACACCCCGTCGCCCGAAGCCGCGGGGCTGGTGCTGGAGGCCGCCCGTGAGCAGGGCGTACTGATCGGCAAGGGCGGCCGGGCCGGCAACGCGCTGCGGATCGCCCCGCCGCTCTCGCTGACCGTCGCCGAGGCGGAGGAGGGCGCCGCCGCCCTCGAAGCGGCCCTCAAGCAGGCGCAGTCCACCCTCGAAGCCCAGTCCGGGCCGGCCGGCGGGAGCGTGCTGTGACCACCTCCCGCACCCTGATCCGCGGCGGCCTCGTCATCACCGCCGCCGACGAGGCACACGCCGATGTGCTGATCGAAGGCGGCCGGATCGCCGCGGTCGCCGCCGCCGACTCCTCGGTCGCCCAGGGCTGGCACGAGATAGACGCCGAGGTGATCGACGCCGCCGGCGCCTATGTCATCCCGGGCGGCGTCGACGCCCACACCCATATGGAGATGCCGTTCGGCGGGACCACCGCCTCCGACACCTTCGAGACCGGCACCCGCGCCGCCGCCTGGGGCGGCACCACCACCATCGTGGACTTCGCCATCCAGAACGTCGGCCGCTCCCTGCGCTCCGGGCTCGACGCCTGGCTCGACAAGGCCGACGCCCGCTGCGCCATCGACTACTCCTTCCACATGATCGTCTCCGACGTCAACGACGAGACGCTCAAGGAGATGGACATCCTGGTGGAGGAGGGCGTCACCAGCTTCAAGATGTTCATGGCCTACCCGGGCGTCTTCTACAGCGACGACGGCAAGATCCTGCGGGCCATGCAGCGCGCCGCGGGCAACGGCGGCCTGGTGATGATGCACGCGGAGAACGGCATCGCCATCGACGTGCTCGTCGAGCAGGCGCTCGCCGCCGGGAAGACCGACCCTCGCTACCACGGCGAGGTGCGGCACGCCCTGCTGGAGGCCGAGGCGACCCACCGGGCCATCCAGCTCTCCCGGGTGGCCGGCTCGCCGCTCTACGTCGTGCACGTCTCCGCCCAGCAGGCCGTCGCCGAACTGGCCGCGGCCCGTGACCAGGGGCTGCCGGTCTTCGGCGAGACCTGCCCGCAGTACCTCTTCCTGTCCACCGACAACCTCGCCGAGCCCGACTTCGAGGGCGCCAAGTACGTGTGCAGTACGCCGTTGCGCCCGCGTGAGCACCAGGCCGCGCTCTGGCAGGGGCTGCGCACCGACGATCTCCAGGTGGTCTCCACCGACCACTGCCCGTTCTGCTTCAACGGGCAGAAGGAGATGGGCCGCGACGACTTCTCCAAGATCCCCAACGGCCTGCCCGGGGTGGAGAACCGGATGGACCTCCTCCACCAGGCCGTGGTGGAGGGGCGGATCAGCCGCCGCCGCTGGATCGAGATCGCCTGCGCCGCGCCGGCCCGGATGTTCGGCCTCTACCCGCGCAAGGGCACCCTGGCCCCCGGCGCCGACGCCGATGTGGTGATCTACGACCCGCACGCCGAACAGGTGCTGTCCGCCGAGACCCACCATATGAACGTCGACTACAGCGCCTATGAGGGCCGGCGGATCACCGGCAAGGTGCGGACCGTGCTCTCCCGCGGTGTGCCCGTCATCCAGGACGGTTCGTACGTGGGCCGGGCCGGCCACGGCCGCTACACACCGCGCGGCATCTGCCAGTACCTGGACTGAGCCGGGCCCCACCCTCCCGTCAACCTGACCAAGCCGGCACCCTCACCAAGCCAGCACCCGATCAAGCCGGCACCCCGACCAAGGAAGCGGCGCCATGGACTTCGGCCTTGTGCTCCAGACCGATCCGCCTGCCAGTGAAGTCGTCGACCTGATGTGCCGCGCCGAGCGCAACGGCTTCACCCACGGCTGGACCTTCGACTCCGCCGTGCTGTGGCAGGAACCCTTCGTCATCCACAGCCGCATCCTCGACCGTACCGAGCGGCTCACCGTCGGCACCATGGTCACCAACCCCGGCACCCGCACCTGGGAGGTGACCGCCTCCACCTTCGCCACCCTCAACTCGATGTACGGCAACCGCACCATCTGCGGCATCGGACGCGGCGACTCCGCGATGCGGGTGGCGGGCCGGCCGCCGGACACGCTGGCCCGGCTCGGCGAGGCCATCCCGGTCATCCGCGACCTCGCCGAGGGCCGCGAGGCCGAGGTCGGCGGCGTCCCGCTGCGACTGCCCTGGGTCACCGACGGCCGGCTGCCGGTCTGGATGGCCGCCTACGGCCCCAAGGCGCTGGCCCTCGCCGGCGAGCGGGCGGACGGGTTCATCCTCCAACTCGCCGACCTCTTCCTCACCGAATGGATGGTGAAGGCGGTCAGGGACGCCGCGGAGAAGGCCGGCCGCGACCCGGCCGCCGTCACCGTCTGCGTCGCCGCCCCCGCGTACGTCACCGCCGACGACTCGCCGGAGGCGCTCGCCCACGCCCGTGAGCAGTGCCGCTGGTTCGGCGGCATGGTCGGCAACCACGTGGCCGACCTGGTCCGGCGCTACGGCGAGCACTCCGCCCTGGTGCCGGATGAGTTGACCGCGTACATCAGGCAACGCCAGGGCTACGACTACTCCCACCACGGCCGCGCCGGAAACCCCGACACCGCCTTCGTGCCGGACGACATCGTGGACCGCTTCTGCCTGATCGGCACCCCGCGGGCCCAGTTGGCCAAGCTGGCGGCGCTGCGTGACCTGGGCGTCGACCAGTTCGCGGTCTACAACATGCACGACGCCAAGGAAGCGGTGATCGACGCCTACGGCGAGCACATCATCCCGGCGCTGCGCTGAAACACCCGGCGCTCCCCGGCCCCGAGCCGGGCGGCGCCGGGGTCTGATTGGATGGCGGTATGGGCAACGAGGTCGACGCGGTCAGTACGGGGACAGCGGCAGCGGAAGGTGTCACGGACGCGCTCTTCGCCGCCGTCGCGGACACCGTCAGGGAGGTCGTCGCGGCCGAGGTCGTACCGCGCTGGCGGCGCCTCGCCGACGCCGACATCGTGCAGAAGAACGGTCCGCACGACCTGGTCACCACCGCCGACCGGCTCGCCGAGGAGCGTCTCACCGAGCGGCTGACCGCGCTGCTGCCCGGCTCCGTGGTGGTCGGCGAGGAGGCGGTCAGCGCCGACCCCACGCTGCTCGGCCGGCTGCGCGGCGCCGACCCGGTCTGGGTGATCGACCCGATCGACGGCACCGCCGCCTTCGTCCGCGGCGATGTCGGTTTCTCCACCCTGGTCACCCTGGTCCGCGGCGGGCAGCCGGTCGCCTGCTGGACGTACGCCCCGCAGCTCGACCTGTTCGCCACCGCCCGCCGGGGGCAGGGCGCCCACCTCGACGGCAAGCGGCTGCGCACCGCGACCGGGCGGGAGCCGCTGCGGGTGTGGATCTCCAACCCGGTCTTCCGTACCGACGGCGAGCGCGCCGTGATCGGGCGGCTGACCGCCGCGGGCGTCACCACCGTCCCCTGCCTCACCAGCGCCGGACTCGGCTACGTCGAGGTGGCGCGCGGCCTCGCCGACGGGGTCGCGTTCTTCTGGGAGGCGCCCTGGGACCACGCCGCCGGGCTGCTGCTGGTCACCGAGGCGGGCGGGACGAGTCTGACCACGGCGGGGGAGCCGTTCGGCGTCCCCGGCGGGAACGCGCTGCCGTTCACGGTCGCCCGGGACGAGGAGACGGCCCGCCGTATCGTCGGCCTGCTCGCCGCGGGCGGCCCGGCCACCCCAGGTGCCCCAGGCGCCTCAGCGGGGCCCGGCACCCCGGGCGCCCCCGGCGATTCCGGCACCCCCGGCTCCGAGGCGGCCGGCCGATGAGCCGGGCGGTGGTGGCCGACGCGGTGGTGGTCGGCGCCGGACCCAACGGGCTCACCGCCGCGGTCCAACTCGCCCGCGCCGGCCTCTCCGTGCACCTCTACGAAGCCGCCGACACGGTGGGCGGCGGCGCCCGCACCGAGGAACTGACGCTGCCCGGCTTCCGCCACGACCCCTGCTCGGCCGTGCACCCCTTCGGCGTCGGCTCACCCGTCTTCGGCACCCTGCCGCTCGCCGACCACGGGCTGGAGTGGCTGCACCCCGAAGTGCCGATGGCGCACCCCTTCCCGGACGGCACCGCCGCGGTCCTCGGCAGGACCGCCGGGGAGACCGCCGCCTCGCTCGGCCCCCGCGACGCCGGCACCTACCGGCGGCTGCTCGCCCCCTACCTCGGCCACTGGGACGCCCTCGCCGCCGACTTCTTCCGGCCCCCGTGGGCCGGACTGCCCCGCGACCCCTACCGCTTCCTGCGGTTCGGGCTCACCGGCACCCCGCCGGCCGCGCTGCTCGCGCTGCGCTTCCGCGACCCCAAGGGCCGGGCGCTGATCGCCGGGCTCGCCGGGCACGCCATCTCCCGGCTGACCGAACCCTTCACCGGCGCGATGGCGTTGATGTTCGCGCTGGCCGCGCACGAACGGGGCTGGCCGGTGGCCCGCGGCGGCTCCCAGGCGATCTCCGACGCGCTGGCCGGCCTGTTCACCGAACTCGGCGGCGAGATCAGGACCGGCGTCACCGTACGCAAGCTGGACGAGCTGCCGCCGGCCCGCGCGTATGTCTTCGACACCTCGCCGACCGCGCTGGCCCGGATCGCCGCGCTCGGCGACGTCTACCGGAACTACCGGTACGGACCCGCCGTCTTCAAGGTCGACTACGCGCTTGACGGCTCGGTGCCCTGGACCGCGCCCGCCGCCCGCCGGGCCGGCACCGTCCATCTCGGCCACTCCGCCACCGAGATCGGCGACGCGCTCAACCGGGCGGTCACCGGGCGGTCACCGCAGACGCCGTTCCTGATCACCGCGCAGCCGACCGTGGTCGACCCCTCGCGGGCGCCGGCCGGCAAGCACGTCTTCTGGGCCTACGCGCACGTCCCGCAGGGCTGGCGGGGGGACGCGACCGACGCGATCGAGCGGCAGATCGAGCGGTTCGCCCCGGGCTTCCGCGACCTCGTGCTGGCCCGCGCGGTCACCGGTCCGGCCGAACTCGCCACCCGCAACGCCAACTACGTCGGCGGGGACATCGCCTGCGGTGCCTTCTCAGGAGTGCAGACGCTGCTCCGTCCCCGGCCGACCACGAGCCCCTACGCCACCCCGCGCCCCGGGGTCTTCCTCTGCTCCTCGGCCACCCCGCCGGGCCCCGGCGTCCACGGCATGAGCGGGCACAACGCCGCGCGCGCGGTCCTGCGCCATCTGCGCCACGCGTCGCGGCGGGAGTAGCCCCGAGGCTGCTTTCACCACCGCCGACCCTCAGTTGGCGGCGGGGTCGGCGGCTTCCGCGGCCGTGCGCGTCTCGGCTCCGGCCGCGGTGAAACCCGCCGCGAGGCTCGCCAGCAGGGGCGGCAGCGCCGTACCGATGGGCGTGCGGATCACCTCGGCGGCCAGCGCGTCGTACGGGGTCGGGTCGGCGTTGACGATGATCAGGCGGGCGCCGCTCTCGGCGGCCATCGCGGCGAGCGACGCGGCGGGCTGGACCTGGAGGCTGGTGCCGACCGCGAGGAAGACGTCGCTGCCCCTGGCGATGGCCACCGCGTCGGCCAGCACCCGCGGGTCGAGGCGCTGGCCGAACATCACCGTCGCGGACTTGAGGATGCCGCCGCACGCCCGGCAGCGGGGGTCCTCCTCGCCGGCCGCGACCCGTTCGAGCGCCTCCGCCATCTCGCCGCGGGCCCCGCAGACCGTGCACAGGACCGTCCGCGCGGTGCCGTGCAGTTCCAGGACCTTGCGCGGGGTGAGTCCGGCGAGCTGGTGGAGGCCGTCGACGTTCTGGGTGATGACCCGCACCGGGACACCGGCCCGCTCCAGCCGCACGATCGCCTCGTGCGCGACGTTGGGCCGGGCCCGCCAGGTCTCGCTGTCCCGCCGCATCCGCCAGGCCCGGCGGCGGATCTCCGGATCGGTCATGTAGGTGTCGAAGGTGACGAGCTTCTCCGCCGTGGGGTCGCGCCGCCACAGGCCCTGGGGGCCGCGATAGTCGGGGATGCCGGAGTCCGTGGAGATCCCGGCGCCGGTCAGCAGGGCCACGAGGGGCTTGCGGGTGCTCATGCCGTCGAGCGTAGGACGCCCACCGCGCCCGCGGCGAGCGATAAAGACCCGGCGGCGTCACTCGGCCAGCGACTCCCTGACCTCCCGCACCAGTACGGACGCCGACGCGACGGTCCGGCTCAACTCCGCCGCCGTGCTGCCGCATCCGCCCAGCAGGGCCGCGGCCCGGGCGGCCCACCCGGGCGGCGCGCCCGGCAGCCCGGCCGCAGCGGCGAGCGCGCCCTTCTCGTTCAGGCACCAGGTGCGGGCATGGGCGTGCAGCGACTGGGCCAGCACGCCGAAGGCGCGGGACAGGCACAGCGAGACATGCAGAGTGTCGCCGCTCCTGGCGGACTTGGCGGCGCCGACCACCGAGAAATCGGCCTCCCAGGCCGCTTCGACCAGCGCGGTGCGCAACTTCTCCGGGTAGCGGCCGACTTCGGCCCGCAGCGCGGCCAGCTCGTCCCCGGGATCGGCCAGCGGGCGGCCGAGGGCGACCTCGCCGGGGTAGCAGGGCGACCAGAAGCCGAGCGGATGGCCGGGCTGGATCCCCACCTCGTAGCGGCCCTGGCGGCACTCGGCCCAGACCGTGCGGACCCGGTCCAGATCACGCAGGATCCAGTCCACGGCCATGCCGTCCACCGTGAGCCAGGCGCCGCCGTTCACCCACGGCCCCCAGCCGCCGGGGCCGGCCACCGCCACCGGCTCGCCGGTCAGCTCGGCGGCGAGGGCGGCCAGCCCGGCGGTGTCGACGGCGCCCCGGTAGTAGATACCGAGGTCCCAGTCGGAGTCCGGCCGGTGGGCGCCGCGGGCGCGGCTGCCGCCGAGCAGCACCCCGACCACGCCGGGCACCCCGGCGATCGCCGCCGCCATCGACGCCACATCGGGTCCACCGCTCATCCCGCGACCGTACCGCCGGTCCCGCGCCGTCCGGGCCCCGATTTCCCGGGGTTGCCGGGGGCAGGCACCGAAACTAGGCTTACCCGTCAGTAAACTTACTCGGAAGTCAGGAAGGTGGGGCGGATGGCGGCCCTGGACGATCTGGACCTGGAAACCCTCGACTTCGGCGCGGTGGAGCCCAAGGAGTTCGCCCGGATCGTCAAGGAGCTGCCCGCCCGGCGGATCGCCGAGCTGATGGCGGGACCGCAGCGGCGCCGGGTGCTCGACGAGGTCTTCGGCCGGATGAACACCCACTTCCGGCCGTCGGCCGCCGGTGACCGTGACGCCCTCATCCGGTGGACGATCACCGACGGCGAGGGGGAGGGCGATGTCTACGAGACCCATATCGCCCACGGCACCTGCACGGTTACGCCGGAGCGGACCGACCGCGCGCCCCAGCTCGCCCTGACGGCGGCCGGCCCCGACTTCCTCAAACTCGTCTCCGGCAACGCCTCAGGGCCCACCCTCTTCTTCACCCGCAAGCTCAAGGTGAAGGGCGACATCCGGCTGGCCGGCGGCCTGACGTATTTCTTCGACATTCCCCGGCTCTGAGCGGGGGCTCTGGCCGACGGGGTGGAACGGTCGCACCCTGGCTGCGGACCGGACGTGGTTGCTCGCGCGGTTCCTCGCGCCCCTGGCGGGGCCCGAGTGCTGAGTCAGGGGGTGGCCGGGCGGCCGTTGACGAGTTCGGCTGGGGCGGTGGCGGGGGGCAGCGCGGTCAGGGCGGCCCGGATCCGGCGGGTCGCGCCCGGGGTGAGGTAGCGGTCGATGGCGTCCGCGGGCACCAGCTCCCAGGAGTCGAGCTCCTCCTCCTGGAGCCGGATCGCGGCGAGCTGCTGCTCGCTCAGCACGCCGCCGTCGTAGAGAAAACTGGTCAGCGGCGGTCGGCCGGGGCTGATCACCCAGTCGAGAGCGAGCAGGGCGCCGGGGACGACATCGAGTCCGATCTCCTCAAGCGTCTCCCGGCGGGCCGCCTCCCGCGGGGTCTCCCCCTGGTCGGACTCGATCGTGCCGCCGGGCAGCGTCCAGGTGCCGTCGTCCCGGTAGTTCGGCTCGACGAGCAGCAGCCGGCCGTCGGCCGACCTGAAGAGGGTGTTGGCCCCGGCGAGGATCCGGGGCAGTCCGGCGAGATACGTGGCGAAGTCGGTGCTCATACGCTCAATTTAAAGGCCGTTGCCGTCACCTCGGGCGCGGTCGGATCACACGATCGCGCGAACGCGCCCGCCGGTCGGCGGCTGAATCGGCGGTTGGGGCCCGCCAGGGGCGCTGGGTCCCCCCAGGGCGAAGCTCTGGGGGAGGGCAAGCGGCCACGACCGGCCCGCACCCGGGTGTGCGACCGATCCGCCGGTTGTCCGCGTTGCCCGCCGGAGGCCCTGAGTGGCGTCCGCGAGCAGCCGTGCCGTCCCGGGATAGGGTCCGAAGGGGCGCGACGTTCCGTGACGGTTGGGAAGTGACAAGGTGTCGAACGGTGAAGCTCGATCGGCGGCGCGGGTGCTGGTCGCCCCGGACAAGTTCAAGGGCTCGCTGACCGCTGTCGAGGTGGCCGCGCATGTCGAGGTCGGCCTGCGGACGGTGGTGCCCGGGCTCGTCGTCGAGTCACTGCCGGTCGCGGACGGTGGCGACGGCACGGTGGACGCCGCCGTGGCCGCCGGGTTCGAGCGCCGTACCGTCACGGTCACCGGACCACTCGGTGAACCGGTCGAGGCGGCGTTCGCCCTGCTGGACGGCCGCGCCGTGGTGGAGATGGCCGAGGCGTCCGGGCTGCGACTGCTGCCGCCGGGGCTCTTCGCACCGCTCGCCGCGACGACCTACGGCACCGGTGAGCTGATCCGCGCCGCGCTCGACGCGGGGGCCCGCGCGATCGTGCTCGGTGTCGGCGGCAGCGCCACCACCGACGGCGGGGCCGGCATGCTCAGCGCGCTCGGCGCGCGGCTGCTCGACGCCGGCGGGGTGCCGGTCGCCCCCGGCGGCGGACCGCTGGCCACGCTGGCGACGGTGGACTTCGCCGACCTCGACCCACGGCTCGGCGGCGTCGAACTCGTACTCGCCGGCGACGTCGACAATCCGCTGCTCGGCCCCAGGGGCGCGGCGGCCGTCTACGGCCCGCAGAAGGGCGCCACCGCCGAGGAGGTGGCCGCGCTCGACGCCGCGCTGAGCCGCTATGTCGAGGTGATGGCCGCCACCCTCGGGCCGCGCGCGGTCGGAGCGGCGCGGGCGGCGGGCGCCGGGGCGGCCGGCGGCATCGGGTACGGCGCGCTGGTCGGGCTGGGGGCCACCTTCCGGGCCGGCATCGAGGTGCTGATGGAGGTGCTGGGCTTCGCCGACGCGCTGTCCCGGGCCAACCTGGTGATCACCGGCGAGGGCTCGCTCGACGAGCAGACCCTGCACGGCAAGGCCCCGATCGGCGTCGCCCAGGCGGCGCGCGCCCAAGGGATCGAGGTCGTCGCGGTCTGCGGGCGGCTCGCGCTCCCCGCGGCCGCGCTGGGCGCCGCCGGTATCCGCCGCGCCTACGCCCTCAACGCGATCGAACCGGACCTCGACCGTTGCGTCGCCGAGGCCGGACCGCTCCTCGAACGGGTCTCGGCCGCGCTGGCCCGCGATTTCCTGCTCATCGCCCCCTGACCCGCCCGGCAGGTCTCCGCCCGGAGGTCCGCCCGCAGGTCCGCCCGGTCGGCTCGACCCGCCGGGGTCCTGGACGTTTCACCAGGCCGGGTCCGTACCGTCCGCTGCGACGCGAAAGCACGCCGAAGGCCCCGGTCCCCCCGCTGTGCGCGGGGAACCGGGGCCTGGAGAGCCCGGCGGCCTGAGGGTCAGCGTGCCGTTTCGGCGCGGGCCTCGCGGCGGTTGGCGCGGATCGTGTTGACCCGGCGGGTGGTCGCGAAGCAGGGGATGACCGCGGCGGCGCAGCACTGGAGCGCGGCACCGGCCTGGAGGAGGCTGTGTCCACCGGGGACACCGAGTGTCCACGCGGCCAGGCAGCCCATGCTGATGAGCGTCCACAAGAAGGTGATCAGCGCCAGGCGTCCGCGCGGCTTGGGGTATTCGACCCGGCTCACCATCAGCCAGGCGACACCCACGATGCCCACCACCGTCACCACGAACGGCAGCTCGAGCAGCACCAGTGAGACCACCGTCATCGCCCCGAAGGGACTGGGCATGCCCTGGAAGACGCCTTCCCGCAGCGTCGTGCAGGAGAAGCGGGCCAGCCGCAGCACCACCGCCAGCACAAGCAGGACCGCGGCGAGCGCCGCGACCTTGCCGTGGGCGTTGTCCGAGACGATGCCCCAGACGACCACGAAGTAGGCGGGGGCGAGTCCGAAGCTGATCAGATCGGAGAGGTTGTCCAGTTCCGCGCCCATCGCGGAGCTGCGCAGCTTGCGCGCCACCAGCCCGTCGAAGAGGTCGAAGACCGAGGCCAGCAGCATCAGCGTGACCGCGTTGGCCGCGCTGTGCTTGGACATCGCGCCGTCGTTGGTGCCCATGAGGTGCGGCACCAGCACGCCGGTGGTGGTGAAGTACACGGCCATGAAGCCGCAGATCGCGTTGCCGAGGGTGAGCGTGTCCGCGATGGACAGCCGGGTGGAGAGCGGCAGGTCGCCGACCTCGTTCTCCAGCTCGCTCACCCAGGACGACGTCGAGGAGGCGGTGGACCCGCCGGGCGCCGACGACACCGAGGACGCCGCCGACTGTGTTTCCGGCTCAAGCACGGTCAAGGCGAGTCACCCCAGCCGTGGTGGTCTGCCCGACCTCGACCGCGGGCGCGACACCCTCGGGAAGGTAGATGTCCACCCGGGAGCCGAAGCGGATCAGCCCGATCCGGTCACCCTGCTCGACCTTGCAGCCCCGTGGCACGTAAGGCACGATGCGCCGGGCCACCGCGCCGGCGATCTGCACCACCTCGATGTCACCGAGTTCGGTGTCGAAGTGCCAGATCACCCGCTCGTTGTGCTCGCTCTCCTTGTTGAACGCCGGTACGTATCCGCCGGGGATGTGCTCGACGGAGGTGACGGTGCCGGCGAGCGGGGCGCGGTTCACATGGACGTTCAGCGGGCTCATGAAGATCGCGACGCGGGTGCGCCCGTCCTTCCACGGCATGATGCTCTGCACCACACCGTCGGCGGGCGAGATCACCCGGCCTTCGGTGATCTCCCGCTCGGGGTCGCGGAAGAACCACAGCATGCCGGCCGCGAGTGCGGTGGCGGGGACGGCCACGGTCGCCCAGCGGGCGGAGCGACGCGCTCGGGTCAGGCTGACCGCCGAGGCGGCAACGGTCGGGAGGAGCCACGGCGACGCTCCGCGCGCGAGGCGGACCCGGCCGCGTGGTGCAGAGGAATGGCTGTGGGGCATGGAAGACCTTCGTAGCGGAGGATGCCGCGAATTGCTTCAGGGGACGGCGGCTTTACTCGATGGTATCGGCTGACACGGGCAACTGGGCAAGCTGGAGGGCGAGTCGATGGCTGGTTCCGATGCCCTCACCGATGACACACCGTGACCTTCGGTCGCAAAATACCTTCGACAAATCATGACAATTGGGACCGATGTGCTCAGGTCAGCCCGGCAGGCGGTACTCCTCAAGCAGCCGCCGTCCGATGATCATTTTCTGGATCTCGGCGGTACCTTCGCCGATCAGCAGCATCGGGGCCTCCCGGTAGAGCCGCTCGATCTCGTACTCCGTGGAGTACCCGTAGCCGCCGTGGATACGGAAAGCGTCCTCAACGACCTCCTTGCAGTACTCCGCAGCGAGATATTTGGCCATTCCGGCCTCCAGGTCATTGCGCTGCCCGGAGTCCTTCCTGCGGGCCGCGCCGACCATCATGTGGTGGGCCGCCTCCACCTTGGTGGCCATTTCGGCCAATTTGAACTGGATCGCCTGGTGCTCGGCGATCGGCTTGCCGAAGCTGTGCCGCTGCTGTGCGTAGGAGATGCCCAGTTCGAAGGCACGCCGGGCGACCCCGCAGCCGCGCGCGGCCACATTGACCCGGCCGACCTCGACGCCGTCCATCATCTGGTAAAAACCTCGGCCGCTCGCCCCGCCGAGCACCCGGTCCGCCGGGATCCGGACGTCCGCCAGCACCAGTTCGGTGGTGTCGACGCCCTTGTAGCCCATCTTCTCGATCCGGCCGGGCACGGTCAGCCCGGGGACCTTGGCGTTGGGGCCGAAGCCGGGCTCCTTCTCGATCAGGAAGGTGGTCATCGACCGGTGCGGCGGCGCGTCGGCCGGCTGCCCCTCGTCGGTCCGGCAGAGCACGGCCACCAGACCGGCCGAGCCGCCGTTGGTCAGCCACATCTTCTGGCCGTTGACGACATAGGTGTCGCCTTCCCGTACGGCCCTGGTGCGGATCGCCCCCACATCGGAACCGGTGCCCGGCTCCGACATCGAGAACGCGCCGCGTATCTCGCCGGTGGCCATCCGGGGCAGGAAATACTCCTTCTGTTCCCGGGTGCCGTGCTGCCGCAGCAGGTAGGCGACGATGAAGTGCGTGTTGATGATGCCGGAGACACTCATCCAGCCGCGGGCGATCTCCTCCACGGTGAGCGCGTAGGTCAGCAGTGATTCGCCGAGGCCGCCGTATTCCTCGGGAATCATCAGACCGAAGACACCCATGGCCCGCAGGCCCTCGACGATCTCGGTCGGATATTCGTCGCGGTGTTCCAGTTCGGTGGCGACCGGCAGGATCTCCTTGTCGACGAAGCCGCGGACGGCGGCGAGGATCTCCTGCTGGACGTCGGTGAGACCGTCGGTGCGGGCGAGCCGGTCGGCCATGTCAGCTCCTTTCGCTCGGGCGGCCGGGCTGGTCGCCGCCGCGCTGTTCGAGGTAGTCGGCGGTCGGCACCATCACGGTGCGGCGGAAGACACAGACCAGGGTGCCGTCCTGGTTGTAGCCCCTGGTCTCCACCCGCACGATGCCGCGGTCCCTCTTCGACGCGGACAGCCGCTTGTCCAGCACGGTGGACTCGCCGTAGACGGTGTCGCCGTGGAAGGTGGGCGCCACATGCCGCAGCGACTCCACCTCCAGATTGGCGATCGCCTGACCGGACACGTCGGCCACCGACATACCGAGCAGCAGCGAGTAGATGTAGTTGCCCACTACCACGTTCCGGCCGAACTCCGTCGTCTTCTCGGCGTAGTTGGCGTCGAGGTGGAGCGGGTGGTGGTTCATGGTGAGGAGACAGAACAGATGGTCGTCGGATTCGGTGACCGTCTTGCCCGGCCAGTGCCGGTACACCGCGCCGACGTCGAATTCCTCATAGGTGCGCCCGAACCGCACGGTCAGACCTCCAGCTTGTTGGCGAGCCGGATCTCGTCCACGATCCGGCCGATGATCCCGGTGATTCCGAAGTCCCTCGGGGTGAACACCGCGGCCACACCGGCGGCCAGCAACTCCCTGGCGTCCGCCGGCGGAATGATCCCGCCGACGATCACCGGGATGTCGTCCGCCCCGGCCCGGCGCAGCCGCTCCACCACGTCGGGCACCAGCGCGGCATGCGAACCGGACAGGATCGACAGCCCGACACAGTGCACGTCCTCGGCGACCGCCGCCGAGACGATCTGCTCCGGCGTCAGCCTGATCCCCTGGTAGACCACCTCGAAACCGGCGTCCCGGGCCCGCACCGCGATCTGCTCGGCCCCGTTGGAGTGGCCGTCCAGGCCCGGTTTGCCGATCAGCAGCCGCAGCCGGCCGCCGCCCAACCGGGCCGCGGTGTCGGCGACCTTGCGGCGTACCGCCGCCAACTCGCCGCCCGGCTCCGCCGTCACCGCGAGCGGCGCGCCGCCCACCCCGGTCGGCGCGCGGAACTCGCCGAAGACATCCCGCAGCGCCGCCGACCACTCGCCGGTGGTGACACCGGCCCTGGCGCACTCCAGGGTGGCCGCCATCAGGTTCTCCGCGCCGGCCGCCGCCGCACGCAGCGCGGCCAGCGACGCCCGGCTCCGCCGCTCGTCACGGCTCGACCGGAAGGCGGTGAGCGCCGCGACCACCCGGGCCTCGCCGGCCGGGTCCACCGTCATGACCGCCGTGTCCGGATCGGCGGTCAGCGGGCTCGGCTCGGTGGCCTGGTAGCAGTTCACCCCGACGACCTTCTCGGCGCCGGACTCGATCCGGGCCCGCCGCTCGGTGTGCGAGGAGACCAGCCGGGACTTCAGATACCCCGACTCCACCGCGGCCAGCACCCCGCCCTGTTCCCGCACCCGGTCCATCTCGGCGGTCGCGGCCTCGACCAGTTCGGCGACCTTCGCCTCGATCACAAGGCTGCCGGCGAAGATGTCCTCGTACTCCAACAGGTCGCTCTCATGGGCCAGTACCTGCTGCATCCGCAGGCTCCACTGCTGGTCCCACGGCCGGGGCAGGCCCAACGCCTCGTTCCACGACGGGAGTTGGACCGCGCGGGCACGGGCGTCCCTGGAGAGGGTGACCCCCAGCATCTCCAGCACGATGCGCTGGACGTTGTTCTCCGGCTGGGCCTCGGTCAGCCCGAGGGAGTTGACCTGCACGCCGTAGCGGAAACGCCGTTGGCGCGGGTCCCGGACCCCGTAGCGCTCCCGCGTCACGGTGTCCCAGATACGGCCGAAGGCCCGCATCTTGCACATCTCCTCGACGAACCGCACCCCGGCGTTGACGAAGAACGAGATCCGTCCCACCACGTCGCCGCGCCGCTCCGGCGGCACCTGCCCGGAGGCGAACACCTCGTCCAGGACGGCCACGGCGGTGGACATCGCGTACGCGATCTCCTGCACCGGCGTGGCCCCCGCCTCCTGGAGGTGGTAGCTACAGATGTTGACCGGGTTCCACCGGGGCAGATGACGCACGGTGTACGTGATCAGGTCCGCGGTCAGCCGGAGCGAGGGACCGGGCGGGAAGACATGCGTACCCCGGGACAGGTACTCCTTGACGATGTCGTTCTGCGTCGTCCCCCGGAGCGTGCTGATGTCCGCGCCCTGCTCCTCGGCGACCACCTGATAGAGGGCCAGCAGCCACATCGCGGTGGCGTTGATGGTCATCGAGGTGTTCATCCGCTCCAGCGGTATGTCCTGGAACAGCCGCCGCATGTCGCCGAGGTGAGAGACCGGGACACCGACCCGGCCGACCTCGCCGCGGGCCAGCGGATGGTCCGGGTCGTAGCCGGTCTGCGTCGGCAGGTCGAAGGCGACGGACAGGCCGGTCTGGCCCTTGGTGAGATTGCGGCGGTGGAGCGCGTTGGACGCCTCCGCGGTGGAGTGCCCGGCGTAGGTCCGCATCAGCCAGGGGCGGTCCCGCTCCCGGCCGGGCCTCGGGCCCGGCGCGATGGCTTGCCGGGCGGCCGGCCCGGCGGCCGGCTCGCCGCCGGGTTCGGTGGCCGCTGTGGTGGCCGGCTCGGCAGCCTCCGCCGTCATCAGGCGGCCCGGCCCGGCCGGGCGGCCGCCGCGGGGGCGTCCCGGAAGAGATTGATGGCCGGCAGGTGCTCGGCCCGCAGGACCGGGTCGGTCACGCCCATCCCCTCCTCGGGCGCCAGCGCGAGCACCCCGACCTTGCCCTGATGGCGGTTGTGGTGGACGTCGTAGGCGGCCTGCCCGGTGTCGGCCAGCGGATAGGTGCGGGAGAGCGTCGGATGGATCCGGCCCTTGGCGACCAGCCGGTTGGCCTCCCACGCCTCGCGGTAGTTGGCGAAGTGCGAACCGACGATCCGCTTGAGGCTCATCCACAGATAGCGGTTGTCGTACTCGTGCAGGAACCCGCTGGTGGACGCGCAGGTGACGATGGTGCCGCCCTTGCGGGCGACGTACACCGAGGCGCCGAAGGTCTCCCGGCCCGGGTGCTCGAAGACGATGTCCACGTCCTCCCCGCCGGTCAGTTCGCGGATCCGCGCCCCCAACCGCCGCCACTCGCGCGGGTCCTGGTGGTGCTCGTCCTTCCAGAACCTGAAGTCCTCGGCGCCGCGGTCGATGATCGCCTCGGCGCCCATCCGCCGGCAGATCTCCGCCTTCTCCCGGCTGGACACCACACAGATCGGGGTGGCGCCGCCGGCCAGCGCGAACTGGGTCGCGTACGAACCGAGTCCGCCGCCCGCCCCCCAGATCAGGACGTTGTCGCCCTGCTTCATGCCGGCGCCGTTGCGCGAGACGAGCTGCCGGTAGGCGGTGGAGTTGACCAGACCGGGGGCCGCGGCCTCCTCCCAGGTGAGGTGCTCCGGCTTGGGCATGAGCTGGTTCGCCTTCACCAGCGCCATCTCCGCGAGGCCGCCGAAGTTGGTCTCGAAGCCCCAGATCCGCTGCTCCGGGTCGAGCATCGTGTCGTTGTGCCCTTCGGGGGACTCCAACTCCACGCTCAGACAGTGCGCGACGACCCGGTCGCCCGGCCGCCACTTGTTCACCCCGGGCCCGGTGCGCAGCACCACACCGGACAGGTCGGAGCCGATGACGTGGTAGGGCAGGTCGTGCCGCTTGCCGAGCGGCGACAACCGTCCGTAACGCTCAAGGAAGGAGAAGGTGGAGACCGGTTCGAAGATCGACGTCCAGACCGAGTTGTAGTTGACCGAGCTGGCCATCACCGCCACGAGGGCTTCGGCGGGGCCGAGTTCGGGGAGCGGCACCTGCTCCAGGTGCAGTGACGCGCGGGGGTCCTTGTCCCGGGTGGCGAGGCCGGCGAACATCTCGGCCTCGTCCTTGTGCACGGTGACCGCGCGGTACGTCTCGGGCAGTCGCACGGCCGCGAAGTCGGCGGCGGAACTGTCCGGCGCGAGGATGGTGTCCAGGATTTCCTTCATATGACTCGCCTCCGGCTGGAAACGCGGGTGTTGAGGGCGTCGAGGGATCGCGTGCCGTCGTCGGTTCGCCGAGCGGATGAGCAGTTCGAAGTCGTCAGGGTGAAGGGGCCGCGGGGATGCGGCGGGCCTGTGACGCAGGCTCAGGGGCGGTGGGACGGCCGCCCGGTGCCGGACAGGTTATGGCACGGCGTGCCAGTGGTAAAGACACTGGGTGCCAAGAATTTCACTCAGCTGTGAACCGCGGCCCGCACATGAGCGACAGCGGCCGCCCGGCGCGTGCCGGGCAGGGGCATCCGGGGCAGGGCATAGCGGGCATAGTGGGCATGGCGGCAGGACATACGGGCAGGGCCTCAGGCCTTGCGCAGCGCTTCCTCGATGGTGCGCAGGATCTCGGCGGGCGAGGCGTCCGTACGGGCCACCGCGACCACCACCTCGCCGTGCCGGGACACCGTGGTCGCCGGCTCGACCGCCACCCGGGACGGTATCCGGCCGGCACCGATCCCATTGCCGAACGTCGTCTTGATGACCTCGAAGGCATGATCGAGCTGCGCCTCCACATCGCCCTTGCCGCCGGCCCGCAGCCAGCGCCGCAGCACATGGTTGTGCGCCGCCACCACCGCGGAGGCGGCCACCTCGGCCAGCAGCGGGTCGTCGTCGCCGTCCCGGTGCGCGCCCTCGTCGAAGTGCCCCAGCAGATACCGGGTGAACAGCCGCTCGTACCTGGCCACCGAGGCGATCTCGCGCTCGCGCAGCGTCGGCACCTCGCGGGTCAGCCGATAGCGCTCCACCGACACCTCCGGCACCTGCGCGTACATCCGCAGCACCTCGGTGATCCCCCGGCACACCGTGTCCAGCGGGTGCTCGCGCGGGTCCGCCGAGTCCAGCACCGCCTGCACCCGGACCAGGGTGTCGTCGTGGTCCGGGAAGATCGCCTCCTCCTTGGCGCGGAAGTGCCGGAAGAAGGTACGCCGGGCCACCCCGGCGGCGGCCGCGATCTCGTCGACGGTGGTGGCCTCGTACCCCTGCGTCGCGAACAGGTGCATCGCCGCCGCCGCGAGGTCCTGGCGCACCCGGTGGCGCTGGGCGGCGACGCGGCGGCCGTTCGCGGTCTCGGGGGCGCCGGACTTCACGGACTGGGGCATGCGGGGAACGTAACACGCCGAACCGCCGGGCCCGGCGGTCGGGGGAAAACCGCCCCGGGCCGCCGGGTTCGCGCTCAGCTCTCGCCCCGCCGCCCCTCAACGGGCCCCGTACTCGCGAAAACCCCGGCCGGTCTTGCGGCCCAGACAGCCCGCGGACACCAACTGCTCCAGCAGCGAGGCCGGTGCCAGACCCGGGTCGCGGAACTCCTCGTGCAGCGCCCGTTCGATCGCCAGCGACACATCCAGGCCGACCACGTCCAGCAACTCGAAAGGCCCCATCGGATAACCGCCGCCCAGCTTCATCGCCGTGTCGACGGCGTCCACGGTCGCGTAATGGTCCTGCACCATCTTCACCGCGTCGTTGAGGTAGGGGAAGAGCAGCGCGTTGACGATGAAACCGGCCCGGTCGCCGCAGTCCACCGCGTGCTTGCCGAGCCGGCCGGCCACCTGGTGGGCGGTGGCGACCACATCGTCGGCGGTCAGCACGGTCCTGACCACCTCGACCAGCCGCATGGCGGGCGCCGGGTTGAAGAAGTGCAGGCCCACCACGTCCTGCGGGCGCGCGGTGGCACGGGCGATCGCCACCACCGGCAGCGAGGACGTGGTGGTGGCCAGTACGGCGCCCGGCCGGCACACCTCGTCGAGCGTCCGGAAGAGCCGCCGCTTCACCGGGAGATCCTCCGCCACCGCCTCCACCACCAGATCGGCGCCGGCCAGCGCGTCGTAGGAACCGGCCGGCGTCACCCGGGCCACCGCCTCGTCCCGCTGCCCCGGCGTCAGTCGTCCCTTGGCCACCGAACGGTCGAGCGACGCCGCCATCCGCGCCAGCGCCGACCCGGCCTTCTCCGGGCTCCTGGCGGTCAGCACCACATTGAGACCCGCCGTCGCGCAGACCTCCGCGATGCCGGCGGCCATCGTCCCCGAACCGGCCACGCCCACGGTTCGCACGCGCCGCCCGTCGGCCGCCGGAGAGCGGGCGCCGCCGGGCGGCCGCGCGTCCGGGACCGGCGCCGGGTCGCCGGGGGCCGCGTACGTGTAGAAGCCGCGGCCCGACTTGCGGCCCAGCAGCCCGGCCGCGGTGAGCTGCCGCAGCACCGGCGCGGGAGCGTGCGGCCGGCCGCGGCCGGCCTCGTACATCGCGTCGAGCACGGTGGTCGCGGTGTCGATCCCGATCAGGTCGAGCAGCGCCAGCGGGCCCATCGGAAGGCCGCAGCCGAGCCGCATCGCGGCGTCGATGTCCTCCCGGGTGGCGTATCCGGCCTCGTACATCGCCGCGGCCCGGTTGAGATAGCCGAAGAGCAGTCCATCGGCGATGAAGCCGGGCCGGTCGCCCACCGGTACCGGCTCCTTGCCCAAGCCGCGGACGAGCGCCATGACCGCCGCGGTCGCCTCCGGCGAGGTCAGCACGGTGGACACCACCTCGACCAGCCGCATCGCCTGGGCCGGCGCGAAGAAGTGCAGCCCCAGCACCCGGTCGGGACGGGCCGTCTCGGCGGCCAGCCCGGTGACCGACAGCGCGTTGGTGCCGGTGGCCAGGATCGCGCCCGGCTTGGCGATCCGGTCGAGCGCGGTGATCACCTCGCGCTTGGTGGCGTAGCGCTCGTCCACCACCTCGATCACCAGATCGGCCGCGGCGGCGTCCGTCAGGGCGACCGACGTACGGAACCTGGCGAGCGCGCCGACCCGTTCCGCGGCCGACATCCGCCCGCGTGCGACCGCCCGCGCGGTGGACGCCTCGAACCGGGTCGCCGCCCGGCGGGTCGCGGCGTCGCTGACGTCGATGCCGATCACCTGATGGCCGCCCCTGGCCAGCACTTCGGCGATGCCGGTGCCCATGGTGCCGAGACCGACGACGGCCACGGCGAGACGGGAGGTGACGGGGGGCGCCGAGGGGGCTGAGAGCTCTGCCGGTTCGGCGGACGTGGGGGACAAGGGGGATGCGGTGGACGAGGAGGATGCGGCGGACGTGGGGGACGCCGAAAGGGCGGACGGAGGGTTCATCGCGTGACTCCAGAAGCGTGAGGCACCGGGGCGTCGGAGCGCCGGCCACGGCGGAGGGTGAAGGAGTCGCGGGCCAGGCGCGGTGATGCACCGCGCGCCCGCGCGAACCGGCCGGCCGGACCCTGTCCCGGGGTCCCGCCGGCGCTGTCGAACGTGGCTGTTTCAAGCTGAAGTGAGCTGAAGTGAGCAGGTGTGAACTGGGTCGAGCCGCGACGAACCGACGACGAACCGATGCCCGGCGGCTGCGTCACCGACCGCCGAACACCCGTCCAGCCGAGGGTAACCCGCGAGTAACTTCATGGCCAGACCCTGCGCCCATGTGATGCGAACCTTCTTCACATGAGCGGCCTATCGATGGGCGGCCCCGTCGCCGCGGTGGCCCACGGGGTGGTCCGGGCGACCGTGCGCCGCCGCGCGGGCGGCCGGAGCGGGAGAGCTGCCGACCCTAGAGTGGGCCGATGGACTCCGCGTCACGCGACCGCCTCGCCGCGGTCCTCACCGCCCCCGGACAGCCGCTCGACGTACGGGAGGACGCCGCCGTCGAGTTGGCGGAGGCCGGTGACCGGCGCGCGTTCGAGACGCTCGCGCTGCTCCTCAACTACCGCGACGAGACCCGGGCCGGCCGGGCGGCGACCGCGCTGCTGCGCCTCGGCGATCCGCGCACCGGCCGGGCCGCCGCCGCGCTCGCCACCAATCCGCTGCGGGTGGGTTACGCGCTGCCCGCCATCCGCCTGCTCGTCGAACTCCGCGCGCCCGAGGCCGCGGCGGCGCTCACCACGACCTTGCGGCGGCTGCTCGCCGAGGGGCAGCCCGGGCACGACCGGGTCGCGGTGGCCTGCGCCCGGGGGTTGCGCACCCTGAGCGCCCGCGAGCCGTTGCCCGCGGCCGGCGAAGAGGCGCTGCGGGCCGCCGCGGAACACCCCGTGTTCAGGGGGCTGCTGGACCAGGAGGCGGAGCCAGCGGACGGACATACCGCAGCTCGGTCAGCGGCAACCCGTCGTAGCGGTCCGTCGTCTCCGCGCCGTCGGCGGTGAAGCCGGCCCGGGCGTAGAAGCCACGGGCCCGGTGGTTGTCGGCGAGCACCCACAGCAGCAGGCGGCGCCGCCCGAGGCCGGCCGACCGATCGATCACCGCGGCGATCAGCGCACGGCCCACCCCGGTGCCGATCCGGTCGGGGCGTACGTAGAGGGCGTACAACTCGCCGTCCGCGGTGGTCTCGGGCTCCCCGCGGTACGGGCCGAACGCGGCCCAGCCCACGATCTCCCCGTCCGCGCCACGCGCACCACCCGCCCGGATCCCCCCGTTGCCCGTACCCTCCGGACCGGCCCCGCTCTCCTCATAGGCAGGACCGCCGGGCTGGACGGCCACCAGGTTCCGCACCCGGCCCGCCGACGTGGCCAGCCACTCCCGGCGGCGGGCCGCCTCCTCGTCCGGGTCCATGGCGTCCAGATAGCTCCGCGGCACGATGCCGGCGTACGCGGCCCGCCATCCCTCGATCCGGAGCCGGGAAACGGCCGCCATGTCCTCCAGGGTCATCGCCCTCGTACGCACCATGCCGGGACTCTACGGAAGATCAGAGCAGGGTGAGCTGGATATTCTCGCCGGCCCGCGCACCGGCGGCCGCCGGTGCGGGAACGGTCGGACCGGTCGGGTCGGTTGGATCGGTCCGACCGCCCCGACCGCCCCGACCGCCCCGACCGCCCCGACCGGTCGCCGCCTCGGAGCCGGCGGCGGCCGTCCCGGTCTCTTCGGCCGCCGCCGGGTCCGTCACTTGCCGCCCCCGCGGCAGCGGCCCGCAGCCGAACTCCGCCGCGAACTCGTGCACCTGGCGGGTGATCTGCCGCTGATACCACTTGGCCGCGTACGACCCGCCCGCGTACAGGCTTTCGTAGCGCCGTACGAGATGCGGGTGGTGGCGTGCCAGCCACGCCATGTACCACTCGCGGGCGCCCGGCCGCAGGTGCAGCACGATCGGGCTCACCGACGCGCCGCCCGCCGCCGCGATCGCCCGCACCGTCGCCCGCAACTGCTCGGGGGAGTCGCTGAGGAAGGGCAGCACCGGCGCCATCAGCACCGAAGGCGCCAGGCCGTGCTCGGCGAGGGTGCGGCAGACGGCCAGCCGTGTCTCGGGGGAGGGCGTGCCCGGCTCCACGGTGCGCCACAGCTCGCCGTCGACGAATCCGACGGAGAGCGCGAGGGACACCTCGGTCACGGTGGCGGACTGCCGCAGCAGTTCGAGGTCGCGCAGGATCAGCGAGCCCTTGGTGAGGATCGAGAACGGATTGGCCCGGTCCCGCAGCGCCTCCAGGATGCCGGGCATCAGCCGGTACCGCCCCTCGGCCCGCTGGTAGCAGTCGACGTTGGTCCCCATGGCGATGTGCTGCCCCTGCCAGCGCGGCGCGGCCAGTTCGCGGCGCAGCAGCTCGGCGGCGTTGGTCTTCACCACGATCTGCGAGTCGAAGTCACGGCCGGTGTCGAGGTCCAGATAGCTGTGGGTCTTGCGGGCGAAGCAGTAGACGCACGCGTGGCTGCAACCGCGATACGGGTTGACCGTCCATTCGAACGGCATCCGTGACATGCCGGGCACCTTGTTGATGATCGTGCGGGCCCGTATCTCGTGGAAGGTGATGCCCCGGAAGCCGGGGGTGTCGAAGGTACGGGTCGTCACCGCGTCCGTACCGAACAGCGCACCCGCGGAATCGTCGCGGTCGAGCCGGTCCCAGCGCATCGCGTCCTCCTTCGGTCGTCGGTCCCCTCCTCCTCGGCCACAATAGAACAGAAATTCGAAAAGCGGATGTGATTGGCTGTGCGACGCGCGACACACGGCGTGCGGTACACACCCCAGTCACCGACCCACGGAACGAGGAACGTCATGGCGCTGGTCGAGGCCACCACCGAGCGCATCATCGAGGCGGAACCCGAGCGGGTGTACGACGCGCTCGCCGACTACGCCGGCACCCGCGCCCGGTTGCTCCCCGAGCAGTTCAGCGAGTACGAGGTCGTGGAGGGCGGCAAGGGCGCCGGCACCGTCGTGCACTGGAAGCTCCAGGCCACCAAGAAGCGCATCCGCGACTTCCTCTTCGACGTCACCGCGCCCACCCCCGGGCAGCTCGTCGAGACCGACCGCAACTCCAGCTTCGTCAGCACCTGGACCGTCACCCCGGCCGGCGAGGGCCGCAGCCGGGTCGTGGTCGTCACCACCTGGCAGGGCGCCGGCGGCATCGGCGGCTTCTTCGAGCGGACCTTCGCCCCCAAGGGCATCAGCCGGATCTACGACGCGGTGCTCGGCTCGCTCGCCTCCGACGTGGAAGGGCCGGGACAGCCGTAACGACGACCGGCCGGGCCGGGTGTCCGGGCGCTCGCTTCCCGATCATTCACCGATAAGGGTGGTTTTCGCTACTTCCTGAGAATCGTCGCGCCTGTTCGTCGTTGTCGCCTCCAGCGGGAAACGGTGGCGAAGCAGGCGGGACGAGGGGAGCGGCAGGAGTGAGTGGCACGCTGATCGAGCGTACGGCGACGGATGCGGAGGCGGCGCCGCCCCAGCCGGGCGGCCCGAGAGGCCAGGGGGGCGAGCCACCGGGCGGCGGGCCGGCCGGCCACGGAGACCCCGGGGCCGCGGCCGGCGAACTCAGCCCGCGCCGGCTCCGGCTGGTCTTCCTCGGCCTGATGCTCGCCCTGCTGCTGGCGGCGCTCGATCAGATGATCGTCGCCACCGCGCTGCCGAAGATCGTCGGCGAGCTGCACGGCCTCGACAAGATGTCCTGGGTCGTCACCGCCTATCTGCTGGCCTCCACCATCGGCCTGCCGATCTACGGCAAACTCGGCGACCTCTTCGGCCGCAAGATCGTCTTCCAGTGCGCGATCCTCATCTTCGTCGCCGGCTCCGCGCTCGCCGCCTGGTCCCGCACGATGGACGAACTCATCGCCTTCCGCGCCGTCCAGGGCATCGGCGGCGGCGGGCTGATGATCGGCGTGCAGGCGATCATCGCCGACATCGTGCCGCCCCGGCAGCGCGGCCGCTACATGGGCCTGATCGGCGCCGCTTTCGGTGTCGCCTCCGTCGCGGGACCGCTGCTCGGCGGCTTCTTCACCGACCACGCCTCCTGGCGCTGGTGCTTCTCCATCAACGTGCCGTTCGGCCTGGTCACCTTCGCGGTCATCAGTGTGGTGCTGAGACGCGCCAAACCGCCGACCCGGCCGAAGCTCGACGTCCTCGGCTCCCTGCTGCTGGCCGCCGGATCGACCTGCCTGGTGCTCCTGACCACCTGGGGCGGCTCGACCTACGGCTGGCGGTCGCGGGAGATCCTCGGCCTCGGCGTCGGCGCGGTGGTGTGCGCGTTGCTCTTCCTGCTCGTCGAACGCTTCGCCGTGGAGCCGGTCATCCCGCTGCGGCTCTTCCGTGACGGGGTCTTCACCACCTCCGCGATCATCGGCGCGGTCGTCGGCGTCGCGCTCTTCGGCGCGGCCAGCTATCTGCCGACCTTCCTCCAGATGGTGGAGGGCGCGAGCGCCACCGGCTCCGGGCTGCTGATGCTGCCGATGATGCTCGGCGTCGTGGCCGCCTCCATCGTCGGCGGACAGCTGATCAGCCGCACCGGCCGCTACAAGATCTTCCCGGTCGTCGGCGGCGCGCTCTCCGTGATCGGTATGTATCTGCTGTCGCTGCTGGACGCCGACACCTCGCAGCTCGCGTACAGCCTCTATATGGCGGTGCTCGGTCTCGGCATGGGCATGATCCTGCCGGTGCTGGTGCTCGCGGTGCAGAACTCGGTCCGTCCCGCCGACATCGGCAGCGCCACCAGCGCCAACAACTACTTCCGGCAGATCGGCGGTTCGATCGGCGCGGCCGTCTTCGGCACGCTGTTCGCCAACCGGCTGGCCAAGCGGCTGGCCGTCGAACTCCCGCACGGCGTCAAGCTGCCCGACCCCCAGTCGATCACCCCGCAACTGGTCCGCACCCTGCCGGGGCCGGTGCGCGCGGGCTACATCACCGCGTACGCCGACGCGATGCCCCGGATCTTCCTCTATCTGGTGCCGGTCCTCGTCCTCGGCTTCCTCTTCGCCTTCCTGCTCAAGGAGAAACCCCTGGTGACCCAGCACGGCCCCACCGCCCCGACGGCGTACGAACCCGCCTACGACGTTCCCTACGACACCCCTTACGACCCCGCCCGCACCCCGGCCGGCGGTGTCCTCACCGACACCCGCGCCGCCAACGGGCAGAGCGGCCCCGAAGCGCCGGTGCCCGGTGCCCGCCGGGCGCCGCTGGGCGGGGTGGCCGTCTGCGGCACCGTCCAGCACTCCGACGGCACCACCGTCGGCCGCGCCGCCCTCACCCTGATCGACGTCTCCGGCCGCCAGGTCGGCCGCGGCGCCACCACCGAGGACGGGCGGTACGCGCTCAGCACCCCGGGCAGCGGCAGTTACGTTCTGATCGCCGCGGCCGGCGGTCATCAGCCGCAGGCGGTCAGCATCACCGTGGGCGACCATCCGGTGGAGCTGGATGTGGTGCTCGGCGGAGCCGGACGCCTCGCGGGGGCGGTGCGGACCGCCGACGGCACCCCGGTCAGGGACGCGGTGGTGACCCTCACCGATGTGCGGGGGGACGTGGTGGCCAGCGCCCGCAGCGGACGCGAGGGCCTCTACGCGCTGACCGAACTCGTCGCGGGCGAGTACACCCTGGCGGCCAGCGCGCTCGCCTTCCGGCCCACCGCGCTGCCGGTGTCGGTGCAGGCGTCCCGCGAGACCCGGCAGGACGTGGAGTTGGCCGGCGGCGCGGTGCTGCGCGGTGTCGTCCGCGCGCCCGGCGGCAGACTGGTGGAGGACGCCCGGGTCACCCTGCTGGACGCGGCGGGCAACGTGGTGGACTCGGTGACCACGGGTTCCGACGGTCACTTCCGGTTCGTGGACCTGGCGGCGGGGGAGTACACCGTGATCGCGGCGGGCTACCCGCCGGTGGCGACGGTGCTTCAGGTGGCCGGCGGCGGCCGCACCGAACGGGATCTCCAACTGGGCCACGAAGACTAGCGCGGCCTAGCGCGGCCTAGCGCGGCCTAGCGCGGGCCTAGCCTGGCCCGGCCCGACACCGGGAAGCCGCGCCGGCCCGCGCGATCCCGGCTCGGCGGCCAAGAGAGGCCACCGGCCCCACCGGCCCCCGCCCCTACTGGTCGGCGGGGGATTCGGTGTCGGTGCCGTTGCCGCTCTTGACCTCTTCCTTGTCGCACTGCGTGCCGCGGATCAGCGCGTAGCTGCCGCCGATCCGGTATTTGCCTGGCGTCGGCGCGTACAGCCGCGTCCAGTCGCCGTCGGCCGTCACACAGCCGTGTTTGTTGTCGGAGGCACCCTCGACGCCCAGCACCGGGGACCACGGGATGCGCAGCACCACCGAGCCGGGCCGGGGCATCGTCACCGTCAGCTCGGCGGGCCCCGCCTCGTCCACCACGGCCGGCGGGTCGGCGAGCGGGGCGGCGCCGGTGACCTGGTAGAGGCGCCAGTTGGCGTCGTGCCACACCGGCCGCAGCCAGGTCTGCCCGGCCGCCACCAGCGCGGCCTCGGCGACCGCGGCGCCGTCCGGCCGGTCGGCCGGAAGCACCACGTAGTTGACGCTCCAGTGGCGCAGCCAGTCCCGGTAGGAGTCGGCGGTGAGCGTCCCGTCGTAGAAGAGCGGGTTGCGCTCCACATCGGCCTGCCGGTTCCAGCCGCGGGCCAGGTTGACGTACGGCGACAGGCCGGTCGCCTCCCAGTGCGAGCGCAGCGGGACCACCTCGACCCGCCCCCGGTCGGCCCGTACATCGCGCAGTTCGGAGATGAGCGGGCCGGCGTTCTTGACCGTCGAGGCCACCACGGACGTGGTCACCTGGTCCACGATCGGCCGGGTGATCTGCCACCCCGCCACTCCGGCGAACGCCAGCCACACCGCTACGGTGCGGCGGGTGCCCCAGGTGCTGCCCATCGCCACCATCAGCATCACGGTGCCGCCGAAGAGCAGCGAGAGCCGCTCCACATTGCTGCCGATCGGCGACGGGATGGCCCAGGTCAGCGCGATACCCAGCGCGTACACCGCGGCGCCGAGGTGCACCGACCGCCAGGACTTCGGCACCACCAGCGCGATCACCACCGCGATGGCCAGCGGGATGATCGCGAAATACCACTTGAAGGGCTGCACTCCGTAGAAGGGGAAGAGCAGCGAGGTCGCGCCCACCACCACCGGCGGCGCGGCGGCCAGGACGTAGGCGTCCTTGCGCCGCTTGCCGAGGAACAGCGCCGCCGCCACGACCAGCAGGAACAGCCCGGCCACCGGGCTGCACATGGTGGCCAGCGCGGCCATCGCGGTGGCCACCGCCAGCCGGGAGGAGTGCCCGCGGACCGCCTTCTCGGCCGGGAAGAGCAGCGCGGTCGACACCAGGGCGAAGAGCATGCCGAGCGCGAAGGTCACCCGGCCCGAGATGACATCACACCAAAGAGCGAACACCGTCCACAGCACCGGCAGCAGCGGACGTTTCACCCCCGACCGGACCAGCAGCGCCGTGGCCACCGTCGTGGAGAGCGTGCCGGCGAGCACCGCGGTGGTCCTGACCCCGAGCGTCGCCATGATGTACGGGGAGAGGATGCTGTACGACGCCGGGTGGATACCGCCGTACCAGGAGAGGTTGTACGAGGCGGAGGGATGTGCGCGTATGAAGTTGGTCCACGCGTACTGGGCGGCCATGTCGCCGGAGTCCTTGGCCAGGAAGAGGGCCCACACCAGGTGCAGCACCGCCGAGATCGCCGTGGCGAGCACAACGGGGTGGCGCGGGTCGACCCTCCTGATGAGTGCCCGCGGTGCCCGGACGACGCCGAAGCGCGCGGGCTGCTGCCAGGTGGTCACATGGCCTCTTCCGGTAGCGGGGGCTGAGCGTCCCGGCCGGGGTCCCGTCCGGCGGGGTCGAACTGCCGCGCAGGAGCGTAGCTCGAACAGAGACTTCGGACGCTAGCACGGTCGGTTCGGTTGCTTATGCGCGGGCGGGCGTCCGAATTAGTCGTGATGAGTCCATACCTCCCTCATGGACGCATCCGGCCTCTTCATGCCCGGCGGCGGTGGGTCTGGGTCTGGGTCTGGGTCAACGAATCATGGACCGGCGGAATACGCCAAGGGTTTTTCGGCGGTCCGCGGAGTGCCCCGGGCCGGTCGGCGGCGGGGCGGCGACGGCCGCCGCGGGCGCGCACGGCGGATGAACAACCGTCGCCGTTCATCGAGTTCGCCATGACGGTCGCGCGTGTGGCGATCGGGTGAAAAGGGCTGGTGAAGGGGTGTGCGGGCCACTCAACAGTGGTATAGACCATTGAAGTTGTCCACAGGTCGGGCAACGGCTCTGGCAGCGACCTCCCGACGCCGCGTAACGTGCTGCGCATGAAGATCCTGATCTCGGCGGACATGGAAGGCGCGACCGGTGTGACCTGGCCGGCCGACGTGCTGCCCGGCAGCGAGCAGTGGCAACGCTGCCGCCATATGTTCACCTCCGATGTCAACGCCGCCGTGCGGGGCTTCTTCGACGGCGGCGCGGACGAGGTGCTCATCAACGAGGCGCACTGGACCATGCGCAACCTGCTGCTGGAGAAGCTGGACGACCGGGCGCAGATGCTCACCGGACGGCACAAGGACCTCTCCATGGTCGAAGGGGTGCAGCACGGCGACGTGGACGGCGTCGCCTTCGTCGGCTATCACACCGGCGCCGGCACCGAAGGAGTGCTCGCCCACACCTACCTCGCCAACTCCATCACCGGGGTGTGGGTCAACGGCGCGCCCGCGAGCGAGGGCCGGCTCAACGCGCTGGTCGTCGCGGAGTACGGTGTGCCGGTCGTGCTCGTCACCGGCGACGACCGCACCGGCCTCGACGCCCAGGGATACGCGCCGCAGGCCCGCACCGTCGCCGTGAAGGACTACGTGTCGCGGTACGCCGCGGTGTGCCGGACACCCGCCCGCACCGCCGCCGACATCGGGGCCGCGGCCAAGGAGGCCACCGCGCTGGCCGTGCGGCACGAACCGGCGCAGGCCGGACCGTTCACGGTCGAGGTGGAATTCGACGCGGTGCACCTGGCCGGGGCCGCGGCCGTGGTGCCCGGCGTGGAGCGCACCGGCGAACGGCTGGTCGCCTACACCTTGCCCACCATGTACGAGGGCATCAGAGCCTTCAAGGCCGTCACCACACTCGTCTCGCAGGCCGTGGAGGAACAGTATGGCTGAGCAGCAGCAGATCGCCGAGTCCGCCGGCCGGCCGGCCGAAGGAGCCGCCGACGTCGACGCGCGGGCTCTCGACGAGGTGGTGCGCTTCACCTCCGACCTGATCCGGATCGACACCACCAACCGCGGCGGCGGTGACGGCCATGAGCGGCTCGCCGCCGAGTACGTGGCCGAGCAGCTCGCCGACGCCGGTATCGAACCGCGCATCCTCGAATCCGCTCCCGGCCGGGCCAACGTGGTCGCCCGCATCCCCGGCACCGACCCGGCGGCCGACGCCCTGCTCGTCCACGGCCACCTCGACGTGGTGCCCGCCGAGCCCGCCGACTGGAGTGTGCCGCCGTTCTCCGGCGAGATCCACGACGGTGTGGTCTGGGGCCGCGGCGCCATCGACATGAAGAACATGGACGCGATGGTGCTCGCCACCGTCCGCGCCTGGGCCCGCACCGGGCAGCGCCCGCCCCGCGACATCGTGCTGGCCTTCACCGCGGACGAGGAGGACAGCGCCGCTTACGGTTCCGGGTACCTGGTCAAGAAGCACGCCGACTTCTTCGAGGGCTGCACCGAGGGCATCAGCGAGTCCGGTGCCTACACCTTCCACGCGAGCGACACCCTGCGGATCTATCCGGTCGCGGCCGGCGAGCGCGGCACCGCCTGGCTCAAGCTCACCGCGCACGGCAAGGCCGGCCACGGCTCGAAGGTCAACCACGCCAACGCCGTCAGCCGGCTCGCCGCCGCCGTCGCACGGATCGGCGAACACCACTGGCCGGCCCGGATCACCGACACCGTCAGGGCCTCGCTCACCGAACTCGCCGCCCTGCACGGGGTGCCCGCGGACCTGGACGACGTGGACACCCTGCTCGACCGGCTCGGCCCCGCGGCCGACCTGGTCCGGGCCACCGTCCGCAACAGCGCCAACCCGACGATGCTCAACGCCGGCTACAAGGTCAATGTCATCCCGGGCGCCGCCACCGCCTTCGTCGACGGACGGATCGTGCCGGGCGGCGACGAGGAGTTCACCGCCACCATGGACCGGCTCACCGGCCCGGACGTGTCGTGGGACTACTACCACCACGAAGTGCCGCTCACCGCCCCGGTGGACGCGCCCGCCTTCGCCGCCATGCGTGAGGCGCTGGAACACTTCGACCCGCGGGCCCACGTGGTGCCCTACTGCATGTCGGGCGGGACCGACGCCAAGCAGTTCTCCCGGCTCGGCATCACCGGCTACGGCTTCTCCCCGCTCAAGCTGCCGCCCGGCTTCGACTACCAGGCGCTCTTCCACGGTGTGGACGAACGGGTCCCGGTGGACGCGCTGCACTTCGGGGTGCGTGTGCTGAACCGCTTCCTGCTGGGGACCGGGGCGGTGCCCGCCGACGGCTCGCCCGCGGCCGCGCGGCGCCCCGTGCGAGCACCCGGACGGACCGGCGGCACCGGTTCGCACCTGGCCACCGGTTCGCCCGACGGAGAGGTCCGCCGATGACCGCGCTCGCCCTGCCGCAGATCGCCTACGGCGCCTGGCCGTCCCCCATCGACGCCGCCACCGCCGCCTCGCACGACGGCAGCCCCGAATACGTCGGGACGGTCGGCGACGAGGTGTGGTGGACCGCGCCCCGGCCCGCCGAGTCCGGCCGGCGCGCCCTGATCCGCCGCCGCGCGGACGGCACCGAGGAGTGCCCGCTGCCCGCGCCGTGGAACGTCCGCAGTCGCCTCATCGAGTACGGCGGCATCCCCTGGGCCGGCGCGATCGTGGCCGGCGCCCCGCTGATCGTCTTCGTCCACCACGGCGACCAGCGGCTCTATCTCTTCCGCCCGGACGAGCCGGAGACCGCGCCGCGCCCGCTCACCCCCCTCTCGGCGGTGGGTGGCGGGCTGCGCTGGGCGGACCTCACCGTCCGCCCCGAGCGCGGCGAGGTGTGGGCGGTGCTCGAGGAGTTCACCGGTGAGGGGCCGAGCGACTGCCACCGGCTGCCCGTGGCCGTGCCGCTCGACGGCTCGGCCGCCGACGACCGGACCCGGGTGCGGGAACTCACGGCCCCGGCCCACCGGTTCGTCACCGCGCCGCGGCTCTCCCCGGACGGCCGGCAGGCGGTCTGGCTCGCCTGGGACCACCCGCTGATGCCGTGGGACGGCACCGAACTGCGGATCGCCGATGTCCAGGACGGCGGGGTCCTCGGCCCCGCGCGCACCCTCATCGGCGGCCCCGAGGAGTCGGTGGCCCAGGCCGAATGGGCCGCCGACGGCACGCTGATCGCCGCCACCGACCGCACCGGCTGGTGGAATCTGCACCGGGTCGACCCGGCGACCGGCGCCGCGGTCGGCCTCTGCCCGCGCGCCGAGGAGTTCGCCGGACCGCTGTGGCGGCTCGGCCAGCGCTGGTTCCTGCCGCTCGACCACGGCCTGATCGCCGTACTGCACGGCGTCGGCGCCGTCCGGCTCGGCCTGCTCGACCCCGCCACCGGCGAGGTCGCCGACACCGCCGGCCACTGGACCGAGTGGAGCTCGACCCTGGCCGCCGCCGGCAGCCGGGTGGTGGGCGTCGCCGCGAGCGCCGGCACCTCCGCCGAGGTCGTCGAGCTGGACGCCGCCACCGGCTACACCCGGGTGATCGGCAGCGCGCACCACGACACCGTCGACCCGGCCTACCTCCCCGAGCCCGTCGCCCGGGTGTTCACCGGTCCCGGCGGTCGTGAGGTGCACGCCCACATCTACCCGCCGCGCAACCCGGCGGCGGCCGGCGAAGGACCCGCCCCCTACGTGGTGTGGGCGCACGGCGGTCCCACCAGCCGGGCCCCGATGGTGCTCGACCTGGAGATCGCCTACTTCACCTCGCGCGGTATCGGCGTCGCCGAGGTCAACTACGGCGGCTCCACCGGTCACGGCCGCGCCTACCGCAACCGGCTGCGCGAGCAGTGGGGCGTGGTCGACGTCGAGGACTGCGCGGCGGTCGCCGAGGGGCTGGCCGCCGAAGGCGCGGCCGACCCGGACCGGCTCGCCATCCGCGGCGGCAGCGCCGGCGGCTGGACCAGCGCCGCGGCCCTCACCTCCACCACCACCTACGCCTGCGGCACCGTGCTCTACCCGATCCTCGACCTGACCGGCTGGTCGAAGAGCGGCGGCGAGACCCACGACTTCGAATCCCAGTACCTGGAGTCGCTGGTCGGACCGGTGGACGAGGTGCCGGAGCGGTACCGGGAGCGCTCACCGGTCAGCCGGGCGGACCGGATCACCGTGCCGTTCCTGCTGCTCCAGGGGCTCGACGACGTCATCTGCCCGCCAGTGCAGTGCGAGCGGTTCCTGGCCCAGGTCGCGGGACGCGGCATCCCGCACGCGTACATCGCCTTCGCGGGGGAGAGCCACGGCTTCCGCCGCCTCGACACCATGATGCGGAGCCTGGAGGCCGAGCTGTCCCTCTACGGGCAGGTGTTCGGCTTCACCCCGGCCGGCGTGCCGGTGCTGGAGCTGACCCGGTGAGCGGCGATCTGCTGAAACTCGTGGTCGACCCGTCCGCCGCGTCCGCGCCCGCGCTGACCCGTCCGCCCCGGCTCGCGCCGGGCGACCGGATCGGCGTCGTCGCGCCCAGCGGACCCGTGGTGGCCGACCGGCTCGACGCCGGCCTCGACATCCTGCGTGGCTGGGGCCTGGAGCCCGTGGTGGCTCCCCATGTGCTGGCCGGGCATCCGACCGGTTATCTGGCGGCCGGCGACGAGGAGCGCGCCGCCGACCTCCAGCGTGCGTGGTGCGACACCACCTTGTCCGCCGTGCTCTGCGCCCGCGGTGGATACGGGGTGCAGCGCATGGTGGACCTGCTGGACTGGGGGGCGATGCGGGACGCCCCGCCCAAGGCGTTCATCGGCTACAGCGACATCACCGCGCTGCACGAGGCGTTCGCCACCCGGCTGGGCCTGGCGACCCTGCACGGGCCGATGGCCGCCACCGAGACCTTCGTCAGGGACCGCCCGAGCCAGGAGCGGCTGCGCCGGCTGCTCTTCAGCCCGCAGGAGGAGCGGACGTTGACCTCGCCGACCGCACGCACCCTGGTGCCCGGCCGGGCGGCGGGCGTCACCCTCGGCGGCTGCGTGAGTCTGCTCGCCGCCGATCTGGGCACGCCCTACGCTCGTCCGTCCGCGTCCGGCGGCATCCTCGTCCTGGAGGATGTGGGCGAAGAGGCGTACCGGCTGGACCGCATCCTGACCCAGTTGGTGCGCTCCGGCTGGCTCGACGGCGTCGCCGGTGTCGTGCTGGGCTCCTGGCAGGACTGCGGGCCCTACGAGGAGATCCGCGCCCTGATGCTGGACCGGCTCGGTGGGCTCGGGGTGCCGATCGTGGAGGAGTTCGGCTTCGGCCACTGCCCCTCGACGCTGACCATCCCGCTCGGTGTGCCCGCCGTGCTCGACGCGGACGCCGCCACGCTCACCCTGGAGGTGCCCGCACTTCTCTGACCGGCGACGGCCGAAGGCTTCCCGCCGGTCAGAACCGTCCCGGTCGGCCCCGTTCGTCCCCGGTCGGCCGGGTCGGCCCTGTTCGTCCCTGGTCGAGCCGGTCGGCCCGCTCGGCCCGGCGGTCAGTTCGGGGCCGCCGGGAGCACCACCTCGAAGCGGCAGCCGCCGGGGACGTTGCGGACGGCGGCGCGGCCGTGGTGGGCCTCCACGATGCCCCGGACGATGGCGAGCCCCAGGCCGGCGCCGGCCGGCGGGGTGCGGGCACCCGTACCCCGCCAGCCGGTGTCGAAGACCCTCGGGAGGTCGTCCGCCGGAATGCCGCCACAGCCGTCGGTGACGGAGAGCACCACCGAGTCCGACGAGGTGTCCCGGCGGGCGGAGACCGCCACGGTCCCGTCGGCCGGGGTGCGATGGATCGCGTTGGTCAGCAGATTCGCCAGCACCCGGGTCATCTCCCGGCCGTCCACCTCCACCGGTATCGGCTCGACGCCGTCCCCGACCAGCCGCACCCGGTGCTCGGCGGCCAGCGGATTGGCGCCGGCGATCGCGTCGCCCACCAGGTCATAGACGGACATCCGCGCCGGGGACAGCGCGAGCACCCCGGCCTGGATGCGGGAGAGCTCGAAGAGGTCGCCCACCATGCCGCTCAGCCGGTCCACCTCGGCCCTGATCTGCTGGTGGTAGCGCGCCGGGTCCACCGCGATGCCGTCCTCCAGCGCCTCGGTCATGGCCCGCAGCCCGGCCAGCGGGGTCCGCAGATCGTGCGAGATCCACGCGACGAGTTCCCGCCGGGACGCCTCCAGCGCCCGCTCCCGCTCGGCGGAGGCGGCCAGCTTGGCGCTGGTGGCGGCGAGCTCCCGGCCGAGTTCGGCCAGTTCCGCGGTGGGGGCGCCGGCCGGCGCCGCGAAGGGGTCACCGTCGCCGAAGGCCCGGGTCGCCAGGGTCAGCGCCCTGCTGCCCGCCACCACCTGGCGGCCCAGCAGCAGCGTCACGGCGAGCGAGACCACCCCCGCGATCGCGCAGACCGTCGTCACCACCCCCAGATCGTGCTCGGACAGGAACATCGCCCACGCCACCGACAAGGTGCCCGCCAGCATCGCCGCGACGGTCACCGCGGCGACCACCGCCAGGGACAGCGCGACCGAGCGGTGCCGCAGCAGCCGCAGCACGAAGGCGCCCAGCAGACCGGCCGCCGCCGCGCCGACCGCCGCATACGCCGCGATGACCGTCAGATCACGCACGCCGCCCACCCTCGTCCGCGCCCGTGCCCTCGGCGGGGCCCGCCACCAGGCCGTTCGCCGTGTCCGCCGCCCTGTCCGCCGCCGTGTCCGCCGCCAGGCCCTCGACCAGGTCCTCCACCGGGCCCGCCGCCCCACGATCCGCCGGGTCCGACGAGTCGAAGCGATAGCCCACACCCCATACCGTGCTGATCAGCCGGGGCCTTGCCGGGTCGTCCTCGATCTTCTCCCGCAGCCGCCGCACATGCACGGTCACCGTCGACAGATCGCCGAACTCCCACCCCCACACCCGCCGCATCAGCTCGTCCCGGGACAGCACCCGGCCCGGATGCCGCAGGAAGAAGGCGAGCAGGTCGAACTCCCTTATCGTCAGGGCCAGTTCGGCCCCACCGCGGGTGGCCCGGCGGGCCGACGGATCAAGGGTCAGCGCGCCGGAGCGCAGCCAGGGCCCGGCGACGGGTGTGCCGCCCGCCCGCCGCAGCACCGACTCCACCCGCAGCACCAGCTCGCGCGGGCTGAACGGCTTGGTCACGTAGTCGTCCGCGCCGACCTCAAGGCCCAGGATCCGGTCGTCCTCGTCACCACGCGCGGTGAGCATCACCACCGGCAGCGGCCCGTCCTCCCGGATCCGCCGGCACACCTCCAGACCGTCCATGCCCGGCAGCATCAGATCGAGCACCACCAGATCGGGCCGCACCGCCGCCGCCCTGGCCACCGCCGACAGCCCGTCCGCGACCCGCTCCACGTCGAAGCCCGCCCGGTCGAGATAGCCGGCCACGACTTCGGCGACGGTCGGGTCGTCGTCCACCACGAGGATCCGCCGGCGCCGCTGCGGAAGGTCCCCGGGGGCCACGGATGCGGGAGAGCTGGTCATGCGTCGAGTCTGCCACCCGGCACTGACAGTGACCACGGCCCGGGCTCCGCCGAGGGCCGCCGTCCGTATTCCGTAAGGACCGGGCCACCCCCGACGACCCGCGGTCCGTCAATCGCCGTACCGGCTCCGGGGCCGCGCGTACAGCACGGCGACCGGCCGTCCGGCGCCGGGGGAAAACGTGACCGAGTGCGAAGTAGCACCGTTGACACCCTCGTGGGGCCGTGACCTACTAACGGGATCGAGTCCGATGTCGTAAGGCGGTCGCAGCCACTACGTGCTCGGCTCCAGGGGGATTGCCGTGACGAGAGAGCGATATCCGACGACGGCCGAGATAACCGAGGGTGCTCGGGCGCTGACGATGAGATATCCGGGGATCTGTCGTATGGGGGCGGTGGGCAGATCGCGGGCTGGCCGCCCCCTGCTGATGCTGACGGTCGGTCAGGGCGTGAGGAACGTGCTGGTGGTGGCCGGACCTCATGCCAACGAGGCCGCTGTCGGCGGCGCCTCCGTGCTGCGGCTGGCCGGCCGGATCGCCGAGCAGTGCGAGCGGGGCGAGGACGACGGCAGCGTCTGGCACTTCCTGCTCTGCATCGATCCGGACGGCGCGGCGCTCAACGAGCCCTGGCTGCGAGGGCCCTACACCCTGCGCCGGCACTACGAGCACTTCTTCCGGCCCTGCGCCGCCGAGCAGCCGGAATGGCTCTCCCATGACGGCGAGGTGGGGGCGGCCGCGCTGCCCGAGACGCGCGCCCTGGTCGGCGTCCTCGACACACTGCGCCCGGTCCTCCAGTGCTCGCTGCACGGCATCGACGTCGGCGGCAGCTTCGTCCAGCTCACCAGCGAGATCCCCGGGGTCCCGGAGCGGATCGGCAAATCGGCGGCCGAACTGGACATACCGCTGGAGAGTGGCTCCTCCGACGCGTTCCAGTGGCCGAGCCCCGGCCCCGGTGTCTATGTGATGCCGCCCGCCTCCGACCCGGCGGCCGGCGACGGCGCGCACTCCACCTGGGCCAGGGCCCGCCGCTACGACGGGGTGACCGCGATCGTCGAAGTCCCCATGTGGGCCTGCGACCGGAGCGCCGACACCACCCCGCACCCCGCCCCTGAACGGGCGCTGCGCACCGCGGGCGCCGCCCTGCGCCGCGACCTGCCCAGAGTGGCCCGGGTGATGGGCCGCATCGACCCGCACCTCATCGGCCCCGACGGGCCCATGCTGCGCACCGTCCGTGAGCTGGTCTCCATCGGGCCGCGGCTGTCCTCGGAGTGGGACCCCGCGGTCCGCCCGCCCGGCTCGGCGCCGCTGCCGCCGATGACCACCGCCCGCGTGACCAGCATCCAGGTCTACGCCCAGCGCATCCCGCTGCGCGCCGCGGCGATGCTCCGCCGGATCGCCGATCTGCCGCGGGTGACCCGGCTGGTCGACGAGTGGTGCGCGGCGTACGAGCGCGCCTACCGCCCCCGCTGGGTGCCCATCGCCGACCAGGTCGAGCAGCAGGTGCGCAGCGTCGTCGCGGTCTACGAGGAGCTGCGCGGGAAATAGCGCGCCTGCCCGGCTCGGCCACCCGGCCCGACAACGCCTCGCGGTCCCGCCTCCCGGCTGGTCCGGTCGGCCGCCGCGCCGCCCGCGCCGCCGCGGGGATCCGAACGGCGGACCCTAGACCGCGAGGTCCGCGGTGAGGCCCTTGCCCATGCAGACGCTGAGCTCGTCGTGCCGGTACACCCCGAACTTCGGCACCGGAAGATATCCGCTGGACCGGTAGAGCGCGATCGCCTCGGGCTGCTTCAGCCCGGTCTCCAGCACCATCCGGTGCCGCCCCGCGGCTTTCGCGGTCGCCTCCAGTTCGGCGAGCAGCGCCCGCGCCAGCCCGCGGCCACGCGCTTCGGGCAGCACGAACATCCGCTTCATCTCCGCGTCCCCGTCGGCGAAGCCCTCCGGCGAGGCGTCCTGCGCCCGCCAGCCGCCGCTGGCCACCGGGGTGCCGTCCAAGTCGTAGACCAGCAGGTACAGGCCGCGCGGCGGATCGAAGTGGGCCGCGTCCATGGGGGTCACATCGCCGTCGCCGTACCGGCGCACGTACTCCTGCTGCACCAGATCGTTGAGTTTCACGGCGTCGGGGGCGTCGTAGCGCGTCGTTCTGATCTCCACGCCCACAGCGTACGATATTCGTACGTATGTCCGGGAGCCGGGTGTGGCAACCGGGCCGGTGAGCCGCCCGGATAGGGTCCCCGGGTGCCCACCATCGTCACCACCGTGAACGTCAACGGACTGCGCGCCGCCGCCAAGAAGGGCTTCTCGGCCTGGCTGGAGTCCACCGCCGCCGATGTGATCTGCCTTCAGGAGGTCCGCGCCGAGCCCGACCAGCTTCCGGCCGAGCTGCGCGACCCCGACGGCTGGCACGCCTACCACGCGCCGGCCGCAGCCAAGGGCCGGGCCGGGGTCTCCGTCTTCAGCCGGCGTGCCCCGGCGGACGTGCGGGTCGGCTTCGGCTCGGCCGAGTTCGACGCGGCCGGGCGCTACCTGGAGATCGACCTGCCCGACGTGGGCCCCGGCCTCACCGTCGGCAGCCTCTACCTCCCGTCCGGCGAGGTCGGCACCGAACGGCAGACCGAGAAGACCCGCTTCATGGACGCCTTCCACGAGCACCTGACCGATCTGCACGCGAAGGCCGCGGCCGGCGGCACCCACGCCCTGGTCTGCGGCGACTGGAACATCGCCCACCGGGAGGCCGACCTCAAGAACTGGCGGGCCAATCAGAAGTCGGCCGGCTTCCTGCCCGAGGAGCGCGCCTGGCTCAGCACGGTCCTCACCCCCTGGACCGACGTCGTCCGCCATCTCCACCCCGACGCGACCGGCCCCTATTCCTGGTGGTCGTACCGCGGCAAGGCATTTGATGCCGACAGTGGCTGGCGCATCGACTACCAGGTCGCCACCCCGGGGCTGGCCAGGACGGCCACCCACGCCGTGGTCGAACGCGCCGCCTCCTACGACCTGCGCTGGTCCGATCACGCACCGGTCACGGTCACCTACGACCTCTGACGAGCGGCGGCGACCACCGGCGTCCTGAGGCGCGACCCGGCAAACCCCGTGGTCGGCGCGCTGGGCCCGGTGGCATGCTGGGCCGGTGAACCGACCGCGCGTCACCGTACGGGTCCCGGCCGAACTCCGGGTGTTCCTCGCCGCCGAGCGGCGCGGCGAGTCGACCGAGGTGGTGACCGACGGCTCCTCGTCGCTCGGGCACGTGGTGGAATCCCTGGGCATCCCGCTCACCGAAGTGGGCCGCCTCACCGTCGGCGGCCGCGATGTCCCGCGCGCCTTTGTGCCCGGCGACGGAGCGGACGTCCAGGTCGATGCCGTGACCCGGCCCCAACAGGTGCCGGGCGCACCGCTGCGCTTCCTGCTCGATGTCCATCTGGGCACGCTGGCCCGCCGGTTGCGGCTGCTCGGCGTCGACACCGCCTACCAGAGCACGGACATCGGCGACCCGGCGCTGGCCACCTTGTCGGCCAAGGAGCGGCGGGTGCTGCTCTCCCGCGACCGCGGCCTGCTGCGCCGCCGTGAACTGTGGGCCGGCGGCTACGTCTACAGCGACCGCCCGGACCGCCAACTCGACGACGTCCTCGAACGGTTCGCCCCCGAACTCGCGCCGTGGACCCGCTGTGTCGCCTGCAACGGCCCGCTCGTGCCCGCCGACAAGGAGACCGTGCGGGGCCAGTTGGCCGACGGCACCCGCAAGACCTACGACGTCTTCGCCCAGTGCGCCGACTGCGGCCGCGCCTACTGGAAGGGCGCCCACCACGCCGACCTCGAAGCCGTGGTCGAGCGGGCGATGCGCGACCACGGCCCGCGGCCGGCCCCGGACCGGCCGGCGTAACCGCTGGTCGCGGAGCGCGCGGCCGGTCACCGCTGATCGCGGTCGTTCGGCGCGGCAGGACGGGGGCTGCGGGGGGCGGCGGAGGCGGTGCGGGGCCCGACCGTACGGGCCGGGCCTCGTGGCCGGCTCCCGCGCCGCGTCACCGCTCGGCGATTCCCGAGCGCACCGACGCCAGGGTCGCCGCGGCCGCCGGGAAGCCGGCCGACGCGCAGCGGGCGATCGCCGCGTCCAGCCGGGCGGTGGCCGCGTCGACCGCGCCCAGGGCGTTGCCCTCGATCAGCGCGGCGATCCGCACCGCCTCCGCGCGCGGCTCCTCACCCGCGTGGCCGCCGGACTCATAAGCGGCGATGGCGCGTTCCATCGCGGCGAGGCCGTCCGGAAAGGCCTGCGCCGACGCGTAGGCGCGACCGCGCTGGTAGTGGTTGGCGCCGGTCTCGTACCAGAGGACGAAGTCCTCCACGTCCACGGGGACCTGGGCGCACACCTCGTCGGCCTCGGCGAGATGGGTGAGCGCCGACTCCAGCCCTTCGGCTTCCCGCTCGGCCATGGTGAGCCGGGCGAACTCCCGCATCATGGCGGCCGTCGGGGCCGGACGCGGCGCCTTCGCGTGGCAGGCGACCGCCCGCGCGTACGCGGTACGGGCCGCCTCCCACAGGCCGGCCTTCGCCAGCGCGACCGCGGCCTCGCACGCCACCAGGGTGTGGGTGAACTGCTCGTCGGTCCACTCCGCCACCGCGTCGGCCAGCCCCAGGAACTCCTCGGCCGCCGCGCGCTGTTCACCGAGCGCGGCGAGACCGCGGGCCAGATTCAGCCGGACCTGGGCGAGCAGCCGCGGCTCGAACCCCCCGGTCTCGCCCAGCACCACCGACTCGAGCACCGCCACGGAGTCGGCCTGCCGTCCTTCCCTCGCCAGCAGGTCCGCCAACTCCAGCCGCACCTGCGCCGCGTGCTCGTCGGAGCCCTCGCGGTCCAGCCGGTCGGCGGCCT
Organism: Streptomyces sp. NBC_01190; assembly: GCF_045039895.1. Lineage (NCBI taxonomy): Bacteria > Bacillati > Actinomycetota > Actinomycetes > Kitasatosporales > Streptomycetaceae > Streptomyces > Streptomyces sp. NBC_01190. Next base: position 6,650,702 of record NZ_CP108580.1, read on the forward strand.
GCGCGAGGTACCGGATCGCGGCCGGGTGGTCACCGGAGTGCGCGCAGGCGTGGCCGAGCAGCGCGTGGAAGGGGCCGAGCGAGAGGGACGCGTCGGGCCAGCGGGCGGCGGCGGCCAGCGCCTGATGGATCAGCGGCACCGCCTCGGCGGCCTGACCGCTCTGCACCTTGATCTGTGCCAGCAGGGCCAGCGGGCGCGGGCTGCGCCACGGCTGCCGCGCGGTCTCGATCAGCGCCAGCGCCGCGGCCAGCTCCTCGCCCGCCTCCTCGAACCGGCCGCCGCGCGCGGCGACATCGGCGGCGTACTGCCGGGCCGCGGACCCCCGTGCGGGCGAGCCCAGGCGTTCCGCCTCCCGGCGCAGCCGGTCGATCGAGGCGTCGAAGTCCGCCCGCGCGGCCTCGGACGGCTCCGGCAGTTCGGCGAGCAGCGCGTGCCGGGTCGCCATGGCCGCGCACTGGAGGACGGCGAGATAGCGGTCGGCCCCGATCCGCGGGCCGGCCCCCGGGCTCCCTTCCGCCGCCCGGCCGGTCGCGCCGCCGTTTCCGGTCCCGCCCCAGGCGCCGACGTGCTGATCCGCCGCCGCCCCGGCCGACTCCCGGCCCGCGCTCGCGCCCTCGTCCGCCTCCCACAACTTCTCGGCGAGCCGCACTTCCGCTTCCAGCTCGGCCCGCGCCCCCGAGCAGTCCATGGCGGGATCCAGCTCGTTCGCGGCGAAGAGCGCTGTCGCCGCCCGGGCCCGGGCGGCGGACGCCCGGCCCGGCAGACCGGCCTGCTCGAAGAGCCCCGCCGCCTCCAGCATGACCCGCCGCGCCTGCTCCCACTCCTCGCGGTCGAAGCCGTCGAAGGCCCGCTGTTCCGCGAGTTCGGCCCGTAGCAGGACGTCCGGTCCGACCCGCTCGTCGTGCGTGTAGTGCGCCGCGTCGTGGTGCGCGCGGACGCGCTCCCAGAACGTGTCCGCGTCAGGGCGCCCGATCTCCGACAACTCCCGCGCCCGGGTGAGGAGTTCGGCGAAGTCCGCCGGAATCTCCGGATCGGCGGCGGCGCCGGCGTCCGGCGCGGTGCCGGCCGGCTCGAACGCCGCCGAGGGGGCCGCTTCGACCGCGCGGGCCCGTATGCCCAGCGGCAAGGGCTCGGCCACCAGCGGCCCGACCCGCAGCCGGGCCAGCCGCCGCTCGCCGACGGCCGGCGTGCCGTTGCGCGCGTCGAAGGCCGCTGCCAGCGCGGACGCGTCGGCGCGCACCCGCGCGAGCAACGCGTCCACCGTCCAATGACGGCCGGGCGGACCGGGCACCGCGAGCTCCTCGTGGCCCAGCACGGCGAGGCGGCCCAGCAGGACTTCCACACCGATCAGGAAACCGAGCCGGTCAAGGGGCGCGCCCGCGCCCTCGAACATGCCCCGGTTCTCCGCCAGCACCTCAAGTCCGCGCCCCTCGTTGCGCGTCAGCGCGCAGAACTCCAGATGGCGGCCGACCACCGCGGCCATGTCCCCCTTGCCGCGCGCGAACCGGTAGCCGCTGAGATGGTACGAGCGCGCCGCGTCCAGCCGGCCTGTCCGCAGCAGCGGCAGCAGCGCGTACGCCATGGAGGCGTACGGCTCCTCCATGCAGGTCTGCTGACCGGTCAGCACCGGCTCCCAGATCTCCAGCGCCCGAAGGTCGTCGCCGGCCGCCACATGATGCAGCGCCTGATACCGGGTCTCGCACGCCTCGCAGTCGCTGAGGTCGGTCCGCTGCCGGGTCACCCACAGGTCGTAGGCCAGGTCGGTGCCGGCCCCGGTGTGTTCGGCGATCCGGTGCCGCATCGCGTACACCGGCTGCATGCCGTGGCCGGCCTTGCGGTAGCGGTCCCGCATCTCCCCGGTCCACCGCTCGACCGCGGCGAGCGGCACCTCCGGCACCTGGAGCAGCGCGGTCGTCACCCACTTGTAGCGCCAGTAGAACTGGTGCTCCTCCCATGCGCTGAAGTCCTCGGGGCGGCTGTCCCAGAGCTGGGCGATCCGCGCGAAGACCACCGGCGACTTGCGGTCCTCACCGGCGTACGTATAGGCGGACATCAGCTCGAACAGCGCGGTGACCAGCAGGCCCGTGTCCGCCAACTGCTCGGCCGCCTCGACGAGTTCCTCGGCCCGCACGGTCCGCGGCCGCCCGAACGGGCGGTCGTTGTTCTCGCGCAGCGCCTCCAGGACGGCTTCCGGGGTGTCCGGCATCACGACTCCTCCCGCCCGTCGCGCGCGGTGTCGTGCATCGCGTGGTCGAGCAGGCCGATGAAGGCCCGGTTGAGCAGCGCGTTCTCCGTCGCCCGCAGCGGCCGCCTGGTCAGCAGCAGCGCCTGGCCGTAGAGCGCCTCCACCGCGGTCACCGCCAGGCCGGGTTCGCTGATGGAGGCGGCCCGCCGGACCAGGGGGTTGAGGTGGTTCAGCACCAACTGGGCGCGCGGCGCCTGGGATCGCAGCGAGCCGAGGATGTCCGCCCACAACCCGCCTGCGTCGGCGGCGAGTTCGGTACGGGTCCGCTCGTGCCGTGCCTCGCGGTTGTCGAGCAGCAGCGACGGCGCGCTGACCGGGTGGAAGCTGCGCAGCACCACATCGCAGTCGAACTGGGCGATGACCTGCCGCGCCGTGTGCAGGAAGGACGCCGCGGCGAGCTCCGCCGCCGGGTCCACCGCGTCGAGATGGGCGGTGACGGTGGTCGGGTCGAGATCGACCACCGAGGATCCCGGCCTGACCTCGGGCAGCCGGTGCACCAGGTCCCGGTCGTAGGCGTAGCCGCCGTTGACCACACCGAGGCCGGCGGCGCTGGCGACCGGGGCCACCTGGCGGAACTCCTCCACCGTCTGCGTCACCAGGATCACCGGGTGGGCGCGGGCGAACTCGTCCAGCGTCACCTGGCCGTCGGTGGTCTCGAACGGCAGCCACGGCAGCAGCAGCCGCAGCAACTCGTCGTCGTAGCGGGCCAGCGCCTTGACGGCGAGGTGGTGGGTGGCGATGAACTGGTGCAGCAGCGCCGGGTCGCTGGCCGAAAGACCGGTCAACCAGTCCCTGATCCGGGCGCCGAGCGCGTCACGGATCGCGGCGAGCGTCTCGTCCTCGTACAGCGCCTCCCGGGAGGCGGTCGGCCGCAGACTGTCGGCGTCGACCACGCAGCGCACGAAGAACGCCCACTCCGGCAGGAGTTCGCTCGCCTGGTCGGAGAGCAGCATGCCCTTGAGGTGGACCCGGTGTCCGGCCTGCCGGGACGGATGGACCGAGGTCGGCAGGACGTAGGCGACGCCGCGCAGCCCCACCAGCGGCAGATCGAGGTCGATGGTGTCCAGCGGCGTGAAGTCGAAGGTCTGCCGGCAGTGCTCGACCAGTGCCTCCCGCCGGGCGAGCGGCGAACCGTGCGGCGCCAGCCACGGCGGTGGCGTCCGGTCGATCCGGGTCTCCCGGCCGTCACCGTCGACGACCACCACCTGGTGGCGCAACAGGCTTCCGTAGTGCCGCGCCAGCGCGACGACCTGGTCCGGACGGGTCCACTCGGCGGCGTCCTGGCGCGGCACCAGTGTGACGGTGGTGCCGGGCTCGGTGACCGAACCGGCCGGCAGCGTACGGATCGCGTAGCGGCCGTCGGAGCCGCCGCGCCACTCCACGGCGGGCGCCGAGGGGTCGGCGGCCGAGCGGGTGGTCACCGTGATCTCGTCGGCCACCACGAAGCAGGCCAGCAGCCCGATACCGAACTGGCCGATGAAGTCGGCGCGGGCCGAGGCGAGTTCGGCGCCGTCCAGCCCACCGTCGGTGCCCCGCTTGGAACTGCGGCCAATGGTGGCGAGGAAGCGGTGCACGTCCGCCTCGGTGAGCCCGACCCCGGTGTCGGTGACGGTCAGCCGGCCGTCCGCCGTCCGTACGGTCACCCGGGCCGGGGCGTCGGCGTCCAGCGCCCGCCGCGCGGTGATCGCGTCCACCGCGTTCTGGAGCAGTTCACGCAGGTAGACGCGCGGGCTGGAGTAGAGATGGTGGGAGAGCAGGTCGACCAGGCCGCGCAGGTCGACCTGGAAGGTGTGGGTTGTCTGTGCTTCTGACACCGAAGGCGGCTTTCTCGTCGGCGGACGGGTCCACGGCCCACCAGGGCCTTGGCCCGGCGGCGGGGGGCTCGTACGGGGTTGCGTGGCGGGTGGGTCGAGCGCGGCGGACTGCCGCCCGCGGCGGGTCACGCTCCGACGCGGGAGCGCCATTCGCGGAACGGCACGGTCGGGTCGTGTCCGTTGAGATACATCCACGGGAACTCGGTGACGCTGCCTTCGAGCACCCGGAACAGGTCGCGCGCCGCCTCGTTCTCACCGGCCAGCGCGAACGCGAGCGCGAAGGTGTTGAAACTCCGGGTCCAGTCACGGCGGCGGACGAAATCCGGGTGGTGCACGGAGCGTTCGGCGGCCTCGTACAGCTCCACGACGACGTCGGAGCGCCGGATGTACCGCGTGTCGGCGCCGGCCTCCTCGTCAAGCCAGTGCTCCAGGTGCGCGATGGCGACCAGTTCGCCGAGCGGGCTGCCCTCGGGCGCACCGAGCATCGCCTGACGGGCGAAGTCGTGCATCTGCGCGTGCGAGCCGCCCCACTTGCCGCAGACCTGCTGCAACTGCTGCCGGTGGCCTGCCAGATGGCCGGGGCTGCGGCGGACAGCGGCCTCGAACCGCCGGGCCGCGAGCCGCTGTCCGACCTGGAGCCCGCGGCCGGCGATCTGGAGGAAGTACCAGGGCGCGGCCCAGTCGGGCTCGCGCTCGGCCACCTCGTACAACTGCTCCTCGGCGACGGCCAGTCGGGCGTGGAAGACCTCGAACTGCTCCTTGGAGACGTACTTGGCCATCTTCCTGGTCCTGGCCTGCCACGCCCACTCGATGTGCCGGGCGCCGGAGACCAGCAGCGGCAGCGCGGGGTCCGGTGCTTCGGCCGCCACCGCGCCGATCCAGGCCTCGGTGCCGTCGACCGAGGCGAGGCCCTCGACCAGCCAGGTCAGATCCTCGCCGTCCACCGCCAGCGAGAGCTGCCCGGCGATCCCCGGCCAGCGGCCGCCGTCGGTACCCGGGCCGGTCGCGGCGGCACGCAGCGCGGCCAGCCGGGGATCGCCGTAGCCGGGATCCATCCGGGGCGCGGACCGGAAGGCGGCTCTCCAACGGGCTGGCCCCGCGTCGGAAAGACGTCGGATCAACGGCATACAGCGGCCCCCTCTGTCGACTGCTCCCCAGGGCCGTGCACCACCACCGCCCCCCCTTACGCAGTACATATCACGATCAGATGAGCGGACGGATGGTCGGCCGTATCGCGGGCGGGTGGTCCGATCACCTTTCCACCGAGGTGTCCGGCGCGGCCCGCTCCGGCGCCCTCACCGGCAGCCTTCACCGACAAGTAAGCCCTCCTGGACAAATAAAGTATTCGGTGAAACGCTGGAGTCATGTTGGATGTGAGCGTGATCGAGGACTCGGCGGCCGCCGCGGTCTCCCTGGATCCGATACGGGCCGGGCTGCTGGCCGAACTGGCGGCGGGACCCGCGTCGGCGACGATGCTCGCCGCCCGGGTCGGCCTGCCGCGGCAGAAGGTGAACTACCACCTGCGGGCCCTGGAGAAGCACGGCCTGATCGAGCTCTCCGGGGAGCGGCGCAAGGGCAATGTCACCGAGCGGCTGATGCGGGCGACCGCGGCGTCGTACGTGATCTCGCCGCTGGCGCTCGCCGCCGTGCAGCCGGATCCGGCCCGCTTCCGGGACCAGCTCTCGGCGCGCTGGCTGCTGGCCGTGGCCGCCCGGCTGGTCCGGGACGTCGGCACGCTGATCACCGGCGCCGACCGTGCCCGGCAGCGGGTCGCCACCTATGCGCTCGACGGCGAGGTCCGGTTCGGCACCGCCGCCGAACGGGCGGCCTTCGTCGAGGAGTTGACCCGAGGGGTGGGCGCGCTGGTGGCCAAGTACCACCAGCCCGAGGCCGGGAGCGGCCGGTCGCACCGCATCGTCGTCGCCCTCCACCCGACGGTGAAGCCGGATCCGCCGGCCGCCCTGCGGCCGGGCCCACCCGGCGGCCCGGCCCTCACGGAGCCGGCCCCATGAGCGGTGTCACCCCATGCGCCGCCTCCATCCCCCCCGCCGCCCCCACGCCCCGACCACCCACCGCGGCGGCCGTCGGTGAGTGTCGGAGAACGTCAGTGAGTGTCAGTGAGTGTCAGGGAACGTCAGAGAAAAGGAGCCACTGAACCACCATGTCGAAGAAGTTCGAGATCGTCCGCGAGTTCGAGGTCGAGGCGAGCCCCGAGCAGGTCTGGGAGGCGGTCAGCACCGGCACCGCGGGGTGGCTGTGGCCCATGGAGTACGAACCGCGTGCGGGTGGCGCGGCCCCCTTCGGCGGCACCGTCACCGCCTGGGATCCGCCGCACCGCCTCACCGGCCGCACCGAGAGCCCGGACGACGCGCCGCGGCAGACCTTCAACCAGCTCGACCACCTGATCGAGCCGCGCGAGGGCGGCGGTTCATGGGTCCGCTACGTGCACAGCGGCATCTTCGTCGACGACTGGGAGAACCAGTACGACGGAGCCGACAAGCACACGGACTTCTATCTGCACACCCTGCGCCAGTATCTGCTGCATTTCACCGGCCGCCCGGCGGTCTTCGCCGGGGCCGACGGCTCGGCCGCGGCGGGCGCCCCGGACGCCCTGACCGTGGCCGGCCGCGCCCTCGGACTCGCCCCCGACGCGGCCGCGGGCAGCGCCGTCCAGGTCCAACTCCCGGGCCGGGCGCACGCGGTGGACGCCGCCCTGGACTACCGCGACGAGTACTTCATCGGCGTCCGCACCAAGGAGGCGATGTACCGCTTCTTCGGCCGCAACCACTTCGGCGCCACGGTCGGTGTCACCGTGCACGACTTCGCCCCGGACGCGGACCCGGACGCGCTCGGCGCCGACCTGAAGCACTGGCTGGACGGCGTCTACGGCGTGTGAGACCACCCCGCCCCGCGCTCCCCGGATTTCCCGCGGACTTCCCCAGGACCGGCCCGAGATTTCCGTTATCCGGGCCGGTCCGCCGCGGTCTCCTGCGTGGTCGGAGACGGCGGCGGTTGAGAGGTCGGGGCGATGGGGCGCAGGGGACGGCGACGCGGACGGGCGGAATACGGCGGCATGCTGCCCGCGGGGGCGCTCGCGGTGGCCGCGCTGTGCGTGGCCCTGTGCGCGGTGGTCGGGCACGGCGGGCGGGCGATGGCCGCCAGGAGCGGTACGGTCGCCGCCGCCGCCCCATCGACGGCCGCCGGTGCGACCCCCCGGGCGGCGATGGCGAAGCCCGCCGCGGAGACGTTCTCCGCCCCGCCGCCCTCGAAGACGCCACTCGGGCGTGCGGCCCAACCGTTGGCGCCGCGGGTCGGCCGTCGCCAGGCGCCGCCGGTCCCGGGCCCGGAACTCCCCCCGCGGACAGGCGGCCGGGTCCTCGTACCCGCCGACGACGGACAGCGCGGCGCTACCCGGGAATGAGCCCCATGGCCGGGCGACGGCGAGTCACCCGGCTGCCCGCGGCATCGCCTTTAGGTTGAGGGTGACCCGCGGTCTCGATCCGCGCGGACCGGCAGTGGCATCGGAGTGGTTGGCATGGCGACTTACGTACTCGTTCCCGGCGCCGACGGCGCGGCCTGGTATTGGCACCGGGTCGTACCGCTGCTGAAGGCGCGCGGCCACGACGTGGTGACGCTGGATCTGCCCGGCGCGCCCGACAGCGACCTGGACACCTTCGCCGACGCGATCACCGCGGCCGTCAGCGGCGCCGCGGGAGCCGCCGGCGCTGCCGGAGCCGTCGCGGCCGGCCCGCTGACACTCGTCGCCCAGTCGCTCGGCGGCTTCTCGGCGCCCCTGGTCTGCGTCAGGCGGAGTGTGGACCGGCTGGTGCTCGTCAACGCGATGGTGCCGAGGCCCGGTGAGACGGCGGGTGACTGGTGGGACAACACCGGCCAGGCCGTGGCCCGGGCCGCGTACGCGGCCGCGAGCGGACGGACCGGCCCCGCCGCGGAGTTCGACGTACGCACCGACTTCTTCCACGACGTCCCCGACGAGATCGCCGAGGAGGCGTTCGCGGCGCCCTCCGCCGGGCCGCCGGCCGGGATCTTCGCCCAGCCGTGGCCGCTGGAGCGGTGGCCGGACGTGCCGACGCGCTTCCTCCAGGGCCGGGACGACCGCTTCTTCCCGCTCTCCTTCCAACAGCGGGTCGTGCGCGAGCGGCTGGGCGCGGGGGTCCGGGTCGAGGAGGTGCCCGGCGGTCATCTGGTCGCGCTGAGCCGACCGGCGGAGCTGGTGTCCGCACTGCTCCGGTAGGAGTGAACACCCGTCAGTTCCTGTACAGTTGTCCAGGAACTGACAAGAAACTGACAGGAACCGACCGAAGACCGTTCGGTGTCCGGCCGACCTCAGGGGGATACGGTGCACGTTCTCGCCAATGTGCTGGTCGCGGCGGTCGCCGCGTTCCATCTCTATGTGCTGATACTGGAGATGTTCCTGTGGCAGGGCCCGCGCGGTCGGGCGCTGCACGGCCTGGACCCGGCCGGCGCCCGCGCCACCGCGCCGCTCGCCGCCAATCAGGGCCTCTACAACGGGTTTCTGGCCGCGGGCCTGGTCTGGGGGCTGGTGGCCGCGGACCCGGTGGGCTTCCAGGCGCAGGTGTTCTTCCTCTGCTGTGTGATCCTCGCCGGCGCGTACGGGGCGGTGACCGCCTCCCGCAAGATCCTGTACGTGCAGTTCGCCCCCGCGGCCGTCGCGCTCGCGGCCGTGCTGCTCGCCACGTGACACCCGAGCGGTCCGGCGCCGCGCATCCGACCGGGATGGTCGCCGCCGCAGGTCCCGTCGACCCGCGGACGCTGCGGACCCGGGCCAGACTGCGGGCCGCGCTGCTGGCCGAGTGCGAGGAGCGGGCGCTGAGCCAGGTCAGTCTGGCGGCGGTGGCACGGCGCGCCGGGGTCGGCCGGGCCACGCTCTATCTGCACTACGACGGGCTCCAGGCGCTCGCCGTCGACGCGTGCGCCGACATCGTCAGGGACGGGGTGGACGCGCTGCACGCCTGGACCGGTACGCCGTCGGCCGCCGCGCCACCCGACCCGCTCGTCGGCTTCCTGACGGCGGTCCACCGCCGCGCCGACCTCTACCGCACCCTGCTCCCCGACGGCGGGGGCGGTCCGCTCGGCACCCTCCTGCACCGCGAACTGCGCGCCCGGTCGCTGGCCGAGCGGGTCGCCGCCGGCGCCCCCTGCCCCGAACTGGCCGCGGCCGCCATCGCCGCCACCTTCACCGGGCTGCTCGCCGACTGGCTGCACGGCCAAGTCCCCCTCGGCCCGGCCGACTTCGCCGCATACGTATGGCGTCTGCTGCTGGCCGTCCACAATGCGCTGCGCTGACGGCTCGCGGCCCCGCCGGTCGCCCCCTTGCCGACCCACCGTCACCCCGACGGCTGTGGCACGAAGGTGATGTGTAGGGCAAAACGGGCGGTAGAGGGGGCTGGGGGGTTAGCGAAGGCGCAAGCTTTGCGAAGATTGACGTGATGACTCCCATTCCTGCCGACGCGCCCCACGGGGGGCGAAGCGATGAAGGCCGCAACCGCCACCGGCGCCCTCGGCGTGCCGCCAGGCGCCGGGTGGTGCTGGCGACCGCCGGAGCCGTCGGCCTGGTGGTGGCCGGCGCCGGCTGTCTCGTGCTGGTGCGGCACAACGGCACCGCCGTCGCCGCCGACGGGGGCCGCACCGCCGCCGCGTCGGCCGCCACGACCGCCGGTGCGCCCGTGCCGGCCGGCCGGCCCACCGGACCGGACCAGGCGAAGGCGGCGGTGGCCTACCCCGCCGCGATCCCCGGGCTCGGCCCGCGCACCCGGGCCAGGATCCCGGCCGCGAGCCGTCAGGTGCTCGTCGCCTCGGGGCAGGCGAAGAACTCCTCGCGGACCCTGGTCACCCTGTGGTCCCGCACCGACGACGGCCACTGGCGGCCCGGTGCCACCTGGCCGGCGCACAACGCGCTGCACGGCTGGACCGATGACCACCACTCGGATGATCTGCACAGTCCCATCGGGGTGTTCACCCTGCACGACGCGGGTGGCCTCGACGCCGACCCCGGCTCGAAACTGCCGTACCACCGCTCGGCGGCCTTCCGCGCCGGCGGGGTCGGTTTCGACGGGGAGCCGCTCGACCAGGCCTTCGACTATGTGATCGCCATCGACTACAACCGCGTCGCCGGTACGTCGCCGCTCGACGGCAGCCAACCGCTCGGCGCGAGCCGCGGCGGGGGCATCTGGGTGCACGTCGACCACGGCGGCCCGACCCACGGCTGTGTGAGCATTCCCGCCGCCCGCATGGTGGAACTGCTGCGGACGCTGCTGCCGGCCGACCACCCGGTGATCGTCATGGGCGACCGCGCCTCGCTCACCGCCTGACCGATCTCGGCCCCGTCTCGCCGCACGGCCAGAGCGCCGGGTGCTCGCGGCCGCCGCCCCGTACGGCGGCCGAGAACCCCCGGCGCGGAGCCGGACCCTCCGTGAGTGCTGCGCCCTAGCCGCGCGGCAACACCAGGGACTGCACGTCCGGCAGGCCCTTCCAGTCGTTGGACGCGACCGTGGCGTGCGCCTTGGCCAGCAGCGCGACCCGCGCCGCCGCGTCGGCGGGCGACGGGTTGACGTCGTCCAGGGCCGGCGTCACGTTCTGCGCGTCGGTCATGAAGAGCAGGTAGTGGTTGGTGTCGTACCAGCTCGTGTCGATGGACCCGTTGAGGTAAGTGGCCGCGTCACCGTCGAACGCCACGAACCAGGGGCGCAGGGTGGTGTCCGAGTAGCGGGTGCGCGGGTCGCCGGCCGCCGCGTTGTGCACGGAGGGGAAGATGTTCGCCTGGGCGGTCTTGCCCTGCGTGTGAAGGTCGCGGAGGTACTGCGCGTACTCCTTGTCCGTCCACAGCGTGTCGGTCGGGTTGGCCTCCTCGACGGTGCCCGGGATGACCTCCAGCAGCACCCTGCCCGCGAGCTGCTGCCGGGTGGGCCAGTTGCCCGCCTTGGCGGCGTCGTCCAGGGTGGCGTACTGACCGCCGCCCGGCTTGTTGAGCAGGTCGTTCGGCTTGAAGACCACGCTGCCGAGGTGCGCGCTGATCGACTGGTCCAGCTTGGCCGGGCTCATACCGAAGGTGGACTGGAAGCCCGCCTTCATCTCCAGCTTGATGACCAGCGGACCGTGCCCGGGGTGCGCGCCGAGCCACACCCGCACGTCGTCGAGGCAGCTCTCCAGGTCCTTGTTGGTGCCGCCGGAGTAGAGCTGCGCGGCCGAGGACGCGTCGACGCAGTTGTTGCCGTTGCCGGTCGGGCTGGAGTGGCTGACCTTCCACTCCTGGGTGAAGAAGTCGTCCCAGACGTCCAGTTCGATCATCGAGGTGCCGGTGTCGAGCGCCTGCGCCAGATAGGGGAACGTGGCGGGGTCGTAGGTGTTGTGCAGCCCGGAGACGGTGGCACCGGACAGCGGCAGCGAACCCGGGTCGGCGGCGGACGCCGCGGCGCCCCCTCCCGGACCGGCGACGGCGAAGGCCAGGCAGGCGGTCAGCGTGCCGAGCAGCGCGGTACGCAGCGCCGCGCGGGGTCGAAGGGTAACTCGACGACGGGTGATCGGACGGGTCACGGGTCCTCCATTGCGGGGGTGGTTCTCCGTCGAGGACGGTGACGGCCCTGTGTGAATCGACGGAGACATGACACGTAACACGATCTGGAATCCTTCTGTCAGCTCCGATTCGCGCCGATCTTCCGGTGCCGGGGCCCGCTCTGAACTCGCCTTTCCCGGCAAACCGCTGACGTTGCGTCAGCTCTTCGGTGCCGCGCGGTCAGGCCACCCCGAGCAGGCGCAGGACCGCTGTGGTGCCGGCCGCGGCCACCACCACGACGACGAAGGGGGCTTTCCGCCAGGCGCAGACACCGCCGAGAAGGACACCGGCCGGGCGGGCGGCGCCCGCGAAGTCGTGGGAGGTGGTGAGCGCCGAGGTCGCCACGAGGGCGGCGAGCAGCACCACCACGGCGACGGCGGTCAGCCGCTCCACGCGCGGGGAGAGGGTGACGCGGGAGCGCAGCAGGGGCCCGGCCAGCCGGAACGCGAAGGTGCCGGCGCCGAGGACGGCGGTGGCCACGACGAGGGCGGTGGTCGAGGTCATGAGGCGGTCCGATCGGCCGGCCGCGGGTCCGTGGATCCTACGGCGGGTGCGGGTGCGGGTGCGGGTGCGGGTGCGGGTGCGGGTGCGGCTACGGCTGCGGACGGGGATGGGCATGGGGCCGCGGGTTCGCGGCGGGGGAGGCCGGCGGCGACTCCGGCCAGCGCGAGCAACACCGGCGCGCCGGCCGGGAGGAAGGGGGTCGCGGCCAGCGCGACGGCCACGCCGGCCGCGGCGGCCCTGCGGGTGGCCGCGCTGTCGAGGGACGGCAGCAGCAGGGCGAGGAGGACCGCGGGGAAGGCCGCGTCGAGGCCGAGGGCATCGGTGTTCCCCGCCGCGCGACCGCCGAGCACGCCGACCACCACGCCGGCGTTCCAGCAGCCGAAGATGCCGAGTCCGCACAGCCAGTAGGCGAGTGCGCGGCGTCGGGGCTCGTGCTGCGCCAGGGTGAAGGCCACCGATTCGTCCACCATCAGATGGCTGCCGAGCAGCCGCCGCGGCCACCCCGGGCCGAACACGTCGCCGACGGTGAAACCGAACGGCACATGGCGGGTGTTGACCAGCAGTCCGGCGACGACCGCCGCCACCGGATTGCCGCCCGCGCCCACGATCCCGATGAAGATGAACTGCGAGGCGCCGGCGAACACGACCAAGGACAAAAGGGTGGGCAGCCAGAGCGGCAGCCGGAGGCCCACCGCGATCGCGCCGAAGGAGACGCCGACGAGTGCGTCGGCCAGGCAGACCAGAGCGATGTCCCGGACAAGGGTCTTCTCGGCGTCGCCCGCGAGGGTTCGCCATATCGAACGATTCACATCGTATACTGAACGACGCGTCAGGTTCGTTCGTCAAGGCGAACGAACCGACGTCTATGGCGAACGAAGCGGGCTGTGGACGGCCCGGTGGTGCGAGCCGCGACGCGCTGTGGGAGCGTCTGCGGCAGACCGGCAGACCGGCAGACCGGCAGAAGCCGGGGGAGAGGGGATCGGCCACCATGGCGGACAGTGCGAGCCCCCGAGTCGGCGGCGGCGGAGCCGCCGGTGCCAAGGCCGGCCCGGGGTCCGGCGCACCGCTCGCCGCGATCGCCGCCTCGCTGCAACGCGAACGCCGCCGGACCGGGTTGTCCCTCGCCGAGGTCGCCCGGCGGGCCGGTATCGCCAAATCGACGCTCTCCCAACTGGAGTCGGGAGCGGGCAACCCCAGTGTGGAGACGCTGTGGGCGCTGAGCGTCACCCTCGATGTGCCCTTCGCCCAACTCGTGGACCCGCCCCGGCCCCAGGTGCGGCTCGTCCGGGCGGGCGAGGGCATGGCGTTCGCGGCGGAACGCGCGGACTACGTGGCCACGCTGCTCGCCTCCTGCCCGCCGAACGCCCGCCGGGACCTCTTTCTCCTGTCCGCCCAGCCCGGTTCGTCCCGCGACTCGGACCCGCACATGCCCGGCGTCGTCGAGCATGTCGTCCTGTGTGCCGGACGGGCGCTGGTGGGCGTGGTCGAGGACCCGATCGAGCTGCATCCGGGCGACTACGTGGTTTATCCGGGTGATGTCGCCCATGTCTTCCGGGCGTTGGTGCCGGACACCTCGGCGGTGCTGGTCCAGGAGCACCGCTGACCGCCGAACCGACGGGTCGGCGGGCCGACGGACAGGGCAGCCCCATGGAACAGGCGGTGGATCAGGCGGTGGACCGGCGACCGGACCGGGCGGTGGACCGGCGACCGGACCGGGCGGCGCCATCGGTACGTGTGGAGCGCGCCGGTCCCGTGACCACCATGGTGCTGTGCCGGCCGGCCGCGCGCAACGCGGTGGACGGGCCGACGGCCGAGCGGCTCGCCGCCGCCTTCCGGGAGTTCGACGCGGACGACGACGCCGCCGTGGCCGTGCTGTGGGGTGACGGCGGCACCTTCTGCGCGGGCGCCGACCTCAAGGCGATCGGCACCGAGCGCGGCAACCGGGTGGCCGACGACGGGGACGGTCCGATGGGTCCGACCCGGATGCGCCTCGGCAAGCCGGTGATCGCGGCGATCTCCGGTCACGCGGTGGCCGGCGGACTCGAGTTGGCGCTCTGGTGCGATCTGCGGATCGCCGAGGAGGACGCGGTTCTCGGTGTCTTCTGCCGTCGCTGGGGGGTGCCGCTGATCGACGGCGGCACCGTGCGGCTGCCCCGGCTGATCGGCGCGAGCCGGGCGATGGACCTGGTGCTCACCGGCCGGCCGGTGGACGCGGAAGAAGCACTCGCCATCGGCCTGGTGAACCGGGTCGTACCCCGGGGCGCCGCCCGCGCCGCCGCCGAGCGCCTGGCCGCCGAACTCGCCGCCTTTCCGCAGACCTGTCTGCGCCAGGACCGGCTCGCGCTGCTCGAACAGCACGGCAGGTCCGAACAGGACGCGCTGGCAGGCGAGTTGGCCCATGGCCGGATCTCGCTGCGGGAGGCCGCCGAGGGCGCCGCCCGGTTCACCGCGGGCGAGGGCCGGCACGGCTCCTTCGACGACCCCGGTGGGACATGACTCCGACGCGGACCATGGCGGGCCCTTCGCGGGAGGCGGCCGTCAGATCCAGCCGTGCCGGCCGGACCAGGAGGAGATCGCGGCGGCGATCTCGGCCGGGCGGTCCTCGGGGGCGTGGTGGCCCGCGGGGCCGCAGGGGACGGTCTCCAGGGCGGCGATGTGGGCGGCGCACCAGGCCGCGAACGCGGGGCCGCCGAGCAGGGTGGGCGAGCCCTCGAAGGTCATCATCAGTTTGGGGACGTCGGCGCTCTCGGCGAGCCAGTGGTCGTACGCCTCGATACGGGCGATCAGTTCGGCCGGCTCGCCGCCCAGCGGCATCTGGCGAGCCCAGGCGAGGATGGGCCGCCGCGTTCGCGGGGTCGGGAACGGCGCGAGATAGACGGCGAGATCCTCGGCGTCGACCGGGGTGAGGACGCCGCCGGTGAAGGCCTGGCGGACGAACAGGTTCTGCGTCAGGACCATCTCCTCGCCCGCGCCCGGGGTGCGGATCAGTTCGGTGCGCCGGCGTGCCTGGGGCGACAGGTCCGCCCAGTCCATCGGCTTGACGATGGATTCCAGAAAGGCGACGCCGAGGACGCGGCCCGGATGCCGGGCCGCCCGGTCGAGGGCGAGCGCGCCGCCCCAGTCGTGGCCGACCAGCACCACCCGGTCCGGCGCGACGGCGTCGAACCAGGCGTCCAGATAGCGGGCGTGGTCGTCGAACCGGTAGGCGCTCTCCGGCTTGCCCGAGCGGCCCATGCCGATGAGGTCGGGCGCGAGCAGCCGGCCGCCGCCGATGCCGGGCAGCACCTTCCGCCACAGATGGGAGGAGGCCGGGTTTCCGTGCAGGAAGACGAAGGTGGTCCCGCTCCCCGCGTCCTCGTAGTACATCGTCGAGTCGAGCACTGATGTCTCGGGCATGGCCAACGGTCCTTCCGGTCAGGCGGACGGGTCGAGAGGCGCGCGCAGAAGCTCGGTGAGATCGCCGACCAGCGCCGCCGTGCGCGGATCGTCCCGGCCGCCCAGCGGGGCCAGCAGCCGGTCGAGCAGTGCCTGGACGGTGCGGATGGCGGGGCGTACGTCGGCGCGGCCGCGGTCGGTGAGTTCCAGCCGTACGACGCGGGTGTCCTTCGCGTCCCGGGTGCGCCGCAACTGGCCGTCCGCCTCCAGTTGGCGGGCCAACTTGGAGACGTACAGCGGTTCGAGGCCGGTGTGGTCCGCCAACTCGCGCTGGCTCGGCGGCAGTCCGGCCCGCTCCATGCCGAACACCGAGGAGAGCACCACGTACTGGGCGTGGGTGAGACGCAGCGGAGCCAGCGCCTGGTCCACCGCGACCCGCCACTTGATCGACAGCCGCCAGACCAGGTAGCCGGCGGTGGGTTCCATCGGTGCGCTGCTCATGGCGCGATACGGTACATGGATATTATATCCATGGCGAGTGTTATCCGGTGTGAGCCCGGCCGGAAGGCGGCGGCCATCGCCGCCCCGCGCCGGGGTCAGTGCTGGAGGAGCCGCAAGCCGGTCCGCACCAGGGTGATCCCGTGTTCCCGGCAGGCTTCCGCGACCTCCGCCGAGCGCAGGGAGCCGCCCGGTTCGGCGATCCAGCGCACTCCGTAGCGGGCCGCGTGGTCGACGTTGTCGCGGAGCGGCAGCGCGCCGTCCGAGGCGAAGGCCAGGCCGGTCAGCCGCGCCGCCCACTCCCGCCGCTGCTCGGCGGTGGGTTCCGTGCCGGGCACGGTCAACGCCTCCGCCAGCCGGGCGCGTTCGTGCCGGGTCAGATCGCCCTCGGCGACCCTGACCTGCCAGCCGACCCGCTCCTGGCGCCGGACCGCCGCCCCGAACTCCATCGCCTGGACGGCCGGATGGCGCCGCAGCCACCACGTGGCGGCCTTGGCACCGGCCAGCTTGACGCAGTCCACCCGCGACTGCTGACCCGCGCCGATCCCCAGGGTCATCCCGTCCCGCACACAACAGACCGCGTTGGACCGGCTGTGGCGCACCACGGCGAGGCCGAGCAGCAGATCCTCGGCGGCCGCGGCGGGCAGGGGCTGTTCGCCGCACACCACGTCGGCGAGCAGCGCCGGGGTGAGCAACACGTCGTCACGTGCCTGGGTCAGCCGCAGTCCGTACAGCTCACGGTGCTCCAACGCCGGTGGCACATGAGCCGGGTCGGCCTCCAGGACGAGGAAGCGGCCACGCTTCTTGGTGCTCAGCGCGGCCACCGTACCGGCCTCGAAGCCCGGGGCGACGATCCCGTCGCACACCACCCTGGCCAGCAGCGCGGCGAGTTCGGCGTCGACCGGGTGCGAGACGGCCGCGAAGTCGCCGTACGACGCCTTCGGATCGGCGTCGCGGGCCCGGACGTACGCGCTCGCCAGCGGACCGCTGATGCCGCCTGCCGGATCGAATCCGTAGAAGGCGGCGGTGGGGCCGTCCACCGGGCCGGCCAGCGCGACACCCGCGGGCGACACATGTTTGAAGGACGCCGCCACCGGCCGCCCCAGCGCCTCGGCCGTTTCCCGCACCAGCCGCCAACCGGCCAGCGCGTCCAGCAGGTTGAGGTACGAGGGAGCGCCGTTCAGCACCCGCAGCGGCCACGCGCCCGGCGTCACCGGCTCGGCGCTCGCCGGCTGCTGCTGGGGATTGAGTCCGTACCGCAGTTCCACCGGGCCTCCACAGCCGTATCGCCTCGCCGATGTGCGGCGCCCGGGCGGTCGACGCCCATCCGGGCCGCAAGGCCGCTCCCCGGTGGTCCGCCACCCTCACCGGCCGCGACCCGCGCCCGACTCTACCCGCCGCCGCCCGCCCGCCCGCCCGCCGGCCCGCCCCGGGTCCGGGGTCTCCCGGGCGGTCCTCGGCCGGCGGTTCACCGAGCTGGTCGGCGAGCCGCCCATGGCCTACGTCACCACTTGGCGGCTCGCCCTCGCCGCGGATCTGCTGCGCGGGCCCGACGCCACGATCGCGGCGGTGGCCCGCAACGTCGGATACGGCAGCCCGTTCGCGTTGAGCGCGGCCTTCAGGCGGGTGCGCGGGGTCAGCCCGCGGCAGCACCGGGAGGGCCCGGCGGCGCACTGACCGGCTCCTCTGGGCGGCCTGGTCGCGGCGGCCGGCGGTGCGGCGCCGTCGCGGGCCCCGGCGTGCGTGCCGTCGCGGATCCGGGGTGGGCGTGGCCGAGAGTGGGGAGATGACGGGCGGCGACGCGACGCCCGGGCCGGCCGGGACGGGAGAGGACGACGAGGGGATGACGATGGATCAGCGGAACGAGCCGGACGAGCCGGACGAGCACGAGGAACAGGGGGAACAGGAGGCCGAGGCGGAGGGAATGGTGGGCGAGGTCGGCAGGGTGGCCGCCGAGGAGCAGCCCTTCACCCCGCTGACCGCCTTCACCGGGGACGCGCGGCCCTACGGCGGCGGCGACCCCTACGCGGACTACCGGACCACCGAGCTGCCCTTCACCAGCCTGCCCGATCTGGCCGACCGGCGGCTGGGCGCCGGGGTGATCGCGGCCAACGACGAGTTCTTCGCCGAGCGGGAGAACCTGCTGCTGCCCGGGCGGGCCCACTTCGACCCGGAGCGCTTCGGCCACAAGGGCAAGGTGATGGACGGCTGGGAGACCCGGCGCAGGCGCGGCCGGTCCGCCGACGCGCCCCACCCCGAGCCGGGCGACCACGACTGGGCGCTGGTACGGCTCGGGGTGCCGGGAGTGATCCGCGGCATCGTCGTCGACACCGCGCACTTCCGGGGCAACCACCCGGGGGCCGTCTCGGTCGAGGCCACCGCCCAGGCCCTGTCGGCGGCCCCCGAGGAGCTGCTCGCGCCCGAGGTGGTGTGGACCGAACTCGTCCCCCGTACGGCGGTCGGCGGCCACGCCCGGAACGCCTTCGCCATCCGCCCGGAGCGCCGCTTCACCCATCTGCGGCTCCGTCAGTACCCCGACGGCGGCATCGCCCGGCTGCGGGTCCACGGCGAGGTGGTCCCCGATCCCGGCTGGCTGGCCGCGCTCGGCACCTTCGACCTGGTGGCGCTGGCCAACGGCGGCCGGGTGGAGGACGCCTCCGACCGCTTCTACTCGCCGCCCGAGCACACCATCCTGCCGGGCGGCTCGCGGCGGATGGACGACGGCTGGGAGACCCGCCGCCGGCGTGACACCGGCCATGACTGGATCGAGTACCGGCTGGCGGCCCAGGGCGGGATCCGGGCCGTCGAGATCGACACGGCCTATCTGAAGGGGAACGCGGCGGGGTGGGCGTCCCTCGCCGTCCGCGACGGCGCGGACGGACCGTGGGTGCCCCTGCTGACCCGGGTCCGCCTCCAGCCCGACACGGCGCACCGCTTCCTGGTCGACCCGGTGTCCGCGACCCACGCCCGGGTCGAGATCCACCCCGACGGCGGCATCGCACGCCTGCGGCTGCACGGCTCGCTGACCGAGGAGGGCGCGGCACGCCTGGCGGCGAGGGCGCGGGCGCTGGCCTGAGGTGTTGGGAGGCCGCGGCGGCGCCGCAGTCCGGCCGCGATGCTCCTGCGGGTCGTCTCCGGCGCGAAGGGGCTGTTGCGGTCGTGTCCGGACCACCGGCCGGTGGCCGGTTGCTCGCGCAGTTCCCCGCGCCCCTGGGGGGTGCGGCCTCGACGTTGCGGTCAGCGGCGCCCGTCAGGGGTGCGGCCTCGACTTTGCGGCCGGCGGGGCCCCGTTGGGGGCGCGGGGAACTGCGCGCTCGGCCGCGATGCTCCTGCGGGTCGTCTCCGGCGCGAAGGGGCTGTTGCGGTCGTGTCCGGGCCGCCGGCCGGTGGTGGGTTGCTCGCGCAGTTCCTCGCGCCCCTGGGGGCGCGGCCTCGACGGGGGCGCGGGGAACTGCGCGCTCGGCCGCGATGCTCCTGCGGGTCGTCACCGGCGCAGAGCGGCTGTTGCGGTCGTATCCGGACCACCGGCCGGCGGCACGATCACTGGCCGCCGAAGAGCGAGATCAGCTCGTCCTTGCCGAAGACCTTGGCCGTGTCGATCGCCGAGGGGGCGCCCGCGCCCGGGTCGGCGCCGCCTTCGAGGAGGGCGACGATCACGTCCTGCGCGCCTTTGAAGACCGCGCCGGCCAGCGGCGTCTGGCCGCGGTCGTTGGCCCGGTTCGGGTCGGCGCCGCGTTCGAGCAGGGCCTCCACCGTGTCGGCGTGACCGTGGTAGGCGGCGAGCATCAGCAGGGTGTCGCCGCGGTCGTTGGTGAGGTTGGTGGGCAGTCCGGCGTCGATGTACGCGGACAACTGGGGGGTGTTTCCCTGCCGGGCCAGTTCGAACAGCTTGCCGGCGAACTCGATCACCTCGGGATCGGGCTCGGGCTCCGTGGAGTCCGCTGGGCCGGCTGAGCTGTCGGGGTGGGCCGCGTCGTTCGTGGGCTCGGTCATGGACATCAGCCTACGCAGGGCAGGGACCGTGAAAAAAGGAGACGACCACACGGCGCGGGGGACCGTCGCCGACCCGTACGTCCAGCGGCACACAGGCCCGGCCGTCCCCGGAGACGAAGAACGCGCCGATGAAGACGGTGGAGACCCCCGGGCAGCCGTGGAAGGTGACCGCGGGGGCCGGCGCCATGCCGGAGGCGAGGCCGTACTGGAGCCCGGCGCGGGCCCGTTCGTCGGGGCCGACGGTGACGGTGACCACCTGGGCGTCCGCCACCTCGGAGTCGACGCGGTAGTGCCAGCCGTCGGCGTTGTGGACGCTGTGGGCGTCCTGGTCCCCGGTGGCCAGAGCGCCGAGGCCCCGCCAGGTCAGCGGACCGACCGTCACGTCCTTGCCGGCGGCCGGGGTCGAGCGGGGGGTGGCGCGACCGGTCGAGCCGGCAGAGGAGGGAGGGGCGGGGGAGGCGGGGGAGCCGGGGGATCGGGCGGACGCCGAGGAGGAGGCCGAGCCGGCGGAGGGCAGGGCCCGGACGCTGCCCTCCACGCAACCGACCGGGCGCGGATGCGCCACACTGCCCACCGGCGGAGGCACCGAACCTGTCGGCGCCGGCTCCGACGTGGCGTCGGCGGATCCGCCACCGGAGGTGCATCCCGCGAGCAGCGCCAGCGCCCCGGCCGCCACACCGGCCGACCGCCACCTTCGACCCGACATGGGCATCTCCGCATCACCCCTTCGTCAGGACGGTACGTCCTCAGCCCAGCGGCGGCCAGACCACCAACTGGCGCACCAGGTCGGGATCGCCGATCAGCCGCAGCCCGGGACCGTCCCAGGGAACCCGGCGGAAGAGGGCGAGCAGCAGATCGCTCGCGGAACCGGAGAGCACCGCGTCCGCCTCCGGGCCGCCGCCCGGCCCGCCGCGGACCGCGGACGCCCCCGTGGAGTCCAGGATCAGCGTCCAGGCGTGCCCCTCGTCCGAGGCGAGCGCGACCCGGGCCGGCGCGTGCGGCCAGCCGTCCATCGAGCCGAATCCCACGTGCAGGAACTCGTCGAGCGCGTCCAACGCCAGGTCCGAGGGCAGGGGTTCGGTGGTGCCCGCGGTCTCCTGCGCGTCCCGGGCGTGCACCGCGGCCTCCTGCATCTGGTGGCGGGCCACCGCGCCCGAGGTGGCCGGATTTCCGGACTCCGCCCACCATGTCCAGCACTCGGTGTCCGGCCCGGCCGTACCCAGCGTCTCCAGCAGGAGCGAGGTGGACTCCGCGGACCAGGCGAGGAGGTCGCCCGCCGGCTCGGACTGTGGCACCGACGCCTCGGCCGGCGGCCGCGCCGCCGGTCCGGCCGCCACCGTCGCCGCCCAGAACCGCTGCACCTCTCCCAGATGGGCGACCAGATCCCGCGCCGTCCAGTCCGGGCAGCCGGGCACCCGCGCCCGCGGATCCGCCGCTTCCGCGGCGACGCGCAGCGCGGCGGACCGATCGTCGATCAGTTCCAGCCAATCGGCGAACGGCAGTACGGGCACGGGAGAGTGCGAAGTCGTCATGGCGTCCGTTGTAGCAGCGGGAACCCGCGCGCGGCGGGATCGCCCCGCCACCCGGGGTGTGGCCGGGGAATTGTCCGTGGTGAGGGGCGACAAGGTGGTATAGCGGCGGCGCAGGAGGCCTGGCGCCCGCGCCGTGGACGTTCCCCTGGCCCGCGCCCCGCGCCCGCACCGTGCCCGCCCGCACCCGCGCCGCCGCGTCCAACCCGACCCGGGCTGACCCTGGCGGGCGGGCCGGGAAAGCTGTTCCATGGTCATCAGCAGGCCGCCGCGGCAGGTGCGACGGCAACGCAGGCAGGATGAGGTGGCTTTGGCTACGACCGTGCGACGTACCGCTGTGAGCATTCCGGCCGCCCCCCTCGGCCCGGAGAACCCGCTGCCGGCCCTCCGCCCGCTCGACGAACTCCACAAGCTCGACCCGCGCGACCGCCAAGGCCTGCCCGCCGACATGGCCCGGCAGATCGGCTACGCACCGCTGCGCTCCGTGCTCCCGGTCGCGGTCCTCGACGGCTACGGCCGGGACCGCGCCCCGGCCGAACTCGACGCCCTGGTCATCGAGAACGAGCGGATACGCGCCACCGTGCTGCCCGGTCTCGGCGGCCGGCTGTACTCCCTGCTGCACAAGCCGACCGGCCGCGAACTCCTCTACCGCAACCCGGTGTTCCAGCCCGCCGACCTGGCACTGGCCGGTGCCTGGTTCTCCGGTGGCGTCGAATGGAACCTCGGCGCCACCGGACACTGGGCCCACACCTGCGCCCCCCTGCACGCCGCCCGCGTCCCCGCCCCGGACGGCGGCGAGATGCTGCGCCTGTGGGAGTGGGAGCGGCTGCGCGACCTGCCCTTCCAGATCGACCTGTGGCTGCCCGCCGACTCCGACTTCCTCTACGTCGGCATCCGGGTCCGCAATCCGCACCACCGCGTGGTGCCCGCCTACTGGTGGTCCAACATCGCCGTCCCCGAGAGCGAGCACACCCGCGTGCTGGCCCCCGCCGACGCCGCCTGGCACTTCGGCTACACCCGCCCCCTCAGCCGTGTGCCGGTGCCGCGCGGCCCGGAAGCGGCGCCGGACCCGCGGGCCCCGCAACGCCCCGACGGCGCCCCGGACATCACCTACACCACCCGCGCCGAACACGCCGCCGACTACTTCTTCGACATCGAGGGCGACGACCGCCGCTGGATCACCGCCCTCGACGGCGACGGGCACGGCCTGGTCCACACCTCCACCGACCTGCTGCGCGGCCGCAAGCTCTTCCGGTGGGGCCGAGGCCGTGGCGGCCGGCGCTGGCAGGAGTGGCTCACCGAACCCGGCACCGGCGGCTATCTGGAGATCCAGGCCGGCCTCGCCCGTACCCAGCTCGAACACATCCCGATGGCGGCCGACTCGGAGTTCTCCTGGCTGGAGGCGTACGGTCCGCTCGACGCCGACCCCTCGCTGGTGCACGGCGCCGACTGGTCGGCGGCCCGTGCCGAGGCCGAGGGGAGGCTCGAAGCCGTCCTGCCGCGCGCCACCGTGCGGGCGGCGTACGAGAGTTGGCTCGATCACGCCGACGCCGACCCCAAGGACGTGCTCGCCACCGGGTCCGGCTGGGGCGCCCTGGAGGCCGAGCGCGGCCACCACCACCTGCCTGGCACGCCGTTCCCCGCCACTCTGCTGGGCGAGGCCCAGCAGCCCTGGCTCGAACTGCTGGTGTCCGGCGTCCTTCCCCGGCCGCCGGCCGACGCCGCCCCCGGTCCCGGCCCGGTCTCCCCGGAGTGGCGCGAGCTGCTGGAGTCCGCCGACACCTACTCCGGCAACGCGTGGTTCCGCGACTACCACCTCGGTATCGCCCAGTGGGCGGCGGGCGACCGGGCCCAGGCGGTACGGAGCTGGGAACGCTCCGTCGCCGCCCACCGCTCGCCCTGGGCGCTGCGGGCCCTCGCCGTCGCCGAGACCGAGGCGGGGGAGACACAGCGGGCGGCCGAGCGGTACCTGGCCGCCTACGACAGCCTCCATACGACGTTTCCGCGCCGTCCGGACCGCCCCGGCGGTCCGGACCGTGCGGACCGTCCCGGCCCTCCGGACCAGCCCGAGTGGACGGAGGAGGCGGCCGAGGCCGCCCGTACCGTCCAGCGCGCCCTCACTCATGAGGCGGTGCCCGTGCTGCTGGCGGCCGGCCGCCTCCCCGAGGCGGCCCGCGTCCTCGCCCGCCCCGCCGCCGGCGGTACGGAACCGCTCGACGGCGGCCGGATCCGGCTGCTACGGGCCCGGGTATCGCTGGCCCTGGGGGACGCGGCGGGCGCCCGCGCCCTCTTCGACGAGGGCTTCGCCGTGCCGGACCTGCGCGAAGGGGCCCAGGCGCTGAGCGACCTCTGGTTCGCGATCGCGGAGCGCCTGCTGGCGGGGGACGGACCGGTGGACGAAGCCATCCGCGCCCGCGCCCGCGAGGAGCACCCGCTGCCCGCCGCCTACGACTTCCGGATGTGGCCGGAGCAGTCGGCCGCGGCACCGGAGAAGTGAGCTAGTGCCGCGACGGGGCAAAGCTTGCCGGGAGGAGCACTAGGCCGTGTTTTAGAAGTAGCGTCGTCCGCCCGCAGGGCGGGGCCCGCGGCGTCTGGTGCTCCCCCAGACTTCGTCCGGGGGTACCCCCAGATCGCAAGGGCGGTGGGGGCACCCCCAGCGGTAGCTGGGGGAGGGATTTGTCAGACACGGCCTAGGCACCTTCGAGCGCGCCCAGGAGCGTCGCCCGTTCGTCCGGCGTCAGTTCGCCGGGCTTGCGGCGCTCCTGGGCGAAGCGGCCGGCGGTCCGCTGCAACGCCTCGTTGGCCGGTACCGGCACGCCCAACCGGCGGCCCAGCAGCACGATCTCACCGTTGAGATAGTCCGACTCGATCGAGCCGGTACCGCGGACCAGGCTCTGCCATGACGAACCGCCGCCCCGCGCACCGCCCTTGAGCGGCTGGATCAGCATCCGGTCGCCGCGTACCCGGGCCTGTTCCGCGTCCGTGATGTGGGCGATCCCGGCCGCCGCGAGCACCGCGGCGCCCTCGGTCCGTACCCGCTGGTGCAGCCGCGAGGCCGGGCCTTCCTCGTCGGACCCGTACACCGCCTGGACCGCGTTGCCGAGATTGGCCAGCAGCTTGGCGTACTTCCACGCCATCACCTCGTCGGTGACCGGGGCGGCGAACCCCGAGACCGCCAGATCGGCCGCGATCCGCCGCGTCGTACCGTCCGATCCCGACGGATAGCGGCCGAGGTGCAGAATCCCGGTCAGCGGCGCGCACGGCGCCCGCACCACGCCGGGCTCCAGGTGGCTGGCGGGCAGCCAAACGCACATCCCGTGCACATCGCGGAAGCGGCGCAGCGCGAGACGCTCGTTCTCCACCCCGTTCTGGGCGCACACCACCGCCGGCCGGTCGCCGTACGTCCCCCACACCGCCAGCGCGCCCGCGGTGTCCTGCGTCTTCGTCGCCAGGACCAGCACATCGTCGCCGCGCGGGGTCAGGTCCGCCGGTCCTTCCGCCACCGGGACGCTCAACTCGCGTGTCCCGTCCGGGAGTTCCAGCCGAAGTCCGTGTTCACGCAGCGCCCTGCCATGAGCGCCCCGCGCCACCAGGACGACCTCGTGACCGCTGTCGAAGAGCCGCCCGCCGATCGTGCCGCCGATCGCGCCCGCGCCGATGATGATGTATCGCATCCGTTCACCCTCGCACAGCCGTCCGCCGCCGGAGCGGCCTGCCCGCCCGGGGCGCACGCCGGTCCCGGCGGCGATTTCCGGCCCGGGCGGCATGCTCCGGCTGACCGTGGGTACGCGCCGGGCTCAGCCACCTTTGGAAACCCAATGGCCTCATGAACCTCATTGGCCCCTACTGATCCCGCGGACCGCGAAGCGACGCGGCGAGAGGATGCTCGGCATGACGGACATGAACCCCGACGGCGCCCTGCCTCCGGCCCAGCGCGCCCTGCACGAGATCGCCTCCGGCAGCGAGAACGTCATCGCGCTCAGTACCCTCGCGGTCAGCGAGGTCCTGCTGCCGGTGCCGGCGGTCGACGACTACCCCGACGACGCCGCGGCGGGGGCGGACGACACGCCGCCCCGCGAGATCCAGCTCCCGGTCTACGAGCAGGAGGACGGCCGCCAGCTCGTCCCCGTGTTCACCTCCGAGACCCGGATGGCCGAGGCACTTCCGGCCACCAACCGCTACCGGCTCGTCCAGCTCGCCGCGCTCAGCGGTGCCTGGCCGTCCGACGAGCTGATCCTGTCCATCGACACCGGCAGCGAGGACGCGCTGAGCATCTCCGGCGAAGGGGTGCGGGCGCTGGCCGGACTGGTCAGCGACAGCTGAGCCGACCCGGGTAGGAGCCGGGACGACCCTGGTACGAGCCCGGCGCGACAGGCGGGTGAGCAGCCCGGTGTCGGAGCGGTACGAAGCCGGCGGCGGCACGATCCCCGTGCCGCCGCCGACCCCTGTCCGGCGCCCCGCGGGAGCCGTCAGCTCCGGTAGACCACCAGGCCGCCCGGCACCTTGTCCAGCAGCAGCTCGCCGGGCGCGGGCGCCACCTCACCGTCGTAGGCGAGGTGGACGCCCTCGCCGGGCACCCGCACCCGCAGTCGCTTGACCGACGCCACCGTGTAGACGGGCGAACCGGTGAGGACGCCGGTCAGCGCCGCGCCCATCATCCGGGTCCGCGCGAAGGGCCCGCCGTCCACGATCCGCACATCGAGCAGCCCGTCCGACAGGTCCCCGCGCCGCACCGGGGCGGGCCCCCAGCTCGAATAGTCGCAGTTCCCGGCGAAGAGCAGCCATACCGAACGCGGCTTGCCGTTGATCTCCAGATCGACCGGGGAGCAGTGCCGCAGCACGTGCACGGCGGCCAGCACACTGGCCGGCCAGCTTCCCACCCGCCGCGACCAGCGCTCCCTGATCCGTACCAGATCGGGGTACGAGCCGATGCTGAAGGTGTTGAGGAAGACCCCGCTCTCGCCGGTCAGCGTGTCGGTGTGCCGGGCCACGTCCACCGTCGAGGCCCGGCCGGCCAGCAGCGCCACCGCGGTGTCCTCGACCGAGGAGAAGCCGAGGTCGAAGGCGAAGTGGTTGCGGGTGCCGCCGGGGAAGACCGCCAGCGGCAGACCGTGCCGCAGCGCGATCTCGGCGGCCCGGCAGACCGTACCGTCGCCGCCGCACACTCCCAGCGCGCCGCCCGCCTCCAGCGCTGACCGCGCCGCCTTCTCCAGCAGCTCGGTCAGGTCGTCGTCCTCGGTCCGCTCGGTGACGGCGGCCCGCGGCAGCACCGCGCGGATCCGCTCGGCCGACGTCATCAGCAGGGGCGGCGGCCCCGAGGCGGTGTTCACCACGACGTGCAGCCCCTCGCCCTCGGGCAGCGAGGGCGCCCTGGTGGCCGGGCCCGGTTCTGGCCGCGGCGAGGTGGGCGGCACCAGCGCGCGTACCGTCAGCGCCGCGCCGACACCCATCGCGGCGCCGATCACCACGTCGCTCGGGTAGTGCACCCCGGTGTAGACGCGCGAGAAGGCCACGCTCGCGGCGACCGGCGTCAGCGCGGTGCCCCAGGCGCTCGACTCCATGGCGGCGCCGGCGACGAAGGCAGCCGCCGACGCGGAGTGCCCGGAAGGGAAGGAGGTGGTGATCGGCTGCCGGTGCAGGCGCCGTATCACCGGCACTGCGTCGAGCAGCGGCCGGCTCCGCTGGAACGCGCCCTTGCCGACCGTGTTGGCGGTCAGTGAGGCGAGCGCCAGTGAACTCAGGCCGCGCATCGCGGCCCGGCGGCCGCTGCGGCCACCGGTCACCGCCATGCCGGCCGCGACCGCGAACCACAGCCTGCCGTGGTTGGCCGACCGGCTGAGCCGGGGCAGCACCGGCTCAGCGCCGGGCCAGTGCCGGTTCGCCACAGCGCTGAACAGCGCCTGGTCCCAGGTTTTCCAGGGACCCTTCCAGGGAGACGTCATGAGGGCCGATTACCCTGCGGCGGGCCCGACAAGCCGCCGCTGTACGCTCCCCGGGTGAGCGGTCAGAACCCGCCGGACAGCCGGCCGGCACCCGAACTGGTGATCTTCGACTGCGACGGGGTGCTGGTCGACAGCGAGAAGATCGCGGTGCGGATCGACGTCCGGGTGCTCACCGAACTCGGCTGGCCGATGACCGAGGACGAGGTGGTCGAGCGATTCGTGGGCCGCTCCTTCGCCGATATGACCGCCGAGGTGGAGCGGCATCTCGGCCACCCGCTGCCGGCCGGCTGGGACATCCCGTACAAGCGGCTGTACCGGGAGGCCTTCGACCGCGAACTCGCCCCGGTGGACGGCGTGGTCGAGGCGCTCGACGCGATCACCTCGCGCACCTGCGTGGCGTCGAGCACCGGTCACGAAGGGCTGCGCCACACCCTCGGCCGCACCGGGCTCTACGAACGGTTCGCCGGGCGGATCTTCAGCGCCGCCGATGTGCCCAGGGGCAAGCCCGCCCCCGATCTCTTCCTGCACGCGGCCCGCAGCCTCGGCGTGGCGCCGGACCGCTGCGTGGTCGTGGAGGACAGCCGCTACGGCGTCCAGGCGGCCCGCGCCGCCGGGATGCGCTGCTATGGCTACTGCGGCGGGCTCACCCCCGCCGCCTGGCTCGAAGGCCCCGGCACCACCGTCTTCGCCGACATGCGCGACCTGCCCGCGCTGCTGAGCGGTGCCTGACCCCCTGGGCCGCGTCTGATAAACAGCTACCGCTGGGGGTGCCCCCACCGCCCTTGCGATCTGGGGGTGCCCCGGACGGAGCCTGGGGGAGAGCACCGGACGCCGCGGGTCCCGCCCTGCGGGCGGACGGCGCTGTCGGTCAGACCCGGCCCGGCGCCGGCTGCCCGCTCGGTCGGCCCGCTCGCGGTGCGGGAAGCGCCGCGCCGGGGGAAGGTGGGCTGATAGGGCCGTACGCCGGGACGGCCCCCGCCCAGCGGAGGTGCAGCAATGCGGCTCGCCCTGCCGTACGACCTGCGGCCCGACCCCGGGCTGCCGATGCCCGCGTACTGGGACCCGCGCCTGGACCGCTCGGCGGCGGCGCAGCCGCCCGGCGGCGGCATCCGGCTGCTCGCCGCCGCCGAGGGCTATTGGGCCCGCCGCGGCCTGGCCGTCGAGCCGGGCCAGGTGCTCGCCGCGCCCGGCGCCGAACCGCTGCTGCTGGCGCTGCTCGCCTCGACCGAGGGCGAGCCGGTGCTCGCCCGTCCGTCGGCCGCCTGGCAGGCCCCGGTGGTCCGGCTGCTCGGCCGCCGGATCCACACCGTGCCCACCCCGGCCGAGGGCGGCGGTGTGCCCGACCCGATCGCGCTGATGGAGACGGTCCGGCGGGCCCGCGCGGACGGCGGGGACCCCCGGCTGCTGGTGCTGTCCGCGGTGGACGACCCGAGCGGCACGGTCACCCCGCCCGAGCTGCTGCACGAGACATGCGAGGCGGCGGCCGAGGCGGGCCTGCTGATCGTCTCCGACGAGACCTACAGCGACACCCTGCACCACCGCCGCACCGTGCTGCTCAGCCCGGCCGAGATGCTGCCCGACCACACGGTGGTGGTCAGCGACCTCGGGGCGACCCTGGTCCCGTCGTCGGTGCCGGCCGCGCTCGCCCGCTTCCCCGGCACCGTGCACGGCGCCGCGTGGCGGCGGCGGACCGCCGAGGTGCTGGCGGCGCTGCGGGCCGTCCAGTCGGGCCCGGTGGGGGCGGCGACCACGTATGTGCTGACCGAACCCGCCGAGGTCACCGAGTTCCGGGCCGCCGCCAACCGGCTGCACGCGCTGGTCGCCGCTGCCGCCGCCAAGGTGATCATCGAGGCGGGGGCGGTCTGCCGGCCGCCGCAGGCCGCCTTCCAGCTCTATCCGACGGTCGGCGCGGCCGGTCTGCGGGCGGCCGGTCTCGAGGATCGGCTCGCCGGCGCGCTCGGCCGCCGGGTGCTGGGCGGCCAGCGCTTCGGCGACGATCCGTTCGAGCCCCGGGTGCGGATCGACACCGGCGCGCTCAACGGTGCCACCGAGACGGAACGGCGTATCGCGCTGGCCGCCGCGGATCCGCTCTCCGTCCCGCATGTCGCGGCCGCGGTGGCCGCCCTCGCCGAGGCGTTCGCCGAACCGCTGGGAGAGGCGGGGGTGAGCGGTCCGGCCGGTACGGGGTCGCGGGGCGGCGGCGGCTGACCTTTGGGCCGGGCGAGTCCGGCCCGGACCGTCCGAGCCGTCCGAAGCCGGTCGGGTCCGGTCGAGCCGGGCCGGGGCGGGTCGGGTGGTCCGGGACCGTCCGTCCGCGGCCGGTGCCGGGGGCGGCTCGGGGAGACCGATGCCGAGGCAGCGCCGCAAGGGAGCCGTGGATGACCGACCAGCGTGAGCGGGCCCTCGCCCCGACGCGCCCGCTGGGCGAACACCGCGTCTGGCCGCGCTCCTTCGCCGACCGGCTGACCGAACCGCTGCCGACCGTACGGGAGTTGGTGCGGGTGGTGCGCGAGTGCGTGGTGCGGCCGTCGGCGGTCGCGCTGAAGGACGTACCGCTGCTGCCGGTCGAGCCGGGCGAGGTGCCCAGCCCCGGGCCGGGCGCGGTCAGCGTCACCTGGGCGGGGCACGCGAGCTGGGTGGTGCGGATCGGCGGTCTGACCGTGCTCACCGACCCCGTCTGGTCCCGCCGGATCCCCGGCACCCCGGCCCGGATCACCCCGGTCGGGGTGCCCTGGTCGGCGCTGCCGCCGGTCGACGCGGTGGTGATCAGCCACAACCACTACGACCACCTGGACGCGCCCACCCTGAAGCGGCTGCCGCGCGGCACGGCCGTGTTCGTACCGGCGGGACTGGCCGGCTGGTTCCGGCGGCGCGGCTTCACCCGGGTGACCGAACTCGACTGGTGGGAGGCGGCGGAGCTGGGCGGGGTCCGGTTCGACTTCGTGCCGGCCGCCCACTGGAGCCGGCGGACCCTCACCGACGGCTGCCGCTCACTGTGGGGCGGCTGGGTGCTCTCCGATCCCGCCCGGCCACGGCTCTACTTCGCCGGGGACAGCGGATACGGCCCCGCCTTCCGGGAGATCGGCCGCGCCCATCCCGGGATCGAGCTGGCGCTGCTGCCGATCGGCGCGTACGCACCGCGCTCGCTGCTCCGGCCGGTCCATATCGATCCCGAGGAGGCGGTCCGGGCCTTCCTCGACCTCGGCGCCGCCGCGATGGCCCCCATGCACTGGGCCACCTTCCTGCTCTCCAGCGAACCCCCGCTGGAACCGCTGCGCCGGCTGCACGCGGCCTGGACGGCGGCGGACCTGCCGCGGACGGCGCTGTGGGACCTGCCGGTCGGGGGCTCGCGCACCCTGGAGGCGCGGCCGGTGCGGCCGGCCCGGTGAGGGCCGGGGGCGCCGTACGGGGCCGGCCGCCGCCGTCCGGCCCTCGGCGCCAGGGTCAGCCGTCCGCCTGCCGCACCGGGTCCTGCGGGGTTCGGGGCGCGGGCGGGACACCGGTGCCGGGCTGAGCGGTACGGCCACCGTGCGCCGTGGACCCGGTCGGCTCGCCCGGTTCGCCGGGCGCCGCCCGGAGCCGCCGCAGGACCGCCGGGCCCGCCGCGATGACGAAGGTCAGACCCACGGCCAGGGCCACCCCCTGCCAGGGCTCGGGGAAGAGCGAGCCGCCGACCACCCCGATGACCTCGTACGCCGCCGCCCAGGCCAGACAGGCGGCCATGTCGCCGCGGACGAACCGCCGCAGCGGCATCTCGCCGAGCAGACAGGCCACCATCACCGGGATACGGCCCGCCGGGATCAGCCGGGACACCACGAGCACCACCACCCCGTGCTCGTCCAGGCGCTGTTCGGCCCGGGCCAGCGTCCCCGGGTCGACCCGGTCCTGGAGCCGGTGCAGCCAGCGGGAGCCGTTACGGGAGTGGACCCCGCGCAGCCCCAGCCAGTACAGCGCCACGTCCCCGAGGAAGGCCGCGACGGAGGCCACCGCGAACACCACGGCGGTCGCCGCCGGATCGGTCTGGTGGAAGGCGACCACCGCCGCGCCCGACACCAGGGCGCCGGTCGGCACCACCGGGACCAGTGAGCCGAGCACCACCAGCAGGAAGAGCGACGGATAGCCGATGGCCTGCTGCGCGCTCTGCGAGGAGGTCTGATGCGCGGCGGCCGACGCCAGCAGGGCGATCACCTGCCCTCCCCCCGCCCGGAGTCGCTCGGCCGCCCGGCGCCCTCGAGCACCACGCGCTGCCCGTGGTCCAGCCGGTGCACCGCCACCCGCGGTGCGATCCGCGCCGCTTGCCGCACGAACTCCCGCCCCGGCAGGTGGAATTCATCGGGCCGCACGGCGTCCATGCCGATCGGCCAGTAGGTGCCGTAGTGCACCGGCACCGCGGCTCGGGGCGCCAACTCGGCCAGCGCCCGCGCGGCGCGCTCCGGGTCGAGATGCCCGTGTCCCAGGAAGGGGCCCCAACCGCCCACCGGCAGCAGCGCGATGTCGCACTGCCCGACCTCGTCGGCCATCGTGTCGAAGAGCCCGGTGTCGCCGGCGAAGTAGGTCCGCGCCTCACCGGCGAGGACGAAGCCGAGCGCCGGGGCGCGCTGCGGGCCGAACGGCAGCCGCCGTCCGTCGTGCGACGCGGCCACCGCCCGTACCGCCAACTCCCCGAACTGCCGGGTGTCCCCGGCCGCCACCTCCACGAGGCGCAGCCGGTCCCGCAGCCGTCGCAGCCCGGGCACCGCGGCGAGCGCGCCCTTGGGCAGCAAGACAGGGGTCCCCGGGGCCAGTCGGCGAAGCGAGGCCAGGTGGAGATGGTCGGCGTGCAGGTGCGAGACCAGGACCACGTCCGCCTCGGCCGCGACCGGCGG
Source organism: Streptomyces sp. NBC_01190 (assembly GCF_045039895.1). Classification (NCBI taxonomy): domain Bacteria; kingdom Bacillati; phylum Actinomycetota; class Actinomycetes; order Kitasatosporales; family Streptomycetaceae; genus Streptomyces; species Streptomyces sp. NBC_01190. Next base: position 6,683,058 of record NZ_CP108580.1, read on the forward strand.
CGGTACGGCGCCGCGTCGCCTGCGCAGATGTGCCAGCCGCCGGGTGAACAGCGGATCGGTCAGCACCCGCACCCCCGAGTCCCGCACGGTCACCGTGGCATGGCCCCACCACGTGATCTCCACCGTCACCGCGCCCGTCCCTTCACCGGCCCGCCGGCGCCATCGCGGCACCGCCGTCACCCTTTGCCGTCCGCCGGCACTTGGCGCCGTTCGCCTGTCCGCCCGTCCGCCTGTCCGCCCGTCCGCCGCCGTCCCCGAGCGTATGCCCTCTGTTCGCCCGCGCAAGAGCGGCGCGGGAGCCGCGGCACCAGCGGATATGACAGGGTGGTGCGGTGATTCTGCCGGGAGAGAGCCGAAGGCGGGCCGCGGCCCGTGGCGCCTTGCGAACCGTGGGCCGGGTGCTCGCGGTGTGGGCCGTGGCCTCGGCGACCCTCGCCCTGCTCGCCGCCGTCCTGCCGGACTTCAGTATCGAGGCGGCGAGCGGCGACAGCCCCACCCAGATAGCGATCACCGCGGCCGCCGGCGCGGGCGCCTTCGGCGTGCTCAGCGCGCTGGTGTGGCCGCTGCTGGTCCGCGCGCTGCTGCTGGTCCCGGCCTTTCTCCTCGGCGGCCTGGTCTTCTTCCTCAACGGCTCGCTGCTGCTGATCGCGCTGCGCTTCACCCCCGACGGCCGGGGCGAGGTGACACCGGCCACCGCCGTACTGATCGCCGCCGTGATGTCCGCGGCGTCCTCCGCGACCAGCACCGCGCTCGCCGTCAGGGACGACGCCGCCTACGGACGCCGGCTGGCCCGGCTGGCCGGCCGGCACCGGCCCCACGCGGGCGACCCGCCGCCGCCCGCCACACCCGGCACCGTCTTCCTCCAACTCGACGGCGTCGGCCACGATGTGCTGCACGACGCGCTCACCAGCACCCCGCCCGCGATGCCCACCGTCGCGGGCTGGCTGGGCGGCACCCACCGGCTGACCCCGTGGCGCACCGACTGGAGCAGCCAGACCGGCGCCAGCCAGTTGGCGATCCTGCACGGCAGCAACCACGACGTGCCCGCCTTCCGCTGGTACGAGAAGGAGACCGGGCAGGTCATGGTCTGCAACCGCCCGTCGAGCGCGGCCGAGTTGGAGCGCCGCGCGGTGGCACGCACCGGCTCGCCCGGACTGCTCGCGGTGGACGGCGCCAGCCGCGGCAACCTCTTCAGCGGGGGCGCCGAGCAGTCGGCACTGGTGATGTCGGTCGCGGTGCGGGCCGGGACCATCCGCCGGCCGCGCTCCGGCTACTTCGCCTACTTCTCCGACCCGGCCAACGCGGTACGCACCGCCTGGTCGTTCAGCGCCGAGGTGGTCAGGGAGCTGCTGGAGTCCACCGCCGCACGGCTGCGCGGTGACCGGCCGCGCGTCAAGCGCGGCGGCCTCTACCCGCTGCTGCGGGCCTTCGCCACGGTCGTGGAACGCGATGTCGCGGTCGCGGCGGTGATCGGGGACATGCTGGCGGGCCGCTCGGCGGTCTACGCCGACCTGGTGGCGTACGACGAAGTGGCCCACCACTCCGGGCCGTACAGCAAGGACGCCCGCAAGGTGCTGACCCGGCTGGACCGTTCGGTGCGGCTGATCGCGGACGCGGCCAGGTACGCGCCCCGGCCGTACCGGATCGTGCTCCTCTCCGACCACGGGCAGAGCGGCGGGGAGACCTTCGAGGCCGCGTACGGGACGGACCTGCGGGAACTCGTCAGGACCGGCTGCGGGCTGACCGACGCCGGCGGCCGGCGGGTCCGGCGCAAGGGCGGCGCGGAGGCGCGGGGCGCGGCCCGCACCGCGCTGCGCCGGCCGGAAAGGGGCCGGCTCGCGGAGGAGGCCGAGTGCGCCGGGCCGCCGTCCGAACCGATCGTGCTGGCCTCGGGCAACCTCGGCCTGGTCAGCTTCCCCGAGATCGAGGGACGCGCCACGCTCGACGAGATCCACCGGCGCTGTCCCGACCTGCTGGACACGCTGACCGGCCATCCCGGCATCGGCTTCGTGCTGGTGCGCTGCGCCGACCGCGGCGCCCTCGTGCTCGGGCCCGCCGGGGGTGTGCGCGAGCTGGGCACCGGCCGGGTGGTGGAACCCGATCCGCTGGCACCCTTCGGTGCGGGGGCCGCGGCGGCGGTGCTCCGCGGTCACGGCTTCCCGCATGCCGCCGACCTCATGATCAACTCGGCCTGCGAGCCGGTGACCGGGTCGGTGCACGCCTTCGAGGAGCAGGCCGGCTCGCACGGCGGCCTCGGCGGGGCCCAGAGCCGGCCCTTCCTCCTGCACCCGGTGGAGCTCACCCTCCCCGAGCAGCCGTTGGTCGGCGCGGAAGCGCTGCACGAGGTGTTCCGGGACTGGCTGCGCGGACCGGCGCTCGGCGTTCCGCGCGCCGCGGCCGGATCGGCCGCCGGATCGGCCGGCGAACGCGTGACGGAGCCTCGCTCGGGGGTCGGCGCGGCGTAACGGCTTGCGTGGTGGCGGGGCTTCGGGCGCGGATTCGGGGCCCGGCGCGGCTCCTCGGTCCGCCGCGGTCCGCGCTGCCCCGGTCCGGCTCAGTACTCCTTGCGGAGCGCCAGCAGTCTGTATACGGGATCGGCGCGCGGCACCTCGGGGTCGGGCAGCCGGGACAGCCGTGACACCAGGCCGTCACACTGCTCGGCGTCGATCGTCAGCGCGGCGGCGTAGTGGCCCTGGGCCACCTCTCCCGCGGTGCCGGCCGGTGATCTGCCCTGGCCATGGCCGGTGAAGCGGGCCTCGCCGACCCGGCGCAGCCCGTGTTCGCAGGCCACCGCCTGGATCCGGGCCGCCGCGTCATACGCCCTGCGCACCCGGAACGGTGCCAGCAGCTCCTCCACGTCGCTGTCGGTGCCGTGGCCCGCGTCCTTGTCGACGGTGGTCACGAAGGTGCCGCCGGGCCGCAGCACGCGCGCGCACTCGGCGACCACGGAGGGGGCGTCCGGCAGCAGGTGCAGCAGCCACACCGCGCTGACCGCGTCCAGCGAGGCGTCGGCGAAGGGCAGCCGGTGGCCGTTGCCCAGCACCACCAGCGAGGGACCCAGGCGGCGGGCGGCCAGCTCGGCCATGCCGGGTGACGCGTCCGTCCCCAGTACCCGCAGCCCCGGCCGCATCAGCCGCTCGGTGACCAGACCGGTGCCGCACCCCACATCCAGCAGGGTGCCTGCCCTCTCGGGCACCAGGGCGAGGATGGCGCGGGCCGCTGACCAGGCCCTTGGCACACCCCCGCGGGTCGCGTCGTAGTGCGCCGCCTCGACGTCGTAGTCCAGCATGGGGAAGAGCGTAGGGCGGCCACATGAACGGAGCTTGCCCCGGCGTCTTGCGGCCCGGTTACGTAGTTCGGCGTAGGTAAATTTCAACGAACTTCGCGCAAGGTCATGAATGTGGCGATTCCGGTCGGCCGGTGTCACCCGCCCCCGCGGCCCAGCCCCTTGGGGTTGGCGCCGGATCGTCCGCCGGTGGGGGGTCCTCGCGCAGTTCCCCGCGCCCCTGGCGGGACCGTGACGCCGAGCCGGGCTGTGGCGGGGGTCCGCACCGCCCAGCCCCCTGGGGTTGGCGCCGGATCGTCCGCCGGTGGGGGGTTGCTCGCGCGGTTCCTCGCGCCCCTGGCGGGGCCCGGAGGGCCGGGTCCCTGCTCGGTCGCTGAGGCGCTAATCTCGGGCTTCCGGGGAACTGGGGGCGGGTGGGGGTGGAGCTGATGGCAAGTCCGGAGGGGCGGGCGGACGGAGGCCGGGGGAGGCGTCGGGATCTGGAGATTCGGCCCTTTCCCGCGGTCAGCGCGGAGGATCCCGCCGCTCAGCGCGAAGCGCTCGCCCGGCTGCGGGAGTGGGCCGAGCGGAGCGCCGAGGACACCATCGACTGGTATCTGCGGGACAAGCAGCGCAAGCGCACCGCCTCCCGGACCCTCCAGGGTCTGGCCATCGTCTTCGCGGTGGCCGGCGCGGCCGTCCCGCTCGGTACGGTCGCGGCCGGCGGCTCGGGACAGGGCTGGGGCTATGTCCTGCTCGCCGTGGCGGCGGGCTGCAAGGGCTTCGACCACTTCTTCGGGCTTTCCTCCACCTGGATGCGCGACATCGGCGTCGCCCACGCGCTGCGCGCCGAGCTGAACGCCGTACGGCTGGAGTGGGCCACCGACGTGCTGCGCGCCGGTCCGGTCGGCGTCCGACCGCACGGCCCGCTCGAACCGGCCGAAGTGGAGCGGCAGTTGGCGCTCATCGGCCGTCTCGTGGACGCGGTGCGGGACAACGTCGAATCCGAGACCGCCGAGTGGCGCTCGGAGTTCAGCGCGCGCACCCGCCAACTCAACGAGCAGGGCGCCCTCCCCGCCGGGGACCGGCCGCCGGGCAGCTGATCCGCCGGGCCCGGGTCCACCCCGGCCGACCGCGCGGCCGGGCCCGTACGGCTCTCGGACCCCGTACCGCTCCGGCCCCGCTCCGGCCCCCGTACGGCTTCACGCCCCGTACAGCGCCTCCACCTCACCCGCGTACGCGCTCTCGATCACCCGCCGCTTCAGCTTCATCGACGGCGTCAGGGTGCCGTGCTCCTCGGTGAACTGCCCGGCCAGGATGCGGAAGGTGCGGATCGACTCGGCCTGCGAGACAAGGGTGTTGGCGGCCACCACCGCGCGCCGTATCTCGGACTCCAGATCATGGTCGAGGACCAGCTCCGCCAGGCTCAGCCGCGGCTTGCCGCGCATGGTCAGCCAGTGGGCGACCGCCTCCTGGTCCAGGGTGACCAGCGCCGCCACGTAGGGCCGGTTGTTGCCGACGGCGATGCACTGCGCCACCAGCGGATGGGCCCGTACCCGGTCCTCCAGCGGCGCCGGCGAGACGCTCTTGCCGCCGCTGGTGACCAGGATCTCCTTCTTGCGTCCGGTGATCGTCAGATACCCGTCCTCGTCGAGCGCGCCGAGGTCGCCGGTGGCCAGCCAGCCGTCCCGCAGCACCTGGTCGGTGGCCGTCTTGTTGCCCAGATACCCGGCGAAGACCTGCCCGCCGCTGATCCAGATCTCGCCGTCGTCCGCGATCAGCACCGTGGTGCCGGGGACCGGCAGACCGACGGTGCCGAACCTGGTCCGCTCCGGCGGGTTCGCGGTGGCCGCGGCGGTGGACTCGGTGAGGCCGTAGCCCTCGTAGATGGTGACGCCCGCGCCGCAGAAGAAGAGGCCGAGCCGCCGTTCCATCGCCGAGCCGCCGGAGATGCCGTGCCGCACCCGGCCGCCGAGCGCGTCCCGCACCTTGCTGTAGACCAGCTTGTCGTAGAGCTGGTGCTGCATCCGCAGACTCGCGCTCGGTCCGGGGCCGGTGCCGAACGCCTTGGCCTCGACCGCCTCCGCGTGCCGGACCGCGACGTCCACCGCTTTCTCGAAGACGGCGAGCCGCCCGCCGGTCTCGGCCTTGCGGCGCGCGGCCTGGAAGACCTTCTCGAAGACATAGGGCACCGCCAGCACGAAGGTCGGCCGGAAGGCGGCGAAGTCCCGGATGAGGTCGGCGGCGGTCATGCTCGGCTGATGCGCCAGCCGGATCCGGTGCCGTACGCACGCCACCTCCACCATCCGGCCGAACACATGGGCCAGCGGCAGGAACAGCAGGGTGGACGGCACCTCGGTCGGTTTGGCGGCGAAGACCGGCTCCCAGCGGGCGACCACGTTGTCGGTCTCGGCCATGAAGTTGCCGTGGGTGATCACACAGCCCTTGGGCCGCCCGGTGGTGCCCGAGGTGTAGATGACGGTGGCGACCGCGTCCGGGGTGACCGCGAGGCGGTGCCGCTCGACCACGTCGTCCCCGATCTGCCGCCCGGCTTCGGTGAGTTCACCGACGCAGTCGGCGTCGAGCTGCCACAGCCGGGTCAGCCGGGGCAGCTCGTCCACGGCGGCGCCGATGGTCATCGCGTGGTCCTCGTGCTCCACGATCGCGGCGACCGCGCCCGAGTCGTTGAGCATCCAGCGCACCTGGTCGGAGGAGGAGGTGGGATAGACCGGCACCGACTGCGCGCCGATCGCCCACAGCGCGAAGTCGAAGAGCGTCCACTCATAGCGGGTCCGCGACATGATCGCCACCCGGTCGCCGAAGCGGACGCCCTCGGCGAGCAGCCCCTTGGCCACCGCGACCACCTGGTCGTGGAACTCCGCTGCTGTCACGTCGAGCCAGCCGCCAGCTCCGTCGGCCCGGCTGAGCACCACGGCGTCGGGGGCCGCCGCCGCGTTGCCGAAGACGGCGTCCGCCAAGCCGCCGGCCTGAGGCGCTGTGACCAGTGGTGGCACAGTGAACTGACGCAACTGATGTGCTCCTAGAGGGCGCTCGGGGGCCCGTAAGGTATCCGATCCCCGGCTCCGGCGGGAGAGGTACGGCACAGCCCGAGTTTTCGGAAGTTTGTGCTGGTGAGGTGCGCATCCCTTGCCTGACAAGGAGGGCGCGGCGATCCCGCCGCCCCAGGGAGCGCCGGGCGGCCGTGGATCTGCACGAAATCTGCCCCGCCCTGTCACGGCCGCTCCATCGCCCCGCACCACCCCGGGCCGACGCGGTGATCGCGGACCGCGCGGACCTCGCGCCGGTCAGTCCGCCGCGCGGACCCCCAGCGCGATACGGGCCTCGCCCGCGTACACGTTCATCGAGCTGCCGCGCAGGAACCCCACCAGGGTGAGCCCCGACTCCGCCGCCAGGTCCACCGCGAGCGAGGACGGCGCCGACACCGCCGCGAGCACCGGGATGCCGGCCATCACCGCCTTCTGGGCCAGCTCGAAGGAGGCCCGGCCCGACACCATCAGAATCCGGTCGGCCAGCGGCAGCCGCCCCTCCCGCAGCGCCTTGCCCACCAGCTTGTCCACCGCGTTGTGCCGCCCCACGTCCTCCCGGACGTCGAGCAGTTCGCCCTCGGCGGTGAAGAGCGCGGCGGCGTGCAGCCCGCCGGTCCGCTCGAAGACGGCCTGCGCCGCCCGCAGCCGCTCCGGCAGCGTCGCCAGCAACTCCGGGGTGAGCCAGGCGCCGTCCGGCTCGGCGATCGGCAGCCGGGTCGCGGTGCGTACCGCGTCCAGGCTGGCCTTGCCGCACAGCCCGCACGAGGAGGACGTGTAGACGTTGCGCTCCAGCGTGATGTCCGGCAGCGGAACCCCGGGCGCGAGCGCCACATCGACGACGTTGTACGTGTTCGCCCCGTCGGCGGTGGCCCCCGCGCAGTACACCACCGAGGCCACCTCGTCGGCCGCCGCGACCACGCCCTCGCTCACCAGGAAGCCGATCGCCAGCGCGAAGTCGTCGCCCGGGGTCCGCATGGTGATCGCCAGCGGCCGCCCGTTCAGCCTGATCTCCAGCGGCTCCTCGGCGACCAGCGTGTCCGCCCGGTGGCCGGCCGCTCCGTCCCTGATCCGCAGTACACGGCGCCGCTCGGTGACCCGTCCCATAGCCTCATCGCCCCGGTTCGTAGCTGTAGCTGATGCGGTCGTTGCTGCTCATGAAGGGTGCCATAGGGTGAATCAGGAAAGCCCGACAAGGGCCCAGAAGGGCGGTACCGATCACCGCCGGGATCCGGAAGGATGGCCGAGTGAGATGAACGATCAGCCGACCGCCAAGAGCACGCTGGCCGGTGCCGAGCAGGCCGTGGAGAAGCTGCGGGCCCTGCGCGGCAGCATCGACAACCTCGACGCGGCTCTCGTCCATCTGCTCGCCGAGCGCTTCAAGTGCACCCAGCAGGTCGGTGAGCTGAAGGCGGCGCACGACCTTCCGGCGGCCGACCCGGCCCGCGAGGCCGACCAGATCGACCGCCTGCGCCGTCTCGCGCTGGAGGCGCGCCTCGACCCGGCCTTCGCCGAGAAGTTCCTCAACTTCATCATCGAGGAGGTCGTCCGCCACCACCGGGCGATCGCGGCCCGTCCCCGCCCGGACGACACCCCCGCCTGACCGCGCCCTCCCGCGCCACCCGCCGGCACCGCCCCGTGCCGCCCGCGCCCCTCGACCACCCGGGCAGCCCGCCCACCGCGGGCCCGGCAATCGCAGGTGAGAAGCGGTCCCATTCCTTGGTATCGTGGACCCCGTCGCCGCGACCTCCCCGGTCGCGAACGGCACACCCGGTCCGGGTGGCGGAATGGCAGACGCGCTAGCTTGAGGTGCTAGTGCCCTTTATCGGGCGTGGGGGTTCAAGTCCCCCCTCGGACACCCAACCAAAGACCCCAGCCTCTGGGGTCTTTTCGTTTTTCCCAGGCTCTTCGGCAGGGCCCGGGGACGAGGCGGGCGAACCGGTCTCGCTCCCGGGACGGGATCATGGAGGTGTGCGGGTGGAGAAGGTCAATCCGGCGGGGCTGCATCGGACCCCGGGGTATCACCATGTGACCGTGGTCGAGGCCGGGCGGATGGCGTATGTGGCGGGGCAATGTCCGCTGGACGCCGCGGGGGAGCTGGTCGGGGCCGGGGATTATGCCGGGCAGGCCGGACAGGTGGCCGCCAACGCGCTGGTCGCGCTGGCGGCGGTGGGGGCCGGGCCGGGGGACGTGGTGCGGTCGGTGATCTACGTGGTCAGTGACGAGCGGGCGGTGCTTTCCGCGGTCTGGAAGGCGTTCAACGCCTCACCGATCGGTGCCGCCTTCAGTACGGCGAGCACGCTGCTCGGGGTGGCGCGGCTAGGGCGTGTTTTAGAAGTAGCGTCGTCCGCCCGCAGGGCGGGGCTCACGGCGTCTGGTGCTCCCCCAGACTTCGTCCGGGGGTACCCCCAGATCGCAAGGGCGGTGGGGGCACCCCCAGCGGTAGCTGGGGGAGGGACTTCTAAAACACGCCCTAGGATTCGCCGGGCAGTTGGTCGAGCTGGACCTGACGGCGGCGTTGCCGGGATGAGGCGGCGCGCTTCGCGGCGGGCCGGGACGGTGCCGGGCAGATCGAAGGAGAGCCGATGACGCGGGATCCCGCCTCGCCGCTGATCGAGATCGACGGTGAGGCCGCTACGGTGGCCACCCTCGCCCCCGCCCTCGGCGGCTACGGGCACTTCACCGCGATGCAGGTCAGGGACGGACGGGTGCGCGGGGTCGGCTTCCACCTCGCCCGGCTGGACGCGGCGACACGTGAGCTCTTCGGCGCCGAGCTGGACGGCGAGCGGGTCCGCGCCTTCGTCCGGCACGCCCTGGGGTCGGCCGGCCGTACCGACGCCTCCGTGCGCGTCTACGTCTTCCCGTCGGACGACGCGCCGGGCGCCCCGGTCGCCGTCATGGTCAAGGTCGGGGCGCCCGCCCACGCGGCCGGCGGCCCGTACCGGCTCAAGTCGGTGCCCTATCAGCGGCCGGTCGCCCATCTCAAGCACCTCGGCGGCTTCGCCCAGCGGTACCACGTCCGGCAGGTCGAGGCCGAGGGCTACCACGAAGCCCTGCTGACCGGCCCGGACGGCACGATCGCCGAGGGCGCCGTCACCAATGTGGGGTTCATCGAGGGCGACACCGTGGTCTGGCCCGAGGCGCCGCTGCTGCGCGGGGTCACGCTCCAAGTGCTGGAGCGCCGGCTCGGCGAGGCGGGCATCGCGCAGACCAGCCGTCCGGTACGGCTCGCCGACATCCCCGGTTACCAGGGCGTCTTCGTGGGCAACTCCCGTGGCGTCGTCCCGGTCGAAAGCGTCGATGCTACGAGCGTGCCCACCGGAGCGGAACTCCTCAAGCGGATAGGGGAGGTGTACGAGTCCGCGCCCTGGGACGCCCTCTGAGGGCGGTCAACCGGCCTTCGGGGGCCGCCCACCGACCGTCGTCACCGCGGCCGCTCCGGCACGGCACCCCGTGGCCAGCGCCGTCGGCAGATCGGCGCCGGCCAGCCGGGCGGCCAGCAGACCGCCGGTGAAGGCGTCGCCCGCGCCCGTGCTGTCCACCGCCCCAGCCGCCACGGCCGGCGCCCGGGCCACCACCCGGCCGCCCACCGCCGCGAGCGCGCCGCCCGCCCCCAGTGTCACCACGACCTCGGCGCCGCCGCAGCGTGCGCTCAACTCCCGCGCCGCCTCTGCCGGTTCCGCCTGCCCCGAGAGCAGGGCGGCTTCGGCCTCATTGGGCAGCAGCAGATCCGTACCGCTGACCGCGTCGAGGAAACCGGGCACGCCGAACTGCCGCAGGAAACCCGCGGAGGCCGGGTCGACGCTCACCGGCAGGCCCCTGGCGCGGGCCGACTTGGCCACGACGGCGGCCAACTCCCGGCCGGGCGGCGAGAAGAAGAGATAGCCCGACAGGTGGACGCGTGCCGAGCCGTCGAGCAGCTCCTCCGCCCAGTCCGCCGGGCCCAGTTGGAAGGCGGCGCCGCTGTCGGTCACCAAGGTGCGTTCCGCCGCCGCGTCGACCAGCGCGATCACCACGGCGGTGGGCAGGTCCTGGTCGATCCGCAGCACCGGATCGACGCCCGCCGCCCGCAGTTCGGCCCGGTGCCAGTCGGCGCTGTCCGCGCCGACCCGGCCGAGCAGCCGGACACGCGCACCGCAACGGGCCGCCCAGCAGGCCACGTTGGCGCCCGCGCCGCCCGGCCGCACGGCGATCCGCGCCGCCGTGTCGGTATCCGCCGCCAGCGGCTCGGCGTGCCGCGCCACCACGTCGGTGACGACATCCCCGACGACGAGCAGCCCGCGCGGTGCGGGTGGCCGGACGAGCGGCGCGGGTGGCCGCGCCGACGTCGCGGCCGGCGGTGGCCCGGCACCCGGGTCGCTCGGCGCCCGGCCGGCCGGGGCCCGGGAGACGGCGTCGCCGCGCCCGGCGACCGGATCCGCGCTCACGCCCCGGACCGCCCCGCCCAGCGGACCGCGATGGCCGCCGCGAGCGCCACATTCCCGCGTACCGCCGCGAGGTTCGCCTCCAGCGAGGCGCCCGAGGTGCGGTCGGTGAGGTACGCCAGCAGGTAGGGGGTGATCGCCTGGCCGCTGACGCCCTCGCGGTCGGCCGCGGCGAGCGCCTCCGCGAGGACCCGGTCGTGCAGCTCGGGGTCGAGTTGCAGCTCGGGGGAGACCGGATTGGCGACGATCAGCGCGGAGTGGTGGCCGCCCAGCGTGTCCTGCGCGGCCATCACCGCCGCCACCTGGCCGGGATCGGCGACCGACCAGTCCACCGGCTCGCCGGAGTCGGTGAGGTAGAAGCCGGGGAAGCGGTCGGTGCCGAAGCCGATGACCCCGATGCCGAGCGTTTCGAGCCGCTGGAGGGTGGCGGGTACGTCGAGGATCGACTTCACGCCCGCGCAGACCACGGTGATCCAGGTCCTGGCCAGCAGGGACAGGTCGGCGGACTCGTCCTGGACCGTCACCCAGCCCCGGTGGACCCCGCCGAGCCCGCCGGTACCGAACACCCGGATACCGGCCCGCGCCGCCAGGAACGCGGTGCCGGAGACGGTCGTCGCCCCGCTGGCCCCGGTGGCCACCGCGGGGGCCAGATCGCGGAACCCGAGCTTCCGCAGCGCCGGATCCTCGGCGATCCGCTCGACCTGGTCCTTGCCGAGGCCGACCCTCGGCACCCCGTCGAGCACCGCCACGGTGGCCGGCACCGCGCCGGCGTCCCGCACGATCCCCTCCAGTTCCCGGGCGACCTGGAGATTGCGCGGCCGGGGCAGCCCGTGCGCGATGATCGTCGACTCCAGGGCCACGACAGGGGCGCGCCGCGCGAGGGCGTCCGCGATCTCCTCCGAGAGCACGACGGCGGGGCTGTGCGGTACGGATCGTTCACTGGTCATGCCCTTACCTGGCGCGCCACGCCCGCCGCCAAACCTCCACGGCGCGTCGCTGCGCCGACCCCGCCCGTGGCCGGCCCGGCGCCCGGCCCGCGACGGCCCGCCGCGCGTCGGCGCCGCCCCCGGGCCGGGGCTGCCCGGCCGGTCGGAATCGGGTGGGCGGGAGGTCCCGTCGGGCGGGAAACGGGTGGATGCTGGAAGGAGGGAGATGGCGCCTATGCGCAGAAGCGGATCAGAACCGATTCAGGCCCGCAGCCCGCTGCGGTTGCGGTTGGGGCTGGCCATATTCGGGGTGGTCTGGGCGGCGGGGGCCGCGGTCGGGTTTGCCTTTGCCGACCAACCCGGGTGGGCCGGGCTGCTGGCGGCGATCAGTGCGATCGCACTGGCTGACGTCGCGCTGGTGGTCCGGCGGATGCGGCAGGGGGCGCGGTATCAGCCCGGCCGGAACGTCCCGCCGTACCGCCCGGCGGAGAAGGCCCCCGCGGACAAGGAGCGGCCACCCGAACGGAAGCCGTGGCCGGAGTGGCGACGGTGGTACGAGGAGGAGCGGCACCGCAGGTGAGGGCCCCTGCGGGGTGCGGGGGCCTGCGGGGTCGGCCGCTTGCCGGTTGCGGTTGTTTGCCGGCTGGCGGCGGGTGGCCTGCTGAGCGCGCAGTTCCTCGCGCCCCCAGGCAAAACGGCACCGCCTGAGGGCATCGGGCCCCGATATCGGTGCGGGCACGGCGTGGGCGAGGGCGCGGACCAAAAAGCCGAAGGGGCCCGGCGCGACAGCGCCGGGCCCCTTCTCTGTGTAGCGGGGACAGGATTTGAACCTGCGACCTCTGGGTTATGAGCCCAGCGAGCTACCGAGCTGCTCCACCCCGCGTCGGTGAACATCACCTTACGGGGTGTGCACCGTCAGACCAAATCGCCACCGCCGCGGGCCCGCGGATCATCCCAGCCACGGCAGAAGAAGCAGAAGCAGAAGCCGCGCCACCGCACAGCGGGAGCCCAGCGCAGCGAAAAGCCCCCACGCCCGCCGCCGGCGTAAGGTGCCTCTCCGTGTCCTTGGTCATACGAAAATACGCCCGCGCGGACGCCGACAGCGTTGCCGCCGTGCTGCGCGAGACCTCACCCCACTTCGTCACCTCCGCCACCGCCGTGCACGCCCAGGCGGTCGCCTCACCGGCCCGCCAGCGCTACACCGTGCTGATCGCCGAGCAGGACGGCCGGCCCGTCGGCTGCGCCCGGGTGGGCCTCTTCGCGGACACCGGCGATCCGGGCCTCGGCTTCGTCAACCCCGCCGTGCGCCCCGCCGACCGGGGCCGCGGCGCGGGCACCGCGCTGCTCGCCGCCGCCGAGGCGCACCTGGCCGAGGCGGGGGCCACCACCGCCTACGCCTGGGCCGCCGACGAAGCCGCCGCGCACGCGTTCGCCGCCCGCCACGGCTACCGGCGCGGCCGGCCCGCCAGCTTTCTGCGGCTCGACCTCGGTCCCGGCAGCCCGCTGCCCGACCAGCCCGCGCCCCGGCCGGCCGGCGTCCGGCTGCTGCCCGCCTCCGACTGGGCCGACGACCCCCGGCCGCTGTACGAGACGGACCTGGAGAGCTTCAGGGACGAACCGGGCGACGTGGCCGCCGACGCCATCAGCTTCCCGGACTGGCGGGCCATCACCTGGGACCGGCCCGACTTCGACGCCGGGCTGAGTACGGTCGCGGTGGTGGACGGCCAGGTGGCCGCCCTCGTCATCGTCCAGACCGACGGCGAGGCCCGGTACTGGTCGGGCGGCACCGGCACCCGCCGCGCGTTCCGGGGCCGGGGGCTGGCCAAGGCCGCGAAGACCCACTCGCTGCGGCTGGCCCGCGCGCGGGGGCTGCGGGCGGCCTACACCAGCAACGATGATGGAAACGGCCCCATGCTGGCCGTCAACCGATGGCTCGGCTATCAACCCTGCGGCACCGAATGGCGGTACATCCGTGACCTCACCGACCGAGCGTGACCTGGGCTGGTCCGCCGGCACCTGGCTCAATCCGCCCGCCGACGTCGCCGAGGACGGCGCCGCCCTCGTGGTCACCACCCGCGACGGCGGCGACTTCTGGCGCACCACGAGCTACGGCTTCGTCCGCGACACCGGCCACGCCCTGCTCGTGCCCTTCCCCATCGGCAGCGCGCTCGAAGTGACCTTCGTCGCCGACTTCACCGAGCTGTACGACCAGGCCGGCGCGCTGGTGCGGGTCGACGCCGGAACCTGGATCAAGGCGGGCGTCGAGGTGTCCGACGGGGAGCCGCAACTGGGCGCGGTCGTCACCCACGGCACCTCCGACTGGTCACTGGCCCCGGTCCCGGCGTGGGCGGGCCGCGAGGTGACGGTCCGGGTCAGCCGGTCGGGAGACGCGGTGACCGTACGGGCCAGGTCGGGCGACGAGCCGTGGCGGATGATCCGGCTGGCCTGGCTCGACCCGACCGCCGAGGCCCGGGCCGGGCTCTTCTGCTGTTCGCCGCAGCGGGGCGGCCTGCGGGTCCGCTTCACCCGGCTCGCCACCGGCCCGGCGGACGCGTCCCTGCACTGAGGCGGGCGCGTCCGGGGGCGCCAGGCGCACCCCTGCGGCGGCCCCACCCCGTATCCCACCGCGAGCGGGGGCGAGCCGCCCGCCGGTCAGCGGCCGGGCGGCTCGGCACCCAGCACCACGTCCAGGATCTGCGCCCAGCGGCGGACGATCGGGGTCCTGCGGGTCGTGTCGTCGGTGAGCAGATTGGCCAGGCCGAGCCCGCGGGCCATGTCCAAGGTGGCCTGCACGGTCTCCCGGACGCCCGGCAGCGACTCGTCCGCGCCCAGGAACTCCACCGCGAGCCGGTGCGTCTCCCGGCCGATCCGCGCCTCGAGCGCCTGCACGCGGGGCCGTAGCGCCTCCTCGTCGGCAGCGGTCACCCACAGGTGCAGGGCGGCCCGGAAGAGCGGGCCGGTGTGGACCGCCACCAGCATGTCCACCACCGCGTACGTACGGTCCGGATCGTCGCTGGGGAGCGCCCCGGCCCGGTCCCGCACGGTGGTCAGCCACTGCTCGGCCACCTGGGCGATGGCCGCGGTGAAGAGCTCCTCACGGGTGGGGAAGTGGTGCTGGGCGGCGCCCCGGGAGACCCCGGCCCTGGCGCAGACCACCGCGATCGTGCTGCCCGACCAGCCGCGCTCGGCCAGGCAGGCCACGGCGGCCTCCAGGATCCGCAGCCGGGTGGCGCGGCTGCGGTCCTGCTTCGGCGCGCGGTCGGTCGGCGCCCGCTCGGTCGTCGCCCGGCCGGTCATGGTGTCCATGACGGCTTCCGCTTCTCCAGGAACGCCCGCATGCCCTCGGCGGCCTCGGCGGAGGCGAAGAGCCGGGCGCTGACCTCGACCACGGCGGCGCCCCGCTCGTCGAGGGCACCGCGCAGCCGTTCGGCGGTGAGCGCTTTGGACTCGGCGAGGCCCTGCGGGGAGCCGGCCCGCAGTCCGTCCAGGATCGTGTCGAGCGCCTCGGCGGGCGCGGTCACCAGGCCCATCGCGATGGCCTCGGCGGGGCCGAAGGTCTCGCCGGTGAGGAAGTAGCGGCCGACGGCCCGCGGGTCGGCGCGGGCCAGCACCGGCAGCGAGATCACCGCGGGCGCGAGGCCGAGCCTGGCCTCGGTGAAGGCGAAGGTGGCCGCCGGGCCCGCCACGGCGATGTCGCAGGCGGCGATCAGCCCCAGTCCGCCGGCCCTGGCGTGCCCGTGCACCGCCGCCACCACCGGGGTGGGCGTCCCGGCGATCAGCCGCAGCAGGTCCACCAGCCGGCCGGGCCCGGCCGCGGCGCCCGCCTCGCGCAGATCGGCCCCGGCGCAGAAGGTGCCGCCGGTGTGGGTGAGCAGCACGGCCCGGGTGCCGGGCTCGGCGGCGGCCGCCGTCAGCCCGTCGCTGAGCTGGTCCATCAGCCGGGCGGAGAGCGCGTTGCGGTTGTGCGGGGAATCGAGGGTGAGGACGGCGACACCGCGGTCGTGTGCCAGGCGCACCAGGGGCGCGGTCGTCACGTACGGGCTCCTGTCGGTCGGTACGGCGTGTGCGGTGTTGTTGAGGGTGTTCAGCGTGTACGGCTTGTCCGGTCGGGTGGTCGCCGGGTCGTCCGGCCGGCCGCCGTCCCGCGGTTCCCATCATGGCGCGGCCGTTCAGTACGACTTGGGCAGGCCCAGGGTGTGGTGCGAGACGAAGTTGAGGATCATCTCCCGGCTGACGGGGGCGATCCGGCCCACCCGGGACGCGGTGAGCAGCGACCCCAGACCGTACTCCGCGGTCAGCCCGTTGCCGCCGAGCGTGTGCACGGCCTGGTCGACCGCCTTCGCCCCGGCCTCCGCCGCCGCGTACTTCGCCATGTTGGCGGCCTCGCCGGCGCCCATGTCGTCGCCCGCGTCGTAGAGATACGCGGCCTTCCGCATCATCAACCGGGCAAGTTCCAACTCGATATGGGCCTGCGCCAGCGGGTGCGCGATCGCCTGGTGGGCGCCGATGGGGGCGCTCCACACGGTGCGGGTGCCGGCGTACTCGACGGCCCTGGCCAGCGCGTAGCGGCCCATGCCGATGGAGAAGGCGGCGGTCATGACGCGTTCCGGGTTGAGCCCGGCGAAGAGCTGGAGCAGCCCGGCGTCCTCGTCGCCCACCAACGCGTCGGCCGGCAGCGCCACATCGTCGAGGAAGAGCTGGAACTGCTGCTCCGGCGCGGACAGTTCCATCTCGATCTGCCGGAAGTCGAAGCCGGGGGAGTCCCGTTCCACGATGAACAGGCACGGTTTGAGCCGGCCGGTCCTGGCGTCCTCGGTCCGGCCGACGATCAGCGTGGCATCGGCGATGTCCACGCCCGAGATGAAGACCTTGCGGCCGGTGAGCAGCCATCCGCCGGTGGCCGGATCGCGGCGCGCGGTGGTGGTGATGCGGTGCGCGTTGGAACCGGCGTCGGGCTCGGTGATGCCGAAGGCCATCCGCCGCGAGCCGTCGGCCAGTCCGGGCAGCCAGCGCTGCTTCTGCGCCTCGGTGCCGAACCTGGCGATCACCGTGCCGCAGATGGCGGGAGACACCACGAGCATCAGCAGGGGGCAGCCGGCCGCGCCCAACTCCTCCAGCACGATGGAGAGTTCGGTGAGGCCGCCGCCCCCGCCGCCGTACTCCTCGGGCAGATTCACCCCCAGGTAGCCGAGCCGGCCCGCCTCCTGCCAGAGCTCGTCGGTCTGTTTGCCCGCGCGGACGGTGGCGGTGAAGTAGTCGCGGCCGTAGCGCCGGCCCAACTCGCCGACGGCGGCCCGCAGCGCGCGCCGCTCCTCGGTGTCGAGCAACGCGCTGTCGAAGGTGCCAGAAGCCGTGCTCATGGTCCCGTGTCCTCCTTGACGACGGCCAGTACGGCGCCGAGTTCGACCTGCCGGCCGATCTCGGCGGTGAGTTCGGAGAGGGTGCCGGCGGCCGGCGCGGTGATCACGTGCTCCATCTTCATCGCTTCGAGCCACAGCAGCGGCTGTCCGGCGGTGACCCGGTCGCCCGCGGCCGCACCGCCGAGCCGGACCACCGTGCCGGGCATCGGCGCCCGCAGCGAGCCCGGCGCGGCATCGGCCCCCGGGGCGGTGAACCTCGGCAGGGCGGTCAGCGCGGCGGAGCCGACGGGGGAGTCCACGTACACCCGGTCGCCGTAGACGCCGACGTCGAACGCCCGCCGCACGCCGCCGACTTCCAGCACAACCCGGGCGGGGGTGGCGGACACCACGGTGACATCCGGGAAGTCCTCGGCGACCGGGCCGAGCCGGCCGTGGCGGTAACGGACCTCATGGACCCGGCCGCCGGGTTCGGCGCGGTACCGCTTGAGCTGCGCCTGCGAGGCCACGTTCCGCCACCCCCCGAGCCGCGCCGCGACCGGCCCGCCGCTCACGGCCGCCGCCGCCGTACGAGCCGCCGCGTCCGCAACCGCCGCCACCAGTGCCGCCTGCCGCCCCAGGCGGTCCACGCCCTCCGGCCCGGTTACGGACGGTTTCGGTCCGGGCTCGGGCGCCGTGGATCCGGCCGGGGCCCCGCCGATGCCCAACTCGGCGGCGTGCTGCTGGAGGAATGCCGTGGTCGGCGTTCCGGTGCGGAAATCGGGGTGGCGCAGGACCTCGACCAGGAGGTCGCGGTTGGTGGCCGGGCCGTGCAGCCGGGTGCGGGTCAGCGCGTGGGTCAGCCGGCGGACGGCCTCGGCGCGGGTCGGGGCCCAGGCGATGACCTTGGCCAGCAAGGGGTCGTAGTGCACCCCGATCTCCTCGCCGCCGGTCACCCCGGCGTCCAGCCGCAGGCCCGCCTCCCGGCCCGGGACCACCGCGAACTCCACGTCGACACCGGGGACTTCGAGCAGATGGAGCGGGCCCGGCTGCGGCTGCCAGTCGCGGCCGGGATCCTCCGCGTAGAGCCGCGCCTCGATCGCGTGGCCGCGCGGGCCGGGTGCCACGGGCGGCAGCGCGGCGCCCTCGGCGACGCGGATCTGCCAGGCCACCAGGTCGAGCCCGGTGACGCACTCGGTCACCGGATGCTCGACCTGGAGCCGGGTGTTCATCTCCAGGAAGTAGGGCCGCGCCGCCCCGTCCGCGCCGGGTGCGACCAGGAACTCCACCGTGCCGGCCCCGGTGTAGCCGATCGCGCGGGTCGCCCGGACCGCCGCCTCGTGCAGGGCCCGCCGCACCTCGGCGGACAGCCCCGGCGCCGGGGTCTCCTCGATCACCTTCTGATGGCGCCGCTGGACCGAGCAGTCGCGCTCGCCCAGCGTCCACACCGTGCCGTGCGCGTCGGCGAGCACCTGCACCTCGACGTGCCGGGCGCTGACCACGTACGGCTCGACGAACACCTCGCCGTCCCCGAAGGCCGCCGCCGCCTCCGCCCCGGCCGCCGCCAACTCGTCTGCCAGTGAGCCGAGTTCGCGGACCACCCGCATCCCCCGGCCGCCACCGCCCGCGGCGGCCTTCACCAGCACCGGCAGATCCGCGGCGGTCACCGCGGAAGGGTCGAGCGCCGCGAACAGCGGCACCCCGGCCGCCGCCATCAACTCCTTGGCCCGGGTCTTGGACCCCATCGCCCCGATCGCCTCGGCCGGCGGCCCGATCCAGACCAGTCCGGCGTCGCGGACCGCCCGCGCGAACCCGGCGTTCTCGGAGAGGAATCCGTACCCGGGATGCACCGCGTCCGCGCCGGCCGCCCGGGCCGCAGCGACCAGCAGATCGGCCCGCAGATACGTGTCCGCGGGCGCCCGGCCCGGCAGCCGCACCGCCGCGTCCGCCTCACGCACGTGCGCCGCGCCGGTGTCCGCGTCGGAGTGGACGGCCACCGTGGCGATCCCCAGATCGCGGCAGCTACGGAAGACGCGCCGGGCGATCTCCCCCCGGTTGGCCACCAGCACGGACCCGATCGCCGGCCGTACCGGCCCGGCGGAAGCGCCCGGACCCCCTTCGGCGGCGCCGGCCGCGCCGGCGGGAGCCGCCGCGACCTCGGACTCACCGTTCATCAGCCAAGCACCTCACATCCGGAAGACGCCGAAGCCGCCCCGCACGCCCTCGACCGGGGCGCTGTGGACGGCGGAAAGACACAGGCCGAGCACCGTGCGGGTGTCGCGCGGATCGATCACCCCGTCGTCGTAGAGCCGCCCGGACAGGAACATCGGCAGCGACTCCGCCTCGATCTGCTGCTCCACCATCGCCCGCAACCCCGCGTCGGCCGCCGCGTCGAAGACGCGCCCCTTCGACAGCGCCGACTCCCGCGCCACGATCGAAAGCACGCCGGCGAGTTGGGCCGGGCCCATCACCGCCGACTTGGCGCTCGGCCAGGAGAAGAGGAACCGCGGATCGTAGGCGCGACCGCACATGCCGTAGTGCCCGGCGCCGTAACTCGCGCCCATCAGCACCGAGAGGTGCGGGACCCGCGAGTTGGACACGGCGTTGATCATCATCGCGCCGTGCTTGATGATGCCGCCCTGCTCGTACTCGCGGCCGACCATGTAGCCGGTGGTGTTGTGCAGGAACACCAGCGGGATGTCCCGCTGGTTGGCGAGCTGGATGAACTGCGCGGCCTTCTGCGACTCCGCACTGAACAGCACGCCCCGCCGGTTGGCGAGGATCCCGACCGGATAGCCGTGCACCTCCGCCCAGCCGGTGGCCAGGCTCGGCCCGTAGAGCGGCTTGAACTCGTCGAACTCGGAGCCGTCCGCGACCCGGACGATCACTTCGAGCGGATCGAACGGGGTCCGCAGGTCGCCCGGCACGATGCCCAGCAGATCCTCGGCGTCGAAGAGCGGCGGCCGCGGTTCGGGGCGCGGCCGCGGCCCCAGCTTGCGCCAGTTGAGCCGGGCGACGACGCGGCGGGCGGTCCGCAGCGCGTCCGGCTCGTCCACCGCGAAGTGGTCGGCGAGACCGGAGACCCGGGCGTGCATGTCGGCGCCGCCCAGCGACTCGTCGTCGCTCTCCTCGCCGGTCGCCATCTTGACCAGCGGCGGACCGCCGAGGAAGACCTTGGACCGCTCCTTGACCATGATCACGTGGTCGGACATGCCCGGTACGTACGCCCCGCCGGCCGTGGAGTTGCCGAACACCACCGCGACGGTGGGGATACCGGCGGCGGACAGCCGGGTCAGATCGCGGAAGAGCGCGCCGCCGGGGATGAAGATCTCCTTCTGGCTGGGCAGATCGGCGCCGCCTGACTCCACCAGGCTGATCACCGGGAGCCGGTTGGCGGCGGCGATCTCGTTGGCGCGCAGCGCCTTCTTCAGCGTCCACGGATTGCTCGCGCCGCCGCGCACCGTCGGGTCGTTGGCGGTCACCACGCACTCGACGCCCGCCACCACCCCGACACCGGTGACGATCGAGGCGCCGGTGGTGAAGTCGCTGCCCCAGCCGGCCAGCGGGGACAGTTCGAGGAACGGCGTGTCCGGGTCGAGCAGCAACTCGACGCGCTCCCTGGCCGTCAGCTTGCCCCGCCCGCGGTGCCGCTCCTGGTACTTGGCGCCGCCGCCGGCCAGCGCCTCGGCGTGCGCGGCGTCGACCTCGGCCAGTCGCTCCAACATCACGGTGCGGCGCTCGGCGAACTCCGCGCCGCCCAGGTCGAGCGCGCTCACGAGCCCGCTCCGGCCGGCTTCACCGCCGCGCCCGGCAGCTGGCCCGCCGCCCGGCCCTCACCCGGCGGGCCGGCGAACGCCTGCGCCACGGACAGCCAGGTCCGCGCGTCCGGGCCCTTGGCCACCACGGCCACGTCGTCGCGGTGCCGCCGCCGCACCGCGAGCAGACAGAAGCCGAGCGCGGAACCGGATACCCGTTGCGCCGCGTCCGGCGGTCCGAAGGTCCACAACGTACCGTCGGGGGCGGTGAGTTCGACCCGGAACTCAGCGGTCGGCACGGGCCGGGCGTGCGCGGCGAAGGCGTAGTCGCGGGCCGCCACCGCGATCCTGGCGACGTGCCAGAGCCGGGCGGTCGGCGGCCGGGACACTCCGAGGGCGTCCGCCACGTCCTCGCCGTGCGCCCAGGTCTCCATCAGCCGCCCGCCGGCCATCGCCCCGGTGCTCATCGGGGGCCCGTACCAGGGGAAGCGGATCCCGGACGGCTGACCGTCGAGCGCCGCCGCCAGCCGGGCACGGCCGGCCCGCCAGCGCGCCAGCAGCACGTCCGGTGGCAGCTCGGCGCCGGCCGCCGCGCCCTCGTCGACCAGGGTGTTCCAGCGCTCGGCGGCCACCGCGAGTTCACGGGTGAAGCGGTCCGGATCTTCCACCGCGAGCAGCGCCCGCCCGTCGGTCCAGTGGAGGTGGGCGATCTGGTGGGCCACCGTCCAACCCTCGGCCGGCGTGGGCAGCGCCCACCGCGCCGCGCTGAGCCCGGCCACCAGCCGGTCGAGCCCGTCGCTCTCGGCGCGCAGATCATCGAGCAGAGTCGTGACGGAGCGCGGATCGGCCATGGTCCACCCCTCGGACGGTTCCGTACGGAGAGAGCGCGGCGCGGTGAGAAGCGATCGCTTTCCCGGGCCGCGCGGGACGAGCGTGGCAGTGCGCCCAAAAACAATCAAGCGTGCTTGCATTTTTTTCCGCGACAGCCGCCCCGGCAAACCGCCGCGATCTGGCGAGCCGGCCACGCGGCGGCCTGCCGGTGCGCAGACCCGGGCGGGCTTTCCGTGGGCGGACCGCACGGAGCGGGGGGTGGGCGATAGGGTTCGAGGTCTGATGAGTGCCACCCTCGTTGCCAAGAATCTCGCCGCGGGACACGGCGACCGTACGCTTTTCTCGGGGCTCGACCTGGTCGTAGCGCCCGGGGACGTGGTCGGTCTGGTCGGTGCCAACGGGGCCGGGAAGTCCACGCTGCTCCGGCTGCTGGCCGGCCTCGCCGTGCCGGAGGACGGCAGTCTGCGGCTCAGTCCGGCGACCGCCACCGTCGGGCACCTTCCGCAGGAGCCGGAGCGGCGCCCGGGGGGTGAGACGGTCCGCGAGTTCCTCGCCCGCAGGACCGGGGTCGCCGCCGCGCAGGCCGAACTCGACGCCGCCACCCAGGCCCTCGTCGACCAGGCACCCGGCTCCGACGACGCCTACGCGACCGGCCTGGAGCGCTGGCTCGCGCTCGGCGGCGCCGATCTGGAGGAACGCGCCGAGGAGGCGGCCGCCACGCTCGGCCTCGGCGTCAGCCTCGACCTGGAGATGTACGCGCTGTCGGGCGGCCAGGCGGCCCGCGCCGGGCTCGCCTCCCTGCTGCTCAGCCGCTACGACGTCTTCCTGCTCGACGAGCCGACCAACGACCTCGACCTCGACGGTCTGGAGAAGCTGGAGAAGTTCGTCACCGGCCTGCGGGCCGGCACCGTACTGGTCAGCCACGACCGGGAGTTCCTGACCCGCACCGTCACCCGCGTCGTCGAACTCGACCTCGCCCAGCAGCAGGTCAACGTCTTCGGCGGCGGCTACGCCTCCTATCTGGAGGAGCGGGAGACCGCCCGGCGGCACGCCCGCGAGGAGTACGAGGAGTACGCCGACACCAGGGCCGGCCTCGAAGCCCGCGCCCGGATGCAGCGCGGCTGGATGGACAAGGGGCTGCGCAACGCGGTCCGCAAGGCGCCGGACAACGACAAGATCGCCCGCAAGGCACGGACCGAGAGCAGCGAGAAGCAGGCCGCCAAGGCCCGCCAGACCGACCGGATGATCGAACGCCTCGATGTCGTCGACGAGCCCCGCAAGGAGTGGGAGCTGCGGATGGAGATCGCCGCCGCGCCCCGCTCCGGATCAGTGGTGGCGACGCTGCGCGGCGCCCGCGTCCGCCGCGGCGACTTCGCCTTCGGCCCGGTCGACCTCCAGATCGACTGGGCGGACCGGGTGGCCATCACCGGCGCAAACGGCTCCGGCAAGTCGACACTGCTCGCCGCGCTGCTCGGCCGACTCCCGCTGGACGAGGGCCGGTCCACGCTCGGCCCCGGCGTGCTCGTCGGGCAGGTCGACCAGGCCAGGGCGCTGTTCCGGGGCGGCGAACCGCTGCTCGACGCCTTCCGGGCGCCCGCGCCCGACCTGGATCCGGCCGAGATCCGTACGCTGCTCGCCAAGTTCGGGCTGAAGGCCGCCCATGTGCTGCGGCCCGCCGCCACGTTGTCGCCCGGCGAGCGGACCAGGGCGGCGCTGGCCCTGCTCCAGGCCCGAGGCGTCAACCTCCTGGTGCTCGACGAGCCCACCAACCACCTCGACCTGCCCGCCATCGAGCAGTTGGAGGCCGCCCTGGCCACGTATGAAGGCACTCTCCTGCTGGTCACCCACGACCGCCGGATGCTCGACGCGGTGCGGGTCACCCGGCGGATCGAGGTCGCGGAAGGCCGGATCACCGAGCACTGAGCCGAAGCCGCCTTCCGCCAACGGCCCTTGTCGCCGTGGACCCACGGACCCACGGCCCCGGCCACTACGGACACCCGCGGACCGTGGAACCGATTGTCCGGCCGCCGCGTCCCATCCCCGTCCGGCCGCTCCCGGGAGCGGGTCGGGCACACGGGCTGGGCAGGAAGAGCCGACCTGGCGATGGCGGGCGGGAAACGGGGGACGGCAGATGGCGACAACGGAGGCGACGCGCTCCCGCTGGGCGAGCACCCTGGCCGCGGCCGTCGCGGCGGCGGCCGCTCTCGCGGTGGTGACGGGCTGCGCCGGCGGCGATGCCACCCAGCCGGGCCGGGATCCGGGTGCGCCGGCGCCGTCGGCCTCGGCGTCCGCCTCGACATCGGCGTCGGCGACGCCTTCCGCGTGTGGTGACCGGGTGATCGCCGGCGGCACCGACAGCACCACCTGTCTGCGGGTCGGCAGCGTGCTGCGGCTGCGGCTCGGCCAGGACGACGGCGCCGCCGAGCACGGCGCCGCGCTCAAGGAGGTCTCACCCGGCGTCTACCTCGGCGTGCTCAAGGGCCGGGCCGAGGTGAGCGGCAGCCACCGGGTCTGCCCGAAGCCGGGGCCCGGCGAGGTGTCCTGCGACGCCATCCGTCAGTGGACGGTCACCGTCGACGTGCGCTGAGCCGGCGCCCCTCGCCGAAAGGTGGCCCGAGAGAGGCCAGGACCCGGACCGGCAGTGGGGGCCGGTCCGGGTCCTTCGATCTCCGGCCCGTCGGGGCCGGTGTGTGCGGACGTGCTACCTCATGACGAGCGGGTCAGCTGACGTTGACCGCGGTGTCGTCCACCAGGAAGGAGGTCTGGAGGCTGGAGTCCTCGGTGCCGGTGAACTTCAGGGTGACCGTGGTGCCCTTGTAGGGGGTGAGGTCGACCGAGTGCTGGACGTAGCCGCTGCTCTTGTTGATGTTGGAGTAGCTGGCCAGGGTGGTGCTGCCGGCCTGGACGGTCAGCTTGTCGTAGGCGGTGGTGGTGCTGGTCTCCGCCGTGGTGATCGACAGGTAGTAGGTGAAGGTGGCGCTGGTGCAGGTGGAGGGGATGGTCACCGACTGGGACAGGGTGTCGGTGTGGGTGGTCCCGTAACCGTCGAGCCAGGCCTTGTAGAAGCCGCTGTGGGCCGGGGCGCCGGTGCTGTTGTCGATGACGCCGGAGGACTCGGTCCAGGAGGTGGCGCCGCTCTCGAAGCCCGGGTTGGCCAGCAGCTGCCCCGCGGTGCAGCCACCGCCACCGCCGCTGGTGCTGACGGTCCAGGTGAAGGAGGCCGAGCCGCTGGCGCCGGTGGAGTCGGTCGCCGTCACGGTCACGCTGTAGGTGCCGGCCGTGGTCGGGGTGCCGGAGATCAGACCGGAGGAGCTGATGGACAGGCCGGCCGGGAGCCCGGAAGCGCTGTAGCTCAGGCTCTGGCCCGACGCCGAGTCGCTGGCGTGCACCTGGACGCTGACCGCGGTGCCGACCGTGGTCGACTGGCTGCCAGGGCTGGTGACCGTCACCGTGTTGCCGCCGCCGCCCCCGCCGCCGTTGGTGAAGGCCGCGGTGCCGTTGGGGGTGCCCAGGCCGGTCGGGCCGTCGTAGCCGGCCTTGGCGGTGCAGAGGTAGCTGCTGCCGCAGGAGCCGTTGGAGCCGCTGGTCACGTCGTTGAGCGAGCCGGTGTGCGCGTAGAGGTAGGAGGCGGGCGTGGTGCCGGCGGCCGGGGTACCGGCCAGCGCGTAGACGGAGGCGATGATCGGCGACGAGGCGCTGGTGCCGCCGTAGACCTGCCAGCCGCTGGCCTGGTAGCTGTCGTAGACGGCCAGGCCGGTGGCCGGGTCGGCGACCGCGGAGACGTCGGCGATGGTGCGCTTGGAGCAGCCGGTGTCGGTCTGCCAGGTGGGCTTGGCGTCGTAGGCCGAGCAGCCGGAGCCGGTGCCCTCGGTGCTCGAGGTGTTCCAGACACTCTCGGACCAGCCGCGGGTGGTGCCGCTGGCGCGCTTCAGCGCGGTGCCGCCGACCGCGGTGACGTACTTGGAGGCCGCCGGGTACTCCGCGCCGTATCCCTCGTCACCGGAGCTGACGGTGATGGCCACGCCGGGGTGGTTGAAGTACTGCGAGTCGGCGGTGGTGTCGCTGGAGTCCTCGTCGCCGCCGTAGCTGTTGGAGACGTACTTCGCGCCCAGGGAGACCGCCTCGTTCACCGCGGTGCCCAGGTCGTCCATGTTCGCCGAGCTCGCCTCGACCAGCAGGATGTGGCACTGCGGGCAGACCGCGCTGACCATGTCCAGGTCCAGTGAGATCTCACCGGCCCAGCCGGAGTCGGCGGTGGGGTAGCTGGTGCCGCCGGTCTGGTTGACCTTGCGGAAACAGCCGTTGGCCGTGGTGCAGGCGGGCAGCCCGTACTGGGTGCGGTAGGTGGAGAGGTCCGCCGCCGCGTTGGGGTCGTCCTGCGCGTCGACGATCGCGACGGTCGCGCCGGAACCGGCGCTCGACGGCAGGGCGTAGGCGCTCTGGAGGTCGGTGGGGCCGTATCCGGACGGGGTCGCGTCCGGGGTGACGCCGAGGTGATGGGTGACATCGGTGCGGACCAGCGCCATACAGGACATGAAGCCCTTGGCGGGGGTGGCGCACAGACGCTCGGTCGGTACTGCCGAGGCCGAGGTGACGGCCGAGCCGGCGACGGCGTGGGTGGGCGCCGCGGTGGCGGCGACTGACGGTGCCGCGGTGGCCATCAGGCCACCGGTGACCAGTGCGCCGGTCGCGACGAGCGCGACGGCGACCCGGCGGACGGCACGTCGTACCCGGCCGGTACTCATCGACTGCAATGAACTGCCCTCCATGGGGGGATCGGCTCCCGAGGGCGTGCGCATCCGTTCGACATGTCAAGGTCATGACAACGACGACCATGGTTCGGACATGGTCACAGCTGACAACCGATCGCGCGGTGCGGCATCGCCCGGGACTTCGTGTGGCGCACGTTCACTGGTGATCTGCTGTCAGCGACGCTCCGTCACCGCCAACTGCTGCGAGGTGCCACCCCGTTGAGTGGTGACCGCTTTGAAGGTAGTGAGCACCGCACCAAGGGACCACCGGGTTATGGCAAAGGATTCCCCTCGGCTTCTCCCGGCCGGGATCCGGCTCTGTTCCGCCGCGGGTCCCGGATCCGCTTCCGCCGGACGATCTCCCGCGTATACCTTGAGGCGCCATGGAGACGGAGGAAGGACCGGTCAACGACCTCGTCGCGCTGGGTCTCGCACGCTACGAGGCGCGGGTCTACCTTGCCCTCGTCCGCCGCGAGTCGTATACGGCGGCCGAGGTCGCCCGCGAGGCCGACGTGCCGAGGCAGCGGGTCTACGACGTGCTCGACGCACTGGTGCGGCGCCGGCTCGCCACCGCGCACCCCGGCCGGGTCGCGACCTTCTCCGCGGTCGCCCCCGAACTCGCCGTCGCCCGGCTGATGGCCCTCCAGCGCGAAGCGCTGGAACGGCTCGACGAGCTCTCCACCGCGCTCACCGCCAGCCTCGTGCCGGTCTGGGCCGACGGCCGTACCCACACCGTGCCGCTGGACTACGTGGAGATACTCCGCGACCCGAAGTCCATCGCCGAGGCGTTCACCGACATCCAGGCCCAGGCCAAGGAGGAGCTGCTCAGCTTCTGCAAGCCGCCCATCGTGGCTCCGGCGCTGAACACCCCGGGCATCAAAGCCGTCCGGCGGCTGCGCAGGGCCGGCGGCTCGGTCCGCGCCATCTACACCCACGAGGCGCTGGACGACCTGGAGGTGCTGGAGAGCGTCCGCAGGTTCGGCGCGGCCGGGGAGGAGAGCCGGTTCACCGCGCGGCTGCCGCTGAAGCTGGTGGTCGCCGACGCCTCACTCGTGCTGTGCGACATGCCGGACCCGGTGGCCGGCACCGGCGCGACCACCGCGCTCTACATCGACCACCCGGCGCTCGCCTCCTGCCTGCGGCTGGCCTTCCTCACCGTGTGGGACAGCGCCGAGCCGGTGCCGGCGGCCCGACCGTGACCCACAGCCATGCCCCAGCGATGGCACGGCCATGACACGCGCCCGATATCGCGCTGACGCGGCCCTGTCACGGGGCGCCGGGAAATCCCGGACCGCCGCGGAATCGCCAGGACACCGCGGGGGTACGGTTTTTGGCCACTCGGCGCGCGGCCGGGTCCGACCCCGGCCGCGCCGCACCGCTCAGGCGGCCCGACCTGGGCGTTAGAGTGACCGGGTGGCCGTGTTCCTGCTCGGATTGGCTGGTGCCTGCTGCCTGGGGCTGGGATTCGTGCTCCAGCAGCGCGCGGCCATGCGTGCCCCGCTCGCCGACTTCCTCTCCTTCCGGCTGCTGCTCGATCTCGCCCGGATGCCGGACTGGCTGCTCGGTCTCGCGCTCGGGGCGATCGGCCAGGTACTCGCCGCCATCGCGCTGGGCTACGGCGAGGTCTCGCTGGTCGAGCCGCTGACCGCCACCAACCTGCTCTTCGCCCTGGCGCTGTCCCGCTGGCTCACCCGGCAGCCCCTCGGCTGGTCCGGCTGGGGCGGGGTCGCCCTGCTCGCGGCCGGTGTCACCGCCTTCATCGTCGCCGGACGACCACGCGGCGGCGGGAACGAGGCCGGGGCGCTACGGCACTGGCTGGTCTTCGGCATCGTCGCCGGCCTCGCGGTACTGCTCGTCATCAAGAGCCGCAGACTCCAGCCCGGCGGCAAAGCGGCCTTGCTGGCGCTGGCCGCCGGGTTGCTCTACGGGCTCCAGGACGCGCTGACCCGGGTCTGCGGCGAGATCATCGGCGACGACGGAGTGGCCGACCTCTTCTCGCACTGGCAGCCCTACGCGGTCGCGGTCATCGGCCT
This sequence comes from Streptomyces sp. NBC_01190, assembly GCF_045039895.1. Taxonomy (NCBI): domain Bacteria; kingdom Bacillati; phylum Actinomycetota; class Actinomycetes; order Kitasatosporales; family Streptomycetaceae; genus Streptomyces; species Streptomyces sp. NBC_01190. The sequence continues at coordinate 6,711,423 of NZ_CP108580.1, forward strand.
GACCGGCATCCTGCTGGTGCAGAGCGCGTTCGAGATGGCGCCGCTGCGCAACTCGCTGCCCTCCCTGACGGCCGCCCAGCCGCTGGCCGGCATCGCGTGCGGGGTCGGTTTCCTCGGCGACCGGTTGCGGGTCACCCCCGGCGCGCTGGCGTGGGCGGCCGTCGGGCTGGCGGCGATCGTGTTCGGGGTCGTCCTGCTCGGCCGCCACCCGGCGATGCCGTCCGGGATCACCCAGCACAAACCCAAGGTCGGGGCGACCCGGTCCGATCGGTGAGGGCCGCCGCCGGCGGCGGTCGTGCTGTCCGCCGGGCCGGGCGGGCCCGCCGTTGACCCGTGCCGGTCGGGCCGCCGGCCGAGCAGCGACTCAGCCGATCGGCGGCTCACCCGATCAAAGTCAACCGGGCGGGCCGCCCGGCCGGTCAGTCGACCGGCGGTGACCAGGTGAAGCGCGGCTCGCGGCGCTCCAGGAAGGCCGCCGACCCCTCGGCCGCGTCACCGGCCCCACGGACCTGCTCGGCCCAGTACGCCAGGCGCTCCGCGGCCGGCGGCGCCGCCGCGAACTCCTTCGCCGCGGTCTGGGTGAGCTGAGAGCGGGAGACGAGGACCGCGGTGTACTCCCGCACCCGTGCCGCCAGGTCGGCGGCGGGCAGCACCTCGTCCACCAGGCCGGTGCGCAGCGCGCGTTCATGGCCGATCAGCTCGGCCGAGAAGAGCAGGTGCTTGGCGGTCGCCGGGCCGGTCAGCCCGACCAGCCGCCGGGTGCCCGCCGCCGGATAGACCAGGCCCAGCCTGGCCGGGGTCACCCCGAACCGCGCGCCCTCCGCCGCGAAGCGCAGGTCGCAGGCGATCGCGAGCTGACAGCCGCCGCCCACACAGAAGCCGCGCACCACCGCGAGCGTCGGCTTGGGGAAGGCCGCCACCGCCTCCTCCGCCTCGACCGCCGCCCGCTGGGAGCGCCGCAGCCCGTCGGGCGTCGTCAGTTCGTTGATGTCCGCGCCCGCGCAGAAGGTGTCGCCGTCGCCGGTGAGCACCAGCGCCCGTACCCGCGGGTCGGCGGCCAGCGGCGCCAGCAGCCGGGGCAGTGACTCCCACATGGCGAGCGTCATCGCGTTGCGGCGGCGCGGATTGCTGATGGTGACCGTCGCGGTGCCGTCCTCGACACGGACCGGCAGACCGGGACCGGACGTGCGTTTGTCCTGCATGGGTCGAGTGGTCCTATCTAAAGCGAAACTACGCCGAAATTGCAGGTCAGGAGGTCGAATCCGGTCAAAAGCGGTCGGAAGTCGAGGAAAGGTGCGGACTTACGGTTTCCCGCACATGCGCCTGGAATAGACGCCAAGACTCTCCTCCTGTGAGGCGGAGGCTGCCGGAGCGTCGGCGGAGGAAGCGGAGACATGCCACGAGAAAGCGACGGTGGGTGCGGTCATGGAGGTCCGCGGGAGCATCCCGGCAGGTCAGGCTTCGGATCAGGTGCGCATCCCGCGACCGTACGAGGGGGTGTGGCGCTTCACGGCCCCGGCCGTCGACTCGTCCGTACCCCAGGTGCGGCGCGGAGTTCGTGAACTGATCGCCGACCTGGGTGTGCCGATCGACGAGGACCTGCGGTACGGACTGCTGCTGATCGTCTCGGAGCTGGTCACCAACGCGGTGAAACACGCGGCGGTGCTCTCGCCGGAGACCGCCGTGGAGATCGCGATCGGCGCCGACTGGATCAGGGTGGCGGTCGAGGACAACCATCCCTACCGGCCCAAGGCGCTGGCGACCGACCACGCCCGGACCGGCGGCCGGGGACTGCTGCTGGTCAAGGCGATCACCGACGAGGCCGGCGGTTCCTGCGACATCACGCGGACCCCGAGCGGCGGCAAGGTGGTCTGGGCGGCCCTGCCGCTGCGGTTCGCCGGCGACTGACGCCGTCACCCGCGCGGGGACCGGTTCGCCGTCCGCCGCGCCGCCGTCCGCCGCGCCGCCGTCCGCCGCGCCGCCGGTCCGCCGGGCCCGCTCACCAGCCGGCCCGGCCGCCGGTCACCTCGCGCACGGTCGGCAGCACCGCGTCGAGCACGGTCTGGAACCAGGCGGAGAAGGGCCCGTCCGCGCGCAGCCTGGCCAGCGCCTGCGGGCCGACGAAGGCGGTCTCGCCGATCTCCGCGGGGTCCGGGCGCAGCGGGTCGCGCACCAGCCCGACGAAGAGGTGGTTGTACTCCTGCTCGACCAGCCCGGACGCCGGATCCGGGTGGTTGTAGCGGACGGTGCCCGCCTCCCGCATCAGCACCGGGGAGACTCCCAGCTCCTCGGCGGTACGCCGGGCCGCGGCGACGAAGGGCGGCTCGTCCGGGTAGGGGTGGCCGCAGCAGGTGTTCGACCAGACACCGGGGGAGTGGTACTTGCCGAGCGCCCGGCGCTGGAGCAGCAGCCGGCCCTCGTCGTCGAAGAGGAAGACCGAGAACGCGCGGTGCAGCCGCCCGGGCGCCAGGTGTGCCGACAGCTTCTCCGCCGTACCGATCGTCACGCCGTTCTCGTCGACGAGTTCCAGCAGGATCGGTTCCATGACCCCGTTCGGGGACAGCGGCTCGGGGGCGGCGGGTCGGCCGGTGGCAGGACTGGTGGGCATATCCATCCTTCGCGTTCGACGGCAGGTGCTTAGTCTGCCTCACTCCCACCCCGGTCCCGTGACCGCACCGCGCACCCGTACCAGCGCTTCGGGGCGCGGCGGTGGGTACACGGCTCACCCGGTGTCGCAGGCGTGTCCGGCCGGTATCAGGCGGGGTGTCCGGCACGTTGTCCGGTCCGGCGCCCGCCCCCGCCGCCCGCGGCCGGGGCGGCCGCGTGGCGGGAGCTCAGCGGCACAGCCGAGCTCAGTGGCACAGCCGCGCCTCGTGCGCCGCGTGGCCGGCCGGCTCCAACTGGAAGGTGCAGTGCTCCACGTCGAAGTGGACGCCGAGGCAGCCTTGCAGGTCGTGCAGCATCTTCTCGTACCCGACCGCGTCCAGCACGTCCTGGCTGATCACGACGTGCGCCGAGAGCACCGGCAGACCCGAGGTGATCGTCCAGACATGCAGGTCGTGCAGGCCCTCGACGCCCTTGAGGCCCTCGATGTGGCGGCGCACCCGCGCCATGTCGACGCCCTTGGGCGCCGCCTCCAGCAGGACGTCCACCGCCTCGCGCAGCAGGCGCCAGGTGCGGGGCACGATCAGTACACCGATCAGCAGCGACGCCACCGAGTCCGCCTGCCGCCAACCGGTGGTCGAGATGAGCACCGCGGCGATCACCACCGCCAGCGAGCCGAGCGCGTCCGCCATCACTTCCAGGAAGGCGGCGCGCACATTGAGGCTCTCCCGCTGCCCGCGCATCAGCACCAGCAGGGAGACCGAGTTGGCGACCAGGCCGATCACACCGAAGACGATCGTGGCGCCGCTGTCGATGCCGTGCGGGGTGATCAGCCGGCGCACGGCCTCGTAGAAGATGAACGCGCCGACGCCGAAGAGCAGCACGGCGTTGAGCACCGCGGCCAGGATCTCGGCGCGGGCGAAGCCGAAGGTGCGGCGCTCGCTCGCCGGGCGGGCGGCGAAGTGGATGGCCAGCAGCGCCATGGCCAGGCCGGCCGCGTCGGTGGCCATGTGGCCGGCGTCGGCGAGCAGGGCGAGCGAGCCGGTGAGCGCGCTGCCCACCACCTCGGTGACCAGCACCAGCAGGCTGATGCCGAGCGCGATCCGCAGGCCGCCGCGGTACCGGGCGCTCACCGTACGGCCCTCGCCGTGCGGTCCGTGCCCGTGCCCGCGGTCATGACCGTGGCTGTGCCCTGCCCCCATCGGCTCGGTCCCCTCTCCGCCGGATCCCTGCCGCGGCCCTCGGTGCCCGCGGCGGCCAAGTCAACACCGGTCACGCACGGTGGGCAAGCCGGTACTGGAGACCGTTGTCATCTACGGTGACCTGCGGTGATGAGGGGTGGTCCGGGGGTGTGCGCCCGCCGCGGACCTCACCCGTACGGCGGATGGGGGAGGCCGGTTGTCCACAACCGAACTGATCGAGGATGATGATCACATCGGATGTGCCACGTTTCGGCGAACACGCAGTGAACGGCGGCCGTCGGCGATCCGATAGCCTCGCCGACGTGCCCGGCCCGGCGCCGCTGCCGGCGGCCCATGGGCACGTTCTCCGCACGCCTTGCACGCCTTGAGGGAGTGGGTCCGCTGCCGACCGCAATTCTCACCGGCCCCGCCACCGGGGCCCCGTCGCCGCTCGCCGACGACCTGCGGGCGCTGGGGTTCCAGGTCGTCGAGGCGGCCACTCCGGCCGACACCGCCGCGCGGCTCGCCGCCGTGCCGGTCGCCGACCGGGTGGCCTTCGTCGACCCGCGCTTCCTCGGCCACCGCCACGCGCTGCGGCTGGCGCTGACCGACCCCCGCTTCGACGCCGCCGCGATCCCGGGGGCGCTGGGGGTCAAGCCGGCGGCCCGGCCGGCCCTGGCCAGGGCGCTGGAGTCGGCCGCCGCCTCGAAGACGCTCGCCGCCCCGCACCTCCCGGGCGAGTCCGGCCACATCGAGGCCGGCCGGCCGGGCCGTCCCGGCGATCCCGGCCGGCTGCCCGCGGGCCCGCCGCCCGGTGCCCACGGCGTCCTGCTCTCCCCGGCCGGCTCCGCCGCCGACACCCTGCCGGACCGGCTCGCCGCCGTGCTGGACGCGGACGGCGCCGCCCCGTACCGCCCCGACCTGGGCATCCTGGTCGCCGCGGTGCCCGAGGACCAGGACCGCCGGACGGCGGCCACCGCCGCCATCGACGCCGTGGACGAGGAAGCGGTACGGCTGCGCAGCGCGGTGAAGTCCCGCGACGGCTTCTTCACCACCCACTGCATCAGCCCCTACTCCCGCTACATCGCCCGCTGGTGCGCCCGCCACGGCCTGACCCCGAACCAGGTCACCACCGCCTCGCTGGTGGTGGCGCTGATCGCCGCCGCGGCCGCGGCCACCGGGACCAGGGCCGGTTACGTCGCGGCCGGTGTGCTGCTGCTCGCCTCCTTCGTCCTGGACTGCACCGACGGCCAGCTCGCCCGCTACTCGCTCCAGTACTCGACCCTCGGCGCCTGGCTGGACGCGACCTTCGACCGGGCCAAGGAGTACGCCTACTACGCGGGTCTCGCCCTCGGCGCGGCCCGCGGCGGCGACGACGTGTGGGCGCTGGCGCTCGGCGCGATGGTGCTCCAGACCTGCCGCCACGTGGTCGACTTCGCGTTCAACGAGGCCAACCACGACGCGTCGGCCAACACCAGCCCGACGGCCGCGCTCTCCGGCCGCCTGGACAGCGTCGGCTGGACGGTGTGGGTGCGCCGGATGATCGTGCTGCCGATCGGCGAGCGCTGGGCGCTGATCGCGGTGCTCACCGCGGCCACCACCCCCCGGATCACCTTCGTCGTCCTGCTGGTCGGCTGCGCGCTCGCGGCCTGCTACACCACCGCCGGACGGGTGCTGCGGTCGCTGACCAGGAAGGCCCGGCGCACCGACCGGGCCGCGCTGGCGCTGGCCGACCTGGCGGACAGCGGCCCGCTCGCCGAGGCCGTCGCCCGCCTCACCCGGCCGCTCGCGCGCCGGCTGCCCGCCTTCGCACCGCCCGCCATCGCCCTGGCCGGCGCCGCGGCGCTGACCGCCACCGCCGCCCTCGCACCGAGCGGCAGCGCCTGGCCGGTGCTCGCCGCCGTCGTATACGTCCTCACCTCGGGCATCGCGGTGGCCCGGCCGCTGAAGGGCGCCCTGGACTGGCTGGTACCTCCGCTGTTCCGGGCCGCCGAGTATGGAACCGTGCTGGGCCTGGCGGCCTCTTCCCAGGTGAACGGAGCATTGCCCGCCGCTTTCTGCCTGGTGGCGGCGGTCGCCTACCATCACTACGACACGGTGTACCGCATCCGCGGCGGCGCCGGGGCGCCGCCGCGGGCCCTGGTGAAGCTGGCGGGCGGCCACGAGGGCCGGGCGCTGCTGGTGACCGTCCTCGCTGCCGCTCTCGCACACCACTCGGGGTTCCAGGTCGCGCTGGGGGCGCTCGCCGCCGTGCTGGCGGCCCTGGTCCTCACCGAGAGCATCCGTTTCTGGGTGTCCTCCGGGGCCCCCGCCGTACACGACGAGTCAGGAGAACCCGCATGATCGGCCTCGTGCTGGCGGCCGGCGCCGGAAGACGTCTGCGCCCCTACACCGACACCCTGCCCAAGGCACTGGTGCCGGTCGGCCCGGAGGGCGCCGAGGACAGCCTCACCGTGCTGGACCTGACCCTCCGCAACTTCGCCGCGGTCGGGATCACCGAGGTGGCGGTCGTCGTCGGCTACCGCAAGGAGGCCGTCTACGAGCGCCGGGCGGCGCTGGAGGCCGCGTACGGCGTGACCCTCACCCTGGTCGACAACGACAAGGCCGAGGAGTGGAACAACGCCTACTCCCTGTGGTGTGCCCGCGACGTGATCCGGCAGGGGGTGATTCTGGCCAACGGGGACACCGTGCACCCGGTCTCGGTCGAGAAGACGCTGCTGGCCGCCCGCGGTGCGGGGCGCCGGATCATCCTGGCCGTCGACACCAGGAAGAAGCTCGCCGACGAGGAGATGAAGGTCGTCGCCGAGGCGGACAAGGGCGTCCGGCGGATCACCAAGCTGATGGACCCGGCCGAGGCCACCGGCGAGTACATCGGCGTCACCCTGATCGAGGGCGACGCGGCGGTGGAACTGGCCGACGCGCTGCGCACCACGTACGAGCGCGACCCGCAGCTCTACTACGAGGACGGCTACCAGGAGCTGGTCGACCGCGGCTTCACCATCGACGTGGCGCCGATCGGCGACGTGCCCTGGGTCGAGATCGACAACCACGCGGATCTCGCCAAGGGCCGGGAGATCGCGTGCCAGTACTGACCCGGCTGATCCCCTCGCCGGTCGTCGTCGACATCAGGGGCGGCGCCCTCGCCGGCCTGTCGAAGGTCCTCGCCGACCAGCGGATCTCCACCTCGGGGAAGCTGGCCTTCGCGGTCAGCGAGGGCTCGGGCGCCAAGCTGCGCGAGCGGCTCGCCCCCGAACTGCCGGGCGCCGACTGGTTCCCGGTGCGGGGCGGCACCATCGACGCGGCCGTGAAGCTCGCCGACGCCATGCGCGGCAAGCGGTACGACGCGGTGGTCGGCCTGGGCGGCGGCAAGATCATCGACGTCACCAAGTACGCCGCCGCGCGGGTCGGACTGCCGATGGTCGCGGTCGCCACCAACCTCTCGCACGACGGCATCTGCTCGCCGGTATCCACGCTGGACAACGACAACGGCCGCGGCTCCTACGGCGTGCCCACGCCGATAGCGCTGGTCATCGACCTCGACGTGATCCGCGAGGCCCCGGCCCGCTACGTCCGGGCCGGCATCGGCGACGCGATCTCCAATCTGTCGGCCATCGCCGACTGGGAGCTCTCCCACCGTGAGAACGGCGAGCCGATCGATGGCCTGGCCGCCGCCATGGCCCGCAGCGCCGGCGAGTCGGTGCTGCGGCACCCCGGCGGCATCGGCGACGACGACTTCCTGGTCACCCTCTCCGAGGGGCTGGTGCTCTCCGGTATCGCCATGTCGATCAGCGGTGACACCCGCCCGTCGTCGGGCGCCTGCCACGAGATCAGCCACGCCCTGGACCTGCTGCACCCGCAGCGGGCCGCCGCGCACGGCGAGCAGGTGGGCCTGGGCGCCGCCTTCGCGATGCACCTGCGCGGCGCCCACGAGGACGCGGGGCTGATCGCCGAGGCGCTGCGCCACCACGGGCTGCCCGTCGCGCCCGGGGAGATCGGCTTCACCGACCGGGAATTCGCCGACGCGGTGGCGTACGCCCCGCAGACCCGCCCCGGGCGCTACACGATTCTGGAACATCTCGACCTGTCCGACACCGATATCAGGGACGCATACGCCGACTATGCCAAAGCCATCAGTAGCTGAACTGCGCCCGGTCGTTCACCCCGGTGGCATCAAGGACCGGAAGAACGGCGAGCACTGGGCCGGGCGCCTCTACATGCGCGAGATCTCGCTGCGCTGCACCCGGGTCCTGCTCAACTCGCCACTGACCCCCAACCAGTACACGTATCTGATGATCGTGGCCGGGATGGCGGCCGGCGCCGCGCTGCTGATCCCCGGGCTGGCCGGCGGCATCCTCGGCGCCCTGCTGATCCAGCTCTACCTGCTGCTGGACTGTGTGGACGGCGAACTCGCCCGGTGGCGCAAACAGACCTCCACCGTCGGTGTCTACCTGGACCGGGTCGGGCACTACCTCTCCGAGGCGACGCTGCTGGTCGGCTTCGGTATCCGGGCCGCCGACGTCTTCCACCAGGACGGCGCGGCCATCCAGTGGCAGTGGGCGTTCCTCGGCACGCTGGCGGCGCTCGGCGCGATCCTGATCAAGGCCGAGACCGACCTGGTGGACGTGGCGCGGACCCGCCGCGGCATGACCGCCGCCGAGGAGACCGCCAATGTGCCCCGCTCGTCCGGGATGGCGCTGGCCCGCCGGGCGGCGTCGGCACTGAAGTTCCACCGGCTGGTCGGCGGCGTCGAGGCGTCGCTGCTGATCCTCGCGGCCGCGATCGCCGACTACGCGCACGGCGATCTGCTCTTCACCAGGATCGCGGTCGTGGTGCTGGCCGCGGTCGCGGTGCTCCAGACGCTGCTGCACCTGGTGAGCATCCTCGCGTCGAGCAGGCTGAAATGAGCACGCTGAAGCTCGGTGCGGTGATCATCACCATGGGCAACCGGCCGGCCGAGCTGCGGGATCTGCTGGACTCGGTGGCCAAGCAGCTCGGCCCGGAGATCGAGGTGGCGGTGGTCGGCAACGGCTCACCGCTGCCGCCGCTGCCCGAGGGCCTGCGCACCGTCGAACTGCCGGAGAACCTGGGCATCCCCGGCGGCCGCAACGTCGGCATCGAGCTCTTCGGTCCCGCCGGGCGCGAGGTGGACGTGGTGCTCTTCCTCGACGACGACGGCCTGCTGCCTTCCGAGGACACCGGCGAGCTGGTCAGGGCCGCCTTCGCGGCCGATCCGAAGCTCGGCATCATCAGCTTCCGGATCGCCGACCCGGAGACCGGGACCACCCAGCGCCGCCACGTGCCCCGGCTGCGCGCCTCCGACCCGATGCGCGACTCGCGGGTCACCACCTTCCTCGGTGGCGCCAGCGCGGTCCGCACCCGGGTCATCGAGGAGGTGGGCCCCCTTCCCGAGGCCTTCTTCTACGCTCACGAGGAAACGGATCTGGCCTGGCGTGCTCTTGACGCGGGGTGGCAGATCGAGTATCGATCCGATCTGGTGCTGCACCATCCGGCCACCTCACCGGCCCGGCACGCGGTCTACCATCGTCTGGTGGCGCGTAACCGGGTGTGGCTGGCCCGTCGCAACCTGCCCTGGCTGCTCGTCCCGATCTATCTCGGCGTATGGTTCGCACTTACGCTGGTGCGCCGGCCGTCCCGTCAGGCGTTGCGCGCCTGGCTCGGCGGGTTCCGGGAGGGCTGGTCGTCTCCTTGCGGAGAACGCCGACCGATGCGCTGGCGCACGGTCTGGCGGTTGACCCGGCTGGGCCGACCCCCGATCATCTGAAAAGCTCAGACCTGAGAGCATCAGGCGCAGCCTGGGATTCCCCGTGTCCCGGCGCGCACCTTGAGGACGAAAGTGTCAACTGTGAGCGAGACAACGCACAATGGTGCGGTCGCCGTCGGTGCCCCACCCGCACCCTCGGCCGATGACGGCCTCAGCCCCTCCCAGCTTGCGGCCAAGTACGGCCTCACCGTCAGTGGTGCCCGTCCCGGGCTGACGGAGTACACGCGGCAGTTGTGGGGCCGTCGACATTTCATCAACGAGTTCGCCAAAGCCAGGACCGCGGCCCAGTACACCCAGGCACGCCTGGGACAGCTCTGGCAGGTGATGACCCCGCTGCTCAACGCGGCGGTCTACTACCTGATCTTCGGTCTGCTGATCGGCACCAGCAAGGGCATCGACAACTTCATCGCCTTCCTGGTGACCGGCATCTTCATCTTCACCTTCACCCAGTCCTCGGTGATGAGCGGGGTCAGGGCGGTCGCGGGCAACCTCGGTCTGATCCGGGCCCTGCACTTCCCGCGGGCCTCGATGCCCATCGCGTTCACGCTGATGCAGCTCCAGCAGCTCATGATGTCGATGTTCGTACTCTTCGCCATCGTGCTGATGACCGGTGAGACACCGGACATGTCCTGGCTGCTGGTCATCCCGGCGCTGCTGACCCAGTGGGTCTTCAACACCGGCCTGGCGATGATCGTGGCCCGCCTCGGCAGCAAGATGACCGACCTGGCGCAGCTCATGCCGTTCATCCTGCGCACCTGGATGTATGTCTCCGGCGTCATGTACAGCATCGACAAGCTGACCGCGTCCGCGCCGCACTTCGTCCGCATCCTGCTCGACATCAACCCGGTCGCGGTCTACATCGGCCTGATGCGCTTCGCGCTCATCGACAGCGTGACCGCCTCGCAGCTCCCGCCGCATGTGTGGGCGAGCGCTGTGGGCTGGGCCGTGCTGGTGGGAGTCGGTGGCTACATCTACTTCTGGAAGGCTGAAGAGCAATATGGCCGTGGCTGAGCAGCAGACCCTGGTAAGCACGCCGGCCGCCCAGACCCGGGTGCCGACGGTGATCGTGGACGACGTGCACATCGTCTACACCGTGTACGGCGCCGGCACCGGCAAGGGCAGCGCGACCGCCGCCCTCTACCGGCTGGTGGCCCGCAAGGGCTCGCCCAACATCCGCCGGGTGCACGCGGTCCGCGGTGTCACCTTCACCGCCTACCGCGGTGAGGCGATCGGCATCATCGGCTCCAACGGATCCGGCAAGTCGACGATCCTGCGGGCCATCGCCGGCCTGCTCCCGCCGGAGAGCGGCAAGATCTACACCGACGGCCAGCCGTCCCTGCTGGGTGTCAACGCCGCGCTGATGAACGACCTGACCGGTGCCACCAACGTGCTGCTCGGCGGTCTCGCCATGGGCATGTCGCAGGAGGAGGTCCGCAGCCGCTACAAGGGCATCGTGGACTTCTCCGGCATCAACGAGAAGGGCGACTTCATCTCGCTGCCGATGCGGACCTACTCCTCGGGTATGGCCGCCCGGCTGCGCTTCTCCATCGCCGCCGCCAAGAACCACGACGTGCTGATGATCGACGAGGCACTGGCCACCGGTGACCGCGCCTTCCAGAAGCGCTCGGAGGACCGGATCCGGGAGCTGCGCAAGGAAGCGGGCACGGTCTTCCTGGTCAGCCACAACAACAACTCCATCCGGGACACCTGCGACCGGGTGCTGTGGCTGGAGAAGGGTGAGCTGCTGATGGACGGCGACACCGACGAGGTGCTCAAGGCCTACGAGGCCCACACGGGTAAGTGACCGAACCGCAACATTCCCAGGGCATGATGGGCGACCCCCGCCGGATGATCCGGCGGGGGTCGTGTGTTGTGACCGTTGTCGAGACCTGTCCGTGGGGTCACGCCCCCGGCGTACGCCGGGGGATGGCCGGACGTAAGCTGTACCGGTGCTGGGAGCCTGCTGATGATCGAGACCGGGTGTGGTGGAAGCCTGGTGCGGCGTGTCCGAAATGGGAAGATTCGACCGCGCGGTGTAGAACGGGGGGTGTGGCGGCCATGATGATCGGGACCATCCTGCTCCGGGGCACGTTCGCCGCCTGTGTGCCGGGAACCCCGCGGTGACCGGGGACAACGCGTCCCGGGCCGTCCTGGACAAGGCCGCGCGCGAGAACTTCCCGGTGGCACCGGTGTTTCTGCCGCGTGCCTGGCGTCAGGACCTGATGGCGGTCTACGGATACGCCCGGCTGGTCGATGACATCGGTGACGGTGATCTGGCCGGCGGCGGCCGCGGCGACGCGGTCCGTCTCGGCCTCGATCCGGCGGCGGCCGGTGACCGGATCGCGATGCTGGACGCCTTCGAGGCCGATCTCGACCGGGTGTTCGACTCGACGCCCCGGCATCCGCTGCTGGCAGCCCTCCAGCCGACGGTCCGTAAGCACGGCCTCACCCCGGAACCCTTCCGCGGGCTGATCGGCGCCAACCGGCAGGACCAGTCGGTGCGCCGCTACGCCACCTATGACGACCTGCTGGCGTACTGCGAACTGTCCGCCAATCCGGTCGGCCGGCTGGTGCTCGCCATCACCGGCACCGCCACCCCCGAACGGATCCGCCTGTCGGACGCGGTCTGCACCGCGCTCCAGATCGCCGAGCACCTCCAGGACGTGGCCGAGGACCTCGGCCAGGACCGGATCTATCTGCCGGCCGACGACATGAAACGCTTCTCGGTGGACGAGGCCGACCTCGCCGCACCGAGTGCCGGCACCCAGGTCCGCGAACTCATCGCCTTCGAAACCGGCCGGGCCCGCGAGCTGCTGGCCGAGGGCGCGCCTCTGGTCGGCACCGTCCGCGGCCGGCTCCGGTTGCTACTCGCCGGTTTCGTGGGCGGTGGACGTGCCGCGCTGACGGCCGTGGAGAATGCGGGATACGACGTGCTGGCGGTTTCGCCCAAAGCCACCAAGCCCGGCCTGCTGCGCGAGGTGGGTTCGACATTGCGAAGAGAGGGGTGAGCCGGACCGTGAACGGTTCCGCCCACACGTCCGGACAGGTACTTGCGGCATACAGGTACTGTGAGACCGTGACCGGCCACGAGGCCCGCAACTTCGCCTATGGAATCCGACTGCTGCCGACTCCCAAACGGCAGGCCATGTCGGCTCTCTACGCGTTCTCCCGGCGGGTCGACGACATCGGCGACGGTGAACTCCCGCCGGACGAGAAAGTCCGCCGCCTCGATCTGACCCGGGCGACCCTCACCCGGGTCAAAGACGGCGAGGTCGCCGAGGACGACATCGACCCGGTGGCCGTGGCGCTCGCCGACGCGGCCGCCAAGTTCACCCTTCCGCTCGATGGCCTGGACGAACTCATCGACGGCGTTCAGATGGACGTTCGAGGCGAGACGTATGAAACCTGGGAGGATCTGGCCGTTTACTGCCGCTGTGTGGCCGGCGCCATCGGAAGGCTTTCGCTCGGCGTTTTCGGCACCGTCGGTGGGAACGATCCCGCACGTGCCGCCGAATACGCCGATACGCTCGGCCTCGCCCTGCAACTCACCAACATCCTCCGGGACGTCCGCGAGGACGCCGACAACGGCCGTACCTATCTGCCCGCCCAGGATCTCGCCAAATTCGGCTGCGCGGCCGGATTCCAGGGCGAGACCGCGCCCGCCGGCTCCGACTTCGCCGGTCTGGTGGAGTTCGAAGTGCGCCGCGCGCGGGCCCTGTTCGAAACCGGCTACCAGCTACTGCCGATGCTCGACCGCCGCAGCGGCGCGTGTGTCTCCGCCATGGCGGGCATCTACCGCCGGCTGCTGGAGCGGATCGCCGCCGACCCCGAGGCGGTGCTGCGCGGCCGGGTCTCGCTGCCCGGCCGGGAGAAGGCGTACGTCGCGCTGCGCGGCCTCGCCGGCCTCGACGCCCGCCGCTCCGCCCGTCTGCCGCAGGGGGACGCGTGAGTCCCACCCGCGAGGGCGCGGGCTCGGCCGGAGGCAACCAACCGCACCAGGCAACCAGGGCCCCTCACACCGCGTCACCCTCCGCGACGGCCCACGGCACCCCGCCGGGCGCCGACCCAGGGGAGGGCGCATGAGCGGCACCCACACCGCCGAAGGACCGGCCGTCCGGTCCGGGACCGGGCCCGGCCCGCGTACCGCGGTGGTGGTCGGCGGCGGACTGGCCGGCACCACCGCCGCGCTCGCGCTCGCCGACGCCGGCGTCCGGGTGACCCTCACCGAGGCCCGCCCGCGGCTCGGCGGACTCGCCTTCTCCTTCCGCCGCGGCGACCTCAGCGTCGACAACGGCCAGCACGTCTTCCTGCGCTGCTGCACCGCCTACCAGTGGTTTCTCGACCGGATCGCCGCCCGCGACCTGGTCACCCTGCAAGACCGGCTCGACGTACCGGTGCGCGACGTGGCCACCGGACGCCTCGGCCGGATCGGCCGGGTCGGGCTGCCGGTGCCGCTGCATCTGGCGCCCAGTCTGATCCGCTACCCGCACCTGTCGTTGCGCGAGCGCGCCTCGGTCGGCCGCGCCGCCCTCGCGCTGCGCGGGCTCGACCTCGCCGACCCGGTGCTCGACGACGTCGACTTCGGCAGCTGGCTGGCCGCCCGCGGCCAGTCGCCGCGCACCATCGAGGCGCTGTGGGACCTGGTCGGAGTGGCCACCCTCAACGCGGTCGCGGGCGACTCCTCGCTGGCCCTGGCCGCGATGGTCTTCAAGACCGGGCTGCTCTCGCAGCCGGGCGCAGCCGACATCGGCTGGGCCGCGGCCCCGCTCGGCGAACTCCACGACGACCGGGCCCGCGCCGCGCTCGACCGCGCCGGCGTCCGCACCCTGCTGCGGACCCGGGCCACCGGGATCACGGCGGACCCGGACGGCGGCTGGCAGGTCTCGGTGGAGACCGGACCCGGCCAGCCGGCGCAACTCGACGCCGGCACCGTGGTGCTGGCCGTCCCTCAGCGCGAGACCCATGGACTGCTGCCGGCCGGCGCGCTGGACGATCCGGAAAAACTGTTGCGCATCGACACCGCGCCGATCCTCAATGTTCATGTGATCTACGACCGCAGGGTGCTCGGGCAGCCGTTCCTCGCGGCGCTCGGCAGCCCTGTCCAATGGGTCTTCGATCGCACCGAGACCTCCGGACTTACCGGCGGCGGCCAGTATCTGGCGCTGTCCCAGTCCGCGGCGCAGGACGAGATCGACCTGCCGGTCGCCGAACTGCGCGACCGCTATCTGCCCGAGCTGGAGAAGCTGCTGCCGGCCGCTCGCGGCGCCGGCGTCCGCGACTTCTTCGTCACCCGGGAGCGCACCGCGACCTTCGCGCCCGCGCCGGGTGTCGCCGCTCTCCGCCCCGGACCTGCCACCCGCGCCCCCGGCCTGTTCCTGGCCGGGGCATGGACCGCCACCGGTTGGCCCGCGACCATGGAAAGCGCGGTACGCAGCGGGCTGTACGCCTCCCGGGACGCGGTGACCGCCCTCGGGCTGCCATTCGACAACGGCGTCCTGGAGGCGGCATGAGTGCTATTGGTGCAACAAGAGGAGAGAACGTGACCGCTGACAGCGTCATCGGGCTGCTGGAGAACGGCCGCATCCTGACCACTCCGGTGCTCCGCGCGGCCGTGGCACGCCTCGCCCCCCCGATGGACACCGTCGCCTCCTACCACTTCGGCTGGATCGACAGCACCGGCCGGCCCGCGGACGGCGACGGCGGCAAGGCCGTCCGCCCCGCGCTGGCGCTGCTGTCGGCGCAAGCGGCCGGCGCGCCCGCCGAGACCGGCGTCCCCGGCGCCGTCGCGGTGGAGCTCGTGCACAACTTCTCGCTGCTGCACGACGACCTGATGGACGGTGACGAGCAGCGCCGGCACCGCGACACGGTGTGGAAGGTGCATGGCCCGGCGCAGGCGATCCTGGTCGGCGACGCGCTCTTCGCGCTCGCCAACGAGGTGCTGCTCGAACAGGGCACCGTCGACGCCGGCCGCGCCACCCGCCGGCTGACCACCGCGACCCGCAAACTGATCGACGGTCAGGCGCAGGACATCTCCTTCGAGCACCGCGAACGGGTCACCGTCGAGGAGTGCCTGGAGATGGAGGGCAACAAGACCGGCGCCCTGCTGGCCTGCGCCTCCTCCATCGGCGCGGTGCTCGGCGGCGCCTCCGAGGCGGACGCCGACGCGCTGGAGGAGTACGGGTACCATCTCGGTCTCGCCTTCCAGGCGATCGACGATCTGCTGGGCATCTGGGGCGATCCGGCCACCACCGGCAAGCAGACCTGGAGTGACCTGCGGCAGCGCAAGAAGTCCCTGCCGGTGGTCGCCGCGCTCGCCGCGGGCGGCCCCGCGTCCGAGCGGCTGGGTGAACTCCTGGCAGCCGACGCGAAAAATCCGGAGAACGATGCGTTCAGCGAGGAAGAGTTCGCCCTGCGCGCAGCGTTGATCGAAGAAGCCGGTGGCCGGGAATGGACCTCGCAGGAGGCCAGGAGGCAGTACGCGACCGCGATCGGCGCGCTCGACTCGATGGACATGCCGGAACACGTTCAACGGAAGCTTGTCGGCCTGGCGGATTTTGTGGTGGTTCGCGAGAAGTAGAGAAAACCCAGTGGAGCGTTTGACGTCGCCAGTCCCTTTCATGTGACGGCCGACGGCCGCCCCCAACACCGCAGAAGTCTCAACTGCAAAGGGGAAGCCATGACAGCGACGACCGATGGCAGTCCGGGTAAGCCAACCGACCGGACACCCTCGGCCAGCAGTACCTCGGAGCCGGATCCTGATCCAGCCGGCGCTCCCGAGGCGGCGGCGCAGCGTGCCGTGCAGCGCGCCACCGACCACCTTCTGGCACGGCAGCACGCCGACGGATGGTGGAAGGGCGACCTTGAGACGAACGTGACCATGGATGCGGAGGACCTGCTGCTGCGCGAGTTCCTCGGCATCCGGGACGACAAGATCCTGGCCGCGTCCGCCCGCTGGATCCGTTCGCAGCAGCGCGAGGACGGCGCCTGGCCGACCTTCCACGGTGGTCCGGGCGACCTCTCGGCCACCATCGAGGCGTATGTGGCGCTGCGGCTCGCCGGTGACGCCCCCGACGAGGCACACATGTCGCTTGCCGCCAAATGGTCGCGGGGCGAGGGCGGAGTGGCCGGCAGCCGGGTGTTCACCCGGATCTGGCTCGCCCTGTTCGGCTGGTGGAGCTGGGACGACCTGCCGGAGCTGCCGCCCGAGCTGATCTACCTGCCCAAGTGGATGCCGCTGAACATCTACTCGTTCGGCTGCTGGGCCCGGCAGACCATCGTGCCGCTGACCGTCGTCGGCGCCCACCGACCGGTCCGCCCGGCTCCGTTCGGCATCGACGAGCTGCACATCAATCCCCAGCAGCCGAGCCCCAAGCAGCGCAAGGCCCCGATCACCAGTTGGGACGGCATCTTCCAGCGCCTCGACCAAGTCCTGCACGTCTACCGGCGGGTGACCCCGCGCAGTGTGCGGCGCTCGGCGATGAACGCCTGCGCACGCTGGATCATCGAGCGCCAGGAGGCGGACGGCTGCTGGGGCGGCATCCAGCCGCCCGCCGTCTACTCGGTGATCGCCCTGCACCTGCTCGGTTACGACCTCGACCACCCGGTCATCAAGGCCGGCCTCGACTCGCTCGACCGTTTCGCGGTCTGGCCCGAGGACGGGGTGCGGATGATCGAGGCGTGCCAGTCCCCGGTGTGGGACACCTGTCTCGCCGCCATCGCGCTCGCCGACGCCGGACTGCCCGCCGACCATCCCGCGCTGCTCAAGTCGGCCGACTGGATGCTCGGCGAGCAGATCACCCGGCCCGGTGACTGGTCGGTGCAGCGCCCGCAACTCGCGCCGGGCGGCTGGGCCTTCGAGTTCCACAACGACAACTACCCGGACATCGACGACACCGCGGAGGTGGTCCTCGCGCTGCGCCGGGTCGCCCACCCCGACCAGGCCCGCCTGGACGCCTCGGTGGAACGGGCGGTGCGCTGGAACGTCGGCATGCAGTCCAGGAACGGTGCCTGGGGCGCCTTCGACGCCGACAACACCAGCCCCTTCCCCAACCGGCTGCCGTTCTGCGACTTCGGCGAGGTCATCGATCCGCCGTCCGCCGACGTCACCGCGCATGTGGTGGAGATGATGGCCGCGCTCGGCCTCGAGCACGATCCGCACACCCGGCGCGGCATCGACTGGCTGCTCGCCGAACAGGAGGACAACGGCGCCTGGTTCGGCCGCTGGGGGGTCAACTACATCTACGGCACCGGATCCGCGGTGCCGGCGCTGGCCGCCGCCGGGCTGCCGGCCAGCCATCCGGCGATCCGCCGGGCGGTGGCCTGGCTGGAGTCGGTGCAGAACACCGACGGCGGCTGGGGCGAGGACCTGCGCTCCTACACCGAGCAGGAGTGGATCGGCCGCGGCAACTCCACCCCCTCGCAGACCGCCTGGGCGCTGCTCGCCCTGCTGGCGGCCGGCCGGCGGGAGACCGAAGCGGTGGCCCGCGGGGTGCGCTGGCTCATCGACACCCAGTTGCCCGACGGCTCCTGGGACGAGCCCTACTTCACCGGGACCGGCTTCCCCCGGGACTTCTCCATCAATTACCACCTGTACCGGATGGTCTTCCCGCTGACCGCGCTGGGCCGTTACGTCCGCAACGAGCCGTTCGGCGCGGGCCACCCCGGCA
The DNA here is from genome assembly GCF_045039895.1 of Streptomyces sp. NBC_01190. NCBI lineage: Bacteria > Bacillati > Actinomycetota > Actinomycetes > Kitasatosporales > Streptomycetaceae > Streptomyces > Streptomyces sp. NBC_01190. Next base: position 6,729,656 of record NZ_CP108580.1, read on the forward strand.
ACACCGCGGTCGCGGCGGCGGGCGTCGGCCCCAGCATCGGCAGCACCGGAAAGGGGGCCTAGTTCGTGGGCCGAACCCAGCCGCCGCTGCTGGTGGTGTGTGCTCTGCGCATTGAGAGGTTCGCGCTGCGCAGGGGCACGGCCAGGCTCGCGGAACCGGTCACCGTGCTCAGAACGGGCATGGGACCCAAGGCCGCGGACCGCGCCGTACGCGAGGCCCTGCGGGACCCCGCGCTGCACGACGCGGCCGTCCTGACCACCGGTTTCTGCGCGGGGCTCGCCCCCGGTATGCGGCCGGGCGATGTGGTCGTCTCCGATGACGGATACGAGAGCGCGGCGCTCGCCGCCACGCTCAAGGCCGTCGGCCACACCGTGCACATCGGCACTCTCGCGGAATCCGACCATGTCGTGCGGGGCGCCGAGCGCACCGCACTCGCGGCGAGTGGTGCCATCGCCGTCGACATGGAATCGGCCGCGATGCGGCGCGCCGCCCTCGCCGAGGGCGTCCACCACGTCGCGGCGGCCCGCGTTGTCGTCGACACGCCCGAGTTCGAACTCGTGCGGGTCGGAACGCTGCGCACCGGATTGATCGCATTCCGGGTGCTGAGAGATCTTGTTCCCGCCTTTCATGATTGGCACCGCACTACCACGCTCCCCTGGAGGTGAGCCAGATGGCTATGCCGCTCCGTCAGTCCATCCGCGTCGCGTCGTACCTCGTCGAACAGAAAATGGTCAGGCGACGCGAAAAGTTCCCGCTGATCGTCGAACTCGAACCGCTCTTCGCCTGCAACCTCAAGTGCGAGGGCTGCGGCAAGATCCAGCACCCGGCCGGTGTGCTGAAGCAGCGTATGCCGGTGGCGCAGGCCGTCGGCGCGGTGCTTGAATCGGGTGCGCCGATGGTTTCCATCGCGGGTGGCGAGCCGCTGATGCACCCCCAGATCGATGAGATCGTGCGCCAGCTCGTCAAGCGCAAGAAATATGTCTTCCTCTGCACCAACGCCCTGTTGATGCGCAAGAAGATGGACAAGTTCACCCCGTCGCCGTATTTCGCTTTCACCGTGCATATCGACGGGATGCGGGAGCGCCACGACGAGTCGGTGGCGAAGGAAGGCACCTTCGACGAGGCGGTCGAGGCCATCAAGGAGGCCAAGCGCCGCGGTTTCCGGGTGACCACCAACTCCACTTTCTTCAACACCGACACTCCGCAGACGATCATCGAGGTGATGAACTTCCTCAATGACGAGCTGGAGGTCGACGAGATGATGCTGTCGCCCGCCTACGCCTACGAGAAGGCGCCCGACCAGGACCACTTCCTCGGGGTGACGCAGACCCGTGAGCTGTTCAAGAAGGCGTTCGACAACGGCAACCGGCGCAAGTGGCGGCTCAACCACACCCCGCTCTTCCTGGACTTCCTGGAGGGCAAGGCCGACTTCCCCTGCACCGCCTGGGCCATCCCCAACTACTCCCTCTTCGGCTGGCAGCGCCCCTGCTATCTGATGGCGGACGGCTATGTGCCCACGTACGACGAGCTGATCGAGAAGACCGACTGGGACAAGTACGGCCGCGGCAAGGACGACCGGTGCGACAACTGCATGGCGCACTGCGGTTACGAGCCCACCGCCGTGCTGGCCACCATGGGTTCCCTCAAGGAGTCGATCCGCGCCGCCCGGGAGACCGTGGCCTCGAACCGCGCGAAGTGACCTCCCGATAGACGCCTGACGAGCCACCGGCGCGGTGCACGCGCCGACACCGGTGGCTCGTCGGCGTACCGTCGCCGGCCGAGGACAGGCGGCCGGCGTGACGCAGCAATCCCGGCAGGGGGAACGAGGTCCGCACATGTCGATGCTGGAGAACATCCGCAGTCCACACGACCTGAAGGCACTGCCCGACGGCCGGCTCGACGAGCTGGCCGCCGACATCCGCCGCTTCCTCGTCCAGGCGGTGGCCAGGACCGGCGGCCATCTGGGACCGAATCTGGGCGTGGTGGAGCTGACGATCGCGCTGCACCGGGTCTTCGACTCGCCCGCCGACCGGATCCTGTGGGACACCGGCCACCAGTCGTACGTGCACAAACTGCTCACCGGCCGGCAGGACTTCTCCAAGCTCCGCAGCAAGGGCGGTCTGTCCGGCTACCCCTCGCGCGCCGAGTCCGAGCACGACGTGATCGAGAACAGCCACGCCTCCACCGTGCTCGGCTGGGCCGACGGCCTGGCCAAGGCGAACGAGGTGCGCGGCCGCGACGACCACGTGGTGGCCGTGATCGGCGACGGAGCCCTCACCGGCGGCATGGCCTGGGAGGCGCTGAACAACATCGCCGCCGCCAAAGACCGCCCGCTGATCATCGTGGTCAACGACAACGAGCGCTCCTACGCCCCCACCATCGGCGGCCTGGCCAACCACCTGGCCACCCTGCGCACCAGCGACGGCTACGAACGCTTCCTGTCCTGGGGCAAGCAGGTCCTCCAGCAGACCCCCGTCATCGGCCAGCCGCTCTACGAATCCCTGCACGGCGCCAAGAAGGGCTTCAAGGACGCCTTCGCGCCGCAGGGCATGTTCGAGGACCTGGGCCTGAAGTACCTCGGCCCGATCGACGGCCACGACATCGCCGCCATGGAGTCCGCGCTGCGCCGGGCCGGCCGCTTCAGCGGTCCCGTGGTGGTGCACTGCCTCACCGAGAAGGGGCGCGGCTTCCCCGCGGCCGAGCAGGACGAGGCCGACCGCTTCCACACCGTCGGCGCCATGGACCCGCTGACCTGTCTCCCGCTGGCGCCGGCCGGCGGCCCCTCGTGGACCTCGGTCTTCGGCGAGGAGATGGTCAGGATCGGCGACGAACGGCCCGACGTGGTCGCCATCACCGCCGCCATGCTCCAGCCGGTCGGCCTCGAAGGCTTCGCCAAGGCGTACCCGCACCGGGTCTTCGACGTGGGGATCGCCGAGCAGCACGCCGCGACCTCCGCCGCCGGGCTCGCCACCGGCGGTCTGCACCCGGTCGTCGCGGTCTACGCGACCTTCCTCAACCGCGCCTTCGACCAGGTGCTGATGGACGTGGCGCTGCACAAGTGCGGTGTCACCTTCGTACTGGACCGGGCCGGGGTGACCGGGGTGGACGGCGCCTCGCACAACGGCATGTGGGACATGTCCATCCTCCAGGTCGTCCCGTCGCTGCGGATCGCCGCGCCCCGCGACGCCGACCAACTGCGCGCCCAACTCCGCGAGGCGCTCGACGTGTCCGACGCGCCCACCGTCGTCCGCTTCCCCAAGGAGACGGCCGGCGTGCCGCTGCCCGCCCTCGGCCGGATCGGCGGCATGGACGTGCTGCACGGGCCGGCCGACGGCTCGGGCGGCGATGTGCTGCTGGTCGCGGTCGGCGCGCTGGGCGCCACCTGCCTCACCGCGGCCGAACTCCTCGCCGACCGGGGCGTCCGCGTCACCGTGGTCGACCCGCGCTGGGTCAAGCCGGTCGACGCCGCCCTGCCCGAACTGGCCTCCCGCCACCGGCTGGTCGCGGTCGTCGAGGACAACGGCCGTACCGGCGGCGTCGGTTCCGTGATCGCCCAGGCGCTGCGCGACGCCGGAGTGGACGTACCGCTGCGCGACTTCGGCATCCCGCAGGAGTTCCTGGCGCACGCCAAACGCGGCGAGATCCTCGCCGACATCGGGCTGACCCCGGCGGAGATCGCCGGCGCGATCGGCGCGACACTGACACGTATCGCGGGCGGAGCCTTCGGCGCGGCCATCCCCGCGCCCAGCGCCGGCGCCACCGGGACCTCCGCGCAGGAGGCACCGGAGGGGACCCCCGCGCACACCTCGGTACGGATCCACCCACGCAAGGAGCAGGTGAGCGATGACATCGTCTGACGCGACGCCCGAGGGCAGCGGCGCACCCGCGGCCGGAGCGGCGCCCGGCGGGCAGCACAAGGGCTTCGATCTGGCGACGCTGCTCGCCGAACGCGGCGGCGAGCGCTACGACCTGCACACCCGCCACCTCAACCACCAGCTCCCGCGGATGCTGCACACCATCGGCTTCGACAAGTACTACGAGCGGGCCGAGGGCGCCCACTTCTGGGACAGCGAGGGCAACGACTACCTGGACATGCTGGCCGGCTTCGGGGTGATGGGGATCGGCCGGCACCATCCGGTGGTCCGCAAGGCGCTGCACGACGTCATCGACGCCGGGCTGCCCGACCTCACCCGCTTCGACTGCCAGCCGCTGCCCGGCCTGCTCGCCGAGAAGCTGCTCGCGTACACCCCGCACCTGGACCGGGTCTTCTTCGGCAACAGCGGTACGGAGTCGGTCGAGACCGCGCTGAAGTTCGCCCGCTACGCCACCGGCAAGCCCCGGGTGCTGTACTGCACCCACGCCTTCCACGGCCTGACCACCGGCTCGCTCTCGGTCAACGGCGAAGGCGGCTTCCGGGACGGCTTCGCCCCGCTGCTGCCCGACACCGCGCTCGAGATGGGCGATCTGGACGCGCTGGAGCGGGAGCTGAAGCGCGGCGACGTGGCCGCCCTGATCGTGGAACCCATCCAGGGCAAGGGCGTCTACCTCTCGCCGCCCGGCTATCTGCGGGCCGCCCAGGAGCTCCTGCACAAGCACAGGGCACTGCTGATCGCCGACGAGGTGCAGAGCGGACTCGGCCGGACCGGGGACTTCTACGCCTACCAGCACGAGGAGGGCGTCGAACCCGACCTGGTGTGCGTCGCCAAGTCGCTGTCCGGCGGATACGTGCCGGTCGGCGCCACCCTCGGCAAGGACTGGATCTTCAAGAAGGTCTACTCCTCGATGGACCGGGTGCTGGTGCACTCCGCCAGCTTCGGCTCCAACGCGCAGGCCATGGCGGCCGGCCTCGCCACCCTCGCGGTGATGGAGGACGAGCAGGTGGTGGCGAACGCCCGCCGTGTCGGCGACCTGCTGCGCACCCGGCTGGCGGCCCTCACCGACCGCTACGAGCTGCTGAAGGAGGTACGCGGCCGGGGTCTGATGATCGCCATCGAGTTCGGCCGCCCCAAGTCCCTCGGCCTGCGCAGCCGCTGGACGATGCTCCAGACGGCCCGCAAGGGCCTGTTCGCCCAGATGGTGGTGGTACCGCTGCTCCAGCGGCACCGCATCCTCACCCAGGTCTCCGGGGACCACCTCGAAGTGATAAAGCTGATCCCACCGCTGATCATCGACGAGGCGGACGTGGACCGCTTCATCACCGCGTTCACCGAGGTGATGGACGACGCGCACGGTGGCGGCGGTCTGATGTGGGACTTCGGGCGCACCCTGGTCAAGCAGGCGGTCGCCAACCGCTAGCGCGGGTGTCCGCCGGCCGGGAGCGCCGGCCCTCGCGCCGGGAGCGCCGGCCGTCGTGCCGGGGGAGCGGGCCGGGACCGGGGGAGTGGGCCGGAAAGGGCCGCCCCCGGCGCCGGTGGCCGCGGGGTCACCGCGTCAGCAGCCGCTCCCTGAGCAGCTCGCGCCGCTCCGGCGTCAGGCCCAGGCCCTCGGCCAGATAGCGGTCGACCGTGCCCCACCGCTCCTCGATGGTCGCGAAGGCGGTCCGCAGATACTCCACCCGGGCCTCGAACAGCGGCCGGAGCAGCTCGCGGATGGCCGGGTCGATCGCGGTGCCGGTGCTGCCGTCGCCGCGCACCACCTTGTAGCGGTGGTTGCGGGCGTTGCTCTTCAGGTAGTCCTCCTCGATCGCCGAGCGCCGCACGCCGAGCGCCAGCAGGATGATCGCGACGGAGGTGCCGGCCCGGTCCTTGCCGGCCGCGCAGTGCAGCAGCGCCGGCAGCGCCGGATCCTCGGGGTCGGTGAGCAGCGCCAGCATCCGGGAGTGCTCACCGGTGCGCTCCAGGATGAGCCTGCGGTAGGCCTCCGACATCCGGGCCTCGCCCTTGCCGTCGCCCAGCAGGTCATGGAGGGTCGCCACGTCGCCGTCGCGGACCGTGTGCCAGAAGCCGGAGCCCTCGGCCGGGTCGCTGAGCGGCATGTTGAGGTTGTGGGTGCCCGCGAGCAGGGCGTCAGGACCCTCGAGCGCGATGTCGTCGCCGTTGCGGAAGTCGAAGACGGTGTGCAGGCCCAGCTCGCCGAGCAGCGCCGCGTCGTCCGCGGTGGCGTGCGCCAGATGGCCGCTGCGGAAGAGCACGCCCGGCCGGACCCGGCGGCCGTCAGTGGTGGGCAGCCCGCCGACATCGCGGAAATTGCGCACACCGGTCAGCTCGGGTTCGCGTTCTGGCTCTCTCGGCGCGGACTCCCGCACTTCCTGTCTCACCGGCGCTCCTCACGTGGCTGCTCTGGCTGGTCTGGGGGCCTGGCTGCTCTTGCCCGGTCAGGCTGTTCCGGCTGGTCGAGCCGTCGGAGGCGTCCGCCGGGCAGTGCCGACGATACGGCAGCCGGGCCGTTTCGTACCGGCTGGTAGACCCCGGTCGGGACGCGCGCCGAGGATTGGCTCCACCCGTCCGCGGCGGGCCGTACCCGGGTCCGCGCGGGGAGTCCTCAGGTGACGGCGTCACACCCGAGCGGCCGGATCTGCTGTGGCCCCGCCCGGGACCGAGCGCCGCGAACGGCCGCGGCGAAGTCAGCGGGAGAGACGCGGCGGCGAAGTCAGCGGGAAAAACGCAGCGTGAAAGATCAGAAGGGCGCGTGGTGCTGGGCCAGTTCGGCCCACACCACGCGCCCCGTGCCGCTGTCCACCGGGTCCGATCCCCAGGCCTGCGAGAGGACACTCACGAGGAGCAGTCCCCGTCCGCCTTCCTCGTCGGCTTCGGCGGCACAAGGCTCGGGGACCCCGGTTCCCCTGCCCTGGTCGGTCACTTCCAGCCGGATGACAGCACCCAGATCCCGCAGTACGCAGGTGATCTGCTCGCTCGCGGTGTGCCGTACGGCGTTGGTGAAGAGTTCGGTCACCACCAGGCTCACGTCGTCGCACAGCTCCGGATCGGCTCCCCACGCGCCGAGGCGCGCGCGGACCCGCCCGCGGGCGTCCGCCACGGAGGCGGTCGACGCGGGCAGCCGGAAGACGTCACGGCGGCTGGAAACGCCGACGCCGTAACGGGTGTCGTACCGCAGGGCGTCAGGTGAAGGAACCACGTCGCAACTATGGGGCCCGTGTCGGACACATGGCAAGGTCCGATCTGTAATTTGCAGAATCGCCTGGACAAGCTGTCCCCCAGTACCGATGTCATGACACACTACTTGCCAGTCAAGGGAGTTGGAGGATGAGGCTCGTGATGGACCCGCGGCCGGGTGGTGCTCCGACCGTCCTGCGTATGGTGCTCGGGAAACGCCTCCAGGTCCTGCGGGAGCAGGCCGGGTTCAGCTACGAGGAAGCCGGGCGGGCCCTCGACGTCACGCACGCCACCATCCGCCGGATGGAGAAGGCCGAAGTCGGGCTCAAACTCCCCTACGTGGAAAAGCTCCTCTCCACTTACGGCGTCAACTCCGCCGAGGAGATCGGCGGCTTTCTCGCCCTGGCCCGTGAGGCCAACCGCCCCGGCTGGTGGCACAGCTTCCGCGACGTCCTCCCTGACTGGTTCAGCGCCTTCGTCAGCCTGGAGGGCGAGGCCACCGTCATCCGCGCCTACGAGCCGCACTACGTACCCGGCCTCCTCCAGACCACCGACTACGCCCGCGCCGTGCTGCGGGCCGGACTGCCGCACGCGGCGCCGGAGGAGATCGACCGCCTCGTCACCCTGCGGATCGAGCGCCAGTCACTGCTGCTGGGCAAGGACGCCCCGCCGCTGCTCTGGGTGGTGATGGACGAGACCGTGCTGCGCCGCCCGATCGGCGGCCGGAAGGTCATGCGCGACCAGATCGGCGCCCTGATGGACGCCACCGAGCGGACCAACGTACGGCTCCAGGTGATCCCGTTCAACGCGGGCCCGCACCCGGCCATGTACGGACCGTTCCACATCTTCCGGTTCCAGCTCCAGGAAATACCCGATATCGCGTACGCCGAGAGCCTCGTCGGCGGCGTCTACTTCGACGAGCGGGACGACGTGTCCACGTTCCTGGAAGCGCTGGACCGGATGTGCGCGCAGGCAGCGCCGGCACAAAGTACCAAGGCCATCCTGGATGGCATGCGCAAGGAGATCTGAACCATGGATCGCATCACCAACGACCGTCCGGACGCCATATACAACGGCGGGTACGCGTACGACGCCCGCTACGAAGCCTCGTACGACGGTGTCTACAACGGAATGCCCGCCACCGACCTCGGTGCCGACGGCTGGCGGAAGCCCTGGAGCGGCGGGAACGGCGGGTCCTGCGTCGAGGCGAAGCGGCTGAACGACGGACGGGTGGCGCTGCGGCAGTCCACCGACCCGCACGGTCCGGCGCTGATCTACACCAACAACGAGATCACCTCGTTCATCCTCGGCGCCAAGGCCGGCGAGGCGGACTTCCTCCTCTCATGACCGCCCGCCCCGTGCCCGACCGGCACGCCGGACACCACGGCCGCCGCCGGCCCACCGAGCCGCGGCCGCGCCAGGGATCTGCGATCCACCACCAGCACCACGGACCGATGAAGGCGAGGACGGCGTGACCGACCAGGGATTCACCGTCGAGGAGATAGACACCAGCAGGCCGCACCCGGCCCGTATGTACGACTACTTCCTCGGCGGCCGGGACAACTACGAGGTCGACCGGGAGGCGGCCGACCGCGTCTTGGACATCGCCCCTGAGGTCCCCGCCAGCGCCCGCGCCAACCGTGACTTCCTCAGCCGCGCGGTGCGTTTCCTGGTGGAGGGCGGCATCCGGCAGATCATCGACATCGGTACCGGCATCCCCACCTCGCCGAACACCCACGAGATCGCCCACGCGGTCTCCCCGGACGTACGGGTCGCGTACATCGACAACGACCCGATCGTGGCCACCCACGCCGGCGCCCGGCTGCTCGGCACCGGCAACACCGGCTTCTTCCTCGGCGACATGCGCGACCCGCGGAGCATCCTGGAACACCCCACCATCGGCGAACTCATCGACTTCAAGGAGCCGGTGGCGCTGATGCTGGTCTCGGTGCTGCACTTCGTCACCGAGGAGGAGGACCCGGCGGGCATGATCGCCGCCTACCGCGACAGCCTGCCGGCCGGCAGCCCGCTGGTGCTCTCGCACGCCACCGGCGACTTCCACGTCGACCACGTGGACGAGGTGCTGGAGATCTACAAGAAGGCCACCGCCTCGCTCACCCCCCGCAGCCACGCCGAGGTGCTGCGGCTCTTCGACGGGTTCGAGCTCGTCGACCCCGGGCTGGTCCAGGTGCCGCTGTGGCGCCCGGACGGCCCCGAGCCCGAGCCCGAGGAGCTGCGCGGCATCTCGGTCTACGGCGGGGTCGGCCGCAAGAACTGACCGGTCGGCCGGCCCGCCGCCACGGCCGGGCACGTAAGCTCTGACGGCGGCGTGGGCCGCCCCGCGCCGCGGGTTCCGGTGCCCGGCCGGCGAGACTTCATGGGGGAGTCTCGCCGGCCGGGCCCACCCCGGGGCGAGGCGGCCCGGACGGCAGCGGCGCCGACGCTCAACGCGGCGCCTGCACCCGCACCTTCACCCCGTCCAGCGTGCTCGCGAAGTCCGCGCCCAGCGCCAGCGACGGCGTCTGGAAGCCGGCCGGCAGCTCCGCCAGCCTGACCACGATCCGCAGCACGGCGTCGGCGGTGAGGCGGTACGGGCTCGGCCCGGTCAGGGTCGCGGTCGCCGCGTTGCCCGCGGCGTCCCGGGCACGGCCCCACACCTCGGACCGGGTGGCGTCCAGCCGCCGCTCACCCGGGCCGCGGACGACCCGGCCCACCGCGTCGGAGACCACGCCCCGCAACGGGACGAGCCGCAGCACCCGCGTCATGGCGAGCGTCGGACCCGGCATCGTCGTGTACGTGGTGATGTCCGGGATGCCCGTCGAGTAGTACGCGGTGCTGACATCGCCCCACGGCACCGAGACCACCGTACGGGCGCCGGACGGGAAAGCCGCCCGCACCTGGCGGGAGCCGAAAGGGACGGTACGGATCTCCCCGCCGCTGCGGATCCGGCCGCCGTAGGACGCGCCGTCCACCGCGGACCGGGCGGTGCCCGGGCTCGGCCCGCCGCCGGCCAGGAAGGCCAGATCGAGCTGGGTCGCGTCGGGCAGCCGCGCGGCGAGCAGCGCCGCCACGCAGTCCGTCGGCACCACGTCGAAACCGGCCCCCGGCAGCAGCGGGACGCCGGCCGCCGCCGCCCGCGGCCCCAGCGCGTGCAGCGACTCGAAAACCTCGATCTCGCCGTTGATGTCGAGGTACGGCGTCCTCGTCGCGATACAGGCTGTCGCCATCGCCAGCGCGGTCCGCGCGAACGGCCCCGCACAGTGCGCCACGGCCGTCACACCGTCCAGGCCGCGCCGTACCGCGGCCGGCTCGCCCAGCCCGAACACCCGGTGTTCCAGGCCGAGTTCGGCGGCGAGCGGGACGAGCTTCGCGGCATTGCGACCGGCCAGCACCGGCCGCAGGCCCTGGGCAGCGGCGCGCCGGGCGATCAGGCGCCCGGTGTAGCCGGTGGCGCCGTACAACAGCCAAGTCATGAGGTCAGTTCCTCCTCGGAGGTGGTGACCGGAACCGTACACGCGCATTCCAGGAGCGCGATATCGGGTGGCCTTGTGCCCCGGGCCGTGCTCCGACGTGCGACGCTGGTGTCATGACCCACCCAGAGCACGAGGCCGCCGCGGCCGCCGACCAGAACCCTCAGGACGCCGACGCGTCCGACGACCCGGAAACGCCGCCGGGCGCGACACCGGAACCGGACGAGGACGAGGTCAAGCGGAAGTTCCGCGAGGCGCTCGACCGCAAGCAGGGCGCCCGTCAGGGCGGCACCGGCGGCGCGGGCCCCGACCAGTCCAAGGTCCACAGCGCCCACGGCCGCGCCGGGGGACCCCGCGAGTTCCGCCGCAAGAGCGGCTGACGCGGCGGGGGTCCCGGGGGCCCGGCCGGTCCAGGGTCCACAGCGCCCACCGCCCGCCCGGCCGGGACACCGCCGGGATACTGCCCGGCCACCCCTTCACTCACCTTCACTCACCTTCACCCACCTTTCGCGCACGTTTCACCCACCGCCCCGCCCGGGACGATCACGCCGGACGATCATGCCGGGCGGGCATCAGCCGCCCCTCGCGTCGCCGCTCCACCCTGTCCGGATCCCGGGGCCCGATGACACCCCGCCGCGTAGGCTGGGAGCGGTGACGACGAATCCCTTGCTCAGTCCCAGTACCCTGCCGTACGAGCTGCCCCCGTTCGCCGAGATCCGGGACGTGCACTACCTGCCCGCCTTCGAACGCGCCATCGCCGAACACCTGGCCGAGGTCGAGGCGATCGCCACCGACCCCGAGCCCGCCACCTTCGACAACACCCTGGTGGCGCTGGAGCGTTCCGGCGATCTGCTCGGCCGGGTCCGCGCGGTCTTCGACAATCAGGCGTCGTCCCATGTCACCCCCGCGCTGCGGGAGATCGAACCGCGGGTCAGGGCGCTGCTCGCCGCCCACAGCGACGCCGTGCACCTCAACGCGGGCCTGTTCGCCCGGATCTCCGGCCTCCACGCCGCCCGCCACACGCTCGGCCTCGATCCGGAGTCGCTGCGGCTGCTGGAGCGCTACCACACCGCGTACCGCCGGGCGGGCGCCGAACTCTCCGCCGAGGGACAGCGGCGACTGCGGGAACTCAACGCCGAGATCGCCGCCGCCTCCACCGCCTTCGGCCAGCACCTGCTCGCCGCCAACGCGGCCGACGCGCTCGTCCTCGACGACCCCGCCCAACTCGCCGGCCTCTCGCCCGACGCCGTCGCGGCCGCCGCGGCGAACGGCCGTGAACTGGGCCACGAGGGCCGCTGGGTGATCAGCCTGAAGAACTTCTCCAACCAGTTCGAACTGGCCGCGCTCGACGACCGTGAGGTCCGCAGACGGCTGCTCGACGCCTCGCTGAACCGCGCCCAGGACACCAACGGCCCGCTCGCCGCCACCATCGCCACCCTGCGCGCCGAACGGGCCGCGCTGCTCGGCTACTCCAGCCACGCCGCCTACACCGTCGCCGACCGGACGGCGGGCAGCACGGAAGCCGTCACCGACCTGCTGGCCCGCCTGGTGCCGCCCGCCGTCGCCAACGCCGAGCGGGAGGCCGAGGAACTCGCCGAACTCGCCGGCGGCCCGGTCGAGGCATGGGACTGGGCGTACTGGTCCGACCGGCTCCGCAAGCGGCGCTACGACGTCGACGAGGCACGGCTGCGGGCCTACTTCGCCCTCGACACGGTGCTGCGCGACGGCGTCTTCCACGCCGCCCACGAGCTCTACGGCATCACCGTCACCGAACGGCCGGACCTGCCCGGCTACCACCCCGACGTACGGGTCTACGAGGTCTTCGACGCCGACGGCACCGGCCTCGGCCTCTTCCTCTGCGACTTCTTCGCCCGCGAGTCCAAGCGCGGCGGCGCCTGGATGAACTCACTGGTCGAGCAGTCCACCCTGCTGGGCCGGCGGCCCGTGGTCGTCAACAACCACAACATACCCAAGCCGGCGCCCGGCGCGCCCGCCCTGCTCACTTTCAGCCAAGTGGACACGCTCTTCCACGAGTTCGGGCACGCGCTGCACGGCCTCTTCTCCGCGGTGCGCTACCCGTACTTCGCCGGCACCCGGGTGCCGAGCGACTTCGTGGAGTACCCCTCCCAGGTCAACGAGATGTGGGCGCTGTGGCCCGAGATCCTCGACCGCTACGCCGTCCACCACGAGACCGGTGCGCCGATGCCGGCCGACACCGCAGCCCGGGTGCGTGAGGCGGCACTCTTCGGCCAGGGGTTCGCCACCGTCGAATACCTCGCCGCCACCCTGCTCGACTGGGCCTGGCACACCCTCCCGGCCGGCGCCGACCCGGGCGACGCGATCACCTTCGAGGCGAAGGCCCTGCACGACGCCGGCCTCGCCCTGCCCGCCATCCCGCCGCGCTACCGCACCAGTTACTTCACCCACATCTTCGCCAACCAGTACAGCGCGGGCTACTACTCCTACATCTGGAGCGAGGTCCTCGACGCCGACACCGTCGACTGGTTCACCGCCAACGGCGGCCTCAGCCGCGCGTCCGGCGACACCTTCCGCCGCGAACTCCTCTCCAGGGGCGGCAGCATCGACCCCCTCCAGGCCTTCGCCACCGTCCGCGGCAGGCCTGCCAGGATGCAACCGCTGCTGGCCAGGCGGGGGTTGGCCGGATAAATCCGGTGCCCTCCGGTCAACGGCCGGGCCAGGATGGCCCGATGGGATGGACGTACACACCCGACCGGCAGCGCTTCGAGGACGAGGCCGGGCCCTTCCTCGCCCGGCACCCCGTCGAGAACTCGGTGCCCCGCACCCTCTGCGGAACCCTCAGCCGCCACGGTCCGCACGCCTACGGCGCCGACCCGCCGCTCTTCGGCTGGTGGCGCCCCACCCACGAGGCCCCGGTGGCAGCCGCCTTCCTGCGCACACCGCCCCACCCCCCGCTGCTCACCCGCGGCACACCGGAGGCCGCCCGCTCGCTCGCCGCCGGTCTGTCGCCGCCGCTCCCCGGAGTCCGCGGCGACAGCGAGGCCGCCTGGACGTTCGCCGAGGCGTGGCGCGACCGCACCGGCGCCGCCGTCCGCGCCGAGCGCGCGCTGCGCGTCTACCGCCTCGGCGCGCTCACCCCGCGGCTGCCCGGCCCGCCGGGGCGGCCCAGGACCGCGGGTCCCGCCGACCGTGAGCTGCTGCTCACCTGGCAGCGGGAGTTCGCCGAGGAACTCGGCGAGCCGAACCACCCCGGCGAGCGGCTGGTGGACGACGCCCTCGCGTACGGCGGCCGGCTGCTGTGGGAGGTGGACGGCGCACCGGTCGCCATGGCGGGATCCACCGCGCCCGCGGACGGCGCGATACGGGTCGTCGACGTCTACACCCCCAAGGGCCTGCGCGGCCGGGGATACGCGGGCGCCGCCACCGCGGCCGTCTCCCGGGCCGCGCTCGACGCCGGCGCCGGGGACGTAATCCTCTTCGCCGACCTCGCCAACCCGGTCAGTACCGGCCTCTACCAGCGGCTGGGCTATGTCCCGGTTCGCGACCATGTGACCTTGTCGTTCACCGATCCGGACCCGTCATCCCCGCGGAATCCCTGCGGAACGCGTGACGCAGCGCCATCCGGGGCCCGTGGCGGCCCGGGGGCCGCAGCATAATGGGAGCGGCGAGAACCCGCCGATCGACGATCCGCCCTGGAGGTCCCGTGACCGGAGCCGGCCGACAGCCCTCCCCCCTCGTGAAGCTGCGCCCCGCACCCTTCGGCGCCGACCCGACCGGAGCCCGGCTGGAGCGCATCCACCAGTCGCCGAACTGGGCGAACGGTGCCTTCGTCAACCCCGTCGGAGCACGCAGCGTGCCCAGCGGGGGTCTGATCAAGTCCCTGCCGGCCAACCTCCGCAAGGAGGCCAGGCAGTCCCGCAAGCCGGCCCGCCCGGTCCCGATACACCCCACCACCCTCACCGATCTCGCCACCCCGGCCGCCTCCGGGCTGCGGATCACCTGGATGGGCCACTCCACGGTGCTCGCCGAGATCGGCGGCCGGCGGGTGCTCTTCGACCCGGTATGGGGTGAGCGCTGTTCGCCCTTCGCCTTCGCCGGGCCGCGCCGGATCCACCCGACGCCGGTGCCGCTGACCGCGCTCACCGGCCTCGACGTGGTGGTCATCTCGCACGACCACTACGACCACCTGGACATGTCCACCATCACCGCGCTGATCAGCACCGACGTGGTGTTCGCGGTGCCGCTCGGCGTCGGCTCCCACCTTGAGCACTGGGGCGTGCCGCCCGAGCGGCTGCGCGAGCTCGACTGGAACGAGTCCACCGACGTGGCAGGACTCCGGCTCACCGCCACCCCGGCCCGCCACTTCTGCGGGCGCGGACTGCGCGGCCGCCAGCAGACCCTGTGGGCCTCCTGGGCCGTCACCGACGGCACCCACCGCATCTACCACAGCGGTGACACCGGCTACTTCCCCGGCTTCGCCGACATCGGCGCCGAGCACGGCCCCTTCGACGCCACGATGATCCAGATCGGCGCCTACAGCGAGTTCTGGCCCGACATTCACATGACGCCGGCCGAGGGTATCCAGGCCCACCTCGACCTCTCCGGCGGCGCCGCGGCCGGTGTGATGCTGCCCATCCACTGGGCCACCTTCAACCTCGCCCAGCACCCCTGGGCGGAGCCGGGCGAGGGCACGGTGGCCGCGGCCCGGGCGGTCGGCGCGCAGGTCGCCACCCCCAGGGTCGGCGCGCCTTTCGAGCCGGCCGACCCGCCGCCCGCCGACCCCTGGTGGCGCGAGGTCGCGGTGGCCCCCGCGACGGGCTGGGCACCCTGGCCGCCGCCGGCCTCCGCCCTCCAGGGCGACGTCGTGGCGGAGGCGTAGCGAGGGCGCTCGCGGACCCCTGGTGGGCCTGGTGGACCCGCGGGGCCTGCGGGACCCGCGGCCCGCTCGCGGCCGGTGGAGGCCGAGCCCGTTCCTGACGGGCTCAACCTCCACCGGCCGCCCGCGGCCCCGCGTCCGCGCTAGCCGGTGGCCCGCCCCAGATACGTCAGCTCTCCCGGGTCCGGCATCGCGATCTCGTGGAAGCCGAGCCGGTCGTAGAAGGGGCGGGCGCGGACGTTGGCGGTGAGCACCCCCAGATGGACCGCCGGCACGCCCCGGCCGGCCAGGGCGCCGAGGAAGCGTTCCATCAACGCCCGCCCGAGGCCGCCCCGTTGGAACGCCGGGAGGACGTCGATGTGCAAGTGCGCCGGATACGCGGCCAGTTCCGGCTGGACCATCCGCTCGGGAGTGTGCAGCAGCCAGGCCATCACCTCGCTGGGCGTGGCCGGTTCACCGGTCGGCGCGGGCCAGCGATCGGCCACCGTCGGCAGCCATTCCTCGCGGAACCGCTTGGCGAAGCCGGCCGTGTCGCCGGTGCCCAGCACGTAGCCGACCGCCTGCCCCTGCCCGTCGTCCACCACGAAGGTCAGCTCGGGTTCCAGTACGGCGTACGGTGCGGCGAAGTTCGCCCCCAGCAACTCCCGGTCCCCCTCTGGGTAGTCGGCGGTCGCGTCCGCACCGGCGTTCCCGGTGCGCAGGCAGATGTCGTACAGGGCCGGCAGGTCGGCCGGCCGGTACGGGCGGACCGCGGCGGTCACCGCCTCTCTCCATCGATGAGTCGGTCGTCCCACGGCCCCGTCGGAACGGACGGATCCGGTCCGGGCAACGGCTCGGCCACCTCGCCGTCCGCCGGATCGGTGTCGAGGGCGCCCAGCGTGCTGAAGGTGAAGGAGAAGGCGGCCGGGGCCGCCGGCAGCCGGAAGCCGGGCAGCACCTCGGGCCCGCAGGAGTGGCTGCCCAGCCCGTGCAGGGCGTGGTCCAGGTGCAGCCACAGCAGATTGTCCCGCCGCAGCTCATGGGTGTGCCCGGCCGCGTCCAGCGCCTGGGTGCTCCACGGCCGCGCCGTCAGCCAGAAGGCCGGCTCGCCCGCCACCCGCATGCCCGTACCGTCCGTCCGCCGCAACTCGGCCCAGCGGACGTCGGCCCGCGCGCCGTTCTCCTGCGGCCGCACATACGGGGTCTGCAACGCGTCCACCGAGGAGCGGTACCGTCCGATCCGGGACGCCGCGCGCGAGTCCGGGTACGCCTCGCCGGGCCCGCCGCCGAACCATTCCACCCGGTCGAGCGTCGGGCATAGCCCCATCCGTACCCCCAGCCGGGGCAGCGGCAGCGTCCACTCGCCCTCGGGCGTCACCCGTACCGCCAGGCGCAGCCGGTCGCCGGCCGCCGTCCAGGTGTGGACGGTCCGCAGCGCGAGGTCCGAGGCGCCGGGCGCGACGCGCGTCTCCACGGTCAGCGCGTCATCGCCGAGGGTGACGCCGACGACCCGGTGCCGCATCCGGTCAAGACCCAAGGCCCGCCACTCGCGGTCGAGTTGGCCTTCAGGACGCCAGGACATCCCGCGGTCGTTGTCGATCGGGGCCCGCCACACGTCCAGCGCCGGGCCCGCGACCAGGTTGCCGCTCAGATACTTCAGCGTGCCGCTCGCCGCGTCGAAGGTGCCCGGGCCCAGCACGATCACGCCGCCTTCGGCGAAGCGCGGCGCGTGGGGTTGTTCCTCGGGGGGCGTCGGTGGCGGGGCGGCTACCGAGGCCAGGGCCGGGGGCCGGCGATGGCTGGGGATATGGGCGTGGTCCGGGGTGTGAGCCGGGCCCGGGACGTGGGCCGGGTCCGGGGTGTGGTCCCGGTCCGGGGCGTCCGCCGGGGTTTCCGCCACGGCCGGAGCCCCTTCCCCGGCCGCCGCCGAAATCGCTTCCGCCGCCGCGAACTGCGTCCAGGCCACCTCGTGCCCGGCCGGCGCCCACGCGGTGTCCTCCGCCAGCACTGCCCGCACCGTCCACCACGCCTCCCGGGCGCCGCCCGCCGACTTCGGCGAAGGGGGCAGCGCCAGTTCCGCGGTTCGGCCGGGCCCCACCCGAGGCGCCGCCAGCAGCCCGCCGTCCACCGCCGTACCGTCCTCCTCGTACGACCAGAGGAAGGCGAACCCCGAAAGGTCCGCGAAAACAAGGCGGTTGGTGACCGTCACGAGCCCGCGCGCCGCGTCCCCCGCCAACCGCACCGGTTCGATCACCTTCTTGTACTCGACCAGCCCGGGTGACGGGGTCCGGTCCGGGAAGACCAGTCCGTCGCAGACGAAGTTCCCGTCGTGCAGCTCCTCGCCGAAGTCGCCGCCGTAGGCGTAGTACGACGTCCCGTCCGCGGTCCTGCGCCGCAGCCCGTGGTCGATCCACTCCCAGACGAAACCGCCCTGGCAGCGTTCGTAGGTCTCGAAGATCCGCTGATACTCCGTCAGGCCGCCTGGACCGTTGCCCATCGCGTGCGCGTACTCGCAGAGTATGAACGGCATACCGCGTCGGCGCAGGTCCAACTCCGTTTCGGCGAGTGGCGGTTCCTCCCGGCGGCCGATCAACTCGGTCTCCGCGTGGTCGGTGTACATCCGCGAGTAGACATCCACGTCCGCGCTCGACAGATCACCCTCGTAGTGGATCGGCCGGGCCGCGTCCCGTTCCCGTATCCACGCCGCCATCGCGGACAGCCCGCGCCCTGTGCCGCACTCGTTGCCCAGCGACCACATCACCACCGACGGATGGTTCTTGTCGCGCTCCACCATCCGCGCCGCCCGGTCCAGCAGCGCGGGCGTCCACCGGTCGTCGTCCACCGGATTGCCGCGCCACCCCACCACTTCGAAGCCGTGCGTCTCCAGATCGCACTCGTCGACCACCCACAGCCCCAACTCGTCGCAGAGATCGAGAAAAGCCGGATGCGGCGGATAGTGGCTGGTGCGCACCGCGTTGATGTTGTGCTGCTTCATCAGCAGCAGATCGCGGCGCATCGTCTCCGGATCCACCACCCGCCCGTGGTCGGGGTCGAACTCGTGCCGATTCACCCCGCGGAAGAGGATCCGCCGGCCGTTGACCTTCAGCACGCCGTCCTCGACGGCCACCGTACGGAAGCCGATCCGCAGCGGGATCCGCTCACCCTCGGTCGCCAACTCCGCGTCGTACAGCCGCGGTACCTCCGCCGACCACGGCTCGACGGGCACGATCACCTGCTCACGGGTCGGGATGTCCAGGCCCAACTCGGGGACGGTGATGGTGCCTTCAGGCGAGCAGTCCACCCGCAGCGTGCCGGTCCCGGTGCTGTGGTCGTAACCGCAGTGCACGAAGAAGTCGGTGACCGCGCCCTCCGGCCGCTCGATCAGCGTGACGTCCCGGAAGATGCCGGGCAGCCACCACATGTCCTGGTCCTCCAGATAGCTGCCCGAGGACCACTGGTGCACCCGGACCGCCAGTACGTTGCCGCGCGGCCTGAGCACCTCGCCGACCTCGTACTCCACCGGCAGCCGGCTGCCCTTGAAGGTGCCCAACTCCTCGCCGTTGAGCCAGACCCGCGCGCAGGAGTCCACCCCGTCGAAGCGCAGGACCGCCACGCCGCCCGGCCAGTCGTCCGGCAGGTCGAACATCCGCAGATGGTCGCCGGTCGGGTTCTCCGTCGGCACGTACGGCGGATCGACCGGGAAGGGGTAGCGCACGTTGGTGTAGGCGGGCTGCCCGTACCCCTGGAGCGGCCAGTGGGCCGGCACCGGCAGCACGTCCCAGCGGGAGGCGTCGTACCCCGGCCGGGCGAAGGAGTCGTCCTCCGCGGTCGCGGTCGGCGACAGCCGGAACCGCCACGCCCCGCCGAGGTTGACCCGCCGCGCGTCGGACACCGCCCACCACGCCCGCGGCGGAAGCGCCCCCGTACTGGGCGACACATCCTCGTAGTAGGGGAGTGCCGCGGGCGGTGGCGCCTCGTGCATGGTGCTGCTCCTCGATCTGTGGGGCTGCGGGTCTGTTGCTTCTGCGGGTCTAGGGGCCTACGGGTCTATGGGTCTATGGGTTGGCCGGGTTGGCCGGGTCGGCCGGTGTGTGGCTTTACGGTTCTCCGGTCTCCGGGTCGGCGGGTGTTCCGGGTGCGGCGGTCGGGGCGGGCGGTGCCAAGGTCCACCGGCTTCGAGTCTTCGGTTCCCTGGGACCGGATCCGGCCGCTGATCGGATCCGGTGGGTTTCGCTCGCATCTGGGGATATTGGTGTCGGCCCCGATTCTCCTCAGCGAAGCGGTCCCCCCGCTAGGGCGTGTTTGAGCAGTCCCTCCCCCAGCTACCGCCGGGGGTGCCCCCACGGCCATTGCGAGCTGGGGGCACCCCGTGAGCCCGCCCTGCGCGCGGACGACGCTACTTCTGAAACACGCCCCGGACGTGGCGATCGCGTATCGGACCCGTCGCGCCTCGAGCGGGAGCAGCCAAGGGGCCGGTAACCCCTTCGCCCGGCCCCCGTACCCCGGGCTTGCCCCCGGCCCCCGGCCCTGCCCCAGCACTCCCGGGCGTCGGCGCCGGGCCCGCCCCTGGACCCGCGCCCCCGGCACGACGGCCCCCGGACCGCCGGAACCCCGAACCCCCGGGCCCCAGGGCCTGCCCCCTTGACCTCCGACTCTGCTCCCCAGATCCCCGGGCCCCGGGGATACTCCCGCAGCCGGCTCCGGGCCCCGACCGCAGGCCTGCCCCCGGACCCCCGAGTTTGCCGACCCTGTCCCAGACCCCCGGGCCCGTGGCCGGACCCCGTACCGAAGAGGCCCCGGAACCCCGCATGGGCCCGTGTCGCGTCAGCGACCGGGCCCTGGGTGTGGGTGCCGCCGGGAATGACGGCATCGGTATTCGTTCAGTCACCCGCCGTATCGGCGTGCCCCGACCTAAACCCCCTCCACCTTGAACGGATCATGCTCCGTGAGCAGCTTGTCGAGCCGGGCCTGGTCCACCCGGCTGACCATCTGCCCCACCTCCTGCCGGTCCCGCACCACCTTCGCCAAGGTGAAGGTCGCGGTCACCACGTACAGCAGCCCCACCCCCAAAAACGCCCGCACCCACCCGCCCACGGGCAGATACGCCACCCCCACCACCATCGAGCCAAGCGCTATCGCGAACGAGATCGCCGCCTGCGCCGCGTAAGCCGCCGTCGTCTGCTGAATCACCTTTGCCATCCCCCCACGATCCCCGCCCCGGGCCGCCCCCGCATGAGTACGCCTACTCATTCCTCCTGAGCCCGAGCCCCTACCCACCCCACCCCGCGGCCCCACCGACCGACCAAACCGCCCCGCCCCCGCGCCGCGAGCAACCACCCCCCGAGGTGCGCTATTCTTCTCATGCACGGTCACCCGGACCTACCACTCCGGACCGACCAAGCACCGGGACGTGGCGCAGCTTGGTAGCGCACTTGACTGGGGGTCAAGGGGTCGCAGGTTCAAATCCTGTCGTCCCGACTGGGAGCTAGCTCCAAGTCGCAGGTCAGGGCCTTGCTTCACGAAAGTGGAGCGGGGCCCTTGATCGTTTTCCGGGCCTGCCTCTCACAACTTCTCACATCGGTAATGATCATGGTCAGCCGAGCAGGTCTCCCAGCTTCTCCGACCCCGCCTTCAGACTCTGTGGATCGGGGTGCACGTAGACCCGCTTGGTGAAGCTGAGGTCGGAGTGCCCGGCCCAGGCGGAGACGACCGTGTCGGGGACGCCGTTGTTGGCCATCCAGGAGAGGGTGGCGTGGCGGGCGTCGTAGAGGCGGACTTTTCGGACGCCGGCGGCCTTCATGAGTTTGTACGCCTCGCGCCGCAGCTTGTCCGTTTTGAACGGGTTTCCCAGCTCGTCCACGAGAACGTATCCGCTGTCGGTGTACGCGGTTCCGGCGGTGAGTTTCTCTTTCGCCTGGATCGCTCGGAAGCCCTTGAGCGCCTTGTGGGCGGGGGCCGGCAGGGGCAGGGTGCGCTTCCCGGCGTCGGTCTTGGTGTCCTTCTCGACGACCTTGTTGCGCGATCCCTTCTCCTGCCGGCGGTCGTAGACGATGGTGCGGGTGTTCTGTATGGCGATGGTGCCGGCTCCGTCGAGATCGACGTCTTCGGCCCAGCGCGTGCCGCAGACCTCGGCGGGGCGCTCGGCGATGAGTGCCAGCATCATCGCCGCGTGAAGGCGGTGTGCCTTTATCGACTCCAGGAAGGTCTTGACTTCACTTTCGTCCCAGGGTCGGTTGGCTGCTTTGTTCGCCGCTGCCTTGTTCTTGGCGTCGCGGGAGATGGTCACGTGCTGAGCGACATTGCGGACCATCAGCCCGCGGCGGACTCCAAGGTTCATGGCGGCTCGGAGGCGGCCCAGGGAGAGTCGTACGGACCTGACGCCGAGGCCGGTGCCGGGCTGTCCTCCGCGGCGACGGCCGCTGGTCAGCATCCAGTCGACCAGGGATTCGATGTCCTCCTCGGTGAGGCTTTGGAGTTCCTTGTCGCCGCTGTGGGCGCGTACCGGCACCATGGCGCTTTCATAGTTGGAGGCGGTTCCCTCCTCGACATCGCGTGTTGCGCTCTTCAGCCAGATGTCCAGCAGGTCGTTCAGCGTCATCTTGGTGGGTACCACAAAGCTGCCGATGCTGAGCTCGTGCCGGATGCGCGAGAGTTCGTCGACCGCCTCTTTCTTGGTCTTGAGGGTGCGGGTGAGCTGCTTGCGCTTGCCTTTGGCGTCAACGCCGATGTCCACGACCAGGCGGTAGCGGGTGCTCCCGTCCTTGTGGGTGATCTTGCGTATGGGTTCCTTCACGTGCCTTCCTTGCTTCTCAACCGGATGGGCGTAGTGATGCTGACCAGCGGTGGCGCGCGCTGGCCGGCATCGGCCGCATCGAGCGGGTGATCCGGCCCTGGCAGTTGGCTGTTCACTCGTCGGGTTCGGAGTAGTTTTCGGACTGATCCACGAAGGCGGGTGCTGGGCGGAGCGGGTGGTATTGGATCTCGCGCGCGCATCCGGTCACGGAAGCCCCTGGGCTTCTGGCTATCATCGACGGCTCCCTTGTTCAGTTCCTCGGTTGCCTTTGGGGCAGTAGTGAAGCCCGAGCGGTGTTACTCGCAGCGGGTGCCGTCCTGCCGGTCAGCGCTTCGTGGCGCACGGCGTAGGCATCGTGGCGTTTGCCAGCGAACTTCGTGCAAGTCGTGCCACTGTTTTCCCCGATCCGGTGGTCGAGGTAGGAGCACCGCCGGGTCGTGGTTCCGTTCACTGCGGGCGGTCCTCTGGGCGGGACGGGGTTTCGGGCTGGTCGACGAATGCGAGGTCGTCAGGGAGGGTCGGAGGTACGAGATCCCGCTCGCGCATCCGGGTACGGAAGGCACGCAGATCCGCGCAGTCTTCGAAGGCGTGCTCCTCATAGCCGGCTGCGCGGTCCAAGAGGGCGGCTCTGCGGTCGCGGTCCAGGGTGGTGCTGGCTTCGCGCCGACGCTCCTTGGCCAGGGCGTTAGAGGCCGTGGCGGCGGTGACGAGGTCGCCGTGGCTGCGGAAGAGGTCGAGCAGGTCGCGGGCGGTGCCCTGGGGGGCTGGCTGGTCGGTAGGGGTTTCGCCGGTGAACCAGGCGAGGGCATCCCAGGTGGAGACTTCCCGGCCCGGCAGGACCTCGACAGTGGCATCGGTGCCGAGAGGGAAGAGGAGGCTGACCGGGGGGACGCCGAGGACGTCGGCCAGGACGACGAAGTCGGCGATCGTCATGCTGGCCCGGCGTCCGGTCTCCAGGTTCTTGATGGTCTGTTCTTTGATTTCGGGGTGCCCGCGGTCAGCGCAGCCCTGAGCCACGTCCGCCATGGTGAGGCCGACGGCTTGCCGCGCCTCGCGCATCGCCTGGACCGCGCGTGCGGTAAAGATCGTTGGCCAATGGTCTGAGGTCATGGATGCACTTTACGATCGAGAAAAGTGCATCCGCAACTCTGTGGTACACCTTCTCCGTGCACAGAGCACCAGTAAGCACCAGGAGGTCATCGTGAAGGCACTCAACTCGTCCCATGAGGTGCGCGGGCTGACGGGCGAAGAAATACTCGGCCTACCGGCGGTCATCGACCTCGACACTGCCAACCGAGCCATCATGATCGGGCGGTCCACCGGTTACGCGCTCGCCAGGCAGGGGCGCTACCCGGTCAGGGTTCTCCGACTGGGGAACGCGTACCGCGTTGTGACGGCCGACCTCCTGAAGCTGCTTGGGCTGGAACGTCAGCCACTGGACGCCAGCCGAGTTGGCGACGAGGGCAAGCGGCACGACCTCTGTGCTTGAGGCGGAGGTCTACCTCTGCACCCTCGCAGCTCCGGCACATCGGCCGGGATCAAAAGCCGGCATTCATCCCAAAGAAACCTCGGCCACCTGCGTCCACTCGTACATCCGGTGGTCGCGGTTGATGCGAATCAGATCGGCGTGCGTGATCAGCACCTTGGCCGGATCGACCCGGGCATCGGCGATGGCCCCAACGAACGGGGCGGCAGGGCCTACGGCGTTGCTGTAGGCCAACGAAACGTGCGGCACGAATCCTTCAGCCGTCTCTGGCACTTCGTCCAGGACATCGCCGATCGCCTCCCGAATTGCCGTGCGCAACCCTACGATCGGTTCGGCTGGCTGAACGGGGACCAGCAGCGCCTCAGGGTCGACGACCGGCGCGTGGAGTGTCACGGCGGGGGCATGCAGGGCTGCGAGCCTTGGTCGGGCTGCGGCGACCACGGCATTGACGGTGGCCTCGTCCACTTCGCCGACGAAGCCGATGCCCTGCATGGTCAGGTGCAGCCAGCGGTCCGGGATGAGGTCCAGCCCGGGAAGGCCGCCCAATACCCGGCGGTACTGGGCGGCGAAACGGTGCACGTCCGGCTGGTCTTCGAACGTCAGGTGCCAGGTGTAGAAACTGCGCCCTTCACGCCAGCCCGGACGCCACCACCAGTGGTCACGCATCTCTTCGGACGTGTTTTTGTCACTCACGCGGGCACTCCTCGCATCGCAGGTATACGCCACCCGTCCGGGAGGCAGGACGTAGCACGCGACCAGCAGTCAGGGGACTCGACCTCCGGGGTTGAGAGCAAGGCGCGCCGGCGCCGAGTCCTGACACCACTCCATGAGTTCGGCGCGCAGCCTCACCGCGGCGCCTCCCCTTCCTCCAGGCGCGCCGGCGATCATCGAAGTCAAGTCGCGCATACGGCCAACCACCGTGTCCAAGCGTCGCTCCGGTCGCAGGGCGATGACCGGCGCGAGGACTTCGGAGACGGCCTCTGGCTGGCCCAGGCCGACGTGAGCCATGGCGCGGGAGATTGAAGTCTGCGACTCGGTTCCGTAAGCCCGCACCTCCTGCGCCTGGAGGTGTGCCAGCGCGCTGTCGGCCTCGTCCAATGCGGACTTGTACATCCCGATCCGAAGATGCGCACCGGAATGGTATTGCTCTTGCCGGCCGATGCTGCACGCGAACAAGCCGCCGACCTCGTCTCCACCCGTAGTGACGTCACGGGCGGCTTGCGCCCGTCGCAGCGCGTTCTGCGTCTCATCAGCGGCGCCCAACCGGGACCAGGCGTCTGCTTCCTGTGCCGCCAGTAGCGCGGTCACGGTCCCCTGGGCGGCGTAAGCGACCCCGCGGCGGGCGTGCTGGATGGCGTCGCGCAGCCGCCCGTCCCAGAATGCGATCTTGCATCGGGTGGAGGCCGTCCAGGCCAGCAGATCCAGGTGGCCGGCCTTCTCTCCGCAAAGCCAGGCGGTGCGTCCGTGAGTATCCGCGTCGGCCAAGTGGCCCAGATCGCTGCTCATCCACGCCAGCAGAGCGCAGAGATAGCCGGCAGCCACGTACAGCTCGACGGACTGTCGGGGGCTTTGGTGGCCCTCCAAGAGGCGGAACACCTTGTCGCGCAACTCGCGGGTGCGGACGAAGACGCTGACCGCGTCGCCCCCGAGATATTCCGCGGACAGGCGTTGCACGTCGGTGTGGATCTGCTCGAGCGCCATGTCGCCGACGTTCGTCGGCTCGGCCCATGCGGCCCATGTGGCCGATTCCTCCGCAGCCTTGCGCACAGCAGTGGTCCCGGTCGGCGCATCCTCGACGAGGATCGGGGTTGCTGAAGCCTTCGTCCCTCGTTTGAGACGGCGGTCGTTCTCGGGTACTGCTGAAGGCACCGAGTGCAGGGCTTGCCTTCCATTCGGCATCGCCTTGACGTCTGTGACGTCCAAGAGATCTGCCACCGCACATCCGTATGTCGCTGCCATGACCGCCAGCACGGTGTCGCTCGGCCGCCGGCCGCCGGGTGTTGGCCACTTCTCCCATTTCCCGACGAGGCTGGCATCCGCACTCAACACCCTCGGACCCTGTGCGGCGGTCTCATTCATGTGGTCGGCGGTTTGCTGGGTTGACCAGCCGTGAGCGTGTCGCAATGCCTCGCGCAAGCGGAAGCCGAAGCGCGCGCGCATCTCTCCCGCGATCTCGACGGTTGTGAAGCCGGCGGTCAGCATCTCGTGTCGCAGCGCGTCACGTTCGGACTTGCTGCCGGGCTTGGTGCGCTGGTTCATGGCGGTTTCCCGGTCTGCGCGGTGCGTGATGGCGTGTCAAAGCTACCCGGGGTCATGGATCTCCATGTCTGAGGTGCCCGCTTTCTGGGGCGAATCGGCGCCCGGTATCGGCAGCAGGATGTGATGTCTTCGCAGGTTGAAGCATCTGCTTGCTGTCCGCCTTTCCCGGACACTGCCGCCCGTGACCCAAGCCCTTCATCGGCGGGATCGTGGTGCCAAGGCCGACGTCTGAGGGGCAAAGATGACCACAAGGAGAACCACCGGTGCCATGGTGGGCAGCCCGTGTTCCGCCCCGTCGGCGGCTCACGGTCCAACCGTTCAGACCGTTGAAACCCGGCCTGCCCCCGGGAACGGGGGAAGCCGCGAAGCCCTGACGGTCCGGTTGGCCACGAGCGGCGACGACTCTGGAGTAGGCGTTCAGGCGTTTCGCCGCTTCGGTGTTTCGCGGCTCCGTAGCTGGGGCCTTCACGCTCTTGTCGACGACGTCGAATTGGTGCTTAGCGAACTCGCCACAAACACTCTCAAATACGGGGCCGGGCGGGACATCACGTGCTGTCTTTCGATCAGGTCGAACGTCCTGCTCGTTGAGGTTACCGACGGCTCGCGAGCACAGCCCCTTGTCCGCGAAGTGAGCCTGGACGAGGAAGGCGGACGCGGCATGTTCATTGTGCAGCAGCTCGCTGACGACTGGGGCGTCAGCGGAGACGGAACCTCCGTCTGGTGCACATTCGGCACGGGGTGATCCGCTTATGGAATGGTCGACCGGTCGCTCCACAGTCAAGATCGCGCCCGCGAGACCGTCACGACACCAGATCCGTCGCCCCGCAGCCTCACCGAGAGCCCGATCGAGCACATGGCTCGCGGGGCATGGCGCCCCTGCCCGGCGGCTGGCCCGGTGACTTCCAGCTCCACCGGCTGGGAGAGATCGCCCTCGATCCGCCTCGCCGCCAGTGGTCGCAGCGCTTCGCCGGCACCCGACCCGCGACCGGCGCCCCTCCCGGTGCCGGCCTGACCCCGTCGCTGCCGAACCCGGCAGGCGCCCGATCTACCCTCGTCCATCCTGGAGACCACCGCCGTGAACAGCGTGACCAGCCAGCCCCCCTCCCCGGTGCACTCCCCGCCGGTCCTCGAACTCGCCCTCGGCATCGGGCACATGCGCGGCGTCGACTGGCTGAGCACCGTACGCGCCGCGGCGGACAGCGGGATTCACCACCTCGTCCTGACCGGCCCCGACCCCGCCCGCCACCCCGCTGCACAAGCCTTAGGGGAATGCGGCACCGCCTGCGGCATGCAGGTCCACTTGTCTGCGGCTCCACCCATTTCGCCCGCCAGCCAGGTGCCCCGGGTGCGGATCAGCGCAGACGGCATCCCGCGCCTGGTCATACCCGAGGGCATCCCTACCAGCGACCTGCTGACCAGAACAGACCTGGCCTGGTTCGCCCCTCCGCCCATCCTGCGGGCCCTGGAAGCTGCCACCTTCCGGCACGAGGGTGCAGCATGAACCAACTGCCCTCTGTGGAACGCCTCGCGGGCACCGCTCAGGAATGTCTGACCCTGTGGAAGGCCGACAGCGCCTGGCCCACGCTGACCGCCGCGGCCCTGGTGCACCTGCACCGCTGGTCCGCGCTGGTCGGCATCACCACCATCGACCGCCTCGATCTGGCCACCGATGCCAGACCGCTGCTGGTGGAGGCCGGGCGCGTACTGGCGATCAACGCCTCCGCGGGCCTGACCAGCGGCCAGGATCTCGCAGCCTCCCTGCCGGTCCCCGGCCCGGTAGCAGAAGCGGTCTACGCCCTCATGGCACAGGTCACCGAACTACGGGGAATCACCGGCCGATCCGGCGTCCGCATCATCCACCACACCCCCGACCACGCCCTTCCCTACGAGCCGGGGTGCCTGACCCACCAGGTCTACAACGCCACCTGGGGCCCGCCTCCCGAGCGCTACTGGCTCTCCCACCAGACCTTTACCGCCCGGCAGCGCGAACTGCGAGAGCAGTACGCGGAGATAGGGCTCACTCTGCACGGCCATAGACACACTTTCAGCCGGACCGCTTGACGTGCGGCTTCACCCCCTCCCGCAAGAGTGCCTACCGCCGAGGCGGGCGTCCTCCGGCTACCGCCATCACTTTGACTCCGCAGCGTTTCGGCCGGAGACGACCCGGCCACCACTTACGCGCTGCGGCGCTGGTCCGACCCCGTCATCGGGTCCGCCGGCCAGCCCCGTCCATCCTCCTGTGAATCAAGAGAAAGATCCGATCCGGTGTCACGTCTTTTACCGCCCCAGCAGTTCCCGCCGACACATGTACCTTTCGATGTCGATCGGAGTCGGAGCACGGTCGTTCCCGGTTCGAAGGGGAGAGCCGTGGTTCCGCTGCCGACGGGACCGGTCGCGATACGGATCACCGTCGCCGAGGCCAGGCCCCTCGCCGACTTTGGGCCGATGGCGTGAGCGCCGATGTGCGGGACGAGACCCGCAGCAGCCCGGAGCTGGCTGAGCGCATCGCCTGCGTGCTATCCGACGCGGTGCCGGTCATCGAGGCCATCACCGGCCTGCCCCTTCGCCAGTGCACGGTCAGGATTCTCAAACCGGCACGCTGGCGGGCCGAGGTCCGCGGCTTCGTTGGCCGGGGCGTCGCACGGGCTCTCGCGGATTCCCCGGCCACCGCCGAGGAGCAGCAGCGGGCCGAACTCATGCGCGTGCACTGGCGAGTGACGACCCGGTGGGCCTGGCCGCTGCTCCCGCCCATGACCATCACCCACCCCGACGGTGAGCCCGAAACCATCATCACCGCAGACGCGGTGCGCCATGCCGGACTCGACCGGACCCGCTGGGGGCTTGAGCGGACGGTGATCCACGAGGCGGTGCATCACGCGCAGATCCGGGCCAGCCGCGGCGTCGTCGTCCCGCCACCATCGTCAGTGCGGCCCCGCCTCTTCTCCGACCGGGCGGCACCCGCCCTGATGGAGGGCCACGCCGCCTGGGCCGAGCTCCATGCCAGTCATCACCTGCTGGGTCACTGGCCGGAGGAGGAGATGCGGCGCATCTCGATCCACAGCGCCGCCCGACAGTGGCTCGTCTACGCCCGCGCTCGGGTCGGGGGCCGGTGGACCGCCTGGCGCAGCGGCGAACCGGCCCCCGTGCCGCCGCCACGAGACCAGCGCCGGGCAGCGTTCCAACGGGATCAGCCCGCCCTGCTCACTCCCGAGCCCTGGCTGAGGTTCGTGCAGGACACGGTGAGCGGAGTCGGGGACCTCGGGGCGTGGAACTTGGTCTGGAGCGACCCCGCGCTCGTCCCGACGGACCAGGAGATCCACGCTCCGGACACCTGGCTGAAGCGCGTCGGGATCTGATTTTCCGTCAGTCCCTGTTGTCTCCGCCGGTCCTCGCCCCGCAGCGGGGACCGGCACCCCGCCCAGCACATCACCGAAACCGCAAAGGAAGACCGGGTTGTCGCAGCATTCAGTCCTCGCGCCGCTCGCCGACCGCCATGACGCCGGCCCTGGTCAGGTAGCCGTCCGAGCTGCTTCCCCGTACTCGGCCGCCCGGGTGTGCGCCGTCCTTGCCGTCCTGGTGCTCATAGCCGGCTGGTCGAGCCTCTTCACCGCCACGGTCGACTTCGGGTCTCTGTGCGGTCTGCGCTGGCCCGAGCCCCTCACCACGCAGATCCTGGACGCGGGACATCTCGCATTATCCGTCAGCGCGCTCCTGTGGCTTGGGTATCTGGTCATCGGCCGCACGCCGCGCCGGACCGGACACCTGCTGCGGCGTATGGCGGTCCGGGGGGCCGCTGTCACCGTCGGGGGTGCGTCCCTCGCAGCGGCGGTACCCGCCGGCGGCGTGCTCCCGTCACCGACCCTGAGCCAACTGTGCGATGCCGTGACCGTGGTGTGGCTGACCGTCGAGGTCTGCCGGCACCACGGCGCGTGGCCCGGGGTCCGGCCGCCCGGATCCGGGACCCCCACCGATCGGCGCACGCAGTGGACCATCGCCGTCGAGACGATGCTCGCCTGCGCCGTGGGGATCGCCGCGACCGGCCTTCTGACGCTGGCACTGAAACCGCTGCACGAGGTCGTGCCCGTCATGCGGGTCAGCCAGCAAGACCTGCTCGGCCTCACCCGCCCCCTCCCACTGGTCTCCGCCACACTCGGGGCGGCAGCACTCGAAGACGCAGTGATGCTCGGCGCCGTATGCCTGCTCCTCACGCGGGCCGGCCGGCCGGTCTGGTCGATCTACCTGGTCTCCTGCACCCTCGAAGCCTGGGCCCACGCCTACCTCGGGCTCCCCGCCATCGGCATGTTCCCGTACGCCTGGCGCCGGGTCACCCTCTACCGGACGCACCGCCGCCTGACCCCCATGCTCCTCGGGCACACCACGTTCGACCTGGCCATCGGCACCTCGCAACTGGTCGCATCCCCGATCGGGATCGCCATCCGCACCTGCCTGGCGGCCGGCATGATCCCCGCCATCCGAAGCACCACGGCCCACCGCTCCGCCACCACGCTCAAGGAACACATCTGATGAGCCCCGCTCCGGCCCAGCCCGACACAGAGCGCGACGACCATCTCGTGGACGGCGATCCCGTGACCGCCACGCCGCACCGCCCGCTGACGCCCCTGGCCGCCGCACAGGCGCTGACGACGTGAGCGGGCCGGAATGGGCAGTGCCTTACATCACGCTGCGCAAGGGCGAAGAATCGGTGCCGGAATCGATGCTCGGCATCCGCTACAACCGGACCGGCGTACCGATCGGCCTCTGCTACCGGTGGGAAATGCCCCGGGACCGGGATGACCGCGGTGTGCTGTGGGCCCGCACGTCCCAGTCCCGCTCACCGGACACCAAGCGGCCGGCGGGCAAACCGATCTTCGCCTCCATGCACCCCTCCCGCCAGCGGGAGATGATGGCCTCCCTCCGGTGCCAAGTGTGCGGCGGACAGCCCTCTCGAACCGAAGAGGGCTACCTCTTCCTGGAGAAGGCCGGCAACGACGGCGATCCCGAGGGCATCACAACGGGTCAGCCGCCCGTGTGTCTGGACCACGCCCTTGCGGGGATCGAGATGTGCAGTCACCTGATCGAACACGGTTACGTGCTGCTGCGCTCCAAGGTCCCGCGGCTGCACGGCGTTCTCGGCCAGGTCTACACGCCGGTGGACAACGTCTTGGAGCCGCTTCCGCCGCTGGTCGGCCCCGATGGGTCGGACCTTCCCCTTCCCTACACCATGCGTGAGCTGACTCCGTGGGTACTGGCATCGCAGCTCCTGCGCCGACTGACCCGCGTCACGGTCACCGACATCGACCGCGAGCTGGCCATGGCCGGGAAACCTGCCCGACCGGCCGCCGACGCGAAGCGCAGCCGCAACTCGGTGATGCGATGAGCACGGTCAGCGCTCTGGCCGTGTGCGAGGTGACGGGCCTGATGCCATCGAGCTGTGCGCACTGCCTCAGCAACCTCCCAGACGGCACTGACCCGTTGCGAACGCCCCTGCTGAAGTCCCGTCCCGACTCGGTTTGCGCCGATCACGCGGGACGGTGCGTCGTCTGCGGCAACTGCTTCCCGGCGGGCGCGGCCATCGCGCCCGAAAGCGAAGGCTGGCGCGCCGACTGCTGCCCGAGGAGGCCGCAGAGCCGGGCTGGAACCACCCCAGGTCGTCTCATCAAGATGGCCGAACCGCTGGGGTGCCCAGTCGACATCCTCGAACCACCGCCTTCGATCGAGGACATCATGAGCAATCCGCCAGGCAGATACGAGACCGCCCAGTTCCTGCCCGCACTCCGTCCAGTCGTTGCTGCCGCCGTGATCCCCTGTCAAGGACGCGTACTGCTGGTCCGGCGCCGAATTCCGGAAGGCAGAGTGACCTGGCAGTTTCCCGCCGGAATCATCGAGACGGGTGAAACACCACAGGAGGCCACGGTCCGTGAGACCGGAGAGGAGACGGGAGCGCGCACCGCCGCGCTCGTGTCCCTGGGCGGGCGGAGCCATCCCGACACGCACCGGTCCATCGCCTACATCGCCTGCCAGTACCTGTCCGGAACCGCCCCCGCAGTCGCGCCTGCCGTGATCGCCTGGCCGCGCGTCCCGGCTCTCGCCCGCTACAACACGCGGGATCGAGGGGCCAGTGCTCGCCCACCTTGCCGCATGCCCCAGGACAGGCATCGCCGTGGGCGGCCGGCAGAACTCTCCCCCGGGAAAGTGTTCCGGGCCCGCGGGCAAGATCTCGCGCCTGCCGAACGCGCGATGACGGTGATGAATTGCGGTGCGGGCAAGACGACTGGCTGCCGGCTACGCACTCGCTGCGACCCCGCTCGCGTCGATCAATGGCGGCAGGAGGCGCAGGCGCTCTCGCAGATCTTCCGCGCCTGCCGCTCCGGTTCCACCCAGTGCCGTGCCCAGTTGGGCGAGGCGGTCGCGGGAGGTTGCGCGGAGCCGGGCCGAGGGAACACGGTCGAGGACTTCCGCCGCGCGCTGTGCGGCGTCGGACGGCTGAGCACTCGACTCGACCTGGGCAAGGGCCAGAGACGCGGCGGCCCAGCCGGGGGTCCCCGGGGTAGTGGCGCGCAGGGATTGTTCGGCGGAAGCCGCCGCTCGTTCGGCCCGGCCAAGGGTGCGTTGGGCGTCTGCCTCGTGCAGGCTGTGCTCGGCGATGTCGTAGCCGAACCGTCCCGGCGCCCATCCCTGGGCGTCGGCCTCCAGTTCCCGGGTCGCGTCGGCCAGGGCGGCGTCTGCCGGGCGTTCGCGACCCAGTGCGGCGAGGGAGGGAAGCTGTGCCCATGCGAGCAACTGGACGTGCGGGAGCCCGGACGGCGCGCAGGCCAGGCCGCGTTCGGCGTAGTCCAGTGCGAGGGTGTGCTTGCCGGCGGAGCGCGCAACCATCGCCTGAGCACCCCACGCCCATGCCGTCAGCCGGCCGTCTCCGGCGCGATCGCCGTAGGTCGCGGCTGTGCCGAAGTGGACCCGTGCACCCGTCGCATCGCCGAGGTGAAAAGCGAGGTTGCCCAGGAGAGCGGAGAGCCAGCCGAGGCTACGGCGCAGGTCGACACCGATCGGTTGAGGGGTGAGCGGGTTGGTGAGGGCCTGTGTGAGCAGGCCGCGCACCGCATGTACTTCGTTGAACAGCACGTGGGGCGGGTGCTTGCTGTAGCCGAGGGCGTAGTGCTCGATCGCGGCCTCGGAGAGGCTCGTCACGGTGCTGCTCCCGGCCGGATCAGCCAGCAGCGCCAGGTGGAGGGATTCCCGGACGGCTGGCAGGCCGGCAGAGGTGGTCATGAGCACCACGCTTTCTCGTGCGGGAAGCCCGCGGGTCGTGGGCCCGGAAGCACTGTATCGAGTGGCGTGCCCCCAACCGGCCACTTCGTGCGCGGCACCACGCTCGAGTCCGAGCTGCCGGGGCAGGGCCTGGTACACGGCGCACAACGCCTCGACGTACTCCGGGCTCGGTTTCTCGTAGGGCCGGTGTTCCCACCGGCAGAGCATCGACTCCGACAAGCCAGGTGGCAACAGCCCGCGGGAGCGGTAGAGGGCCCCGACTCGCTCTATGGTGCGCGAGCGCGGCCAGCCCAGTGCGAACCGCCATGCTTCCAGCGGCTGCACCTCTGGCAATTCGGTGCGGATGACGTCGGCCGTCTGCTGCACGTCATGCCCGTAGCTCCGGCACCGTACCCGGATCTGGGTGGCGGCCCGCTTGATGATGGCGCGACGCGATCGACTGATCGTCATCACTTGCGCACCCCCGGCGATGAGGCTGACACCGTGTCACGGTATCCGACCTATTGCTCTACGGGGAGAGCCCGTCGCTTCAGACGCTTCCACATTGCGGGTTGTCCGCAATGCGCGCCCCCGCGAGCGGCAATGACTGCCCCGTCTGCTGGCTCCACGATGAGCAGCGCATCCACTGGTCCGACCGTTCCGCATCCGTCCCTGGTCGCGTGGCCTCCTGGCCGGTTCCGACATTCAGCCCGCGTTCGCGGCGAAGACAGCGCAACCCTTCTGCGCCGCAACACCGAACTTCCAAAGGGAGTTTTTATGGACTTCAGTGAGGTATCGCTTCCGAACGGCAGGCACACCATCGGCAAGCGATTCGAGTTCGAGGCCGGGCACCGGCTCCCCAGCCTGCCGCCCG
This sequence comes from Streptomyces sp. NBC_01190, assembly GCF_045039895.1. Lineage (NCBI taxonomy): Bacteria > Bacillati > Actinomycetota > Actinomycetes > Kitasatosporales > Streptomycetaceae > Streptomyces > Streptomyces sp. NBC_01190. The sequence continues at coordinate 6,763,669 of NZ_CP108580.1, forward strand.
GACACAAGTGCTCACGGCAGCACGGCCACAGCTACCAGGTCGAGGTAGTCCTCACCGCGCCCGCGCTGGAGGGTCCGGGCTTCGTGACGGACTTCGGCGACCTGTCGGCGTTCAAGCAGTTCCTGGATGCCGAACTCGACCATCACAACTTGCACGACATCCTGCCCTTCGAGCCGACGTCGGAACTCCTGGCCCAGTTCCTGGCGGGATGGTTCGCCCAACATGTCGAGCCCACCATTCAGGGTCGGCTGGTCGGCGTAATGGTCTGCGAGACGGATCGCAGTTGGGCGCGCTTCGACGTGGAGCAGTGATGACCTCCGTGGGCGGCGGCACCGGGAAGGGCGGTGCTAGCGACGCAGGACCTTCGCTGATCATCGCCGAATGCTTCGGAACCGAGCAGCCGACGTTCCAGGGTGAGGGCCCGAGCTGCGGTGCGCCGGCCCTGTTCATCCGGCTGTCACGGTGCAACCTCACCTGCGAGTGGTGTGACACCAAGTACACCTGGGACTGGGAGCACTTCGACCCTCGGCAAGAGTCGGTACGGCGGTCGGCGACGGACCTGCTGGCATGGGCGCTCGCCTCCCCCGTGAAACTGGTGGTCATCACCGGGGGAGAGCCGCTCCTCCAGCAGCATGCTCTCGTCCCGCTGGTGCTGGCTTTGCTGGCCGGCGGGAAACGGGTCGAATTCGAGACCAATGGCACCGTCGTGCCGGAGACCGCACTGCTGGTCGACGGCGTCGGTTTCAACATATCTCCGAAACTCGGCAATTCCGGGGTCGCCGACGACCGGAGGATCGTGCCTGCCGCGCTGGTGGCATTTGCGGCCAGTGGGCAAGCGGCCTTCAAGTTCGTCACCCGCGCGGTGCCGGAACTGGACGAGATCGCCGCCTTGGTCGACCGGTACGGGCTGGCCCCGGTGTACGTGATGCCGGAAGGCACCACCGCCGACAGCCTGATCGCCACCACCCGGCTGATCGCAGACGCCGTCGCGGCCCGCCGCTGGCACCTCGCCTCGCGTCTGCACGTCTTGGCCTTCGCCGACACCCGCGGGCGCTGACCACTGCCGACCCCTCCCCCCGTCCCCCAGACCTCGGAAGCGAGGCAACGCCCATGACGAACACCTTGTACAGCCAGGCACCCGGCGGCACACCGCCCGTTGGGCCGCTCTCTGTCGCCCCGTCGGCCGTCGGCCGGGTCGACACCGAACGCATCACCGGCCTGATCAACCAGCTCCTGACCGCTCTCGGTGAAGACCCCGCGCGCGAGGGCCTGCTCGACACCCCGGCCAGGGTCGCCTCCTGGTGGGCCGCATTCCTGTCACCGGAGCCACCTTCCGAGGCAACGTGCTTTACCGAGACCCGCCTGGGCGAGCAGCTCGTCGTGGTCGGCTCCATGAGCGTGTGGTCCCTGTGCGAGCACCACCTTCTGCCCATGAACCTGGACGTCTCGGTCGGGTACGTTCCCGAAGGCCAGGTGGTGGGGCTGTCGAAGTTCGGACGAATCGCCAGGCGGCACGCGGGACGCTTACAGGTGCAAGAACGGTTCACCCGGCTGGTCGCCGCGGATGTCGTCGACTTGATCCGAAGCCAGGATGTGGCCGTCGCCGTGCGGGGCGTGCACCTGTGCATGAGCATGCGCGGCGTGCGGATGGAATCCGCCCGAACGACGACGTTGCAGTCGGGCGGCCGGTTCCAGAGCGATCCTGTGCTCTCCCAGCAGTTCCTCGCCCTTGCCACCGGGCAGCAGGCGGTGGCGTGATGACTAATACCATCGACTTCTCCGTGATCGCACCGCCCGCCTACCTGGAAGAGTTCGTCGCCCAGGATCCGGCCCGTGTGCACCACGTCGCCGCCCACCGTGTCCTGACCGACGCCGCTTATCGTGCCTTCTTCGCCTGTGAGGCCGAACGCGGCGCGGAGATCATCGTCGACAATGGCGTCTTCGACCTCGGCCACGCCCTGCCCGTCGCCGACCTGATCGCAGCCGCCCGCGCGGTCGATGCCCGCGAGATCATCCTTCCGGACGTCATGCGCGACGGCCCCGCCACCGTGAAAGCCAGCGACGAAGCCGCCCGCGAAATCCGCGACCTGACCGACGACTTCCGCCTGTGCGCCGTCCTGCACGCAGCCGACGACCAGGAGTGGCTGCGCACCTACGACCACCTCGCCTCCAGCGACGACATCGGCGCGATCGCCCTGCCGGCCTCCCGGCGCCCCGCACCTGAACAGGAGTTGTGCCGCACCCGGTGGACGGCTACCGCCTATCTGGAGGACAACGGCCTGGTCGAGGAGCGGATCATCTACCGACTCCTCGGGCTGGGCCGGACCGGGCACCTGGAACTGGTCGAGCAGCGCGAGCACGAGTGGATCGCCTCCGTCGACGGCGCGGCACCGGTCATCCTCGGCGCGATGGGCATCGCGATGCTGCCTGGCGGCCCGTACGAGAAACCGGCAACCCCCCGCGTCGAACACCTCGGCCCCATCCCCGCGGACCGCGTCGGCCTCGTCCGGCAGAACATCGCCGTCGTCCGCGAAGCGGCCGGCAGCAGCGTGCGGATCAGCGGGGCCCACGCATGAGCCTTCTCCCCGACCCCGTCCTGCTCAAGGCACCGGCACACGTGCTGCTCGCAGCGCCGATCGAGGTCGCCGAGCACACGATGGGACCCGACAGTCTCCTGCGCTACTTAACGATCAAGGTGCATCACCTCATCCAGAACCGCCCCTGGGACACCATCAGCGTGGTCGGTGGCTACGACCGGTCCACCGTGATTTCCAGATTCGAGAAGACCGGCAAGCTGTTCAACTGGCAGCGCCCTACGGCAAAGGCCAGCGGACGCCACCTCACGCTCCAGGCGTTCCCCGGAACGGACTACGTCCACCACTACGGCCTGATCATCTCCACCTACCTGTCCATGGTCGGCCGGGACGCAGGGCACGTCACCTTCCACGTACCCGCTCCGGATACATGCCGTAAGGTCGTGGAACTCCTCCACCTCGAACTCGACGGCGACCTTGTCGTGGTCGGCTGGGGTCTGGAGCACCTGGCTCCCGCCGGAGGGCTGTGGACACCCGGGCCGGGCTACGCCTATCAGCGAGCCACCGTCCACGGCCGCCGGGTGGTCTACCTCGGGTTCCAGCACAGCATCTGGGGCGATGTCGCCGGACGGGTCGTCGCCCGGCTCGCCGCGCTCGGCGCTGGCGATGTCGTTTACGTCGGCAAGGTCGGCGCCCTGATCCCCGGTATCGAGCCCAACACCGCACTGGCCACGGGCAACCGCAGCCTGGTCAGCGGTGTGCTCGTCACGTGGAAGGACTTCTTCGCAGGGTTCGCCGCCGCCCAGCCCGGTGTGCACACCGGCGTCCACGTCACCTCGCCGTCGATCCTGCTGGAAAACCGGGACTGGCTCGCCCGACACGCCCCGTACGCCTTCGTCGATCCGGAGATAGGCCCCATGGGGGCAGCCGCGCGCGAGGCGGCCATCGGTTTCGGCTACCTCCACGTCATTTCCAACAACCTCGCCCGTCACTACCCCGCGGATCTGTCCAACGAGCGACACCACGAGGTCATCCAGCGCCGCACCGCCCTCGTGCACCGGATACGCGCGATCATCGCAGACCGCCTGGCCACCGGCCCCCGCTGAACACGAGAAAGAAACTGACCATGACGCCGCCACCACCCGAAACCGCCCACGGCCGGGTCATCACCCTCACCGGCATCGATGGCGCGGGCAAATCGACCCTCGCCTCGCGCCTTCACCAGGCCCTCGCCGACGCTGGCCACCCAGTCCTCCTGATCGGCAAGAACAACACCACTGTGCCCATGGACACCGAACTGTCCGCCTACCTCGACCGCCTCAACGCACTGGTCTACCGCCGCGATCCCCGCGTCGCTCAAGCCTGCGGCGACCACTACTGGCTGCTGGCGCTGGCCGCCTGGTACACCCTCCAGGACACCGTCGTGATCCAGCCGGCCCTCGCCGCCGGCACCCACGTCATCCTGGACAACGCCCACCACAAGATCCTCGCCCGCTACGCCGTCACCCCCGGCGTCTCCACCCCCCTGGCCGAACAGGTCTTCGCACACCTCAGCGAACCCGACCTGGTGATCTTTCTGCGGATCGGCGCCCGTGAAGCCCTGGCCCGCAAAGGCGCGTTCACCTCTCTGGAGACCGGGCACTCCGGCGCCCGCAGGGAGGACTTCGTCCGCTACCAGGACGCGGTCCTGGGCCACCTCCGCGAGCAGGAGCGGCCCGGCGGCTGGCTGTCCATCGACGTCACCGGTATGGACCGCGATGCCGTCTTCGAAGCGGCGGCAGGCGCGCTCGCCGACCGTCTCCACATCACCATCTGACCGACCCCAACCCCACGCGAGGAACACATCATGCCGGTGACCTGGTCGCAAGGAAGCACCTACGTGTGCCACGGCATCACCTGGGCGACCGGAAACCCCCGTCTCCTGCTCGCCCCGCTCCCCGGCGGGGCGCTGATCTACGCCGAGATCATGAAGCAGCGACTCGGCTTCCAAGCTGGGGCCGGCCGGTGGTGCACCGGCCGGTACGGCTTCGCCAGCGCCATCCAGGTCGAAGCCGTCGCCTGCCCCGACCGCGCGCCCGCCAAGCACGGTGGCCAGTGCGCCCGGTGCGCCGCCCAGGACGAGTTCCGCTTCGCCCACCAGTACCACCAAGGCGGCCATGCTCCGGAAGCAGTCGTCCGGTATATGGCTCAGCCGCACTGGTTGTACCTGGCCACCTTCGCCGACGGTGGCACCAAGGTCGGCACCGCAGCCGAACCCCGCAAGCAATCCCGACTCGACGAACAAGGCCCGGTGTTCGCCACCTACCTGGCCAGGGCCTCCGACGGCCGCACCGTCCGCTACGCAGAAGACGCCCTCACCCAGCGCCTCCACCTGCCCCAGACCGTACGGGCCCAGGCCAAGCTCCGCGCCCTGGCTGATGTCAGCGACTTGTCCGAAGCCGGCGTGGCCCACGATGACGCTGTGGACCGCGCCGTTGACGCCCTGGCCGATATGGGTATCCCCCCGGCACCGGAGAAGTGGGCGCCGCCAGCCGAAGGCGACCTGCTCCGGGCCTTCGGCACGCAGTGCGTGCTTTACCCGCACGACCCGCGTGCGGGCGAGCACGGCTTCACCCCTCTGTCCTGCGTGGGCTCCAACACGCTCGCCGTACTGGAGGACACCGAGATGAGTTATCTCCTCGACCTCGGAGCGCTCAAAGGCTGCCGCATCACCTTCGGCGACTTCACCTCCCCAAGGGCAGTCATCCAGTCATCCCTGTTCTGACCAGCCGCCCGGATCAGTCGGCCGGGCCCTTCCCCGTGAGTGAGGCATTCCGCGATGACACCACCCGACGCCATCCTCGGCTGGGACGAGGACACCACGGCCGAGGCGTACGCCGCCTTCACCCGCAACTTCCCGATGTACCGCTCCACCAGCCGCGATCTCGTATGCCGCGCCCACGTGACCGACAGCCGACTTGTCATCGACCTGTGCGGCGGCGCCGGCGCCACTGCCCAAGCGGTCCTCGACGTCGCGCCTGCCCGAACCCGCGTCGTGTCACTGGATTCCGCAGCCGCCATGCAGCGCGTCGGCCGCCGAACGCTGACAGACTCCCGCCTGAGCTGGATCACCGCTCCTGCCGAACAACTCGCCGACCACGTCCACGAGTCGGCCGACGCCGTGGTGTGCAACTCGGCGATCTGGAAGACCGATGTTCCCGCCGTTTTCACTGCCGTCCGTCGCGTGCTTCGCCCCAGCGGCCGGTTCGTCTTCAACATCGGCGGCGGCTTCGCCGGGATCACCCACCCCGACGAGGCGATCACCCACACGAAGCCATCGCTGAACAGCCTGATCCAGCAGATCGCCGCCCGTGACTTCGGCTACGTCCCGCCCCCCGTCACCGGCTCACCCCCCAAGCTGCCTTTACACAAGGTCACCGAGCATCTGGCCACTGCCGGGATGACCGTCGTGGAAACCGAGGTCACCGCCCAGCACAGCACGATCGCGGAGAAGAAGGCGTGGCTGTCCATTCCGGTCTTCTCCCGGCCCGACGGAACCCTGACCTTCAAACAGCGCATGCAGATCCTCGAGGCGGCGTACGCCCTGATCGATCCCGGCGCACCAACCGTGACGAGCTGGCTCGTCGTCGTAGCGCAACGACCAGGGCGCCGGCCATGACTTCCCCTACAGCCGACCTGGACCCAGCGAGCTGCGACCACACCAGCGTCGGGGTGCTCATCTCCGCCCCGGATGGCCTGCTCTTCTTCGAACGGGCTACGCCACCAGTCGGATTGGCGCCGGTTGCAGGCCATATCGACCACCACGGCAGCCCGGAGCAAGCCGCCCGCGCTGAGGCGGCCGAAGAGGTCGGCCTGTCCCTCACCCACCTGCGCCTGCTCCTCACCGGGTGGCGGGCGAACCGGTGCCGCCGTCCCGCCACCGCTGCCGTCGGCCACCAGTGGTGGATCTACGAGGCACAGGCGTTCGGCTCCCTCAGCCCGTCCGACCGAGAGGTACGCGCTCCCCGATGGATAGACCCCTACAAGCTCCACCAGCTCGCTCTGCGCACCGAGGCCTATGCCCAAGGCGGCCTCAGCGATGTCGAGTTCACTAGGCGGCCAGGTATGGCTCCCGTGTGGGTGCGGTTCCTGCACGAACTGAAAATCGTGACCCTGGCCGAAGAGGTCCTCGCCGGGATCGACACCATCATCTGACCGGAACCGGGGGAGCAGCCTCAACGTGTCGCGGCCACGGGTCTGGACGCGAGTCGGCGAGCGTACGCGCGAATCCGGGTCCGGTCCTCGGGGAAGACGCTCTCCCACTCCTCATCGAGTGCGACCCACACCGCCGGCTGGCCGCTCTCACCGCTCAACGGCATGTCACGACCGACGACCGCCACGTAGGACAAGCCCAAGGTGGGCGACCAATCGGAACGGTAGGAGCGGACCGCAGCGGCCCCGGGTTCGGCCAGCAACTGCGTCCGCAGGCCCGTTTCCTCCTCCAGCTCGCGGGCCGCAGCCGTGCGCGGTGTCTCCCCGGCTTCGACCTTGCCACCGGGCGGCACCCACCCGCGTACCCGGTGCCTGACTAGCACAACGTGCCTCAAGGCGAGATCGAATACCCAGACTTCGGCGGCGAGGGGATCCATCGGTGCCTGGCGAGCAAGCTCCAGCCAGGCCCTCGCGTCGTCGAACTCCAGCGCTGCGCACCCCACGTCAGCGGCCACCGCGTCCATGAGCACCTGTTCAGTTGCTGCGTACTTCACTCGACCGACCCTATGCCGACGCGATCCGAGAGCAGCGCAGGCTCCCCAACGGCACGCTGCACGCCCATCAGGGCCCCGCATGACGGCTGGTGGGCGGCGCCAGCCCGGCACAGGCGAGAACCCAACGACATACGCGGCGCCACCATGGCGCCCGCTTTCCGAAGGAGCGCCAGTGGTCACTGACCTCAACCCCGCCCGCGCCTGGGTTGTTCTGGGCGGGATTCACCTGCTCAATGGAACCGCGCCGCGTGGCCCGGTCGAACCGATTGTGCTGATTCAGGTGCCCCCGCAGGAGGTATGCGTGCCAAGCACCACGGTCGTTGTGCCGTGGGCACGTCTCGGCAGTTGCCACGTCACGGCCCTGAAAACCAATGGCGATGAGATCACCACCGGCACGATCCACGGCAGCACTCTGTTTCCCGACGCCATCGCCGGACACCCGCTTCGCACTCTCGTCGGCGAGGCGGCAGCTCCAGGACTCGTCCCCTTGTGCTACCTCGCCGCAGATCCTGGCGGCGGCTATCACGTCTATGCGCAGATCCAGTTCCACGCCGAGGACGCCTGCTTCGTCCGCACGACCCGCGAGCCGGTCGGCGCGGGCGCACCTCCTGAGGCGCTGCGCTGGCTCGAATCCGCCCTGGCCGCTCACGCCGCGGCAGCACTACGGCTGAACAACCATCAGCGATACTTCCGCACCCACTTCGCTGGCACCGAACTGGAATACAAGTACAACCTGACGCCCCAAGCGGATATCTGGGCGGTGTCCCACGCTCTACTGCGAGCCTTGACCCACGGCGATGTGCCCGGCTGCCGACCGGAATACCGGCAGGAGTTCCACAACGCGTACTTCGACAACCACATGTTCGAGGTCACCGGACCCGAGGCAGAGCGTGGCTACGCCTCCCTCATCCCCACCGCGAACGGTGGACACGTCCTCAAGCGCAAGTGGTTCGACAAGGACGCCCTTGCTCGTCGCGAGCAGATCCACCACCCCGCCATCACGGTCCAGCCCAACGGCTTCGCGGAGTACCTGCGCTCGGACTTGGGGCTCCAAGTCCGAGCGATGCCCCCCTTCCACAGAGTCCGTTACGACGTGCAGTGCGAATCCATGGCCACCGGACACATCTACAGCATCATCTTCGACCGCTGCTCCCTGCTGGCAGCACCCGAAGTGGTCCTGTCCCAATGCGAGATGGAGTACCGGCGCTCGCGCAGCGTCGTCGAGCGCCCCGAGAGCGAAGTCCTCGACGAGATGGACCGCCTACACCGCTGGCTCCTGTCCTACCTATCAGCGCTCGGTCTCACAACCGAAGCCACCTTCTACTCAAAGCTCAGTTTCCTGCGCGACACCCTCGCCGAGCGACCGGACCTGACCCCGCTCCCCTGAGCACCCCGCTTCGTTGTGAAGACCTCGCTGACTATGCGTTAACAGGCAACGCGACCAGACCACGCACCAGGCGGGTTCGGCGCCATTCCAGTTGGTCGGCCGGGACGGCGAGCCTGAGCCGGGGGAAACGGGTCAGAATCGCCCGCAGAGCGATGTCAGCTTCCGCTCTGGCGAGCGGGGCACCGACGCAGCGGTGGATGCCGTGGCCGAAGGCGAGGTGGCCGGTGGCCTCACGGTTGAGGTCGAGCTGGTCTGGGGCCGGGAACCGCTGCGGGTCTCGGTTGGCGGCGCCGAGGGTGATCAGCACGGGAACATTGGCCGGGATCTCGGTGCCGCCGAGTGTGATGGCTTCGGTGGTGTATCGGAAAGTGGCCGTGCTGACGGGCGAGTCGAAGCGCAGCAGTTCCTCCAAGGCGGCCGGGATGCTCTCCGGTTTGCTGCGCAGGCGCTCCTGTTCGGTGGGGTGCTGGAGGAGTGCCAAGGCGGCGTTGCCGAGGAAGTTGGTGGTGGTCTCGTGTCCGGCGACCAGCAGCAGCACCGCCAGAGAGACCAGCTCCTCCTCACTGAGGCGGTCTTCCCCGTCGCGAGCCGCGATGAGGCCGTCGAGGAGTGAGCCGCCGGGCCGCGAGCGCTTGGCCGCGATAAGCCCGGTCATGTACTCGGCCATGGAGTGCGAGGCTTCGTCGATGAGGTCGGGCTTGCCGGCGGCGAACAACTGGGCGGACCAGCGCTGGACGTCGGGCCGGTCGGTTTCCGGCACGCCGAGCAGTTCGCAGATCACGATGACCGGCAGCGGTACGGCCAGGCTGGCGACGAGGTCGATCTGTTCGCCGAGGGGCCACTGATCGAGCAGGCGGTCGGTCGTTTGCGCGATGAACGGGCGCAGTTCAGCGACAGCGCCAGTGGTGAATGCCTTGGTCACCAGCTTGCGGAGCCTGGTGTGGTGGGGCGGATCGGTGGCCAGCATGTTGTGTGCGACTGCCGGGTGCAGCCGCCGCCGTGAGCCCTTGTCGGCGAAGAAGGCGGCGGTGTCTTTCGAGAGCCGGGGATCGGCGAGGGCCTGCCGGGCCTCGGCGTAGCCGAGGACCAGGTAGTTGATGTGCCCGCCCGAGCCGGTGGGGACGGCCTGCACCGGGCACGCGGAGCGCATGGCCGCGTAGGTGGCGTACGGGTCTTGAGTGGGGTCGGTCATGTGGTCAGGCTCCAACTGGTTCGGGCTGCTCGCCGCCGGCGACGCGCGCAGTACGTTGCGAATAGGCGCTGGCCACCTGGAGGAGCCACTGGGTCTCTTCGCGGAGGTCTTTGCGTGACGGGGCTTCCGCCGGCGGCAGGGCGACTTCCTCGGCGAGGAGACCGGCCTTCATTGCCGCAAGTGCCGCCTTTACGACGGCAGCCTCGATGGTCGCGGCCTGGTCCTCCGTTACGGCGTCGGTAGTCCGCTGGGCCGTCTCCAGGTCCTTGCGGGAGCGGTAGGGGCGAAGGGCGAGGATGCCGTCGCTGATCTCGATGACCCGGCGCTGGAGCAGGAAGTCCGCGTCGGTGGATGCGTTGGCGTTGACGTCTTCGGCCGGGAGAACGATCTCCGGCATGGCGGCCGACAGGTCCTGCCAGAGCGGACCGAGTGCTTCGAAGGACCGCACCTCCCAGCGTCGGCGGTGGGCCTGACTGACCGGGTAGACCACGGCCGGCAGGGTGAGGCCGACGCAGATCAGGAGAACCGCGAGCGCGGGGGACGTCACGCTGAAGACGCAGGGCGAGGACGTCAAGGTCGAGCAGTGCTGGTGATCAGGGATCAGGTGGAATCCCAGGCCCAAGGAGACGAGAACCGTCACCTTGTACGCCGCGTAGACGAGCGCGAACAAGCAGCCGGCGGCTGCGAGGCGGAGGCCAAGCCGGACGCTGCTCCGGCGAGTCGACTTGGACTGCCGCAGAGCCTGCTGCAGGAAGTCGATGATGGCGAAGCCGAGGTAGGTGATGAACACGAGCAGGTAGAGCGCGTACACCTGCGGCGATCGGTGCGTCATCTGCTCGTAGGCGAAGAGCACCGTCATGCCGAAGACGGAGGCAGCCAGGAGAAGGAGGCGCAGCCGTATGCGGCGTCGTGCTTCCGCGGATTCCAGGTTGAGCTGGAAGGAGACGGCCACGACGGAGGCGGCGGCGGCCAGGGAGGCGGAGTTGCTCAGCAACCGGGCCACGTCTGGTACGACTGCCTCGACGGCGTTCTCGACCAGCGGCGCGTAGGAGGCGAAGGCCACCGCGAAGGAGGCGAGCAGGCTTCCCATGGCCCAGGTTCCCGCGGGGCGCGGGGTGCCCCGCCCGAGGATCCAGTAGCCGGCGGCCACTGCCAGGAGACAGGCCATGCCAAGAAAGAGGGCATTCATTGTGAGCGGAACCGGCCTTTCTTGATGGGCTGGGCGAAGAGTGCATCCCAACTGTCCGACCCCTTTTCAGGTCGGCGGGAAGGCGATATGCGTTCGCGGTACATACGCTGGCGAATGATGGTCGCCATCATCTCCGCTTCGCGTTCATCCGCGGTCGAGTAGCTCGTGCGCCCCGACATGCGCATCACCAGAGTCGGATCCACCCCGAGGGAATGCGCCGTGGAGGCGTCCACTTCCAGGCTCCCGGGGTGGTCGAGGAACACGTGCATCAGTTCGTGGGCGAGTATGTGCCGTTGATGGTGGACGGACGTCCCCTCCTCGTAGAAGAGGAGGTCGGCCTGTGGCGTCTCCAGGCGTATGCCGCAGGGGGCGTCGATTGCCCCGAGCGTGTTCAAGGGCTTCAAGAAGATGGGCTTCCCGCGAACTGCGGTTATCGCTTCACGCAGCTCCCTCGTAGTGAAGCGATACGGCAGGGACAAGCGGTCGACTTTCTGCTCACAGGATGTGCGCAGCAGATTGTCGTCGACCCAAGGCAAAGACATGGTAGTTCCCCCCTCAGCCGGAGTTGTTTCAACTGCGAGCGACTGATGAGGAGAGGATGCCAAGAAGGTTGTGGATTTGGTGTTTATAGGAACTGGTACTTCCGGTTACGCACGGTGTTGCTGCGCCGGGTGTGACGCAAGAGGTGACTGTCCATCGACAACCGCCCTTTGGCTCTCTTGAGGCCGCGGCCCCCGATATTTCGGGGGTCGGATCGCGCGCCAAGTCCCCCTCCGTGGGGCCGTCGTCCCTTATGTCTGACTACGGAGGATGACGAACGGGCGATTTTCTGACGGAAAGTCACGGCATGTTGTGACCCACATCACAGATGGTCGCCCTACGATCTGTCCCTATGGACTCCCGCGAGGGGCGAGGCGATGACAGATTCCGAGGCGAGTCCCTGACTGAGCTGCTGCGCTCATGGCGCCGGCGCTTGGACCCGCGGGAGGTCCCTGGGCTGGAGTCCACCGGCAGGCGTGGCGATGGTCTGTCCCAACGGGACGCCGCCCACTTGGGCGGGGTCAGTGAGCGGTGGTACCGAGCCCTGGAGGCCGGAAAGTCCGCCAACTACTCGGTCGAGTTCCTCGACCGCCTTGCCATGGGACTGGGGTTAAGCGGTGCCGAGCGGCACGCCCTGTACTTGAGGGCCACCGGAAGGCCGCCAACGCTCCTGGCCGCCCCAGAGCCTGATGCTGCCGCAGAGATGGATGAGCAGCTCCAGCAGTTCCTGGACACCCAACCTCCCAACCCCGCCTACGTGTCCGACGTGGCGTGGAACATCGTCGGGCGCAATCAGCCATTTCGCGCATGGTTCCCCTGGGCTGTTCGCGATGGGAATCTCATGCGTTGGATTCTCCTGGATCCGGAAGCACGTGACCGGCTCGTCAATTGGCGCGAAGACTGGGCCCGTCCGGCCTTGGGGCAAATCCGCTATGCGCTGAGTCAGTATCCCAAGAACGAAGCCCTTCGCCGCTTGGAACGCGATGTCCTTGCGGGACCTTGGGACATGCGCGAGATGTGGGGCCGGCGAGAAGTCTACGAACACCCCGAACGCGACGTGCGCAGACTGAGGTTGCCGTACCACGCGGGTCGGGAAGTCCCGGTCCGAACCATCGATCTGGCCCCCGCGCGCAGCGCACGGCTTCGCGTGGTCGTGTTCATGGAAGGCCGAGGGGGCGCCTCCACTAAGTGAAGGGCGGCGCGGGATTCCCGCCCGATGGTTCTGCGGCCGATTATTCGTCGTCCAGCAGCTCCGAGCTGTCCGAGTCGTCCGGCATGCCTTCGAGCCGCCGGGCCTGGTCGATCACCGCATTCAGCATCTGCAGGCTGGATGTGCTGAGTCCGTTGGCGCGAAGGGCGACCCGGCGCACCTCCTGGTCGCGCATCGCCGCGACCACCTTGATCTCGGCCCGCGCCCGCTCCGCCACCTCCTCATCGAAGAAGTAGCCCGGTGGGACGCCGAAGAAGCCCGCCAGTGCGCGGATCGTCTGCATCTTGGGATTCGTGTTGGTCCCGGTGCGCAGTTGCTGGATGGCGCTCGCCGAGATGGCCACCCCGGAGGTCTCCCGGATGCCCTGTGAGACCTCCGCGTACGTGAAGGAGCCCCTTCCCTTCGGGCGGACCTCCTGGAACAGGTAGTCGAGCAGCTCCGCGAAGGAGCGCTCCGGTGTCTCGGTCATCTCCGGCTCCTTCGTCATACCTGCGATCCTATCCACTCCAGTGGCGTCCCTGCTCTCCGGGGCGTCATATCTCGACATTGCAGTTGACGTAGGCGGGTTATTGCGGTGTACGTTGACCACCGTATCCGTCCAGTGCAGTGTTCCTTGCCTGGTGGGAGTGGGTGTGAAGGCTGGACTTGTGCCAGGGGTCGCCCTATGGTTCTGGTCCCGGCGCAAGATCGCCGGATGCCGGAGAGGCGGGCAGGGAGGGGAGGGGCCATGCATGGACGAGGGCCGTGACGACGGCTGGGCTTAACGCGACCGGCGCCCGGGAGCTACGAACTCCAAGGCGCCGGGCCGGCACCGCGAAGGGCGCCGATTCACATCCCGCGGGCGGCGGGGCCTTCTCTGCACGAGAACCGCCGCACCGCGCTCCTACGAACAACGGAGTATCGCATGCTCACCGCCCAAGGCGGAAGTTCGGCCTGCCCGGACGCCGACCGCCCGCATCGCCTCGCCGCCCAGCTCGCCGACATGATCCCCGGCGTGGCCACCCTGCGCGTCAGCCTCACCGGCCCGACGCAGACCTGGCCCCATCCCCACGCCGTGGCCAAGGACAGGGCGGGGCAGCCGGTGGAGCTGAGTCGGGCGACCGCGAAGATTGCGGCGCGCTGGATCCTGCGGGTCTGGCCGGAGGCCGACTGGACCCGGCCCCATATCTTCGACGTGGCCAGCGCCACGCTTACCCGCAGCGACCTGGTCGCGGGCCGGGGCCGCTGACGTGTCACGGATACGCCCCGTAAAGCCCGAGACCTGGACGAGCGAGACGCTCGCTGCGGTCAGCATCCCCGCCATGGTCACCTTCCTGGCCATGACCAACATGGCCGACGACCATGGCCGTCACCGCGACAACGCGGCAATCATTTTCGGGCTGATCTGGCCGCTGCGCGCCGAGCACAGCGCGGTCCACGTCGAGGAAGACCTCACCCAGCTCGAAGACGTCGGAGCGATCTGCCGGTACACCGGCTGCGACGGCAAGCGCTACTTCCACTACCCGACCTGGTTCAAGCACCAGAAGATCGACAAGCCCAGCGCGTCGCGGCTCCCCGCCTGCCCGAAGTGCGCTCCCGAGCGGTGCGGGGTCTGCAAGGGCCCGTGCGCCCAGCGCGCCGACGCCTCCCCGAAGGCTCCCGGAGGATTCGGGGAGGACTCTCCGAACCTTCCCGGAACCCTCGAACCGCCCGCGCGGCCCGCGCCGACCCCTCCCGCACCCACCCCGGACACCCCTACGCCCGCCCAGGACGCCCCCGGCGCCCCCGCCACCACCACCCAGGGTGCGGGTGACAAACCCGCAGGTCAGACGCGACTCGCCGAAACCTCTCCGAAGGCTCCCCGAAAGGTCGGGGAGGGCTCGGCGCCTGGATCTAGGATCTTGGATCCTGGATCTTTCTTCCCTACGGGGCGCGATGCGCCCAACGCGAGCAGCGTCTCGGCGAAGGAGCTGATCGGCGAGTACGTCGCCTCGTGCCGGGAGCGCCCGCCGGGCGATGTGATCGGCCACCTCGGGGGCGTCACCAAGAAGCTCCTCGCCGAGGGCATCGCGGTGGAGCACGTGCGGGCCGGGCTGCGGCGCTTCGGCGAGATCCAGGGGCACCCGTCGCGGCTGCCGAGCCTGGTCAACGACGCGATGAACGCACCCGCCGCCGGTTTGGCCGGTCCGGGATTCCGGCCTAACGTGCCCGCTCACAGGGCGTGGACCAACCCGGTCGACGCCGCCACCGCCTACGCCGAGGAGCTGTGATGCGCACCAAGACCCGCGAACCGCAGACCCTCGGCGGATCCGGAACCCTGGAGCGGATGGCCCGGATCCTGGCCGCCCGGAACATCGACCCCGCAGCCGCCGCCGTGGCGGACGAGCCGGAGCCGTACTCGCCGCTGGACGCGCTACGGGCCTCGATGCCGCCGCGCTACCGGGACGCGGTGGCCGACCACCCGCAGGTCCTGGCCTGGTGCCGGGAGGTCGCCGCGCAGGCGGTCGCGCCGGGCGTCGGTGCCCGTCGGCAGGTGTGCACCGGCCCCAGCCTGCTGATGGCGGGGGTGGTCGGCGCGGGCAAGACGCACCAGGCGTACGGCGCGGTCCGCGCGTTGGTCGGGGCGGGGGTCGGGGTGCGGTGGCGGGCGACGACGGCGGCCGACCTGTACGCCGAACTGCGGCCGAGGGCCGGGGTGGACAGCGAGCGGGAGCTGGCGGCGGTGGCCCGGGTGCCGCTGCTGATCCTGGACGACCTCGGCGCGGCGAAGGCGTCGGAGTGGACCGAGGAGATCACGTACCGGCTGGTCAACCGCCGGTACAACCACGAGCTTCCGACCCTGATCACCAGCAACCTGCGGATCGGGGACCTGCGGGCCTATGTCGGTGACCGCGTCGCCAGCAGGCTCACTCAGATGACCACGCGGGTCGAGTTCGACCTGGTCGACCGTAGACGCACCCGCGCTGCCGCCTGACCTGCGGTCAGACGGTCCGGCGGGCCCGCCCCCAGCGCGCCGCCCGCACGAACTTCCCGACCAGGCACCTCCGCCGGCGCCGACTGCGCGCGGAGGGCGATCGGAGCACACCGCGCATGCCCAGCACGACGAACACCCCTGCCCGACACCGCTCGCTGGGGGACCAGACCTGGCAGAACCAGGCGGTCTGCCAGAGCACCGATTACCACCGGGTCGACCCCGCAATTTTCTTCCCCTACCCCGAGGAGATGGACAAGATCCGCGCAGCCAAGGCCCTGTGCGCTCAGTGCCCCGTCCGCCAGACCTGTCTGGACGCAGCCCTGGAAAACGGCGACACCCACGGCATCCGGGGCGGCCTGACCGGGGAGGAACGTGCCCCGATGCACACCCGGCTCCCCGCTCGCCTGGACTACTCCCGCGTCAACGCCGCCGTCGCCGGACGCGACATCCACCTCACCTCCGCCGAACGCCAGGCCGTCATCCACGCCGCCTACCGCCACGGCGTGCCCGCACACCGCCTGGCGTCGATCCTGAAGGTCGACGAGGAGACCGCGCAGAAGCGCTACCGCGAGATCCGCCGTGCGCTGCGCCACCGCGACGCGGAGCCCACCACACCCGCCAGCCCGCCGCCGGAGCAGGGCGGACAGCACCTGGGCCGCGACGACTTCGGGACGGCGGCGTGAGCACCGCCAGCGTGCCGGAGACGGTGCTCGTCACCGGCTGGGACCGCCTGGCCGTGATCGTCCTGGGCGGCGCCGGGTGCGCCCTGTCGGCCAGCGCCCTGATGCAGATGGCCATCGCCATCCACATCCGCCCCGCCCTGTGCTGGCTCTTCCCGCTGGTGGTCGACGGGTTCATCGCCTACGGCATCCGGGCGCTGCTGGTCCTGCGCACCGCCCCGCTGCGCGCCCGCCTGTACGTCTGGACGCTGGTGGGCACCGCGACCGGGGTCAGCGTCTGGGCCAATGCCCTGCACGCGGTCCGGCTCAACGAGACCGCCCCGGCCGGCGGACTGCAGCTCGGCGACACGGTGGTCGCCTACCTGTCCACGGTCGCCCCGCTCGCCCTGGCCGGAGCGGTCCACCTGTACATCCTCATCGCCCGGGGCCCGGACAACCACGCCGCCCGCACCGACCGGACTGGCCGTCACGGTCAGGTCGGTCACCCCGGTCAGGCCGACCGATCCGGTCAGTCTGACCCCGCCAGGGGCATCGCGGTCACCGCGGCTGACCGGGCCGGTCAGAGGTCACCGCACGCCGGTCAGTCCGGTGCCGGTCAGCCGGTCACCGCGCCGACCGACCCGCCCTCGGCGGCCGGGAACCCGCCCACCCTGGTCACCCGGTCACTGACCGGGGCCGGTGACCCGGCGGGCGGCACCGGCTCGGTCAGCGGTCACCACGACACCCGCGTTCGACGGACGCAGGCCGCTGACCTGGGCGGTCAGCCGGACAGCGGCCCGGCGGTCAGTGACCGACCGGCCGCCACCGAGCCGGTCACCACCGGCCCGGTCAGCCACCCGCCGGTCACTGACCGGCCGGTTACTCCTGCGCCGGTCGGTGACCGCGAGCCCCGCAGAGCCGGTGACCGGCGCCCTGACCTGGACACCGAGGAGCTGCTGGAGATCGCCCGGTCAGCGGTCAGGGCCCAGGACAAGTTGACCCGGCAGGTGGTTGCCCAGGCCATCCGGGGTCAGCGGATCCCGCTGTCCAGCGACACGCTGACCGCCCTGATGGCCCAGCTCCGCGAACAGCGCGACGAGCCGGTCACCACCTCCCGCGACTGACCGCACCGCGCGGGGGCGGGTGACCGGGCCGGACAGCCCGGCCGGTCACCCGCCCCCGAAGTGCCACCTTCCGACTTCCTCCCACCGACTGGAGAGCACGACCATGCGCACCAACCCTGCCGCCCCCGCCGAGGTGGAGACCTGGCTGGCCGTTCTGCACGAGCGCGGGCACCTCTACCGCGCCGAAACCGGACCCGACCGCACCTGGATCGTGCAGCGAGGCCGTCACAGCCGCCCGTGGACCCTGCACCACCCGGTCCTGGCGATGGACTGGATCGAGGACGTCCTGCGCGACGTCCACCAGAGCGAAGCGGAGTCGGATCGGTGACCGCCGACGACCCGGTGGCCGCCACCCCTGACCAGCAGCGACAGGTCAACTCGGCTCCTGGCGGGTCGGGTAGCCGGGACACATTGCTGTGTCCCGGCCCCCTCAGAACCGGACGTGCGACTTTCACCGCATCCGGCTCAAGCAAGCCGCGAGGGCGTCACCCGGACGGGCTACCCGGGAGTCCGCTTGCTGTCACCCGCATGGTGCTGGCGGTGGCACTCGGTGTGTACCAGGCGGAGGTTGGTCCGTTGGTCCGTGCCGCCGTCTCTCCGGTAAACGAAGTGGTGCTTGTTGAGCATCTTCTTCGACGCCGCGAACCAGTTGATCCACTCGCGTGGGCTGTCCGGTTCGTATTCGGCTCCGTCGATCAGCGCCAGACCGCATAGAGGGCACAGCCCTTTCTGTACGGCTGCCAGGTACAAGCTGGTCCTGTCCATCGGCGGCGGCGTTTTCTGGCGGCGACGGCCATGCCAGTAACCGGTCAGGGCCGGATCGTCTGGCGACGAGGCCCCTTTGACCATGGTGTGTCTGGCATAACGGGTCCAGGCGAATTTAGGGAGGTAGGCGCCGGTATGCCGGACACCGAACACCCAGTAGTCCTGCCTGGACTTGTTGAACCTGCCGAAATAGTGGTTCTTGATCCACAGTCCCGAACGATTGTCGTGACCGCGTTTCGCCCACTTGTAGAGAAGCGTGAACATGTAGTGGTCCATCGAGCGAAATGCCTGATAGGACGCCACACCCCGGTAGTACGCCGTCCAGCCCCGAACGATCGGGGTGAACTTCGCCACCACGGCCATGGAGTTCGCACCCCGCAAGCGGAGCATCTCCTCCTTCAGCCGCTTCCGGAGCTTGCTGCATGCTTCCCTGCTCGGCCTGATGACCAGCATTCCACCGTGCCGCTGCACGGTGAATCCCAGGAAGTCGAACCCTTCGTCGAGGTGCACGACACGGGTCTTCGCCTCGTTGAAGCGAAGACCCCTGGGAGCCAGCCAGGTCACCAGTTTCTCCTTGACCCGGTACGCCTCTTCCCTGCTGTGGCACAGGGCCACGAAGTCGTCGGCATAGCGGATCAGCACGGGCGCCCCGATGGCGGTATGGCCTTCACGGCCTCTCCGTCCTTCGAAGCGGAATCCCGCGGCCTGTTCCATCCCGTGCAGCGCGATGTTCAGCAGCAGCGGACTGATCACGCCGCCCTGAGGAGTTCCCTCCCCGGTCGGAGCGAAACGCCCGCGTTCCATCACGCCGGCCCGCAGCCACGCGCCGATCAGGTCCCTGGCGGGGAACTGTCCGATCATGGCGGTCAGGTGGTCGTGACTGATGCGGTCGAACGCCCCTTCCAGGTCCGCGTCCAGCGCCCATCGGCGCTTGGCCAGCGGTCCCCGGGCCGTGACCCGGATCGCCGCTATCGCGTCCTGGCAGGAGCGGCCGGGCCGAAATCCATAGGACCTCGGCTCGAACCGCGCTTCCCACTCGGGCTCCAGGGCGTTCTTCACGCGTGCCTGGAGCACCCGGTCACGGATGACCGGGATGCCGAGCGGGCGCTGTTTCCCGTTCGCTTTCGGGATGTACACCCGCTTGACCGGCCTGGCCGTCCACGGCACCGGCGGCCGATGGATCTCGGTCGCCAGCCTGGCCCTGCCCGCAGGGGTC
Source organism: Streptomyces sp. NBC_01190 (assembly GCF_045039895.1). Classification (NCBI taxonomy): domain Bacteria; kingdom Bacillati; phylum Actinomycetota; class Actinomycetes; order Kitasatosporales; family Streptomycetaceae; genus Streptomyces; species Streptomyces sp. NBC_01190. The sequence continues at coordinate 6,783,183 of NZ_CP108580.1, forward strand.
AGGACCCGTTCGCCGTCGATGCCAGCGGTCTTGCGGCCACTGCTCTGCTGTGTCACCCGCTTCACACTGACCAGCGTGTTGCTGCGGCTTTTCAGCATGAGCTTCTGCAAATTGCGGACGCTTTTCAGGTCCCCGTCCTTCGACGCCTTGAAGATCCGCTGCCTCAGCCGCCGTACGTTGTCCTCGCACCTGGCCCAGTCGATGCTGTGCCAGTCGAGTTTCCCGTCCTCCGGTCCGTTCACCTCGGGCGCGCGGGCAGTCGCTTCTGCCGCTGTGATGCTCATGCACGCCTCCGGTGTCTAACTTGTCCTTCGGTTCTGGTGTCTTTGCGTTGGTGCTTCAAGGGCTCACCTGGTCCACGTGGGCTCCCTTTCGGGCCGGGCCACCAGGGCCCGTATCCGGCGGGTTATGCCGCGTGGCGCGTGGAGACGGCCACCTCGCGGTTTTCCCCTGGCCTTTCGGCCTGCCGGCATTGGCTTCTTGGACCATCCTGTTCCTGCCGGGGAGTTGGGCTCCCCTTACGGTCGGCTTACCGGGTTTCCCCGGACCCCGACAGGGTTTCCGTGTTCCGCACGCTGAAGATGCGGCTGGGGTGGGCGCCCCCTCTGTCCCGTGGCCGACGGTGTCCCACAACCGATGTTGCTTGCACCGGAAGCCGTCTGCGCCTCTCAACGCGGGCCAATCCCTGCCGACAACACGCCATCTACAGGGTTCACATAACGAGACATTGACCGGGGGTTCACACGAGTTCGCCCGTCCAGCCTTCCCCTCGCCTGTGGCTCCTCGACGGCCGAGAAACCCTTGGGCTTGAACGCTCAGCTCCACACCCTGCCGTTGCCAGCAACGCACGTGAGCGCGGGGACGGAATCGGGACACTAATCCGGAGGAATTGTCATGCCTGAACCTCTCCACAAGACGGACCTCACTTCAGAACGTGCGGCCTCACGTCGCACAGCAAGTTGTCGCGGTCGACGGTCCTACGGCCCGTCGATCGCACTTGCCCCCGCCCAGGGGGGCGGGGGAAGTCCGGCTGGTCCCCGCGCGAGGGCGCACGGGGACCAGCCGGAGGTCCGGCACCAGGGGGCGCCGGTCGCGGGGGGACAAGCAGCCGATCGCGTGCCGCGCGAGCAGCCCAGCCCCAGCGCGCCCGCGTTCCCCGACCGCGCTCCGCGCCGTCGCTCCCGCAACCCGAGCCAGCGCACCCACAAGCTGACTACGCGCCTGTCCCTCGCCGAGAAGACCGAGATCAGCGCCGCCGCAGCGAAGCGCGCCGTCACCGTCGCGCGCTTTCTCGCCGCCGCCGCCCTGACCGCCGCCCGCGGTTCGCTGCCCGTGCAGAGCAACGAGCAGCTCGACGCCGCCATCGACGAGCTGGCCGCCCTGCGCACCGCCGTCTCCCGCGTCGGCAACAACATCAACCAGATCGCCTACGTCTACAACTCCGGCGGCCAGTCCCGCCCCGGCGAACTCGACCACGCACTCGGCGTGCTGACCCGGATCCTGGCCCGCGTCGATGACACGGCCGACACTCTCGCGCGCGGGCGGCTCTGATGGTCCCCAAGATCCGGCGCGGCTCGCGCACCCACGGCGTGCTCGTCTACCTCTTCGGCCCCGGCAAGCGCGACGAGCACACCGACCCCCACCTCGTCGGCTCCTGGGACGGCTTCGCTCCCGACCCGGGCCGCGACACCAGCCCCGACCCCGACCCGAAGGCCACCCTCGCCCGCCTGGCCGCAGCCCTGGACCTGCGCGTCACGCAGGCCGGCGCCAGCGCACCAGCCCAGCACGTGTGGCACTGCTCGGTGCGCACCGACCCCGGCGACCGCATCCTGAGCGACGCCGAATGGAACACCGTCGCCCGCCGCCTCGTCCAGGCCATCGGCCTGGCACCCGACGGCGACCCGGACGGCTGCCGCTGGGTCGCTGTCCGCCACGCCGAGGACCACATCCACATCGTGGCCACCATGGTCCGGGGCGACCTTCGCCGCCCCCGCATGAACTACGACTTCAAAAAGGCCCAGGCCGAATGCCGCCGCATCGAGAAGGAGATGGGCCTGCGCCGGCTCAAGCCCGGTGACGGCACCGCAGCCAAAAACCCCACCAGCGCAGAGCGGTTCAAAGCCGAACGCACCGGCCGCACCGAAACTCCCCGCGAGACACTGCGCGAAGCCGTCCGCCAGGCCCTCGCCGGAGCCGCCACCGAGGAGGAGTTCTTCACCCGCCTCCGCGACAAGGGGGTGCGCGTTAAGCTGCGCGACGCACCCTCAGGAGACGTCATCGGCTACTCGGTCGCGCTGCCCGGCGACCGCAACCGCGACGGCGAACCGGTCTGGTTCCCCGGATCCACCCTCGCCCCCGACCTGTCCCTGCCCAAGATCCGCCGCCGCCTGGCCGACGCACCCGGCGACGATCCGGCAACACCGGGGGCCGGCACCGGCCGAACCGTTTGGTCGCCGCCCGCCCGGGGACGGCGCACCGCCACCGGGATCGCCGAACGCGCCGCCGTCATCCTGGACAGCGACGACGACGGTGCCGCCGCCCAACTCACCGGCATGGGCGAACTGCTCGACGCCGTCGCCCAGACCTCCCCGGCCGCGACCCGCGCCGAGCTGGCCGCCGCAGCCCGCTCCTTCGAACGCGCCACCCGCAGCCACACCCGCGCGCAGCAAGCCGAAACCCGCGCCCTGCGCTCCGCCGCCCGCGGCATCATCCACGCCGGCGGGGCGCTCGGCCGGGGCGAGGACGGCGGCACCACCGCGATGCTGCTGTCCACTCTGGTCCTGGCCGCCATCGCCGCAGCCCGCTGGCACTCCGCCCGCGGCCACGCCCAGCAAGCCGAAGCCTCCCGCCAGACCGTCCAGCACCTACGCGCCGCCTACCGACAGGCCGCCGCCGCACCCATGCAGGCACTGCACGCCCAAGGCCGCGCCCTGCCCGAGGCCGAACGCCGCAGCCACGAGAGCACCATCCGGAAGGCACTGCCGCACCACCTCACCCACGCCGATACCGATACCCAGCACGACGCGCTGGCCGCCACCCTCGCCGAGGCAGAACAGGCAGGCCACGACCCCAAGACTCTTCTGCAGCGAGCCATCGACATGCGCGAACTCGACTCAGCTGAGGATGTGAACGACGTCCTGGTGTGGCGACTGCGCCGCCTCGCCGACCTCCCCGCCCACCCGGGCGACACCGCCCCATCCCGGAAGACCGGCACCGCCCGCACCGCGCCACCGGCTCCCCGGACCGGCGTCCACAGCGCGCCGCCCGCCGCACGGGACCCCCGCAACCGTCCGCCCCGCCGCTGAACATCGGTCCGGCAGGCCGGCGCTCGGCCTGCCGGACCGGTCGAAGTCTCTGGACAACCGGCCCCACCTGCTGTTATGGATGAACAGACAGGCCTGGAGATGGAGATGACGCTCGTGCCCAGAACGACCGACCACCCCATAGAGGCACCCACCGCTCCGCCTGCCGCCCCCGTAGACAGCGACCCGCTGCTTCAACTGCGGTACGCGCCCCAGCCTCCCAGTGGTCCCCACGCCTTCCACTACATCCGCCACCCCCAAGAACTGGCCCTGCGCGGGATTCCAGTGATGTGCACGGCCTGCCGAGCCCGCCGGGACTGGCTCCTGATCAACCAGGGCCGCAACGTCTGGATCCACTGCCGCTGCAACAACCAGTGGCACGAACCCGAGATCACCCGCGCCGCCTTCCAGGCCCTGACCCGCCTCCCGGACACCACCACATACGCCAGCGTGGCCGAGGGCGTAGCCGCCATGGGTTTCGACGGGAGCTTCGCCGGCATCTACCTGGAATAGCCGGGCGGGGAAGCTGGCAACGCCGAGGAGCGCCACCGGGTTCCGGTGGCGCTCCGTCGTTGTGCGGTGGTCAGCCGCGGTTGCTGTGTTTGGGAAGCTGACCCCGGTAGTCGCAGCCCGGACAGGTGTCCTCGCCTTCGATGTGGCCTCCGTACCAGCCGTGAACAGCGGCGTGGAGGACCGCGCGCCCGTGGGAGAGGCCCGGCGGGACCGAACAGACTCACCTGCGCCCGGGTCCGTCGCGGGTTCAGGAACCTGCGGGCGAAGACCGGCACATCAGCCGGTGCACCGAAACCCACCCGCCGGGCCCCGGACGACCGCCCGGCTCGAAGAACCGGCGGCCCACCACCCGCTGTGAGGTCCGACGCGTCCTCGCCACCGGCGAGGCATACAGCCGACCCGCTCGCCACAAGACAGGCAGCAACCCGCGTCGCGGCGGTCGATCTTCCACCCAAACTCCCCAACACGGACCTGACGATGTTAAATAGCGGCACGGTGAGTGCAAGAAGCAGAAGCGGTCCGACTGGGGCATTCCAAAGTGGATCGTCCTGTTGGCGACACCGTAGGGCTGGCGCACCAGCTCCTCACCATGGAAGGCGGAATGCTCTGCGGGCGCCTGGACGTGTCGATCAACACTGATCCACGAGATGCCCGGGTCGCTGCGGCGGTGACAGTGACGGAACTTGCGGCGCGACTTCCACGACACCCGACGTCAGGGTGAGGTGACCGGGGCCCCAGCAGCAGCGGCAGGCACTGCCCGCGCGCCTCGTAAGCCTCGGCAGCTCCTCGGGAAGGAAGTCCGCCTGCAGGAAGACCGGCAACTCTCCCGCTGTGCCGACGGCCAGTACCAGCGGCCTGCTCCGCGAGGCTGGCTGCTGAAGCTAGTCAGTTGGTGCTGTCCCAACAGGACAGTCTGACCCCCGCGGACGAGCCCGACAGCAGCGTTCGTTCGCTCAAGGGTGCTTCCACAGCCGGATCGTCTTGTCTTTGCTGCCGCTGGCCAGGATCTTGCCATCGGGACTGAACACCAGGCAGAACACAGGTTCGTTGTGTCCTTTGAGGGTAGTGGTGAGGGTCGGCGAACCGGTCTTCGCGGAGACGTCCCACAGCCGGATCGTCTCATCGCCGCTGCCGCTGGCCAGGGTGTTGGCGTCGGGACTGAACGCCACCGAATTCACCGGGCCGGTGTGACCGGTGAGGATGGCGGTGCTGGTTTTGGTCGCTACGTCCCACAACCGAACAGTTCTATCTACACTGCCGCTGGCCAGGGTTTTGCCGTCGGGGCTGAACACCACCGCGATCACACCGTCGTTGTGTCCTTTGAGGGTGGTGGTGAGGGTCGGCGGACCGGTCTTCGCGGCGACGTCCCACAGCCGAACAGTTTTGTCGTAGTGGGCGCTGGCCAGGGTTTTGCCGTCGGGGCTGAACACCACCGCGACCAAATGGTCGTTGTGTCCTTTGAGGGTGGTGGTGAGGGTCGGCGGACCGGTCTTCGCGGCGACGTCCCACAGCCGGATAGTGTCGTCGAAGCCGGCGCTGGCCAGGGTTTTGCCGTCGGGACTGAACGCCACCGACTCCACCGCGTCGGTGTGGCCAGTGAGGATGGCGGTGCCGGTCGTGGTGGCCACGTCCCACAGCCGGATCGTCTTATCGTCGCTGCCGCTGGCGAGGGTGTTCCCGTCGGGACTGAACGCCACCGAATTCACGTGGTGGGTGTGGCCGGTGAGGATGGCGGTGCCGGTCGTGGTGGCCACGTCCCACAGCCGGATTGTCTTGTCATCGCCGGCGCTGGCGAGGGTGTTGCCGTCGGGACTGAACGCCACCGACTCCACCGCGTCGGTGTGGCCAGTGATGGTGTCCAGCAGGCGAGGGTCCCGGTGATGGCCGTTGCCCACAATCTTTTCGATGAGGAGGGCCGTGCCGGAAACGCCGGTCAAGAGGCTGAGAAAGACGTATCGGCGACGCAGGTTGAGTACAGGCAGCACTGGGGTCGTAGGGGGAGGTGTGTTCCGGTCCTCCGGAGTCTGCCATCCGCGCCGGGGTGGGAATGGCGTCGTGGGTTCGATGGGCGCGAAGGCGTTGCGGGCCAGGATGAAGCGGTCTGCTTCGTGCCGGATGGACCGGGTGGGTTCCGGATGACGGTCGCGGGCCAGTGCATCGGCGGCGTGGGTATAGACCACGCCCAGCGGCAGTCCCTGGGGATAGTCGGGCAGGCCCTGCTCAACGACGTCGGCCAGATACTTGGTGAAGAAGGTCTGCGGGTTGGCGGTGAGCGAATCGGCCTCAAACCCGGCGGTGCGGTACGCGCCGCTGGCTGCCAGCGTGACCGCGCCGGTCCCGAGCGTCGTGGTGATCACATCGGCAAGGACGGGCCCGAGGGTATTTTCGGGGTGAGTGGCACGCCCAGCGAAGCAGCAATCCAGGATTACTATCTTGGTCTGTGCGTCGCACTCGCGCATCGCGGTGCGGACATCGGAAAATGGCAGCCCAATCGTCATGCGCCGCGCTCCCTCCGCAGGCGAATCCCCAAGCGCCAGGCACAGTTCGTCCTGAACCAGCTGGCCGTGCCCGACAAAGTAGAACAAGGCGACATCGGTGACATCCTCGAACCACTCCATCAGCTGGTCGGGCAAGCGGCCGCGCCGACGGGCATTGGGCTCCACCGTCACGCGCTGCTGCGGCCAATCGCACAATGGGCCGGTCAGCAGCCTCGTCATCCGCTTCAGGCTGTTGCCCGCCGCCGGCCGTAGAGGGCGCAGGTAGGTGTAGTCCGATATGCCGATGAGTACCGCTCGAGAGCGCGAGTAGTCGCGCAACGGGGCACGGTCACTCATCGAGCAGTCGCTCCAGTAGCGGGAGGATCTCCTCGACATTGGTCGCGTCCAGCACGAACCGCTGCCCCCGTATGGTCGTCTCGACCCGGATACCCGAGCGCCGCGAGCGGATGAAGTCCGGCAGCGTCCGGACCGCTGCCACCGCTCCAGCGCTGCTGGCAAGCAGCGTCAGTACATCCAGTGCACCAAGTTCCCCATGCTCAGGTTTCCCGGCGACCACTGCCACCTGCACACCAGGCTGACTGCGCATCCACTCACGCAGCGAGGAGAACTCCGAATGCTCGGAGATCATCAGCATGATCCCCTGCGCCATCCCCTCTGCTGGACGGGGATCCTCTTCCCTAGGCACACACTCCCCCTGTCTCATCGACATCATTGTCGGCCAACTTCGTTCCACACCGGGGATTTCCGCAGAAGTCGGTAGTCGCTGTCATGCCAGCCAGAGCTTCCAGCATCAGCCACATCACCCGGTACGCCCGTTGCGCAGCGCAGCACCGCGTGCCGCTATCCGACAGTGGCCGTGCCTGAGTGCCCGCGCGTCCAACTCTTGCAGCTTGACTTCGGATGCGCTGCCTTCGCGGGTCTCGGGGCCCAGATCGTGTCCGTCGACTACTTCGATGTCTGTGACACTTGTCGCAGAGGGGTCGAGGCTCAACCAGATGACGTCTTCGCCGTCACCCTGCAAGTTGCGACAGCTGAGGCCCCAACGAGCCGAATGGCGCGGTCAGCAGGCTCATGCAGGTGTAGGGGCACGTGCTGCCCGGCAGCGAGTAGAGCCTCTGCAGGCGGAACTTCGGGAGGCGGAGGTCGTGCGCGAGCGAGTCGTGATCGCTCCTGAGATGGTCGGGCAGGTGCTGGCGGAGCCGCGCCGTGATGAAGAGTCGACGTTGGCGGTGATCGGTGTGCGTCCGGGCCGAGAGGCTTCAAGCCTTCGAAGGTGGCGGGTTTCCAGCGGGGCCGGTCCGGCACGGTGGTGTCGTCGGGCTCGGGCCGGCTGCCCCGGCTCTTGTGGCTGCGGGCCGCGCTGACGGTAGTGCCCAGGTCGGCGGCGACCTCCGGGTATCCCCAGGGTGGTTGGTCGTCGGCCATCGTTCCTCCTTGGTCGTCTTCGACGGTGAGCGTACGCATTCGCCGGCCTGATCGGACACACGGCAAGGCCGCCCCTGCCGGTGGGCATAGGGCGGCCTTCTGCGGTCGCGGTCAGACGGATCGGGTCACACCTCGGCGAGGCGGTTGGACAGGTCGAGGGCGGCGGTGGCATGGCCGAGGGCGCGCCACAGGCCGGTGACCTCGTAGAGGGTGGGACGTATCAGGGCGGGCCGGTCGTCGGGGGTGGTGGGCCAGCGGGCGAGAAGGACTTCGGTGGTGGCTAGGCCGAGGCGGGCGTAGACGGTCCAGCCCCAACGGGGAGCGGGTTCCCAGCGCAGGCGGATGCGGCCGAGGGGGAGTCTGGTGGTGCTGGCGGGGAGCCAGGGGACGTCGAGCGGGCCGTTGGGAAGGCCGGAGATACGGCGGACAAGTGCACCGCCGGCGTCGTTCGGCATCGGCCGGAGGGCGAGGCTGCGCAACGGGAGCGCGGCGGAAGCGTGAAGTGGCGCGGGGATGGGTGCCTCCAGGAGGAGCTGTCGGGCGGGTTCAGGTCCAGGCGAGGGCGTCGCGGACCTCGGGCGGGAGGTAGCCGTCCTGTCCGTCCTCGGCGATGTAGACGAGTCCGTCGCTGATGATGATGCTGGCGCCGAGGAAGTGGGCGAAGGGCCAGTCGGGGTTGACGGCGAGGCGGATCCGCAGGTTGGGGTCGAGGTCCTGGAGCTGCTGGAGCAGGTAGCCGACGGTCAGGTCGTGGGGCACGGAAACCTCCGGGAAGTGGGATACGAGAGGTGGGATACGGAGAGGAAGGCGATGGTGCGGCTGAGGGTCAGCGCGGGAGGCGGAGCCGGTCGCGCAGGACCTTCGGGCCTTTCGCCGGGCCCGGTTCCGGAGCGGGGTGTGCGGCCAGGTGGCGGCGGGATTCGTTGACGTAGCCCTTGCCGGGGTCCTCGGCCGGGGGCCGGTCGGCCTGGTACGGGGCCTACCGGCCCGGGGCGATACTCACGCCGCCAGGCGGAACAGTCGCTCGGGGACTGGCGCGGTGTCGTTCCCGACCGTGATCAGGCCCCGGTGGAGGAGGCGGAGCAGGCAGATGGCGGTGTCTGCGTCGCGGACGCGCATGACGTGGGCGATCACGGGGATGCGGGCCCCGTCGGGCAGGGCGGCGAGGAAGGCGACGATGTCGCTGTCGCGGGTGAGGGACTTCTCGTAGGCGTAGTCCCAGGTGTGCACCAGTCCGTTGACGGTGACGACCAGACTGAGCGCGAAGGCGGTGCTGTGGACGGGGGTGTTGGCCGCCAGGGTGAGGCCGAGGGTGGTGATGGCGGGACCGGCGAACCGGTGCGGGCTGAGCGGGAGCTTCAAGGGCGATTCCTTCGTGCGGGGCCGTGGGCAGGGTGCGGTCCGGCAGCAGCCGGGCCGCCGGTGGTTCAGCGGTCGGCGTGGCTGATGAGCGCTTCGAGGAATCCGGCGACGGCCCGGCTCGGGATGTCCGGGCCGAACTCCTGTACCCAGGGCTCCGCGTCGCCTTCGGCGGGGGTGGCCTGGACGGTCCAGACGATGCCACGCCGCCAGGCGGCGGTGTCCTCGGGCAGCCAGCCGACGTAGACGCGCCCGTCGGGGCTGGTGCAGTGTGTGTTGGCCTCCGGGGTGGCCACGATCGCCCAGCCGCGCTCGCTGAGCAGGCTGATCACCGGGTCCGCGCAGCCGTCGCCGACCAGGGAGGGGCGCTCGGTGACGACGGGGCGGAAGAGGGCGGGCAAGTTGCTGCCGGCGGTGTTCAAAACGGGACGGTCCCTTCGTTGACCTGCGGTTTTTCCCGACACCCGTACGTTGACATGGGGTGTGCCGAAGCTCGTAGTCGTATGGCGGGGGATCGTGTCTGCCGTGGGCGAACTGGCCGTCGACGTCGGCAGACGGGCCGCCCTGGAATGGATCGGGGCGGCCGGTTGTCGTAGTTGGGTTGCGGCGCACGGCCGTACGAGGCCGAAGGGGCAGCGCATGGCGGAGCAGAACGGCAGACACGGGGATGGGGCCGGGCTGGAGCGCAAGATCCGCGCTGCCGGGCGGCCGTGGACGGTCGGCGACATCGCGATGGTCGCCGACGGTCAGTGGGCCGTGGGCCTCACCGCCCAGGAGGACCCAGAAGCGGACAGGGTATGGGAGCAACGAGTCGCGGACGGGCGGCGCGTGGAGATGACCATGGAGGAGCTGGCCCGCGCGGTGGGCCCCCGTTCAGGGGACGCCGCCCACCACGACGACCACATCGACTGATGGGTTGTCAGCTCTGCTTGGTGGGGGAGGCGGCGGCGCGGACCGCCGCGTTCTGGTCTGCGATGTCCGCGGCAAGCCGGAGAACATCACCCACAGCGGGGTGGCCGAGCGGAGCTGCGGTGATGACCTCGCGGATGAGCCGGTATGCGGCATGCGGGCTCCATTCGAGCACGCTGTCGGGGTAGGGCTGGTGGCCGTTGTCCATCTGGACGAGGTCGCGGCGGACTCGGCGGAGTGCGGGGACATCCACGGTAGGGCGGGTGGTGGTCCGGTTCGCCTCGATGGTGGCGTCGAGGAGCCGTAGGAGTGTGGGGTAGGCGTCGGTCCATGAGGCGGGGCGTTCGCAGGCCATGGGTTATTCCTCTCCTGGTGGTCATTGCGTCTTCCACGGTGCGGATCAACACCGTGGTGTGATGACTGCCGGCGGACCGCAGGGGCCATGCTCGTCGGGCAGTGCCACTTCCTGGACGCCGGTGATGCGGCTGACCGTCTGCAGGGAGGCATGGTTCCCGGCCTGGGCGGCAGAAATCCGCAGTACAGGGCGACCATGGGCGCTCCCCCTCCGCCGCTGACCGAGATGTCCACTCTCTTTTCGGCACTCGGACAATGGTGATGGTGTCGACGGCCCTGAGCCGTGCTCAGGGGCTACCGGCGGGGCCTGCTGGTGGCCGCCGCCTCGCTGGCAGCGGCCGGGATGGCGGCCTGGCCCGGTGGCTGGCCCGGGGCCCGGGGCGCCTGCACGGAGCGGGCGACAGCGGCTTGGGCCAGGCGGATCGCCGGAGCCCGGTCTGCGGGCAGGGCCGCTTCGCGGGCATCGATGATGTGACCGATCGCCTGCAGGCGGGCTTGGCTTTCCGCCTGGGCGACCCGCAGATCCACCGCCGACCTGGTGATCCGTTCCAGGTCGTAGAAGGCCGGCACCTGGCCGGGCCGGGTCATGGCGTGCAGGCGGTCCTGGTGGACAACGGCAGCGTTGGACGAAACGACCAGCGCCGAGCGGATATGCATGGCCGAGCGCAGGAGCGCGTCGTGCACCGGGCGGTGGACCGCGAGGGTCTCCAGCTCGTCGATGGGCTGGGCCCAGGCGTTCTCGATCATCGCGGTGGCCTGCTCGAAGACCGTGGCGTCGGGCACGGGTGAACTCCTTTTCTTGAACGTGGGTTTGGGTCAGCGGCCCGGCCCCGGGCGGTGCGGAGCGGGGGCTTGGCGTGGCGCCGGGATGACGGGCCGGGCGGCGCCGGCGGGCAGCGCGAGGGTGGAGCGGGCGCGGGCGGCCTGGGCGCGGCGGACCTCAAGCGGCGTCGGCACCATGGGTTTGACCGCGGTCGCGGTGGCCTGCGGCGGCAGGTGCCGGAGGCCGTCGCCGTAGCGGATGACCGGGGCGGGGTCGGTGAGGGCGGTGTGCATCGCGGCCACCAGGCCCTCGGGGGTGAAGGAGGAGGCGGTGGCGTACCACTGGTTGCCGGGCGGGCCGGCCAGGGTGAGCCAGCGCTCCTGGTGCCCGGTCATCTCGGCGCTGTGGTCGAGGCGGCTTCGGCGGAGGTGAACCTCTGCCAGGCCGTCGGGGGAGTGGAAGGAGACGTCTGCGGTTCCGAAGCTGTGGCTCCACCCCGCAGCCGCCAGGGGAGTGCCGACGTCGAGCGCGGCGAGGTTGCTGTTGCCGTAGTAGAGATAGGAGTCCGGGCCTTCGGCGTAGGCGGCGGCGAGCGCGGTGGTGAAGCCCGCGACGATCTCGGTGGGGGCGCTGTCCTGGAAGGTGACGAGCCAGCGGGGCATGGCGAAGGGGTCGGAGTACGCCGTGATCTTCCACAGCGCGTCGTCGTCGCCTTCGGGCAGGTAACCGAGACGGACCCTCTGGTCGGGGGCTTGGACATAGACGTTGGCCAGCTTGTCGTAGGTCATGTGCCAACCGAGATCGAGCAGAGGCGCAATGGCCGGTTCGCCGGTGTTGGTCGGCCCGGCGAGGTAGCGGGGGGTGACGTGGTGATCGCGCCACCGGGCGTCGGTGAGGTTGTAGGCCGTGGCTTCCTCCGTGGTCAGCGGCGGTGAGCCGGGGTCGGCGGCTTGGCCGGCGGGCTGGATCCGGGGGTGTTGCGGGGGCCGTCCGCACTTGTGGGTGCCGGGATGGCGGTGCGGCTTCGGGCGGCCTGGACGCGGAGGTCGGCCGCTGTCCGCGGGTTGCGGGCGGCGCGGTGGACGGCCTGGGTGACGGCGGCGCGGTGGACGGCCTGGGTGACGGCGGTGCGGCGGACGTCGAGCGGTGTCGGTGATCGGGGGGCTGTCGGTGCGGGCGGGTGGACGGGCGTGAGCGTGACCAGGTGCTCCATGGCCGGGTGGATGGCGTGGCGTTCGCGGATCACCGGTGTGAGGTCGGTCATGGCGGCGGCGGTGGCGGCGATCAGGTGGGTTGGGGTGCGGGTGGTGAAGACGGCCTCCGCTCGGGTGCCCCAGCCTGGGGGGCCGGCCCACAACACGATGGTCTCGTCGTCCCGGCCGGAGAGGGTGATGTCGACCAGGGCACCTGCCTGCCCGTCGGGGGCGATGAACTCGACGGTGCCGCGCTCGGGCTTACGGCGGATCCATCCGGCATCGGTCAGTGGCTTGAGGGCGTCGGCCCAGTACATCGACGGACGGGCCAGGAAGCGCTGTTCGCCTGCGTCGTAGTCGTGGGCCAGGGTGGTGGTGAGGCCGGCGACGATCTCCGCCGGGGTGACGTGGTTGAACGTGGCGGTCCAGCGGGGCGCGGAGGCGGCGTCCTCGGAGGCGGTGATTTTCCACAGCTCGAAGTCGTCGCCGAACCAGCCGATGCGGATGCGCTGGTCGGGGGAGGTGACCAGGAGCTGGCAGGGGCCCTCGTCCAGGTGGTGGTGGGACCAGTTGGCGACGGGTGCGAAGCCGGCGTCTCCGGTCCCGTCGGACCCGGCGAGGTACCGGGGGGTCACGTGGTATTCGCGCCACTGCTCGTCCGTTGCGTTGTACGGCATGGGAGTGCTCCTCCGGTGGTCAGCGGCGCCGGAAGGGCACGGGCGGGGCGGGGTCGGAGCCGGTGCGGCTTGGGGGCGGGGCGGCGGCAGGGTGCGCGTGCGGGGTGCGGGCGAGCGCGGCCGACCGGCGGCGGTCGGAATCCGGCCCGGGGGCGGGCGTGATGGTGACGTAGGGCAGGTTGCGCTCGGGGATGCCGGAGCGGGGCCGCTCGACGGGTTCGGTGCTGCTGAACGCACGCGCGGTCTCGGTGAGCAGATACAGGGGTGTGCAACTGGTGAAGTCGGCGTGCCAGCGCTCGCCGTCGACTCCGTCGATGCGGGCGTACATCGTCCACATCGCCCGGCCGTCGCCCTTTAGCTCGGTGTAGTCGTCGACGTCGTAGTCGCGCTGGCTGAAGTAGGCGCGGCCGTCCGGGGAGTGCTGGGACAGATCCATGTCGGTGTGCTCGGTGAGCCAGCCGTGCTCGGCCAGGGCATCGGCGGGAAGGGTTATCTCGTTGTTGGGCCCGAAGTGCCAGGGGTGGGGGTGGTCGCTTTCCAGGCACTCGACCAGCGCGTTGGTGAAGGCGCTGGTGATCTCGGTGGGGGTGTTGCGGCTGAACGACGCCGACCAGACCGGCATGCCGAGCGGCTCGTGGTAGCGGGTGATGCGCCAGCCGCCGTCGCGGCTGTGGGGCAGGTAGGCGATGTGGATGTTGTGGTGGGGGCTGACGAAGACCTGCCCGGCCTCGGTGCTGGTCCAGCCCCAGTCGCGGTGCGCATACTGGGCGTTGCCGATGGCGGCGGGGTCGCCGCGCCCGGCCAGGTATACGGGGCTGACCAGTACCTGGGGGTCCGTGTGCTCTTCGTCGGGCTGCTGGGTGTTCACGGAGGTGCTCCAGAAAAGAGGGGAGGGGCCCGCACGCAGCCGGAAGCTGCGCGCGGGATCAGAGGCGGCATGGGCGCCGGTCTGGCGATGAGGTCCGTGCGGATCACCTGCTGCGGGAGGGGGAGGACTGGGCGGTGATGGTGGCCGGCACCCGTGGCTGCGGCTGCGGGGCGTGGCTGAACAGGCCACCGGGTGCGGCGGGGCTGCGGCGCAGGGCTGCCGCGGTCCGTATGCCTTCCGGTGCGGGCCGGGCCGCGCTGTGGGTGCGGGCAGCCCGGGGGCCGGGACCGGCGGCGGGTCGCGCTGCGGCGGTCGGGTCGCTCCAGTGCTCGACGGCGGCGTAGACGGGGCCCAGCGCGGCTCCGGCGTCGGTCAGGACGTAGGGATCACGGCTGTGGGGTCCGGTGCGGGTGACCAGGCCGTCGAGCTGGAGCCGGATCAGGCGGTGATGGGTGTGGTTGTGGTCGAGCCCGGCCTGCTCGGCGAGTTCGACGAACCGCATCGGTCCCTCGCCCAGCGTCTGGATTACGGCAGTTGTGTGGCGCAGGTACAGCCGCCGTACCGCGTCCTCGACACGCTCGGCGCCGGCCATCCGTCCCGGCAGGTAATCCTGGGACCACTGCGCCAGCGACCGGTGTACCGGGGCGAGCGCGGCGCCGGACGCGCTGAGCCGGTAGGGGGCTCCCGGGAGGTCTTCGGCACGGGTGACCAGGCCGTCGGCCTGCATCTGGGCCAGCCGCTTGCCGACGAGCTGCTCGCTCACGAACGGAACGCGGGCTGCCACGTCCCGAACGCGCATCGGGTCACGCTGGGTGGCCAGGGTCTGCGCGACCCAGGTGGTCCACTTCGGCGCGATCAGGGACAGCGTGTCCTCGATGCGCTGGGCGTGGGCGGAGCTGGTCTGGGAGATGCCGGGCTGGGCGAGAGTGGACATGACGTACTCCATGAGGCCGGTGGAAGTAAGGAGAGGGAAGGAGAGAGGTCAGTGGGTGCGCTCGGCGCGGAGCTGCCGAAGGACGAGGCCGAGGCGGCGGTTGCTGATGTGGATGCCGCGCTCCCGCAGGGCCAGGCGCAGGGCGTCGCGAGTGAGGCGGGGCAGGCAGACGGCGGCGTCGCGGGCGGCGCCCATCAGGTTCTCGTCTCCGGGACTGCGACCGGTGTGGCGGGTGGAGGTCCGGCCGGCACCGGGCTGGTCGAGCAGCAGACGGACGTCCAGCAAGTCCCACAGCGCCTCGGTCTGGGACTGCTCCTGCTGTTCCAGGTCGAAGAGTTCGGCGATGTAGGGGCGCAGGCGGTCGTCCCGGGGGCTCCCGTCGGCGACGGCTTTCTGCAGTGTGGTGCGCAGGGCGCGGTGTGCGGCGCGGCCCTGTTCGCGGGTCTGCTCCAGGACGGTCAGGCGGCGCAGCACGATCGGCAGAACCGGATCGGCCGAGCGGCCACCGGCGACTTCGCGCTGCAGGTGTTCCAGCGGGCGGCCGTACCGGTGCTCGACCAGGCGGCGGGCGTGGAGGGTGCTGGACATGGTGATTCCTTTCGGGCAGGTCAGCGGGTATGGGTGGGCTTCGCCGGATCGGCGGCGCCGGTGCTCGCGGCGGGGGTGTCCGCCGGAGGGGAGGGGCGGGTGCTCCGGGTGCTGCGGAGCAGGGCGGCGGTGGTGCGTGGGTCCTGGGCGCAGCCGGCGCGGAAGGCCGTCTCACCGGACTCGGTGAGGGAGAGCTGCTGGCCGAAGTTCAGCGAGGCGCCGGTGTCCCGCTCGATCCAGCCCCGCTCCTGCATCTCCTCCACCGTGGTGGTGGAGATCCGAACCCCCGAGCCGGTCTCGACACGCAGGCCGGAGCGGAAGGCGCGTTCTTTCAGCAGCACCCGGCCGCGCTTGATCTCCTCCAGCGCCAGCAGCTCCTCGCGCGTAGGGAGCGGATCGACGGCAGGATCCGAACTGCGCGCTCCCTGAACCGGATTGACAGCCTCCCGCGAGGCGAGCCCAGGGCCAGTGCTCGCCCCGGCTGCGGCATCGTCGGCCCGCAGGGCTTCCTGGCCCAGCGGCGTCAGCGACAGGAGCTGGCCCTGCGTGGGCGTGGTGCTGGTGTCGATGTCCAGCAGCCCGTCGGCGATCATCCGCTCGACGGTCTTCGCCCAGACCGGGACCAGGACGCCGGTGCCGTCGGAGAGGTACCGGTCGTGTTCGGACAGCGCGCTCTGCTTGAGGTGCAGCCCGCCCCGCTCGACCGTCCGAAGAGCCTGAATTTGCCGGTCACCGGAGACAGCCCAGTCGTCGTCCCGGGCCGGAGCCTCCTGCGTCGTTCGCTCCGGGGCAGGGCCGAGGCGCTCGGATACCGCGTCAACGGCGTCGGGAAGCAGCCGCCGGTAAGCGGACACGGCGCCGGTCAGATGCTGGTAGGCCGCCTCCCGGCGGGCGGCCAGTAGTTCGAGCTGCGGACCGGCCGCGCCCAGGAGCCCGTAGGAACCCCGCGTCTGGGGGGCCTTGCCCCGACTGATCGGTTCCAGGGACTGCATCGCGGACTGGGCGGCGCGGGTGAGGTCACCGTGCAGGTCGTCAACCTCGTGTGCCGCAGTGGCGACGAGCCTGCCCACGATGTCCAGCGGATCGCGCGGCGGATGGCGGTCGCTGAGTTCCCAGGGGTCCTCGACACCGAGTTCGGCGAAGACCAGGTGCGCGCCGGGCCGGACGGCCGGGTCGTGGGGGTTCACCGGGCCGCCTCCATCCGGGTCAGCAAGGTGCGCACCAGCGTGGGCAGGCTGTCCGGGCCCTCACCGATCCGCAGATGTCCGCCTGCTTCGCCGAGCACGTACGCCGCGTCCTCGGCCAGGCCGCTGGCGATTTCCATGCAGGCGTCGGTGATCCGGGCCGCGGCCAGCAGCGACTGCGACAGGACCTCGACGTAGTCACTGGACGACAGGCTGGCGGTCTCGGCGGCGGCGCGGATGGCCGCCAGCTCCAGCACGCTGAACCCGAAGCCTGCCCCGGCCGCGCCGTCCTCCTGGGGGAGCAGCGGGGCGAGGGTGGCATCGGGCGGTGCGGCGGGGATGCCTACCTGGGTGCAGATGCGGTCGACCGCGTCGGTCAGCTCGGCCAGGGACTCGGTCAGCCATCCCAGGGCGGCGGCGTAGGAGGCGAGCGTGAACAGACCGGCCGGGGTGTCGGGCAGCGGTTCGTCAAGGAAGCCCTCCAGCCGGTCGGTGAGTTCGCCGACGACCCGGGGCCCGGCGGACAGCGCGCCGAGGACGGGGTGGAGGTAGGAGCGGGTGGCCGGGGTGGGGTACTCGGCGGTCAGGACGCCGGAGATGCTGTGCGCGGCACCGGTAAGCAGGTCGGCCAGCTCGGCGCGGGACAGCGGAGTGCGGTTGGTGCTCATCGGACGGCCTTTCGGGCGGTGTTGGGCGTGCTGGTGCTGTAAGCGACCGCGACGGTGGGCGAGTTGGCGGTGAGGTTCTCGGCGTGGGGGGAGCGGGCGCGGGCTGCGGTCGCCGGGTCGGGCGGCGGGGTCTGCGTGCGACCCGTCCGGTGCTGGGCGGTGCGGTAGACCGCGTAGTCGGCGCGGGGGCCGGCAGCGACCAGATAGACCTCGCGGTCGTGCTGCGAGGTGGCGGGTGCGAGGCGGAACTGGACGACCAATCGGTGCGTGGCCCAATCGGATCCCACTCCGAGGATCACCTTGTGGAAGCCTTCGAGACGTCCGGTCAGGCGGATGGCGACCCGTTCTCCGTTGACGAGGTCCTGCAGGTGCAGAAGCGCCTGGTCGCGTATCGGTTCGGGGAGGTTGCGCAGGTCGGTGAGGGCGTCGGGGTGGGCGGCGAAGGCGCGGCGGGCGAAGGTCACAGCGACCTCCCCGGACCGGGCCCCTGCACCGACGCGGTCGAGGGCGCGGGTGCGGGGATGCGGTCGAGACCGCAGGCGGTCACCGATCCGGCGTGGTGGCCGGTGGAGCGCGCGAGTGCGACGGAGGCACGCAGGGCATCGGCGGCGAGGTGGTCTTCGGGCGCCGGTGGCAGCGGGGTGCTGCGGTCCTCCAGCCAGTCCCGGGCCGTGTCCTCGTCGGGGAACGCGCCCTCGCGCACGGTGTAGGTATGCGTTGCGGGGTCGACTACTTCGAGGAAGACCCGCACCGGCTTCTCGGCTGCGGCGCTGTCACGCGCCAGGGTCCAGTTCTCGCACGGGTTGTCATCCCAGGTCCAGGTGTCGATGACGTCGTAGCGCTGCCCGCCGTCGCGGATCATCTGCTGCACCCGCAGGGTCTGCTCGTCGGCCGCTTCCACGAAGTCGCCCTCAGCCAGGGCGATCTTCTCGGGCGGGCACCCGCGCTCAATCAGCCAGGCTTGCGCGAACGGCACGCTGGCGTGGTACTCGCTTTCCAGCGTGAAGGTGCCCAGGCCGAAGTCGCGGGCGACCTTGATCGCGGCGACCTGCGGCGCCCCGGGCACGCCCCAGGTCACGGAGGTGTCGTGGGCGACGACGTAGCTGTGCGACCGGAGCGGAGCGGTGTGGTGTTCGGCCAGGACCGTCAGGTCACCAGCCCAGAGCAGGCTTTCGGCCTGCTCGGAGTCGATGTCGGCTGGTTCGAGGTCGTCCAGTGCGAAGTCCAGGTCAGCGGTCACCTGGCACCGTCCGCGGTTACGGGTGCCGGGGTGGCGAGCACGCGGTGCGTGGGGCGGGCCGGGCTGGTGGTGCACGCGGCGAACGGCCCGTCGGGAGCCCGCAGATGGACCAGCGCCTGGTCGAGGTGGTCACGGTGCCACGTGGAGGGACCGGACAGGCCCGCCTCGGAGTCGGTGAGCTGCTGCCAGGCCAGCCATAGGGCATGCAGCCGTGCGACGGCTTCCGGGTGCTCGTACCACTTCTCGCACCACGGGCGGGTGGTGCTGATCTCCCGGCCGTAGACAGGCAGGAACAGGTAGTGCACCCAGTCGGCGAGCGCGGCCAGCTCGGTGGCGTACTTCTCGCCCCCCAGGGCGAGTATGAACACACTGCTCGGACCGCCGTCCGGTGCGGCGGCAGCCGCGGTGTCGGGGGCGGTGTCATCGGCCCGTGCGGCAGCGGCAGCGGTGTCGGGTTCGGAGCCGAGGCGGTCGAGGATGACGCCGTGCTGGCGGACCTCGGCCATGGTCGCGGCCAGCGTGGTGGCCAGGTCGTCGAGGTTCTCGTCGGGGACGCGGAACGGCTCGGGTTCGGGGGCGACGGTGGTGGGATCGGACATGGCGCTTCCAGGGGTGGGTGAGCAGGACGGAGGCGGCGGGCGCGGGGGCGGGGGCGGGGTTCTTCTGGCGGCCACGGCTGTGCTCCTCGGGAAGGAAGTGGGCATGGGGAAGAGGATGCGGAGGATCCTCGATTTGGCCGGTCCGGGAAAAAGCGGTAGTGCGGCTACAGCCGCGGGCAGTGGTGACAGCGCGGGAACGGCGGGCGGAGCAACTGGACTGCGCGGGCGGCTTGTTGGGGGATGACTCCGTTGCCGAGCGCGGTGAGCTGGGCGGGGCGGCCAAGTCCGGGTGTGGCGGTCACCCAGCCTTCGGGCAGGCCCTGCATCCACTCCACGAAGTCCGCCCGAAGGCGGCCACCGTCATCGGTCGGCGGGGGTGCGGGGCGGGTGAGGGTCTCCCATCGGGTGATGGCGGCGCCGTACGGTCCCCATCGCCGCTCGGACGCTGCGCGTTCGGGGTCACCTCCGTCCACAGCGGTAGGACCACCGCCGGCAGCGCCAGTCGCCGGCCCTTGTCCGGACGGCGTCCAGGAGTGCGGATCTGGCCCGCCGACGGCCTGGGCAGCAGCGAGGCCGCCGCCGACGGGAGCGTCAAGTCGCCGTTGCCGTGCCGCTGGCGGGGGGAGCCCTTGATCCCGTCCGACGCCTTCGGCGTCGGCAGCAGCCACTCCACCTCGTCCGCGAGATTCGGCCCGTGACCGCCGCTCTTCCTCTTGTCCGGATGCTGCGAGCCGCCGTTGCTCGCGATGTTGGACGTCGGCGTCTTGAGCAGGATCGTCGGTTAGTGGAGTACGCGCGGGTTCCCGATGGCGGCTCCGGCGGTGCTAACCCGCATTTCAGCAGGTAGATGGCGCCGTGTCGGTCCGTCACTCGATGGTGTGAGATATCGGCAGTAGCTGGCGGATTCTGCGTGTGATCGGCGTAATGTGCGGCCTCGTGTCAGATTCTGAAAGTCGCGTGTTGACGCTCGTGCGTCCCGGGCTGGAGGCGGCCGTGCCGGTGGACCTGGCCACCGTCTCTGTCGAGACCGGGCTTGCGGACGTTGTCACGCTCCAGCGTCGCCGTCAGGCGCGCATTTCGGTGCGGGACGAGGAGAGCTTCTTCCTTGACACGCTGTCGGAGTACCAGTGGGCGAGGGACTCGGCCGGTTTGGCACCGGCGACGCTGGACGGGCTGATCAAGCCGGTGGTGGAGGTCTGCGAGTTCTACGGCACGGTGCCGTGGCAGCTCACGTCCCGGGAGGTCGATCGGTACTTCGCCGGACCCGGGAAGCGCGCACAGTCCACTCTGCGCAGCAAGATCAACAAGATCGACGCCTATTTCGCGTTCCTCGAACAGCGCTATGCCGGCGAGATCATGAGCCGCTTCGGCCATGCTGTCGAGTCGCCGATCGACCCGTTCAACCGGCCTCGCCACCGCGGCGATTTCGGCCTGCGGATCCCGCCGTCGCAGACGGCGCTGCGTGACTTCTTCGGCCGTTGGCGTGAGGACTTGCCGAACGCCCGGAAGTACCTGGTCGCCTGCCGCGACTACGTGATGACGAAGGTCGCGTATCTGTCCGGTGTTCGGGCGGCTGAGCTGTGCGGGGTGTGCATGGGCGACCTGCACTGGGAGCACGGCCAGTGGGGGCGCTTCGTCGTGCTCGGCAAGGGTGCCCGCGGGTCGGGGCCCCGGCCGCGCGAGGCGTACATGTTCCAGGAGGGCCGCGCCCTGCTGTGGTGGTACATCGAGGAGATCCGCGGCGAGTTCGGCGACGACGTCGAGCACCCGAGGGCGCCGCTGTGGCCGTCGGAGCGCAAGCCGACAGCGGTGGCAGCGCTGAACCTGCCGATCGCACCGGCGATCGTCCCCTCGACGTTCCGCCGTGCCCTGCACAGCGCGGCGGCGAGCTATCTGACCGGGCCGGTCAGCGACCTGTTCCCCCACTTGCTGCGCCATGCCTGCGCGACCCACAACTACGAGCGTGGGATGACGTTGTGGGAGGTGCAGAAGGTTCTCGGACACGACTGGGCGACCACGACACTTCGGTACATGGCGACCGCGCACGCCGACCCGGAGCACGCGAACCTGGCGGCCAGCTCTCGGGCGGCCCAACGACTGGTGATGGACAAGGGGAACCTGCGGTGAAGTGGAATCTGCGGATGGTGGCAGCCCAAAGGGACCTGTGGCGGCCGACCGAGGTGCTGGCCGCCTTCCAGCAGGTGGGGTTCAACCCCTCGCTGAGCAAGGTCGCCGCGCTGTGGGGCGGCAAGCCGGTCACCGTGCGGCTCGACGACCTGGACCTGATGTGCGCGGCCTTGAACTGCACCGTCGCGGAGTTGCTTCAAGCCGAACCGCTCGTGGGCGCCAAGCCCGCGGGGGAGGCGGGCGACGTGGCCGTGGGCGCTGAGACTCAGCCGTCGGGGTCGGTGCGGCCGGTGCCGCGCGGCCGTCGCAGTGGCGGACCACGCTCGCTGCCTCCGAGCTGAGGCTCCGGCATGGCGAAGGATGTTGGCAGCGCCCGCAGTTGCGAGATGTGCCTCAGCTGGTCTGTGTTGCGGTGGACCCGGACGTGCCAGGGCTGCAGGGCCTGGAAGCGAACGCACCCGGAGGTCGGGGTGTGCCCGCGGTGCCGGCACGAGGCCCATCTGAACACCGATGGCCTGTGCAAGCCGTGTCTGCAGGCGATCCGGGCCGTCGATGACGCCGAGTGGGCCTTGCGCGTTCCAGGATCCCGGCCGCGCGACCTGCAGCTCATCATCGGCGCGTGGCGCGACTACGCGACGCAGGCCCGGAAGCT
This sequence comes from Streptomyces sp. NBC_01190, assembly GCF_045039895.1. Classification (NCBI taxonomy): domain Bacteria; kingdom Bacillati; phylum Actinomycetota; class Actinomycetes; order Kitasatosporales; family Streptomycetaceae; genus Streptomyces; species Streptomyces sp. NBC_01190. Next base: position 6,805,036 of record NZ_CP108580.1, read on the forward strand.
GGTCCGAAGCGCAGACGGTACTCGCAGTGTGAGCCAGGCATGGCGGCTCAAATTCACGCAGGAGCAGGCGCCCGCCGGGCAGGCAGCCGTACTGCTGCCGGGGCTGCGTGGCCAGCTCGCATTGTTCACCGCGCCGCGCACGCTGACCGATGCCACGGTGCGGGCGATCTTCGGACGGCCGTTGTCCGGCTGGGATCGTGCCCGTGGGGTCCTGGTGGAGATGGCGGCCGAGCACGGCATGAGCCAGGGCTGGTACTACCAGGTCGGCGAGATGGTCCGCCTCGCCCTGGCGGTCGGCGAAGCGGAGGGAACCGTCCGGCTGCCCGAGCCGGCGCTGCGGGACCTGCCCACGCACGGGGATGCGGTGCGGTTGGTCCTGCTGCGGGCCGGCCTGCTGGAACCGGCACCGGAGCCGATGCGGTTCTCCCGCAGGGACTTGCCCACCCTCACCCGCTACATCACCACCCCGGTGCCGATTCCACCGCTTGCGCCGCGGCAGTGCCGTGACTGCCACTCCTGGATTCCCGCAGGCCGGCGGGCCGGGTTCCGCTGCACCGCGTGCCGGCACTGGCGCGAGAAGCACCCGCGCGGCCGGTGCACACGATGCTCCCGTGAGGACCTACCACTGCGGGCCGAACGCTGCCGCACCTGCCACGCGTACCGGCTCCTGGACCAGGCCTGGCCCGCCACATCGCGCGCCACGCAACTGGAGATCGTCCTTCCCACCGGCGTGCGCGGGCCGGCCCTGCCGGTGCCGGTCGGCTCCCCGCCCGCCGCTCCTGAGCAGACACCCGCGGGACTGACGGCCCGCGGCCAGGAAGCTCTCTTCACCCTCCGGCGTGACTGGTCGCCGCTGCTCGCCCGGCTCCGGGGCCGACCGCGGGCCGAACTGCCGCTGACAGAGACAGCACGAATGCTGGTCGAGGAGTACGGCCAGATGCGCAGGGACCAGCAGACGCCCGACTACCGCAAGAACGTCCACACCCTCACCATCGTCATGTACTGGCTCGGCGCCGAGTCGGCGATCTTCGAGCGCGATGTCCACGACCTGGCCCAGCTCGATCCGAACCTAGCGGCCAAGCCCGTCTGCCAGTTCCTGCGAAGGTGCGGCCTGCTCGTCGACGACCCGGACCTCAACCGAAACGCCGACCTCGCCTGGATCGAGGCGACCCTGGCCACGCTGCCGCAGCCGGCTGCGAGCGAGGTCCGTACGTGGGTGGACGTCCTGCGCAGCCAGGGACGCCGCGAAGGCGAGAACCGCAGCTGGGACGGCATCCGCCGCTACCTCACCTACCTCCAGCCGGCGCTCACCGCGTGGACGGCGGCCGGGGTGACCACACTGCGGGAGATCACGCAGCAGCAGGTCGAAAGTGCCCTGGAGAGCCTGTCCGGGCACGCCCGCCGGCAGCTGGCCATCGCTCTGCGCAGCCTGTTCCGGTCCTTGAAGCGACAACGCATCGTCTTCCGCGACCCCGCCCGGAACCTGCCCGTCGGCGACCTGAAAGGGGTTCCACGGTCGGTGCCTAGCGACCTGCTGCGCGGGCTTCTCGACCACGCCTCTTGCCCAATCGGGCGCCTGACCGTTGCCCTGGCCGCCGTGCACGCGCTCTCCGGCCACGACATCCGCACGATCCTGACCGCCAATACGGACCTCGCTCGTGGCACCCTCGAAATCCGTCGCGGACTACTGCGACACACCCTCTACCTGGAGGAGTTCACCCACCGGCAGGCCGCCGAGTGGCTGGCCTACCGCCACCGCCGCTGGCCCGCCTGCGCGAACCCGCATCTCCTGGTCAGCCAGAAGACCGCGCTCGACCCCGACCGGCCGGCTATCAGCACCAACATGCTCCGCGCCGTCCTGCCCAAGGGCGTTACCCTGGACAGCCTGCGACAAGACCGCATCCTCAACGAGGCGTTCGAGAGCGCCGACCCCCTCAAACTCATGCGCCTGTTCGGGATCACCGAGCGGACCGCCATGCGCTACGTCGGAACAGCCCACCCTGAGCGCACCGCGAAGCTACCGCGGTAGCCCGCCGCTTCAACCAGCTGGCTGCTCCGGGTCACCGGAAGAGCTCTTCCACGTCCACATCAAGCGCCTCTGCGATGGCGAGGCCAGCGAGACGTTTCGCCGGCCTCCCTTGACGCCCATGTAGAAGACGCGGTTCACGCCTGCCACCTTTGCAAGGTGCGTCTGGGACAGCCCAGCGCGAAGCGATGCGGGGCAGGCCGCGACCGGTAGCACCCGCGCTGCGGCAGACGAAGCACAACGGTGACACCATCTCGCACGGTGTCACCGCCGCTCCACGGCCGGAGTTCAGGAAGTCCGTGCACGAGGCGACCGGGCGCGGAGTCGGACGGCGACAAGCCACCGCGGCCCCAGCTGTCGACTCCGCCGTCGACCTGGTCGACCAGCCGCATGGCCACCATTTGCCGGGCAAAGCGCACAGCTTGCGCAAGCCCGAGGTCCACCGCGCGCGGCTCCGCCGGGTGGCGGAGCCGCGCGGCGCGCGTGCTCAACGACGAGCACGCAGGAGGCGATAGCTGGTGATCAGGTCAGGAAGTGGCCGTAACAGGCGGATTCCGAGACCCAGCGGTGTGAGCTGATGGCGTTGTCCACGCCAGCGCCGCTCGTGAAGGTGTTGTCGCTCAGGTTGCTCGCGTAGTACTCGTTCTTGCGGAGGCAGGTGTAGCCGCCGCCCCAGTCGGTGCCGGTGCCGTTGTACAAGGCCACCGCCTCGCCCGAGGTGCCTCGGGTGAGGACGGAGCTAGCACTGTTGGTGTCGCTGCCCTGGAAGGACGCCGAGCTGTCTCCCCAGTTGGAGTCGTCGCCTTCGGCCTTTCCGAGGTAGCCGCTGCAGTTCGCGTTGGAGTAGGCGTAGAAGTAGCCGGATGTGGCTCCGGCCCAGGCGTTGTCGCATGCGGTGGAGGCATGCGCGGAGGTGGCGGGAAGCAGGGCGCCGAGCCCGGTCAGGGCCACGGTCGCAAGGATGACGAACGGTTTGCGCATGGTGCGTCCTTCCGATTCTCTCAGAGTGATGACTTGCGGCGAAGCGCCGCGTGAGGTGCGGACGGTGGGGTCAAGAGAGGGTGCCAGCGAGCGACTTCGCACGGCTCAGCGCGGAGAGGCTCAACCGCTGGTAGGTCGCTATGGCGCCGCAGTACCGCCGCAACTTTTTGGCCCGGTAGTCGCCTTCGAGAACGTGGGCGGTTTTTGCCAGCGGAGTGCTGGTGGCGCAAGTAGCCTCGGAGACCGCGAGTTTCACCTCGGCGGCCTGTCGTGCTGTGCCGCGCGGAGCGGCGGTGATGACCGGCAGTTTCTGCCTGATCTCTTGCGGATTGGCGTAGCGGTATCCCCTGGCCCGCATGCACGCGGACCAGAGCCCGACTGCCGTCCGGAAGCGCGGGTCCTTGAGGATGTCCGGGGCGTAGAGCGGGGTGAGGTTGGTGGCGACTTCCTCGGCGCGGAACCAGACATGCAGGTCGCCGTACAGGCGGCGGGTCGCTTCCGCCTGGCAGCCGTTCTGAGTGGTTCTGACGGTGCCGCCCGTGGGCAGGTCAACGGTCACCAGACCGTTCGCCGGGGTGCCGAAGAGGTCGGCGTTGTAACGGCTCAGTTCTCCCTTCGACAGTTTGTTCGCATAGACGGTGTTCCGGTCGGTGAGCCTGGCCTTGTCGGCCTGCTCGTCCAAGGCCTTCCCGTAGCCGTACTTCTCTGCCCAGTGGATGTCCGTGAGTACATAGCCGTGGCTCAGCAAGTCGGGGACGGTGGGCACCGGTTCCGGCCAGTACGGGAAGCCGTTTTTCCGCATACACCGCCCGACCAACTGTTCCTGGATCCGCTGGACGGCGGCGTGTTCGCCGAAGGTCAGGTCCCTGAGGCCGGCCACCGGTCCAGGTGAGGCGGCAGGCCGGCTCCCCACGGCGGAGCAGCCCGCCATCAGGGCCGCTGCGATCGTCACCGCGACCCCTAAGGACACAGCTTTCGTTGTGGTCGTTCCGCGATCGCCGATAGCCATGAGGACCCTCGAACCTCGACTCAGATGGGTGCTGGAGGGTTCTCCCGGATGCGCCGGCATCGGCGCTCGAACCCCACGACGACCTGTCTACACGCGGTCCTGTTGTCCGCTGTCGGGCCTGCTGGGCCTGACAACAACGGCCTGACAACCTGGCCTGACAACGACCGATCGCTGCGTCAGCGACAGGCCCGAGGCATGGGGCGAGAGGACACGTAACGCTGCCATACCGATGGCGTCAGGGCGCCGGTCGTGGTGGCGCAGATCCGGTGGACGGCTTCGGCGGTGTTTGCGGACTGCAGCAGAACGGTGTGGTCGTCGCCCGCGCTGGCGAGGGTGCGGCCGTCCGGACCGAGCACCACCTGGTCGACGGGTCCGGTGTGGCCGCCGATGGGGCCGCCCAAGGCCGTTGGTGAAGTCGGGTCGGCGACGTCCCACAGCCGGATGGTGCCGTCGTCCCCACTGCTGACGACGGTTCGCCCGTCGGGGCTGAACGCTACGGACAGGACGAAGCCGGTGTGTCCGGTCAGTGGCGCGGCGAGGGTGGCGGGGTGGCGGGGATCGCTGACGTTCCACAGGCGCACCGTGTGGTCGTCATTGGCGGTGGCAAGTGTGCGGCTGTCCGGGCTGAAGGCCAGTGATCCCACGCCGCCTGTCTGGGCGGCCAGGGGCGGGCACCACTGCCGGGGGTGCGTGGGGTCGGTGACGTTCCACAGGCGAGTGGTGTCGTCGGCGCCGCCGCTGGCGAGGACGCGGCCGTCGGGGCTGAAGGCCAGTGCCCGTACGGTGTCGGAGTGCGCGGTGATCGGGGTGCCGATCTCCCGGGGCCGTGTGGGGTCGGTGATGTCCCACCGGTGCACCTTGTGGTCGTCGCCGGCACTGGCCAGGATGCGGCCGTCCGAGCTGAATACAGCCGTCTTGACGGCGGCGTGGCTCGGGTCGGGGGTGCGCTTGCTCAGCTCGCGCGCGTGGGCTGGGTCGGTGAGGTCCCATAGACGCATGGTGCCGTCGCGGCCGGCGCTGGCCAGGAGGTGGCCGTCGCGGTTGAAGGCGAGCATGTTCACGGCGTTGGTGTTGCCGAGCAGCGAGGTGCCTATGGGAGACGGGTTGGCGGGGTCGGCGGTGTTCCAAAGCCGGATCGCCCCGTCGGTGGCGCCTGCTGCCAGGATGCGGCCGTTGGGGTTGAAGGCGACGGTGTTCTCGTAGCTGCGGGTGGGCAGCACGGTTCGGGGCAGGTTCCACAGCCGTGCGGTGTTGTCGGCGCTGACGCTGGCCAGGGAGTGTCCGTCGGGGCTGAAGGCGAGCCACCAGATGTATCCGGTGTGGCCGGTGAGGGGCGGGCACAGTGCGATCGGGGCCGAGGGGTCGGTGACGTTCCACAGGCGGATCGTCTGGTCGGCGCCCGCGGTGGCCACGACCTTCCCGTCAGGGCTGAAGGCCACTGCGTAGATCGTGTTGGTCGCGGCGCCAGGGAGGGTGCCCAGGGCGACCGGTTTTGCCGGGTCGGAGACGTTCCACAGCCGCAGGCTGAAGTCGTTCCCGGCGCTCGCCATGATCCGGCCGTCCTTGCTGAAGGCGACCGCGTAGACGGTGTCCGTATGGCCGTGCAGCGGCGGACCCCAGGGCTTCGGGTTCGCGGGGTCGGTGACGTTCCACAGCTGGATGGTGTGGTCGTGGCCAGCGCTGGCCAGGGTGCGGCCGTCAGGGCTGAAGGCCGCCGAGGCGATGGCGCCTTTCTGGCTGCGCAGGGGCTTGCCGAGTGGGCTCGCGCGGGCGGGGCCGGTGACGTTCCACAGTCGCACGGTGCCGTCGTCGCCCGCGCTGGCCAGGGTGCGGCCGTCCGGGCTGAAGGAGACCGAGAAGACGATGCCCGAGTGTCCGCGCAGTGCGGGCAACGCCGTCGGGCGCTTCGGGGTGGCGAGGTTCCACAGCCGCACGGTGTGGTCGCGGCCCGCTCCGGCGAGCGTGTGGCTGTCGGGGCTGAAGGACAGCCACATGATGCCGCCGGCGTGGGCGCGGATCGGGTTGCCGAGCGGCGCCGGGTGAGCGTGGTCGGTGACGTTCCACAGCCTGACGGTGTCGTCTTTGCCTGCGGTGGCCATCACGTGGCCCTGTGTGCTGAAGGCGACCGCGTAGACGGTTGCGGTGTGCCCGGTCAGCGGGGTGGACAGGGGTGTGCTCTGGGTGCCCAGCAGGTCGGTCGAAAGGCGGCTGGTGGGGTGGATGCGGTATCCGGCGACGTCGAGGCGGGCTGCGAGTGATTGATCGGTGCCGCGTAACTGGTCGGCCTGGGCCTGCACTTCGCCCGAGACTGCGCTGTCGCGTTCAGCCCGGGCGGTCGATCGCTGCTGGAGGGCGATTCCGGCAGCGGCCACGGCGAGGACGGTCAGTAGCGAGAGCGCGGCCACTGCCGCGCGGCGGCGTCGAGCGGCCCGGCCTTGGTGCCGGGTGGAGGCGGTCAGGAATTCCGTCTCTCGCTGGCTCAACCGTGCGTCGTCCGCGTGCGTTTGGGCCCACTCTTGAGCGACGGAGAGCCGGGAGCCGCGGTAAAGCGCGCTCGTGTCGCGCTGTTCGCGCTCCCATGCAGTGGCGGCGTCGGTGAGCTGTTGCTGGATGAGCAGGCCGGCCCGGTCTTCGCTGATCCATCCGCTCAGTCTCGGCCAGGCGTGGAGCAGTGCCTCGTGGGTGATTTCCACGCTGTCGGTGTCGAGGGTGACGAGTCTGGCGCGGGCCAGTGCGTCGACGACGGCTTCCGCGCTGGGATCGAGTTCGTCTCTGGCCAGGCGGCGCTTGGAATCCCCGGTGTTGTCGTTGAGGGACACAAGGCGCAGGAAAATGCCTTGCGCGAGGCGTTGTTGCGGCCCGGTGAAGCTGTTGTAGACGGTTTCGGCGGTGTTGGCCAGGGCGTGGGTGATGCCGCCAGCCGACTCATATCCGCTCAGGGTCAGGGTATTGCCGCGCCTTCGCCGCCAGGTCTCGCGCATCGCGTGGGAGACCAGGGGCAGGACGCCGGCCTGCCCGGTTGCCTCGGCCACCACTCGGGCGAGCAGGGGTCCTTCAACTGTGGACTCGGCCTGGACAGCGGGCTGGGTGATGGCCCGACGCAGCTCATCGGTGGTCATCGGGCCGACGAGCAGTTGCGAGTCCTGGAGCGCGTCCGCGAGGTCGGGGTGCGGTGAGCAGGCGGCGTAGAAGTCGGCCCGCACGCCGAGGACGACGTGCGTCCGGCTGTTGGCCGCACGGGCAGCCGTGAGCAGCGAGGTGATGAAGGCGGCCCGTTCGTCCGCGTCCGCGCAGAGAGTGAAGATCTCCTCGAACTGGTCCACCACGAGGAGGAGTTCGGCCTCCGGCGGCTGCTGCGCGAGCAGTTGGAGCGCGGTCAGATGCAGGGCGCGGGGGTTGGCCCGCAGATCGTCGTTGAGGGCGACGGCGGAGGAGCCGGAGAGTGCGGCGAGCCGCGCCGCGCATTCCTCGAAGGGGTGCGGGCCGGGGATGAGAACCAGTGTGGTCCACGATGCCTCGCCGCCGGACACCCGCGGGATCAGTCCGGCCCGCAGGAGCGAGGACTTCCCGGAGCCCGACGCGCCGAACACCGCGACGAACCTGTGGCCGCGGACGCGGCCTTCCAGGTCGTCGGTGAGCCGTTCGCGTCCGAAGAACCGGTCGGCGTCACTGGCTTCGAAGGGGCTGAGCCCCGCGTAGGGGCAGTCGTCGTACCCTTCGGAGGCGTCCGTGAGCTCATCGTCGCGGGCCAACTCGGCCGACAGGCGGCGCCAGCGCTGCTCCCACTCCGCCGTATCGCCGCCGCACGCGCGGACGTAGGCGAGGGTGACCGACAGGCTCGGCAGCTTACGGCCGGAGGCGGCGTCGGCAAGGGTGGTCGAGGAATAGTGCGCTGCGCGGGCGAGCTTGCGGTACGGCGGGGCGCCGGCCTTGTCTCTCAGTTTCCTCAAGTCCGCAGCGAACTTGACCAGATGGGTGTCTTCACCGTCTAACGGCCGCTCGCTGCGGGGCACCGTCGCCTCCTACCTGTCCTCGCGGAGTGCTCATTGTGCGGAGCGTGTTGTCCGGCGTCCAGCGGCCGACAGCGGACAACGTCTCGTCCCTTACAAACGAGCCACCACCGCAGACGCGGCGGTGACGGTCACACGGGGAAGAGGGACGCACGACTATGAGCAGCGATGTGAAGCATTCCGCACTACTGCGGACGAGAAGGGCTGTACTCGGAGCCCTCACGGCGGTACTCGTCTCTGGCGCGGTGCTGGCCGGGCCTACCGCGGCGTCGGCGGATTCGGCCGATATCAGGCTGGGGCAGGCGGACCTGAACGGGCTGGCGTACAACGCCGGGACCGTCGACGGCGTCAGCGGACCGCAGACCGAGGCAGCCGCGGAGTCCTTCCAGTCCGACCGGTGCCTGAGCGTCGACGGGATCATCGGCAGCCAGACGCTGGGCGAACTGGAGACCGTCGTCAAGGAGGTCCAGGGCAAGGCCGGGGTCAGCCGGGACGGCGACTACGGCAGCGGCACCACCAGCGCCGTAAAGACCTACCAGAGCACGCACCAGCTCACCGCCGACGGCCTCGCCGGCCCCGACACCATGAAGTCGATGGGCATCACGCGACTCGTCGCAAGCTGCCACACCGGCAGCGCCCAGCGCGACAAGATCGTCAGCGTGGCCAAGAGCCAGCTCGGCGTCCGCGCAGACTCCGGCAACTGCGTCCCCGGCAAGCCGTACAGCATCTGCAAGGACTGGTGCGCAGCCTTCGCCACCTGGGTGTGGCGGGACGCCGGAGAGAACATCCCGTTCATGACCTACGTGCCGAACGTCTACGACTGGGCGGTCAGCCACAACCGCTGGTACGGCACCAGCCAACTGCACTCGGCGCGCCCCGGCGACATGATCATCTTCGGCACCGCCACCAACCGCTACCACATCGGGATCGTCGACCACGTCAGCGCATCAACCGTCTACGTGATCTCGGGCAACACCTCCAACCCGAGCAACTCCAGCCAGATCGGCGTCTACGACAAGAGCTACCCCGTGTCCAGCTCCGTCTTCTACGGGCTGGTCCGGCCCTAGTACTGCAACGGTCTTTGTTCTGATGTGTGGGCAGTTTCTGGTGGTGTGTGGCCGCGTCGTTTGTAGTGGCTGTTGCGGGCTTGGAATTGTCGTCGGCGGCGCCAGCGTGACCAGTGCAGGACGTGGTCGATGAGGTTGGCGCGGGGCCGGGTCAGGCGGGTGGTCAGTCGCCGGATTTCGGGGAGGGTCAGGCCGATGAGCTGGGAGGATCCGTTTCTGCTTTCTCCGTGTCGAGCGCGCGGGCCCGCAGGACGGTCAGGCAGGCGTGGGCTGCCATGGCGAGGGTGATGTGGCGGTGCCAGCCGGGGTAGCGGCGGACCTGGTAATCGTCCAGGCCGCATTCCTGCTTGGCGGTTTGGAAGCATTCCTCGACGGCCCACCGGCTGCCGGCGACGCGGATCAGCTCATCGAGCGTGGTCTCGGCGGGGCAGTAGGCGATGTAGTAGGAGATCTCCTGCGGCCTGGCGATGCTGCGGCGGGCGATGACCCAGTGCCGGCGGTCCTCGCGGTGCCAGGGACGGACCTCGACCCTGGCCCAGTCGTAGACGCGTGGGCCGTGGGCGCCGTTGCCGCAGGAGCGGCGTTTCCACTTCTGCCGGGGCAGGTGGGGAAACAGGTCGTGGACCGGGTGGTCCATGGCCCAGCGGGTGACGACGGTGTCGTGGCGGGTGGTGGCCATGACGTGGAAGACATCAGCCTGCTCGAGTTCGGTCCGCCAGCCTTTGGAGAAGCCGTAGGCGGCGTCCGCGGTCACCCACCGGAACGGGATCTTCTCGGTGATCGCGCGTCGGACCATCGCTTTGGCGATGACGACTTTGGTCTCGAAGGCGACGTCGTCGCCGACGCCGGCAGCCTGGCAGCGTTCGCGGTCGTCCGTCCATGACGTGGGCAGATACAGGCGGCGGTCGATCAAGGTGCGGCCGCGTTCTCCGGCATAGGCGAGGAAGACACCGACCTGACAATTTTCTGTCCGCCCCGCGGTGCCCGAATATTGGCGTTGGACGCCGGCCGAGCGGACGCCCTTCTTCAGGAATCCGGTGTCGTCCACGATCAGCACCGCGTCCGGGTCGCCGAGGTGCTCCACGACGTAATCGCGGACGTCGTCGAGGACCTCATCGGCGTCCCAGTCGCACCGGTTCAGCAGCCGGTGCATGCGGTCGGGAGCCGCGTGGCCGGCCTCCTCCGCGAGCGTCCAGCCGTTTTTCCGCTCCAACGGAGCGATCAGCCCCTGCATGTAGGCCAGTGCCGACTCCCGCGGCTCCGACCGAGCGAATCGGTGCACGAACCGCTCGTGCAACTCGCCCAGACCCGCTGCCCACGTCCTGACCTCACCGAGTTCCCCACCCATAATCGGATCAACGACTGTCCTGGCCACCAGTCACACCAAACGCCGTTGCAGTACTAGTACGACCGGCACCACTGGCCTCACCGACATCTCCGCTCGCCTGCCGGCCGGCGCCGCAGAGGCACATGACGTGCCTCGCGGCGCCGGCCCAGCCTGCGCCGACCTTCGAAACGGAGAACCACCGATGAACAGAACCCTGGCCACCGCCGTCACACTCGGCCTCACCGTGCTGGGCGCATCGGCCGGTCTGCCGCACGACGTAGCCCGTGCGGCAGCGATCCCGGCACCGGCCCACCCCTGGCACGAGGACGCCGACCACATGGGCTCCGGGCTCACCGCCCGCATGCCGGCCAGGGCCGTGCACGAGTCGGTCACCGCCCCTGCGGCCCCTGACGTCACGGGGACGCTGAAGGGCCTGGACGTCAGCGCGTTCCAGGAGAACATCAATTGGCCGTCAGTGGCATCGAAAGGCGCGTCGTTCGCCTACGTCAAGGCGACCGAGGGCACCGACTACACCAGCAGCCAGTTCTCCCAGCAGTACAACGGATCCGCGGCGGCGGGCCTGATCCGCGGCGCCTATCACTTCGCCCTGCCCAACACCGCCGGCGGCAGCGCCCAGGCCGACTACTTCGTCGCCCACGGCGGAGGCTGGTCCGACGACGGCAAGACCCTCCCCGGCGCACTCGACATCGAGTACAACCCCTACGGAGCCACCTGCTACGGCCTCAGCCAAAGCGCGATGGTCTCCTGGATCACCGCTTTCAGCAACGAGTACCACGCCAAGACCGGCCGCTACCCCATCGTCTACTCCACCCGGGACTGGTGGTCGACCTGCACCGGCAACTCCGCCACGCCCGGCCAGCACGACCCCCTGTGGATTGCCAACTACAGCGGATCGCCCACCCCGCTGCCGGCCGGCTGGAGCACCTACACCATCTGGCAGAACGCCGACAGCGGCACCTTCCCCGGCGACCAGGACGTCTTCAACGGCACCACCACGGACCTCAAGACCTTCGCCCACGGCACCTACGCCCCGCCCCCGCCGCCCCCCGGCAGCGGCTGGCCCGTCATCTCCCAGGGCGCCACCGGCCACAGCACTACAACCATTCAGTACCTGCTCGACGCCCACGGCTCCACCCTCACAGTCGACGGCGACTTCGGTCCGGCGACGCGGAGCGCGGTAATCGCCTTCCAGACCAGCCAGGGCCTCACCGCCGACGGCATCGTCGGCCCCAGCACCTGGCAGGTGCTCATCATCACCGTGCAGGAGGGCGACGGTGGACCGGCCGTGAAGGCCGCGCAGGACGAACTGACCGCACATAGCCACCCCGTCACCGTGGACGGTGAATTCGGTCCGGCGACGCGGAGCGGGGTACTCGCCTTCCAGACCAGCAAGAGCCTTACGGCCGACGGCGTCGTCGGCCCGAAAACATGGGCAGCGCTCGTCTCCTGATTTTGACGCCTGCATGCGTCAGAGCGAAAGCAGCCGTTGGCGCCCGACCAGAACCACTGCCATCACCACAGGACCCGCGCGCCGAACACCCGCTGAGGCCGTTCGGCGCGCGGGTTCCGCCGATAACGCGGAGGTCAGCACGGCGGTTATGCGGTTTACGCCACCACGGGCTATCGCTGCGTTGGGTTTGCTGGTTGTGGTTGGTGTTTCTGAAACGCCTCGGCCATCTGCGTGCCGATCTCCAAAGTAAGCCGGCCCGTCAGTTCGAAGCCGAGTTGTTTGGCGACGTCACGGCTGTACATGTCGATCGAGGACTCCACCAGGTCCGCGTACACACCGACCGAGCGGCGGATCCGGTGCCGCGCCGCCAACAACAGCCAAAGCCCTGGTACGAGCGCAGGCCACCAGTACGCGCCGACGACCAGATAGGCCAGGCCCCACACCGGCGTGCGGGCGGTTGAGGCACACCGCTCCTGGATCGTTGTCACCTCCAGCCGAGCCGCGTCCGGCAGCACTAGCCACAGCCGTGGCCACGTGGTGGTCAGGTCGAGGCCGGTGTTGTGGTGGACGCGGTCAGCAACGGCACGTAGCCGGTCGCCCGCCCATGTCGGGCAGTTCGGCTCGATCTCGGAGATCGCGTCGCGGCGCATTACGGCGCGACGGGCATTGGCCCTGGCCTGGCGGTTGTCCGGGTCGGACAGCACAGCCCTGACTGCAGTGTTCACCTTCGCCGTGGCCTGATGCCAACGGCGAAGGCGCAGCGCGGTAAACGGTCTGCCGAGGCCCATGCCCGTCGCTCCCCAGGCTGTGATCACGACACCGCCCATCGCAGTCACCGCGACGCCTGCCACAGCGGTCGCGAGAAGGAACCCCGCTGCGGTCCACGCCAAGGCTGGTCCTGTGGACACAGCCGTCACCCGCGTCCGCAACAGTGCGATGTCGAGCGGGTGCGAGGGGCCGAGCACGACAGCCGCCACCGCGACGGCCACGAACACCGCAGCGGGCAGCGCGAGTACGGCGGCCCAGCGACCTGCCAGGTTCTTGCCGAGCTCCGTGAGAAAGGCGTTCACAAGTTGACCCTGATCTCGCGGAACGGTTGCCGGGTGAGACGGCATGACGGCTGCGTGTCGGTCGCCGTGCGCGAACATGCGCCGGTCGGGCATACCCAGGCCGTGACGACCACACCTCGTGCTCCGGGCCACGGTTCGAAACTGCGGTACGCCCGCGTCAGGTTGTCGATGCCGTGCTCGGCGAAGGCGCTGTCGAGCAGGTCGAGGTCGGCTTCGGGTACTTCGCCCCCGGAAGCTGCCGTGACGACCCTCGCCAGCACGTCCGCCACGCCGTATCGCGCGGCGCGTTCCGCCAGCGCCTGTCCTGCCTGCTCGCAGAGGGCTCCGACACGTGGACCAGTTGTCGGTTCCATGCCGATCTCAGAACCCCCTTCTCCGTGATTTCGGACACGCTACCGTGGACGGCAGGGATGGGGGAGGCCGCAGGTGTACGAAGACGTCCGTTTAGTGGTCGAGAACTTCGAGTACTCCGGTGATGTCGGCGCACTGTTCGCCGCCGCCCTCCCACGGCCGTCGCTGTGCCCTCGGGAGTTGTTGCCGCACCTGGCGCAGGCGCACTGGCACCGGTACCGCGCGCAGAGCGGGTTCGACGGCTTGATTGAGCGGGAGTCGTGGGCGTCCATCGTGGGCGAGGAGCCTGATCCCGCGGTCACCGCCGTCACCGCCGCGGAGCAATATCGGGAGCTGGTGGCGGCGCGAAACGCCCTCCGCCGACGCCAGGAAACCTGGACGTTCGTCGCCCTCGGGAATGCTTACACCGCGTTGTTGGAGGCGGTGGACGACGAGCGGATGGAGGCCGCCCTCATCGTCGACCAGTGCGACTGGCTGCTCATGCTCGACGAGCACCGCGGCACGGACGAGTATGCCGAGCTTGTTGTCAACGGGCTGGAGTGGGTGCTCGTCCGCACGCCCCCCGATGATCCGCAATGCGCCCGCCGGCGGGTCGATCTTGCCCGCGCTCGGGCGAACGCGGGCAGGCGGCCGGGTCAGGTGCTCGCCGATTACCGGACCGCGGCCCAACTGGCACTGCGCGAACGCCCGGTGTGGCGCGATGTCGTGATAGAGGTCGCGCAGTACGAGTACGACCTCTATGCGAACGGCGCCGCGCCGATTTATCTGGCCGGTGCGCTCGTCACGTGCCGCGACCTCGCCGACGCTCTGGAGCGGGATTTCGGTAACACTGCGACAGTGCCCGTGCTTGCCCAGCTCGAACAGGAGGTCAGCCGCCGAATCGGACCGGACGTGGCGCGGTTCCTGCTGACCTGCCACCACGAGCCCGACGTTCTGCGGGCGCAGCGGGACACGGTCGAAGCTCTGTTGCGGCAGAAGATCGGGCCTGGCGTGCTGGTGGAACGGCGAGACCAGGCGTGGTTGCTCGCCATCGGGCTGCCACTCGACCACGAGGGCAGGCCGGACGCGCTGCTGGACCTCTATCACCAGCACATGGAGCTCTGGGAGGTCGGCGGAGACACCGAGGCGGGCGGGCTCGCCTTCGACACGGCCTACGAAGCGATGCTCACCACCTCACCCGAACACGCACGCAGAGCCGAGTTGTTGGAGGCGTTCGCCTACGCCGCGACGGCCATCTCCGTCCAGACCGTTTCCCCCGATGACGCGACAGTCGCGGTCACCGCCGCACGCACCCTGCTGGAGATGCCTGCCCGTGACGAAGGTCAGCGAGCACTGTGGCTCTCCACCCTGGCATCCGCGCTGCTCCAGCAATTCGAACTCGGCGCCAACCCGGCGGCCGGCCAGGAGGCCGTCACCGACGCGGAGAAGGCCGTCGCGCTGACCGCACCCGGCGACAAGAACCTCCCGTTGCGCTGGTCGACACTGTCAATCGCGGCACGGAAGGTGGCTGAGGCCGGGGACCACAGCCTGTTCGCTCGGGCCGTCGAGGCGGGCGCCCAGGCGGTGGCCGTTATCCCCGCGGATGACGTGCGCCGTATCGGGATGCTCTACAACTACGCCTCCGCCGTGCAGTCCCATGCGGTCACCACCAATGTGACGGACGCCGAGCCGTTCCGCGAGGCCGAACGCGCCTACCGCGCCGCGCTCGCCCTGCTGCCTCCCGACCACCCCGACAACCCCCGCATCGAAAGCACGATCGCCGACCTGCTCTACCACCGTTACGAGCAGTGCGGCGACTTCGCCGCACTGGACGAATCGCTCGACCTCGCCGTGAAAGCTGTTCGCGAGACGCCGCGGGACCACCACTGGTGGCCGTTGCGGGCGTTCGCACTCGCACGCTCGGCCCAAGCGCTTGCTACGTTCGGCGGGCCGCGCGCCGACGAGCTGCGCCAGCAGGCGGTCACCCACTACCGGGCGGTCGGCGCGCACCCGGCCGCCACCGCCCAGCACCGGATGCTGTGTGAGCGGGAGCAGGCCGCGATACTCACCGAGGCGGATCCGGCGACGGCGCTGGACGCGCTGGAACGTGTGATCGCTGCCATTCCCGTGACGGTCAGCCGGGCGCTGCCGCAGCCCCAGCGGCTCCGGGCGGCAGCGCAGTTGGACGGTCTGGCCGACCGCGTGGTGGAGGCCGGGCTGCGGTCGGGCAGGCTCGACCGGGCTCTGGAGCTGCTCGAACAGTGCCGGGCCGTGCTGTTCGGCGATGCGTGGGGAATCCGCCGCGGCTGGGCGAAGCTGGTCGAGATCCGGCCGGAGCTCGCCGAAGAGCTCAGCCAAGTGGAGAAGGACCTCGCCGACGCCGACTCCCACTCCGACCTGACATTTAATATCGAAGTGGAGTACAAGGGCCAGACCACCACCACGCGCTGGGACCCGCGACCGCAGGCCGTGCAACGGATCAGGCGGCTCGCGACGCAGCGGGACCGCCTGATCGAGAACGCGCGGTTGGTTCAGGGGTGCGAGAACCTCCTGATGCCGGCGGACCTTGAGACGTTGCGCGCACGCCTGATCGGGCACACCGCGGTGATCGTCAGCGCAGCGGGCACCGCGCTCCTCGTTCCCGGCGACCACCTGCAGCCCGTCGAGGCCGTGCCACTGCGGCGGATGACCGAGCTCACAGCCCGTGCCCAGGTTACGAAGCTGCGGGCGGCGCTCGCTGACGTGAAGGCCGCCGGGTGCTCGTTCGACCGGCGCGAGCAGGCCCAGCTGGACGTGCACGCGGTTCTGGAGTGGTTGTGGGACACCACGGCCGGGCCGATATTGGATCGGGTCGCGGACTCGCGGCTGTGGTGGTGCCCGATCGGCGTCGCGGCAGGGCTGCCGCTACACGCAGCGGGCAGGCACCGCGACGGTGCCGGGCTGACTGTGTTCGACCGCGTTGTCTCGTCGTACACGCCGTCCCTCACCGCGCTCGCCGACACCGTCACCACACCCCCGCCGCAATACGCCCGACCTACCGCGCTCGCGGTCGGCGTCGGCGAGAGCGAGGGCGTGCCCACGCTGCTGAGCGCCCGCGACGAGGCCGAGGCTGTGGCCGGACTGTTGCCCGGCTCCGCTGTGCTCCTCGACTCCGCCGCCTCCGCAGACGCCATTATGGAAGGCCTGCAAGACCATGTGATCGCCCACTTCGCCTGCCACGGCCGTGCAGTCAGCTCAGACGGAAACCCACACCTCGGCGGGTTGATGCTAAACAACGGGTGGTTCCGCCCATCGTTCGTGCGCGACCTGCGCACCACGCAAGCGCAGCTTGCGTTCCTGTCCGCGTGCGACACCGCCAGTCCCGACCCGGCGCTGCTGGACGAGCCGCTGAACCTGGCATCGGCCTTCCACCTCGCCGGCTTCCGCGGCGTCATTGGCACCCAGTGGCACACCGCAGACAGCACCGAGACTGCCGTGGCGGTGTACGCGGCGCTAACCGCCCACGGCACCCGACCCGCTGACACCGCTCAGGCGGCCTCTGCACTCACGGAGACGTCGCGCCGTATGCGGGACGCTTACCCGGCCGTGCCGACACGGTGGGCCGCGCACATGCATGTTGGCAACTGAAATCTCGGCTACCGGTGGGAGGCCCGCGATCGGGCTGAGAACGCTGGAGCCAGCCGCAAAAAGCAAGCGCCGGAAAACGATCGCCTGCCGACACTTCGGTCCGTGATCACGAACCCGCAGGTGGACAGTGCCGGCAACCGAGTCGGAAATCAACGGCTACTGCCGCACACTGGCGGCCGACCAGAACCCCGATCATCAGATCGACGCACTTCTCCGCCACGCCCGGCAGCACTACCGATCTTTCAACTCGACTGAAGTCCACTGAAGTCCAAGCCGGAACCCGCACCAAACCCGCCCCTTCGCTCTCCCCCGCATACGAGTTCACCTCGGGATCCTCCAGGATTCCTCGAACCCGCGCGCTTCGGGCCAGGCGGCGAGGAAGGTCCGCTCACGGCGGTGGGGTGCTCCGACGTCGGAGGCGCGAAGCACGAGCCACCGTGCGTCGTACCGGAGGTCGGCCAGGGATCCGAGTACGGCACCAAGTGCCCGCAGAGGAGGCTGGGCTGGGTCGTCTCCCAGACACCACGGGCAGAATTCCACGTCGCCAGGGGAACCGGCGGGCGAGGTGAGGAGTCCTCGGACATTCTCGATCACCACCAGGCAGGGGCGGAGGGCTTCGACCGCACGGGCCACGTGCAGCCACAGCCCGGAGCGGGTTGCGGGGTTGAGTCCGGCGCGGCGGCCGGCGACCGAGACGTCTTTGACACGGGAAGCCCGCGGTCAGGACGCACACCCGGGGCACGTCAGCCCAGTCGATGGTGGTGATGTCGCCGTAGTTGGGGACGAGCGGCCAGTGCCGGGCCAGGATCGCGGCGGCGTCGGGGTTGGTCTCGGCGTGCCAGGCCACCGTGCCGCCGAGGGCGGCTTGGACGCCGAGGTCGAGTCCGCCGTACCCGGAGCAGAGGCTGCCGATCGGAGGGCCGGCGGTCGAGCGGGCTGGCATGTCAGCGCCCCTTCGCGGTAGCCGGAACCACGCAGGGTGGCGTCGGGGCCGGGGGGATCGCGGTCATGGATACGGCCGGGGCGGCGACGGGGGCGTGGGGTGAGCGGGCACGGGCGGCGGCCTGCACAGGGGTGAAGGCCGGCGTGAAGTTCCCCCCTGATCGTGGACAGCGTGTGTTTACGCTGCGGGGGTGAAGTCGTGTCGCAGTTTGGCTCGGGTTTCGAGTGGGGTGAGGTAGCCGAACTCGGGGTGTTTCCGGAGTCTGGTGCGGTTGTATTCGACTTCGATGAAGCGGAAGACGTCGGCCCGGGCTGCCCGGCGGCTGTCCCAGACGGTGGTGCCGATCTCCGCTTTTAGCAGGCCGAAGAAGCTCTCAGCTGCGGCATTATCGTAGCATATGCCGGTTCTGCCCATGCTCTGCTGGAGGTCCAATTCCCTTATTGCACGGCGGAATTCGCTGCTCGTGTACTCGCTGCCGCGGTCGGTGTGCATGATGCAGCCGGGCTGGAGATCGCCGCGGCCGGCAGCCATCCGCAGGGCGTCGACGACGAGTTCGGCGCGGTGGTGGTCGGCCATCGCGTAGCCGATGACTTCGCGGGTGGCCAGGTCGATGACGGTGGCCAGGTACCACCAGCCCTCGATCGTCGGCAGGTATGTGATGTCCCCGACGAGTTTCGTTCCGGTCCGGGCGGCGGTGAAGTCCCGGCCGACCAGGTCCGGGGCAGGGGCGGCCCCGCCGTCCTGAACCGTCAGGTGGCGGCGCTTGCGGCGGGTGATGCCGCGGATGCCGCGCTCGCGCATGATCCGCTCGACCTTCTTGCGGTTCACCGCACGGCCGACCCGCTTCAGCGCGGCGTGCACTCGCGGGACACCATAGGCGCCCCGCGAGCCGGCGTGGATCCCGCGGATCTCCCCGGCGAGCTCCTCCTCCGCCTCCTGCCGGATCCGTGCGGCAGGCCGGGCGGCCAGCCACGCGTAGTAGGTGGAGCGGTTGATGCCCATGACTCGGCACAGCAGCGCGACGCTGTAACCGCCGGGGTTGGCCTCGGCGGCCTTCTCCGCGTCGACGAAACGGCAGGCTTCACCTACTTCATCGACTCCGTGGCGAAGAAGGCCGCGGCTTTTTTCAAGATCTCGATGGTCTGCTGCTGCTCGCGGTTCTGCCGCCGCAACCGGGCGAGCTCGTCCTTCTCCGCGCTGGTCAGCGCACCCGCCGGCCCCTGGCCACGGTCAGTGCTGTCCTGCTTGACCCAGCCCCGCAGCCCCTCGGGGCTCACGCCCAGCTCCCGGGCGATCTCGGTGACGTTCCGATGCGGCGAGGACCGCACGAGAGCGACCGCATCCCGCTTGAACTCAGCCGTGTACCGCTTGCTCATGTTGCTCTTGCCACTCACGCTCTGGACTGCTTCCTCCGGGACCAACCGTCCCAGTATCAGGCTGTCCACCTCAGTGGGGGAACTTCAGTGCTCGGTGACCGTGCGGTGGATGGCACCTTCAAGGACCATCCGCCCGTAGACGGGGGCGTGGGCGGGGCGGGGGCAGGCTGAGATCAGGGTGTGTGCGTACACCGAGGTCAGACCGCGCGTGTGCTTCCCGGCTTCGGCGACGGCGTCGCTCACCCACGCCAGCGGCACGGTGCCGTCGGCGGTCAGGACCGGCTGCCCGGCTTTGCGCAGGTGGCGCAGTGCGGCGAACAGCGCCTGGTGAGCTGGCCGGTAGAAGTGCTCCGGCTCCAGCCAGCCGAGGCGGTCGAGCTGGCCAGGATCGAGCAGGACCGCGCCGAGCACGGCCTGCTCGGCCTGCAGCAGCGGCCTCATCACCGCCCCCCGGGCTGCGGAGGCAGGGCGGCGACGGCCCGGTCGGCGGCAGCCATCGCCACCGCGAAACGGTCCAATTCGGTGGCCAGGGCCCGGTCGGCGGGAACTGCGCTGTCGCAGGCGGCCAGCAGCCACCGGCCGCCGCGTCGCAGGACCGGCAGATCGCGGAATGGTCGCAGGATGGGAGAGGAAGCAGAGGTGGACATCAAGGCTCCAATGGGCGGGGAGAGGACAGGGGCGGTCATGCGGTGCTGCCGACGCGGCTCTGCACGGGTGCGCCCGGCTGGCAGGACCACGGTGAACAGCCGTCTGGCGTTCGGCAGCGGGCGGAGCGGTAGTGGGCGTGGCGAAGTCCCCGTGGCGAGAGGCGAGTGCCCGTGGTGGCGTTATCGGCGGCGGGCCGGTGACGCCGACGCCACCGCGGGTGCCGGGGGCGGTTTCGCCGGGGGCATCGGGGCGGCTGCCGTTTGAGCGGCGGACCGGCTGGGCGAAGCAACGGTGGCCGCATGGACCCGGGCGTCGTCGGGACGCGGCGCCGCGGGCGCGCTGGGGCTGGGCTCGGGCGGGGATGCGGCGGTGCGGGTGGCCTGGGCGGTGTCGGTGAAACGGCGCCAGGCGTAGTCGGACCGGTCGTGGGACCAGGTGGCGGCGCGGGCGGTCAGCGCGGGGGCGAGGGCGGCGACTTCGGTCTCGGGTACGGTGCCGAAGGCGAGCAACTGCCCGGCGTGCGACCACAGGTCCAGGTACCAGTCCTCGCCGAGCGGATACGCCTTGACGTGCGCACCGTTGCGCTCGGGCTGGTAGGTCCACAGGCGGTGGGCGTGGGCCCAGTCGGGTCCGGCGAACGTCGGCTGCGGCAGTGGGGGAACCGGCTTCGGAGTGCCCTGGTCGGCGACGGTGAAGAGGTCCGCGAGGGGGCCCCTGTCCAGGGCGTCGGTGACGAGCCGGAGCACGTCGGAGCCGTCAAGACCTTCCAGGTCGCCGAGGACGCCGACAACGTGCCGCAGCGTGCGCAGGATGTGGCGGGCGTCGCCGGGGTCGACGACGTCCTCTGCCGGGCCGGCGTCCTTCAGCTCCAGCCTCACCCGTTCCGCTGCCGCGCGCAGCCCCTCGACCTGGCCGAGGTTGGGGCGGTCGGGGAGGTTGGCGGCCCGGTGCAGCAGCGCGTCGAAGGGCTTCATGCGGGCGCGCACGGCGTACTTCGCGTAGTGGTCGGCGTCTTCTTTGAGGGCGGCGACGGCGGCGGTGCGCACGGCTTCCTCGTGGCCGGTCAGGGAGGTGAGCAGGCCCATGTAGCGGTCGCGGGTGTCGATCTGCTCGCGCAGCACCGACTCGTACGCCTCGTTCAGCAGCTCCAGATCCGACAGATCCTTCCCCGGCGAGCCGGACTGGACAGCGTGCTCGCGCAGGATCGCCGCCCGTTCGGCGGCGGGGACATTCCATACCCCGCTCATGACACCGCTCCGAAGTCGTCACGGGCCGGGGCGGTGTTGGCGATGGCGCGCTCGGTGATGGCCTTGGTCGCGGCGGCCGAGGCGGGGCCGATCGTCCTGGCGGCGGGTTCCTTGTACCAGGGGCGGAGGTCGAGCATCGCGGCCCGGATGCCGGTGGCGAACAGCAACGCGCGGCCCTTGGGCAGTGCCCGGATCGCGTCGGGAGGCAGGATCCGCTCGGTGCGCATCGACACCGAGGTGGACTTGCCGGACTCGGAGGTGGAGACCGACATGGTTGGCACGTCGTGGTCGCCGATCATGCGGGACAACTTGTCGGCGAAGTCGGCGTCGTCGATCCCGCTACCGATGATCTTGATGGTGGCGGCGGACCACAGGGCGTCCATCCCGGCCTCGCCCCAGCACTTCTGCCCCTGCCGGTAGGACTGAAGGATCGTGATTGGGATGACGCCCCGGCTGCCCAAGTGGCTGTACAGGTCCGGGAGGTCCGAGATGCGGCAGACGTTGGCGGCCTCGTCCAGGACGCACAGCGCGGGCGGGTCGAGCCTGCCCCCGGAGCGCTCCGCGACGACCACGGCCGCGCGCATCACGGCGTCGGCGGCTGCGGCGATGATCGCCGAGGCGGAGCCGCCGCCGTCCTTGCTGAGCAGATACAGGGTGTCGCGGGAGGTGGCGAACGCCGACGGGCGGAACTGCGGCAGGTGCCGTGCGGGGGTGACCCAGGCGGCGGCGCCGGGGTCGAGCAGGCAGCTCGCGTACTGCCGCGCGGTCTCGTAGATGCCGTCACGGGTCTCGGTCGCGCCGGAGACGGTGCCCTGGAGCTGGGCGGCGACCGCGTCGTGGCCGGCATCGGTGAGCAGATCGACCGGGGTGCGGTCGGCCGGTGAGGCGAGCCAGGCCAGGACGTCGGTAATCGGGCGGCGGTGCGAGGCGGCAGCCAGGAACAGCGCGCCCAGGGTGTTGCTCGCGGCGGTGGACCAGAAGTCGGAGCCGGCGGACTCGTCCACGGACGCGGCGACGAAGTGCCCGGCAAGGCGTTTGGCGCCGGCCAGGTCGCGGGCGTCGGCCAGGATGTCCCACCACATCTGCCTCGGGTGGTGGGCGATCTGCTGCGGGTCGAGCGTCCAGACCGAGCCCACGGCTGCGCGGGCGTCGAACGTGGTGGTGAAGGCGTCGCTTGCGGCTTTGTTGCTGGTGAGCAGGACCGGGCCGGGAGCGGCGAGGATTGCGGGGATGGCCAGGCCGGTGGTCTTCCCGGAGCGGGGGGCCATGATGGCGACCAGGACGTCTTCCCAGCTTGCGCGGACCTCGGCCCGGCCGGGGGACAGCGTGCCGAGCAGGATGCCGCGGTCAGCGGGCGCGACCTCTTTTACTCTCCAGGTCGGCGAGGCTCGGCCGCAGGCTGCGTGCCTTGGCGGTGATCTCCCTGGCCAGCAGCGGGGCGAGATCCGCCTTGCGCGCTAGACCGTTGGTGGTCCCGCCGCGTATGCGCAGCCACAGGACGCAGCCGGTCACGACGAGGCCGGCGGTGAGCAGGCCGGGGAGGAGCCGGGCCCCGATCAGTACGGCGGTCGGGCCCAGGTGTGGCCACAGCACGTCGGGGTGGAGGAGCGCGTCGGTGGCCCGGAACGGGGTCCATGGCCCCGCGCCGTACACGTCGTTGGTCAGGTTGCCGGTGAGCCAGGCGAGGGAGCCGAAGGCGAGGGCGGCGCCGAGGACGCCGAACAGGAGGATCAGGAGTGCGTCGGTGCCGGTGGTGGTCGAGGGCGCGCGTGTACGCGGAGATGGCATGGCGGGGTCCAGGGGTGTGCGGTGATCGGCTTGCGGGCGGCGGGGTGGTGGTGGGTTCTTCTGCTGGTCATGGCGGGGTCCTATCGGGTGCGGCGGATGAGTGTGGGGGCGGGCGGGATCGGCGCCGGAGCAACTGATGTCGTTTGCGGGGAAGTTGAGTGCTGGTGGGCGCGGGCGGCCGGGGAGGTGCGGGTGGCCGCTGCCTGCTGCCGGCGGGTCTCGGCGAGGATGGGGGGAATAACGGCCTGGTCGTAGAGGGCGGGGTCGATGTTGACGGTGAAACCGGTCAGGGTGAGTGATTCCGCGACCAGGCTGGCGCGCCTCTTCTGCTCCGGCCAGGGCAGGTCGGTTGGCAGTTCGTGGGCGTCGAAGAGGTTGACGTGGTGGATCCGGACGAAGCCGTAGGCTGCCAGGTGCTGCCGTGCGAGGTCCGGTATGCCGGTGCGGGTGTCCGCCCAGATGCTCTGGTCGCGCCAGTGGAAGATCTCGACGTCCACGCCGAAGGCATCGGCGTGGTTGACGTTGGCTGACAGTGTCATGGCGTGTCCTCGGGCAGCGGGGAAGCGGGAACGCGGGGCGAAGCCGGTAGCCGGACCGGCTGCTGACGCCGCGTGTCCGCAAGGTGCGGTGCGGGGGGCGGAGGCGTGGGTGAGGAAGACCGCGCGGCGCGCTGCCCGTCGGCCTCCGCGTCCGGGGTGGCGGACGGTTCGTCCCCAGGGGCGGGGCGGCGGGTTCTTCTGCTGGCCGTCGCGGTTCTCCTAGCGGGTACGGCGGATGGTGGTCGAGGTGACCGGAGGCCGGGCCGCAGTGGGATCGGGGTTACTGGACTCACGGGTGCCGGCAGCCGGCGAGGTGCGGGTCGCGGCGTGCTGTCGGTCCAGGTGCCGGGAGTGGTCGGCGGCCAGGGCGTCCCGGGACAGCAGCATCGGGTCCAAGTTCGTGGTGAACCCAGCGCGGGACAGAGCTTCGGCTGCCCGGGTCGCACAGGCCCTGTCGTCGTTCCAGCCGTCGTCGCGGGCCAGGACGCGGCAGTTGGGGCCCAGCCAGGCGTGGTCGAGGGTGAAGCCGTGCTCCCACAGGATCTGGTGGGCGGCCTGCGGTGTCCCGGTACGGACGTCGGCGAAGACAGCGTGGTCGTACCAGATCTCGACGTCGGTGCCGTACTGGTCGGCGCGGTTGGGCGGGGGCGGGGGGTTCATGAGCGTTTCCCTTCTGTGCGGGTCAGCGGCTGCGCGGCGGTGAGGCCGGTGGCGGGGCTGGGGGTCCGGTGGGTGCGGTGCCGGACGCAGCGGTGCGGTGGGCGGAGGCGTGCGGCGACGAGGACCGTGCGGCGCGCTGCCGGTCTGCCGCTGGGTCGGAGGCGGCGCGGGGTTCGTCGTCGGGTGCGGCGTCGTTGCTGCCGAGGACGTCTTGGAGGAGGTCCAGGGTGCGCAGGGCCGGGATCTCGTCCAGGCATCGCGGGTCGCGGAGATCCCCAGGGATAGCGGTGACCAGGTTCTGCGCGGCCTCCAGGTTCTCCTCCACCTCGCGGAGCAGTCCGCGGGCGGCGGCCAGCCGTGTCCAGGTCTCGAAGACCAGCTCGCGATGCGGCTCGCCGAGGAAGGTCAGCCGCAGGCGGGTCCAGTCGGCGGCTGCGGCGACGAGTTCGCTCAACTGCGGGAGGGCCCCGACCAGCGCGCCGTTGATCTCTTCGAGGATTCCAGCGACTTCCTGGGGCGTTGCGGTCTCGGTCAGCCGGGCGATCATCCCGGGAACCGAGTACGGCTCGGCCGACGGATGGGGAAGGTACCTGACCTGCAACGGCGCGTCAGGGCCGGTGGGTTCGCCGTGGGCGAGCCTGATGTTGTGGGCCATGGCCGCACCGACGGCATCGCCGATGCTCGGATAGAACTCGGGCACGAGGGCTCCTCGGGTCGGGGGCGGGGAGCACACGGTGGTGCGCGCTCCCCGCCCGGTCGGATGGGCGGTCAGAATCCGGGCCGGTCGGGAGCCAACGTCCAGGTCACGGGGCGACCGTGAGGGTCAGGGCCCCGGTGAGAACGGCCAGGCGCTGGCGGGCGGTGGCGGGGCTGTCGGCGGTGACGATGAAGAACCCGATCCGGGCGGTGTCGACGCTGCCCTCCGGCGGCGGGGCGACCCGGTCACCGACCTCGTGCAGCCAGACGACCTGGTGCAGCCACGGGTGCTGCGGGGCGGGCTCGATCGCCAGGCGGCGCGCGGTGAGGATGCCGGGAGCCGGCGGATACAGGATCGTGATGGCGGCCGAGCGGTGCGCGGTGGGGGTGAGGTCGGGGGCCTTGCCGCAGGCGATATCGGTGGCGATCCGGGGGAGGTCGAGGCCGGTGGCGAGGTGGACGAGCGTGCCGATCCGGTCGCCGCCGATGCGCGCATTGACCTCGACCAGTCCCGGGCCGGACGCCGGGAGTTTCATCTCCACGTGCGTCACACCGTCGGTGACGCCGAGCGCCTGGACCGCTTGGCGGGCGACGGGAGCGACCACGGGCAGGAGCGGGTCGCCGGCGGTGACGACGTGGCCGGTCTCCTCGAAGTACGGCGCGAAGCCGACCTCCTTGCGGGTGATGGCGACCACGGTGGTCACCCCGCGGAAGGTGACGCACTCGGCCGATATCTCCTCGCCGCCCATGAACGACTCGACGAGGATCCCGCTGCCCTCCGGACCCTGCCCGCCGGCCCCGGCAGCAGCGAACTCCCAGGCACCGGCTAGTTCTTCGGGACTGTCGACACGGATCACCCCGACGCTGCCCGCGTGCGAGGACGGCTTGAGGACGAGGGGAAAACCGGTACGTGACGCGGCAACCTTGGCCTGGGCGAGGGTCTCGACCCGGGCGGAGACCGGCGAGGGCACGCCCGCTTCGGCGAACCGGCGGCGGCTGGTGGCCTTGTCCCGGCAGGCGTTCACCGCTGCGACGCTGTTTCCGGGCAGCCCGAGGCGGGCGGCGAGTTCGGCTGCCGGCACCAGCGCGTACTCGTCCCAGGTGACCACCCCGGCGATGGCGTGCCGCTCGGCCAGCGCAAGACCGGCGGCGACCACGGCGCTCGGGTCGTGGGTGTCGGCGACCTCGTGGTCGGCGACCAGATGTTGCTGCCAGGTCGGCGGCTTGGTGTCGATCAGCGCGATCGGGTACGCGGCGGCGACCTGCTCGACGCAGTACCCGCGATACAGCGGATCGGTTCCGCCGACGACGATCAGCAGCGGGCTGGACGTGCGGGACATGGGAAACCCTCCAGAGGGCGGAAATCGAACGGGAAGAAGGGAGAGGAAAAGGGGCGTCTGAGCCGGGACGACGGTGGTCACGGTGCGTCCACGGGCTGGACCTGTTCGCTGCGGTGCACCACGAGGACCCGTTCGGGCGGCGGTTCGCATGCGGCGCGGTGGCGCCGCAGGCCGGCGAAGCACGCGGTGAGCACGCCGCCCTGCAGGACGGCGCAGGCCAGCAGCAGGTGCGGAAGGCCGGGGGCGGGCACGGCCGCGACCAGGGCTCCGGCCACCGGCAGCGGCAGCAGCACCAGGATGATCACCACGGCCAGCGTCGAGCCGAAGGCGGCGGCGGGGATGAGACGGGAGCGCAGCGTGCGCAGCACCACGGTCAGCGCGCCTTCGGCCGCCATCAGCACAGCGACGGCCGCGGTGTAGACGGCGAAGCCGGGGGCCAGGGCGACGCTGAGACAGGCGACGGTGGACACGGCGGCGGCGACCGCCCCGACCGGCCACACCTGCCAGCGGTCCAGGGCCCGTCGGGTGACGATCACGGTGAGCAGGGAGGCGACGGCCGCCACGCTCCACACCGCACCGACATCCGCGGTGGAGTAGTGGAAGCGGTGAATGACCGTAATGGGGGCTGCGGCCTGCAGGACGCCGCTGGCCAGGTTGGAGGCGGCGAGCCCGCCGATCAGCCAGGCCAGCGCCGGGGTCCGGCGCAGGGTCCGCCATCCGCTCAGCAGACTGCTGGGTGCACGGTGGCGGTCTGCCGGGAGAGCGTTGCCGTGGGCGGCGACGGCGGCGATCATCGCCAGGGCCGCGACAGCGGTCAGCAGAACGTTCGGCCCGGCCAGCAGCAACAGGCCGCCCAGCACCGGACCGACGAGCATCGCGCCCTGATCGATGCCAGTCTGTACTGCCTGCAGGTGGTGCACCCGGTTCCCCAGGTGTCGGCCGCCCTCGGCACCGAGAGTCTCCACCGCGACGAACGAGACCTCCGCCAGCAGCCCGGACACCGCCCCGAACCCCAAAACAACGGTTGTTGTCGCAGCCCCCGTCCCGGGCAGGACGGTCAGCACCGCAGCGGCCAGCGCGACCACGGTGGCCCGGACGAAGTTGCTGCACCGGAAGACACAGCCGGCACCGAAGCGGTCGGTCAGCATCCCGGCGAAAGTGAAGGCCGCCAGACGCGGCGTCCACTCCAGCAGGAACGCGATGCCGGTCAGGGCGGTGGAGCCGGTGGTGATCAGGACCAGCAGCGGGATGGCGTAAGCGGCGGTCGTGCTGGCCAGGGCATCGGCTGCCCGCATCAGATACAGGGGCGCCAGACCGTCGCAACGGCGGCGGAGGGCCGGCAACAAGCGCATCGCCGTTCACCGCGTCCGGGAGGCGGAGTTGCCCGCCGGACCTGCCGGTGGCGCCGCAGCCGGGGCCGAGGGGGAGGCGTCCCGGGAAGCCGGTGCCCGGGTCGCCGCCGGCGAGGCGGCCAGCGCGGCGCCGAGGGCGTCGTGAACCCCAGCCGACAGCGGCGCCGCGCGCTCCTGCGACGGGAGGACGACACGGCGCAACTCCTCGTCCTCGTCGGCGAGTTCGGACTGCGCTGCGACGATGAAGTCACTGGCGAAGCCGAACCGGTCACCCAACTGGTACGCCTCGTCAGCCAGATCGGTGATCTGCTCCCCGGCTGCCTCCAGCGCCTCCCGGACCCGCTCCAGAACGCCCTGCTCCGGGTCGAGGAGCGGGGCGAGCGCGTCCGCCAGCTCGGCGCCGCTCTCCGCACCCCGGATCCGGTCGGTCACCGCCAGGACCTGGTCGCCGAGGGACTGCCCACGCTGCGGGCCGGCGGAAGAGGTGTCGAGAACGGGGTCGAGTTCGACGGTGTAACGGGCGGCGCGCAGCATCTGCGCCGCATGCGAGGAGATGGCCGCCTGCTCGTCGCGTCCCATGGAGGTCGGCAGGCGGTGGCGGGGGCCGTGCCAGTCGTTGGCGTAGGCGAATCCGGCATGGTTGAGGAGGGACTTGGCGAGGCTGTCGCCGCCGCGGGCGACGACACTGCCGGTCGGCTCGGGGGCGATGGTGACGGTGATAGGCATCAAGATCTCCGGGGCTGGTGCTGAGGTCGTGGGCGTGGGGGAGGCCGGCAGGTGGCCGAGTTCGGTGGCGATGCGGTGGCACTCGCTCTGCAGGCGGAAGGCGTCGCGATAGGCGTTGTGGAGGCCGCCGTCCTCGCGGGCGAGGGTCGCCACGACGTGCACCTGGCGGGGCTGGTTGCGCAGCGCGATCCAGCGGCAGGCGTCCGGATCGCCGCCGGATGCGACGGTGACCGCCGTCACCCGGCGGGCGACCTCGGCCCACTGGGCGTCGGTCAGGTCGAGTTGGCGGGGATCGGAGCGGACCGAGCACACCCACACCGGCCGCTCGGGCGCCCTGCTGCCGAGGCGCTCGACGGGCGCGTCCAGGGCGTGGGCCAGATAGGGCAGGGAGCCTGCGTGGGTGAGCAGGTCGAGCGGGGCGCCGTGGCAGTCACCGCCCACCAGACGGGGATTGCTCTGGTCATTGCGCTCGCCCGGCCCGTACAGGTAGGCGAGCAGGCCGGCGGTGTGGCTGGCGCGCTGAAGGTGGGCGATCACGGCACTGACCTCGAAGGAGAGCGAAGGGGCGGGGCCCGTGGTCGGGCTTCCGGGTGATGAGGATCCGCAGGTTCCGCGATTTGGGCCGTCCGGAAACCGGTGGTAGAAGCCCGTGTTGTCGTCACGCCGCCGGGTGGAGGCCGTGGTCGTGGGCGAAGTTCGCGCAGGCTGAGCGCGCAAAGTAGGTGTCGTTGTGCAGCCGGGCCCAGCGGCCGTCCTGGCGGATGACAGTGGCGACGATGTCCAGCCCGCCGGCCTGGTTGCGCAGGGCTGCCCAGCGGCAGGCGGCCGGGTCGGCGTCCGGTTCGACGCCGGTTGCGTCGAGGATTTCGCGTGTCAGCTCGAACCAGTCGTCGTCCTCCAGTTCCGCAGTGGTGGCGTTGCGGATCGCGCAGTGCCACGTCAGCCGCCGGGCCGGATCGTGTCCGGTGCGCGGTTTCCGCAGGGCGAGCGGCTCATCGAGCAGCTCCGCCAGCAGCGGCAGGGCGACCGCGTCCTGGACGGTCAGTTCGGGCGACCAGGCGCTGAGGAGGTACGGCTGGAAGCCGGGTTCACTGCCGTGCAGTTGGGCGAGCAGGGTGGTGGAATGCTTTCGGTGCGCCGCACGTCGCAGCGCAGGGGATAGTCGGGGCACGGCAGATCCGCACCGGTGAGCAAGGGCCAAGGGGGAGCCGGTGCCCCGCCCCGGGGGCGGGGCACCGGGAGGTCAGAAGTGCGGGTTCTCGGTCGGCCGGTCGGCGTCGGTGGCCGCGTCGAGCAGCCCGGACAGATCGCCGGGCTCGCAGGAGCGCTGGTCGAGCCACCAACCCGCGCGGGTGACGGTGCGCGCCTTGTCCTCCATCGCCTCCCACGCCGTCTCAGTGGTGTCCCCCTCGATGACGAGGGCGGTGTAGGCGGCGGCCAGGGTCTGGTGCCTGCAGCGGACAGCCCAGGCCACGGCGCGCTCGGTGCCCTCCAGGGGAGGCATCGCGTACTGGGTCGACCACGCTTCGGCGGCGGCCTGTTCGTCGGCGCGCTTGGCCTCCAGCCACTGCTGCGTGGCGGCGGCGTCGGCCTGGTGTGCTGCCCTCCAGCAGACAGAACACGGGCGCTCTGCCAGCCAGCGGGCGAAGCCCGCGCGAACGTCGGCGGGGCGGTCGGACAGGTCGCGGGCATCGCTGTGCCCGCAGGAGAAGTCGATGTTCCAGATCGTTTTCACCCCCGGGGAATTCCGTTTGATGGGCGTTACGTTCGAGGTCGGGCTGCTGGTCTGGGGCTTCATATCGAGTGCCTTTCGTTGGCGGTTGGGGTGGTGGCCTGCGTCGCTGCGGAGGGTCGTGCATCAGATGCACGATTCATGCGGCGGACGGAGGTGGTCTGGACTGCTTGGCGGTGGTCTCGGGGACGCTTCCGCCTTCTGCGTCGTCTCAGCGTGTCCTGCGAATGGCGTTTGTGGCCGCCGTGGCGATGGCGGCGGGAGCGCTGGAGGGCTGGGTCAAGTGCAGCAAGGTGGTCCCCGGCAGGTGCGGGGACTCCGCGGTGAGGGTGAGCTGGAGTACGGCGCAGCCGGCGGTCGTGAGCTGCTTGACGCGGGTGACGGCTTGAGCGGTTTCGTCGGGGGTGTAGATGGCGTCAGTGACGATCACGAGTAGGCGGCCGGCGCCGGGGCGGCTGAGTTCGAGGCCGTGGTCGAGCGCGTCCAGGGCATAGGCGAGGTTGTGACTGCTGCCGTTGGCGCCGAACGTTGTCACGCGCTCCGGTGCCCGGTGGGTGGGTCGGGTCAAGGCGGTCAGGTGCGTGTCGTAGGCGATGGTGGCGGTAAGGGAGTCGGGGTCGGTCAGGACTGCTGCGCGTGCCACGATCCAGGCAGCGGACGCGACGGGCGCGCAGGCGGCACGCATGGAGCCGGAGACGTCGACGGCGATCCCCACACGCAGCGGTGGGGTGGGCGAGCTGCGGCGGCGGGTGTGGGTGAACGGTTCCGCGGTGGGGACCGACCCGGCCGCGCGCTGAGCGTCGCGGGCGAGGGCCGCGCGCATGTTGAGGCGGCCGGGCGGGGTGGGGCTGGTGGTCCGCTCCTCGGTCCGCTCGCGGTAGGCGGCGGCACGCAGGGCGCGGCTCAGGCGCGCGGCGGCACTCTGCTCGGCGGCGGTGGGCCTACGGGTGCCGGTGACCGGGTTGCCGTAGGGCGCCGGTGTG
The DNA here is from genome assembly GCF_045039895.1 of Streptomyces sp. NBC_01190. Classification (NCBI taxonomy): domain Bacteria; kingdom Bacillati; phylum Actinomycetota; class Actinomycetes; order Kitasatosporales; family Streptomycetaceae; genus Streptomyces; species Streptomyces sp. NBC_01190. The sequence goes on from NZ_CP108580.1 coordinate 6,835,984, forward strand.
CCGTCGGGGCTGACGGTGGTGCCACGGGTGTTGAAGACCGACTTGGCGGTGGCGGCGGCTTGGCGTCGCTGGCCGGCCCGCTGGGCTCGGTCCTGAGCCTGCGCCTTGGACTGAGCGGCCATGGCGTTGGTCGCTGCGGCCTGTGCCGCGAGGTCGGCGGCGTCGGTGGCTGCCATGCTGTCCATGACGACCCCCACGGCGCCGGACAGCAGATCGGCGAGGTTCTCCGGCACGGGCAGGGCGGGGGCAGCGGCGTCCAGAGCGTCGCACCAGTCCTGGGCGTGCGCGAGCATGGTCGTGGCGTCGTGGTCGACGCACTGGTGGGCTGCGGTCCAGACGCGGGTGAGGGCGGCCAACAGGTCTGCGCCCAGCACCTTTTCGCACAGATCGGCGACCGCCCGGGTCTCGCCGGCGTCCAGGATGCCGACGTCACGGCGGCCGAGGACCAGGGCCGCCACGCCGGCGGCGTGCTCGATGCCCTGAAGGGTGGGGTGGGCGATGTCGGGCATGACCAGGGTGCGGGCACTGGTACGCAGGTACGTGCGGTCCGTGGGCCGCGTGATCAGGTGTGCGCCTTCGACACGGCTCTCCTCCAGCAGGAGCGCGGCCTCCACGACACGGAGGTCCGCTCCGGCAGGTTCCCTCCAGACGGAGTGGGCTGCGTGCGCGGCCTCGTGGACGAACACTCCCCAGGCGGCGGGGTACCGTTCCTCGTCGCCCACGATCCGCGGATGGATCTCATGGGGCTGGAGCGGGGCGAACAGCCGGGCGTCGAATTCGACCTCGCCCAGCGTGGGGAAGAACGCGGCCGGTGCGCCGCTACGCGTGCCGGGACGGCAGGTGACGAGGAGGTCCTGGCGGCCGGAGAGCGCGACCAGCCGGTCGCCGAGTTCGGCACCCACGCGCAGCCACGCGGCCGGGGAGGAACGGGGCTGCGCGGGCGGGGCGCCGTCGTCGTCCCAGCGCGCGAGATCGGCGTCGACGTCCGGCGTGGTGGCGGGGGACTGGACGTGGTGGTGGGCGCTCATCGCGAGCGGCCTCGCTGTGCGGAGCCGGTGCTGCCCGGGGGCTGCCGGACGGCCGAGGCGGGAAGCTGCTTGCCGAGGGTGAGGGGCGCGACCTCCTTGACGCCGGCAGCCTTGGTGACAGCGGCGGCGACGGCGTCGCGATCCTCCAGCGGAGCGATGCCGACCAGGTTCGCGAGCGCTGCCTTGGTGCCGAGGACGGCCTCGGTCTTCTGGTAGCTGAGCAGTTCGCGCAGTTGGGGGGCCCAGCCCAGCTCGCCCAGTTCGACCTGGCGGGCGAGGTGTCGGGCGACCCGGACCACCCGGGCATCGATCCTCAAGGCCAGGGCGAGGTCATAGTCCGTGCCGATCTGAATCTGCACGCTGAACCGGGACGACAGCGCCTCCGTCAACACCGCCCCGTGGACGCCGGGATTATGACCTGCCACCACATAGAAGCCCGGCTCGGCCTTGATGGTCTCGCCCTTGTGGGCCTTGACCTGGATCTGCCTGCGCCCGTCCATCGCGGGATACAGCGCCGCCAGGACCTTCGGCGAGATCAAGGTGGCGTCGTCGATCAGCAGGGCGCGGCCCTCGGTCATCGCGGTGACCAGCGGACCGTACTGGAAGACGTAACCTCCGCTGTCGGCCTGTGTGTACTCGCCGACCAAGTCGCCGACCGTGGTGTCGCCGTCCCCGGCGACGGTGAGCAGGTCCGGGAACGCCGCCTCGACCAGACTCGTCTTGCCGGTGCCCGGAGGGCCGTAGAGCAGCACCGGCACGTCGGCGTCGCGCAGGCGGTTCAGCGCCTCGACGTCGGGCAGATCGGCCAGCTCCCGTGGGTGGTAGAGCTGACCCCCCGCGCGGCGGATCGGGCCGCCCTGCTGGGGCGTGCTGGCTGCGGCGGGAATGGTCGTGCGGGCCGTGGCCGCCTGGACGCGGGGAGAGTGGGTGCCCGGGGGGCTGATCACAGCGGTCTGCGCGGCTGCGGCAGTCTTCGCGTTCGCGCGGAACTCCGGCTGTCCGCTTCCGCCTTGGTCGGCCTCGCCGCGTCGCACCAGGGTGAGGGCGGCGTTGCGGACGGCGCCGTGGGAGTGGCCCAGCTGCCTGGCCATGTGCCCGATGGTGAGCGCATCTGCCGACCGGTCGGCCAGCAGTTGGGCCACCTTGGCCCGTAGTTCGCCGCCCTTGGTGCGCGCTGGACTGGTAGGCGGTCCGGGTGTGGTCACAACGAGGCTCCTTCAACAGGTAGGGGGGCGGGCGGGGTTGGCGTGGGCTGGAGGGGCTGGCCGGTCTCGGAGCGGTTTACGGACTGTGCCGACATCGGCGAGCGGGCCAACCGGGGCGTACCGTCGGCGCTCACCGGCCGACCGAGGGCTCGGTGGTCCAGGTGCAGGGGGTGGCCGGCGACGAGCAGCTCGTCGGCTGGCGAGCAGGCCCGTGCGTCCGCTGCGTACCGGGTTCCGTCGCTCGGCAGGCGCAGACGGGCGTCTCTTCGAAGCCGTCCTGGAGCAGGATCCGCCGGGCGGCGGAGTTGTAGCCGGTGGTGGTGACCTCGCCGGTGATGGTGTGCCGGATCGTCATGAACGGCTCTCCTGGTGCTTCGGGCACGGCGGATCTCCTATCGGTGGTGGCGGGAAAGCCGGTGGGGTGTGGGGCGAAGGCGAGGCGGGCCCGGAGCCTTTAGCGCATCAACGGTGCGTGGCTTGACCACGAACGATGGGCAATGACTGCCGGCGTGCTCCAGGGCGGGTCTCACCGCCCCGCAGCTACCTACCTCGCCTTTCCGCACGTTCTGATAGCCGGGAGTACCAACAACGGCCATGAGAGCTGTTCCTTACGGGAGTCGTGGTCAGCGGGTGTGGGAGAACGCCACGCGCGGGTCCACCGGCCGGGAGGCCGGTGCGGAGGCGTCCGGAACGGGGACCGGGGGTGTGCCGGGCAGACCGGCGCGGGCCGGGCTGGCGGCGAGTGCGGCGGCGTTCATGGTGGGGAACGTGCGCGCGGCGGTGTCCGGGCTGCGTTCCCGGGGTGCTGGCCTGGTCGGCGCGGGCGGGCGGCGCGCGGCGGTGTCCCGGGCGAGGGCGGGCTGCACGGCCACCTGGAGGCCGGCGCGGTGCATCGTGACGGTGGCCTGGGCGACCTTGCCGAGGGCCTGGTCGCGGCCGGTGGTCACGGGCAGGGTGTAGATGTCCAGGCTGGGGTTGTGCCGCCAGCCGTGGTCTTCGAGGAGTTGCCCGCCGAGGACATCGTTGTCAGTGGTGGCGGCGACGATGCCGAGCCGGGGGTGCTCAGCGAAGGCCACCTCGGGCTCGCTGCGCACAAGGACGGCGGCGGTCGGCACCGTGCCCGGGTCCGTCGGAAAGGTGTCGAATTCGGCGTCCGTCTCCACCCGGTAGTTGGCCCGGCGCAGGAGGTCGACGGCCCGGGTCGCGCGGTCTCGTCCGTCGTGCTGCTGATCAGCCAGCGCGTACAGGTCGGGGTGACCGGGGACGGGGTGGAAGTCGAAGCCGCGCAGCATCCAGGCGTTGGCGGCGAGGTCACTGGGGTTGGTGGCGACGATGCCGAAGTCGGGGTGGCGGCCGACCACGACGTCGGGAAGCGGGTTGGCTTGGGAGGCGGGCATGGCGGATCCATCCGGAACGTGAGCGGGCGCTGGAGCGAGGGCGGTTGGGCAGGGCTCTGCGGGCACGGGGCATCGGCGGTTTCCTCTGTTTCAGCGGCCGGGTGTGGCGGGTGGCCGGCCGGCGGGAAGGGCGGGGCGTTCGGCGGGAGTTGGCGGTATCGCGGCGGGAGTGTCGCGCCGTGCGGTCGGCGAGACTGCGAGGGCCGCGGTGACCCGGGAGGCGGTGGGATCGTCGGAGGCCACGCGGTCGGTGTGGACGCGGACACGGTCGGGATGGTCGGTGTGCCGGTCGGCCAGTTCGCCGCGCAGGGACCGGATCTCCAGCGCGCAGATGTCCACGTGCCCGGCGATGCGGCGCAGCCGGGCGGCGTAGAGGGGATCGGCGGGTCCGCCGAGTCCTTCCCACCAGTCGGCGGTTGCTTCGAGGGCTTCGACGACGCGCTGCAGGGCGCCGGTGCCGGGGGCGGTCAGCTCGCTCAGCGCGGCGACAGCCTCGGTGGTGTGGTGGGCGCGGGAAAGGGAGTCGGTGAGCTGGGCGAGGCGGTCGCCGAGGCTCATATCGGTGTCGACGTCGAAGAGGAGTGTGGTGTCGATCAGGTCGGGATCGGCGGAGAAGTCGATGCCGTCGGCCTGGAGCAGGTCGATCGCTCGGGTGACCGTCTGCCGCTGCTCGTCCGGGCGGGTCATGCCCAGCGGCAGGCGGTGGTAGTGCTCGCGCAGGCGCGCGACCGGGACGAAGCCGGCGTAGTGCAGCGCCGAGTCGGCGAATCCCCGCTGCGGGTCGTCGCCACGGACCTGGGCGGTGACGCCAGCCCCTTCACGTTGGAAGGTGACGGTGGCCTGGATGGAGCCCATGGAGGTTGCCGTTTCCCCGTTCACGGCCGGCGTCCGGGGGCGGGCGGCCGACGTGCGGGCGCAGCCGGAGGCGAAGACTGCTCGCCAGGACCGGCGGGGCTCGCCGAGCGGGCGCGGGCTGCCGTCACCTGCGGGTGGGTGTCAGCCTCCGCCCTGACGGGGGGTGCGTTTCGTCCCCGCATCTGCTCCGGAACCCAGGACAGCGCCGCGACAACCCGGTTCAGCTCTCCCTGGGCGACCTCCAGGGCCTGCGCCGCGCCGAAGACCATGCGGGCGAGACCTTCCCGGTAGGTGCACGCGGATTCCACCGCGGTCCAGCGGGCCGCGTGGCCGATCAGCCAGGAGATCTCCGCCAGGACGCCGGTCTCGGAAGCCGCCAGCGGCGCCAGCAGCGCGATGACGGTGTCCAGGTTCTCGGCGTCGGCGATCTCGCCCGCCATCGCCTTGATCTCGCGGGCCACCGCTGCCGGCACCGGCCGCAGTTCGGGGGCGATGGTGACCTCGTAGCGCGCGGCACGGAGCATGTCGTACGCCGCACCCGCGATCTCACGAGCGTCGGCGGGGGCGAGGTCCTCCGGGATCTGCCAGTAGGAAGAACGGCCGGTGGAGACCGGCACGAACCCGGCCTGTCGCAATAGGGCGGCGGCCAGTTCGTCGTACGGGCCTCCCGCGACGAGGCCCATGGCCGGACCGGTGGAGACGATATGAAGAGGAGAAGCAGTCACAGCAGGACCTTCCGAACAGGAACCGAAGTTCACGGTGCGAACGGGTCGAGGATCCGGCGGATCACCGTTTTGGCCCGTCCGGAATCCGGTGGTAGGAGCGTCAGCGGGTGCGGCGCTCGGCAGCCGGAACGTGCGCAGGCGGGACGGGCGCGGGCGCGGCCGTCGTACGGTGCGGGCCGGGCGCCGAACGGGTCAGGGCAGCATCCGCGCGCCGGTCGGCCGGCGGCTGTTCAGTTCCGATCCGGTCGGTCAGATGAGCTGCGGCCCTGGCCAGTGCGGCTCCGCTGTAACTGAGTTCGTCCGCGTAGCGCCAGCCGTCCAAGTCGCGCAGGCGGTGAGCGCGCTCCAGGTAGATCTCGCGGGTGCCCGGCGGTGCTGCGGCCAGCGCTGAGGCGGCGTCCTCATAACTGGAGCGCATGGTGGCGGCCCTGGCCAGGACGCTGTCGATGCCCCGCATCTGCCGAAGGTCGGCGCTGATCGGGCCGTGGAGGTAGTCGGCCCCGGTCGTGGTTGCCTTCACCCCGGCGAGCACCTCGTGGCCGTGCGCGAGGAACGTCTCGACGTGCTGCCAGGCCACTGCGTTGCGCGCCGCCTTGCCCTCGTTGTACCCGGCCGTGCTGCTCCTCCCGTCGGCGTCCCGGAAGGAGTCCGCGAGCGTGTCCCACCTCGCCGATGCCTGGGCGATGCCGTCGGCAGCCTCGGTCAGGGCACGGACCCGTACCCGCCACACGGCCTGCTCGTAGCGCGGCAGGATGCGCTCTTGGACCTGGGCGGCGGCCCGTACCGGGTCGCGGTCGACGGCGAGGGCCATCGGCATCTGGTGGTCACCGGGCCCGACGAGGTCGGCCGGCATCCAGTCCGGTCGCAGGAGGCTGATCGAGACATGGTCGCGGGAACGGGTGCGGAACGCGGTGAGCCGTGCCCCGCCGGGGCCGGTGAGCACGGCCGCCTCCTGGAGCCGGTACCGAGCGAAGGCACTGTGCAGCGGGGCGCTGTCCCAGAGGAGTTCCGCCATGGCGGCGTGGTCGACGTCCGAGGTGAGATCGCGTACATCGGCGTCCCATCCCGGCAGCCGGGCCGCCATCGCTTCGGCGAACTCCCGGAGACCGACTCCCGGCGGACCGTCCGGCTGGGGCTGCTGACGGAGGTGCTCAGGATTGGTGTGCATAACGGTTCGGCTTTCGTGGCGAAGGGGTGGGACGCAGGGGGAAGTCAGCGGCCAGGGGTGTGCGACCGTGCCGGAGGTCCGGGTGGCGGCGTGGGTGCCTCGGGCATCGGCAGACGGGAGCCGGGCCTGGGAGCGGGCACCGCGGTGGTGGAGCGTGCCTGAGCGGCGGCGACGCGGGCAGCGGCGAACTCGGCGCGCTCCCGTTCGGCGTCGGCGATGGCGTGCAGCACCGGGGCGTGGTCGATGAAGAGGGTCATCGCGTGCCAGCCCTCGGCGTTGCGCTCGTCTAGGGTGTCGTTGAAGGCGGTCCAGCGGTCCGGGCCGGTTGGCTGGTCGAGCTTGGCGACCAGGCGGGGTTCCCAGTTGTCGCGGATGCGGGTGCCTTTGGCCAAGGCGTCGTTCAGGGACCGCAGTTGGTAGGTCCACCGGTCGACGGTGGAGGCAGGCAGCGAGAGAGCGGGCAGGGCGGCTGTCGCGTGGTCGATCGCGGCTGAGCCGTGGAAGAGGAATGTCTCGAAGGGCTGCCAGGCTTCGGCGTCACGCTGGGTCTGCCGGACGCCGTAGGCGTCTTCGTCCAGCGGGATGCCCTGCTGGTCGCAGAGGGAGTCCGAGACCGCGTCCCAGTCGTCCAGGGCCTTTTGGGCGAGCCGGTGTGCTTCTCGCAGCGCGGGGGTGCGCACCGCTTCCACAGCGTGCCGGTAGCGGGGCAGGAGTCGGCGTTCGACGTCAGCCGCTGCCCGGACAGGGTCGCCGGATACGGCGATGCCGTGAGGCGCATTGTCGGTGCGCAGCACGCCGTCGATTCCGGGCGGTGCCAGGGCGGCCACGAGGAACTGCGCGCGGTGGTGGGGACGGGGGAGGACGACGAGGAGTTCCTTGCCGGAGCCGTCCAGCAGGGTGGCCTCGTCGTCGACATAGTCCTGCAGGCCCCATTCGGCATGGCCGTGGTCCCACAGCCTGTCCATCACATAGGCGTAGGCCGGGCTATAGGCGAAGTGGTCCTTGGTAGCCGCGTTCCAGGAGCCGGGCAGCCGGCGGGCGAGGGCGTCGCTGAAGGCCCGCAGCCGGCCAGGGGCCCGGTCGTGGCGGGCAGGCGCGGGGTGGAGAAGGCGCCCGTTCGGATCGGATGCGGGCATGGGCGTGTCCAATGCGGGTTCGCGGGAGCGGGTGAGCGGGCGCGGGCGGGACAGCGTCTGTCGGTTCGGGGCATGGCAGGTCCCTTCTGATGTGCGGTCAGCGAGTGCGGGGGTTGTCCGGGCGGGGCGGAGCCGGGGGAGCAGCGGGCTGCTGGTCCGGGGCCGGGGCAGCGGTGGTGGGCCGGATGCCGGCGGCGGGAGAGGTGCTGGTGGCAGCGGAGGTGCGGCGCTGTGCGGTGTTGATGTCCTCCCAGGCGTCCACGGCCATGTAGTAGAGGTCTTCGTCGAGTTCGCCGAGGCGGCTGACGATGCCGGTCACGTCTGCAGCGGCTTCGCCGGCGCCCGCCTGCTGGAGCTTGTCCGCGGCGGCTTCGAGGAACTCGTGCAGCCGGGGGAGGATGCCGTTCGGGTCGCTCGTGGTGAGAAGGATCAGTTGGGCGACCTCGCTGTGGTCAGCGTCGTGGAGGCGGTCGGTCCAGGCGGTGATGGCGGGCCCGACCGGTTCGGGTACGGAGCCCTCCTTGACCGACCAGCGGCGCAGGTCGTCGCGCGTGGGCACGCCGGTCTTGGCGGCGTTGATCTGCTCGGTGGTCCGTCCGGGGTTGTCGGAGAGTTCGAAGTCGGGGTTGGGGAACACGGGCTGGCTCCTTCTGCTGTGGGGTGGGGTTCAGCGCATCCGGGCGTCGGTGTCGAACAATTTCCGCTCGGCCGGGTGCAGCAGGTGCTGCGAAATAAAGCTCCGGCCTGCGACTTTCCACAATCCCCGGCCTTTGGTGAGGGCGGAGACGGCCTGGGTTTCGACGCCGGTCAGGCCGAGCAGGGCGGCTGCGGTGGCGAGTTGGTCGGGTTCCTGGCGGTAGATGATGCGGGTGGAGCAGTCGGCGAGCAGGCCCTCGGCGAGCACCCGGCCGCGTGAGCCGGCATCGCCTGCGGACAGCAGGTCGGACAGCCGGTGGATGACCATCAAGTTGGCGATGCCCAGACCCCGGGAGAGTTTCCACTGGGACTGCATGCGCTCCAGCAGGCCGACGTGCCGCATCACGCGCCAGGCTTCGTCGTAGATCACCCAGCGCTTGCCGCCGTCCGGATCCGCCAGAGCGGCCTCCATCCATGCCGACGCGCACGTCATGGCAAGGACCAGCGCCGTGTCGTCGCCGGAGCCGCCGAGCCGGGACAGGTCGATGGACAGCATCGGAGTGCCCGGGTCGAAGACCACGGTCGAGGGGGCGTCGAACATGCCGCTGAGGTCGCCGTGCACGAGGCGGCGCAGGGCGTGGGCGAGGTCCTGGGCTGCGGTTCCCATGTGCCCGGCGTGGTCGCCGAGCGCTGCGTCGAGGCGTTCGGGCGAGCCGAGGGCGTGGGCGATCTCGCCGAGCAGCGGCACGGTCCCGGTCGCCTCGGCCTGGGTGACGACCAGGTCGAGGGCGAGGTCGAGCGCGGTGTGCTCCATCGGCAGCAGATCGCGTTTCAAGACGGTGCGGGCGAGGCCTGCCAGCAGCAAGAGGCGGCGCTTGCGGGTCTCGGTGGCCCAGTCGGTTTCGCTCACCGCCTCCGGCTTGGCGGGGGCGTCCAGCGGGTTCAGCCGGCCGGGCAGGCCGGGGCCGAGCGCGATGGTGTAGCCGCCCAATGCCGAGGCGACCGGGGTCCATTCGCCTTTGGGGTCGCAGGGGACGTAGACCTTGTAGCTGTGGGCGATGGCCCGGGTGGCGATCGACTTGGCGAGTGCGCTCTTGCCCATGCCGATGATGCCGGCGAGGACGGCGTTGGGGTTGGTGAAGCCCTCGATCCGGCCGCTGGAGTACAGCGAGAACGGGTCGTAGCAGAACGCGGCCTCGGCGTGGACATCGCGGCCGATGAAGATGCCTTCCGCGCCAAGTCCGCCTTCGGCCAGGAAGGGATACGCCCCGGAGACGGTTGCGGTGGTCATGCGGTGGGCGGGCAGGCGGAGCTTTCCGCCGCGGGCGGAGGCGGGACCGGGGCGCCCGGAGGGCGGATATGTCGGCCGCAGCTCCGGGTCGAGGCCCTCCTCGCCCTGCCGCCTGGGCGGGGTTTCGGCACGGCGGGCCTGCCGGCGGGCTTCGGCGAATCCGGCGCGGGCGGCGCGCTGCTGAGCGCGGGAGGCTTTGCGCGGCACGAACACGGCTGTGGCGCTGGCGCGGGTGCGGGGCATGAGCGTTTCTCCAGACAGAGCGGTGGGATCAATGGCGGATCAGGCCGGTGAACGGCCCGTGCAGATCGGCCGGGGTGCTGCGGCGGCGCACCAGCCGGGCGGCGGTCTGGTGGCGCCGGCAGATGGTCGGCTCGGGGGCGCCTTCGGGCAGCCCGGCGCGGCACGCCTCGCGGTCGGGAACTTCACCGGAGTCCGGCCGGGGCGCAGCGTGGAAGGCGGCGTGGACGTGGTCGGCGGCCTGCCAGATCCGGGTGCGCGCCGCGCTCAGGCAGTCGCCCTCGACCGGCACGAGGGAGCCGGTGCGCAGCGCGTGCGCGTCGAGCAGCTCGTACACGGCGATCAAGTGCCCGTGCAGCAAGTCGAGTTCGGTCCGGGAGGTGACGAGCGGGCCTGCGGGGAGGTTGAGGGCGCGGTGGAAGTCGATGGCGGCGGTGGCGAAGGGCACGAAGTCCTGCGCGGTCGGGGCGTGGGCGGTGCGGGACATGGGGGTGCTCTTTCAGCAGGAAGGGATGGGGCCGGCATCAGACGGCGAGGGCGAGCGGCATGGCGGCGGCGGTGAACGCCTCGGCCTGCTGCCAGCTCAGGACCCGCAGGTCGAGCTGGGCGCCGACGGCCGCGGTCTCCGCGACCGCGCACGCCGAGCGCAGCTCGTCCTCGGAGTCCGCGCTGACGGTGAGCAGGCCGGTCAGTGCCACGTCGGCGTGCCCGGCGATGAGCTGGCGCTCGCGGGCCTTGATGTCGGCGTACTCGATCGAATCGGCCTCGGAGTCCACCTGGCCCCGCCGGGCGCGCTCGGCGGCGTCCGCGATCACCGAAGCCTTCTTGCGCTGGACGTCGCGCAGTGCGGCGTCCAGTCCCTTCGGCTCGTACGACAGGCTGAGGGTGCGGCGGACTCCGGCGGTGAACAGGAGCTGATGCAGGAACCCGGCCGATGTTTCGATGCGGGGCCAGTTCTCGATCCAGTACGTGGTGTGGAAGGCGGAGTCGGTGGCGATGTGGTCGGCCTTCTCCACCACCACGACCGGACCTGCGGCAGCCGGGTGGGCTGCGGGGCGGCCGGAGTCCGACCAGCGGTCCAGCGCGGCCAGGGCCCTGGGGTCGTAGGCGGTCCGCACCACGGCCGCGATCTCCGTGGCCGTGAGCCAGCCCGATGGGTTGAGTCCGGCGGTGCGCGCCGCCTGGTCGAACATCGAGGTCAACTGGGCCAGGACGGAGAACGCGCCGGTCAGGCCGCCGCCCGCCTGCCGGATCAACCGCCGCGCTCCCCTGGCGTCCAGCGACACCGCGACATACGCCTCGTGGGGCGCCGCAGCCGGGCCGGCGGAGGCGATCAGCTCGCCGTAGACCTGCCCGGCCAGCGGAGCCTGGGGGTTGCCGTGCTCCTCCCAGTACCGGCGCAGCGCGTCACCGGAGTCCGGGACGGTGCGCTCGACTACCTGGACCCGGGCGACCTGTCCGGTGCGGGCCAGGGCCGCCAAAGCGCGCCCCCAACCGGCGACGTTGGCGCTCTGCGTGCCGGGGTCGAGCAGGGCGTAGGCACGGCTGGACACCTTCACAACCGCGGTGAGGGTGCCGGTGCCGGGGTGGTGGACGGCGCCGTACCGGCGGTCGGGTGCGGTGACCACCCGCAGCGAGGCAGCGGTGCCCGGCAGGTGCAGCAGCCCCTCGCGGACAGGGCGGGCTGACGGGCGGGCCAGCCAGAGGAGCTGGCCCCGGGCGCGGCGCAGGGCGTAGCGGGTGAGGATCGGTGTCCAGTCGGCCAGGCTCCGGCCCTGGGAGCGGACGAAGACCAGCAGCAGGATCGCGGCCCACACCGGGAGGAGATCCAGCGCGCCGACCACGCCGCGGGTGAGGATGACGGCCAGCAGCAGCATGCCGGTGACGGTCACGACGGTCAGTTGCGGGGCGGTCAGACCGAGCAGGATGCCCCGGCGGCTGCGGTGCGGGAACTTCACGGTGGCCGGGGCACCTTCGGGGTTGCGGTTGTCAGACATGGCGGATCCAGGAGATAAGAAGGGGCGGGTAGAGCCGAGCGGTGCCGCGCGGCCTTGGGGAGGGGCGGGCTGCGGGAAGGTGGCCTGCAGCCCGCCCCGGGCGGGTGACCGGTCAGGAGGGCGGCTGATCGGGGTAGGACCAGCGTGTTTGCGCCGTGGAGCCGGCAGCCGACGGTTCGCCGTCCGGCGGCGCTCCCATCGCTCCCGCGTCTGAGGGGCCGGGTGCCGGGACCGCCGCTCCCGGGGTGCCGGCTGGGGAGCCTTCGGATTCAGCGGGAGCGGGCCGGGTGATCAGCGGGGGGATGCCGGGTCGCTGAATCAGGGCGCGGCCCTGGTCGCCGGCGGCGGTCTCGTCCTCGCCGTAGCGGAAGCTGGTCTTCGGACTCGGGGTGCCGTCGATACCTTCCTTGCTGAGGTTGGACCCGGCGGGGTCGATGCCCGAGGCGACGCCGTCGGCGCCCGCGCCGGGCACCTGGCTGGGCCCTTGCGGCGCGGGCGTGCCGGTGCCGGCCTGCATGGCGAGGCTGCCCGCGGTCTTGGCCGCGCCTGCAGCGACCGCCATTCCGGCGATACCGGTGCGGTGCAGGTCGTCGTGGCCGCCGCCGTCGGAGGCCCAGTGGACGAACTTGTAGGTGGCGTACGGGCACAGCAGGACCAAGACCATGACGACCAGGCCGGCCATCGCGTCGGACAACGCGGACAGACCGTCATGCGAATCGGACTTGCCCATCGCGGACACGCCGATCAGGAACACCACCGTCATCAGCAGTTTGCTCACCACGAGGGTGGCGGTGGCCTCGATCCAGCCCCTGCGCCACCGTTTGGCGGCTTCCCAGCCGCCGCCGGATCCGGCGAAGACCGCGAGCGCGACCAGGATCAGCACGCCGACCTTGCGGGCCACCATGACGCCCCAGTACATGAACGCGCCGATCGCCATGCCGAGCGCGACAAGGGAGGGCACGCCCCAGCCCAGGCCGAACATCGGCCCCAGCTCGTCGACTTCGACCACCCGGCGGATCGCGTCGTCCACCGAGGTGTTCGCCGCCTGGAAGAGGCCGTCGGACAAGGCGTCGACCACCGTGATGGCAACCGACGTGAAGGCGACGGCGCAGAAGGAGAACAGGACACCGACCATCGTGCCGACGGCGGCCTGGGCCAGAGCGCGTTCGTCGCGCCGCCAGGCCGCGGACATCAGCTGCAGACAGAACGTGCCGACGGTCAGGGCCAGGCCGATCGGCAGGAGCAGCTCGTAGTTCTCCCGGAACCACGGGGCGTTCAAATCGATGGCGGTGGTCTCGTCGACAGCCCTGGCCGCGAGGTCGGCGGCGCTTGCGGCCAGATCGCCCGCGGACTTGGCCAGCCAGGCGCCGATGCCGTCGGTGACGGCCTGGCCGGTGCCGGAGACGACACCGCCGATGGCATCGCACACCTGGGACATCAGGGGAAGATCACAGGCTCCCATAGCGGAACCTCCTTTCAGAAATGGGCGGTCAGGGGGCGACGTTGGGCAGGACGCCGGCGAGCGAGCAGGGCCGGCCGGGGCGGCACTGGACGGCGAGGGTGATCGCGCGGGCCTCGGCGCCGCCGCGGGGTGCCCCGGTCCAGGCGATGGACTGCTGACCGGTGACGGTCACGGCGTACACGTACGCGGTGGTGATCGCCCCGGGGTCGGCCTGCAGGGCCCGGGTGAACGAGGCGGGGAAGTGCCCCTCGGCCGCGGTGGCGGTGGCGAACTGCCCCTGGTCGGCCATCTGCTCCCACAGCACGGGCGAGGGCACCAGGGCGTCGACCGACGCGGTGTCCGCGTACTTGGTCTCCGTGGTCATCCACCGGTGCAGCGCGGCCAGCAGCTCGGGCTGGGAGTAGGCGCGGGTGTCGTAGGACCACAGCGCGACGGCCGCCGCCTTTCCGAAGGCGATCGGGTCGTGCGTATCCGGAGGAACGGGCAGCGCGGGATTGACGCCGTGCGGCGCAGGCGTGGTCGCCGCCGCCGAGGAGCCGGGTGTCGTGGACGCCGAACTCGTCTGAGGAGCTTCGGGCTTGGCAGGGGAACGGCCGTCGCGGGTGAGGTAGGCGGTGAGCCCGGCGAGGGCAACGAGCACCAGCAGGAAGACGGCGCCGAGCAGCGCCCGCCGGCGTATCCGGGACGCGCGGTCGAGGTTCGAGGACGTGGAAGGCATCAGTGGACCTGCGTTCCGAGCGTGGAGAAGAACGCGACGATGCCGTTGGCAGCGCCCAGCAGGAGGGCCGCGCCCGCTGAGACGAGCACGCCCTTCTTGCCGTTGGCCTCGGCCTGGTGGCCGCCGGAGTGGTGGCCCCAGGCCCACACCCCGGCGCTGACCGCCAGCGCCCCGACCACCGCGATGATCCCGAACAGGTTGACCGAGCCCATCACCTCCTTGAGCACGGCCAGGCCCGGCAGCCCGCCCTCGTTCGGCTTGATCCCGGGGTCGTAGGCGAGCCGCACAAGCTTGTCGGCGAGATACATGATGAGAACTCCAGTTCGATTCAGGACGCGCCGAAGCCCGCAGGGCCGCAGCGATGGCGCGGAAGGAAGGGGAAGGGGAAGAAGAAAAGGGAGGAGGGGAGAAACGCCGGGTCAGACGACGCGGCGGGCCGCGAGGATCTGCGGCCTCCAGTCGGCGAGGGTGTTGATGTCGACCACCGCGCCGGTGTGGGGGGCATTGATGATCAGGCCGGAGCCGATGTACATCCCGACGTGCTCGGGAGCGGCAGCCGTGCCCTCGGTGAAGACGAGATCACCGGGCTGGAGGGCAGCGACCGAAACCGGCTTGCCTTCCTTGACCTGTGTGTACGTTGTCCGCGACAGTGTGACGCCAGCGGCCCTGTAGGACTGCTGCATCAACGAAGAGCAGTCGCAGCGGCCCATCGGGTCCGGGCCGTGCGAGTCGGTGCAGCTCCCGCCCCACTGGTAGTCGGTGCCGAGCTGGCCCAGCGCCCAGCGGATCGCGGTCTGCGCCTTCGGCGGCGCGTCCGCCGGGATGGTGTATCCGGCCGGCACCGAACCCGGCGGGATGACCCCGAAGCCGGTACCGTCCCCGCCGGGCAAACAATCGCCGCCGATACCCATCGGCACGGTGCCGATGGCGCCGGATCCTGACGGGATGGGAGCCGGTGTTGAACTGCCCGGCTGTGCCAGCAGTGGTTCGATGGCTTTCTGCAGCGCGGTCGCCAGCGGTTCCCAGGTCGCGTAGGCGTCGGGGAAGGCCGACTTCTGCACCGCCTGGGCAGCTTGGGCGACCGACAGCGACTGCCAGCCCGCCACCTGCTCCAGCGCCTCGAAGAACCTGGTCGAGGCGTGGACCGGGTCGAGGATCTGCTCTGCGGTACCCCAGCCCTGCGACGGACGCTGCTGGAACAAGCCCAGCGAATCGCGGTCGCCGTAGGTGAGATTGCGCAGGCCGCTCTCCTGCAGCGCGGTCGCCAGCGCCACGACCTGCCCGCGGGCAGGAATGCCCATGGCCAGGCCGGTGGCCGCGATGGTCTCGGCGTTGTGCACCTGCTCGGCCGGGTCATCCAGCCCCGGCACCGCCACGGTGACCGTGCCGCCGCCGTCCAGGATCGCCTGCACCTGCGCGGCCACCGCTGCGGTATCCACAGCCTGTGCACCGCTGGTGGAACACGAGGCCGCCGCACTTCCCGCGGTAATGCCGAGCAGAGGAACGGCCAGCAGCAGCGGACCGGCAGCGGCCAGGCCGACGACGACTCCGGCGGTCTTCTTCACTGCGGCCACCGTCCACGATGGCCAGTGGCCTTACTGCGCAACAGGTTCGGGACGGGGCGTGGGCGTATCAGGGCATGCTGCATCGCAGCGGCTCCTTGCGTTGGTAGGAGACGCGGTGCCGGCTTCTCGTGCAAAGCCGCCGGCACCGCGCCGGTGTGAATCCGCCCCTAGGGGCGGGCCCGGATCACGGAGCTATCAGCTCCCGGACGCCGGTATCGGGTCGTGCGCGGCAGCCGGCCGCGCTCGTAATCTCAGGCAGTACACAACAGGCCCCCTCTCGGTGCGGAAAGCAGTGGCGCACGTGCCTTTCCGGCTGCCCAATTGGACATGGCAACACGGATCAGCACAGGTCAACATGGGTGAAGCGGCGCCCCGCCCCGGTGACCTGACGGGACAGTAGACCGGAAATCCGGACGCGCCAAATAACCCCAGTCCAGGCCGTGGAGGAGGCATGGCCTCGTTAGGTCGGTCCGGAATTGGTGGCTAACCTCCGGCGCAACCCCCGCTCCGGATCGCCGCCTTTCGGCATTCCCCGGAGCGGGCATTTCCCTCGCGCCCAGGAAAGAGGCCCCGCGCATGACCTACACGCTGCACCGAGGCGACGCCCTCACCGTCCTCAAGACCCTGCCCGACAGTTGCGTCCACGCCGTCATCACCGACCCGCCGTACAACTCCGGCGGGCGCACCAGCTCGGACCGCACCGGCCGCACCGCCCGCGCCAAGTACGTCACCAGCAACAGCGCGCACGACCTGCAGAACTTCCCCGGCGAGAACCGCGACCAGCGCTCCTACCGGTCGTGGCTGACCGAACTGCTCACCGAGGCATACCGGGCCGCGGTCGAGCACGCGGTCGCCGCTGTCTTCTCCGACTGGCGCCAGGAACCCACCACCAGCGACGCCCTGCAGATGGCCGGCTGGACCTGGTCGGGCACGATCCCCTGGATCAAGCCCGCGAGCCGCCCGAGGAAGGGCGGCTTCAAGCAGGCGTCGGAGTTCATCACCTGGGGCGTCAAGGGCACCCTCGACCACAGCCGGGACCTCTACCTGCCCGGCTACTTCGTCGCCTCCCAGCCCCGCAAAGACCGGGTCCACATCACCCAGAAGCCCGTCGAAATCATGCAGCAGCTCGTCCGCATCTGCCCCGAAGACGGCACCGTCCTCGACCCCTTCACCGGCAGCGGCTCCACCGGAGTCGCAGCCCTCCGCGAAGGCCGCCACTTCGTCGGCATCGAACTCTCCGACCACTACGCCGCCGTCGCCGAACGCAGGCTCCAGGCCGAACTGACCCGGGACGACTTCATCCTGGCCGGACCGGAGGCATGACCACGAGAACCCCCAGACCAGGCCGATGGACCTCAGACAACACAAGGGTGGCTGGCGCACCGGGAGACCGATGCGCCAGCCACCCTTCCCCTTGCCGTCAAGCAGCCTCGAACGCCCGCCGGATCAGCGGCCCCGCCTTGTCCAGGTCAGCCGCAGACCCGATCCGGACCTCCAGGTCGCCTGTCCCGAGGTGCCCGATGCCGCGCATGTCACGCGTGAAGCCCTCCTCCAGCTCGACCGTGTCCGGATCGAGGGTGAGATACACCAGGATCACCCCGTGCGACGGACGGAAGATAACCGAGGCACGGTTCACCATTCGCCGGTACGCGATGTAGTGGAGAAGCCGGGCCACCTCGACCTCGCCCCAGGCGGTCAACGCCTCGTCCAGCTCGCCGTACAGGTCCCGCAGCCCGTCAGGAACAAGGCTCGGCACCGCCCGGAGCCCGTCGCCGGCCCCTTCCTGCCGCTCGCGGCTGCGCTGCCGTGCCGGAGCCGGGCCTGCAGAAGCGGGTGAGGACTCGATCAGCATCAGGCTGAGCAGGCCGCCGTCGAAGACCCGGTAGCGCACCAGGTCGATCCGTCTGCGGTTGTCGTACACCGCGACCCGGTCATGGCGGGAGAAGTCGCCGGCGATGCACACGGCCCGCGCGTTCCGCCAGTCGATCTCCTCGACCGCCTCGGAACCCAGCCGCTCCCGCACCAGCGCTTCGAACTCATGACGAGCGGAGCAGAGCCACGACAGGTAGGAGGAAGCCTGGGACAGCACCCCGCTGTCCGCCGTTTTCTTGTACTCCACGACCACCGGAGCGCCGTTCTCGTCCAGGCCCAGGGTGTCGATCCGGCCCCGGTGCCACGGACCCGTCGGGTACTCCGACGCCAGGAACCGGATGCCGAGCATCGCCTCCATGCCGGCCTCGACCCGACGCTGCAACTCCACCTCCAGCGCCACCGTCGACCCGCGCAGCTCCACGTCCCCGACCCGGGTGTCCAGCCGGAACAGCTTGAGGTCCGTCATCTGTGCTCCCTCCTGTGATCAGCGCATGAGGAGCAATCCAAAACGGTGGACCGCTATTCCAGAACGCCAGGATCGGAATCCGCAGCCGTGACGACGAGCAATTACTTACAGTGGTCGAGTTCGTAAGTCCTTCGGGGGTTGGTCAGGCCGCCAGGGCGACGGAGGCGAGACCGAGCAGGGCTTGTTCACCCAGCCCCGGCCGTAGTCGACCGATGTCACCACGACCTGCCCGCCTGCCCCGCGTCACACGAAAAATCGGGCATCATGTCTTATTCTGCTCTCGCAACCGCCCCAGCATGACGACATCACGCATTCAAGGTCAGTAGCTGAGGCGACGAAGCAGCTTCTGACCGGGAGGAACGGAGATCAAGTGCGGTGGGGCCTGACCCAACATGCCCTCCAACGCCTCCCGTTCTTCGCTCGTGGCGAAGACAATTTGCGCACCCATGCGACCGTTGTTCGCTGCTCGCGCCAGTAGAGCAGCGAAGCTCATGCGATTTGTCTCCTGCTGACGTGGTTCATCAAAGACCAACAGCCGCGCGTGGTTCGTGTCAAAACGCATTGACGTTTCAAGAAAAGCCTGCAAATACGCCCAAATGACGCGAATCATGTCACTGGCGGAAAGGTCGAAGCCGAGATCAAACCCCTCGTGAGTCGGGCGGTAAGTGTCGGGGTCGATATCGATGCTCCCCGGCGCTAGCGAGTGGAAGTGGTACGCGGCAAGTTGCTCTCTGAGAGACGACTCTAGGGCTTCGATCTTTGACCTGTCCCTAGGAGACCTTTCTCGGCTGGCGAGGCTTCGGATGGCGTCCCGGTTGGCCCGCCAGGAAGCGCTCCTGGCTTTGAGCTCCTCTGTGGTGCCAAAGAGCTCTTCCTGAATTCGCTCAAGGAATGTGATGCTGTCTTCCAAGCGCACCCGCTCGGCAACGGCTGCGATTGACGGAGTTCCGTTGGGGGAGGTCAGCGACTGCTTGGCTGAACGAATCTCTCGTCGAATCTGAGCCCCCTCGTTTCGAAGGCCGGCAAGCTTGGACTGGTTCACCTCGACGATCCTGGAGATATCTTCGTACATCGCGCGGAAAGTTCGGATCTCCTGCTCGATGTACGCGATGCTCTCATCCGGCGACATTGGTGTAAGGGTGATATCGAATCCATCGGGAAGTGATTGCTGGCAAGTCGGGCAGTGCGCGTCCCCACTGATGATCGATGCATGCCGGGAACCCAGTCTGCGCAAAAGAGCCGCATCCTTGTGTCGCTGCAAGTCTTCTTCCAGGGCTTCGACTCGAAGTTCAAGCCCGTCTTTCCGACTCATCGCATCCTGCAAATCGGAGAGATTCGAAGCGCTCAGCGAATTCACCACTGCAAGCTGGTCTTGAAGTTCGGAAATCCTGATTTCGAGAGGACCCGAGTCTTCCTCAGTCGTCGGGATCACCAAGTCTTCGAGCTCGGCATACCGTGCACGCTGGCGTTCCAGCTCGGCGTCTACGCTAATCCAGCCATCGGACGTTGCGATAACAGCCTCGGGCGTGATCGCGGGACTCTCAGTCGGCTTGGTCGGGAATCCGCGAAGTACCACGGACCCACCCTTTGCGACGCCAGCCATGCGTTCGACGGTCTGCCGCCACTCGGACTCCATGATGGCAGCTGCTGCATCCAGTCGCTGCTTCTTTAGAATCGCCTCGTACTCGTCGAGTGCCAGAATGAACTCTGCTGCTCGCCGGCTAACGTCGCGAATCATGAAGTGAGTTGGGATTCGAGCCTGGATCCCGGACCAGCCATGCTTCTGCTCGACGAAGAAGTATGGGAACAGGCACTCCAGGTACAGCGGAACCTCGCTGCCATCGAGTCGGCTCACCATCGGCAGCGACCAGCCAAGGAATTGTGCCAGATGGTAATGGAATCCCTGTTCCCGCTGGGCCGCGCCGGCCCGCCTGACGAAGTAGTCGCGGGAGTGCACCAATGGCCTGGACTCTGTCAAGCACGGACCCTCGAACTCCTCGATGAGCGCCCTGTCTCTCGAATAGCTCTTCACCGAACGTCGAACGGTAACGACCTCGCCCCGGGAGTTTTCAATCTCTAGTGCGACCCAGGACTCTTGTACGAGGTATTCGGTCCCTTCGACTTCAATGAGGTCCGTCATTGCGTGTGGTAGCGGGACATCTCGCTTCGCACTGAGCATGCCTTCCAGCCCCAGTGCGTAGAGGATTGCCTGCATGCACGTAGACTTGCCGCTGGAATTGTCGGCTCGAAGGATGTTCAGCCCATCCGTGAACTCGATATCGGTTCCGCACTCCGGGCCTGATGTCTCAACGCGAATGCGGAGATGCCGCAATTTCAACATGCCTAGCTCCAAGACATCAGGTCGCGAATGGCTTTCTGGGTAATCTTGCCTGGCAGTGAGGAGAGCAAGCCTTTCTCTTCGCGAAGGACTTCCCGGTCAGACCAAACAGTTCTGGCGAGCGCACTGCCTTGAGAAGTCAGGGCGATCGATTGATTGGGCCGCCGTTCGGCGAGGCCGCTAGCTACCGCAATGGAGATCGTGCGACTCAAGGCGGGGTCGTATCGAACTGCAAAGTCATCAGGCATTCTCTCCCCGGAGATCCAGCGCTGAATCATTTCACGAGACGATGATGAACGCAGTGCCCAAATCAGCAGATGAATTTGTTCCGGGTTTGCAGTTCCTCCACGGCACTTGTCGAGGACGATAGCGAGGGCAGACAGACGCCAGCCGATCCGCAGATCCCCTGGGATCGGATCAGGTCGCTGAGTAAACGTGATATTGGCTTCCGTGGAAGCGAAGAGGTCAGCTAGCTCGTCAGCGTTCAGCATTATGGGCCCCATCTAGGAGAAGTCCAGAGGGCAGCGCATGATCCAGTCTGCGATAGATGCCCAGGCAAGGGTAGTCCTGAGAATCGAATCCGCAGCAGGAACGGCCGCCTTGAGCTCATCGTCGATTTCTTTTGCTATCTGCGCCAAGCTAGTGATATTCAGCGAACCGGTCGGATACTGAAGGACCAGAAGACTCTCTTTATGGCTTCGATATCTCCGTGTCAGTTCCCAGTTGTCTGGGTATTTCTGTCGAAGGCTTCCGAGCGCGTTCTCTCCCTTGATGTACTGCGTGATCAAGGACTCTAGGACTGAGAGCCTCTGCGGATCTGTGGCGATTAGAGGCCGGAGTTTGCGATCGGCAGTTTCCACGGCGAGTTCGTTCGCTTGCTTCCAGGTTTGGATATCTGCCCGTGTATGATCCGGGACGTCCACCAGAATTTCTGGGCGGAGTCGCAAGGCCTCAGCCTCATCTGCGTATGCAGCCTCATCCACAACGACAACCTGAAAGTCGCTGTCGAGCGTTCCCAGGTTCTTCTTCCGGTACTCGTCTGATTTAGTCGAGGCGTGCTGGACGAGCTCGTGTGAATCGAAGAACGGCACCATTAGCAGGTATCGCTTAATTCGCACCGTGCCAAGCAGTTTCAGGAACTCCGCCTGCTTGTTCTCAAGCTTTGCCAGATCGCGTGTGAGCTTGTCGCGTTGTTTCTCATAGCGCTCAGATACCGGGATTGGCTCTTGGGCCGCATAGCACTGGAAGGCGCACCCGTCGTAAGTGAACGCTTCGATACCGAGATCGCCCTTGTGTTTGGCCGGCACTACCTGAACCTGCTCGGCACCGTACCGACGGCGGACGAGGAGCATGCACCACGCCTCCCAGTCCTCGCCGAGCCAGTTCCTGACTGCCGTCACAAAACGCCCCCTACCTCCATGAAAGCGACTCGCGAGCTGACCTTGAAGTTCGGGTGCCCCCAACCCAGTTCAGCGCTCAGGCCAAGTCGCTACTCGGCAGGGTATCGGGATGACCACTGTGTGTCAGGAGTGTGATCAAACTGGGGGGGAGCGCTGTTCACCCGGACGGAAGACGGGTTCAGGGCCGAGTAAGAGGGACGGATCAGGTGGGCCGCAGGAGGTCGTCTCCGCTTCAACCACTCCGCTCCAGAGGCGTGCCACTACCGAGGAGACGATCTCCAATCGACTCGGCCACCAGCTATCCTGGAGAGGTTCAGATGGCCCAATTTCGTGGGAGTTGACTGCCCCCCGATAGGCATCTGTCGGCAACCTACAACCCTGTTGAGCCGCCCTCCGGCGGCCACCGGTGGCCGACCGGTGGCCGGACGCCTTTGGACGAGGTAACACGAGGCAGCACAGGCCAACAAGCCGCACGTGCTCTGATCAGGCAGAACAGCACCAGACAGCACGACCGGGCACCAGGCAACACGAATACTCACGGTCTTGTAAAGCGAAGGTCGTCGGTTCGAATCCGGTGGGAGGCTTTTGACGCTCACAGGGCGCATCCCCCTGTGAACCGGGAGTTTTCGCCCTCGGTTCTGTGGCGGCGGGCTGCCGCTTCGGGCGGATCGCCGATCTTCGTCGCTGATGGGCGTGCCGACTGTGACGTGCCGTCTCTGCGGGTCTGTGCAGAGCGGCTCGCCCAAGTATTGCCGGCGGGCGGAGGTTTTTTGGGGCGGGTTATCCGATGCCAGCGAGAGGTGCTGTTGGTGTCTTCCGTGTTTTTGCGCACCGCAGGAAACATGAGGGTGCAGTACGGGGTGATAATTGCGACTTTTCCCGCATTGATCAGGTTTTTGCGGTTCGAGTTATTATTTCAAGCTCTTGAAAATTCCATTCCCTTGGTCTTTCTTGCGTGTAATAGTTGCAGCTTGCGGAAGCGTCAATGTGACCTAGGTCACATTGACGAATCCTGTGGGTTCCCTGTTTGATCCGGAGGCCATTTGCTTTGGGTTTCATATGGGGTGGGACAGGGTGGGTATGGCTGTAAGAGGCATGCGCGTTTTCGGCGCGCGGCGACGCCGTTTCGTGGCACAGCTAGGCGTGGCGGCGGTGCTGTCGGGGGCGGTGCTGGCCGGCGGGGCCGTTCCTGCGTCTGCCGACGATCCTGTTCTGGCTGACGGCTCGCCGGGCGGTAGCGCGGTGTCCGCGCCGGTGGACTCCCCGGAGTCGCTGGCCCTCGCTGCGGCCCGGAAGTCCGGCAAGGATGTGGCGGTGCCGGCGCTGACGACGGAGTCGACCGATGTCACCGCGCAGGCTGACGGCACGCTGGTGGCCACGGTCCACAGCCAGCCGGTCCGCACCCGCAAGGACGGGGCCTGGGCGTTGATCGACACGAGGCTGGCGACGCTGCCCGACGGGTCCGTCGCCCCCAAGGCAGTGCTTTCGGACGTGGAGTTCTCCGGGGGCGGTTCGCAGCCGCTGGTCCGGATGGCCCAGGCCGGCAAGGAACTGAGCCTGACTTGGCCGACGTCGTTGCCGGCCCCGGTCCTTGACGGGGCGACAGCCACCTACCCGTCGGTGTTTCCCGATGTCGACCTGCGGATGACGGCCACCACGGGCGGGTTCGCGCAGACGATCGTGGTGAAGTCCGCCGAGGCCGCGAAGAACCCGCAACTGGACCAGGTCCGGCTGGGTCTGTCGAGCACGGACCTGACGGTGAAGGAGAACACGGACAACTCACTGTCGGCCGTGGACGCCGCGGGCGGCGGAACGGTCTTCACCGCTCCCATCCCGGTGATGTACGACTCGACAGCCGCCGGAAGCGCCGCAGCAGGAATCGACCCGCCGGCCAGCGACTCAGGGAACAAGACGGTAGCGAAGACCACGGGCCAGGTCTCCCTGGCCGACGACTCCGGCGGGCCGCACGCCGCCCCGGTTGGCGTCGACATCCCGGCTGGCGACCACACCCTGGCCCTCACCCCCGACCAGACCCTGCTGGACGCTCCCGGCACGGTCTACCCGGTGATGATCGACCCGAACTGGACCACCCCGCACGCCGGCAGCTGGGCGGGCATCTCCAAGGCATGGCCCAGCAACTCCTACTGGAAGTTCTCCGGCGACTTCGGCATGGGCTACTGCGTCGACTCCTCCTGCGCGGCCGGGGACGTGAAACGCGTGCTGTACGCCCTGCCAGTCAAGGGCCAGCCGTTCGCCGGCAAGCACATCCTGTCCGCGGAGTTCGACGTGTACGAATCACACTCCTACAGCTGCACCAATGAGCCCGTGCAGCTGTACGCGACCAAGGCCATAAGTTCCGGCACGACGTGGAACAACGCCAGCAGCACCACAGGGTCGTCGCCGTTCTGGGCGACCCGGCTGCAGACGGTCAGCGAGTCGAAGGGGTGGAGCTCCTCCTGCCCCGCCGGTTACCAGGAGTTCGGTGGGGACGAGTCTACGGCGCTGCGGGCGCAGCTTCAGAAGACTTCGGATGCCAACTCGGCGAATCTAACGCTGGGGCTGAAGGCTCAAGACGAGACGTCGGCCAACGGCGACGAGTGGAAGCGCTTCACCAGCGACGGGTCGATGCGGGTTGAGTACAACCTGCCGCCCAAGCAGCCGCTGATGAAGGACCTGTCAATGTCTCCGGGGTCGGCATGCCAGACCGCGGTGGTCCCGGTCAACAAGTGGCCCCAGGTGACAGCGAAGGTCTACGACCTCGACGGGGAGAAGATCGGGGTGCAGTTCGCCGCTGCATGGACGAACAGCTCGGGCTTCGGACGTCACTGGTGGTCCACCGGGGCCGAAGCGAATTCGCCCGGCACTACTACGTTCAAGGCGTCCGGCTCGATGTTCTCGGCCACGCTGCCGGCGTCGGTGCCCGGCAACACCGGCGTGACGGTCGGCTGGGAGGTCCGTGCCTGGGACGGCGCGCAGTGGGGACCGTGGAGCTCGGCCGGTGATGTCCAGACCGACTGCTACTTCACGATCGACTCGCAGAAGCCGCCCGGCCCCGTGACAACCTCCGCCTCCTTCCCCGGCTCCGCCGACGCCACCGCACCTCTGCCCTGGATCAACGGAGTCGGCCACTACGGCACGTTCACCTTCACCAGTGTCAAAAGCGACGCGGTCAGCTACCAGTACGCCTTGGACACCAGCGCCAGTTCCGCCCACGCGGTCAGTACCACTGCCGGGGCGCCGGCATCGGTCCTGCTGCTGATGCAGCAGGAGGGACCGCACTTCCTCTCGGTGAGAGCCGTCGACGCCGCCGGCAACGGCTCGGTCGCTACTTCGTACTACTTCAACGTCATGGCCGGCGACCCCGACCGGGCCGGCTGGTCGATGGACGACCAGGGCGGAACAACGGATCTCGCGGGCCGGAGCGGAACGTACAACGCCACCCTCTACGGCGGGGCGGCCGGCGGCGCGGATGGTCACACCAACACCGCGCTGACCCTGCCCGGAGCAACCGACGCGTCCTCGGTGCCGACCGACTACGCGGCCACCGACCGGGCCGTGCTGGACACCCCGGCCAGCTTCACCGTCTCCGCCTGGGTGAAGACTTCGGACACCACCGTCGGCCAGGCCGCGGTCAGCCAGGACGGCACCTACAACGGCGGCTTCAGCCTGGGACTCTACGACGGGAAATGGACGCTGAAGATCCCCACCCTGGACGCCGCCGGCTACGCCTGGCAGTCGGTCGCATCCAGCGCCCCGGTGGTCGCCGGCCAGTGGACCCACCTGACCGGCGTCTACAACCAGACCACCGGCACCATCACCATCTACGTCAACGGAGTCGGCTCTACCCCGGTGGCGGCACCCTCGGTCCCCGATGTCCGAGGAGTCATGCAGTTCGGGCGCATGTTGTGGAAGGACACCTACGCCGACGCCTGGAAGGGCGCCCTGGACGAGGTGAAGGTCTGGGACCGGGCCCTGTCCGGCACAGAAGCCGCCACCGTTGCCGCCGACGGCACCCCGAGCACCGGCCTGCCGGCCAAGGCCGTCTGGTCCCTTGACCAGACCGGCACCACGATGACCGGCAATCCGCAGACCACCGGCGCCCACCTGTCCGGCGCGGTCACCCTCGGCGGCCCCGGCGTGGTGAACAAGGCAGCCCACTTCGGCTCCACCGGATACGCCAGGACGCCCGGCCCGCAGGTCGACGGCGCGCGCAGCTTCTCCGTCTCGGCATGGGTGAAACTGCCTGCCCCCGTAGCCGGAGACACCAAGGCAAAAATGGCCGTCACCCAGAACGGAGTCCACAACGGGCAGTTCTCCCTCTACTACTCCGCCTCCGGGAAGGACTGGGTGTTCGCCCGCTACCAGTCCGACTCCGCGACCGCACCACTGATCTACGCCAATCAGCCCGTCTGCACGGTCGGAAAGCCCGACAGCAACGGGGTGCCCTGCATCGGGCCGACCACCGGAGAGTGGACCCACCTGGTGGGCGTCGCCGACGCGACAGCACACCGCATCCAGCTGTACGTCAACGGCTACCTGGTCGGCTCGAACTCCTACACCCAGACCAGCCCCTGGTCGACTCCTGGCGGCCTGCAGATCGGTGCGGTCAACCGGGAGGGCGCCAACGACGAGTTCTTCGGCGGCGACATCGACGACGTGCGCGTCTTCGACCGGCCCCTGGCCCCGTCCGAAATTCAGACCATGATCCAGCAGCGTCCGCTGCTGGCCGGCCGTTGGAAGCTCAACACCGGCACCACCACTTCCCCCGACGACCTGAACCTCCGCCCGCTCACCCTGCACGACCAGGCCGGCATCAACACCGACACACCGCTGGTGGGCACCGGCGCTCTGAGCCTCGACGGCACCGGCGACTACGCGGCGACCAGTACGCCGCCCCTGCACACCGGGCAGAGCTTCACCATCGCCGGATGGGAACAGACCGCCGGAGCAGCCACCCGCGACATGACCTTGTGGTCCCTGGGCAACGGAACCGACAGCGCCGTCACGGTCCGATGGCACTACATCCGCACCGACCACGACCCCGACTCCCCGGATGACCCCGCCTTTGACACCGTCGTCGGCGAATGGCAGGTCGAGACGGTCGACACAGGAACCACCGCCGTTCACACCATCGCCACCCACAGCAATCCCGCCCAGGGACTCGGCAACTGGAACCATGTGGCGATCGCGTACGACTCGTTCTCCAACCAGTTGTCGCTCTACATCGACGGACAACTCGAGGACCAGGTCTGCGACGACGACGACACCTCGGGGACCTGCATCAATCACACCTCCGTCGCAGGCGCCAACCAGCCCTTCGAGGCCACCGCGGGCCTGCAGATAGGACGGAACCACGCGACGGGACCGGAGATCGAGTACTTCTCCGGCCAGATCGACGATGTCTGGGCCTATCAGGGGGTCCTGAGCTCAGCCCAGATCATCACGCTGGCCAACGGCGAAGAACTGGACAGCACCACAGGTCCGTGAGCGGGACCGAACCGACCGGCGGCGCGCGCAATCCGGCGCGCGCCGCCACCTTCCGCGACACAGCACGGCGGCACCGACGACCCGCAGGGCTCGTCTGCCTGATTCGACCGTCTGCGGCTCCATCCAGGGAGCCGCATTTTGAGTGGGGTGGGGAATTGGCGAGTACGGGCAGGACCACGTTCGGCTGGAGATCAGCCAGGGGCAGGATCGGCTGGTTCATTTCCGCAGCCCTTGTGGCCACGATGCTGCAGGCAGTGCCCGCAGCGCTCACCGACGCGTCCGCAGACGAGGGCCCACAGGCCGTATCTGCTGAGAAGCCGGTACACGTCGTGAACGCCAAGATCAAACCACGCCAGACGGTACACACCGTCTCCGCTCCCCGCACACCCAAAGCGGCCTGGCCTGCCGGCGGATCGGCGACGCTGACGCTGCAGGCACCGAACGCCAAGGCATCGACCGCGGCCAAGTCGTCAGCCGCAACGGGCACCATGGTGAAGGCTGGCAAGCTGCCGGTCAGGCTCGCCTCACTGACCGGATCGACGACCGCAACCGTTCGCGTTCTCGATCACTCCGCGGCGGCGAAAGCCGGCATCGACGGAGTACTGATGTCGGTGACCGGCGCCGCCGGGCACGGAGGGCAGACCCAGGTCAGCCTCGACTACAGCGCCTTCGCCGGCGCCGCCGGCGCCGGCTACGGCAAGCGCCTGCACATCGTGCAACTGCCCGCCTGCGCCCTGACGACTCCCGCCCTTCCACAGTGCCGAAACAGCACCCCACTGAAAAGCACCAACAACGAAGAGACGCAGACAGTCACCACCGACGCCGTGGACGTCCCCGCCACGTCAACAACCACCCCGTCGGCCCGCGCGTCCACCGCGTCGGCGGGAATCGTCGTCCTCGGCGCCACCACAGGACCGGCAAGCCTCGCCGGCGACTACAAAGCATCACCCCTGACGCCCGCCTCCACCTGGAGCACATCGCTCAACAGCGGCTCCTTCTCGTGGAACTACAACATGCCCGTCCCCGCAGTGCCCGGCGGCCTGCTGCCGGACGTCGGGCTCGCGTACAGCTCAGGCGCAGTCGACGGCCGGACGTCCAACGGCAACAACCAGGGCTCCTGGGCCGGCGACGGCTTTGACATGGACCCAGGGTTCGTCGAGCGGTCCTACAAACCGTGCGGAGACGACGGGGTCAAGACCAACGGCGTCGAGCCCGGCGACATGTGCTGGGCCTACGACAACGCCACCATCAGCTTCGCTGGCCACGCCGGCGAATTGATCCCGGTCTCCGCCGACGAGTGGCGGATCAAGGGCGACGACGGCACAAAAGTCATCCGGACCCGCGACCTGACCCGCGGCAACGGAGACAACGACGGCGAGTACTTCGAAGCGATCACCACCAACGGCACCCGCTACTACTTCGGCTACAACCGCCTCACCAACTGGACCACCGGCAACCCCGAGACCAAATCGGTAGAAACCGTTCCTGTCTTCGGCGACGACGCCACGGAACCCTGCCACGCCGCCACCTTCGCCGATTCCTGGTGCCAGCAGGGCTGGCGCTGGAACCTCGACCTGGTCATCGACCCAACCGGCAACGACATCACCTACTGGTACAACCCCGAAACCAACTCCTACGGCCGCAATCTGAAGGCCAGCGACGACACCCCCTACATACGCGCGGCCACTCTCGACCACATCGAATATGGCCAGCAGAGCGGCGACATCTACTCCGGCACCATCAAACCGATGGCCAAGGTCAGCTTCGCGACAGCGGAACGCTGCCTGGAAACGACCGCTTCACTGTGCAACCCGGCGAACATCGATACAAACCGGCAGTACTGGTATGACACCCCCTGGGACATGAACTGCAAGGCCGGCACCGACTGCGATGCCGGCCGCTACTCCCCGACGTTCTGGACCCGCACCCGCCTAACCGGTGTCACCACCCAGACCCTGCAGACCAACGGCACCTACAAGGACATCGACTCCTGGGCCCTGCACCACACATGGGGCACCGCCGACAACGACTACCAGCTGCTGCTCGACTCCGTCACCCACACCGGCCTGGCCGGCACCGCTCCCGCCCCCCTGCCGCCGACCACCCTCGGCTACGACGTCCGGCAGAACCGCCTCGACAAAACCGGTGACGGCCGCGCTCCCTTCTTCAAGCAGCGGCTGAGCAGCATCGATGACGAGTCGGGCGGCCAGACGGACGTCAACTACTCCCAGGCCGCGTGCGACTGGGACAACCTGCCGACCCCGCAGAGCAACACCACGCGCTGCTTCCCGCAGATGTACCAGCCCACCAACGATGTGCCGGTCACGACGGAGTGGTTCAACAAATACGTCGTCGACGCGGTCATCTCCACCGACCGTACCGGCGGCGCACCCGATATGGTCACGCACTACTCCTACCTCGACGGCGGCGCATGGGCCTACGACGACGACGAAGGCCTGACCAAGGAGAAACTCAAGACGTGGTCCCAGTGGCGTGGCCACGGCCACGTCCGGGTCGAGACCGGCGGCACCGCGGGAATGTCTACACAAGCAGACCACTACTTCCTGCGCGGGATGGACGGCGACCGCAACAACCCCACAGACGCCACGAAGACCCGCACCATTCAGGTACCCGATGGAGAGGGCACAACCCTCACCGACGACGAGGCGTGGTCCGGCTTCGAATACCGCACCGAGACCTACGACAGGCCCGGCGGGAAAATCCTGGAAAAGTCCGTCAACACCCCCTGGAAGAAACAGACCGCGAGCCGGGTACGCGACTGGGGAACCACCACCGCGAACATGGTCGCCACCTCGACCAACCGCTCCTTCACCTCACTGGACAACGGCGCTGGCAGCCTGTGGCGGGAAGCCCGCAGCAACACCACGCACGACGCCTACGGCCGGGCCGCTGTCTCCGAAGCCCTCGGCGATGTGTCCGTCACCTCCGACGACCAGTGCACCCGCACCACATACGCCGACAACACCACCGCCTGGATCTTCACCGGCGCGATCCGCACGGAGACCGTCGCAGGTGCCTGCTCCGCAAGCGTGAACCGGGACACCCAGCCCGACGGGACATCCGCGGTGATCTCCGACGTGCGGGTCCGCTACGACAACAAGGCATATGGGGTTGCCCCGACCAAGGGTCTCGCCTCACTCACAGAGACCCTCCAGTCACGGCACGGCACGACAGCCACCTACCTGGACAACGCGGCAACCTACGACTCCTACGGACGGCCACTGTCCAGCACCACCCGGGCCTCCAGCAGCGTCTTCGACCCCACTGACGAGTCCAAAGCGCCCGTCACCACGGTAGGAACCACGGCTGACACCAAACCCCGCACCACCCTGACCACCTACACCCCGACAACCGGCCGGCCCACCAAGGTCGTCATCACCACACCCCCCGCAAACGCCACCACCAGTGCCGGAGCCGAGACCAGCACCACCGCCTACGAACCCTTGCGCGGGCTCCCCAGCATCGCCCTCGACCCCGCACTCCTCCGTACCGACGTGATCTACGACGCCCTGGGCCGCCCGCTGAAAGTCTGGCTGCCCAACCGCTCCAAGGGCGATGGACAGACCCCCAACTCGCAGTTCGTCTACAACGACGCCGACACCGACATCCGATCCGTCGCGACCAAAACACTGAACAACGACGCGTCGCAAGACACGTCGTACGCCCTCTACGACGGCTTCGGCCGCATACGGCAGACCCAGTCGCCCGGAGCCGACGGCGGCCGGATCCTCACCGACACCTTCTACGACGAGCGAGGCCAGGCCAAGCTGACCTACGCCCCCTACTACGCGGAAAGCGCCCCGTCGGGCACGCTGTCCAGCGTCGATGACACCACCGGTGTGGAAACCCAGACCGCCAGCCAGTTCGACGGGCTCGGCCGGGTAACCCAGTCAACGCTGCTGGCAGGAAACGGCGTGGGCACCGTCTTGTCGAAGACGATCACGACGTACGGCGGAAACAGCGTCACCGTGACCCCGCCGAAGGGCGGTACCCCCACCACCACCTTCAGCGACGTGGCCGGCCACGTCACCGAGTTGCGCCAGTACAAGGCAGACACTCCTGTCGGCGCATTCGATGCCACCGCCTACCAATACGACCACGCGGGTCGACTCGCTCAGTTGACCGACCCGTCGCACAACGTCTGGACGTGGACCTACGACCAGTCCGGCAACCTCGTCAACGCCGCAGACCCCGACAGCGGATCAACGTCGAGCAAGTACAACGACCGTGGCGAATTGGTCAGTACGACGGATGCCCGGACCAAAACCGTCACCCACGTATACGACAACCTCTC
Organism: Streptomyces sp. NBC_01190; assembly: GCF_045039895.1. Lineage (NCBI taxonomy): Bacteria > Bacillati > Actinomycetota > Actinomycetes > Kitasatosporales > Streptomycetaceae > Streptomyces > Streptomyces sp. NBC_01190. Next base: position 6,867,285 of record NZ_CP108580.1, read on the forward strand.
ACGCGAGATCGAAACCCACGATGGCACGGCCACAGGCCCCCTCCTCACCTCGCAGGTATGGGACCCCACCGGCGCCCTGGGCCACCTCGCCAGCTCAACCCGGTACGTCACCTTCGGCGGCACCACATACCAGTACAAGAACACCGTGAACACTTACGACGCCCTCTACCGGGCGAAGAAGACCACACTCACGGTGCCGTCCATCCCCGGCGAGACCGCCCCCGCAATCGCCGGTCAGCAAGGACTGGCCGGCAACTACTCGACGATCACCGCGTACAACCTCGACGGAACCGTCCAGTCCACCAGCTACCCCGCAGTCGGAAACCTGTCGGCAGAGGTCGTAGCCTTCACCTACGACACCCAGCACCGCCCCGCCACGATCAGCAGCAACCTCTCCTCCTACCTCGCCGCACAGAGCTACGACCTGACAGACAAGCCTCTGAAGTCCACCCTCAACGCCGGGGGCAAGAACCTCTGGGTCACCAACTCCTGGGAGTGGGGCACCCAGCGGCTGCATGGCAGCCGCACCGACCAGCAGGATGTAACAGGCGCGGCGCGGGCGACGCAGTACACCTACGACGAGGCTGGCGACGTCACCTCGCTGGCGGACGCCTCCCGCACGGGCACCGATCTGCAGTGCTTCAGCTACGACTACCTCGCCCGCCTCACCGAGGCATTCACCCCCGCGGCGGGGTCCTGCCCCACCGCACCAGCCGGCGCAGCCCTCGGCGGACCCGCGCCCTACTGGAGCACCTACGCCTACAACACTGACGGCACCCGCAGCACCGAAACCCAGCACAACCCCGCAGGCGCCACCGCGCCGGACACGACGCGCACATACAGCTACCCGGCGACCTCCTCCGGCCCCCACACCCTCAAGAGCGTCGCCACCGCGGTAGGGACCGCAGCCGCAGTCAACGAGACCTACACATACGACAGCGCCGGCAACACCCTGCAGCGCCACCTCGAGCCCAAAGCCGGCACCACCGACGACCAGACACTGGTCTGGGGCACCGACGGGACACTCAACCAGGCCACCGACGCCGTCGGCACCACCACCGGCACCACCACCATCACCACCAACAGAACCACCGACTACGTCTACGGCACCGACGGCAGCCGACTGACCGAACACACCGTCGACACCGCCAACCCGGCCGCCGAGAACACCACGCTCTACCTCGGCAACACCGAGGTGAACTACGTCAAGGGCGCCGCCAAACCCACCGCAACCCGCTACTACCCCCTCGGCGCAGCCGTCGCCGTCCGCAGCGACGACAACAAGATCACCTTCCAGGTGACCGACGCCCACGGCACCGCCGACGCAAATATCGACGCAGCCACCGGCGCCCTCACCCAGCACTACGAAACACCATTCGGCACCGACCGCGGCCCCGCCCCCACCGTCTGGGCCGGCACCCGTGGCTTCATCGGCGGTACCAAAGACACCGCCACAGGACTCACCCACCTCGGCGCCCGTGACTACGAGCCAGCCACCGGCCGCTTCATCTCCGTCGACCCCCTGCTCGTCCCCGACGACCCCCAGTCCCTGGCCGCATACACCTACAGCAACAACAACCCGCTGACATTCTCCGACCCCACCGGCCAGCGGCAGGAGGAGTGCAGCACCGGGGCGAACCAATGCACCGGGGACAACCACCACGTCAACGACGTGGTGTCTGATATCCAGGACCGCTGCGCGAAGGGCCACTGCTCCGACGGCACTCAATTCCCGCCCCACGGCGACACCTCACCGGCAGCCACAGCAGAACCAGCGACCGTCGAGGTGTACCCCACCGTTGTCATCCCCCGCGACTGGGACAACTGGCTCGCCTTCGCCACCGCACTCGACAAGCGCATCTCCAAAGACTGCGAACTTGACGGCAGTTTCTACTGCAACGACCCGAATCAGGCCACCAGCAAAGACGGGGTGGCCATCCTCACCCAGAGGCTGAGCACCGACATCTTCATGGCCTGCAGCGATGTAGGCGGCTGTCCCAAGAATATTTACGGGTCCAGCGTGTCGGACCTCATCGGCGCGAACTTCGCCGCATTCGGAGGCAGCCCCGACGACTGGGCCGGCGAAGGCAACATGCTCAAAGGCGAGCACGGAGGCGGGGACGGCAAGGGAACCACGGCCCCCAAAGGTTGCAACAGCTTCCCCGCAGGCACCCTCGTGCTTCTCGCGGACGGCACAGTCAAACCGATCGACAAACTCAAGGTCGGTGACCAGGTCGAATCGACCGATCCGGAATCGTCGGCATCTGGATCCCGCGCCGTCGACGCAACCATCGTCAACCCGGTCGACACGGACTTCACCACCGTCACGGTCACCTACGCCGGCAAAACCAACTCCGTCACCGCGACCGATCACCACCCCTTCTGGTCACCCAGCGCTCGTGCCTGGATCGACGCCGCCGACCTCAAGCCAGGCATGACCCTTCGGACTTCCGATGGCGACAACATCGCCGTCGTTGCCGTCACCCACCTGCACCGACTCCAGGCCGCCTACAACCTCACCGTCCGCGACTTGCACACGTACTATGTACTCGCGGGCGGTACGCCGGTACTTGTTCACAACAGCAACAGCAACTGCGGAATTCGTCCACATGACAAAGCCCGTGGCGCTGCCGGTGTCGATGAAATGACGGATACGTTTGAGAAGTTCTATGACAAGTCTGACATCTACAGCGAGAGCTACGGGAATGGACTTGATCTGTGGACCCCTTACGGCAGGCGTCAAGTGGATATCGCGGTCAGGAATCCGGACGGAAATCTTCACCTTTATGAAGTGAAGGTGAATAAATCGAATTACACCAGGGGTCAGCGAAGGAAGGACGAATGGCTAGCGAAGACGTACGGGTTTGAAACCTCGGTCGTCCGGCGCGGTACAGATTGTCCGATCTGCAACCCCTAACTTGAGAGGATGGCCTGTGAGTAGCGACTTCGCCTTCTGGAAGCGCTCTGTCGGGGACCCCGAGGAAGTCTTCGACAACCTTGCTGAGGGCGACACCGGCGACCTTGTCGTGAGTCCTGACGTATTGCGGTTCCGGGAGGATTTGCTGACCAGGTGGCCGGATGTGGACGACGTTCTGGAGCCGTCTCGGTTCGACCTAGAAGAGGAGCCGGACGATGCGGGTAAGTACGTCCTCCTAACCCTTTCGGTTCGCCAACTGGATTATCTCCCTGAGATTCTTGACATGGCGAAGAGGAACGGTCTCGTCGGATTTAGCGGAGTTGCGGGCGAGCCGATTTAAGGTTTCCGGCGCTACGCCCCAAGCGCAAAGAAACGGCCCTTGCAGGTGCCACCTGCAAGGGCCGTTTTTGCGGTTTGACGGCAGTAATTGACGGCAACGTCAGCGGACGGGTGCTGCACGAAGTGGTGGTTCGCCGCCGTCGTCGGGCTGCTCGATGGTCTCGGCAGGACTTCGGAGGGCGTTGCCGAGGAGGTCGATGGCGTCTCGTTTGAGGCGGAGCCGGACGTGGGCGTAGACGGTGGCGGTGACGCCGATGTGGGCGTGGCCGAGGAGTTCTTTGATCACGACGAGTTCGACGACCTGCTCCAGGAGGAGCGTCGCTGCTGAGTGCCGGAGATCGTGAAACCGGATGCGGCGGAGGGTAGCTCGGCGGAGCAGGGCGTTGAAATGCCGGGTGAAGGTGGCTCCCTCGATCGGGGAGCCGTCGGGCCGGGTGAAGACGTAGCCACTCGCCTTCCAGCCCGTCCCCGCCGCTTCACGCTCTTGGCGCTGCCGGGCACGGTGCTGTTCGAGGGAGCGCAGGCACTCGGTGGGCAGGGCGATCCTTCGCTCCGAGCTCTGGGTCTTGGTCGGCAGGGCGGTCAGGCCGCCGCTGTTGGTGCGTTGGAGGGTGCGGCGGATGCTGGCGGTTCCGCCGGCCAGGTCGAGGTCTTCCCAGCGCAGGCCGAGGAAGTCGCCCTTGCGGAGTCAGGTGCGCAGGGCGAGTTCGAACAGGGGTCTTGGGCCAAGGCCCGTCCCCGTCACTCATCGGCAGCGGGCGCAGCATGACGAACGCGTTCGCCACAGGCAGGTAAGCCGGTCGCAGCCGCACGACCGACCATCGTGCCGGGGTATCACCAGCCGTACGTGACGCCCCATTTTGAGGACCCGAGCCCCCGACCCGCGCGCCCCACCGAGGCGGATGAGTTTTCCGCAGGGGCAGGGGCAGGGGCAGGGGCAGGGGCAGGGGCGCCGGCCGGTCCTGGCGGGGCTACTGGAGATGGTGGGGTTACCGGAGGCCGACGGTCTGGGTGACGCCGTGGCCGTTGCGCTGCTCGGCGGTGACCCGGATGGACACGTAGCCGGCGTGGCTCGGCGCGCCGAGGGACGTTGTCCAGGTGTCGTTCTTCCGCTTCAGGTCCGCCCGGTGCCGGGAGGCCCCGTCGTCGTAGGAGACCTGGAGGCCGACCGAGGAGGGCGCGTCCTGGGCGGAGGCACTGCCGAATACCACGGGGGTGACGGAGAACTCCGCCGTCCGCTTCGCCCGTCCCGCGAGGTCGACTGATCCACATCGACGTGAAAAAGCTCGGCCGGATCCCCGACGGCGGCGGGCGGATCCAGGGCCGGCAGGCAAACCAGGGGCACCCGGCATGGCGTCGGCTTCGACTGCGTCCAACTCCGACGTCTACGACCACACATGCCTTGCCTGCAGCGAGATCCCCCCCGACGAGAAAGTCGCCACCTGAGCCGTGTTCCTGCGCAGAGCAGCCGCCCAATTCGCCGCCCTGGGCATCACCCGGATCGAACGCGTCCTGACCGACAACGCCTGGTCCTGGGCGGCCGGTGCCGACAGCGCGAGTGTTTGACATGTTCGCGAGGCTGCCTGCTGTTGAAGCCTGTACAGTGTCGGCACCATGATCCATTCCTCGAGGAGATAACGTGCGGCGCGCTGCGGGGACAAGATCGGCACTGCAGGTCTGGCTGAGTTGGATCGGGATACAGCGTCGCTCGCCCGAGGGGGACTGCGCGGATCTGGACGCGGGGGAGACCCTGATTGTGGCCGCGCACAGCAAATCCATCGGCGGGCAGTCGACGCCCCGGACGATGATCGGTGCACTGCATCTGACTGCCGGGCGGGCGCCCTTGTGGGGGCGGGGGCAGATCGGCACGAAGCAGAGGGTCACTCTGGCGCCCCCGCTGTCGCTGGAGGGCGAGGGTGAGAAAGTTCCGCTGATGCGGAAGTTCCGCCGGTACATCCTTGTGACGGGTGACGGGTCGTACGACGTGGCGCTGCCGGAAGCCGACGCCGTCCTGGTGCGCCACGCCCTGGGCACGGTGGACGTGAACGCCGTCACCGTCGAGTGAAATCGGGCGGTGGCGTGCGGCGTCGCCTGCCCGCAGTGTCGCCGTTTCCGGCATCCAGCCTGACGCTGCGCCTGCCGAAGACCTCTTCCGTGCAAGTCAGACGGCACGTTGGTACTTCTAGTGGATGCTGCCGAGTCGGTCGCGTCTTCGGCTGCCGAGCGCCGATCTTCCACGGATCCGTGGCTGGTGAGGGCAACGGGTCCAGTGGGCGGACGTTGGGAACCGAGGACGGCACAACAAGGCGCCCCGCGTGTTCAGCGCCGATGCGGATCTTCGATCCTGCCCACGGCTCGCAGACTGAGTCCGCAGCCGGCCTGGGGGATGGGACCGGTGTTTCCTGCTGAGGGCACGGACCTCTCGAATGCAGTGCCGATGTTCGATTGTCAGGTGTGGCCAAGCGAGGCATCCTCAGATGGAGACGTCTTGTGAAGCATCGGAATAGGTTGCTGGGGACCGATCGGGGACCGCACGCCGCTCGCGTTGGTGATCGATTGCCGCATAACTGCACGTAATGCGGGGGGAGTTCGTCCCGAATGGTGGGGAAATCCCGGTCCTCTTCGCGACTGGGGGTCAAGGGGTCGCAGGTTCAAATCCTGTCGTCCCGACGGTGTTTTCGCAGGTCAGAGCCTGTCTCCGCTTCGCGGGGGCAGGCTTTTGGCGTCTGGATTGTCCGTTTCAGATGTGAGGGCTTGTGAGAAGCCGTCCCCCCGGCGGCATCCCCGCAGGTCAGCGGCTCGAACTGCGGGGACCTTTTGACCCGTGTCATCTGCCGGGGTGGGCAGTGTTCGGATCTCAAGCTGAGTTGATGATCTCAAGGTGCCTGTCCCTTGTGTCGGGAAGGTGCTCGCTTGGAGATGGAAAGCCTGATGCCGCTGGGGGCTCCTTCAACGCATTGAGGGAGCCCCTGTGGCGGTGACCAGCAATCGCGGTGCGGTGTCAGTCCACGAGGCGCATGGTGCCGCAGGCGGTGGAGGGGTCGATGACGACCGGTGCGCCGAAGGTGCCGTTGCCGTTGCCTTGGCTGTAGCGGAGCTGGCCGGAGAAGACGTCGAGGCGGTCGGGTTTGCCGTCTGCGTTGAAGTCGCCGGCCATGAGGAATTTCGCGCTTTCCCAGTTGCTGCCGATGGAGGCTCCGGCGGTCATGGTGACGTTGCTGTTGGTGTCGGTGCCGCTGGTGTGGATGTGCATGGTTCTGTCGAACCAGGTGTCGAGGAGGTCGGTCTTGCCGTCGCTACAGCTTCAATCTGAAGCCGCTGAAGGGGGATCGGGAGCGATTCCGTAGGAGATATGCTGCCTCTGAGATCTAAAGGCGGGGCAAAATCTGCTCTGCGAAGAGTTATTTTATTCCAGTGGCTATACAGATTCTCAATGTAATGCTTGCGTGCTCACGTCCTTAAGTGCGTATTGGATGCATGTCCTAATTTTCCGATGATGACTGGATGTCGGAGTCTTCTTGTCGTCGAAATGCAATGTGCTTATGAGAGTAAAGGCTGGGAGTCGGAATGCCTGATTTGAGCCCTGTCATGGTACGTGAATATGCGGTTTTGGAGGGTGAAGAGTCGGCTGGCAGATTCGCGACGCGGAAGGAAGCCGAGACCTACCTTTCTGTGCATCATGACCGGTTGCCTGATGCGCATGTCGCGACGCGGTTCGTTCGCTACGGGCCGTGGACCTGGGTAGATGGCTCCCCGGAGGCGTCACCACTTGACGCCCTTGAACCATCTTTGCGCGAGATGATTCATGCGGCTCGTGATGTTGTTACGCGTACGGCATCCGTGGCGCGTGACCCTTCGCTCTCTGCTCATCACGCTGAGAAATTGCGACAGGCACTGGCTCCCTGGTACGAGGCTATTAACCTTGCCGAGCGAGAAGCGGCTGGTCGTGAAGCCCATCAAGCGGGGAGCGGCGATGTTGAATCATAAGGGTTGCTGAGAATTCACTGCCGGCTATCTGATCTTACAACGGCTAAAGCAATGAGTTGATTTGCCGCAGGCTGAGGAGGCAGCAGGCAAGTTTGAGATGGGCTTCGTGGATGTCGGCTCGGCGTTCCCAGCGGATGCGGAGTCGTTTGAAGCCGCGGAGCCAGGCGGTTGGTTTCCCTCATCCGGCTCTGTGGGTGCCGATAAATCATCCGGCCTGGCCATGCGGCATCTTGGTATTCGTGGAGTGTCCCGCTGCGTCGGTCTCGTCGATGGACCTGGAAATGGCTGTTCTGTGCTGGTTCGTCGAGTAGGTGGGGGAGTGGCCGGAGTGGAGTGGCTTGGCGCAGGGCCGGTAGGGTCTGTGGGCGTTGTAGAAAGTCTTGAACCCCTGAGCGCGCGAAGCTTTGGTTCCGGATCAGGGTGCGGCCGAGGTGCTCATGTCGGCAGGGTCTGTGTCCGGCGCTCCGGGATCAGTCAATTGAACCGTTCCGGGTTCGGTGGAGATTCGATTCTTTGAGAGGATCGAGTTATGGCACGTCCCTCCCCTTATCCCGCTGAGCTGCGGCGTCGTGCGGTGCGCATGGTCGCCGAGGTGCGCCCGGACTACGAGACCGAGTGGGCCGCGATGAAGGCCGTCGCGAGCAAGCTCGGCATCGGCACGGCCGAGACGGTGCGCCAGTGGGTTCGCCGGGACGAGATCGACTCCGGAACCAGGCCGGGGACCACGACGGAGGAATCCGCGCAGGTCAAAGCGCTGAAGAAGGAAGTCGCGGAGCTTCGGCGGGCGAACGAGATCCTCAAGGCGGCCTCGGCTTTCTTCGCGGCCGAGCTCGACCGGCCACACCTTCGCTCGTGACGTCCATCGACGAGCACCGGGACCGCTTCGGCGGCGTCGAGCCGATCTGCACCGTGCTCTCCGAGCACGGCATCAGCATCGCACCCTCCACGTACTACGCCGCCAAGGGCCGCCCGCCCTCGACCCGGGCCGTGCGCGACGCGGAACTGTAGGCCCTGGTCCTCCAGGTGTTCGAGGCCAACTACCGTGTGTACGGGGCCCGCAAGATCTGGCACCAGCTTCGCAGGCAGGGCCACCAGGTCGCCCGCTGCACGGTCGAGCGGCTGATGCGCGAGCTCGGCATCACCGGTGCGGTCCACGGGAAGAAGATCGTCACCACGGTCCAGGACCGGGCTGCCGAGCGGGCCCCGGACCTGCTCGATCGCGACTTCGTCGCCCAGGCGCCGAACAGGACCTGGGTCGCCGACTTCACCCACGTCGCGGCCTGGGCCGGCACCGTCTACGTGGCCTTCGTCGTCGACACGTTCTCCCGCCGCATCGTCGGCTGGTCCGCTGCCACCACCAAACACACCGAACTCGTGATGTCCGCCGTTGAGATGGGCCTGGGGCAGCGCGACCGAGAAGGCAACCCCCATCAGCCCGGGCAACTGGTGCACCACAGCGATGCCGGGTCCCAATACACATCTTTCGCCCTGGCCGAGCACCTCCAACGGGAGGGCATCGCGGCCTCGATCGGTTCCGTCGGCGACGCCTACGACAACGCGCTGATGGAATCCACCATCGGCCTGTTCAAAACCGAACTGATCAAGCGCCGCAGGCCCTGGCGAACCCTGTCCGACGTCGAAGTGGCCACCGCCGAATGGGTCGACTGGTACAACCACCACCGCCTCCACGGTGAAATAGGGCACATCCCACCCGCAGAATACGAAGCCAACCACCACCAAGCCGACACAAAACCCCAGGTCACAGTCAAGATCTAGAGTCTCCACCGAACCCGGAACGGTTCACTGGGACTTTGGGGCGGATCCCAGGGTGGTGCGCGTCCGTCAGCGCGCACCCGGAGCCCGCACCAGCCCGTCGCCCGTGCCTGTTACGTCAAAAGGGGCCGGCCGCACACCAGGACGAGCCTCCTTGGCAGAGCCTGCACGGCCGCCTGGTGAAGCAGGTGAGGGACTGGGCCGTTTCTGGGGCGGTTTCATCACTGACTTGGGTCGCTGCGGGACGTACGCCGTCGACAAGCTGAGAGTGTCCCGGCCCGAGGCCACGCGATGTGTCAAGCGCTACGACTGGGTGAGCACGATCACCCGTGCTCTCGACATCTGGCTCCACACCTGATCGATCGAAGAGGCTCTGGCCGTTTCAGCGGCATCTTGGGGCGTACTCCTGGCCAAATCCGGCACATTGGGCACAGCCATCGTCGGTCACCTCTGGTAGTCGATTGTGTGCGTGAAGTACTGACGGTTGCTGTGGTTGCTGCTGCCCGTAGGGCGCGGCCTGTCCGCCTGTCCCTCCTGACACGGTCGGAGCTGCCGCCCAACGTGTCGGTATCGTATTCATCCACCGGTCTGTCGTGTCATCAGAGATCACCTTTGTCAACGCAGTGTGATGACTACGCTTGGCCGTTGATCTTCCTTTTCGGCCGGAATCGGTGAGAGCAACCGGCAGCAGGGCTATCGGCTGGTTGACACGTGCTGAGACGGCTCTCCATACTTCGTTTATAGCGGGATATAATTCCCGTTGCCGCGTTTCAAGCCCACTGTTGATTCGTGGTTGGAAAAATTACGGCAACCGTTTGCTGCGCCCAAGGGAAAGGGAAAAGGTATGGAAATCCCCGCCTGGATAAGGCCCGAGATCCTTCCGCTCGAAACCGTTCCGGTCGGCAAGTGCCTCTGCAACTGTTCCGGCGGTGCCGGCGCCGGTTCCGGCAACGCCGAGGACGAGACCGAGCTCGACATCTGACGCTGCGTTAGGCGGCAGGCGTCAGGCGTCAGGCGTCAGGCGTGACTGTGGGGCCCAACGCAGCGTTGGGCCCCACCCCCACAGCGGAGGTGGAGATGAAGCTGCTGCAGTACTGGGACGACTTAGTTGTCCCCGAGGATCTCGTGTATTTCCGGCGCTCGCAAAATCTACTGGTCGCCAACCCTGAACTCGCCGCCTGGTGCATGTTGGACGAGCAGGACATGGGACTCCTGCGGCAGTTGACCGCCGTGCCACGTGGCCCCCGTCCGGACACCGACGACACCCGCACAGAGAAGTTCCTGGCCAGGCTGGTCCTGAAGTGGATGGTGTACATACCGGGCCACCGGCCGGCGGTCCGCCCTGCCGAACCCGCCTTGACCACGGTGTATTATGCCATTACCGACGGGTGCAACCTGCGGTGCCCATACTGCTACGCCTCCTCGGAGAAGCGTCTGCCGGGTGAGCTGTCCACGCAGGAATCGCTCGATGTGGTGGAGCAGGCGGCTGCCATGGGCGTCAAGCAGTTCATCTTCACCGGCGGCGAACCGATGCTGCGCAAGGACCTGTTCGACGTGGCGGGCCATGCCCGGAGCCTTGGCATGACCGTCAACATGATCACCAACGCTACCTTGATCCGTAAGGCCGAGACCGCACGCCGAATTGCCGACACCTTCCATACGGTGACGGTCAGCATCGACGGCGGCACCGAGGAGCTCCACGAGCGCACCCGCGGCAAAGGGACATTCGCCCGGACCCGCGAAGGGCTGCGGCTGCTGAACGAGGCCGGTGTGATTCCCACGATCAACCACGTGGTCACTCCGGACAACGTGGACGCGCTCGAAGACCTCTGCGACTTCGTCGGCGACCTCAAAGTCCGAAGGGTGCGGATGATGTACCACTCAGACCTCGGCAGAGCGGCAACCGACGGCTATGAATTCGGCTGGTCCGAGTTTCAGAAGATCCAGAAATTCATGTGGACCAATCCGAAGGCCGACAACCTGCTGCCAGACGGCCCAACGGCTAGCAAACCCTGTTCGATCGCCGGAAACTGCGGTATGGGCGGCAACGAGATCTACGTGAATTCCTTGGGAACTGTCTACCCGTGCAAACTGGTCACCGAACGTGTACACAAGGCCGGGAACATCCGGCAGCAGACCCTCGCCGAGATATTCGCCACGCCCCTGCTAGCGGACATGCGCCACAACAGCGTGTTCGAGGGCGACAACCTCAGCGACTGCCGCCGCTGCTACATCCGGGCGGCCTGTGGCGGTGGGTGCCGTGCTTACCACCTGGCGGAGACTGGCGACATCCACCGCAACGGACGTCATCTGTGCCGGACTCTCCGCCATTCCATGATCACCTCCTGGTGGCGGGCTAACGGAGTTACCGGCCCGGAGCTCCTCGCGAACCAAGCGGAGTTGTTGCTCCCGCGCATGGTCAGGGACGACAGTGTCCACCCGGTCTACGAGGACTGGAAGCTGGACGGCCGCCGGCTGCTCCCCCTCGCCACCTGACGGCAGAATCCGAACGGAGAAGACGTGTTCTACCGCATCAGTGAGGACCTTGTGTGGATCGCCGAAGAGGGTGAGGTGCGGATGTACGACGCGGCCTCGGGCGAGTTCCGCACGCTAAACAGCACTGCGGCTGAAGTCTGGCCTCTGCTCGCCGAAGGCGCCACCACGGAGGCCATCTGTACCGAGATGGCGCGCCGCTACGCACCAGAGGATCCGGACTGGGGCGCCCAAGTGGCCCAGGACGTCCGCACTTTCCTGGCTGGACTCGCTGAGGAGGGCATCGTGACTGAGGAGGAGCAGTCGGTCGCCGCCGAAGGTGCCTCATGACCGCAGCGGTACACGTGCAGGACCTGGTCAAGAAGTACAAAGACATGCCGCGCAACGCGGTGGACCATTTGTCCTTCGATATTCCCGCTGGAGCCGTCGTCGGGTTGCTGGGTCCCAACGGCGCGGGCAAGTCCACCCTGATCAAGCTGCTCTGCGGTGCCACCTTGCCCGACAGCGGTGCGGTCGAAGTCTTCGGCTCGGATCCGGCTGCCCACGGCGGACGTGCCAAGCAGGACATCGGGGTCGTCCACCAGACCGGGCCATTCGACATGATGCTGCCGGCCCTGGACAACCTCCGGATTGCTGCCAGGTTCAAGGGACTGCGCTGGCGGGACGTCCGTGCCTGGGTGGATGATCTGATCAGCGCTTTCGGGCTTGAGCAGAACCTTTCCCAGCTCACCTTCTCGCTGTCTGGCGGTGAACTGCGGCGGCTACAGGTCATCCGGGCGCTTCTTGGCTCACCGCCGCTGCTGCTTCTCGATGAGCCGTCCGCCGGACTCGATGTGGGCGGTCGACGCGAGGTCTGGGCGCTGCTCGACACCCTGCGCCGGGAACACGGGACAACCGTGGTATGGACCAGTCACTACGTCGAGGAACTAGAACGCAACTGCCAGAAGGTGCTCATACTCAACCGAGGTCACCTCGTGGATTTCGCCGCGCCGCGCGACCTCGCCGAGCGGTGCGGTGATCGCGCCGCGCTACTGCGGCCGTCGGACCCGGCGAAGACGGCCCGGCTGGCGGCTCTGCTGGAACAGCCGGATTTGCGGATCCATGTCAGCGCTGACTGGGTGGAAGTGACCTGCCGAGATGTGCGGGGGCGCCTTCCGGCCCTCCTCGCCGACGCCGAAGCGCTCGGTATTGGCGTGAACTCGGTCGAGTACCGGGCACCATCGTTGGAAGACGCCTTCATCGAACTGGTGGGAGCAGCAGATGACCGCTGACAGCCCTGGCTCGATGCTTTCCCTCGCGCGCGACCGCCGCCCGTCGGGCAACCACGACTTCGGCGCCACGTTGTACCGCGAATACCGCTTGCTCACCCGAAACCGGACCAACCTGCTGCTCGCCGTCACTCCAAGCGCGGTGTACCTGCTTCTGTTCGCCACGTCGCTTTCCCACCTCGTCCAGCACGTGCGCTACGAGGGCCGGGTGGTCGGCTATTCCGAGTTCACGGTCCCGGCAGTACTGCTGTCATCGATGCTCGCCGCCGCCACGACCACCGGCACGTCCCTGTTCCAGGAGCGCATGGGCCGTATGGATGTGGAACTGTGGTCGTATCCGTTGCGCCGGGCGAGTTACGTCGGTGGCAAGATCGTGATGACCACACTGCTGATCCTGCTGCAGAGCACGGCGGCCCTGCTCGTCGCCCTGGGCGTGTTCACCTTCCGCTGGTCGGCCAGTCACTGGGCGGCGGTGCTATGCGGGATCGTGGTGGCATCCATGGCCTTCAACGGTCTGTATCTGCTGGTCGCCACGCGGTTCGAGGATTTCCAGCGCTTCATGGTGACGATCAACGTCGCGGCCCCGATCTTGCTGTTTGCCAGCCCTTCCTTCTACCCGTCGGCCCAAATGGCTCCCGTCTTGCGGTACGCCTCGTGGGCCAACCCGGTGACCTACGGCATTCGCTGCCTCCGGGACGCAGCACTCTTCGGATTCGCCCGATCCTGGGGATGGATGCTGATTCTGCTGGGAATGGCCGTCGTTTCCTACGTCCTCATCGGTAGGTCGATGGTGGCGCGTGCACGTGCGCTGTGAGGGGCGGAACATTCTCTCCGCCAGGCGGGGCCGGGGCGGCGGTGGTGGGCCGGGTGCCGGCGGCGGGAGAGGTGCTGGTGGCGGCGTTGGTGCGGCGCTGCGCGGTGTTGATGTCCTCCCAGGCGTCCACGGCCATGTAGTAGAGGTCTTCGTCGAGTTCGCCGAGGCGGTCAACGATGTTGGTCATGTCTGCGGCGGTTTCGAGGAACTCGTGCAGCCGGGGGAGGATGCCGTTCGTGTCAGTGGTGGTGAGAAGAATCAGTTTGGCGACCTCGCTCTGTGCCCGACCGTCCATCCCGCCGGGCGGTCGGGAGCCATCATCTCTGCCGCCCTCTCAGGCCGTCCCGAACGCTCGTTTGATCAATGGGGCCGCCTTGACCAGATCGGCCTTCGACGCGATCCGGACCTCCAGGTCGCCCGTGTCGAGGTGCCCGATCCCGCGCATGTCGCGCGTGAAGCCTTCCTGCACCTCGACCGTCTCTGGGTCGAGGGTGAGGTACACGAGGATCACCCCGTATGACGGACGGAAGAGGAGGCGGGCAAGGTTCACCATCCGCCGATAAGCGATGTAGTCCTGGAGCCGGGCCACCTCTACTTCGCCCCCACGCGGACAATGCCTCGTCTAGCTCTTGCAGGCATTCGGGAAGTCTGAAACCGCCCGAACCGCGCCGTTAGCTGCTGTCTCTCCCACCCGTCTGCGCTGCCTCACCCGCCCCGGCCGACAGACGCGGGCGACGACTCGATCAGCATCAGGCTCAGCAAGCCGCCGTCGAAGACTCTGTAGCGCACCAAGTCCATCCGTCTGCGGTTCTCGTATACCGCGACCTGGTCATGCCGGACTGGGGAAGAGGCAGTGTTCCGATTATGCGCTATTCGGAGCCTGCACATCGCGTTCTAGCGGTGGTCAGTTCCGAAGGCTGGCGCGACAGGATCAGCACCTCGGGTGCGCGCGCCGTACACCGCACGGCCCTCGCCGCCAGAGTTTCCCGGCGTCCGGCGGGCATGCTCACCAGCGCTGACTGCTAGGTTGTTTGACAGAGCGACGGCAATCTGATGTTCAGGTGTCAGCTATCGCTCTCTCGCCCCTCTGCGCACATTGGAGTGCATGTGACCATCGCGGACCTCGTCGCTGCGCCGGACTCGCAGCAGGAGTCGTTCAGAGCGCTGGTCCACGTGGAGTACCAACTCCGGGTCCTGGGGTTGGTGTGCGCGGCTGCTGATGAGAGGCCGCACAAGTTCAGTACGCCCGGCTCGCTCGAAGCGTGGGCTGAGTACAGCAAGAAGCAGAGCGAGAAGCTGTGCTGCCCCGAGTGCCGGATGGACGCGACGGAGGTCGCCGACTGAGGTTCCCCCGCTGTGCGGGAGTGGCTGACTAGCTGGTCAGGGCGGGTTGGCTTGGTTTCAGGTTCACCGGTTCGGCCGCTGCCTGGTCGGCGTAGCGCTTCTCCTCGAACTCGATCAGGCTGAGGTAGCCGAGGCGTTTTTGGATGCGTCGGGGGTTGTAGAAGCCGTCGATGTACTCGAAGAGCGCCAGATTGGCTTCGGCCCTGGTCGCGAAGACGCGGCCGCGGATGCACTCGGTCTTGATGATCATCCACAGGTTCTCCGCCAGGGCGTTGTCGAAGGAGTCCCCGACGGAGCCCATGGACGCCCGGATACCCGCTCTGACCAGGCGCGTCGTCAGCTTGATACTCGTATATTGACAGCCGTGATCGGCATGGTGGACCAGTTCGCCCGGGGCGACCTCACGGCTGGCCAGGGCATACTCCAACGAGGACAGGACCAGGTCCGCGTCCGCGCGGGCGGAGGTCTCCCATGCCACGACGCGGCGGGAGAACGCGTCGCGGATCGCCGACAGCCACAAAGGCCCCTCCCCGGTGGGGATCATGGTGAGGTCGGTGACCCACAACCGGTTCGGCGCGGGCGCGGTGAAGTCGCGTTGCACGAGGTCAGGGGCGAGATCGGCGTCCGGATCGCGGCGGGTGAACCCCTTGCCGCGGCGGGGGCTGATGCCGACGAGACCGGCCTCGCGCATGAGGCGCTCGACCCGTTTGCGGCCGACGTGCACTCCACCGCGCTTCAAGACGGCATGGACACGGGGCGAGCCGTAGACCCCGCCGGATTCCTCATGGACCTGCCGGATCCGGCCGGTCAGCTCCGTGTCCTGACGGCGCCGTTCACAGGGCTCCTTTTCTGCCTGGCGCCAGCGGTAGTAGGTGGACGAGGGGATGTGCAGTTCCCGGAGTACGGGCTCGACCCCCAGGTGCGCGTGCTCATCGAGGAGCGCGGTCACCTGGGCCGGGTCGGGTCGAGCTGGGCCGCGAAAAAAGCCGAGGCTGTCCGCAGGACCTCGTTCGCCCGCTTGAGCTGGGTATTCTCCCTGCGAAGGGCGGCCAACTCCTCGCGCTCGGCAGTGGTCAGCACGTCCTCCCGTTCGCCGGCGTCGGCCTCGGCCTGGCGGATCCAGTTGCGCAGGGCCTCGTGGTGGACACCGAGATCCTCGGCCATGCGGCGGATCACCGGCTTCGGCTCGGCCGCCCGGTACATCCGGACCGCACGCTCACGCAACTCCAGCGGGTACTTCCTCGGGGCAGGCATCGTCAGGGCTCCTCTCATGAGACCCATCTGACCTGCTGTCACCCTTCCCCGCATCTCGGGGGAACCTCAGGTGAGCCGATTCAAGGAGACGACTGTAGGAGACGACGAGCCCGCCACCGCTCGGCAGGTTCGGCTGGACAAGCGCCTCCGCAACGGCACCGAACTGCTTCTCCTCCTCCTCCTCCTCGCGCCGCCACCTCAAGAGACCCGGCCGCGCTCGCAGGGTGGGCATAGGTGCGCCAAGCAGCGCTCGAAAGGACCGTCAAGGCACGGTCTATGCCGAGGAGTTCGCCAGTGCCGGCGGAGCCCAACGCCGCTACGGGGACGGCGAGGTCCCCTTCACCGGTGGACCAGATCGCCAGCAGCTCCTGCCGGTCAGGCACGACACAGTAGCGAGTCGTGTGCGGCTGTCCTCCGGAGCTACGGTTCCAAGCTTCTCGGCAGAGCTCAGAAGCAAGGGCACACCCGGCACCGACACTTCCCACAGGCACAGTGAAACCACAGCCACTCGATCACGTAGAAGCAATCGAGACCTACTGGAGGCCCTGGCGTCCACCGCGCCACGCGGCACCAGGGAGACACATGCCGGCCTCAACAAGGACCGAGCGCTGAGAAGGCGCCTCGCGTATCCCACCATCTATGGACCTGACCTGGGAAAATGCCCGGCTCTGCAGCGGCCGAGGGCCGTAGTTGGGACGCACTTGGGATGACCGGCATCTACCCGCCTGACACGGGCGAAAAGAGAAACGGCTCCGGAGCGTGCTCCTCCAGCAGCCGCAGCGACCACCGGGCACGGCCCGCCGGGGGCTGGGAGCACGCCAGGGCGATCAGCCGGGCCTCGACTTCACCGGTCACCGGCGAGGGCACCGGCGGGAGGTCCCGCTGTTTCCGTTGGACTGTCGCGTCGACCTCGCCGCCGGGCGCGACACCCGCGCGCTCCTTCTCACCGCCTTCCGGGACCCGCGATCCCTGCTCGCGGCCGAACCGATGTGCTACCTCCACGCGCTCCACGAGACCGGCTGATCCCAGATAGCGCCGGGGCGGGCCGACAGACCCGCGTACGGACGGCCCGGCCCCCCGGGGCGGGTGCGTGGCCGCTCGCCCGGTCAGGGCCGGGCGGTGAGGACGTCGACCAGGACGCACAGCTGCAGCACAGCGTCCTCGGCACCGGCCTCCTGGCCCACGACGTCGATGAGCCTGCCGGCGCGTACCGCTGCCGGAACCTCCGGCAGCGAGGCGCGCAGGAGGTGTCCGTCCGACCGGCTGGCGGAGCGGATCCCAGAGTCCACATTCCCCGGCCCGACGCCTTCGGCGCGCACTATCCTCTGTCGGTGGGTACAGGGGGGTCACCATGAGTCGTCGCAGCACCTCGATGTTTGCGGTGCTCGCCGTTCTCGACGTGGCCGCTGCGGCGGGCGCTTCACTGGCCGGGAACGCGGCGACGGGCGAGGACCGGTGGCCAGGCCTGCTGGACCACTTGCGCAGAAGTCCGTGGACGTCCTTCCTTGTTCTGGTGGCGATAAGTGCCCTGGCGGCCGTGGTGGTGATCTTGCGGGATGGACGCTCTGCGGAGCCGGAGCAGAACTTCTTACCGCAGTCGCCTCCCCCGCTGCCGGAGTGGGTCATCGACCGTTCCCAGGCGACAGGCGACATCGTGAAGGCACTTTGCTCACGGCGTGCAGGCCGACGGGCGGTAGGCATCACTGCCAGCGCGGGCCTGTACGGTGCCGGCGGTTTCGGCAAGAGCACGCTGGCGGCCATGGTCTGGGCGGACGAGCGCACGCAGCAACACTTCCGGGGGAGGATCTACCAGGCCGTACTCGGCCGTGACGTGCGCAGCCCGAGTGCCATCTCGGCGAAAGTCGCCGAGGTCACCCGTTTCATCACCGGTGACAGCACCGAGTTCGAGGACCCCGGCATGGCAGGAGCCCATCTTGGGCGGCTGCTGGACAAAGGACCGCCGGTGCTTTTGATCGTGGACGATGTGTGGTGGCGCGAGCAGCTCGATCCGTTCCTGCGCGGTGGCCGTCGTTCGCCGCGGCTGGTCACCACACGGCTGCCGGAGCTGCTACCGGCCGACGCCCGGGGGGTCGAGGTGGACGTGATGACGTCGGAGCAGGCGCGGCGGATGCTCGGCTTCCGCCTGCCATGCGGCCTGCCCGAGGAGACAACCCGCGGTCTACTGCGGGCGACCGGACACTGGCCGTTGCTGCTCCGGCTCGCCAACAGCCTCATCTACCAACGGGTGACCACCGGGGTCGAGCCGGCTGCTGCGGGCGCCGCCGTGCTGGAACAATTGCGCCAGCTCGGCCCGACCAGCCTGGACGAGGAGGGGGTGGACCTGAACGATTCCCGGCAGCGGCAGACTGCCGTGGGTGCCACCATCGAAGCCGGGACCCTCCTACTGGGGGAAGGCGGCTACGACCGCTTCGCGGAGCTCGCGGTCTTCGCCGAGGATGAGACCATCCCGGTCGATCTGATCGTGGCGCTGTGGACCGCGACGTCCGCGATGAGCGAGGAACAGAGCCGCGATCTATGCGCGAGCCTGGCGGGACTGTCTCTGATCAGCCTCGACCCGAACGGCGGCGGACGTGTCCGCCTGCACGACGTCATCCGCGATTTCCTCGAGGGCCGCCTCAGCGCGGAGCGTCTGCGCACACTGCACGGTGCTCTGGTCGATGCCGCGTTCCCGATTCCCCCGGTGCCGCCGCAGAGCGGTACGGACGTTAGTTCCCGAGCCTGGTGGGAGATGCCGGACGGCTATCTCGCCGACCATCTCGTCACGCACCTTATCGGGGCGGACCGGACGCAGGAAGCGGAGACCTTGGCGTGCGATCTGCGCTGGATCGCCTGGCGGCTGGAGTCCCGTGCAGCCTTCGCACCCATCAGAGATCTGGACATCGTCGCTACTCCCCGAGCGCGGCTCGCCGCCCGGGAGCTTAGCCGCGTCACACACCTGCTGGCACCCACGGATCCCGGCTACTCGCAATCGGCGGTGCTGCACAGCTGCCTAGCCGAGTCCGAGATGTGGCGCGCGGCTGTCGCCACGTGGCGCTCGTCCCGGCCTACGCTCTATATCCGGTGGGCCCCGGCCAACTCGTCCAGCCCCGAGCTGCGCCGTATCCTGACCGGTCACACCGGCTGGGTGCTGTCGGTGGACGTGGCCCCCGACGGAACCTGGATCGCCAGCGCTGACGTCGATGGAATCGTTCGCATCTGGGACGTTGGCACGGGCGAGCCCACCGGCCGACTCATGAATCACACAGACGGGGTGCTCTCGGTCACCATTTCGAAAGACGGCATGTGGTTCGCCACTGCAAGCAGAGATTCGACCGTGCGGATCTGGAGCGCAATAACGTACCAGGTCCGCCGTACCCTCGGCCTCGCCAATTGGGGCTTGAACACAGCGATCGCCCCGGACGGCACCTGGCTGGCTGTCGCCAGTGGCGATCGCCGGGTCAGGATGTGGAGCCCGGTGACAGGCCGGATCATCGACACGGTTGCGAGTTACACAGACCCGGCAGTGGCGATCTCTCCCGACGGCACACGGATCGTCACTTGCGGCGCTGGACGTGCCTGGGTCTGGGACGTGGAGACCGGCGAGTTGATCGCCGCACCGAGAGCCTCCTATGATATGTACTCCGTGGCGGTCGCGCCCGGCGGACAGTGGTTTGCCGCGAGCGGCTCCGATGGCGCGGTGAGGACCTGGAACCTCTCAACAGGCGAGGCCACAGGGACGTTCACCGGCCACGAGGGAGCCGTCCGGGCAGTGGCTATCTCCCCGGACGGCAGCTGGATCGCCAGCGCCGGAGACGACAGGACCGTCCGCATCTGGGACGTCGCGGCGGGTCATGCCACGGCGAAACTGACGGGCCACACGAAGCTGGTCCGGACCGTGGCGATCTCTCCCGACGGCAGCTGGATCGCCAGCGCCGGAGACGACAAGACCGTCCGCATCTGGGACTCTTCCGGGCCGTCGGACGCGACGAGCCTAAGCGATGTGACCGGCAGTCGTGCGGTGGCCGCCTCACCCGACGGCGCGTGGCTCGCCAGCGCCGGAGATGACGGGAGGGTGCGGATCATAGACCTGACGACAGGTCGGGTCATCCGGAGCCTTCCTGACCGAACAGGTAGGGTTCGCGCCATGGCCGTGATCGGGGACAGCACCCGGTTGGTCATCCTCGACGACGACCGCACGGTGCGGGTCTGTGATGCCGCCACCGGCCGTGTCCGCGCAAGGCTCGGCGGGCACTCCGTCGCGGTGCGTGCGATGGCGCTCTCTGCCGACGCGACACGAATCGCCACTGTCGACAGCACCCGCATCCTTATCCGTGACATGGCAAGCGGTCGCATCGTCCAGACCCTGTGGCAATTTCCCTCTTCCGCACGGGCGCTGGCGATCGCACCCGACGGCACTTGGCTTGTCGTCGCAGCCGGCACAGGAGTCCACATCCGGGATATCGCGTCCGGACGCAAAGTGCGGGCCCTGACAGGCAGCGGGCCTGTTCGTGCGCTGGCGATCTCCCCTGACGGCAGATGGATCACCGCCGCCGGCACAGACGGGACCGTGCGGATCTGGGACACCGTATCCGGCTGTGGCTGGCAGCCTCTGGCAGGCCGCCTCGAAACTGTGCTCACCTTGGCGATCTCCCCTGACGGCAGATGGATCGCCGCAGCGGGGGCTGACGGGACCGTGCGGATTTGGAAGATTGCGTCGGGACAGACAATGGCCATGATGCGCGTCGAGGGAGGGGCAAGGGGGTGCTGCTGGCTGCCGGACGGGCAGGGGCTGGCGGTGGCCGGCGAGCGCGGGCCGTACGTCTTCGATTTCCAGCCTTCGGGGAGACAGGTCCTCGGCACTGACCTGGAAAATTCGAGATCGCTACATCAGCAGTACTCGTGGGGCCGTCGATGAATTAGTGAGTTTCTTCCGGTAGTTGGGCTCGTTGGCGTGGTATGGGGGGCTTTTATGGGTCGATCGGGTCGCTGCGGGAGAAGCTGGAGGCGGTGACGCCTCATCTCAACGAGCGGCAGCGCAGGATCGTGTATGCAGCGGAGGCGCGGCAGCTCGGGCATGGCGGGATCACCGTGGTGGCACGTGCTGCGGGTGTTTCGAAGGGGTGTGTCCGCCGGGGCCTGGCGGAACTCGATGCGGGTGGGGAGCCGGACGGGCGGGTGCGGCGGCCAGGGGCAGGGCGCCCAGCCCTGGCGGTGAAGGACCCGAATCTGGTGCCGGCCCTGCTGGCGCTGGTAGAAGACAGCACGCAGGGCGATCCGATGAGACCGCTGACGTGGACGACGAAGTCGTTACGCCGCCTCGCGGACGAACTCGCCGCCCAGGGCCGGAGTGTGGGCCGCGATACCGTCGCGGCCCTGCTGAAGGCGTCCGGGTTCAGCCTGCGCGGCAACGCGCGGGTACTGGCCGGCAGCCACCACCCGGACCGGGACGCCCAGTTCCGGCACCTCAACGCCACCGTGGCCGAGTTCCTCCAGGCCGGGGAGCCGGTGATCAGCGTGGACACCAAGAAGAAGGAGCAGATCGGCCTCTTTGCCCGGCCCGGGCGCGAGTGGGCCCCGCCGGGCGCTCCGGTCAAGGTCCTCGACCACGACTTCCCTTCCCAGGCGTCCGGCACCGCGATCCCCTACGGCATCTACGATCTGGGCCGCAACACCGGTTTCGTCGTGGTGGGCACCGATCACGACACCGCAGCATTTGCCGTCTCCAGCCTGCGCCGCTGGTGGCAGGAAGAAGGACGAGCCGCATACCCGCACGCGAAACGGCTGCTGATCACCGCGGACGGCGGCGGCTCCAACAGCTCCCGCGCCAAGGCATGGAAGGCCAACCTCGCCGTCCTCGCCACCGAGACCGGCCTCGAGATCAGCGTGCGTCACCTGCCGCCGGGAACATCAAAATGGAACCGGGTCGAGCACCGCCTGTTCTCCTTCATCTCCCTCAACTGGCGCGCCCACCCCCTGACCAGCTACGAGACCGCCCTGAACCTGATCTCGGCGACCACCACCCGCACCGGACTTACGGTGACCGCCCGCCTGGACACCGCTAGCTACCCCACGGGGATCGAGATCAGCGAGCAGCACGCGGCCGCCCTGACCATCCGCCCCGACGCCTTCCACGGGGAGTGGAACTACACGATCCCACCCCAACCCGGACTCCCCGACATCCCGCTCCAACCGCCCGGCCCCCGGTCACATCCCCGCCACGCACACACCTACGGCGCGGTCCTGGCCACGCACCCACTCCTGACCGGCCTGGAGCGCCATGACCTGGACCGTCTCACCAACAGCGTCCGTGACCGCCTCGACGCCCTGCCGCCCAAGCAGCGGCCCCAGCACCGCAAACTCACCACCGAGAACATCATCTGGGCCGCCGTCCTCGACCAGCGCGGCCTGTCCCGCTCGCTGACCTCCTACCTCTTCCGCACCGGAGAGAACCAGATGAGAGCACTCATCAAACAAGTCCGCCCCCTCCTGGAGGACCTGGGCCACCACCCCGAACCGATCCCCACCCGCCTGATCGACCCCAGCGACCTCGCCAACTACGTCATGCACGCGACAGCCACAGAGCGCGAAGCGCCCCACTAATTCATCGACGGCCCCGACCGCGGCGACGGCGCCTTCGGAGAAGCTCATCTGTGCCTCCCACGGCCCTGATCAGCTCACACGACCCATCGGACAGCCCCTAGACCACCATCATCACTCCAAGTGATGGGCTAAATGCGGACGGTTCGTCAGATTTCGACTCTGCAACCTCAGGTGATACTTAAATCGCTTTCAGTCACACCCGTTCATCCGTATGATCATAAGCGCCTCGAACGCCTGCTTCATTTTGGCTCGGGGCGACGCGGGGGGGGGGTCCGTGGAGGGGACATCCGATCATGCGTGTCACAGCACCCCGATCCGGTCGTCTGGCTATCGCTGCTGCGGCTGCCGTACTGGGGGTCGTTGCTAGTGCCGGCGTCGCAGACGCCCAGGAAGCCACCTCGCAGGGAACGCTTTCGCCGGCCACGGCGGGCTGCCCGAGCGACGGACAACTCGACACCAACTACGTGTGCACGTCGCTGTCGAGCGGCGGCCTGTTCCACCGCAAGTACACCAACGATGTGATCTCGACCTGGTACACCAAGACCAGCGGGTCGGCGATCACTCTCAAGCTGGGATTCACCGCCGGCGGAACAACCCGGTGGACCGGTTCGGTCACCGAGTCGTCGGGCCAGACCAAGACCGGGACCTGGACGGGAACCGGCGTCGCCTACTGCACTCTGACCGTCGGCATCATCTCCGTTTCGGGCCAGGGACAGTTCCAGACTCCGCAGGCCACCGGCTGCTGATAGTTCTCCCCCTGTGCCTGCTCCGGCGTCCCCTCCCCGGGGGCGCCGGAGCACGGCCGTCCCTTCCTCGTCCTCCTCTTCGATGGGAATCACGCGCTCGATGTTCTCCGGGATCACCAGTGGACTGTACGGATCCGTCAGTACCGCAGTTGTCATGGCTCTTGCCGGAGCCGCCTTGTGTTTCGTTCTGGCTCGGCGGGCGGACGGACGTTCCTTCGAGTGGGCCGGGTTGGGCGCGTCACTGGGCGCGGAGGCCTCAGTCACGCTGCTCACGCCCGGCGGAGGGGTGCTCACTCGCAGGTGCGTCGTCAACCACGACCTGATGCAGCCCTTCCACACCAACCAGGGTCTCCTCAACCTCGTCCTGTTCGTTCCCGTCGGCCTGTTCGCCGCTCTCGCGCTGCGCGCGCTCGCGCCGGTCCTGGGGCTCACGATCCTGCTGCCGGTGGTCACCGAGCTGACGCAGTCCCTCGTCCCGGCGGTCGGCCGGCTGTGCGACACCAGCGACGTGGAGATGAACGCCCTCGGCGGTCTGGCGGGAGCGGCAATCGGATGGCTGCTTCTGCGTCTCACCCGACGACCCCTCCCCGATGCGGGAGCCGGAGCGCGGCGCACCGCCCAGGTCTCCGGAGTGGTACTCGCGGTCGTGGCCGTACTGTGGGCGAGCCTGATCACGCAGATCCCGGTCGACGCCACCAGCCTGCAACTGGCGAGCGGCAAGGAGAAGGCGGCTGCGGAAAAGGCGATCCACGAAGCCTTCGGCAACCGGTACACCATCGTCAACGTGCAGGTACAGCCGGGGTCCAACGGCGCCCCCACCCAACTGCTCATTACTCTCAAAGACGGCTTTGCCACGCTCAGCTGGCCCGACACCACCCAACTCCTCGCGAGCCTCGAATCCTCCACCACCGTCACGCAGGCCAGTTTCCCCGTCACGGGCTTCACTTCCGCGCCCCGCCGTCCGCAGGACGCCCTGCCCATCGCCTCCCGGTACGCCCGCGACCATTTCCCCTGGGGGCTGAAGAACGCGCAACCGCGTACCTACCCGGTCGGTGACAGTGCGCAGTTCGGCTGGGTGGTCAGCTGGCGGCGCCGGGACGCCAACGGCGTCCTCATGCCGATGCGGCTCGACGTGCAGATCGACACCGGCGGGCGCGTCTCGCAACTCCTCGTCCGCCACGTCGATGATCCAACATCGCTCCCACCCATCAAGGTGAGCAACGCGAAGGCCGCCGCCACCGCCTTGGCCACAGCGGAAAAGACGCTTCCCGGCGGTACCCACGCCAGCGTGGCGGACAGCGAGCTGCTCGCGGTCCAACGCGGCGACCAATGGCGGGTCCAGTGGCTGTTCGCCATCAAGCCAGCCACAGCACAGGTCTACGTCGACGCCACTACCGGCCTTGTCGTGGCCAGCGCCACGGAGCAGCAGTCCGTCCGCGACCCCGGCTCCATGACCAACCCCGACCAGGGCAACGTCTCCGACGGGCCCCCGCCGGACCAGCCCTGAGCGGCACCAACCCCACCTCGGCCGGGTGTGTCCAGTTAACGGATCTGGCTCACTTTCCGTGGTGGCGGAGGGTTACGTCATCCCAGCAGGATGCGGTGGCGGAGGAGCGGGAAGCCTGCCCGGCCGTACATTTGACGCTTGATCAGCTTGGTTTTGTTGTTGACGCCTTCGGTGCCACCGTTGTGGTAGGGGAGGGTAAGAGCGGCGATGACGGCGTCGTGGTCACGGTCCAGGCCCCGGGTGAAGGCGTGAAGGTGGGGCAATTCCACTGTCCGGACCTGGGTGATCCAGTCCTCAAGGGCGCGGGCATTTCGTTGGTCGGGTACCAGGAGCTGGGCGAAGGCCCGGATATGGGACGCCAGCCGGGTCATCTCGCGGCAGGCGGCAGTGAGCTGGTCGAGGAGTTCGCGATGTCCGGCGGCCAGGTCGTCGGGCCGGGTGAGGAGCATCCTGGCGAGTCTGCGCGGGGAGATGTGGCTGCGGTCGGCGTCCGCGCGGCCCTGGTTGATGTATTTGTGCAGGAGGTTGAGGCAGCCGGTGAAGCCGAGGGTCTTGATCTCTTCGAAGAGGTGGAGGACGGGGACGCCGGGGTCCTCGGCCCGGCGTTGGCGGAGATGTTCGCGGTAGGGGTCGACGAGGCTGGAGCGGTACTTGGGGACGCGGAGCATGCGTTCGGGCTGGTCAGCCCGGGCATAGCGCTTGACGGTGTTCAGTGCCAGTTGCAGACGACGGGCGCATTCCAGCAGGCCCACACCCTTGTCAAGCAGGTCGTGGACCTGGTGCCAGCGCTCGAGGGTGGATTGGGCACGGGGCCCGTCGTGGAGGGGCGCGTTCAGCACGGTGGCCCAGCAGGTGCTGTGTGCCCTGACTTCGCTCAGGGCGGCTTCGCACAGGTTGTGCCACAGATGCCAGCGGTCGGCGACCTGCACAGCATCGGGCAGCGCACGACGGATAGCCTCGGCATAGACGGCCGGCCCGTCGCGGCACACGACCTGGATACCCGGATATTGACGCAGCCAGGCTTCCAGGGTGGTGGCCTCACGATCGGGCAGCACCTCGATGCGGTCCCGGGTGCGTGCATCGATCACGATCGTGCCGTAGCGATGGCGGCGGCGCAGGGCGAAGTCGTCCACACCCACCACCTTTGGCACCTGCCGGGCCGGTGAGGGGACACGCACCAGGATGCGCAGTGCTGTGTGCCGCGACAACTCCGCAGCCGGCACGGGCAGCACCCGCACCGCGGCTCTGCCGGCCAACTCCTTGACCAGAACGCTGATCTGCCTGGTCAGACGCAGCGTGCGCCGCTGGTAAGGCTCCAGCAGACCGGGCAACTGCTCGTGGAACGTCCGCCGTGGGCACCGCGGGGACGCACAGAGCAAACGGCGCACCCGGACCTCCAGGACTACGCGCCGCGCGTCGACCGGAACGTCGGCCAGGCGCCGCATGTAGTAGCCGTGAACCCTTGCTGTCAGCAGACCACACCCCGGACACGCCACCGGCCGATCAGGCGTGCAGGCCCGCACCACGATGTCGCCGCCCCGGTCTGCGACATCCCCGACAACCAGCGGGGACAGCCCGGAAAAGACTGTCCTGACAAGGAAGTTGATGTTGAGCACAGCCATGCATCATGCCGGTCACCCTCCGCCACCACGAAAAGTGAGCCAGATCCGTTTATTAGACACTCCCACCTCAATGGGCAGTGGCCGTTCCGAAAGCTCTGGCACGCGGTACGCCACCCCGTGCACAAGTTCGAGGCGAAAGCTCTGGGCTGGACGTCAGCCGCGCTCAGCAGGAAGTTGGGATATCACTGCTCTCGTAGATATGGGATGAGGGTCTGCCATGGCGGCGTACTGCTTCACGCACGCGGCGGAACCACCATCGGCACGACATATTTCACCGGTGGAGCCCCGTACACCGTGACGCGAGCTCGGATCAGACACGAATCGAAACACCGCGCGCAATGGGAGCGTCACGGACTTATCTTCGGCTGGATGTATGCTCGCGCTGGAAGCAACCCCTGCCGGAATCGGTGGGAACGAGGCGCGGGACTGCGAGATGGTGGGTATCGTTGCTGAAACACAACCACATAGCCTCGGCGGCAGCGTGTGCAGTGGGTCTCGCGCTTGTGACGACTGGATGCGCCGTGGCGCCGACGGACCCTCAACCGTTCTACTTCGGTGCGCGTGAATCAAAGGGAGCCATTGAGATAAAGATTCCCCTGTGCCCCCAGGAACGAGTGCTGCGCGTCTCGGTCATCGATGCTGATGCGACGGAGGATGCATCGCCTCCCGTCATCTGGTCTGCCACCGCTCCGAAGAGCAATGTAGCTGCCCGAGGCGTCTTCGACCTCTGGTCCGGGAAGGGCTTCCTGCGCAGCTCCAATCCACCGGCGCCTGACGCGACTCCGGAACGGATCGAAGTCGACTACTCACCCGTTGAAGGGGATGGAACAGGTGATGTCTTCGACCTCGGGGAGGTCCGCAAAGCACGGCTCGCGGCCGACCAGTACTGGACCTATCGAGGCCCTCGCACGGCAGATCAGATCGACGCTCAGCTGAAATGCTCCAGGGAAGAGTCCGATGCGGGAAGCTGAGTTAGGCTCGTAACATCTGGCACAACCCCGACGGCCCGCCTCCATGCCAGGAGGCGGGCCGTCAGTTCAATAGACATGGGGCGAAGGTATCGCTGAGGAACGTCTATGGCGCGTGCGGACGTTGTGGGCGACGTTGCGCGGGATCTCCTCCTCGTGGATGGCGTGCTCCAGGGCTGACTTGAGCACGGAGTGCACATAGACCAGCCGTTGGGTGGGGCACAGGTTCATAGGAGTTCGTGCCTTGCTCGGGCTCTAAGCTGGGGCGAGGGAGCGTGTTCCGGCCTGCGCGCCTCTCACAGGGCTCTCACGGACTGGGTGTCACGAGGCGGCAGTAGGTTGCATACGGGGCGGATGTAACAGGCCCTGACCTGGGCACGTTGGACTACGTGTCACCTGCTGTCATCCCTTGTCGAACGCTGGGGGTCAAGGGGTCGCAGGTTCAAATCCTGTCGTCCCGACGGTGCTGAAGGGCCCGCTGGACTGGCATATGGCCAGGTCAGCGGGCTCTTCGCCGTTTCCCGGCAACGGTTTTCACCTGACGATCCGTCAGCCCCTGGGGACCGTTTGGGGACCGGGGCTGAAGGAAACGTGCAGATCAGGATCTGTTTTCCCGGGGACCGGGAGTTTTTGTTCCGTCCTGTGGTTGTCGGGTTCCTACAGGGCGGTGAGGGTTGCGGCGAGGCCGGGGGTGGGCTGTGGGGCCTGGGTGAGGTGGGCGGTGAGGGAGTGGCCGGCGCGGATGACGGCCTGCAGGTCGGGGTGGAGGTAGCGCTGGGTGGTCTGCAGGGAGCCATGTCCGGCGATCAGGCGCAGGACGTGCAGGGGGACGCCGGCGTCGGCCATCCATGTCAGGCCGGTGTGGCGCAGGTCGTGGCGGCGCAGGTGGTGGTAGCCGAGCGAGCGGATGACGTCGTCCCAGTGGGTGGCATCGCGCAGGACGGCGGTCGTGATGCGGCCCCCGAGGGGTCCGGTGAACAGCCGGGCGTCGGGCTCGCCGCCGAGGGCGAGCAGGCGCTGGGCGAGCATCGGGCGGACTTCTTCGATGAGGGGCACGCGGCGGGCGATCTTGCCTTTGGTGTTCTTGTCGGTGAGGCCGCCGGGGGAGGGGGTGGTCTGGCGCCGCACCGTCCAGATCCAGTTCGTGCGGTCGAGGTCTTTGACGCGCACGCCGGAGACTTCGCCGATGCGGGCGGCGGTGCAGGCGGCGAAGGTGACCGCCTCGCCCCAGCCGGGGTAGTGGCCGTGGGAGCGTGCGACCAGTGCGGCGGACAGGTCCTGCAGCGCGGCCCAGTCCCGCAGGGCCAGGGAGCGGGGGTCGTCGAGTTCGTCCTCGGCGAGCTTGTACTGCTTCTGCCAGCCGCTGATCCGGGCCGGGTTGGTGGTGATCAGCCCGTCGCGCACGGCCTGCTCCATGACGCGCACCAGGACGGCCAGGGTGTTCTTGACGGTGGAGCGGCCTTCGCCGTCGGCGATCCACGCGTAGGCGGTGCGGTCGACGGCGCCGTTGGTGACCATCGTGACGGGCAGATGCCCGAGCGCGGGCACCACCCGCAGCCGCCACCCGGCCAGATACGGGTCGGTGGTCTTTGGCTCCAGACCGCGCAGCGCCAGCTCCATGTGGGCGTTGCCGTAGGCGGCCAGGCTCTGCGTGGAGGCGGCAGGGTCGATGCCGCGGGCCGCGGAGGCGCGCAGGGAGTCGATCCACTCCTGCGCGGACTCCTGCGTCGGGTGGGACTGGGACAGCGAGCGGCGCTCATGGTCGTGCGGGTCGGTCCACCGGACCCGGGCCTTGTAGGGCAGGGGGCGGCCGGGGCGGTGCTCGATGTCCTCCCGCAGCGTTACGGCGAGGGGGAGTTGGTGGATGTAGGGCATCAGGCGGCCACCTGCTCCGTGTCGGTGCGGCGCTGCTCCAGCCAGTGCTGGAGGTCTGTGGCGTCGTAGAGGACCTTGCGCTGCGACAGCCGCACGAAGGGCGGGCCCTGCGGCGGCTGCTGGGAGCGCCAGCGGCGGACGGAGGAGGGGTCCACCCGAAGGAGCCGGGCGATTTCCTGCGTGGTCAGCATTTCCGTCGGCGCG
This sequence comes from Streptomyces sp. NBC_01190, assembly GCF_045039895.1. Lineage (NCBI taxonomy): Bacteria > Bacillati > Actinomycetota > Actinomycetes > Kitasatosporales > Streptomycetaceae > Streptomyces > Streptomyces sp. NBC_01190. Next base: position 6,896,996 of record NZ_CP108580.1, read on the forward strand.
TGGCCAGGCGGGTATTCATCGGGTACGGCGCCGGATTCCCGGGTTCTCTGCCGGGCGGGCAGCGGCGCGTTGCTCAGCGACATGCACATCCTGAGTTCGATTGACGGAGGGACGGCTGAATCGGCGGATTCTCGGTCCTGCGGGGCTCGGCACAACAATGGACGAAAAGCACGCGAAGTCCAGCTGGTGGGCTGGCAGTTCTCCACCGGAGAACACGGCCCGTCGGCTGCGGCTGATGCTTCCAGTCTCTTCGGAAACGCCGGTTTGCCTGACGGTGATTTCCGTGTTATCGAGCAGCACAGGGAAAAGTCGCGGTTGCGGGCGTTCCGATTGGCAGCGGCGAATATTCCGGAACTCCGGGCAGGGTCAGCGGGGGAATCCGGCGGAATTGAGCGGCCTGCAGCAGCCCTTGATGGCTGGCCGGGAATCACCGGGGTGTCCCCCCGGCACGGACGAGATTTCCGGCCGGCGGGCAGCTGAGCGCTCCGCCCCTCGGTGGGGCGGCAGTTCAGATGAGCCGGCTGTGGCGGCGTTCTGCTAGGACGCGCACCTGCTGGGCGAAGCGTGCGCGGCTGCGGTTGTGGTGCCCTTCGGCTTCCTCGTCGTCCCAGTCTTCCGCGTCGCCGGTGGCGGCCTCCGCGTCGTCTTCGGCGTACTCGTTGTACAGGAGCCAGCAGCCGTGGATGCCCGTGATGAGGTCTTCGAGGAGATCACGGGCCGGGCGCCGGGGATCGAGTGGAGTCAGACGCAAGGCGACACCGTCGAGGTCGGGGTCCTCGTCGCCGGTGTACTGGGCGACGGTTTCCTCCAGATCCTCGAGCTCGTCACGAAGTGCCGTGGGGTCGGACAGAAGGCCGTCGGCGACGTGCAGTGCGTGGCGGACCAGGCCGGTGACCGCTTCGCGCGGGCTGACACCGCCGTCAATGAGACCGAGGACAACCGTGGGTGTCGCGTGGGGGAGCGCTTCGATGTTGTCGGCTTCGACGACCACCTGAGTGGGGTCCTGCCCGCTGGCATCGGCGGCGACCTGTGCTGCCGCGTCGAGCCAGTGAGCGGCAGCAACGGCGGCCGCGGTGGGGTCGACTAGGGTGAACAGCTCCCCGGGGCCGAGCGGGTCGTCGCGCAGGAGTTCGTCGGCAGCCGCGACCTGGACGGGCGAGGCATCCTCCCGGCTGAGCAGAACAGCCTGCTGAGCCCGCCCGCTGAGATCACCGAGCTCAGCGCTCTCCACGGCAGCCAGCTCCACGGCGACCTCGGCGGCAACCGCCTTCGCAAGGTCCGGCGCACCGAGCTGGTGCAGGGCGCGGCCCAGACGGTGAGCCGATTCAAGGAGACGACTGTAGGAGACGATGAGCCCGCCACCGCTCGGCAGGTTCGGCTGGACGAGCGCATCGGCGACCGCACCGAACTGCTTGCGCTCCTCCTCGCGCCGCCACCCCTCACTGTTGGGCTCAAGGGAGGACCCGGCCGCGCTCGCAGGGTGGGTATAGGTGCGCCAGGCGGCACTGGAGAGCTCGGTCAAGGCACGGGCGATGCCGAGGAGTTCGCCGGTGTCGGCGGAGCCCAACGCCGCGACGAGGACGGCGAGGTCCCCTTCACCGGTGGACCAGACCGCCAGCAGCTCCTTCCGGTCGGGTACGACACAGTAGCGGGTCATGTGCGGCTGTCCTCCGGGAGCTACGGTTCCAAGCTTCGCAGCAGAGCTTAGAAGCAAGGGCACCCCCGGCACCGGCACTTCCATAGGCACGGTGCAACAGCAGCCACTCGATCACGTAGCAGCAATCGAGACCTACTGGAGGCCCTGGCGTCCACTGCGCCACGCGGCATCAGGGAGACACATGTCGGCCTCAACAGGGACCAAGCGCTTAGAAGACACCCGGCGTGTCCCATCCTCTATGGCTCTGACCTGCGCTAATGCACTGCCCCGCGTTATTCCTTGGCCGCCCATGGGACGTATTTGGGACGGCCCAGCATCCGACCGCCTGAGACGGGCCGTCAGTCGCTGGAAGAAGAGAAACGGCTCCGGAGGCCGGGGCTTTACAGAAAGTCACCGCAGGTCAGCGCGTTATCTGACGGGCCGTCAACCGCCGCGTCCCACAAATAGCCCACGCCGCGTAAATGTTCCTGTATCAGTGCTTTTGTCACTGTTCTCCGATTCGGATTGCCTGTCGTCGCCGTCACCGTGCCTGGTCGTGCTTGACGACCCGTCGACAGTCCGCAATAGAGAACCATCTCGGCCTCGCTCTGTGGCGGTGTTCGGATGCCGTGTCACCCGTTCGAGGGAGTGTCTAATAAACGGATCTGGCTCACTTTCCGTGGTGGCGGAGGGTTACGTCATCCCAGCAGGATGCGGTGGCGGAGGAGCGGGAAGCCTGCCCGGCCGTACATTTGACGCTTGATCAGCTTGGTTTTGTTGTTGACGCCTTCGGTGCCACCGTTGTGGTAAGGGAGGGTAAGAGCGGCGATGACGGCGTCGTGGTCACGGTCCAGGCCCCGGGTGAAGGCGTGAAGGTGGGGCAATTCCACTGTCCGGACCTGGGTGATCCAGTCCTCAAGGGCGCGGGCATTTCGTTGGTCGGGTACCAGGAGCTGGGCGAAGGCCCGGATATGGGACGCCAGCCGGGTCATCTCGCGGCAGGCGGCAGTGAGCTGGTCGAGGAGTTCGCGATGTCCGGCGGCCAGGTCGTCGGGCCGGGTGAGGAGCATCCTGGCGAGTCTGCGCGGGGAGATGTGGCTGCGGTCGGCGTCCGCGCGGCCCTGGTTGATGTATTTGTGCAGGAGGTTGAGGCAGCCGGTGAAGCCGAGGGTCTTGATCTCTTCGAAGAGGTGGAGGACGGGGACGCCGGGGTCCTCGGCCCGGCGTTGGCGGAGATGTTCGCGGTAGGGGTCGACGAGGCTGGAGCGGTACTTGGGGACGCGGAGCATGCGTTCGGGCTGGTCAGCCCGGGCATAGCGCTTGACGGTGTTCAATGCCAGTTGCAGACGACGGGCACATTCCAGCAGGCCCACACCCTTGTCAAGCAGGTCGTGGACCTGGTGCCAGCGCTCGAGGGTGGATTGGGCACGGGGCCCGTCGTGGAGGGGCGCGTTCAGCACGGTGGCCCAGCAGGTGCTGTGTGCCCTGACTTCGCTCAGGGCGGCTTCGCACAGGTTGTGCCACAGATGCCAGCGGTCGGCGACCTGCACAGCATCGGGCAGCGCACGACGGATAGCCTCGGCATAGACGGCCGGCCCGTCGCGGCACACGACCTGGATACCCGGATATTGACGCAGCCAGGCTTCCAGGGTGGTGGCCTCACGATCGGGCAGCACCTCGATGCGGTCCCGGGTGCGTGCATCGATCACGATCGTGCCGTAGCGATGGCGGCGGCGCAGGGCGAAGTCGTCCACCCCCACCACCTTTGGCACCTGCCGGGCCGGTGAGGGGACACGCACCAGGATGCGCAGTGCTGTGTGCCGCGACAACTCCGCAGCCGGCACGGGCAGCACCCGCACCGCGGCTCTGCCGGCCAACTCCTTGACCAGAACGCTGATCTGCCTGGTCAGACGCAGCGTGCGCCGCTGGTAAGGCTCCAGCAGACCGGGCAACCGCTCGTGGAACGTCCGCCGTGGGCACCGCGGGGACGCACAGAGCAAACGGCGCACCCGGACCTCCAGGACTACGCGCCGCGCGTCGACCGGAACGTCGGCCAGGCGCCGCATGTAGTAGCCGTGAACCCTTGCTGTCAGCAGACCACACCCCGGACACGCCACCGGCCGATCAGGCGTGCAGGCCCGCACCACGATGTCGCCGCCCCGGTCTGCGACATCCCCGACAACCAGCGGGGACAGCCCGGAAAAGACTGTCCTGACAAGGAAGTTGATGTTGAGCACAGCCATGCATCATGCCGGTCACCCTCCGCCACCACGAAAAGTGAGCCAGATCCCAATGAGGCTCTGTCGCCGATCTTGTGATCCGGACGCAGCGACGGCGTCTGCGCGACTTCTGTGATCATGATCGCTGTGTACTCCTGGTGTCGTTGAGGTCCTCTTCCCGCACCTGTCGGGGCTGGTGATTGAGCAGATTGAACGGTCGGAGGGGAGGGTGGTGCTCGCCGCGCGGGTGCGTGCGGGTTCGGCGTGCTGCCGTTGGTGCGGGAGCCTGTCGCAGGTAGTGCATGGCCGTTACGGGCGGTGTCTGGCCGATATGGCGGTCGGGGGTGCGCGGGTGGTCATCGAGTTGCTGGTCCGCCGGTTCCGCTGCTCGAACGGCGGCTGCCCGGCGATCACCTTCGCCGAGCAGGTTCCCGGATTGACCCGGCCGCACAGCCGGTGCACGCCGATGCTGGAGGAGATGCTGACCGCGATCGGGCTGGCGCTGGCCGGCCGGGCCGGGGCTCGGATGGCCTCATCCCTGGGGGTGCCGGTGGGTCGGGACACGCTGCTGCGGCGCGTGCGCGCGATCCCAGAAGTGCGGCTGGAAACGGTGCGGGTGCTGGGAGTTGATGACTTCGCCACCAGGCGCGGGCACCGCTACGGCACGGTGTTGGTGAATATGGAGACCCGCCGGCCGGTGGATGTGATCGATGGGCGCGACGGTGAGGCGTTCGCGGCCTGGCTGCGCGAGCATCCTGGGGTGGAGGTCATCTGTCGCGACCGCGCCAGCGGGTACGGTGACGGCGCCCGGCGGGGGGCACCGAAGGCAGACCAGGTCGCCGACCGGTTCCACCTGTGGCAGAACCTCGGCCAGGTCGTCGAAAAGATCCTCAACGCGCACCGCGCTTCCCTGGCCGAACCCGTGCCGCAAGCCCCGGCGTCGACGCAGTCGCCGCCGGTCTTGCAGTCTCTGCCGGAGAAGAAGATCGTGGCCCGGATGCGCCACAACTACGCGGCGGTGCGGGATCTTCGTGTCCGGGGCGAGTCCTATGCGGCGATCGGCCGCAGCCTGGGCATGCATCCGGCGACCGTGCGGAAGCTGGCTCAGGCCCGGTCGGCGGACGACCTGATCGCCAAGACCGAGCAACGGGTCCACATCGTCGATGCCCACACCGAGTACCTGCACCGCCGCTGGAACGAGGGCATACGCAACGCCACACAGCTGTTCCGCGAGATCACCGAACGCGGTTACCGGGGTGGAGAGTTAGCCGTGCAACGGCACCTGCGGCGCTTTCGCGACGGTCTGGGGCAGATCCCGCGCAGCGGACCCAAGCCCCCGTCTGTCCGCGAGGTCACCGGATGGATCATGACGCACCCCGAACGCCTCAGCACCGGCAAGGCAGTCACCTTGAAGGACATCCTCGCCCGCGATCCCGAACTCGGACGGCTGACCGGCCACGTCCGCTCTTTCGCCACGATGATGACCCACCTTCAGGGCCACCGCCTGGAGGAATGGATCACCGGCGTCGAAGCCGACACCCTGCCGGTCCTGGCATCCTTCGCCCGCAACCTGCGCCGCGACCTCGACGCCGTCCGCAACGGCCTGACCTTGACTTGGAGCTCCGGACCGGTCGAGGGCAACGTCAACCGCATCAAAATGCTCAAACGGCAGATGTTCGGCCGCGCCAACCTCGACCTCCTGCGCAAACGCGTCCTCCTCGCCCGCTGAACCATCCAGACTTCTCGCGCAGCAGCACCGCATAGGCCGCTTCCGCCGCGCCTACGACCCTGACGCGTGGGACATCCAGGACCCCGTCAACCTCGCCCTGTCCTCCGCCAGCACCTGCCTGTACGGGATCGTTCACTCCGCCCTCGTCGCCCTCGGCTGCTCACCCGCTCTCGGCTTCGTCCACCAGGGCACCCAACTCGCCTTCGTCTACGACATCGCCGACCTCTACGAAGCCGAACTCACCGTCCCCCTCGCCTTCTCCCTCCACGCCTCCACCAATCCCGAGGCCGCGGCACGTCGAAGCTTCCGCGAGCAGTTACGCCTCTACAGGCTCCTGCCCCGCATTGTCGCCGACGTCCAGGCCCTCCTCGCCCCCGACGAAGCCGAGCCCATCGGCGACGGCCACGCCGTGGACATGGTCAACCTCTGGGACCCGGAGGCCGGTTCCGTGCCCGCCGGCGTCAACTACGCCCCGCAGGAGGTGCCCGATGGGCTATGACCGAGCCCCGCACGCGTGCTGCGCGGCGACCGGAATGGCTGGGTGGCCATGCCGACGATGACCGTCCTGGCGACCACCGCCGTTCCCGACCACGTCCGTGGCGCCCTCACCCGCTGGATGATCGAACCCACTCCCGGCCTGTACGTCGGCACCCTCTCCGCCCGCGTCCGCACCGAACTCTGGGCGGTCGTCTCTGCCTCCATCGGCTCGGGAGCCGCCGTGCTCCTCCACCCCGAAGCCAACGAGCAGGGTTTCACCCTCCACACCGCCGGCGACCGCCGCCGCATCCCCCTCGACTTCGACGGCCTCACCCTCATCGCCTTTCGCCCCCAGGACGAAGAGCTTGCGGCTACGGCCGAAACCGTGCCCGGCGACCCACTCCATAGCCCCGAGCAGCCACCGACAAACACCGGACCGAGTAGGGTGCCGTGATTGGCCTCCTGCGGATAACCGCGTCAGGGCAGCCCCTTCGCCCTCAGATGGATCTTAGAGCGGCTGCCTCACTTGGAATCGCGCCTTGACTTATCCAGGACTCGGCGGCTTCAGACATGCGCCCGCGCGCCGGGGAACGTCACGTTGACACCGTGAGGAAGCGGGAGTCCGGGGCACCCCCGCTCGCGCGGGGAGAACGTGACGCCGAACCTGAACTCGACCCACCCGAACTGGGCCACCCCTGCTCGCGCGGGGAGAACTCTGGGCATGCGTGAGTACGGCCATGGTGATCCGGACCACCCCCGCTCGCGCGGGGAGAACTACCGGGTCCTGGACCGCGAGGGGAACACCAGCGGACCACCCCCGCTCGCGCGGGGAGAACGCTTCTGGCCGCATGGTGGCAGGCCGATGACGAGGCCCACCCCCGCTCCCGCGGGGCGAGCCAGCCCTACCGCGCACCGCTCCGCCGCTCGTCCGGGCCACCCCCGCTCGCGCGGGGAGAATTCCGAAGGGGACGGGATCCGGTACGTGCGGACCGGACCACCCCCGCTCGCGCGGGGAGAACCGGCGCCTGGCGGCGCCCTTCCGCGCGGGTGTCGGACCGCCTCCGCTCGCGCAGGGAGAACCAGGGGGCGGAGGTGGTGACGCATTCGATTAACTTTCGCCGCCGGTGCGACGCCGCCGCTCCGCCAGTTCGATACCGCGGATCCGCCGCAGCCACCGCGCCATTGCGAACAGACCACCCCCCAGGCCGGCGCACGACTGCCAATCCGCAGTGAGCAGGGCGTGGACGCCGTCCGTTATGGCGAAGTAGATCGCCAGGGCGCCGGCGAGCGCTGTGATCAGCGTGTTGGTGCGCTCTTCGCGGGACAGCAGCCAGTCCACACGCCGCCATACCGGGCGCGTCACGTCAGCAGCCCGCATCCGGAACGCGGCGATCAGGAAACCCACCGCCATGTGACGACGCTGCCGCTCGGTCAACGCGCAGCCGGAAGCCGGATCCCCAGCAAGATCAGCCAGCCACGGTCCACGAAGGTTCCTGCCCTCACCGGCGACCGCGGCAGCGACCGAGACGAGGCGCGACAGACGAAGGCGCCCGGCCTGTCGATCAGCGAGACGCGTCCTGCGAACCCCTCGGATCACCGCGCACACAAGACCCGTGAGGACCGCCGTAAGGATCATCCCCCCGTAGGCCGCATTGACGCTGCTCGCGAAATCGCGTTCGACAGCCCACTCAATCGTGGACACCGCGAGCATGGGCGCGCCGTATAAAGCCGTCCGCGCCCCCTCACGGAGACGTTGACGCGCCGAGGGAAGCGTGTGGCAGGCCAATGACGATCCCAACAGGGCGGTGCAGACAAGGACGTAGAAGACCCCGTAGATGGACGCCGTGAACCTCAGAACGTGAACCACGATCACGGTTGGGCACCGCCTTGCACTGGAGCCCACATACGCATGCGGTTCCGGCGCGCGGACAGTGCGGCCTGAGCTGCCGCCCGGCCATTGCCGGTGAGTTCGTAATACCGGCGCGCCGGCCGACCAGGGTGAGGGCCGGTCTCCTCACAGCTCTCGACCCAGCCGACGCGCAACAGCCGGTCGAGGATGGGGTAGACGGTGCCGGACCCGAGGTCGGCGTCCTGGCAGATCGACAGGCCCCAGGCGGGGTTGTCGTCGGTCGCGGCCATGAGGACGTCAAGCACCGCGATCGTGGGCTTCGTCAGACGGATCGGTGCGGTCATGCACCCAGTAGAGCATGTGTCGAGTACGACAGTCGAGGGGTTTGGGTGAACCGGCCACGGTCAGCCAACTCGCGCGGCAGGATGACGCCGTGAGCGTCTTGGAATTCATCGCCTCGTTGAAGTGGCCCGTCGTCGTGCTGGTGCTGTTGGGCTATGGCAGCCGAACGATGAAGAAACACCCGAACCTGCGGAAGTGGATCGCGGCTTACGTTGAGAAGCGGGACGTGCGAGGGAAGATGGGGCCTGCCGAGTTCGAGGCCATAACGCCCGCCACCAGTGCGATCGTGCGGGCCGCGGTGGCCAGCGATGTCGAACTTGCAGCCATCGCCGGTGAACAGACGTCAACTCCCGACACTTCCGTCCTGCGCAGGGAAGTTGTCGAAGACCTGCTGCGCTCCTCTGCCCAGTGGGGCTACGAGATGGCGCAGATCGGGATGCGGACGCCCCCCAATCCGTACATCAGGTGGGGCAGCGACGGCCGTCCGGAGATTCTGTTCGGGGTGGGCACTCCTGCCATGGAGACAAGGATGGCCTCGGAGGCCGAGAAGCGAGCGGCTACGGAAGGGACCCTGCGCCCAGGATTGGGCGAAGCCGTCCGTCGCCATTACGAGAAGATCGAAGCGGAGGAGCTTTGAGGTGGCCGCGCGGGAGTTGCAACACTTTGAGTTGGCTGGTCATCACGCTCCGGCCTCCAGGTCTCGGTGATCGGCCCGACCCCCTGGCGGACCGCATACCGGCCCACGCACCGCTCTGGGGAGTCCGCCGCGACCTACCCGTGTGCGCTGGCCGGCTGGGGGCCGTACTGCACCACGGACTCCGATCCGCCGCCAGATGCCGTCAACATCATGGTCTGGGACCACTGCCACCGGCACGGCTACATCCGGGGGCCGCTCTGCGCCCGGCACAATGGGCGGATACGGCACTACGACAACAGCCGTGACAGGTACGTGCACGACCCGGACCTGATCGACTACGCGTGGCGTTGCGCCGAACGCCGTCAATTCTCTTCTGGCCGAGTTCAATACCGGACCACCCCCGCTCGCGCGGGGAGAACACGGCAGCGACCTGGACCAGTTCGGCGCGCAGCGGACCACCCCCGCTCGCGCGGGGAGAACGCGACCGCCGGGTGCGCCACCGTCCGAGTCGACGGACCACCCCCGCTCGCGCGCGGGGAGAACACCCCGCCGATCTCCCGGTAGCGCTCCAGCGCCGGACCACCCCCGCTCGCGCGGGGAGAACGCCTGCGCCCGCACGTGGACGCGGGTGCCGAGCGGACCACCCCCGCTCGCGCGGGGAGAACGCTGCGATGGGCGGTTGTCTCGCCTCCACCGACGGACCACCCCCGCTCGCGCGGGGAGAACCGCAGGGGCCGGGGAGTGCCGTTGGCTCAGGCCTTGTCGAGTCTCGCGGCGGCGGCCGGTGTCTGCACTTCGACGTTGAGCTTCTGGATTTTCCCGCCCCAGGAGATGCGGCCGCCCACAAGTTCGTCCCCGTTCGCGCCTGATCGCATCGCGTCCTGAACGAACGCGGCCACCTCGTCGAGCGTGAGCGTCTTTCCCTTGTCCGCCTTGTGTTCCACGGTCTTCTTCGCCATGCGGTCATCCTCCCAGTGATGGCGGGGGTTTGGACCCGTTGTCGCCCGTTGTGCCCGCGATCTGTCCCGTCACGGTCTCGTACCGCTCGACCCGGTGTCCGCAGGTGCATCCGGCGTCGTCACGGTGGTCGGTACGGGGCGCGCCACGGTCGGCGGCGTCGGCGCAGGGGGTGCAGATCACGGAATGGCCTCCCCGTGGCAGTCGCACCCGCATCCCGCCATGTCCTGCTTCCGCGTGATCCGACAGTCGCCGTGTTCCCGTGCCGCCCAGTCGCGGAGTTCGTCACCCCGGTCGGGGTGGACCTCGGCGGCCCGCCGGCAGACGTCGGCGGTTTCGCACGCGGTGGACAGGTAGGGCCGCATCTGCGGGGCGATGAGCCGGCGCAGCTCGGGTGGCAGCGCGTCGCGGTCGCTGCCGGGCGGGGGCGGCACGTAGGCGCCCCGGATGGCGGCGACCACCACGTCGGCGATGACCCAGACCGGCCCCGACAGGTCTGTGACGGTGCCGTTGGCATCGGCGTTGGCCACCTGGATCGGGTGCGCGCTCACACAGGTGGCGGACCACCCCCGCTCGCGCGGGGAGAACTCGGCGAGCAGCCATGCCGACCGGCCCGCCTGCGGACCACCCCCGCTCGCGCGGGGAGAACCGGGCAACCCACCCACGCCGCCACCACCCCGCCGGACCACCCCCGCTCGCGCGGGGAGAACACTTCACGACCTGCTGGTTTGGAGGGGCTTTGCCATTCCTTGGGGTGAGCGCCGCAGCATGGGACCAGTCTCGCAGAAGCGACTGGCCGAGCGTCTGAGTTCGTACACGCCGACTCTCTTTCCGCAGGTCATTGCGCCCGTGCGGGCCGGTCGCTGGGCAACTGCTGCTCCTTCACCGCATGAGTCTTCTTCGGCTGGCGCGCAGGATCCCCTCGCTGAGCTTGGCCGTCGGTGCCGTGCGCGGGGGTTTGCTCCGACTGCGTGTGGGCTGGCGAGCGATATGGACACCGGCGGTGCGGCTGAAAGTCGGCTATGGACAAGATTCTGGGCGGCCTGTCGGTATGCTCGGCAAGACCATCCGAGAGCAGTGTTGTCCAGTTCGGACAATGGCCTCGCTGCGGGCCTCCGAGGCGGATGCTGCCAGGCCAGTAGGTCGGCGGTGAGCCGCCAGGCGTTGTCCTCAGAGCCTCGCCGGTGGACAGCCGGTGGACAGACGCCTTTGGACGGTGCAGCACGGGTCGGTACAACTCAACTCGCTGTACCTGTTCTGATCAGGCAGAACATCACCAGTCGGCACGGTGCGGCACTACCCAGCACGAACACTTTCGGTCTTGTAAAGCGAAGGTCGTCGGTTCGGATCCGGCAGGAGGCTTTTGACGCTCACAGGGCGCATCCCCCTGTGAACCGGGGATTTTCGCCCTCGGTTCTGTTGGCGGCCGACTCCTGCACCCTGAGCGCATGAGCAATTGTCAATACCTGTGGATTGGTGCCCACGTAGCGAAAGACGCCTGGGGATGTATCGGGCGGGGCGCTCGTCCGACCAGTGGAGCGGTGCCGAGCCCCTGCCGGTTCACTGTGCGGCTATGGCAGGGCCAGTCGGGGGAGGGCCTGTCAGCGGGGGGTGAAAGCATGTTCCTGCAAGATCTTCGTGCAGGGGTGAGCGGGGTCGGAAAGCCTCTCAGCCGGCCAGGCCCAAGGTCACGGTGCGGGATCCGGGCGTGAAGTCGCCGAAGGACTGTTGCCAGGACTCACCGGGCCAGTAGTACGTCACACGGCCCTCGACGGGCCGGTAGCGGGCTGTGTAGAGCGTTCTCGACCCCTGCGCATCGACAGGTCGATACAGCGGCGGCTTCAGCATCGCCGCCACGTCCGTACCCGCGGCGCGTATAGCGCGCAGCCGCTCCTGCGTCCGCAAGGCCCGCTCCTGCTCGTCGGTCACGGGCAGGTGCTGGTGATTGGCGGCGCAGGCATCCGGCGCCACCGTCGGCGACATATCCGGCCCCACGAACACCGTCACCGCCTTCCTGGGATCGACAAGGGTGAGGTTCTGTGGGACGGCGACCGGCAGGGACCGCAGCCTGCCGACCGCCTCATCGACGGTGTCGCACGTCTCCAGCAGGTAGCGCACCACGATGAGGATGGAAAATCCTGGTCCGTAGGCGGAGCGTCCGCCCCACGTGAGCGAGACCGCGAGACCGGCATCGTTCATCCCGTCCAGCAAGCCCCACAGCATGTCCTGCATCCCGATCACGGGGCGCAGGAAGCGCGAGGAGACGATGGTCCCCTCGCACTGATCGGGCGGCAAGTCATAGTTGCGCAACAGGGTGCCGTTCCGGCCGATCTGGGTGCAGGACTGGGAGAACGGCCGCAATGCCGCATGGGTGAGCAGGGCTTCCGCCTCGGGCCGGTCGAGTTGGCCGGCCAGGCGGTCCAGAACCGGGACCAGTTCCGGCATGTGCGCACCGAACAGCGCCCGGACACGCTCCGCGCCCTCCGGAGTCCGGCCCTCCACGGTCAGCAGGCCCTCCATCTCCTGCCACAGGGCCCGGGCGTAGGCGGCCCACCGCCCGTCGCCGCCGTCGCCGACCTCGATCGCCTGGAAAGTCTTGTCCCGTTGCCGCACGGCTGCCACTCCCCCTGTGATACATCGGATGAGATGAGGGCAACCGAGGGCCTGTGTGGAGTTGTGATCAAGGCTGTGATCCGAGGTGTCGGATCCAGAGGAGGCCGGCGCATAATTCGAGTCCGGCCTGGTAGCTTTCAGGCTTTTTGTCGTAGCGGACCGCGAGGCCACGCCAGTCCTTGATCTTGTTGATGGTGCGTTCGACGCTGTTGCGGAGCTTGTACCCTCTCGTTCGGCGTCGACGACGCGAACCGATTCTTTGGCGGCAGCCCGCGGGGGCGTACCGCCCGCGCGCACACCCGGGTGGCCGCGGGGGAGCGGTCGTGCCGGGACCCGTCAGGGTCCCGGCAACGACCGCCTGCTACCTGCTATCTACTGCCTACTGCCTGCTCCACTTCTGGTTGCTGCCGCCGGTGCAGTTCCAGAGTTCGACCAGGGCGCCGTTGGCGGTGGAGGCGCCGGTGACGTCCAGGCACAGGCCGGACTGGACGTTGGTCACGGTGCCATCGCTGTTGACGTTCCAGTGCTGGTTGGCGCCGCCGTTGCAGTCCCAGATGTCGACCTTGGTCCCTGCCGACGTCCCGCTGCCGGCGGCGTCGAGGCACTTGTTGCCGTAGACGCGCAGCTCCTTGGCGGAGGTGAGGTTCCACTGCTGGTTGGCGCCGCCGTTGCAGTCCCAGATCGCGGTCTGCACACCGTTGGTGGAAGAGGCGTTGGGCACATCGAGGCAGCGGTTGGAGCCGGCGCCGCGCAGCACGCTGCCGCCGCCCGTGCCGGTCCCGCCGCCAGGGTTGGTGCCGGTGCCCCAGCCCCACTGGAGCCGGTCGAGACCGGACTGGTTGGTCACGCTCACCGAGAGGTTGGTGCCGCTGCCGCTGAGGGTGGTGATGGCGCAGGAGGCGTTCTCGCACGGCCCGGGGCCCTGCGTCTGGGTCGCGTTCTTGACACCGGTCCACAGGACCGAGCCCATGCCCAGGTTGCGGACGGTGTCGGTGATGCCGTAGAGGTAGGAAAGGTCGTTGTTGCCGTCCTTGGGGCCGTTGTAGTTGGCGCCGGTGTTCATGGGGACGCCGAACTCGGTGAGCACCGCCCGGTCGGCGTGACCGCACAGCTGGTTGGTGAAGTCGTTGACCCAAGCGGCCTCGGTGGTGTGCGAGTCACCGAACATCCCGTAGATGTGGATGGACAGCAGCGTGCCGGACAGCCGGGAGTCGCTGCCGGTGGAGCACAGACTCGCGTCCCATATACCGGGAACGATCACGTGGCCGCGGGGGAGGTTCGGGTAGCGCGCCAGCCACGACGCCTCGAAGTTGTTCAGGTCGGTCGCGCTGTACGAGTACGGCTCGTTCATGATGTCGAAGTAGAAGTTGCTCTTCGCACCGTACTTGTTGATCATCGTGTCCCACATCTGGTTGAAGGACGCGGTATCGCTGACCTTCCCGCCCTGCAACCAGGGGGCGACGATGACGTTCATGCCCAGATCGGTGGCGGCGTCGAGCGCCGCGGTGTAGCTGCCCCACCAACTTCCCGAGGTGGTCGCCGCGTTGAAGCCCATGCGGACGGTGTTGGCCCCGAGGCCCTGGAAGCCTTTGAGGATGGCGGTGGACTTCGCGTAGACGGTCGCGTAGCTGTCCGACTGCGACAGCCCCACCGGGAGGTTGGGCCCGGTGATGAAGTTGTCGTTGGGGTCGGCCCAGTTCACTCCGTGGAACTGGCTGGTGGACGCGGGGGCGGCGGCGACCGGTGCGGGTGACGCGGCCCGCGCGGTGCCGGCGGCCGCCAGCCCCGAGGCGGCCAGGGCGGCGGCGGCCAGGGCGGCGACCAGATACCGGGCGGTGGGCAGGCGGCCGAAACGCGCGGCTCGCCTGCGGTCGCGGCCGGCGTGGGCGTTCGCCCGACCGCCGTTGCCCGCGCCTTCCGGCGGGTGCAGCAGACTCGTTGCCGTGCTGAACAAAGGGATCTCCCTGGGCTAGTTGAGGAAGGTCAACCGACCAGCAGAAAGTGAGCGCTAACAATGCTGGACGGAGGCGCCGGCCGACAGCATGCAAAGCCCGGTCCGGCGGCGGGAGCAGAGTGCTCCCCTCCGCTCGCGGTGTCAACAAGGCCACCCCGTGAGGCTCCGCGAGCATCGCGTCGCGGGATGCCGGATCCCCGAACCTCCCACGGTCGGTCCCTGCACACCTCTTGAGGTTCCGCTGAAGGTTGTGTCAGTCTCATGTGAACGGTCGCCCGAAGATGTCCCGGCGATGCGTCATGCACTCTCCATCCCACCACCTTGGAGTGTGAGCGCTAACTTAACCGTGGCGGTCGCGTTCCCGCGGGCCGGGACTGCCTACCCCTGCGACGCTAGTGCGTTGGCCACGAACGTTCGCCGGGTCGGTGTGACACTCCGGTCGGTGTTCGCGGTGCGGAGGCGTCATCCTCGTTGGCAACGTGATGGCTGTAGGGGATGGGGCGAAGATGGCAGATCCGGTCAGGGCACGGCGATTAAGTGATCAGGAAGGGCAGCGGCTGCAGCAGATCGTTCGGCGGGGCCGTCACGAGTCGGTGCGGATGCGCCGGGCGCTGATCATCATGGCCTCGGCGTCGGGCACCACCGTGGCGGCGATCGCCCAGCTGGTCACCGCGCACGAGGACACCGTCCGCGACGTTATCCACGCGTTCAACGACAGGGGGCTGGCCGCGCTGGACCCTCGGTGGGCGGGAGGCCGTCCCCGCCTGATCAGTGATGAGGACCGCGAGTTCATCATCCAGGCGGCCACCACCCGCCCCACCGCGCTGGGGCGCCCGTTCACGCAGTGGAGCCTGCGCAAGCTCACCGACTACCTGGCCCGCAATCCCGGCCGCCGGGTGCGGATCGGCCGCGAACGGCTGCGTCAGATCCTGCGCGAGCACGGGATCTCCTTCCAGCGCACCCGCACCTGGAAGGAATCCACCGACCCCGACAAGGACACCAAACTCGACCGCATCGAGCATGTGACCAGCCGTTTCCCCGACCGGTGCTTCGCGTTCGACCAGTTCGGCCCGCTGTCCATCCGGCCGTGCCCCGGGACCGGCTGGGCCCGGGAGAAGAGGCCGGACCGGCTGCCGGCCACCTACCACCGCACCCACGGGATCCGGTACTTCCACGGCTGCTACTCCCTGGGGGACGACCAGTTGTGGGGCGTGGCCCGCCGCCGCAAGGGCGGCGACCACAGCCTGGCGGCACTGAAGTCCATCCGGGCCGCCCGACCCGACGGCGCCCCCGTCTACGTGATCATGGACAACCTCTCGGCGAACAAGACCCCGGCCGTCCGGGCCTGGGCGAAGAAGAACAAGGTCGAGCTGTGCCTGACCCCGACCAGCGCATCATGGGCAAACCCGATCGAGGCCCGGTTCGGGCCCCTGCGCAACTTCGTGATGGGCGGCTCGAACCATCCCAACCACACCGTGCTCGCCCGCAGACTCCAGGACTACCTGCGCTGGCGCAACGCCAACGCCCGCCACCCCGACGTCCTGGCCGCCCAACGCCGCGAACGCGCCAAGATCCGCAGCGAACGCCAACAACGCTGGGGCCGCCCACACCCCAAAGCCGCCTGACCAACCCCCGGCAACGTTCGTGGCCAACGCACCAGCCGTCATAGAGCGAGAAGCTCTCGCCACCACATCGGGTGCTCCGAAGTGATCAGGCGCGTCGAAGGGCTGTGCGTCAGGATGAATTGGCAGAAGTCCCGCCAGTCTTCGTAGGACTCCGACTCTGGAATACGGCGAGTGGACATGAGCCCGCCTTCCAAAACGTCCGCCAGGAGTTCCGCGAGGATCAAAACGCGCTCACGCTCCGGATCGCTCTCTGGCACTGCCTTGGACTCGTAGAAGTACGCACGCATGCCGGGGTACTCCAGCATCTTGAAGTAGACGTCCCGGAGGTTGGCGAGTGGCACATCCAGTGCGCTGTTCCCCGCCAGGTTGTTACCAGTGCGCACCTGATCAAGGACCGCCCTGGTCTGCTTCGCCACGTACAACAACGAGACGATCAGGCCGATTAAGCCGCCGATAGCGGTCACCAAGGTCACCACGGTTGTCACGACTACCCCCACGTGAGCCGACTGTGGAATCTGCGACGCAACCATCACCATGACGGTTCCTGCTGCCCGTCAGCGCCTGACCGGTCATCCGTCATCCCGCACGCATAAGGGGGTGAGCCGGCCATGGCCCGCACCTTCTCCCGTGAAGACGAGGAACGTCTCCGTCAGCTCCACGCTGACGGCGTCAGCAGGAATGACATCGCGTCAGACGTAGTGGTCGGTCGGCACGATCACCAACCACGCGAACCGGCTGGGACCGTCCTTCGACCGCTCGACCGCTCGACCGCTCGACCGCTCGACCGCTCGACCGCTCGACCGCTCGACCGCTCGACCGCTCGACCGCTCGACCGCCCGCCAGGCCACCGAGGCCCGTCAGGTCGATCTGACGGCACAGCGCCAGCTCGCTCACGGTCTTCATCGCTGATCAGGCGGGGACGGCCTCCCGCCCACCGAGGGTCCAGCGCGGCCAGCCCCCTGTCGTTGAACGCGTGGATAACGTCGCGGACGGTGTCCTCGTGCGCGGTGACCAGCTGGGCGATCGCCGCCACGGTGGTGCCCGACGCCGAGGCCATGATGATCAGCGCCCGGCGCATCCGCACCGACTCGTGACGGCCCCGCCGAACGATCTGCTGCAGCCGCTGCCCTTCCTGATCACTTAATCGCCGTGCCCTGACCGGATCTGCCATCTTCGCCCCATCCCCTACAGCCATCACGTTGCCAACGAGGATGACGCCTGCGCACCGCGAACACCGACAGGAGTGTCACACCGACCCAGCGAACGTTCGTGGCCAACGCACTAGCCGGACATGCGTACTTGATCTACTGGCCGACTCATCGGGGAGACCCGCTCCGACAACCGGATCGCGCGGAAGCAATGACCCCATGGGAGACGGGCTCGCATGAACAAACCCAGACGCTCGGTCGTTCGCCTCTGCGAGACTGATGCCATGCCGCAGAACGCACTTCAAGAACTGGCCAAGCCCCTCCAAACCACCTGATCGTGAAGGGTTCTCCCCGCGCGAGCGGGGGTGGTCCGGTGGGCGCGATGCTGTTGTTGACAGTGACGTTGTTCTCCCCGCGCAAGCGGGGGTGGTCCGACCTCGGGAAACAGATCCTGGAGCAGCTCGGCGTTCTCCCCGCGCGGGCGGGGGTGGTCCGCTGATGTCGGTGCGGCGGGTGCCGAGGCGGGGGTTCTCCCGCGCGAGCGGGGGTGGTCCGATGACGCCCGTTACCGGCACGGTGCCGGCACCGTTCTCTCGCGCGAGCGGGGGTGGTTCGCGGGTGGTTCGCTGATGGCCCGTGACTGGTTCGTACGTAGGTCCACCTGCGCAGACGTCATAGGTGATGAGGGTGACCGGGGAGCTGTTGGAGGGGGAGCGGGTGGTCCGGGAGGCTGAATGCGCGTGAGGGGGTGACAAAGATCGGCCGGTGAGTCTCTATTACTCGCGTCAGCACGAGCACGGCGAGCCTTCTTTTCCGGTGCCGCTCAGCCCATGTCGAGTTCTACCGCTCCCCGTCCCCGTACCGCCCAGCATCCGCTGCCGATGACCGTCTGGTGTCCCGGCTCGGATGAGCCCAACGTCGCTCCGATCCCCGGGGCGGTGCTGCCTGCCTGGGCCATCGACAGGGTCCGGACCGAGTTCGTCGGACGCCCGCCCCACCGGCCCCTGCCGCTGCTCAAGATCGCGATCCGGGACGCGGCACCCGGGATGGACGCCCGGATCCCCTCCATGTCCTTCACGTCAGCCGATGGTGAGGGCGAAGCGAAGGGGCTGTCTATCCTCCTCGCCGAACTCCACCCCGACGCACTCCCCACTCGCACCGGCGAGCTGCCGGCCGCGGGAAGCGGGATGCCCTGCGCTGTGGAGGACGGCTGGTCGGGTTTCTTCCACCGTGTCCACCGGCTCCTCCCCGATAGCGGGCTTCTTCTCCTGGCCACGCGTCAGCGCCGGGAGTCCGGACGCTTGACCGACCCGCTCGGCGCGCTGATCGCGGCCGCCCGCACGGCCGGCTTCCGCTATCTGCAGCACATCGTGGTCGTCTACGGCCGCCCCGCCGGAGACGGCCTGGTACCCGCTCTTCCCGCAGACGGTTCGCGCGGCGTGGGGCACTGTGACCTCATCGCCCTGTCCACGATCCGTCACGCGTAAGGCCCAGGTCGAAGGAGGTATCGCTGTGTCCTCTCCTCTTTCGGTGTGGAACACCGCACCTACGTCTGCTCCCGTCCAGCGCAGGGGCCGGTACGTGCCCGGCTCGGCGGCCCACCCTGCCAAGATGCTCCCGCGGATCGCCGCCCACGCCATCTCCACCTACACCCGCCCCGGCGACCTGGTCCTCGACCCGATGTGCGGCATCGGCACCACCCTCGTCGAGGCCGTCCATCTCGGCCGCCACGCCATCGGCGTCGAGTACGAACCCCGGTGGGCGAGCCTCGCCCGCCGCAACGCGGCCTCCGCCACCCGCGAAACGGACGCTGGCACCGGCACCGTGCACCGCGGTGACGCCCGTCACCTCGGCCGGCTCATCCCCGCCGCGCTGCACGGTGAGGTGGCCCTCGTGGTCACCTCACCGCCGTACGGCAACTCCGCGCACGGACAGGTCCGCTCCACCCGCGACACCGGCGAGCGCGGCGTGGCCAAGAAGGACTACCGCTACAGCCACGACCCCTCCAACCTCGCCCACGTCTCCACCGACCGGCTCCTGGAGGCCTTCACCGAGATTCTTGCCCAGTGCCGACGTGTCCTGCGCCCCGGCGGCACCGTGGTCGTGACCACGCGTCCCTGGCGCGAGCGCGGCGAACTCGTCGACCTGCCCTCGGCCGTCCTGGCCGCCGGACAGGCCGCCGGCCTCACTCCGGCCGAGCGGTGCGTCGCCCTCCTCGCGGGCATCCGCGACGGCGGACTGATCGCGCGCCCGTCGTTCTTCCAGATGAAGAACGTCCGCGACGCCCGCCGGCAGGGCATCCCGCTCGCGGTGGTCCAGCACGAGGACGTCCTGGTCTTCACCCGGCCGGGCCAGAACGCCGCGGGTACCGCAACGGCGCACCGCTGCCCTGAAGCATCCGCGCGCACGGCCAGAACCGTCCGCGCACATGAACCCGTGGCGTCGATCCGGCACCGAGGTTGCGCCCGGAGGAGTCACCGTGGAGGCCACTGATCTCCCGATCGACAGGCGGTTCTCGGCGGCATACGGCTTGGCTCTCGGAGGTCACCGCGGCTGGCACGCGCACACCGATCCGCATACAGCGCATGCGGGTGTCGCCCGGCCGGAAGACGGACCGTGAGTACCTCACCGGATCCCAGGGCCAAGGAACAAGATCGCGGTCTTGACGGCACGGCCGAGGTGGAGCGTCCATGGTCGTCGGTCGCCCGCATCCCCGACGAACTGCCCTGCATAGACGACGGCTTGCGGGTGGTCGTGGAGTACGTCGTCGTCGAGGGCGAGGACGCCCACGCTCTGGCTCGGCGCCAAGCGGTCGCGGTCCGCATGGTGTTGGAGTGGCTGTACGCCCACCGCGGCGGCGCGGCTCGAGACAGCCGGGCGTGAGCTCCTGCCCTGACCTGTCGGAAGGGACAGCACATGTCGGAGTTCTCGTCCGGCGCCCCGCCCTGGGGCACCCCGCTACCCGGTCGGCCGTGGTCCGCGCCGGGCATCCCGGACGCGGCAGCTGTCCCGGTGAGTGTGCCGGTGGCCTGGCTGGGGCGTACGTCCACCGAGGACGCCCAGGACCCGACGCTGTCCCTGCCGCGTCAGCTCCGCAATGCCCGGGCGGCGTTGCCGCCCGGGTGGGTGATCGTGGCCCGCTTCTACGACGTGGAGTCCGGCCGGAAGGAACTGGACCAGCGGGGCCATTCCCTCGCCCACCGGCAGTTCAGCATCCCCATCCCGCGTGACGGCAGCATCTCCGATCTCCTCGAAGAGGCCCAGCGCCCCGACCGCCGCTTCGCCGCGGTGATCTGCGAGTCGATCGAACGCGTCGCCCGCCGGACCTACTTCGGCACCAAGATCGAGTACGAACTGGAGCAGGCCGGGGTCGCGCTGTGCGCTGCCGACGAGCCCATCGTCACCGGCCCCAGGGCCAAGCGCGCCACACCGACCCTCACCCGGCGCGTCAAGCAGGCGGTCTCGGAGTGGTACGTACTGCAGATGCTGGAGCTGTCCTGGGACGGCTTCGTCGAGCACATCTCCCAGGGCTGGAACGTGGGCAAGCCGCCCTACGGCTATCTGGCCGAGAAGGTGCCCCACCCCGTCCCGGCCCGCCGCGCCGAGGGCCGTACCAAGCACCGGCTCATCCCCGACCCGCCACGGGCCCCGGCGGTCACCTGCATCTTCCAGCTCCGCGGGCTGGACAAGCTCGGCTACGACGCCATCGCCGGCCGGCTGAACCGGGACCTCACCACCTACCGCCGCCTGAGCCGACCCGCCCCGACGCGGCCCTCGGGCGCTGGACCGGATCCGCCGTGCGGGAGATTCTCCGCAATCCCAAATACACGGGCTATCAGGTCTGGAACCGCCGCGCGACGAAGAAGGGGGGACGCAACAACGATGCGAAGGAGTGGATCTGGTCCCAGCGCCCCACCCACGAGCCTCTGGTCACCAAGGAACTGTTCGATGTCGCCTCCAGCGTGGGCAGCAAGCGCCAGGGATCCCGCACCGCTTGTGGAGCCAACACGCATGCTGCCACCAGGCGCTCCTATGTCCTGCGGTCCTACGTGCGCTGTGACATCTGCGGGCGCCGCATGTTCGGCAAGACCCGCCACCGGATTCCGTATTTCGCCTGCCAGCCCGATGCGAACGAACACCGTGATCTGCCCTGGTTCCCTGAGCACCCGAAGAGTCTGTGGATCCGCGAGGAAATCCTGATCACCTGTATTTCCCGGTTCTTCGCCACCAGAATCTTCGGGCCCGACCGGCGCGGCCACCTCACCACCGCACTCCAAACCGCCCACACCACACAGGACACCGGCGACCGCACCGCCACGGAACAGGCAGCCCTGGAACAGGCCATCAGCGCCATCGGCCGGCGTCAGGCACGACTCATCCGCACCCTCGCCGACGGCTTCGGCGCCGACGACGACCCGGGAGATCTTGACCCGGACCAGGAAAAGCAGTTCCGCGACGCGATCCGCCGGGAGCACGCCACGCTCGGCGCCCAGCGCACACAACTCGCCGAACAACTCGCCCGCCTGAAAACACCGAAACCGGCCGCTCGCCACTCCGACAACGCGGCACTGCTGGAGGCACTCCCGCTCCTCGACGTGGACCTCGCCCTGGTCCCGGAAGAAATCCAACGACGGCTCTACACCGCATTCGGACTAGAAGTCCGCTACAGCCGGCCACGCGAAGAAGTGACCCTGAGGGTGACCATCCCCGGACATCAGCTTGACGAACTGACGTCCGTCACCCGTGAGCTAGCGCCGTGGAACAAAAAATCGGACGCACTCACCGAGGTGAGCGCGCCCGATCATGACACCCAGCATGGACGAACACGGCAAAACCGACATGCCCGTTCCCATGTTGTGGGTGCCCCAGGCAGGATTCGAACCTGCGCACACGGCTCCGGAGTTTCCGGAATTTCCGCAGGTCAGAGCGTTTTCTGACGCTTCCTAAGGCGTTTTGCGCCACAAATATACCTCTCGCTCCGAGCTCGAATCTGAGGCGCTGTCAGGTTGCCCGGTGTCGGTCGGTCACCCGGATTCGTACCCTTCCCGGTGTGCGCAGTCCCTCATCAGGGCGTCACCGTGGTCTCGGCGCCGGACGTCGCAGGCTGGGCCGCTCGCAGCTTGTCCAGCCGGGAGGTCTGTTCGGCTGCGCTCTTCGCGATGGCTGCGGCCAGTGCCTTCGCCGTGTCGGCCCGGCGTTGGGTTTGCTCGCTGGCGCAGAGCATCCGGGACTGCGTGAAATGGGCCCTCAGCGCGTCGGTGAGAATCCGGTCGAACGCTTGGCCGTTTGTGGGGGACGCCTTTTCGAGGGTGTCGAGGCTGACCATGCCCGGCATGTTGTGCCCCTCGTGGGGGCGGGTATCGGGGATGCCTGAAAGCTGCAGCGCGGCGCGGAGGCGGCGCAGGTCTCCGCGCAGTGTCGATCCGGTCTTCGCCGCAAGCGTGGCCAGCGTCGGGTCTGTTGTGCGGGAAGGAGCCAGCTCGGTCAGGAACTGCGCACGCTCATCCATGGGGATCATCAGCTGAATCCAAGCGGTGTCGGTGGCGTTGAAAGCCGCTGCCGACGACCTGCCGGCTGTCGGCTGCGCGGTGCAGCCGACAGCCAGCAGCGCCAGAGCGCACACCGACCGCAGGGTCAGAAGGTGCCGGCGGAGTTGCACTTGGCCTTCTGGGTGATGCAGTCCTTCACGCGGTGCCCGAGGGCAGCGTTGTCCCAGGCGTTGAAGAAGTCACCGTGGATGGACGATGCCATGCCCGTGGCCAACCGGAGGTTGCCGGCACTACCACTGGTCGGGTAGTCGATGACGAACGAGAGGTTCGGGATGGCGACCGGGTAGGCGCCGCTGCACTTGCCGTCATAGGTGAACGCGACATGGGACTTGTGGTCGGGACTGTCGAGGTTCTTGCCGTCCCAGCAGTCGGGGAAGACGAGCTGGTGGGTGAGGTGGGCCGTGGGGGCGCAGAGCGGCCAGTTGCCGTCGGCGCTGCGGCCGATCTCGCCGCCCGCACCGGCACACCAGAACTGGCCGGGCGATCCCGCCGGGGTGGGGTCTGTCCAGCGAATGGGTCTGTTCCGTAGTCGGTGGTGACGGTGGGTGTGGTCAGCCCAGGAGGTTGCGGTGGCGGAGGAGGGGGAAGCTTGCGCGGCCGTACATCTGGCGCTTGATCAGCTTGGTTTTGTTGTTGACTCCTTCGGTGCCGCCGTTGTGGTACGGCAGGGTGAAGGCGGCGTCAACTGCGGCACGGTCCTTCTCGAGGCCGCGGGTGAAGGCGTGCAGGTGTGGCAGGTCCTCGGCCTGGGCTGAGGCGATCCACGTGCTCAGCAGGGCGGCATTTCCGTCAGCGGGTTCCAGTAGCGCGGCGAAGCGGTGGATGAGGTCGGCCAGAGCGGTCATCTCGTGGCAGGCGGCGTGGGCGGCCTCGATTCGTTCCCGCTGGTGATCCTTGAGACGGTCGGGGCGGGTGAGCAGGTAGCGGGCCAGGCGCCGGGGCGAGAGCGCGGGCCGGTCGGCCTCGACACGGCCCTGGTTGATGTAGCGGACGAGCAGGTTCGAGCTGCCGGTGTAGCCCGGATCCCTGATCTCCTGGAGGAGATGGGTGACGGGGACGGCCGGGTCCTCCAGCCGGCGTTGGCGCAGGTGATCGCGGTAGGGATCCACGAGGGTGGGCCGGTACTTGGGGGCGCGGATGAGCCGCTCGGGTTCGGCAACGCGGTCGTAGCGCTTGACGGTGTTGAGAGCCAGGTTCAGGCGGCGTGCGCACTCCAGAAGTCCGACTCCACGCTCGCGCAGGGCGCGGACCTGCTGCCAACGCTCTCGGGTGGTGGCGGCCTGGCGGCCATCGGCCGGGGGTGGGCCTGTTTTCGCCCAGCAAGTGCTGTGTGCGGCGACCTCTTTGCGGACGGCCTCGGCGAGGTTGTGCCACAGGTGCCAGCGGTCGCTGATTTGGACCGCGTCGGGCAGGGCTCGGCGGATCGCCTCGGCGTAGGTGGCCGATCCGTCCCGGCACACGGCCTCGATGCCAGGATGCTCGCGCAGCCAGGCTTCCAAAGTGGCGGCCTCGCGGCCGGGCAGTACCTCGATCCGCTGGCCGGTCTCGGCGTTGATGATGATCGTGGCGTAGCTGTGTCGGCGCCGCAGAGCGAAGTCGTCGACCCCGATCACCCGCGGGATCCGGACCGTAGGCACGGGCACCTGCCGCAGCAACCGCAGGGCGGAGGCGTACGACACGGGCATGGCCAGCGACCGGGTGAGACGGGCGGACGCCCGGCCGCATAACTCCTTGACCAGCTCAGAGAGCTGGCTGGTCAGACGTGTGGTGCGGCGCTGATGGCGCTCCAGGAGCCCGGGTACTTGCTCTCGGAAAGTCTGCCGACTGCAGCTGCGGACCGGGCAGACCAGCCGTCGTATCCTCACCCGGACCACGACCTGCCGACCGTCGAGAGGAACGTCCCGCACCGTCCGGCCGTGATACCCGTGGACCCTCTGCGTCACCACCCCGCACACCGGACAGGGAACAGGAACATCCCGGGTCCGAGCCTAAACCCGGACTATCTCGCCACCGTCCGCCACTTCCTCGATGACCAACGCCGACAACCCCGAAAACACCGTTCCTACAAGCGTGTTCGCATCATGCACACTCGATGATCACCGGCGAGCACCCACCGTCACCACCGACTACGGAACAGAGCCGACTACGGAACAGACCCGGTCACCGTACAGACCCTGCAGTTATTGATCGCCCGGACACCTTCCCAGTCTTCCTCCCCTGTGGACCGCCCCTCTCGCGCAGCCGTGATCTTCGCCTCATCCGCTGGAACACCAATCCGACATCTTCCAAGCCTTGCCCAGGCTCGCCTGCTGCCGTTTCCCCTGCGGCAGATCAACTCAATGTGTTAGTTGTTGTCATCAGCGAAGCCTCACCGAGAGGGACCAGGACCGACGACTTGTCTGGAGGCGTCGTTGACGACCGAAGCGCTCAAAGCGGCGGAGAACCGGCCGTCGGCGCCGTCCTCGCGGAGCTTCGTTTGCTGCTTCGCATTGCTCTGCGCAATCGCGGCGCTGACCGGATGCCACGATCGCACCGACGACGCCGCTCCGCGTACGTCTGCCCAGCCCTCGGCGTCCACCACAGTTCCGGTGGCGTCAAAGGAGATCCGCAGGATCGACTTCGCGAACCTCCTCTGGTACGACGCGATGACGGCCTCGACCGTGCAGTTGGTCAACGGCTTCGCCCAGGTCACCAACAGCGACCTCGGAAAGCTCACTTGGCAGGTGTCGGGGCCGCCGAGCTATTCCGACGTCGACGGAGACGGTCACGAGGACGCTGCGGTCAGCTTGAAGGCGAATCGAGCCCAATTGGTAGCCAATGCCTGGTATATCTGGCTGTGGCGAGGGGGTCGAGCTCAGCAACTGCGGCTGCCCATCGCGCAGACCTCGCGCTGCAACCGCCCTATTGAGTCGGTGAAGGCCGTCCCGCGGGGCTTCAAGGTCCAGATGTTCATGTCCGTCGAGGAGGACGACTGTGCCGGTGGCGGCTCCGTGCCGATCACGTACGTGGCAGGTGTCCAGCATGGCTGGCCCGTGCGTATCGAACCCCGCTACGGCCCGATAGAGACATGTGATCCTCGGGCCCTGACGGTTGCGTTGCATCCATCACGCAAGATCTTGTTGTTCACTGCGGCGGACGCACGGTCCCCTGTTGTCGAACCGGCCAGGCGATATGAGAAATTCCTGGTGACTGAGTACGACAACAATCCCGAGCTGTTCCCGGAGCAGGAGTGGATTCTCGGCATCGCGGTGAGCGGCGCCCGCCGGGTGTGCGGGTGGGTGA
This sequence comes from Streptomyces sp. NBC_01190, assembly GCF_045039895.1. Lineage (NCBI taxonomy): Bacteria > Bacillati > Actinomycetota > Actinomycetes > Kitasatosporales > Streptomycetaceae > Streptomyces > Streptomyces sp. NBC_01190. Next base: position 6,923,013 of record NZ_CP108580.1, read on the forward strand.
GCGTGGACCAGATCCGGGCGTCGACACCATGAACGGGTGACGGATAGCGGTTCGCGCCTGTGGCGGGCCGAGTCATGAAGGTCGGTACCTCGACCAGAGTTCGACAAGGTCGGTTTCCCGACTGCTCGTGACAGCCACGCCGATCAGGCGACTCTCGGCATCCGTCCACACCACCGCCCGTTGCGTGGGGCTCCACGCGAAGACGTGCAGGCCCGAGGGGGGTGCCTTCTCGCGGCCCTCTGGCTGGGCGGGCGGTGCTGCATCAAAGTAAGTCCGGGCCACCTTCTCATAACCGTCGCCCACCGAGTAGTCAGCGAAAATCACCGTGAGATTGCCGTCATTGGTGCAGGAGAAGCTGTGGGTGGGCAAGCCGGCTTTGGGTTGATGAGCCGGGAAGCTGCCGGTGAGGCTCGTACTTTCCGAAGAGGCCGACCGGCATTGACTCCAGCCCGGATAGCCGTCCCACGCTTCGACGAAATGTTGCATGCTCGTTTGGTCGGCCAGTTCGCTGGGGACGCTTGGGAGCCCCGCGACACCGTTCTCGTCGGGACTCGAGACGGGGCTCCGTGGTGAGCCATCCGTATCGTTCGCGAATGGGTCGACCACGACCAATACGGCGGTGATGGCAGTAAGGATCGCCGCCGACAGGAGTACCGCTCGGCGCCACCTTGTCCGCGGGTGCGTGACGGTGCCGTCCGGCCCCCCGTCGCGATATCGGCACCGCTGGCGGGTAGGACGCCGCCGGTCGGCTGCCGAGGGAGGAGAGCCAGCCGAATGCGCTGGTCCATCGCCCTGCCGTCCGCCCAGTCGATGAGACGTGGCTGTCGCGTGGTCCGGCGTAGCACCGCGGCGACGATCGAGGCCGCAGTGGCTGACCGGGAAGTTATCCACGCGCCGATCTGGCTGTCGACGTCCGGACTCGCCGGCCCAGCCGCCATGAGGTACAAGATGACGTCGGTTGCCTCGTCGAACAGGTCCCACTGAACGAGGGCCTCGGCGTGCTCGGCGACCGTCAGAAGCCACGTCAAGGTACGGCTCCGGTCGTCGTCGGACAGTCGCCCGGGGGATCCGTTCGCGAACAAGGGACGGATCGCTCGTACCACCTCGCCGACGGCCAGCGCATCCGCCGACACCGCGGTATGGATCTGGTCTTCGTTGAGGGTGAGAAGGAGGCTCTGGAAGAAGGAGTGGTCGAGGTCGGATTGGGCCGCCATCCGGAACAGCGCGGTGAGCGTCGACTCGTCACGCGCTCCGTCGGAGGCTAGAAGCCGCCTGCCTCGGGTGGTCAAATCGGTGGGTGTGTCGAACTCCGCCGCAATCAGGGAGAGGAGTTCATCCACTGTCCCGACACGCCGCGCGGGATCGTGCAGCGTGGCCGCCCGTATGATGGTGCGCCAGGACCCGGATGGAGGCAGCAGGGGAATGTTCGGCTGGGGCCAGGCCCCTGTCAGCGCCCAGCCGATGATCTGTCCGATGCTGTAGACGTCGGCTGACGGCCCCGCCTCATGTGCGTCGACCGCCAGCTCCGGCGCCGCGAATCCCTCGGTCCCGAACCGGACCCCTATTTGTGTGCGGCGCGGGTGCGTGGTCTCTCCACGAGGACGCCCCCCGAGGCCCCAGTCCGCTACCACCCACTCTTCGCCGAGCCACAGGACGTTGTCAGGCTTTAGGTCCCGGTGAACCCAGCCTTGCCGGTGGGGTTCACGCAATGCCTCGCAGATGGCCGTCACCAATGCGCGAAGCCCTGCCGCCTCCGTGAGCCCGGTGGCCAGTCCCCTGGCCGTGTCATCCGCCAACGGCATCACGAACCAGTCGTGCGACGGGCTCCAGTCCAACACGGGCAGCACATGCGGATTGTCCCCGAACAGGCGGGCCGCCTCCACCTCACGCCGCATCCGGGCCTGAGCGTCAGGAAGATGCGAATTGAGCTTCTTGAGCGCGACTCGAACACCGGTGGGCTTGTGGACAGCGCCGAAGACCGTCGCCTGACCGCCCCGTGCGATCGGCTTGGGATCGAGGGCGAAATCCCTGCGTAATCCGCGGGCCCTGCGTCGGACCGATTCGAGCTCGTCGGTCAGAACGGACCTGGCCACCTCGTCCGTCCCCTGCCGTCCTTGGAGCAGTGCCGTGCCGGTCGCGGGCGCTCCCACGAGCGAGATGTCACGGGTGGTCCATACCGACTGCCGATCTGCCTCATGCCCCAGCTCTCTTTGCGCCTGGGCGGGAACGCGTCCGGGGCGAGAATAGCGTGAGAAGGCGGACTCTACTGTCGATGACAGGGAAGAGGCCGCAGAGGTGCAAAATTGCGTCCAGCTCCTGTGACCCGGTGTACTCCCTGGGCACCTGCGGCAGGCTCTGGTCGCGGGGCGCGACCTCGACCGAGTTCCAGAGGAAATATTAGAATATTCTATTGAATGATGGCTGGAACTATTGCCGCTAGCCTCGATCTTTCGTGATGGTCCGCTGACGGAGTCGGCGGACCATCACGCGTTCGGTGGCTGCTGACGGGCAGGCCGGAGGCCCGACTGACGCGTCGGGTGGGCGCCGGGTTCCACTGCTCCGGTCGGGGTGGTGCCGCTCGCAGGGCCGGGAACGGGTGGTCAGCCGGGGTTCGGGAGAGTTTCGAGCCGCGCCAGGGCGTCGGTGATCACGTTCGTCCAGGGCCAGTGGGTTGCGAATCTCAGGTGCCGGCGGCGGGCGGTCGTGACGATCTGGGCGGCGGCGGAGAAGAGGCGGAGCCGGAGTCGGCGGGGCTCCCACCTGCGGATTTCGCCGGTCAGGGCGAGCATGGGCATCCAGGCCAGCAGGTCGAGGGCGAGCTGGACGATCTCCAGCCAGATCCGGTTCTGCGCGGTGCCGTGCAGGGGAAGGTTGCGCAGGCCGGTGGCGCGAGCGGCCCGGATGCGGTCCTCCGCGCGGGCCCGCTGGCGGTGCCGCAGTTCGAGTGCGGCGATCGGAACGTCCGCGGTGTTGGTGGCTACGCAGGTGAGCCGCAGGCCGTCGGCGTCGGTAATCCGCAACTGGGCGCCGGGATACGGGCGTTCCTTGCGAACGATCAGCCGCATCCCTTGGGGCCAGCCCTTGAGGACGTCGCCGGCGAGTTCGGCGACCCAGGCTCCGTCGCGGACCTGGCCGCTCGGTTCGACGGCCGTCGTCCACGCGGAGGCGGGAACGGTGAGGACCGCTTGGTGGATGGCGTCGGTGATGGTCATCCCGACCGAGTACGACAGCCACCGGCCGCGCTTCGCGAGCCATGCGACAAACTCGTGGGTACCGCCCGCGGAGTCGGTACGGATCAGGGTCCGGCGTCCGCGCCGGTACTTCCTGGGCAGTTGGGCCAGCGCGATGCGGGCGGCTTCGATGTGGTCGGCGGCCGTGTTGGAGCCTGCGCTGCCCGGCCGTATCACCCCGGCCACCGGCTCCCCGCTTCCACCGCCTCCGTGATCGACGAACCCCATCAGGGGATGATGGCCGAAGGTCTTCTTCCAGGTCGCGGTGGCGTCCTGCTTTTCGGAATGGGCCACAACGAGCACCCCGTCCAGGTCCACGATCACGTGCCCTGCCGCATCCGGGGCCGCGTCCTTGGCCATGTTCCACACGCGCTCACGCGTTTCGGCCCGGGCGGCCCGTATCGCGGACAGGGCCTTCGTCCCGGCTGCGGCGAGGGTGCCGATGAGGCGGGATACGGTCGGGTCGGAGGCCACCGGTCCGAACACGGCCGGCTCGGCCCGCAGCATTGCGACATCCGCCAGGCAGTCCCCGCCCAACGCGACCGCCAGGGCCAGATTCAGCAGGATCTGCCCGGATCGTGCACCGCCCTCGGGCTTCGCCAGGGCGCGAGCGCCGCCGATATCGCTTGGCCCAGCGCGCTCTTGCGGACTGTCTCGATCAGGAGCACGGCCCCGGCCTGGGACACCACCGCCCGGCCGCCGCCCTCAACGCGGACGCGGGGATAGGACCCGATACGCTTCTTCATCTGGGAAGTGCCTCCGGCTGGAGCAGGGGCAAGGACCTCGACAATCCTCATTCTTGCTGGTCAGAGGCATTTTTCGCTTATCCGACCACCCGTCGGACAGCCCGCTTCATGAAAGCCCGAGGCTAGGTACATGCCCCCAACGAGGACTAGCGTGAAGCGGTGGAGCAGGTCGAGGGGTATCAGCAGGGGCACTATTCATGGCTCCGCATGGTTCCGGCGTCTCGGTGCTGCAGTCGATAGCTACAACCACAGGCGAGCTGGTGCTGATATGAACACCCCGCCCCGCTGTCGCGTCAGCAGTAGCATGCTCCTGATCAGCGCGGCGGAAGTCATTCGGGGGAGTCGTGATCGCGCTCAGGGTTCCTAAGATCTATTGGAATGACGGCGAAGCCGTACGCCTTTTGGTGGAGTACTTCACGCGGCGGCGTGCCAAGGGTGATCTGTACTATTCCGGGGCGTACTTCGAGCGGCTCGGTGGCGGCGGCGACAGTGAAGCGGACGCGAACCGTTTCACCTGTGAGGACCTGGTCGCGATCACGATGCTCAGCGTCGAAGTGCCCGGGCACGGTGCAGTCGACCTCCTGACGGACCCGGACGGCCACTGGGCGCGGCTGTTGTCCGCCCTCCCGCGTGACGCTCGGCTGGAGGATCCCGACAACGCTCCGCTCGTTGCGGAAGACGGACCGGCATGGCAATTGTGGGAGCGTCTTTGTGATGTCAAGAAGTACCCCAACAAGCCGGACGGGGTCGGGGCGGTCGTCGCGGGCAAGCTACTTGCCCGCAAGCGGCCCGGCTTGATTCCGGTGTACGACAGCCGGGTCAAGTCCCTCCTGGAACGCCCGAAGGCGGACAACACCTTCTGGGCCGCGCTGTGTCAGGCGCTGCAGGCAGACGAGATGGCGCTGTACCGGCAGTTGCTCCGGCTGCGCGAGAAGTCTGGGATCGGCGACGACATCGCGGTGGTGCGAGTCTTCGACGTCATCGCCTGGATGTACGAGGGTGAGCGTCAATCTGCGGCTTAGCCATTGAGGCGCCACCAGCCTCTCCAGCAGGTGAGTGCTCCTGGAGCAGGGCGAAGCGGGGCATTGCCCAGTACACGGCACTGGGCAATGCCCGTGTCAGCAGTCAGATCGGGCAGGGCAGCGCGCCTCGTCCCAGTCGATTCGAGGCGGAACTTATGGCTACAGAGGCTCAACTCCGAGGCTACCTCTTGGAGGAAGCGCTGGCATGGCTACTGAGGCGCAGCGGCTACGAGCTGCTGACCTCGGTCGCTGACGACCCAGTAGAACTGTCTCAACAGGGGAAGCACACTTTGTTCGTCCAGGGGCGCGGGGCCCGTCATCAGGTTGATGTTCTTGGTCAGTTCGCCTTCACTCCTGCGTTCTCGCTGCCTATACGCCTCTTCCTGGAAGCGAAGTTTCGCGACACGCCATGTAGATTGCGCGACGTGCGCCAAGCCCACGGGCTGATTCGCGACGTCAACGAGAACTTCGCCACCGGAGCAAGTGGCCGCCCCCGACGTCGCTACCAATACTCCTATGCCCTGTTTTCGACCAGCGGGTTTACAAAGGCTACGCAGGAGTACGCACTTGCACATCAGATCTCTCTGGTGGACCTGTCCGGGGCATCCTTCCGGTGGCTGCTTGACCCGGTGCGCGAAAGTGCCGGACTACTGTTCGAATCAGGTCTAGGTTCCCAGTCGAGGAACAGGGTCACATGGATGCGCTCCGTGTTGCGCACTCTGCTCGAAACGGGAGGAGACTCTGCAGGGATGCCCTTCTCCGAGGAGCGGCCAGGAGCGCTCCACGCTGCCCACGGTGTCGCTGGCCAATTCGTCCGCGCCGCTCTGCCGTCAGTGGTCGAGTTCGCAACCAAGCTGCAGCACCATCAGGAGGCCGAGATGCTGATCGGCTTCCCTGCTGCACCTTTCATTCTGCCCCTCACGACGCTGGACGGCTCAAGCTTCGTGGCGTACGCGGAGGAGCATCCAGCGCACCGTGTAATGGTACGCCGTAGCTGGGATGAAAGCGCCGAGTGGACACTTGTCCCTGCAGACGATGCCCCGCGAGGTTACCTATTGACCTTCACCCTCCCTGAGTACATTGAGGCGTGGATTGGCGAGGCGTCGGATGGTAAAGAGCGCGGTCGAATATCCCAGGTCAAGGGCGAACTGTTGAGTCGGATCACGGTCTACCGGATGGTCGAGGACGAGGTGCGCACATTTCAGTTGCGCTACGAGCCGAGGGATCTGCGGAGGGACTAAACATTTTTCGGCTCTCGCAGACCGGCACCTCTCGCGTGACTGTCCGGCTGCAGGACCACACGACGGCCACCGAAGCCGGCGTGACCGGCCTGGTCTTCACGGCCCAGTCCACTCGCAGCGGAGACGGTGGCACGGCCTCTGTCTCGATGGACTACTCCTCCTTCAAGGACGCCTACGGCGGTGACTGGTCCTCCCGGCTGCGCTTGGTCCAGCTCCCGTCCTGTGCGCTGACCACTCCGGACAAGGCCCAGTGCCGCACGCAGACACCGCTGGCGCACGACAGCAACGATCCCGCGACGGGGCGCGTGACCGCACAGGTCACCCTGCCGGGCACCACCGTGTCATCGGGAACGCCGTCCTCGACGACCGCCAGGGCCAGCGCTCTTACGGCAGCGCGGCACACCGCGGCTCCAACGGGCACGTTGGTGCTGGCGATCGCCGCAGATGTGTCGGGCGGCGCGGGGGACTACTCGGCCACGACCTTGGCCCCCTCGGGCTCCTGGGCGTCAGGGCAGAGCAGCGGCGACTTCACCTACAGCTACCCCATCTCCGTGCCCCCGGCCGCGGGCGGGCTGACGCCGTCGCTGTCGCTGTCGTACGACTCCCAGTCCATCGACGGCCGACTGGCCTCCACGGACAATCAAGCCGGCTGGATCGGTGATGGCTGGAGCCTCGAGCCGGGCGCGGTCACCCGCTCCTACACGTCGTGCTCGGACGATCCGGCCGGCACCGCTCCGAAGACCTCGGATCGCTGCTGGGCGGGGCAGATCCTGCACGTCTCATTCGCGGGCCACTCCAGCGACATCGTGCAGGATGCCTCCACGCCCACCGGGTGGCGCCTGTCCGATGACGACGGGGAGAAGGTCGAGCAGGTCACCACCGGTTCGTCGACCCAGAACGGCACCTACGACGGTGACTACTGGAAGATCACCACGACCGACGGCACGGTCTACTATTTCGGCCGGGACAGCCTCCCCACCTACGGAACCACCAACTCCGCCTGGACCGTGCCGGTCTACGGCGTCAACTCCACGGACCCCTGCTACAACACGACCTTCGCCAAGGCCTCGTGCGCGCAGGCATGGCAGTGGAACCTCGACGAAGTCGTTGACCTGCACGGAAACGCGATCGTCTACCACTACAACAAAGAGACCAACTACTACGGTGCAGACAACGGCACCACCGGCGTCTCCTACACCCGCGGCGGGTACCTCGACCACATCGACTACGGCCTCGGCAACGGCAACACGGTCGCTCCGCAGCGCGTCACCTTCACAACCGGTGAGCGGTGCACCACGGGAACCTGTGACCCGATCGCGTCGAACACGGCGAACTGGCCGGACGTCCCCTACGACCTGAACTGCAACTCCGGAGCTTCGTGCAGCACGCACGCGCCGTCGTTCTGGTCGCTCAAGCGGCTGACGTCGATCAGCACCGGTATCTACGACGCCACGAGCAAGAACTACCCGGCGATCGACACGTACGCCCTGGCGCAGTCCTTCCCGCCGCCGGGCGACAACACCAAGCCCGCACTGTGGCTGGACTCCATCACCCGCACAGGCGACGAGGGCACGGACGTCCCGATGCCGCCCGTGACGTTCGCCGGGGAGAAGCTCACCAACCGGTACAACACCGGCAACGGCTACCCGGACCTCGTGCGCTACCGCATCTCCGGGATCACCACCGAAGCCGGCGAACAGATATCCGTCCACTACACCGGCGCCTCGTGCAACGCCTCGGTGGCCCAGTCGGCCAACACCAAGCCCTGCTTTCCGGTGTACTGGACGCCGCCCGGTGCCTCCTCAATGGTCTTGGACTGGTTCAACAAGTACTTGGTCTCTTCGGTCGCCGAGAACGACGCGACCGGCGGCGCACCGGCCGAGACCACCAGCTACGGCTACCTGGGCAATCCCGGCTGGCACTACGACGACAACGAGATCGTCAAGGCCAAGTACCGCACCTGGGGCCAGTGGCGCGGCTACCCCGAGGTGCAGACCCGCGTCGGCGCGGGATCGGACACCAAGACACTGACGGACACCCGTTACTACCTGGGCATGGACGGCGACACGCTCCCGGGCAACGCGACCCGTACCGCGACCGTCAGCCTGTCCCCTGACGTCACTGTGCCCGGCGCCTCCTCGACGGTCACCGACAACAATCTGCTTGCGGGCAGCGTCCGCGAGAGCGTCACCTACACCGCCGACGGCGGGCCGCCGGCTGCCGCGACCGTGAAGTCGTACTGGATCAGCCCGGCGACCGCCACGCGCAGCCGCAGCGGCCTGCCGGCCCTGACGGCGAACATGGTCCGCCCGGACTCCGCCATCGTCAGCACCGCTGTTACCTCAGGTGCCACGACCACATGGCGCACCACGCAGAGCACCAACGCCTACGACAAGGCCAGCGGGCTGCTGCGCTACACCGACGACAAGGGCGACATCTCGGTGCCCGCCCAGGAGAAGTGCACGTCGACCACGTACGCACCCGCAAATGCCGGCCTCAACCTCGTCGGACTCCCTGCCGAGGTCGAGACCGACCAAGGGGCCTGTGCCACCGGCGACAGCACTACCTCCGACGGCCTGGGCTACCCGTCGGGCCTGTCCCGCCCGAGCGCCGTCATCTCCGACACCCGCACCTTCTACGACACCGCCCCCAGCGCCCTCCCGCCGGCGCCCCTGGCCTGGCCACAGGACACACCCACCAAGGGCGACCCCACAGTCTCTGAACAGGCCACCGACTACTCGGCGGGCGCGTTCACTTACGAGGTCAAGGGCGCGACGGCAGTGGAGAGCGGGTACGGCCGTCCCACGGACACCTGGGACGCTCTGGGCCACAACACGCACACCGACTACACCACCACAGCCGGCCAGACCACCGCCGAGGCGGTCAAGAACGCCAAGAGCCAGACAAGCACCTCCACCATCGACCCCGCACGTGGCCAGATCACCTCAACGGTCGACCCCAACGGCGCCGAGACCGACACCGCGTACGACGCCCTGGGCCGAACGACGAGCGTGTGGCTCCCCGGCCGCGCTAAAGCGACACAGTCCGCCAACACCACGTACAGCTACGTCGTCTCGCCGACCGCGTCTTCGGTGACCACCAAGCAATTGAACGAAGACGGCACTTACACCGTCAGCACAGAGCTTTATGACTCGCTGCTGCGCACGCGTCAGACCCAGACGCAGACCCCCGCCGGCGGTCGGCTGCTGACCGACACCTATTACGACACACGCGGCTGGGTTTGGAAGACCAACGGCCCCTACTGGGACGGTTCCACAACGCCCAGCACCACCCTGGTCAGTGCCACCACAGATCCGCAGGTGACGAACCAGGATGTCGTCACCTTCGACGGCCTGGGCCGGCCGGTTCTGGACGTGTCCAAAGACAAGGCAAGCGTCGTCTCTCAGACCCAGACGGTCTACGGCGGGGACCGCACCACCGTTATCCCGCCGACCGGTGGTACCCCGACCACGACGTTCACCGACGCCCGCGGACGTACGACCGAGGTCGACACGTACACCTCGATGCCCACGGTCACCGGTACCCGGGTCACCGGCGGCAGTCCCGAGGCCACTACGTACGCCTTTGACAAGGGTGGCGACCACGGCCAACTGGATTCCCTGACGGACCCCGGCGGCAACACCCGGGCCTACACCTACAACCTGCTCGGACAGAAGACCGACCAGACCGACCCGGACACCGGTCACACATCGATGACCTACGACGCGGCCGGGAACGTGGCCTCCACCACGGATGTCCGAGGCAAGGCACTGTCGTACGACTACGACGCCCTTGGCCGCAAGACCGGCGAGTTCGACGGGCCGGACGACACAGCCCCTGAGCTGGCGTCCTGGACCTACGACGATCCGGCGGTCGCCAACAGCATCGGCCGCCTGACAGCCTCCAGCCGTTACGTACCGGGCACGGACGCCACAGCCGGGACCTACACGAACGCCATCACCGGTTACAACGTGCTCGGCCAGCCAACCGGTAGCAAGGTCATTCTGCCCAGCACGCTCACGCAATTCGGCCAGACCAGCTTTGCGTACTCCAACACGTACACCCCGAACATCAAGCTCCCTCTCACCACGACCTATCCGGCCGCCGGCACACTGCCGCAGGAGACGGTCACCACCACCTACACGAGTATGGGCCTTCCCCTGGCCGTGGGAGGACTGAGCACCTACACCTCCACCAGCACCTACGACGCCTACAGCCGCGTCAGCCAGACCACCCTGGGCAAACTCACCAACCGCAACCTGCTCACCAACCAATTCGACGAGCACACCGGCGCACTCACCGACGCCACCTCCACCCGTGCCAGCGACGCCACCAACGTCGACGACACCCAGTACAAGCGCGACCCCTACGGCAACATCACCCGCATCACCGATGTCCAGTCCGCTGGGACATCCACCGACACGCAGTGCTACCGGTACGACCTCATGGGCCGAATGGCTGAGGCATGGACCGCCACCGACGCCTGCGCTGGAGCGCCGTCCACCAGCGGCACCGCCACCGTCGGTGGTCCCAACCCCTACTGGACCACTTGGAACTTCGACGGCGACGGCAACCGCAAGACCGAGCTCGACCATGGCACGACCGCTGGCGCAGGCGACACCTCCACCGCTTACCACTACGGAAAGCCCACCGACCAGACCGAGCAGCCGGACACCCTGACCTCAACCCAGGTCACGTCACCCGACGGCACCACGGGCCCCGCGGCCACGTACACCTACGATGCGCTCGGAGACACTACCTCCACACCGACCGCCGACAGCCTGACGTGGGACGACGAAGGCGATCTCGCCACCCTCACCGGGAACGGCAAGACCGCCTCCACGAGCTACATCTACGACGCCGACGGCAACCAACTGCTGCGCACCGACCCGAGCGGGACGACAACCCTGTTCCTGCCGGATCAGGAGATCACTTCCACCGGCGGAAGCGTCACCGGTGTCCGCAGCCTCCCCTTGCCCGGCGGTGCCACCGCAGAACGCTTCACCACCGGCACCGGCTACAGCTTCGTCCTCAGCAACGACCAGGGCACGGGCATCATCAGCCTGGACAACACCGCCCAGACCCCAACATTCCGCGAACTCACCCCCTACGGCGGCGACCGCACCCCCCGCCCCGCCACCTGGCACGACGACAAGGGCATCGTCGGTGGCACCACCGACCAGACCACCGGCCTGACCAACCTCGGCGCACGCGAATACGACCCCACCACCGGCCGCTTCCTATCCGCCGACCCCATCCTCGAAGCTTCCGACCCCAACCAAATCGGCGGCTACACCTACGCCGGCGACAACCCCGTCACCCACTCCGACCCCACCGGCCAGATGCTCGCCCCGGTCGACGGCGGGGCCAGCTACTGCAACGCCGGCTGCCAGCAGGGCGGCGGCTCGACCGTCGCGCACCATTCAGTGCCCACCGCCTCTGCACCGAGCGATGGCAAGGGGGGCGGCGGACATTCGGTGGCGAGCTCCGTGGGCAACTGGCTCAAGTCCGCCGGCAAGTCCTTCGCGGCTCCGGCGGTACAAGCCGGCAGGAACGCGTGGCACTTCGAGCAGACACCCACCTACGTAGCCGACTGTCTGACAGGTAACTGCTCCTCACTCCTCAACTACGCGCAGAACCAGGCCGACGAAGCCTGGGCCACCGCGCAACTCGCGATACAGCTCAGCACCCCCCAGGGCCAATTCGACTACTACAAGGACCAGTACGAGGCTGCGACCCACGGGCACTCAGCAGAGGTCTTCGGGACTGACGCATTCAACATCCTGAGCATCCTCGCAACGTATGAGGCGGGTGTAGAGGAGGGCGGGTGCAGCTTCGCACCCACCACTCCTGTCCTGATGGAAGGCGGCGCCACCAAGCCGATCGGCCAGATCAAGACCGGCGACAAGGTAGAAGCGGCCGACCCCGACACAGGCAAGCACAAGGGGCCCCGAGAAGTCACGGCCACCTGGATCAACTACGACAAGGACCTCGTCGACCTCACGGTTGAAGCGGCCGACGGAACATCGTCCACTCTCCACACAACGTCAAAGCACCCCTTCTGGGACGACACACTCCACACCTGGGTGCCCGCCGGCCGCCTGCAAGCCCACCACTCCCTCAACACGGTAAAGAACGCCCACGTCACCGTCCTCTCCGTCCGCGCCACTCCCGGCGCCGCCAATCGATGGAACCTGACGGTCGCGCAACTGCACACGTACTATGTACTCGCCGGGGCCACGCCGATATTGGTCCACAATGTTTGCAAGATCGTAGCGGAGAACGATTCGGGTCGTTTTGGGGACCTTAATCCAGGGCCAGTGGGTGACGGATTGGAAGCCCATCACATGCCGCAAGACGGCCTTGGATTCCTTGCCAGGAACGAGGGCGGTGCGATCGTGATGAAACAGGCCGATCATGCGCTGACGAGGACCTATAAATCCTTGGGGCGTGCCACAAAGGCGGCTGAGATCGGCTTGCCGTTCCGTACTGTTCTTGCTCGAGATGTTTGGGACTTGCGCCGAATAGGACAGCAACAGTATGGGGATCCTGGTTACTACAACTCTGGAATTCAAGGATTGCTTGCATACTATCGAAAGATAGGAATGCTATAAAAATGCGAGCGGTGCCGCGACGCAGGGGTATTCTTGCATCGCAGCCCCGCTTGGACGGCTCAGGTTGATCGTCCCCAGGGGTCAGACTCCATCGCTCTGCTAGCATAGTGTGATGGGAGATTCCACTGATTTGCTGCGGCGAATAAATGAAGACCGAGAGCTTGCCGAGCTTTTGGCAAATGGGTTTGAGTTTGATGTCCGACGTAAGCCGGGTGATGAGTCCGCGAAGCTTGCCTCTTCGCTACCGCTTGAAGGCATTGCCGGGGACTTTACTGGCGGCATGTTCTACCTGTGTGGAACGGTAGGAATCATGCGGCCGGTGCTGTACGCAAGCTCGGAGGGTGAGGCTGGAGTTATTGCGACCGACCTGAATGAGGCTCTTGCGTTGGTGGTTGGCTTTCCGTACTGGAGAGACTGTCTGAAGTATTCTGCGGGTGGGGACTTGGCCGTCATGCAATCAGCGACGCATTTTCTCTGTCGTGACTTGTTGGCGAATCAGCCCGGGATAGCATCTGAGCAGTCTCGGGTCGCTGAGGCACTCGGCCTGGCCATCGAACCTCCCCTGGTATTGACGACCCGTCTTCATGCGGCTGTTAAGAGCGCGGGTCCAGATTTCTCTTTTGCCGATGACACGGGCGACTATGGCGGTCTATTTGGCCCATTCTCGCCAAGTCGCAATCAATCCTGGCAATAGGTCACCTATCGTGTCGTGAGAGGAAAAAATTCTACCTCTAATTGGGAAAAATACGGACCGGGTGGGTGTCGGAGCCCACTCGGTCGACAATTAGCACTCGGGAGAGATTAAGTAAAATCTCTGTGCTCGCACTCGGGGTTATTATCGGAATGCTCATATCCGATCTCGTGGTCGACCGTAGCGAAAAGGGCGGAAAGTCCACAACTAGGGCAATTATGAGCGCCTCGGCGTTTACCGCTGTCGTCACTTTGGTTGTCTACATCATATTTGGATGAGATTTCAAATTTCCTTCTGGCGAGCTAGTTCTGACGTTGCCGTACAAAGGAATACGCCTCAGTCGCTGTTGTCGTTCCCGCCATGAGGGGTGGGCTTCGAACCGGGGTTCCCGATCGGGTGGTCGGGGAGGAGTCGGTGCATAAGGGTGGGGCCTTCTGAACAGCTCGATGGTGTCGAATCAACGAGCAACGTAAGGAGGCCCCGCTGTCGGAGTGTTCCGTGTCGATGGCAGGGCAGTCCAGTCCGGTCGCCCGGGAGTGTGACTGTCTGGCGCACAGGTTCGGTAACGCCGCCGACAGTCGCGTTATCCGTCGGACATGACGGACGCGGAGTGGGCAGTGGTCCGGCCGTTGCTGCCGGTTCCGGGCTGGATGCGGGGCCGGGGCGGGCAGCCGGAGGCGTATTGCATGCGACGAAGGTGCCCATAATGGCAGCGGAAGGTCGGCGTCGTAGCGAACTTGCTGTCGCGGAACCCTGCGAGTGCCCCAGCTTGCCCGGTGCGGCGGCCTGGCCCTCGTCGACGCCAACCCGCATGTACCGTCGCGGTGAGGAGAACTCGCTGGGGCACGTCCTTCTCACATGGCTCTCACGGACTGGGTGTCACGAGGCGGCAGCAGGTGGCATACGGGGCGGATGAAACAGGTCCTGACCTGGGCAGGTTGGACTACGTGTCACCCGCCGTCACCCCTTCCGTCCGCTGGGGGTCAAGGGGTCGCAGGTTCAAATCCTGTCGTCCCGACGGTGTTTTCGCAGGTCAGAGCCTGTCTCCGCAGAGCGGAGGCAGGCTTTTGGCGTCTGGATCGTCCGTTTCAGATGTGAGAGCTTGTGAGAGGCTCTCTCCCTGGCGGCATCGCCGCAGGTCAGCGGCACAGCCCGCCGTGAAGCGGCCCACCCGTGCCCGAGGCCACTCAGAGATCATTTGCGGGACAGCCCTGAGATCGACTACTACGTGCGCCGCGCCCCGCACCGGGCTCCCCATCGGGGCAGCGCGGTGGGGGGCACGGCGCGTGCGCATCGGGTCCAGGGAGTCGCGTGGGCCCGGTCGGACGCGGGTCCCGGTCTCCTGATGCCCGGGTGGAGGCGGCTACGCGTGCGGGAGGACGAAGTTGTACCCCTGGGCGCTGTGCGCGCCGCCGGCGGCGCAGCGACCGTTGTCCGCGTAGCCGTAGAAGAACAGCACGAAACACTTCTGGCAGAAACGCCAGTTGCTCTGGCTCGTCGGTGGGGCCGCGATGTCGTGCGGCAGGACAAACACGAAGCCCTGCTCGGTGTGCCCTGCGCCTGCCGGACAGGGGCCCGGGCCGTAGTACTCGAAGTGCATGGAGTAACACTTTGGGCAGAACCGCCAGTAGGACTGGGCGTTCGGGGTCTCCGCTCCGCCATAGGGGAGGATGAAGTTGTACCCCTGGGCGGTGTGCGCGCCGCCGGCGGGGCAGCGGCCGTTGTCCGCGTAGCCGAAGAAGAACATGCTGTAGCACTTCGGGCAGAACCGCCAGTTGCTCTGGGCTGTTCCCGCCGCCGGGATGACCGGGGCCGCCTGCGCCTGGCCGGGGACAGCGGCGGCGAGACCCACCAGCCCCGCTGTGACGCCCGCGGCCCTCGTGAGGAACACTCGCCGTCCCGGAGACGCCAAGCTGTGCCCGGCCGGTTCGGTATCGGGCTGGTGCAGTCTCTTCAACGGATTTCTCCTCGCTGAGTGGGCTTTCCTGACAGGTATTCCGGTCGTGCAGGTCTTGCTGGTGCTGGGCGAAGCCTTGCCCGCGCCGACAGGCCGGGGACCCGGGTGAGGGGCCGTTTCCGCCCCGGGCCGTGAGCGGTGACGGGATTCAGACCGACAGGCGGTGCGGTGGATTCCGAGTGGCGCAAAAGACATCGGGCGGACGGGAGTCGTCGCTGTCCGCCTCCTATACCGCCACCGCGGAGTTCCCATACGGAAATCCGTTCCGATGGAACTATAGAAATGGCGTGCACGAAGCGCCGGTCCAGTATGCAGGCGCCCCTGCCTTTCACTCCAACCTTTTACCGACATATACAGCTGTTGTGGGGCCGCACCCGCGCAAGATCCTCATGGGCGGCAGTGTCCAAGGTTCCGGCTCCCGGGGGATTCAGCACCCTTGCCAGGTGCTCCGGGCAGGTCGGCGCCCCTGATCTCCTGGCGGGGTGCGTCAGACGGCGGCGAAGGACGCCCCGACCACCACGTTCGGCAGACCGACGTCCACCCACTTCGGGCCGGGCAGCGGCCCGTGCAGGTGGACGGGGACGCGCAGGCCGTTGCCGCAGTACCAGTCGTAGTCACCGTCGGCCGCGGCGGTGGCCGCGGACGGCGCGCCCGAGGCGAAATCGCCGGCCGCGCCGGTGCGGAAGGTTTTCTGCCAGGCGCCGGTCGGGGTCAGGTAGGCCACCGAGAAGGCGCCGTCGGACGCCGCGTACCCGACCGCGAGCCCCTTGGCCCCGGCCACCGCCGACAGCGGCGCGCCGTCCGGGGCGTCCGCCGTCCCGGTGGTGTTCGGCTGGACGGAGCCGGTCAAAGAGCCCTGCTCCGTGGTGTGGGCGACCCGTACCCGGCCGTCGTGACCGGTGAAGAAGAGGGTGAGGGCGCTGCCTGGAAGGCCGAGGCCCTGGGTGTTGACCGCAGTGACGCCGCCGCCGGGTTTGGCGGTCCCGGGCGCGGTCAGCGCCTTCTCGGAGAGGGTGCTTCCCTGCGGCCCCTGCCACTGCACCCGCACCGCTCCGGCCGTGTCCACGAAGAGCACGTCGTGGTAGCCGCCGGACGTTCCGACCGAGGTCATCGCGCCGCCGGCGTAGGTTGAGGAGGTGTTGAAGCGGACGTTGACCGGCGGAGAGCAGGGATTGCTGATCTCGTGCGGGGCGGCGGCGGGGGCCAGGGCTGGGGGCGTACGGGGCGCGGCGGCGACTGCTTTGCCCTGCGGGATCTGGCGCGCCGCGGTGACGGTGATCTGCCCGCCCACCACCTCGGCGGTGATCGCCGCCCCCGGGGGCGCCAGCCGCGTGGCGGTGACGGCCACCGGCTTGGTGAGCAGTGGACAGTCCTGGTAAACCGCCCCGTCCACGCCGACGAAGAACACGGACGGCAGCCCCCCGGCGATCCGCGTCGCGGCCACGTGACCGCCGGGAAGCGTCTGGCCGGTCGGCCCCTGGGGCGCTGCGGTCGTCCAACTGCCGTCCGTCTGCTGAGTGAAGCCCCACAGGGCGCCGTCGTCACCGACGTAGTACACCCACGGCACCGGCTGGGGTCCGGCGTGCGCCGCCGGCGCGCCGGCGAGTGCCACCGCCCCCAGCGCCAGTGCGGACACCAACGCCGACCACGTCCGTCGCACCGTCCGGCGCCCTGTCGTCCTGCGGAATCTGGTTGGCACCATCACACGCTCCTAACCTTCCACGCGTCCCATGTGCCGGGCATCCTGGCAAGACGGTCTGGACGGCGTCTGGATGACCCGCCCGCGTACGGCGCGCACCTCGCCGCCCGCGGGCCACGGGCTCGGGGGTGGGGTGTGGAGGGCGACGACTCGCGGATCCGGCTGTCGGTCCGGCTGCTCGGGCCGCTGCGCGCCTTCGTGGGCGCGAGCGAGCCGCCGCTCGGGCCGCCTTTGCGGCGCGCGGTGCTCGCGGTGCTCGCGGTGCGCCGAGACCAGGTCGTCTACCGCGGTGACCTGATCGACGCCGTGTGGGGCGAGAACCTGCCGCGGGATCCGGCGGGCGGCCTGCACACATACGTCGCCGGGCTGCGCCGCGTCCTGGAACCGGTACGGCCGCCCCGCTCGCCTGGCCGGCACATCCAGTCGCACGCATCCGGCTACCGGCTGCTGTTGTCCCCCGAGGGGTCGGACCTCGCCGTCTTCGAGCGGCTACGTGACCAGGGGCGCGCGAACTGGCGGGCGGGGCGGAACGAGGCAGCTGAGCGGCTGTTCGGTGAGGCGCTCGGCCTGTTCGAGGGACCACCGCTGGGCGGGGTCCCGGGGCCGTTCGCCGGGACACAGCGATCCTGGCTCACCGAGCAGCGCCAGTCGGTGGCGGGGGACCTGGTCGATGTCCTGCTGGCCCAGCGGCGGCACGACGAGGCGATCGCGGCGACGCGACGGCTGGCGGACGAGGAGCCGCTGCGGGAGCGGACCTGGGCGCAACTCATGCTGGCCCTGTACCGGGACGGCCGTCAGGCCGACGCCCTGGGCTCCTTCGACCGGGCCCGCGCCGCGCTGGCCGAGGCTCTGGGACTCGATCCGGGGCCGCAACTCGGCGCCCTACGGCAGCGGATCGTGGAGTCGGACCCGACCCTGCTGGACGACGCCGGGGCGGGGAGGGGGATCGGGGCCGTACGGGGCGCGGTGGCGGTGTGGCGGCGGGAGGGGGGTTTGCCCGCACCCGGGCAGGAGGGGGCCTGGCCCGTGCCCGGACCGGGGGGGTCGCGGCCCGTACCTGAGCCCGGAGGACCGCAGCCCGCGCCCCGGCCGGTTGGGCACCGGTCCGTACCTGGGCCGGACGGGCTCCGGTCTGTACCCGGCCCGCGAGGGCGCCGACCCGTACCCGAGAAGCCCGCCGCAGGCGCTGGCGCGCCATGGATCAACCTCCCGCGCGGCGCGGACCACTTCACCGGCCGGGCAGTCGAGGCCGGGCGGATCGCGGCGGCCGCCGAGCGGTCGGGGGTGTGCGCGATCGACGGGATGGCGGGGGTCGGCAAGACGGCGCTCGCGGTGTACGCCGCCCGGCGGCTCCAGCACGGTTACCCGGATGTGCGGCTCTACCTCGACCTGCATGGTCACACCCCGGGCCGGCCGCCTCTGACCGCGGCCGCCGCGCTGGAGAAGCTGCTGCTTGCGGTGGGGGTACCGGGCGAGCATGTGCCGGCCGAGCCGGACGACCGGGCGGCGCTCTGGCGGTCGCGGCTCGCGGGGCTCCGTGCCCTCCTGGTACTGGACAACGTCGTGGACGCCCGACAGGTACGGCCCCTGCTGCCCGGGTCCGCCGCCTCGCTGGTCCTGCTCACCTCCCGGCGCCGGCTCTCCGGGCTGGACGCCGGCGAGGTGCTGAGCCTGGGAATGCTGCCGCACCCGGACGCGGTCGCGCTGCTCGGGGCGGTCGCGGGACCTGACCGGGTCGCCGCCGAACCGGTGGCCGCCGACGAGGTGGTGCGGGCCTGCGGCGGACTTCCGCTGGCCGTACAGATAGCCGCGGCCCGGCTGCGGCACCGCCCGGGGTGGACCCTGTCGCACGTACGGGACCGGCTGGCCGACGAGGACCGGCGGCTGGACGAACTGGCCGTGGAGGACCGCAGCGTGGCGGCAGCCTTCGCGTTGTCCTACCGGTCGCTGGAACCGGCGGAGCGGCGGATGTTCCGGTTGCTCGGCCTCTTCCCGGGGACGGAGATCGGGCTGCACGCTGCGGCGGCGCTCGCCGAAACGGCGCCGGCCGTCACGGACCGGCTGCTTGAGGGCCTGGTGGACTGCCAGTTGCTCGACGGACCGCGGCCAGGCCGTTACCGGCTGCACGACCTACTCAAGGTCTACGCGGCCCGCGAGTGCGGGCGGACCGAGGAGGTCGCTGACCGAAGTGCGGCCCTGGGGGGGCTGTTGGACACCTACCTGGCGGCGGTGGACGACGCGGAGGAGCGGTTGCGCCCGCGGCGGCTCGACCGCGCCGATCCCGGACTGCCCACCACCGGACCTGACTTTGAGGACCGGACCGCCGCGCTGGAGTGGCTCGACGCCGAACGCGGCAACTTCGCCCCACTGATCACGGCGGCGGCGCGGACCGGTCGGCATCGGCACGCCTGGCAGTTGGCGCGCTTCCTGTGGGGGTTCTTCGAGACCCGCGGGCACTGGGCGGAGTGGATAACCTGCCTCGAACTGGCGCTGCCCAGCGCCCGGTTGCTCGACGACCGGCTAGCCGAGGCCCGGCTGCTGGTGGGACTGGGCGTCGCCAGGCACAACTTGCGGCACTACCCGGCGGCGGTCGGCCACTACACGGCCGCGCTCGCCCTGATGCGCGAGGCCGGCTTCCGCAGCGGCGAGGCCGGGGTACTGACCAACCTCGGCAACACCTCGCGGCGGATGGGCCAGCCGACTGAGGCGATCGGTTATCAGCAGGGGGCGTTGGAGATCTGCCGGGAGTCCGGCGACCAGGCGGGCGAGGCCATCGCGCTCGCCAATCTCGGCGAACTCTACTGCGACGCCGGCCTGTTGTCGCAGAGCGTGACCGCCCTGGAGCAGGCGCTGGCGATGTTCCGTACATGGGACGAGCGGCGGCCGGAGGGCAGTGTCCTCGACGCCTTGGCCCGGACCCACTTGGCAGCTGAAGACCCCGAACAGGCCCTGGCTTTCGGCCGGAAGGCGCTGGAGTGCCGCCGGATCAGCGGCGACCGCTCGGGTGAGGCACAGACCCTGGACCTGCTCGGCCAGATCCACCACGCCCGCGCCGAGGAGGAGCCGGCGGTCCGCCGCTGGCAGCAGGCCCTGCTCCTGGCGGAGGAACTGGGCTCGCCGACGGCCGCCGAGATCCGGCTGCGGCTGGCCCCGGTCCTGAGCCGGCCGGGCAGGTGAGGCGGGCGACGATGCGTGCAGCCCGGTATGGACACCGGCCGCGGGTCCCGGCGGGGACACCTGCCGTAGGTCCCCGGCGCCGACGGCGGGTCCGGACCCGGTCAGCGAACGCGGTCCCGGCTAGGACACCGACCACAGATCCTGGTACGGGCCCTGACCGCGGGCTCAGCGCTCGGCCAACGTCCGCCTGCTCGGTGCGGGTTGCTACCCCTCGATCAGGGAGCCGGAATCGGCGGAGCCGTCGGCGGTGACTACGCTGAGCATGGGCGTGCCTTCCCGACCCGCGCGCCAACGCGGGCCTACTCGGTGACCATCACAGGATCATTCGGGAAGATACGCCCTCCGCGTCCCGCCCGGAGCTGATCCACAGGTCTTGAGCATTGCTCCCCGCAACGGCCCGATGCGGCGGTCTCGCAGCACTACCGCTCTGGTCGACGCGGGGGGTGTCGGTCCCGTGTCCCGCGGGTCGGGGGGTCAGCGTTTGATGCGGCTGCGGACGGCGAGAGCAGCAAGTCCGAGGAGGACGGGCTCAGTGAGGCGAGCGGCCATTTCGGTGTAGGTGCCGGTGGTGGTGAGGTCTTGTCCGGAGGAGCGGAAAATAACGGAGTTGATGACGACGCGCAGGCTCTTTTCAAGCCGTTGCCTGGTCAGGCGGTGGGTGATCGGCCCGCTGGGGTTGGCCGGGTCGGGGTTGACCGTGGTCAAGGCGATACGGTGGCCGGTGAGGGTGCCAGTGCTTGTCGTGGGAGTGTCGTTGCGGGGTAGTCCCCAGGTCACCATCAGCAGCATGGTGAGGGTGACGGCGGCCAGCAGCCAGCCCAGGGCGCGGGTGGCGCGCAGACCGTACCCGGACAATGCCCAGTAGGCGGTCAGCAGGGCGTGTTCGGCTGGAGCGGTACGCGCATCGGCGCGACGCGTCTCCATTTCGCCGTAGTAGAAGTCCGCTGCCCCGGGCTCGTTACTGTTGTCCTCATACGACTTGCGCAGGTCCCGGTACATGGTTGCGAGTGCCGCGGGCTGGACGATGTCGATCGCGCCTTCGGAGGGTGCGGGCATCCATCCGGGCACAGTGCGGGGCTGCGTGTGGCGCCAGTGCTGCTCGTCTGCCAGGGTGCCGCGGCGGGTTTGCCGCACCGGCCACCAGCCGCGCCAGTGGATACCCGTCGGCGTACTCGCGAACAGGCAGGCGCCGCCCAGGCGGAGCTGGTCGAGATGGACCGTGCCGGCCAACAAGCAGCCGGTCAGGTCAACATCGGCCAAGACCAACTGGGCGGCGTCGACACCGCGTACCGAAGCGACCCGCGCCCCAGGGCTCCGTCGTTCTCGCGATGGGTCGGGAATGATCACGTCAGTCCAAGGGTCGTCAGTGGTCGGTTCATGTCTCGCCCGTGATGGCGTAGGCCTTCGGCGATGCTGTCCCGTCCGGCCAGTCGCAGTGCGCCGATGGCCAGGTTTCTCAGCGAGGCCATCGCTCGTGGTGCGCTGCCGGTCCGCACTCGCGAGGCGTCCTCTCCGAAGGTCACGTCCCTGACGTGGTGCTCACGATTCTCGATGGTCCAGTGTCCGCGGATGCGGTCCGCCAGTTCAGCCGGGCCCGCTTGGTGGACCGTGAGGCTGGTCAGTGCGTAGACGCGTTCGAGGGAGACCTTCCCGGTGCGCATCGTGTGCCGTCGGCGGACGATCTGCAGCGCCTGGCCGGCGTGCGGGAACGGCAGCCCCGGCACGGTGACGGCCTTCAGGCGTCGGATCTCGTCGCGGCCGTGGGCGGTGGTCCGGGTGCGGTCCATCAGCGGTATCTCCTTCCAGGGCAGGTCCTTCACCAGCGCGTGCAAGGTCGGGTGGTTGCCCTTGAGTACGGCGATGTAGTGCGCGCCTTTCTCCTCGACCAGGAACTTCGCGTGGTCGGTCTGGGTCAGCAGCGCGTCGAAGGTCACCACCGCACCGGTCAGGTCCAGCGGGGCCAGCAGCGGCCGGAACGCGGTGATCTCGTTGCTCTTGGCATCGACCTCGCGCTGAGCCAGGACGATGCCGTCGCCGCGCAGCGCGGACAGCAGGTGGACGCGACGGCCGTCGGCGCGGACCGCGCCGCGCAGGGATTTGCCGTCCACCGCGACCGCCGCCCGCACCGGCTGCGAGGGCGAGTGGCTGTCCCGGCCGGCGGGGTGGGAAGCCTCCGCGCGAGCGGTGAGCCAGCCGCCGATCGCGGCATCGAGCGCGTCGCCGTCGATGCGCTGGAATACCCGGCGAACGGTCGCCTCGCTGGGCGCCCGGTAGGGCCGGTCCGGATCGCGCAATGTGGCCCCGCAATGGACAAGGAGCCGGTCAGGGGCATCGGCGGCCCACTCGGCGATCGCGGTGAGGGACTTCGCTCCGGCCAGGACCGAGCAGGCGGCCAGGGCAAGGACGTACGACAACCGGTGACGTCGGCCCCGCAGACGGCGCGGATCGGGCACGTGACCCAACCGGATCAGCAGGTCGGGCAGTTCACCGACACCGACCGGACCCGAACCGGTGAGTTGGGCCAACCCGGCGGGGATGAGCGATGATGGCGCAGCAGGCACGGTCTTCCGTTGTGGTGATCAGGGAACTCGACACTCCATGATCACCGGAAGCCGTGCCTGCCCTTCTACCCGCTGATCCATCACCATCACGGCCAACCCAGGCCACAGCCCCATACCCGCTCTGTCCGACCAACCGCGAGAACGACGAAGCCCTGGGTCAAGGCCCCTCTCGGAAGTCGGACAGCACGCTGTGGTGAAAGCCGGGATCATCGAGCTCCAGCGCGAGGGCGCATTCGAAGTCGATGCGGCAGCGGACCGCCTCGGCGGCCTGCCGGTCCGACAAACCGAGTAAAAACTGCAGCACACAGACAGTGGCCAGCTGGGCGGGCGAGAGGCCCGGGCGCCCGTCACGTGGGTACCGGTCGGCGAAGTCCCCGTCGCACCGCAGCCCGTCCAGCCGGTCCCTCACCCACATCGCCGTCGTGCCGCTCGCCCGCGCGGTCAGAGACGGGACCTGCTCACCGGAACGGGGACGGAGCAACAACGGACACCTCGACAATTGCATCGACCTTCGGAACAGCCCGAGCATGAACGATGATCAGGCTGCAGCACCGGGGAACACCAAGATCACCGACAGAGTCAAGCTCACAGGCGCAGCATCTCCAGCGGAGAGGTCCGCGTCACCTCGGCGATCCGCCGCTCGCTCAGCTCCGCCCGCTCGAACCACTCCTGGCTCCTGTCAACCCAGACCGCAACGTCCATCTGCGAGGTCTGTCCCAGGTCGGAGCTGTAGAGGACCCGCGGCAGGCGGGCCAGCACATCGGCGAAGTCGTCCCATCCCTGGTAGTCCAGCAGGTAGGTCAGCGAGGTCTGTTCGGTGTAGACCTGCTCGGCCGAGGCCACGTCCACCAGGTCCTGGTAGCTCAGCCCGGTCAGCGGGTTGGCCGGCTGGTTGAGCATCAGGCGCGGTACGCCGAGCCGTACCGCCTCCTCAACGAGCAGCCGCACTTCGGGGCCGCTCGCGTGACCGGTGGAGATGACGACCGGCAGGTCCCGGGCCATCCGCAGGATCTCGGTCACCTCCGGGCGCAGGGCGCCGGTGTCGTCGCTGACGGTGAGCGGGCGCAGGCCGTCGCCCAGCAGTGGGTGGGCAGGAGTGCGGCTGAGGTTGCTGCGGTGGGTGCGGCCGGTGACGGTCGGCAGGTGGACGATCAGCCGCAAGCCGCTGTCCTCGCCGTGCTGGATCACGGACTGTACGACGGGCCGCGGGTCGAGGCCGCCCGCGATGTCGTTGAGCACGATCGACCCGGAGACCGGCAAGCCCTGCTGGCGGGCCTCCCACGCCTGGGCAGCGGTGGACCCGAGGTGGTTCTTGAGCACCACCCAGCCACCGAGGGCGGCGTACCGCTCGGCCGCCGTGGTGGCGGTGTGGCGGCGTAGGTAAGCGTCTGGCCCGACGTGGTAATGCACATCCACGAAGCGGGCCGAGGCGGGTTCAGCCACTGTGTCCACCGTCCTCCCACGGCCTGGCGTACCCGAAGCGGGCGCGGGCCTCGTCGAGCCGGCTGCCGCCGAGCGCCGCGTCCTTGATCCGGCTCTCGGTGCGCTCCACCGCCTCGGCCCGGCGCAGCACCTCCCCGACCAGGCCGGCCGGGATGCGCAGCGCGCCGTTGTCATCGGCGAAGACCAGGTCGCCGGGGGCCACCCGGGTACCGGCGATGTCCAGGGTCGCGCCGGTACGGTCCAGCGCCGCGCGGTTCTTGGCACTGACCATGGTCACGCCGGTGCTGAACAGCGGGTAATCGGCCGCACGGCTCTCCCGTACGTCACGCACCGAGCCGTGCACGACGGTGCCCCGCACGCCGCGGCGCTGTGCCACCGCGGTGAGCAGCGAACCCCAGTTGGTGCAGGTGAGGCTGCCGCGGTTGTCCAGGACCACGATAAAGCCGGCCGGTACCTCGTCGATGTAGTCGGCGGCGTTGCGGAACTCGCCCTCGTCCGCCACCGGGCGGTAGCGGACGGTGAAGGCAGGCCCGAAGGTGGTGGCGCCGGGGGTCCTGGTACGGATGCCGGGCAGGACGCACGGGGTGGCGCGCAGGCTGTCCATGGCGTCGGAGAGGGCGGCGGTGTCCAGTTGTGCCAGCCGCTCGCCCAGTTCGCCGTACGGGTTGGCGACGTCGGGGGCGGTGGTTGCTGCGATGCCGGTCATGCGGACTCCTGCCGGAGGTGACGGATGATGGTCCAGGCGGCGAACTGGCACAGCTGGGCGGAGACTTCGGGCCCCCGGTTGGGCAGGCTGAAGGTGACCACCGGGCGGCCGGACCCGTCGTGCACCTCGGCGGTGAGGTCGACGGTACCGGTGTACCGCTCCCGGTCGCCGCCGTTCCACACCCCGCCGACGGTGACCCGCAGGAGCTTCCCGGCAACCGGCGCGGTACACTCCCGGGCGACCTGGTCCGCGAGGGTTCCCCCGGTGAGGTGGTCGTCGGCCGCCAGCGACAGTCCCCGCTCGTCGAGCAGCCGGGCCAGTTCCTGGACGGCGGTGCGGTCCTGATCGGTGACGACGTGCCCGCCGAGCGCCGCGTCCAGCCGCTTGGCCAGGTCTCCGGCGGCCTTCGGCGGGCACGCCAGTCGTACGTCCACGTAGGGGTAGTGCCAGCGGTAGGACGGCTTGGCGGCCGTGCCGCCGTCCTGGACGACGCGGTCCACCGCGGCGGCGGCGTCGGCCTCGACGATGCCGAGTGTGCGGCGGAACAGCGTGCTGGCGGCGGCCGGTCCAGAGAAGGCGGCGAGGCCGCCGCGCAGCAGTTCCTCCAGCATCGGCAGGCACTCGCGCGGCGGGCCGGGAAGCATGACGACGGTGGTGCCCTGCGACTCGGCGCGGCAGCCCCAGGCGGTGCCGTTGGGGTTGACCAGGAGTGCGGCGCCTTCGGGGAAGAGCGCTTGCCGCCGGTTGTCGTCGTGCACGCCGACGCCGAACCGGGTGAGCCGTTCCACGACGGCCTGCCACGCCTCCTCCCGATACTCCAGCGGCCGGCCCAGCGCGCCGGCCACACCGGCCCGGGTCACGTCGTCGGACGTCGGGCCGAGGCCGCCCATCACCACCACGACGTCGTCGCGGCCCACGGACCGGCGCACCGCGTCCGCGATCGCGGCCTCGTCGTCGCCGACGGTGTGACGCAGCCGCACCGGGATGCCGCGAACGGCCAGCATCCGGGAGGCGTCGCCCGCGTTGGTGTCGTCCAGGTCGGCGCGCAGCAGTTCGTCCCCGACGGTCACCACCGCGGAGGTGAGGGTGTGCGGCACCGCGCGGCAGGCGTCGAGCACCGCGGCCGCGGACTGCATTGTGCCGACGCTGCCACCGAGGTCGTACGTGACCCGGTCGCGGCGGCGCGTCACGTGCCGTACCGCTTCGCGGATGGTATCGGCGGGCTGCGGGAGGCCGAGGTGCTCCAGCAGCAGGCCGATGGTCAGGAAGGCAGCGACCGGGTTGGCCCGACCGGTGCCGGCCAGCGCCGGGGCGCTGCCGTGCACGGGCTCGAAGTAGTTGCCGGATTCGCCGATGTTGGCGCTGGGGGCCAGGCCGAGGCCGCCCATCACGCCTGCGCCGAGGTCGGAGAGGATGTCGCCGAACATGTTCTCGGCGACGATGACGCCAAAGCGCTCCGGGCGGCGGGCCATCCACAGGGCGACCGCGTCGACGTTGAGCACGTCGTAAGCGATCTCCGGGAATTCGGCGGCGATCTCCTCCAGCCGCTCCATGGTGTAATCGCTGCTCCGGCGCAGCACGTTGGGCTTGTCCGCCAGGGTGACCCGCGGGTGGCCATGGGCGCGGGCGTGCTCGAAGGCGAAACGCAGGATGCGGTCCAGGCCGTGCTTGGTCAGCAGCCGGACGCTGGCGGTGCTGTCGTCCTGGCCACTGGCCCGGGCGTTGGGATGGCCGGACACCAGTGGCCACAGCTCGTCGGGGACGCGGTTCCAGTCCAGGCCGGCGTACAGCCCCTCGGTGTTCTCCCGGACCACGCAGAAGCGGTACGGGCTGCCGCCGCCGAGGAAGTTCTCCACCGGACGAAGGTTGGCGAACAGGTCCAGCCGCTGGCGCAGTTGGATGATCGGCGAGATGTAGCCCGGGGCGCGCCCGCGCAGTTCGGGGGCGAGGTCGGCCAGCGCCTCGCGGCGTGGCTTGCTGGTGGTGGCGCCGAGCAGGACGGCGTCGCAGCGGGTGATCAGGTCCCAGGTGCGGTCGGGCACCGGGGTGCCCTCGGTGCGCCAGAACTCCCAGCCGATGTCGCCGAATTCCAGGCCGACGGGCAGCCCGAGGGCCTCGATAACCGGCAGTGCGGCGTCGAGTACCTCCGGGCCGATCCCGTCGCCCGGAAGGACGGCGACGGTCTTGCTCCTCATGAGTCGTCCTCTTTCGAAAGTGTCCGCGGGCTCGCGGGCCCGGTCGGCGCCGGGGGCCGCGGGGTGGCCAGGAAGCGCGCGACCGCGCGCCTGGTGGCGTCCGGCCGGTCGGCGTGCGGGCGCATCCCGGCGTCCGCGATGCCCACGACCTGGTGGTGCGCGGCGGCCACCAGGTGCCTGCGGCCGACGAGTCGCGAGCGGGTCCCGTACACGTGCAGGAGTTCACCGGGGAAGTCGCGCACCGCTCGGCCGGCGTCCGCGCCGTGCAGCAGCCGCAGTCCAGTGGCCAGCCGCCGGCCGGCGGCGCCGTCGCCCCGGGAAGCGGTGGCGGGCGCGGCGGGCGAGCGACCGGGGTGGCGGACCACGTCGTCCAGCAGCCGCAGGGCGGCGGGCAGTCCGTCGTGTTCGGCGGCGGCGGCTATCCGCTCAAGCTCGGTGTCGAGTGCGGCGTCGGCCACGGTCGGCCCGGACAGCAGCAGGACGCGCGCCCGGTGCGTCCAGGCGCGGGTGAGCAGGGTCTGGACGATGGCTCCGCCGAGCGCGTTGCCCGCCAGCAGATCCACCGGTCCGGCGGCCGTGATGACACCGGCCCAGCGGTCGGCGAGGGCGGCGAGGTCGTCGCCGCCCTCCAGCAGCGACAGCGTGTCGTACACCAGCACCCTGTGGCCCGAGGCGAGCAGCGGTTCGGCGATCTCGCCGAAGAAGACGCCGCCGTCCCATCGCGGCATGACCGGGCCAAGGACGACAGCGGTGCCGGTCTCCGGGCCAGCCGGCAGCAAAGTGGTGGGAGGCGCCGGCTCCGGCACCCGGATCGGTGCCGGAGCCGGTGCCAGGGGCTCGGACGTCACGCGGCGGTCACCGCGGTCAGTTCACGGGCCGCGGAGAAGGTGTTGCCGATGTGGTCCGCGGGCAGCTTGCCGCGGTCCTCGACCGACAGATCGAAGTGGCCCAGCACCAGGTCGGGCAGCGGCAGCGAGGGCTTTGCCTCGGCGATCTCCGTCTCCATGTGGTGGGCGAGGGAGAGGATACGGCCCAGGTCGTAGCCGGCCTGGCCGCCGCGACCGAGGTACGCGAGCCACTGCTCGGTTATCAGGTTGCCCGGGCCCTTGCCCATGCCGAGGATCGAGGAGTCGATCCAGGTGGCACCGGCCTCGACCGCGGCGATGGCGTTGGCCAGTGCCAGGCCCAGGTTGTTGTGCGCGTGCAGACCGATGGCGCAGTCACTGACCGAGCGGACCAGCGTTACCAGCCGGAACACCTCGTCGGGCAGCAGGCTGCCGTTGGAGTCGGCCAGGTAGATGACGTCCGAGCCGGCGTCGGCGGACAGCGCGGACAGCTCCACCAGCACGCGGCGGTCCAGCTGGCTGACTCGGGTGATGTTGACCGTGGTGGTGAAACCGATGCGGGCGGCTTCGCGCAGCATCTCCAGGCCTGGCTCGGGTGCGCCGGCCGCCAGGCAGAAGCGGACCAGGCGGGCGCCCGCCTCGTACATCCGCGGCAGGTCTTCGGTGGTGATGTTCTTCGGGTGCAGGATCATGCAGATGCGCTCGGGCGGAACCACCCCGGCCAGCGCGCGGATGTAGTCGTCGGTACCGGTGCCGGTCGGGCCAACACCCGGCTGAGGCTTGAACGAGCCGTTGCGGTAGGCGATCTCGACCCACTCGACCCCGGCCGCGACGCTCTCGCGCGCGTGGTGCAGGACGTATTCGAGCGGGAAGTCGAAGTTATTCCGGTAGCCGCCGTCCCGTAAGGTCACATCGAGGTTGGTGATCATGTACGCCTCCATGAGTCGTCCGCCGGTCCGCCAGCACGAATTGCGGCCGTCATTGGCCGATCTGGTTCTGACGGGCGGCGGATAATTAACGCCCTTGAAATGCGATGACTCGCCATGTGAAACTCTCTCCGTTCGCCGCACATCCGCAGCGAACGCAGTGCGCCGTTTGGGCTCAAGAGTAATGCCTGGAGAATAGAATGACAACCGCGATTGATATCGGCCACCGGCGGTTGAGAATGGCCGCGGAATGTGACGCGGGTCTCAGCGGAGACTGTCCAGGATCGCGGCATTTTCCGAGGCCACCATCCGGCATACCTGGTCGCACACCGATTCCAGCAGGGAGAGTCGCGCCAAGCCCTCTTCCGCGCGTACCGCGAGTGACATTCGAATGATGACCGGGGAGCCAGCCAGTGATTTGACCGAAATCCGACGTGACGAGGCGGCGCCGATCGCCGACGGATACATCAGGGTCCAGCCGGGAGCGCCTGCGCCGATCCCAGCCAGCATCTCCTGGAGTCCGTTGAACTGCGGTCCGATCACCGGCTCGAATCCGGCCCGACGACAGGCCGAGGTCACCGAGTCGAACAGCACCTGGTTCTGGCTACGTCCCATGATCCGCAGCGGCACGTCGGCGAGATCGCGCAGGTCCAGCGTCGATCGGCGGGCCAGCGGGTGCGCGGCGGGCAGTACTGCGACCAGTGGGTCGCACCACAGCGGCAGCAGTCGGAGACCGGGGGCGGCGCCGATGCCGCGGACGAAAGCGGCGTCCAGCCGGCCAGCCCTCACCTCGTCTAGTCGGACCTGCGCACCGGCGGTCCGGAATTCGAAGAGAATTCCGGACTTCTTCTCGGACAAGGCGTCCAGAAAATAGTCGAGACGCTGTCCGAGCGCGGAACTGATACCGAGCCGGAAGATTCCTTCCTCACGGGCCGCGAGCCGCCCGGCCTTGGCGATGAAGGCATGTACCGAACCGAGCACGGCGCGGGCGTCGTCGAGCAGTGCGCGGCCGACCGGTGTAAGGCGGACGGTCCGCCCGGAACGGTCGAACAGTTCGACGCCGAGTTCACGTTCGAGTCGGCGCACCTGCTGGCTCACGGCGGGCTGGCCGATGTGCAGCCGGTCGGCGGCCCGGCTGAAATGCAGTTCCTCGGCCACGGCGACGAAATATTGCAGCTGACGAATCTCCACGGAGCCCCTCTCGGCGAGTTGACCCTTTCTCCGTCTTCGTCGAATCCATCAGCATCTGGCTTCGCCGGGGTCACGCCCGCCGCTCAGCATATCGGCCCGTGAACCGGTTCATGCGGGGCGGCCGCCCGCCGCCCCGCATGAAGTCCGGTTGCTCTTTCAGTCGAGGGCGGCTTCCTGGAGGTCCGCCTCCGCGGCTTCCAGCGCCGCGTCGGCCCCGGGTCGCGGCGCGGCGGCGGGCCGGTGGCGCACCACCGGCTCCGCCGCGGCGCCCTGTCGCCCGGCCAGCGTGGTGAAGGCGGCGAAGAACACCACGCCGAGCAGCGAAGTGATCGTCACGAACCAGCCGAGGCTGAACAGGTCACCGGTCGGCAGCCGGCTGGACAGGAAGATGCCGAGCGAGGCGCCGAGCAGTTGCAGGGCGCCCATCAGCCCGGACGCCGAACCCGCCGTGCTGCGGAAGGCGTTGCCACCCGCGCTCATCGACAGCGGCAGCAGGAACCCGTTGCCGAAGGTCATCACCGGCATGAACACCAGGACCAGCAGTCCCCAGTGCCCGCCCGGCCGGCTCAGCCCGAGCGCCAGCATCATCATCGCGCCGGCGAAGAAGAAGCCGTGGCCCATCCACAGCAGCCGGTCCACCGGCCGCCGCCGGATCAGTTTGCGGGAGGTGAGATTGCCGGCCACGTACGCGGCGGACACCGTGATGTAGCAGAAGCTGGTGACCTGGGTGGACAGCCCCATCTTCTGGAAGATCAGCGGGGACGCGGCGAGGTAGCCGAAGTAACCACCGTAAGCGACTGAGAGGTTGAGGGTGTAGGCCCAGAACAGCGGCTTGGTGAGCAGCTTCGGGTAGCCGCGCAGCGTGACGCCCAGCTTCCGGCTGCGCCGCTCGGGTGGCAGGCTTTCGGGGATCTTCGTGACCACCACGGCCAGCGTGACCGCCGCCAGCCCCGCGGTGACCGCGAAGGGGGCGCGCCAGCTGACATACGAGGTGAGGAAGCCGCCGACGAGCGGCGCGACCGACGGTGAGATGCCCACGATCGGCATCACCGTGGTGAACATCCGCGCCGCGTCCTTCTCAGCGTACAGGTCGCTGATCACGGCGCGGCCGACCACCATGCCCGCGCCCGCGCCCATCGCCTGGAGCAGGCGGCCGGCGCCGAACACCGTCACCGTCGGCGCCACCGCGCACAGCAGGGAGGCCGCGATGAACACCAGTTGCCCGGTGACGATGACGCGTTTGCGGCCGTAGGTGTCGGACAGCGGCCCGTACACCGCCTGCGAGAAGGCGATACCGATCATGAAGGCGCTGAACGTCCACTGCACCGAGGAGACTGGTGTGCCGAAGGCGTGCGCGGTGGCGGGCACACCCGGCAGGTTGATGTCGGAGGCGAACAGGCCGCCGGCGTTCAGCGAGCACAGCACGGCCAGCAGCAGGCCGTACGGCGCGCGGGCCGGAATGGTCTTTATGGTCATCTCGTCCGTTTCCAGCGGTCGAACGGTGCGGAGAACCGTTCCCGGGCCGGCCGGGGAAACTCGGTCCGGAAACGGTGGCAGGGAAGAACCCACAATCAGACCGTGGCCGCCTTGGCCTTGGCCGCGCGGGCGGCGAGCGAGTCGCCGGCCACCGACCAGCTGTCGGCGGGGACCTCGGCGACGGTGACCCAGACGGCCTCCGGCTTGGCACCGGTGACCTTCACATACGTGTCCGTCAGCTCGCGCAGCAGCTCGGCCTTCTGCTCGGCGGTTCGGCCCGGGGCCTGCGTGACATGGATGAGCGGCATGGGTGCTCCAAAGAGGTCGAAAACTGCCACGGCCCGATCGGGCGCGCCCGCCAGCTGAGTTGGCGTGTGCCCAGTCCACCACCGCGACCGGGAAGGTCCAACACGTGATTCGAGCTGACAGCAATCACGAATCGTGATGGCCCGTACGCCCAGGGCAGCCGGGCCATGCGGACGGCGACTGGACCGGGGACGCGCTCCGACCGGGGCCGGGGCGGCCGACGCAGGTCCCGGGTAGACGTCACTGCCGCCGCCCTCGATACGCGGCACGTGCACCGGACGGCGCAGTGCGGGGGCCGACCGGGGCCGGGTGAACCACAGCCACAACTCGGCTCCGTAGCCGGGCACGAGCCCCCTGCGGGCGGGCACCTCGGCCTCGACGGCGGGGACTCGCAGCGCCAGCACCTCGACGCGGCCGCTTACGCTCGTCGCCGCGTGCTCGGCGACGAATGCCGTCAGCTCGCTCGCCCACCGGCGGGCGCCCGCCTCGCTCGCGAGTTCCAGCAGTGCCCGAGCCGAGGGATCGCGTTGCCGCTGCGCCGTCGCCGCGGCTTCCTGCCAGTCGGTGTGCCACAAGCCGCACACCCGCGGGCCGGGATCCGCGCGGTGCTCGCGCAGCAGGCACGGCCGCGGGTGGCGGTAAGCGATACGCACGGAGCCCAGGTCCACGCTCACGTCGTACAGTCGCCGATCGGTGAGTGCACCCGTCATCACGGACAGCAACACGTCGTCCGCGGGGCTGTCGTCCTCGATCTCCACGACCTCCCAGGGGCCGATGGCCCGGGGCGGACCCGAACAGCGGTCAGTGGGGTCAGCAGCGGCCAGGCGCCGGGCGGGAGGGCGGCAACCGCCTCACGGTAGGCAGGGTCGGGAGCGCGTAGAGTCGGCTACTGCCCTGCGGCCCGACGCCGGGACCGGCCGCGGCGGTCCGGCGCTCCTGGGCGCACCTGACCGCCTTGACTTCGCGGCCCTCACATACCGGTTGCCCCTGCTCGGTCCGGCGACTTCGCTCCCGACGGCTTTGCCGTCGATCCCGGACCCGCACATCGCGCAGACCAGCTTGCCGCCGGGCCCTTTCGGCTGGGCCGACTTGCGGGCGGGCCGGCGACGGAGCGTGCCGCCATCCGGGCAGGTGGCGGCGGATCCCGATCACTGACAGCTGTGCGCTGTTCAATTCGGGCAGGGGCGTCGATGCTCCTCGCTCCCGAGACAACCGTGCAGGCACATACCAGCAGGATCGCTGTCAGCGAGTACCACCGGCCGCGACGTGCGCGCGGATCGGGCACCGAGTCGAAGGAGGGGGGCAGGTCGGCGATCCGACCGGCGTCCAGCTGACGCAGCTTCACCACCACGCAGGGACGGGAGCAGATACGGCGGCGGGCACGGGCAACCTCGTGATCATCGGGCTTAGTCACCACAATGATTACGAAGTCCGTGCCAGCCTTGCCATGCGCCCGAGCCGGTCACAACCCGACCGGCCGGACGACCCCGGAACTTGCAACCGCCCTGGTGTTCACAGGCCCGCGCCGAAATCCGCAACGGCTCAGGTGAAATTCCTCCTCACGCGCACGAAGGAGGATCTGGCGGCCCGCCTGGGCGTCTCGCACCGCACAGTGGAGCGCTACCGTGCAGGCAGCTCACCAGGCCCCACAAGCGCCTGCGGGCGGCGCTGGTGGAGTAGACCGAATCCCAGTGGCAACCGCAGGTCAGGGCGCAAGCGCGCGAACAGGCGTCCACCCCCAGCGAGATGATGGTGCGCGTCGTCGCCTACTTCGGGTCACCGCCTCCGGGTCCTCCGACGACGGCCGCGAGCGGTACATCACCACCGACATCTCACCGAGCTACGCCGCCCAGATCCTCCGGCTCCAGGAGGAGGGAGCGACGGACGATGAGCTGCATCCGGTCGTCGCGGAGGTCATAGTCGAGTCGTATTTCACCGGATGGGGCAGGCGGGCCGATGGTCTGCGCGCCGACTTCACGCACGTGAAGTCGATTGAGTTCGAGTTCTGACACGGCGGAATTACGGGCCTGCTATAAAGAATTCGACGGGTCACAGGCGGCCCGTTCCCGGAATCGGCACCACGAATGCGAGACCGAAGATGACCACACCCCGGCAGCCCCGGAGCACCGCCCGTCGGCCGGCCGGCTCGCGCGTCGCCCCGCTCTATGATCCGGCCCGTGCCGCCCGAATTGGCCAGGGTTGGGTGCGCCGCCGCGCGAAGGGCATGGATGCTGGCGGCGTCGCGGCGGCCCTCGA
Source organism: Streptomyces sp. NBC_01190 (assembly GCF_045039895.1). Taxonomy (NCBI): domain Bacteria; kingdom Bacillati; phylum Actinomycetota; class Actinomycetes; order Kitasatosporales; family Streptomycetaceae; genus Streptomyces; species Streptomyces sp. NBC_01190. The sequence goes on from NZ_CP108580.1 coordinate 6,957,295, forward strand.
GGAAGCCCGGTTCGACGCGCGGCAGGACTCCCGGCACGAGGACCTGGCCGGCGACGACCGCGGGCACGCGGAGCTCGCGGAGCGGGAGCGCCTGCACCAGCTGCTCGCCGCCGCGGCGCCGGGCACCGTCTACGACCCGGACACCGACGCCGTCGTCCAGGCCGACCTTGCTGCCGAGGCCGTGGCCACGGCCGCCCGGGAAGCCGACCTGCGCGAAGCGGGTCTGTCCAGCGACTGGCTCTGTTCCGTAGTCGGTGGTGACGGCAGGTCACGAGTGTCGTTGACGTTGTATGCAAGATGTCAACTCCCTTGTGGCAATGGTTTTTTCGGGGCTGTCGGCGCCGGTCATCGAGGATGTGGCGGATGACGGTGAGGTGATCCGGGTGATCGCGCGGACTCGGGATGTTCCGGCGCCCTGCCCGGTGTGCGGGGTGCCGACTGGGAAGGTGCACGGGTATCACGTCCGGACGGTGGCGGATGTGCCGGTGGACGGTCGGCAGGCGTCGGGCTGCTCGAATGTACCCGCAGGCCGGGCCTGGCCCTGAACACCGTCAAACGCTACGCATCGCCCCCCGCTACCGGCCCACCCTGGTCGATCCCTACCGCGACCACCTGCGCACGCGTCGCGCGGCCGAGCCCGGCGTGCCCGTCACGCACCTCCTGCACGAGATCAGGGAACTGGGCTACACCGGCAGCGCCAACCTGCTGGTCCACTACCTCAACCAGGGCCGCGCCGAAGGCGACCGCCCCGTGACAACCCCACGCCGCCTCGCCCGGCTCCTGCTCACTCACCCCGACCGCCTGCGGACCAAGGACATCGACCTGCTCGGCCTCCGAACTGCGGCCTGCCCCGGGATGACCCGGCTCACCGCCCTCATCCGCGACTTCGCCGCACTGCTGACGCCCGCCAGCGGCAACGACTCCAAGCTCACCGAGTGGATCGCCCAGGCCCGCGACGCAGACCTGCCCCACCTGCACAGCTTCTGCAACGGCCTCGAACTCGACCGCGCCGCCGTCAACGCCGGCCTGACCCTCCCCTGGAGCAACGGCCGCACCGAAGGCGTCAACACCCGAACAAAGAGGATCATGCGGCAGATGCACGGCCGCGCCGGATTCGACCTCCTTCGCCACCGCATCCTGCTCACATAGGAACGCAACGTCACCACCGACTACGGAAGGCCCTGTTGCAGAACAGGGGCTGCGGGCGACCAGACATGGCGGCCACACGTCGTCTACCAGGCGGTCCGAGCACAGCTCGATCCGCCGCTCGGATCCGTCTTGCGTCCGTTCAACCGCACGCGCACCCAGCGCAACGAGATCGAGTGCCCGTCTTCAGAAGGTCCGGCCATGAGACCGGAGGAGGTCGTCGCCGACCTGGCGAAGGTGGAAGCTCTCATCGAGCTGGCCGAGAAGGCGATGCCGAACTGAGCCCGTCGCCGGCCGGTTCGGCCTGCGGAAGGGTGGTGGCGCCGAAGAGCCCCAACGGGTGGTCTTTCAGAGGGCGTCGCCGCGCACTGCAGGGCGGCCGGAAGGGGAAGCGGTATCTCTGGCTGCGTCACGTGAGGCGACGGAAGGCGGCAGACATGATCGGGCGCAGGCAGTTTCTGGCGGTGGGGGCCGCGGGCGGGGCGGTGGGGCTGGTGCCGCCGGCCGTCGGCGGGGCGCGGGCGGAGACGGCGGCGGTCGGGATGGGGGGCGCCACGGACGACACCGTGCCGCGCACACCGCCGCTGGCGAAGTTCGTCGACGCGCTGCCCGTTCCGCTGACGGCCGTCCCAGACCCGACGGTCTATCCGGGGGCCGACTATTACGACATCACGATGCGCGAGGGCATCTGGCGCTTCCACCGGGACCTCGGGCCGGCGAAGGTGTGGGGCTACTGGGCCGAGAACCCGGACGACCGGCACAAGCTGATCGGCATGGGCTACCTCGGGCCGACCCTCGACGTGACCGTCGACCATCCGACGGTCGTCAAATGGCGCAACGAGCTGCCGACCGAGCACCTCTTCCCTGCCGTGATCGACGCCATCCGCAGCGGGAACCCGCAGCTCACCCCGACTCCGCCGCCGCCGTACCAGCCGGTGCAGCCCTTCCCTGCGGACGTCGACGTCTGGAATGTCGTCCACCAGCACGGCGGTTACACCCCGCCGCAGTCCGACGGCATGCCGAAGCAGTCGTACAGCCCGAAAGGCGTGCACGCCGAGTCGTACTCCACGCTGGACCCGGAGCGGGCCAAGCCCAACGAGGCGATCTACGGCTACACCAACCACGACGCCTCGTGCATGCTCTGGTACCACGACCACGCCATGGGCATGACCAGCATCAACGTCTACGCGGGCCTCGCCGGGCTCTACGTCATCCGCGACCCCGCTGACGAGCGACTCGGCCTGCCACAGGGCGAGTTCGAGATCCCGCTGGTCATCCAGGACCGGACCTTCAACGATGACGGCACACTCGCATACACGATGATGGACCAGCAGGGCGAGGACACCCCGGTCGTTAACGGCAAGGCCTACCCCTTCCTGGCCGTCGAGCAGCGGCGCTATCGGCTGCGCGTTCTCAACGCCTCCAACGAGCGCTTCTGGCGGCTGCAGTTCGTCACGCCCACGGATGTACTGCCCCAGCCCACGCTGCCGTTCTGGCTGATCGGCACCGACGGCGGCTTCCGCAAGCCGCTGCAGATGCTGAACTTCCTGATCAGCCCGGCCGAACGGTACGACTTGATCGTCGACTTCAGCCAGATGCCCATGGGCACGAAGATCCAGCTGACCAACTACAATGCGCCGGTCCACTTCCCCGGCGGCAACGGGCCGGAAATCCGCGAGGTCATGGAATTCCAGGTCATCAAGCCGCGGTCCGGGGTGGACCGGACGACGCCGCCCACCAGGCTCCGGCTGCCGGACGTCGTACCGCCCGTCGAGGTGACACCGCGGACCAGGCGGCGGCAGTGGGTCGTCTACCAGCAAGAGCTCTTCCACACCATGACCTTCAACGCCATGCCCTTCGAGGAGCCGTCCCAGGACTTCATCGAGAATGGTGCGACCGAGGTCTGGGAGTACGTCAACCCCAACCACGACGCGCACCCGATGCACGTTCACCTCATCAACTTCCAGGTCCTGAACAGGCAGCCGATCGATGCGGTCGCCTACCAGGCGCAGTACGAGAAGTGGATCGACGGCGGGCGCCGGCCGGAGGACCTGCCAGTGCTGGAGAGCTACCTCACAGGCCCGCCCTGCCCGCCGGACCCCGATGAGACGGCCTCCAACAAGGACACCGTCCGCGCGTACCCGGAGCAGGTCACCAGGATCGTCATCCCGGACTTCACTCCGCCGACGGACCTGACCGCGTCGATCCCGGGCAGCGGCACCGAATTCCCGGCGACCTACGTCCACCACTGCCACATCCTCGAACACGAGGACGACGACCTGATGCGGCCCTGGACGATCGTGGAGGGCGACGGCTGACGGTAGCTCACACCCCGGCGGACGGGGCGGTCTCCAGGAGCTGCTTGAGGCGGTCCGAGCCGCCGAGCGAGCGGGTCATCTCCGAGCATCAGGCGATGTTCGGCCGTGAGTACCGCCTTGAGTCCGAGGGTGAGCACCCCGATCCCGCCAAGCGCGAGAAGTGAGGCGGCGGCCATGTCCGAGCTGAAGACCCCGCTGGCCGGCGACGACCGGGCACACGACACTGAGGAGCCTCGCATTTTCCGGACAGTGATCTGACCGTTTATCTCACGCGGCTATACGCAACTCCATGTATTCGGCGTGAACTTCCCGCGGCGGGCGGTATCCGACAGCCGAGTGGAGGCGTTTGTGATTGTACCAGAGTTCGATGTATCGGGTGATGTCCTCTCGGGCGGCCTCTCGGGTCAGGTAAGTCATGCGGGAAACCCGCTCGTTCTTCAGAGCACCGAAGAAGGATTCCGCCATCGCGTTATCCCAGCAGACGCCGGTACGCCCGGATGACCGACGGAGTCCGAACTGTTTCAGCGTCGCTGCGAACTCGGCGGACATGTAGTTCGATCCGCGATCGGAGTGGAATATCGCACCGCTGGCGAGTTTCCTGTTCCGCGCCGCGTTGCGGATGGCCTGAGATATGAGAGGAGTTTGGTAGTGGCCGTCCATCGCGTAGCCGATGACTTCCTTCGTGCAGCAGTCGATGACGGTCGCGAGATAAAGCCAGCCTTCTCCGGTTTTTACATTGGTTATGTCGCCGACGAGTTTTTCGCCGGGCGCGTCGGCGGTGAAGTTCCGACTGACAAGGTCCGGCACGTCGGCGGCCGCGGCCTGGGTGGGCGACCACCGCTTCGGCTTGGGCTGGCAGGGCGCCAGACCCAGTTCACGCATCAGCAGGCGGACCAGTTCCAGGCCGGCGCGGCGGCCCCAGCGCGCGATCTGGGCGTGGACGCGTCGGTATCCGTAGGTGCTGTCCGACATGTCGAATGCCTTCTTGATGAGCAGTTTCAATTCCTCGCGCCGCTGGGCTGTGGCGGAGTCCGGGCGGTTCCGCCATTCGTAGTATCCGGACTTGGACACGTCGAGCCGTTTACACATGAACCCGACGGAATGCGCGTACTCCGTGATGTCGAGCCGCATCGTTTCGATGAACTCGTACCTGCTCGCTACCGGGGATCCTTCGCGAAGTACGCCGCGCATTTTTTCAGGAAGGCGTTCTCCGTCTCCAGTTCACGGATACGCCGGTCCTGTTCCTTCAGACGTGCCCGCTCATCTAGCGTCAACGGCGCACCGGCCGCTGGCTCGTTCTGCTTCTGGTGCTTCTTCACCCAACCCCGGAGCGTCTCCGGATTCAAATCGAGCTCGCGGGCGGTCTCAGAGATGGTCCTACTGGACTGGAGTGCGACCTGGACAGCTTCCTCACGGAACTCCGGGGTGTACTTACTGGGTGGCGCCACTTCGTGCTTCCTCGTTTCCTTGACAGGACAACCCTATTGGGGCCCTGTCCGGAAGCTTCGGGGCACCTCACGTCGCAGAGGCTGCGAGCGTTGCGGTCGCGGTCATCGCCATGGGTGTGATGCGCATTCGGTTTCCCTCCCTCGGGCCGGCGGGTGCCGGTGGTCTGACGGTAGGAAGGGTGGGTGCCGCGAGACGGCCGTGGTGCACGGCGGCTGGCGGGCTGCAACAAACCCGGGCGGGAGCGGCGGGGCGTGGTACGGCGACCGCCCCGACACCGAGGAGGGCGGCGGGGCGGCGGGGGATCGCCGCGGACCCTGCCGAGCGGGCCACGCTGGAGTTGGTCGCCGCGGCCTGCCTGGATGAGGAGCTGGACGTGCCGCGGGCCTAGGCTCAGAACAGGGCGGCGAGGCCGTTGCAGATGCCGATCACGGCCAGAACCCAGCCGATGATCTCGAAGAAGCGGCCGGTCGCCCGGTGGGCTTTGCGCTCGGGCCGGGGCTGGTGCAGGGCGTCGCCGAACCGGAACACCCAGTCGGGCGAGAGGAAGTTGCGGCCGGTGCGGCGCTGTGTCCGGCCGATGTAGATGATCCCGGCGCCCATGCCGCAGCAGATCAGAAACCCGGCCAGCTCAGTGCCCGTGGTCGCCTGCGGCGCGTCCGCCGCCGCCATCGTGATCCACCCGGTCATACGATCCTCCCCCTCGTTGAGAGAGCATGATCGCAGACACACCACCGCCCGGCCGGTGCGGGGCGCACGCTACGGTGTGGCCATGGGGAGACGCTGGGACCGCGTTGACGTGATGGCGGGACAGTACACGACCGTGGCCGGCGCCTTGGGACTGGTCTTCGGCCTCGTACCGATGCTGTGGACGGACAATGGATGGGGCGGGGCGCTGCGCCGGGTTGCGGTGGCGTTGCCGGTCGCGCTGTTCGGGGTGCTGGGGCTGAACGCGTTCCGGGCGTGGAAGGGGCGTCGGGACAGGCGGCGGGCGACGGGAACCCTGTAGGTCACGGCGTACTCCGGCCGGGGGTGCGGCGGGTTACGCCCCGCGCAGGACCTGGTACCGCAGCTCGGCGGACCACCCCCGCTCGCGCGGAGAACTGTGGCGGACAGGAGCGGGTGCCAGCGGATGACGGACCACCCCCGCTCGCGCGGGGAGAACCACCCCTCGCGGCGCCGAGCCAGGCCCGAGATCGGACCGCCTCCGCTCGCGCGGGGAGAGCCAGGGGGCGGAGGTGGTGACGCATTCGATTAACTTTCGCCGCCGGTGCGACGCCGCCGCTCCGCCAGTTCGATACCGCGGATCCGCCGCAGCCACCGCGCCATTGCGAACAGACCACCCCCCAGGCCGGCGCACGACTGCCAATCCGCAGTGAGCAGGGCGTGGACGCCGTCCGTTACGGCGAAGTAGATCGCCAGGGCGCCGGCGAGCGCTGTGATCAGCGTGTTGGTGCGCGCTCTTCGCGGGACAGCAGCCAGTCCACACGCCGCCATACCGGGCGCGTCACGTCAGCAGCCCGCATCCGGAACGCGGCGATCAGGAAACCCACCGCCATGTGACGACGCTGCCGCTCGGTCAACGCGCAGCCGGAAGCCGGATCCCCAGCAAGATCAGCCAGCCACGGTCCACGAAGGTTCCTGCCCTCACCGGCGACCGCGGCAGCGACTGAGGTGACCCCCGGAGTGTGGACGCAGGAGTTCATGCTGCGAGTGAGAGTTTAGCTGTCTTGTGGTGCTGCTGTTCGAACTCTGCCGGGGAGAGGTAGCCCAGCGCGCTGTGGCGCCGTCGGGCGTTGTAGTAGGTGAGCCACTGGAAGATCTCCAGCCTTGCCTGTCGCATCGTCACGAACAGTCTCCCGTACGTCGTTTCTCGCTTCAGTCCCTGCCAGAAACTCTCGACCAGGGCGTTGTCGTAGCTCGAGCCGACCTTGCCCATGCTCCTGCGGACGCCGTGCCGGTGGCAGACCTGGGCGAACGCGGCCGATGTGTACTGATCAGATTCAACCGGTCGTTGCAACACTGGTTTGTTGAAGCAACAGTAGCTGGTCGTCGAGCGCCTCGGCGGGTGTCTTCCAGCCGAGAGTCTTGCGGGGTCTGGTGTTCAGTGCGTGAGCAACGGCTTCGACTTCATCGGCGGACCAGCGCGAGAGGTCGGTGCCCTTCGGGAAATACTGGCGCAGGAGCCCGGTGGTGTTCTCGTTCGTTCCTCGCTGCCATGGGCTGTGCGGATCGGCGAAGAACACGGGGATACCGGTCTCGACCCTGAACTGCGTGTGCGCCGACATTTCCTTGCCGCGGTCCCATGTCAGTGACCGCGTCAGCTGCTCGGGGAGCATCGACATCGTGTTGGCGAGTGCCTTCTTCATGGAGATCGCTCCGTAGCCGGCCAGTGCGGGGCCGTTCTTCGTTCGAGGGATCGTTCCGTATCCGTCTTCGCGGGGCAGATGAACCAGCATGGTGAACCGTGTCGACCGCTCGACGACGGTGCCGATCGCGGAACGCTCCAGCCCGATGATCAAATCCCCTTCCCAGTGGCCGGGGACAGCGCGGTCCTCGGCCTCGGCGGGCCTCTCGCTGATCAACGCTTCTGGCGTGACGTGCGCCCAGGTCTTGCGTCGTGAACGCGCCCGCGGCGCCCGCAGAGCGCGGCCGGTCCGAAGGCACAGGATGAGCTCGCGTTTCAGCGCCCCGCGGCCCTGGATGTATAGGGCCTGGTAGATCGCCTCGTGACTGATGCGCATGGATTCATCATCCGGGAAATCACGCTTGATCCGGTTCGCGATCTGCTCTGGACTCCACGCCTGAACCCACGCACGATCCTTGCGATGCGGCTTGTTCCGCCCCGTCCACGAACCCGTCGCCGGTCCCGCGATCGGCATGCCGCCCGATGTGGTGATCTGGCCGGACAGCCTTTCCTGGACGTAGGCGTGCAACCTCGGATTGGCGACCAGCTTCGCCGTCTTCGGACGCTGGGCCGCGATATCTGCTTTCCACTGCGCCACCGACGCCCGGTAATCGAGTTTCCCGCTTCTTGTGGCAGCGTTGCGTCGCAGCTCGCGGGAGATGGTGCCTGGATTACGACCGACGTCCCGGGCGATCTCGCGTACTCCCCTGCCCCGGGCCCTGAGCAACGCGATCTCCTCTCGCTCGGAAAACGACAGGTACCTGCCCGAGGGTGACTTCGAATCGAACGGACACATGCCGCCACACTGGCGGTACCAGCGCGTCGCGACTGCCGGCGCCACGCCGATGACGGCGGCCGCCTCCTCGGGGAGAAGACCCTTGGCGATCTCCGTCCAGAACGCCGCCTCGACATGACGCTGATACTTCGGATGCCCCGGAGACCTCAGCTTCGGACGCAGCGCCCGGTCCGCTGCCTGTTGACGACGCACCATCCAACACCTCCATGCGTACGAGGTGTTGCGACGACCAGTTGAATCCGCCCTGGGATCCGCGGTCCGCGTGGAAGATCACCCCGGTGACGTCGCCGCCGCGGGCGTCGACGGCGGCCTGGAGTGCGTCGATGACGAGTTCGGCGCGCATGTGTGAGGCCATCGAGTGGCCGAGCACCCGGCGCGAGCGGATATCGATGACGCAGGCGAGGTAGAGCCACGCGGCTCCGACCTGTACGTATGTGATGTCGCCGCACCACTTCTCGTCCAGGGCACCAGCGGTGAAGTCCCGCTGCACCAGGTCCGGCGCCGGTGGCGAGAGCCGGTCCGGGACCGTGGTGCGCTTCTTCTTCCGCAGGTGGCGGCCGACGATGCCGTGCTTGCGCATCAGCCTGGCGACCCGCTTGCGGTTCACCGTGTGGCCGAACCCGCGCAGCTCGGCGTGGACTCGCAGGGCGCCGTAGGTCTCGCGGTGTTCGGTGTAGATCTCGCGGATCTCGTCGACCAGGGCGTCCTCCTGCGCCTGACGCTCGGCCCGCGCGTCGGCGCCGGCGATCCACCGGTAGTAGCCCGAGCGGGAGACTTCCAGCACCCGGCATATCCGCTTGACGCCGAAGATCTCGGCATGGCCGGAGATGAAGTCCCAAGCGGCGGTCTTCACTTCATCTCCCGGGCAAAATAGGCGGCTGCCCGGCGCAGGATCTCCCGCTCCAGCTGCCATTCCTTCTCGTTCTTCAGCAGCCGGGCGTTCTCCGCCCGCAGCCGGGCCAGCTCACCCTCCGCGTCGCCGGACGCGCCAGCGGCGGCCGACGGTGCGTCCGCATCGCGCACCCAGGTCCGCAGCGTCTCCGGGTTGACGTTCAGATCGTCCGCGACGTCCTTGAACGTCCGCCTGCCGGCCGAGGCCCGCCACAACGCGATCGCGTCGGACCGGAACTCCGCACTGTACTTCGAGGGCCGTGCCACAGAGATCTACACCTTCCAGGATCAACAAGATCCATTGTCAGGTGTGTCCACGCCGCGGGGGCCATCTCAATCCGCGACGAACCCACGCGAGCACTCCCCATCCTGGGCATCACCAACGATCCAGACACCCACGGAACTTGATCAAGCCCTGGGAGCGTAGGCCGACATGCGCACAGGGTAGACAACGAGCGGCGATGCCCGTGACGCCGCCGGGAGCGCGGTAACCGCTGGTCGGCAGCTACCCGGTCATATCGGCCGGGCGGCCCGGCTCCATCGTCGAACACGGCCGGCTCCGACCATGAAGAACAGACGCAGACAGGACCGGCAGCTCGCCGCCGGGATTGAATACGAAAACTGCTCAGCAGTCCGAACGAGTCGATGTCCGGATAGCCACCCCGTGGCGAGAAGTCACGTAGAAGGAGATTTTTGGGCCACTGCGCGGCGACGTGGCGCCCATAGCGGAGTGGTCTCCGCGACAAGGCGGAAGTCCAGATTTCGGCACATCGTACTGGTGTTTCCCCCCGCTGTGGCGCGAAACCATTCATCCGCGCACCGGTTTCTGTCGCCAGGGTTCTCCGATCGTCAGCCCCCGGCGTCGCGCCTGGGGCTCCGCCGCACGCCCCCGGATTCAAAACGCACCTCATCCGGCCACCTCTTCGTGGATTTGCAGACCTCGGCGGGGGACTCTTGACAGGCGAGGACCACCTTGGGCAGTCTCCTCTTATCGTTCTTTGCGAAAGGAGCGACGGTCGCATGCGTTCTGGCGTTTCCGCCGATCACGTGCACATGGTTCTGGCGGCAGTCGTCAGGCGCTACATCTCTCATAAGAAGGAGTGTGCCATGTCGAACTACTCGCTCAAGAAGCAGCCGGCTTTCTTCCGCATCGTCAGCGCGGAGATGTTCTTCGAGGCCGAGGCGGCTGAGACCGAGACCGTCGTGACGAGCCTCAGTGCGGCTATCGAGGTCGACGCCGAACTCGACGCGATCCTCGGCGACCGCTGACCCACCGGCGTGCGGGAGTCCGGAGGCGGTGTCCTTCGGCCTCCCGTACGTCTTTGACGCGGTCCGCCTCGGCTCAGGACCTTGGCGCGGACCGGGCGGTACCCAGGCGTCCCGTCCGACGGGAGGGCGGTCGCCCGTCGGTGAAACCGCTCCTTGCGTGGAGGGCAAGTGCTGCCGACACTGCATATGACCAGCCCGTTCTGCAGACTGAACCCCGCCGAACTCCATGAGGTCCCCCCGCACACCGCGGCGGCGGTCATCGGCGCCGGCTATTCACTGGGCACAGTCCATTCCGGAACCGAGAACGGTCCCTATTTTCTGCGAAACCTCTCGAAGGCGTACACCTGGGCGGCAGAAGATCCTGAGGTGATGGAACTACGCCACGGCCGTGTTCCGCTGGAACGGGCGGTCGACCTGGGGGACATAGACTTCTCCGGTATGACGCTCGATGAGGCGCAGAAGTCGATCAGAGGCGTAGTCGCGGCGCTGCCGGACAACGTCGCCCCGTGTGTCATCGGCGGAGACCACAGCATCACCCTGGCAGTCCTGGAAGGCCTGCGTTCCCGGCGGAGTGACTCCTTCACGGTCGTCCAGTTCGATCAGCACCTGGACCTGCAGATATGGGACGGAGCGCCGGGCCGCCCGGATATCGGGAGGGAACCCCTCTTCAATACCAATGTGATGTCGCATGTCTCGGATCTTGTCGGCCCGGGCCGACTGGTGCAGGTCGGGGTGAACCCCTACGCCACTGTCGAAAGGGGTGCCGCACCTGGCATGGACAGCCTTCTGCGCTCCGTCGGCATGCAGGTGTGCGTGTTCTCACCGGAGATCGACGACGCCCAGGGCTTCCTGGACGTGATCGGCCCGGCCGATGACGTCTACATCACGGTCGACATCGACGTCCTGGACTCGTCGGTGATGTCCTCCACCGGTTATCCGGCCGGGGTCGGCCTCGGAATGAGGGAACTGGTGCGCCTGATCGACCTGGTCCTCACGCGTCACCGGATCATCGGGTTCGACCTCGTGGAGTTCTCCGCCCCCCGTGACGCCCGCGACCCCCGGACGCTGGGAGACGCAGGCCGGGCCGCCTTGTTGTTCCTCCACCTTCTGAGTCGGGCATGTCGGCCGGCGGCAGCCGGAACGAAGGGAGACCGCGGTGTCTGATCGGCCCGTGTTCCACGTCAGCACTTTCCAGGAGACCATGGCCGGCTTGGAGTACCGACAGCCGGCCGGCCGGTCGGTGGACCTCTTCTCCCAGGCGTGCGTCGAGGAACTGCCCCGGATGGAGAGCGACCGGTTCGACTACCGCCTCTCCCAGGTCTTCGAGCCCGACGTCCTGCACGAGGTCGCGGTCCTGTCCGGCGTCCCGTTCACCGCGATGGCGGAGTTGGAGCACCGGCCGACGTCGACGGCCGCTCGCCTGGCGCGGCTGGTGGAGACCGCCGCCGACCTGCCGGCAGTGTCACTGGTGAACCTTGCCACCGCGCTGATCAGCGTGTCGCGGTTCACCCCTGCCGCGCGGCTGCTGGCGCGGGTGCGCTCCATGACCGCGGATCCGCGCACGGTGTTCGAGACCGCGATGCTCTCGTTCGTCGTCAGCAACCGGCGCGACGACGGCGCCGGCTCCGCCGCGGCGTTCTACGGGATGCGGCAGGCCATCGAGACGGGCGCGCTGCCCGCGGACCGGACCATGGACGCCTGCGCGCAGGCAGTCGTGTGGTATCTCAAGCGGCAGGAGATACCCGAGGCCGCCTACCGGTGGTTCGCCGCGACCGGCCAGGCGCTGTCCGCAGACCCGGAGAAGCTGTCGGCCGGTGCGGTCTCCTCCTGGTACCGGGCGCTGGCCATGGTCCCGGCGGCCGCGGGCGAGGCCGCTGCCACCCGGCGGTTCATGCAGTTCGCGCGGGACGCCGCCGAGGACACGTTCGCTCACCGCCCGCGCTCCTACGAGCAGCACTTCGTCAAGACCTATCTGGAGTCCTCACTCAAGGAGCACATGTACGTCACGCATGACCAGGACAAAGCCGAGGAGGCCGGCCGCGCGCTCATCGAACTGGACCCCGTCTGGTCGCCGAGCTACGGCGAACTCGCCGAGGCGCAGACACACTTCGGTCGCCACGGCCGGGCCGCCGAACTCTACGAGGACGCCGTGGCGCTCGGCGCGCCTTACCTGGGGCACCACCTGCTGCAGGCCGCCCGCTCCCGGCAGCGCAACGGCGACGGCGAGCAGGCGCTGGCCCACTACGTGACGCTGGCCGATCTCGTCCCGGAGAACGAGTCAGTGCTCACGGCCGGGCTCGCGCTCGCCGGCCGGTTCTCCACCGTCGCCAAGGGCCGCTTCGACGCCGCTTTGACCTGCCTGAAGACCCGGCAGCAGACGGCGGCCAGACCGTCCCGCGGAGCGCGGTGACCATGGCGGACCACACTCGGTTCACGGCGCGCAACTTCTCCGGCCTCGCCGTGCTGATGTTCACGCTCAGCATGGTCACGGTGGGGTTCGGCGCGGTCGACATGGTGATGATCGCGCCTAAGGGCATCACCGCCGTGGCGGCTGTCGGGCAGGCGGACGTGCTGGTGGCCGCGATCTTCGCGTTCTTCACCGGCGTCGTGGACGCCTTCAGCAGCCGGCTGGCCATCGCCGAGGGGGAGGGCTCGACCGCGATGCGGCTGCCCGTGCTCGCGGGCGCGATGGCGCTGGCGCTCGTGCCCTGCCAGCTCGTGGGCGTCGCCCTGGCCGCGGGGACCGGTCCCGCGCTGTCGCTCTTCGGCCAGAAGCACGAACTCATCCCCCTGATCACCGACTACGTGGGTGTCAGGTGCTGCGCGGTCGTGCCGGTCCTGGTCTACGTCGCGATCAACGAGACGCTCAAGATCTGCGGGCTGAGAAACCTCTCCGCCCTGGTCCTGGTCCTCGGCTTCGCCGTCAACGCGTGCCTCAACTGGGCGTTCCTGTACACGGGTTGCTCTCACCTGTTCAGCTCACCGAGCGCCGCCGTCGCTTACGCCACCGTCGTCGCGCAGACACTGATGGCGCTCAGCGGCGCGCTGCTGCTACGCCGTCAGCTGCGGGTCAGGCTGATGGGCTTCCAGCGGCCGCAACTCGATTCAGTCACACAGGAGTTCCGCTCCCTGGCACGTACCGCACCCGGTATCGGGGTCCGGCACCTGAACGACTACATGGGATCGGTCATCCCGCTGCTGTTCATCGGCACGATGGGGGTGGCAACGCTGGCGGCCGCCAATATCGCCACCAAGATCTACACATTGTTCTGCCGGGTGCCCCAGGCGTGCTTCGCAGCGACCTTCGTCTTCCACGGCTACGCGCTGGGCCGGGAGAAGGCGGTTCCCCGGGCGATGGTGCGCAGGCTGGCGGCCTACTGCGCGGCGCCCACGGCCGTGGCCGTGGTGGGCACCGTACTGGCGTCCTCCTGGCTGGTGTCGCTGTTCAGCGACGGCTCGCTGCCCGGGCCGCTGGCCCGCAACCTGCTTCTGGCGTATTTGAGTTATCTCCCCGCATACTTCTTCGAGCAGTTCTTCGGCGAGTTGCTGACCAACCACCAGCGCGGCGGCCTGCTCATGGTGTCCTCGTCGGTGATCACCTACGCGCTGACGATTCCGCTGGCCCTGTACACGGTGTTCGTGGTGCACTCGCCTTTCTTCGCCATCGCCTCCAAGGGGGTGTCGACGGCAGTCCTCGCAGTCGTCTTCTGGCGGGTGCTGCGCGGCGAGCAGACCCGCTCGCCGCTGGTCGTGGTGGGCCGTGAGAGCGAGGTCGGCGTTGCCTGACCTGCCCGCTTTCCGTCATGACCCGGTCAAGTCCGTGCTGCCCGGCGCCGTCGGCGACAGGTTCCGCTGGGACGGCGAACCCGTCGTCTGCGGCTACCGCAGGCTCCAACACCACAGCGCCGTACTCGGACGGGACGTGCCGGTCCCGGTCAGCGCGACCCCCGCTGTCCTGTCCGGTGTCGGCGTGGTGGTGGCCAGCGACGACGGGTACGTGCGCCTGTACGACCCGTCGCTGACGAAGGTGTACTGGGAGCGACGGATGGACAGCTCGGTGTACGCCTCGCTGGTGGTGGACCGCGAGCGGCGGCGGGTCGTCGTCACGGCGACCAGTGGACTGATGGCCTGCTTCGATCTGCGGGGGAGCCTGGTCTGGTCGGCGCAGTCGCCCACACCGGTGTGTGCGACTCCGACCGTCCTGGCGGGGGCCGACCTGCTGGTCGTCCCGGCCTTCGCAAGCCGCTGTCTGGGAGTACGCCTGAGCAGCGGGGCGCTCGTCTTCGACCGGCCGGTGCCCGAACCCTGGTCGGCGGCCTACGGCGGCACGGTCGCGCACCGGGACCCGTACGCCAGTCCGGTCGTCACCACCGAGGGAAACGCGATCGTCTGCTGCGCCGAGCACGTGCTGTGCCTGGCGCCCGACGGCTCCGAGGTGTGGCGCCAGGAGATCGGCAGCACCGTCAAGGCGTCACCGGCGACCGTGCACGCCACGGGCGAGGTCGCCGTGTGCGCGGTCGACGGCCGGTGTGTGTTCCTCAGCGTCCGCACCGGTGAGGTCCGCGGCGAGTTGTTCCTCGGCGGGAAGGTCACGGCGAGCCCCGCGGTCTGCGGGGCGGTGCTGGCGGTCGGGACCCAGAACGACGCGGTCACCGGGATAGACGTGCACACCCGTCAGCCCTCCTGGCAGTCGCAGCAGGGCGCACCGCGCTCGTACACAGGGTTCACGGTCACCCCCGCCGGCGACTTCGTGGCGACCTCGGCACGCGGCAACGCGGTGTGCCTGCGGGCGCACGACGGGAGGTTCCTGTGGGAGAGCAGCCAGGTCCTCGGGCTCGCCGACCACGAGCCGGAGATGGACATCACGCCCGTGGTCGGCGACGCCGGCGACATGTACTGCGCCTCTTACACCGGCGTCGTCTACCACTTCCAATTCCGGGCGCGCCACGCAGAGGAGAACCCGTGCCGGTAGATCCGATCATCGTCCCCGACCGTGAGAGCCTGTCGGAGATGGACGACGCGCTCGCCACGATGATGACCCGGCTGCGCGAGATAACGGCGGCCGCCGAGTTGACGCAGGACACATTGATCGAGATCACCTCGATCTACAACAACGTGGCGTACATCTTCCTGTACCTCGAGGCGAACGACGAGTTCGTGAACTTCGATCGGCTGCTGCCGTGGCGCGACGCGTTCCACAAGGACCACGCCCTCGACGTGCGTATCCTCGCGATGCTCGAGAGTCTGCGCTGCGACGACCCGGAGGCCGAGGACGCCCGGCTCGCCTACGTCCAGCAGTTGCGCGAGAAACTGGAGACGCCCGACCCGCAGGCCGAGGAGGAGCTGGAACGGCTGCTGTCGCAGGCGAAGGACACGCTGGGCGCGGTCAGACAGCAGCAGGCCGGCCTCCTGGAGCGCCTGAAGGCGTCGCCGGAAGGCACCGCCCCGCCCGCCGTGTTCTACCTGCTCTCCAGCCGGATCGACAGCGCGGCCACCCGCCGCAAGCTGGGCCGGGCATGGCGGGCCGAGAGCGACAAGCACCTGGACCGGATGGTCGCCCTGGTCGACTCCATGGTCGCGGTACGCCGACGGCGCAGCGCGGCGGCCGGCCACCCTTCGGTGCTGGCCGAGACGCTGGTCAAGTGCATGGTGGGGGAGGACGAGGCCGCTGCCTTCCTCGACGACTACCTCGCCCGGGCGCTGGCCGGCCACGAGACGCTGGAGTCCGAGGTACGCGACGTCCTCGGCGGGGACGACGGATCGATGGACCACTTCGCGTACTGCCTGCGGAGCGTCTCGCGCGGGCTGAAACCGCCACTGTTCGACCTGGACGGCTGCCTCGACGTCGTCTTCACCGTCGCCCGGCGCGTTTTCGGACTGGCTGTCGAGCCGGTTCGCACCGGCAGCGCCCACGTCCTCACCGTGACCGTCCGCCGCGACGGCGAGGAGATCGGCCAGGTCAACTTCGACCTGTGGGACACCGAGACCAAGACCGTCGGCGCCAACCACACCAAGGGCATCCGCAACCGCACCGAGTGGAGCGGTCTGGTCCAGCGCCCGGTCGCCTACGTCTCCTGCCGCTTCCAGCCCGGGACGGACGGGACGGGGCGGATCACGTTCCAGAACCTGCACAGCCTCTTCCACGAGTTCGGCCACGCCGTCAACCACCTCCTGATCCGCAAGCGGGTGTCCAACCGCTCCGGGCTGGAGTACCTGCCGCTGGAACGGCTGGAGTTCATGAGCATGTGGTTCGAGAAATGGGCCTACCACCCCGATCTGGGGCCCGCGCTGGGGCTGTCCGCGCACGAGGAGGAGGGGCTCGCGCTCTGCCGGCGGGCCAAGATGCTGGAGTACCGGCGCACCTACCTCGAGCGCGCTGTCACCTCGGTGCTGGACTTCGACGTGCACCGCCGCGGCGACGGCGGGATCGCCCAGTCCTTCCACCGGCTCGACGAACGGTTCGGGATCGGGCGCTACTGCGCCCTGGGCGACTTCCCGCTCTACTTCACCTGGCCGATGTTCACCGCCAATCCGGGGGCCAACTTCGCCTACCCCTTCGGCGCCGCCTTCAGCGCCCAGACGTTCACGCCCTTCCTCGCCCGCGCTCTCGACGAGTCGGCGCCTGCGGACGCCCCTGCACTGTTCGGATCGTGTGTCGACTTCGACGCACCGACCTCCGTACCCGGTCTGGACGCTGTCTTCTCCTTCTACGACGAGGCCGTGCTCCGCACCCCGGCCACGGCTCAGGGGCTGCGGTGATGGACGCGACCACGAAGGGCTTCATCCGCTCCGTGCTCGGCCCGCGTGACGGGGTCCTGGAGGGCGTCCTGCGGCAGTCACTGCTGGACGACCGCCTGCCGACCATCCAGGTGGACGACAACGCCGGCCGCCTCCTGCAGTTGCTGACCCTGCTCCACCGGCCCCGGCACGTGATCGAGATCGGCACGCTGTTCGGTTACAGCACCATCCATCTGGCCCGGGGGCTGCCTGACGGGGGGCGGGTGACGACGCTGGAGGTCGATCCGCACCACGCGGACATCGCCCGGCGCAATCTGGAGACGGCAGGTGTCGCCGACCGGGTGACGGTCGTGGTGGGCGACGCGGGCGACCACCTGCGGACCGTGCCGCCCGCGAGCGTGCAGATGGTGTTCATCGACGCCGACAAGAAGTCGTACCCCGCCTATCTGCGGCTCGTCTACCCGCTGCTGGCCCCCGGGGGCCTCCTGGTGGCCGACGACGCCTTCGCACAGGGCGACTTCACGGTGGAGCGGCAGAGCGACGCCGAGACGGACGCCGAGACCAAGGCCATCCGCGCCTACACCCACGCGGTCGGCCGCAGTCCGCGGCTCTTCTCGGCCTTCGCGGGCACGGAAAACGGCCTCCTCATCAGCTACAAGGAGTAAAAGGTGCCAGGAAAGCACGCTCTCGTCACCGGCAGCAGCCAGGGGCTGGGCAGTCACCTGGCGGCGCGACTGGCCCAGGACGGCTGGAAGGTCACCGGACTCGGGCGCCGTCCTGCGGCGGAAGCCTCCCCTGCGCCCGGGGTCGATCACCTCCAGGCCGACCTTTCGAATCCGGAGATCCTGGAGACCCTGCCGGCGCTGCTCGGCGGCGTCCCCGATCTCGTCATCCACAACGCCGTGGACTACCCCGACCGAGGCGCCGGACCGCTGCCGCTGGCCGGTCTGGAGCGCGTCTTCCGGGTCAACGCACTCATCCCCTACCTGTTGACGCTCCGCCTGCTGGCCGAACGCGGCCCCGAGCAGCCCCTGTGCTGCATCGTCGTCAACTCCGAGGCGATATTCCACGCCGACGAGCAGTCGGGGCCCTACGCCGCCAGCAAAGCGGCCCTGCGGGTACTGACCAGCTCACTGGCCGAGACCTTCCGGTCGAAGAACGCCAGCGTGGCCACACTGCTGCTGGGCCCGCTGGCCACTCCCCGAATGGTCGCCGAACTGCGCGCCGTCGCTGACAAACGGGGGGCGAGCGAGGAGGAGATCACCCGGCTCTTCCTGCGCCGTTCGAATCCGGACCTGGTCATCGACGAGCTGATCGACTTCGAGGCGTGCTATTCCAGCATCCGGTACATCGCCGACCTGGGACCGACCGCCAACGGGATGATGTGCCGACTCGACGGCGGATCGGCGGGCTCGCTCATCTGATGGACGGACACGAGGTGGTGATGCGGTACCGATTGCTGGGGCGGACCGGAGTCAGCATCTCCTGTCTCGGCCTGGGGGCTGCGACCATGGGATCCCGCTGGGGGCGGCGGTGGACGATGGCGCCGTCCGAGGCCGACGAACTGGTCGGCACCGCTCTGGACTGCGGCGTCAACTACTTCGACACCGCTGACATCTACAACGGCGGGCAGAGCGAGTCGTGGCTCGGGCAGGCCCTGGAACGGCGCAAGGCCCGGGACCGGGTGCTGCTGTCCACCAAGTTCGGCTACCGGACCGACCCCCGCAACCGCAACTCCGGAGGAGCGGGCCGCAAGTCCATGTTCACTGCGGTCGAGCGCTCACTGCGCCGGATGCGGACCGACTACGTCGACCTGCTCTACCTGCACCTGTGGGACCGGGTGACACCGGTGGAGGAAACCCTGAGCGCCGCCGCGGACCTGGTCGCCAGCGGGAAGATCCGCTACTTCGGCCTGAGCAATGTCCCGGCGTGGTACGCGGGGCAGGCGCAGATGTTCTGCAGCCTGCGCGGCTGGCCGCAGCCGGCCGCTATCCAGGTAAACTACAACCTCCTCGAACGCTCGGTGGAGCACGAGTTCGTCCCCTTCGCCCGCCACTGCGGCGTCAGCCTGGTCTCCTGGGGACCGCTGGCCAACGGGTTGCTGACCGGCCGTTACCAGGTGGACCCGCAGGCCCGTCGGATCACCGGAGCCGGCCGGATGACGGAGAACTTCGTCACCGGGGACGTCGACCCCTTCCGGGACACGGTCCAGCGCGTGCTGCGCTGCCTCGACGTATCGGCGGCCGAACTCGGCCGTTCCCCCGCCCACATCGCCCTGGCCTGGATCCTGGCCAAGCCGGAGTTCGCCGCCGTGACGCTCGGCGTCTCATCGGCCACGCAACTCCGGGACAATCTCCAGTCCTTGGAGTCCGGGATCCCGCCGGAAACCGTCGCCCGCCTCGACGAGGCCGGCGCCGAACCGCTCCCGCACCCGTACACCTTCTACACCGACGCGGCACAGGAACTCGTCCACGGCCCCGCGCCGGCCGAGAGCTGAAACTCCCCACCGGGCGATTGAACCGTTCCGGGTTCGATGGAGACTCGATTCGTTGAGAGGATCGAGTCATGGCACGTCCCTCCCCCTATCCCGCTGAGCTGCGGCGCCGTGCCCGCACTGTGACAACGGACGACTTCCTTGTCCTTGCCGGCGCTCCCCGGACCGGCACCCACGACGACCACACCGGTATGCCGAAACGCCCATGGGGAAGCGGACAGAAGCGAACAACGGACGGCGTAGGTGGACGCTGCCTCTACCGGAAGCGGCCGTCGCTGTGCGGGTCGAGTGCGCCGCCGCGGCGCCCGGAAGGTGAAGATGACGATGACGCAGGTGCCGGTCGCCGGGTTGCAATCCGGTGCTGTGGCCGCCCGCGTCGGTGCCGCTGCTGCGGGCGCTGGGGGACGACGCCGTCCTCGCGCTGATCGACGCCAGCCAGAACGTGGGTCTGTACGGTGACCGGCTCTGTTCCGTAGTCGGTGGTGACGGTGGGCGACAGGTGTCGTTGAACTTGTATGCGAGATGTCAACGCCCTGGTGGCGACGGTGTTTTCAGGGCTTTCGGCGCTGGTCGTCGAGGATGTGGTGGATGACGGCGAGGTGATCCGGGTAGCCGCTCGGACCCCGAATGTTCCCTTCCCCTGCCCGATGTGTGGGGTCCCGACGGACAAGGTGCACGGCTACCACGGCCGGACGGTTGCAGACGTGCCGGTCGACGGCCGGCAGGTCGTCATCGATGTCCAGGTGCGACGCTTGGTCTGCCCGGTCCTTGGCTGTCGTCGGCAGACCTTCCGCGAGCAGGTGCCTGGGCTGCTGGAGCGTCTTCAGCGCCGCACCACGCGTCTGACCGGCCAGGTCTCGGAGGTGGTCGAGGAGTTAAGCGGCCGGGCGGCTTCGCGCCTGGCGCGGTTCCTGGCCACGCCGGTGTGCCACCGCCTTGCGGCTGCTTCGAGGCATCCCGCCGCCGACAGCGCGAATCCCGAGGGTGATCGGGGTCGACGACTTCGCCCTGCGCCGCCGCCACCGCTATGCCACGATCATCATCGACGCCGAGACCGGGGAGCGCATCGATGTCCTGCCCGACCGCGAGGCCGCCACATTGGAGGCATGGCTCCGCGGGAAGAACGAGGTCGAGGCCGTGTGCCGGGACGGCTCGGCCACCTAACGCCGAGGCGATCCGCCGGGCACTACCGCATGCGGTGCAGGTCAGCGACCGATGGCACCTGTGGCGGAACCTGTGCGACAGGGTCCTGGCCGAAGTCCGCGCCCACGCCCCCTGCTGGGGCACCGTCAACCCGCCCCGGCCCGGCGGCGTCCGCGAGCAGACCACCCGCGAGCGCTGGCACAAAGTCCACGACCTCCTCGGCCAGGGCGTCGGCCTCTCGAATGCGCCCGCAGACTCGGCCTCGCCCTGAACACCGTCAAGCGATATGCCCACAACCCTGAACCGTCCGCCGACCGCATCGCCCCCCGCTACCGCCCCACCCTGGTCGACCCCTACCGCGACCACCTGCGCCGCCGCCGGTCCGACGACCCGGCCGTCCCCGTCACCCACCTCCTCCACGAGATCAGGGAACTCGGCTACACCGGCAGCGCCAACCTGCTGGTCCGCTACCTCAACCAGGGCCGCGCCGAAGGCGACCGCCGTCACCGCATCCTGCTGCAATGACGGCCACCGACCGTCACCACCGACTACGGAACAGAGCCAGTCGCTGGACAGACCCGCGGCCAGCGGTGGACCCGCGGCTGAGTGATCCCTCGACCCGGCGGGGGCCCGGATCTCCGGGCCCCCGCCGGGTCGAGCCGTCCCCGGGACGGCGTGTCCGCGCCGCCCCGGGCGTCAGCCGAAGACGCGGTGCTGGATCTCGCGGCGGTAGTCCTCAAGCGTCTTGTCCAGGTGGACGGTGGCCGCCAGCGCGGCGGCCTCCGGCTCGCCGTCCCGGATGGCGCGGTGGATGGCCGCGTGCTCCGCGACGGCCTCCTCGGCATGCCCGCCGACGGTGCCGTGCAGGCCGATCGTGCTCGACTGGCGCTGGAGCCTGCGGACTTCGCGTACCGCGTCCACCAGGAAGGGATTGTGCGAGGCCGTGGCGATGCTGATGTGGAAGTCGTCGTCGCCGCGGTCGAACAGGTCGCGCCGACCGGTGAGGTGGCCTTCGCGGCAGGTCTCGGCGGCGGTCTCGATGGCCCGCAGTTCCGCGGGTGTCGCCCGGGACGCCGCCAGCCGGCTGGCCGCCACCTCCTGCACCCGGCGGAACTCGAACAGGTCGTAGACATGCTCCAGGTCGGTCGGCAGGAAGAACCTTCCCCACCGCGACGAACCCAGCATCCCCTCGTCGTCGGCCACGTACAGTCCGCGGCCCTTCTGAGCCCGGATGCGGCCGATGGCCGACAGGATCTTGACCGCTTCCCGGACCACGGTCCGGCTGGTGCCGAGCCGCGAGGCCAACTCGACCTCGGTCAGCAACCGGTCCCCGGGCCGCAGCCGCAACTCGGCGATAAGCTGGAGGATCTGCTCCGCGACGAGTTCGTAACCCGGCCGGTAGGCCCCCGCCGACCGCTCCGTGCCCTCGCCGCCTTCGCCGCTCTTTTCGAGGGCGCCGGTCGCGCCTGCCGCCAGTACGGGACTGCCGTCCAACGGCCTGCCTCCTCGATCAAGGGCCCTGTAGACGCGGGACGGTGTGATGTTCCCGGCCGCGCTGTCGTAAGCCTACTTTGGCGACCCACCGTGTCAAGATGAGTCGTACTTATTTTGCCGACCCTAGCGTGCAGATCCTCGCAAATACCCCTGAGTGGGCACAAAATTCCGCCGGGGCGTGGAAGAGATCTCGAAAATATGCACGCTCATTGTGTTGACGTCGACGCCCGATACCGCTTCTTATGTGTGATCAGGACGCGGCGGTCACCTTTCGACGGATGTTCGACGGGTGATGGCCGGGCCGCCATATCACCTGCCCGTAACCCCTCGGGTTGACGAGCCCACGACGTAGTGGAGTGTTCATGAGAACGAAGGTCCGCGCGGTCGGCGCAATGGCATCCGGGAGGGTCCGCAGACGGACCGGGCTCTTGGCGGCAGGCGGTGCACTCCTCCTGGCGGCCACCGCGGCGTGCGGTGGCGGCGGTGGCAGCAGCAGCACGAGCGGTTCCGGCGGCTTCCACCCCGTGAAGCAGTCCGGAGGCACCCTGACGGTGTGGGTGGACTCCACCCGGCTGCCGGCGGCGAAGTTGTACCAGCAGCAGAACCCGTCGGTGAAGATGGACATCGTCACGTACGACGGGGACGCGAACGGCTCCAACTACCTGCGTACGAAGGTCAGCCTGTTCGACCGCACCCGCAAGGGCTGGCCGGACGTGGTCTTCAGCAGCCAGAACAACGAGGCGACGTGGGCGGTGCAGGACGGTTTCGCCGCCCCGCTCAACAAGGGCCAGATCCCCGCCTCGACGCTGTCGGGCTGGGCGAAGGGGGCCAACGACCCCTGCACCGTCGACGGCACGCTGTACTGCCTGCGCAACGACCTGTCCCAGGCGGTGCTGTGGTACAACGCGCCGCTGATGAAGCAGTGGGGCTACCAGGTTCCCAAGACCTGGGAGGAGTACCAGGCCCTCGGTCAGAAGGTGGCCACCGAGCACCCCGGCTACCTGATCGGCTCGGCCGGCGACCCGTGGACCCCCGAGATCTACATGTGGGCGAGCAAGTGCGGCGCCAACCAGATCACCGGGCCCAAGGCGGTCAAGGTCGACACAAGCAGCCCGGAGTGCACGCGGATGGCGTCGCTCCTGGACACGCTGATCAAGAACAAGTCCCTGTCGCTGAGCAGCGTGTTCAGCTCTGACTTCGACAAGAACCAGGCCGACAAGGTCCTGATGCTGCCCGGCCCTTCCTGGTACGGCGGCTCGATCTTCCAGGGCACGTTCAAGACGCCCGCGCACCAGATCGCGGCCGCTCCGATGCCCCAGTGGTCCGGCGACACGGTACCGTCCACCGGCAACGTCGGCGGCGGCACCTGGCTGATGTCCGCGCACAGCGCCAACCTCAAGGCCGCCACGGCCTTCCTGACCTGGGCGACGACCTCCGACGACTACCAGGGCAAGCTGGCGCCCGGCTACCCGGCCTACCAGGCCGCCGCGAAGACCTGGCTCACCAAGCAGGCTTCCTCGGGCTACTTCGTGGGCGACGTCAACAGCACCCTGCAGGCCGCGGCCAACCAGGTCTGGTCGGGCTGGGGTTACGGACAGTTCAGCCAGGAGAGCATCTGGGCGGCGTCGGTGACCCCGAAGCTGACAGCCGGCAAGACGGTCACCTCTCTCCTGCCGACCTGGAAGGACGCCATCGTCAACTACGCCCGCGCCGATGGCTACAAGGTGGCACAGTGACCTCACCGTCCACCGATCCGAGCCGGGCCGCGGCGCGCTCCACGCGCACGCTGTGGCCCGGCCGGGCCGGCCACACCTTCGTGGCCGTCTACACGGTGCTGCTGATCGCCTTCGGCGTGGTGCCCACCGGGTACGCGATCTACTTCGCCTTCACCGACAACGCCGGCTCCTTCTCGGGCCTGTCCAACTTCACCACCGCCGTCGACGACTTCCGCTTCGTCCCCGCGGTCGAGCACGTGGCCCTCTACCTGCTGTGGTGGCTGGTCTCCCTGGTCGTGTTCGTCGTCGGGCTGGCCCTGCTGCTGCAGCGCATGGCGATGAAAGGCGTGAGCAAGGCCCTGCGCTTCCTGTTCTACGTGCCCGGCGCGCTGGCCGGCGCGGCCGGCGTGCTGGTGTGGCTGTTCGTGCTCGACCCCACGGTCAGCCCGGTCGGCTTCCTGCTACGGGCCCTGGGCTTCCACTCCTTCGGCGAGGTCATCGCCCCCGGGCACCTGCCGATCCTGTTCACCCTCATCGCCTTCTGGACCGGCGCGGGCGGCTGGATCGTGGTGATGTACGGGGCGCTGAACAACATCTCGGCCGACATCCTGGAAGCCGCGCGGATCGACGGCGCCGGAGCCCTGCAGACGGCCTGGCGGATCCAGATCCCCATGCTGCGCAAGTGGATCGTCTACATGGTCATCCTCGCCTTCGCCGGCGGCACCCAGCTCTTCGTCGAACCGCAACTGCTGTCCCAGGCCAGCACCGGCGTGGCCGGCCGGGACTACTCGCTCAACCAACTCGCCTACGACTTCGCCTTCCAGAACAACGACGTCAACACCGCGGCCGCTGTGTCGGTGGAACTGCTGGTGGTCGGACTGGCCGTGGCGGGCGTCTTCGTGGCCAGATCGGGGTTCTTCGATGCGGACTGACACCCAGCGGCGCGTCGTCGCCGACCCGGGCACCCAGGCGGGAGCCCGACGGAGCGAACGGGCCCGGACCGGCCGTCCCGCACGGCGCCCCGTCAATCCGCTGCCGGCCCTGGTCCTGCTGGCGTTCGCCGTCTTCTTCGTGCTGCCGGTGCTGTGGCTGCTGCTGGCCGCCACGAAGACCGACGACCAGCTGGTCGGCAACAATCCGCTGTCCTTCGGCTCCTTCCACGCGCTGCGCGCCAACTGGGACGCGCTCACCGCCTACCAGGGCGACGCGATCTTCGGCTGGCTGCGCAACTCCGCGCTCTACTCCTTCGCCGCGCTGGTCATCACCGTGTGCGTGGCGGTACCCGCCGGGTACGCGATGGCGATGACGGAGTTCCGCGGCCGTCGGGCGCTGCTGATCGCCACCCTGGTGGTGATGCTGATGCCGAACGCCACGCTGGTCGTACCGCTGTTCCTGGAGGTCAACGCGGTTCACCTGATCGGCTCGATGTGGTCGATCGTCCTGCCGTACTCGTTCTACCCCTTCGGCGTGTACCTGACGTACATCTACTTCAGCACCGCGCTGCCCAAGGAACTGCTGGACGCGGCCCGGCTGGACGGCTGCACGGAGTTCGGCGTCTTCCGGCGGGTGGCCCTGCCGCTGGCGGCGCCCGTCGTCGCCCTGGTGGGCTTCTTCAGCTTCGTGGCGAACTGGACCAACTACTACCTGCCGTACGTAATGCTGCCGCAGAGCAACCAGTTCCCGGTCCAGGTGGGTCTGGGCACGCTGCTGGACTCCGTCCCGCAGTTCAACCCCACGGCCGGCGCGCTGGAGGTCCAGCGCCCCGAACTGGCCCTCGCCACCCTGCTGGCGATCACACCCGTCCTGGTGGTCTTCCTGTTCGCACAACGCTTCCTGGTCAGCGGAATGCTCGCCGGGGCCACCAAGGACTGACCCGCACCCCCGCCCCCCGCCGCGCAGGTGCGCACACGCGGCGTTCCTCCGCCGTCCCGTACGGGTGGGGTCCGCCGCCATGCCTGAATTGGAGATCTTCCTCATGCATCCCGTCATCACGGCCTCGGTGCCGCTGCTGGAGCCGCCGGGCTGGGCGACAGCGCAACGTGAGCTGTTCGACCTGCTCGACCAGGCATGGCGCCGGTTCGCCCGCGACTTCACCGGCCCCGACGGACGGCTGCGCTACTCCGACGGCCTCACCTCCCGCGACGGCGTCGACGACTTCTACGAGGTCTTCTTCAACTGGCCGCAGCTCTACCTGCTCGGCGGCGCCGACGACCTCCTGGAGCAGGCCGAGAAGCACTGGGCGGGCGTCACCCGCCAGCTCACCGAGCTGGGAATGCTCAAGGACGAGTACGAGCGCGGCTACGACTGGTTCCACCAGGGCGAGAGCCTGCTGCTGCTGTACTTCCTGTGCATGGCGGCCCCCGAGCGGTGGCAGCGGCGGGCGCTGCGCTTCGCGGAGCTGTACGTGGATCCCCGGCACGGCAACTACGACCCCGAGCACCGCGTCATCCGCCGCCCGCACAACGGCAGCGACCCGGAGCGGGAAGGTCTGTTCGACGGCGACGCCTACCCCTGGCTGCCCAAGGAAGCGCGGATGTACGGCTTCCCGCTCGGCTGGATACTGCCGCCCGGCGCCGAGGAGCCCCCGCTCGACGCCGACCCGCGGCTCGGCGCCGAGATGACCCGCCGGATGGGCACCGGCGACACCGCCGTCAACCTCGCCGCCACCGGACTGGTCCTCAACGCGTGGATACTCACCGGCGATTCCCGCTACGCGGACTGGATCGCCCAGTACGTCGGCGCCTGGCGCGAACGCGCCGCCGCCAACGGCGGCGTCCTGCCCGACAACGTCGCGCCCGACGGCACCGTCGGCGGACTGCTGGAAGGACGCTGGTACGGCGGCCACTACGGCTGGTCCTGGCCGCACGGCTGGTACAGCGTCGGCCACGCCGCCATCGTCGCCGCGCTGGCCGGCGCCGCCGTCACCGACGACGACTCCTACCTGGACCTGGTCCGCCCGGCCCTGGACGAGATCATCTCCCACGGCAAGGTGATGGCCTTCACCGACGCGGACTCCTCCATCCGCTCGAAGTGGACCCCCCAGTTGGCGCAGGACGTGGACACCCCCACCTTCCACGTACCGTTCCGGTACGGCGACGAAGGCTGGTTCGACCACAGCCCGATGCTGATGGCGGTCCCCACCGCGCTGTGGCACCACACCGCCGGCTCCGCCGACCGGGAGCGCATCGAGCACCTGCGCGCGGCCGCGGGTCACGACTGGCGAACGGTCCGCTCCTTCCGCAGCAAGGAGGAAGCCGGCCACGAGGAGCCCTGGCTCGCCTTCCTCGCCGGCGACAACCCGGACTACCCCGAGAAGATCCTGGCCGCCGCCCAGGCCCAGGTGCGCCACCGCCTGACCCGGATGGAGCTCTACCGCGGCACGGACGTGCCGGAGGCGGACATCCACCTGTGGCAGCAGTCCAACCCCGTCGTCACCGAGGCCCTGGTGCAGCTCACCTGGGGCGGCCCCCAGGTCGTCTACAACGGCGGCCTCCAGCAGGCCCGCCTGCGTTACTACGACGCCGCCGCCGGCCGCGCCGGCCTGCCCCCGTCCGTGGCCGCCCTGGTCTCCTCCATCGACCCCGAGGGCACCGTCGTCGAGCTGGTCAACCTCGACCCCCACCAGGCGCGCCCGCTGATCATCCAGGCCGGCGCCTTCGCCGAACACACCATCCACGCCGTGGAATACACCACCTGCCCGGATCCCTCCTGGATCGGCGACCTCTACGACTACGGCCACCGCGAGCCCGCCGTGGAGTCCGCCACCGCCGAGGTCGGCGGTCCCTGGCTGCGGGTGGAGCTGCCGCGCTCGTCCCGGATCCGCCTGTCGCTGCGGCTGGAGCTGCGCACCCAGGCA
Source organism: Streptomyces sp. NBC_01190 (assembly GCF_045039895.1). Taxonomy (NCBI): domain Bacteria; kingdom Bacillati; phylum Actinomycetota; class Actinomycetes; order Kitasatosporales; family Streptomycetaceae; genus Streptomyces; species Streptomyces sp. NBC_01190. Next base: position 6,985,008 of record NZ_CP108580.1, read on the forward strand.
CCCTCCTACCGCTCGCCGTTCGACCAGCGGCCGGCCGAGCCGAGCGCGTCGTGAAGCGCCACGCCCTCGGCGGGACCGGTCTGGAGGTCTCCGAGCTGGGATTCGGCGCCTCGCCCCTGGGCGCGGTCCACGGGGCGTTCGCCGAATCCGACGGCATCGAGGCCGTGCACACCGCGCTGGACCTCGGCATCTGTTTCTTCGACGTCTCGCCGTACTACGGGGCCACGCTCGCCGAGACGACCCTGGGCAAGGCGCTGCGCGGTGTCGAACGCTCCGGTTACGTGCTGGCCACCAAGGTCGGCCGTTACGGCGACGACGACTTCGACTTCTCCGCCGACCGGGTCCGGAGGAGCGTGCGCGAGAGCCTGACGCGTCTGGGGACCGACCACCTCGACCTGATCCAGTGTCACGACATCGAGTTCGGCGACCTCGACCGGATCGTCCACGAGACGCTCCCCGCCCTGCTCGAACTCCGGGACGCCGGCCTGGTCCGCGCGGTGGGCGTCACCGGCTACCCGCTGGACGCCCTGGCGTACGTGGCCGCCCGCGTGCCGGTGGACACGGTCCTGTCGTACTGCCAGTACACCGTGCAGGACCGCCGGCTGGCCGGGTACGCCCCACGGTTCGCCGAGCACGGCGCGGCGGTGATCAACGCCTCGCCCCTGGCGATGGGAGCCCTCACCGACCGGGGGCCGGCCCTTTGGCACCCGGCGTCCCCGGCCGTGCTCGAACGCTGCGCCGCGGCGGCCGCGCTGTGCCGTGCCCGCGGCGCCGACATCGCCCGGCTCGCCGTGCAGTTCGCCGTCGCCACCGGCGGCTTCGCCTCCACCGTGGTCGGCACCTCGAACGCGGGGGAGGTCCGCACCGCCGTCCAGTGGTCGAGCGAGCTGCCGGACCAGGAGTTGCTGCGGGCCGTCGAGAACTGCCTGGCTCCGGTGCGCGACGAGGGCTGGACCAACGGCCGCCCCGAGAACCAGCACCCCGAGCCGCGGCCATGACGGCACCCCGGCCGGCCCCGACCGCTGCCCCGCTCACCGCAGAAAGGGAATCCGCGTGAAACGTGTCGCGCAGACCATCGGGCTCCGGCCCGAACGCCGAGAGGAGTACCTCGCCCTGCACCGGGAGGTGTGGCCCGGCGTCGAGGCCGCCCCGCGGGCGGCGAACATCCGCCACTACAGCATCTTCCTCCGTGAGAACACGCTGTTCAGCTACTTCGACTACCACGGTGACGACTTCGCCGCCGACCTCGCGTCCATAGCCGACGATCCGGACACCCGGCGCTGGCGGACCCTGACCGACGACCCCTGCCAGCAGCCGTGGCCCGACTCCGGAGCCGGCGGGAACTGGTCCGACCTTGCGGAAATCTGGCACCTGACCGAGGAGTCGCCCGCGTGAACGCACGACGCGTCCTGTACACCGCGCCCGGAACGCTGACGGTGGACGACGCACAGACCGCCCCACCGCCCGCCGGCCACGTCCGCATCGACGTGGCGTACACCGGCATCTGCGGCACCGACCTGCACGTCTACCACGGCGCCATGGACGCGCGCGTCAAGCCGCCCGGCGTCATCGGGCACGAGATGTCCGGACGTATCGCACAGACCGGCCCGGGTGTGAGCGGATGGCAGGCGGGCGCGCCCGTCACCGTCATGCCGCTTGCCTCCTGCGGGCAGTGCCCGGCCTGCCGGGCCGGCCACACCCACATCTGCCACCGGCTGGTGTTCATCGGCATCGACGCGGACGGATCGCTCCAGAACAGCTGGACGGTCCCGGCCGACACGCTGGTCCGCCTGCCCGACGACCTGCGGCTCGACCACGCCGCACTGGTCGAGCCGACCGCGGTCGCCGTGCACGACGTCCGCCGGGCCGCCCTGCAACCGGGGGAGAAGGCACTGGTCGTGGGCGGCGGGCCGATCGGCCTGCTCATCGCGGTCGTGGCCCGGCGATCCGGCGCGGACGTGCTGCTGGTGGAGCCGGACCCTTACCGCAGGTCCATCGCCGAAGGCCTCCAGCTGACCGCCGTCAGCCCCGGCGACGACTTGACCGACACCCTGGACCGCTGGACCGACGGCGCGGGGGCCGCGGTGGCCTTCGAGGTGTCGGGAGCCGCGGCCGGAGTGACCACCGCCGTCGACGCCCTGGCCACCCGGGGACGCCTGGTGCAGGTCGCCATCCACCCCCAGCCCAGGGAGATCAGCCTGCACCGGGTGTTCTGGCGGGAACTCACCCTGATCGGCGCGCGCCTGTACGACCGGAGCGACTTCGAGACGGCGGTGGGCCTGATCGCCGACGGCAGCATCCCCGCCGCCACCCTCATCTCCCGCATCGAGCCGCTCGAACACGCCGAACGCGCCTTCCAGGCGCTGGAGTCGGGCGACGGCGTCATGAAGGTCCTGGTCGACTGCCGGGCCACCGGGGACGGGGGTGCCCGATGACCGCCGCCCGCACACCGTTCGACCTGTCCGGAAAGCTCGCCGTCGTCACCGGTGCCCGCCGTGGCATCGGCCTGGCGATCGCCGAGGGGCTGGCCGCGGCCGGCGCGGACATCGTGGGCGTCAGCGCCTCCCTGGAGGAGTCGGGCAGCGAGGTGGGCAAGCGCGTCACCGCGCTGGGCCGCGACTTCACGCCACTGCGCGCCGACTTCGCCGACCGGGCGGAAGTCGCCCGGCTGGCCGCGACCCTGGGAGAGCTGGGCCGCCCGGTCGACATCCTGGTCAACAACGCCGGCACCATCGCCCGCGCCCCCGCCGCCGAGCACCCCGACAGCGACTGGGACCACGTCCTCGCCGTGAACCTCAGCAGCCAGTTCATGCTGACCCGCGACGTCGGGCGCGGCATGCTCGAACGCGGCCGGGGGAAGATCGTCTTCACCGCCTCGCTGCTCAGCTTCCAGGGCGGGATCAACGTCCCCGGATACACCGCGGCGAAGTCGGGCATCGCCGGCCTGACCCGCGCCCTGGCCAACGAGTGGGCCGGGCGCGGCGTCAACGTCAACGCGATCGTGCCCGGCTACGTGGCGACGGACAACACCCAGGCGCTGCGTGCGGACCCGGTCCGCAACGCGGCCATCGTCGACCGTATCCCGGCCGGCCGGTGGGCCACACCCGAGGACATCGCGGGGGCCGCTGTCTTCCTGGCCTCCTCCGCGTCCGACTACGTCCACGGCGCCCTCCTCCCCGTGGACGGGGGCTGGCTCGGCCGCTGACGCCCCGGAAAGGATTGAAAGGGTTCAAACAGTCGAAAGGACAGCGGACGACAGTGCCTGATCTCCCGCCCCGACGGGAACGCGCCCCGCCCACCGACGAAAGCCGGTCCGGGACTCGGTGACCAACCGGATCCGCTCCACCAGCAAGCACCGTTCGCGGTACTCCTCCGCGCCCCCGCCGGAACGCCCGGCTGCGGGACCCGGACGCCATTCCCACCAGCGCCGCCGTCCACGGCGGTCCGATCCAGGGCCGGTCCGATCCAGGGCCGGCCGGCATCAGCCAGGCCGGGCCGACCGCCACCGAGACCGGCGAACCCGCCCCGCACGGGAACGACCGCCACCGAGACCGGCGAACCCGCCCCGCACGGGCCGACCGCCACGCGACCGCCCCGTGCGACGAGGACCGCGCCCGGTCTCCCCCCTCCTGTTCCTCTCCTCCTCCTCCTTTTCCTGCGTCTCCTTCTGGTCATCATCGGCTTCACCCTCGACAGACGGGACTGTTATGCACCGCTACCCACGGGCGGCCACTGCCACGCTCGCGGCGACACTCGCCGCGTGGGCGGGAACCGCGCTCACCGCGGCCCCCGCCCACGCCTCCGCCAGCCGGATGGACCGGATCGTCGTCTCCCCCGCGGGGGACCACGTGTCCAGAGCCGCCGGCCGCCATGTCACGACCATCCAAGAAGCCCAGAAGCTCGCCCGCACCCTGTCGGGCAAGGCCGACGTGGTCGTGTCCCTGGCGGGCGGCACCTACCGCCTGACCGAGCCGTGGAAGCTCACCAGCGCCGACTCCGGGCGCAACGGCCACACGGTCACCTGGCAGGCGCTGCCGGGCCAGAAGCCGGTGCTGTCCGGGGGACAGCAGGTGACCCGCTGGACGCTGCACGACACCGCCGACAACATCTACGCGGCGTCCGTACCGGCCGGCGCCGACGCACGGCAGTTGTACGTCGACGGCGCGCTCGCGCCGCGGGCCGCCGTCACCATCGCCCGCAGCGATGTGAAGGTCACCCCGAGCGGCATGACCATCGTCAACCCGGCCCTGGACTACCTGGCCACGCTGCCGCAGCAGAACCGCATCGAGGTGGAGAGCCAGAACTCCTTCACCGACCGCTACGCCCCGGTGCAGTCCATCAGCGGCACCACCGTCACCATGCAGCAGCCGGCCTGGAACAACAACAACTGGGGCTACGACACCCTGGCCAGCCCCTTCGCCGGCGGCACCCTCCAGTTGGAGAACTCCTACTCCTTCCTCAAGACCGCCGGCCAGTGGTACCTCGACCCGCAGGCGGGACAGCTCTACTTCAAGGCGCCCGCCGGGTGGAAGCCCGCCCAGCACGATGTCGAACTGCCGCGGCTCACGTCACTGGTGCAGGTCGGCGGCACCTACACCGACCCCGTCCACGACATCGCCTTCCGGGGCATCGCGTTCGAGCACACCACGTGGCTGGTGCCCGGCACCTCCATCGGCTACGCCGACCAGCAGAACGGCGCCTACATCCCGAAGGCGTATCCGCAGCCGGCCGACTTCATCACGTCCTGCCGCAGCGGCTGCCCGCAGTTCGAGGGCACGCGCAACGGCTGGAACCAGATTCCGGCGGCCGTGCAGGTCTCCGCGGCCAGTGGCATCACCTTCAGCGGTGACACCTTCGCGCACCTGGGCCAGGTCGGCCTCGGCATCGGCAACGACGCGGACGCCCACGCCTCCGGCGTTGGGCTCGGCGCCTCGGACATCACCGTGCACCACAACACCTTCACCGACGCCTCCGGCGCGGGCATCGTGGTCGGCGGCGTGCAGCCCGACGCCCACCACCCGTCCGACCCGGCGATGGTGGACAAGGACATCACCCTCTCCGACAACCGCGTGACCAAGGTCGCCGAGGACTACAAGGAGATGTCCGGCATCCTGTCGACCTACGTCACGCACGCCGTCATCACCCACAACGAGGTCTCGGACCTCGCCTACGACGGCATCGACGTCGGCTGGGGCTGGGGCTCCAACGACCCCGGCGGCAGCCAGGACTACCGCAACCGCGGCCTCTACGGCTACCAGCCCGTCTACACGACCCCCACGACCCTCAAGGACACGGTGGTCACCGACAACCTGATCCACGGCACCAAGAAGGTCTTCCACGACGGCGGCAGCCTCTACAACCTCTCCGCCAACCCGGGCGCGGTCTTCGAGGGCAACTACATCTACGACAATCAGCACACCGTCGGCCTGTACCTCGACGAGGGTTCGCGGTACGTGAAGCTGTCCCACAACGTGATCCAGGACTCGGGCGTGTGGGCCTTCACCAACTCCAGCGGCACGAACAACACCAACGACAGCACCTTCGACACCAACTGGTACAACGGGGGCGCCACCCAGGTCGCCACCGGCACACCGCACAACAACGTGCTGACCGGCAACGTCCAGGTGACCGGGACCAACTGGCCGCTCGCCGCCCAGCAGGTCATCTACCAGGCGGGCATCGAGCCGGCCCTGCGCACCGCCCCCGACAGCCGGCCGGCGCCGGCCGGCGCGGAGCTGACCGCCGAGCAGTCCTCGGTCGGCTCCGGCGGCGCAACCACGCTGACCGGCACCGTGCAAAACTTCTCCACCCGCGCGCTGTCCCACCTCACGGTCAGCCTGGATGTGCCCACCGGTTGGACCGCGCGGCAGACGGCCCGGCCGCGCACCCGGGTGCCGGCCGGCGGCACCACCACCGTCTCCTGGCAGGTGACCCCTCCGGCCACCGTCAGCGATCCGCTCGGTACCGCGTCCTTCACCCTCCACACGGGCTACCGCAGCGGCCGGTCCTCGTACACCGGGTCGTCCGCGGCGAGCGTCACTGTGGCGGGAGCCGTCACCACGCTGCACTCCTTCGGTTCCGTGCCCTCCGTCTTCGGTGAGGCGGGAGGCCGCTACGCCATCCTGACCGGCGGCAACGACATCTGGGGGGCCGGCGGGCAGCGGTTCGACGAATACGGCGCCCTCTACAGCCCCAAGGCGGCCGGCGAGAACGCGACGGTCACCGCCCAGGTCACCGCCCAGCAGGCGGTCGACCCGTGGTCGAAGGCCGGTGTGGTCCTGCGTGACGACCTCACCGCCCCCGGCTCCTCGCAGGGGTACGCGGCCCTGGTGGTGACCCCGGGCAACGGGGTCTCCCTCCAATGGCAGGACGCCGCGACGCCCGGCTACCTCGACCAGCTCAGCAGCTCCGTCGACAAGTCGGTCAAGGCGCCGGTCTGGCTGCGTCTCCAGCGCAGCGGTGACCAGGTGAGCGGGTCCTACTCCACCGATGGGACGACCTGGACCCAGGTCGGCTCGGCGGTCACCCTCACGGGTGCGGCCGCCACCGAGGACGCGGGCCTCATCGCCACGGCGCACAGCGCGAGCGCCCGGGGCGAGGCCGACTTCGCGGCCTTCACCGTCTCTTGATCCCGCACGCCGGCGGGCCGGGACCCTGCCCTCGCCGAAAACCTCGTCCGTGCAGGTCAAGCGGCATGGCGGCACTTGTAGAGGATGCTGCCGAGTCGGTCGTGTCTTCGGCTGCCGAGGTGCCGATCTGCCATGGATCGGTGGTCGGTGAGGGCAACGGGTGCAGTGGGCGGACGTTGGGAACCGGGGACGGCGTAACAAGGCGGCCCGCGTGTTCAGCGGCGATGCGGATCTTCGATCCTGCCCACGGCTCGCTACCGAGGCCGCACCCGGCGTGGGGGAGTGGGACCGGTGTTTCCTGATGATGGCACGGACCTCTGGACTGCGATGCCGATGTTCGATTGTCAGGTGTGGCCAAGCGAGGCGTACTCAAATAGAGACGTCTTGTGAAGTATCAGAAGAGGTTGCTGGGGACCGATTGGGGACCACACGCCGTTCGGGTTGGTGATCGATCGTCGCATAACTGCACGTAATGCGCAGGGAATTCGTCCCGAATGGCGGGGAAATCCCGGTCCTCTTCGCGACTGGGGGTCAAGGGGTCGCAGGGGGTTCAAATCCTGTAGTCCCGACGGTGTTTTCGCAGGTCAGAGCCTGTCTCCGCGTCGCGGGGGCAGGCTTTTGGCGTCTGGATTGTCCGTTTCAGATGTGAGAGCTTGTGAGAAGCCGTCCCCCCGGCGGCATCCCCGCAGGTCAGCGGCTCGAACTGCAGGGATCACTTGACCCGTGACTGGGTCGTCGCGACCATTGCTCCGACGAAGTTGGGCTGGATGCCGACGTTGCCGTCGCTGGGGGCGCTGTCGATGAGGTATTGCTGTGCGAGGTCCTGATAGTAGAGATCGTTCGGGGAGGTGTTGGTGCCGCTGGTTGAGAGATCGGCGGGTTTGACATTGTTGGAGGTGCCGGAATTTCGGGGGTCACTCCACCCTCGCTCCGGGCCCGCTCGACCAGCTGCCCGATCAACTGCCCGTCCAGCACGTCCGCCGGCAACTCGACCGGGCGTCCATCCTCATGCGACTCGACAGAGGCGATCACGTCGCTCATCAGGTGCTTCCTTGATCAGGAGATACACCGGTCACCGTACAGACCCGAGCTTGGTCGCGACGGACTTCATCGCGGCACGCTCGGTCTCGTAGGCAGGACGGGCCTCGGCGACCATACGCACCGCGCGACGCCGCAGTTCAGCGGGATAGGGGGAGGGACGTGCCATGACTCGATCTTCTCGAAGAATCGAGCCTTCGCTGAACCCGGAACGGTTCACCACGGACAGAAACGAATGCCTGCGCACCTATGGACACCGGCCCGCACCCTGCGTATAGATTCACTCCTTGCCACCGGGTCATCGGTCGCCCCGTCCCAGTTATATGAGCTCTGGAAAGAAGAATACGCAGGCCGCATGCAGTTAGCGCTAACAACCAGGGGAGCTGATTTGCGTTCGACGCCTTGGCCTGACCCTCCTTCTGGGTGTACGTCGCGGCAACTGTCTCACGCGGTGGGGGTGACGGAAGGCGTGACGCAAATGTGCCGGGAGGAACGAAGTGGAAGAAGCGCCCAACACTGTCGGCTGCGGGCCAGCATCAGGAGCCGGGGGATGTTAGCGCTAACTGCATGGCGTTGGTCAGAGCTGCCGTATCGGCGCTGTCCGATCCTGATTCACTGATCGAAAGGAGAAGCCATCATGGCTTTCGGGACCTTGAGAAAGGCTCTGGCCGCCGGGGCGGGGGCGTTGATCGCTGCCGCCTGTCTGGTCGGGGGTGGCACAACAGCCCAGGCTGCGGCGTCCCAGCCGTGTGACATCTACGCCGCGGGCGGGACGCCGTGCGTGGCGGCGCACAGCACCACCCGGGCGCTGTACGGCACGTACAACGGCCCTCTGTACCAGGTCAGGCGCGCGTCGGACAACACCACCCGGGACATCGGCGTCCTGAGCGCCGGCGGGGTCGTCAACGCCGCGACCCAGGACTCGTTCTGCGCCAATACGTCGTGCGTCATCACGGTCATCTACGACCAGTCCGGCCGTAAGAACAACCTCGGGCAGGCAACCGGGTACTGGCCCGGTCCTGCCGCCGGTGGATACGACAACTTCGCCGACGCGAAGGCGGCCCCCATCACCGTCGGCGGCCAGAAGGCCTACGGCGTCTACATCGCCCCGGGCACCGGCTACCGCAACAACCACACCAACGGCATCGTCACCGGCGACAACCCCGAGGGCATCTACGCCGTCGTCGACGGCACCCACTACAACCAGTGGTGCTGCTTCGACTACGGCAACGCCCAGACCGACGGCCAGGCCGACTCCCCCGCCATCATGGAGACCGTCTACTTCGGCGCCGACAAGCAGTGGGGCTGGGGTTCCGGAGCCGGCCCCTGGATCATGGGCGACCTCGAATGGGGACTGTTCTCCGGAGCGAAGGCCGGCTACAACGACCTCGCCCCGATCAACCACCGCTTCGTCACCGCGATCGTCAAGGGCGAGCCGAACCACTGGTCGATCCGCGGCGGGGATGCCCAGTCGGGCAGCCTGACCACCTACTTCGACGGACAGCGCCCCAGCGGCTACAACCCGATGAAGAAGGAAGGCGCCATCGTCCTCGGCACCGGCGGCGACAACAGCACCTCTGGCCAGGGCACCTTCTTCGAAGGAGTCATGACCTCCGGCTACCCGTCGGCGGCCACCGAGGCCGCCGTACAGGCCAACATCACCGCGGCCGGCTACGCGCCGGCGGGTGGCGGCGGCACCCCGCAGCAGGGCGCCCAGGTCGTGGGCAGTCAGTCCGGCCGGTGCCTGGACGTACCGAACTCCAGCACTACCAACGGCACCCAGGTGCAGATCTGGGACTGCGGGAGCGGCGCCAACCAGCGCTTCACCTACACATCCGGCAAGCAACTCCAGGTGTACGGCAACAAGTGCCTGGACGCTTCCGGACAGGGCACGGCGAACGGAACCCAGGTGATCATCTGGGACTGCAACGGCGGGACCAACCAGCAGTGGAACGTCAACAGCAACGGCAGCGTCACGGGCGCGCAGTCCGGGCTGTGCCTCGACGCCAACGGTGCAGGCACCGCGAACGGCACAAAGCTCATCCTCTGGTCCTGCAACAGCCAGTCCAACCAGCAGTGGGCCCTGCGCAGCTGACCTCGACCAGCCGGCTCGCCGCATGACGGTAATCGGATGAAACACACCTCGGGCGGAGGCCCGGACACCTCGGCGGGGCCACGGGCTCCCCGCGGCCGGGCCTCCTGCCGTCGGCCCGGCCGGAAGGCCGGAGCCGAGCATCGAACGGCACCACGCTCGGGACGGCGGCCGAGGGCAGGGGTCCCGCTCCTGCCCGACGCCCGAATGCGGTCCCCAAGGTGCCCTCGGCGAGACGGAAGGGTGGCCGTCGTTTGACGATTGGCTGCCGACCTGCGGGATCGGCTACATCGAGTGCGCTCGTTTCCCGTTTGAAGGGTTCTCGCACGGAACAGAGCTCCGGAGGCTCTCCCGCACGTTTCCGCAGGTCAACCGAATTATCTGACGGACCGTTGGGCTCATCACGGCACAAATACGTCACGCGCTCCGACCTGAAAACTGCCTACCCATCAGGCTGCCGCGCGCGGACCTAGTACTCCAGTGAGAGTTCTCCGTATGTCCTGGTCAGCGGCTTGGTGGCGGTGAGTGTAGCCGGGCGGCTGCGGGGCCGGAGGCCGTTTCGCGGGGAGCTCGCACGAAGGTGTGTCCGCGCCGTTTGTAGTGGCAGCGGCGTGCGTGTGCTTGGTGCTGGCGGCGCCAGTTGGACCAGGTCAGGGTGCGATCGCGGGATGTAGGACCGTGGCCGGGTCCAGTTGCCAGCAAACGTCGAATTTCTGCTGGTGTGAGGTCCACGAGCTCGGGTGTGTCGTGTGGTCTGCCCCTTTTCGCGTTCCTGGGCGGCCATGACGGCCAGGAGCGCGTGGGCGGGCATGGCGAGGGTGATGTGCCGATACCAGCCCACGAAGCGCCGGACTTCGTACTGGTCCAGTCCGCATTCGTTCTTCGCGCTCTGGAAGGACTCCTCGATGCGCCAGCGGCAACCTGCGATGCGGACGAGGTCGGCGGTGGTGGCGTCCAGAGGGGCGCAGGCGAGGTAGAAGGCGACCTCATCGGGCTTGGCGATGCTGCGGCGGGCCAGCATCCACCGCTGGCGGGTGGGCTCGTCACCGTCGAACTCCCATACCGACGGCAGGCGGCAGCCCAGTCGTAGAGGCGCTCGCCCTTCGCACCGGGTCCGGCGGACAGACGCCGCCAGGCCTTGGGCGGGGCCTGGGCGAGGAGGTGGTCGATGCGTGGGCCGTGGACCTGCTGGGATTTGGGGACCGCGACCACGTAGGATCCGGTGTCTTCCAGGAAGCGGCGGAAGCGGGAGTCCTGGCCGTAGGCGGAGTCCGCGGTGACCCAGGCGATCGGCAGGGGCGAGGTGAGAGCGCGTCGGACCATGGCCCGTGCCAGTTCGAGCTTGGTGGCGAACTCGCGCTCGTCGGGGATACGGGCGGCCTTGCAGCGTTCGCGGTCCTCGGTCCAGGACTTGGGCAGGTAGAGCTCGCGGTCGACCAGGGCGTGTCCCTTGTCCGAGGCGTTGGCGGCGAAGACGCCGATCTGGCAGTTCTCGGTCCTGCCTGCGGTCCCGGAGTACTGGCGCTGCACGCCGGCGGAGACGGTGCCCTTCTTGATGAAGCCGGTGTCGTCGATGATCAGGACTCCGTCGGGGGCGCCGAGAGGCTCGGCGACGTAGGCCTGGATATCGTCGAGGACCTGGTCTGCGTTCCAGCGAGCTCCTGCAAGCAGGTGCTGCAGCCGGTGCGGGGCCGAATGGCCTGCGTACTCGGCCAGTTGCCAGCTATTCGTGCGGCCCACCGGGCCAAGGAGTCCGCGCACGTAGTCCCGCATCCGCCGCCGGGGCTCGACCCGGCCGAAGCGGGAACCGACGCGGAGGAGCAGTTCGTCGAGTTCCTGGTCCCACTCTTCCGCGGGTAGATCGTTGAGCACACCGGTGGCCTGTCCACCGGGCTGCCACCGCATGCGCCGGGACACACCTTCGTGCGACCTCCCCGCGAAACCGCCTCCGGCCCCGCAGCCGCCCGGCTACACTCACCGCCACCAGGCCGCTGACCAGGACATACGGAGAACTTTCACTGGAGTACTGGTACGCGAAACAATTGTGCCTCCCTGCCGCGTTGATGTCGCGTCGATGATCACGGTGTGAAGGATCGCAAGGGGCGCATTTGAGGCTGTTCACGCTGGGTGAGGGAAACGCTGTGGAGATCGTGCCGCAGGCGCTGGCGTTCGAGCGGGATCTGCAGGGGCTGGTCGAGGCGAATATGCCGGCGTCGCTGGGCGTGCGCTTCCTGGCGAGCGAGTACAGCTCGGGTCCGGTGCACGGTGGGCGGATCGATTCGCTGGGGATCGACGAGAACGGTGCTCCGGTGGTGGTGGAGTACAAGCGCGGGCGTGACCCGGGGGTGACCACGCAGGGGCTGTTCTATCTGGCGTGGCTGACTGATCACCGGGCGGAGTTCGAGGCCCTGGTCCGCGCCCGGCTCGGGGTTCCGGCCGCGTCCCAGGTGCTAAGGAGCGCGCCGAGGTTGATCTGCGTCGCGGAGGACTTCACTCGCTACGATCGGCACCCGGTCGGTGGATCCGCCGCTGCATCGACCTGGTCCGCTACCGCTTCTTCGGCGCCGGCCTGCTCGGCCTTGAGCCGGTCGTCACCGATGCGGCCCGCGACCACAGCCCGGGAGTGGGCCCCGGTCGCGCCGCGTGCATGCCGGAGAAACAGCTAGCCGGTGACGGGATCGGCGAGCTGAGGGATGCCCTGGACGAGGTGCTGGTGTCGCTGGGCGAGGACGTGCGGCGGATCGAGCGCAAGCAGTACCGGGCCTACCGCAGGCTGCGGAATATCGCCTGCGTCGGCCGCGGCCAGCGTAGCGAGGTGCTGGTCTGCTGCGCGAGTACACCGCCTCGGCCACGGTGGTGAAGCCCTGCTTGTACCAGCCGCCCCCGGGCACCATGATCGACCTCGTGCTCTGGCCGGCCGGGGTGAATCTCCACGACCCGGACAGGTCGACGGACGCGACGGCGGCGCCAGCCGCGGCGTAGCTGCGGGCACCGGCGTTCGCAGCGGCCGCGCCCACACCGGTGGCCAACAGCCGTCGTCGCGTAAGCCGGTGCTGGTGCTCTGGGAACGAATCCGAAATGGGCATGTGGAGCGAGCCTTCTACCGTAAGGTCCACTTCTGGTTGCTGCCGCCGTTGCAGGTCCACAGCTCCAGCGGCGTGCCGTTGGCCGTTCCCGCGCCGGTGGCGTCGAGACAGAGCCCTGATTGGGCTCCGGTGATGGTGCCGTCGGCGTGCACCGTCCACTGCTGGTTCTGCTGGCCGTTGCACGACCAGATGACCACCTTGGTGCCGGGGCTGGTGCCCTTGGCGTTCGCGTCCAGGCAGCTGGTGCCGAACACCTGCAACTGGCCCGAGGCGGTGTTGGTCCACTTCTGATTGGTCCCGCCGGTGCAGTCCACCAGCTGCACCTGGGTGCCGCCGGCCTGGGTACCACCGGGCACGGTCACACACCGCCCCGAACCGGCACCGACGATCGCCACCGACGTCGGCGGCGGGGGCGTGCCGGTGCCAGGCACGTACGGGCACTTGGGCTGGTAGGCGGAGATCGAGGACGGGTCGGGAAGCGTCGGGCACAGGAACTGGGTGTAGCGGGTGTCGCTGTCCACGAACACCTTCAGCCACGGGATGATCAGCTTCATCTCGACGTTGTTAGGGTGCGTGTAGTACACGTGATCCGCCCCGGCGATCTGCGCGAAATCGCTCTGCGTCGAAGCCGGGAGCGTGCTGTACAGATTGCTCAGATACGACGGCGTGACGGTCCCGTCGTTCTGCCCGCCGACGATCAGCGTGGGCACCGTGTCCGTGGCCAGCGTCAACCCCTGGCCCGGGAAGCCGGGAGCCAGCCCGATCACCGCACGCAGCTCGGGATGCTGCTCGGCCTCCTCCATGGCCCCGGCCCCGCCCGCGGAATGGCCCAGCACGGACAGCCGGGCCGGATCGACCTGGTTCTTGACCGGGCTCTGGGTGGTCAACCAGGTCAGCGCGGCCTGCAGTTCGGCGGCGCGCTGGCTGTCGCTGTCGGTGCGGGTGTTGGTCTCGGTGCAGATCACGACGAACCCGAACGAGGACAGCCACGGGCCCATCCACGCCTCCTCGGCCGAGCACAGCGCGCTGTATCCCGGCACGATCGCCAGCGCACCCCACGTGCCCTGGCCGGTGTCCGTCGGGTAGTACACCACCCCGCCGCCGAACCCGTTGCCGGCCGGAACACTGAGCTGCGCGGTGGCGAACGGACCGCGACTCGCCTCGATCATCGCGATCGTCGGGTCCGGACCACGTTGCGTCCCCGCCGCCTGCACCACCGCGGCGCCCGCGCCCGACGCACCCGGCCGGGCGACGGCCGCCCCGGCCGCGAACACCGCCGCGAGCAATGCCGCGACGGCCGCGACCACGGCGACCGCCAGCCGAAGCGAATACCGCCGAAGCGCCGACCTGGCTCCCGTCCGCGCGCCGCCGATCGGCGCCGCCGATCGCCTCTGCCACTGCATGACCCGGCCTCCTCAGGACTTGCGCAGCGTTCACCGCCCGCGCGGTCAGACGGGCGCACAGCTTGCCCAGAAGAGATGGGATGTGTACACGAGTTGTCGGACCGTGTGGGTAAAGATGGCAGGACATCGGCGAGCACGCAATGGCGCGGCCATAAGTTCGCCGGGACCCGCTGAAGATCAGCCGGTCTTCGCGAGGTACCTGACCATTGCCTTTCGGATCTATCGACGTTCAACTCCTGCGCGCCGCCTCCCGCCCGGTGAAACTTTCCGTCCCATAGGCACGGAGACCCGATTGATCAGCCCCCTGACCTGGTATGCGGCCAAAGAACGGCCGACACATCCCATGTCTCAGCTTGACCATTAACCTCGCTGCTGTTTCAGGCGGATCTGTTCGGTGGGGGTTTCGATGCGTTTCGGGGTCTTCTGAGCTTGTTCCGCTTTGACGGACACCATTGGTGTGGTGGTCAGGCTGCGTGTGCGGTCTCGTACTCGGCGGGGCTGCGGTAGCCGAGGCTGCTGTGCAGTCGGTGCAAGTTGTACCAGCCCTCGATGATCCCGTTGCTCAATTGGGTGAATGCCTTCGATCTCGGTCTTGGTGGGTGGGTGAGGGGTGGAGCCTGAGGTTGGGGACTCGGGCGGCAGGCCTGCGGTTCGATCTTGGGCGGAGGGAGTGTTCAATGATCGGCCCTGTCTCACATCCGGTGGTGACGTACCGCGACGATAGTGACGCGTAGCGATAAGCCCAGTTCGGCTCGTCGCTCAGGACCCTGATGCTCCGGGTCTGTGGGAGGAGAGACGCCTGGCCCGGATGGAAATCCACTGCCTTGACCAGCTCATTCTTCAATGACTTACCGTCACCACCGGATGTGAGACAGAGCCGTTTATTAGACACTCCCCGCACCGTCGAGCGGTACGCGAGGGACCAGATCAAGCGCCCCCGGGCGGACCTCGCCGCCCGGCTGGAGACCGAGGTCAAGAAGCGGTGGCAGCCGCAGATCCGCGCCAAGGCGAAGGCGAAGGCGGCCAGCACCGGCGGCATCGTCATCGACACCCGCGCCCGGCTCGGCTATACCGCGCCGATCGGCTCGACCGACCAGGACCGCATCCGGCACCTGACTGTCGCCCTGCCGCTCCAGTACGCCGCCCGCCTCTTCGACGCCCAGGAGCAGGGGGCCACCGATGCGCGGCTGCAGGAGATCGCGGCCGACGCGCTCAAGGAGGTGTACTTCCAGGACGGCGGCCGCCGCGCCGGCTCCCTCGAGGAAGTCCGCTTCACGGACATCGAGCACCTGGAGTTCGACCTGTAGCCAGGTCGGCGTCTCTGAACAGGCCGCGAGCCCGGACCAGTTGGTCCGGGCTCGCTCGCGTAGCCGCGGAGCCGGATGCTCACGCAAGGTCGGCCCAACGACGGCCAGGCGCCCGAGGCGGCCCGTTCTCGGAATCGGCCGATGAATGCGAGAGACGAAGATGACCACACCCGGGCAGCCCTGGCTCGCCGCGCGCCGGCCGGCAGCATCGCGCATCGCCCCGCTCTACGATCCGGTCCGCGCCGCCCGGGGCTGGGTGCACCGCCGCGCCCGCGGCATGGACGCCGGCGCCGTCGCGCGGGCCCTCGCGGAAGCCCGGTTCGACGCGCGGCAGGACTCCCAGCACGAAGACCTGGCCGGCGACGAACACAGGCCCGCGGAGCTCGGGAGTGGGAGAGGATCGCGCAGCTGCTCGTCGCCGCGGCCGCGCACAGGAGCAGGGCATGTGGGAATCGTGCGCATTGACGCGGTGTGAGTGTGTGAGTGCTGTAGGGCTGCCAGCATGGCAACGCACATCAGGCGTGGGTCTGACGATGGAGAGGGACAGGATGGAAATACGCTTAGGGAACCTGCTGGTGTCAGCGGTGGTGTGTGGTCTCGTCGTCGGCTGTGGTTCGGCTTCGTCACCGGACCCGGCGGCAACCGGTCACGGATCGGGTGCCGCTCCCAGACCGTCTGCCGTTCACCACCCGGTGACCGTGCTGACGAGCTCGGACGGTTTCCGCTTCAAGGTGAGCGGTGCGGGCGCGCACACGACGCCGACGGACCCGGACGGGAACACGGCGTCCCCGGGGCAGGCCTACGTGTATGCCGAGATCGACGTCACCAACCTGCAGAAGGACCGCGGCGGCCCGCTCGGCGTCCTCCTGTCCGATCTCCTCATCGCCGTGCCGCAGGCCGTTGTCCCGGACGGGGGACGCGCCTATGCGTGCGAATTGGAGGACCACGGCATGTGCCTGCGCACCGGCAGGTGGACGCACGCCGATGCAGATGGCGGCACAGACGACCTGAACGGCCTCGGCTCGGACCCAGAGACCTCCACTATTCCGCCAGGCGGGACCTGGACCGTACGCGGCTATTTCGGGTCCGTTTCGCCGATCAATGACACGCACGATGTCGGCAAGGTCCAGCTGTTCTCCACGCCGAACCTCGCGGAGAAGTTTTTGAAGAAGAGCGACCCTCGAACAGCGATCCCCCTGAACTGATCGCGACGCCACATACAAGCACCAGGCGGGAACGCAGAACTGGTCGAACCGGCGCCCGCAACGGCCGCGCCCGCAGATTCGCTGTCGACCTCCCCATCTGCGAGAGCCAGGCGGAGGCGCTGGACGAACTCAAGGTGTTCGACCGCGGATCGGACAAGGGGCGGATCGTGGTGGAGATGCTGCCCGCCAGCGCCGCTGTGGCGGTGGACCCGAGCCTGCCGGAGCCAGACCTGTCCGGCCTGGGGGACATCCGACAGCCCCCCACCAAACGGTGGGGGGCTGCCGTGTTCCTCGGCGCCGAGGGCCTGATTGATGCGTTCCTACTCCTGACTGGATGTCAGGTAATAGCCTGACGGCATGGGGTGGGTGGAAGCAGCGGTCTGGGGAGCTCTGGGCGGATTCGCCCTGGCGTCCAGCGACTACATCAAGGCCGTACGCCGCCACAAGCGCATGCCCTGGGCGATCACCGAGAGCGCTGGTCGGGGGCAGGACACCGCCGCCGCCAACACGGTGACCAGCGCACCCGGCAACAGCCAACAAGAGCCGGCTGTACCGGCGGGACCCTTGGCGTACGGCATCTCGATCGTGCTGCAACTCGGACTGGGAGCGGTCCTAGCCGCCGCCGCCGCTCGAACCATCAGCGACCTGTCGGCATGGATCGCGTTAACCCTCGGGGCCGCCGGCCCAACGGTGCTCGACAAACTGTCCGCACTCGTACCCCTAGTCCTACGCCAACTCGCCAACGCCCCGGACGGGCTCCCCGGCGCCACCGGCCCCCCCGCCCAACAGACAGGGCAGGCGCCGGAACAGCAGGGATCCGATACGCCCCCCGCTACGTCCAACGGACATCCGACCGAGTCGGCGGACGGCCCGGCAAACGGAATCGCCCTGCCGCGCACCCCGTCGCAGCTCGGCATCTTCGACGTGCCAGCGACGTCAGAGGAAGGGGGGCCCTGACACCATGCGTGCTGACTCGCTCGCCGGACAGGTCATAGCCGTACTCTCCCACCGCACACCGGCCTTCCGACCACCGCCGGGAGAACCAGACACGCTCGCCGAACGCCTCGCCTTGCTGCGGTCAGCCCGATTCCGCCAACCCACAACCCGGCGATCCGGCAACCAAGCCGACAGCGACGCCACAGGGTTAGCAGCCAAGGTGCCGACAGCTCCGTCAGGCGCGACGACCGAAGTCCGACCCGGTACTCGGCTCCCTCCGGTCCGCGTAGGCACGCTGCCGACGGCGAGGGGCGCACGGCAGCCCGTGAATCGGCGGCCGGCAGCAGGTTCCAGAATCCGTCCGCGCCCGAGCGCCATATCAACCAATTACACTCTGCCTCGGGGAGCCTTCTTTTTGGCTCTACTCAGCATCATTGGCAGCCTGACCATGTTGCTTTACGTGGGTCCGCATGAGCTCACCGCAGGCGCCAACCGCGACCGATGCGGAGACATTCCGTGCGACTTGGTAACGACGAGCCCGACGCCGGACCGGACCAGTCCGATACTGGGCGCAAGCCCCGGATCAACAGCAACCCCTACGCCCCCGGACAGCGACGGAACCGAACCGGTCACACCAACATTCCCCTGCGCTGCTCCCAAGAAAGCCCACGGCTTCAGCGCCGCCTTCATCGACCCCTGCAACGGCGCGATGATCACGTTGAACTACCCCGAGATCACTCTCGACGTGCCCCGCTACCCAGCCGAAGACGGCTCACAGGGGCAACTCTGGGTATTCACCAGATTTCTCAGCAACATTCAGGGCCCAGTACTCGAAGGTCGGCTCTACCCCGAATCCCAGGTCCAACCTGGCAATTCCACGGAGGTCAGTGGCAGCACCTGGGCCAAGGAACTCGACCTCTACACCATGTGCCAGGAGCGCGGCCGGCTTCAGCTCCTCACCTATTGGTTGCCGCCGAGTGCGGCCCCGGAAACCGTGAAGTGGTGGGCGGGGAACCCCGTCAATACCCCCGCAGGCGCCGTTCAGCTCGACGCTGTCACTGTCAGAACGGGTGACTGCTGAGCAACCGATGCGCATCACGCAGACAGCCACCACCGACCGGAGGGGGCTGGCGCGTTCCTCGACGCCGACCGCCATAGGGCAGCCGCCACCTCCCCCCACTATCCTCGGCCGCCGCCCGCTCCACAGTGATCTTGAGACCGCCGGCTTCACCCGCAGCTCCTCCTGGCCCGTTGCCCGCCTAACGTCCGCCTTCAGCAGCGTCACTGCCACCATCTCCGCAGCACCGTCCTTGCTGATAGCCTCGTCCGTGCAGGTCAGGCGGTATGTTGGTACTCGCGGAGAATGCCGCCGAGCCGGTCGCGTCGTATGTCGAGGTGGGCGATCTGGCCTGGATCGGTGATCGGCGGGGGCAATGGGTGCAGTGGTCGGGCGTTGGTGATGCCCTGGTGTGGACGGTGCTCGTTGTAGAACCCCTCGAACTCGCGTGATGCGTGGAGAAGGTGCCCGTGGTTCCAGATCAGGGTGCGGTCCAGGAGTTCACGTCGGCAGGTGTAGACCCACCGCTCCATGATCGCGTTCATTCGCGGTATGCGTACGCCGCTGAGCATCACCTTGATCCCGGTGTCGGCGAGGATGGCGTCGAAGAGCGCGGGGAACTTCCGGTCGCGGTCCCTGATGAGGAACCGTGCGCTGGCAGCCGGTGTCTTCGAGGTTCATGGCGAGGTTCTTCGCCAGCTGTGTCATCCACGCTGCGGTGGGGTGCGCTGTCGCGCCCAGGACCCGGATGCGGCGGCTGGCGTGCTCGATCATCGCGAAGACGTACAGCCGTGCCCCGGACAGGGTGAGGGTTTCGAGGAAGTCGCAGGCCAGGAGGGCATCGGCCTGGGAGTGCAGGAAGTCTGCCCACGTAGTGGAGGCCCGCGCAGGAGCGGGTTGGATGCCGGCTCGCAAGGCCGCGAACATATTCGACATGCCCGGGTAGGCGAGTTTCAGCAGCACGAGTGATCATCATGCCGAGGAGACCGTCATCCCCGCCAGAGCGCCGGGCCAGCTCTGGGACGCGACAGCGCGGAGTCCACGAAACCGGCCCTGACCAGGGTGGATGAGGTTATCGGCAGGGACAAGGTCGGCCGCTCGGATTTGGGCGATCCAGGAGGTGAGCGCGTCGGCATTGCCGGGTTGCGGTGCCAGGAGTGGGGCGAAGTCCGCGATCGCCTGTGCCAGTTGGGTCATCTCGGGGCAGGCCGCGGTGAGCTAGGCCAGGAGTTCGTGTTGCCCGGCCTTGAGGTTGTCGGGCCTGGTCAGCAGCATCCGGGCGAGCCGGCGCGGGGAGATGTGGCTGCGGTCGGCGTCCGCACGGCCCTGGCTGATGTACTTGTGCGGGAGGTTGAGGCAGCCTTCGTAGCCGAGGGCTTTGATCTCGTCGAAGAGGTGCCTGACGGGGACGGTGGGGTCTTCGGTCCGGCGTTTGCGCAGGTGGTCGCGGTAGGGGTCGACGAGGCCGGCGCGGTATTTGGGGACGCGGAGCATCCGCTCGGGCTTCTCGGCGCAGGCGTAGCGCTTGACGGTGTTCAGGGCCAGTTGGAGGCGTCGGGCGGATTCGAGCAGGCCCACGCCCTGGTCGATCAGGCCGTGGACCTGATGCCAGCGCTCCAGGGCGGTCGGTGCGCGGGGCCCGTCGTAGATCGGCGCGTCCAGGACGGTGGCCCAGCAGGTGCTGTGTGCCTTCACCTCGCTCAGGGCGGCTTCGACCACGGCCTTGACCTGCCTGGTCAGACGGGCCGTGCGCCGCTGATAACGCTCCAGCACCCCGGGCACCTGCTCGCGGAAGGTGTGGCGGCACCCGGACGTAGGACACAGCAGACGCCGCACCCGCACACGGACCACCACCCGCCGGCCGTCGACCGGCACGTCGGCCACCGTCCGCAGCCGATAGCCGTGCACACGCCCCGATGAGGCCCCACACACCGGGCAGACCGCATCCTCCTGCGGAGTCCCGCACGCACCTCGATCCGCTCACCCTCGTCGACCACGTCCTCGACGACCAGCGGGAACAACCCCGAAAACACCATCTGGAAAAGCTCGTTGACGTCCCTCACGCCAATAACAACGATCCCTACGACTCTCCGTCACCACCGAAAGTAAGACAGGGCCGTTAAATGGACACACCCGAACGCCGGGCGTGAGGGTGAGGGCCCTCAGGTGAGGGTGTCCAGGCGGTTGGCCGTCATGCGGGTGTCGAGGCCGGAGTGCACCGCGCTGGCAGCGGAGCTGTCCGGTTTGCGGGCGGCCTGTGCCTGGAAGCAGGCGAGGAAGGCTTTCGTGAAGTCGAGGCGTGGGTAGCGTGCGACCACTTCCCGGCGGAAGTCGCGGTCGAAGTCGTCGAGGTCCGCGCCGACGACGTCCGTGGCGGTGGCGTGGGCCAGCAGGTGGCCCTCGGGGTCGGTGGATGCGTCGACCTCGGGCCACATGTGTCGGATGATCACCTCAGAGAGGCGTTCGCGGCGTTGTGCCGTCCATCCCGCGCCGGCCCCGAACACGCTCGCCACGTGGCCGCCCGCTTCCTCGAACGCCAGGGTGTGGCTGTCGAAGGCTGTAACCAGGCCGAGGTCGTGGAACAGAGCCGCCACATAGAGCAGTTCCTGGTCGAATGGGATGCCGCGGGTGGTGCCGCGGGCTGCTGCCCATACGTAGGACCGCAGGGAATGGTTGAGCAGTGCGGGCGACAGGTAGGCGGATGCCACCTCTCGGGCGGCAGCCGACACCGCGGTGCCGGGGAGTACGAGTTCATTGAGAGTGGTGCGGGTCATGAGTGCTCTCCTCCGGCCGGGTCATGGGTGACATAGCTGATCGTCCTGCCCGCGAGGGGCGAATAGCCCGGGTGACATCCGGGTGTCGTGAGCGAGATGGATGCCTCGTTCCGGCGGACCTGCCAGCGCGGTGCGGCACCGTGGGTCACCCGAGGACACCGTTCCACCCAGCCGGGTCCCCTGTATACGGCGGCGGCCCTGGCCCTTTCGTGGCCTGCCCTGGCTGCTCCCAGGGGACACCGGTCCGGCGAACTTCCCCGGCGCGGAGTAGACGGTGTGGATCACCCTTTCGGTCTCCGTAATCTCCTTCAGCCTTCTGAGATGGGCCCGCATCTCTTCCAGCGGCGGCTTCCCCATCATGTTCAGGGACGACCCGCATCGAGCGCGGACATCTGCTCGCGGACCCGGGTCTGGCCCGGATGTGCGCCCTGGGCGAGGCCCATCTCCCACCCCGCCCGTCTGCAGTCCGCGCGGCGCCTTCGTCTGGTAGCGGATCAGGGTGTTGTCACGTACCCCCGTCGTTTCGACCGTCCAGTACAAGCCGACTCCCCACGGGTCTTGGATCGTCCACCGGGACCCCTCGGGTGCCAGAGGCTCGACAGCCATGACGCCCCTGAGGAAACGCGCACCCAAAGTTCCGGTAGAAAGCAAAGATATCTTGGCCACGGGACGCTGCGTGACACCGGCGTCGATCGTGATTCCGCGCCGCCCCGGCCGGTGGAGTGCCGGGTGGCGGACATCAAATCTCTGCGAACATGCGTCGTCCGATCACGCCGGGGGGTGTCCGTGGAGGGCCTGGCGGAGAGCGTCGACAGTGAGCTCCCGGCCAACGGTGGCTGCACGGGTCGCCCGCATGCTGTCGAGCATGAGGAAGTCGTGGACGGTGCCCAGGACCCGTACGGCCGTGACGTTGACACCGGCTTCCCGGAGTCGGGCGGCATAGGCTTCGCCCTCGTCCCGCAAGATGTCCGCCTCACCGGTGACGACCAGAGTGGGCGGCAACTCCTTGAGCTGTTCGGCCCGCGCCCGCAGCGGGGAGGCGTACGGTTCGGCCCGCCGTCGCGGGTCGGGGACGTATTGGTCCCAGAACCACGCCATGCCCTCGCGCGTCAGGTAGTAGCCGTCGGCGAACTGCCGGCAGGACCCGGTGTCCATCCCCGCGCCGGTTACCGGGTAGAGCAGTACCTGCGCCCTGAACCGCGGGGTGCCACGTTCTTCCGCCAGGAAGGCGAGTGCCGCGGCCAGGTTCCCGCCGGCGGAGTCCCCGGCGAGGGCGATCCGCGCGGGGTCCAGGCCGTGAGAGCCACCCTGCCCGGCGATCCATGCGCCGACCGTGTGGCTCTGCTCGATCTGCGCCGGGTACCGCGCCTCGGGCGCCCTGTCGTAGAGGGGGAAGACGACGGCGGCACCCGCGCCGGTGGCGAGTTCACGGACCAGACGGTCGTGCGTGGTCTCATCGCCGAAGACCCAGCCCCCGCCGTGGAGGAACAGCACGACAGGCAGCTCGCCGCGGGCGCCCGCGGGGCGGACGATGCGGGTGCGGACCCTCCCGTACCGGCCGGCGTCGACTGTCACCCAGGTCTCCTCGACCTCCGGTTTCCCCACTCCCCGCCCGGCCTGGAGAGCGACCAGACGCGCACGCCCCTCCTCCGGCGGCAGCTCGTAGCTGCGCGGGTGGGGGAAGGTCGCATGGGCCGCTGCCAGCGCGGGCTGTTCGAGAACCGGTACGGGGGGTGGTGGAAATCCGGTCATGTGACGGGTGCCCTTCCCGTGTCGCAGGGGTGGGCGCCTGGCCGCCGGGCGTTTTCCCAGCGGCGCTGTACTCCGCCTGCACTACTGTGGATCGCAGGTTTTGTTCGAAGGCCTGTACGCCTCATGCCACGTCCCCTCGCGTCAGTGTGTCGGCCGCCGGAGGCCATATCGATTGATCACGTCATCGAGCCAGTCCGGCTCTCCGTAGGTAAGGCCGAACCTGGTGGCCAGGGCGGTGAACTCGTCGGTGTCGTGGAGGCTTCCAGCGGTGGGCTCGGGTTTCTTGCCGTCGACCAGAAGTTCACCGAGTTGGCGAAAATAGTCCTCGAATCCGCCCGGCGTGATGATCTCGATGATTCGCCCGGGTACGTCTCCCGCATTCCACATCGCATGCATCTGGCCGCGTGGCTTCGTTATGTAACTGCCCGGCCCGAGAACCACTTCGCTGTCGTCCGAGCGGAAGCCGATCTCGCCTTCCAGGACAAAGGAGTGCTCGTCTTCTCCAGCGTGCTTGTGGGGTGCAGAGATGAAGCCGACAGCGAAGGGATGCTCCACAATCGCCACCTCGCCGCCGGTATCACCCGCATGGAGCTTGTAGGTGGCCCCGAATCCGGGGATCGCGACCTCCTCTCCCTTGCCCGGAAGGACCACGTTGACGCCACGCGCACCTTTGCCCGTCATGATCTCTCCTTCCGTCGTTGTCACGTCTCTGGTTCACCGGGCGTCTCCTCAGGCGGAGCGGAATTCTTCGAACTCCGACCGCGGGCGCAGGCCTGATATCGCCAGCGAACCCACCAGCCACGCGGGCGTGCCGGCGATGCCGAAGTGTTCGGCCAGCCCGGACGACTGCTCGACGTCCTGCGCGGGCCCCGGTTCAGTCATCGCCACCGTCAGTGCGGGTATGTCGACACCACTGGCCGCCGCATGCTGCTGCACCACCGCCAGTGCGCCGATGTCCTCGCCGCGGACGAAGTGGGCTTCGAACAGTTCCGCGTAGAGCGCGGGGAAAGCCCCGGGCTCATGACGGCGTACCCATTCGGCGACGGTGAGCGCGAGAATGGTGTTGGGAAGCCGGGCTGGCCAGTGCAGCGGAAGGCCGGCGGCGCGCGCCTCGTTCTGCAGAAACTCATACATCGGACCCTGCCGAGGGCCCGCCTCGACGCCCTCCTGCGGGATCTCCGGGTGGATCGGAAGCGGGATGCTCAAAACCGTGAAACCACGCTTGGTGAGAATGCGCGATCGGTCCTGTCCGACGTAGCAGAAGGGGCAGACGAAGTCGTACCAGTGCAGGACAGGCGCGGTGGCTTCCGCTCCTGCCGGCGAGAAATCGCCGATGGACATAATCCCAGCGTCGCGCGCACTCCCCCCGACTGCAAGTCCGGCCTTGGCGGCACAGGTGCGATGGTGTCCCTGCGCATCTCCAGATAATTTGGGCTTTGAGTGAAGGTGTGCCGACGGCCGCCTTCGGTGGTCTCAGGCGGACCGGATTGGACGAGCCGGATGACCAGGTCAGCCAGCGGGGATCGACTGTTCCACCTGCTGCAGACTCATGCTGTCAACCCCGTGGTGATGCTCGCGCACAAAGGGGATCACCCGCCGCGGGGCGACGCACTGCTGGAGACGACCGGGCTGCGTACAGGGCTTCCCCGGCGTACGCCGGTGTGTGACGGGCTGGCCGGCGAGGTTTTCTGGTTGGTGGCCCAGCGCAGCTACGAGACCGACTGGGTCCGGACCATCTGGCGGATCGGCGGGTCCGAGTGAGGGTCCGCACCGGCTCGAGCCTCGGCTGGCGGGCCGGGACGGCGCACATCCTCGACAACGACGACCGGCAGGATCGGCGCCGGCTGATCGGCCTTGGCAGCCGGGCGCGGCGGATGTGCATGACTGCGGCGGCAGTCGGGGACACGGACGCACTGTCTGTTCGCGTCGACCTCGACGGCGCCGATGCCGACGCCGACGCCGACGATACCGCGCATTACCGGCACCAGTGATTCCACGAAGGTCTGATATGTCAGACACGACGGGACGACTCGGCGGGTGATGACAATGCAGTGCTCCAAGGAGCATTTCGCCTCTACGCTCCACAAGGCCGGTTTTCGCGAGGCCGCGGCGGAGGCGCCGCGGGTTCTTCCAGACCCCATGGAGGTGGAATTCCTCAGAGGCGAGGCCGTCCCGCCTGCTCAGCTATGACGACGAGGGCTTCGTAGTCCAGACGGCCACCGCCCGAAGCTCGGCAATCCCTTCACCCGCCTGCCCATCCACAAACTCGCGGCCCTGCGGAAGCGCATGACCGCATCATCCGGATCGGCCGCGAATGGGCTCGCCTGGTGCGACGCGGATGATCGTCTTCCCACGGCCTCGGCGGCCGGGTGCGAACACCGCCGGGGTTTCGGCAAGTGGGTGCACCTCGCCGACGATCGGCTTGAGCCGGCCGTCCCGAAGCCGCTGCGCGAGGTCGGCGAGCCGGGCCCGTTCGGGTTCGACGACGAAGAAGACGGCCCGTCCGCCTTCGGGGGTGTGTGTGGGCGGCGCGGCGATGGTGACGAGGGTGCCGCCGGCCCGTACCAGGCCCGCCGAACGGTCGAGGATGTCACCACCGATGACGTCGAAGACGACGTCGACCTCGCCGGTGTCCGCGAGCCGGTCCGCCTGGAGGTCCACGAAGACCTCGGCGCCCAGGCCGAGAGCGGTGTCCCGGTCGCGGGCCCGGCCGGTGGCGATCACCCGGGCGCCCGCCTCGCGGGCGAGCTGGACCGCGATCGATCCGACACCTCCGGCGGCACCGTGCACCAGCACCGTCTGCCCCGCCGCGAGCCCGCCGTGGTCGAACAGGCCCTGCCAGGCAGTCAGGCCCGAGATCGGCAGCGCGGCGGCCACCGTGTGGTCGATGCCGACGGGGAGAGGGGCAAGGTTGCGGGCCTCCACCGCGGTGTACTCGGCCAGCGACCCGTTCCTGGCCCAGTCGGTCAGACCGAAGACCCGCTGGCCGACCGTAAGGCCGGTCGTGCCGTAGCCCAGTTCGGCGACGACCCCGGACAGCTCGTGGCCCGGCACGCTCGGCGTCCGGTCGCGGCCGGCGCGGTCGGTCCACGTCGCGGGCCAGGCGAGTTCCCCGCGTGTGAATCCCGCAGCGTGCACACGCACGATGACGTCGTTCTCGGCGGCGTGCGGATAGGGCAACTCCGACAGGGTGAGGCCGCCGGTACCGGCTTCCCGGTCGCGGACGGTGATGGCTTTCATGGGCCTGCCTTCAGTTTCAGGAGCTGTGCTGGAACAGTCGAGAACACCGGTGCCCCCTGCGAGCAGTCATGGCTCCTGCCACGACATGATCTCGACCGTACGGGCCAACAACCAGCATTCACCCGGACCACCTCCCAGCCGTCGCCGAGAACTGCGGGACGCGAATGCCTGCCGTATCGCCTGGTCACCCGGGATGAAGGAAGGCTCCGACCAGCGAGCCCGACGGATACGTTCGGGGACGCTTCCCCAGTCCCGTCACCCCACACTCATCGCCAGCATCAGCGGCCCGCCGGTGAAGGACCTGCTGGTCAGCTCCCCCGTTTCCGGGCCAGAGCGGGAACTGTCGATGATCAGTCCCCCACAGCTTCCCCGAGGAGATCGGCGCTCCCCGCCGACACCTGACCAGCATCCCCTACACGCAGCGATTTGTCGGTTATCGTTCCTGATGTTCTGGCCGCCACTGGCCGCTCCGGCTGCGCTCGCGCGAGCCTGATCCACCGCTCGCCGATGGGCCGTCCTGCCTGCGCCGCGGGTTCCCCTCCTCCCCCCGGAAGCGACCACGTGTACACGACTCCTGCCGAACTCACCGCATTCGTCCCGCAGGCCCTCGCACAGGTCAGGACCCGCACCCCTCTTGTCCAGTGCCTGACCAACACGGTGGTCACCAACTTCACCGCGAACGTCCTGTACGCACTGGGCGCCACACCGGCCATGGTCGACGTTCCGGACGAGGCCGGACCTTTCGCAGGGGTCGCCTCCGCTGTCGTGATCAACCTTGCGACGCCGCACGCAGAACAGCGGACCGCCATGGTCGAAGCGGCCCAGGCAGCCGCTTCCGCCGGCACGGCGTGGGTCCTTGACGCGTTCACCATCGGCCCGTTGCCGGTACGCACCGCGCTGGCGCACCAGCTCGTGGAGCTGCGGCCCACGGTGATCCGGGGCACCCCATCGGAGATCATCGCGGTCGCGGGTGCCCGTGCCGGCACCCACGGCGCGGATGACTCTACCGAGGCCCTCCAGGCTGCAAAGGAAACAGCGCACACGCTCGCCCGCCAGACCAGCGGTGTCGTCGCCGTCTCCGCACCCGTGGACTTCGTCACCGACGGGACGCGCGACTCGCGCATCACCAACGGGGCCGCCTTGCTCGCCCAAGTGGCCGGGGGCGCCGGCGGCACTGGCCGCGGTGATGTCCGCCTTCGCGGCGATCGACGAAGACCGGCTCGCCACGACGGTGGCAGCAGTCACCGTCTACAAGGTCGCCGCCGAAAAGGCCGCACAACAGGTCACCGGGCCAGGGAGCTTCGCCCTCGCGTTCCTGGATGCACTCGCCGCGCTGACGGAGCAGGACCTCCTCGAACGGGCGGCCCTCTCGTGAGGTGAGCAGCCGCCTCCACGCGGCCCCCTCCCACCCGACGCTGACCGCACACCAGCCGCCTGGCCCCCGGGCCAACTGAGCGCGCCCAGAGGACGGTGGTCCACCGCCATCGCGCCTTTCGCAGCGGCCACCGGAGGGGTGACGACCTGACAGCGGCAGCCGCACCCAAAAGATCATCCGGATCTGTGTGCGCAGAGCATCCCGATCCTCGCCACATCGGCGCAGACGACTCGGTTACCAACGCGAGACGCCGCCCACCCAACAGCGAAACCCTGCCCCACTGCCGGCCGGCTCGGTCATCGGCACTGCCTGGCCGGGCTGGGCCGACATGGTGGTGGAGATCCCGACCACGTAGTGCATCCCGCGGGCGCCCAGTCCGAGGCGGAAGGCGGCGGAGTCGCCGTATCCGGCGTCCGCGACGGCCAGGGGCACCTCGATGCCCCACGAGCGGGTCTCGTCGACCATGTCGAGGGCGAGCTGCCATCTCTCCACGTGTCCGACGTCCTCGGGTATGCCGCAGGACGTTCGGCGGGCGGTCTTGTCCGGGTCGGCCTTCGGGGAGGCCGGGTCCCAGGTCCCGAGCAGGAACAGGCGGCAGTCGATCGCGGCCGAGGCGTGGTCGGAGGCCAGGTGCAGGGAGACACCGACCTGGCAGTTGGTGACCTTGCCCGCGGTCCCGGTGTACTGCCGGGACACGCACGCCGACGCCTGTCCGTCCTTGAGGAACCCGGTGTCGTCGAAGATCAGCGCTTTCGGGCGGATCGCCGTTTCCATCCGCCAGGCCAGGCGGGCCCGGATATGCGCGGGATCCCACGGGCTGGTGGTGATGAAGTTGGCCAGGGCCTGCCGGTTGCCGCCCGCCCCGAGCCGGGCGGCCATCGGCTCCACCGACTTGCGTTTCCCGTCCGTGAGCAGTCCCCGCAGGTAGACCCGCCCCCACCGGCGCCGGTCCCTACGCGCGAACGGCTCGAACACCTCCTCCGCGAACGCCTCCAACTCCACACGCACCGCAGCGATTTCCTCCGGAGTCACACCCACCCAACGCAACACACCACCCGAAGGACACGCAACACCACAAACAACCTGACCAAGCACTACTAGGAACTGCCGGAACTCGCGGTGGGTGCGTTGCCGTCCGCACTGAACGTGATCGCGGCCGGGACGCTGCCGCTGCGACGGACGACTCTCGGGGCTGTTCGCGGGGCGGCCAGCGTTAGTTAGATTGCTGTCATGACTGACGAGGCGCGGACGCCCGAGATCACGATCACTGAGCTCACACTGCCCATCGCTTCCGAAACACCAGACGATCGCGAGCAAGCCGACAGGTGGAACCGGGAACGCTACGGCAAGCGGTGGGCCGAGCGCATCTACGATCCGCGCTGGGAGAGCTGGCTGTACGGACGGCATTCCAGGGGGCAGTTGGGTGACTGGGCGCGGCGGTTGCGACTGTTCCGGTACTGCCGGGCCGTTGGCGGGCACGCCAACGACGGCGACACCCTGCAGGTGGCGATCCGGGCCGAGACCGAGGCGGAAGTGCTGGCTGTGTTCGACCTGCTCGGCATCTCCCCGGTGGTCGTACCTGAGGATAAGGGCCGGCCGACACCTGGCGTCGCTTACCCGGCTGCGGAGTTCCTCGCCTTCCCGAACCGCATCGGGCAATTCCCGCGGCTGGCGCAGCCAGGGTGGACCCGGATAGCGGGCGAAGACGTCTTCGTCTACGTGCACTCCGCGCGGCTGGAACTGATCCTCAGCGACGGATACGAGGTCACCGAACGGCAGGTCGCCTCAGCACAGAACATCGAACCGGTGCTCGAAGTCCTCGCCGAGCGCATCATCGACCCCCCGACGGACAACCCGCACTGCGTCTGCGCGAAGTACTACCCCGACCTGTGGTCGACGCCTTGACCCGCTGACCGCTGCGGGGGCCAGGTCGGGCGCGATGGCCGGCCACTGCTACAGGACGCTTCCGCCGGCGGCCGGGACCTCCCAGGCCCGCTCGGTGACGAGCTCTTGGAACACTGCGGCCAGGCCGCGGGGTTCGCGGCCGTCGCCGCGCAACGTCCGGTCGGCGCGGGAGCGGCAGGGCTTGCCCGGGCCCGGGCTGCTCACCGCGCTTACGGGCGGTTTCCTTGGCGACCTGCAGCCCGACCCGGGCCAGGCCCACCGGACGGCGTCACCGACGCGGTGTCGGTCGGCGCCGCGGGGTGCTGCTGGGGTCGGTGCGGTCACTACTGCCCCTGTCGATAACGATAGTGGTCAGCGACGTCGTACGGTTCAGCAGCCGGGCCGGGTCGAACCAGGCCGGCGCCGTAGCTGCGTTCCGCGGCCGCCGGGCCCCAGCAGTCCACGGCCATCGGATCTGAGCGCCGCGCGGGCCCGGGGCTGTGCGGCCCGCGCGACGTCCTACCCTTGCCGGCTCAGTACGGGTTGGTGAGGACGGACCTGCGGCTGACCGTGGTGTACGAGGGGGTGAACATGTCACCGCTGAGGGAGAACTCAACGTTGGAGAAGTTGGTGTAGGTGTCCTGGCCGGTCACCGTGTCGGTGTCGCCGTAGCAGGGCGCGGTCGGTGTGGTGGCCGCTCCGTTCGGCAGCAAGACGGCTTCCAGGGTGGTCTGTTGCCAGGTGTTTCCGACGTAGCCGGCGTTCACCGCGACCTGCAGCTTCGGCCAGGTGTAGCTGGACTGGCGGCACACGGCGAGCGAGTAGCGGAACGAGTTGCCGCCGTCGTCGAACTGCACCCAGCCGTCCGCGCGGCCGAGTTGCAGCGTGAAGCCGGTGGGGGAGGTGTAGGTGACCTGGACCGACACGTTGTACGTCGTTCCCCACGCGGCATGCGCTTGAGTGGGTGCTGCCAGAATGCCGCCAAGCACCGCGGCGCCCGTGGCCAGCATGCTCGCGACGCGCCGTCTGAGCGTCTTCATCGACGTACCTCCTGTGGGGATGGGGGGCGGGCGCGAGAGTAATCGAGCAGTCGCGCTGCGTCCATGGGGGTGGTGACGGCCACGCGGGGCAGTCCGCCCTGTGTCCGCACCGTTGGTGCCTGTCCGGTGCGCGCGGACGGCCAGGGCCCGTGCAGGACCTGGCGCCGGGTGATGCCACCGACCGGTACGGGCGTAACAGGGGTGCGGTGGTCGGCTCGTGCGGGTGTCCTGGCTCTTCGGCGTAGACCATCTCGTACCTGGCAGCCATCAACGCTCATCCGAGAACGTGTCGACGTCGCAGGCCGGACGCCGCTCAACGGCTCCGCGGTGTCAGCAGATGCGCGGAGCCGGTGGAGCTCCCCCCGATCGAGGTGTGCGTACGTCGCGGGGCCGGACCGTACGGCCTGCAGGGCGACGGCGAGACCTGTAGGGTGCCAAAACTCGTGCATGTGCGCTGACCTGATTTTTCGTCAGCGGCGCTGATCTTCGTCAAGTGGCCTGGCGGTACTCGTGGATGAGTCCGCCGAGGATGTTGTGGCGCTGGATGCGGTGTGCTGGGAAGGGGATGACGTCGGGGTCGTCGCTGGGAGCGCGGAGTTGCAGTGCGCGGTGGGGCCGGCCGGTGTTGTAGTGCTCGGCGTACTCGGTCAGGACGTGCCGCAGGTGTTGTTCGTTGTAGATCAGGAGCCGGTCGGTGCACCCGGCCCTGATGGTGCGTATGACTCTTTCGGCGTGGGCGTTCATCCGCGGGGTCTGCGGCGCGCTCTTCAGGATCTCGATGCCGTCTGCGGTGAAGACGGCGTCGAAGGCCTGGGTGTACTTGCTGTCACGGTCACGCAGGAGCGGGCGAGCTGGGTGGTCCAGGCCATGGTGGGGTGGGCAGTGACGCCGAGGATGTGCACGGTTCGGGTACCGACCTCCATCACGTAGAACACGTACAGCCGCCGCAGGGTCACCGTGTCGACGTGGAAGAAGTCGGCCGCGAGCAGTCCGGAGGCCTGGGCGCGAAGGAGTGACCGAGGTGGACTGCCCGCCCATCGACACGGAACACTCCAACACCGGGGCCTCCTGACGTTGTTCGTTGATTCGACACCATCGAACTGTTCAGAAGGCCCCACCCTGATGCGCCGACTCCGCCGCCACCACCCGAACGGGACCCCAGTTCGGAGCCCACCGTTCATGGCCGGAACGACAACAGCGTCTCAGGCGAACCTGGGAAGGTGTGCACTTGTAGTGCGGTCGCCGAAGCGCTGGCCGTTCGGCGGATCACCCGCGGCACGGGTGGTTGCTTCGGAGGCGGAGCCTCCCTTTTTCTCGGTCAGGGCCTGTTCAGGGCCTGTTCAGGGCCTGTTCAGGGCGTCCAGGGTCTCCCCGGCCACCGCCAGACCCGCCGATTCGTGATGCGTCGGCACGATCGTGGAGTCCACGCTGACCAATTCCAGGCCGACCTGCCCCCGCGCGGCCGCCTCGGCGATCAACGTGTCCATCAGATCCTGGAACACCCCGGCCCTGGCCCAGGCGCTGAACCGGGAGTAGACCGTGGACCAAGGCCCGTACCGGTCCGGGACATCACGCCAGCCACTGCCGGTGCGGAACCGCCACAGCACCCCGTTGAACTGGTCCCGCACCCGCCGCGGCAACGGTCCGGCGGCCGCCACCGGCAACAAAGGCTCGATCAAAGCCCATCCGGCATCCGTCACGTCAAAACGCGCCACGCCCGAGTTCTACCGGCCATCGCCAACAGGCCGCCGGGCCTTTCAAAGATCCGAACCTCGAACAGGCGTTAGGACGGAGCACTCCCGGCACCGGGGTTTTCGCGGCGGGCGATGGCCTCGACCATGTCGCTGATGACGGCCTGGCCGTCGACCGAGAGATTCACCGTGCGAAGGGCGATGGACCGGACGCCCGCCTCGCGCAGGGCGCCGAGCAGGGCGATCTCCTCGTCGAGCTTGGCGCTCTGCTCGTCGTCGAAGAAGTACGCGGGCGGCACCTGGAAGAACTGCGCGAGCGCTTCGAGGTGACGCTTGGTCGGGTTGTCCCGCTTCCCCGTGCGCAGTTGCCAGAGATAGGTCGTCGAGAAGCTCTCGCCGGTCGAGTCGCGGCACGCCTGGGCCACCTGCTCGTTGGTGTAGCGCTCGCCGTCCGGTCGCCGGACGACATCGAACAATCGTTCGACCTTGGCGGCGAGTGTCCCGTTGCCCCCGGTTTCATTCATTTTCGGAACCGACCCATTTTCCTTCGGCGGCAGCAAACATGGCCCTGCTCCGGCACAGGGCTCGGCCCAGTTTACGGTCAGAAGGCCCGGAAGAGCAGGGGGCGGGACCACGGCCGGGTCCCGCCCGGCGCCACTCCCGTCCCCGTCGGCCCTGCCCCACGCGCACGCGGCGCGAATGTGGGTGGTGAACGCGCATGTGGGAAGGGCCCGTCGCGCGGTCAACTCAGACGTGGGCACACGACGGCGTCTCGCTTCGGCGCCGGCCGTCCCGGCACGTTCCCGCGCCCGCGCCCGCGCCGACCCGGCGTCGGCGGGGCACGCCGACCAGGAAGGCAACGATGGTGTCGAAGAACGGCTCGAACGCGGCGCGTCCGCTTGTCATGCCCTGGGAGCGGCGTGGCAGGCCGGCGCTGACGGGGGCCTGGTGGGCCAGGGCGCTCCGGCTCGACGAGCGCTGCGCGGCAGATTGGCCGGACGCCGAACGGCCCGAGGACTTCGACGCCGCGGCGGTGGCGGACATCCGGATGCAGCGGTGGCGTGACGCCTTCGCCCACCTGGCCGCGGACACGCTCGACCGGCAGACGGCGGCATACGGCTGCACCCCGCGCCAGCTCCGGGGGCTGCTGGCCGAGCCGGCCGAGCAGCTCGCACGGCGGGTGCCCAAGCCCGCCTGGGCCGCCGACGTCGAACGGGTCGCGGCGCTCGCCCAGGACGGCCCGGCCCCCGGGCAGCCGTGCCCGGAGGACGCCGGTGCGCCGGACGGGAGTTGGCAGCAGGGGTTCGCCCTGATCGTGGAACCCTTCGTCCGCGAGGCGCTGCGTGACTTCGACGCCCGGACGGACCCCGGCCGCCGTCCGTCCGACGACCCCCTGACGGCCGACGAGATCCGGACGACGGGCGACCCCGGAGCGACCGGCGTATCCGCCACCGACCGCCCCGCCGACCGCCCCGCCGACCGCGCCACCGAACGGGCCGCCGTCCGTGCCGCCGTCCGCCACGAGGCCACCCGCCGGCTCGTCCGGCTGGCCACCCGCGTCCTCGTCCTCGAACTGAACGTCCTGCGGGTCACCGGCGCCCTCGACGGCAGCTCGCCCGAGGAGCGCTTCGGATCGTTCGTCCGGCACTTCCGCCGTCCCGCCGGGCTGGCCGCGCTGCTGGACGAGTACGCGGTCCTGGCCCGCCTGTCGATCGCCACCGCCGGCCGGATCGCCGCGGCGCACGCCGAGTTCCTCGACCGGCTCGCCCGCGATCGCCCGGCGCTGCGCGCGGACCTGTTCGGTGGGGCCGACCCGGGCCCCCTCGCCTCCCTCGACCTGGGGCGCGGTGACACGCACGCCGGCGGCCGCTCGGTGGGGATCGCGTTGTTCGCCTCGGGTGCCCGGGCCGTCTACAAGCCCCGGCCGATGGCCGTCCACCGGCACTTCAACGAGGTGGTCGACGGGTACAACGCCCGCCTCCCGGCGGACCTGCGGCTGCGGACGGTCGCGGTCGTCGACCGCGGACACCACGGATGGGTTGAGTTCGTCGACGCCGAGCCGTGCGAGGACGCCGCCGCCGCGCACCGGTACTTCCGCCGCCAGGGCGCGCTCCTCGCCCTGCTGCACTGCCTGGCAGGGGTCGACTTCCACTTCGAGAACCTCATCGCGGCCGGCGACCAGCCGGTCCCGATCGACCTCGAGACGCTGCTCTGCGCGGACCTCCCGCGCTCCTTCGGCAGTCCGACCCGGGACGCGGATCCAGCGGCGCGGGCCTACCGGGAGTCGGTCGGCCGGGTCGGATTGCTCCCGTCCGTCGTCGTCGGCGCCGACGGACAGGCGTTCGACGCGGGCGGCATGGGCGGCGACACCGACGCGGCGCTGCCCTACCGGGTCGCCGACTGGACCGGGGGCGGGACCGACGCGATGCGGATGGAACGGGTCACCCCGGTGCTGCGCGCCGGGCAGAACCGGCCCCGCCTCGACGGCGCCGACCTGGACGGGGTCCGGTACGCGGCCGAACTGCAGGACGGCTACCGCGCCGGCTACCGGGCCCTCGCCGACGGCGCCGGGGAGTTTCCGGCGCCGGACCGGTTCGCCGCCGACACGGTCCGGATCATCCCGCGGGCCACCCACGAGTACGCGACGCTGCTCACCGAGACCACCCATCCCGACGTGTTGCGCGACGCCCTGGACCGGGACCAGGTCTTCGGCGTGCTGTGGGCCCGTGCGGCGACCGATCCGGTCCGCGCCCGCCTCACCCGGCACGAGGTCGCCGACCTGTGGGCCGGCGACGTCCCCCTGTTCACCGCCGCGGCCGGCGCCCGCGAGGTGCGGGCCGCCGACCTCACGTCCGTCGGCGACCTGCTGCCCGAATCGGGGGTGGAGCGCGTCCGGCGCACCCTGGCCGCCATGGACGGACGGCACCTGACGGACCAGCAGTGGATCATCTCGGCCCAGTTGGCGACCCGGGTGACCGGCGCCGCGCCGGGCGCGTCCGACGCCGACCCGGCCGGTCCGGCGGACGGCGCCGACCTGCCCGGGCGGGCACTGGCCGCGGCGCGGGACGTCGCGGGCCAGTTGGCCGCCGCGGCCTGCCGCGGCGGCGGCCGGATCGGCTGGCTCGGGCTCGACCTGTGGGAGGACGCCCGCTGGTCGGTCCAGCCGCTGGGCGTGGACCTTTACAACGGCTACGCCGGCGTCGCCCTGTTCCTGGCGCAACTGGCCCACGTCACCGGGGAGCAGCGCTACGCGGAGCTGGCCCGCGGCGCGCTCGCCCCGGTGGCGGGCTGCGCGCGGGAGGTGCTGGACGGGCTCGGCCCGCAGGACGCGGCGGGCGTCGTCGGCGCGTTCACCGGGACCGCCGGCATGGCCTACGCACTTGCCGCCTGCGGCGAGTTGCTCGACGACGACGCCGCCCGCGCCGTCGTCGCCCCGCTGCTCGACCTCGTCGCACGGCCGGTGTCGCCGGCGGCCGGGTACGACGTGATCGGCGGGACCGCGGGGTGCCTGGCCCTGGCGGAGGCGCTGTCGGCCCGGTACGGCCCGGCCGCTCACACCCTGGCCGAGCGCTGCGCCGAGGTGCTGGTGGCCGGGGCGGCCCCGGCCGGCGACGGCCTCGGCTGGTCCGGGGCCGGGGCGCGCCCGCTGCTCGGCTTCTCGCACGGCGCCGCCGGGATCGGCTGGGCCCTGCTGGCGTACGCGCGGCGGACCGGCGACGAGGCGGCGGCAGCGGCCGGCCGGGGGGCGTTCGCGTACGAACACGGCGCGTACGACGAGGAGTCGGGCAACTGGCCCGACCACCGCAAGCCGGAGCCGAGCAGTCAGCACTCGTGGTGCCACGGCGCACCGGGCGTCGGCCTGGCCAGGGCCGCCGCGCTCGCCGCAGATCCCGGCCGGCCTGCCCTCGGATCGGATCTGCGGCGCGCGCTGGAAAGTACCGGAGCGTTCGGGCGGCACCGTAACCACAGCCTGTGCCACGGCGAGCTGGGCAACCTCGAATTGTTCGCCGCGGCAGGAAAGTTGGCTGTGCCCGGCGCTCACGAGGCGTGGCGACACCGGGCCGCGGCCGTGGTCGCGCGGATCGAGCGGGACGGACCGCTGTGCGGAACGCCGGGCGGCATCGCCACGCCCGGCCTGATGACCGGCCTGTCCGGCATCGGCCACGGACTGCTGCGGATCGCGGCGCCCGACCGGGTGGCGCCGGTGCTCCTGCTGCCGTCGGTCTGAGGCGCGGCTGCCCGGCTCACCCTCCCAGACGCGCATCCGCCCCGAGACCGGGCGGGTGCGGCGGTGCCGCCCGGCGGCACCGGCACCACCTCGGATTCCCCCATCACCGCAGCACCGAAAGGGTTCCCCATGGATATGACGATGAACAACGCCACCGTCCGCGCCTGGAAGGCGTACGGCCCGGCCGCCGCGCCCGTCACCGGCCCGGTCCTCGCCATAGATGTCGAGGACGTGGCGCGCGGCGAGTTGTTCGGCAGCTGGGCGGGGACGTTCAGCTGCTGCGACACGACGATCTGCGCCGGCTGCACCATCTGACCACCCGGCGGACCGGGCAGGCCCCGACAGACCTGGCAGGCTCGGTCGACCAGCCATCGGGACGAGAGGACCGCTCATGGACATGGACAACAGCACCGTGCGTGCCTGGAAGACCTACGCCACGGCTGCGGCCGGGACCAGCCCGGTCCTGGCGATCGACATCGACGAGGTGGCGAACGGGGGCCGTATGGTCGACAGTTGGGCCGGCTCGTTCAGCTGCTGCGACTCGACGCTGTGCTCGGACTGCAGCATTTGGTGACCGCCGGCAGCTGACCACCGGGCAGTGACGGCTGGTGGCCACCGGCCGTGGCGCGGGCCGTACCGAAGGCGGGTGCGGCCCGCACTGTTCCCTCAACCCATTCATTTCAGCTAATGTAGCTCCGTCGACGTCAATGACTGCTGATTTTATCGACCGGAGCCTGCTTGCGATGAGTGAGGACCGTTCCGCCGCGCGGGAGTCACCGGCCCCGGACCCGCGCGGGCATCCCGGCAAAGCGGCCCGCGGCGAAGAGCCCCACCGTGAAGAGCCCCCGCGCGAAGAGTCCTACCGCATCACGAGGTTCGCCCGCACCGCCGGGCTGGTGGGCCGGGAGGCCGAGTCCGCCGCGCTGCTCGCCGCGATCCGTACGGCCCGCGCGGGGGAGGGCAGCGTGCTGTTCGTGGTCGGCGAGGCCGGGATCGGGAAGT
Source organism: Streptomyces sp. NBC_01190 (assembly GCF_045039895.1). NCBI lineage: Bacteria > Bacillati > Actinomycetota > Actinomycetes > Kitasatosporales > Streptomycetaceae > Streptomyces > Streptomyces sp. NBC_01190. Next base: position 7,022,747 of record NZ_CP108580.1, read on the forward strand.
CGCGGCTGGTGGACGACGCGGCGTTGGCCGCGCGTGCCAGGGGGTTGGGAGTCCTGCGCGGGCGGGCCGGACTGTCCGGCGGCTCGGGCATGCGGCCGTTCGCCGAGGCGCTGCTGGGGCTCGCCCGTGACGGCTGGACGCCGCCGCGCGGCCTCGCCCCCTACCGCGGTGTCCTGGGCCGACTGGTCCCGGACTGGCGGACGGAGGAAGCGGCCGCCGCGGATTCCGTCGCCCATCCTGTCGGGCCGCCCCCGGACGAGCCCTTCGTCTACGGCGAGGCGGTCCTACGGGTCCTCACTGCGGCGGGCGAGCGGGCCCGCGTGCTGATCCTGGAGGACCTCCACGACGCCGACCCGACCGCCATCGCCGCCCTGGAGTACCTCGTCGACAATGTCGCGGGCCGGCCCGTCACCGTCATCGGCACCCTGCGGGACGTCGGCTGCCCGGCGCTGGATCTCGCCCGGTACGCGGGGCGACGGGCCCCCGGCGCCTTGCTGACGCTGCCGCGCCTCGACATCCCGGCCACGGCGGAGCCGGCCGCCGCCCTCCTCGGCGCTGACGATGGGTTGCTGCCCCCGGGGCTCGGTGACGCGCTGTTCCCGCGCGGTGCCGGGAACCCGCCGGCCGTCGGTGAGCCGATGCGGGCCGCGGTCGCCGGCCGGGCGCCGACCCGCCGCGCCGCTGCGGACCGGGCGGGGCCGGGCCCCGTATCGGCCGCCGCGGCCTGCCGGCTCCGGCTCGCGCTGGCTCTCGACGCCCTGCTGCGGGCCCGGTTCGCCGAGGCCGAGGAACTGGTCGCCGCTGCCCGCGAGAGCGCCGACCGCCTCGGGCTGCCCGAACTCGGCAGCCGCGCCCGGGCCCTGGCCGTCCTCCTGCACGCGCACCGCGGGCACGACGCCGAACTGACCGCGGCCCGGGCGGATTTCGACCGGTGGCGGGGCGCCCGCGCCGACGAGGTCCCGCTCGTCGAGGGGCTCGGCCTGGCCGTCCGGGCCCTGCTGTCGGGCGCCGTGGCCGCCGCCCGCGCCCAGTTGGCCGGCCTGCCGCAGGCCGGCGAAAAAGCGGACCCGGCGGACCGCCTCGGTGGGCGGCACGGCCTCGCCCTCCTGCTGGCGGCCGTCGACGGCGCGGCGGACGCCGCCGAGCACGAGGCGGCCGCTCGCCACCCGGCCGCCCTCCTGCCCTGGAACAGCCAGTTCGTCCACCTCGCCAGGTCGGTCCTGGCCGGGCGGGCCGGCGACTGCCCCGCGGCCGAGGCGGCGGTGGCCCGAGCCCGGTCCGCCGCCGAGCCGTTCCCGCTCGCCCGCCGCCTCGGCCTCGTCGTCGTCGCGCGGTCCGCCGCCCGCGACGGCTGGGGCGACCCGATCGGCTGGCTGCTGGAGGCCGAGTCCTTCTTCACCGCACTCGGCATCCCCGTCGCCGCCCGCCACTGCCGTGACGTGTTGCGCGGCCTGGGGGCGCGCGTCCGCCAGCGCCGCAGCGGCAGCGTCGGCGTACCGCGGGAGCTGTGGGTGATGGGCGCCACCGTCCGCGAGTACGACGTGCTGGTCCGGCTCGCCCAGCGCCGTACCAACCGGGAGATCGCCGCCGAACTCCACATCTCCCATCGCACGGTCGAGCGCCACGTCGCCAACCTGCTGGCCAAGACCGGCGCGGTCAACCGGCGGGACCTCGGGACGCTCTTCGCGCCGGACCGGAGCGCGCGTTCACTGCCACCGCTCGGCCTCCGTGCGGCGGGCCCGGAGCCGCCCGCGGGGGGCTCGGCAGCCAAGATGAAACGGAGTATGGTGCAGCCACACTCAGGCTGAACGGGCAGTGGAGGGAGGCGGCGTGGACGATTCCGATGCGGTCGGGTCGACCCTGGCGGACAGGGTCGACGCGCTGTTCCGGATCGTACGGCGGCCGGACCGCGAGCAGTTCAGCCACGAGGAGGTCGCCCGGGTGTGCCGGGAGACGACCGGGGAGAGTTTCTCCGCGACCTACCTGTGGCAGTTGCGGACCGGGCGGCGGGACAACCCGACCAAGCGCCATCTGGAGGCCCTGGCACGGTTCTTCGAGGTCCCGGTGGCGTACTTCTTCGATGACGACCAGGGTGTCGCGATCGCCCGGGAGCTGGAACTCCTGGCAGCGCTCAGGGATGCGCGGGTGCGCGGTGTGGCGTTCCGCGCGGTCAACCTCTCGCCCGCGGGCGCGAACACCATCAGGGACATGATCGACGTCCTCGCCCGCCACGAGCGCGCCGGCGGACGTCAGGGCCACCACTCCGAACCACCGCGCGACGACGCCGGCGGCGGCGAGAGCTGAACGACCGAACGGAAGCCGCCCCATCGAACGGCACGGGGAAGAGGAACGGCACGTGCACACTGCTCGGAGCCACAGACAGCTGTGGCAGCGATGTCGCCACCTGGTCGACGGCCTTGTACTGCCCACCCCGTTCGACGCCGAGAGCTTCATCGGCATGCTCGCCCAGGCCCGCGGGCGCCCTATCGACGTGGTGCCGGTCACCGCGCGCCCGCACATCCCGTGCGGACTGCTCGTCACCACCGACCGGGCCGACTGCATCCTCTACACGGCGGACACCACCCTGCTGCACCGGCAGCACATCCTGCTGCACGAGGCCGCCCATCTGCTGTGCGGCCACCACGAGACCTCGCCGGCCGCCTCCGCGGCCGCCGAGATGCTGCTGCCGAACCTGCCTCCCTCGCTGATCCGGCGGGTGCTCGGCCGCAGCGTCTACTCCGAACCGCAGGAGGCGGAGGCCGAGTTGGTTGCCTCGCTCATCCTCAACCGCGCCGCCCGGCTGGCCCGGGCGGGCGGTGCCGTGCCGCCGCCGGCCGGAGCCGGCGACATCCTGCTGCGCTCCCTGTTCGGCACCCCGGACCAGCGCGGCCAGGAGGACAAGGCCCGGGAGGCAGGCGCGCATGACTGATGTCGCCGGCTGCCTCACCGCCGCCGTCTTCCTGGTCTTCGCCGTGCACCGGTTCACCGTCACCCGCGGCGAGGCCGCCGACCCGGCGCAACTGCGGGTCGCCGGCTTCGCGTTGTGCATGGGCGCCGCGGTGCTGCTCAACACGCCGACAGCGTCGGCCGCCGTCGACGCGATCGCGCCCCCGTGGGGGGTGGCGCTGCTGGTCACGCACGGGCTGAAGACCGGTGCCTTCACCTGTCTGGCCACCCTCGCCCTCGCGCTGGACCCGCCGGCCGCCGGGCCGGACGCCGAACGGCGCAGCAGGCGGCGCCAGATCCGGTTGGCGGTCGTCGTGCAGGCGGGCGCCGCGGGGCTCTTCCTGGCCGCCGGGACCAGGACCGGGGACGGCTATGTCGCGGCCGCCGACGGCCGCGGCTGGGTGCTGGCGCTGTACAACACGCTCTACGCCGGTTACGGCTGGTGGTGTCTGCTGGGCCTGGTGCGGGCGCTGGCCCGGCACACCCGCCGGATCGCGCCGAGCCTGCTGCGGACCGGGCTGCGGCTGATGATGATAGCCGCCGCGGTCGGCGCGGCCTGGACGCTGTGGGTGCAGGAGGATGTCGTCGCCGACCTGGTCCACGGGCGGCAGGGTCTGGGCACGGACCCGGTTTCCGCCGCGCTCGCGGCGGCCACCTCGCTGCTGGCCACCGGCGGGGCGACGACCACGTTATGGGGAGACCGGATTGCCGCCCCGGCGCGGTGGCTCCGCGCGTACCGCACGTACCGGGCGCTGGAGCCGCTGTGGGCGGAACTGCACGCCACCCTGCCGGAGATCGCGCTCAGCTCGTCCGCGTCGGCCGGCGGACCCCGGTTGCGGCACGCGGAGTTCGCCCTCTACCGCCGGGTCATCGAGATCCGCGACGGTCATGTGGCCCTGCGGCCCTATCTCCAGCCGCGGGCGCCGGCCTGGGTGGCGGAGGCGCCGCGCGGGACCGGCGGCGGCGCGCTGGATCCCGACGCCGTCGTCGAGGCCGCCGTGATCGCCGCCGCGCTGGAGAACCGGCGGGCGGGCCGGCTCCCGGACGGCCCGCCCGAGTCGCGGGAGTACGGCCACGGGCCGCGGACCGCGCTGCTGGAGACGGTCGAGGACGAGGCCGCCTGGCTGGTCCAGGTCACCCGGGCGTTCGCGCGGTCACCCGCGGTCGAGGACGTCCGCAACCGGGTGCGCGCGCAGGCCCGGGGCGCCGGCGGGTCGGCCGAACGGGTCGGCTGAGGGGCCGGCTGCCCGTCGCGATGGGGAGCAGGCCGGCCTCGGCCGCCGCTCCTTCCCTTTGGCCAAGATTAGCTAGAATGAATAGCAACTACAAAGTCATCCACATCAGTTGACATCACTCCCGCCGTCTGCCACCGTTTGGCTGTCAGCCGGCGCACGGAGTGGCGATCTCCCTTCCTGCTCCTTCCTGGCAGCTCACGGCCCTGTTCGCGCGGACCGCTGGAGGATCACATGAGGAAGCCGTACGGTTTCGCCCTTGCCGACCCGGACTTCTACGCGCCGCTGGAGACCGCCTCCGAACTCGGCCGGCGGTTCCTGCCGGCCGTGGTGCCGGACGGGTGGACGGAGAGCGCCTCGGGTGTGTGGACGATGTGGCGGCCGACGGGCGCGACGCTCGCCGAGGACGGCTGGAAAGTGCACGTGTCGGCCCGTCCCGACCGGCTGGACGCGGTTCTCGACACCGCCGCCGCCGTCTGCTTCGAGCAGGACATCCCCTTCAAGCACATCAGCGCTCAGCTGTTCCACCAGTGGATACACGGTAAGCACGCGGCCCGACCGCAGAGCGGCAAGTTCATCGCCGCCTACCCGCCGGACGTGGCCGCGGCGCGCAAGCTCATGGAGCGGCTGAGCGAGGAACTGTCCGGCGAGGAGGGCCCGTACATCCTCACCGACCGCCGGTTCGGCGACTCCCGCACGGTGCACTACCGGTACGGCGCGTTCCGCCGCCGGGAGCGGATCCAGGCCGACGGCACCCGGCTGCCGCTGGTCCGGGACGGACACGGCGACCTGGTCGAAGACCGGCGCGGCGCCTCCTTCGTGCTGCCAGCCGGGATCACCGACCCGTTCGCCGCGCCGGACACCCCATCGGCCGGCGAACTGTCCTTCCACGGCTTCGCGTTCGAAGCGGCGCTGCGGCACAGCAACGCCGGCGGCGCCTACCGCGGCCGGGAGACGGCCACCGGCCGGACCGTGTTCATCAAAGAGGCGCGGGCCTTCACCGGGCTCGCCGGCGGTACCACCGCCGCCGAGCGGCTGCGCACCGAATGGGAGACGCTCAAGGCTCTGCACACCGCCGACCCAGGACTCGCGCCGGAGCCGATCGCGTACTTCCGGGAGTGGGAACACGAGTTCCTGGTCACCGAGTTCATCGACGGACGGAACCTCAACTCCTGGACGGTGGGCGCCAACCCGCTGGTGAGGACCGGGTCCACGACCGAGGACTTCGCCGTCTACCACGCGAAGTGCGAGCGGATCCTCGCCGCGATCGAGCAGGCCATGGACCGCCTGCACGCCTGCGGGTGGATATTCGTCGACGTCAGCCCCGGCAATGTGATCGTGCGGGGCGACCACGGCGTCCGCCTCATCGACTTCGAGGCGGCGTCCCGCGCCGGCGGAGAGCTGTCCCCGCTGAACACCCCCGGATACGCCCCGCCGCGCGAGCTGGTCGGCGACGACCCCCGGATCCACGACGACTACGGCGTCGCCGCGCTCGCGCAACTGGTGCTGTTCCCCCTGCACCAGGTGGTGCGCCGCACCCCGGACGCGCTGGCGCACCTGCACCGGGACCTGTCGGGCGTGGCCGCCGTGCCGCCGGCGCTGTGGGCGCGGACCGTCCGCTTCCACCACCCCGACGACTCCGCGGCCCCGCCGATCGCCGACGACGACCTGCCCGCCCGTCTCGCCGACCTGCGCGACCGCACCGCCGACGCGCTGACGGCGATGGCCGAACCGGACCACCCGGCCCGGGTGTTCCCCACCGTCCCCGAGGGGTACACCACCAACTCCCTCTGTGTGGCCTACGGAACGGCCGGCGTGCTGCACGCGCTGCGCCACGCCGGTCGGCCGATCCCCGGCGAACTCCTGGACCGCTTCCGGCGTGACGCCCTCGACGCCCGGGACACCCTCGGCCCCGGGCTGCACGTGGGCCTTTCCGGAATCGCCTGGGTACTGGCCGACCTCGGGCTGACCGAAGAGGCGGCCGAGCTGCTCGACCGCGCGCAGCGGCATCCACTGACGGCCACCGACGCCACCCTCGCCGGCGGCTCCGCCGGCGTCGCCCTCACCCGGCTCGCCCTCTTCGGCCACACCGGCGACGACCGGCACATCACGGCCGCGCAGGCACTGGTCGCCGCGCTGCCGCCGGACGCGATCCTCACCGGCCACCTCGGCGCCGACGCCGCCACCGGCCTGCTGCACGGCCGCGCCGGAGTCGCCCTGCTGCTCCAGCAGTTGGCAGAAGTCACCGGGGAGCGCGCCCCGCTCGCCCGCGGACTGCGGTTGCTGCATGAGGAGTTGGACCGGGCGACCGATCCGGCGGCCGAAGGGCTGGCGTTCCCCATCTCCGACACCGATCAGCGGTCGGTGCCCTACATCTTCAGCGGAACGGCCGGTTTCACCCACGCGGTGACGCGCTACGTCCGGGCGACCGGCGACGAGCGGCTCACCGCCGCGACGCCGGCGCTGCTGGCCACGCTGAACACCCGCTTCACCGTGATGGCGGGCCTCTACCAGGGACTGTCCGGCCTGGGCCTGATGCTGTCCGAGCACGGCCGGCTCTGCGACGACGCCGCCGCGCGGCAAGCGGCTTTCGGCGTGGCCCGCGGACTGTTCAAGCATGCCGTCCCGCACCCCACGGGGGTGCGGTTCCTGGGCGACCAACTGCTCCGTCACAGCGGCGAGTTGTGGAGCGGCTCGGCCGGCGTGCTGCTGTTCCTGACGCAGCTCCTCCAGCCGCGGCCCGACCCGTTCTTCACCGTCGACGCGCTCACCGGCACATCCACCCCCTGAACCCCCGGCCGGCACCGGCCGGGCGAGGAAAGCAGCACGCACCGAGACAAGGAGACCACCATGCCCGAGATCCTCGAACTTCAGGAACTGGACACCGACTTCGGCCCCGATGAGGAGGGCGTCATCGCCGAGAGCTCGCTGAGCGGCGCGGCCTGCGACAGCGGCTACAGCATCATCGTCTGCTGACCTGAGCGCCTGCCGTGCGCCCGGCGGCCGAACCCGCCGCCGGGCGCACTCCCTCCCCGCCCACGACATGCGCCGCGGCGCCTGTTCCGTGCGCGTCACCCGCGCGCCTCCTCGAGGAGACCCCGTATGCCCAGCGTCCTGCTGCTCCAGGAACTCGCCGGCGACGACAGCGCCGATCCGGACGCCCTGATCCCGATCAGCGCCATCAGCCTCGGCGACTGCTCCAGCGCCTTCAGCGTCCTGCTCTGCTGAGGCGCCGCCCGGTGCCCGGTGGGCCCGCTCGGACGCGCCGTGTCGGCGCCCGCATCATCCCCCGCCCCCTCGAAAGGAAGCGATCACCATGTCCCAGGTCCTCCTGCTCCAGGAACTCAAGACCGACGGCGCGCCCGATCCGGACGCTCCGGGGCTGACCAGTACCAGTAACTGCGATGGCAGTATCTTCAGCGCCCACTGCGGATGACCGCCGAGCCCGGGCAGCAGGCCGCCGCCGCGCTGGCCCGGGCCCTCGACGCCGCCCCGGGGCCGGCCGGCGAGCCGCGGGAGATCGAGATCGCCGGCGAGCCGGGCACCGGCCGGACCCGCACGCTCTCCCGACTCGCCGAACACGCCCGGCTGCACGGGCTGACCGTCCGGTGGAATCCCGTGCGGATGCCACCGGAAGCCGGCGGCGCCGTCGTCTGTCTGGACGACGGCGCCGGCCGTCCGACTGCCCTTGAACCCGGCAGTTGGGGCGGCCACGGCGGCCTGCTCGTCGTGGCCCGCACCGTGCTGCCCGAACACCCGGTCGCCGACGGGGCGGAGCGGATCGACCTCGCGCCCCTGGACCGCGCGGCGTTCGACGAGATGCTCGGGTCGCGGACGCTCGCCGAACGCGGCGCGCTGCTGTACCGCCTCACCGGCGGCGTCCCGGGCTGGGCGCGTGCGCTGGCCCCGCTCCCCGACGCCGAGTTGCGCGCGCTGGCCCGCGACGGCCTGTTTCCCGGCCCGGCCCCGGCCGGGGCCCGCGAGCCGTCCGGGCTCACCCCCGCGGAACGCGAAGTGGCCCGGGCCGCGGCCGTGCTGGGCGACGTCTTCCACCCGGCGCAGGCCGCAGCGGTCGCCGGACGTGACCTCGACTCCGTCCTGCCCGTGCTGGACGCCCTCGCCGAACGCGGCGTGGTCCGCGCCGTTTCAGCGGCCGTCCCGTTCCTCCGCTTCCGGCACCCCCTGCTGCGGGCCGTCCTGTACGCCAGGACCCCGCCCGGTGCGCGGATCGCCGCCCATGCCCGCGCGGCTCGAGTGCTGCGGGCGGCCGGTGCCGCCGCCGTCGACCGCGCGCCGCACCTCGCCCGGTCCGCCGCGCCCGGCGACCTGCCGGCCGTGCGCACGCTCGCCGAGGCGGCCGACCGCGTTCTCGACACGCAGCCGGCGCGGGCCGCCGAGTGGCTGCGGGCCGCCCGCCGGATCCTGCCCGCCGAAGCCGAAGCCGCCGCTCTGCGCCGCCGCGTCCTGAACGCCCTGTGGCAAGCCGCGGAGCGCACCGGCGACCACCGGCAGCGCCGCGACCTGCTGCCCGAACTGGACCATCTCGGCGGCCCCGCCGACGCGGTCACGAGCATCGCACTGCACGCCCGGCTGGCGACCGACCTCGGCCGCCACCGGCAGGCCCACGACCTGCTCAGGACCGCGCTACGGACCGCCGACGGAGCCGAAGCCGCTGACCTGCGACGGCAGTTGGCCGTCCTGGCCGCGGTTCGCGGCCGGCTGCCCACCGTCCGTACCCTGCTCGCCGAGGACACCGGGCCGGACGCCGCGGCCGTCTTCGCCCTGGCCGGGGCCATCGCCGGCGACGACACGGTCTACCGCGCGCAGGCCGCCCCCGCGATCGCGGGGCTGGCGGGGCTCGCCCCCGCGGACCTCGCCCCCAGGCAGCACACCGTCGTGCGCCTCGGCTGGGCCGCCAACCTGGCAGAGCGCTATCCGGCGGCCGCCGACCTCTTCGCCCGTGGCGTACAGGCCGCGCGGGAGACCGGCTGGACCGGACTGCTGCCGCGGCTGCTGTTCGGCCACGGGTACGCGCTCCTCGCGCTGGGCCGCACGGCTGAGGCGCTGCGCGCACTGGAGGACGCCGAAGCGGCGGCGGCGGACCAGGACCGCGCCGATCTCGCCCGGCTCGCACGGACGGTGCGCACCTCGGCCCTGGCCTGGCGGGACGGCCCGGCACCAGCGGTCGCCGGGGCACCGGCGGCCGACGGCGTGGCACGGCTGTGGTGGCCCGTCATGGACCCCGGGGCGACCCTCGCGGGGCCGGCCCAGCCGGGTGATTCGGCAGCCGGTCGGCGCGCCGCCGCCCTGTGCGCGCGGGCGGCCGAGGCGAACGACGCGGACGCGTCGCTGCTGCTGAGCGAGGCCGCCGCGGGGTTCGCCGACCGCGGGATGGCGCTGTGGGAAAGCCACACGCGGCTCCTGCTGTCCCGCCGGCTGGCCGCGCTCGACCGGCTGACAGAGGCCACGGCCGAAGCGGGCCGGGCCAAGTCGCTCGCGGTGACGGCGGGTTCGCACTGGCTGCGCCGCCTCGCCGTAGACCGGCAGCGTGCGATCGGCGCCCGCCTGCCCCGGCAGTCGGCCGCGGCGCCCCGGGCCGCGCTGTCGGTCCGGGAGTCGGAGATCGTCCGGATGGTGCGCGCGGGCAGGTCCAACCAGGATATCGCGGCTGCGCTCTTCGTCTCGGTGAAGACGGTCGAGGCCCATCTCACTCGTATCTTCCGCAAGACCGGGGCCCGTTCCCGCACCGCGCTGGCCGCCGCCCCGCCGCTCGCCGCCGGATCTGGCTGACTTCGGGCGAGGTGAGCCGAAGTCCTGCGGGGGCAGGCGTGTTCACGTGCTCGGCGCCGGCTTCGGCATCGACCAGTGGCCCACCAGTGACGCATACGCCGGGCTGGTGGCCAGGAGTTCGGCGTGCGTGCCGAGGGCGGGGCTGCCGCCGTCCAGGAAGAGGATCCGGCGGGCGCGGGCCGCGGTGGTGAGGCGGTGCGCGATGACGATCAGGGTGCCGGGCCGGCCCGCGAACGCGGCTTCGGCGACCGCCTCGGCGGCCATGTCGAGGTGACAGGTAGCCTCGTCCAGGACGATCACCCGCGCCGGGGACGCGTACATCCGTGCCAGGGCGATCAGTTGGCGTTCCCCAGCGGACAAGGTGCTCGCCGGGTCGGCCAGTTCGGCGGTGTGACCACCCAGCCGGGCGACGAGTCCGGCCGCCCCGACCGCCGCGACGGCCCGGTCCAGGGCGGCGGTGTCGAGTTCCGGCGCGAGGTAGCGCAGGTTCTCCCCGACCGTGGCGGGGAAGATGTACGCCTCCTGGGGCAGCAGGGCGATCGGGCCGACGCGGGCCGGGTGCCCGCCGAGGGTCACCGATCCGGCGAGCGGGGTCTCGATCCCGGCGAGCAGCCCGGCGAGCGTGGACTTCCCGACGCCGCTCGGCCCGACCACGGCGAGGTGGTCGCCGTCCGGGACGGTCAGATCCAGGTCCCGCAGCACCGGCTCGGCGTGCGGCCCGTACGCGAAGGTCAGGCCGCGCACCACCAGGTCGCCCGCCTCGGTCTCCACCGCGGGTACGGGTTCCCTCGGCTGCTCGGGGACCGCCGAGGCGGCGGCCAGCCGACCGGACAGCACGCGCAACTGGCTCCAATAGCCCGCCACCGAGCCGGTCATCAACTGGAGGGCCGGGATCAGGTAGGCGGTGACGTACAGGATCGCCGCGACCACCACCCCCGGCCGGACAGCGCCTCGCGCCACCAGCGCGGGGCCTGTCAACAGCAGCAGCAGGAGCGGGAGTTGCCCGCCGATCAGCAGCACCGGCACCCGGACGGCGGCCGCCCGGGCGACCGACAGGGCCGCCGCCGTCGAGGCGTCCGCGGCCCGCCGCACATCGGCCACCGCCTGCTCCTCCGCGCCCAGCGCGGTCAGATCCCGCCCGGCCGCCAGCACCGCTCCGGTGGTGGCGGCGACCCGCTCCTCTGCGATCAGGTACTCCCGGCGGCGCCTGGTCACCGCGCGCATGCTCAGCAGGAACACCGCCACAGCCGCGGCCAGCGGCAGCGCGACCAGCCCCGCCAGCAGCGGGTCGAGGGTCGCGAGCCCGGTGAGCGCGGCGACCAGGGTCACCGCCAGCGGCCGGGCCGTGCGCAGGATCGAGCCGACGATGCCGCGCACGCCGTCGACCTGCGTGGTCAGCCGGGAGACGCCCGCCGCGTCCGCGGGCCGGGTCCGGTACGCGGCGGCGTGCAGCGTCCCGCGCACCACCCGGCGGACCAACTCGTCGCGCAGCGGTTCCACGATCCGGGCGAGCGGCTCGAACACCGCGCGCTCGGCCAGTGCCCGGATCACGTACAGCCCGCCCAGCAGGAGCAGCCAGGCCACGCCGACCGACGGACGGCCGGCGAGGAAACCGCGGTCGAGCGCCGCGGCCAGCACCCAGCCGGCCGCGAGCGCGGGCGCCGCCTCCACCGCCGACCACACCCCGACCCGCAGCAGCGCTCCCCGGGAGCCGCGCAGGGCCTCCCGCAGCAACCGCAGCCCGGAGCGCACCTCGCCGGCCTTCATACCGGAACCCCTTCGACGGCGGCGAACACCGCTCGGTACGCCGGGTCGGTCCACAGCGCGGTGTGCGGGGCCAGCGCGCGGACCCGGCCGGCCTCAAGCCACAGGACCAGGTCGCAGCGGGCGGCCGTGGTGACACGGTGCGCGACCACCAGCCGGGTCCGGCCGGCCAGGCTGGTGGTGACGGCAGCGTCGACCTCGGCCTCGGTGACCGTGTCGAGACCGGAGGTCGCGTCGTCGAGTACGTAGACGCGGGCCGGCCGGGCCAGCGTGCGGGCCAGGCCGAGGCGTTGGCGCTCACCGCCGGACATCGCGGTCTCCGCGAGCGCGGTGTCGTAGCCGTCGGGCAGCCGCCGGACGAAGCCGTCGGCGCGGGCGGCCCGGGCGGCGCGTTCCACCTCCGCTCGCGGCAGCCCCGGCCAGCCGTACCCGATGGCGTCGTGCAGCGTTTCCCCGACAAGCACCGGTTGCTCGAAGGCGTACGTGACCGCGCGCCGCAGCTCGGTACGGGTGAACTCGCGGACCGGTACGCCGTCGAGCAGTACCTCCCCCCGGTCCGGGTCGACGAGCCGGCCGGGCAGCCCGGCGAGCAGACTCTTGCCCGCCGCCGTACGGCCTACCAGTGCGATCGAGGCGCCGGCCGGCAGGTCGAGGTCGACGCCGTCGAGCAGCACCGCGTCCTCCCGGCGCACCGTCACCTGGCGCAGGCTCACCGCGCCGGGGCCGTCCGGTGCGCCGCCCAGGCCGTACCGCAGCGGCGGATGCGCGAGGACGGCGGCGACCCGGGCCGCCGCCGCGCGGGACTGCGCCAGCCCGAGGATCCCGTCGATCTGCTCCACCGCCTGGAAGGAGAGCTGCAGGTAACCGGCGACGGCCACCAGTTGGCCGGCGGTCAGCCGGCCGTCGCTGACCCCGAACCCCGCGACCCCGAGCACCAGCGCCTCGGTCAGCGACATCAGCAGGCCGAACTGCCAGACCGTGCCGCGCTGCAGTCGCCACATCCGCCACCCCGCGGCCGACACCGCGGGCAGCGGCGCCAGCACGCGGGCTGTCTCGGCGTCCAGCGTGTCCGAGGCGCGGATGGTACGGGCCCCGGCGAGGGCGGTGAGCAGACGGGTCGCGACGGCGCCCTGGGCCGCCAGGTACTCGGCGTGCGCCTCGGTGACCCGGCCGACGAACCGACGGGCGACCAGCACGGCGGCCGGCACCGCGAGGGTGAAGGCGAGTCCGGACGGCCAGTCCAGGAGCCACAGCCAGCAGAGCGCGGCAAGCGATCCGGCGACCGTCACCGCCCACTGGGCGAAAGCGGCGGGCAGCGCGCCGGCCTGGGAGGCGGCCTGCACGACCCGGGTGACCGCCTCCCCGGCCGGCAGCGGCGGCCTGGCCCCCAGGCCGACGAGGTGCCCGACGGTCCGCACCCGCATCCAGCGCGCGCCGTACGCGGCGCAGGCGGTACCCAGCGGCGCCATGACGGCCTCGCAGCCGGCGCCGAGCACCACGACCGCCGCCCAGGCGACCGCGGGGCCGGTGGCGCCCGAGCCCCGCAGTACCGCGTCGACGGCGGTCGCCAGCAGCGCGGGGGCGGCGAGCCCGGTCACCGTGGTCACGATCAGCAGGCCGGCGAGGAGGGCCAGCGGGCCCCGGGTTCGGCGGGCGGCGGCGCGCAGCAAGGGGGTACCGGAGGGGGGAGGTGGGCCGCCAGGTGTCCGACCGGGCGGCGAGCCGGGCACAGGGGCGGGTGCGGGGCCGGGTGGTGCGGCGGGGGCGACGTCGGGTACGAGGCCAGGAGCCGGGTCGGGTGCCCGAAGGACGTCAGCCATGGCCGGCCGCCTCCACCGGGTCCGCGGCAAGGTCCTGCCCGACCCGGCTCCGGTCCGGCGTACGGTCCTGCCGCGCGGTGCGGTCCTGGTCCGGTGTGGGATCCGGTGTTACCGCGCGGATCTTCTCCGGCGTGCGGTCGTTGGCCGACACGTTGCCGCCCGCCGCGCCCCGGCCCGTTCCGAGTACGCGTGCCGCGACCCGCAGGATGACCGGCAGGCCGGGCATGGCCGCGGCGCTGACCGCGCCGCGGTGCACGGACACCCCCGGTCCCATGGGCACGACGTGATAGCCGTCGTCGGCCAGGCACTGGAGGTTGCGACGGACGGCGGGGCGGGCGAGCGCGTTCTCCGGGATGCTCGGGGCGATCAGCACCGGGGCCGCCGTGCAGAGCACCGTGGTCAGGGCCAGGCTGTCGGACATGCCGGCGGCGGCCTTCGCGACGAAATTCGTGGTGGCCGGGGCGACGATGACCAGATCGGGCCACTCGGCCAGCTCCTGGTGCGGGACGATGCCCTGTGCCGTCTGCCAGCCGGGCCCCGCGACCGGCGCCTGGGTCACCGCCGCGAGCGCCTCCCGGGAGACGAGCCGGTCCGCGGAGTACGTCAGGCAGATGCGCACCGACCAGCCGTACTGGACCCGCAGCAGCATCGCCCAGTCGGGCAGCGCGGTGACACCGATCGCGCCCGAGGCGACGAGGAGCACCCGGCCCCGGTCGAGGTCGATCGGCGGCAGCCGGCGCGACGCGTCCGGGCGCGCCCGGACCGTTCCGGCCGTGTTCGCCTCCTGGGCGGCCGGCACGTCAGTCCTTCCCCGGGGTACGTCCCACGGGCCGGTCCACCGGCTCGGCGGTGGTGCGGTTGTCCTCGGCCACCGGGTGGTGCGTCGGATCGTGCCGGACTCCGCTGTCCGGGGTGGCGGGTTCGGCCGGGAGACAGCGGTGGGAGGTGAGCAGGACCACCCCCTCGGGGCTGTACACCTTCATGTTCACCGCGGGTCCCCGAAGCGGGAGTCGGGACGGCGAAGGCGGGCGCGCCCACCGGGCGGCACCAGCAACATTCCGGGTTCGAACTCCATCGTGGATCTCTCCTCCGTCCGTCGGGCCGGCCGTGGCGTCCGACCCGACCACAGTGCTTGGGGAGCAGCGGAGAAGCATTGGGGAAAACCCTTGACCGCCACGGTTGCGGGTGGGAAGCCGGGAGTGGCAGTCGGCCCGGAAGGCCGGCGGGTGAGGATGGAGCCGCTGCCGAAGGCGTCATCGACTACGGCGAGGCCCCTGGTGCGGGCGCAGGGCGGCGCACTGCCGGCCGAACGTGTCGGCCGGCAGCGGGACTTCGGTTCCGGCCGCGCCGTTCCAGTGCGGGGCCGGCCGCCGCCGCTGCTTGTCGGTGTCGCGGGACAAGCCCAACGCTCACGCGTCCTGCGGGGCTACGGGCCACCAGCTCGTGAGGAGACCTCCTACGACGCCGACTTGACGCCCCTCACGTCGCCCGCTCCAGTGTCAAGTACGACGGATGTGGCGGCTACCAAGAGTGTCCATCGTGGTGACGAGTCGACCCTCCGCGGCGTCCTGGACCGGTGGAAGGCTGCCGTCGGCGCACACGAACCCGAGCAGGCCGCCGCCCAGTTCACCGAGGAAGCTATCTTCCAGGGCCTGCACCCCCACAGCGCCGGCCGGCCGGGCGTCGCCGACTACTACGCCTCCCAGCCGCTCGGTCTCACGGCGGTGTCCTTGCTGATAGCCTCGTCCGTGCAGGTCAGGCGGTATGTTGGTACTCGCGGAGAATGCCGCCGAGCCGGTCGCGTCTTCGTATGTCGAGGTGGGCGATCTGGCCTGGATCGGTGATCGGCGGGGGCAATGGGTGCAGTGGTCGGGCGTTGGTGATGCCCTGGTGTGGACGGTGCTCGTTGTAGAACCCCTCGAACTCGCGTGATGCGTGGAGAAGGTGCCCGTGGTTCCAGATCAGGGTGCGGTCCAGGAGTTCACGTCGGCAGGTGTAGACCCACCGCTCCATGATCGCGTTCATTCGCGGTATGCGTACGCCGCTGAGCATCACCTTGATCCCGGTGTCGGCGAGGATGGTGTCGAAGAGCGCGGGGAACTTCCGGTCGCGGTCCCTGATGAGGAACCGTGCGCGGCAGCCGGTGTCTTCGAGGTCCATGGCGAGGTTCTTCGCCAGCTGTGTCATCCACGCTGCGGTGGGGTGCGCGGTCGCGCCCAGGACCCGGATGCGGCGGCTGGCGTGCTCGATCATCGCGAAGACGTACAGCCGTGCCCCGGACAGGGTGAGGGTTTCGAGGAAGTCGCAGGCCAGGAGGGCATCGGCCTGGGAGTGCAGGAAGTCTGCCCACGTAGTGGAGGCCCGCGCAGGAGCGGGTTGGATGCCGGCTTCCTTCAGGATTTCCCAGACGGTAGAGGCAGCCACTTTCACTCCGGGGACCAGCAGTTCCCCGTGCACGCGCCGGTATCCCCAGGTGGGGTTCTCTCGGGCGAGGCGTAGTACGAGGGCTCGGATGGATCGGACGGTGCGGGGGCGGCCTCCGTGGTGGGGTCGGGACCGGGCGGCGTGCCGGCGGGCGTTCAGGTCCCGATGCCGGCGCAGGACCGTATCCGGCCGAACCAGCAACCGTATACGTCGCAATGCGTCCATAGGGAGCCGGTGCAGCAGAGCTGCCAGGAAGGCCCGATCGCCCGCTGTGAAGCCGATTCTCTGCCCGTTCAGTTGCCGCTCCAGCATGGTGATCTGTTGGCCGAAGGGCGAGGATCTCCGCGTCCTTGTCCCGCTCGTTCATCGGCAGCAGGCGCAAGGCCGCGAACATATTCGGCATGCCCGGGTAGGCGAGTTTCAGCAGCACGAGTGATCATCATGCCGAGGAGACCGTCATCCCCGCCAGAGCGCCAGGCCCGCTCTGGGACGCGACAGCGCGGAGTCCACGAAACCGGCCCTGACCAGGGTGGATGAGGTTATCGGCAGGGACAGGGCCGCGACGCATCCGCGGCCCGCCCGCTCCGGGTTGCCGCCCGCGCCGAACGAGAGCGGCGGCGGCAGTTCCCGTTCCCGGTGCGCACGTGAAAGGGCGGGGGCCGAGGAATGTGCGCGTTCACTCCGCTATTTCTGTTAGCGCTAACGCACAGATCGGTACGACGCATGTCCTCGCGGGGTGGGGGAGTATGTGTCGTACTGGTGACGGCGGCAGCGTGCATCACCCCGCGATCCGTGTCAACCCTTCCCGCGACGCGTCACGCGGAACATGCCGGTATCCGCAGGCCGGTCGGCGCCCTCTCCGACCCTGCGAGCAGGCCGCCCCGCGGCCACCGAGCCGGCGCCCTCTCGCACCCCGGATGGCCGGAACGCAAAAGAACCCCACACGAGTCAACAAGAAGCCGGACAGAAACATTGACGACCGGTCAGCCTCTTCCTAGGCTCAGTGGCGCTGAAGTGTGAGCGTTCTCATGAATCGGGCCAGCCGCGCAACCGTGTCCTCGCGCCGTCACCCGCGTTCAGTCCCTCCCCCCACACCGGAGGTCATCATGACCGACTCCCACCGGCGCCCCATGGCCGTACCCCGCCGCCGCCGAACCCTGCGTCCCCCTTGGCGACGGGCCGCCGGCGCCCTGGCCGCCGCCGCCGCGCTGGCCCTCTCCGCCCTCACCGGAGTGCAGACCGCCCAGGCCGCGAACGCCGGGCCACCGGAGCGCCCCGCGCACGTGACGGCTGCGGCGAGTGCCCCCGCCGCGGGCTCGTCGGCCGCCCGGTCCTCGGTGGCGTCGCTCACCGCGCCGCCCATGGGATGGGCCTCGTGGAACTCGTTCGCCGCGAAGATCAACTACGGCGTGATCAAGGCGCAGGCCGACGCCCTGGTCTCCTCCGGCATGAAGGACGCCGGATACCAGTACGTGAACATCGACGAGGGCTGGTGGCAGGGCACCCGCGACTCCGCCGGCAACATCACCGTCGACCCCGCCGACTGGCCGGGCGGCATGAAGGCGATCGCGGACTACCTGCACAGCAAGGGCCTGAAGGCGGGCATCTACACCGACGCGGGCAGGAACGGCTGCGGCTACTACTACCCGACCGGCCGCCCCGCGGCGCCGGGCAGCGGCAGCGAGGGCCACTACGACCAGGACTTCCTGCAGTTCTCCCAGTGGGGCTTCGACTACGTCAAGGTCGACTGGTGCGGCGGCAACGCCGAGGGGCTCGACCCCGCGAGCAGCTACTCGGCGATCAGCGCGGCGATCGGCCGGGCCACCGCGCAGACCGGCCGGCCCATGGTGCTCTCGGTGTGCGACTGGGGCAACGGCTCCCCGTGGAACTGGGCGCCGGGCATCTCCAACCTCTGGCGGACCAGCCAGGACATCATCTACTACGGGGAGAGCCCGTCGATGAGCCGGGTCCTGGCCAACTTCGACGCGGCGCAGCACCCCTCCGCGCAGAGTCCCGGCCATTCCAACGACCCGGACATGCTCGTCGTCGGGATGTCCGGCTTCAGCGGAGCGCAGAACCGCACCCACATGGCGCTGTGGGCGATCTCCGGCGCCCCGCTGCTGGCGGGGAACGACCTGGCCGCCATGAGCAGTGACACCAGGGCGGTCCTGACCAACCGCGAGGTCGTCGCCATCGACCAGGACGCGCTGGGGAAGCAGGGCACCAAGGTGGCCGAGGACTCCTCCGGCCTGCAGGTCTACAGCAAGGTACTCTCCGGCGGCGGCCGCCGGGCCGTCGTGCTGCTCAACCGCACCGGCGCGGCCGCCGCCGTCACCGTGCGCTGGTCGTCCCTCGGCCTGACCGGCTCCGCCGCGGTGCGCGACCCCTGGACGGCCACGGACCTGGGCAGCTCCACCACCGGCTACACCACCAGCGTCCCGGCGAACCAGGCGGTGCTGCTCACCGTCACGGGTACCGACGGCGGCCAGCCGGCGCAGGGGAAGCAGATCGTCGGCGGACAGTCCGGCCGCTGCGTGGACGTGCCGAACGCCGGCACGGCCAACGGCACCCAGGCCCAGCTCTGGGACTGCAACGGCCAGGCCAACCAGTCCTGGACCTACACCGCGGGGAAGCAGCTCACCGTCTACGGGAACAAGTGCCTGGACGCCGACAACCGCGGAACGGCCCCCGGGACGGCCGCCATCATCTGGGACTGCAACGGCCAGACCAACCAGCAGTGGAACGTCAACTCCGACGGCACCATCACCGGCGTGCAGTCGGGCCTGTGCCTGGACGCGTCCGCCCAGGGCACGGCCAACGGCACGAAGCTCGACCTGTGGACCTGCAACGGACAGGCCAACCAGCGGTGGAGCCTGCGCAGCTCCTCCTGACCGGGCAGGTGCCGCCGCCCCCAGGAGCGACCCGACCGACGCCGTCCCGACGGCCGGCGGTCCCGTGACATCCCGACAGAAGGGAAGGACCCAGCAATGATCCGAACATGGCTGCGCAGATTCAGGCGCAGCGTCCTGAGCGGCGGTGCCGCGGTGGCACTGGCCGCCGGTGTCCTGGCCGGGACGGCCGCGCCGTCGCACGCCGCAGGACAGGGGCCGTGCGACATCTACGCCGCCGGCGGCACGCCCTGCGTGGCCGCGCACAGCACCGTCCGCGCGCTGTACGCCTCCTTCGGCGGCAGCCTCTACCAGGTGCGGCGGTCGTCCGACAACACGACCCGCGACATCGGCGTGGTGGCGGTCGGCGGCCGCGCCGACGCGGCAGCCCAGGACTCCTTCTGCACCGGTACGTCCTGCGTGATCACCACCGTCTACGACCAGTCCGGCCACGGCAACGACCTGAAGTACCAGGGCCCGGGCGGTGCGGGCGGCTCGGACACCCCGGCCAGCGCGACGACGCAGTCGCTGACCGTGGCCGGCGGCAAGGCGTACCCGCTCTACATCAAACCGGGCAACAGCTACTGGCGTGACGGCCACCAAACCGGTGTACCGACCGGCAGCGCGCCCGAGGGCGAGTACATGGTGACCAGCGGCACCCACGTGAACAGCGGCTGCTGCTTCGACTACGGCAACAGCGAGACCGACCGCAGGGCAGACGGCGCCGGTGCCATGGACGCCATCTACTTCGGGACCAGCTGCTGGTTCGGCGGATGCTCCGGCAGCGGGCCCTGGGTCGAGGCCGATCTCGAATACGGCCTGTACTCCGGCGGCAGCCAGTCCTGGAACAGCAACCAGAAGGCGTTCACCAATCCGTACGTCACCGCGATGCTCAAGAACAACGGCACCTCCAGATTCGCGATCAAGGGGGCCAACGCCCAGTCAGGGGGCCTGAGTACACTGTGGGACGGCGCTCTGCCACCGGGCTACAGCCCGATGAAGAAGCAGGGCGCGATCATCCTCGGCAGCGGGGGCGACTGCTGCAACGGCAACACCAACCAGTCGCAGGGCACCTTCTACGAGGGCGCCATGACCTCCGGCTATCCGTCGGACGCCACGGAGAACGCGGTGCAGGCGAACATCGCGGCCGCCGGATACGGGGGCTCGTCGACCGGCACCGGCGGCACTTCGGGGGCGTTGCACGCCGTGGGTGCGAACAAGTGCCTCGATGTGCCCAACTCCTCGACGGCCACGGGCACGCAGCTGCAGATCTGGGACTGCAGTGGCGGCGCCAACCAGCAGTTCACCCGTACCTCCAGCGGGCAGTTGACCGTCTACAGCGGGGGCAGCCAGCTCTGCCTGGACGCCAGCGGGCAGGGCACGGCCAACGGCACCAAGGTCGTCACCTGGACGTGCAACGGCCAGAGCAACCAGCAGTGGAACGTCAACTCCGACGGGTCGGTCACCGGGGCGCAGTCGGGCCTGTGCCTGGACGTCACCGGCGCCTCCAGCGCGAACGGCGCGCTGGTCGAGCTGTGGGCCTGCAACGGCGGCTCCAATCAGCGGTGGTCCCTGTCCTGACCGCCGCGCCGCGACCGCGGACGCCCGGCACCGAGGCCGACTGCCTCGGTGCCGGGCGTCCGCGGTCGGAGAGCCTTCCGCACCGCTGTCCTTGCCGAAAACCTCATCCGCGCTGGTCATGCGGCATGCTGATACTCATGGAGGATGCCGCCGAGTCGGTCGCGTTTTCGAATGTCGAGGCGGGCGATCTGCTCTGGATCGGTGATTGGCGCGGGCAGGGGGTGCAGTGGTCGGGCGTTGGTGATGCCCTGATGTGGCCGATGTTCGTTGTAGAAGGTCTCGAACTCCTTGAGGACATGGAGGAGGTGCTGGTGGTTCCAGACGAGTGTGCGGTCCAGCAGTTCTCGTTGGCAGGTCGCCACCCAGCGTTCCATGATCGCGTTCATGCGCGGTACGCGCACGCCGCTGAGGACCACCTCGATCCCGGTGTCGGCGAGAATGGCGTCGAACAGAGGGGGGAACTTGCCGTCCCTGTCCCGGATCAGGAACCGCGCTTGGCTGCGCGCGTCTTCGAGGTCCGTCAGGAGGTTCTTCGCTGTCTGTGTGACCCAGGGCGCGGTGGGATGGGGTGTGGCACCGAGGATCCGGATGCGGCGGCTTGTGGGTTCGATCACCGCGAATACGTAGCGTCGGGTTCCTGACAGGGTGACGGTTTCGAAGAAGTCGCAGGCCAGGATGGCGTCGCTTTGGAAGCGTAGGAAGTCCGCCCAGGTGCTCGACGCGCGTTCGGGGGCTGGTGGGATGCCGGCGTCCTTCAGGATTTCCCAGACCGTGGAGGCTGCTACTTTCACTCCGAGTACGAGCAGTTCGCCGTGTGGGCGCCGGTAGCCCCAGTCGGGGTTCTCGTGGGCCAGGCACAGGACCAGGGCTCGGATGGACTGGACGGTGCGGGGTCGGCCTCCGCGGTGGGGTCGGGACCGGGCGGCGTGCCGGCGGGCGACCAGGTCACGGTGCCAGCGCAGGACCGTGTCCGGCCGCACCAGCAACCGCATGCGCGGAAGAACATCCTTCGGGATGCCGTGCAGGAGCGCTGCCAGGAACGCTCGATCGCTGGCTGTGAACCCGACTCGTTACCCGTTCAGCTGCCGCTCCAGCACGGCGATCTGATGGCGTAGGGCCAGAATATGTGTGTCCTTGTCCCGGTCCGTCATGGGCAGCGGGGGCAGCATCGCGGAGGCGTTCGTCACGCCCAGGTGAGCGAGTTTCCAGATCACGAACGATCATCATGCCGAGGTGATCGTCATGTCCGCCACGGTTCCGGATCAGCCTCCATGCCCGGTAGCTCGGAGATCAGGACACAATCGTTCTGACCAGGGCGGATGAGGTAATCAGCAAGGACAAGGTCCGCCATGACCTCTAAGAACTTCAGATGCGCGAACATGCGCTGCTCGAACTGAATGTGCCCCCAGTATCACTCCCCAGTGATCGCCTCCTTACAAGGTAGGGGCCGGAGAAATCTTGCTGCCGCCCCCTTTCAGCCCGAGCCGGTGGCGGCTGCCGCCGTCTTCGCCTCGTTGACTTGAGTTGCGAGGGCATGAAGGGTTGCTCGGTGCTCGGTGCTCGGTGCTCGGTGCTCGGTGCTCGGTGCTCGGTGCTCGGTGCTCGGTGCTCGGTGCTCGGTGCTCGGTGCTCGGCCCACGCGCTGCCGGCTTGGGGAGTCCGTGTGTCCCGTCTCATTTGATCTGGGCTGAGTCCAAGGCGGCAAAGTGCGACGACCAGATTGTCTGAGACGCGGGCCTGTGGAAGATCTCGGATGTTCCGGTCCCCTGGCCCGTGAATGCCAGCCGCTGTCTCGGTTGACCTGGTCCGGGGGCTGCCCTTTCGCGAAGGGATCGACATGGCGTTACCGAGGAGGGACCCTGGCCGGGGTGCGGCCGGGGCCCCTCGGCGGATCGGGGGGCGTGCGGGTCAGCGCTGGAGGGTGAGCAGACCTGGCCGCCAGGGCAGCAGGTTGTAGGAGGTGCCGTCCGAGGAGGGGTTCCTGCCCTGGTAGAGGAACTGGAGGTTACAGGGGTCGATGGTCATGGTCTCGTCGGGGTTGTTGCGGATCAGGTCGCCGTGGCTGATGTCGTTGGTCCAGGTGGCGCCGCTGTTGGCCTTGCCCGCGAAGGGGCTGGACTCGCTGGTGGCCTGCGGGGTCCAGGATCCGCCGAGGCTGGAGGCGGTGAACGAGCGGAAGTAGCGCCCGTGCGCGCCCATCGCCTCGACGATCATCAGGTACTGGTTCTGACCCTGGACCTTGTAGACCTGCACCGCCTCGAAGAGGTTGGCCTGCGAGTCGCTCATGACGGTGGTGTAGGAGGAGCCGAAGTTACCGGGGAAGTTCCCGTACGGCATGCTCGACCGGTAGATCTTGCCGTTGTCGCCGGCGAAGAACAGGTACATGTTCTGTCCGTCACCGATGAGGGTCTGGTCGATCGGGTTGGACGGGGAGATGCTGCCGGTGAACAGCGCCTGCTGCGAGGACCAGCTGTTGGGGTTGGTCGGGTCGCTCGTCGTCCGGTAGAAGAAGGGCCACTGGCTCCACTGGGACGCCAGCACCCAGATGTTCTTGGGCGCGAAGTAGAACAGCGTGGGCGCCACCGTGCCCGAGTTCATTCCGATCTGCTGGGCCGACGCCATGTCCGACCAGTTCGTGAAGGGCGCGAACGCCATCGAGCCGTACGACCCGGACTGGTTGACGGTCGAGCCGTAGACCAGATGCTTGCCGTTGTAGACCACGGTGTCGAAGTCCTTCAGCGAGACCCATCCGTTCGCCGGCTGCGCCAGCGGACCCGTCGACGACCAGTGATAGGACGACGGAAGGGTGCACGTACCGCCAGTGCCACCTGTAGTACCGCCGGTGGTGGTACCGCCCGTCGTGGTGCCACCCGTGGTCGAGCCGCCGGTGGTCGTGCCACCCGTGGTCGAGCCACCGGTAGTCGTGCCGCCGGTCGTGGCTCCGCCGGATGTGGTGCTGCCGGTGCAGGTGGTGTCATTGAGAGTGAAGGTGCTGGGTACGGAGTTGCTGGTGGTGAAGGCGCCGTTGAAGCCGAAGCTGGTGGAGGCGCCGGTGGCCAGGCTGCCGTTGTAGGAGGCATTGGTCACGGTGACCTGGGAGCCGCTCTGGGTGTAGGTGCCGTTCCACAACTGGGTGACGGTCTGCCCGGAGGGGAAGGTCCAGCCGACCCGCCAACTGGTGACCGTGTCACCCAGGTTGGTAACGCTCACGCTGGCGCCGAAGCCGCCTGACCATTGGCTGGTGATGCTGTAGTCGACCTTGCAGCCGGTGGCTGCCTGCGCCGATGTCGTCGCGAACGAGATCCCCGCGGCGGCCAGCACCATGGAAAGCAGGGTGATCAGCATCGGCTTGTAGCGTTTGAACGTATACCTGCGTTTCACAGAACACTCTCCTTGAGTGGGGGGCATGGAGGCCATCGGCCGCGCCGCGGCGCGTCGGCGGCTGTCAGGCGGTCGTGCGGGTGCCGCCGTTGAGCTGGAAGGTGTTCGGGGCGCGGTGCCCTGACCGGCGAGGAAGCCGGCCCGCACGACGTGTTACCGGGCAGGCGCGTTGGGCCGACGGCTTCCGCGAGTACGCCAGGGACGTAGCAGGCCCCGACCCGGCCGGAGGCGGCGAGGGAGGCGTGCCGGCCCGACCGGGCCCGAGGCGGCGAGCGAGACGGCTGTCGGCGCCTGTACTCACCGCGCACCGGCGGGCCGGGCTCGCGCGGTGACACCGCCCGAGGGGCTTCAGCGGCGCACGCGGGCCGAATGGTGTCGCGTGTCGAGGTGGTCGGACAGGCGCGAGTCACGAGTGTTCACGCGGGGATCTCCTTGCAGCGTGGGGGTGTGGGCAAGGGGGCGCGAGGTACTTGTTAGCGCTAACATGAACCGGGAGACGGTCTGTGGGAGGAGCATCAGCTCTAACGACGGCACTGTGCGGGACCGGGGTGTGCGGTGTCAACCCTTGGCGCAGTGCTCCCCGGCCGCTCGACGATCCCCACACCGGGAGCCTGCCGAACACCACCCCGCCAAGGCCGTCGGCATCACAGGTCGGCCCTTCAACGCCGTACCGGCATCGCAGGCGGGGTCACCAACCGCCAGGCCGGAGTCTCGCTCCACCTGGCTTCCCAACAGCCGGCATGAGCTGGACCGATTCCGGTGAGTTCCATGACGACTGGGGCTTGAAGAACCAGGCTGCGGAAGACTGGTGCAGGGCCTCGATCTTCCAGTGGTCCCAATTCAGTCGTGCGAGCTGGGTGGGGGTGGTCTGCGCGGCGGTCAGGCTGGTGACCGCGTAGACGGTGGCGATGGTCGTCCTGCTGGACTTGCGTTCGGTGCGGCGGCGCTTGATCTGGACGGCCTGCCGGGCGCTGGGGAAGAGCGGGTTGTCGACGGTGGCGACCTTGATCCGGCGGATCTCGGAGCGGCCGTGGCCGGTGCCGCGGGTGCGGCCCTGGAGATGGATGTCCGTCCATGGCAGTGACTTGAGCTGCTTGCGCAGCTTCTTCTGGTTGCCCTTGACGATCGTGATGTAGTGGGCCCGGCGGCCGAGGAGGTAGGTGGCGTGCTCGCGCTGGGTGTGCGGGGCGTCGCTGGTGACGACCATGCCGGCGAGGGCGGCGACGATGTCGAGCAGCGGCCGGAAGCAGGTGGTCTCACCGGTCTTCTCACCCACATCGAGCTCGGCCAGGACCAGGCCGGTGGTGTGCTCCACCGCGGCGGGCAGGTGAATCTTCCGCCCCTGGGCCTTCGCCGCACCGAGCGATGTCTTGCCGTCCACGGACAGCCCGCGCGGCCCGGAACTCGCGGGCCTGCGGTCGGCGAGCCGGCCGCCCACTGCCCGGCTCAGAGCGTCGCCGTCGACGCGGGTCAGCAGCCGGCGAACCGTCGCCTCGGCCGGCACCAGCGGCCGTGGCAGGACCGGGTCGGGGTGCACGCCGAGCCGTTCCAGCACGTGCTGTGGGGCGTCCGCGGTCCACTCGCCGACCGCCAGCAGCGAGGTCGCCCCGGCCGGCACCGCGCACGCGGTCAGCGCGAGGATCACGGACAGTGCATGCCGCACACCACGCGGGTCGCGCGGGTCCGGCACCTGCGCCAGCCGCTCCAGCCGGCCGGGCGCCTCCCCGGGCCCGACGTCCGGCTGCTCACGCAGCCGGTCAAGGGCGTGCGGGATCAGGGATGATGCGTCGGCAGGCAGGGTCTTCCAAGCGGGTCACGGGGCGTCGAGAACTCCATGATCTTGGAGGCCCGTGCCTGTCCCGCTTCCATCCCACCCAACGAACCGTCACGAACGGGACGGCGGCCGACTACGCCGAAGCCCTGCCGTAGGCACGACAGCGCTGCTGAAGGAAGCCGCGCCGGAGATGCCCGGTAGTTGGCGGAATCAGGCCCGGTAGGGGCGGAAGAAGGCGCGCAGTTCCTCCGCGTAGAACTCGGGCTCTTCGAACGGCGCGAAGTGTCCGCCGCACGGAGCCTGCATGAACCGGACGAGGTTGGTGGTGCGCTCCAGCCACGCGCGCGGCGCCCGGCTGATGTTGGCGGGGAACACCGCGAAGCCGGAGGGGACCTCGACTCGGCGGGCTTGCTGTGCGGGCGGGATCTCGCCGTTCGCGCGGTACATCCGCATTGACGATCCGATGGTCTCGGTGAGCCAGTAGATCGTGACGTTGGTGAGGATCTCGTCCATCGTGAACGATCGCGAGATGTCGCCGCCGCAGTCGCTCCACGCCCGCATCTTCTCGACGATCCACGCGGCGAGTCCTGCCGGGGAGTCGGTGAGCCCGACCGCCGCGGTCTGCGGCTTGGTGCGGTGCATCGCCATGTAGGCGCCCTCGGCTGTACCCCAGGCCGCCATGTCCGCCATCCAGGCACGCTCCTCTGGTGTCAGGTCGGCGGGGTCTCCCGAGTAGGCCGGCACTCCCGCGTCCATGCGGTGGACGGCCGCGACCTGTTCGGGGTGGTTCAGCGCGAGGTAGTTGCTCACGCCGGCGCCGATGTCCCCGCCGACGGCGCCGAAGCGCTGGTAGCCGAGGCCGTCCAGCAGTCGGGCCCACAGGTCTGCGACGGCGATCGTGTCGAGCGGCGGGCCGGCGGGGCGGTCGGAGTACCCGTAGCCGGGCATGTCGGGCACGACCACATCGAACGCGTCGGCGGGGTCGCCGCCGTGCGCGCCGGGGTCGGTCAGCAGCGGGATGACCTTCGTGTAGCGCCAGAACGAGTCGGGCCAGCCGTGGCAGAGCACCAGCGGCAGCACCGGACCGGCCGGGTTGACGGCCCGGGCGTGTACGTAGTGGATGCCGAACCCGTCGAGCCGGGCGCGGAAGCGCGGGAACGCGGACAAAGCCTTCTCCTGGGCTGCCCAGTCGAAGCCCTCGGCCCAGTAGGCGACCAGATCGCGGAGGTAGACGAGGTCCGTGCCGAGAGACCAGCCGGCGTCCTCGGGTGCGTCTGGCCAGCGGGTGGCCCGCAGCCGGGCGCGCAGGTCCGCGAGCGCCTCGGGGGAGGCCTGGACAGTGAACGGCTCAGGAAGAAACTCGGATTCCGGCACAACTACCTCACTACCTCTGATGCGCGGCACTTTGTGGCCGCGAGTTCTCTGGTCCGCACGTTGTCGGCGGTCCGCCGCTTGTCCGCTTCGGACTGTCCGGCACACTCATTTTCTGGGGCGTGATGGGCCTGGTCAGCGGGGCAGGCCGGCCCAGGCGTAGGCGTCGTCATACAGCGTGGTGAGTTCGGCGGGCCGGTCGATGCCGGGGCGATCAGCAGCGACGGTGTAGCCGCGCTCGGTCATCCACAGGGCCAACATGCGATAGGACGGCCGCGCGCCCTGCAGGTCGTCCGGGGTCAGCGTCGGCGCGGTGCCGGGTATGGCAGGAGTCATCGTGTCGTGGTCGAAGATCGCGACCGACGCAGCCAGCCGCCAGCCATCGGCTCCTCTTGCTGCGCGGTGCAGCATCCGCAAGTGGGCGGTGAGGTCGGTCTCGACGCCGCGAAAGGTGCCGCGCATCTCGATGATCATCGGTACTTCGGCGATCGCGCGGGTGTCGTTGACGTCGATGACGGGCAGTCCGAGGCGATGGTTGGACGGGGTGTGGCCGAACGCTCGTTTGGACACCTCGATGTACTCCACCGCGGTGCCGTCGAACCAGCTCGTCCGGATGGTCGCCTCCGGCGTGTAGCAGCGCGCGAGGGCGGACCACCAGCCCCGGTCTCGTGCCTGCCGCTCGTGGGTGACCAGCGCCAGCATGCTCGTCAAGTCGGATTCGTTGTTGGGCATTGCAGCCGCACACCTTCCATCGCTCGCACCGAAACCCGGTCGTCGTATCTATGGGTTAGTATATAACAACTCATACATCGGAGGGGTCATGACGCGCTATGTCATCGAAGGTGCCCGAGTGTTCGACGGCGAGCAGCCGATCGGCGTGCGAACCGTGGAGATCGAGGGAGCACGGATCGTCGCGGTCGATGCGCCGGCATCCGAAGCGGCCGAGCGGATCGACGGCAGCGGCGCCACCCTGCTGCCCGGCCTCATCGACGCGCACACCCACGCCGACGTGGAGACACTGGGTCAAGCCCTGCGATTCGGCGTGACCACCGAGTTCGACCTGTTCTCCTTCCCGCACGCGATGCACCCGGTACGTCGCGCCGCCGCCGAACGGACCGACATCGCGGACGTCCGCTCTTCCTCGATCGGCCTGACCGCACCCGGCGGGCACCCGACCCAGCTCCACGGGGGCCTGAACGACCCGGAGCTGCCGACGGTCACCCGCCCCGAAGACGCCGCGCGTTTCGTCGACGAGCGGATCGCGGAAGGCGCCGACTACATCAAGGTGCTCATCGAGAGCGGCCAGACACTCGGCAAGAACGTCCCCGTCGTCGAGGAGCGCATCGTCAAGGCGGCGGTGGCCGCCGCACACGACCGCGACCGCATGGTGATCGCCCACGCGCTGACCATCGAGGCGACCCGGCAGGCGCTGGCCGCCGGTGTCGACGGGTTCGCGCACCTGTTCATCGACGGTCCGTGCACGCCCGATCTGATCGAGGAGTTCCGTACGGGAGGGGTGTTCCTGACCCCGACGCTGAACCTGCTGGCTTCGCTCACCAACCAGCACCTCGGCGCCGATCTCGCGCGCGACAGCCGGGTCGCCGATCGCCTACCGCAGTCCTGGCTGGACAACCTCGGCCGCGAATTCGACACGGTTCCGGCCGGCAATTTCGACGACGCCCTGGCCGCGGTGAGGGCGATGCACGCGGCTGGGGTGCCGATCCTGGCCGGCTCGGACGCCAACCACCACTTCGGCGCCCTCGGCATGGCCCACGGGGCCAGCCTGCATGGCGAACTGAGGCTGCTCGTTCGGGCCGGCCTCACCCCGACCGAGGCACTTCGGGCTGCGACCAGCGTGCCCGCGACCACGTTCGGCCTGCACGACCGCGGCCGGATCGCGCCGGGTGCGCGCGCCGATCTGCTGCTGGTCGACGGCGATCCCACCAGCAGGATCGACGACACCCTCTCGATCAGGGACGTGTGGCGCGGCGGCGCCCTGACAGCCCGCTGAGATCCCCGGCGTCCGGCCTGGTCACGCAGGGAGGGCGGCCTCCGCGATCGACCGCAACGAGGTCCTCAGTGCCCGACGGCTCTGCTCGGACAGGCCGGCGAGCAGCTGGGTCATCACGTCCTCGACAATGGTGTTGCAACGTCGCACGAGCTCGTCGCCGTCCGGCGTGAGCCGGTGCAGGATCGCCTTGCCGACGCCGGGCCGCCGTTCGATCAACCCGCGCTGTTCCAGACGGGCGACCACCGCGCCGGCGGACTGGTCGGATTGTCCGATGAAGAGGGCGAGCGCGTGGGTCGAGGAATCGGGCTCGGTTGCGACGGCGTACAGCATGCCCCACTGCGGCAACGTCACCCCGACCTCGGCGAGCGCGGCTTCGCAGGCCGTCTGCTTGCGCAGCTGCGCTCGCCGCAGCAGCATCGCGACATCGACACCGCTGGGCACGTCCTGATCAGTCGACATCCTGACAGCATATAACAACACGTATACGCGGGTCCGGAGAAGCTCATTCGCTCAGTCTGGCGGTTCCTGCTGGCCAGACACCGAGTGAGGCTCGGCGGCACATCGCCGCAATCAACGAACGGCTCTGACCGACTTCGATACAGGCCCTACTGTGCCGATCGTTACTCATCCGACCACAGCCACGGACAGGGGTAGCTGCCGGAATGTGTAAAACCGCGCATAGAACCGGGTGTCCGCGGTGGCGGGACCGTCGCGGCGCAGCAGGATCGACGGCCTGACCGCCGCGATCAGGCAGAAGACCCCCGATGCCGCGGACACAAGTGCGTTGGCCGCGAGCAGTGCCTGGTTCACGCGACGACCGGCACCAGCAGGTGCGACCCAGCGTCGGGTCCACTGTGGATCGTGGCCAAGTCCGTGAAGGACGTGTTGGGGCGGTCGTCGGGGTCGTCGTGTTGCCACTCCCCGACATGGAAAGGATCTCGACCGAGAACCGTCAGTCGCAGCACGCCGCCGGGTGGCACCACAAGGGCTGTTGACCAGATCTCGACATTGAGCGGGTAGCGCCGGCCTGACACCACCTCGGACAGTCGCCGGTGCATGTGCACCGGGCTCCAGGGGGCGGCCAGCAACCCGGCAAGGAACTCGACGGTCCGGCGCGGGATGTCGAGCGTGGCAACATAGGTGATCAACGTGAAGCCTCTGGTTCAGCGGACGATCTTGTGATGAGAACCGTCCTACCAGGGGCTTCACGCTTGCATACCACCGGGCACCGCAGGCCCGATCCCTGTTGATCCGCCCGCCCCGCACCGAGGCGCAGACAGTGATCCACAGGATTTGACGATTACTCGGCGCCGACGCCGGGGCGCAGCTACGGTCAGCGCCGCGGTCGGCTCCGGATCCCGGCCACCACCTCGCCGACCCGCGTTAAGCCCTGTAGGTGCCGAGAATTATGTCCGCGCAGGTCAAGCGGCGTGATGGTACTCGTGGAGGATGCCGCCGAGTCGGTCGTGTCTGCGCGTGGTGCCAGCGCAGCAGGGTGTGGGGGGAGACGATCAGGTGGAGTTGACGTAGCCGCCCGCGGGGGAGGCGGTGCGGGAGCGCCGCGAGGAGTGGCTGACGACGGTCGTCAGGAAGTCGTCAGGAAGAGGTACGGCAGTCGCAACAGCACAGTTGAACATCCTCAGGCGCCCGCGGCTCTCCACCAGCATCCTTCCTCGCATGGGACGCTCGGCTGCCGACCGCACACCCTTCAGAGCTGTGACCAGCAAGGATGCAATATTGGGCACGTACGGCGTCAAGGCCGAGCAAGGCCCGCCATGGCCGGGGGACTTGCGGGGTGTCCCGAAGGCGGGACCCCGCACCGGGCTCTCGGAGAGGAACCGACCGGGTTTTTGGCTCTGCGCATCGGACATGGCCATCTTCGCAGGCCATGTGCTACCGGCCTTGTGGGTCGATGCGGTGACCAGGCAAGAAGGCGGCGATACCGCTTGCTGTGGCGTCGAGAGGTCAGACGCGGAGCAGGTCGGTCGAGACCGTCCAGAGGCGCTTGGCGGTGGCGGGATCGAGCGCCCATTCCTTGACACCGTGCGGGTGCTGCGCGAGGTCGGCGTCGTTCGTCACCGTGTAGGCCTCTTGTGAATCGTCGAGGTAGTGGCCTCCGGAGTGCGCGAACTCCGGGGCGACGGCCGCAACGATGCTGGTGGCAGCCCCCTGCTCGGCCGTTTTGTACGTGAAGACTCCGGCGGCTTCGGCCGCATCGAGCGACTCCTTCTGTTGCGTTGTGAAGTTCCGCTGCAGTCCCGTCGCGACACCGCCGGGGTTCACCGCATTGGCAATGATGCCGTCGGACGCCCAGAGGCGACTTGCCTCGACGGCGAATAGCGAGTTCGCCGTCTTCGACTGGGCATAGGCAATCTGCGGATCGTAGCTGCGACGCTCGAAGTGGAGGTCGTCGAAGTCGATGCCGGCCCGCATGTGCGCCGTCGAACTGACCGAGACGATCCGTGCTCCGTCGCGGTCGGCCGCTCCCAGGGCCAGGGCGCCATGAAGGCCGGCGGCGAGGGCGAAGTGGCCAAGATGGTTCGTCGCGAATTGCAGCTCCCAGCCCTCACGCGTGCGTTCGAGGCCACCAGTGACCACGCCCGCATTGTTGATCAGCAGGTGCAGCGGGCCGTCCCACGCGTCAACGAATCGACTGACGGTGGTCCTGTCGGCAAGGTCGAGCCGGACGGCTCGGGGCCGTATCCCTCCGGTCGACTTCCCGATCGTCTCAGCGACGGCGTCCCCCGCCGTCGTGTTCCGGACAGCGAGCGTCACCTCCGCCCCGGCAGCGGTCAACGCGCGAGCCGTCTCGATCCCGATTCCGGAGGAAGCTCCCGTCACGATCGCGCGGACGCCGGTGAGGTCGACGCCCCGCAGTACCTCGTCCGCGGTGCTGGAGGCGGTGAAGGGCATGGAGATGGGTTCGCGAGCAAGCATGACGGTGACTATACTCGCTAGTCTCTAATTGTATAGTGAGCTTCTCGCTCGTATGCTCGGTCCGTGAACAGTCTCGCTGCCAGCCACCCGCCGTCGGCAGTCGCCGACACCGACCGTCGGACCATGGTTCTGGACTCCGCCATGGTCACGTTCGCGCGATTCGGTTACCGGAAGACCTCGATGGAGGAGGTGGCGCGGGCGGCGGACATCTCCCGGCCCGGGCTCTACTTCCTCTTCTCCTCGAAGGAGAGCCTGTTCCGCGCCGCCGTCACCCAGGCATTGGAGCGCGACATCACCGCGGTCGAACACGTCCTGGCCGACACCGGCCGACCCCTTGCGGAGCGCCTCCTCGATGCGTTCGACCAGTGGGCGGGCCGCTACATCGGCCCGCTAACACGCGATGTGGCGGTGGTCATCGAGGACAACCCCGGCCTTCTGGGGGAGATCGTTGAGACCACGCCGCAACGTTTCGAGCAACTGATCACAGACGCGATCGCCGTCGAGGCGGGACAAGCGGCGGCCCGCCAAGTCGCCCAGACGATGATCAGCGCATCGACCGGCCTCAAGCACCAGGCCGCGTCACGGGACTTCTACCTCGAACGGATGGAGGTCGCCATCGATCTCCTGGTGCGCTGAGGACGCTTACCGAAGCCGCGGAGAGAGCCCAGGCCGAACAGCCAGGTCCGCCCACCCGGCCAGGGCTGTGGGCGTTGCTTGGGTGTGTCGATGACTTCCCGGTCCCAGCGGCCTCGGTCTCAGCGTCAGCGCCTTGAGTGCGCGGTGAGTGGTTCGGCCATGCCTTCGAGTACATCGTCGACCTCCTCGGAGGACACACCCGGCTCCCTTTTGGGCTCCTCGGCGGCGTCCGCGTCGTATGCGGCCTCGTGCCGTCGTTCGCTGTCTTTTCCGACTCGCTGTGTGACGTTGCATGACGTCCACCACCCCATCATCAACTCGAAGATCCACAGAAGCGGCCGCCCGCGGCGGCGTGCCACGGGAGGAGAACCCCTTCCCGCCACAGGTACGGGGGCGTCCGCCGGGCGGTTCAGTTCCGCGGTCCGGAATGGCCCGCGCGGCTGGTAGGGGCGATGGAGACGGCTGGGAGCGTGTCGCGACCGGTGAGATGTGACCGGGCTGTTTCGTGGAAGGTCGTGACCAGGGGGTTGCGTTCGCGGGTGCGGGTGGCGATAACGACGTGGCACGGCTGGATCCCTTGGACGGGTACGGCTGCCAGGTCGTGCCTGGGCGTGCTGTTCCCGTCGGCGGCCGGTGCTAGCGCGATGGCCTGGCCGCCGGCGATGGATTCGAGTTTGTCCGCGTGCGCCGTGACCAGCGGGCCGTCGGGTGCCGGGCGTCCGTCCGGTCGGGGGTCGAGGCGCCAGAAGGCGTCGTAGGCGGGGTCCGGGTAACGGACGAGGGGTTCGCCGGCGAAGTCGTCGAGGGTGACCGACTCCCTGCCCGCGAGGCGGTGCGTCGTCGGTACCAGGAGCACCCGGGGCTCCTGGTACAGGGGCGTCACCCGCAGCCGGTCGGTCGGGAACGGCTCTCGGGCGATGACCGCGTCCACGCGGTGGTCGAGCAGGGCCGTGTGGACATCGCTCCAGTCCAGGTGCAGGGTGGTGACCTCGGCCTGCGGATGGCGGCTGCGCAGTTCGCGCACCGCGGTGGTGATGATGAGTCCGCCCACGTACCCGATGGTGACGGCGCCGGATGCCGCTGCGGCGCGGGTCGTCGTCGCGGCCAGTTCCGCGGAGCGCAGGAGTGCTTCCGCCTGGGGCAGAAACGTCTGTCCGGCCGCGGTGAGGTGGCAGCCCCTGGTGGTGCGGTCGAGCAGGCGGACGCCCAACCGCTTCTCGAGGCTCTGGATCTGCCGACTCAACGACGGTTGCGCAAGCCGCAGTTCGGCTGCTGCTCGGCGGAAGTTGCCGTGCTCGGCCACGACCGTGAAGTACCGCACCAGGCGAAGGTCGAAGTCGACCGGGGGTACGTGGGCGCTGGGCACTCCCGCATCGTACTCGTGATACCTGATCCGTATCGCGCGGTGCGGAACAGGTCTTGGACGCCGTGCTCCGGCCGCTCCTACCGTCACGGTACGAACCCGGCGCCGTGCGGCGGGCCAACTTGAGATCATCGAGGGATTCTCATCGTGCGTATTTTCGTCGCAGGGGCAACCGGGTACGTCGGATCGGCCATCGTGAGTGAGTTGCTGCAAGCGGGCCACGAGGTCGTGGGTCTCGCCCGCTCCGACGCCTCCGCCGCGACTCTGGCCAGGGCAGGCATCGCGGTGCACCGAGGTGACCTCGGTGACCTGGACAGCTTGCGCTCCGGCGCGGCGAAGGCGGACGGCGTGGTCTTCGCCGCCAACCAGCACATCTCCGAGACCACCGACTCTGCCGCTCGTGCGCGGGTCGAGCTGAAGGCTGTGGAGGCGATCGGTTCGGAGTTGGAGCAGACCGGCAAGCCCTTCGTGGTCACCTCGGGGGTCATCGGCCGCACGCCGGGACAGGTGCTGACCGAGGAGACCCCGGCTGTTCCCCATGCCGTCACCGGCCTGCGGCTCCCGGTTGAGACGTCCGTTCTGGCCCTGGGCGGGCGCGGGGTGCGCTCGTCGTCGGTACGGCTGGCGCCGACCGTGCACGGTCGGGGGGACGCGCGCGGGTTCGTCTCGATGCTGATCGGTATCGCTCGTGCGAAGGGTGTCTCGGCCTTTGTCGGCGAGGGGGCGAACCGCTGGCCGTCGGTGCACCGGCGTGATGCCGCGGTCCTGTTCCGGCTGGCCGTGGAATCCGCCCCGCCCGGCACTCCGGTGCACGCGGTCGCGGAGGAGGGTGTGCGGTTCCGGGACATCGCCGAGGCCATCGGCCGTCAGCTGAAGCTTCCGGCGGTGGGTCTGACGGCTGCGGAGGCAAGTGGGCACTTCGGCCTTCTCGCCCCGCTTGTGTCGCTCGACAACCCGACGTCCAGCGCGCTGACCCGGGAGCGCTTCGGCTGGGCTCCCGCGCACCCCGGGCTGATCGCGGACATCGAGGATGGCCACTACTTCAAGGACGCGGCGTAAGGAGCGGGATGTTGACGTCGTCCCTCCGGGTTGGGCCGGTGTGGCTCGGGTCGGACCGGCGCGTCCAGCAGTTCGAGCATGGCGACCATTGGCCTGCCGCAGAACCTGTCCGAACTCGCCGACAGCACCGCCGAGTTCCAGGGCACGGCCCTCGCCCACCTGACCGCCGGCCCTCAAAAAGCGCCGAGGACCCCGACCCGCAGGACAGTGACGTCGTCATCGTGTCCGCAGGCCCCTTCAACGAGGGCCAGGAGCAGATTGTCCGCTTCCCTGCCCGCCGGTGACCTGGCCGCCGCGTGGCGCGACAGGGACCAGGCGCTGAGCGCCTGGTCCCGCACCGCCCACCGTGTCGCCGTCGCCCGCTTCCCGGTCCGGCGGCGCAGTAGGCGTGTCCTGATCCGCTGTGCGCGGTTGCGGCCGACGGCGTCCAGGACCTGCTGCTCCCGTTGTTGGAGGGCCTGCCGCACTCGGCGGCAGCGCTGGCCCGCTTCGCCGACCACGAGGCGCAGCTGCGCGCGGGCCGCGGCGCGCACCTCACGGCCCACGATGCCGAGCTCTTCGACCGCCGGCAGCAGCACGCCGCACAGACAGAGCTGTTGTCGGGTGAGATGGCGGGAGCGCACGTGCGCGAGCGGGGCCGCGGTGCTAGGCACTGTCGTCAAAAGACCTTGCCTGGGGGGCACCGACACCAGGCATGATGTGCTGGTGGGACATCTTCCTGTCGACGTGCGGGCTTCGCTTCGGTTCTTCGCCTTCTACTTGGCCAACGGCACCATCGACGTTGACCTGCTCGACGGTTTTGACTATCGACCGGTTCTCTTCCAGTTCGGTTCGTCGTTGGAGCAGGTCTTCGCGATCTATGGCAATGTGCTGGAAGTCGACGCGGACGGCGAGGTGCTGAACGACGGGGACGCGCAGTACCGTGCCGCACAGTGGATTCGCCGCTCCTGCGACCCGACGTACGAGGTCGAGCCGCCGTTCCAGGCTTGGGAGACCGAACTCCACGGTCCGTGAATGAGCCGGCAGTCCTCGCGGGACATCACGCCCACATCAAGAGCGATGCGAGGGTGACAGCCGCGCGGTAGGACTCGGCGGTTTTCTCGTGGCGGGTGGCGATGCCCCGCCATTGCCTCACCCGGTTGAAGCAGCGTTCCACCACCTTGCGTCGCTTGTAGATCTCACGGTCGAAGGCCGGTGGCCGGCCGCCGCGGCTGCCGCGCCGGGCTCGGTTTCGGACCTGGTCAGCACGTTCGGGGATGGTAGGGGCGACGCCCCGACGCCGCAGCCAGGTGCGGGGTCGCCCGGGGCCGACGCGGGGCCGAGGACCGCCTCTTTCGGGCCCCGGCGGCAGTTGCAGGCGGGCCACGCCTGTGTGAACGAACTGTTCACCCTTCAGTTCGCGCTGCAGGACGTGGAGTACAAGGTGGGCGAATGATGCAGGCCGACTTCACCGAGGTTGACGGGCTTCTCGCCGCCGTCCACGGCCCGGACTGCGCGCAGTTCGCCGACATTACCGGGACACCGCTGGAGACCGTGGACCAGATGACGGCGACCGCCATCAGCCAGAACGCGGCGGGAGACTTCCGTGCGGCATTCTGCTCCCTCGACGACGCGACGTGGCAGATTGGGCCGACCATTTACCACCTCGACAGGATGGCGCCGGCCTGGAGTCGGACCGGGACGCTGACGCTCACCTGCCGGCCTCGAATAACGCCTGCACAAAGCCGTAGTGGTCGGGCGGCGTGCGAAGATCGGCCCGTCGCAGTTGCGACAGCGGTGCGGCGGGCCGGTTCAGGGTGAGGTTCTGGCCAGGGTGCCTGCGATGAGAGTGGCCACCATGTGCCGCAGGGAGGTGCCGAAGTCCAGCTTCAAGGCGGCCAGGGAAGGGTCCGCTTCATAGGCGGTGACCATGGCCCGAGACGGGCGCGAGTGGGTCCACACCGCACCGATCACCATGATCGTGGATGCGGCGAGCTGGGCGGCGCCGGCACCCAGCTCGGGTAGGTGTGCGCGTGCGAGGGCGGCCAGTTCGCCGACGTTGGCGATCGCGGCTCTCTTGTAGCGGGCAGCGACCTCGGGAGAGACATTGTGCTCCAGGACGCCGGCCTGTGCGCTGAGCAGGTCGCACAGCACCCGGCGTTCCGCAAGGGAGAGGGTGACAGCGGCGGCGAACTCCTCTCCGCGTACACCCACAGTCGCCTTCGTGTCGACGGCCGCGGCCAGCAGCTCGGGCAGGCCGGCCATCCACTGCTTCCAGGAGTGGTCAAGCAGCTCCAGGAGCACTGCCTCGCGGGACTCGAAGTAACGCAGCACATTGGACTTGGCCAGACCGACGCGACGGCTGAGCTCGTTCAGAGTGACCTCGGCGACAGGCATCTCCTCAAGCATGGCGGCAGCCGTCTCCAGGATCACCTGGCGGCGGATCTCGCGCTGCTCCTGGCTGCGTGCGCGTTGGAAAGTCGTCATCCCACCATATTACAGACCCTAGGTCTTTTGACATCAGACCTGCGGTACCTTACGTTCGAAGGAGACAACGGACCGGCGGTCTGAAAACCGCGCCTCACGTTTGGCCACTGCTGGCCCGTCCCTCCAGAGAGAGTCGAGCAGTCTCATGTCCAAGGTTTGGTTCATCACCGGCAGCTCGCGTGGCCTGGGCCGCGCTCTCGTCATCGCGGCACTGGAAGCTGGTGGCCGGGTAGTCGCCACTGCCCGCAAGCCCGCCCCACTCGACGACCTCGTCACCCGCTACGGAGACCGGATTCACCCCGTCGCCCTCGACGTCGCCGACGAAGGCCAGGTACAAAGCGCCGTCCAGGAGGGCCTGGATACTTACGGCCACTACGACGTGGTCGTCAACAACGCCGGCTACGGCGACCTGGCCTCCGTCGAGGACGCCACGGTCGAGGACTTCCGCGCCCAGATCGACACCAACTTCTACGGTGTCTACTACGTCAGCAAGACCGTGGTGCCGATCCTGCGCGAGCAAGGCTTCGGGCACATCTTTCAGGTCTCCTCGCTCGGGGGCCGGATCGGCACTGTGGGCCTGGCCGCCTACCAGAGCGCCAAGTGGGCCGTCGGCGGCTTCTCGACCGTCCTCGCCCAGGAGGTCGAACCCTTCGGCATCAAGGTCACCGTGCTCGAACCGGGCGGCATGCGCACCGACTGGGGCGGCTCCTCCATGACGATTCCCCCGATCAGCCCCGCCTACAAGCAGACAGTCGGCGCCTTCGCCGACATGTTCCGGAACCCGGGGCCCGAAGCACAGGTGAACTCGGCCGACCCCGCCCGGGTCGCGCAGACCGTCGTGGAGCTGGCCGGACGCAACGACGCCCCCGTCCGCCTCCTTCTGGGTCGTGACGCCGTCCAGTACGCCGACGCTGCCGCTCGGGCCCTGGCCGAATCCGACGAGCAGTGGCGCGAAGTCTCCGAGTCCGTCTGGGACTGATCGCCGCCCCGTCTGAGCAGGGCGGATGAGGTAATCGGCAAGGACAGGGTTGGGCGGGCGGCGACCACGCGGAACAGCACGAGTGCGCGACACCGTCAGCGCGGCTCCCGAGTCGTCGGCGGGCCAGGCGGTCAGCGTGAAGGTACGGAAAGGGCCCGCAGTGCCTGCCCCGAGCCGCCGCCCGGCGGCCCGACGGCGACTCCGGGAAGGCGCTTCGCGCCCGCCCGTCGGCGGCGGCTACCGGGGCCCGAGGGTCGGGAAGCCGCCGCCGACCGTGGGCGGGTCAGCCGATCCAGTAGCCGACTACCGCTCCGAACGCCGCCGCGCTCTTCGTCCCGTTGTTCCGGATGTCGAGCTTCCCGTTCGAACCCAGGGGGACCAGGACCAGGTTGGTGGTGGTGTGGCCGCTCAGGTTGGAGGAGACGTTGGCCGGGGCCGGGCGGGTGGTGGCGTCCGTCCAGACGGTCAGGGAGCCGGTGGCGGAGGCGGTCGGGACGGTGGCCATTTGGATCAGGACGGCCGTCGCGCCGGTGGGGACGACGCCGTGGCCGGCGACCGGGAGGACCAGCGTGGCGGCCGCGGCCAGCGGGCTGGTGCCGGCCCGGCCGATGCCGTGGCGGGTGTCCAGCACCGTGGTCGTCGTGGTGGGGACGAAGGTGCGGCCGGCGGTGCTGTCGTAGTAGCCCACCGCCGCCGCGGTCACGTCGATACCGCTGGTACCGGAGTTGTAGAGGTCGATGCGGCCGTCCGCGCTGAGCGGAACGGTCACCAGGTTGGACGCCTGGTCGCCCTTCGCGGTCCAGGCGAGCAGCGGCACCGCGGGGCGCGCTCCCCCGTGCGGCCACACCGCGAGGCTGCCGCTGGTGCCGGGGGTGCCGCTCGCCAGGCTCAGCACCACCGACGTGGCGGTGCTGGGGACGCCGGCCATCCCGCGGACGGGCACGGTGATCGTCGCGTGCGATGCGATCGGGGCCTTCTTCGGCTGGCCCACGCCCGCCTGGGCGGTGTTCAGCACGTACCCGGCGCGCAGCCGGGTGAGCCGCTTGCCGGTGTTCGGCGCGTAGTAGCCGAGGACGTCCACGAACACCGGCGCGGTGCCGGTGCTGCCGTTGTAGACGTCCACCGCCCCGCCGCCGAGCCGGACCGCCGCCGAGCGGACGGCGTACTGCGTGGCGCTGTTCCAGTAGACCGTCCCGGTCCCGGGTACGGCCGCGCCGTGCGGCTGCACCATCACCGCCCCGGTGGCGGTCTTGGTGCCGCTGGCGCCGACGTCGACCAGGACCGAGGTGGCGTCGGCGGGGACGCCGTAGTGGCCGGCCAGCGCGACGGTGACCTTGCCGTGGGTGGGGATCGACCGGGTGGCCAGCGCGCGGGCCGGTGCCACCGGGCTGTAGCCGCTCCAGCTCGGCGGGACCGGGGGCGGCGGGACGCTGACGACCAGGCCGCTGACCGCGTGCACGTCGTAGCCGTAGCTGGTGGCGCCGGAGAAGGCGATCAGCGCGTTGGCCGTCAGGGTCGCGGTGGCGTCGAGCATCTGGGTGCCGTCGACCCGGACGTGCACGTGGCCGCCGGTGACCTGGAGGTCGATCTGGTGGGTGCCCTGGCGCAGCGAGGTGCTGAGCTTGGCGACCGCCGTGTAGGTGATGCCGGTGGCGCCCGCGGTGGTGTAGCCGACGCCGACGAAGTTCTGCATCCGCAGCGTGCTGTTCCAGCCGGTGTCGAGCGCGACCACGACGCCCGGCCTGCCGCCGATGCCGAGGCCGCCGTCCTGCCAGCCGCCGAGTGCGCCGGGGGTGTTCTGCGCCGGGTCCAGCAGCGCGAAGGTGGTGCCGTCACCGCCGTTGCCGGGACCGAACTGCGCGGTGAAGGTGGCCCGCAGGCCCTCGGTGGGCAGCGCCTTGGTGTAGACGGCGGTGCCCGTCTGGTACTGGACCGCCGAGGTCAGCTGGGCGCTGCCGTCGGCGCCGAAGACGGTGGTGCCGTTGGCCTGCCACAGCCCGTCCTTGGTGGACACGGTGGTCGCCGCGCCGGTGCCGGAGCCGGTGATGGGGACGGTCTGGGCGCCCTGGGGTGTGCCGTCGGTGTTGGAGCCGGTCGCGGTGACCTCGTAGAAGGCGCTCTGTGCCGCGGCCGAGCGCGGGGTGAAGGTCACGTTCTGCACGACGGTCTGGCCGGGGCCGATGACCAGGCCCTCGGACAGCTGGACCGGGCTGGTGAAGTCACCGGTCGGCGCTTTGGCCTTGGTGACGCTCACCGGGATGTTGCCGGTGTTGGCGATGGTGAACGGCAGCGTCTTGGAACTGCCGACCGGCACCGCGCCGAAGGCGAGCGAGGTGGGCGTGAACTCCAGGTGGCCCCGACCGGTGATGGCGGAGCCGGTGACCGGCACGGTCACGGTGTGCGGGGTGCCACCGCTGCTGCTGGCGACGGCCAGCGTGCTGGTGGCCGTGCCGCCGGTGGTCGGCGTGTACATGACGGTGACCACGAACGAGCCGCCGACGGGTACGACGGCGCCCGCGACCGGCAGCCCGGAGGCGACGAACGCCCCCGACGGGGAGGTGACCGAGGTGACCGTCTCGACGGCGGTGCCGGTGTTGGTGATCTGCAGGTTCAGCGTCGAGGTGGTGCCGGTGGGGATCTGGCCGAAGTCGACGGTGCCGGGGGCCGCGCCGAGGCCGGCCCTGGTGCCGACGCCGTGCAGCGCGAAGACCAGCCGCTGGCCGCCGGACAGCGTGGCGGTCAGGGTGCCGTTGACACCGCCGGTGGTCGTCGGGGTGAAGCCGATCGGGACAGCCCGCGACAGGCCGGACGCCAGCGGCTCCGGGTTGGTGGGCGTCGGGACGGCGCCGGTGACCGTGAACGGGCCGGAGGCGGTCAGGCCAGTGATGGCGACGTCCTGGGTGGCGGTCAGGGTCGTCGTGCCGGTCGCGGGGCTGCCGACGGCGACCTGGCCGAAGTCGAGCGGTCCGGCGGTCAGCGCGGTCCGGGCCGGGCTGCCGAAGCCGTACAGGATGCCGTCGCGGGTGCCGACGTAGATCTTGCCGGCGTTGGCGGTCGGGGTGCTGAACTTGGTCGCGGTGCCGATCGGCGCGGACCACAGCGGCTGCAGCCGGCCGTTGCCGTCGGGGGTGGGGCTGTACGCGCGCAGCACGCCGCCGGCGCCGCTGGCGCCGTTGGCGGACACCACCCACACCAGGGCGGTGGAGTCGTCGGTGCCGTCCGAGGTGACCAGCGGCGAGCCGCTGGTGTAGCCGAACATGTCCTGGCTCTGCCCGGTGAGGGTGAGCGCGGGAGTGCCCAGGCTGCTCAGGCCGTACTTCAGCGCGCGCAGCGGGCCGTTGTTGCCGATGACGTAGACGTAGCCGCCGTCGCCGCCGAAGAAGGCCGGGTGGCCCCACAGCCCCTGGTAGGGGCCGGTGACGCCGACCGCGGCGTCGCCGCCGGAGGCGCCCTGGCCCATGCCGCCGAGATGGTCGCGGTCGAGCAGGAAGATCCGGCCGTCCTTGCCCTGCTCCACCATCAGGTGCGGGTGGGCGGTGGTGCCGAAGCCGTCGGGCAGGGCCATCGGGGCGCCCGAGGAGATGTCCTGGTCGTTCAGGTCCAAGGTGGCGGCGTTGCTGGGGCTGAAGAAGTCGGCGGTGCTCAGGCTGCGGTCGGCGTTGACCTGGAGCCGGACCACCGACTCGGCGAGCGTGCCCTGGACGGTGCCGCCGGGGCCGGGGGCCGGGCTGATGCCGTTGCCGGTGCTGAAGAAGATCCGGCCGGGCCCGTCGGAGACCAGGCCGCCGCCCGCCTGCCAGATGCCGGCGCCGTTCACACCGGCGCCGGTCTCGGTGCCCCACAGGGAGGTGATGCTGTGCGTGGCGGTGTCGACCCCGACGACGTAGCCGCGGTACGGCGACACGTCGCAGTGCCCGCCGAAGCCCGCGTAGACGACGCCGTCCATCAACAGCAGGCCGGGGCGCTGCTGCTCGTAGAACGCGTCGAAGGTGTTGCCCGGGTCGTTGTCGGGGCTGCCGGCGATGCTGACCGGCCAGCCGGTGCGCTCGGCCCCGGAGGCCGGGTCCACCGCGTGCATCAGCCACGTCGGGTGGCGGTGGGTGGTGGTGCCGTCGTCGACCTTGGTGGTGAAGTACAGGGTGCTGGTGGCGGGGTCGTAGACGGGTGTCGCGGTCGCGCCGACGTCGGGGGTGAGGTCGCCGCAGCCGATCGCCGACGCTGGCCAGGTCGCGCCGTAGGTGTGGGACCAGCGGATCGCGCCGGAGGTGCGGTCGAGACCGTAGACGGTGTTGCTCTCGGTCACCGCGACCACTTCGTCGCCGATCACCAGCGGCTGCGCGTAGATCTGCCCGTCCAGCTTGGTGGCGAAGAGCTGGCCGAAAGCGGAGGACTGCACGAGGGCGGGGGACAGCCCGGGCTCGCTCGCGTCCCAGTTGGTCCGCAGGTCGTCGACGCCCTGGGTGCCCTGGTCGGCGAGGGCCTGCGGTGCGACCAGGACGGTCATCGCGCCGAGCAGGGCGGCCGAGGCCACCGCGGAGACGGCGGCCAGCCAGCGGCGGCGGGGCCGGCCGGGGCGGTGCTCCGCCCGTCGGCGGTCACGGCGTGACAGTATGACGAACCGGGACAAGCCGGACCTCCTCGGGGTGGAGCGTGGAGCGCCGGGATTTGGCCGGGGACGCGGCGCCCGTCCCGATATCGCAGAGGTGTTCCTATCACCCGCGGACCCGCCGCGGTGGCGGGTTCGCGCGCTTTGCTCCTCGATCGTCACCGGCGGCGGCGCGGACCGGCACGGCCGATCGCATCCACCGCCGCGTCAGCGGGTCTTGACCCAGATCCGGTAGACGCCGTGCCCCGACGGGAACGGCACCGTGCCGAGCAGCCGGTAGTGCGGGCTGGCGTTGAGCTGCCCGGCCAGGAAGGTGTCGGTGCCCGCGGTGGTCACCCCGTCGAGCACGGCGAGGTCGAAGTAACCGTCCTTGATCGCCCGGGTGTAGCCGTCGCGGCCGGTGTGCGTGACACCGTCCTTGTCCTGGTACGTGATGGTGTACGTCGACGTCCACTGCCGCTGGCTGGTCTGGTGGCGCAGGTAGTACACCGGCACCTCGGACGTCGAGGCGAGGTAGTGGCCCTTGGCGTTCACCTGCGGCTTGAGCGCGGTGATCAGGCCGCGCGAGTCCGGCCACACGTCGAAGCGCCACTCGGACTGCGCGATGCCCATGCACAGCAGCACCACCCACAGCAGGATGCCCAGTTGGGGATAGCGGAAGTGCCGCCCGACCAGTCGCGTGACGCCGACGCCGGCCATCGGCGCGGCGAAGAACAGGCCGAAGCCGACGTGTTTGAAGAGCGAGACGCTGGTGTGCAGGTGGACCTGGTACGCCGGCGCGAGCAGCGCGGTGCCGCACAGCACGATGCCGAGCAGCGACCGCCAGCGCCGGCCGGGACCGGTCAGCGCGCGGGTGAGCGGCGACTCGTTCATCCGGCCGCGCCAGGCGAAGAGCACCGCGCCCACGCACGCGGTGACGAACAGGACCCCGCCCCACTGCCAGGACTTGTCCAGGATCGAGGCGGTGGAGTCGGTGCCGTGCTGGCGGTTGGTGG
The DNA here is from genome assembly GCF_045039895.1 of Streptomyces sp. NBC_01190. NCBI lineage: Bacteria > Bacillati > Actinomycetota > Actinomycetes > Kitasatosporales > Streptomycetaceae > Streptomyces > Streptomyces sp. NBC_01190. Next base: position 7,066,770 of record NZ_CP108580.1, read on the forward strand.
TGGTCTGCTGCACACCCGCCAGCAGCCCGGTGTACTTCAGCCCGATCGCCACCAGCACGCCGACCCCGGCGCACATCAGGACCGCCCGCCACAGCGCGCGCATCCGCCGGTGCGGCCACCCGGTCAGGACGGCGAGCACGACGATGGTCGGCAGGTACAACGCCGAGGCGTACTTCACCGCGACGGCCAGCACCGCGAACGGTACCGCGAGCAGCACCGCGGCCACCGGCGCCCGGTCGGTGCGCACCACGATCCACGCGGTGACCGCCAGCAGGAACAGCGCGGCCGCGTCGTAGGTGGCGAAGTGCCCCATCACGATGGCCGATTGGGTGACCGCGAAGAGTGCGGCGGCCAGCAGCGCCGCCCGCTCGCTGAACATCCGCCGGGTCATCGCGTACAGCAGGCTGGTGGTGCCCAGCATGAAGAGCAGGCTCAGCGCGCGGGCGCCGGCCAGTCCGAACGACGAGTCGACGGCCGCGGCGAGCACCGGGTAGAGCACCGGCGAGCCGGAGAAGTAGGCGTTGTAGTCCACCGGCAGCCGGGTGCCGTGCAGGAGGTTGGCGATCTCCATGTGCCCGGCGTACAGGTACAGGGCCTCGTCCTGGAAGGCGGTGTTGGTCAGCAGCAGCGACAGCGTCGCCTGCAGCAGCAGGATGCAGGCCAGCAGCGCCCGGCTGAGCCAGTCCCGGCGCCGGCTGGGCGCCATGTCCCAGCCCGCTTCCCGGGGTTCGGGCACGGTGTACGCGGGGGCCCGCCGGCCGGTGTCGTCCCAGGTCGCCTGAGCGTCATGGCTGGAGGTCATCAGGCGGGCTTCCGTACGTCGAAGCCGAACCGGTCGTCGGCGGCCAGTTTCTTGAACTCGGCCAGCGCCAGCGGGCTGACCTGCAGCCGCCAGTCGGCCTTCTTGCGGTAGTTGAACCAGATGAAGCCGAGCACGTCGTCGCGGGCGGCGACACCGGCGAACAGGTTCCGCACGTCCGCGCGCCGCCGCTGGCCCGGTTCGGAGGCGGTCTCGATGATGATGAACGGCTTGCGGGTGAAGGTCCGGACCTCCTTCATGGTCGGCCCGAAGACGCTGGCGAAGGCGTTGTCCGAGCCGAGCGTGAAGTAGCCGACCATGCCGACCCAGTCGACGTAGCCGTCACCGGGGTAGTACGGCTTGAGGTCGACGCCCGGCACCGGGTTGACGATGTTCGGCGACCAGGCCCAGATGACGTTCCCGGCGCCCACGTCGACGAAGACGTCGTGGATGTGCCGCCACGCGGCGACGTACTGGGCGGGCGTGACGTGCTTGGTGCCCCAGATATCCCAGTTGCCGTTGAACTCGTCCGCGAAGTCCACCACGACCGGCAGGTTCAGGGTGCGCACGGCCGTCGCGTACTGCTTGAGGTAGGTGTCGCCCTTGCCGGCGGCGATGTTGGCGAGGGTGATGTGGAACGGCTCCCAGGACATCAGCGTCAGCGAGCCCTGCTGCCAGGCCCGGCGCACCCCGGAGGCGTCGAAGCCGGCGCCCCACTCCGCGTAGTACTCCAGCAGGTTCGGCTGCTTGCCGACCATGGCGGTGTACGCGGTCACCGGCGCCAGCGAGTGCGGGGCCTGGTCGAGGGCTGCGCCGAAGTACTTCTTCGCCGGCCGGATCAGCGGGCGCACGTCGTAGGGCACGGCGGGTACCTTGCCGGAGCCGGTGACCATCCCCGGCGGCTGGTCGGCCTGCTTGCCGCCGGACCCGGCCGACGCCGAGCAGCCGGTCAGCGCGAGGAGCGCGCCGGCGGTGAGCGCGGCCGCCGCGCCGGTCACCCGCCGGCGCAGGGCGCGGACCGCGCCGGGGCGTCGGGCGGTCACGCGGCGGTCCCGGTGCGGGGCTGCACCAGGGCGCGGCCGACCACCACCGCGTAGAACAGCCCGGAGGACAGGATCAGCGCGAAGTCCGGCGGGTAGAGGGTGAACGTCCGCCACACGGCCACCACGACCCAGACCACGGCGGTGCCGCCGCTCCACAGCGACAGGCCGAGCCAGAACCGCCGGGTCCTGTTCTTCTTGGCGGCCGACGAACCGGTGGGCTGCCAGCCCATCCGGTTCTTGCGCAGGATGTCCCAGATCGCGAAGACGTGTGCCCAGCCGTACATCATGCGCGCGGACCAGGCCTCCAGCCGGTACGGGGACTTGTGCCACAGCGGGAAGACCAGCGTGGTGTAGACGATGCTGGGCAGCACGAACAGCATGTTCCGCAGCCGCAGCCGGTCCGGCGCGAACAGCAGCAGCGCGATCGGGATGATCGGCGCCGCGAAGGTGAACAGCGCGGTGTGGATGTAGTAGAAGAAGCCGGACATATAGCACAGCCGGCTGGACAGGTTCAGCTTGCGCTGCCAGAATTTCCGGCTGGTCAGCAGGCTCATCGATCCCGAGCACCAGCGGTACTGCTGGTTGAAGAAGGCGCCCGCGGTGTCCGGGCAGACCCCGGTGGACACCGCGATCGGCACGTAGCGCAGGTCCCAGCCCAGGCCCCGCAGGTCGAAGCCGGTGTGCACGTCCTCGGAGTGCTCGATCAGCGTGGTGCCCCCGTTGGTGTCCAGCGCCGCCCGCCGGTACACCGCGCAACTGCCCACGCAGATCGCGCCGTCGCTACCCTGCCGGGACACCTGCACCGAGCGGTAGAACAGCTCCTGGACCGCGCCGGCGCCGCGCTCGATCCAGTTCTGCGAGTCGAGCACCCGGAAGTACTGCGGCGACTGGACGATGCCGATGCGCTCGTCGAGCGCCAGGTAGGGCAGCAGTTCCTCCAGCAGGTCGGCGCGGGGGGTGAAGTCCGCGTCGAGGATGAGGATGAACTCGCCGGCCGAGCAGCCGAAGCCGAAGTGCAGGTTGCCGGCCTTCTTGAACCAGCCGCGGTCGGGCCGACTGCCGTAGCGGAAGCCGAAGTCGGCGGCCATCGCGGCCAGTTCGGGGCTTGCGCCGTCGTCCAGGACGAAGGGGACGACGGTGCCCGGGTAGCGGTCGGCTAGCTGCCGTACGTGCGACCAGGTGTTGTGCAGCACCTCGATGGGTTCGCCGCACACCGGGAGGAAGACGTCGACCGACGGGTAGTGCTCGGGGTGCCACTCGCGGACCAGCTTGCGGTGCGCCTTGACGTCGAAGTCCCGGGAGAAGCCGTTGACCCACAGGGATATCAGGTAGTAGACGACGGTGAAGACCAGCACCGGCAGGTACGCCCACATCCACACGGTGGTGGTGGCGAGCGCGACCTGGCTCACCAGCAGGCAGCAGAAGCTGACCAGCGAGCTGACCGTGAGGATCCACAGGTGCCGCTTGGCGTAGGTGTACTTCTCGTAGTCCGACGGAGGCTGCGGCAGCAGCCCCGTGTCGGGCACCGCCCGCACCGCCCGCCGCCGTCCGCCAGACGCCACCGGCTGCCCGGCCGCGCGACCGGGTGTCACTGCGCTCATGCTCTCTTTCCCCCCGGGTGCATACCCGTGACCGCCCTGCCCGTCGCCAAGCAACGAACGCCACCGTCCCCACGGCGTCTCGCACCCGGCTGCCGAAGACGCCTTGACCGCGTTCGAACACGGAGCCGAGGCCAGGGAGCCTATACGAAGGCGGTCACGCTGGAGGGAGCCTTTGCCCAACGGGAACGGACGCTGGGCGGTGCCGGAGTGGCCCGTGGGGCGGTCCACCTCAAACGACGGTGGCCGAAGTGGAAGCACGCAGGACTTCGGGAACGGGGACACTGCCGCGCTGGGCCGCGGCCGGGTCGGCTTCGCTGCGGTCGTCCGCTGACCGTTCGTGGATTCCCTTCGTCCCGGCCCCCGTGAATCCTGCGAGGCCGATCCCCGGGGGCTAGTCAGCAGCGGCTGACAGTGGAACCAGCGTCGTTGACGGCGGTGGTCCGCACGTCTCGGTCGAACCACTCGGTGATATCCGGCTGCAGGTCGGTGATGGTGCGCATCCGTGCCTGCCAGTCGTGGCCGGCCGGCCCGCGGCTGCGGTCGCACCCGGTGCAGCCGTCCTCGCCGTGGATGCGGCCGGCCATCCACGCGTTGACCGCCACGTTGGCAATGACGCTGTACAGGTCGCCGCCGCTCTGCCAGGGAGTCCGGGACACCGGCGAGCACCATCGCCAGTTCAGGACTGCCCACCGGCCTCGCTTCGCTCTGCGCGACCACGCTTCGCGTGGTCTGCCCGGCCTCGCCGCTGGTGCCGCGCGGCGCGGTGCGGGGGCGAACACCAGCAGCAGCGGCGGGAACGGCCGCGACAGATCCGAGTCCGGCGTAGTGCTCCTGCCAGTGCGAGCGCGGCGCCCCGGCGGCCGGGGCAGTGCGGTAGGCGGCGTAGGTGTCGAGCTTGGCCGGCAGCCGGGCGTAGGACATCGTGCGGTCCAGTTCCACGAACGCGAACTTCCCCGAGGTGAGCAAGACCACGGCGTCGGGGATGAGCTGCCCGGCCGGAGTCGGATGCGCGGCCTCCAGTTGCCAGTCCGCCGCGTCGGCGGCTCCCGCGCGGTGGAAGGCGAGGACGGTGTCGACCAGGGCCAGCCGTGCTCGCACAGTCCCGTCTTCGCCGACGCGGCCTTCCTGCCCGTCGTGCGGCCGGCGGCGGATCCGTTGAGGGCCGGCAGCAGTCCGGACGCGGCCGCCTCCGCGAGGCCGGCCGGTGTGCAGAACCAGTACGACCGGTTCCCCCACTGGGCCCGGCTCACCAAAGGCGGCCGCTCGGCGACGAGGTTGCGCCGCGGCGCATGCCCCGAGGGTGAGCGGACGACGGAACCGGACGCCGCTCCGACGGCGTCCACCGAAGGACAGGACAGTTGCGATGAATTGCCGTTCGGTGATCTCTTTCTTCATCGCTTTGATCTGCGCGGATTCCTCGGTGGTCGTCCCCGCACGCTGCCCGGAGTCGACCTGGCCCCGGCGCACCCAGTTGCGGAGCGTCTCAGCGGAGCCGATGCCCGGCTTCTCAGCGACGGCCCGCAGCGCGGCCGACTCGTTCGGATAGTCCCCGAGGACCTCTGCGACCATGCGCACCGCACGGCGGCGCAGCTCAGGCGGATAGGAAGAAGGACGTGCCATGACTCGAGTCGCAGAACTCTCACAGATGAACATGTATGAGAATGACCGTGCGTGACGCCCATGGCCCGAGGCTGCCGGGTAGCGCCGGTTTTGTTCCGATGTTCCTACCGAAGCCGACGTATGCCCTCGACCGATGGCCGCTTACGGTAGAGGGCAGGGGCGCGGCGCGGCCTGAGCCCTCGGCAGTTCAGTGATCGGGCGAGTGCAGTCCCGTCAGAAGCAGACCCAGCAAGGTGCGGATCGCATCGGGCCGTCGATCGGCCTGCGTGGGGCGCAGCGAGGAGATCGCCATCAGGCCTACGCGGACGTCTGTGACCGAGGTCTTTCGCCGCAGGACCCGCTGCTGGTGTGCGCGGGCGACGAGTTGTTCCAGTGCTGCGGCGTGAGCCCGCCGGTCGTTGTGGAACGCGTCGCCTGCCGTGTGTGAGCCCAACAGGGCCTCATTGAGGCCGGGGGCCCGGATCTGGTGTTCCGCGAACTGGCGGATGACTCCGCTGAGCGCGGTCCATGCGTCCGGTTCCGCCAGTGCGGCCTGCATGTCAGCCCGGCAGGCCGCCACGTCCCCGGCAAGGGCCGCGCTGACCAATTCCGTGCGGGTGGGGAAGTGTCGGTACAGCGTCGCGATGCCCAGGCCGGCACGCCGCGCGATCTCGCGCATGGGAAGGTCCACGCCCTCCGCGGCCATGGCCTGACGGGCGGTCGCAACGATGTGTGCATGGTTGTCGGTCGCGTCGGCCCTGACTTTCCGAGTCACTTTTCTCCGCGTCCCTCTCAGTTGCTCCCGAATTGGAACGGGCGCTCCGGAAACATGTTTACCTCATCGAAGCGCCCGGAGACTCCGGGCGGGAGAGGTGATCATGTTTGCTGTGCAGTTCCAGCGGTTCGGCCCGCCCGAGGTCCTGACTCTGGGCCCCGCGCCCGAGCCGCACCCCGGTCCTCACCAGGTGCGGATCGCCGTCAGGACCGCGGCCGTCTCACCCGTCGACCTCGGACTGCGCGCCGGCTCGTCCCCCATGAGCAAGAACCTCGACCTGCCGCACATTCCCGGCGTCGATGCCGCCGGAGTGATCGACGAGATCGGCGCCGGGGTAGTGGACTACGCCGTCGGCGACGAGGTCTTCGGCGCGGTCGATGTCGCACGGCTGGGCGGCGCGAGCGCGCAGTACGCGGTCCTGGACTTCTGGACGCACAAACCACACGGCATGTCGTGGGCCGAAGCCGGCGCGGCGGGCACCGGCATCGAGACCGCAACCCGCGCCCTCGACCTGCTCGACATCAAGGAGAACACGACACTGCTGGTCGACGGTGCGGCCGGCGGCGTCGGCAGCATTGCCGTGCAGCTTGCGGTGGCACGCGGCGCCCGCGTGATCGGCACCGCACGCCCCGACAGCCACCCGTTCCTCAGGGAACTGGGGGTGGAACCAGTGGACTACGGGCACAGTCTGCCCGCCCGGATCCGCGCGCTGACCGCCGCTCCGGTCGACCGGGCACTCGACGTCGCGGGAGCCGGATCGCTGAGTGAACTGATCGAACTGACCGGTACCGCGGACAGCGTCGTCACACTGGCCGACTTCAAGGCTTCAACCTACGGAGTTCGGCTGTCCATGGGCCGCATCGGCGGCCAGCCCGACGGCGTCCACGGACTCACGTCAGCCACAGCACTCGCCGACCGGGGCCGCTTCCGTGTTCCAGTCCGGGACACCTACCCGGCCCATCAGGCAGCACAGGCACACGAGACAGCCGCACGACCGCCCCGACGGGGAAAGATCGTCCTCGACATGACCCATACCAGTTAGCCTCCGCGTTTCGTTTGCGGTTGCCCCGCACCCGGCCGGACCCTAGACAAGTCTCATCGTCGCAGGTCAGGAGCACTCTCCGGATATTTGGTCAAGGCCCGGGCAAGCCCTCGGCCGCGGGCTCTTCATGACCGCGGAGCTGACGCAACGCTGGGGCACGAGATACACGCAGCGCGGCATGACCATCTGGACCGAGCAGAGATGTGCCCGACGGACCGTCAGACTCCGGAGCGCCGACGGTTCAGGGCCGGTAGACCATTCCCGGCTGGGGCTGGGCGGGGGCAAGGAGCTGGGACACCGTGACGATGGTGTAGCCGCGCTGCTTGAGCGCCTTGATGATCCCCGGGACGGCGGGCACGGTCCCCTTGTGCAGGTCGTGCAGCAGGATGACGCCGTCGCGGTGGGTCTGGTCGAGCACCCGCCGGGTGATGAGGGCCGGGTCGGTCGTCTCGTAGTCCTTCGCCGTGACGCTCCACAGCACCTGCGCCAGGCCCAGCTCCCGGCAGATCTCGGACACCTGGCGGTCGGTGCGGCCCTGCGGCGGACGCATCAGGACGGGCCTGGTGCCGGTGATCTTCTCGATGGCCTCCTGCGTACTGGTCAGTTCCTGACGGGCGTCGTCCGCGTCGATCTGCGTCAGGACCCGGTGGTTCCAGGTGTGGTTGCCGATTTCGCTCCCCTCGTCCGCGATACGGCGGATGACCTCGGGGTATGTGTCGATGTGGCCCTTGCCCTGTAGGAAGAACGTCGCGTGCAGGTGCTGCTGCTTCAGGATGTCCAGCAGGCCGGGAGTGGTCGGGCTGGGACCGCCGTCGAAGGTGAGGGCCACACACTTCGTCTCGCGGCAGTCGACAGGCCCGGTGGCCGCTCCCGAAGCCTTGCCCCGGGCAGCGGCGGGAGACGTGTGATCGTACGTCGTGACGGTCAGGGACAGGGTCAACGCCACGGCCACGACGGCGGTCACGGCCGTCGCGAGGGCGATGACGAGGCGCGGTCGCCGGATGCGGGGCCGTGGCGTGCGGAACGGTGGTATGAACTCCCGCCGTAGGCGCGTTCGTCGTATGCGGTCGTACAGGGACATCGGAAAACCTCTCACCGGGTGGTGCTGTTCTGCGGTCCGGAAGGGGCCGGGCGGGTACCCGGGAGTGTCGGGCCGCGGTCAGGATCGTGGCCGGAGGCGAGCCCGGACCGGGCCGGACGCGGCGCGCCCGCGCCCAGGTCGCGGCCACCGCGTGGAGGGTACGCCGCCGGATCGGGCCGGCCGTCGCGCCGGCGCGCGGTGACGGCCGGCCCGGCCTTGCGGCGTGGGCTTGGGCGTAGGCGTCGGGGAGGGACGGGGGCGGACGCGCCCATCGGTCGGTCGCGGCGCCGCTACCCCTCCTCGGGGCGGGAACGGCGCCAGGGGGAGCCGGGCAGCCGCGTCGCGAGGACCAGCGCCGCGACACCGGCGAGCGCCAGGGCCAGCTTGATCAACGGCGGCCCGTAGCCGGGTACGCCGAATCCCCAGAGCGTGAGGTGTGCGTAGAGCCGCTCTGCCAGCGGCACACCGCCGGAGAGCGCGAGCAGCGCACCCACCAGGAGCAGGACGTATTTCTTCATGGCCGAACCCTTCTCGGAAGACCTGTGAGGTGACTCCCCGAACGCTAGGTGTGCCGGTCCGCCGGCCGCCTCGGCTCAAAGTCGGTTCCCGCGCAGACCAAAGTCTGTGGTTCTCCCCGGCCGGCTCTTCCGCCCCGGGCGATCCCGGCCGGTCGCTTACCTTTGTCCCTTGTGAGCGGTTCCCGGCGCGAGAAGACCATCGACCTCGGCATAGTCATCCTGACCGTGGTGCTGTCGGCTGCCCTGTCCCACGGGCGGAGCAGGGGCGCCCTGGATCTGAGTCCGGAGTTCGGCGCCGGTACGTGGCCCGCCCGCACGCTGAGCCTGTCGTCGCCGCTGCTCTTCGGTCTCACCTGGGTGGTGAACCCGATCACTTTGGCGGCAACCGGGATGCTGTGGTGGCGAAGGCGGTGGCCGACCGCTGTCGCCGTCGTGGCCGCGGCGGCCGCGAGCGTCACCCCGGCCGTCGTGCCCCTGGTCGTGGCGCTCTTCACGGTCGCCGTCCTCAAGCCACCGCGCACCATCCTGACCGTCGGCCTGCTGGCGCTGCTGCCCATACCCGTCTACTTCCTCATGCACCCCTCCGTCTCCGGGGGGCCGATCGCCGGCGCGGTGATCGTGGCGGTCCTGATCGCCGCGGCGGTCGGCTGGGGGCTGTTCGTCCGCTCCCTCAACGAGCGCACCGAACGGGCCGAAGCGGAGGCTGTGCTCCGTGCCCAGCGCGCCCAGCAGCAGGCCAGGGAGGACATCGCCCGGGAGATGCACGACGTTTTGGCGCACCGGCTCTCGCTGCTGAGCGTCCACGCCGGCGCGCTGGAGTTCAACTCCAACGCCTCCGCGGCGGAAACAGCCCGCGCGGCCGCCGTGATCAGGGAGAGCGCGCACCAGGCACTGGAGGACCTCCAGGTGGTGCTGCACGTCCTGCGTTCGCCGGCCGAGGACTCCACCGGCGACGGAACCCGGCCCCCGCAGACCGGTCTGTCCGAGGTACCCGACCTGGTCGAGGAGTCGCAGAGTGCCGGCATGCGTGTCGATCTCGACATCCGCTGCGCCGAACCGGGCGGTCCGACGGGTCTCGCCGGCCTCACGGCCTACCGGATCGTCCAGGAAGGCCTGACGAACGCCAGAAAGCACGCCCACGGTTCCCCGGTCAGGATCACGGTGGAAGGCGGCCCCGGCGCGGGGCTCAGCCTGGAACTGACCAACCCGGCCGCGGGCGGCACGACGCGTGACGGCATCCCCGGCGCCGGCCAGGGACTGATCGGCCTGGCGGAACGCGTCACACTGGCCGGGGGCAGGCTCAGCCACGGCAGGACCACGACCGGCTACGTGCTCCGGGCCTGGCTACCCTGGCCCGTATGATCCGTGTACTGCTCGTCGACGACGACCCGCTGGTCCGCGCCGGGCTCCGCCTGATGCTCAGCGGCGCCGGCGACATCGACGTCGTGGCCGAGGCGGGGGACGGCGGCGAGGTCCCCGCGCTGGTCGACGAGCACCGCCCCGACCTGGTGCTGATGGATATCCGGATGCCCGACGTGGACGGCCTCGAAGCGACCACGGCGCTCCGTACCCGCCCCGATCCGCCGACCGTCGTCATGCTGACGACCTTCCGGGAGGACGAGCAGGTCCTCCGCGCGCTCCAGGCCGGCGCGGCCGGCTTCCTGCTCAAGCACACCCCACCCGCCGAGATCGTCGCGGCGGTGCGCCGGGCGCACGCGGGCGAGCCGGTGCTGTCACCCGCGGTGACCGAGCAGCTCATCGCCCGCGTCACCCGGGGCATCGGAACGGACCGGCGCCCGGGGAGCGCCGAGGCGCGCACCCGACTCGATCGGCTGGGCCCCCGGGAACGGGAAGTCGCGGTGGCCGTGGGGCAGGGCAAGACCAACGCGGAGATCGCCGCGGAGCTGTACATGAGTCTGGCCACGGTGAAGGCCCACGTCTCCCACATCCTCACCAAGCTGGAACTCACCAACCGGGTGCAGATCGCCCTGGCCGTTCACTCCGCGGGCCTGACCTGACGGTCCCAGCGGGCGCGCTCGACCAGGGCTGCTGGGGGACGGTCGGGTAGGCGGTGACCCGGTCCGCCGCAGCGGCGTGCCGTACCGCGTACGGGCCCCGGCTCGGCCACACGGCGGAAGCGCTCCGCAGGGAGGGCGGCCATCGAATGCAGGGGACGATCCCCCCTATCCACAGCTGACGCCCGCCCGGTAGGTCGGCCCCGGCCGACCATCCGCAACGGGTGAGCCCCGGACCGCCCCACCCGGGGGTCCGGGGCTCACCCGTCAGGTCCCACCACCGGCGTCCGCCGGCAGGGCGCGGACTGTCCGGCCCCGGTGGACCGCTATGGTCGGCGCCGTTCCCCCGGATCTCAGGCGCTCGATCGTGTCGAGTCCGGACAGCAGCATGGTGTGCAGGTCGGGACGTGCGGCGACGAAGGCCTCCGCCTCTGACCGGAACACCTCGGGACTGCCCGTCATGGACCATGCCATCTATTCACATCTCCTACGTGACGGCCTACCCGCCCATCGTTCCGTCCTGCCCGTGAGGCGTCCATGTGATAGATGTCACCCATAATCTTTCTCCGCCGGACTCTGCAAGCAGCCCATCGGATATAAGATTATCCACGTCATCTAATGGGGGAGGGTGGGCGCACGGGCACCCTCCGGAGGAAGGACCGACATGAGCACGTACCTGATCAACCACCTTCGTATCCCCGGGGGCGTCCCGAACGAGCAGGCGCTGTCCTATCTGGAACAGGTCGAGGCCGCCGTCCATCCCCACGGCGGCAAGTGGCTGGCCAACGGGGAGGTCAGCGTCGTGGAGGGAGCGTGGCCGGGCCTGGTCGTCCTCATGGAGTTCCCCGACCGCGCCGCCGTCGACGCCTGGTACAACTCGCCCGAATACCAGGCGATCCTGCCCCTGCGCACCAACAACTCGATCGCCGACATCGTGCTGGTCGACAGCCTTCCCGAGGGTTACACGGTCCGAGGATTCGCCCAGCAGGTCAGGGCTGCCGTCCAGGCGGCATCCGCCCCTCAGGACTGACCACGCAGGAGCAGGCCCCCGCCCCCGTGAACACGGGCCGCCGACTTCGAGGGGGCACGCACGGCCGGGACTCAACTCCGGCACCACAGTTGGGCCATGATGGCCCACAAAACTGGTCGGAGGGGCTCCCGCCCCCGCGCCCCAGGCCTGACAGGGCTCCATGGGGGGGCCTGCACCGCAGATCGCGTCATGTCAAGTGACCGCCGAAGCAGGGAAGGATGAACGATGGGCCGCGTCTCACAGGCAGAAGCGAGGGCCAACCGGGAGCGAGCGGTGGAGGCCGCCTCCCGCTTGATGCGCGAGAAAGGCATCGCCGAGGTCGGCATCATCGACCTGATGCAGTCGATCGGTCTCACCCAGGGCGGCTTCTACAAGCAGTTCGCCTCGAAGTCCGCGCTGGTCGAGGAGGCGATAGCCAAGGGCCTGGCCGACAACATCCACTACCTGACGTCCCTGGACGAGGACGCAGGCGAGCACGGCGCGGCCTGGCGGTCGCTGGTCGAGTCCTACCTCTCCGTCGAGCACCGCGACGACCCCGGCAGCGGCTGCCCCGCGGCAGGCTTCGCCGGCGACACCGCGCGCCACCCCGAGTACAGCAGGACGTACGCCGACGGCGTCGCGGAAATGGCGGCATGGATAGCACCCGGGGACGCCGGTCTGGCAGCCCTGACCACCCTCGTGGGCGGCATTCTCCTCGCCCGCGCCACCACCGGAACGGCCCTGTCGGAGCGCATTCTCCATGCGGCGCAGGAGGCCGTCATGGGGGCCGTCGAAGGCGCCCGGACCGACGACGGGGGCCAAGCGGTTGCGGACGGCGCGGTCGACGCCGCCTAGCCGGGCCCGGACCGGCGCCCCGGCACGCCGCGGCCGATCCGGCCGGGCTCCGCCCGAACAGGAACGAACGAGGTACGCCCACCTGTCGGTGACCCGCAGTGCGGTGATCGGAATCGTTCGCCGGATTGGTGGCCCCGGCCGCGGCCGGGGCCACCGCTCGACGGCAGACCCGGGCCCGGTCCGCCGTACCGTCAAGCGACTCCCGGCTGGGCGCAGCACAGCCTTTTGCGCTGCGGTGACTGGCAAACTAAGAAATGAGCCGGAAGATGCCCACCTGCCCGGAGGGAGTCGATGGCATGGATGGCCCTGAGGGGAACGACCGGGAGATCTCCCATTGTGAACCGGACGCAGAGGCAGAAATCGTGGTCGACGCGGGCGGCCGGATCGTTCATTGGAGTGAGCGGGCCGAAAGACTTCTCGCTTACGGGCGTTCGGTGGTTTCTGGGCGGCCGGCCGCTGAGCTTTTTGTGACGCTGGGCGGTGGGGGCGGTGGAGTGGCCGGACTCCCGCCATCGGGCACGGAGGCCGTCCTCCGATCCAAGGGCGGCGCCGGTGTTCGCTGCGCGGTGCGGATCCGGCCGACTCCTCCGGGAGAGCGTGGTGCCTGGTCGGTGAAGCTCACCCCGGTGGTTTCGGACGCGCACGAAGTGGATGATGCCACTCTCGAAGCTCTTTTCCGAGAGTCACCCACCGGGCTGGCGGTTTTCGGCCCCGATCCCCGGCTGCGCCGGTACAACCCCGCGGCGGAGAGCCTGAAGGGGATATTCACTCCGCAGTCCCTCGGTCTCCGCCCTTCTGAGATCTGGCCCCGGTCCAACGCCGGTTCGCAGGAGCCTTTGCTGTCGGATCTACTGGAGACCGGGGACCCCATGATCGGCTTTGAGAAGCGCGGCTATCCGCCCGACGACCCCGACCACGAATACGTCTTTTCGGCTTCAGCCTCCCGTCTCCATGATCGGAAAGGCTCCGTGATCGGGTTCGCCAGTATGGACGGAAAGTCGTCCAAGCCCAGCCACATCAGGGCTGTTCTCCACGGGAGAGCAGCCGTGGGCTGAACTAGGGCGTGTGTTAGAAGTCCCGTCTGTCTCACGGCGCCTGGCACGCACGCTCGCTGCGTTGTCGGCCCACTACGAGGACGACCCTCCGCCTTGCGAGCGCACGCACCAGACGCCGTGAGCCCCGCCCTGCGGGCGGACGACGCTACTTCTAAAACACGCCCTAGGTCGCAGGAAGCTGAGCGGAACCGACGCGTCATAGCGTCTCGGTCCGAACGCGGCCGGTGGCGTCCTGTCGCAGGCGGGCCCGGTAGCGTAGCGGCGACTCGCCCACGACCCGTTTGAACGCCGTGCTGAACGCGCTCTCCGAGCCGTAGCCCAACGCCTCGGCGAGCGACGCGACGCGCGTGTCACCGTCCCGAAGCGCCCGCTGGGCGAGCAGCATGCGCCACCGTCCCAGGTAGGTCAGCGGTGGCACACCGGCCGCCTCCCGAAACCGTTCGGCGAAGGTCGTCCGGGACATCGCGGCGGCCCGCGCCAACTCCTCGAGCCCCCAGGCGTACCCTGGACGGCCGTGCAGCAGGTCGAGAGCGGGACGGAGGCGCTCGTCGACGAGCAGCCGCAGCCAGCCGGACGGCAGTACCGACTGGTCGACGTAGGTCCGCAACAGCTCCAGCAGGAAGAGCTGACCGTATTGCCGGATCGCGAAGGCCGAGCCGAGCCGCCGCGCGGTCGCCTCGTCGAAGAGACGCAGCAGGGCGGCGAGGAGCCGGTCGTCGTCACCGGCCGACCTGATGTGGGCCAGTGGCGGCAGTGATTCGAGGAGGAGCGTGCTTCCGGCCTCGTTCAGACTGACGCAGCCACCGATGACGATGTCGTCGGCGCCGCGGTCAGAGCGCGCGAAGCGGTCGGTGGAGAAGTCGGATTCCGGCCGCACCTCCTGGCGGGGTTCCGCGCCGGCCTCGAACGCGACCCAGGAGCGGCCGGTGAGGATCGCCACGTCACCCGCCACGAGGTCGACCGGTTCGTCGATCCCGTCGGTGGTAAGGCGAGCCCGACCGCTGACGAGCGCGAAGAACTTGACCGGGTCGGAGAGCGGTCCGCGGCCCCACCATCCGCCGCGGGCCGCGATGCCGCCGGTGAGGATGCCGCGGACCTCGACCAGATCGAGTGCTTCGGAGAGTCGGTCGGGGGTCATGCCCGTACTCTCGCTCAAATAACCTGGACTTACAAGTATTCATCGTCCGTCGTTTCCCCGCCAGACTGGGGGCAGTACCTCGCAAACGGACCTCAGGAGAGAACATGCGTTACCGCGGCCTCGGCAAGACCGGGATCAAGGTGAGCCCCTACGCTCTCGGCGCCATGATGTTCGGTGCCCTCGGCAACCCCGACCACGACGACTGCGTCCGCATCATCCACCGGGCCCTGGACGCCGGCATCAACCTCATCGACACGGCCGACATGTACGCGCACGGCGAGTCGGAGGAGATCGTCGGCCGTGCGCTGAAGGGGCGCCGGGCCGACATCGTGCTCGCGACGAAGGCCCGGTTCCCGATGAGCGACGAACCGAACCACCAAGGCGCGTCCCGGCGCTGGCTGGTGCGCGCGCTGGAGGACTCGCTGCGCCGCCTCGACACCGACTACCTGGACATCTACCAGATTCACCGCCCGGACCCCGACACGGACATCGAGGAGACGCTCGGGGCCCTCACCGACCTGCAGCGAGCCGGCAAGATCCGCACCTTCGGCACCTCGGCCATGCCCGCCTCCGAGCTCGTCCGCGCCCACTGGGTCGCCGAGCGGCGCGGCCTCGCCCGGCCGCGTACCGAGCAACCGGTGTACTCGGTCCTCAACCGGGGCATCGAGCGCGAGGTGCTCCCGGTGGCGCAGGAGTTCGGCATGGGCACTCTGGTCTGGTCGCCGCTCGGCGGCGGGCTGCTGACCGGGCGCTACCGGAAGGGCCAGGAGGCCGCGACGCACCGCTCGCAGTACGGCTTCGAACACCTCAAGGACGACCGGCGGCTCGACGCCGTCGAACAGCTCATCCCGCTCGCCGAAGAGGCGGGCATGCCGCTGACGCATCTGGCGATGGGCTTCGTGCTCGCTCACCCCGGCGTCACATCCGCGCTCCTCGGACCGCGGACCATGGCACACCTGGACGATCTGCTCGCGGGCGCGGAGGTCACGCTCCCGGACGACGTCCTGGACCGGATCGACGCCATCGTGCCGCCCGGCACGGACACGGGCACGCTCGACATGGCCTACCAGCCGCCAGCCATCCGCCAGCGGGAATTGAGGCGCCGGCCGCCGGTCGAACGCGCAGCGGCGTGACAACAGCGCGACGGCACAGCGCGGTGCGGAGGCTCAGGATTGCCGGTCCGGAGTCCCAGCCGCCAGACCCACCTGGCTCCGTTCACGAGTCCGTTCTCATGAACGTCAACCTGGCCGACCACGAGCTGCCCGCCGGTTGGCCAAGTAGCGTGAAAACTCTGGCCATCTACGGTGCACAGTCGCCCTTTTGATACCGCTAGGACGGGTGAGTCCGGGGACAAGCGGCAGGTCGGCGGCCTTTGGGGCGGCGGCATGAGCGAGCGCAAGCCCTACCGCAGCGATGTGACCGACGAACGCTGGGCGTTGATCGAACCGGTGATCACGGCGTGTGAGGCCGGCCGATTCGCCGTTGGGGGGACTGGCACGTCGAACTGCCGGTCAGTGGGATGCACGGGGATCACAGCCTCCGCGTCAGCTGGTTGCGACGGGCACATCGACGTGGGCTACGAGCAGACTGGATTCGGTCAGCTCCGTACGACGTGTCGGGTTGCTGTCGGGAGCGACACACAATGTATGCACTGCCGTCGAAGTCGGTGACCACGTCACACAGGGGGCCGTGGGCGTCTCCGAGGTCGGCGTGCGCGCTGAGCTCTCCAGTCGGACTGCGACGCAGCAGCCGGTGGTCGTGGCCGGTCATCGCAATCAACAACGTGTCGTCGGCAAGCCAGCAAGACCGGAGGGCAGCCCGTCGAACCCGGCTTCGACGCGCAGGTCGCGTCCGTCCTCAGCAGCCGATTGCACGCGGCGGCCGTAGATGTCGCTCACCCACACGCGACCGTTGTGCCAGCGCGGTGACTCAAGGAAGTGCAGACCGGACAAGATGGCCCTGGTGTCGAACTTCATGGGAATAGGCTTCGTTCCTGGTAGCGACTGGCGTCGGGTCGGCGGGTTCAGGCTTGCGCGGTGGGGCGCAGGACGATCTCGTTGATGTCGACCTCGTCGGGCTGTTCGACGGCGAAGGAGATCGCCCGGGCGACGGCATCGGGCGTCAGCGCGATCCGGTCCCGCATCTCCAGCATCTTCCGGCGCAGGTCGGCGTCGGGAACCGACTCGAGGAAGTCGGTGCCGACGAATCCCGGTGAGACGATCGTGACCCGGATCGACGGGCCGGCCTCCTGGCGCAGACCCTCGGTGAACGTCCTGGCGGCGGCCTTCGTCGCCGAGTAGACGACCTGGCCGGGCACGGTCTTGTAGGCGGCCGTCGAGACGGTGTGCACGAACTGGCCGCGGCCTTGGCGCCGGAATACCGGCAGGGCGGCGGCGACCCCGTACATCAGGCCTTTGAGGTTGATGTCGACCATCGCGTCCCAGTCGTCAACGCGCAGCTCGTCGAGCTCGGAGATCGGACCGATGCCCGCGTTGCCGATCAGCACGTCGAGGCGTCCGAACCGGCTGCCCGCAAGCTCGACGAGGGCGGCGAGGTCCGTGCGGCGACGCACGTCGACCGCACGGTAGGCGACCTCGGCTCCGGCGCCGCGCAGCTCCTCGGCCAGTTCGGCCAGGCGATCCTCGCGCCGCGCTCCGAGCACCAATCGGGCCCCCGACCGCGCGAGCAGCCGGGCCGTGGATGCGCCGATCCCGCTGCTCGCCCCCGTGACAGCCACGACCTTTTGCTCGAGAGTCCCCGCCATCGCCCGTCCTCCAGTACGCTAATCGACTATCCGGACATGAGTCCGCTAGAGAGAACCGTAGCGGACATATGTCCGTATAGCTAGGCGGCGTACTCGAGATCGGAATCGCTCCATGACCCAGCCCCGGAAGCGTGCACGGCGCTCGGACGCGCAGAACAACGAACTACGCATCCTCGATGCCGCGCGCGCCGCCTTCACCGAGTCCCCCGACGCCACTGTCCAGTCGATCGCCAAGGCAGTCGGCATCGGCCAGGGAACGATCTACCGGCATTTCCCGAACCGCGAGGCGCTGCTTCTCGCCGTCTACCGCGCCGACGTCGAAGCCCTCATCGACGCGGCCGACCACCTGCTCGGCGCGCACCCGCCGGTCGACGCTCTGCGGCTGTGGCTCGACCAGCTCGCCGCCTACGGCCGGATCAAGCACGGCGCCTCCCTTGCCGTCGAGGCCGCGACCCGGGCCGACCTCGGAAGCCACTACTATCCGCCGGTCATCGCGGCTCTCGGACGCCTGGTGGCCGTAGGCCAGGCGAGCCACGAGATCCGCGACGACATCGACGCAGACGACCTGCTCCTGCTCGTCTCGTTCCTGTGGAAGAGCGACACCGGCCCGGATTGGGAAGAACGCACCCGCCACCTGCTCTCGGTCATCCTCGACGGCCTCAGGAACAGCGCGTTGTGACAGAGGGGACGTCTCTGCTTTCGCCAGGGCCGGTCTGGCGCCGCCGCTGTCGGGCTGTCTTCTCCGGGGCTGGGGCGGGGTCCGCCGACTGCTCGACCTGGACCGTCGGCTGTACCGGCTTGCGTATGCCGACCAGTATCAGCGCCAGCACGGCGGCGACCAGTAGGGGTCATGCTGTGGGTGGCCGCCGGAAAGACATCGGTGGCGGCTGTCGCGAGGTCCACCGGATACTCCCGCCAGGCCGTGCAGCGGGTCGCAGACGCACTGGTCGCCGACGAGCTGGCCCAGTACTCCGCCGACGTGCACGACCGGCGCAAGCAGCGGCTGGAACTGACGGAGGCTGGGGCCGTCATCCTGGGGCAGAGGACTTCGACCGGGCGGTCGAGGTCAACCTGCGCGGAGTCATGCTCGCCATGCGCGCGGAGATCCCCGTCATGCTCGACAATGGCGGCGGAGCGATCGTGAACACCGCCAGCGTCGGCGGCCTGGTCGGCGTGCCGGGCCTGTCCGCCTACACCGCCGCCAAGCACGCGGTCATCGGCCTGACCAAGAGCGTGGGTCTCGAATTCGCCACCCGGAACGTTCGGGTCAACGCGGTCGCGCCCGGCGGGACCAACACCGAAATGCTCGCCTCGGGTACGCAAGAACAGCGCGACTTCCTGGCGAGCCTGTCGCCGATGAAGCGCATCAGCCACCCGAGCGAGATCGCGGCCGCGATCGTGTACCTGCTCGCGGACGCCACCTTCAGTACGGGAATCACCCTCTCCGCCGACGGCGGTCAGTCCGCCGGCTGAGGGCGCGGAAGAAATGCTCAACCTGGAGTAAACCTCAAAAGAAGAGTCGCCCCATTCGTCGTGACGAAGCCCCTTGCCGTACTAACGCTTTCCGGTGTGGTCGTCGTACTTCTCGCGGGCGGCGAGGACTTCCTCGATGTGCCGCACTGACCATTCCGTGAGCTCCCTGAGGGGACCTCTCAGTGTCTGGCCGAGCGGGGTCAACTCGTACTCCACCCGGATCGGCACCTCGGGGTACACCGTCCGCAGGACCAGGCCGTCGCGTTCGAGCGTGCGCAGCGTCTGGGTGAGCATCTTCTCGCTGACTCCCGCGAGCCGCTGCCGCAACTGGGTGAACCGGCATGCCCCGTGCTTGCCGAGTTCGCCCAGGATGAGAACCGCCCACTTGCTGCCGATCTGGTCGAGCACGTCACGCGAGGGGCAGCCACGGGTGTACGGGTCCCATGACGGTATGGGCTCGATCACATCCTCGGCGGTCGCCACAGACCTCACCTCGATCCTTTCGTCCGGGTGGCCACCTTACCTCGAAGTGGCTACTTACCAAAAGAGAGTGACCAGGTCACCCTGGGATTCGTGCTGCGGGAGGTCCGTGGCAGGAAGGGGCGAACCCATGTCAATCGTTGTCACCGGAGCCTCTGGCCATCTGGGCGGGCTCACCGTGGAGGCACTGCTGGCGCGCGGGGTGCCGGCCGCGGACATCGTCGCGACCGGCCGGGACATCGCCAGGATCAAGGACTTCGCCGACCGTGGCGTCGTGGTGCGTCGGGCCGACTTCGCGGAGCCGGACAGTCTCGCGGCGGCCTTCGAGGGCGCGGACAAGCTGTTGCTGATCTCGACCACGACCGTGGACGAGCGGGTCGCCAACCACCGCCGCGCCATCGACGCCGCGGTGGTGGCAGGCGTGTCGCTGGTGGCGTACACGAGCATGTCGCACGCGGACACGGCCACCACGGTCCTCGCCTCCACCCATCGCGCCACGGAGCAGTACCTGCGCGAACGCGCAGTCCCCAGTGTGATGCTGCGCAATAGCTGGTACCTGGAGAACTACACCGCCCAACTCCCGCTGGTGCTGCGCAACGGAAGCGTTGCCGGGTCGGCCGGCCAAGGCAGGATCAGCGCCGCGGCCCGCGCCGACTACGCCGACGCCGCCGCGGTCGTGCTGACCACCGAGGACCATGCCGACGAGGTGTACGAGCTGGGCGGCGACGAGGCGTTCACCCTGGCCGAACTCGCCGCGGCGATCTCGGCCGCCGCCGGGAAGCAGATCACGTACACCGACCTCCCGGCCGACGGCCTCGCCCAGGTGCTGACCGGCGCCGGCCTGCCCGCCGAGCTGGCGCACGTCCTCGCCGACGCCGACCTCGGTATGAGTCGCGGCGAGCTGTTCACCGCTTCCGGTGACCTGCGGCGCCTGATCGAACGGCCGACCACTTCGCCGGCCGACGCGATCGCCGACGCGCTGCGCTGACAGCCCGCCGACCCCCGGCTCGCTTCTCCCATTTGCCTACGTCCCTCCCGGTCACTCGGGGGAAAGGACCTTCACGATGTCCACCCGTACCACCCCGCACGCCACGTGGCGGCGCGCGCTCCTCACCCTCACCGCGACGTCCGCCGCTCTGGCGGCCCTCGCGCTTCCCGCCGCCGCCGCGCCCGCCCACGACCATGAGGGCAACGGCTACACGATCACGGTCAACGGCGGTCAGGCGTTCCCCGAGAGCGTCGCGGCCGACCGCCACTACGTCTACACCGCCAGCATCGCCGACGGCACCGTCTACCGCGGACGCCCCGGGGCGCAGAGGCTCGAACCCTTCCTGCCGGCCGGCCAGGACGGCCGCACCCAGGCCACCGGGATCAAGGCCACCGGCAACCGCCTGCTGGTCGCCGGAGCCTTCACCGGGCACTTCTTCGTCTACACGAAGACCGGGAAGCTCGTTTCCTCCTACACCGTCCCCGACACGGGCGAGTCGACTCTCGTCAATGACGAGACCGTCACCCCCGACGGGGATGTCTACATCACCGACTCCTTCCGCGCCGTCGTCTACCGGATCCCGGCCGCCGAGGTGAACGCCCCCGCCACCGGCGCCCGTCGGACCCTGGAGGTGGCATACCGCCTGCCGGACTACGTGGCCGGCCAGTCCAACGGCAACGGCATCGTCACCGCCCCCGACGGCAAGTCGCTGATCATCGGCTACTGGTACAGCGGAGCGCTCTACCGGCTCACCCTCGCCACCGGTGAGATCCGCAAGATCGCCGCACTGGCCCTGACCAGCGCCGACGGCATCGCCAGGCAAGGGAACACCCTGTACATCGCCCGTTCCGTGAACAACGAGGTCGACGCCGTCCGGCTGTCCGGCGACAACACCCGGGCCGCCGTGGTCTCCGCCCGCACCTACCCCGGCGCCGACACCACCACCGGTGTCGCCGTGAGCCGGGACCGGCTGCTGGTGACCAACTCCCAGATGGACACCTACCTGTACGGCGACCCGCTGACCAGCCCGGTCTTCACCCTCGAAAGCCTGCCACTGCACTGACCCGCACCATCGGTTCGGTGCTGTGCTCGCGGCGGGTGGGCGTTCCTTCGGCAGGGCGGCCACCTGGTCGGGAAACTTCCTGGCCAGGCCCTGGTAAACGGAGTCGACCTTCGCCGTCACCGTCGGATGCTGGTGGAACTGCTCGGGGATGCCCTCGGTGCGCAGGACGGTCGGGTCGTGCACACGGCCGGCCGGACCTCTCCCACGCCGGAGAACAGTTTCCGGCCCTGGCCGTCGCTGAAGGTGACGGTCCTGCTGGTGTTCTGCCTCTCCTTGCCCGAGACCGGCTGCGACGCTGTTCGCTCGTCGGCCGACACTGAACGGACGGGAGTCTCGCGTGTTGCCCGATGGGCTCATCGAGGTGAGCTTCAACTTGGCGATGAGGATGGCCGAACCCTGTGGTCGTCCGGCACAGCGCAGCACATCCGGCAGCTCAATGAACTCCGCGACATGACGATCGTCCGCAGGGCGTTTGAGAATCGGATTCATCATGTAGGTGTACTGGTCACGGCGGCGTGACGACGTGCCAGTGGGGCGCTGCGAACGCGACGAAGCTCCGGTTGAGAGGGGTGACCTCGCCAAGTCACCTTGTTCGACCGGAGCTTCGACGTGCCGTCAGTCCGCTGCCGCCTGTCTGGTCGAGTCGCCCACCCATCAGCGGCGGTGTACTGCCGATCTGGCCGTGCGGCTGCGTACGCCGCCCAGCCGTGGGTGGCCACGCCGCCGCACCGACGTGGTCGGCATCTTCCCCGACCGCACCGCCCTGATCCGCCTGGTCGGCGCGGTGCTGGCCGAGCGGAACGACGAACGGACGGGGACCGGCCGCTGCCCGGGCTCGATCCGCCCCGCTCACCGCCGGACCAGACCGGGGGACAAACCAAGACGCTCTCGCTGACCCAGGCTGCCGCCGTCCGGTGCGTGCCCATGGAGCCAATTTACCTGTCAGTTGATTAGTATCATTTGACAGCCGTCCTCTGTGGGCGCTAGGTTAACTATCAATTGATACCTATTGCGATCGGATCGAGCGCCATGCCTCTCGTCGCCATCGAAGAACACTGGATCTCGCCGGAACTGACATCCGCCCTCAACGCTATGCCTCGTCGGGACGAGAGCCTCGCCTTCAACGAGATGGGCGACCACCGGCAGCGGCTGGAGGACTTGGGTGAGGGCCGGATCGCCGCGATGGACGCGCAAGGGATCGACGTCTCGATCCTCGCTCTGACGCCTCCAGGGGCACATCCGCTGCCACCCGAAGACGCCCTGCGCCTGAGCCGCGCCGCGAACGACACGGCGATCGCGGCCGCCAACAAGAACCCGACGCGGTTCCGGACGCTGTCGACCCTGCCGATGTCCGCCCCGGAGCACGTGGCCGACGAGCTCGTCCGGGCCGCCGGGCAAGGCCACGTCGGCACGATGGTCTACGGCCGATCGGGCGACCGTTTCCTCGATGACCTGGCCTACGAGGATTTCTTCGCGGCCGCCGCGGAGCTCGGCCAGCCAGTGTTCCTCCACCCGCAGATCCCCTCGGACGCGGTACGCGACGCCTCCTACCGAGGCTTCGACACGATCACCGAGCTCGGCCTCGCGACCTTCGGATGGGGCTGGCACCTGGACGCCGCGACGGCGGCTCTCAGGCTCATCCTGAGCGGCACCTTCGACCGGCACCCGGAGTTGCAGATCGTCCTCGGCCACTGGGGTGAGATGCTGCTGTTCTGGCTGGACCGGGCAAACAGTCTCTCACGCATCGCCGGCCTGCAACGGTCCGTCTCGGACTACATCCGTACGAACTTCTACATCACGTCTTCCGGCATGCTGAACCCGGCGCTGCTGCAGCACGCCCTGTCGGTGACTTCCGTCGACCGGCTGGTCTTCTCCACCGACTACCCGTTCCAGCACCCGACCCGGGAAGAGATCGCCGCCTTCCTCGGGCACTTCGCATCCGACGAAGACCGGCAGAAGTTCACCTACGCCAATGCGGCAGCGCTCTACGGCCTCGAAGCCTGACCAGTCGCAACAGGACACGTCCGCGTTTGCCGTCAGCGCCGCCCGGCACGCATGAACCGCAGCGATACCCAGTGCATCGGACGGCGGCTCGGGCGGCACCAGCCCTGCCATTGCCTGTCATTCGGCAGGGCTAGCCACCGCGCGGCTGAAATTCCAAAATCCCTATCAATTGATACTAATAAGCGGCGCCTACGGAGGTCCTGGCAGATGGATGAGGAGCAGATTTCGAGGTTGTTCGAGCTCGCCGACCTGATCCTGGCGGTGGGTCGCCACATCCAGGCGTCGAAGGAGGCCGAAGCCGAGTCGGGAACGCCGTTGGAGGGAGCGGTGATGCGCTATATCGACCGCCACCCCGGCGGAACGGCCAGCGCGGCCGCCGAGGCCACCCAGCTGATCTCCAGCAACTTCAGCCGGGCGATCCGCCGCCTGGAGCAGGCGGGCTTCGTGCGCCGCGAAGTCGATGCGCACGATGCGCGGCGGGTACGCCTCTATCCCACCGAGAAGGCCCAGGAGAACCTGCAGCGGCTGCATGAGGCCTGGAGCCGCCTTCTCGAGGAAGCCGTGACCGATTCCGACGACATCGACGCCGCGATCTCGACCCTGCGCAACATCGAGACCAGGCTGGTCGCCCGAACCCGCCCCGGGGCCCGGTAGATCCGGCGATCGTGCCCCGTCCGATCTGCCGTTGCGCCACCGCACAGGGTCGAAGGACCCGCTGTGAAGATTCCCACTTCTGATACCGGGCGGAAGAGGCCCGGCCTGCGAACACGCGCAACGGGACGATCGACATCACCGTGAAGGAACAACAACGACTTCTCCGCAAAATGGCTCACCAACACGCGCTCTCGTTCTCGGAGGCGGCGGCGCCGTCGGTGTCGGTTGGCAGACCGGTCTGCTCACAGGGCTGCGCGAGGCCGGTGTCGACCTGGCGGGAGCTGAGGCAGTCGTGGGAACATCCGCAGGCGCTCCGGTCGGTGCGCTGCTGGTGCGATTCCGGGGCTGACTCCTGGCGTTGTGTATGAGGCGCGGTTGTATGTCATGGACCGGTGGGCGGTGTCAGCCGGCGGACGGGGTGAGGCTGGTGCGGTCGAAGGGACCGCCGTGTGCGGAGGCGTACGTGATGGCGTCGTTGACGGAGTCGAGGTCGAACGACCGGACCCGTTCGGGGGCGAGATCCAAAGTGCCCGAGGAGAGGAGGCGGATGATGCCGACGTTGGCTGTACGCGGGTACATCCACTGGCCACGCAGGGTGATCGAGTTGCGCATGATCCATGGGTAAGGGAGTGCGAGGTCGTCTCCACCGAGCATGCCGACGCCGCCCATGAGGACGACGCGGCCGTACTCGCGGACGGTCATGGCCGCGGCCCGCGAGGCCGAGCTGGGCGCGCTCGGCGGAAGCAGGTCGATCACCATGTCGATCGGGCCGTCGGCCGCCGTGGACATCGCCGCGTGGTCGGTGGCCTCGTCTCCGGTCAGCGGCACGGGGCGCAGACGCGGACCGAACCGGTCGGCGAGAAGGTCGAGCGCTGCCCGGTTGCGGCCCGGGGCGACCACACGGCCCGCTCCCATCGCGAGCGCGACTGCGACCGCGCTGCTGCCGAGGTTGCCGGTGGCTCCGCTGACGAGCAGCGTCTCGCCCGCTGCCAACTCGCCCGCCAGCAGGCCGCCGTAGGGGATGGCGTGCACGCTGAGTGCGGCCCAGCGGGCCGGATCGTCCCCTGCCGCGGTGGGCAGCGGGAAGGCGTTCTCCGTCGGGACCCGCATGAGCTCGGCGAACGAGCCGTCGTGCAGGTGCCGGGCGAGCCGCGCGCCACCCTCGCCGCGCGAACTCCAGCCCTGGAGCGTGATGTCGGGCGTCAGGGCGTCGTCCCGCGAACGTACCGTCGAGTCGCACCACACCAGGTCGCCGACGCGCAGCCGGGTGGCGTCCGGGCCGACGTGGACGATCCGCCCCACGCCACCGATACCGGGCACGACGGGAAGGACGAGGGGGTAGTTCCGCTCGCCGCTGAAGACCTCGGCCGCGTAGGGCGCCACGCACGTGCCGAGGACCTCGACCAGCACCTCACCGCCCCCGGCCTCGGGGTCGGGCAGCTCCCGCACTGTGAGCGGGGCGCCGAACTGCGTCAGGACTGCTGCTCGCACCTTGTCGGCCTCCGTGTTCGTCCATGTTCATCATGGATCGCTGTGGTTCTTCATGGTTCTTTGTGGTTCTTCGTGCTTGTGAGATCGACACTACGAGCCGAGTGAGCATGCGGGAAGCGATGATCTGGCATCCGTGGTATGCGTAGGCAGCATGGATATCTCCAGCGCTGGACTGCGAGTCCTGCGGCAGATCGCCGAATCCGGCAGCTTCACCGCGGCAGCCGCCCGACTCGGCTACACACAGTCGGCGGTCTCACGCCAGGCCGCCGCCCTCGAACGCAGCACGGGCACCACCTTGTTCGAACGCCGCCCGGACGGGGTACGGCTCACCCCCGCCGGCCTGACCCTGCTACGTCACGCCCACACGGTCCTGGCCTCGCTCGCGGCGGCCGAGCGTGAGCTCACCGGCACCGTCCCGCAGACCGAACCCGTACGGCTCGGCATGTTCCTGAGCGCGGGCGCGGCGATCCTGCCCGCCGCACTCGCACACCTCGCGGCGGCCGACCCGCAGATCACGATCACCACCAGCGAGGGCACCACACCCACCCTGATCAGGGCGCTACGCGCGGGCTCCCTCGACCTCGCCGTACTCACGTCCCGCCCGCCCCACCGGCCCTTCGACGGCGAGTCGCCCCGCCTGCACGTCGAGACCGTCGCGGACACCGAACTGGTCGTGGCGGTGCCGTCGAACGGGCAGTTCGCCGGACGCACCACGGTGGACGTCGACGAGTTGGTCGACGCATCGTGGATCGCCGCCCCGTCATCGGCCGCCGAGCCACTGCTCGGCGTGTGGCCCGGCCTGCCCGGACGGCCACGCGTCATCCACTCCGCTCGCGACTGGCTGACAAAGCTCCAATTGGTCGCCGGCGGCTTCGGCGTGACGACGGTGCCGTCCCGGTTCTCACCGGTGCTTCCGCCCGGCGTGAGCCTGCTGCGCGTCGATGGCGCACCTCCCGAGATCCGCCGGGTGCTCGTGGCCCGCCTCGCCGGCCGCCCTGCTCCGGCGATCACAGCCGTCACCCGAGCGATCACTTCGACCGCCTGAACCGCCGCCAAGGCGGGCTGCGCCGCGGCCGGGATGTGGATACGACCCGGTGGTTCACACGTCGTGGTCCCGGCCCGACGCCCGCAGAACGGCTGCGGAAAAATTCCGGTGGCTGAACCATCCCGGGTATAACGGGTATAAGGGGAGGGGGTGCCGCGGCTCGTTCCCCGCAAAGGTTCGAGCCTCCACCGCTGCCGCGTCAAAGATTTTTGCTTCGGAGCCAGGTGCGGACGGCTTCGATGTGTTCCGCCTTGCGTTCCAGTGGCAGCCAGTGTCCGGCAGGCACATCCGTCACCGTGAGGTCCCCACAGGCCGCGCGCATCGGGTCACCTTGGCGATTTCCCGTGATGGTGCAGATCGCGTCCCACGCGCCGTTGATGAACAGCACCGGCTGCGACAGGCGGCCGCCATTGGGCGCTTTGTGTGCGTAGGCGATGTTGGCGTCGTCGTTGGTGTACCACGCGGAGGGAGGACCAAAGCCGTGAGTCTTGAACGCCTGTACCAGCACGTCGAAGTCCGCCGGCGGCCAGAGGGCCGGGTCGGCCGGAGTCCGCGAGGCGCGGTGCGCGGCGCCGAAGCGCCCGCCGTCGCGCGTGACCGTCGCTGTCGGCGAGACCTTGCGGATCGCGGCGGGGCTGCCGGGCCGATAGGTGGAGGCGAGCGTCGCCGCTCGATCTTCGTCGAGGTCGGCGACCGCTGTCTCGAAATGCGTCGTGTAGTAGCGGTAGTAGTCCCACTGGCCATCCGGATACCGGTCGGCCGGGTAGATCGCTCGGTCGACCAGCGGCACGAGGGTGGCCAGGCTGTTCGCGTCAGGAAAGTACGCCCACGAGGTCAGCACGGCGCCACGGCAGCGCTTGGGCTCGTGCGCGGCGAGTGCGCCGACGACTATGCTGCCCCAGTCGTGGCCGACCCAGATCGCGGTCCTGCCGCCGAGGTGATCATGGAGCTCCACCATGTCCGCCACGACTTCTTCGATGGTGTAGGCGTCGTTGTTCGCCGGGGCGGATGACCCGCCGTAGCCGCGTAGGTCGGGAGCGACGCAGTGCCAGCCGTCGGCGGCGAACGCGTCCATCTGGGCGCGCCACATCAGACCGATGCCCGGCCAGCCGTGGAGGAAGATCATCAGTGGTCCGTCGGCCGGCCCGCACTCGATGTAGTGCGTCGTGTGGCGACGTGTGCCGAAAGTACGTGAAACCACCATCATGGCTTTGCCCTCCTCGTGCTCTTCCGCACTGACCTGCCGGCGCGCCCGGACGATCCCCGCGACCACCGCGACCAGAACCAGCGCGACCTCCAGTGTCCCGTGGGTGACAGCTTTTGCCTTGAGTCCGAACCGTTCGACGGCGAGCCCGGCCACGAGCGCCGGCACACTGAACGCGAGAGAAGCGGAACGACGCGCCGAATCCGAATCCCGCGATCACCGACCCGACCACGTAGAGGGGCGGCGCACTGTTCAGCATTGCCGCGATCGTGACCAGGACGCCGACGGCGAGAGGTCCGTAGCCGAACCGCTCGCGAGTTTTCGGCGGGAGGACTGGCGAGACGGCGGTGCCTGCTATCCCTGCGGCGAAGAACACTCCCAGCACGATGCCCACGACAAAATGACTGTGCACATCGAGGACAGTGCCGAGCACGGATGACCCGAGTGACAGGTACAGTCCGGCGAGTGCCCACGTCGCGCCGATCGACGGAAGCAGTGCGAAGAAGGCCGGCCGCGTGGCCTGCGGAAGCCCGGCGCTCGGCAACAGCGACCCCCAGACGGGTTCCCGGGTTGTCGACTCGGGACGAGCGCGTTCGGGAATCAACCACACGAGCGCCGCAAGCACCAGGTAGACCGCGGCGAGGATCCAGGAAACGAGTTCACGAGGGAGGGGTGCGAACTCGACGTCTGGCTTCTTCAGACGGGACGCCCTCTCAGATGAGCTGGTGGTCGGTCAGGCTGCGTGCGGTCTGCTCGATCGCGTCGGGGATGGATCGCAACGGGTGTCCGAGGAGGGTCTCGGCGGTGGTGCGATCGAAGCGCTGCTTCTGGCCGATCAGCCAGCGGTTGTCGCGCAGTTGGGGCTCGAACACGCTGGCGAGCCAGGTGAACCAAGTCGGCATCGCCCGTGCGGGCAACTTCCGGCTCGCTTCGGGAAGGCGTTCGCGGATCACGCTGGCAACCTCGATGAGCGACATCGGGTCGGTGGCGATGATCGTGCGGCGACCGGCTGCACTCGCGGAGGTCATCGCAGCGATGTGGGCGTCGGCGACGTCCCGCACATCGACCCACGGAAGCCGAAGGTCGGGGATCATCGGGAGTGCCCCCGACATGATCTGTTGGATCGCGGTGACCGAGGTGCCGGGATCGTTCGTCAGGAGTGGCCCGATCACCGCGCCCGGGTTGATGGCTGCAAGCCGGTCCGGGACCCCGCGTTGCTCCACGAGTTCTCGGGCGGCCCGCTCGGCCTTGATCTTGGAGACGGTGTACGCGTTCAGGCGCGGATCGTCCGGGTCGGTCCAGTCGGCGTCGGTGTAGATGTGGCCTTTGGGTGCGCGGGCGAACTGCATCGTCGCCAATGCCGAGGTCATCACCACTCGCTCGACGCCCCCATCCAGCGCCGCTGCGACCGCTCGGGTCGCCCCCTCGACGGCGGGACGGATCAGCTCGTCCGGATCTTTCGGTTTTGCCAACACGAACGGGGAGGCCACATGCAGGACGTATCGGCACCCGTCGGCCGCTTCCGCCCACCCCTGATCGGCCAGCAGGTCGAGCCGGCAGATCTCGAGCCTTGCGGTGTCGACGCCCGCTGTCGCCATCGCCGCATGCACCTCGCCGATACGGGAGCGCGACCTCACCGAGCCACGTACCGCGTATCCGCGCCGCAGCAGCTCGGCTCCGATGTGACCACCGATGAACCCCGAGATGCCCGTGACCAGCACCATGTCTGCCATATCCACTCCCGCCCACCATCTTGACAGTGAGCAGTTTACGGATCATCTGCTCACTGTCAAGATGGTGGGATGGACAAGGAACCACTCACCGGGGATCAGTACCATCACGGCAACCTGCGCGCCGCGCTGCTCGACAGCGCGCTCGTCGTGCTGACCGAGAAAGGCGTCGCCGGGTTCAGCATGCGCGAAGCCGCACGACGGGCGGGGGTGTCGCAGTCTGCTCCCAAGCATCACTTCGGTGACGCGCGCGGGCTGCTGGGTGCGCTCGCGACCCGTGCGTACCGGCAGCTCTGCGATCGGCTCGAATCACTCGAACTCGCTGGGCTCGACGCGCGCGAGCGCGTCACATGCATCGCTGCGCAGTACGTCGCCTTCGCGGGTGAGAACCGTGCCCTGTTCGACCTGATGTGGCGGATGACGCAGTTCGACTTCACCGCACCCGAACTGGCCGAGCAGAAGCACCGCGCCCTCCGCGCCCTGGATCGAGGCATACGCGGCGAGGACGCCGAACCGGTGGCTGGCGACGCCGACCCCGCACTGCTGCCGAGCTACGCGGTCTGGTCTCTCGTGCACGGATACACGGCCCTCGCCCTGGAGGGTGCGATCGACAGCAGCAACCCGGATCCCCTGAGCAGCGACCTGCTTCCCACCATGCTCGCGCTTCTTGAGGTGTCCGGCCCCAGCCACTCGAGGTCGCGGCGGGGCGGGGGAGTGCGGTGAACCGCAGGACGGCCAGGAGCTCGCGGCCGCTGGGCGGGGGCGAGTTGAAGGCCGTGTCCGGTTCCATCGACGGTGCGGGTGGCAGCGAGGGTGACGGCGAGGACGGCCGCAGCGAGACAGGCCGATCAGGCTCCAGCGTAGGCCCAGACGTCGGCCGAGCCGAGCGCCCAGCGCGCACGATTCCCTGCTCGCCGAGCAGGATTCGACCTCCTCCGCCACCGCATCCTGCTCCGATGACTGCCACCTGCCGTCGCCACCGACTACGGAACAGAGCCGTTGGCTGGACTGACCCTCTCCGAGCAGGTAACTGGAGAGGTCGCGGATTCGGTGGCGAGACCGATCAGCTCATCGAGTCGGTCGTGCGCCCTGGTCAGGTCGTCGATCTGGGTTCGGATGCGGTCGCGTTCGTCCTTGAGCCGCTGTGTCATCCGTGGGGTCGCGACGAGGGTGTCCAGGAAGGGCAGGACCTGCAAGATCGCTTTGCTGCTCAGTCCGGCCGAGTAGAGAAGCTGGATGAACTTCACCCGCTCAACGGCGGACTCGGGATACTGCCGGTGGCCGCTGGGACTGCGGTCGGCGATGACGAGTCCCTGCTCTTCGTAGTACCGCAGCGCACGGACGCTGACCCCAGCGCCTTCGGCCACCTTCCCGATCCGCATGGCACCTCCCGAGGGGAACGGACTTGATCCTCACGTTGACGTGAGGTTTTAGCCTACGTCCTATGAACATCCACGGAGCCACCGCGCTCGTCACCGGAGCCAACCGCGGCATCGGCCGTCATCTCGCTGCCCAGCTCGTCGAGCGGGGGGCGAAGGTCTACGCGACCGCTCGCCGACCCGAGTCGATCGACCTCGACGGTGTCGAGGTCCTCGCCCTGGACATCTCCGCCCCCCTTGCCGTCGCGGCGGCAGCCCGCGCAGCGGGCGACGTCAACCTGCTCGTCAACAACGCCGGAATCGGCGGCGGCACCCTGCTCGGTGACCTGGACGCTGTCCGTGCTGCACTGGACGTCAACTTCTGGGGCACGCTGTCCATGGCCCGCGCCTTCGCGCCGGTTCTCGCGGCGAACGGCGGGGGCGCGATGGTGAACATCGCCTCGTCGGCGTCCTGGTTCGTCTTCCCCGGCAGCAGCGCCTACGCGGTCTCGAAGGCCGCCGTCTGGAGCATGAGCAACGCCCTGCGCCAGGAGCTGGCCGGGCAGGGCACGAGCGTCACCTCGGTGCACCTCGGAGCCGCGGACACCGACATGATGAAGGACTACGACGTACCCAAGATGGACCCCGCCGATGTCGCCCGTATCACCCTCGACGGTGTCGGGGCTGATGCGTTCGAGGTTGTCGTCGACGACTTCACCGCGATGGTCAAAGAGTCGCTGGGCAAGGATCCTCGTGACTTCGACAAGCAGTTCCAGCGGCTCCTGAACTCCTGACCACAGCGAGGAACTCCGGACGGAGGAGTGTCGATGGCGGGGCAGGGGGCTGTCGGGTCAGTTCCGTTGCCGCCTGTTGCGCAGGCGTAGTCGCGGTGGTGGTGCGAGAATCGGGCGGGTTGTCGGCGCGGCCTACTCTGCGGGGCCATGGAGATTGAGCTGACTGACGATGACCATCTGCGGGCGCTGGCGGCGTTGGAGGCCGTCGCAGGCAACGACGATGCGGGTCTTTCAGCCTTGGCGGCGAGGGCGAGGTCGCGGTCTCCCGCCCCGAAGTGCCGCGTCCCGCTCCCCGTCCAACGGGACTCAGCCCAACGCCCGCCGGTCTCATTGGCGTTCACGTGCAACCGTTGAACGGGGCACGCTCTCTTTACTAGTACCGGTACGGCGCGTCCTCGCGCCGGCCGAGCACTGGGGGGTGGCGGGCCGTCGGGGACGGGCCGGCATCTCCCCGATTCGTCGCACGGATCGAGGGGGAGCACGGAAGATGACACAGAGCACGATGACCATCGGACGCCGGATCGCCGCGGTATTGGCGGGAGCCGGGGTCGGTGCGTTGGCGCTGAGCGGGACGGCTGCGGCCGAGCCGGTGGGGGGCAGGCCGTGGGTGGAGACGCCGACGGGAGAAGTTTCTATGATGAGTGTGGCGCAGCAGAGTCCCTCGGTCACCTGGGCGGGGGGCGCCGCCGTCGCCGCCGACTCCGACGGAGGGGTCTCGTTCACCCCGACCTTGTACAAGCGCGACCTCGCCGCGGGCGGCACCTGGCGGCAGCTGCCGCTGCGGGGCGCCGGCGCGTGGGACAGCAGGGTCAACGACATCGCCACCGCCGCCGACGGCTCGGCCTTCTTCGTTGGCGACCAGGGCGGCGGTCAGGGAGTGCTGGTCGGTCGGTACACCGCCGGCCAATGGCACCTGACGTCCGACCAGGGCCTCCCGGCCGGAACCATCGAGGCGAGCCTGCTGTCGGTGAGCGCGGTCTCCGCCAAGGACGCCTGGGCGGTGGGGCAGGGCTACGTCGAGGATCCGTTCACGGCCGTACCCGTGGTGCAGCACTGGGACGGCAAGCGGTGGCGGTCCGTGCAGATCCCGGGCTCGCAGGACTGGAGCCTGAACCAGGTCGAGGAAGTGGCGCCGAACGACGTCTGGGTGGTGGGAGTGGACGAGGCCACCGGCCAGTCCGTCGCCACGCACTGGAACGGGCACCGGTGGACTCTCACGCCGACCCCTGCCTTCGCAGACTCGGCGATCCTTTTCGACGTCGCCGCCCGCACCCCGAACGACGTATGGGCGGTGGGCTGGTCCCGCGACACCGACAAACAGACCCCGGCAGGCCTTGCCCTGCACTGGGACGGCATCTCGTGGACCCAGGTGCAGCTGCCGCGGGGAACGTTCGCCCTTCAGTCCGTGGCCCTTCAGGGCAAGAGCGGCGTCGTCGTCGTGGGCGGCATCGATGACGGGGCCGTCGGTCTGAGCCTGACCTCCACGGGCGGTTGGAAGTCACTGGGGCTGCCTCAGAACGACCCGCAACTTCCCCTGGGCGTCACCGCCGTAGCGGCCTCCGGCAACCGGCTGACCATCGTCGGCTGGCACTACGTGTCAAGCGAGGAGGGCGACAGCTTCAGCAGCGGCACCATCCTGACCAGGTAGGAGCGTCCACCAGCCTGTCCCTGCCGAAAATCTCATCCGTATTGGTCAGCCACCCCGGTGGGAGGAACAGGGAGCCCGCAGGCGATGCGTTCCGGGCTGGAAACCATCCTTGATCGGCACGGTTGTCGAGCGGTCGACGCGGTTCACCGTGCTGGTTCGTCTGCCCCGCGAAGAGGGATACGGCACGATCCCTCGAACGAAGAACGGCCTCGCGCTGGCCGGATATGGAGCGGTCTCCAGGAAGAAGGCTCTCGCCCACACGATGTCGATGCTCCCCGAGCAGCG
Source organism: Streptomyces sp. NBC_01190 (assembly GCF_045039895.1). Taxonomy (NCBI): domain Bacteria; kingdom Bacillati; phylum Actinomycetota; class Actinomycetes; order Kitasatosporales; family Streptomycetaceae; genus Streptomyces; species Streptomyces sp. NBC_01190. The sequence goes on from NZ_CP108580.1 coordinate 7,100,281, forward strand.
GACGCGGTCGCTGATATGGGACCGAGCCGAGGAAATGTCGGCGCACGGAGTTCCGGGTCGAGACCGGTATCCCTGTGTTCTTCGCTGAACACCAGAGCCCGCAGGACAGGTGGCCGGGACCGGCCCCGCGCAGGCCGGACGGCCGTGCGGCTCAGGCGGTCCGCACGTCGCGCGCCGAGCGGAGGCCGGCGGGCGTGGGCCGAAAGCCGCACGCCTTCTCGTAGAAGTCGACGTTCTCCTCGTCGTAGTCCACGTGCACCCATTCGCACCCGGCGCGGACCGCCTCGACCGTTACCGCGTCGACCAGGTCCTTGCCGATGTTGCGCCGCTGGAACTCGGGGTGGACCGAGGTGTCGAGCACGAACGCATGCGCCCCGCCGTCCCACACCGCGTGCACGAAGCCGACCAGCCTTGCGCCGCTGAACGCGCCGATCCAGGTCAGGCTGTGCCGCTCCAGCCGGCTCGCCCACGGGATCACCGTGAAGTCGTCGACCGCACTGTCCGGATCGAAGGCCGCATGGTGCAGCGCCGAGAGCACCACGTCGTCGACCGGGAACCTGATCTTCAGCTCGACCGTCGTCACAAGGCTCAACCTACTCCATTCCCGCGCCCGCCCTCAGCAGCCCGGCAACGCCGGCGGCGAGCGCGGCGGGCGTGTCGGCCAGCAGGACGCCGAGCCCCTGTTGCCTGGCCGCCGCGATCACCTCGGGGTTGTCGTCAACCATGACGGCGTCGTCGAGCGGCCGGCCGCAGTGTCGCGCGACGGCCGCGAAGAAGGCGGGTGTGGGCTTGACCTGGCCCACGCGCCAGGACGAGGCCACCACGTCGAAGAGGGCGAGGTGGCCGTGTGCGCGCTCCTTCACCGCGTCCCACCGCGCGGCCTCGTTGTTGGCGAGCACCAGCAGCAGGTCCGGCCGGTGCCGGCGCAAGGCCTGATCGTGGTACTCAGACCGACAGCAACGTCCGCTCATGCCGAGCGTCAAGCGGCGATGAGTCGTACTCATCTGGCACCTCCGTTGGTCATTCAAGCCAAATCAGCCGGCACCTGGACTCCGATGGGTCTGCAGCGGCGAAGATCTTGAAACAGGCAGATCCGTTGCTCTTGACGTCCTGCACGGCCGACGCTGTGGGTCAGGCGCATCCTTCGGCGCCACCTCAAGGGGCGTGCGGTACGAGCCTGTTCCGGCGCCGGCCTCGCGCGCCGGCCGTCCGCGCGGGGACCTCGGCTTCTGGCGCCGATGCGAGCACCGGGGCGCCCGGGGCAAGGGTTGGGGCGGGAGGTCTCACCGATGACCGGGTGAATCGGTTCGTGTCCTGAGGCTTGACACCGCGAAGGGTGCAGGGCAGGTTCTTGTATCCGAAACATCTGTCCCTCCGGTGAAGCCATATCTCCGACCGATCGATAAATGTGAGCGCTAACAAAATGGGTGCCTGTCAGGCGAGCCGAGAGGTCGGGCGGTCCGGGCGGCCCTTTTCCCCCTGGTTGTCGGCGAGTTGTGGTGGGACAAGGCCAACCCGGCGGGTCGCTCACCGCCTTACTGCTTCAGCGCAGCCCCGACCGGTTCACCACCTGCCCGTGCCTGGTCCGTATACAAGGAGGATCGTGTGAAGCGACAACACGTACAGCCGCCGCGCCGTCGACGCCTGGCCCTTTGGTCCGTGGCCGTCGTGGGGCTGCTGACCGGGGCTGTGGGAATACAGCCGGCCACGGCGACCGCCCCTCGAGCCACGCCGGCCGTCGCCACGCCGGCCGCCGCCTCGCCGGCCTCCGGCACCGACGGCTTCACCGCGGGCAACGCCGCGATCGCGTCGACCGACCTGTCCGGCACGTGGGGGTTCACTCCGGTGGGCCGGTCGGCGACGTCGATCACGGTGCCGGGTGGCGGCTGGTACAAGCAGGGCTTCACCGATGTGACCGAGGCGGTGTACTCCCGCACGATCACCGTGCCGGACTCCGGGCAGCCGCAGTCGACGTGGATCGAGTTCGGCGCGGTGAACCACCAGGCGACGCTGTCGGTGGACGGGCACGTGGTCGCCACCAAGACCACCTCCTTCACGCCGTCGAGCTTCGACATCAGCGCGTACGCGGCGCCGGGTACCACGCACACCATCACGGTCGATGTGAAGGGCAGGGGCGCCCTGAAGAACCCCGCGAACGGCAGGTATCTGGTGCCCGACGCGGCCGACTGGGCCGAGGCCGTACCGCAGGGGATCTTCCGTTCGGCGTTCCTGCGCGTGTATCCGGCGGTGTACGTCAGCGACACGTTCGTCCGTACGTCGGTGGCGAACCAGACCCTCACCTACGACGTCTCCGTGACGAACACCTCCGCCAGCGCCCGGTCGGTGACCCTGACCGGCTCGCTCGCCTCGGACAACGGCACGTCGTTCACCTACCCGTCCCTGCCCAGCCGCACGGTCAGCGTCGCCGCCCACTCGACCGCCAAGGTGACGGTCGGGCCGGTGGCGTGGAACCTGGGCTCCTCCTCGTACTGGTGGCCCAACGTCCCCTACCGGCAGGGGTATCGCGCCCAACTGCACCGTCTGACGGTCCACGCGGCGACCGACGACGGCCGCACCAGCGACGCGACCTACCGCTTCGGATTCCGGGAGAGCAGCCAGAACGGCGAGTACTACTACCTCAACGGCGTGCGGGTGAACTTCCGCGGCGACAACCTCCAGGGCGCGGACTTCGACCGCGTCAACAACGGCGGCAAGGGCGACGCCTACGACACGCTGCCCGGCTTCCTCGCGCCCTCCTCGGGCAACGGCGGCTGGCCGCAGGCGGTCGACAACTACCAGCGGCTGAACTACAACGTGGTCCGCATTCATCAGGAGCCGGCCAGCCCCTACATGCTCGACGTGGCCGACGAGATGGGCCTGATGATCATCGACGAGACCGGCATCCGCGGCTCCAACGCCCTTCAGGACTTCGTCGCCGGGCACGACAACATGGTCGACCACGCCCGCGCGCTGACCCTGCGCGACCGCAACCACCCGGCCGTGATCCGCTGGAGCCAGAGCAACGAGCCCGGCAGCAGCGGTGACGACTCGGAGCAGTTCGAGAAGGACCTGTACGCGGCGATGAACGGCAACGACGGCACCCGGCCGGTCAGCGTCGACGCGTGGGTCGGCGCTCCGGCCAACCCCTACCCCAACATGACGTACGCCAACTTCGATGTCTTCGGGCACTACCTGGACGGTTTCGGCAACTACGGCGAGAAGGTCGTCTCGGTGGCCGGCCGGCCCGACGGCGAGGGCGAGTACATCTGGCCGAAGTGCAACACCAAGCAGGGCTTCGAGTGGTTCGCCACCACGATGGTGGCCAAGCGCGGCAAGGACGCCAGCGACCTGCGCCCCTACACCCTGCTGTCCGCCTGGGCGAGCGTCATACCTGGCGTCCGCAGCACCGACTTCACCCCCGAAGAGGGCGGCCATCCCGTCTACGGCGTCGACAACCTCTCCGACCCGTGGAGCAATCCGCAGATCCAGCGGGTCCAGGCCGCGTTCAACCCGGTGGCCGCGATCGACCTGCCCTACTGGTCGGCCTCCGGTGTGTCGGACTCCAACGGCACCTTCCCGCTCCCGCAGGCGGTCCCCGGATACGCCGCCAACAGCACCGTGAACCGTACGATCTCGGTGTTCAACGACGGCTTCACCGGCACCGCCGTGGGCTTCGCCTGGAGCGCCCACCTCGACAGCGCCACCGGCCCGGTGATCGCCTCCGGGAACACCACCCTCACCGTCCCGCTCGGCTCGAAGTCGACGCAGAACGTGTCGTTCACCGCGCCGTCCAGCGGCTCCCGGGTCTACCTCGTGCTGTCCACCAGCAAGGCCGGGACGACCGTGTTCAGCGACGCGGTCGAGTACTTCACCCTGGGCAGCTCCACGAGCCCCGCGCCGGGCACCTACCGGATCGTCAACCGCAACAGCGGCAAGCCGCTGGCCATCGCCGGCAACTCCACCGCCGACGGCGCCAAGGCCGTCCAGCAGACCGGCGGCGGGACCTGGACCCTCGCCGCCTCGGGCAGCGCCTTCACCCTGCGCTACAACCCCACCGGCAAGGTGCTCGACGTCAACAGCGGTTCCACCACCACCGGCCTCCAGCTACAGCAGTGGACCGCCAACGGCGGCACCAACCAGCAGTGGTACGTGCGGCCCACCGGCGGCGGGTACTACACCATCATCAGCCACGACAGCGGCCTGGCCGCCGATGTGAGCGGCCAGTCGACCAGCGACGGAGCCGCCGTCGTGCAATGGACCGCCAACAACGGCACCAACCAGCAATGGCAGCTGACATCGTCCTGAGCCGGCGGCCCGCATGTCGGATGTGCCGCCACCTCCTGGTGACGGCACATCCGGGGTGTGCGGACATCCCGGGGGCACACACATGGGACGCCACCGCGACGTCCGTCACCCGGCTCCGGCCCATCCGTCGGCGGCGGGAGACGCCGGGAGGCGCGGCTGACCGCCGCCGGCTCCGGGCGATCGGCTCGCGGTCCGGACGCTTTCGCCAACCTGCCCGACCTGGGGACGACTCCGACCTGGTCTGAGTCCGCGCGCGGCCCCGCAGTTCACGGCGAGCTGCGGGGCCGCCGCATGTCCTGGCCGTGGGAAGGCTCCGTCACGTCCAGGTCGGTGCGCATGGCGGCGCGCATACGGGACAGCAGACGCCAGCCCTGCCGGACGCCGCGCTGCACGCCCGGCAGGTCGTCGCCCTCGCGGGGCATGCCCCGGGTCAGGCGGACCAGGGTGCCGTAGACCGCGCCGAGCGCGGTGTTGACCTCGCGGACCTCGTCGAACACCGCGTCGGGCACGATCATCTGGGCCTCGGCGTAGCGCTGCCGGTAGTCGGCCCTGGCGGTGTCGACCGCGGCGAGCGCCGCGTGCGGGTCCTCGGCGCCGGGACGCAGCAGGACGTGGGCATGGTCGTTCATGGCCGCCAGGTAGTGCCGCGCCGCACGAGCGCCCGGGCGGCCCCACCCTGCTCAAGCCCTCCCCGGACGACCCGCTGGAGCTGGACTCCACCGCGGGCCGCGACCACCTCAACAGCATGCTCGCGCCGCTGCGCATCCGGGTCGAGCACCCGCGCCGACGCCCCTGACCCCGTACCGTCCGGCCCCGGCCCGGACGGCAACCAGCGCTACGTCAGCAACCAGGTCTCCTCCTCGCTCGAGCTCCGCGACGCGGAGAGCGAACTCGTGCCGCTCCCCCTCGGGCAGCGGCCCGGCGTCATGGTGTGGAGCGCGCCGGCCGGCGGGCTGCTGTCCGGCAAGTACCGCCGGGGCCAGCAGGCCGCGGTGGGCCGCCGCCTCACCGAGAGGTCCGAGCCTCCGGTCCGCGACGAGGAGAAGCTCCACGACACCGTCGAGACGGTGGTGGACATCGCCTCCGCACACGGCGCCGCCCCGCCGAACCCACCACCCCGGCCGCCACCGCACCGGACCCGCCGCTCATGCCCGCTGCGGTACCGGCGGACCTCGTCGCCGCGCGGTGGCGGCCGGCCGTCCGGACCGCTGCGATCCGTGCGGCTACCGATGCGCCTGCTTCTGGGCCTGCCAGACGGCCGGGGCATGGCCGGGGAGGACGCGGTGGACTTCCTCGGGACGGACGTAGAGGACGTTGGGATTGTTGTTGTGCGGGCCGTACCCCGCGCCGCCTCGCACGAGGAGGTAGGAGCCCGGGGGGATGTGCCAGTTCCAGAACCAGGCGTCCTGGGTCACTCCCGTGTCCATCCAGCGGATGATCGCCTTGGACCCGCGCTGCGCCAGCTGGTAGACGTTGACAGCCTGCACCAGGTAGACGCCGTTGGCGCGGGCCGCGTCGCGCTCCAGGATGAGTGACTCCCAACTCGCGGCCAGCCACTCGCGCTCCGCCTTCCTGGCCCGCGCGCGCGAGCGCAGGGGGAGCAGGACCGCCGCGGCCAGGCCGACGATCAGCACGAGATTGGTCGCCACACCCGCAATCGTCATGCGTTCATCCTGGCGCGCGAGCACGGCGGGTGGAGGCATTTTCCGGTCAACTCGGCGGCAACGGCTCCACGAAGTGCGGCCGAAGTCAGTGGACGCCCTGATGGCGAGCGGACAGGCCGGCCGTGAGGGCAGGTCACACCGCGGTGGGCTCGGGCTCCGGCTGTTCGGCCGCGGCCTGGTGGGGCAGCCGGCGGACCGCGGGGGAGGCCACGGAGCGACGGTGGCGACGGCGTGGACGATGCCCGCGCCGACGGCCACCTCGATGCCGCCGACGGCGCCCGCGAGCGGACCGACACAGAGCTGGCCAGCGGGTATGGCGATATAGGCCAGCAGGTCGCCGTAGGAAGAAGCGGGAGACAGGGCCTCGGCGGGAATGTACTCCTCCCGCCGAGGGCGAGCGGGCGCTGGGCGAGCATGGGTCGCCATGGAGCAGGGCGAGTTCGGCGCGGCGGGCTTTCGACGCCGCCCTCGCCTCGGACCCGGGCCGGCACGTCATTCGCGCCGACCGGGAGCGCCCGGTCCCGTCGCGCCCCGTTGGCAGCGGCGCCCGCTCCCGCCGGATGTCGAGCGGGCCGGCGAGTTTGCCGGATCGTTCCCGTGCGCAGGAGAAGCCCACGAGGGCGAGCGCCTGACCGGGGGACCCGGGTGGGCCCCCGGCGGCGTCAAGGCCGGAAGAGGACCTTCATCGCCCCGTCCTCCTTCTTCTGGAACATCGCGTAGGCGTCGGGCGCCTGGCTCAGCGGCACATGGTGCGTCGCGAACGAGTCGACACCCAGTGGGTCCTCGTCGGTGAGCAGCGGCAGGATCTCGGCGCTCCAGCGGCGCACATTGGCCTGTCCCATCCGTAGCTGGATCTGCTTGTCGAACATCGTCATCATCGGGAGCGGATCGGCGGCGCCGCCGTACACCCCGCTCACCGAGATGGTGCCGCCGCGACGTACGCACGCGATCGCCAGACCAAGTGCCCCGAGCCGGTCGATGCCCGCGGCCTCGGTGAGCGTGCTGCCCAGGCGCCGCGGTAGCAGCCCTGCCGCAGCCTGGGCCAGCTTGGCCACTGGGCTGCCGTGCGCCTCGGTCCCGACAGCGTCGATGACGCTGTCCGGGCCCCGGCCGTCGGTGAGGTCCAGGACGGCGCTTTTCAGCTCGTCCGCGGAGTCGAAGGCACTGAGGTCGAGGACGGTCACGCCGTCCACGCGGCCCCGGTCGAGTCGTTCGGGCACCAGGTCCACGGCGAGCACCCGCTCGACGCCCGACTGCCGGGCGACCCGGCAGGCCATCGCGCCTATGGGGCCAAGGCCCAGCACCAGCAGACTCCCGCCCGGCGGCACCTCGGCGTACTTCACCGCCTGCCACGCGGTCGGCAGGACATCGGAGAGATAGACGAAGCGGTCATCGGGAGGACCCTGCGGCACCTTGATCGGGCCGTACTGGGCCTGCGGCACGCGCAGATACTCCGCTTGTGCGCCGGGCACGGCGCCGTAGAGCTTGGTGTAGCCGAACAGTTGGGCGCCCATGCCGTACTCGGTCACCTGTGTGGTCTCGCACTGCGTCGGCAGTCCGTTGCCGCACATCCAGCAGTGTCCGCAGGCGATCTGGAACGGCACCACCACCCGGTCCCCGGGCACCAGGTTCTTCACCGCGGGCCCCACCTCCTCGACGATGCCGATCGGCTCGTGGCCGAGGATGTCGCCGGGCGTCATGAACGGCGCCAGGACCTCGTACAGGTGAAGGTCGGAGCCGCACAGCCCGGAAGAGGTCACCTTGATGACCGCGTCCGTCTCGTGCAGGATCCGCGGGTCCGGTACCTCTTCGACGCGTACGTCCCGCTTCCCGTGCCATATCGCCGCTCGCATGGCCAGCCGCCTCCTCCGCCGTTGACCTGATCGTCATGGTGCGGCTGCCCGGGAGGTGTTGCGGCAAACGACCGCGGCGTCGACGCGGCACGGAAGTCCTACGGCGGCGGTCTGGGCGCCGTCGCGTCTCCCGCCCGGCTCCGGGCGGGAGACGCGAAACGGGGCCGGGGTCAGAGCGCCGGGGTGAAGCGGTCCCAGGCGCGGTGGTGGGCGAGGAGTTCGGTGACGCGTTCCAGGGTCGCGGTGGCGTCGGCGGCGGCGACGATGCCGGGGGCGTCGGGTGCGATGCCGGCTTCTTGCAGTGCGTCGGTTCCGTCGGCCCAGGCGCCGAGGGCCTTGCCGTGGCGGTATGCCTCGGTGAGCAGGAGCAGCACGCGGGGGTCGATGTCCGTGACCACCGCGGCGTCGTCGTCCACCTTGGCGTCGCGGGCCCCGTAGGCATCGCCTCCGGCGGCCGGCGCACCCGCCAGCACGATCGCGTCGAACTCGGTGGAGCGGGCGTTGGCGAAGGTGCGCTGCACGGTGACGGGGTCGCCGTCGGTGTCGAGCACACCGCCCGTCGGCGCGATGACCAGCGGGACCATGCCCGCGTCCAGCACCGCCTGCCGGGCTGTGCGTACTTCGGTCAGATCCTGGTCGCCGGCGGTGACGATGCCGACGGTCCGGCCGTCAAGCGGCCAGCGGCCGCCCATCTGCGACAGCGCGGGGCTGGGGTCGGGCGAGTCGAGGGTCACCGTGGGCGCGGGTGCGGGCAGGCCGAGTCCGGTGGCGACTTGTGCGCAGAGTTCGGTGTCGATGTTGGCGAGTACGAGCAGGGCGCGTTCCTTGATCGCTGTCTCGTAGCACTTGGAGAGTTCGAAGGTGTAGGCGGCGATGATGTGTTCGCGTTCGGTGGGGGTCATGCTGAGCCAGAAGAGGCGGGGCTGGCTGTAGTGGTCGTCGAAGGACGCGGGTGCGTCGCGGACTGTGCGGGCGGCGGGCACGTCGGCGGGGACCTCGATGTAGGCGCCGGTGTCGGCTCCGGCGAGGAACGGGCAGCCGCCGTCCAGGGAGTTGGGCCGGTAGGGTGCCACGCCCCGGTGTACCGCGGTCTGGTGCATGCCGTCGCGGAGCATGTCGTTGACCGGGGCGTGGGTGCGGTTGATGGGGAGCTGGCCGAAGTTGGGTCCGCCGAGCCGGCTGATCTGGGTGTCGAGGTAGGAGAACAGCCGCCCCTGGAGGAGGGGGTCGTTGGTGACGTCGATGCCGGGCACGAGGTGGCCGACGTGGAAGGCGACCTGCTCGGTCTCGGCGAAGTAGTTCGACGGGTTGGCGTTCAGCGTCAGCAGCCCGACCGGCTGCACCGGGGCGAGTTCCTCGGGGACGATCTTGGTCGGGTCGAGGAGGTCGATGCCCTGGAACATCTGGTCGTCGGTGTCGGGGAAGGTCTGCACGCCCAGTTCCCACTGCGGGAACGCGCCGGACTCGATGGCGTCGGCCAGGTCGCGGCGGTGGAAGTCGGGATCGACACCGGCGGTGATCTGGGCCTCCTCCCACACCAGCGAATGCACCCCGAGTTTCGGCTTCCAGTGGAACTTCACCAGCGTGGTCGCGCCCTCGGCGTTGACCAGGCGGAAGGTGTGGACCCCGAAGCCCTCCATCATCCGGTACGAGCGCGGGACGCCCCGGTCCGACATGTTCCACAGCGTGTGGTGGGTGGCCTCGGTGTGCAGGGTCACGAAGTCCCAGAACGTGTCGTGCGCGCTCTGCGCCTGCGGGATCTCCCGGTCCGGATGCGGCTTGCCGGCATGGATCACATCGGGGAACTTGACCGCGTCCTGGATGAAGAACACCGGGATGTTGTTGCCGACCAGGTCGAAGACACCCTCCGTGGTGTAGAACTTCGTCGCGAAGCCGCGGGTGTCGCGCACCGTGTCGGCCGAGCCGCGCGAGCCCAGCACCGTGGAGAACCGCACGAATACCGGCGTCTCGACGTCCTTGGCCAGGAACGCCGCCTTGCTGATGCCCGCCGCCGTCCCGTAACCGGTGAACACGCCGTGGGCGGCGGCGCCGCGGGCGTGCACCACCCGCTCCGGGATCCGCTCGTGGTCGAAGTGGGTGATCTTCTCCCGCAGATGGTGGTCCTGGAGCAGCACCGGCCCCCGCGGACCCGCCTTCAGCGAATGATCCGTGTCGTACAGCCGGGCGCCCTGGGCGGTGGTGAGGAACTCCCCGCCCTGCGCCACCTTCTTCCGCTCCACCCCCGTCTCCTGCCCGGTCGGGCTGTAGGTGTCCGGGCCGCGCTGGTCGTGCTTGGGCGGCAGCGGACCGGCCGGCTCCGTCGGCTCCACCACCGGCGGCGGCACCACACCCGGCGCACCCGGAATCTCGTTGCCGGGACGCACGGCCTCCTGCACCTTGTCGACCACCTTGTCGACCACCTTCTCAGCCGCGGCCGCCGCCGGGCTCTTCTTGTCCTTCTTGCTCACCTTGGCTCCGATCATCAGGGGGAGGGGCTGGATCCGGCCGTCATGCGGACTGGCCGCGCGGGGTACGCGGAAGTCGGGTACCCCTTCCCGCGGCTCCGACGCAGCGACACCGAATCGACCGCGAGGCCGGCTTCACAGGCCGCGGGTGTCGCGGGGCTCGGCGTAGGGCTCCTGGTCCGGCGGGTGACCGGACTCGATGGCCCGGCCGCGTTCGAGTTCGGCGTTGAATTCCAGGCCGAGCAGGATCGCGATGTTGGAGATCCACAGCCAGACCAGAAAGACGATCACGGCGGCGAGGCTGCCGTAGGTCCTGTTGTAGCTGGAGAAGTGCGCGGCGTAGAGGGCGAAGAGCGTGGAGACGACGATCCAGATGAGTACGGCGATCAAGCTGCCGGGCGTGACCCAGCCGAAGCCGCGGCTGACGTTGGGCGCGGCCCAGTAGAGCAGGGCGATGATCAGGGCGAACAGGATCACCATCACCGGCCATTTGGCGTAGTTCCAGACGGTCACACCGGTGTGCCCGATGCCCAGCAGTTGCCCGGTCCGGTCGGCGAGGGTGCCGGTGAAGACCACGCCGACGGCGATGGCGGCCAGCAGCAGCACCACGACGAAGGTGATCGCGAACCGGATCGGCAGTGTCTTCCACGCGGGTCGTCCCTCACCGATGTCGTAGACGGCGTTCGCGGCCCGCATGAAGGCGGCGATATAGCCGGAGGCCGACCACAGCGCGGCCAGCGTGCCGACGATCAGGGCGCTGAGGGCCTGGCTCCTGTTGCGTTCAAGCTCCCGGAGCGCGTTGGTGATGATGTCGCGGGCGGAGCCGGGCGCGATGGTGGCCAGGTTGTCGATCAGAGGCCGGATGCTGGCACTGCCCAGCAGTCCCAGGATCGAGACCAGGGCGAGCAGCGCCGGGAAGATCGCCAGCACCCCGTAGTAGGTGAGGGCGGCCGCCCAGTCCGAGAGGTTGTCGGCCTTGTACTCCTTGGGGGTACGGACCAGGGCGCCACGCCAGGCCCGCCGGGGAAGGCCGGTCGGCGCCCCGGCCGGCGGCTCGTCGGGCCCTTCGGCGTGCGGGGGTCGGGCGTTCTCTTCCCAGCGCCCTGCCATGGCAGCCCTCTCCCTTCGCGGTAGTGCTCAGGGAGCCCAGAGGTCGGCGGCCTGGACTTCTGGGCTCCGAGCGGGCGCGTCCGCTGCTGCCTTCGACCCGCACAATCATCGTCTTTCCGGTCTCCCGATCCTTGCCCGCGCCGCGCTGACTTTGCCTGTGGGTTCCCCTTTTGAGTACGCGAATGGCGGATCGCTCGGCTTGCCGAATCAGTGCGGGCGGAGGCATTGCCGGGCGTGCCTCTCACCCGAAAGGGGCGGGCGATTGCGCCTGAACGTTCGCAAACCGGCCGGACGGGGCCGAACGGCTTTCGCATGGGTGGCTTCCCCCGGGGCAGGGGGCTGGCTGGAGGCTGCCACGCCGTGGGGCCGATGCTCGTCGTGGTCTTGGCCGCACGGCGGGCGCTGTTCGTCGTCAGGGGCCGGCGATCAGCGGGGTTCGCCGGTCGGCGTTCCGTTGCCCGGCGCCGACCGGCGCCGCCGCATACCTTCAGGAGGTTCGCATGCCGGTTCCCAACCCGTCGTCCGCCGGGTCCGATCCGCTCGCCGAGTTGTCCGCCGCGGGGGTGTCGGTATGGCTCGACGACCTGTCCCGTGAGCTGCTGGCCGGGGGTGGGCTGCGGAAGCTGATCGCGGACCAGCACGTCGTCGGGGTGACGACCAATCCCACGATCTTCGCCTCCGCGCTGTCCAAGGGCGATCGCTACACCGAACAACTGCGGCGGCTGGGCAGCGAGGGCGTGCGCGTTGACGACGCCGTCTTCGCGCTGACCACCGATGACGTACGGGCCGGCTGCCGGGAGTTCGGCGCGGTCCATGAGCGGACGGAGGGGAGCGACGGGCGGGTCTCGATCGAGGTCGACCCGCGGCTGGCGCGGGACACCGACGCCACGGTCGGGCAGGCGCGCAAACTCTGGGAGACGGTCGCGGAACCCAACCTGTTCGTCAAGATTCCGGCCACCCGTGCGGGGCTGGCCGCGATCACGGAGGTCATCGCCCAGGGCATCAGTGTCAATGTCACGCTGATCTTCTCCCTGGACCGTTACGGCGCGGTGATGGACGCCTATCTGACCGGCTTGGAGCGGGCCCGGGCCGCGGGCCATGACCTCGCGGACATCCACTCGGTCGCCTCGTTCTTCGTCTCCCGCGTCGACACCGAGGTCGACCGCCGCCTCGACGACCTCGGCACCCCTGAGGCCCTGGCGCTCAAGGGCAGGGCCGCGATCGCCAACGCCCGACTCGCCCACCAGGCGTACGAACAGATGATCGCGGGGCCCCGCTGGCAGGCCCTCGCGGCGGCGGGAGCCCGTCCGCAGCGGCCCCTGTGGGCATCCACCGGAGTCAAGAACCCGGCCTACCCCGACACGATGTACGTGAGCGAACTCGCGATCGCGGGAACCGTGAACACCATGCCCGGCGCCACCCTGGCGGCCTTCGCCGACCACGGCACCCTGCCCGCCCACGCGCCGACCGCCGAGGGCGCCGAGGGCGCCGAGGGCTACGCCGCCGCGGCGGCCCATCTGGAGGCGCTGGCGCGTGTCGGCGTCGACTTCGCGGACGTCACCGAAACCCTCGAACGCGAAGGCCTGAGCAAGTTCGAGGACAGTTGGACCGAACTCACCGCCTCGGTGGAGCACGAGATGCGCGCCACCACCATGGCCGACGGACCGGCGGGCACCCAGGAGCCGGGCGCGGACTCGCCGGGCGGCGCCGGCCTGCTGGCGATCTACCTCAACGACCACCTGTCCGGCGCGACCGCGGGCCTCGAACTCTTCCGCCGGGCCGCACGGACCCGCCAGGGCCGGGACCACGGCGCCGAGCTGGCCGGACTGGCCCAGCAGGTCGAGCAGGACCGCGACTCGCTGACCCAGATCATGGCCGACCTCGGCGTACCGACCGACCATGCGAAGGTGGCTATCGGCTGGCTCGCCGAGAAGGCGGGCCGCATCAAGCCCAACGGGCATCTCCTGTCCCGCTCCCCGCTCAGCGATGTGCTGGAACTGGAGTCCATGCTGCTGGGGGTGCGGGGCAAGGCGGCCTGCTGGCGCAGCCTGCGGACGCTGGCCGAGTCCGACGAGCGGCTCTTCGTCGAACACCTGGACGAGCTTCTGGAGCGGGCCGACCAGCAGTCCGCCGTACTGGAAGAACTGCGCGTCGCCGCGGTCGGCGCCGTCTTCCGGCCCACCCACCCCACCGCCTGACAGCTCGTCCTGCTGTCATGTGTCTCAGGCGCACTCGAATGGCCCTGTGCGTGCGTGAGCCCTCGTCGGCGGGGCAGACACCTTCACGGTCGGCGCCGGCGGCGCCCTGACCTGCTCGTTCGGGCACACCGCGTCGTCGCTCCGATGCCGCGGTGCCCGATCGGGGCAGATCCTCGCGACGCCGGCCCGTCCGTGCCGGAGCTCCGCGAGCGCGTTGAGGATGTGAGGTGATGGACGCGATGGCTCTCTGGCTGTCGGAAAGGCCTGACCGCTTGCTGCGGCTGCCAGGCGTTTACGCGCCGCAGTACGACACGAGGGCGATGATGCGGGCCATCCGGGCCGAGAGGCTCGGCCCGGGAAGCAGCGTGCTGGACATCGGCACCGGGAGCGGGGCGCTGGCGCTGTATGCCGCCCGTACCGGTGCCAGGGTGACCGCGATCGACATCACCCGGCGGGCTGTGGTGTGCGCCCGGCTGAACGCCGCCCTGGCCGGGCAACGGATCACCGTTCGGCGGGCGGACCTCGCGACACCCGGCCGGCGCTTCGACGTGGTGATCAGCAACCCGCCCTACGTGCCCACGCCCGGCCGCCTCCGGGAACCCCGCGGCGCCGCCCGCGCGTGGGACGCCGGCCATGACGGGAGGTCCGTCGTCGACCGCATCTGCGCCGCCGCTCCCGGGATGCTGCGGCCGGGCGGAGTCCTGCTGATGGTCCACTCCGCGCTGAGCGGAACCGGGACCACCCTCGACCGGTTGCGGGAAGCTGGCCTGACCGCCGAGGTCATCGACCGCGAACTCATCCCGCTGGGCCCGGTGCTGCGCTCGCGCCTGCCCTGGCTCCGTGAACAGCGGCTGCTGGAGGAAGGCGAGGACAAGGAGGAGCTGGTGGTCATCCGGGCCGAACGTCCTTGAGCGCCACCACCGAACAGACCACGGTCGGACGGACGACCACACGCACGAGAACGGAAAGACGGCATGACGACAGCGTTCACCGAGCCGCGCAGCGCCCCTCCCGACCTCCCCCAGCCGCGGGGCGAACTCTCCCGCGCGGTGACGGCTGCCCTGCGCGACGGCGGCTGCCTCCTCCCGGACGCGCCGCGCGTCACGGATGCCGATCCCTACGGCGGCGATCTCCAACTGGCGCTGTACGTGCTCTACGAGCTGCACTACCAGGGGTTCGAGGGCGTCGACGAGAACCGTGAGTGGGATCCCGCCCTGCTGGCCTTCCGCCGCACGCTGGAGAGCCACTTCCTCGCCGCCCTGCGGACGGACGTCCAGGGCAGCACAAGCGCTGACGAGGTCATCGCGGAGCTGCTGGTCGAGCCCGCGACGGACGACGGGACCGGTGTCAGCCACTTCCTGCGACGGGAGGGCACCTTGGCCCACCTGCGGGAGTATGCGGCCCTGCGCTCCCTGTACCACCTCAAGGAAGCCGATCCGCATGCCTGGGTCATCCCCCGGCTGCACGGCCGGGCCAAGGCGGCCATGGTCGCCGTCGAGTACGACGAGTTCGGCGCGGGCCGAGCCGAAAACGTCCACGCCCGGCTGTTCGCCGACCTCATGAACGATCTGGGCCTGGACACCGCCTACGGGCGCTATCTCGACGCCGCTCCGGCCGAGGCGCTCGCGACGGTCAACCTCATGTCCCTGTTCGGTCTGCACCGCGCGCTGCGCGGCGCGCTGATCGGTCACTTCGCGGCCGTCGAGATCACCTCCTCGCCCGGCTCGCGCCGCCTGGCCCAAGCGATGCGTCGGCTGGGGGCAGGCCCGGCGGCCGTACGGTTCTACGAGGAGCACGTCGAAGCCGACGCCGTGCATGAACAGGTGGTGCGGCACGAGATCATCGCCCCGCTGCTCGCCGCCGAACCGCATCTGGAACCCGATGTCGCCTTCGGCGTCGAAGCCACCAGCCTGCTGGAAGACCGCCTCGCCCGATTCCTCCTGCACGCGTGGCACCGCGACGGAACCGCGTTGCGCCCGGCCGTTCGTACCAGCGCACGATGATCGGACCGCCCGCTTGAGAAGGTGCCGCCGCCGTTTTCCCGCCTCTGGAGGAGCCGCGGGGTCGGCGGCGGGTGACGCGTTCGCCGGTGAGGACCCCGGCGGTCGCGGCGGCCTGGTCGTGGATCGTGAAGGGGTCAGGGGCGGGTCTTCGGCGCGTGCTGGTTGAGGCGGACGGCCGCGCGGTCGTTCAGGGCGCTTCCCCAGGCCCGCAGCCGCTCGCCTACCCCTCGCGGCCGCTCCGTGATGTCACGCCCTTTGCGCAGGCCGCCTTCGGCGCCGTCGGCGTCGGGAAGGGCGCGGGCGGCGATCCCGGACAGGCGGGTGACGGTGACCGGGGCGATCCCGTGCAGCAGGTCGGCCGCCTTGCCGGCCGGCGTCAGGACGATACGGGGCCGCCGACGGGCCACTGCGGCGACAATGCGCGAGGCGGCCCGCTCGGCGTCCATCGACACCAGCGGGGTGCCCGCGAGCGCCGAGAACCAGGCGAACTCGCGACGCGCGTCTCCGCCGAACTCC
The DNA here is from genome assembly GCF_045039895.1 of Streptomyces sp. NBC_01190. Lineage (NCBI taxonomy): Bacteria > Bacillati > Actinomycetota > Actinomycetes > Kitasatosporales > Streptomycetaceae > Streptomyces > Streptomyces sp. NBC_01190. The sequence goes on from NZ_CP108580.1 coordinate 7,116,395, forward strand.
GCCTGTCCGTGGGATCCGGTCCGCATCAGCCCGGGGTGCACGGCCGTGACCGACACACCGCGCTGCGCTTCCTCCGTGTGCAGACCCTCGGCCAGCGCCGCCACGGCGTACTTCGCGCAGGAGTACGGGAGCAGGTGGGGGACGGCGAGCAGGCCACCGATCGACCCGATCAGCGCGAGACGGCCGCCGGCGGGGCTGCGCCGCAGGTGGGGCAGCGCCGCGAGAGACGTGTGCAGCGCGCCGCCGAACATCGTCCCCATCGCCTCGTCGAACTCGTCCGCGCCGATCGCGTCGACCGGCGCCACCTCGATGACGCCCGCGTTGGCCACCACGATGTCGACGCCTCCGCACGCCTGGGCGGTCGAGGTGAACAGCGCCTCCACCTCGTCGCGCTCGCGCACATCACACACAGCGGTCCGTACGCTTCCCTGGCCGCGTTCCTCCAGCAGGTCTGCCGCCCGGCTGAGTTCGTCCGCGTCCCGGGCCGCGATCGTGACAGCGCAGCCACGGGCGGCGAGTTCGCCGCCGATGAGCAGGCCGAGCCCTCGTGAGCCACCGGTCACCACCGCCGTCAGTCCCGCAAGGGATCCGGCGGTACGGGATTGCTTGCGCATCAGGTCTCCTCGTACGGTGCGCCGCACTCTGGGCGGAGCAGATCAGTGCTGACTCGCGGTCTCGGTGGCGCGGCGTCCACCCGCCGGTCTATCACGCTGGCAGGCCGCCCGCTCCTCCTCCCTGAGGACGATCACGCTCTTGCGGCTGCCCGGACCGTGTCGCGGCAAACGGCGGCCTGGCGCCGCTGGATCAGCGGCCCCGCTCCGTCCGGACCGGCGGCAGAGGTGATCCGTACCTCCGTGTCACCGTTGTGCGTGGCAAGCGGACCGCTGCCGGGCGCGGCAGGTCTCACTGCCCGGTGGTCGCGGCCGGGCCGCCGGTGCCCGCGGTGGTGGCGCCGGTTCCCGCGTCCTCACCGGAACCGGGCGGCATGTCGCCGGCGCCGCCGAGGCCGATGGCGACCTTGGTCCAGCCGTTCTCGCGGCGGTCGAACGTGCGGTAGGCCTCGACCGCGTCTTCCGCGCCTGTCCAGCGGGTCACCAGCGGCGACGGGTCCAGAGCGCCGGTGGTGACGAGCGAGAGCAGGTGGGGCAGGTAGCGGCGGTGGTTGCAGTTGCCGGTCTTGAGCGTCAGGTTCTTCATGAACGCTTCCCCGTGGCCACCACCTCGGCCGCCACCAATGGCGGTCAGGCCCTGCCGGCATCCACGCCCACCGCGGCACCGCTGATCGTGGCCCGGTTCACCAGGAGCCAGTGCCGCCCCCGCCCGGTCCGCATCCACTGCACCTCGGCCCAAGTCTCGGCGCACCCTCGGCACCTGACCGAGTCCAAGAGCCCCGACAGAGTCACGGTTGCGCCCGCTACCAGCCGGTCAGCAGCAGGTGGTTGACCAGGAGCGCGACGGTCGCCTGGGCGGCGAGCCAGGCGCGGTGGTCGCGGCGGGGGAGGAGGGCGGCGGTGGCGGGCAGCCAGAGGGTGAAGGGGAGCCAGATGCGTTCGGTCTCCGCCTTGCTCATGCCGGACAGGTCGGCGGCGAGCATGACGAGGAGGAATCCGCAGGGAAGCAGGACCGCGGCGATCGCCTGACGGTCACCGCGCAGCCACCAACCCCGCAGGTGCCCGGCCGCCCGGACCGGCGTACGGTCGCCGCCCGCCCACCAGTTCCGAACCCCGCCGGACGCCCCGGCCAGCGTCCTGCGCAGCCCCGCCACGGAGGCGAGCCCGGCCGACACCACCACGGTCGCGAGGTCCCCGAAGAACCAGTAGCTGTACGGGCGTACGCCGCCGTAGCCCTGGTAGTAACGGGTCCTCAGCAGTCCGTACGCCTCCCACCAGTCGAAGCCCGCGGCGGTGAACGCGACGACCACCGCGGCGGCCCCGACCAGCACGTACGGGACCGGGCGCGCGGTACGGGCGCACAGCAGGACCACCAGACCGGGAACCGCCAGCAGGACCAGCCCGTAGGAGAGGTAGGCCGCGGCGCCGAACAGCAGCCCGCCGGCGATGCCCGCGGCGGCCGTGCCCCAGCGGGAGGCGCGGGTGGCCGCGATCGCGAGCAGCGCCAGGGCCCACGCGGCGACGGCGGCGAAATAGCCGTCCGCGGAGACCCCCACCCAGACCGCGCCCGGGGCGAGTGCCAGGAACGGCGCGGCGGCCCGCGCCCGCTCCTCGCCGGTGAGCAGGCGCAGGGTGAGCAGGACCGCCAGGGCCAGCGACGTGCCGACGGTGATGGTGAAGGCCGCGGCGAACGCGCCGCCACCGAGTCCGATCCGGTCCAGACCGACGTAGGTGAGCACGGCGCCCACCGGATGCCCGGCGACGTGGGTGGTCCAGTGCGCGGGGGAGTGCATCAGAATGTGGTCGGTGAACGTCCGCACCGCCGGGCCGGCATCGTGGAACCGCGGAACCTCCGCCAGGTATTCACCGGAGGCGGTGAGCCGCCCGGCGATGCCGCGCTGCCACCCGTCCACCAGGGCCAGCGACCACGTCCACGCCATCGCCGTCCCCCACGCGGACCACAGCAGCCCACGCCAGGGCAGCCGGGCGGCGAGGCCCGGCCCGTACCCGACGACGAACCCCGCCACGATGACGGCCAGCGGGGTACCGGGCCCGGCGTGCGGCCGCCACCAGGCCTCCAACGGCGGCCACGGCGATCTGAGCAGATAACTGCCGCGTTGCAGCCAGGCCCCGATACCCACCATGACCAGGAAGAACAACGCCGCCGCCCCGGCCGCCACCACGTCCGGACGCCGAGCTGAAGGGGTCGCTCGGCCATCGTCGTCAGGTGGGCGCGGGCCGGTGCCGTGCAGCGGCGAAGGGGAGAGACTCACGCGTCGCACCCTAGACAGACACCGGCCCGTGCCGGCCCCGTCGAGGCAGGACGTCAGAGTTTCGTCATGAGTTACCGCCCCGGAAGGCTCCCTTTCCGGCCCTAGTGTCGCGAGGCATGAAAGTTCCTCCCCGCCTCCCCCCTGGTCCCTGGCGCAGTCCCCTGCGTGGCCCGTGGCTCACCTCGGTGCTCGGGCTGGTGCTGCTCGTCGGCATCCCACTGCTGTTCGTCACCGGCCTGCTGTCGTACGCCGCGTACAACCCCGGACTGTCGCATCTCAACGACAAGACGCCCGACAAGGGCCTGCTCGGCTTCTACCTGTTCTCCTGGCCCACCCACCCGTACTGGCTCTACCGCCTCACGCAGGGAATCCACGTCACGCTCGGTGTGGTGCTGGTCCCGGTACTGCTGGCCAAGCTCTGGTCGGTGGTTCCGAAGCTCTTCACGCTGCCACCGGTGCGGTCGATCGGGCACGCCCTGGAGCGGTTGTCGCTGCTGCTGCTCGTCGGCGGCGGGATCTTCGAGTTCGTCACCGGCCTGCTGAACGTGCAACTGGACTACATTTTCCCGGGGTCGTTCTACCCTCTGCACTTCTACGGCGCGTGGGTCTTCGTCGGGGCGGTACTCGCCCACGTCACCCTGCGCATGCCCCAGGCGTTGCGCGCCCTGCGCAGCCGGGACTTCCGCGCGGAACTGCGGACACCGACCTCCCGGACGAGGCCCGAATCCGCCGACGACAGCGGCCTGGTGTCCACCCACCCCGCCGAACCCACGATATCGAGGCGTGGCGCGCTGGGCATGGTCGGCCTCGGCTCATTCGTGCTCTTCGTGGTCACCGCCGGCCAGAGCATCGGCGGACCACTGCGCGAGACCGCCCTGCTGGCACCACACGGCCGGCAGCCGGGCAAGGGCCCCAACGGCTTCCCGGTCAACAAGCCCGCGCTGACCGCGCACATCCGCCCGCAGGACATCGGCGAGAACTGGCGGCTGACCATCCGCGGTGCGACCGGCCGCAGCGTCACCCTCACCCTCGACCAGCTCCGGCAACTGCCCCAGTACGGCTCCGCGCTGCCCATCGCCTGCGTCGAGGGGTGGTCCACGGAAAACCAGCACTGGCGGGGCGTACGGCTGCGGGACCTCGCCGCGCTGGTGGGCCACGACACCGACCCGCCGGGAGTGTTCGTCGAGTCCGCGCAGCTCGCCGGGTCCTTCCGGGCGGTGGCTCTGCGCGCCAACCAGGTGCGCGACGGCCGCTCGTTGCTCGCGCTGCGGGTCAACGGCGCCGAGCTCTCACCTGACCACGGCCGCCCCGCCCGGATCATCGTGCCGGACGCGCCGGGCGTGATGAACACCAAATGGGTGCGCCAACTGACCTTCGGGGCAACGGACTTCGAGGAGCACGCATGAGACGCCTGTTCCGCGCCGTGTACGGCGAGCGGCCCGCTCATCTGCTGGCCCTGCTCGCCTCCTTCGCCCTGTGCGGATACGCGATCACCCGGCTGCTGGCGCGCGACTGGTGGGGCGTGGCGCAGTGGGTGGCCGGCGCGGCACTGATCCACGACCTGGTACTGGTGCCGCTGTACGGCGGCGCCGACTGGCTGCTGCACAAGGCGGCGCGAGGCCGACGGAGGGGATCCCAGGTGCGGATCGCGGTGGTCAACCACATCCGCGTCCCGGCCTTCCTGTCCCTGCTGTTGCTGCTCGTCTACTGGCCGCTGATCTCCCAGGACGCCGGGCCGCAGTACCGGAACGCGACGCTGCTGTCCCCCGGGGTGTTCCTCGGCCGCTGGCTGCTGATCACCGCCGTGCTCTTCACCGCGTCCGCCCTGATCCTCGTCTTCCGCAGGTGGCGGGCCGCTCGCGGGAACCGCGAGTGAAATCCTTACGAACCGGTGGTGGCCGTGGTGGCAGCGGTCCGCCGGACCGCTTGTCACCCTAGGGTCCGATCCATGCGCGTACTCGTCACCGGCGGCGCCGGTTTCATCGGCTCCCACATCGTTGCCGCTCTGGCGGCCCGCGGCCACGAACCGGTCGTCCTTGACGCTCTGCTGCCCACCGCCCACCCCGTCCCGCCGGCTCGGCCGCCGGCCGGGACCGCGGAGTTCATCGCCGAGGACGTACGCAACCCCGAAGCCCTGTCCCGGGCGCTGCGCGGTGTCCAGGTGGTCTGTCATCAGGCCGCGATGGTGGGCCTCGGCAAGGACATCGCCGACACGCCGGCCTACGTCGGCTGCAACGACCTCGGTACCGCGCACCTCCTCGCGGCCATGGCCGAAGCGGGCGTACCGGATCTGGTGCTGGCCGGATCCATGGTCGTGTACGGGGAGGGCCGCTACGACTGCCCGCGGCACGGCCGGGTGGCCCCGGGCCCCCGCGCGGTGGCCGACCTGGATGCCGGGCGCTTCGAACCTCGCTGCCCGCGGTGCGGCGCCGAGCTGGCGCCGGGGCTCGTCGAGGAGGACGCCCGCCCCGACCCGCGGAATGTCTACGCCGCGACCAAGCTCGCCCAGGAACACCTCGCCGCCGCCTGGGCCCGCGCCACCGGCGGCCGGGCCATCGCGCTGCGCTACCACAACGTGTACGGCCCCGGCATGCCCCGTGACACCCCCTACGCGGGCGTCGCCTCCTTCTTCCGCTCGGCTCTCGCCCGCGGCCGGGCACCCCAGGTCTTCGAGGACGGCGCCCAGCGGCGGGACTTCGTCCACGTGCGGGATGTGGCCGGAGCCAACGTCCTCGCGCTGGAAGGCGTCGGCGACCGCCCGGACGGAGTGCTGCGCGTGTACAACACCGGCAGCGACACCCCGCACACCATCGCGGACATGGCGACAGCCCTCGCGAGCGCGCACGGCGGACCGGCCCCCGAGATCACCGGCGCGTACCGGCTCGGTGACGTGCGGCACATCACCGCCACCTCCGGCCGACTGCGCGCCGAACTCGGATGGCGGGCCGAGGTGGACTTCGCCGAAGGCGTCGCCGAGTTCGCCCACGCGGCGCAGCGGGACGTGGCGCCGGAGCCCGCCTCGCGCTGAGCGCCGCGGACTTCCCGCCGGCTCCTCCCTTCCGCTCCGCCCCGAACCCCGAAACGACTGGACCCATCGTGAATCCCATCGCCGACGTCGTCCTGCCCTGTCTCGACGAAGCCGAAGCCCTGCCCCGCGTGCTGGCACGCATCCCGCCCGGCTGGCGGGCCATCGTCGTCGACAACGGCTCCACCGACGGCTCAGCGCGCATCGCGGCCGATCTCGGGGCGACCGTGGTCCACGAACCGCGCCGCGGCTTCGGCGCCGCCTGCCATGCCGGACTCCTCGCCGCCCGGGCCGAGTTCGTGAGCTTCTGCGACTGCGACGCCTCCCTCGACCCCGCCCTGCTGGCCGACTTCGTCGGCCGGATCGCCGCCGGCGAGACCGACCTGGTCCTCGGCCGCCGCCGACCGGTCGCCCGCGGCGCCTTTCCGCCCCACGCCCGCGCCGGGAACATCGCCCTCGCGAGGATGCTGCGCCGTCGTACGGGTCTGCGGCTGCACGACCTCGGTCCGCTCAGGGCCGCACGACGAGAGAGACTGCTCGCTCTCGGGCTGACCGACCGGCGCAGCGGCTATCCGCTGGAAATGGTGGTCAAGGCCGCCGACGCGGGCTGGCGGATCACCGAACACGACGTCCCCTACCACCCGCGGACCGGCCGCTCCAAGGTCACGGGTACCTGGCGGGGGACTTGGCACGCGGTCCGGGACATGCGTGCGGTGCTGGCAGCCCCGCCGGTGGCCACCGCGACGGTGATCGGTGGCCAGGACGGACCGGCCGGTGCGGCGCCGCGGAGCGCCATGGATCCGGAAGGTGTGACATCGGCCGTGGTGGCGGGCTCGGAGGGTGCCCGGTGACAACGCTGATGGTGATCGCGAAGGAACCACGGCCCGGACGGGTCAAAACACGGCTGACCCCGCCGTACACACCCGAGGAGGCGGCCGCGCTGGCCGAGGCGTCACTGGCCGACACCCTCGCGGTCGTCATGGCGAGCCCCGCGGAGCGGCGACTGCTCGTGCTCGACGGGACTCCCGGCCAGTGGCTGCCGGGGGAGATCGAGGTGATCCCGCAAACCGGTGGCGGACTCGACGAACGGCTCGCCGCCGCCTTCGCGCTGTGCGACGGCCCGGCGCTGCTCATCGGCATGGACACCCCGCAGATCACCCCCGAACTGCTGCGGCCGGCGCTGCTGCCCGGCAGCGACGATCCGGCCGACGCGTGGTTCGGGCCCGCCACCGACGGCGGCTTCTGGGCGCTGGGCCTGCGGAAACCGGACCCGATCCTGCTGCGGGGAGTGCCCATGTCCACCCCGGACACCGGACAGGTCCAGCGCCGTCGGCTCACCGGCGCCGGCCTGGTCGTCCGCGACCTGCCCGAGCTCCGGGACGTCGACACCGCGCCCGACGCCGAGGCCGTCGCCGCGCAGGCTCCCGGCAGCCGCTTCGCCGCCGCCGTGGCCCGGTTCGCCCCGGCAGGCGCACGGTGATGCTTCCCGTCGCGGTGCCCACGGCTCGGGCGTGGTCGACCGCCGACCCGTACGCCACCGCGCTGCGCACCGGCCGCGGCCCCCTGTTCCTGGGCCGCTCCGACGGCTGGCTCCTTCCGCTCGACGTCGAACGCTGGTGCGCGGAGCCCGACGCGGCCGACCGATCCGTGCTCGATGCCTGCCACGGGCCCACGCTCGACATCGGTTGCGGCCCCGGCCGACTCGTCACCGCACTGGCCGCTCGGGGCCTGCCCGCCCTTGGCATCGACGTCAGTCCCGAAGCCGTCCGCCGCACCCGGGCCGCCGGCGGTACCGCCCTGCTGCGCTCGGTCTTCGACCCTGTGCCGAGAGAAGGCCGCTGGCAGACGGCCCTGCTCATCGACGGGAACATCGGCATCGGTGGGGACCCCGTCGCCCTGCTCACCCGGGTGCGTGGCTTGCTCCACCCGCACGGCAGGCTCATCACCGAGGCGGCGCCCTGCGGGATCGCTGACGACCTCGACGAGCACTCGGTGGTCCGTCTCCACGACGGCACCAGCGCTCACGGCGTCACTTTCCCCTGGGCCCGGGTCGGGCCCTCCGCCCTCCGCCGGCACGCCGCCACGGCCGGCTGGGTCGGGGAAGCGGCCTGGAGCGTCGAAGGCCGCCGCTTTGTCCAACTGCGGGGGTGTCATTTCTCCGCGCGGCCCGCGGACATCTGACCGGTTCCGTCACGTGGCCGCTGCTGGGCCAGGACCGGTTGACGGCTGGTGGCCGCTGGCGCGGGGTTGTGTCCGCGGGTGGCTGTCCTGGTCAGTCGGTCACCGGGCTCCGCCGGGACTTTCCCGGCGGAGCCGTGGCCCGTCTACCGCTCGGCCTGCTCCTTCACGTAGCGGACCAGCCCCGCGACGTCCTCGGGCACGACCCCCCCGATGGCGCCGTTGGAGTAGACGGCCACCACGACCCGGCCCCGCGGGTCGAGCAGGAAGCCCGTCGTCTGGAGGTATTCGGGCTCGGGGTTGACGAACGCCCCGGTCAGATCCGCGACGGCCCGGACATCGGCGCTGTGGCCCACCGGGAAGGTCAGCTTGAACCTCTCCACCAGGGCACTGGTCGTCGCCTCGTCGTCCACGGAGAGCGCGACGACCTTCACACCGAGCTCGTCGAAGGTGTCCTGGGCGCGCCTGAAGGCGAGGAGCTGCGCCTTGCAGAACGGGCACCACGCGCCGCGGTAGACGAGCACGACACCGAAGTGTCCTTCCAGCGCGCCGGGCAGAGATGCCGTTGAGCCGCCGGGAAGGTTGAGCGTCAGGGCCGGGAAGGTGTCGCCGGGGTGCAGTAGATCGGGCATCGCGGTTCTCCTGTCGTACGGGTCGGGCGCGGCCGGATCGGGTCCGCAGGAGGTCAGCGGCAGGAGGCGACCGTTTCTTACCGGGGGCGCGCCGATTCGCCGGGGTAGCCGGGCCAGGGTCCCGGACCTGTCCCGAATCGCCGACGCGGGGATCAGTCAGGCACGGTGGAACCGTCCGGTAGCGGGCCGGTAAGACCCCGAGCCGGGGCGCCGCTCACAGACGAACGGCATTGATGTCGATGTGGGTGAATGGAGTGAGCATGCTTCTTGACGGGCGAATGGCCGTGGTGACCGGAGCGGGCCGGGGTATCGGCCGCGCTGTCGCGCTGGGCCTGGCGGACCTGGGCGCGGTGTCGGTGCTGGTGGCGCGTTCGGCGAACGAGCTGGAGCAGACGATCGAGCTGGTGCGCGAACGCGGCGGGCGGGCGGTCGCGGCGCCGGCCGATCTCGGTTCTCCGGACGCCGTGGCCGAAGTCGTCAGCCGGGCGGAGGCGGCCCTGGGCCCAATCGACGTCCTCGTCAACAACGCCGCCACCGTCCAACCGCTCGCCCCGAGCACGCAGGTGGACGCCGCGGCGTGGGAGGCGGCGTTCCAGCTCAACGTGACCGTGCCCGCGACCCTCGCCTTCGCGCTGCTGAAGGGCATGCTCTCCCGTGGCTGGGGCCGGGTCGTCAACGTCTCCAGCGGCATCGCGGCCAACCCTGGGTCAATGATCGGTGCCAACGCCTATGCCGCGACCAAGGCGGCACTCGAAGCCCACACCCTCAACCTGGCCGCTGAACTCGACGGCAGCGGCGTCACCGCCAATGTCTACCGCCCCGGCTCGGTCGACACCGCCATGCAGGCGTGGATCAGGGACAACGGCAAGGGCCGCATCGGGGACACCACCCACCAGAACTTCCTCCGTCGTCATGAGCAGGGCGCCCTGATCAGCCCCGAGGACTCCGCCGCCGTACTCCTGCGACGGCTCACCGGCCCTGACAACGGCCGGATCTGGGACGTCCGCGACCGCCCCTGACCGCCGTCAGAGGCCCGTGGACGCGGCTCCTGTGGCGGCGCCGGCGATCCGGAGAAGGCGGACCGTGTCGACGGGGACGGTCCGTGGGGAAACGCTCACCCTGGGCGCCGGGAAGTCTGGTCGGCCTCGGTGGCCGGAGCGGGTGGAGATTGCTCGGGCCCTGCGGACGGAGCTGGTGGTCGGCGAATTGCGCGACCCGGCCCACGCGCCCGCCTGTGGCCGCCGCGGTGTGCGGCATGGCCGCGCCGGCAGCCGGATACTGAATGCGCACTCTCCTTCAGCGCCGTCCCTGAGCGGCTCGACGGCCTGGGAGATCACCAGTGGCGCTGACGCGTTCGCTGACGACCCAGCGCCCCGGAATCACCGCGAAGCCCTTGTGGGCAGGGTCGCGGCGGGTGGCGACGGATTGGGGTCGGCACGGCCACCAAGCTGGTACCGAGTGCGACCGACAGCACCCGCCGGACACTCAGCTCGGCCACCTCGACCATTTCCGGCGACCCCGCCGGACTGCTTCCCTCCGGGAACCAGATCGGCCCGGCCACCGGCCTGCTCGCCGGTCTCGCGATCGGCGGCTGACCCGCACCCGTGCGAACGGGTCGCTGTCATGGTCGGGGGCGCGGCCCGTTGCGGCGTGGTTACCGGGCCGGCGCCGCGGTCCGGTCCTCGCCCGGGAGGACGATCCACAGCACGATGTAGAGCACGAACTGTGGCCCCGGCAGCAGGCAGGACACCAGGAAGATGATGCGCATCGTCGTCGCGGAGGTGCCGAACCGGTTGGCGAGCGCGGCGCACACGCCGGCGATCACACGGCCCTCGCGGGGGCGTACCAAGGCACTCATCTCAGACTCCTTCGTGAGGTTCTGTACATCCCACGATGCTCCTACCCGTCGGGCAGCCGCACCTTCACCAATGGCCCGTAGGGCGCAGGCAGGCCCGTCGCGCGCGGGGCCAAAGGGCGCCGGGAAGGGCTGCGGGCCGGGCGGGCGGTGGATGCCCAGGCCCGGGGGCATGGCATATTCGGCCCGCCCTGACGTGGCGAACGGCGTGCACGAGCGCGGCCGCGCCGGTCGGCGACTTCTCCGCCCGACGCGGCCAGCGATCCGCCCTTGTGCTGTCCCGCATGTGCCGGACGCCCCGACAGTCGTCGCCTCCCACCGGTGACGCGCGGCTGCCGGTTTCCCACCCCATGCACCACGAGTGGGAAACCGGCGCTGGTCAAACAGTCCGGTCAGGCACGGCGGCCGGTGAAGACCCGGTAGAGCGCCAGCAGAATCAAGGAGCCGACGATGGCGGCGATCCAGGTTGACAGATGGAAGAAACCGTTGATCGAGTGGACGTGGAAGATCACCTTGCCGAGCCAGCCGCCCAGCAGACCGCCGGCCACGCCGATGAGCATGGTGATGAAGACACCACCCGGGTCCCGGCCCGGCATGAGCGCCTTGGCGATGGCCCCCGCCAGCAGTCCGATGATGATCCACGCGATGATTCCCACGGCGGTGCTCCTCCATTTGCTGACACGGTCTCGTTGATCAGCGTCTGGACCCGATCACGGTTTTCAAACGTTCGTTCCCCATCGAGGGCCTCGAATCCCGAGCCGAGGCCCATCCGGAAAGCTGATGCCGCTGGACCCGGCTGGCCGTCGGCCCGGCGGACGCCGGCCGCGTTCGACGGCGGGAGATTCCGCGACGCTCGCGGTTGCGTAGGCTCTGACCCCGGGCACCCGCGCACGGGGGGAGCCGGACACGACGACAACCCCACCGGAGGCGGCCCACAGTGCTCCATCTGCGGCTGATCGTCCCCACAGACCTCACCGACGAGGTGACCGAGCGGATATCCGCTGCCGTCGGAGCTACCCACCTGACGGTCGTCAAGGGCGCCGCCCTCGATCCGACAGGAGATCTCGTCACCGCTGACGTCGCCCGTGAGGCCGCCGACGCCCTGCTGGCCGAACTCCGCGGGCTCGGCATCGACCAGCGCGGCTCGATCTCCGCCGACTCCGTCGATCTTTCGCTGTCCAGCCGTGCCGACGCCGCGGAGAAAGCCGCCCCTGGTGACGGAGCGGACGCCGTGCTCTGGGAGTCGATGACGGAACTGACCCACGAGGAATCCACCCTCAGCGTCACCTACCTCGCCTTCCTGACCCTCGCCACCATGCTCGCCGCCTACGGGGTGATGCTGGACAGCGCGATCCTGATCGTCGGCGCGATGGCGGTGGGACCGGAGTTCGGACCCCTGGCCGGCTTCTGCACCGGTCTGATCCAGCGGCAACGCCGGCTGGTCCGCCGCTCGTCGACCGCACTGCTGATCGGCTTCCCCGCGGCGATGATCGCCACCGGACTCTTCAGCGCGCTCATGGACGTCCTCGGACTCTTCAGCCACGCGAGGTTCGACGCCCCCCACCCGGCGACCCAGTTCATCTGGCAGCCGACGGCCGACTCCTTCGTGGTGGCCTTCCTCGCCGGCATCGCCGGCACGCTCTCCCTCACCTCGGCGAAATCCGGTGCGCTCGTCGGCGTGGCGATCTCAGTGACCACCGTGCCCGCCGCGGCCGACGCCGCCCTTGCCCTGTCCTACGGTGCCTGGCACGAGGCATTCACCTCCAGCTGGCAGTTGGCGCTCAACCTGGCCGGCATCATCGCCGCCGGCACTTTCACGCTGCTCGCCCAGAAACTGTTCTGGGGCCGTCGCACCGACCGGGACCGTATCTCCAGGGGCCGTCGGACGGTGGGGCGGTCGTCGCAAGCCGAGGCGGGTTGACGGAGCTGAGTCGACGACGACGGTGGCGACGGCGTCGATGACGCCCGCGCCACCCGGCGGATGCGTCGGAACTCGCCCCAGCCGTCACGGATATCGCTCAGCAGGGTCGCCTTCCGCCGGCTGACGGTGTGCGTGGTGAGGCCGACCCGGGCCAGCCGGCCGCCACATGTTCGCTTGCAAGCGTTTGTGAGCGCTTTCGTTCGCCCCGTAGCGGGGGCGTTTGACGATCCGTTACCCATATCCCAGACCACACCGGTTGAACCGTCGAGAGCCGCATGAGGGGTGTGCTGATGGGATCGTCGCGAGGCGCGCTGTCCGGCAGGGCTGTGTTCGCGCTATTGAGGTTGTTTGCCGTGTTTGCGTTGGCGGCGGGGATGCTGACGACTGTGGGGTCGTATGAGGCGCACGCGTCCACCAATCAGTTCAAAGGCGTGAACTGGGCGGATCAGCGGGACAATTTCGTGAACGGGGTGCTGTATCCCTCGGGGCTGGGTGCGTCGGACACCTACGCCTCGGCGGGGGTGGTGGCCGATCGAGTGGTGGGCCAGCTGTACTCGATCACCGGTGCCAACACGGTGCGTATGCCGATCAACGAGCCGACGGTGTCGAGCTATTGGTCGACGTATACCGGCGCGGTCGACGCCGCGCTGAACCGGGGGAAGGTGATCTTGGCGTACTGGGCGTACGCGGGTGGCAAGCCGGCGAGCGTCTCGGCGTTCGACCGGATGTGGGACACGGTCGTGGCGCGGTACGGGAGCAATCCGAACGCCTACTTCGAGGTCATCAACGAGCCGTACGGGTACGGTAACGGGGATCTTGACAACTTCTACAACGACTGGCTGGCCCGGTATTCGTCGGTGCCGCGGGGCAGGGTGGTCCTGGACGGTGCGGGCGACGCGCAGAACGTGTCGGCCGTGGGCAGTGACAGCCGGCTGAACAATACGCTGCTGGCGGTGCACGACTACTCGTTCTTCGCGGGCTACGAGGACGAGACGGACTGGGCGAACCACCTGGCGGGCTACATCGGCGCGTACGCCGACCGCACCATCGCCACCGAGTGGGGCGGCCCGATGGGCCCCGGCTCCAAGAACGGCGTCCAGTACGCGACCATCGACTACAGCATCCCGAGCGGCTCGTTCTTCGCCGACTACGTCCGGGGCGTCAGCAGCGAGTTGCGCAGCCTCGGGATGGGCAGCGTGTTCTGGCCGGGCCTGCGCGACGGCGACTGGTACAGCCTGACCACCAAGACCGGAACCGGCTCGGGCATCAACCTGTCGCTGGTCAACCCCTCCGGTCTGACCCGGCTCCAGTACGCGTGGGGCGTCGGCAGCGGCGGTGGCACCTACGTCAGGATCGCCAACGCCGCGACCGGCCTGTACATCGACGGTGCCGGCCGGACCTCCGGCGGCTCGGCCGCTGATCAGTGGAGCGGCAGCACCAGCCGCTTCGAGGAGCAGTGGACCATCGAGAACGACGGCAGCTACGTGCGGATCAAGAACCGCGCCACCGGGCTCTACCTCGACGGGGCCGGCCGCGCCACCAACGGCGCGGCGGTGGGCCAGTACGCCGGGAGCACCAGCAGCAACCAGCAGTGGACGGTCGTGACCGACGCGAACAACGTGCGGATCAAGAACCGGGCCACGGGCCTGTATGTCGACGGGATGGGCCGGGCGGGTTCCGGGTCCGAGTTGGGGCAGTACGGCGACACCAACGGCGCCAACCAGCAGTGGCGGATCACCGCTGCCGGCTGACCGGCGGAGTACATGGTGGGCCCGGCGGGGGTGACGGGGTGGGACGTCCCGTCACCCCCGCCGCGGGGCGTCTACTCCCGGCCGGCCGTCAACGACCGCGACGAGGCGCGGTGTCGGCGGACTCCGGCAGCCGGTGCGCGGCGCGGACGTTGCGCCACACCACATACAGGGCGCATCCGGGGACCGTGGCCAGGCCCAGCAGAGGAGCGAGGTTGACCAGTGCGGCGGCGCCGACGAGCAGGACGAAGTCGGCCAGGGCGAGGGGCCAGCGCCGGAGGATGCCGTAGGGGGCGGCCAGATAGGCGGCGGGTGTGAGGGGGCGGTCCTCCGGCCCGGCCGCGGTCAGGGCCATGGCGTGCACACCGGACAGCGCGGAGAGCACGGCGACCAGGGCGAGCGCGGGGCACACGGCGTGCCCGACGGCGGTGTGCCGCAGCAGCACCGCGTCCGTACCGCCGGCCGCCGCCAGCAGCGCGTAGGGCGCCCACAGCGCCGTCGCCCTGCGGAAGAGGCGGCGGTAGGCGCGGGGCAGCTCGATCGCCCGTGCGGTGTCGGCGGTGTCGTCGGCGGCGCGTTCGAGGTAGCCGAACGCGCCGGCGAGCGCCGGGCCGACGGACAGCCACAGCAGCGTGAAGGGCACGGGGTGGCGCCACGGCTCGTGCCAGGCCGCGAGCGCGGCGAGCAACGGCAGGCAGCCGGCCGCCAGTCCGAGGTTCACCACCAGCATCTGGTGGACATGGGCCCAGATCAACTCCCACGATCCGTACGCCAGGTTGGTCGGCAGGCGGCGGCGGGGGCCCGCGGGAGCGGGGGTGGTCGCGGTTGGGGTCATGCCGGATCAGCCCTTGATTCCGGTGGTGGCGATGCCGCGCACGAAATAGCGCTGGCCGAGGAGGAAGATGACCAGGACGGGGACGACGGAGATGACCGATCCCGCCATGATCATGGCGTACTGCGCGTCGTACTGGCCGATGAAGGAGCGCAGTCCGATCTGGACGGTCCACAGGTCGTTGTCCGTGAGGTAGATGAACGGACCCATGTAGTCGTTCCAGGTGTTGACGAAGGTCAGCAGGGCCAGACTGGCGAGGGCGGGCTTGGACAGCGGCAGGATGATCCGCGCCCAGATCCCGTACTCGCTCAGCCCGTCCAGCCGGGCCGCCTCGCTGATCTCGTCGGGGATGGTCAGATAGAACTGGCGCATCAGGAAGACCCCGAACGCCCCGAACGCCTGGATGAGGATCAGCGACCAACGGGTGTTCACCAGGCCGAGCTTGTCCATGATGATGTACTGCGGAACCATGTACGCCTGCCAGGGCACGGCGATGGTGGCGACATAGCCCAGGAAGACGGCGTCCCGGCCGGGGAAGCGCATCTTGGCGAAGCCGTACGCGGCGAAGCTGCCGGTGAGCACCTGGAGGAAGGTGATCACCGCACTGAGCAGCAGGGAGTTCCCCAGATAGGTGGCGAGCGGTATCTGCTTCCAGATGTCGGTGAAGTTGCGCCAGTGATAGCTCTTGGGGATCCACTCGATCGGCACGGTGAAGACGTCCCGGTCGGCCTTCACCGAGGAGATCGCCATCCACCCGAAGGGCAGCAGGATCGCCGCGGCGAGAACGGCCAGGAACAGGTACAGCAGCGCGCGGCCGGCGGCGTGCGCGGTGCGGCGCCGCGGGACGGTCGCGGCGGCCGCCGGCGCGGGTGCGGGCGTCGTCCGGGGGCGTTCGCCGTCCAGCGCGGTGGTGTTCATCGCTCGCTCCTGCGCTGGATCTGGAACTGGGTGAGGGTGACGGCCAGCACGATCACGAAGAGCGCGAGCGAGACCGCCGAGGAGTACCCGAACCGGCCGTGTGTGATGCCCTCGCGGAAGATCAGCTGGGACAGCACCAGCGAGGACCGCCCCGGACCGCCCTCGGTCATCACCTGGACCAGGTCGAAGACCTTGAAGCTGGAAATGGTGAGCATGACCATCACGAAGAAGGTGGTGGGCCGCAGACCCGGCACGGTCACATGCCAGAAACGCGCCCACGGTCCCGCGCCGTCCATCCGGGCCGCTTCGTACAGCTCGGCCGGGATGGTCTGCAGGCCGGCCAGGAAGAGCACCATGTAGTAGCCCATGTCGCGCCACACGCTGGTCAGGATGAGCGCGGGCAGGGACCAGTCGGTCGATGTGGTCCACCCCGGCGGATGGGACCAGCCCAGGTGGCGCAGCAGTTGGTTGACGGGGCCGATGTCCGGGCTGAGCAGCATGTTCCACACCACCGCCACCGCGACCAGCGAGGTGACGTAGGGGAAGAAGAACGCGGTGCGCAGGATGCCGACGCCGCGCAGCTTCTGGTTGAGCAGGACGGCCAGGCCGAGCGACGCCGCGAGGGTCAGCGGGATGTGTCCGGCCGCGTACCAGCAGGTGTTCTGGAGCGCGGTCCAGAAGTTGTCGTCGTGCCGCATCCGGCGGAAGTTGGCCAGGCCGACCCACTTCGGGCTGGAGTACGAGTCCCAGTCGGTGAAGGCGACCACGAACGTCCCCGCGACGGGGACCAGGGTCAGGGCGGCGAAGCCCAGCAGGTTCGGCAGGACGAAGCTCCAGCCGACCAGGGCGTTGCGCCGGCGCCGGCGGCGGGTGGCCGCCGTCGGCGCCGTACGGGTGGTGACGGTCGTCACTGGACTTCGGTCTTCACGCGGTGGTCCATCTCCTTGATGCCCGCGTCGACGGACTTCTCGCCGGTCATCACCAGTTCGTGCTCCTCGGTGAGGATCTGGTCGATGTCGGAGGACTTGTCGCTGACCGGCATCTCCAACTGCACCTTGGACGGCCGCATGGCCTGGCGGGACGCCGCGTCGGTGGGCATGCCCGCGACCCCGAAGAAGGTGTTCATGACCGAGTTGTCGTGGTACGACGGGACCAGGCCGACCTTCGCGATGACAGCCGCGCCCTGCGGACCCGAGGCCCATTCGACGAACTGCTTCGCGGCGTCCGCGTTGCGGGCCTTCTTGTTCACCGCGAAGGCGGTGGGGGAGCCGAAGGTGACGGCTCTGCCGTTGTCGGTGGTCTGCGGCAGGGGTGCCATGCCCCAGTCGACCGGGTTCTTGCCCTCGGCCTTCTCGGCGAGCAGGGCCGCGGCCCACCAGGTGCCCATCGGGACCATGGCGGCCTTGCCGGTGGTGAACTGGGAGTCGTAGGTGATCTTCTGGCTCGACGCGGTGGCGAACGGCAGGGTGGCACCGGCCTTCTGGACGTCCAGGGCGATGCCGTACTGGTCCTTCATCCACCCGTAGTCCCCGCCGAGCAGGTCACCGCCGGTCTGCGCGGACGCAACCGCCTGCACGACCGACCGCCAGGTGTGCAGGTACGTGCCGTACGTCTTCGAGGCCCCCGATCCCTTGGTGAGCTGCTTGGCCAGGGAGTCGAAACCGCTCCACGTCAGATGCGACACATCCGCGTCACCGACCAGCTTCTTGTTGTAGAACAGCACCCAGAAATCCTGCCGGTACGGCAGCGCGTAGTACTTGCCGGCCAGGTCGTAGTCCGCGAGCCCGGCGTAGGCCGACTTGTCGGTGAGGCCGGCGACCGCGTCGGTCAGCGGGAGCAGTTGGCCGCGGGTGGCGTAGCGGGCGTAGTCCGTGACGTTCTTCATCGTCAGCACGTCGGTCCTGTCTCCGCCGGCGAGCATCGTGGTGACCTTGTCCGGGTAGTCGTCGGAGAGGATGTCGACCGGCTGCACGTCGATCTTGGGGTACTTCGCCTCGAAGCCGTCGATGAGCGCCTTGAACTCCGGCGTGGTCCGGTAGTTCCACAGCGCGATCTTGACGACCGTGCGGCCGTCGGAGGTGGTGCCGGAGCCGCCGCCACCACCGCATGCCGCGGCGCCGAAGAGCGTTGCGGCCAGAGCGACGGGCAGGAGTCTCGTGGTGGTCCTTCTCATGGGGTGCGGCTCCTTGTGCCGAGGGGGGATGAAGCGGGGGATCAGGGGGAGTCAGGCGCTCAGACCAAGGGCCCAGTGCTCGGCCGTGATCTCGGCGGTGAGCGGCTGGTGCGCCGTCCAGCGCGCGAGCTCGTCCAGGGTGTGGTCGGTGAGCCGGCCGATCTCGGTGCCGAGTGAGCCGGCGATATGCGGGGTGACCATGACCCGGGCCAGCCGCCGCAGCGGGGAGTCGAGCGGAAGCGGCTCGGGATCGGTGACGTCGAGGATGGCGAACAGCCGGCCGGCGGCGCACTCCGCCGCGAGTGCGGCGCTGTCGATGAGGCTGCCGCGCGCGGTGTTGATCACCGTGGCGTGATCGGGCAGCAGGCTCAGCTCCGCCGCCCCGATCAGATGCCGGGTCTCGGCCAGTTCCGGGGCGTGCAGCGTCAGGACGTCGGCCCGGGGAAGCACCTCTTCCAGCGGCACCAGCGTCCCGCCGGCCGCCGCGACCTGGTCGGGGTCGGCGTACGGGTCGGCGACGAGGCAGGTCGTGCCGCCGAGCAGGCCGAGGAGGCCGACGACCTTGCGCCCGATCCGGGAGAAGCCGACGACACCGACCGTCCGGCCGAAGTTCGACAGGTCGCCGTAGCCGGTGACACTGCCCCAGCCCCCGTAGGCGCGCTGCTCGTCCGCGGCGAGGAAGGGGGCTTTCTTCCCGGCGAAGATGATGGCGGCCAGGGTGTATTCGGCGACCGGTATGGCGTTGGCGTCGGCCGCACTCGCGACCTGGATGCCGCGCCGCCACACCGCGTCCCCCAGCAGGCCCCGGACGCTGCCCGCGCAGTGCAGGACGGCGCGGAGTTCCGGCGCGGAGGTCAGCCGCGCCGACGTCAACGGCGGTGCGCCCCATGAGGTGATCAGCACCTCGACCTCGGCGAGACGGGTTCGCGCCTCGGGGGTGTCGAGGTCGTCGGTCCACAGCGGGTCGGCCAGGGTCACCAGCGCGGCGAGCCGCTCCAGCCGGCTCCGGTCGAAGTGGGCGTCGAAACTCTGTCGGCTCATCACGACCAGCGCGTGGGGCTTGGTCTGCATCAGGCGTCGGGTCCTGTTCCTCGGAACGACTGCTACACCGGTGTTTCCAGGGAGTTCCGTTCCAAATACGTTGGAGACAGGGATAGTGGTGTTCGGTAGTTGTTCACTAGCGATCGAACAGAACCGCAACCAAACGTTCAGATGTGAACGCCCGGACTGAGAGGCGTCTTGATGGGCGACGACCGGCTCTTCGCACTCCAGCGACGTGAGCGCGTGATGGAGGAACTGCGCCGCCATGGCGCGGTGCGGGTCCGTGACCTGGCCAAGGTCCTCGGAGTCAGCGAGCTGACCATCCGGCGCGACATCGGCACGCTCGCCGGCTGCGGTCTGCTGACCAAGGTGCACGGCGGAGCGACTCTGCCGACCGCTCTGGAGCGTGGCGGCACGGCTGCCGCGGGCCGCCGGCCGCGGCCGGCGGCGACAGCCTTCACCATCGGCATGGTGGTGCCCTCGCTGGACTTCTACTGGCCGCCGATCGTCGGGGGCGCTCGCGCCGCGGCCGCCGCGCTGGGTGTGCAGATCCAGCTTCGCGGGTCGAGCTACGACCAGGCCGAGGACCGCCGCCAGATCTCCCGGCTGATCGCCGCCCAGCAGGTGCAGGGTCTGCTGCTCGCCCCCAACCTCGAAGGCGACGGCGTCGACGAGATGATCGACTGGATCGGCAATCTGCCGGTGCCGACCATCCTCGTCGAGCGCCAGACGCCCGACTGGACGCCCACACCCCGCCAACTGGAGTGGGTCCGCAGCGATCACGCCCTGGGCCTGGAGATGGCGGTCCGTCATCTGTACGAGCACGGCCACCGGCGCATGGGCCTGGTGCTCTCCAAGGGCAGCCCCACCTCCGCCCATCTCTCGGTGGGCTGGCAGCGGGTCTGCGCTGAACTGGGACTGCGCGCCGAGTTCGTGGTGCGCGAGACCGTCGCCCTCAACGTGCCGGGCCACCGCGAGATCATCAGCAGAATCCTGGCGCGGTGCCGGCGCCACCGCACCACCGCCCTGATCGTGCACAGCGACCCCGACGCGATCTCCATCGCGCAGTACCTCGCGGAGCAGGGCGTCACCATCCCCGGTGACATGGCGATGGTCAGCTATGACGACGAGGTGGCCCAACTCGCGGAGCCCGCCATGACCGCGGTGCGCCCGCCGAAGGGCCGGGTCGGGCGGGTGGCGGTCGACATGATGGTCTCCCGGCTGATCGAGGGAAAGCGCCGTCCCGCGCAACGCGTCCTCATACTGCCGGAGTTGGTCATCCGGAACTCGTCCGTGACCTCCTCCGGGCAGATCTGGACCACCCCCGCCGCCGACACCGCGCCCTACGGCTGACCCTTCCCTCCGGAAGCGCTCCGGCCGTGCTCGCAACCCGACGATCGCGTCCGACCGTGTTCGTATGTGTTCGTACGTGTCCGCATGCGTTCGCAGCCGTTGACCGGGCGGTGCCGGGCGGTTTGAGTGAGCGGACACCCGCCCCGCCGGGGCCCTCGCACCCACGGAGTTCGCCATGACGCCTGGTCTCCCGGCCGAGGACCGCGACCGGTCGCCCTTCACCGGCTGGACCCGGGAGCACTGGGCGGCGCTGGCCGACCGCACGGCGGAAGCGGTCGCCCCTTACCGCTCCCCCAGGGGGGCGTCGATCGACCTGCCCGGCCCGGCGAGCCGCAACGGCCGCCGCTCGGACGGTCTTGAGGGCTTCGCCCGCACCTTTCTGCTGGCCGGATTCCGGGTGGCGGGCGAGGGCGGCGCCGATCCGGCGGGGCTGCTGGAGCGCTACGCGGAAGGGCTCGCCGCCGGTACGGACCCGCACTCGCCCGAGGCGTGGCCGCGCCCCGACGAGCTGGACCAGGCCAAGGTCGAGGCCGCCTCGATCGCCCTGGTCCTGCAAGCCACCCGCCCCTGGCTGTGGGACCGGCTCGACGACCGGGTACGGCAGCGGACACTGGACTGGCTGGGCGCGGTCGTCGGACAGCGGTACCCGCCGATCAACTGGGTGTGGTTCAGGATCGTGGTGGAGTCCTTCCTGCGCGAGGCGGGCGGCCCGTGGAGCCCCGCCGACATCGAGGAGGACCTCGACGTCCACGCCTCGCTGCGGCGCCCCGGCGGCTGGCTCAGCGACGGACAGGAGCGGGCCTACGACCATTACACCGGATGGGCACTGCACCTGTACCCGCTGCTGTGGACGCACCTGTTCGACGTGACGGGGACGCTCTGCGCACCCGAGCTGCGCGGCAGGTGGCAGGACGACCTCGGCGCGTATCTCGACGACGCGGTGTGCCTGATCGGGTCCGACGGATCCCCGCTGCTGCAAGGGCGGAGCCTCACCTACCGCTTCGCCGCCGCCGCGCCCCTGTGGGTCGGGGCACTGACCGGCACCGGAAGCCTCAGCCCCGGTCTGATACGGCGCGCGGCCAGCGGTATGCTGCGCCATTTCCGCCGGCAGGGGGCGTTCGAGCCCGACGGACTGCTCCGCCTCGGCTGGCGCGGGGAGTGGCTGCCGATCCGGCAGGCGTACTCGGGACCCGGCTCCCCCTACTGGGCGGCCAAGGGCATGCTCGGCCTGATGCTCCCCGCCGACCACCCGGTGTGGACGGCCACCGAGGAGCCGTTGCCGGTGGAAGAGGCCGATGTGACACGGGTGATCGCCGCTCCCGGCTGGCTGGTCTCCGCGCGGCGGTCGGACGGCGTCGCGGTGGTCCTCAACCACGGCACCGACCACGCCCGCCCCGGGGACTGCCACGCCGACGCGCCGCTGTACGCCCGCCTCGGCTACTCCACCGCCACCGTGCCGCCGCTGACCGGGCCGACGACCTCGGATCCGCTCGACAACAGCGTCGTCGTCCTGGACGAGACCGGTCGGGCCACCCACCGGAGCGGCTTCACCACGCTCTTCGCCGAACGCCGAGCCGACGGCGTCCTCGTGGCGGCGTCGCGGGGCCGGGTGCGCTGGGTCGACACCACCGGCGACGCCGCACCCGACCACGGCTCCGGCCGCACCGGCCCGCACATCCCGGGCCCGCTCGTCACCGTCGCCTCCGTACTGCGCGCGGGCAGCGAGGTCCGGCTCGTCCGGCTCGACGCCCCCGAGGGGCCGTCGGCGGCGTGGCGGGCGGTACGGCTGGGCGGCTGGCCGCTTCCCACCGACGCGGGCCCCGCGCACACGCCGGGCGAGGAGGGTGACCACGCCGAGGCGAGCGACGGGGGACTGCGCAGCGCCGTAACCGGCCTGCGCGGATTCACCCGGGCCGGCGTGTTCGTCGAGGACGGCACGACACCCCTCGCCCGCCGGACCGCCGTCCCCTGGCTGGCCACCCCGGAGCCCGTGCCGCTCGGCGTCGTCCTGGCCGCGTCCGTCCGGCTCGACCGCGGCGTTGGCGACAGCCCGGACCCGGCCGTGTCCGTTCGGGACGGAGGCGACGGAACCCACCAGGTGACGGTGGAGTGGCCGGACGGCGTGCGCGCGGACGTAGCCCTGCCCGCGCCCTGACGCGGCGGCGCTGGGCACCGTCGGGTCAGCCCCACCAGGTCCGGACCCTGAGGTAGGCACGCGGCTGCCGCACCGGGGGGTCCGGTGCGGCAGCCGCCCGTACGAGGCGTCAGGCGGGTGTCAGGAGGCGCCGCACGTCAAGGTGGGGGAGACCCAGTCGGCGTGGTCGTTGCCGTTGCCGTCGCCGCCGTCGCCGACCGACAGGTCGAGCACCTGGCCGCCGGTGACGGGGACGTCGAGGGAGACCGGCGCCGAC
The DNA here is from genome assembly GCF_045039895.1 of Streptomyces sp. NBC_01190. NCBI lineage: Bacteria > Bacillati > Actinomycetota > Actinomycetes > Kitasatosporales > Streptomycetaceae > Streptomyces > Streptomyces sp. NBC_01190. The sequence continues at coordinate 7,139,366 of NZ_CP108580.1, forward strand.
CTGCCGTTCAGCACCGCCGTCGTGGCCAGCACCTTGCCGTCGAGCAGCACCGAGAAGGTGACCGTGCCCGGATCACCGTTGTCGACGCCGACCGTGGCGGTGAACCTGCTGCACCCGCCGGCCAGGTAGATCTGCACGTCACTGGGCGAGTTGGTGCCCAGCCCCTTGGCGTAGACGGTGCCGCCGAGCTTCAGCGGGGTACCGTCGCCGGCCGCGGTGTTGCCGACGCTCTGGTCGCGTTCGACCGGCCCCCAGCCGTTGGCGGAGGACAGGAAGGCCAGGTCGCTGACCTGGTCCGTACCGGCCGGCGGGGGCGCCGGCACGGCGCCGACCACCCGTTCGTCGGCGACGGTCACGGTGCGGCCGCCCTGGGTGAGCCGCGCCTTCGCGGAGAGGGTACTCACCGCGCCGAGGGTCGCCGGGGCCGTGACGGTCCAGCTGAAGGACGCGGTCCCGCCGCCGCGGATCTCCCGGACGACCGGCGGTGTCGAGGGCGAGCCGACGGTCCAGCCCGCCGGGGCCGTCAGCCTCGCCGTGACGTTCTTGGCGGTGGGCTCGCCCTGCGGTACGGCGACGGTCGCGGTGGCGGTGAACCGCTGTCCCCCGCTGACCGAGCCGGGCACCTGGAGGCTGACCGCGGACTTCGGCGCGGCCGGCATCGCGTAGCGCGAACGGTCGTACCGGGGGCCGCGGTTCTGCGCGACGGTCAGTGACGATGCGTAGCTGCCGTAGTCGGTGAGCGCGACCTGGCCGAGTCCGCCGGTGCTGCCGTCGAGGTTCCACACGGCGATGGCGACGGTGTTCTCGCCGTGCGGGTTCAGCACGCCGTTCGGTACGGGGAAGCTGTGCTGCGGGCCGCGGTAGTTGACGTAGTTGCCCATGTCCCAGCCGTTGACGTAGATCTCGGCGCGGTACTTGCGGGACGGGTCGTCGGTGATGGTGAGGCCGAGCGAGGTGTCCTGCCCCTTGGGCAGCTTGAGCTTGACGTCGGTGGTGTACCAGGAGACGCCCGGGGTGGTGTCGGTGCTGGGGAGCTCGACACTCTGCCAGCCCTTGGTGGGGTAGCCCGGCAGCGTGTAGCCGGCCCGTTCGCCGTACAGGCCGCCGGTGTTGAGCGGACCGCGGACGGTGTCGACGGGCTGCTCGCCGCCGCGGGCGCCCTGGAGCCGCCAGGTGACGGAGGCCAGCGGGTCGCCGGTGAGGATGGCTCCGGTCAGGCCGCGGGCGGCCTTGTTGCCGCTGGACGCGTTGTAGTCCTCCTCATGGCCCATGTCGACGGTGAGCACCGAGACGACGTTGTCCGCACCGGGCTTGAGAGCGCCCGCCGGGAAGGTGTACGTCTTCGGGCCGTCGGCGGTGGCGCTGCCGAGGAAGGTGCCGTTGAGCCAGACCGAGGAGGCGGCCGCCCCGCCGCCGCTCTGCGCGGACAAGGTGATGCCGGTCTCCTTGCCGGTGTCGGTGAAGCGGCCCCGGTACCAGGTGCTGCCGGTGTGGAAGCCGTAGTCGTCGGCGAAGAGAACCGGCAGGGAGCCGGGGGTGGTGGTGCTGTTGGAGGTGGTCTTGTCGGCCACCTGCCAGCCGGAGTCGTCGAATCCGGGCTGGGACTCGGGCGATTCCTCTGTGTGCTTCCACCCGGTCAGCGCCGGAAGGGAGATGGCCGCCGCGGTCGGGATGGACGCGGTACGGCTGCCGGTGGGCGACACCTTGGTGTGCAGGTTCTTCCCGTTCCAGCTCACCGACGTGGCGCCGGTGAACACTTCGATGGAGGTGTCGGTGCCGTTGTCACCGGTCAGCGCCAGAGCCGAGCCGTGGCTGACCGCGCCGCGCAGCAGGTGGGTGCCGCGGACCAGGACCGGGCCGGCCGACGTGTCCTGCCGCCAGAAGGTCTTGGCGGTGTCGGTGTCGGCGAGCAGCAGCAGGAGCGGGTGGGCGCCGCCGTTGATCGAGACCCGGGTCAGGCCGGTGTGGCTGTAGTTGAGCCGCAGGTCACCGGTGGCCGGGTCCCAGGTGGAGGTGACCGCGCCGCCGGTCGCGCTGACCGTCGGGCGGGTCGGGTAGTTCAGCACCGTCTCGCCGTCGGAGCCGTGGTCGCCGTAGAGCACCGCGATGTCGCGGCCGGCGATGGTGGCGTTGGTCATGATCTCCGAGGTGGAGTAGCGCAGTCGGCTGCCGCCCAGGTCGTAGTCGGCGACGATGATCTTCGAGGCGCGGCCGTCGAGGCCGATCGAGGTCCCGGGCTGCTGCGGGATCGTGTAGACGGGCGCGGCCGAGGCGGCCCCGGTGGCGACGTCGATCGCGTCGACGGTGACGAACGTGCCGGTGGCGGCGGGGTTCTTGGCCCCGGTGGCCACGATCTTCAGGGTGTGCGGGCCGGCGGGCAGGCCGCTCACCTGGTAGGCGGTGTACTGGTTCTGCTTGGCGGCGGCGTACAGGTCGACGGTCTTGACCTTGCCGCCGTCGAGGTAGACGTCGGCGGTGCCGTGATTGGTGTCGAGGTTGGTGATCCACTTCACGCCGGTGCCGGTGAAGTCGATGCTCGCGCTGTCACCGGCCAGGCTGGAGAAGGACTCGGTGTGCTGGTAGTCACCACCGGTGTAGCTCTGTTCGGCGCCGACGTGCGACCAGGTGCCGGCGTAGGTGATCGCCGGGTTCGGGTCGTCGTAGGTGTAGCCGCTGTGCGCGCCGAGGTCGATGGTGACGTGGGCGCTGTCGGTGCTGGTCGCGGTGGAGTCGCCGTGCCGCAGTACGTGGAACTGCGTGCCGGTGTCCGGGTTGGCCCGCGCGGTGTCCACGATCTTCGGGTTGTCGGTCGGGACCGTGGGCAGCGGGTCGGTCTTGGTGAGCGGGGCGACGGCCTGGGTGAAGTAGCCGATCAGCTTGTCCTCGTCGTACTTCGGGTCCAACTGGCGGGTCTCACGGATCGCGGCGCCGTAGTCGTACGACGTGTAGTTCTCCGGCTCGCCCAGCCAGCCCCAGTTGGTGCCGCCGTAGGTCATGTAGAAGCTCTGCGCGGTCGCGCCGACCGCGATGTTCTGCTTGTAGAACACGTCGGCGAACTGGTCGTTGATCAGTTGCGCGCACTTGTCGTAGCCGGGTCCGCCCCAGGGGTCGAAGGCGCCGCCCTGGAACTCGGCGGTGGACAGCGGCTTTCCGGCCACGTGGTCGTAGCTGATGTCCGGGACGCCGTTCCACTTCGTGGGATTACTACAGTTGAAGCCCTGCGGGTAGGAGTCCGCGGCGTCGACGTCCAGAGCGGCGTCCCCGGCGTTGAAGGTGCCGTTGTTGTTGCCGACCAGTGGCACGGTGATGCCGTCGGATGTGGCCTTGTCCTCCAGGTGCTTCATGTACGCGCGCCCGGCCGCGGTGCCGTTGTAGTACTCGTTCTCCACCTGGTAGTCGATCACCGAGCCGGTGCCGTTGGTGAGTTGGTGGCGCGCCAGGATCCGGTCGATCTGGCCCTGCCACTGGTCGCTGTACTTCAGGTAGGTGGGGTCGCTGGTGCGGGTGGTGCCCGCCGTGGTGGACAGCCAGCCGGGGAAGCCGCCGCCGTCGACCTCGGCGTTGATGTACGGGCCGGGCCGGGCGATGACGTAGATGCCGAGCTGGTCGGCCATGTCCAGCAGCTTGTCCACGTCCCGTACGCCGGTGAAGTCGTACACGCCGGGTGCGGGGGAGTGGTAGCCCCAGTCGAAGTACAGGGAGACCGCGTTGAAACCGGCCGCCTTCATCTTCTGGAGGACGTCGAGCCAGAGGTCCTGGCTGGGCAGCCGGAAGTAGTGGAACTCGCCCGCCCACAGATAGGTCCGCTTGCCGTCCACCAGGTACGAGTAGCCGTCATAGCTGACCGTATGGGTCCGCTGCGGAGCCCCGGCGGGAGCCGCCCCGGTCGTCGCCGCACCGGACACGCCGTGCGTCGGCGGCGCGGCGGCGGCCGCGGCGGCTGCCCCGGTGAGGAGCCCGACGGTCATGCCCAGGGCCGCGCCGATCGCCAGGCAGCGGCGTACGATCCCGTGCGCCGCACGGTGAGTGGTCATCCTCGACCTCCACGCTGTGCACATGAGTGCACGTGAGTGAATATGAAGCCCCCACCCGCCCGCGGATCGACCATGTACGACCAGAATCCATAGCCGAGTCATGAGCGAACAAGTTGGTTTTCGTTGGGAAGTGTGGCATCGGCGCTGTCGGCCTGCAATGGTCGGGACGGAAGAATTTCCGGTTTCAACCGCTGGCGGCGACACACGAGATAGGGGAGCACATGTCCGTGGCCACGTACGACAACCCGGTGATCAGCGGGTTCCATCCCGATCCGAGCGTGTGCCGGGTCGGCGGCGACTACTACCTGGTGTGCTCCAGCTTCGAGTACTTCCCCGGGCTGCCGCTCTTCCACAGCAAGGACCTGGTGCACTGGCGGCAGATCGGCAACGTGCTCGACCGGCCCGGACAACTGCCGCTGCCCCTCCCGGGCGCCAAGGCGTCCGGCGGCCTCTACGCCCCCACCATCCGCCACCACGACGGCCGTTACTGGGTCGTCAACACCAATGTCGACGGCGGCGGCACCTTCGTCGTTTGGGCCGAGCGTCCCGAGGGGCCGTGGAGCGACCCGGTGTGGATCGACCTGCCGGGGATCGACCCGGATCTGGCCTGGGAGGAGGACGGGACGTGCTGGTGCGCGTTCTCCGGACCCGAAGGCGGCATCAACATCGCCAGGATCGACCCGGCCGAAGGCGCGGTGCTGGAGGGGCCCTTCGCCACCTGGTCGGGCAGCGGCCTGAAATACCCCGAGGCGCCGCACTTGTACCGCATCGGGCAGTGGTGGTACCTGCTGATCGCGGAAGGCGGCACCGAGCGCGGCCACAGCGTGTCCATCGCCCGCGGCCGGTCGCCGCGCGGCCCGTGGGAAGGCGCGCCCGCCAACCCCCTGCTGTCGCACAGCGGCACCGCCCGCTCCATCCAGAACACCGGCCACGCCGACCTGGTGCGGGCTCCGGACGGCAGTTGGTGGATGGTGCTGCTCGGCGTCCGGCCCCGCGGCTTCACCCCGGACGTGCACGTACTCGGCCGGGAGACGTTCCTGACGCCCGTGGCGTGGGACGAGGAGGGCTGGCCCGTCGTGGCGCCCGTCCCCGAGCGGCACGAGGCTCCGGCGGGCGCCTGGCACCCCGTTCCGGCGGTGCCGGCCCGTGACGACTTCGACGGGCCCGCTCTCGCGCCGCACTGGATCTCGCCGTTCGCCCGCGCCGAGGAGTCGTGGTCGCTCACCGAGCGCCCGGGCCGGCTGGTCCTGAACGCCACCGGCGCCACCCTCGACCGTCCCGGGTACACCTTCGTCGGCCGCCGCCAGCAGCACCACGGCTGCCGGGTCACCGCGGAGATCGACGCCGGCGCCGGGCGCGGCGGCCTCTGCGTGCGCCTGGACGAGGCGCACCACTACGAACTCGACATCGGGGGCGGCCAGGCCGCGGTCGTCGCCCGGATCGGTCCGCTGCGCCAGACCGTGGCCAGCCGGCCGGTGCCGCCCGGGCCGCTGGCCCTCACCGTGGTGATCAGGACCTCCGACCTGGTGCCCGCGTCGCCCGAACTCACCGGCGGCGCGGCCACCGGCCCCGACACCATCGCCTTCTGGCTCGACGCTCCCGACACCCCGGGCGCCCGGCCGCTCGCCGAACTGGACGGCCGCTACCTGTCCACCGAGGTCGCCTGCGGCTTCACCGGCCGCGTCATCGGGATGTACGCCACCGAAGGCACCGTCGCCTTCGACTGGTTCACGTACACCCCGGCCGCGGCGCCCTCCGCCTGACGCCCCCGCCCGCCCCCGCCTGCCGCCCGCCCCCGCCCGCCCCCGCCTGACGCCGGCCCACGGCCGGGCGCGGGCGGGCGGGGGCGAATCCGCGGGTCGGGCGAGAGCGGTCACAAACGGGTCGTGGACAGGCCGAACACCGTGGTGTGGCGGTAGACCTGCCCCGGGCGCAGGACGGAGGAGGGGAAGTCCGGATGGTTCGGCGCGTCCGGGAAGTTCTGGGTCTCCAGCGCGAAGCCGTAGCTCTGCCGGTAGGCGGTGTGCCCGGTGCCGACCAGCGTGCCGGTCAGGAAGTTGCCGCTGTAGAACTGGATGCCGGGCTGGGTGGTCCACACGCTGAGGGTCCGGCCGCTGTGCGGGTCGACCGCGTGGGCCGCGAGGGTGGGACTGCCGCCGCCCCCGTTCACCGCCCAGTTCAGGTCGTACCCCTGACCGGTCAGCAGCTGCGGATCGGCCGCCGCGACGCGCGCGCCGATCGCCGTCGGCCGGGTGAAGTCCATCGGCGTGCCGTGTACGGGCAGGCGCTCACCGGTGGGGATCTGGAGCGCGTCGACCGGGGTGTACCGGTCGGCGTTGAGGCGCAGCAGGTGCCCGTAGACGTCTCCCGAGGACTCCCCGGCCAGGTTCCAGTACGTGTGGTTGGTCAGGTTGACCACGGTCGTCTTGTCCGTGGTGGCGCGGAAGGTGAGCGTCAGGTGGCCGCTGTTGTCGAGGGTGTACGTGGCCTGCGTCGTCAGGGTGCCGGGAAAGCCCATCTCGCCGTCCGGGCTGACGTACTCCAGCCGCAGGCCGACCGAGTCGTGGCCCTGTTCGACGGTCGGTGTCCAGATCTTCTTGTCGAACCCGACGGTCCCGCCGTGGAGCGCGTTGCCGTTGTTGTTCACCGGCACCTGGTAGGTCACGCCGTCGAGGGTGAACCCGCCGCCCGCGATCCGGTTGGCGTACCGGCCGATCAGCGCCCCGAAGTACACCCCTCCGCCGGCCTCGGGGCTGTTGTGGGCGACGTACTCGTCCAGCGTGGCGAAGCCGAGCGCGATGTCGACCGGGCGGCCGCGTCCGTCGGGCACCTGCACGGACTGGAGGATGCCGCCGTAGGTGAGGATCTTGACGGTCAGGCCGCCGGCGGCGGTCAGCGTGTAGCGGTGGACGGCGGCCCCGTCGACCTGCCCGAAGACTTCCCTGCTGATCGTCGGCGCGTGCCGGTGGGAGGCGGACGCGGCGCTCGCGGTGCCCGGAGCGGCCAGGGCCCCGGCGCCGGCCGCTGCCGCGGCGGCGAGTGCGTGTCGTCTGGAGAGTGAGGTCATCGCTGAGGTCCTTGTCAGGTGTCGGTGGGGAATGTGTTTCGGTTAGCGCTAACATCGACGTCGCGGAGGTTCACGTGCGAACTGCGGGCTGAGCGACACCCGGAGCCTGGTCGACCGCCAAGGACACCACCTGCCGAGCGCCGACCGCCCTCGCCTCGTGGCGGCCAGAAGTGGGCCCGGGCCTGAGGCGCCGGTGAATCCGGCCGGAGTCAGCCGATCGGCGGCCTGAGGCCAGGGGGCGGGGACAGGTCCGACTGTCCCCGCCCCGTGCCGTCCGGCGGGAGGAACGTGTCAGCCGCCGGGCCGGACCGATCCGGCGACTCCGGGCTCAGCCGGTGGTGCAGGGCCGGCCGCCCAGCGTGAAGGCGGTCGGCGGCGGGTTGGCGCCCGTGTAGGTGGCGTTGAAGCCGATGGTGGTGGTCGTGCCCGGCGGCAGGACACGGTTCCAGGAGAGGTTGGTCGCGGTGACCCGGGTGCCGGTCTGGCTCCAGTCCGCGTTCCAGCCGTTGGTGATCCTCTGGTTGCCGGACCAGGCGAAGCCGAGGGTCCAGCCGGTCACGGGGGCGGCGCCGGTGTTGGTGAGGCCGACGGTGGCGGTCAGGCCGGTGCCCCAGTCGTTGGCCGCGTAGGTGACCTTGCAGGTGGCGGTGGAGGTGCCGGCCGGCTTCACCGTCACCAGGGCCGCGGTGTAAGGGGCCAGGGTCTGGGTGGTGGCGGTGCCCCGGGCCGCGGTGCTGATCCCGGTGCCGGGCGGCTCCAGCACAGAGGTGTCCGGGGCGCCGGCGGCCGGCGTGAAGCCCGTGTAGCCCAGGTTCACCGTGTAGGAGGTGGCCGGATCGTCGTTGACGAGCATCACCTTGACCGAGCCGTCGGCGGACTTCACCGCGTACGCCTGCACCATCGGCTCGCCGGAGGCGGCCTTGACCACGGTGTCGCCGGGCCGCAGGAAGGCGCCCGCCAGTTTCAGGCCGTAGTACGCGGGGAACGGCGTGTCGGCGGCCGGCTCGCACACCTGCTGCCCGCCGGAGGTGCCGCAGGAGGCGTCGGACAGCACGCCGTAGTCCCCGTAGGAGGCGGTGCCGTACAGGTCGGACCCGTTGTCGCCACTGGTGACGATGCCGTTGTGGAGTTGCCACCAGTCGACGTTGGCGACGCCGCTGCCGATCCACCCGGCGTAGTCCTGGATCGCGTAGAGGGCGTTGACCTGGCCGACGGTCTGCTTGCCGGGGTTGGACGAGACGGAGTTGGTCTCGGTGAGCATGACCGGCAGGTCGGCGGTGCCCGCGTACTGGGCGAACTGTGAGCGCAGGGCGGCGGTGATGCCGGGGATCTGCGCGGTGTCGGCGAGCAGGCCGGCGTCGGTCGGACCGGGCGGGGTGACGTTGCTGGGGTTCTGCGGGTACCAGTGGACATCGGCGAAGTCGGCGGCGGCGCCGAGGCCCTTGAGGGTGCTCAGCACCGTCTGGTTCCACGGCTGCGGGCTGCCCGGCGCGGTGACGCCGTCCGGCCAACTGCCGGGCGCGGTCAGGACGACGCCCACCTTGATCGTGGGGTCCACGGCCTTCATCGCCGCGATGTACTGGGCGGCGACCCGGGCGTAGACCGCCGGCCCGCAGGTGTCGGGCTGGGCGGCGGGCGGGAAGGTGCTGCCGCAGTGCTCGTCCGGCTCCCAGTAGGCGTTGTAGGTGTCGTTGCCGTACACCTCGTTGCCGATCTCCCAGTACTTGACCTGGTAGCCGTGCTGGACGTTGGCGTACCGCACCCAGTCCGCCGCTATCTGCGCGCCGGTCTCCTGCGGGGCGCGGGTCCTGCCGACCGTGTCGCCGGTGCCGTAGTTGACGGTGATCATCGGAGCGCTGCCCGCTTGGCTGGTCATCGTCATGAACTGGTCGAAGTCACTGGCCTGCCGCTGTCCCGACAGCACGTCGGTGTTGGTCTTCCAGTCGTAGGAGTCCGACGACGTGCCGCCGGGGAAGCGCATGACGCCGACCCCGGCGCCCTTGACCAGGCCGGGCACCGCGGCGTCGGTCAGCTTCCCGTCGTACGTCGAGGCGTTGAGCCCGATCGCCGTGGACGGGACGGTGGCCACCGCGGTGCCGGCGTCGACGCTGACGGCGGCGGTGCCGGCGGCCGCGGGCGCGCCGGATGCCGTCGGCGCGGCGGCGGCCGGCAGCCCGGCGAGCAGCAGCGCGGCCGGCAGGGCGAGTGCCGCCGCCCCGGCCCGGCGCAGCAACAGCCGGGCGGGTGTGGGGGGATTGCGCATCAAGGGTCTCCTCGTGGCCTCGGCGCGCCCGGTGGGGAGGACGGCCGGTGCGGATCGACGGTGGCAGCAGTGGGAGCGCTCCCACAGATCCCACCACGATGAGGGCGTTCCCGCGCGCCGTCAAGGATCGCGGCTACGCAGGCCCCGCTCCGTTCACTTCGGCAGATCGGCGGAGAGGAAGGGCGCGAGGAGAGCGAACAGTGCGTCGGGGCGGTCGAGGGGGATGATGTGGCCGCAGTCCTGGAGGTGGCGTCCGACCAGGTCATCGGCGATGGGACGGAGTTGGCGTTCGAGCCCGGTGCCGATGGGGTGAGAGCCGATGGCCATGGTGGGCATGGTCAGCCGAGCCTTCGTGACGGCGTCCTGTAGCTGCTGTGCGCTGGTGGGCAGGGCCCGGTAATAGGAGAACGCGCAGCGCAGGGCCTCGTTCCCGGTGTACGCGTGCACGAAGGCCGCGCGGATGTCGTCGGGTACGCCTCGCCCGAGCGTCCCCGAGTTGAGGAAGAAGTCGAGGTACGGGGCCTCGTTGCCGGCCAGGACGGTCTCGGCGAGGCCGGGGACGGCGTGGAAGCCGAACCACCACGGGGCGCCGCCCGCGATGACGTGTTCCGCTCCGGGCAGGCGGCCGAGCAGTCCCTCCATCACGACCAGGCGCCGGACGAGGCCGGGGCGGCGCAGCGCGAGCAGCACGGCGGGGGCGGCGCCCGCGTCGATGCCCACCACCGCTGCCGAGGGCTCGCCGAGAGCGCCGAGTAGCCCTTCGGCGTCGGCGGCGAGGGTGCCCGCGTCGTAACCCTCGACGGCTCGGGTGCTGGCACCGAAGCCTCGCAGGTCGGGGGCGATGACCCGGTACTGCCCGGCCAGCCGGCCCATGATGTCGCTCCAGAGCTGCCAGGTGTGCGGGAAGCCGTGCAGCAGGAGAACCGCAGGTCCGTCCCCGGCGATCGCGACGTTGAGTTGGACGCCGTTCGTGGCGATGCGGTGGAGTTGGTGAGCGGTGGTGGCGGGCATGACGGCTCCTGCGAGTGGTTACCATTGGTGACCACAGAACGATAGGTAACTGTCCGACCGCTGCCCAGACGGCACTTTCAGGGAAGGTGGTGAGCCAGAGGTGACCACCCAGGGAGCCCGGACCGCCGGTCGCGGGGGGCGCGGCGATCTGTTCGATCCCCGGTGCCCGACGCGGCAGTTGCTGGACCGCATCGGTACGAAGTGGACGTCCATGGCCGTCAAGACGCTCGCCGACGCCGCACCGGACGAGGTGCGCTTCGCGGAGCTGAGACGCCGGATGCCCGGCGTCTCGCAGAAGATGCTGTCCGTGACGCTGCGAAACCTGACCCGCGACGGGCTGGTGTCGCGCCGGGTCGAACCGACCGTGCCGCCGCGGGTCTTCTACCGGCTCACCGGCCTCGGGCTGTCGCTGGAAGTCGCGCTTGCGGGGCTGCGGACGTGGGCTGAGGAGCACATGACCGAGATCAACCGCGCCGGCGAAGCCGCCGACCGGGAGGTCGATGAGGGATAGGCGGGCCGGTTCCGCGCTCAGCACCGGCGGCCCATTCGCTGGTCGTGCCTGTACGCGACCTGGCAGGTGCCGCCGCCCGTGCTCCCGCCGCTGACCGTCCGCGTGAAGGACGCCGAGCCGGCGGCGTCGGTGGAGTCGTTGCGGCACAAGACGGCCACGGGGTCGCGGAGTTGGGCTTGTCAGCGCTCACAATCCTTCAGTGCCCGGGTAGGCATGGGATCTCTCGGGAAGTGGCGGACGGGCCCGCGTTCGGCTGATCCATGTCACGCGGGTCTTGACGTTTTCGCCCTCTCTTGTCACGCTCGCCTTCGATGCGACAGGTATCGGGCTCTCCGCACTGACAACCTCCACCCCCCACATCGAGCGCCCGCATTGTGAGCGCTCACTAGGATGGTTTGGATGCTTACGCCCCATAACGCCAGTGGTAATCGCTCCCCTGGAAGCGCCGGCGATGACGGGCGCCTCCCACGCGGGGACGCCCCTCGACGAGCACTCGTCGGGCCGGGCCCGCGCCCAACGGCTTCCCGCCGATCTCCGGCGGCGACCTGACAGGCCGGAAGCCGGGCCATCACCTCGCCTCACCGCGGTAGGGAAACCGGCGAGCCCGCCGGGCCCCGGCCGCTTCACGGCCCGATGCCCTCGCGCACCGGGGTCGGGCCGTGCCGACGCGCCACCGCGGGCGGATCCCGCGCGTACCGGCACTCCTGCCGGTACGCGCCCGCCGGCCTCGGCGGCCGTCCCGATCGGCCACCGGCAGGACGGCGTACGGACCACGCGCCGCCCGCCCGCGCAGGCTGGTCCCTGTCCCCCCACACAAGCCGCGTATACCCCGCTCACTCACCGCCCGCCCGCGCAGGGACGCCCGCGACCGTCGGCGTGCCGTGCGCGGCCGGTCGCGGCCGAGCGGGGTCCGACCGGAAGGAGATCGAAGTGCGCCAGACGAGTGGCACGAGAACGTACCGACGACGAGGGACGGCGCTGGGGCTGGGCTTCGCGCTGGCCGGTGCCGCGGCACTCGGCGGTGTCGCCGTGGCCCCCGCGGCGGCGGGCGCGGCCCCGGCCCCGGCCGCCAGGAGCGCCGCCGCCTCGACGGCCACGGTGACCGTGAACGGCAATGCCGGGCTCGGGACCTTCCCCGCCGAAGGCATCGGCCTGAACACGGCCGTCTACGACGGCTACATGAACGACACCCCCATTCCCGGCCTGCTCAAGGCCGCGGGGATCGGCGCGCTGCGCTACCCGGGCGGCTCGTACTCGGACATCTACAACTGGCAGACGCAGACCGCCGTGGCCGGCGGCTACATCGCGCCGAACACCGGCTTCAGCCAGTTCGCCGCCACCGCGAAGGCGGCGAACGCCCAGTCGATCATCACGGTCAACTACGGCACCGGTACCACCTCGCTGGCCTCCGCGTGGGTGCAGGCGGCCGCGGCCGGCAGCACCGCCGTGAAGTACTGGGAGGTCGGCAACGAGATCTACGGCAACGGCACCTACGGCGCGAACTGGGAAACCGACAGCCACTGCAAAACCGCGCTGAACGGCAGCGCGGTGACGATCGGCAACGAGCCCTCGCAGACGTACAACTGCGGCCCGACCGAGTACGCCCAGAACGTCCTCGGCTACAGCACGGCGATCAAGGCGGTCAGTTCGAGCGCCCACGTCTGCGCGGTGCTGACCACGCCGGGCTTCTGGCCGGACAACGTGACCAACGCGGAGTACCCGCAGTCCTGGAACCAGACCGTGCTCACGGCGCTGAAGTCCAAGACGGACTGCGTGATCGTGCACTACTACCCGTCCCAGAGCACCGATTCCGCGGCGAGCATGCTCGGCACGCCGGGCGACATCCCCGGCATCGTCTCGACCCTGCGATCGGAGATCCAGCAGTACGCGGGCGTGAATCCCGCCGGCGTGCCGATCCTGGTGAGCGAGACGAGTTCCCAGGTGGCTTCGGACACCCAGCCCGGCGCGCTGTTCGCCGCGGACATGTACATGTCCTGGCTGGAGAACGGCGTCAGCAACGTCGACTGGTGGGACGAGCACAACGGACCCACCACACCGAGCACCGTGGGGGGCGCCCAGGACTACGGCGACTACGGCATGTTCGCCAACGGCGCGAACAGCAGCGGAGTCACCGAACCGGCCGTCGACACCCCCTTCTCCCCCTACTACGCCGTGCAGATGCTCTCCAAGCTGGGTGGATCGGGCGACACGATGGTCACCTCCTCGTCCACCAACTCGCTGGTGAAGACGCACGCCGTACGCCACGGCGGCAACCTCGACATCCTGATCGACAACGAGGACCCGTCGAACTCGTACACCGTCAACCTCGGCTACAACAACTTCACCCCGGCCGGCGGACCGACCGTCTACACACTCGGCAACAACGCCAACAAGATCACCAGCAGCACGCAGACCTCGGCCTCGAGCGTCACGGTCGCCCCGTACAGCCTGACCGTCCTCCAGGTGCCGGGCAGCGGCGGCACCGGGACCACCGCCCCGGGCGCGCCCGGGCAGCCGACCATCTCGAACCTGGCCTCCACCACCGCGGGCCCGAACACCGGTACGGGGACGCTGAGCTGGCCCGCGTCGACGGCCGGCACCTACCCCGTCGCCGACTACCAGGTCTACCGGCTCGGCAGTGGCGGAAGCAGCACGCTGGTGGGCAGCCCGACCGGCACCACCCTGCCGCTCAGCGGCCTGACCATCGGCGCGGGCTACACCTATGACGTGGTCGCGGTCGACACCCACGGCAACCCGTCCCTGCCCTCGGCACCCCTCACCTTCACCGTGCCACCGCCGGCCGACAGCAGCTGCGCCGTCCACTACGCCCAGACCAGCAGCTGGCCGGGCGGCTTCGGCGGGACCATCACGATGACCGACAAGGCCGCCACCCCGATCAACGGCTGGAAGCTCACCTTCACCTTCCCCGCCGCCGGTGAGGGGGTCCAGTCCGGCTGGAACGGCACCTGGACCCAGACCGGTCAGGCCGTCACGGTCACCAACGCCGACTGGAACGGCACCATCCCCGCGAGCGGTGGTTCGGTCAGTCTGGGCTTCAACGGCGTCGACACCGGCCTGTCACCGGCACCGACCAGCTTCTCCGTCAACGGCACCATCTGCGCGAACAACTGACAGGACCGACAGGACCGACACGACGGACAGGACGGACCAGACCGAAGGGGAGGCACGACGCCATTCTCATCACGCCCCTGGCTGGACAAACCTTTCCCCAATCTATCCGCGATGGCGCGCGACGAGGGCGGTTCTCTCCCTGTATGTCCCATCTCGCGTGCGCCTGTGCGCGACCCGTGCGGCCGGAAAAGCTTTGCGCCGCACGCCCCTTGAGGTACCGCTGGAAGGTGTGCCAGTCTCGTTCAGGCATAGCGCCGGGGCACCACCCCCGGCGGCTGGCTACACACACCTGTGACCCCCCACATCGGGATGTGAGCGCTCACTTCGGAGTGTCCCCGTCCCTTTTTCTCAGGAGTGTCCCTGTGACCCGACGATCAGCCCTGACCCGGTTCCACCATCCGCCTTCCCCGCCGGGTACCGCGGGGGTCCGGCGCCGGCGACCGGCCCGTTTCTGACCCGGTCGCCACCGCCCCATCTCCCGAGAGACGTCCGGGCCGTCTCCGGGCGGTCATCCGCCCTGCTCATGAGTCGGCTCATGGTGCCCAGACCTCCGTACCGGCGAGGCGGGCGGGTGATCGCGGCCCGCCGCGCGCCCGCTCGTCCCCGGCCGGGGAAACGGCTCTCGCGCCGCTGCCCCGGCCGCCGGTCCTCGGGAGACCGCCGTCCCCGCACGTCTGTCCTGAAGGAGGCTCCGATGTTCTACCACGCGACTCCCGGACCGGCCGGCCTGCGCCGCATCAGACCGCTCACCGTGCTCCTGGTGGCCCTGGCCTTGGCGCTGACCGCTGCGGTCTTCGGCGGGCGGGCGGCCGCGAACGGCCCGGCCACGGCCGCTCCCGCCGCGCGCCAGGCCGCCCCGGCCGCCGCCGCTTCGCTACCGTGTGACATCTACGGTGCGGCCGGTGTGCCGTGTATCGCGGCGCATTCGACGACGCGGGCGCTGTTCGCGGCGTACAACGGACCGCTGTACCAGGTTCAGCGCTCCTCGGACCACACCTACCGTGACATCGGCCTGCTGTCGGCCGGTGGCTATGCCAACGCGGCGGCCCAGACGTCGTTCTGCGCCAACACCTCGTGCACCATCACCAAGCTCTACGACCAGACCACCCGGCACAACGACCTGCCGATCTCCTCCGGCGGCTACTGGAAGGGCCCCGGGCCCAACGGCTCCGACATCGGCGCCAACGCGGCGGCCCTGCCGATCGTCGCGGCCGGCCACCAGGTCTTCGGCGTCAAGGTGACGCCGGGTGTGGGGTACCGCGTCGACCACGCCTCCGGGGCGCCCACCGGCTCGCAGCCCGAGGGCATCTACATGGTGACGTCGTCCAACTATGTCAACCAGTGGTGCTGCTTCGACTACGGCAGCGGTGAGAACTCCCACACCGACACGGGCAACGCGACCATGAACGCCATCTACTGGGGCACCGCCTGCTGGTTCGGCGGCTGCACCGGCACCGGCCCCTGGGTCGAGGCGGACCTGGAGAACGGCATGTACCACACCGGCAGCGGCTCGAACAAGGACCCCAACAACCAGGGCGTCCACTTCCCCTTCGTCAGCGCCTGGGAGAAGAACAACGGCAGCAGCAACTTCACCCTGAAGTACGGCAATGCCACCAGCGGCGGCCTGACCACGACGTACTCCGGCGCCCTGCCGAAGGGCTACTCACCGATGAAGACCGACAGCTCCCTGCTGCTCGGCACCGGCGGCGACAACAGCGTGTCCGGCCAAGGTGAGTTCTTCGAGGGTGCCATCACCGCCGGCTTCCCCTCCGACGCCACCGAGAACGCCGTACAGGCCGGCCTCGCCGCCGCCGGCTACGGATCGACCACCGGCGCCAACACGATCACGGTGACCGACCCCGGCGCCCAGAACGCCACCGTGGGCACCCCGGTCACCGGCCCGCAGATCCAGGCCACCGACTCCGCCTCCGGCCAGACCCTGACCTACTCGGCCACCGGCCTGCCACCGGGTCTGTCGATCAGTTCCTCGGGCCTGATCACCGGTACGCCCACCACGGCGGGAAGCAATTCCGTGACGGTGACCGCCACCGACTCCACCGGGGCCAAGGGCAGCGCGTCGTTCACCTGGACGATCACCGCTGACAGCACCACAGGCGGCACGACCGGCGGCGGCACCGGCAGCACCTGCCACGTCGCCTACACCACGACCAGCGAGTGGTCGGGCGGCTTCACGGCGAACGTCGTCGTCAGCAACACCGGCCCGAGCGCGGTCAACGGCTGGACGGTCGGCTTCTCCTTCGCCGGCGACCAGAAGGAGACCTCCGCCTGGAACGCCGCCCTCAGCCAGTCCGGCCAGGCCGTCACGGCCAAGAACATGAGCTACAACAGCACCATCCCCGCGGGAGGCGACACCTCCTTCGGGTTCCAGGGCACCTTCGCCTCCAGCGATGCCGTGCCCACCTCGTTCACGCTGAACGGCGCGGCATGCGATTGATCGACTGAGTGGCGACTCCGTCCGCGGGGCAGGCAGCCTTACCCCTGCCCCGCGGACAGCACCCGCGGTCAAACAGCCGCTGGCCCCGGGGCCAGCGGGGTCATGGGCTGGCGCAGGTGAGCGAGGGCGTGCTTGCGGCGCCGTTGGCGAGGAATCCGAAGACGGTGGACGCTGCGGGCTGTAGCGATCCGTTGTAGGACGCGTTGGTCACTGACGCGGCCGAACCGCTGGTGGTCAGTGTGCCGTTCCACACCTGGGTCACGGTCTGCCCGCCGGCGAGGGTCCAGCGAACGGTCCAGCCGCTGACCGCCGCGCTGCCCGCGGTCACTTTCACCTCTCCCTGGAAACCGCCGTTCCACGCGCTGACGGTCGTGTACGTCGCCGTGCAGGCGCCGCCCGAGGTACCGCCGGTCGTCGTACCGCCGGTTGTCGTACCGCCGGTTGTCGTACCGCCGGTTGTCGTACCGCCCGTCGTCGTCCCCCCGGTGGTGGTGCCTCCTGTGGTCGCGCCGCCGGACGAGCCGCCGCCCGGGGGCACGTACGGGCACTTGCTGCGGTAGATCGAGACGCCGCTGGGGTCCGCCAGCGCCGGGCACAGGAACTGCGTGTACCGGGTGTCGTTGTCGACGAAGGTCTTGAGCCAGGGGATCAGGATCCGCATCTCGGTTGTCTCGGGGTGCGTGTACCAGACGTGGTCGGCCCCCGCGATCTGCACGAAGTCGCTTTGCGTGGCGGCCGGCATCGTGGCGTACAGGCCGTCGAGGTAGGACGGCGTGACGACGGTGTCGTTCTGCCCAGCCATGACCATCGTCGGGACGTGGTCGGTGGACATGTCCTGGGACGGCGAGAAGGGGGCGAGGGCCACCGCCGCCTTCAGCGACGGCCGGTGCTCGGTCGCCCAGACCACGCCCCCGCCGCCCATGGAGTGACCGATCACCGACAGCCGGTTCGGATCGACGCGGTCACGCACCGGACTCTTCTGGACGAGGTAGTCCAGTGCCGCCAGCAACTCCGTCCCGCGCGCCACGTCGTAGTCGGTACGGCTGTTGGTCTCGACGCCGATCACGACGAACCCGAAGGAGGACAGCCACGGTCCCATCCAGGCTTCCTCGTTCGCGAACAGCGCGGTGTAGCCGGGCACGATCGCCACCGCGCCCCAGGTGCCCAGGCTCGTGTCGGTCGGGTAGTAGATCGTCCCGCCATTGAAGCCGTTGCCGGGGGCCACGCTCACCTGCGCCGTGGCGAACGGTCCCTTCGAGGCCGCCACGCTGGCCAAAGTCGGGTCCGGCCCGCGCTGGTAGCCGTTGTCGGCCGCGGACGCGGGCTGAAGCGCGAGCATCGCGACGACCAGACCGACGGCGGCGACCAACGCGGCCGCGACCAGCTTGAGGGGCCGGCGTCGTAAGGGGGATTCCGCCCGACCCGCCCGGGAGCCGTCGGGCGCTATCCGTGCGGTTGCCGCTTGTCGCATCACACATCTCCTTGCCGGTGCGGTCGGAAAGAGGGGCCCGGGATCCGGGTGTCGATCCGTGCACGCGAGTGCCGGACCTGCCGGCCGGCACCGCCGGGACGCGGATGACGTTCTTTGTTGAGCCGACGCATGAAGATCGTTCTCCTTGCGTGAGTGGGGGGAATGTCCGAGCGAGCGGTCGGACGACATGTCGCTGGGTGCGGTCGGACCGGGCAACCCGCCCGGGTCGTCCGCCGTGCGGCACGCGGGTCGGGTCAGTGGGGTGCGGTGCGCGCGGGTGCGCGGCCGATGGCCGGGGAGAGAGCTGTCGCCGCCGAGGTACCCGCGGTGGTGCAGGCGCCACCGTTGAGTGTGAAGGCGGACGGTGCGGTGTTGGTGCCGGTGTAGGCGCCGTTGAAGCCGATCGTGGTGGAGACCCCGGTGGGCAGGGACGCGTTCCAGCCGGCGTCCTTGACGGTGACCGCGGCTCCGGTCTGCGACCAGGTTCCGTTCCAGCCCTGGGTGACCTGCTGGCTGCCGCCGAAGCGGAAGGCGAGTTGCCAGCCGTTGACCGGCGCCGCCTTGTTGGTGATCGTCACGCTCGCGGTGAAGCCGGCGCCCCAGTCGCTGCTGACCTGGTAGGCGACGGTGCACCCGCTCGGGGAGGCCTGGCTCGTGGTGACCTGTACCGGGGTCGACGCGGGCGAGCTGCGGCCCGCGGTGTCGGTGGCCACCACCCGGAACGTATAGGAGCTGCCCGGGGTGAGGCCGGTGACGGTGGCCGTGGTCGTCGAGGCCGGGACGGTGGCCAGCGGGGCCGTTGTGGCCGGGTCGCCGGCATAGACGCGGTAGTCGGCCAGCGGTGAGGTGCCGGCTGTGGCGGCGGCCCAGGACAGCGTGGCGCGGTCGGATCCGATCGCGGAGGCGGTCGGGGTGCCGGGGGCCGAGGGCGGGGTGGCCTGGGTCGAGCCGGCGGGGATGACGTACTCGGTGACGGAGTACGCGGGGAACGTGGCGGTGAAGGAGCCGCCGCTCAGCGGCTGATCGGCCGGGTGCTGGATCGCGGCGGGGTCGTCCTGGCCGTAGCGGTAGACCTGCGCCGCGGCCGGGAGGGCGGTGCGGCCGGTCACGGAGACAGGCGCGGCCAGGTCGCCGGTGGTCTTGTTGATCACCATGACGGTGGTGGCGTGGTCGCTGCTGCGCTCGGCCGCGTAGACCGACAGTTTGTCCTGGTCGGCGCTCGCGGCGTGGACGGAGGTGTCGCCGAAGGTGCCGCCGGCACCGTCGTAGTTCAGGAACATGCGGAAGGCGTAGGCGCCGGGGTCGGTCGCCTTGGGCGGCGACCACAGGGTCGCCAGGTCCAGCCCCTCACGTCCGAAGATGCCCAGCACGTCGGCCTCCGCCAAGGCGCCGTCGATGTGGTCCAGCGCCCCCCAGTTGTACTCGGAGACGGCCAGTTTCGTGCCGGGATAGTTCTGGTCGACCAGCGAGCGCATCCGGGGGATGAACTGGATCGGCTGGTTGATCCAGCTCTCGTCGATGTAGGTGGGGTCCCACAACTGCCGGGTGGAGCGCAGCCGCAGGGCCTGCGTGGCCCCGTCGTCGGCGCTGCCGAACACGCCGGACTGCTGGGGGTAGATGTGCTCGTCGAAGTAGTCCAGGACGCGGCGCCCGTGGGCCAGGTCGTACGCCTTCATCTGTTGCAGGTACCACGGAGCGAACTGCACGCCGCCGTGGGCGGCGGCGTCCGGCGGGTTCGACCAGCAGCTGCCGCCCTGCTCGCCGCACACCTTCTGGTCAAGGCCGGAGTAGATGAGCGAGTTGAAGCCCCAGCCCACCGGGCCGAGGGTCTGCGCGGCGGGGTCGGCGTCCTTGACCGCGGCGGCCGTGGCGTAGGTCTTGTCGCGCAGCTCGTCGTAGCTCGCGCCGTCCGGATGCACGTCGCGGTGCGTGCTGTGCCACAGGTCGGGTTCGTTGTCCAGGTCGTAGAAGCGCACCCCGCCCTTGTCGGCGGTCCCGTAGGCGCTGTCGAGGTACCGCACCCACCCCTTGACGAAGTCGGCGCCCGCGGGGGTGCTCGTCTCGGCGGGATCGTTGCCCGTGATCAGGGTGCCGTCGGGCTTCTTTCCGTTGCCGCAGTCCGGACGCCACTGGGCGTCGGTGTCCTGCTGGGCGCCGTACTCGGCGACGCTGAATCCGCAGCCGTCGTCGCGGCCCTTCGCCGTCCAGCCGACCATCGGCACCGTCATCACCGTGCCGCTGCCGGTCCTGCGGTTCTGCTCGACGAACTTGTCGGCTTCCGACCCGGCGGGCAGAGCCGAGGTGTCGTTGTTGTAGTGGAGGTCCTCGAAATACCAGTCAGACCCGGCGTTGTAGGCGTCGAGTTTGTAGTTGTAACGGGTGGTCGCGTTGCCGCCCCAGCGCCGCACCGGCAGGCGCAGGTCCGCGGCGAGGTCTTCGTCGGCGAAGTTCATGCCGTAGATCTCCGGGGCGATGGCGTGCCGCCCGGTCGTGGCGTCCACGGTGATCGCCGGGCCCGCCGTCGCTGCGGCGCTCGGCGGCCGGGCCGCTCCGGTGCCGGCGGCCTGCGCCGCACCCGGACCGGCCAGCAGCAGGGCGAACGCCGCCAGGGCGGCAGTCTTGTGTGTCGTACGCATGGTCTCCTTCTCGGCGGCCGGCACCGCGAGCCGCCCGGTCCGCGGCATCCGAAGACGCACAGCCGGCACCGACGACCAACGACGCCACGGCCTTTCGTGGGGGGTGGAACGACCGCGCCGCGGGAACCCGCCCCCCCCGATCGGAACGGACGACCGGACAGGGCGGCGGGCCTCCAGCCGGGCGATCACGCTTGCCCGGTCGGCGGCGCGACTCCTACGCCCGCCGGACGGGCGGACCGTCCGGGCGTTCGTGGGAGCGCTCCCATTGCCAGGAGTCTGGAGTTCCTGGACCGGGGTGTCAACACATGCGCACGAGGACCCGCTGCCCGCGCCCGGCACGGTGCGGCGGGGGGCCGTGCGCCCGCCGGCGGCGATCAGGGCACGCCGACGGACCCGCGGGCTCATCCGAGCCGGCCTGCTACGGGCCGAACTCGGGGCGCTCGATGAGGTGAGCCGTAGATCGTGGCGCCGGTCAGCAGGTATGCGAACCGGTCTCCGTACGAGCGGAGGCGGATCCGGGATTCCTCGGAGGTCCGCAGGAGCGGGCACCCGCTTGGGTGCCCGCTCGTTCAACGGCGGGCCCGGGTGGTGAGTCAGGGTGTGGACAGGGTGAACTGGCCGACCTTGACGGAGCCTCCGAGCGCCTGCGTCGCGTAGTCGAAGAGGGCGAACCGGTACCCCATGAAGAACTGCCAGCTGTTGTCCATCGTGAAGCCCGGCCCGAAGGCGGTGAAGTTGACGCCGTCGGTGCTGTAGGAGAAGTGCCCCTGCCTGCCGGTGCCCGGATGGATGTCGGCGTTGACGCGTAGCCAGACCTTGCCCCCGGACAGGGCTGTGCTCGCTACCTCGGTGCCGGTGCTGGTGGTGTTCCAACTGCCGTCCATGGTGATGTTGTTGGTCATCACCAGCCGGGCGGTGCCGTTGTCGCGTTTGACGCCGATCCAGGCCGAGGAGTTGCGCAGGAGCGCGAGTCCTGCCCGGTCCCCGTCGTGCATGCCCGAGTAGTCCAGCGGGACCGTCGCGGTGGACGTGGGTCCCAGGATCCGGTGGGTCAGGGTGTTGCGCGCCGAGTACAGGTCGTTGGTCACCGTCGCGGTCTTCAGGGTCAGACCGTTGCTCGCGGACCACTTGGTGTTGTCGGGGTTGTGGTTCCACTCCCACTCGGGTCCGAGATCGGGCCCGGTGAAGGTGTCGGTGCCGGTGGGGGATTTCACCTCACGCGGCGGCGCCGGCACGTTCGGGTACGGATAGGTCGTACCCCAGCCGCCGTTGACGGTCTGGAGCACCGGCCATCCGCTGGAGTTCCACTTGACGGGGGCCAGCACCGGGACGCGTCCGCCGGGGTAGGAGTCGACGAAGGCCATGTAGTACCAGTCGCCGTTCTGCGTCTGCACGATCCCGCCCTGGTGCGGAACGCCACCGCCGACGATGGGGGTGCCGATGTTGTTGAGCAGTGGTTGTTCGGTGTACGGGCCGAAGGGGCCGTTGGTGGACTTCAGGACGTATTCGGCGTTGGCTGGGTGGTCGACCAGGATGTAGTAGGCGCCGCCCACCTTGTACATGCGGTTGCCCTCGGTCGTTCCGGTGCTGGACGGATCGGTGAACACCGCCTGGCTGCGGACCTGGCTCAGCCCGTCGGCCGACAACTGGGCGACGTAGTGCGTGCCGCTGCCGTAGGCGACGTACATGGTGTCGTTGTCGTCGACGAGCATTCCGGCGTCGTAGTAGCAGTTGTTGATCACCGAGCCCCGCGTCCAGGGGCCCTCGACCGAGGAGGCGGTGTACATGTACGTCTTGTTGAAGTCGATGCAGCCGCCCCAGTAGAACTTCCCGTTGCTCTTGCGGTAGTTCAGGAACGAGGCCCACACGCCGTCGACGTAGGCGCGCCCGTTGCCGTTCAGGTTGTACTTCTCGCCGAAGTCGAGCGAGGGAACCGAGTGGCCGGCGAACTCCCAGTGGACCAGGTCGTAGGAGCGCAGGATCGGTGCCCCGGGCGAGTAGTGCATCGTCGAGGCCGAGTAGTAGTAGGTGTCACCCACCCGCAGGACGTCCGCGTCGGCGAGGTCCTCCCAGAGCACGGGGTTGCTGAACGTCGACGGGGACGACGGGGGACTCGTCGGCGGCGTGGTCGGGGGTGTGGTCGGGGGTGTGGTGGGGGGCGTGGTGGTGACACCGCCGGTGCAGGTAGTCCCGTTCAGGGTGAACGCGGTTGGGACCGGGTTGCTTGCGGTGTACGCGCCGTTGAAGCCGAAGGTGGTGGATCCGCCGGTGGCCAGGCTGCCGTTGTAGGAAGCGTTGGTCACGGTGACCTGGGTGCCGCTCTGAGCGTAGGAGCCGCTCCACAGCTGGGTGATGCTCTGCCCGGTGGCGAAGGACCACGTCAACTGCCAACTGGTGATCGCTGCACCGAGATTGGTAACGCTCACATTCGCGCCGAAGCCACCTTGCCACGTATTCGTGATGCTGTAGTCGACCTGGCAGCCGCTCGCCGCCTGCGCCGACGTCGCCACGAAGGAGACTCCCACGGCGGCCAGCGCTGTGCAGACCAGGCCGATCAGCCACGTTCTGACGTGCGGTCTTCTGTGTTTGCGATCCACGAGATTCTCCCTGAGTTTACTCAACGTGAGGAGCTGCTGTTAGCGCTCACACACGCGGATGGGGGGATGCAGGGATGTCCGGGGCCGCCAGGTGGCATTCCTGCGCGGCACTGGGGATTTAGCCTGGCACGCGGCACGGAAGCCCCGCAAGAGGTCGATTGGCGGCGTCGGCGCGGCGGTTCAGGCGGTGGTGAGCGTGGTCGGCGCGGGGGCGAGCGAGGCGCTGCGACCGGCGCGCGGCCAGCGGGATCCGGCCTCGCACCGGCCCGGCCCGCCACCGCTTCAGGTGGCTCGGCAAGCCGATGACGGACGCCGGGGTCGAGCAGCCGTATCGGGCGAACGTGTCGTTTGACGCCCACCGCGCAGAACGGAAGTTCGGCTACCGCTTCCTGGCCGACGAAGCCCGGGCGCGGGAGTTGGTATGCGGGGGCTGGTCGGGGTTCATCATGTCGTTCGCATTCAGGGACTCCGGGAGCTTCCGCCATCCGAAGATCGCTAACTTACCCGGGCGGTTCCCAGGTCGCCATCGGCGTCCCGGCTCCCGCCGACGCTTGTGATCGCCCCGGGACGGGTCACAAGGCGTGCGGCAGTGCCTGTGCGCCTCGGTATTCTGGAACCGAACGGCATCTCGAACGGGGTTACACACCTGGGGATTGGCCGGACCTGGGGGCGGCCTTCGTCTGATCCTGTGCTCCGACCACGGTGCAGGTGACCGGGACGAAGGCCATGAGGGTGCGTCTGCTGTCGGATGCCGTCCGGCGCGGGGCGTTCGTGGAAGCGTCACATTGTCGGCGTGAGTTCTACGCGTGTCTGAGCAAGCGACGCGATGAACTGTTCGAGCTGGCGGACGCGGCGCTGTGTGCGGACGGAGCGGTGAAGTCCCCGGTGGACCTGACGCTGCTGTCCGAGCATCGCCATGGGCACGGAGCGATGTACGGCGGCTTGAACCACGGCCGGATCGACGTCGACAGGCTGCGGGCGATGCTGGCCGGGCTGACGCTTCCTCGGTGCGATGGCGGGCGCCTGGTCCTGGCGGTCGATGTGTCGCCGTGGCTTCGCTCGGCCGCGCCGTGCTCGGCCGAGCGGCTGTTCTGCCACGTCTACGGCCGGGCGAAGACGGCGTCGCAGTTCATCCCGGGCTG
Source organism: Streptomyces sp. NBC_01190 (assembly GCF_045039895.1). NCBI lineage: Bacteria > Bacillati > Actinomycetota > Actinomycetes > Kitasatosporales > Streptomycetaceae > Streptomyces > Streptomyces sp. NBC_01190. The sequence goes on from NZ_CP108580.1 coordinate 7,163,685, forward strand.
GCCCTACTCCTTTGTGGCCGTTCTGGAGCCGGGTGTCACGTCCTGGACCGCGATCCTGGACGCGTTTCGGCTCGGCCCGGCGGACGATGCGAGGGCGATCACCGCCGCGCGGTTGAGTTGAGGGGTGTGGTCGAGTGGCTCATCGCCGCGGGGCGATAGCAAGCCGGGGACCCGCCTATCGTGATCGTCAGCGATGCGGGCTACGACGTCACCCGTCTGGCCTGGGTCCTGCGGGATCTGCCGGTCGAGCTGGTCGGCCGGGTCCGCTCCGACCGGGCGATGCGGCTGCCGAAGTCGCCACGGATGCACGGCGTCAATGGCCGGCTGCCCAAGCACGGTCCGGAGTTCCGCTTCACCGAGCCGGAGACCTGGCCCGAGCCCGCGATCACTACCGTCACGGAGACGACCAACTACGGCAAGGCCGCGGGGATTCCGCTGGCGATGACACGAGTCGACGGCGTCCTGGCCAGGTGCTGCTGGCTGCCCGACGGGCAGGGGTTGATCGTGATGGGCGCCCACGGTCTGTACGGGTACGACTTCGTTACGCCCCTGACCTGACCCTTTGGTTCGCCGGAATTACAGCCGAGCCCCCGACCCCGCGCGCCCCGCCAGGGCGGATGAGGTTTTCGGCGGGGGCGGGGGCAGGGGCCGGTCCTGGCGGGGCTGTCGGAGGGGTGGTGGGGGTTACCGGAGGCCGAAGGCCCGGGTGATGGTCTGGGTGACGCCGCCGCCGTTGCGCTGCTCGGCGGTGACCCGGATGGACACGTAGCCGGCGTGGCTCGGCGCGCCGAGGGACGTCGTCCAGGTGCCGTTCTTCCGCTTCAGGTCCGCCCGGTGCCAGGAGGCCCCGTCGTCGTAGGAGACCTGGAGCCCGACCGAGGAGGGCGCGTCCTGGGCGGAGGCACTGCCGAGGACCACGGGGGTGACGGAGAACTCCGCCGTCCGCTTCGCCCGCCCCGCGAGGTCGAGGTCGATTCCGTAGTCGAGTTGGACCAGCGGAATGGCCGCGGCCTGCACGTCCGCCGCCGGAGCACCCGAGTCGAAACTCCATTCGGTGTGCGTGGTGGTGGAGTACGGACTCAGCGCGGTGCTCCCGGCCGTGTCGACGACCAGCCGGTACGGCAGTTTCCGTGCCGCCAGGTCACCGACGCCGAACGTGGGGACGACACCGCCCTGGGTGAGCAGCCGGTCGCCCTGGTAGAGCGAGAAACTCCGCGTCATCAGGCCGGAATCGCCGCTGTGGGCGGATCCTCCGTCGCCGAAGGCCATGATGTAGCCGCTCATGGAGTTCTCGCCGCGGTACGGAATCTCCTCGCTGACCATGCGGGGCCGGATGACGGGTCCGAACCAGTGGTCCTTCTGTACGCTGCCCGGCCGGTAGCTCGTCACATCGGTGTAGGTCCGCCAGCCGTCGATGGAGGCGTACTGCTGCCACTTGACGCCGTCTCCGGCGGAGACGTAGTCGGTGCGCGGGCCCGGGGCGACCCGTTCCGACGGGAATGGCGCGACCCGCACCTCCCCGTACACGGCGAGCGGGTTGGCGGCCGGCCCGTACTCGTACGCCGGGCTGTCCTCCCGGCTCTCCACGACCTGCTCGCCGGACGACGGGGCGAAGTCGAGATCGATACGGGCGAGATCGCGGGGGTCCGTCGCGGCCGAGGGGTCGGCGGGCACTCCGCCGTTGTGGTAATCCGCCAGGTCGTAGAGGTACTTCGGTGAGGGATGGGCCTCGACCGACAGGGGCACCACGTTCTTCCGGGCGGCGCCGATCTTCTTGATCAGCGCTTCGCCCTCGTCGAGGCTGACCGTGGCGACCGGGATCTGTCCGGTGGTCAGGCCGTCGGGGTCGCCGTACCAGTCGCTCAACCGGCCGTCGTCCTCGTTGACCACGACCAGCATCGCCGCCCCGGCGGCGTGCGCCGCGGCGGCCTGGTCCGCTGGGGTCACGTCGGCGCTGCCGCGTACCACCACGGCCTTGCCGCGCGCCGCCAGACCCGCGTACGCGGCCGGTGCGCCGGTACCGGCGAAGACCGCGTCCAGGTGCCGGGTGCCGTCCGGCAGTTGCGGGGTGCCGGGCTGGACCAGCGGGGCGTCGGCGAGGCGGTGTCCGCCGTAGCCGATCTCCAGCGGGGGCTGCTGGGCCCGGATCCGGGTGGTGAAGACGAAGCTGCCCTGCTTCACCTTGCCCCCGGTCGGCAGCGCCCACAGGCTGTCATAGGCGGCCGACGGCCAGATGATCTGGTGCAGCGCCTGTGTGTCGTTCGGCGTCGGCTCGGCCGAGGTGAAGGAGCGGTAGATGTCGATCCTGCTGGCGACGACGCTGGTGGGTTTGGCGGTCGCCACCTTCACCTGCCGGACGCGCGAGGCGTCGAGATCCACGGTGCGGTCGGCCGTCAGGTCGACCTCGGGAGCGGTCAGCAGCGCGTATCCGAGGGAGTGGGAGCCGTGCAGGCCCTGGATGTCCGCCTCGGAGACGACCGTGTAGGTGCCGGGTGCCCAGCGGCTGGTGAGCGTCCCGTCCTGGACCCACATCGCGTGGGTCCGGCCGTCGGCGCCGGTTATCTCGACCTCGCCGCTCGTGGGACGGCCCTTCCCGTCCTTCAGCCGGATGGTGAGGCCGTGTTTCTCGGACTCGACCGAGACCCCCACGGCCGTGTGCACGGCCCCGCTCGCCCAGGCCGCGGTCACCTGGGCCGCGTACTGGCCCGGTGCCAGGCCCTTGGGGCTCACCACGACGTCGACTGTCGACGACCCGTGCGCCGGTACGGTGACCTGGTCCGCCGCCAGGGCGAACACCCTCGCCGGTGAGCTGCCGGGGTTGACCGAGAGGTTCAGGGCGACGGCTTCGGCGCCGGTGTTGGTGAACGTGATCGCGCGCGTGACCGGCTTCGGCTGCTTGCCGGGCGCCCAGGGGACCAGCCCCGCGTCCACCGAGCCGGTGGCGACCACACGGTCCTGGAAGTAGGCGGCGGCCGCGTTCAGCCGGCCGGTACCGGCCTGATAGGGGCTGTAGTCGGGGGTCGGCGTGCTGGAGCTCATCAACGCGTCCTTGAGCTGCTGCCCGGTCCAGTCGGGGTGCTTCTGGGCCAGCAGCGCCGCGGCGCCGGCGACGTGGGGCGTCGCCATGGAGGTGCCGCTCTCGGTGATGTAGTAGCCGTCCCCGTCGCTCATGTACTGCGAGCGCGCCGCCAGTACGTCCACCCCGGGAGCGGTCATGTCTGGCTTGAGCCCGTCATCACCCATCCGCGGCCCGGCCGCGGAGAAGTCGGCGAGGTGGTCGGAGGAGTCCACCGCTCCGACGGTGAGCGCGGCGTCCGCGGTTCCCGGCGAGGTCACGCTGTAGGGACCGTTCCCGGTGTTGCCAGCGGCGATGACGAAGAGCGCACCGGTCTCGGCGCTCAACTGGTTCACCGCCTGGCTCAGCGGATCGTCCTGGGTGTGCAGTTCCGTGGTGCCCAGGCTCATGCTGACGACCTTGGCGTGTTCGGTCTCCGCCGCCCACTCCATGCCCGCGATGATCCCCGACGTCGCACCCGATCCGGTGTTGTCGAGCACCTTGCCGATCAGCAGATCGGCGTCCGGGGCGACGCCCCGCTCCTTGCCGTCGGAGGCCGCGCCGGTCCCGGCGACGGTGGAGGCGGTGTGGGTGCCGTGGCCGAAGTGGTCGACGGTGTCCTCACCCGGGATGAAGCTCTTGGCCGCGACCACCCGGTTCACCAGGTCCGGGTGGGTGGCGTCCACCCCGGTGTCCAGGACCGCCACCCGCACGCCGGTGCCAGTACCGCCGGCCGCCCACACCGCGGGGGCGCCGATCTGGGCCGTGCTGTCGGCGAGGGTCGCCGTCGCCTTGCTGTCGAGCCATACCTTGTCGACCCCGTCGGTGAAGGACGGTGCCGCGGCGGTGGCCGAACCGGCCACGGTGTGCGCGGTGTGCGCGGTGTTCGCGGTGGCCGCCGAGTCCGCTGTCCCGGTGGTGCGCGCCGCCGACGACAGCCGGGCGTCCGGCTGGCCGGCGCCGGTGAGGGCGGACCAGAAGGCGGCGGACGCGGACCGGTCGGCCCGTACCGCCGCGCCGTTGACGGCGGGCAGGCTCAGCGTGGTCCGGGCGCCGGGCAGGTCGCCGCCGGGCGCCGGAGCGGCCGGGCGCCCGGCGGCGCCGGACGTGAGGGCGGCCTGGGTCGCGCTGCGGGTGACGATCAGCGGGAGTTCCCCGCTGTGCGCGTCGTCGTAGCCCTGGGCCAATAGCTGGGTTACGTCGAAGAGTTGCTGGTCGAGCCGGCCGGTCGCGATGTACGCCATGGCCTCGTCCGGGTACACATAGGTGTCCCCGTCCTCGATCGCGGTGCGCACCGATCCGGGGGCGCCCGGCGGGCGCTGGATGGCGTCCACCGAGAGGGACCCGCCTGCCCCCGGAGTCACCGTCACCTTGTCGCCGGTGATCAGCGTCACCGTGACCGGCGCGGGAGCCGGGTGGCCGGTCACCGCCGCCGCGGGGGGTCCCGGTGGATCGGCGCTGTGGGCCTGGACGGGGATGACCAGGCCGGCGAGCACGGCGATGCCGACGGCCACAGCGGATCTTCGGTTGGATGGGAGCTTCACGGCGCCTCCAGAGACGGGGATCGCCGAATTTGATCATGTTGAAAATGGCATGACAAGATCTTGAAATCCTGCGGACCTCTGATGTAACGCAAGTTTCACGTACCACCGGTCGGTGCGCGGTTGTTCGGCGAGATGCCGGGGCGCCGGCAAGGAGGCGGAAACATACTGACGATTCGTCATACGCGAGCCGGAGACGCTGGCGCCCTCGCCTCCGCCGTCCGGGATTTCAGTGGCGGAATACGGCGAGGCGTTTCTTTTTGATCGCCGGGCTGACCAGATGAAGAGCGCGAGGGTTTGACATGTTCGCGAGACTGCCTGCTGTTGAAGCCTGTACAGTGTCGGCGCCATGATCCATTCATTGGGGAGACAACGTGCGGCGCGCTGCGGGGACACGATCGGCACTACAGGTCTGGCTGAGTCGGATCGGAATCCAGCGTCGCTCGGCTGCGGGGGACTGCGCCGACCTGGACGCGGGGGAGACCCTGATCGTGGCCGCGCACAGCAAATCCATCGGCGGCCAGTCGACGCCCCGGACGGCGTTCGGCGCGCTGCATCTGACAGCGGGTCAGGCTCCCTTGTGGGGGCGGGGACCGGCCGGTACGAAGCAGCGGGTCACTCTGGCGCCCCCGTTGTCGCTGGAGGGCGAGGGTGAGAGGGTTCCGCTGATGCGAAAGTTCCGCGGGTACACCCTTGTGACGGGCGACGGATCATACGACGTGGTGCTGCCGGAAGCCGACACCGTCCTGGTGCGCCACGCCCTGGGCACGGTGGAGGTGAACGCCGCGACCGCCGAGTGAAATCGGCCCGGGCGCGGGTGCCGGGGCAGGAGTCACAGTAGGCCCGGACGGACCGTCGCGCCGACCGGGGCCCGGGCGGCCAGCTCCTGCGCCTGGCCCAGCAGCGCCAGACCGGTCCGGCCGCGCAGGCCGAGCCGGCTGAACGACGTCTCCCGCCTCACCCCGCTCCGGTATCTGGTCGACGCGATCAGGGACGCCTTCCTGGGCCACTTCGCCACCGCCGCGGTGGCGGAAGGCGCCGGGGTGGGCCTCGGTCTCGCGGCGGTCTCGCTGGCTCTGGGCACCTATGTCTTCTGCCGGGAGAATGTCTGAGCCGCGGTCACGTCCCCCCGACCGGGGCGTCATGCGCGGGCCGGGGGCGGTCCCCGGCCTTTGCGGTCGCAGGGCTCGGCGTCGCTGCCGAGGCCGAGCGAGAAGCGGTTCGCTCGGTTGGAGGTGGAACGGCTCTGGTGGCGGTGTCTGTGGGGGCAGTTGGGCGCTCGTCTTGGTGTTGTTGACTCGCCCTGGGTCGTGTAGACTAACTTGGGGTTTCGTCTGGACCCGCTGCCGCAGCAGCCGCAGCATACTGGCCATCGCCCGCCGCGGCACCGGCCTGGGCACGTACCGCTGGGTCGTCGAACCACGGCGGCAGTCACGACCTCGGCCGTAGAACGGAACCGCGCGCGACCCCGCTTCCGTCCACACGAGGCGGTGCGGGGTGCGCGCGGGGGCCGTGTTCACACCGTGGTCAGCCCATCGGGCGGTGCAGCATGGCGGTGGCCCGAACAGCCGCCTCGCCCGCGGCTTCCCTGGCGCAGGCGAGGGTCCGGGCGGTCTCGTCGGCGTTCTCTTCGAGGGCTTTGGTGATGTCGGCCTGGGAGAGCCACCGCAGTGCTGCCTGTAATTGCGTCAGCGCGTGGCGGAGAGCGTCGAGTGCGGACGGCTGGACGGCGTGGACCGGCTGCCGGGGCTGCGGCGCGTCGGATGCGAGTTGCCTCACCAGGACGATCAGTTCCTCCTGCGACAGCTCCTTCTCGTCCCTGCGGGGGAGCCGTTGCACTATCCCGTTGATCGCCTTCACCGTGACCGACGTCCGGGTTGCCTCCTTGATGGTCTCGTGGACGGCGATCGACGTCTCGGCGCCGTAGTCCTTGGTGATGGGGTTGAGGGCGCCGGCGGCCTTCTTCCCGATGGCCGGCACCCGCTGGTGCGCGGGCGCGGTGTCCGCGTGGTCGACATGGGCCGTGTCTGCACGTGCAGACAACAGCTCCCCGATCGCGTAGGAGGTCATCTCCTCGTACGCGGTGGGCCGGGACTTGTGGAAGACGTCCTGGACGAAGTCCGCGAAGGTGGCGTGAGTCGCGCGGTACAGGCGCCTGTTGTTGATGTTGGCCATGGCCTTGCCCATGACCCACCACGCGTCCTCGAACTGCCGGATGCCCCGCATGCAGAGCGCGAGGATCCGCTCCTCGTCCTCACTGAGGTCGCCGGTCGCGTCCACGGTCTCGACGGGGTCCGGCAGGTCGGAGAGGGCGAGAGTCCCCTCGTGCCGGCCGGTCGGGAGGGCGGCGCCGCCGTGGCCGACGGGTGTGGCGCTGGGCGCCGCCCGCAGACTCCCCTCCGTCGCCGGGGCGTTGCCGGTGGCACCGCGAGCGGGGCTTTCCTTCTGAGGGATGTGCGTACTGATCACAGCAGGCCTCGTTCTTCCATGGGATTGACCAGTTGATCGAGTCGGGGATCCCGCGCCGGGTTCCGTCCCGCTCTCGTTCGCCCAGGTGTTCCGGAGTGGTTGGTGTGAGCCCCTGTCCTCTCGGTGCCACGCCGCACCGACGTCTTCACGCTCCGGTTCCGCCGGCGCGGTGTGCCGGTGTGGACCGTGCCTCGCAGCCACGTACGACAAACGTCGGCTGGGCGGCGGGAAGGGGGCTGGAGGCTGCCGCGAGGGCGGTCTTCGTCTCAGTAGCCATGGAGCCCAAGGTAAATGCTGGGCGTTACGGGGAAGGGTCCCGCTGGCGCGTTCCAGGCCGCGGGGGTGGCCGGAATTGTCCGCGTGTCTTGCTCGACAGCGGCCTTCCGCGTCGTACTCGATGAGCAATTCGGGCACCGCGGCCCCGACTCGGGCCCGTTGCGCTGTGCGATCCCCTGGGGTGAACTTGACCCATTTCCGGACTATCCCGTCCGCTTTCCTTGCCCGGTGTGGAACCGCGCTCGGGGTGTCCGTACTCCGGACAGCGCGAAAGTGGCGAAAGGAGCGCGGACGAATCGACGTTCGGGGAGGTTACCGGCCATGTTTTAAAACGTCCGCGGGGCACGGGATGACGTCTGTGATTCGCCGCACAACCCGTTGCAAATTTCGTTCCTTTATGTAGGATCGCTCTCGGCAATCCGTCAGTGGCTTCGGTGTTGGGGTTTCGCGCCGGGCGGAGAATCGGCAGCCGACTGCCTGCCGCCTCTTGGAAAAGGAGCGTCATGGAAACAGCGAACGACTCCGGTGGCTCCGAGATGGAAGTGCACAGGAGGGGGATCGGCGAGCTGGGCAGTCGCGCTATCGACCTTCTGAGGCGACGCTCCCGAATATCTCGTCGTATCTAGTCCTTACGTGGGGAAAAAGGGCGTTGCGCGGACCGGCCGGCCCATCGACTACGTGTTCGTTGACCGGCGGTCCGAGGTGATCAGGGAATTCACGTGCCGGCAGCGGCGCACGGCGAGGCCGCCTGCGTGATCGAACCCGGGTCGGTCCCGACGCCGGTGCCGGAGGATGGCGGCCCGTCCCGGACGTAAGGCCCGACCGATCATGAGGAGAACGAGCGTGATCAGGCACATCGTGCTGTTCAAGTTCAAGCCCGGGATCTCGTGGGAAGCGCCGGTGGCGCAGGAAGCGGAGCGTATCTGCCGGCAAGTGGGAGCAGAGGTTCCAGAGCTGCGCGAGTGGATCGTAGGCCGCAACATTACGCCCCGTGACATCGCCTATGATCTCGCAGTGATCGGTCTCGTGGACGACGAGGAGGCCCTCCGGCGCTACCTCGTCGACCCCTTCCACCAGAAGGCGATCGCCCTCTGGCGGGAGATCAGCGACTGGGTCGTTGCGGATATCAAGGAATAGGTAGAGAACTATGCCGCCCAGCAATGCAGCCAAATGCACCTTCGTCATCGACGGTGATCTTCCCGTCGGACTCGCCATGAACGCGGTGGCCGCGCTCTCGCTCTCCGTCGGGAAGCTCACCGAAGGAATCATCGGCGACGACGTGAAGGATGCCGACGGCCTTTCCCATCGCGGGATCACCGGAATTCCGCTGCCGGTGCTGCGGGGAGACCGGGCCACGTTGCGCGACATCGTCCTGAAATCCGCCGATTTCCCCGACATCCTGGTCGTCGACTTCACGGAGGTAGCCCAGTCGTCCCGAAGCTACGACGAGTACACCGAGCGCACGAGCGAGATCGCCTCAGCGGAGATCCCGTACATCGCTGTCGCGCTGTACGGGGCCAAGTCCGCCGTGAACAAACTGACCGGCAGCCTGCAGCTGTACCGCTGACACCTCGTCGGCTCGCTCCTTTCTCGCCCACCCCCGCCGCCACGGGGGTGCGCGGTGCCACGCCCCGACCCGACCGGCCGGGTGGCGGCACGGGACACCTGTCCCGCCGGGACCTGGACAGGGGGCGAACACGCGGGGGGAACCTCGGCAAGGCGCGGGACCCCGGAGTGCCGAACCTCGGAGTGCGGAAGGCGGGTTCTTGTCCGTTTCGCGGTTGGGGTTGGGGAAGGACCGCTGGTTGTCGATGGGGGTGGCCGTCAGGCGGACGACAGGACCGGCGGAACGCCACATCCCTCACTCTCAGGAGGAACCGTGTTCACCGTATTCAACGAAGAGCTCGACCGCATCGCCCGGGACATACGCGACCGCCACTTCGCGTACATGAGGAAGGAGACCTCGGAGGCGGAACTCGCCGCGTGGCAACTGGAGCAGTTCCGCCGCAGCGTCGCCTACGTCAAGGAGAATTCCCCCTTCTACCGGCGCCACTTGGCCGACGTCGCACCCGAGTCGATCACCGCGCTGACACCGGAGCAGCTCGCCACCGTGCCGTTCACGACCAAGGACGACCTGCGCTCCGCCTTCGAGGACATGCTCTCCCAGCCGTTCAACAAGGCCTGGATCTTCTACGAGACGACCGGGACGACCGGACGCAGCACTCCCTGCCCCCGTGACAACATCGACTCCCTCAACAACAACACCACGCTCACGGTCTACTACGACACGATCCTGAGGCAGTACGGCGACCACCTCATCGTCGGAGTCTCCGGACCCACCGAACTCCACGCGTTCGGCGACACGTTCGGCGAAGTCTGCCGCAACCTCGGGCACGCCGTCGCCAAGATGTGGCCGCACTCGCCCATGGTCGGCTACGACCGGGCCCTGAAGACCCTGCGCGAACTGCCCGCCAACGCGCTGTTCAGCACCCCCGGCATGGCGCTGACCCTGGCGAAGAAGGCGCGAGCGGCCGGCCTCGACCCGCGGCGCGACTTCGGGCTGGACGTGATCATGTGCACCGGGGAGCTCGCCTCACCGAGCCTGCTGGAGAACGTCGGCGCGGTCTGGGGCGCCCGGGCCTACAACGCGCTCTACGGTTCCCAGGAGTCCTCCGTGATGGGCGCGGCCACCGCGGACGGCCTCCTGCGCACCGCCCCCCTCCTCAACGTGTACGAGGTGATCGACCCGGTCACGGGGCAGGCCGTCGAACCCGGCGCGGACGGCGTGCGCCACGGTGAACTCGTCCTCACCGCGCTCTATCAGGGCAGCAAGCCGCTGATCCGCTACCGCACCGGCGACCTGGTCCGGCTCACCCCCGCGCTCCCCGGGGCGGTCGTGCCGGCGCCGACCCTGGAGGTGCTGGGCCGCACCCGCGACGTGATGGTGATCGGCGGTCGGCGCATCAGCGGGTACGACCTGGAGGACCTGCTGCTGACACACCCCCGCGGCTACGTCGACTACCAGATCGTGATCGACGCGGCGGACGGCCGCGACACGTTGACCCTGCGCCTCGAGACGCCGGCCGACGACCCCGAGGTGCGCGTCGACGAACAGGCCGTGGCGCGGGACTGCCGCGAACGGCTCGGCGTCGAGGTCTCCTTCGAGTACGGACCCCTCGGGCCCATCACCACGACCGGGGCCATGGTCAGCTGGAAGGCCGCGCGGGTCGAGGACCGGCGCGACGGGTCGATCGACCGCGAGCGCGCGGCGGCACTCGCCCTGACGGCGGGGCGGGCCCAGTGACCACCGCGGCGGGCGAGGACCTCGCCGGGCGGGCACCGCGCACACCGGCGATCGCGGCCGTGGCCTACCACGACGGCGGCTTCGTACCGCTGCGGGATGCCCACGTGCCGGTCTCCACCCAGGCGCTCCAGTACGGCACCGGCGTCTTCGAGGGCATCAGGGCCTACGTCCAGCGCTCCACCGGCACCCTGTCCGTGTTCCGGGCCCGCGAGCACTTCGAGCGGCTCCTGCGCAGTGCGCGCATGCTGCGCCTGGATGTCGGACTCGACGTGCGGCAGCTGTGCGACGTGACGACCGAGCTGTTGCGCCGCGGCGGGCTCACCGACGACACCTACGTCCGCCCGCTGGCGTACAAGCGCGCTCTGATGCCCGGCACGCCGCCCGGGGTGCAACTGCGGGGCGTCACCGACGCGTTGTCGGTCATCGCCTTCCGGATGGGCTCCTACGGCAACCGCGGCGGCATCCGGTGCGCCATCAGTTCCTGGCGCCGCCCCGCGTCCAGCGTGCTGCCCGTGCGGGCCAAGGTCACCGGCGGGTACGTCAACAACGCGCTGGCCGTGGACGAGGCGCACGCCGCCGGGTACGACGACGCCATCCTGCTGAACGACGCGGGGCGCGTCACCGAGGCCAGCACATCCAACGTGTTCGCGGTGGTGCGGGGGCGGCTCGTCACCCCCCCGGTCGCCGCGGGCCTGTTGGAGGGCATCACCCGCGACACGGTGGTCCGCCTCGCCGCGGACGCCGGCCTGCCGACCGAGTTCGCCGACCTCGAACGGGACGACCTGTTCGCCGCGGACGAGGTCTTCCTCACCGGGACCGGGGCCGAGATCGTGCCCGTGACCGAGATCGCGGGCCGGGCGGTCGGCGCCGCCACGGTCGGCCCCCTCACGTCGCGGCTCATGGAGGCCTACCAGGACACGGTGCGCGGGGACGACCCCCGGCACGCGGACTGGCTGCTGCCGGTCCGCTGAGGACCGGATCGTGTCCGTACCGGTCAACGCGTCACGAACGGAGAGATCGCGCATGCCCTCCACCCTGCACGAGAATTGGATCGGTACCGGAGCCGACAAGGGCACCGTCGCCCGCATCGCCACACTGGGGCCCCCCGGGACCAGCAGCGAACAGGCTGCCCTGTGCCTCTGGCTCGGCCGCGGGACGAGCGGCCCGGCCTCCATACAACTGCACGACACCTATGAGGAGGCCTGCGCCGCGCTCCACGACGGGGCGGCGAGCCACCTCCTGGTCGCCAACGCCTACCCCCACATCAACACGTTCTACATGTCGCCAAAACTGCAACTGGCCGGCGCCTTCATCTTCGACACGCCCCCCTACGGCATCGCCGCCCCGCACGGACACACCGTCAGGGGCCGTCCCCGTATCGCCACCCACTCCGCGCCCGTTCCGCTCATCGAGGAGCTCATCCCCGACGAGTACCGCGAGGCGGAGCTGGTGCTCGCCGACTCCACGAGCGCGGCGGCGGTCAAGGCGCGCGAGCGGGAAACCGACCTGGCCCTGACCACCGAGCCGGCGGCCAAGGCGAACTCCCTCTGCTTCATCTCCCGCACCCGCTCCATCCGGATGCTCTGGTCCGTCTTCCGGCTCGGCGCCGCGGACTGACGACGACCCGCCGCGGTCACGGTCCCGTGCGTGCCGCCCGGACGCCGCAAGCACGGGACCGCGCCACAGCGCCCCAGGCACCACCGGCCCCAGGGAAGGACTCCCCGCACATGCTGCTGATCGACCGAGAGACGGTACGCCGGCTGTACCCGATGGAATTAGCCGTCGACGTGATGACGGAGGCCATGCGGCGCTACAGCGCGGGGCTGACCGACCAGCCCCTGCGGACCATCCTGCGGCCCGCGTCCGACGATGGCCTGCTCGGGACCATGCCGGGTCATGTCAGCGGCGACGACCTCGCGGGCTTCGGGCTCAAGGCCATGGTCCTCAAGCCCGGCAACCCGGCGCGGGGCCTCGATCTGCACATCGGTGTCGTCATGGTGTTCCGTCCGGATACGGGGGAGCCCCTGGCGCTGATGGACGCCGGCGCCGTCACGGAGATCCGAACCGCCGCCGTCTCGGCCGTCGCGACGGACACGTTCGCCGCGGCCGGCGCCGGCGACCTGGCGATCTTGGGCTCGGGAGTGCAGGCGCGCGGCCATCTGGAGGCACTGCGGACGGTGCGCGCGCTCCGCCGCGTCCGGGTGTGGAGCCGCACTCCCGAACACGCGGAGGCCTACCGGCAGTGGGCCGAGGCGGAGTTCGGCCTGCGGGTGGAGACCGCTCCGACACCCGCGGCGGCGGTTCGCGGCGCGGACATCGTCTGCACGACGACCGCCTCCCGCGAACCCCTCCTCGACGCGGGGGACATCAGCGCGGGCGCGCACGTCAACGCCGTGGGTGCCTCCTTCGTCGACCACCGGGAGCTCTCGTCCGCGGCCGTCGCGGGCGCCCGGCTCTTCGTGGACAGCCGCGAGTCGGCCCTCGCCGAGTCCGGTGACCTCCGCCGACCGCTCGAGGAGGGCCTGGTCACCCACGGCCACATCCTCGCCGAACTGGGCGAGGTGCTCCTCGGCAAGCACCCCGGCAGGACGGACGCAGGCGAGATCACGCTCTACAAGTCCCTGGGGCTCGGCGTCCAGGACGTCATGTCGGGTTACGCCATCGCCCGGGCCGCCGAGGAGCAGCGGCTGGGCCTGAGCTTCAGCCTCGACTGACGGTGAGGATGCGACGCGGTGCCGCGGCGGGTGGGTCCGGCCCTCCGAGCGACTGACGTCCCGACCGTCCTGTTCGGTGATCGTCGGCTCGCCGGGCATTACGACGCACCGCAAGCCTGGTCGCTCCCCGCCCGGGCCCGGACGCTCTCCGCCCACGCCCGAACGCGTCCGGCGGCGCCCCTCGCGCCGCCGTGGAAGGAAGCCCTCCCATGAGCAGTTCCCCTCCCGCGCCCCGCGGCGCCCTCGACGGCATTCCCGCCTACGTCCCCAAGCCGCCCCAACCGCCGTCCGAAGGCCCCTCCTACCGTCTCTTCCTCAACGAGAACCCGTACCCCCCGCTGCCCTCCGTGCGCGACGCCGTCCTCGCCGCCTCCGCCGGCAGCAACCACTATCCCGAGATCTTCCCCACGCGGCTGGCGGGAGCTTTGGCGGCCAAGTACGACGTCCCGCTCAGCCACGTCGTCACCGGCCCCGGCTCGGTCGGCATCTACCAGCAGATCGGCCAGGCGTTCCTGGAACCGGGCGACGACGTCGTCTACGCCTGGCCCTCCTTCGAGGCCTATCCGATCATGACGCGGATGGCGGGCGCGCGCCCCGTCGAAGTGCGGTTGCGCGACCACACGCACGACCTCGACGCCCTCGCCGCGGCGATCACCCCCCGTACCCGCGCCGTTCTGCTGTGCGAGCCGAACAATCCCACCGGCACGGCGGTGGGGGCCAAGGCACTCGAAGCGTTCCTGGACAGGGTCCCCGGGGACGTCCTCGTCGTCCTCGACGAGGCCTACGTGGAGTTCAGCCGGTCCGAGGACGCGGTGGACGGTGTCGCCCTGCACCGGGAGCGGCCGAACCTGATCACGCTGCGGACCTTCTCCAAGGCGTACGGGCTGGCCGCCTGGCGGGTCGGCTACGGTTTCGCGGACCCGGCCGTGGCGGAGGCGCTGCGCAAGTGCGCCGTGCCCTGCGGCGTCGGGCGCGTCGCGGAGGAGGCCGCGCTGTTCTCGCTCACCGTCGAGGACGAACTGCTGGCGCGCGTCGAGGAGATCGCGAAGGAACGGGACCGGCTGCGCGACCGTCTGCTCGCCCAGGGCTGGCCCGTCGTGCCGAGCGACACGAACTTCCTGTGGCTCCCCCTGGGTGACGGTGCCGACGCCTTCGCCCACGCGCTGGAGGCGCACGGCGTGCTGACGCGCTCCTTCCCCGGGGACGGCGTGCGGGTCACGGTGGGCGGCCGGGAGGCCGACGACCTCCTGGTGTCGGTCACGGCCGGCCTGGCGCGCGAACAGGACGCGGACTCTTCCTGAACCCGCCCGCGGCCGCCGCCGGTTCAGGCGGCCGCGACGGCAACCGGACACGCGGCGAATCCAATTCGTCCACGGCTGACCGTTCTCCGTTGAGGCCGAACAATATTCGGAAATCAGTTTATCGTGCCATCCGGCTGATACATTGATAGGCCTTTCTGGGAACAGCGTAAGTTGAAACATCCGGTTCGCCGAACGGCGCGGCTTGAAAGAAGATACTGATGGCGGCAGAGAACCCGCAGAGCGGCACCGGTACCGCACAGACACCCCCCGCCCCCATCCATCCGGTCGGCGCCGCCGCCGCGCCGGCCGTCTCCCCGGCGGGCGGGCAACGGACCAGAACCGTGTCGATCTGCGCCGTCGTGGGCGCCGCACTGTTATGGAGCAGTTCCTTCGCCGTCACGAAGGAAGTGCTGTCCGACGTCCAGCCGTTGACCATCGGGGCGCTGCGGTTCACGCTCGCCGCGCTGGTGCTCCTGGTGTTGGTACGGCTGGCGGCCAGAAGACGCCCGGTGGAACGGCCCACCGGGCGGCAGCGCTACCTGATCTGGTTCAGCGGGTTCCTCGGCATCACGGTGTACTTCATCCTGGAGAACTTCGGCGTCAAGATGTCGACGGCATCCGACGCGTCCATCATGGCCGCCTCGTACCCGCTCATGACGATGCTGCTGGAACTGGTGCTGTTCCGCGCGCGCATGCCGGTGACACGTGTCGTCGCCGTGCTGCTCGCCGCCGCGGGCGCGTACCTCGTGGTCGACAACGGAGCGACCGTGGGCGGCAGTCGGCGCTGGAGCGGCGACATCCTGCTGCTCCTCGGAGGACTCGTCTGGGCGTTCTACAACGTGGTGTGCAAGCTCGTCGGGGGGCGGGACGCGCTCAGCCTGACCTACCAGCAGATGATCGTCGGCGCGGGGGGCTTCCTGCTCGCCTCGCTCCTGGAGGCCACCCGCTGGTCGATGCCCTCCGTCACCAGCGCGGCCCTCCTGGTGTACCTCGCGGTGGGGTGTTCGGTGGGAGGATTCCTCCTCTACAACTACGGCCTCCAGACGCTCAAGCCGTCGGTCGCCGTCAACATCCTCAACCTCGTCCCCGCCTTCGGCGTGCTGGGAGCCGTGCTCATCAACGGTGAGAGCGTCCAACTCGCCCAAGCCCTCGGCGGGATCGTCATCGTCGGGGGCGTCATGCTCGGCCTCGTCGATCGACGCCACTGAACGGCCACCCCACCGCGGCGGCGATGGATCCACGCGTCAGCGGAGGCGGACCGGCAGTTCCTCCAGCCCGTGGATGAGGCTGGAGGCACGCCACCTCAACGATGCCTCCGGCAACGCCAGTTGGAGATCGGGAAAGCGGTCGAGCAGCCGCCCGAACGCGATCTCGCCCTCCAGCCTGGCCAGCGGAGCGCCGAGGCAGTAGTGGATCCCGTGGCCGAACCCGAGGTGGCCCGAGACATCCCGGCCCACGTCCAACTGATCGGCGTCGGCGAACCGCGTGCCGTCCCGGTTCGCCGCCGACGTCGCCAGCATGACCCATTCCTTGGCGGGGATCAGGGTCCCGCCGATGGTCACCGGCTCCAGTGTGAAGCGTTCGGTCGCGTGGTTCAGCGGGTTGGCGAACCGGAGCAACTCCTCCAGGGCCGAGGGGAGGAGCGAAGCGTCCTTCCGCAGCCTGTCCAGCTCGGCGGGGTGCGTCAGGAGGGCCAGCATGCCGCCGGCGATCAGGTTCACCATGGTCTCGTGTCCCGCGACGAGCAGCAGGAAGATCATCGACAGCAGTTCGTGCTCCGTCAGTGAGTCACCGGAGTCCCGTGCCATGATCAACGCCGAGAGCAGATCGTCCGACGGTACCCGCCGGCGCTCCGCGACCTTCTGCGTGAAGTAGTCGTACATGGCCACCGCGGCCGCACGGGAGGTCTCCCGTGTCCCCTGCGAGGACAGCAGCGTCGCCGACCACGCGCGGAAGGACTCCCGGTCGTCGATCGGAATGCCGATCAGTTCGCAGATCACGGTCACGGTCAGCGGAAACGCGAACGCCTCGATCAGATCCGTCTCCGCCGGTCCTTCCGCCATCGCGCCGAGCAGCTCGTCGGTGACGGCCGAGATCCGGGGCCGCAGCGCGGCCACACGCCGCGGCGTGAAGGCCTTCACCACCAGGCGACGCAGGCGGGTGTGGTCGGGCGGATCGAGGTTGAGCATGTGCTGGTCGAGATATGCCTGCACGGGATCGACGTTGATGTCGAAGTCGTCGGGCGTCATGTGCGTCACCCAGTCCTTCGCCAGCCGCGGGTCGGCCAGTGCGGCGCGGACGTCCTCGTAGCGCGTCACGAGCCAGACCCGCAGGCCCTCGGCGGTGAGGACCTGGGTGACGGGGGCGCTCGCGCGCAGGCGCGCGAAGAGGCCCTGGGGGTCTTGGAAGAACGTGCCGTCCAGGTGCACCAGGGAGGACGGTGTTCCTTCGTGGGCGTCCAAGGGAACTCCAATCGATCGAAGCGGGGGCCCGTGCCCTCCGCGGGGTGGGGCATCGGTGGGCCGGCCCGGGCCGTGCGGGGCAGCCGCAACCCCGGATGGTCGCGGCTGCCCCGCGCGCGGTGCCGGCCGTACGTGCTCAGCGGCGGTCGGGGGCCAGCCGCTCCTCCAGCACGGCGGCGACCTCGCCCGGCGCCGCGTGGTGGTAGAAGTGCCCGCCGTCGAACACCGCGAGACGGAAGTCCGCCGACGTCAGGGACTCCCAGGCGGCCAGCCCCTCGACACTCACGCTGGGATCGTCCCGCCCGCCCATCGCGGTCATGGGCACGTCCAACGGCCCGCGGTGCGGACGGTACGTCGCCCACACCTCCAGGTCCGCGCGGAACGTGGGGAGCAGCAGCCGTACGAGTTCCGGTTGGGCGATCACCTCCTGCGAGGTGCCCTCCAGTTTGGTGATCGCCGCCCAGAGCTCGTCATCCGGCAGGTTGTACAACCGCTCTCCCTCGGAGGGCAGGTAGGGCGCCTCGAGACCGGAGACGAACAGATGCCGGGGAGGTGTGCCGCGGGCGGTGAACTCGTGCGCCAGTTCGTAACAGAGCAACGCCCCCATGCTGTGCCCGAACAGGGCGAAATCCGGCCCCGCCCGGTTGGCCAGCGGCTCCAGCAACAGGTCGACCAGCTCCGATGCGGAGCGGCGCGCCGGCTCGCGCAGGCGGCTCTCGCGGCCGGGTAGTTGCACCGGCACGACGTCGATGCCGGGCGCCAGCGACTCGGGCCAGTCGCGGAAGACCGAGGCGCCGGCTCCCGCGTGCGGCAGGCAGAACAACTGGACCGCCCCCGCGTCCAGGGCCGGTGGCGGTGCGGCCGCCGGACGGCAGGGCGGGAACCAAGTGGTGTCGCCGGTCTTCGTCACGGACCGACCACCCCCGACGGGGCGGCCGTGCCGGGTTCGTGGGCGACCGCGGCGGTCGTGCCGCCGTGCTCCCGGACGTAGTCCGCCACGCCGCGGACGGTCGGGTTCTCGAAGAACTCCGCCAGCGTCATGCTGACGTCGAAACGCCGGCCCACCTGCGTCAGGAGCCTGATCGCCAGCATGGACTGGCCGCCGACGTCGAAGAAGTTCTCGTCGGATCCGAGCCGCGGGATGGACAGCAGCTCCCCGGCGATCCCGGCGATCTCCTCCTCCACGGCGTCGGCCGCGCCGGCGGGGGCGTCCTCCGCGGACGGCGTCGCCACCGGTGACGGCAGGAGTGCCCGGTCGACCTTCGAGTTGGCGTTCTTCGGCAGCTCCGGCAGCGAGACCACCACGGACGGGACCATGTACTCGGGCAGCCTTTCGCGCAGGAACGCGAGGAGGGCGCCGCTTTCCAGGGGCGTCCGGCCCTTCGCCACGTAGTAGCTGACCAGCCTCTTGTCCCCGGACCCGGCCGGTACGTCGGCGACGGTGACCGACTCGCCGACGCCAGGGTGCTGGAGCAGCGTCGCGTCGACCTCGTTCATCTCGACCCGGAAACCGCGGATCTTGACCTGGAAGTCGGTGCGGCCGAGGAAGTCGAACGAACCATCCGGCAGCTCGCGGACGATGTCGCCGGTCGCGTACACGCGCTGGTCCGGATCCGCGGCGAAGGGATCCTTGACGAACCGCTCGGCCGTGAGGTCCTCGCGACCGAGGTAGCCGCGCGCGATGCCCTCGCCGCCCACGTAGAGCTGGCCCGCTTCCCCCGCCGGCAGGGGGCGCAGCGTGTCGTCGAGCACGTAGCAGGTCGTGTAGGGCAGGGGCCGCCCGATCGGCACCCTCAGCTGGTCCGTCGGCATCGGCGTGACACGGTGTGCCGTGGCGAGGGTGGTGCACTCCGCCGGGCCGTAGCCGTTCACCAGTGAGCAACCCTGGGCTGTCACCGCGGTGGCCTGGGGGACGGCCAGCGCGTCCCCGCCGACGAGGATCTGGGAGATGGAGGCGAAGGTGGCGGGATCGTCCGCCGCGAGCTGGTTGAAGAGCGGCGTCGCCATGACCACGGTGTCGATGCGGTTCTCCCGGAGCGCGGCTGCGAGCCGGCCGGGGGAGAGGATGGTGTCGCGGTCGAACCCCACCAGCTCCGCGCCGTTGAGCAACGCGCCCCACACCTCGATCGTCGCGGCGTCGAAGGCGGCGTTCGAGATCTGGGCCACGCGGTCGCCGGGCCCGAACGACATGTAGTCCGGGTTCCAGGTGCGCCGCGCCACGTTGCGGTGGGTGACGCAGACTCCCTTGGGCGAGCCGGACGAACCCGAGGTGTAGACGACGAACGCGAGGTCGTCGGGGCCGGCGCCGCCGTCAACCGGGACGTCGTGTCCGGCGTCCTCCCGTACGGCTTCGACGAGGTGCTCGGCCAGGGTGAGGACCGGGATGCCGAGCCCGCTCGGATCGCCGGCGCCTGCCTCGGTGAGCAGGGCCACCGGCTTGGACTCCTCCAAAATCGTGCGGATCCGAGCGGTCGGATGGCTCGGATCCAGGGCCACGTAGGCCCCGCCCGCCTTGATGGTCGCCAGCATCCCGACGATGGTGCCGAGACTGCGGTCGACATGGATGGCGACCAACCGGTCGGGTCGCACCCCGAGTTCCCGCAGCCGCGCGGCCAGGGAGCCGGTCACCCGGTCGAGTTGCCGGTAGGTCAGGGTGACGGGACCGTACGTGACGGCGGGCTCGTCCGGGCGCTCGGCGACGTGCCGCGCGAACAGGGCGCTCAACGTCGGTGGCGGGTCCGACGGAGCCAGGCGCGTCTCGTCGGTCATCGTGTTCTCGGTCTTCGTCATGGCTTCCTGTCTGCCGGAGGAGGGACACCACGGGCTGGAGAGTGAGCGGGCAGCGGTCCCGCCGAGGCGCTGGACGGCGCGGCTCGCCGGGTTGTGTGTCGCGGAAGCGCCCGGCCCCTCACCCGCGGGACGGGGAGGGAGCCCAGGTCGGCATGACGTTCCCGACCTTCTCGATCATGCCGTGGCAGTAGGAGCCGCTGTGGTCGGCGCTCTGCGTGGGCATGAACGGATACTGCAGACGCTTGTGGTCGACGGTGAACACACCGTCCGGCGGCACGGTCTCGATGCGGACCGCGTCGGTCAGCGCCGACAGGTGGTGAGAGGGCACCTGGACCGTGTAGCTGCGCGTGCCCTGCGCCACGAGGCGCAGCGAGTGGAAGTCCTCGTGGGCCGCGTCCAGGGGCGTGTTGCTGTACATGTAGGGACGGTTCACCATGTCGATCTCGAACAGCGCCCGCGCGGTGTCGTCCTCCCACCAGCTCTGGCTCCGGACGAACTCCCGCACATGCCGGGAGAACAGCTCCCTGTGCTCGTGCAGCACGGAATGGATGAACAGACCGTAGTTGTTCACGTCGTAGTAGTCGGCGTCGTCGATGGACCGCTCGATGTACGCCCTCAGGGGATCATCGTCACCCTGCCGCCGCAGGAAGTCGGCGAACGCGGAGAACACGTCCTGGTAACGGATCCCGTGCTGCTTGACGAGGTGGCGGATCACCGTCCGCAGGCTGTTCGTGTTGTGGAGGGCGTGGAAGGCGTAGAAGAAGTACATGCCTTCCGCGAAGTCCGCCACGGAGGCGTCCCTGGTGCCGATGACGATGCGGGCTTCCGCGATGTCGCCCCCGGCGGGCCGGCTCACGATGCCCATGGCCTCCGAGCTGTGGTAAATGGGGGTGTTGTTCAGGAGCAGGTGCGGGTACGCGATGATCGTCTGCGCTTCGTTCTCGCACAGGGTGCCGATGCCCTGCCGGAACGACTCCAGGGTCTCCCCGGGCAGCGGCCAAATAAGCTCGATGTAGGAGCTGATGCGCTTTTCGCGCAGGTCCTCCTGGATCGCCGCGAACGCGCTCAGTTTGATGTTCGAGCGAGAGATGAGATCCAGGCTGGCCGGTTCGAGCGTCTGCAGGGAAACCGGTTGAGAGGCGATGAGACGGGCATCCTGGAAGATGCTCGTGATCTTGGTCACCGCCTGGGGTTTGTTCTTCGCGGCGGAGAAGTAGAGGACGTTCGGGGCTCCGAACTCGGTTGCGCACGAGGCGATGTGCCGGGATATGTCGACGTCCCGGCTCAGCATGCCCCAGTTCGCGTCGGCGATGAAGAGGAAGAGGATTTCGTTCTTGGCTATCCAGGTGATCTCTTCGCGGACCCGGTCCTCGTCGAAGCGGTACACGCGGTCATTGGTGGCCGCTCCCCAGAAGCAGAACCCGCAGTGGTACGGGCAGCCCCGGTTCGTCTCCAGAATGGCGATGCTGTAGGCCGAGTCGAAGACGCCGGTGAGGAACGGCGAGGGCACGTCGTCCAGATTGCTGATCCTCGGCTGCTTCGGTGTCGTCACCAGTTGGCCGTCGCGGTAGAAACTCAATCCGTTGACGTCCTGGAACTCGGGAACGGATTCCGTCAGGGCGAGCAGGTACCGGGTGAAGGTCACCTCTCCCTCGCCGTTGCAGATGACCGTCTTCTCGTCGTCCTTGTCGAGGTACCGGAGGCCCTGCGACATCACCTGCGGACCGCCGAGGATGATCTGGGCGTCCGGCCGCGCCTGCCTGATGGCCCGGACGGCGCTTCGGACCAGGCCCATGTTCCATACGTAGCAGCTGAACGCGTACACGTCGGCGGCCGCCTTGACCAGGTCCGCGATGACATGGGGCCGGCCCGTCTTGGCGACGGCTAAGTACCGGTCGAACCGGTATTCGCTGCGAATGACCGAATCGGTCATCGCATACGCCTGGAGGTACCCGGAAGCCAACGGGGTCATCCGCTCGAAAACGGAAAGCTCGATGAGCAGAACGTTTTTCACTGCGCTTCCTTCCATGGATCGGTACGCCCGGTCGAATGGATCCGGTGTCCATGCTGCTGCGCCCGCCCGCAGTGAGGGGGCGGGAGCGGCAGCGACGTGTCGGATCGACGGCGATTCGGGCGGTACGGTGCGTCTTTCCCGGCGGAGCGCCACCGGCTTTCGTCCGCGGTGACGCCTTCGGTCGTGCGGGGGAGTGCGACTGGAGAACCTGGTCGGACAGGGCGGCTTCTGCCGAAGCGTCGATTCCCGGTCCGACGGTGTCAGGGCTGACCGTCCGGGTGTGACGAATGTCTAGTTGACAGGGCTCCAGAAGGCAAGTCAAGAGGAACTTTCCGCGCGCGCGGGATCGGTTCAATGGCAATTTTCACAGAGGTTGCGTGTTTGAAAGCGGTGAGTGGCCACGGGGTCTCCCGACAGGCCCCCAATAGGGCTGTCCTGTATCAGGGAGATGAGGAGGAAGTGGCACCATCCGGTAAGTGCTCGCCGGATTTCCGGGAGGAAGCCGTCCGGATTGCGCTGAATTCACGTAAGACGTTCTCCGAAGTCGCCTTGGAGCAGGTCCCGGTGCCGGCGCGGGACCGTGGCCGGCCACACCGGCAGAGGCACCTTCCTGACGCCATGACCGACAAGTTGCCGGGGCCTTGAGCAAAACCCGACGTCATCTGATCAAGTTCACTACACTTGCCACTCGTTGTGATCCCGGGACGGCGGTGCACGCTCACGGCGGGCTGTCCGACGGGCGTCCGACCGTCCGTTGAACCATCCGGCCGCGCTCGTCGGCGAAGGAGCAGCGTCGACCCGCGGCACCACACGCCAGAAGGTGAGGGTTCGCCTTGGTCACGTCCCTGAGCGTCACCGAAGTCGGCTTCGCGTTGGATTCGCTGTTACCCGCTCAGCAGGCGGACTGGTACGCGGAGACCGAACTCGGGCCGATCGTGCTGCGCTACCGGGAAGCCCGGGAGCTGATGAGCGATCCGCGCCTCGTCCAGAGCGGACAAGGCCTGCTGGAACGTCAGGGCCTCACCGACGGCCCGGTGTACCGGTGGTTCGTGCCGATCATCCTGCACCGCAACGGCCCGGACCACGCCCGGTTGCGGTCGTTGATGCGCAGGGCGTTCAGCCCGCGCGTGATCGAGCTTGCCCGCGGGTTCATACGTACCCGGGCCGACGCGTTGACCGACGACATCACGGGCGGTGGTGATTTCGTCGCGCGGTTCGCCGACCAGTTGCCGCTCGCCGTGATCTGCCACCTGCTGGGTGTCCCGGACGAAGACACCGAAGCGGTCGCCCAGCACACCCGGGACATCGGCCGGATCTACGACCTGTCCTGGGGGCCGGACACGTACGCGCGGGTCGAACGCGGTCTGCTGAGTCTGTACGGCTACATAGACGAGGCGATCGCACGGCGGAAGGACGAGCCGGGGGAGGACCTGATCTCCGCGCTGCTCCGGGCCCGTGACGAGGGCCAGCAGCTCGACGACGAGGAGCTGCGCAGCTTGGTCGTGGCGACGGCATTCGCCGGGCACGACACGACCCGATGCCAGCTCGGCCAGGCGATGGTGACGCTGTGCGAGCGTCCCGATCTCTGGGAGCGGATCGGCGGCGACCCGCGGCGCGCCACGCTCGCCGCCGAGGAGATCATCCGGCTGGCCCCCGCCGCGCCGATGGTGTTCCGCTTCGCCACGACGGACATCGACTATCAGGGAAAGCATTTTCCAGCCGGCTCGCTGGTGCTGCTCTGCACCTATGCGGCACATCGCGATCCGGCGGTCTTCACCCGTCCGGACGATTTCGACCTGGACCGGCGACGTGAAGCGTCCACCCTCACGTTCGGCGCGGGCGCGCACCACTGCCTCGGCGCGGAGGTCGCCCGTCTCGAACTCACCGAGACGCTGGCCGCGCTGACCAGCCGCCTCGACCCTCCTGCCCTGGCCGGCCAGCCGAACTGGCGCAGCCCCCTCGGCATCCACGGCCCCGACCTGCTGCCGGTGCGGTTCGGCCAGCCCCACTGACAGGCCCACCGCACGCGGTCGACTCCCACGGTCATCACGTAGTCGCCCCCGACCCCGGCTCGGCCCCGGTGACGAGCGTGGCGGTGGCGTGCTGGGTGCGCGGCGCGCCCACCGTGGCCACCGCCCCGTCCGGGTCGAGTGGCCCGCCGCCTGGGCCGGCCACGCCCCGGGCGAGGGGTGAACTGCCCCGGCCTCATCCTCGCGGCCTTCGCTCTGAACGTGTGTATTCCCTTGCTTGGAGCACATGTTCAGACGAAGGCCGCTTCCGTGTACGGCGGCTACCGAGCCGAGTGATCAAGTACGGCAACACCGTTCGAGGAGCGGCTTCTACCGGAGGTTCTGAGATCCAGGCCCGCAACGAGTGGACCAGTCACCGGCCGGCGACAGCCGCGCTCCACCAGCCCGCACGACGACAAGTCTGCCGTCTTTGAATGCGATTCGATCACCAGCAGCCAGGAAGAGCGGGCCCGTCAACTCGAAGGCGTACCCGTCGTCGGTCTCGAGGTCTTTGACCAGTACCAACCGCGAGGTCGGCGTGGCTCCGTCAGCTACCAGGCGCATGCCGAGATGGTCTCACGCGGCCTGAGACACCCTCGACGTTTTTCAGCGGCTGACCAACTGCCCAGACGGCCGCGCTCCGGAGAATCACAGGTTCCACATCTGGTAGCCGCTGTTGTAGCTGGCGCTGCTGCACGTGTTGAGGCGCAGGCCGGCCCCGGCGCTGTAGTCCATGCATTTTCCGGTGGCCACGTTCTTCCAGTCGACCCAGCTACTGTCGGAGTTCTCCCAGTAGATCACCCACTTCTGGTAGCCGTTGTCGTAGCTCGCGTCGCTGCACGCGTAGGTCCGGATGCCGGCGCCGCCGCTGCCGTCAAGGCACAGGCCCGTCTTCACGTTCTCGAACTGGAACGAGCCGCCGTCGTCAACCGTGTACCACTTCTGGTAACCGTTGTCGTAGCTCGCGTCGCTGCACGCGTTGATGCGGAGGTGGGCGCCGCTGCTGTCATCCAGGCAGTCGTTCGGGTACTTGCCGTTGACGAAGTTCTTGTACCCGTAGGTGGCATTGGGGGAAGCCGCGGCGAGTGCCTCGATGTGCGAACGCGTGATCGCGGATAACGAGACCGCCTCGCTGTGGGTGTTGCCCGGGTGGGCGGTGACCGGTGCTGCTGTGGCGGTAGCCGTGGATGCGCCGGCCAGGACGATTGCCGCGGTGGCCACCCCGGTCAGAGCGTGTCGGATCCTCATGAGATTCCTTCCTCTCGATGTGCCGGCCCCTGGGAACAGCGGTCCGAGGTGAGCGGGTCGGCACCGACGATCCTGCACCGCCTGACCGCGCCACGGGAGGGGGTTGGCTATCGCTTTTCGCACGCGATGGATAAAGTTCCGTGTATGGACCAGAAAAAGGATGCGGAAGATCACTTATTCGAGGTGGGCCTGGGTGTCGGCAAGGAACCAAGTCTCCACCAGTTGCGGCTGTTTCTCGTTCTGGCCGAAGAACTGCATTTTGGCCGAGCAGCGGCCCGTCTGTTTATGACGCAGCCCGCATTCAGTCAGCAGATTCGGGCGCTGGAGGAGCGGCTGGGTGTGTCCCTGGTCGAGCGCACCAGCCGCAGCGTTCGTCTCGCCGACGCGGGGCGGGCACTGATCCCCCCGGCGCGTGACGTCATCGACGCCATGACCCGGTTGCAGCGCCGGGCCGCCGCCCAGGCCCGTGAGATACGGGGGCGGCTGACCGTCGGATTCATCGCGGGAGAAGCGGCGATGCCCTACACCCACGCGGTCCTTGGCGAAGTCCACGCCCGCCACCCCGGGATCGTCATCGAGATGGTCACCCTCACCTTCGTTGACCAGATAGACGCCCTTTTCAATGGCGCTGTCGACGCGGCGTTCCTTCGGCCCCCGCTCCCCGCCGGTCTGCAGGCGCTCCACCTGGCGACGGAGCCCCGGGTTGCCTGCCTGCCCGCCGGTGACCCCCTGGCCGTCCGGAGCACCATCACGCTCGACCGGCTCAACGACCACCCGGCCGTGGATTTCCCGCCGCAGACGCCGACCGAGTGGTGGGACTATTGGGCGCTCAACCCCCGCCCCAACGGGGCAGTCGTACGACGGGGGCCGGCGGCCAGGGATATCGAGGCTCTTCTCCACATCGTCGCGAGGGGACAGGCCATGAGCTTCCTGCCCGCGGCCGCCCGCCACCTCTATCCCCGCCCGGGCGTGGCCTTCGTGGACGTGACCGACGCCCCCGCCTCCACCGCCGCCCTCGCCTGGCTCCTGCGCAATCGCGACCACCCGCCCCTGCAAGCCCTACGCACCGCCGCCCGCGGGACCTTCGGGCCGGGTTCGTCAACCTGAACCAACCGGCCCAGGGGCGCTCCGGACGGCGTCGCGGCGGCGCCGTCCGGCGGGCGGTCACTGGCTCGACCGGTCCGGGCTCCGGGTCGGGGCGGCGGCCGGCGCGACGACCGGCGCGGCCTGCGGCGAGCGCTTGCGGGCCAGGGCCAGGCTGGCGATCGTGGTGGTCGCCATCGCGACGATGCCGACCAGGGCCGCCGTGGTGAAGGCGCCGTCGTTCGGGAAGATCCGGCCGGCGTCGGTGCCGGCGGACAGGACCAGGCCGCCGATGGCACTGCCGAGCGAGTACCCCACGCTGCGCGTGATGTAGTTGAAGCTCATCGCGCTGGACGTCTCGCTCTTGGGGGTGACGGCCAGGATGACGCCGGGCATGGCGGCGGAGAAGCTGCCGACGCCCAAGCCCAGCACGCTCATCGCCAGCAGCAGGTCGACCAGGTTCGACCGGGCCGTGGCGAAGAGGACGAACCCGCCGATGATGATGACGGCGCTGCCCGCCAGCAGGAACGGGGCGTCGATCCGCTTGAGCATCGGGGCCGTGAGCTTGCCGCCGACGAACCCCAGCACGGAGAACGGGATCAGCACCAGTCCGGCGACGAAGGTGGTGAGCCCGAAGCCGTAGCCGGCGCTGTGCGGCGTCTGCGCGTACCGGGTGATCAGCGTGAGCAGGATGTACATGCCGATCGCGCCGACGAACATGGCGAGGTTCGCCCCGGCGACCGCCGGGTGCCGCAGCGCCTTGAGGTCGATCAGCGGCGCCTTGCCGCGCAGCCCGGTGACGGTCCAGACGGCGAGCAGGACCGCGGCGACGACGGCCAGCACCATCGCCACGGCGAGGTGGTGGCTCCACAGGCTCCGCTCGCCGGCCAGGTAGAGGACCAGGAACAGTCCACCCGCCAGCAGCAGCGCGCCCACCGTGTCCACGTGGGCGGAGCGGCCCGCGGGAGCGTCGGGCATGAAGCGCCAGGCGGCCAGGAAGGCGACGGCGGTGACGAACAGGCCGAGGCCGTAGGCCGCGCGCACCCCGCCCACCTGGGTGAGCAGGCCGGCGAGGGGGTAGCCGGCGCCGACCCCGATGATGGAGACCACCGAGACCAGGGAGATGGTGGCCGCGCTGCGCTCTTCGGGGAGGTGGTCGCGGGCCACGCCCATCATCAGCGCCGTCAGACCGAGCCCGATGCCCTGCCCGGCCCGGCCGACCAGCAGCCAGGCGAACGGCAGCGGCAGCACGGTGAGCGCACTGCCCAACACGACGACCGCCAGCGTGGCGAGGATCGTGGCGCGCCGGTGCGGGCCGGCGCCGAGCCGGCCGAGGATCGGCGTGGAGACCGCGCCGGCCAGCAGCGCGATGGTCAGCGTCCACTGCGCGCTGTTGAGCGAGACGTGGAACGTGGTGGCCACGGTGGTGATGAGCGGCGCCCCGAGGCTGGCGACCGCCGCTACGACCAGGGCGACGAACACCAGCGAGGGGACCAGCATCCGCGGCTCGGACTGCTCCTGGGGAGTGCTCATCGGCCGGCTCCGGTGGTGCCGCGGCCGGTGAGGCGCGGTTGAGCGTCCGCGCGGGCTCTGGGGGGCACCGTCACCTGCCGGGAAGCTCGACGCGGCAGGGCCGATAATGCGGGTTGGGTGGTCATATTAAGGACCGTAGGGCCCGGAACAACACGTCGTCCAATACCCGATCGGACTGATCTTGATAGCCAGGTCCTATCAACTGTTGAGATCACCGCGGCCCGGGCGGGCACGCGCGACCGACCGTACGTGAGGAGCGCGGGAACGGCCCGCCCGCTCGGCTGACGGGCCGTCACACGCGCTATCGGGGTCAAAAGGCGCCGTTCAGGTACGGGAGCACGTCCGCGGCATCCGTGATGCCCGTCGGCGGGCCGTCGACCCGCGTGCCCGGGAGCGCGTTCTGGACGATCATCGGAGCGAGGGTGGGGGTGGTGTTGATCTCGATGAAGTGGTTCACGCCGAAGTTCTCCTGAAGGTCCGCCACGGACTCGATCAGGTTCGCGGGCTTGGTCCAGATGGCGAGCGACGCCCTCCTGACCGTGTCGGTCTCGACGATGGGCCGGCACTCGGTGGTGAAGTACAGCGGGGGCAGCACGGGATCCACGGTGCGCTCCTGCTGGCGCATGATCGCCTGGAGGGCCGCCGGCCGGAACAGCGGGGTGTGGATGGGGAGCAGGGCGGCGAGGCGCCGGCAGGAGACGCCGTTGCGCTCCGCGTGGCTCTGCAGCAGGTCCAGGTCGTCGAACCAGCCGCAGACCACCGTCTGGTTCGGGGCGTTGATCATGCCGACGTACAGGCCCTTCTCCGAGACCTGCCGGCACATCGCCCGAGCGGTCTGCTGATTGACGGCGAGGGCGAGCATTCCGCCCCGCAGCGACATCCGCTTGGCCTCGACGAAGCCCCCGAGCAGAACGTCGATCGTCTCCTCCATCGTCATGAGGTCCGTGATCACACTGCCGACGTTGAAGCCCGCGCCGTGTCCGAGAATGATGGACGGCACCACCTTCAGGTCGAGTGAGGCGTACACGGAGTACGGGACGAGCGTCGCCGCCACCAGGTTGTGGACGTATTCCGTCTCCAGACTGGGAGCCGGGCCGGAATCCGGGCCGGAATCCCCGGCGGTGAGTCTGTCCGTGACGGGCGGATGGCCGAGTTC
This sequence comes from Streptomyces sp. NBC_01190, assembly GCF_045039895.1. NCBI lineage: Bacteria > Bacillati > Actinomycetota > Actinomycetes > Kitasatosporales > Streptomycetaceae > Streptomyces > Streptomyces sp. NBC_01190. Next base: position 7,192,640 of record NZ_CP108580.1, read on the forward strand.
CGCGAGTTTCCGGTCGGTCATTTCCAGGGCGTCGGCCACGCTCGCGTTCGTGTGGGCGAGCGTACGCAGGATCCCCGGCGGATAGGGGTTGCTGAAGGGCGGAAAAGCGAGGGCTGTCGTGAGCGGCATCTGTGGTCTCCCGGGATATCTGCCCGTTCGTCGTCACTGGGAGCGGGGGCTGCTCCCGTCGGGTGATCCGGACAACGGATCCGGCCTGCCCGGCTGCCGGATCCGTTTCCCGGATGACTGGTACGCGGCCCGGCCGCCGGTCCTGTCGCCCGGCCGGGGTGCGGCCGGGGCGCGGCCGGTTCGGCCGCGCCCCGGCAAGGGGTCGTCAGGACTGGCTGTCGGGGCGGAGCTGGTTGAGGACGGTGGTGGCGACGCCGGTCAGCGAGGCGGTCATCATCTCGGGGGCCGGGATCGCGCAGCCGGTGTGGCGGCGGATGTGGCCGATGAGTTCGGTGGCGGTCAGGGAGTCGGCGCCGAGCTGGTCGATGCGGCGGCCGACGTCGACGCGTTCCGGCGTGGTGTGCAGACCGGAGGCCAGCCAGGCGGTGAGGGCCTCCAGCAGGATCGGGCGGGCCTCCTCGGTGCTGGCGGCGGCCCGCAGGCGCGGCAGCAGGGTGTCGTCGTCACCGGCGTCCGCCGTGTGCACCAGCATCGCGGTGCGCGGCGCGGTGACCGCGGGGAGGAAGGCCATCAGCGCCTGCTCCCGGCCCCGGGACTCGGCGACCACCGCGGTGACCGTGGTGTCCGGGTCCTGGAGCAGCATGTCGAGCCGGTCCAGGGCCTGGGCCGAGGTCATGGGCAGGATGCCGTAGTCGCTCATCACCGAGGTGATCCCGGTGCGGAGCACGTAGCCGACGTCGGAGATGGCACCGAACTGCAGGACGGTGGCGGGCAGGCCGTCGTGCCTGCGCTGGTGCGCGATGTTCTCCAGCGCGAGGCTGGCCGCGGCGTAGGAGGACTGCCGCCGGTTGCCCAGCAGCGCGGCGAAGGACGAGTACATGACGAAGAAGTCGAGGTCCCGCTCGCGGGCGTGGGCGTCGAGCAGGAGCGCTCCGGTGAGTTTGGGGTTGAGGACGGTGAGGTACCGCTCGGCGGACAGGTCGGTGATCTCGCCGTCGTCGAGGACCATGGCGGCGTGGATCACCCCGGCGAGCCGGCGTCCGCCCGCGTCGATGTCGCGGAACAACTGGTCGACGGTCTCCGGGTCGGAGACGTCGACGGCGCGCGCCTCCACCCGCACCCCCTGGGCGTTCAGGCTGCTGACCAGGGCGGCGGCGTTCTGGTTGGCCGCGGTGCCGCGCCGGCTGACGAGCGTGAGGTGGCGCGCTCCCCGGCGGACCAGGTGCCGGGCCGTCTCGGCGCCGAAGCCGTCGAGACCGCCGGCGATCAGGTAGGTCGCCGTGGCGTCCAGCACCGGCTCGTCGGCGGCGCGGTCCAGCGGGACGCCGTCCTCGAGCAGGATGACCGTCTTGCCGGCCCCCTGACCGGCCAGGACGCTGTCCATGGCCTCGTGGATCCGGTCCGCGGAGTAGACCGTGTGGGGCACCGTGCCGCACTCGCCGCTGTCGATCATCTTCTGCAGGTCCTGCAGGCAGCGGTCCACCCAGGCGGCGGGCTGCTCGAACCAGCCGACCACGTCGACGGCGTGCACGGTGGCGCCGCGCTCCAGGGACGGCATCTGGAGCGGCGCCGGGGTCGGCGCGACGTCGAAGAAGTGGCCGCCCGGCGTCAGCAGGTCCAGCGCGCGCTGGCGCAGGTCCGGCGTGATGGAGCCGAGGCTGAGGATGACGTCGACGCCGCCCCCGGTGACCTGCCGGACCTCCTCGGCGAAGCCGGGAGCACCCGAGTCCACCACGTGGTCGATCCCCGGCAGGCTCAGCAGCGCGCGCTGCGCCGGCGTCGCGGCGCCGACGATGACGCGGCTGCCGGCGCGCCGGGCGAAGTCGATGGCCGCCAGCCCGGTCGCGTCGGATCCGCCCAGGACCAGGACGCTGTCCTCCGGTCCCAGGTCGGCCAGGTGGCCCAGGACGTGGTGCGTGGTCAGTTGGGCGGTGAGCAGGGTCGCCGCCGCGACGGAGGTGACCTGCTCGGGGAGCTTCACCACCCGGTCGGCGCGCAGGTTGATGTGCGAGGCCAGCCAGCCGCCTGCGGTGATCCCGGCGACCCGGTCGCCCGGGACGATGCCGGTGACGTCGTCCGCGACGGCGGTCACCACGCCCGCGCCCTCGCAGCCGAGGTGGACGTCGCCCGGCCGCGCGCCGCGCGGCGGGAGCAGGCGCCCGGTGGTGAAGAGGGCGTCCCGGCCGTTGAGGGCCGCGGCCTGCACCCGGACCGTCAACTCCCCCGGCCCGGGGGCGGGGATGCCGCGGTCCTGCCAGATCAGCCGGGGCGGGGCGCCCGCCTCGCCGTGCACGGCCAGCGCGAACTGCGCGGTGGTGCCGTGGGCACGGGTCCGCCGGGTCTCCGGCACCGCCTGCACCCGCACGGCGAACCGGCCGTGCGCGGTGATCACGCACTCGTCCTCGGCGTCGGGGTGGGTGATCTCGTAGGCCACGTGGCCGGCCGCCTGCGCCGCCATCCCCGCGGTCCCGCTGACGACGCGGATCCTGCGGACCGTCACCAGCGGCTGCTCGTTGGCCAGGCTGCGGGTGGCACCCCACAGGGCCGCACCGGTGTGCGTCATCGGGGCGTCCAGGCGGTCGGCGGTCATCGACGCGACCAGCCACAAGGTGGGCTGGAGGTCACCGCCGGCCCGCGCGCACGCGCCGGCCAGGGCGCTCAGCTCCGCACAGGCGCGGGCGACCCGCGCGGTGATCCGCTCGGCCGTCGCCGGCTCGGTGTCGTCGGCGATCAGCACGACGTCGACCGGCCCGGTGGCCGGCAGCAGGGCCGCCCAGCCTGTCGGCGGCTGGAAGGCCGAGACCGTCACCTCGCGGGCTCCGGTGGCGGTCAGGGCGGCCGCCACCAGGGCGCCCAGGCCCTCGGTGGAGCCGTTCCCGTTCTCGGTGATCAGCAGGCAGGGGGAGGTCGCGGCGTCCGCCTCCTGCTCCGGCTGCTCGCCGGCGGGTTCGGCGCCCGTGGCGCGCACCGCCGCGATCACCGAGGCGGGAACGCCCTCCACGTCCGGCTGCGCGCTCAGGAACGCGCTGGTGGAGAAGCCCGCCTGCGCCAGCACCGGTGCCCACTGATCGCGGGTCAGCGCCGCGCCGGCCGGCCGCAGTTCGGTGTCGGTGGAGTCCCAGAAGGAGTCCAGGATGCCGAACAGGGTCGCGACGTAGGCGTTGCTGTGCATCTCAAGGGCGACGAGCTGGCCGTTGTCGTCCAGCAGCGTGGCGGCGTGGCGCATGCCCCGGGTGATGTCGGTGGTCGTGTGCAGGGCGTTGCTCGCGACGACGAGGTCGAAGGAGCCCGCCACGAACCCCTGGTCGAGCGGGTCGACGCCCAGGTCGAGCGCGCGGTACTCAAGGAAGTTGAAGGCGGCGAAGCGGGCCTCGGCCTTGGGGAAGAACGCCGAGGAGACGTCGGTGTAGACGTAGTGCGTCCGGTCGGCCGGCAGGTGGGGCAGGATCCGGGCGGTGAAGCCGCCGGTGCCGGCGCCGATCTCCAGGATCCGCAGCGGCCGGTCGGCCGGCCAGTCGGCCAGGGCGGTGCTGAGGTACGCCACGGCGGCGTCCGACAGGTAGGTGAGCCCCGGGTCGTGGTTGTAGACCTGCGCGGCGATCGGACCGGACTCGCCGAACAGGACCTCCAGACCCTCCGCCTCACCGGTGAGGACGCCGGGCAGGCTGCGGCCGACCCAGGCGGCGGCCTGCCACATCACGATCAGCTCGGGGAACTCGGCCAGCCAGCCCTGCAGGAGCTCCTCGGGAACCGGGGTGCCGCTCTGCTGCCAGCCGCCCTCCGGACGGACGGTCACCAGCCCGTACCGGACCGCGATCGCCAGCATCGTCTCGACCATCTTGGCCAGGCTCTCCCGGACGCCCGCGCTCCTCAGGTCGTCCATGGTGAAGGCCCGCCCACCGGCCGGTCCGGCGGGCTCGATCGCGCCCCGGGCCACCGCGGACTCCAGGATGCGGTCCACCGCGGCCGCCATGAACTGCGCGCTCAGCTGCCGGGACCGCTCCATGTGGCCGCTGTAGCCGGCCTCACGGAACGCCTCGTCGAGCCGGGTGATGACCGGGACGCACGTCTCGATGACCCGGGCGGGCGCGGGCAGCGGGCTGGGGGTGCCGGGCAGCGTGGTCATCCGCGGGCGGGCCCTGAGCACCTCGTTGTAGACCCGGGGCGCGGGGGAGCCGGTGTTCTCGATGCGCCGCGCGTACACGTCCACCAGGTCGAGCAGGACCGTCCCGTCGGTGTCGCAGACGGTGATGTCGCACATGAGGCCGGTCTCGACCACGGACGTCAGCCGCATGTGCGCCACGACGGTGGCGGGCAGCGGGCCCCAGACGCGGACGCTGCCCATCGACACCGGCAGGTGCGGGACGTAGGGCTGCGCGGAGCCGGTGACGGCGCGGGCGGACAGTGGCAGCATCGCCTGGAGGCAGCCGTCGAGCAGGACCACGCGGGCCTGGTGCTCGCTGTCGGCGAACCGGTCCGTGTGCAGCCGCGCCAGGCCTTCGCTGTCCTGGACGGCCAGCGTCTTCAGTGTCTGGAAGGCCGGGCCGTAGTGCAGCGAGACCGCGGTGCAGGCCCCGTAGTGGTCGGACATGTCGACGGTCCCGCGGATCCGTCCGGCGAGGGCGGCCAGGTCCAGCGGAGCGGGCCGGCCGTCGGCCAGGCCGCGCCAGCGCCCGTTCACGTGCTGGACGGCCTCGATGTCGTGCCCGGTGTGCCCGGCGACGACGAAGGTCCCGTCGGGGCGGACGGTGGTGGTGGTGCGCACCGGCGCCGCACCGGGCTCGCTGGGCAGGACCAGCGACCGGGCGATGGCTATGTCGAGCAGTTCGACGGGGCCGCCGTGCACCTCGCGGGCCGCCGACAGCGCCATGTCGAGGAAGCCCGTGCCGGGCATCACGACGGCCTCGCCGACCTTGTGGTCGCCGATCCAGGCCGCGCTCTGCTCCCGGCCCCAGGTCGGGTCGCCCGCGAGCAGGCGCCGGCCGAGCAGCGGGTTGGACGCGGGCGGCTGCGGCGCCGGCGCGATCTCGTGGTCGGACCACCACGAGGGGTCGCCCAGCTGGTAGCGCTGGCGCTGCCAGGCGTAGGCCGGGGCGTCGACGACGCGACCGCCCCGGGGGAAGAACCGGTCCCAGTCCAGCCGCGCCCCGGCCGCGACCACGCGCAGCACGGTGCCGCCCAGTGTCTGCGGGCCGGCGCTGATCCGGGTCAGCGTCGACGCGACCTCCACCGACGCGCCCTCGTCGGCGGCGATGCGGCGCACGTAGCCGCTGAGCGCCGGGTGGGGGCCGACCTCGACCAGGACGTCGCAGCCGTGCTCCTCGCCGACCAGCGCCGCGACGGCGCCGGCGAACTGGACCGGCTCGCGCACGTTGCGCCACCAGTAGTCGGCATCCATCTCCTGGTCCGCGACCGCGCGGCCGGTGACGGTGGAGATCAGCGGGATCTCGCCCGGACCGGCCGCGAGTTCGCCCAGCCCCTCCCGCAGCGGGCCGCGGACCGCGTCCATGGCCGGGCTGTGGAAGGGGTAGTCCAGACGCAGGAACCGGAAGGACACGCTGTCGGCGAGGCAGCGGTCCTCAAGGGCCTCCAGCGTCTCGCTGTCTCCGGCCAGGGTGACGTCGTGGCGGGAGTTGACGGCCGCGACCACCACGCGGTCGGCCGAGCCCGTCTCGTCTAGCAGGCGCTGGGCCCGCGCGGGCGACAGCGCCACGGCCGCCATCCGCCCGGTCCCGAAGGTGGGCGCCTGCGAGAGGCTGCGGTGCGCGATCACGTGGCACGCCTGGGACCGGTCCAGTACGCCGGCGCAGTAGGCGGCCGCGACCTCGCCGACGCTGTGGCCGCAGACCGCGTGCGGGAGCACGCCCCGCTCGCGCAGCGACATGACCAGGCCGGCCTGCAGGGCGAACAGCATCGGCTGCGCGACCTCGGTCAGCGCCCACCGGGCGTTGTCGGGCGTGGCCATCTCGGCCTCGACCGACCAGCCAAGCAGCGGCTCCAGTTCGCGGCTGACGGCCTGGATCTCGGCGGTGAAGGCGGCGTCGTGCCCGAGCAGCTCCGCGCCCATCCGCGGCCACTGGGTGCCGTTGCCGCTGAAGACGAATCCGACGCGTCCGCGGGTGGTGCTGACGGCCGAGGCCGCCTCGTCCGACGCGCCCTTCTCCGCCAGCTCCCGCAGCGCCCGCGCGGCCGCCGCGCCGCTGGTGGCCAGCACGGCCGCGCTCAGCTCACGGCGCTCGCGGCGCCGCACGGTGGTGTACCCGACGTCCGCCAGGGCGGAGGCGTCGATGCCCTCCAGGTGGTCGGCCATCGCCAGCGCCGACGCGCGCAGCGCCGCCTCGGTGCGGCCGGTGACCACCACCGGCACGGCCGCGCCCGACGACGCGGACGTGTCCGTGCCGGCACCCGCGGCCGGCTGCGTGTCCAGCAGCTCCAGCACCACGTGGGCGTTCGCGCCGCCGATGCCGAACGAGTTCACGCCGGCGATGCGCCGCACACCGGGACCGCCGTCCAGCGGCTGCATCCCCGTCACCGGGGCGAGACCCAGCCCGTCGAAGTCGATCGACCGGTTCAGCGGCTGGGCGTGCAGGGTGGCGGGCACCCGCTGCTCGCGCAGCACCAGCAGGGCCTTGAACAGGCCCGCCATGCCGGCCGCGGCCTCCAGGTGTCCCAGGTTCGACTTCACCGAACCGATCGGCAGCGGCTTCCCGCCGCTTCGCCGCCGGCCCAGCACCCGTCCCAGGGCCTCGCACTCCGCCGGGTCGCCCGCGGCCGTGCCGGTCCCGTGCGCCTCCACGTACGACACCTGGTCGGCGGTCACACCGGCCTCGGCGTACGCGCGCTCCAGCATCGCCGCCTGCGCGTCCGCGCCCGGCATGGACATCCCGAGGGTCCGGCCGTCGGCGTTGACCACCGAGGACCTGATCACCGCGTGCACCCGGTCGCCGTCGGCCAGGGCGCGGCTCAGGGTCTTCAGCAGCACGACGCCCGCGCCCTCGGACCGGACGAAGCCGTCGCCGTCCTGCGAGAACGAGTGGCAGCGCCCCGTCGGGGAGAGCATCGACGCCTGGCTGGAGATGACGTGCCCGCCCGGGCCGAGCACCAGGTTGACGCCACCGGCCAGCGCGGCGTCGCAACGGCCCGACCGGACCGTCTCGGCCGCCAGGTGAAGGGCCGTCAGGGAGGAGGAGCAGGCCGTGTCGACCGTGTGGGACGGCCCGTGGAAGTCGAACAGGTAGGACAGGCGGTTCGCCGCGCTGAACGCACCGGTACCGGTGGGGGCGAACGAGTTCATCACCCCGGGGCGGCGCAGCAGCAGGCCCCAGTAGTCCTGGACGGTCAGGCCCATCACGACCGCCACGTCCGAACCCGCCAGCAGCCGCGGGTCGACGCCGCCGTCGTCGAAGGCCTCCACCGCGCACTCCAGCAGCAACCGCTGCTGCGGGTCGATCTGGGCGGCCTCCTTCGGCGAGATGCCGAAGTAGTCCGGGTCGAACCCCCAGACGTCCCCGAAGATGCCGGCCGCGCCGGTGTAGGCCTTCCCCGGCCGTACCCCGCCCCCGTCGATCACGAAATCGTCGGTGCTGAACCGGTCGCCCGGCACCGACGTGACGAGGTCCTCGCCGCCGGCCAGGGCCGCCCACAGCCCGCCGAGGGTGGTGATCCCCCCCGGGAGGCGCAGACCCACCCCGACCACCGCGACAGGCTCCCCCGTGCCCTGGGCGGTCCTGGCACCGCTCATGCCGCCTCGTTCCTGACTCACCATTACTGCGCCTGCCTTTCACATATTTTTTCCACATGCGTGACCGCTTGCGTTTTCATATGCGTGACCGCTCGCGTTTCCGGACAGGGGATCCTGGAGCCGTCCGCGCGGCTGCCCGTAATGCTCGAAGACTCGCACCGGTCCCCATTCGGGGACCGGTGTCCGGTAAGGAGTGGAGAAGACCGGGTTCGGCGGGGCACGGTCCATCGCACGGTGTGCCGCGGGCCGTGCGCCGCGGCACACCGCGGGAGAGCCCGCGTCGCCGGAGATCGACGGGCGCGCCCCGGAGCCCCGGGGGTTTCCCCACTCCAGGGCATGGGCGACCGGCGCGAGCGGCCTACCGGTCCCCCCGGGCGGCGGGAACCGCCTCGCCGACCCGGGTTGGTCCGTGCGCTCGCGCCGTGTTGGGTGCGCTTATGCGGCTGTTCTGGCGGTCAGGCGCATCTTGAGGGCGCGCGGCCCCATCGAGGGGGTGATGGCCGGGTGCCCCTGGCCGGGCAGCGGCTCCAGCCGCCAGCGGGAGGCGATGTCCGCCAGCGCCAGCACGGCCTCGGTGACGGCGAACTGGTCGCCGATGCACTTGCGCGCGCCGCCGCCGAAGGTGAGGAAGGCGTTGTTGCGCGGGGTCGACTGCCGCTTCTCGGCGTCCCAGCGGTCGGGGTCGAAGGCGTCGGGGTCCGGGTAGTAGTGCGGCAGGCGGTGCATCGCGTACGGGCTGTACGCGATGGTCGTGCCGGCCGGGATGTCGTAGTCGCCCAGGCGGGTGTCCGACGTGACGATCCTGGTCCAGATCATTCCGGCCGGCGGGTAGAGCCGCAGCGTCTCGGTGATGATCTGGTCGGCGAGCTTCAGGTCGGGCAGGTGGTCCAGGGAGACCGGCTTGCCCTCCAGGACACGGTCGATCTCGGCCCACAGCCGCTGCTGGATGTCCGGGTGATGGGCGATCAGGTACAGCGCCCAGGACAGGGCGATCGCCGTCGTCTCCGAACCCGCCACCAGGAAGGTCAGCACCTCGTTGCGCAATTCGGCGCTGCTCAGGCGCTCGCTCTGGCCGCCGCCGGCCGGGCACTCGGAGGCGCCGGTGTCGCGGGACGCCAGGAGCGCCGAGAGCAGGTCCCCGTGGTCCTCCGGGCTGCCCTGGGCCTTGGCGATGATGTCGGTAACGGTGTTGTTGAGCCCGGCCATGGCCTTCCGGTAGCGCCGGTTGCCGGGGGTGGGTATCCGGTTCAGCAGGGCGGGCGTGAACGTCTGCCGGTAGGTCGCGTGCTGCACCTCGATGGCGTCGCTGACCAGTTGGCGCAGGTCCTGCGGGGGGAGCGTCCCGCCGAGCATCGACTGGAGCATGTTGTGCATCGTCAGGCTGAGCATCTCCGCCGGCATGTCAAGGACCTGGCCGTGCCGCCACTTGCCGGTCATCTGGCTCGTGCCCTCGGTCATCACCTGGGCGTAGCCGGAGAGCCGGTTGCGGTGGAACGCGGGCTGGACCAGTCGGCGCTCGCGCCGGTGCATGGCGTGCGGGCAGGTCACCAGCCCGTCGCCGAAGACCTCCTTGGCCCGGTCGAACAGCAGGCCGCCCTTGTCGTAGGTGCGGTCGTTGAGAAGGATCTGCGAGGTCAGCTCCGGGTCGCAGACCATCACCGCCTTGAGCGGGCCGACGCTGATGCTCATGACGTCGCCGTGCGCGGGCAGCGAGCGCAGGAACCCCCGCGGGTCGCGCAGGGCCTTCACCGCGTGGCCCACGACGGGGAGGCCGCCGGGCGCTACGGGAATGTCCTCACCGGGCTCCGTGGTGGTCCTCTTGCCTGCAAGCGAGTTGCGCATGCGACCCTCCCAGGTGCGTCAAGTGCCATTCGAGCCCATTTGAAAAACGGGCCGATAATGAATGATCGAGTGTTTTACTCAGGTGACACAAATGAGCGCCTTTCGCGATAGCTCAGACTAACAGCATGATCGCGACGGGGGCGTGACTCGAGCGTGATCGAAGCGTGATCGCGCTGGTAGCCACCCTTTTTCACCGACTGAACCCGGCTAATCGCCCGCACCGGAAGGCACTCCGGGATCGCCGGTGGGACGCCCGGGCCGGAGCCCCTGGTGACCAAAGATCACAAACGAAACTCCAAACAGGTTCAGCCACTCGTGGCGGAAGCCGCCGACGGTCTTGACGGCCGCCATCGAAATAATGCTTTAATAGCGTCGTGCGCCTGAAACCTAGGTGCTTCACGGGTACAGGTTGACGAGAACTGCTACTCGAACGGGGGAGTAAGTGCAGTTCGCAATCCTTGGGTCGGCTACGGTGCGTTCTGCGAGCGGCGACCCTCTGGCAATTATGAGACCCCGCCAGCGGAGCACGCTGTGCATCCTCTTACTGAATAGCGAACGCCGGGTGAGCAAGGAATATCTCGCCGACGCGTTGTGGGGAGCCGACCTGCCCAGCGATCCGGGGGGCGCGCTCCGGAGCAACGCATACAGCCTGCGCAAGGCGACGCCGATCAAGGGCCGGCTGCAGACCGGCCGCGACGGCTACGGCCTCGCCCTGCACGAGGGCGACGTGCTGGACCTGCACCGCTTCCGTGGCCTGGCCCAACAGGCGCGGACGGCCGAGCTGCTGGGCGACGTCGACGCCGCGGCCCGGCTGTTCCAGCGCGCCCTGGACACCTGGGGCGACCCGCCGCTGGCCGACATCCCGGCCACGCCGATCATGCAGCCGGTCATCTCGGAACTGCTCGAACACCGCCACACCGTCCAGGAGTCGCTGGTGGACGCCCGGCTGGCGCTCGGTCAGCACCACGAACTGCTGCCGTTCCTGATGTCGCTCACCACCGCGCAGCCGCTGCGGGAGCGCCGGTGGGAGCAGCTCATCCTCGCGCTGTACCGGTGCGGCAGGCGGGCGGAGGCGCTGGACACCTTCACCCGGGCGCGCCGGCTCCTCGTCGAGGACTACGGCATCGATCCCGGGGGCCCGCTGCGGCACCTGCAGCAGCTCATCCTGGCGGACGACCCGCTGCAGGCCCTGACCCTGCCCGTACCACCCCAGCGGGTCCACGCCGACACCGCGCGCGAGCCGCGCCCGCAGCGGCCCGAGGCCCCCCGGCCGCTGGTCGGCATCCCCCATCAAATCCCGGCCGGGCCAAGGAGCTTCATCGGGCGCCAGTCCGAGCTCAGGATGCTCACCGAGGTGGCGGACGGGATGTCGCCGGTCGGCTCCTCCCCGGTGGTCTCCGTGCTGTGCGGCCCCCCGGGAATCGGCAAGACGGCCTTCGCCCTCCACCTCGCCCACCGGATCGCGGACCGCTTCCCCGACGGGCAGCTGTACATCGACCTGGGTGCCTTCGGCTCGGCGGCCGACCCGGTGGGCATCCAGCAGGCGATCCGGTCCGTCCTCGCCCCGCTGATCCGGCTGCCGGCGCCGGACACGATGTGCCCGGCCGCCTACGCCAACCTGTACCGGACCACCCTCGCGCAGCGGCGGATGCTCATCCTGATCGACAACGCGTACGACAGCGCGCAGGTGCAGCCGCTGATCCCGGCCGGCCCGCAGTGCATGGTCATCATCACCAGCCGCCGCAAGCTCACCGGTCTGGTGACCTCGCACGGCGCCCGGCTGACCACCCTGGACCTGCCCTCCCGGGCCGAGGCGACGGCCCTGCTCGCGAGCCGGGTGGCCGCCGGCGACCTCGCCGTCGACGGCGCCGCCCTCGCCGAGGTGACCGAGGCGTGCGCGCGGCTGCCCCTGGCGCTGGTGATCGCGGCCACCCGAGCGGTCGGCAGGCCCATGGTCCCGCTGCGCCACCTGGCCGACGAACTGCGCAGCGAGCAGAACCGGCTGAACGTGCTGCGCGGCGACCGGGCCTCGGGCGACATCCGGGCGGCCTTCTCGTGGTCCTACCGGCGGCTGACCTGCCCCGAAGCACGTATGTTCCGCGTCCTCGGCGCGCACCGGGTGCGCGAGGTCACCGCCGCCGAGGCGGGCCGGCTGGCCGAAGTGCCGACTCTGGCGGCGATGCAGGCCCTCACCGGGCTCGCCTACGCGCACCTGATCCGGGAGTTCGCCCCCGGGCGATACCGCTTCGACGACCTGGTGGGCGCCTACGCGGCCGAGAAGGCGCGGGAGGAGCGGGAGGAACGAGGCGAGCGGGGGGAACGGGGGGAACCGGATGAACGGCGGGCATGGGAGGAAGGTGCCTGATCGCCCGGGTTGCGGCCGTGAGCAGAGGAACGAGGAGGAAGACGTGAACAGGCGATCGCTGGCCGGGCTCCGGGACCTCCTGCGGCAGGGAGCCGGTCCGTCGCGGGCCGACCGTGCCGTGGGAGCGGAGGACCGGGCGCCGCTGCCGTACCCGTCGGGCTGGTTCTGCCTGGCGCTGTCCCGCGAGGTGCCGGCCGGCGCGGTGGTGAACCGCCGCTTCATGGGGCGCGACGTCGTCCTCTACCGGACCAGGGGCGGCGTCCTGCGGGTCGTGGACGCCCACTGCCCCCACCTGGGCGCCCACCTCGGCGCCGGCGGGGCGGTGGACGGCGAGCACCTGGTGTGCCCGTTCCACCGGTTCGCCTTCGACGTCGAGGGGTCCTGCGTCAGGGCGCCGGGCGGCACTCCGCCCCGTGCGGCGCTGGGGCAGTACCCCGTGCGCGAGCGGGGCGGGGTCGTCTACGGCTGGCACGGTCACGACGCCGCGCCGCCCGCCTGGGAGCCTTCGGAACTGCCCGACGACCGGTTCGCGCCCGCCGCCACCTGGAGCACGGTCCTGACCTCGCACCCGCAGGAGGTCATGGAGAGCTTCGTCGACTACGAGCACCAGGCGGTCGTGCACAACGTCGCGCTCCGCGAGGTGAAACCCCCGCTGGAGGACGGGCCGCTGCTGCGTATCGCCTTCGGCGCGGCCATCAGGCTCTCCGTCGGCCTGGGGACCATCCGGGTGGAGCAGGGTCTGGCCCTGTCCGGACTCGGCCTGGCGTCGGGCGAGGTGACGCTGCACCAGATCGGCATGACGCTCGGGGTGGTGGTCACGGCGACCCCGATCGAGCCGTGGCGGACGCGGTTGCGGGTGGTCATCATGACGGACGCCGGCTCGCGCCCGGACTCCCCCCTGCTCCGGAAGGCCGCCGTCATGTCGCTGTCCGCCGTGGCGGGGCAGGCGCTCATGCGGACCGTGGTCCACCACATGGTCCAGGACGCCCGGATCTGGAACCGGAAGCGGTACCTGCCGGACCCCGCGCTCACCTCCGAGGAGAGTGCGATCGGCCGGTACCGCGGCTGGGCGGGGCAGTTCTACCCCCTCGACGCGCCGGCCGACCGGGCCTGACCTGCTGTCGGCCCGGGCCCGGACCCGCCCCGTCCCAGAGGTCGTAGGCGCGGATCCGTCGGACGGCCTCGGCGTCCGGGACTGGTAGATTTTCGGAACGTACGTCTCCTTTTTCCCCGGCCCGCGGCCGACCGGAAACCTTCGGGACCCCGGTCATCGGACGGACGCCTTCGATACAGTCGGCGTGGTTACTACCGGGCCTGGGGCTTCCTGTCGGAGCCGACCGGGCGCGGGACTGTCCATTCGACCACGGGGCAAGGAGACACGGATGGCTGCGCAAAATAGGGACCACACACACCCGCTGACCGACCAGCAGTTAGATATCCCCGTCGCTCAGGACACGACGGCGAAGCGCCCGGGTCCGCGACGGGCAGAGGTTCGGACCACCCGCGCTCCTCATCCTCAGGGGAGAGTAACGACCGATTCCGGCGGTGAACCGGCCGGCGAGAAGCCTCCCTCCAGCGCCTTGACACCACGCCAGCTAGAGGTTCTCGCGCTGCTGACCGACGGCATGACGAACCGCCACATAGCTCGGGCCCTCGGTATCACCGAGAAGACCGTCAAGAACCACATGCAGGCGATCTTCGCCCGGCTCAACGTGTCAGATCGAACCCAGGCCGCTGTCTACGCGGTTCGGCACAACCGAGCGGCGTGACGGCTGCTGCCCGGCCGTCACCGTGCCGGGCAGCAGTGGCACCGTCGATCGTTCCCGGCGTCGCGCCGGTGGCCGCCAGCGGCTCGGGCGGCCGACCCGCTCCCCGCTGTCCGAGACACCATGTGGTCGCGCTCACCGGATGAATGACCGGCACACCTTCTCACACCGGCCTCCGAGTGCTTTCGTGTAGGTGTTCACGCAGGAGCTCCACCTCACGGCCCGTGCCTTCCCGGCACGGGCCGGCACCGGACGTCCCGTCCGGTCCGGTGGCTTCCCCACCTTCCGCCGGTGTCCAGGTCGGAGAAACCGGCGCTGTCGACACTCGCCGCCGATACCTCGGCCGGCCTGACGGTGTGCGGTGTGAAACCGCTCACTCTCAACTCAATTTATTTGAATTTTAAATTATTTTTCCTCACGCGATCTTGGCGTTCAGTGTCGTGACCAGGTCAATGCCGTCGGCCCGTCAACGGCAAAAGACGGCAAAAACCGTGCTTTTGGGACTGCCGGTGGGCGTCGCAGCATAGCGACATCCAGCGACGGCCAGCGATGGGTATTAAGACCTATGTACGGCCGACTTGGCGATCTGCCAACCTTCCCGTGGTTGCAATCCGGCACTTAGGAGAGCTGCTGAGTCGTGAACGGCCCCCGATGGTCGGGTTTTACCTCCCCGCATTGGTGCATTTGGTCAGATACACGCGCCGCGCAGCCCGAGTGCGGCGATGCTGCGGCACGCACGGCCGAGGCGGTTCTCATAACCGTAACCTTCCAGAAACTACAGCGAAAGAGAGAGCAGTGACGATCGAACTGCAGCGGCCAGTGGACGATCCGATCGTCCTCGATGATTTCGAGCGCCTCTCGTTCCGGGTGGATCGCCGCGCGTACACCGACAACGACCTGGCCGCGCGAGAGATGGCCAGGATCTTCGATCGCTGCTGGTTGTACCTCGGGCACGAATCGGAGATACCCACGCCGGGCTCCTTCGTGTCACGCGATGTCGGCGGGCGCCCGGTGGTCATGGCGCGCGGGTCCGACGGGGTAATCCGGGTGTTTGCCAACAGCTGCACGCACCGCGGGGCTCTGATCTGCTCGCTGCCGGCCGGGCAGGCCAAATCTTTCCGGTGCCCCTATCACGACTGGACGTTCTCCAATCAGGGCGACCTGGTCGGCGTCCCGATTCCGGACGGTTACGGGCCGAACTTTCGCAAGGCGGACTTCGGCCTGGCGCAGCACCAGAGTGATATCTACCGCGGCTTTGTCTTCGTCACCTTCGATCCGGAGCAGCCGCGCAGCTTGACCGAGTACCTGGCGGGAGCCACGGAGTACCTCGATCTCATCGACGACCAGTCCGAGGTCGGAATGGAGGTGATCCAAGGCGCGCAACTCCACGGGGCTCAGGCCAACTGGAAACTCATGATGGAGAACAGCGTCGACATCTACCACTTCCGAGCACTGCACAAGCGCTACGTCAGCTACATGCAGTCGCTCGGGTCGGTGCCGCCACGACGGCGAGGTGGCTTCGGCCGCGCCCTCGGCCTGGGTCACGGAGCCAATGAGCTGCCGCCGGCCGCGGCGCGCCCGCTCGCCCACTGGACGCCGATGTTCGGTCCCGAGGTCCGGCCGCGCATGGAGGCGACCGCCGCACGTTTCGTCGACCGGTTCGGCGCCGAACGCGCGGAACGGATCACCGGCACCAACCGCGCGCTGCTGATCTTCCCCAACTTGTTGATCATCGACGCGATCGCGATCACGATTCGCAAGATCGACCCGATCGGCGCCGACCGGATGGCCATCACCTCGGTCGCGCTGGCCCCCAAGGACGAAGATCCGGAGATCCGGGAACTCCGCAAGAGCCACTACCTGACGTTCCTCGGTCCCGCCGGCTTCGCCACTCCCGACGACATCGAGATCGTCGAGTCGTGCCAGCGGGGTTATCTCAACCGTACGGTGCGCTATTCGGATCTGTCGCGCGGTATGAACAAGGAGATCCCCGAGACGACCGACGAGCTTCCTGCCCGCGAATTCTGGCGGCAGTGGGACCGGCTGATGCACGGCGACGACGGTCACTCCGGGGTCGCTCACCAGGCCGAGTTGTAAGGGGCAGGAAAGCAATGACCAGTGAACTGATAGTTGACGATGCAGCCCAGGTGAGGCTGTGGCACCGGGTGAGCCAGTTCCTTTTCCGTGAGGCTCGGCTGCTCGACGAGTGGCGGCTGACCGAGTGGTACGAGGAGATGCTCACCGACGACATCCGCTACGTGGTGCCGGCTACCGATGTCCGCGGCGGGTCGGCCGACGCGCTCGGGCTCATCGACGACGACGCGGCCCGGCTTCGCCAGCGGATCGAGCAACTCCTCAATGGTGAGGTGTGGTGCGAGGACCCTCGGTCGCGAACGAATCGCATGATCAGCAACGTGGAAATCCTGGCTGATCAGGGCAGCTACCTCGAGGTGGCGGCAAATGTCGTCGCATACCGCTTCGGGCACGGGCGCTCCGACGCCTACGTCGGAAAATACCGGTTCGAACTCGTGCCTGACGGCGAGTCGTTCCGGATCCGGAGCCGGGTCGTGGTGCTCGACCACGAGACGTTGTACGAGCACGGCAAGCTCAGCATCGTCCTGTGACGAGCCGATGACAGCGGCCGGCCCCGGCGGCTTCCCAACCGTAGCCGTCGCGGCCGAGCCGGGTCTCCCTGGCGAGTCTGCGTCCTCAGGGTCCTCGGCGTCGTCGGCGGCTGAGTGACGCTGAGGCCGGTACTGGTGCTCCCGGTGTCCGCGGCGGCGTTCGGGGCCGGCCCCGCCCAGGTCGGAGCGCTCACCGCCTGTTCGCGTCGATGCGCATCGCGACGTTGACAACTGTTCGTCCCCCTACGGAGGAATTGATCGATGAATCAGCCGACTGCCCGGCACGAGCGGGGCGAAGCCATCTTCAAGGAGGTCTTCGGCCGCGAACCGCGTCCCGGTTCTTACCCGGAGTTCCTGGAGCTCACCGTCGACCACCTGTTCGGTGAGATCTGGGCCCGCCCCCACCTGAGCATCGAGGAGCGTGAACTGGTCGCGCTGACCGCGGTCGCGCTGGCGCGGACCGACTGGGAGTTGCGGGGCCACATCGGTGCCGCCCTGAACCTCGGGATGTCGCGGGAGAAGGTCGTCGAAGTCATCATCCAGCTCGCCTACTACGGCGGCTGGCCGGTCGCCAACAACGGACTGCGGGTCGCCCAGGAGGTCTTCGCCGAGTTGGACAGCGCGGACAGTGTCGACAGCGCGGACAGCGCCGCCGGGAAGGACGCGGACCATGACCAGTGAAACGGCTCCTCTCGAGCCGGCGGAGAAGGTCGACCTCTGGCGCCAGCGGTACTTCGAGGCCCAGGCGGCCGCGGAGGAGTTCGTCCTGGGAGAGCACGGCGAAGAAGGCCTGGACGGGTGGATCGAGGCGAACTCCCGCATCACCGCGGAACTGCTGCGAGCGCAACGGCCCGACGGGGTATCGGCTACCGATCACTTCATGACCCGGCTGCAGCGACAGCTACTGCTGTACGACTCGGTGGTGTCCATTGAGCCCGAGCCCTCGGGGACGGTGCTGCGCAACGCCGACTGCGGGATCCTCCGGTACCGCAAGGAAGCTGCCCGCGCCGGCGTCGTCCTGACGTTCTCGTCACCGTGCGGGTACTGCCAGAAGCTCAACACCGCCATCGCCGTCCGCCATGTGGAACCGGACGTTACGGTGTCGTGCGAACTGGCGGGCGACGGGTGCACCTGGCGCGCGGAGCGTCCGCACGCTCCGGAGGAGGACGCGGTCGGGTCATCGCACCGCGGATGAGCCGCTGATTGTACCGACGGCAGTATGGTTTCCCGCCAGTCGGCCTAGCAGGGCGTTTAGCGATGCCGTGAACTGTCGAGAACCGTCGAAGAACGGTCAAGAACCGTCGAGAACGGTCGAGAACTCGGACATTTCTTCGCGACGTTGCCGGACGCCCGACCGAAATGTCTTCCGGCACTTCTCGTACTCGTCTATCGGAGTGATCAGGCATGCCTTTGTCGATGGTGGACAAGACGATCCGTCTATCGGTGATGTCTTTCCCGCGCCCGCTTAACGTGACGCAGTTCTATCCGGCGCTCTCGACGTACAACGTTGAGCAGCCTTTTTCGATCGACGATTATCGAGAAGCGGCCAGCCACTTCTTCGACAAAAATCCGTTCTTTCCAAAGTGTTATGTGATCGAACGGCAGTTCGAAAGTCCGGAATCATTCCCGATCTCATCCTTCCAGGGGATCGTGCTCGACGAGTACCCCAACTACTACGACGGCTTCCTGCTGATGTCCGTCACGTACAAGTCGGACCCCAACATCCAGGGAATTTTCACAGCCTTCCCCATGTCAATGCAGGACGGCTACCGGTGCTTCCGCTTCCATCAGGCACTGATGAGCACCATGAAGTCGGGCAAAGACCAGTTCCGCAATGCGGAGGCGATAGCGGAGATCCAACTGCAAACCGCTGACCTGGACCAGTACCTCCCCGAGAGGAAGCCGCTCATTGATGAGGATGAAGCGGTGCGCATGATGCCCTGGGAGCTTCGTGAGACCATTGAGCCGGCCCTCAAGATCGGTTCGTACCTCGACATGGTCAAAGCGGAATTTCTCAAAAGAGGCAGTGAAAACCTGCTCGTGATGAAGAACGCCTCGTACGCCTCGAACCTGCTCTTCGGAAATCATCTCATGTTCCTGTTCGTGCCGCGCGAGGTGGTTGCTCGGAGCAGTGGTATCGAGATTCGCGACTACTACAAGATGCTGGCGATCGAAGCAGAGAAAACCGTCGCGCAGTTGGAGACGCCGGAGGAATTCGCACAAGCCGGCGCTGCTGTGTTGCCAGGGATAGGCACGCACCCCCGTCGATTTGGCGTCAATAACTACGGCGACGTCTCGCGATATGACGGGTCCGACTTCTCTTCGACAAATGGAACCCTCCGGAAATACCAATGGCACATGCCATTGATTGTCTCGCGTGGGGCGGCCGCCGAAGGATCGGGAATGCACATGACCATTACCCTCAACGGTAAGGCGCATAACTTCCTGACGGAGCGGCGGTAGGGAACTGAATGCCGTTCGACGGGTAAGCACCCGCTTCTTGAGTGGTTGGGGCTGCTTCAGAGTGCGGCCGCGGGCGCTTCGTCAGGTGGCCGGTCCTTGGTGGCGCGGTCTTGAAACAAGGGGAGGTCTCTCCAGATGAAGATCGTTGCGTTGTCCTGCACGCAGAAGCGTCTCCCGTCGGTGACAGACGTGTTGCTCGAGGCGGCCATCAGCGGCGTCGTCCAAGAGGTCGGTGACGCGGAGATCCAGCGGATCCGGTTGATCGACTATCGCATCGCGATGTGCGAGGGCGAGGATACGTGCCTGGATCCCGAGGTGGGCCGGTGCACGATCGAGGACGACTTCCAGCGTGTCGTCGAAATGGCCGAGGGCGCGGAGGCGATGCTGCTCGCCATGCCGGTGTACGCGGGAAACGTACCTTCGGTGTTGAAGATCTTCCAGGAACGCTTGAAGAGCTTCATGAACGACAAGAGCCGCCCTTTCGGCAACATGGTCGTCGGGACGATCGTGCATTCGCGTACGATGCTGACCGAGCCCGCACTGGGATCGTTGTTCCCGTGGTACCTGCGCCTGCGGAACAAGAACGTGGCTTCGGCGTGCGTCAGCCAGAACGAGCATCAGGACCTGGCCCTCACCGCGGCCCCCGACCTATGTGTGGCCGTGGGCCGCCAACTCGGCATGACCCTCGAGGTCAAACGGTCGCCGGCCCCCACCCGCGCGGCACTGCCGTTGGTTCAGTCAACGCCTCGTCCGCGGTGCGGTGACCAGGTCGCGTCCTTTCCTGGAGCCTGAGCGGATTCCGCGGAGCCAGGGGCATCCGTCGCCCGCCTGTTCGCACGACACCGTGACGTCCGGTTCAGCTCCACTGTGAATCGGTGCTCAGTCAGGACGGTATGACCGTTCTGATCGATCTAGTGTGCGCGACCTCCTGCCCACCTGGGCAGCTGTCCGCCTTCGCCTTCCGGAACACGCTAGGTGCCGGTTGGCCATCGGCGGAATGTCTGCAACTCACCGACGAGCTTCCGATTCGGGGGATCACACTCGTGACCACGCCTCTCACCCTCACACCGCCGGCTGGATCCGAACTTCCTTCGGATCCGGCGCGCGAGGGTCAATGGCTTCGCACTCTGCCGGCCCAGCAGCAACCGCGCTGGAAGGACGACCTCCTGGCTGAACGGCACAGCAGCGCACTCAACGACTTACCCGGCCTGGTGACCTGGGACGAGGTACGCCATCTGCGGCTGCTCCTCGCCGAGGTCGCGGCCGGCGGACTCCAGATCGTGCAGGCGGGCGACTGCGCCGAGAACCCCGCGGACTGCGTTCCCGAGGTGCTCAGCCGCAAGGCCGGCATGCTCGACGCGCTGGCCGGGGCGATGCAGGCCCGAACCGGCGTGTCAGTGGTGCGGGTGGGCCGGATCGCGGGTCAGTTCGCCAAGCCCCGCTCCGACGACCTGGAGCGGCACGGAGAGCTTGAGCTACCCACGTTCCGCGGCCACTTGGTCAACGACCCGCAGCCCGATGCTCAGCTGCGCCAGCCGGACCCGGAGCGCCTGCTCACCGGCTACCGGGCCGCTCACGCCGGAACGGAGTTCCTGCGCCGACTCGGCGGCGCCTGGGGTCCGCGGACAGCGGCACCCGTGTGGACGAGTCACGAGGCCATCGTGCTTGACTATGAGCTGCCGTTGCTGCGTCGCGGCCGGCAAGGCCTGCTGCTGTCCTCGACGCACTGGCCGTGGATCGGGGACCGCACCCGCCAGCTGGACGGTGCGCATGTGCAGTTGCTGGCCCGGGTACAGAATCCGGTGGCCTGCAAGGTCGGTCCGACGACGACACCCGCCGAGCTGACCCAACTCTGCTCGATCCTGGATCCGGCTCGTACGCCCGGCCGACTGACGCTCATCTCCCGGATGGGCGCGGAGCGGGTCGCGGAGTCGCTGCCGCCGTTGATGGCCGCTGTCCGCGACGCGGGGCATCCGGTCATCTGGCTGTGCGATCCGATGCACGGCAACACCCAGCGCGGCCCGTTGGGCCGCAAGACCCGCCTGCTGACCAACATCAAGCGCGAGGTGGAGCTCTTCCAAGAGGTGGCAGCCGCGGAGTGCGTGGTGGCCGGGGGGTTGCACCTGGAAGCCACGCCGGAGAACGTCGGTGAATGTGTGGCGGACGAGTCATCTCTCGATGACCTCCTCGACCCGCTGAACTACACCACCCTCTGCGACCCGCGCCTCAACCTCGACCAGGCGGTGGAAGTCGTGTCGGCCTGGTGTCGTTGACCGACGGAGTGCATACGTTAGAGGCGGTCCCGCACCGCGGCGGCGAGTTCGCCGACGGTGCGGGCGGCGAGGTGGGCCAGGCTGCCTTTCATCGTTGACCAGACCTTCTCGATCGAGTTGAGCTTGGGCGCGTGGACGGGTAGCCGGTCGACCCAGGGAGTCATCAATGATCCGCACCATGGCCATCGTCGGCCCTGGGCTCATCGGCATGTCCGTGGGGCTCGCGGCGGCCCGACGCGGCGTGACCGTGCACCTGCGGGACGCCGACGTGGCCGCCGTCCGGGCCGCCGCCGCACTCGGGGCGGGCGTCCGCCAGCAGCCCGAGGGACCGGTGGACCTGGCCGTCCCACCGAGCCACGTCGGCACGATCCTGGCGCGGGAACACCGTCGTGGCCCGGGCCGCGGCTACACGGGCGTGGCGAGAGTGGAGGAGGGACCCATGGCGGGAGCTTTACCTCATGCTCCCCGCCCGGCCCCCTCCATGGGTGCGCGCCCGGCGGCCGGACGGGCGAGATCCGGCCATCTTGTCGCACCCGCGGGATGGTTCACGAGCCGAGCACAGGTGCTGACGCCGGTGCCGGAGCCATCACAGGCGACCCTCAACCGGGAGCTGACAGCCATGTGCGACGCAACCCCGGCGCCGATGTCGGATGAAACGCACGACAACGCTGTCATCCGGACATCCCGCGCTTTAGCGCGGTTCCTCACGCACGGGTCCCGGCCGGGGTTAGGCAGGATCTCGCTCAAGTGGTGGCGGCTCCCGACGCACTGGAGTCCTGCCCCGGGCGAGATCCAGGACAGCACGTGGGTGTGGACTCGGACCTGTTGAGCGGGGAAGCAGCGGGACGGGCCGACACCCGGTCGGGCGGGAACAGCCCGCTCACCGACCGTGTGCCGGTCTCTTCGAGGTGCCATTCCCGCGTCCGCCGAACGTGAGGTTCGACGGAGCGTGTCCCGCGCAGGCCGGGGGCGGAGCGGGAGACCGCCGCACTGGACGGCGCCCCGAGCCCCGACACCACCGCTGAGGCAGCTGCCCCTTGGCGGAACGAGCCCTTTGTGAGAACGCGAACATGAGGAGCACTGTTGAGCAGGTTGCGCTGGCTGACGGCGGGGGAGTCGCACGGATCCGAACATGTGGCGGCGCCGGAGGGGCTTCCCGCCGACGCTCGATCACCCCGGAGACGGTGGCGGACCGGCCGGCTCGCAGGCACCTGGGGTTTGGGCGCGGTGCGCGGATGAGCTTCGAGCGGGACGAGGCCACCTTCCCGGGCGGGGTCCGGCACGGCTTGCGTCCGGGCCTGGCGGGGAGGCGAAAGTACGGGTCCGAGCCGGCGCGGGTTCCAGGCTCCCCGGCGCATGACGGGATCGTGAACACATCCGAGGGTGTCCGCCGGGTCTGCGGGCGCGCGGGCGAGACCGGGGGCGGCCCGAGCACCGGTGAACCGCTGCGTGCGCGCCGCGTTGAAGCCGACCGCGACGGTGCCTCGTGCTCTGAGGACGGTGGACGTTTCCACCGGCGAGGCCGCACCCGCCCGGCACCAGCGCTCCGACGTCACCGCGGTCCCCGCCGCAGTCATCGTCGCCGGGGCCATGGTGGCGCCGGTCCCTGCGGACGCCGTCGCGGGACGGTCCGGCGGCGGCAGTGCGGCCGAGGCTCGCCGCGACGTGCGGTCCCGCCTCGACCATCCGCGGCTCCGATGGGCGCGCCGAAGGTCCTCCTCGTCAGGTTGAACGGGGCCGGCAAGCCGACGGCGGGCGGGCTGCTCGCGGAGCGGTTGGAGTGCGCAACAGCGGCGGCTGCTCAAGCCACCCTCGACGCATGGGAGGTGACACAAGCATGACGCGAAAGACAGCTCTCTCACCGCCCCCCTTCTGCGTCCTGCTCGGCCCCGACTACGCAGGCAAGTCCTCGGCTCTGGACCAGCTGGCCCGAACCGCGCCCCAGTGGCAGCTGCTGTCCGTGGACGACACCTATCTCGCCCCCGAGCACGCCCTCATCGGCCGGCTGCGCCGCCACGTCGTCAAGGACGTGGCACCGCACCGCGGCGCCTGGTCCCCGGAGTTCTTCGCCACGCTCCTGCAGACCGCCGTCGTCCACCTGCGCGACCAACTGCTGCGCACCGACGCCGCCACCCCCGTCGTCATCGACTCCTACTACTACAAGCTGCTGGCCAAGTGCCGGCTGTCCGGCGCCCCGGACAGCCCCCTGTTCGCCTGGTGGCGCAGCTTTCCCCAGCCGCGCCGGGTGATCTATCTCGACGTCCCGTCCGAAACGACCTGGCGGCGCAGCCGGCAAGGGGCCGATCTCAACCTCCTGGAGCACTACGGGCCGCAGCCGGACTGGGACGGCTTCCGGCGCTACCAGAGGGACCTGGCCAAGGTCATGCGGGACGAGATCCAGGGCCTGCCGGTGACCGTGATCGAGGAACAGGACCGTCCCGAGACCACCGCGGCGGCGATACGAGAGGTGCTCACCCATGAGTTCGGCTGAAGCCTGGGCAGACCCCGACCGGCTGCGGCGCTACCGTGACCGCGTTCTCGCCGAACGGCAGGTGCTGCGCGACGCGTTCACCGACCCGGCCGACCATCAGCGGCGGGTGCTGAACGATCTGCTGGAGTTCAACGCCGGCACGCAGTACGGCACACAGCACGGCTTCGGCCGTATCCGCACCCTCGACGACTACCGCAAGGCCGTCCCCGTACAGACGTACGCGGATCTCGAGCCGTGGATCGAGCGGGCCGCGAGCGGCGAGCCGAACGTGCTGAGCGCCGACCGTCCCGCGGTGTTCTTCACCAGCAGCGGCAGCACCGGCGCCCACAAGAAGATCCCGGTGACCCCGCGCTTCATGCGCACGACCTTCTTCCCCTTCTACTACGCCGCCTGGGCGCCGCTCATCGAGCACTTCCCGGACGTCCTGGACCACCCCGGCGCCGTCCTCAACCTCAAGCACGACCCCCTCGCGGCCCCGCCCACCACCGCTTCAGGGCGACCCCATGTCGGCGCCAGCCAGGTCGACTTCGGCACCGCCTTCGGGGAACCGCTGTCCGCGGAACCCGGCACCGGCGCCCCCTGGGCGACGCTGCCCGTGCCCCTCGCGGCGGATCAGCACGCGGAGAAGATGTACCTGCGGCTGCGCCTCGCGGTGGAGAGCGACGTCCGCTGCGTCATCGGCATCAACCCGGCGATGGTCGCGGCCCTGCCCTACCAGCTGAACCTGTGGTGGCCCCGCATCGTCAAGGAGGTCCGCGACGGCACCCTCGGCGGGCTCGCGCACGGCACGCCCAACCCCGCCCGCGCCGCCGAGCTGGAGCACCTCGCCGACCGCCACGCCACCGTACTCCCGGCCCACATCTGGCCGAACATGCGCGCCCTGTTCTGCTGGACCACCGGTCTCGCCTCGCTGTATCTGCCGCGGCTGCGCGAGGAGTTCGGCGCCGGCGTGACCGCCCTGCCCGCGCCGGTGGCCGCCTCAGAAGGCCCGGTCGGTGTCGCCCTGGACCGGCATCGCTCGGCCGGCAGCCTGGTGGTGAACGCCTCCGTCTACGAGTTCGCCGACGCCGACGGGGACCTGGGCCCTGACACCGTCACCCTCCAGCCGCACCAGCTGGAGCCGGACCGCGACTATCACGTGGTGTTCAGCCATGTCGGCGGCCTCTACCGCTACGCGGTGGGCGATGTCGTACGCGTCGTCGACCACCAGGACGGCGTCCCCCGCCTCGAGTACACCGGCCGCGGAAACCGCTCCGACCACGCCGGCGAGCGGCTGCGCGACGCCCAGGTGATCAGAGCCCTGCACAGCGCGCTCGACGCCACCGGTCTCGAACTGCGCAACGCCGCCTGCCGGGTCGCCGCGTCCCCCGGCCAGCCCGCGGGCTACGAATTCGCCGTCGCCCAGCGCACCGTGTGGAGCCAGGACGAGTCCGACCGCTTCACCGCCCGCCTGGACGAGGCGCTGCACCGGGAATCCGACGGCTACCGCACGGCACGTACCCACGGCCGGCTGTCGGCGCCGGCACTGCTGCGCCTGGACCCGGAGGCCTTCCTGCGCGACTGGCAGGCCCAGGTCGAGAGCGGCATCAGACCGACCCAGGTCAAGGACCGGCTCTTCAGGCAGGACCCGCGGCAGTGGGCCCGGCTGACCGGCCAGATCCCGGACACCCCGGTGTAGGTCCTGCCATCACCTTCCCGCCGGCCGCGCGACGTCGGCCCGGCCCTTCCTCGGGCGCCGGCGGGAGCGTGACGACGGGATCTGGCACCGCTTCCAGGCCGGGGCCGGCGACGAGCCGGTCTTGGGCGAGGCAACCATCGAACCCAGGGGCTGAGACAGACATGACCACACCACTGGACGCCGTGGAGCGCACCGCGCTGCTCACCGCGGCCCTGCGCGCCGCCGAGACCCGCCGCCCGGACCGCCTGTACGAGGACCCGTACGCCGCCTCCCTCGCCGGGGACATCGGCCCCGAACTGCTCGCCGAGGTGTGGCACGCCACCTTCCCGGCCGGCCGCGAGCGCACCCTGCCGAGCACCCCCGACTACAACGCGATCCGCACCCGGCTCTTCGACGACTACCTCCAGGAAGCCGCCAAGGACCCGGCGACCACCCAGATCGTGCTGGCCCCGGCCGGTATGGACTCCCGCGCCTACCGCCTGAACTGGCCGGGCCGGGTGCGCTGGTTCGAGGTCGACCGGCCGACCGTACTGGCGTACAAGGAAGCGCAGCTCGGGGCGGCCGAGCCGCGCACCGACCACCACAAGGTCGCCGTCGACCTCACCGCACCCGACTGGGAGGCAGACCTGAAGGCGGCGGGCTACGACCCCACCGTCCCCGCCACCTGGCTGCTCGAAGGTCTCCTCTACTACATCCCCGAGCCCGACACCCACCGCATCCTGGAGCGGGTCGCCGCGATCTCGGCTCCCGGCAGCCGCATCGCCGCCGACATCGTCAACTCCGCCGCCCTGACCCTGCCCCACATGCGCGGCCTGCTCGACGTCTTCGCCGGCTGGGGCTGCCCCTGGCTGTTCGGAACGGACGAGCCGGAGGACCTCTTCGCCCGCCACGGCTTCGACGTGACCGCGACCCAGCCCGGCGAGGAGGGCGCCGACTTCGGGCGCTGGCCCGACCCGGTGCCCCCGCGCGACGAGCGCGAGGTGCGCCGCGTCTTCTTCGTCCACGGACGGCGGCGCTGACATGCCCACCGCAGTCATCGCCGGCGGCAGCGTCGCCGGCCTGGCGAGTGCGCTCGCCCTGTCCGGCATCGGCTACCGCGTCCTGGTCCTCGAACGGGCCCCGCAACCGCCTCCGTGGCCCATGAGCGAGACCACCTCCTGGTGGGAGCGCCCGACCGTGCCCCAGGGCCTGCAGTCGCACACCCTCACCTCCCTCGGCGTACGCGTCCTGCGCGAGCGGGCCCCGCGGGTCCTGGCCGATGCCCGGGTCGGGGGCGCACCCCTCCTCGACCTCACCCAGGCCCTGCCCGCCGATGCCGCCGACAGCGCCCGGGAGGCCGGAGACGGCGAACTGGTCGCGCTCGGCATCAGGCGCTCCAGCCTGGAACTCCTGCTGCACCGCACGGCCGGCGACCTGCCAGGCGTCACCATCCGGTACGACACCACCGTCGCGGGCCTCGAACTCACTCCCACCGGACGGCGGGTGCGGGCCCTCATCACCGGCAAGGGCGAACGCATCCCCGCCGACATCGTGGTGGACGCGACCGGACGCCGGGCCCTGTCCCGCCGCTGGCTGCGGGACGCCGGCATCCCCGTGGCCGCCGACCGCACCAGCCCGTCCGCCCTGGCCGGCCACACCCGCTTCTACCTCCTCAAGGGCGACACCCTGCCCGGGCCGCTCAACCGCGGCCACGGCGTCGGCGACGTCTTCGGCCACTACGCGGGCGTGCTGCACCCCGGGGACAACCGCACCTTCTCCATCGCCCTGGGCTCCCTGCCGGGCGACCGTGCCCTGCGAGGACTGCGGACCGGCCCCGGGTTCACCGCGGCCGCCCGGGCCACCCCGGGCATCGCGCCCTGGCTGGAGGACGGCGTCAGCTCACCCATCTCCCCGGTGTGGGCGACCTCCAGCCCGCCCAACACCCTGTGGGGGCCGGCCGGCCCCCAGCAGTCCCCGGTCCCGGGCCTCTTCCAGGTCGGCGACGCCGCCTGCATCACCAACCCGCTCTTCGGCCGCGGCATGTCGCTCGCCCTCCACCACGCCTTCAAGCTCGCGGACCTGCTCGCCGGGCACCCCGACATCGATATCGCGCAGCGCGAGGCCGTCGCCCGCATGACCCACGAGCTGTTCCTGCCCTGGTACCAGCAGTCCGCGGCATCCGACCAACTCCGCATCGCCCGCTGGCGCGCCGCCGTCGACAACACCCCGGCTCCGGCCGTACCCCGCCCTGGCGGCGGTCTGCCCACCACCGAGGAGATCGTGACCGCGGCCCGCGGCGACGGCGCCGTCTGGCGCGGGCTCACCCGCATGCTCATGACCCTGTCCACCCCCGCGGAACTCTTCGGCGACGAGGAGTTCCTCACCCGCGTCAAACAGGCCTCCGCCGCTCCCACACCGTCCCCGGCGCTCGGGCGGGACGAGTTCGTACGCCACGTCAGCGCGGCGGAAAGGACTCACGCATGACGACCCTTTCCATGGTGGGCCATCGCCCACGGCCGGACACGGCGGACCGGCACCGGGTCCTCCTGGCGCCCATCACCGTCACTCCGTCCAAGCCGCTCACCCCCAGCCACCTCAAGGGACTGCTCTGGACGGACGTGATGTACCGGGCCACCCGCCCCCTCGCCGACGTCACCTACCGCTACAGCCACACCACCTACCACCCCACCGAACAGACCCTGGGCTTCTGGGAGTTCGTCGACCGCACCCGCGGCGACACCGACTACGCGGACTTCACCGAGGACCGGATCGGCGAACTGTACGTCACCTTCCGCGCGGCCGAGCGCGCACCGGCGGCGGCGCTGCGCCCGTACGCCGAAGCGGCCGAACTGGGCTGGGTGCACCCGGTGAGCACCCGCATCCTGCGGCTGTGGTCCGGGCACTACACGGCGCTCGGCCTGCACGACCCGGGGCTCTTGCGCCATCAGCCGCCCGGCCTGTGCCTCGAAGCCGCCCTGGAGCGGCTCACCGCTCTCGGCATGTGCCTGGATCACCGCGACGTGGGCGGCCCCGTCTACCTGGACCTCACCCGCTTCGGACTGCCCCTGCGCCGGCTGGTCGCCTCCGACGGCCGGCCCAACTACCTGGCCTGCGCCCTGCGGGAACTCATCCCGCTCGCCCCCGACTTCGACGAGGTGGTGCTCCTCTACGACAGCGAACTCGACCCCGACTACCAGCAGTTGGAGCGTGTCCTGGCGGCGCTCGGCCCGAGCGTGCGGCGCGTCGCGATGGGCCGGGTGCCCATCGAGGGCCAGATCCGCTCGGCACGCCACGGCGGCTGGCAGGACCTGCACGCCGGGGCACTCCTGGACGCCGCTCGCGCGCAGTACGACGAGGACGCCATCCGCCTGGGCATGCGCCTGTACTTCATCGCCGTGCTCGGCCCCGGCCGGCAGCAGTCGTTCCGCTCCGATCTGCTGCTGCAGTGCGTCAAGCGGGCCGCACGCCTCCTGGAGGCGGCCGGGCCGACACCGGACAGCGACCTGCTGGCGGACCGGCTGGCACGGCACCGCAAGGACCATGTGTACGTCGACCCGTACCGGCTGACCTCCAACCTCCTGGGCAAGCGCCGCGCCGCCCCGCCCGCCGACCTGCTGCGGACGGTGTTCCTGTGACGACAACGGTGCCCGCCAAGACGCCGGCCCCCGTGACACCGGTCCAGCAGAGCCTGCGCGAACATGCCGCGACACGTATCCGCACCGCCCGGCCCGACCTCGCCGCCCGGCACGACCTGACCTCGTACGACGGACTGACCGCCGCCCAGGAAGACATCGCCGCCGACAACGATCAGGGAACCCTGGCCACGGTGGTGCTCAGAAACGTCGACCTCGCCCGGTGGGTGCGCGACACCTGTGTCTTCGCCCTCGGGATCCCACCGGAGCAGGCAGCCGACTGGCGTACGTCCTTCACCCGCACCGTGTTCCTCGCGGGCAATCCCGCACACCTGGGGGACCGGTTCACCTTCGCGCACACGGCCGACGACCGGTCCGCGGCGTGGACCACACCCGAACCCGCCGCCCGGACGTCCTCGCTGCGCAGGCTCCTGAAACTCTTCGACGGGCAGGCCGGGCTGCCGGCCCGGCCGGACACCCTCGTCGAGATACCGGACGGACACCGCCCGTCCCCGCGCCCCCGAACCCGCCGCGGCCTCTACCTCGCCACCGCCGGATGCACCATCGCGCAGGCGCTGGTCCACCTCAACCATGTGCTGGCCGAAGCCGTCCTGGACGGCCTCATCACCCCCGGCGATCACCTGGTCCTGCACCAGGTGCCCCGCATCGTCGGGGTACCCGGGCGCCTGGCCCGTGTGCGGGTCACCACCGAACAGCACCTTCCCGGCCGGCTGAAAGCGGCCGCCGCCCTGACCGAGGAGGCACCCGTTGCCTGAGCAGACCCTGACCGCCGCCGACACCCGGACCGTCCGGTTCGGCTACCACGGATCCACCGAGGTGGCCGCCCGCATCATCCGCCTCGCCGGCCGTGACGAAACCACCGTACGGCTGAGCGAATACGACATCGCCGACCCGTTCCGCGGCATCCGCGCGGGCGAACTCGACGTCATGATCGTGAAGTTCGGCATCAACGAACCCGACCTGGTCACCAGCCGGGTCCTCACCCAGGACGCCCGCGCCGTGGTCGTCGGCCCCCAACACCCGCTCGCTGCCCGTGAGTCGGTCTCCATCGAAGAGCTCGCCGACTACGACGCCTTCGCCCCGCCCGGCACCTTCCCCGCTTACGTCTGGGACGACGTCGTACCGCCCCGCACCCCCGCCGGACGCCCCATCCGCCGCAACCGCCGGGTCGCCACCATCCCCGAGATGATGCGCCTGGTCGCGGCCGGCGAGGCCATCCACATCTCGCTGATCTCCCTCGCCGACCTCGCACCGTCCGGCATCAGGGTCGTGCCGATCCATGACCTGCCGCCCGCCCCCGTCACCCTCGCGTGGCTCCGCGGCAGCGAAGCCCACGACCATGTACGGGACTTCATCACCACAGCCGAGATGGAGGCCTCCCGGTGACCGCGCACCGTCCGCTGCCCAGCACCCCGCGCCGCACCCCTGTGGTCCTGCTGCACGCCCTGTCCATGAACGCCACGATGTGGGAGGCACAGGAGCACGCCCTGCGCGCACGGGGGCACCAGGTCCTCGCCGTCGACCAGCGCGGCTTCGGCCAGGTCCCGCTCGGCGACGGCCCGCCCTGCCTCGACGCCGTCGCCGACGACCTGGCCCGCACGCTCGACGAGCACGGCGCGGACCGGGCGGTCCTGGCCGGATCGTCCATGGGCGGCTACACGGCCATGGCGTTCCTGCGCCGCTTCCCCGACCGGGTCGCGGGACTCGCCCTCATGTCCGCCCGCGCCACCGCCGACAGCCCCGAGGACGCCGCCCGCAGGCGCCAGTTCGCCGAACTGGTCCAGGACCCGGCCCGCCGCCCGGCGCTCGTCGAGCAGGTCACCCCGATGCTGCTCGGCGACACCACCCGCACCCAGCGCCCCGAGCTGCTCGACCGGGTCCTGGCCGACGCCCACGCCGCCGATCCCGCGGCCCTGGCCTGGGCCCAGCGGGCGATCGCGGCCCGGCCCGACTCCACCGACGTACTGCGCGGCGCCCAGGTACCCGCCGTGGTGATCGCCGGCGCGCAGGACGCGCTGGTCGCCCCGGGAGACACCCGGCATGTCGCGGACACCCTGCCGCTGGGACGCCTCATCACCCTCGTCGGCGCCGGACATCTGCAACCCCTGGAAGCCCCCGAAGAGGTCACGCGGGCACTGTGCGAACTCCTCGACGAGGTCGACGCCAGGGCCGGCGTCGGGACCGGAGCCCCGGCATGCTGACGAAGGACCACAAGGACTGGGGCTACACCTCCTCCACCGGCCTCGGCTTCACCCATCACAGCATCGTCGACACGCACTTCCGCGCCTGCGAGGAGCCGTATCTGCACCTGCTCGGCCAGGCCGGCATCCGCCGCGGACAGCACGTCCTCGACGCGGGCTGCGGCACCGGTGACTTCCTGCCGCACCTCGCCGCGCTCGTCGGCGACCAGGGCCGGATCAGTGCCGTCGACCTGGCCGAGGAGAACGCCGCGCTCACCGCGGACCGTGCCCGAGCCTGGGGGCTGCCCTGCCCCACGGACATCCGCACGGCAAGCCTCCTCGACCTGCCCTACCCGGACGACACCTTCGACACCGCCTGGTGCGCCAACACCGTGCAGTATCTCGACGACCACGAACTGGCCGCCGTTCTTGCGGAGTTGATACGTGTCGTCCGTCCCGGCGGGACCATCGCCATCAAGGACATGGACGCCCACCTGATCACCGCCCGGCCCGCGGACCCCTATCTCTTCGCGGACTTCTTCCGCGCCGCGGGGGCCGCACCCGGATACGCCCGCCAGCTTCTGCGCACACGTGAGCTCTACCGCCACCTCAAACGTGCCCACCTCACCGACGTGCGCCAGCAGACGCTCCTGATCGAACACCACGCACCGCTGGCCCCCGCCGCCCAGGACTTCTACAAGGCCGCCTGCGCACAACTGGCCGGGCAGGCCCTGGCACTCGGCCTGAGCGACGCGTGGCAGCGCTTCGCCGACCCGGCCGGCGCCGACCACCCGCTGGACGATCCCGACGGATACATCAGCGAGGGCAACGTACTCGCCGTCGGCACCGTGCCCGCCACCCGCCACTGACCCCGCGGCCCACCAGCCGGACACCGGCGTG
The DNA here is from genome assembly GCF_045039895.1 of Streptomyces sp. NBC_01190. NCBI lineage: Bacteria > Bacillati > Actinomycetota > Actinomycetes > Kitasatosporales > Streptomycetaceae > Streptomyces > Streptomyces sp. NBC_01190. The sequence continues at coordinate 7,224,724 of NZ_CP108580.1, forward strand.
AGCCACCGCCCCGATACCGACGAGGAGCGTCCAGACGGACGCCGACACCGTTGAGCGCGGCCGCTTCTTCGACATCAGGCGGCCGCGCTCGTCGGCCAGGAGAGGACGCGCCGTCACGGCGGACGGGCTCAGCCCACCGTGTCGATGGGGGTCAGTGATCGATGGCCGGCGGCGCCACCGTGCGATGCTCCGCCGGGACCCGTGGCCGCAGCGCCCAGCGCGGTCGCCAGATCGTCCCTGCCGCCGATGCCGAGCTTCCGGTAGGTGTTGGTGAGATGGATCTCCACCGTACGCATCTGGACGAACAGCGTTTTCGCTATCTCCCGGTTCTTCTTTCCCCGGGCCGCCAAGAGCGCCACCCGGCGCTCGGAGTCGGTCAGGGCGTCGAATCCCTGGCGCTCGGAACGCGGCGTTCTGCCGCCGGCCGCTCTGAGCTCCCGTGAGACGCTGTCCAGCAGGGGCGGGCTGTCGAGCCGCAAGGCGATGTCATGCGCCTCCCGCAGTACCCGCCTGGCCGTGGTGAGGTCGTCCGCCGCGCGCAGTTGCTGGCCGCGCTGCAGCAACGCGTAGACGAGGCCCAGGTGTTCCTCGGTGGGGCGCAGGATGGCGATCGCCTCCTCAAGGGAGGCCGCCGACCCGGGCGGCCCGGTCACGAGCGCCTGGACACGGAGCCCACTGGCCACCGGCGCCGGCGCTCCCCAGCTCGCCGCCTTTTCGAGATGTTCTCGCACATACCCCGTCGCGGCCCCGGTCTGCCCCAGTCTGACCAGGGCCATGGCGGCATGCAGCTGCCAGGCGGTCACCGCGGGGTTCACCATGCCTTGGTCCCCCAGGGCGCTGCCACAGGCGACGAAGTCCTGCAAGGCTCCCTTGTGGTCACCGTTCCGCAGCCGTAGCCGGCCGGTCGCGTAAAGCGCCTGCGCGCTCCGGTCAGGGGCCGATCCAGCCCGCTTGCGATGCAGCTCGTCCACCAACCGCCAGGCGAACTCCGTCCGCGCGGCATCCGTGAGCAGGTGCACGACCTGGGTATGCAGCATCCGCCATACCGTGGTGGCGCCGGCCGGGTCCCAGGAGCGAACCAGACGCACCGACTCGCTCGCGTCCGCCCGCGCTTTGCCCAGTTTGCCGAGCCGGTGCAGGAAGGTGGACCGCAGGTGCACGGCGATGGCGATGACCGGCACGACTCCCTGCCGGCGTGCCGCCTCGACGACCGCCTCACTCAGGCGCAGACCTGTGGTCAGTTCTCCGGCGGCGGCCAGTGTGCGCAAGGCGAAAGCCTGGCCGACGAGGGACTCGGCCCGGAGCAGCGGGGCCGCGGCGGCTCGGAGGGCCTGCTCGGTGACGGCATCGGCGGAGGCGCTCATCGTCGCGGTGTCGTCCCACGCCCGCAGCGCCATGGTGAGGGTGTTGTCCACCGTCTCGGCGCCTGTGCGTTCTTCGAGCACGCTGCCCCCGTAGGGGACCAGGTACCGCAGCATCCGCAGCGACGGAGCCAGTGCCTGCCGCCGGGCGGCGTCGGAGTGCTGGTAGACGGTCTGTAGTTGCTGCTTCCGGTCGGCCAGCGCCAGCAGGACGAAGAGATCCGGGGTGGTCGCCTCGCTCGCCGCATCCGGTGAGATCGCCAACGCCCGGTCGAGATGGGCCGTGGCGTCGGTGATGTCGACGCGGGCGAGGGCGCCGGTCAACTCGGTGAGGACTTTTGCCGCGGTGTCGGGCGCGAGGGGTTCGATGAGTGCCCGCCGGAGATACCGGATGTACGAACCGGTGTCGTTCGCCGCGTGTGCGTCGCTTGCCGCGGTGAGCAGCGCGGCGACCACCCAGGGCTCCGACAGGGGGCGGCGGACGATCAGCAGGTGCCGTGCCACGGCGCCGGCCGGCGCGCCCGCGCCGTGCAGCAAGGACGCGGCCTGCGTGTGCACGTTCTGGAGCAGGGTGGGTGGGCACTCCCGCAGCACCGAGTTCCTGACCAGCGGCTGCGCTGCCTTGAGCCCCGTGTTTCCACCTGTCAGCAAACCCATCTTGCGCATCGCGTGGCACACCTCGTCGACGGCCACCGGGTCGATGCCGGACAGGAACGCGACGTTGTCGACGCCGGCGTCGCCGTCGAGTGCGGCGATGACGCGGTAGACGGCGAACGCGTCGGGGGATATGCGGCGGGTCCGCACCCGGACGGACATCGCCACCGAGTCGGCGGCCAGCTCGTCGAGGAGCGGCGCCGACGACGCGTCGGGCCGGATACCGAGCTCGGTGAGGAGTTGCGCCAAGGTCACCACGAGCAGCGGATATCCGGCGGTCACCCGCAGCGCGGCGGCGGTGAAGGCGGGATCGGGATCGGCGTGCAGCATCACGCCGAGTGCCGTACCGACGGCCGTCTGGCTGAGCGGCCGCAGCTGGGCCACCGAGGTGCCGTTGACCAGCAGTTCTTCCAAAAGCTCATGGTCGGTCCCCGAAAGTCCCTCGCAGACCGACCCGAACACCAGGACCGGCAGTGCGGAGAGGCGCTCGAGCAGGAGCCCGAGCCATCGCAGCGATCCTCGGTCCGTCCAGTGGAGATTGTCGATGACCAGCAGCACAGGACCTGCCCCGTACCGCGTCACCAGCTGGTCCATCGCACTGAGGAGATGGTGGGTGAAACGCTGATCGGCCGCGGTGTCGGAGTAGCTTGTCCGGTCGCCGAGGAGGGTCCGGACCGCGGTCGGCAGGCCTTCCTCGAAGGCGCCGCACAGCTCGGGTGCCAGTTTGTCCCGCACCGCCCGCACGACACGCAGGGCGACGTTGTGATCGAGGAGGTGTTCGGCGTGGCTGCCGCGGATCTGCACCACCGCGAACCCGGCCTCGCGCGCACGCTCGGCGGCGTCTTCGAGCAGGGCGCTCTTGCCGGTGCCGGCTCCGCCCCGCACGAACAAGAAGCCGCCCCGGCCCGACACCACGGTCTCTTCCAACGACCGGTTGAGTGTCGCGGTCTCCCGCACGCGCTCGCACAGAATGGTAGGAAGGGACATTTGACCTCCATCGACCCGTTCATGAAATCCGCGGCCCAATCAGCCGCCGCCCGTTTTCCCGCGCTCACCTCCCCGCATCTTCAGATGGTCATCTCCTCGCGGATCAGGCGGGCCAGTTCCTCGGGGTGGGAGAGGAACGGCGAGTGTCCACTGTCGATCAGGCGCACGCGGTCGGCGTGCTGGGCCATGGAGCGCTGGAACTCGGCAGGTATCGCGCGGTCCTGCTCGCAGACGATGTAGGAACTCGGTACGTCGTGCCAGAGGGCCCGGGTAAGGGGCTGGGTGACCGAGGCGAGGGACTGTGAGCGCAGGGATCCCGCGGCGGCCTTGGCCAGTTGGGGGTCGACGCCGTTGTACAGCACCTCCAGCGGATCGCGGACGCCGAAGTGGCCCGGACGGTCGCCATCCGTCTCATGGACGTCCCAGTACCAGGGGTGGACGCCTCCGGTCGGGGTCAGCACGGCGTCCCCGACCTCCTGCATCATCGCTGCCAGGTAGATCACCCGCACGAGGCCGGGCACCGCCGGCGTCTGCGACACGGGCGCTCCGCCGTAGGAATGGCCGAGGAGCACCGCCGGTCCGCCGATCGTCCCCAGGACGGCTTCGATATGTGCCGCGTCCGCGTAGAGATCCCCGAGGAGCCTGGGGTCCTCCCCGGTGCTGGGCAGGCGCACGGTCCGCACGTCCACATCGGGGAGGTACGAGGCAAGGAGCGGCCAGGCGCTGGAGTCGTGCCAGGCGCCATGGACGAGGAGCAGGGCCGGAAGTGACATGCGAGAGCTTTCGGGTAGGCAGGAGATCAGGTCGGCCGTGGAGACAACGGGTCGGCCGAGGCCGTGCCACAGGGGAGCCGATGAGTGCGCTGTGGATTGCCGGGCAAGCGGCACCGTGGCGGAGACGTTCTGGCCGGCTCCGTCAGGGGGCGCAGACCGAGGTCCACGGGATGCGCCTCAGCGCCGCCGCGACAGGAAAGATGGGCCGTCGCTGATGTATTTCAGTGGTCGCCCTGAAAGCGTCGTCTATCTCCGTGATGTCTGGGGATTGCCGCGCTCGACACTGAGCGGCGGCGGTTTCGCCGGCATCGAAGCGTGCCGTACGGGCCGCCGAATTTCTCGGTTGGGCAGTTCGTCACGCCGATGGCGCTGCCGTGGGCAGCGGTAAGGCGAGCCGGGCGTTCGACTCCCCACTCCGGCCTGTCCGCACAACAGGAGCGCACCACCGTACGGGCGATGGTGAGAAAGGTTCCTCAGAAAAGCTCTTCATGGGTCACGCTCCACTCAACCGCCACTACCGTGCGCAAACCTCACTGAAGCCCGGCTCTGCTCGCGATTGGGGATCAGAATGTCGGCATAGTATCCCCCGTCCAGCGGTCGGCAAAAAACTTTCACTGACTGAAAGTCCGCTGGGCACCCCCGGTTGTTCGGCGCCTGCCCAACCACCTTGAGTGAGACCGGCGGCGGTCCAGGCGTGTCCCGCGGTGCGAACCGAAACATCGCCCGATACCGAAAGGTGCACCGTAAACCGGTTCGGCTCGTGTTGACCGACCGACCGGCGACCATGTCTGCTGGCACAGGTCGGCCCGGCGACTGTCACCTCTTCCGGTCTTCCGGTCTTCCGGGCCTGTCCCGTTCCATCCCTGACACCAGGATGTGCCATGCCAGCAGAGCTGCCTCTCTGGGTCGGTGACGTCAGCACGTTCTTCGCGACGTACTGGCGACGGGAGCCCTTCGTCTTCGACACCGCGCCGTACGCGCCCATGGACATCCGTGATGTCGACGCGGCACTCGCCGGCGGGCTGCTGCGAACACCGCACCTGGAGATGACCACGGCGGAGGAGCGAATCGACCCCGCCCGGTACACGACCTCCAGGGAGGTGCTGTACCAGCAGGCCACCGGCTACGCCGATCATGAGCGGGTCCTCGAGTTCCTCAAGGGCGGCGCCACGTTGCTGTTGCGCAACACCGAGCACTGGCACCGGCCGACGGCCGAACTGGTCCGCCGGATGTCCGATGAGCTGGATCGGCGGGTGGAGGCGTTCTTCTTCGTGACGCCGCCGGGCGGCCAGGGGCTCGCCCTCCACCGGGACGACGCGGACGTGCTCCTGCTCCAGGTGTCCGGAAACAAGCAATGGACGGTCAAAGGCGGCCCGTCCCGGGGCGACTGGCAGATCGGCAAGGTGACCGAGGACGCCGGTCCGGCACTGCTGGAGACCACGCTCAGCCCTGGCCAGGTGCTGTACATTCCGCGCGGCTACGCCCACTCGGCGGTCGGACACCAGGGATTGTCGCTCCACCTGTCGCTGACCGTGCGGGAGGTCGGGACGCCGCACCTGGTGCGCGCTCTCCAGCGGCTGCTGGTGCACGGGCTCCGGTTGCCCGGCCGGCCGCTGGACGACGAGACGCTGCTGGCGGGTGCCGCCACGTTGATCGAGGCGGTCCGCGAGCGCATCGCCACCGTGGAGCCGGCCGATCTGCTGAGGAGCGCCAGGGAGGCCCAGCGGGTCCAACCGCTGAACGACCACGACCGAGCGGACCTCACCGCCTTCGCGGCCGGACTGCTTTCCCATGGTGGTTGACATCGCAACCGCCGGCGCCGCCGCACCAACCTTCGAAGGAGACACCATGCCGGCCGAGGAACTAGCCAACTGGGTGGGAGACGTAGAGGCCTTCACCAGCGAGTACTGGCACCGGAAGCCGGGGGTCTTCCACCCGGGACAGACGCCGGCCAGCCCGCTGAGCCTGGCTGACGTCGACACCGTGGTGGCCGGCGGCCTGCTGCGGACCCCGCACCTGGAGATGACCCGGGCGTCGAAGGTCATTCCGGACGAGGCGTACACGACGTCCCGCCTGATCGGCGCCGAGGCGAAGGGGTTCGCCGACCCCGTGCGGGTCATCGAGCAGCTCAAGGACGGCGCCACGCTGCTGTTGCGGAACACCGAGCAGTGGCACCGCCCGAGCGCGGAACTGGCCCGGCGGCTCGCCGACGAGTTCGGCCGCTGGGTCGACGCGTACTACTTCATCACCCCGCCGGGCGCACAGGGACTTCCGCTGCACAGGGACGACGCCGACGTCCTGCTGTTCCAGGTGGAGGGCAGCAAGGCGTGGACGGTCAAGGGCGGTCCGGACACCGCGAACTGGCGCCAGGGCCGGGTATCCGGCGACCCCGGGCCCGATCTCCTGGAGACAACGCTCCACCCGGGCGACGTGCTGTACATCCCCCGCGGGCACGCCCACATGGCGGTCGGCAACGAGGGGCTGTCCATGCATCTGTCCTTGACGATCCGGGAGGTCGGAGCGCAGGAACTCGTCCGCGCCGCACCGCGGTTGCTCCTCGGCGGGCTCAAGCTGGCCACCCGGCCGCTGGATGACGAGTCGCTGCTCGCGTCCGCGGCCCACGTCCTGGACCTGATGCGCGCGCGACGGTCCGAAGTCGGCCCCCAGGAACTGCTGGACCACGCGCGCCTGGCGCAGCGCCGGTTCCCGCTCGACGAGCACGACTCCGGCGGCATCCTGGAGTACGCGGCGAGCCTGCTGGAGGAGCGCGGTGCGGCGGCGGCGTAGCGACACCGGCGCGGTTCGCCGCGCGGCTTTCCGAGAACGCCTGAAGGGGCGTCCTGATACGTCGGACCGACGTATCAGGACGCCCCTTCAGTTTTTGACTCAAGCCGCCGACGTGGATTTATCCTCGTGTTTTCCAAAGCGGGCAACCGAGTTCACAGAAAGGAGACCGAGACCGATAGCGGACGTACCGAGAGGGGCACCACTAGATTGGGATGAGCGCGTTGACGCCGACTTGCTCCGTGTGGCTGAATGAAGGAGTTCCGAAAGCGGAGCGACTTACACGATGGGAGACCAGCCATGAGCCCTGAGCCCGAAGAGACCCAGAACGACGACGTCGAGGTCGAGGAGCTTCTTGACGAGGTGGCCGGCGGCCGTTTCGTCAGCGGCATCCTGGACCCGATCGTGACCAGCGACGTCATCTGAGCTGGTCCGGTCCGGTTCGGTCCGATCGTCGCACCGGCGTTCCTCGTGTGATCAACAGATCCGCGTGGAACGCCGGCGGCATTTACGGAAAAGCCGGCAGCCCGGGAACGGTCTAGGAAAAGCAAGGAATGGATGGTACTTCGCACTATGGATCTCCGAGCCCTGTCGCGCCTCGTTCCGGCACCCGAGAAGTTCCTGGCCGGGCCGCCCGGCCATCCGGTGACATGGACCGTTCCCGATGATTCCATCCCTGCCATTTTCGGCCTCGCCGAGATAGACCGGGTGATGGCGAGCGGGCTGCTCAGCAACCGGCGCGTCAGGATGTTCGACAAGAACGGTCAGATTCCGGCGTCGCAGTACGTCTGGGGCGAGAACGCGCCGCAGCCCGGGCTCCAGGGGCACCTGCGCCCGCACGCCGTCAACCGACTGGTCCGCTCGGGGGCCACCCTGGCGATGAACGACCTCGAACAGGTCTGCGAACCGCTCGGCGACCTGTGCCGCCGACTCGTCCTGGAGACCGGTCAGTCCGTAACCTCGGCGGCGTTCCTCACCCCGCCCGCGAGTTTCGGGCTCGCCGCGCACCACGACACCGAGTCGGTCCTGCTGATCCAGACGCACGGCAGCAAGGTCTGGCAGGTGCGGGAGCCCGCGCGACCCGAGCCGTTGGCGCACGAGAAGCATGTGAAACTCAGCGCCGAGGACGCCGACCGCGTCGCCCGGCGCGCGCCGGACGTGGAAGTGACCCTCCGGGCCGGCGACGCACTGTGGATTCCGCGCGGCTGGTTGCACGGCGCGGCCACCACCGAGGAGTCGTCGCTGCACGTCACCATCGGATTCACGCCGTATACGCGCTACTGGCTGGCCAACCAGATCGTCCGTAGCCTCGACGATCGGCAGGTGGACTTCCACGTGTTCCGGGCCGACCTGCCCTGGGGCGTCGGTGAGGACGAGGCGCGGCTCGAAGCGGAGGTCGCCGAGACCGTCGAGCACCTGCTCGCGGCGCTGCGGCAACTCGACCACCCGGCCGTCTCCGCACGGGTGCGGCAGGTGATGCGCTCGCGGTACTTCACGCCCAAGCGCCCCCAGCCCATCTCGACCGCGGTCGAGTCCGGCGCCGGACTCGACACGCGGGTGGTCATGGTGCGCGAGGCGGTGAGCGGGACCGACCGACTCGCCGACGGGCGGCTGCGGCTGAATCTGCGGGATACCGCTGTCACCGTGCCGGCCGCGGCCGCGGACTGGGCCGAGACCCGGTTGGCCATGGACTCCACCGAGCCGTGGAGTGCCGAGGACCTGATCCCCGGGCTGACCGAGACCGCGGCGGTCGGCCTGGTCACCGGGATGCTGCGCGAAGGAGTCGTGCGCGCGGTCTGAGTCCGGTCCCGCCCCCGTACCGCGACGAGGAGAAACGAAGAACGACATGGTTTGGCGTCAGGAAGGACCTCCGTCCGTGCATGCGCAACCCGCGTACCGCGCGATGCAGTTCGGCATGCTCCGGATGCCGCAGTTCCCGGTCAGAAACGAGCTGCCCCGACTCGGCGCCATGGCTGTCGAGGACGCGACGGACACCGAGCTGACCACGTTTCTCACCGCGGCGCACGATCACCCCGCACTGCGCGAGGCGGTCGCCGTCGGAGCGCCGGCGCTCGGTGACCTGCTCCACCGGGTGGCCCGGGGCGAGCGGTTGAGCCGCAAGCAGTTGCGCAAGGCGGCCGTCTCCGTCACCCGGTACACGCTGCGGGCCGGCACGCGCAGTACCCCGTTCGGGCTCTTCGCCGGTGTCGCGCCGGTCGTCTTCGCGGAGAGCGCCTCGGTACGGGTGGGGCCGCACCATACCAAGCACGCCCGGCTCGACGGCGCCTGGCTGGTCGGCCTGGTGCGGTACCTGGAACAGCGACCTGAGGTGCTCCATGCCCTCGACATGGTGGCCAACGACAGCTGCGTTCAGAAGGGCAACCATCTGCGTGTTCCGCTGAGGTCCACCCGTGGCAGGCGTTCAGGCGCGCTCGCGTCGGGCCTTGTGGTCGTCCGGGCCCGGCCGCTTGTCCTCGCGGCGGTGGCCGGAGCGCGCCGGCCGATCGGATTCCTGGAGCTGCGCGGGCGGTTGAGCCGTCAGTTCCCCGACGTTCCGCTGCCCCGGCTGGAGGACGCCCTGGCGCGGCTGGTCCGCGCCGGTGTGCTGCTCACCAGCCTGCTGCCTCCGCTGGACTCCCCTGATCCGCTGGACCATGTCCTGCGGCAGGTCGCGGCCGTACCCGAGCTGCCGGTTCTCGCCCGGCTGCGCGAGGCGCCCGCGGTTTTCGCGGACTACGGCCGTCGCGCGATCGGGCAGGGCTTCCCCGAGCTGCGGGCCGCCGTCGAGGCGGTCGATCCCGGATACGCCCCGGGAGGCAGCCCGGTCCAGGTCGACCTGCGCGCCGACGCGCGGGTCGCGCTGCCGCAGGCGATCGCCGACGAGGCGGCGGAGGCCGTGAGCCTGCTGTGGCGGATCGCGCCGACCAGCGGCAAACAGCACACGGCCCTGCGCGACTACCGCGACCGGTTCGTCGAGCACTACGGGCGGGAGGCCACCGTCCCGCTGATCGAACTGCTCGACCCGGAACGAGGACTCGGCGCACCGCGATGGCAGCGTGAAGGCGCCGACCGCGCCCGCGAACCGGGGCCGGAGGGCGCCGAAGCCGCTCCTGAGCGGTCCATGGCACTGGCCGAACTCGCCTGGCCGGCCGGCGGTTACGTGCCGGAGGTCGAGCTGACCGCGGAGCTGGCGGACCGGCTGACCCGGGTCTCGGCCGCCCCACCCTCGCCCACCGTCGAGGTCATATGCGAGCTGCTGGCGACCGGCACGGACGCCGTCGACCGGGGGGACTTCCGGCTGGTGGTGCGGAGCGGCAGCCAGCAGGCCGGCGCGCTGCTCGGCCGCTTCGCCCACCTGCTGCCCGAACTCGACGGTCCGCTGCGGTACGCGGTCACCGTCGGCGTACCGGCAGCCAGCAGGCCGGCGCAGCTGTGCTTCCAGGCTCCGGACGGAGTGGCGTACAGCGTGGCCAACGCTCCGCGTCTGATCGAAAAGGTGGTCAGCGTCGGAGAGTTCCGCGCGGCGGGAGCAGACGTGCTGCGGGCCGACGAGCTGGCCGTAGGCGTGCACGAGGATGGCCTACGCCTGTTCTCGGCCGTCACCGGGGACGAGATCCATCTGGTCAACGTGAACGCGCTCAGCGCGCCGATGGCGACCGACCCAGCGGCCCGGCTCCTGCGGGAGATCACCCTCGACAACGGCAGGATCTGGGCGGAGTGGGACTGGGGCCCGTTCGCGCCGGCCCCCCGCCTGCCGCGGATCCGGTACGGACGGTCGATCCTCGCCCCGGAACGCTGGCGTCCCAGCCTGGACATGCGGGAGGCGGCCGGCGACTGGCAGCGGTGGAAAGCCGCCTTCGACGTGTGGCGGGCGGCGTACGAGGTGCCCCGGACCGTGCAGGTGGGCAGCCGCAGCGACTACCGCCTGGCACTCGATCTGGACCAGCCCGCGCACCAGCGGCTGCTGCACGAGGAGTTGCGTCGGCGGCCGTGGGAACGCATCGAGGAGAGCCTCGCCACCGCCGACACCGCGACCGGCTGGTCGGGCGGTCGGTGCGCGGAACTGGTCGTCCCGCTGCGGGCGGCCGAAGAGCCCGCGGCCCGCGGCGCGTCCGCCCGGCGCACGGCTGTCGGGCCGGTCGCGCACCCGATGGCGGGCGGCTGGCTCTTCGCCAAGATCTACAGCTCCAGTCACCTGCACGAGGAGATCCTCGCCGACCGGCTGCCCCGGCTGATCGAGGCCCTCGGCGACGCTGTCGACCGCTGGTTCTTCATCCGCTACGCCGACCCGGCGCCGCACCTGCGGCTGCGGCTGCACGGCACCCCGGAGGCGCTGCGGACGGTCCTGCTGCCGCTGCTCGGCGACTGGACGCAGGAGCTGCGCGGACGGGGACTGGCCGCGGACTGGGCGCTGAGTCCCTACCGCCCGGAGACCGAGAGGTACGGCGGCGCCGGGGTGCTCGCGGACGCCGAGGCGGTGTTCCAGGCCGACAGCGAAGCAGTGGTCACCCAACTGTCCCTGGCCCGCCGCAAGGCGCTGAACGCGGACACGCAGTTGATCACCGCGCTCAATCTTGTCGCCCTGGCGCGGGGGGCGCTCGGGCAGGACTGGGCCGACTGGCTGCTCCGGGTGGTGCCCCGGGAGCCCCATCGCGAGGTATTCAGGGCGCGGCGGGCCGAACTGCGCGCGCTCTTCGAACTCGACGGCGAGCTTCTGGCGAAGCGGTGCGGGGGCTCCGAGCTCGCCGCCGCCTGGGAGAAACGGGACCGGGCACTGGCCCGCTATGCCGAGGGGCTGCGGCGGCAGCCGAGCGGTCCGGAGCCCGGGGAGCCGCGCGACCGCGCCCTGAGGTCCCTGATGCACATGCACCACAACCGGGCGGTCGGCAGCGACCGCGAGTCCGAGCGGGCCGTGCACGCCCTGGCTCGGGGCTTCGCCGAACTCACCGCCGGAGTCCGGCGGTTCGGCCGCGGCTGAGGGAGAACAGCCGACCCCCGGGACCGGATCCCGTCGACCACCAAGCCGAGATGAGGAATTCAGTGCCCGTCGTACGGACCGACGAAGACGATCAGGAGCTGCCCCTCATCGGGTACACGGTCGCCGAGAGAGCCGCCATGCGGATCGTCCCCGCGCCGGCCAACCGCGCGTGGATCGCCGCCGGCAGCGACGGGTTCGCCCGACGCTGCCTGCCTTTGATGATGGCCAACCAGGCGGAATGGTGGATCCTCAACAGCCACACCTTCTCGGCGATATGGGAGGGGAATCGCAGGTCGTCCGCGCTGCGCCTCGACTACGGGGACCAGCAGGACCCCTATCCCGCGGTGAGTCACTTCGGGCACGGCATCATCACCTTTGAGCTGCCCTTCCTCTTCCGCACGCCCCCCGGCTGGAACCTGACCGCCGGCGGGCCGACGAACCTGCCGAAGGACGGTGTCTCCCCGCTGGCCGGGCTGATCGAGACCGACTGGACGAGCGCGTACTTCACCATGAACTGGCAGATCACCCGGCCGGACACCACCATCGTCTTCGAGGCGGGCGAGCCGATCTGCGCGATACGTCCCGATCGCCGGGGTGATCTGGCCCGCTTCCGGCCGGTGCTCCTCCCCAAGGACGGATCCCCGGCGGAACAGGGCAGCCGGGAATTCGAGGAGTCCCGGGTGAAGTTCGGCACGGAGCAGCGAATACCGGGCACGCCGGCCTACGCCGCGAAGTGGCAGCGCCACTACCTCAGAGGCGAGAGCGTGACCGGTGAGAGGTTCCCGGATCACGAAAAGAAGCTGAAATTGCGGCCCTTCGGATCTCCGGGCGACCCCACTCCCGAGAGCCGCTCCGAACTACCCTGACCAGTCGAGTGATCCGCACCGAGAAGGTCAACCGCGGACACCGAAAGACACGCCGCTAAGTATGCCGGAACTCGTTGACGAGGGACGCGCTTTTCTGGCTCGATGTAAGCGGCGGCCGATTTCGCACGAGCTGGCCGGAGATCGACGCGGACCGCAGGACGGAAGGACGTAGACAGTGCTGCCACCGAAATCCGACGAATTCATTGACTGTTACACGCGCCTCCTCACGCAGGTATGGTCGAGCGAAGAATTCTCTCGACGCCTCGATGACGACCCGTCCGCCGTCCTGTCGGAAAGCGGACTGGAGACCTCCCCGTCCGCGACGGTGGAAGTCGTGCGGGACGGAGCCGCGGACGCGGATCTCGGTGTCCAGATCGATCTGTGGCGCCGGGGGTACAGCACCGGCCGCTTCGTCCTCTACGTACCCCGGCTGCCGCAGATGGACGTCCGCGAACTCAGCGACGCGGACCTCGGCGACCTGGCCGGCGGTGCGAGCACCTGCTGCTGCAGCCCGTGCTGCTGCCAGGCATGGTGAATGGCACCGCGATGCTCGCGACAACCGGGAAGCTGCGTCTCAAAGCACACCTGACCGCTGTCCCGCTCCGGCCGGACACGGTGCTGGTGATGGGCGAGGAGCAGAACTACGTGGTCTCCGGCGCGGCCACCGCGCTGGTGGCCCGTCATCTGGACGGGCGGCACTCGGCCGGTGAGATCCTCGCGGCGACAGCGGACCGCTCCACTCCGGCGGAGGCGTATCTCGCGCTGACCCGGTTCAGGGAACTCGGCTGCCTGACCGCCGACCACCTGCCGGGCACCGAGTTGCGCGAGGTCGCCTTCTGGGAGTCCTACGGCCTCACCGCCGGAGAGGCGAAGTCCCGGCTGGCCCGGCAGACCGTTGTCCTGATCCCCTTCGGGCGGGTCGAGCCGGCCGTGGCGAAAGCGGTTGACGTGCTGGAGGCCTCGGGTGTCCGGGTCCGGGTCGACGCCGCGGGTGCCCGGCCGGCGCCGGATGAACTGGCGGTGGCGATCACCGACGAGTACCTCGACCCGCGGCTGGCCGAACTCAACGATCACGCGCAGGCCTCGGGCCGGCCGTGGCTCCTTCTCAAGGCCCAGGGGCGCGAGGTGTGGGTCGGACCGTTTTTCCACCCGGGGCGGACCGGCTGCTGGGAGTGCCTGCGCGGCCGCCTGGAGGACAACCGGCCGGTGAGCCTGTTCGTGCGCTCCGCCACCGGCGGCGGCGCCGTGCCACGCCTGTCGGTGGCGGCCTCGTCGGCTTCGGTGGGGCTGGCTGTCCAGTTCGCCGCCAACGCGATCACGGCCTGGCTGCTCACCGGAGCGTGCCCGGTCGAGGGCCACCTGCTGTCCGTCCACACCGGGATCCTGGAGACCGAGCGGCACCCGCTGGTCCGCCAGCCGCAGTGCGCCGCCTGCGGTGACGCCTCGCTCGCCGACCAGCCGGTCGCGATCACGCTCGCGCCGGACCCGGTCGGTCCTGACCGCGACAACGGATGGCGCGTCGTGTCCGCCGAGGTGACACAGCGCCGGCTGGACCGGCACGTGGACCGGCTGCTCGGTGTGGTGAGCGCCGTACGCTCCCTGACGCCCGACCTGGGCACGGTGACGCACAGCTACCAGGTGGCGCACGGCTTCGCCGCCTCCCGGAACCTCGGCGACCTGCGGCTCAGCCTGCGCGGGCGCAGCGGCGGCAAGGGCCGTACCGACGTCCAGGCGCGGGTCAGCGGTGTCTGCGAGGCGGTCGAGCGCTACTGCGGTGTCTGGCAGGGCAACCGCCGTACCATCGAGGCCAGTTACCACTCGCTGGGCGACCGGCGGGCGGTCGGCCTCGACCAGCTGCTGCTCTTCTCGCAGCAGCAGTACGCACACCGAGCGGTATCGAACGGTTCGGCGGGGCGCTCCGAGTTCGTGCCCGAACCGTTCGACGGCGAGGCGCCGATCTCCTGGTCCACCGCCTGGTCGCTGTCCGAGGAACGGGAGCGCCTGATACCGGCCGCGTACGCCTGGTACGGCCATCCCGACCTCGACCACCACTTCTGCGTGCCCGACTCCAACGGCAGCGCCGCAGGCAATACCCGCGAGGAGGCGATCCTCCAGGGCTACTGCGAGCTGGTGGAACGCGACAGCGTGGCGATGTGGTGGTACGGACGGCTGCGCCGCCCGGGCGTCGACCTGGACAGTTTCCAGGACCCCTACATCGACGAGCTGCGGGACTTCTACGCCGGTCGCGGCCGGGAGATCTGGGTGCTGGACCTCTCCGCTGACCTGGGCATCCCCACGTTCGCGGCGCTCTCGCGCCGGGTCGACGGACCCGTGGAGGACATCGTGCTCGGCTTCGGCTCGCACCTGGAGGCCTCCGTGGCCCTGGTGCGGGCCCTGACCGAGATGAACCAGTTCCTGCCCGGCACGGACCTCGTGGAGCGGGGCGGGGGCACGCTCGGATACCGCGAGGACGACCGGGCCATCACCCATTGGTGGCGCACCACCGCGGTACGGGACAACACGTGGCTGCTGCCGCACCCCGGCCTGCCCGCCACCACCGCCTCCGCGGGCGCCGGCGTCCGCGGTCTGCACCTGGCGGACGCCGTACGCCACTGCGTGGAGACCGCCCGGGCGGCCGGCCTGGAGGTCATCGTGCTCGATCAGAGCAGACCTGACATCGAGCTGTCCGTGATGAAGGTCGTGGTGCCGGGCCTGCGCCACTTCTGGCGCCGGCTGGGCCCGGGACGGCTCTACGACCTGCCGGTCCGGCTGGGCTGGCTGGACACACCGCCGACCGAGGCGGAGTGCAACCCCGTCAGTCTGTTCTTCTGAGGCCGGCCGATGACCACCGAGATCATCCGCCTGCGGGAAGGCGTCGACGTCGTCCCGGACGCCACCGGCGTCACCTTCGTCCAGCCCGGTCGCGGCGGCGGCGCCGGTCCCATCACGGCCGGGCAGCACGCGATGCTGCGCCTGCTGGCCGGGACCGGCGGCACCCGGCGACGGCTCACCGAGGAGGTAACGGCGACAGACGGCCCGGCGGGCATCGCCCACGCCTACGCCCTGCTGACGGCGCTGTGGCGGGGCGGGTGGCTGCGCGGCACGCTGGAGGCGGACGGGCGCGCGATGGTCAGCATCGAGCCGTCCGGAGCTTCCGGCGCCTCCGGTTGGCCGGCCGCCACGCGGTTCGGCCCGGTGCCGGAGCCCTTCGGCGGCGCCGTGGTGCTGTCCCGTTTCGCCCTGGCCCGCCGGTCCGCGGGCACCCTGCTGCTGGAGTCCCCGCGCACCGGCGCGGTGGCGACGCTGCACGACGCCCGGGCCGCGCTGCTGCTCGGTCGGCTCGTGTCCCCGCTGAGCCCGCAGGCCGCCGCCGACCTGGGGGAGTGGGCGCCCGCTGTGCTGGCAGCGCTGCTCGACTGCGGACTGGCGGTGCCGGAGGAGTCCGCGGAGGAGACGGAACCCTCGCTGCGGCAGTGGGCACCGCACGAGCTGTGGTTCCACGTGCGCAGCAACGCCGCCTCGCCCGGGCAGCCATGGGGAGGCACGGCGTGGGCCGGGCACCGCTTCCCCCCGCTGCCGGCCCGGTCGCCCGCCGCGGGAACGGACCGTGTCCTCCTTCCCGTCCCCGATCTGGACGCGGTCACGGCGACCGATCCGCCACTGACCCAGGTGATCGAGTCGCGCCGCTCGATCAGGGAGCACGACGACGAGCGGCCCATCGATGTCCCGCGACTGGGCGAGTTCCTGTACCGCACGGCGCGGGTGCGGCGGATCCGGGAGTTGGGCGGCACCGAAGTCGTCGACCGGCCCTACCCGTCGGGCGGCTCGCTGCACGAGCTGGAGGTGTACCTGGTGGCCGGCGACGTCGTCGGCCTGGAGCGGGGGCTCTACCGGTACGACGGCGTGGAACACGCCCTGGACCGGCTCGCGCCCTACGAGCAGCACGTGGCCGAACTGTCGGCACGTGCCGCGTCCCTGGTGAACATGGCCGGACTCCCGCAGGTCGTCATCGTCCTCAGCGCCCGCTTCGGCAGGACGATGTGGAAGTACGAGTCGATGGCCTACGCCCTGGTGCTGAAGAACACCGGTGTCCTCCAGGCCTCCATGTACATGGTGGCGACCGCGATGCGGCTGGCCCCCTGCGCCATTGCCGGTCCGGACGCCGGAGTCTTCGCCCGGGCGACCGGTCTCGACCCGGCGACCGAGGCCAGCGTCGGCGGATTCGTCCTGGGTACCACACGGCGACGGCCGCCGTCCCGCAGAGAAGGTGAGCAGCCATCATGAAATTCCGTCCGCAAGCCCTGGCCAGACTCCAGAGTCCAACGGCTCTCGACGCCCCCATCCAGCTGGCCCGCCCCCGCACCCTGTTCTCCCTGAGCGTGGTGGCACTGCTTCTGGTCAGCGGAGCGTTCTGGGCGGTGACCGGTGCGATACCCCGGCAGACTCAGGCGGCGGGGATCTTGACCCACGCCGAGGGCAGTATCCATCTGCAGAGCCCGTACGCCGGCCAGATCACCGGTGTCTTCGTTTCGACGGGATCGGTCTTCCTGGCCCACACCCCCCTCTTCACCATCGAGAGCGACGGCCACTCGCAGACCGTCCGGTCCATCACGGGCGGCCGCATCATCAGCGTGCTCGGCAGTGTCGGCCAGGTGGTTACCGCCGGGACCGAACTGGCGGTCATCGAGCGCATCGACGAGTCCCACGACCCGCTGGTCGCCGTCGTGTATCTGCCGCAGGCATCCGCGGGTCTGGTGCGTGTCGGCAGCCAGGTCGACCTCAGTGTGGCCTCCGCCCCCGCGGCCCAGTTCGGTGTGCTGCGCGGAACGGTGCAGGCGATCGGGCAGTTCCCGCAGACGGAGGCGCAGATCTCCAATTTCCTCGGCGACCCCCAACTGGCGAGCACCTTCTCGGCTCAGGGACAGCCGCTCGGCGTCACCGTTCGCATCACGCCCGGCAGGACGACGAGCGGCTTCAGCTGGTCGAAGAGCTCGGGGCCACCCTTCCAGGTCGATTCGCGCACCCTCGTCACCGCCGCCATCCACCTCCCCCCCATCAAGCCCGTCGATTGGGTGGTGTCCTGACCCATGCCCGCCACAACCAGTGAGAGGGCCGCGGCCGGCCGGGCCGCGGACCGCCGCCGCGGCAGGCGCGCCAAGCGCGTCAAGACCCACTCGGTCCTCCAGATGGAGGCGGTCGAGTGCGGCGCCGCCAGCCTGGCCATGGTGCTGCGCCACTTCGGGCGCCACGTCCCGCTCGAAGAACTGCGGACCGCCTGCGGAGTCTCGCGCGACGGTTCGAAGGCCTCCAACATCCTCAAGGCCGCCCGCGAATACGGCATGACCGGCAAGGGCGTACGGGTCGAGCCGGAGGATCTGGCCGCCGGACGGTTGCCGGTGATCCTCTTCTGGGAGTTCAACCACTTCGTGGTCCTGGAAGGATTCGGCCGCCGGTACGGCAAGGAGATCGTCCACCTCAACGACCCGGCGCAGGGCCACCGCAGTGTCACCGCCGCCGAGTTCGACGAGTGCTTCACCGGGGTGGCCCTCGACCTGAGGCCCGGGCCTGACTTCCGGCCCGGTGGGAACCCGCCCGGGCCGCTGTCCGGTCTGGCGCAACGGCTGCACGGCAGCGCTCTGCTGCTCGTCCTGGCGGTACTGACCAGTCTGCTCCTCACGGTGACCGGGGTGGCGCTGCCCGCGTACACCCGCGCCTTCGTGGATGTCATCCTGGTCGGCGGGGACTCCTCGATCCGGCTGCCCTTCTTCCTGCTGATGGCCGTCACCATCCTCGCCACGGCCGTCCTCACCGGGCTGCGGCAGTCCTTTGTGCTGCGGGTGCGGATCGTCAGTGCGACCATCGGCAGCGCCCGCTTCCTGCGACACCTGTTCCGGCTGCCCGCCGGCTTCTTCAGCCAGCGAAGCCCCGCCGACATCACCAACCGCATGCAGTCGAACGACACGGTGGCGATGACGCTCGCCAACGACCTGTCGGGGGCGGTGATCAACACGATGGTGATCCTGCTGTACGCCCTGCTGATGTGGACGTACAGCGTGTGGCTGACGGCCTTGTGCGTAACGGTCGCGATGGGGAACATCGTGGCTCTGCGGCTGGCGGCGCGGGCCCGCTCCAACGGCGTCAACCGGCTCGCCGCCGACCGGTCCGCCTTCCTGACCACCTCCTACAACGGTCTCCAACTGGTCGAGAGCATGAAGGCGTCCGGCGCCGAGAACGAGCACTTCCGCCGGTGGGCGAGCGACCACGCCACCGTGATGACGGGCCAGCAGAAGGTCGGCACGCCCTCCGCGATGCTCGCGGTGGTCGGTCCGGCGCTGGCCGGCGTCAACGCCACGATCATCCTTCTGGTGGGCGGCCTCCAAGCCATGTCCGGCCATATCTCGATCGGCCTGCTGGTCGCCTTCCAGGCCCTGGTCACCGCGTTCACCTCACCGATCAGCCAGCTCACCACCATCGCCGGCCGGGCCCAGGACTTCGGGGTCCAGCTCAGCCGGCTGCGGGACGTGGAGAACTTCCCCGTGCAGGAGACCGTCGAGGATCCGGCGGAAGGGTCGCGCCTGCGCAAACTCACCGGGCGACTCATCTTCGACGAGGTGTCCTTCGGCTACAGCCCGCTCGCCCCGGCCCTCCTGCAAAAGCTCTCCTTCTCGGTGGGCCCCGGCGAGCAGGTGGCGCTGGTGGGCGGCTCCGGCAGCGGAAAGTCCACGGTGACGCGGCTGCTGTCCGGTCTGCACCGCCCCTGGGAGGGTGCCATCACGATTGACGAGACACCCCGCCAGGACATCCCGCGGGTGCTCTTCAGCGCCTCGGTCGCCTTCGTCGATCAGGACATCTTCCTGTTCGAGGGAACCGTCCGGGACAACATCACCCTGTGGGACCCGTCCGTACCCGACGACGACATCGTCACCGCCCTGAAGGACGCGCAGATCTACGACGTGGTCTCGTCCAGGCCCGGCGGCCTCTACAGCGAGGTCAAGGAGGACGGCCGCAACTTCTCCGGTGGCCAGCGGCAGCGGCTGGAGATCGCCAGGGCCCTCGTCCGCAACCCCAGCCTGCTGGTGCTGGACGAGGCGACCAGCGCTCTGGACGCCGAGACCGAGAGCCTGATCACCGACAACCTCAGGCGTCGCGGCTGCGCCACCGTGGTGGTGGCCCACCGTCTGAGCACCATCCGGGAAAGCGACCGGATCATCGTCCTGGAGCGCGGCCTGATGGTCGAACAGGGCGCCCACGAGGAGCTCGTCTCCGCGGCGGGTCGCTACGCCCAACTCATCGGGGAGCACTGACCATGACCGTGACGCAGCTGCGCACCACCGAGCCGCAGTCCCGGAGCTGGGACCCCCTCGCCCGGCTGGGCGAGCACGTGGACTGCGCCGTCCGCCAGATATCGCTGCGGCACCCGGGCGCCCTGTGGCTCATCACAGCGGGGGAGTTCGACCTCTACGCGGTCGACATCGCCGGTGGCGGCCCGTGGCACCACATCGGCCGACTCGAGCCCGGCACCATCTGCCTGGCCCCGACCTCCGGGCCGCGCCACGACTTGGTGATGCGGCCGCTGCGCGGTGCGGGGCTGCGCCGGCTGTCCGTCCGCGAGACGGTCCGGGCCATCGAAAGTTGCGAGGACGGCGCCACGACCACCCGTACCCTTGTCGCCGCTCTGGCCGAGGGCGTCGACCGCGGCCTGTCGGTCCTGATGGACTTCACCCGGGATGGTCTGCCGCCGCAGGACTTCGAGGCCCTCGTCCCGGACACCGAGGTCGACCTCGAAGAAGGCGGCAGCGGGCGGCCGCTGGAGGGCGTCGTCTGGGTGGACGTCCTCGCCGGTGAGGTGCGCGCGGGCGGGTCCACCGACAGCGCCTCGATCGCGCGGGCCGACAGCCTGACCCTGGGCCCGCAGGACTGGCTCAGCAGCACCTCGGCGGCCCGGGTGCGCGTCCGCTCCACCCGCAATCTGCACCGCGACGGTGAACTGTGGCGGAGCGTGCTCCAGTTCGAGAACCGCGTCCTCTACACGATCGACCGGGCCATCGAGAGCAAGGAAGCGCGCTCCGCGTCCCGGATCAAGGCCGGACTGGCCGCCAACCGGGCCGCCGACGACCGGGCCGAGCGGGCCCTGGGCGGTGCCCTGCGACTCACCGATCAGCGGATCCTGCGGTCCAGGGCGACCGACGAGGACGCGACCTCGGCCGCCTGCCGGATGGTCGCCCAGACGATGGGCATCGAGCACTTGCCCGCGGACGGCCCGTCCCCGAAGTCGCAGGTCGGGCCGATCGAGCAGTGGGCGGTGCGGGCCCGGCTGCGGACGCGGGTGATCGCCCTCAAGGACACCTGGTGGCGGACCGACGTCGGCCCGCTGGTCGGCCACCGGCGGGACAACGGCGAACCGGTGGCGCTGCTCTGGCACCGCGGCAGGTACCAGGCCTGGGACTCCGCCACCGGCACCGCGACCAACCTCGACGAGGGTGCCGCCGCGGCGTACCAGCCGCACGGTGTCATGCTCTACCGGCCACTGCCCGAAACCGCGGTCAGCAACTGGCGCTTGGTGCGCGAGGGGCTGCGCGGCGCGGGCGGCGACATCCGCTCCGTCGCGACGAGCACCCTCATCGCGGTGGTTCTCAGCGTGCTGGTGCCGCTCAGCACCGGCACCGTACTGGGCCGGCTGGTGCCGCAGGCCGAGCGCGGCCTCATCGTGGAGATATGTGTCGCCCTGCTGATGGCCACGGTGGCCTCGGCGGCGTTCGGAGTGATGGAGAACCTGGCACTGCTCCGGCTGGAAGGCCGGTTCGAGGCCACGGTGCAGGCCGCGGTGTGGGACCGGCTGCTGCGGCTGCCGGTGACCTTCTTCAAGCGCTACTCCACCGGTGAGCTGGCCGGCGCGGCCCTGGGCGTGGCCGACATCCGCACCGTACTGATGGGGGTGAGCTCCACCGTCCTCTACGCCGGCGCGGTCGCGCTGGTCAACTTCGTGGTGCTGTTCTGGATCAGCGTGCCGCTCGGCCTGCTCGGCGCCGCCTTCGTCGTCGTCGGCCTCGGCGCCTTCGCCGTGCTGGGCACCCGGCAGATGCGGTGGCAGACCAAGTCGCTCCAGCTGGGCTACCAGTTGACCAACAAGGTCTTCCAGAAGCTCCGCGGCCTGCCCAAGCTCCAGGTGGCCGCCGCGGAGAACCGGGCCTACGCCGACTGGGCGGACACCTTCTCCCAGCAGAAGGAGCTGCAGAAGCGGATCGGCCGCTACCAGAACGCGGTCACCGTCTTCAACGCCGCCTTCACCCCCAGTTGCCTGCTGGTGTTCTTCCTCGTCACGTCGAGCTCCGCCGCCCACCTGTCGGTACCGAGCTTCCTGGCGTTCAACGCGTCGTTGACGATCATGCTCGCATCGCTCACCCAGGTGACCGGTGGAGTCGCGTCCGCCGTCGCCGTGGTCCCGATGTTCACCCGGCTCCGGCCGATCCTCCAGGAGCCGCTGGAGTCCTCGGCGCTGAGCATCGCCCCGGGCGAACTCTCCGGGGACGTCGAGGTCAACCACCTGACGTTCGGCTACGCCAAGGACGCGCCTCCGGTGCTCGACGATGTCTCCTTCCGGGTGCGGCCCGGCGAGTTCGTCGCCGTGGTCGGCGCCAGCGGCGGCGGGAAGTCGACCCTGCTGCGGATGCTGCTCGGCTTCGAGACGCCCGACGCCGGCACCGTGCTGTACGACGGACAGGACCTCTCCTCCCTGGACAGCGCCGCCGTCCGGCGGCAGTGCGGGGTGGTGCTCCAGCAAGTCCAGCCGTTCAGCGGCTCCATCTTCCAGGCGATCACCGGAGCCCTGAACTACTCGCTGGACGAAGCGTGGGCGGCGGCCGAACTCGCCGGGCTGCGCGCGGATATCGAGGCCATGCCGATGAACATGCACACGTACATCAGCGACGCCTCGACGCTCTCCGGCGGACAGCGGCAGCGCTTGGCCATCGCGCACGCCCTCATCCGGCGCCCCCGGATCCTCTTCTTCGACGAGGCCACCAGCGCGCTGGACAACGCCACCCAGCAGACCGTCACCGAGGCCACCCGGCAGCTACGGGCGACCCGGATCGTGATCGCGCACCGGCTGTCCACCGTGATGGACGCCGACAAGATCATCGTTCTCTCCCAGGGCCGGGTGGCCCAGTTCGGGTCGCCCGCGAGCCTGCTCGAAGACACGAACGGCCTGTTCCACCAGCTCGTCCGCCGACAGATGCAGTGATGGGAAACACCATGAGCAGACACAGACCTCCTCGCGTACCCGTCGCCGTGTGCTGGCTGCTGGCGGGCGCGGCGGTCGTCACCGGATGCGGTACCGCCACGCGGACCGCCGCGGCCCCACCGCGCCCGGGGGCGCCCGCGGTGACCACCGCACAGGCGGCGGCGGTCGTACGGGCGTACGACCAGCAGAACAACGCGGTGAACGCCGCTTTCGACGCGACCGGTCTGGCGACGATCGAAAGGCCCCCGCTGCGCACCTCCAGCGTGGCCCTGATGACCATCAGCAAGACGCTGCGGCAGAAGATCCCGCAGATCACCAGCACCGACCCGCACTTCGTCGTCCCCGCCCAACCGGGTTACCCGCGCTGGTTCCTTTCGATCTCCCAGCGGGTGATCGGCGGCGTCCCGGCTCCGCAGCCCACATATGACGTCTACTACCAGGAGACGCCGGCGGACCACTTCCTGGCCGCGTTCGCGCTGACGCCCAGCGAGCAGGAGACGGTCGGCCCCTTCGCGCTGAACTCGGCGGGCGCGGCCGCGTCCGTCAGCTCGGGCGCGGGCCTGCTCATCGCTCCCACCGACCTGGGCCAGGCGATCACCAGCCACTACGTGCGGGGTCTGCGGGACAAGGACGCGTTCGCGTACAGCCCGCCGCTGGACGACATGCTGGGAAACGGTTTCACCCTGGGCCGCAAGGTGCTCGGCTCCCGAGGCGTCACCCTGACCCGCGCGCTGGCCTCCGTCGCCCCGCAGGCCTTCGCGCTGCGCACGGCCGACGGCGGGGTGGTGGCCTTCACCGCGATCACCGTCACCGACCGCCTGGTGGCCAAGACGGCCCAGGCGACCGCGTCGCTGCGTGCCGGGAGCAACGACGCGGCGCTGCTGGGCAGGCCCGCGGGTGCGACGGCCAGGTCCTTCACCATCGACCGGCTCGAAATGTTCATGACCTACATCCCCACCAAAGCGTCCGGCATGAAGGCGAAGGTCCTCGCGTACAGCGAGACCGGCGTGTCGGTGAAGTAACCCGGCGCCGAACGGCGCCGGAAACCCCCAGAAAGGAACACCATGGCCGACAAGAAGAAGGCTCAGCAGTCCGAGGCCGCCCGCACCGCGGGCGAGCAGCACCTCGTGGAGGACACCGACCAGGAACTCACCGAGGAGGACCTGGAGATCGTCGATGGTGGCGACGGCGGCCAGACCACCTACCCGCCCTACCTGTAGCCCGCCGACGCCCGGGTGCTGGGTACTCGGGCCCCCGCGGCCGGGCCGGTCCTCCACGAGAGCCGGCCCGGCCGGAAGCACCCCGACCTCTGCCGAACAGGGTTAGCCATGCAGTTGCGCGCTCTTTCCTCGCTCGTCCCCGACCCGACCGCGTTCGTCTCCGCACCGCCCGACGCACCTGTTGTCTGGGAGATGCCGGCGGAGCCGCTGACCCGGCTGCTCACCCTTGCCGACGTGGACCGCGTCGTGGGCCAGAACCTGTCCTCCGACAAGCTCAGGGTCGTCAGCGACGGCGTCACGGCGCCCGTCTCGTCCTATCTGAGCCGTGCGGGAGGCGCCGGCCGCTCCAACGCCCGTTCCGCGGGAAGCGTGAGCCCTTCCCGGGTCGGCAGACTCCTGGCGAAGGGCTCGACCCTGGTGCTGGACGGTCTCCAGCACGTCTGGGAACCCACCGCCGAACTCTGCCGGCGGCTGTCGTTCGAGAGCGGCTGCTCCCCGGTGGACGCCTCCGCCTTCCTCACGCCGGCCGGAGGCCGCGGCTTCGGGTACCACTGGGACATCGAGTCGGTCCTCCTGGTGCAGACGTCCGGCAGCAAGACATGGCACCTGCACACGCCGGTCCGCCCACTTCCCCTGGCTCACGAGTGGGAAGCGCTCAGTGACGCCGACCAGGAGCGGTGCCGGACACGTCAACCCGACCTGGCCGTCGACCTGCGGCCGGGACAGGTCCTGTGGATACCCCGTGGCTGGATCCATGGAGGGCACACGACCGACCGCCCCTCCCTCCACGTCAGCTTCGGATTCCTGCCGTTCACCCGCTACTGGCTGGCGATGCGTGTCATCCAGGCGATGGACGAACGGCGCCCGGAGTTCGACACTCTGCGCCACCGCCTTCCCATGGGCATCGGCGGCCGGCCGCAGGAACTGCGCCTGGCCGTCGCCGATGTCGCCGCCGCACTCGCGGCGGCGCTGCCTCACGTCGACACCGACGCGGTGGCCGCCGACGCCGCTCTGGGGATGCGCGGGGATCTCCCGGATGCTCCCATGCACGCCGCCTCCCTCCTGTCGGCAACCGTCACCGCCGATACCCGGGTGCGGCTGGTCCCCGAGCACATCACCGGTCTGGACGCACGGCCCGACGGCCGGTTCACGCTGAGCGTCGGCACCGTGGCGATCACCGTCGGTGAGAAGGCGGGGCGCTGGCTGGCCGATCGCCGGGAGCAGGCCACCGATCAGCCCTGGTGCGCGGCGGACATGGCACCAGCCACCGACGACGGGGCCGCGATCCGCCTGGTGGGCGAGCTGCTGACCTCGGGGGCGGCCAGGGTGGCACCCTGAGCGTCACCCCGGACTCGCGCCCGCCCGCCACGCGCGGCGAACCACTCCCGGGCACCGACCGCGCCGCCGGGCAGAACCACTGCTCCGGTCCCCCCGCCAACGATCCGTGCCGGGCCGACCGCTCGTGAGAAGGACGGAACTCCCGTGTTCATCGCCGAGAACATCCACAGCACGCTGCGGTCGGAGGTCGACCTCTACCTCGACGAGGTCCGCACCATCCTGTGGAAACCGCCACGTTCCCTGATCATGCGCGGCGTGCCCCCCCAGGTGCAGGACCGCCTGCGCAGACTCGCCGACGGCCCGGTGCGCGTATCCGAACTCGGCCGCGCGCTGGAGGCCGGGGCCGGCAAAGAGAAGTGGGCCCGGGTCCTGGACACGGTGGGGCACCTCCTCGAACACCGCGTCCTCGATGACGGTGACGAGCTGATGCGCGTGCTGCCAGTCCGTCAGCTCCCCTGGTGCGACGTGCCACCGGCCGAACCGCACCGGCCCGTCCGACTGTCCCGGTTCAGCTACGGCCACTCGGTGGACGATGCCTTCGTCCTCGAATCCCCGCGGGCGGCGGCCCAGGTCCTGCTCACCCACCGGACCGCCGGCGCGCTGGCCTTCGCGATGGCGCAACCGGTCACACCCGCCGACCTGGCCGATCGGCTCGGCCTCGGCCTCGGCGTCGTCAGCCAGTTGGTCGGCCTGCTGTGCGGGCTCGGGCTCGCGGAGGCCGCGCACCCGCCGAAGCCCGGTGATCCGGATGGTAGCGAGCCGGTCTTCCCCGAAGAGGGAGATCCGGTGCTGGATCAGTGGGACTTCCACGAGATGCTGTTCCAGGCCCGTACCCGGCCGCTGTCCGCGCCCCCGCACCGCTTCTACAACGTGCACCCGGCCGAGCCCCCGGTCATGGCGCCGCTTCCCGGGCCGGCCGTCGAACTGCCGCGTCCCGAATGGGCCGAGGTCCACCGCAGAGACCCGTCGCTGACCGAGGCGATCGAGTCCCGCAGATCGGTGCTGGCATCCGCCGAGGAACCGCTGGGTGCGGCGGAGCTGGGCGAATTCCTCTATCGGGTGGCCCGCGTCCGCAGCTGGTACGGCACCGGTCCGGGCCTCTATTACGACTGGGAGTCCCGTCCGCCCTACGAACGCACATCCCGTCCCTATCCGAGTACGGATCATTGCCACGAACTGGAGCTGTTCGTGACCGTCGGCCGCTGCGCCGACATCCCCGCCGGTCTCTACCACTACGACCCGATGGGCCACCGGCTGGAACCGGTCGGCGAGAAAAGGGCCGACTTCCTGGCCCTGACCGCCGACATCAGCAGATCGTCCGGCGCCCGGCCGGACATTCACTTCACGGTCGTCGCCCGCCATCAACGCGTGGGCTGGAACTACGCCTCGATCGCCCACGCGCTGACGCTCACGCACGTGGGCATCCTGTACCAGACCATGTACCTTGTCGCGACCGCCATGGGGCTGGCCCCCTGTGCGCTGAAGAACACCGGAGACCCCGACCTCGTCCGTCGCGTCTTCGGACTGACCGAGTTCAAGGAGGTCGTGGTGGGTGCTTTCGCCCTGGGCGCCATGCCTGACCGGCTGCCACCCGGAATAGCGCCGGGCCGCTGGCAGCCGGTCAACGAGTAGGGGTCCACTTCGTCGGCCGCTTTACGACGGGAACTGGCCGACCAGGGCTTGTGAGATGCCGCGGGCGGTCGCACGGACAGTGGGTGCGACCTCGTGGACGGATCGAGTCCCGCTGCGGAAGCAGATGGAAAGGGCTGCCACCACGGAGTGGTCCGGCCCGTAAATCGGTGCGCCCACGCAGTGGATGTCGGGGCCCATCATCCGATCGCTGGAGGAGTAGCCCTGCCTGCGCACCGCGGCCAGGATGGATCGGTACCGGTGGGCATCCGTGACGGTGCTGTCCGTGTAGCGGGGCAGCGGACCTGCCAGGTATTCCTCGCGCACGTCCTCGGAGGCATGGGCGAGCAGCACCAGTCCGGCTCCCGTGGCAAAAGTGCCGAATCGTCCGCCGGCGCGGCTGATGATCTGCGGAGCCTGCGGCGCGCTGAGACGTTCCAGAATGACCACGTCGAGGTGATTGCGCACGGAAAGGTGGATGTGCTGCTGCTTTGTCGGGTCGTAGAGATTCTGGATGAACGGCTGGGCGATATCCCGGATACCGTGGCCGCGCGGAGCAAGGGCGGCCAACTCCCAGAGTCGCAGACCCACTCTGTACCGCCGGTCGGGGCCGCGCTCGAGCGCCCCCCAGGCGGTGAGTTCGGCGACCCGGCGATGTACGGTGGGAAGCGACAGTCCGGTCCGCTGTGACAATTCCGTAAGCGTGAGTGCGGGAGTCTCGTCCGAGAACACTTCCAGCAGGGCAAGTATTTTGCCGGTCACCGATGGGCTGTTCGCATCCGACACCTTCTCCACCTCTCGCGCAGGGCTTTGTTCTTGTTCAATGCCCACTCGAAGCCTGCGGAGAATGAGGTCTTCGCGATGGCACCCGGGCGCCTCCGGAAGGCCTTAGGACATGAAAAGCCTACCATCAGCGCCATTGCCAGGTTCGGGCGTGACGAGTGCCTCCCGCCGGGCGGGCACCGACGGCCGGGGACGGCTTCCCACGGCTGGATCCGTGGCTCATCGCGGAGACGGAAACGCAGGTCGCCGTTGCCGTGACCGACTGCGATCCGGGCCCAGGCGGACTTCGCCGCCCGACACCGTCTTTGTGCCCGCAAATCCCGAGGCGGCCAAGGCGCGTCCTCACCGGCCGGAAATCGATTTCCTCGTGGGACTCGGCGGTCGCTGAGTGGCGCTCGTCGGGGGGCGACAAGATGCGTGCCGAATTCGAGAAGCAGTTGGGGTGACCGTGGCGCGCGGTCGGCAGTCGGTGCCGGCGCCGGTCCGCTGTCGAATCCCAGTGCCGTGCGCAGGGCTCCGCGCTGCGCGTGGTCAAGCTCGCCGAGGAATTCGGTGAGGGGGAAGAGGAGCTGGTTGAGCCCGGAGTAGCTCACGTCGGCTTCGAATTCGACTCCGGCGGCACGCACGACTCGCGTCCCCGCCGCGGACACCGCTTCCGCCGCGGCGTCGAGCAGAGCCGTTTTTCCCACTCCCGCCTGTCCGGACAGCGGGAGCGCACCACCGCGCCGGGTGGCAGCGAGGAAGTCACAGATGTCCCTGACTTGCCGCGAGCGCCCCACCAGAGAAGGGGAGGCGTCCTCGAAAAAGTTCCTCAACGGTGGTGCTTCAACGTGTTTCGCGATCGGGCGCCGCGCGCGCCGTGGCCGGCGCCGGCGGCCGCGACGTCGTCCTCGGAGATCCGCTCGGCGAGCTCGGCGAGGAAGCGCAGCCCCTGCTCCGAGTGGGAGCCGGGCGACGGTGTGTAGGTGACCAGCGACAGTCCCGGGCAGCTCTCGATGGCGAGCACTTCGACCTCCAGGGTGAGCGGGCCCGCCATCGGGTGGTGGTAGACCTTGCGGCGCTGCCGAGGTCCGCTGACCGTCTGTGCCGCCCACCAGGCACCGAAGCGCTCGTCCCGGACGCACAGCTCGCCGACGAGCGCCTGGAGCGCCGCGTCCTGGGGCCGCCGGCCGGCTTCCATCCGCAGGACGGCGACGGCTTCTTTGGCCATCGGCTCCCAGCCGTCACCGAAGAGGGTCCGGTAGGAGGGGTCCAGGTAGATGAGGCGGACGAGGTTGCGGGGACCCTCCGAGAGGGTTCCGAAGTCGCCGAGCAGCCCGGTGGCGAGCCTGTTCCAGGCCAGGATGTCCATCCGGCGGTTCAGCACCAGAGCGGGCAGGCCGGTCAGGTTGTCCAGCAGCAGCAGGACGCTCTTCGGTACCCGGTCCTCGGCGGCCGTGGCGGCGCCGGGCGGGGCGGGGGCGACCCCGGCCACCGCGAACAGATAGAGCCGCTCGTCGTCGGTCAGCTTCAGGGCGTCCGCCAGCGCGGTGAGGACGGCGCCCGAGACCCGCCGTTTCCTGCCCTGCTCGATACGGACGATGTAGTCGGTGCTGACGTGCGCCAGCTCGGCCAGTTCCTCGCGGCGCAGGCCGGGCACCCGCCGGGATTTCCCATCGCCGGGGAAGCCCAGCCGGGCCGGGTCCGCCGCCGCCCGCCGGGCGCGCAGGAAGTCACCCAGCGCCCGGCCCCCGGTGCCGCCGCCTGGGCTTCCCGAGCCGCCTCCGTCGCCGCCGGCCTCCTCCGCCGGGCCGTCCTGCCCCGGGGAATCCCTTGATCTCATGGACACCAGCATGCGGCCCGGTCCCACCTTGTGCCTGGTACCACCAGTCACAGGACGGGGCCCGCCGACCCCGCCGGCCGCGCCCCGGGGGAGCGGGCGGGTATCCGCTCCGACCAGGGCGTGGGCCGGTACGCCGTGCCCGGCGCGGTCAGCGACTTCTTTCGCCCCGGTCGCCCCGGTCGCCCCGGCCGCCGTGGTCGCCCTTGTCTACGGGGTCGCTCGGTTCGCCGGGGGCCGGCCGGGGGCGGTGCGGTCCGGCCATTCGGCGCCCGTCAGGAGTACGGCTCGTTCCCATAGGTCGTGGGCGAGCCGCGGGTCGGTCGCGGCTTTGGGGACGCGGGCTGGGCGCGGGGGGCCGACGACCTCGAAGTTCCGCGCGGGGCCGAAGTAGGCGCCCGACCGCGCGTCCGGGTCGGTGGCGGCCCGGACGACGGAAAGCGCGCCCTGGGCAGCGCTGTGGTGCAGGCCGGGGATCCGCATGACCAGGGTCGTCGCGTTGACCGGCCGCTCCACCTTGCCGGTGCCGAGGAGCTTGCCCGTCACCTGGAGGTTCGTGGCGCAGGAGCCGGGGTGGGCCGCGGTGCTGGTGATGCCCCACCCCCCGAGGTCGCTCCTGCGGCCGAGTTCGAGGGCGAAGAGCAGGGCGGCGAGCTTGGACTGGCCGTAGGCGCGCATCCCCGAGTATCCGCGCGCCAGCTGGAAGTCCGCCAGGTCGATCCTGGTGGTGGGAAAGTTGATCGCGAGGCTTCCGACGTGGACCACCCGCGGCTGGTTGGGCGAGGCGCGCAGCGGGTCGAGCAGGCCGGCGGTCAGTGCGAAGTGCCCCAGGAAGTTGGTTGCGAGCTGCAGCTCGAATCCGTCGGGGGACACTTCGCGGCGCGGGACGTCCATGATCCCCGCGTTGTTGACCAGGATGTCCGGCACGGTGCCGGATTCCCGGAAGCGCTTCGTGAATTCCCGTACCGACGCCAGGGACGCGACATCGAGGGGCTCCTGCCGGACGACGGCCCCGGCGGCCGCGGCGTGGATCCCTTCCAGGGCCAGGCGCCCCTTTTCCGCGTCGCGAACGGCGAGGATCACCCGCGCTCCGGCCCCGGCCAGCTGCTTCGCCACCTCGAAACCGACGCCGCTGGTCGCGCCGGTGACGACAGCCGTCCTTCCCGTCAGGTCGGGAATCGCCCATGCGCCGCGCTCGGCCACTGTGCTCCACTCTCCGTAGGTTGTGCTGACGGCGCGCGGCCGGTTCCTCGCGGCGCGGGCCGGACGCCTGCCGGGGCCTCCTCCGCCGGGCCGTCCTGCCCCGGGGAACCCCGTGATCTCATGAACACCAGCATGCGGCCCGGTCCCGCCTTGTGCCTGGTACCACCAGTCACAGGACGGGACCGGGCCCGAAAAGCGTCACCCGCAGGTCAGCCGCGGGTCCACTGCTGGTTGGCGCCGCCGTTGCAGGTCCAGATCTGCAACAGGGTGCCGTTGGCGGTGGCACCGCCCGTGGCGTCCAGGCACTTGCCCGAGCCGGTGCCGACGATCGTGCCGTCGGAGTTCAGCGTCCACTGCTGGTTGGTGCCGCCGTTGCAGTCGTAGATGTCGACCGCCGTCCCGTCGGCCGTGCCGCGCCCGTTGACGTCCAGGCACTTGTTCCCGTAGACGGTCAGCTGCTTGGTGGAGGTGAGGGTCCAGTTCTGGTTGGCGCCGCTGTTGCAGTCCCACAGCTCGGTGACCGTGCCGTTGGTCTGCGTGGCGTTGGGGACGTCGACGCATCGGCTCGAAGCCTGCCCCCTGATCGGACCCGTGCTGCCACCGCCGCCGTTGCCGCTGGTCGGGGTGACCGAGAGGTTGTCGAACAGGTCGGTCTGGTAGCCGACGACTCCCAGTCCGACCTGGCCGGCGGAGTAGGAGCTGTCCGAGACGGAGCCGAGGGCGGTGCCGTCGAGGGTGGCGCTGATCTGGCTGCCGGTGAAGCTGAGCGTGGCGGTGTGCCAGGTGTTGAGGCCCAGCGAGCCGCGGCTGCCCGACGCGAGGGTGGTCAGCGTGCCCGATGTGGTGTTCTTGGCGATCGACCAGGACCCGGTGTTGCTCAGCCGCAGCTGGTACGCCGCCTGGTGCGACTGCGGGCGCTGCTGGGTGTTGGCCCGGCCGAGCAGGGTGACGGTGCCGGCCTGCTGGAAGTTCACGTCGGTACTGACCGTGTAGTTGCTCCAGGACGTGTCACCGAGCAGGCCGAAGGCGTCGCTGTCGTCCTGCCACTCGATGGGCCGGGTGGGCGTGACCTGCTGGAGGCACTGCCCGGTCCGGCCCCCGGTGCAGGGGCGTACCTCGAAGGAGCCCTGCATGTCGGAGAAGTACTTCGCCTCGGTACGGGAGGCGTTGGACTCGAAGGTGTCGCTGTAGGGCAGCGCGAGCGGCGCGGCGGCCGGGCCGGCCGCTGTTCCCTTGCCCTGGCCGGTGGTGGTGGTCACCGAGTAGATCCGGTTGGGCTGGAGCGTCAGCGTGTAGCTGCCGCCGGTCGGTGTGATGTCGGACTGCTTGACGAACCAGTTGGCCGAGCTGGACGAGCCCAGGTCGGTGGACCACACGTGGACGGTGCCGGTGTTCAGGCCGCCCGTCACGTTGACGTTCACCGTCTGCGCCGCGGAGGCGGTGGTCGTCTCGTAGATCGTCGAGTAGTCGGTGCCGTTGGTGGACTTCAGCGAGATGTAGCTGCCGTTGCCACGGTTGCCGCCGAGGTACCCGGAGGCCGAGCCGGTCAGGAAGCGCCAGCCGGGCTGGGTGAACTGGGCGACCTGGGCGTTGGCCCACAGGCTCTTGCCGAGCGTGTACGCGCCCGACCACGGCGAGGAGGCCACCGCCAGCGCGTCGGTGGCGAAGGGCAGGTTCGGAGTCAGCGCGGCGATCAGCGGCCAGTTGATGAAGCCGGTCATCTGCCCGTCGAGGTATCCGCGGGTGATGCTGCGGATGTACGGAGCGGAGCCGGTCATGTAGTCCTGCGACCCGAACTCACTGGCCCACAGCGGCTTGCCGGACGCCACCGCGTTGGAACTCGACGAGCACGAAGTCGCGGCACCCAGGTAGCCGCACGGATAGTGCGCGCCGACCACGCCGACCGCCGCTTTGAACGCCGGGTCGCTCTGCGCGTCGTCCGCCGCACCCCAGCCGAAGCTGTCGTCGGCGACGATCTGCACCCCGCTGTAGCCGTGGGAGTCCAGGGCGGTGCGCAGGTTCTCGTACCAGGTCTTGTTGTGCCCGCGCTCGTTCCAGCCGCCGATGTAGCTGACCGGCAGGTTGTGCTGCTTGGCGCAGTCCAGCCACTGGAGGTCGTAGTTGATCATGTCCGTCGACCAGAAGTTGCCGCCGCCTATCCAGCCGGGCGCGGCCCAGGGCAGGGCGACGATCTTGATGTTCGGGTTGCGTGCCACCGCCTGCTCACCGAGCCAGAACTCGTAGCCCGCGTTGCAGTTCACGTCGCCGCGCGCGTGCTCGATGCTCGGCTCGGCGCCGTCGGTGGAGTTGGCGTCGCCGCCGATCTCCAGCTTCAGCAGTTGCACCGCGGCGCCGTAACCGGGCTTGAACAGGTAGTCCAGTATCTGCGAGCGCTGCGTGGCCGGATAGTCGATCAGCAGCCGGGAGTTGCCGCCGCCGCCGCTGATCGCCCCCACCCCGTCGAAGGCCCGCCCGGTGGAACCGCCGTTGATGGTGATCGCCGTGGCCGCCTGCGCCGCGGGGGCGGCGGCCACCAGGGCGCCGGTGCCGGCAGCACCGCTGAGGAGCAGCGCCAACCCCAGGCGCAGCCATCGCCTGCCGGAGGTCACTCGGCGCGGTCGCCATCGAGATGCGTTCATATGCCACGATCCTTTGCTGAGGTAGGGCCCGGCGGTCGGCCCGTGGTGCGCCTGCGCCGGACCGCGGGTCGGGGCCCGGCCGGATCCGGTTCCAGCGGAGCCGCGCGATGTGAGCGCTCTCATGGGGGTTTCCGGCACGGGTGACGGCTCCTGCCTGCGGTGCTTGTCGCGGTGTTCGTCGACCTGGCCGCCCTGGGGCGGCCGGTGCGTCTGATGCTCTGTATTGCCCAAGCGGTGGCTGATCGTAGGAGCGCGCTGACGGGCGGTCAAGAGTTTTGTCCGAACCTGTTGTTTGCCTCTGTTTGATTCAGTGCGTAATGGCAGGTCACTTCCGCTGATCGGCCGCCGGCCAGGGGCTCGGCGCAGCCCACGGCGGCCGGCGGCACGCTCCGGGGCAATCGCTCTTCGGGAGCCGCGGTTTGCGGACGGTCAGGCGGTCGTGCAGCCCGCGCCGTTGAGGGTGAAGGCGGTCGGGGCGGGATTGGTGCTGCCCTGGTTGGCGAGGAACCCGACGGTGACGGAGCCTCCGGCGGGGATGGTGCGGGTGTAGTCGGCCGGGGTCACGGTCACGGTGTTCCCGTTCTGCGCGGGGGTGCCGCCCCACAACTGGGTGATGGTCTGGCCGGCGGTGAAGGTGAAGGCCAGGGTCCAGCCGTCGAGGGCGGCGCTGCCGGTGTTGTGGATGACGATCTCGCCCTGGAAGCCGCCGCTCCAGCTTCCCGTCACCCGGTATCCGATCCCGCAGCCTCCCGCCGTGCCGCCGGTGCCGCTGGTGGTGGCGGTGACGGTGCCGCTGCGGGTGGAGCGGTTGCCGGCGGCGTCGCGTGCGTACACCGCGAAGGTGTAGGCGGTGCCGGCGTTCAGCCCGGTGACGGTGGCGCCGGCCGTGGTGGAGGTCGCGGCGGTGGTTTCCGTGCTGCCGCTGACGCGGACCACGTCATAGCCGGTCACGCCGGTGTCGTCGGTGGAGGCCGCCCAGCTGAGCGTGACCGAGGTGGACGTGACCGCGCCGGCGGTGGGGGCGCCGGGCGCGGTGGGCGGTGTGCTGTCGGTTCCGCCGGATGTTCCCACGGTGATCACGAAGGTGGTGACGCTCTGCGCGGGGAGTGTGGCGGTCAGGATGCCGCCCGACAGGCTGGGTCCGCTCAGGGATGCGAGGGTCCTGCTGGAGTCGGTGACGTAGGAGGCCACGCCGGACGGTGTGGTGTTCGCCAGGCTGAACTGCTGGCTGACCGCGCCGGTCCCTTTGTTCACGGCCACCACGACCACCGTGGAACCGCCTGTGTAGGCGGAGGTGTAGACGTTGGTCTGGGGGTTGGACGCCGCGTCGATGCGTACGTATCCGGGGCGGACGAACCTCGAGAAGTGCGCCATGATCGCGCCACGCTTGCTGATCTGCCCGTCTTCACGCATCGGGCCGTAACTGCGCCGGATGTACCACCACACGTACGCCTGGAACTCGGCGTCCACCATCGCGTGGTGCATGTGCTCCCCGACGCCGAGCGCCGCGGGCCACAGGTCGGCGGAGTCGGTGCTGTTGGGGTAGTAGACCTCGGTCATCCATAGTTCCTTGCCCGCTCCCTTCTGCTGGAACAGGGGGTAGGGGAAGTTCGAGAACGCCGTGCCGTAGAGGTGGGCACCGAGGATGTCCAGGTTCGCCAGAGCCGTCGAGTCGTTGAGGATCGGATCCGACATGCTCTTGACGTACTGGAAGGACTCCGGCGCGATGACCCTGGTACTGATCGAGCCGGCGTTGTTGCGCAGGAAGGTGACGATCTCGCTCGCGGTCCACCATGTCCAGGTCGAGGCGTAGTCGGGCTCGTTCTGGATCGAGATGGCGTACAGGTCCACCCCGTTGCTCTTCATGAACGTGGTGAAGTCGTTCAGATGCTGCGCGTAGGCGCCGTACATGTCGTGCCGCAGGCGCTTGGCGTCGGTCTGACTCCCGTGGGTGAACGTCTCGACCATGCTGGCCGGGGGATTCCACGGGGAGGCGAAGACGATCGCCCCGTGCGCCACCGCCCGTTGGGCCGTCGCCACCTCCGCACCCCAGTTCGCTTTGTTCTCGTCGACGTGGATCCTCAGTATCGAGAACCCCAACTGGCCCGTGCCGCTGCCGAACGCGGTGTCCCGCTGGGCAGCGGTCAGGTCACCCGCCCAGGCCGGATGATTCATGCCGCCGAAGCCGCGGATCGTCTGCCGCCGGGCGGACGGGTCGACGACCACGGCGGCGGCTGCGGCGGTTGCGGCGGCTGCCGCACGGGAATGCGGCAACGCGACGGAGAGGACCGGCAGCACCCCCAGTGCCACCAGCACCGCCCGCCGGCTCGGGGACTTCGGCCCGCCGCTCTTTGATACGTCCTGCGGTGATGTCATGGCTCTCTCTTCTCAGGGGCTGGTGCGGGTGAGGGTGGGAGTGGTCGGTGTGAGCAGCCCGGGGATGGCGGCGCCGTCGAAAGACGGTCCGCCGGGCACGGACTCCTGCGCTCGGTCCGAAGAGGCGGTGATCAGGTGGCTTCGCAGGAGGAAGGGATGCCGGAGAGCTGACGGTTCACCGGCGTTCGTCAGCGCGGACCGATCAACCGCGCGGCGCGAGGCGGCAGATGAGGTGGCAGCGGCTGCCGTCGGCCGCGGCGCCGCAGCCGGAGCCATGCGTAGGGTCCGGCGCCGCGGCGCGGCGTGGCGCCGACGGAGACCCTTCACCTGCCGCCGTGCCGGTGGTCAGCCCGGCGGAGTCCTGACGCGGGCGACGCCGGGAAAGCGGTGACGGGCGAGCCGGGCTCGGTCGGCGGAGCGGCCGTCTGCGGATCACCACAGTCACCGGTAACGCGTGGAAGGAGGTGACTTCCGAGCGAGCGTGCTCTCAGCCGGGGACGTGCGAGGCCGGCTCGCACGGTGACACCCTCGGCGAGGGCTCCACCGGCGGACGCTGGCTGACGGGATATCGCGCGGTGTGATCTCTGGGCGGTGGCAGGTTTCGGGTGTTCACGCGGACTTCTCCTTGCAGTGGGGGGTGGGCAAGGGCGGCGCGAGGGTGAGCGTTAGCGCTAACACCAGCTAGGCGTACCCGCTCGCGGTAGACGGGTCAGCTCCAACGACGGCACTCTGCACCGCGTGGTGTGCGGTGTCAACCCTTGCCGCAGCAGGCCCGCCGAGCCGCGGAAGTCCCCGCGGGGCCGCCTCGCCGGGCGGTTTTCCGGGCCCGAGGTCTGTCCCGTGACAGGAGTCTTGTCGAATCGCCGCCGACTCACTACCGTCCTATGGGAGCGCTCCCATGATCCGCCGTCGCAGGCAAGCCTCGCTGGAGACGGGTTGACACGTATCTCTGCGGCAGGGCCGACCTGTGGCCCCTGGCAGACCGAGCACCTGAGGGGACACCCACCCACTCCTAGCGCTAACGACGGCCCGTGGAGGTAGAAATCCCATGCTGCGATCCTGGTACCTGAAGTCCCGCCTGCTCGGCCTGCTGCTGGCGGTCATCGCTTCGGTCGGAGCGAGTCTGGCCGGCGCGCCCCACGCCTCCGCGGCCTCGTTGACCCAGGTCACGAACTTCGGCACCAACCCGACCAATCTGCAGATGTACGTGTACGTGCCGAACGGCGTGAAGGCCAACCCGCCGATCCTGCTGGCACTGCACGGCTGCCAGGGCTCCGGGCCCTATCTGTACTCCAGCACCGACTTCGGATCGCTGGCGGACCAGAACGGGTTCATCGTCATCTACCCCTCGA
Source organism: Streptomyces sp. NBC_01190 (assembly GCF_045039895.1). NCBI lineage: Bacteria > Bacillati > Actinomycetota > Actinomycetes > Kitasatosporales > Streptomycetaceae > Streptomyces > Streptomyces sp. NBC_01190. Next base: position 7,261,726 of record NZ_CP108580.1, read on the forward strand.
CGAACCCGGGCGGCAGTTGCTGGGACGTCTCGTCCAGCCAGGCGCTGACGCGTAACGGCGGCAGTGACCCGGTCGGGCTGATGTCGATGATCACGTACACCGAGCAGCACTACGGCGGGAACCCCAACGCCGTCTACGTCACCGGCGAGTCGTCCGGCGGGATGATGACCAACGTCATGCTCGCGGACTACCCGGACGTGTTCAAGGCCGGCGCGGCCTTCATGGGCGTGCCCTACCACTGCTTCTACACGGGCACCGTGCGCGGCTGGAACGGGCCGTGCGCCGGGGGCCAGGTCTCCATGACCCCGCAGCAGTGGGGCGACCTGGTGCGCAATAACGCCGATCCCGGCTATACCGGACCGCGTCCCCGCGTGCAGCTGTGGCACGGCACCGCCGACACCACCTTGAACTACCACAATCTCGGTGAAGAGACCAAGCAGTGGACGAACGTGCTGGGGGTGAGCCAGACCCCCTCGTCGAGCGACAGCCCGGTCGCCAACTGGAACCGGGCCCGGTACAACAACAGCTCCGGCGGCACGCAGGTCGAGACGTACAGCATCGTCGGTGCCGGGCACCAACTGCCGATCCAGGGCACACCGATGGCCTCCTACGCGATCCACTTCATGGGGCTGGACGGCGGCGGGACCACCACCGGCACCGTGGGCGCTGTGCACGCGGTGGGTGCGGGCAAGTGCCTGGACGACCCGAACTCGACCACGACGGCGGGCACCCAGCAGCAGATATACAGCTGCTCGGGCGGGGCCAACCAGACCTGGACGCACAACTCGTCGAACGAGCTGACGGTCACGGTCGGCGGGAGCACCCTCTGCCTGGACGCCAACGCCAAGGGCACTGCCAACGGCACCAAGGCGGTTCTCTGGTCCTGCAACGGTCAGGCCAACCAGCAATGGAACGTCAACTCCAACGGCACGATCACCGGCGTCCAGTCCGGTCTGTGCCTGGATGTGACCGGAGGCTCCACCGCCGATGGCGCACTGGTCGAACTCTGGTCCTGCAACGGCGGCAGCAACCAGCATTGGACCCTCGGATAGTCGGGCCCCGACGCACACCTCGTAGCCATGGATCATGGCCCGGCCGTCGCGGACCGGCATCCGGAATGGCAATGTGTTAGCGCTAACGCGTGCGCGAGGAGACGTCGCCCCCCACACACACATACCGCAAGGACACCGCGTGAACGTCACAACGCCCACTCAACTCGCCCGCGCGAAACGTACGGTGACCGGTCGACCCCCCTCCACGTCGAACTCTTCAGGGCGCCGGAGGCCAGAACGCCTTTCCCGGCGCCACGTCCTTCCGCGCCTGGTAGCCGTCGCCGGAGCCTTGGCCCTGATGCTCCTCGGCGCGCCGGCCTCCGGCGCGACGGCGACGCCGGCGGCTTCGGCGCGGCCCGCCGCCACCAGCCAGTTCCACGGGGTCAACTGGGCCGACCAGCGGGACAACTTCGTCAACGGCGTGCTGTACCCGTCCGGGCTCGGCTCGGCGGACACCAATGCCTCGGCGGCGGCCGTAGCGGACCGGGTGGTCGGTCAGATGTACTCGATCACCGGTGCCAACACCGTTCGGATGCCGATCAACGAGCCCACCGTCTCGGGTTACTGGACCACGTACACCGGCGCCATCGACAAGGCGCTGAGCAAGGGCAAGGTGATCCTGGCCTACTGGGCGTACGCCAACGGGAAACCGGCGAGCACGACCGCCTTCAACCAGATGTGGGACACCGTCGTCGCCAAGTACGGTGGCAACGCGAACGCCTACTTCGAGGTCATCAACGAGCCCTACGGCTACAGCACCACCGACCTCGACAACCTCTACTCCACATGGTTGGCCAGGTACCCCGGCGTGCCCCGCGGCCGAGTGATCCTGGACGGCGCCGGCCTCGCCCAGAACGTCGCGGCCGTCGGCGGCGACAGCCGCCTCAACGACACGCTGCTCGCGGTGCACGACTACTCGTTCTTCGCCGGCTACGAGGACGAGACCGAGTGGGCCAACCACCTCGCGGGTTACATCGGCGGCTACGCCGCCCGCACGATCGCCACCGAATGGGGCGGTCCGATGGGCCCCGGCAGCAAGAACGGTGTCCAGTACGACACCATCGACTACAGCGTCCCCAGTGGATCGTTCTTCGCCGACTACGTCCGAGGCGTCAGCGGCGAGTTGCACGACCTGGGCATGGGAAGCGTGCTGTGGCCCGGTCTGCGCGACGGTGACTGGTACAGCCTGACCACCAGGAGCGGAACCGGCGCGGGCATCAACCTGGCGCTGACCAACCCCTCTGGTCTGACCCGGCTCCAGTACGCGTGGGGCATCGGCAACGGGGGCGGCACCTACGTGCGGATCACCAACGCCGCCACCGGTCTGTACGTCGACGGCGCCGGCGCGACGGCGAACGGATCCGGCGCCGACCAGTGGAGCGGCGACGGCAACCGCTTCGAGGAGCAGTGGACCATCGAGAACAGCGGCACCTACGTGCGCATCAAGAACCGCGCCACCGGCTTGTACCTGGATGGCCAGGGCCGTACCTCGAACGGATCGGCGCTGGGCCAGTACGCCGGGTCCACCAGCGCCAACCAGCAGTGGTCCGTCCTGACCGATGCCAACACCGTGCGCATCCGGAACCGCGCGACCGGCCTGTACATCGACGGCATGGGCCGCACGGGTTCCGGCTCCGGCCTGGCGCAGTACGGCGACACCAACGGCGCCAATCAGCAGTGGCGGATCACTGCCGCCGGCTGAACTCCCGTCGCACATGCCAACTGGCGTCGCGCACAGCGTTGTTGCGGCGTCGCCGGGTAGCCGTAGAAGCAGGGCGCGACTGGGTGCCCGCGACCGGCTGGGAGATGACGGCATGAGCGGGAAAGAGGGTACGCGCAGGGGCCGGCGGGTGCTGGACTCGTGGTGGGGCGCCGCGCTGTTCGCCGCGGCGCTGTGGCTGGTGTTCGGTCTGCTGTCACATCGCGGGGTGGCCTCGGCGATCGTCTCGGCGCTGATCTACGGCGGGTTCATGGCCGTTTCCTGGGGGATGGGCCGGCGCCGGGTGAGCCGGGCGACCGGGGTGGAGGCGGACGATCTGCCGCGGCTGTCACGGCTGGCGCGGCGCGGTGAGCTGCCGCAGGACCCGGAGCAGCGTCGGCAGATGCGGCGGCTGGTGCGGTGGCAGCTCGGCCGGATGCACGACAGGCGGCGGGCGGTTCTCGCTTTCGGGCTGCTGTTCCTCGTTTTCGTGGCCAATACGGTTTTGTGGTTCGCCACCGGCCATGGGGTCGCGGGTCTGTGCTGGCTGGTCGGCGGCCTGGCGATGCTGGCGCTGATCTGGTGGAACCGCCGCCGCACGGAGGCACGCCTGACCCGTACCGACCGTCGGCTGAGCGCCCTCGACCACGGGCAGCCGGCCTGAGCGGCGCGGTGCCGCCGGCGGTCCGGGCAGCGTCAGCGGCAAGCGCCACACCGGCCGCCGACGCAACGTGTTCTCCGCGAGCCGGCCTCCGGGCCGCTGGATTCGGCCGGAGCAGGAGCGCCCATCGGACAACCTGCCAGGTGAGAGCACGAGGCCGGTGACCTGGCGACCGTTGACCGACCGGTATCGCGGCTAACCGCGCACGTGCAGGCCGAAACCCGCGCGGCCCGGGACTTCCAGGCCCTCCTTCAACCGCAGTGACGGGATCTCGTAGTCACCGAAGTTCTGCCGCCGGAACGCGATCGGCTCGGTCGACTCCAGAGTGAGCAGGCGCTGTTCCCAGGCCTTGGCCACGTCCGGGTAGTTCTCCTCGGTCATCCGGTCGGTGCCGTACAGCACGAACGGCGGCAGTACCTCCACGCCCGGGTAGTACAGGATCCCGTGGTGGATCGGGAACAGCAGGTCCTCGATCGGGCCGTTGATCCCGCGGTCGGTGTAGTGGGACTCCGGGCCCCCGACGGTCACCGACAGGATCGCCCGCCGCCCCTGGAGCGTCCCCTCACCGAAACGCTCGCCGTACCGGGTCTCGTCGTGCACTCCGACGCCGTACGCGAAGTGGAAGGAGAACACCCGGTCCACCCAGCCCTTGAGGATCGCCGGCATCGTGTACCACCACATCGGGAACTGGAAGATCGCCGTGTCGGCCCACAGCAGCTTCTCCTGCTCGGCCGCCACGTCGGGCGTGAGCGCGCCGGCGTCGTACGCCCCGGCCGAACTCGGTATCACCTGAAGCGGGCTCGTGGCGTGCGCGCCGAAGTCCGCCGCGTGCACCACGGCCTGCCAGTTCATCGCGTACAGGTCGCTCACCCGCACCTCGTGCCCGGCGGCTTGGAGCGTGGACACGGCGAGGTCCTTCAGCGAGCCGTTCAGCGAACGCGGCTCGGGGTGGGCGTAGACGATGAGCGTTCTCATGGATGTTCCCTTCGACGTGGTGTGCCGCCGTCGATGCTCGGCCGCCGGGGCCGCGTCGTACAGGGGTGCCTCTTCCATCGGACCGGACTTCCTGGTAGTGGCAGGACCACCTTCACGGTCACCACCGCGGCCATACTGAGGCCATGGACGATCTCGCGGGCTTTCTGCGGACCCGGCGTGCCCGGGTCGACCCGGCGGCCGTCGGCATCCCCACCGACAGCCGCCGCCGAGTCGAAGGGCTGCGCCGGGAAGAGGTCGCGCACCTGTCCGGAGTCAGCGTCGACTACTACGTACGCCTGGAGCAGGGCCGCGCGACCCAGCCCTCCGAGCAGATCCTCGACGCGCTCGCCCGCGTCCTCGGCCTCGACGAGACCGAACGTGGCCACCTCTACCGGCTTGCCCGGCAGCGCCGCCGCCGCGCGAAGGCGCCGGGCGGGCGGGTCCGGCCGGAGCTGCTTCGCGTCCTCGACCTGGTCCCCGACGCACCCGCACTGATCATGGACCACCGGCTGGACGTGCTCGCGGGCAACCGCCTCGCCGGGCTCCTCTTCGGCCGGCCGCTGCCCGGCCTGAACACCGCGCGGCACATCTTCCTCGATGAGGCCGAGCGCGGCCTCTACGCCGACTGGGAGACCTGCACCCTCGACGTGGTCGGGCATCTGCGCCTGGCCGCCGGCAAATACCCCGAGGATCCCCGCCTGGCCTCGCTCATCGGCCAGCTCGCGATGGCCAGTGAGCGCTTTCGCCAGCTCTGGGCCCGCGCGGACGTGCGCGCCCGCACCCACGGCCGCAAGGCGTACCGGCACCCGCTGGTCGGGCTGCTGGAACTGCACCAGGAGAACTTCGCGCTCCCGGACGAATCGAGTACGGAGCTGCTGGTGCTGTCCGCGGCCCCCGGCAGCCCCGCCGAGGACGGGCTGCGCCTGCTCGCGAGCCTGGGCGCGGACGGCGATGAGGCGTATCCCGCCGTCAGTGCCCAGCTCAACGAGTAGGGCCTGTCCTCGACGTGTTCGACGTCGGTGCGGCGGCTTACGGGACGAGGTAGGGGCGGCCCAGCATCCAGCCGCCGCGGGGTGGGCGGGGGAGAGGGGTGTCGAGGAGGTGGACGGGGGCGCCCAGGGAGATGGTGCCGGGTTGGGCGACCCAGCAGTTGAGGGCGCATGTGCCGTCGAACTCGCGGTTGATACGGCGCAGCACGTCCAGGTTCTGTTCGCCGGTGTCCGGGCCGATCGCGGCCCGGCACTACAGCAAGCAGCAGCGCGAGGTCTGACGCTTCGTCCGGCACCCCGCGCCGACCCGCACTCGCGCCCGCCCCCTGGACCCGGATGCTCTGAGCCGCCGCAGCACCAACAGCCCGGTGGAGCGCACGGTTCGGGAGCGGCCCCCGAACACTTCGGGGGGGCTACGAGCCGCGTAGTGCCGGGCGATCAGATCCCCTTGCGCCACCGCAATGCCGTGTCCGCGCGCACCAACAGTCGTTTCCGGCACGGCACATCCGGCGGCAACCGGCGCAGCAGAGCGCCCAGGAACGCGCGATCACTCGGGGTGGTGGTGCCCATCGAGTCCACCACTCCTCATCTGCGCAGCCTGTCGGTGATCGCCGTCGTCCGTTCCGCGATTGTTCAACTGGTGGTCCCGGTCCGTGGTTTGTGCGGTCCCTAAGTTGCCTGAGGGGTTTGGAAGGAGGGACTCATGGACGTAGCGCTCGCGGTCCGTGCTCGTGGGATCACCAAGTGTTTCGGCGATGTCGTCGCCCTCGACGGCATCGACCTGGATGTGGCGCGGGGCCAGATCCACGGGCTGGTCGGACCGAACGGTGCCGGCAAGACGACGCTGCTCGGCCTCCTGCTGGGCCTGGCCGTGGCCGACAGCGGCAGGCTCGAGGTCTTGGGCGCGCCGGTCGGGCGGACGCCGGCCGCTCCCGACGGCGTAGCCGGTTTCGTGGACGGGCCGGGCCTCTACCCGTCGCTGACGGCCAGGCAGAACCTCGCCGCGCTGGCCGCCCTCCGTGGGCACGACAAGCGAAGTGCGGCGATCGACGACGTGCTCCACCAGGTCGGCCTCACCGATGTCGCCGACGATCGGGCGCGCGGCTTCTCCCTGGGCATGCGTCAGCGGCTCGGACTGGCCGCCGCCCTGCTCACCAAGCCCCGGCTGCTGGTGCTCGACGAGCCGTCCAACGGCCTCGACCCGGCCGGCAAGAAACATGTCCACGGCGTCCTCACCCGGCTCGCGGCAGAGGGGACCGGCGTCGTGCTCTCAAGTCACCGGATGGACGACCTTGAGGCACTGTGCTCCGAGGTCACCATTCTCGCCACCGGACGCGTCGTCTTCTCCGGCCCCTTGACCAAACTGGCCGCCGAGCACCCCGAACTCGACTTCCGGCTGCTCACCTCCGACCCGCGGGCCGCCGCGCGGCTGGCCGGCGAGGTCGCCGGGATCCGCGTGGTGGACGACGCGGCGGCATGGCGCGGAGCCGATGCCCTCGTCGTGCGCGCGCTGGTGCCGGCCCTCGACGAACTGGTGGCCCGGTTCGTGCACGCGGGCATCGCGGTGCGCGAACTGGCCCCTGTCGTCTCGCCGCTCGAAGCCGCGTTCCTCACCCTCACCGAGCAGCAGGAGACCGGCCGATGACCGCGACAGCGACCCCGAGCATCGCCGAAGACAACGTTGCCAGGAGCCACCCTGTCTCGGTGGCGCGCGGCTACCGCTTCGAGCTGGTCAAGCTGGTCTCGCAATGGCGCGTCCGGCTGCTGGTGCTCGTCTGCTGGATCGCGCCGGCGCTCTTCATCGCGGCGGTGAGCCGGCAGAGCTCGCTCCCCTCCGACACCCTCTTCGGCCGCTGGATGCATGCCACGGGGTGGGCCGGACCGCTGATGATGCTCGGCTTCGCCGGTAGTTGGGCCCTGCCGCTGCTGACGTCGCTGGTCGCGGGCGACGTGTTCGCCGCCGAGGACCGGCTCGGCACCTGGCGCCACCTGCTGGTGGCCGTCCGGTCGCCCCGGCGGATCTTCGCGGCAAAGACTCTGGCCAGCCTCACCGTCATCCTGCTGCTCGTCCTGGGGCTGGCCGCCTCCAGCGTGGCGGGCGGGCTCGCGGCCGTCGGCAACCACCCGTTGGTCGGCCTCGACGGCCACCTGCTGACACCTTCGGACGCCGCTGGGAACGTCCTGCTCGCCTGGGCCTGCGCACTCGCTCCGACGCTGGCCCTCGCCGCGATCGGACTGCTCGGGTCGGTCGCGCTGGGGCGGTCCCCGATGGGACTGCTGCTGCCCGCCCTCGTCGCCCTCGCGATGCAGCTCGCCCAGATGCTGCCGCTGCCCGTGGCGCTCCGCCTCGCCCTGCCCGGCTACGCCTTCATCGCCTGGCACGGCCTGTTCACCAGCCCGGCGCAGCTCGCCCCGCTGCTGATCGGCATCGCGGTCAGCCTGGTCTGGGCCGTGATCGCCACGGCACTGGCGTATCTGCTGTTCCTGCGGCGGGACTTCACCAACCCGGCCGGCGACGGCTCCGGGCGCCGCGCGATCACCACCGGGCTCGTGCCGCTGGTCGTACTGCTCGCGGCAACCTTCGGAATCGTCGCCGCGGCGACCCCTTCCCTGGGCTCCGGGATCAAGCAGGACAAGGTCCAGCGGTCGGTCGCGACCGCGTTCGCCCACCTCTACCGCATGCAGACCAGGCAGCTCAACCGGCCCGCCGTCACGGAGTCGCGGCTACGGGTCACGGCGGCGTGCAACAAGGGCGCCGGCAAGGTCGCCCCCCAGGGGCCGGGCAACGACTGGCGTTGCGTCGTCACCTGGCACCTGCCCGGCGTCGAGGCCGCGGGGACGGCCGTCTATCAGCTCGACGTCACCTCTGACGGGCGGTACGTCGCCGACGGCGACGGACCGAAGGAAGTGAACGGCTACTTCCTGGTGCGGACTCCGATCGGGGACGCGCCGAACCCGCTGTGGCAGTTCGACGGCGACGTCGACCTGCTCGATACCACCCCGAAGGGATAACCCCATGCAGGTAACACGCCGTCGAAGGCCTGTCGAGAAGGCACAGTTCGTCCTTCTCGGCCGGCACGTCGGCCGCCGCGTCACGCTGGTCACGGCAGGCGTCACCGCTGTCGGTCTGGCCGTGACCGGAACCGCCTTCGCCCAGACCCACCAGTTCGGCACCCAGCAGGTCGGTCAGAGCACCGACCGGGGCCAGGTCATCTCCAGCGACCAGTACATCGCCCCCTACGGCGCGCACACCGTGATCAACGACGGCAAGATCATGTCGTCCACGGTCAGCCCGGACGGCACCCACCTCGCCGCCTCCGTCACCGACGGCGACGGAGCGCTGACCATCGTGGACCTCAAGACGTGGAAGGTGCAGCAGCTCGTCGGCAACAACGCCGCGGCCAACCTGCGGATCAGCGGCAACGACGTGGGCCAGGAAGGCCCCACCTACTCGCCCGACGGCAAGCAGCTGTGGCTCGGCCGGACCGACGGCTACACCAGGTTCACCGTGAACGCCGACGGCAGCCTCGCCAACCCGACCGACATCAAGATCCCGGCTGACGGGCCCAAGCACGCACTGGTCGGCGCTGCGGTGTTCTCGGCCGACGGCGCCACCGTCTACTCGGCGGTCAACGGCCAGAACCGGGTCGTGGCCATCAACGCGGCGACCGGCGACCTCCAGCAGAGCTGGACCGTGGGCAACGCCCCGCGCGGCATCGTCAAGGTCGGCGACAAGCTCTACGTCAGCAACGAGGGCGGGCGCGCGGCCCGGCCCGGCGAGACCACGATCAACTCGTACAACACCCAGGTACCGGCCAACCCGGTGACCGGCGCCACCACCACCGGCACGGTCAGCGTGATCAACCTGGCGAAGCCGAACCTCGCCCCCGCGAGTATCGACGTCGGTCTGCACCCGACCGCTCTCTACGCCACGAAGGGGGCGGTGTTCGTCACCAACACCGCCACCAACGACGTGTCGGTCATCAGGACCGCCAACGACAAGGTCGTGCAGACCATCGCCACCCGGCCGTGGCCGGAGGCGTCCGTGGGCTACGAGCCCGACGCCGTGACGCTCACCGCCGACGGCCACCTGCTGGTCACCCTCGGCCGCGCCAACGCGATCGCCGTCTACCGGTACACGAGCCCGCAGGAGCCGGTCAGTTACGTCGGTCTGCTCCCGACGGACTACTTTCCCGCCGAGATCGCCACCGTCGGCAAGCAGGTCGTGGTCTCCAACACCCGTGGCATCGACGCCCTGCGCCCCACCGCCGGCGCCGGCCACGGCACCCACGACACCACGTCGAGCCTCCAGCACTTCACGCTGCCCAGCGACAAGACCGTCAAGTCCGAGACCGGCAAGGTCTTCCAGCAGAACGGCTGGACCAGCGGTTCCGTCAAGGAGGCCAAGGCCAAGAGCAAGGCCAAGCCGGTGCCGGTCCCGGCGCGGCTCGGCGACCCCTCGACGATCAAGCACGTCTTCCTGATCGTCAAGGAGAACCGGACCTACGACCAGGTCCTCGGCGACATGCCGCAGGGCAACGGCGACCCCTCGCTCACGCAGTTCGGCGAGAACGTGACGCCGAACCAGCACGCGCTGGCCGCGCAGTTCGGGCTGTACGACAACACGTACGACATCGGCACCAACTCCGCCGAGGGTCACAACTGGCTGATGCAGGCCGACAACCCGGAGTACACCGAGTCCTCCGCCGGTGAATACCTGCGCAGCTACGACACCGAGGACGACGCGCTCGGCCACCAGCGGAGCGGCTTCCTGTGGACCGGCGCCCAGGCGGCGGACAAGACGGTACGGGACTTCGGCGAGTTCCAGCAGTTCCTGACCAAGCCCGCGGCCGCGAGCTGGCAGAACCTCTACTGCGACGCCAAGAACATGTCCGCGACCGGGAAGGGCAGCGCGTACACCATGGACTCGTCCTCGCCGATCCCGTCTCTCAACGACGTGTCCGTGCCCACCTTCCCGAAGTTCGACACCAGTGTCCCGGACATCTACCGGGGGCAGATCTGGCAGCAGGACTTCGAGAAGAACGGTCCGGCGAACCTGAACATGTTCTGGCTCTCCAGCGACCACACCGGTGGTCCCGCGAGCCCGGCCGCCCAGGTCGCGGACAACGACCTCGCGGTCGGCAGGATGGTCGACACCATCTCGCACAGCGCGTACTGGAAGGACTCGGCGATCTTCGTCGTCGAGGACGACTCCCAGGCCGGCCTCGACCACGTCGACGGCCACCGCGCCCCGATCCAGATCATCAGCCCCTACGCCCAGCACGGCGTCGTGGACAACCACTACTACTCGCAGATCACGATGGTCCGCACCATCGAGCAGATCCTCGGGATCCAGCCGATGAACCAGAAGGACAGCGCGGCCACCCCGATGACGGGAGCCTTCACCAAGAAGGCGAACCTCACGCCGTTCAACGCGCTGGCCAACCGGACCTCGCTCACCGACGGTGTGAGCACGCCGCCCGCCTGCGGGGTGGACACCCCGGCATCGCAGGACCCCGGCGCGGCGCCCGTGCCGTCCGCCAAGGTGCCGGCGGCCGAGCAGAAGCTCGCGGCGCAGTGGAACACCTGGAAGTCGCACCAGCGGCTGACCGGCCCCAACGCGGTCCCGGACTACGCCAACCCCGCCCAGATGAACCACCTCACGTGGTATCAGACGCACAACTGGACGAAGCCGTACCCCGGCGAGGCGAAGGTCTTCGCGCCGAACGACGTGCCCGGCGCCTACATCCCGTCGTCCGACAACGACGACTGACCCGGGCCAACACCTGAGCCCACCGCGTGGAAGAGCCCCTGGCCGGCGTCACAGCCGGCCGGGGGCTCCGCCGTCCGGCGCAAAAGTCAGCGGTCCCGGGCCGATCGGACCGCGCGGCGCAGTGAGTCGGCGAGCGCCCCCGCGGCGGTGACGGGCAGCAGCCACCACGCGTTCACGCCGCCCGCCGACAGTCCGGCGGTGGCGCCGAGCCCCAGCAGCACCCAGAGGGCGACCCGCCAGTCGTCGCCGATGACGAAGTCGTACCAGAAGCGGCCGAAGGCCCGGAGCCGGTTCATCGGGGCAGCCTCTTTCCGGCGGAGTGCGGCGCCGCGGCGCGGACCGCGGCGCCGCGCAGTACCCGGGTACAGCCGAGCGCGAGCAGCGCCACGGCCGCCACCAGGACCGGCAGCGCCGCGTCCGACCCGGGCCACTTCACCCGCGAGCCCTCCGCCGACCAGAAGAGACCGAACGCGGTCAGCAGCGTGCCGACGACGAACTTCACCGTGTTCTCCGGCACGCGAGCGAGCGGCGCCCGGACCGCGAAGCCCGCGCCGGCCACCACGACCACGGCCAGCGCCGCGCCGAGCGCGGCCAGCGGCACGTCGTGCTGGCTGCCGCCGAAGGTGACCACGATGAAGGCGACTTCGAGGCCTTCCAGGGCGACTCCCTTGAAGGCGAGCGTGAACGCGTACCAGTCGCGTACCGTGCCGCGCCGCTCGGCCGGTGCCTTCGCCCCGGCGGCGACGCCCCGGGCGTAGGCGGCGGCCTCGTCGCGCTGTTCCTTCCAGCCCGATGCCCGCAGCACCGCCTTGCGCAGCCACTGGAGGCCGAAGAGCAGCAGAAGCGTGCCGACCACCACCCGCAGCGCACCCAGCGGGATCCGCGCGACGGCCGGTCCGAGCGCCCCGACCACCACGGCCAGCATGAGCAGCGCGGCGCCCGCACCCTGTAGCGCGGACCGCCAGTGGCGGCCGGTGCCCGCCGCCAGCACCACGGTCAGCGCCTCCACCCCTTCCACCGCACACGCGAGGAACACGGTGAGGAACAGGGCCAGCGGACTCATGCCGTACCTCCCCTTCGACGGTGGCCCGCTCGGGGGAGCGGGATGGTTGGCGGGGGCGTACCCCCGGGATGGCGCCCATGAGCCACTCTATGTCTACAGTCCTGTAAACGGTGCTTCGCGGGGTGGGTGATGGGACGTCCGGCCGGTCCTGGCGCGAGGGTCGGTTGGGTCGCCGGCTCGCTCATCGTCTACATTACTGTAGACATTGATGGACGCGGCGTACGGAAGCGCCGGGAGAACGGCGGTGCCCATGGAACAGAGCGGACGCGGCTACGGTACGGCGACCGGCGATGGCCCTGTGACGGATCCCGGGCCGGCCCGGCACCGCGCGGGGACGGCGGAGGTGACGGCCCAGGTCTGGAGCAAGGTTCCCGAGGTCACCGTCCTGTTCTGGGTGACGAAGATCCTCACCACCGGGATGGGCGAGACCACCTCCGACTTCCTGGCGAACTCCCCGGCGGTGGGGGGCGCCCTCGGCCTGATCGGCTTCGTCGGATTCCTGTGGCTGCAATTCCGTACGCCGCGCTACTCGCCGTGGACGTACTGGACCGCGATCGTCATGGTCAGCGTCTTCGGCACCATGGCCGCGGACATCGTGCACGTCGTCGGTATCCCGTACCTGGTGACCACCCCGGTGTTCGTCCTGGTGCTGGCAGGGGTGCTGATCGCCTGGTACCGCAGCGAGGGCACGCTGTCGATCCACAGCATCCGCACCCGGCGCCGGGAGAAGTTCTACTGGGCGACGGTGCTGGCCACTTTCGCCCTCGGCACCGCGGCCGGCGACCTGACCGCCACCACGTTCCACCTGGGCTACTTCTCCTCCGGCGTGCTCTTCGCCGTGCTGATCGCCCTTCCGGCGGTGGCGCGGCTGCTGGGCCTCAACGCGGTGGCCGCCTTCTGGTGGGCGTACGTGCTGACCCGGCCGCTGGGTGCCTCCTTCGCGGACTGGATGGGCGTTTCCAAGGACCGGGGCGGCCTCGGCTGGGGCACCGGACCGGTCAGCCTCGCGCTCACCGTGCTCATCGCGGTGCTCGTGGCCTTCCTGGCCTCCCATCGCTACGCCTCGGACAGCTCCATCAACCCGTGAAGGTGACCGATGGCGACAGCGGCCACCGACACCCGGGGCAATCGCCGCGCCGCTCACCCGGCGGGTCATCTAAGCCTTGGCGAACTCGCTGATCAGCGTCTGGTTGAACGCCGGAAGGTCATCAGGCTTCCGGCTGGTGATCAAGGTGTTCGGGCCGCCGGTGCAGACCTTCACCTCTTCGTCCACCCAGTTCGCTCCGGCGTTGTCCAGGTCGGTGTGCAGGCTGGGCCAGGAGGTGAGGGTGCGCCCGCCGGATGCCAAACCCCCCGCCGGGTCGCACGGGGGGTGATGTCGGACGCGCCTACGGAGCCGATCGGGCCCGGCCTGGCCTGCTCGCCGTCGCACACCCGGCTTCCGTGCTGCTGCGGGAAACCCGAACGGTCAGGGCTGCTCGGGGGACTTTCCGTACTGGCCGACGAGTTCGGCGCATACCTCGTGCAGAGGGACTCCCCGGTGCTGTGCGGCGGACCGCAGGGACGCGAACGCCTGGTCCTGTGAGCAACCGCGCCGGGCCATGGTGATGCCGACGGCCTGGTTGATGGAGGCGCGGGTGGTGAGCTCTTGCCGGAGTTCGCTGTGGAACGCTTCGACGTCGGCCATCTGCTGGGCCAGGGCGATGGCGCCGGTGGCCTGGGCGGCCACTGATCGCAAGGGGGCCAGTCCGGTGCCCGCGAAGGCGTCGGGCCGCGGTGAGTAGAGGTTGAGCGCTCCCGCGGTGTGCGTCCTGGGGGCGATGGGAAGTGAGAGGGAGGACCGGTTGCCGCTGGCGGCGGCGTACGCGGGATAGCCGCCCCAGCGGTGTTCGTTCAGGGTCTCCGGGACGGTGACCTCCTGGCCGGTCCGCAGGGCCTGTAGGCACGGCCCGTCGTCCTGGCCGTACTGTTTCTCGTCCAGCCGGATGGCGCTGACACCGGCGCTGGCCACGGTCAGCGGCCGCCCGTGCCGTTCGAGGGTGAGGCCGCATCCGTCACACCCGGGCGCGAGGGTGAGGGCCGTTTCGGCCAGGGCGGTCAGAAAGGCGTCGAGTGTCTTCGTGGTGAGCAGCAGTGCCGTCAGATCAGGCGCCGCCGAGTTGTCCGGTGTGTCGGTCATACTTTGTCCCCTTCGCGGGAGGGACCCCGCTGCTCGGCATGATGCATGCCGCTGGGACACGGGCTCCAAGCCCGGGAAGGATTCCAGCGCTGTCGGTCGTCCCGCCGTGGTCCGGCCAGGGAAGTCGACCGCTGCTGTCTCCAGTGTCCCACTCGGCCGCCGGACCGGACAATGACCGGCCGACCGTGTGTGACGGTCGGCCGACCGTCACACACGGCCATAACCCCACGTGGCTCCCCTGCCCCGGCTGCCCCGGCTACCGCGGCGCGCTGCCGGGCGGCGGCGCGGCCACCGCGGCGAGGACGGCCTCGGGGGCGAGCCGCCGTTGCAGCAGTTGCCGCGCCACGACCACGGGACCCAGGCCGCCGCGCCGGCCGTAGGTCTCCAGGGCCTTCGCTGCCTCGGGAATCGTCAGGCCGCCGGCTGCCGCCAGCATTCCCAGCGCGGTCTCCAGCGACGCCTTCGAGGAGATCACCGACTGGACCCGGGTCAGGATGTCGGAGGGCCGGGGCGGTTCGGCCCGCCAGCGCAGCATCGCCCCCGCCGTGACGCCGGCCAGTGACGACGCCAGCGAGAGATCCCCCTCGGGAAGGCCGTCGGCGCCGGTCACCAGGAGAGTGAGCACGCCGACCGGCGCGCGTCCCACGGTCACGGGAAGGGCGTAGGCGCCGAGGATGCCCAGGCCTTCGGCGACCTCCGTGAAGTGCGGCCATCTCGCGGCCTGGACCGGCAGCCAGGGGGCCCGGACGATCTCACCGGTCCGCCAGCTGTCCGCACCGGGCCCCTGCCCGATCTGTGCCTGTATCGCTTCCAGGTTCTCGGCGCGGCCGTCGCCCACCGCCACTGTGCGCAGCCGCCCGCGGGCGCTGATCAGCGTCAGTCCCGCCGTGTCGGCATCGGTCAGCCGTGCGCAGTGGCCGACCAGCCGGTCGGCCAGCACCAGCGGATCGACGCGGTCGTCGAAGGTGTCGGCGACGTCGCTGAAAGCCTCCGCGACGCGCTGCACACGGCTGCTGCCCATTCGGTCGCCCCTGGTCTGCTCGCTGCCGGGTCTATTCATCGAAGTCCGCTCTACGGGCCAGCACGTCCCGTGCCGCCTCGGTGACCGTGCGGCCCCGCGCGAAAGCGTAGGCGCGCAGGCGGGCCAGCGCGTGCTGCGGGCCAACGCCCAGCCGGACCATGAGCATGCCCGTGGCGTAGTGGACCTCGTGGTGATCGGATTCGGCGCCGTTCAACCAGGAGGCGGGCTCGTCTTGGTCACCGCCGTCGCCGTCACCGTCGTCGGTCTCGGTGTGCGACTGGATCCTGATCAGGGCCGCGGTGATCGCGTCGCTCGCCGTGAACGCCCGGGCGGTGTCCTGCCGGCTCAGCGGCCCGGGGCCCCGCCGGTACAGGTCGAGGGAGCCGATCGCGACCACGTCACTGCCCAGCGGAAGCGAGAACACCGCCCGTACCCCCATCTCCACCGCCCGCTGGGCGAACACCGGCCATCGTCCGGCGTCGGCGCCGGTCAGATCCGCGGCCAGCACCGGGGCGAGCAGCTCCCGCGCGGTCCGGCACGGCCCGTCCCCCAGGCTGTACTGTGCTTCGGCCAGTCCGGCCGCGACCGGATCACTGGACCACCACAGCGCCCCGGCGTCGGGCGTGTCACCGACGAGCGACACCGAGGCCCCCGTGACGTCCAGCAGGTCCACACAGACCTGGCACAGCCGGGCGGGGACCGAAGCGAGATCGGCGCTGTCCAGCGCAGCGGCCAGGACCTCGGTGAAGCGGCGGTCATGACCGGTGCCGCTTTCTCGCGGCTGTTCGGCATCCCGCTCGCCGCCCTCCTCAGGAGGACCGGATTCCACGCGCGCCCACCTCCGGTAGCGACGGTTCCCCTCCATCATGCGCCATCCGACGGCGGGCAGCCGCCTGCCGCAGCTCACGACGGGTGCCCGCCCGAGCCGAACGCGGGCCCGCCGCCGCGCCGGTACGCGGGCCGACCGCTCCAGTCGGCAACCCGCCTCCTGGCCGAGGAGCACGGTGTCCTGGTCGGCGTACACCTGATCTTGAGGGGGCCGACCCGGCGCTCCCCGGCACCCGCCGTACCGGAAGAGCTGCGCGTCGCCGCCGCGGAAGCGGTGCCCACGGCGGCGGGCCGAGATCCGGTGGGTGCGCCGAGCTGGGTGCTCCGGCTAGCTCAACTGTTGATGCTGCTACGGCGTTTTCGCCGTGGGCGCCGCCCAGGTGGTGCCGGCGTTGTCGCAGTGGGGGACGCTGCCGGGGGGCGCGCAGTTGGTCGGGGTGTTGTTGACGACGGAGCTGTCGATGAGGTCCACCGTGGGCAGGGCCGGGTCGGCGGCGTCGGTGGCCGCGCTGTCCTGAAGCTGGGGGAGGGCCGTCGGGTTGATGATGGCGCCGAAGAGGCGCCCGTCGTTGTTGATGCCGCCGCCCGTGGTGGGGCCGCCGTTGGCGGTGTTGCGGGTGACGGTGCTCTTCTTCAGGGTCGTCGGCTCGTGGATGCCGATGAAGACGCCGCCGCCGCTGCTCTCGGCGATGTTGCCGGTGACCTGGGTGGATTCCAGGCTCAAGGGCCCGCTGTCATTGTTGATGGTCAGCGTCATGATGCCGCCGCCGAGACCGGAGGAGTTGTCGGCGACGGACACGTTGTTCAGCTTGGTGTCGCCGGCGTTGGCCAGCGCCCCGCCCCAGGAGTCGGAGGAGTTGCCGCGCAGGGCGCCGCCTTCCATCGTCATCGTTCCGCTGGTGGCCACTCCGCCGCCGATGCGCGACGCGTTGTCGTGGATCGTGGTGTTCTTCAGCACGAGGGTGCCGAGGTTGTTCCAGATCCCGCCGGCGATGAAGCCGGCCCTGTTGCTCCTGACGGTGACGCCGGTCAGCTTGAGTGTGCCCTGGTCGTTGAGGATGCCCCCGCCCGCGGCGCCGTAGCCGGTGCCGTCGGCGGTGCCGCCTCGGACGGTGAGCGCGTCCAGGCCGAGGCTGCCGCCGGGGGCCACGTGGAAGATGCGGAAGTCTCCGGTGGCGCTGGACGCGCGCTGGATGACGGTGCGGTCTCCTCCGGAGATCCGCACGGTGCCGGTGATCTCGGGCAGGCCGTCGTCCGGGTTGTCGGCCTCGGTCAGGGAGTAGACGCAGTTGGCGGCCAGGGTGATGGCGCCCCCGCTGGTGTTGGCGGTGGTGATCGCTGTCTTCAGGGCGGCGGTGTCGCCGCACGGCACGCTCGGCGGCGGGTGTTCCTGCCCCGCTTGGGCTTGCCCGACGGGCAGGAGGGCAAGGCACAGGCCGAGGCCGGCGGCTGCGGTGAGGGATACGCGTCTGCGGGTGTCAGTCATGCGTCTGTTCCTTGGCTGTGTGAGGGGCAGGGGCGCGATCCGCGCCCGGCCCAGTCGCTGGGCAGCCCTCGCCCCTGAGCGTCGCAGACCGACAGTCAGAGATATATACGAACCTGACATTCACCGCATTTGCTGACCATCCGTCCGGCCCCGGCCCGGCAGCCGACGGCGGTGGCGGGAGCCCGCTCAGGACAGCTTCAGACTTTTCATCCGGTGCGGGTCCAGGGTGCCCGCGCGGCGGCGGAAGGCCGACAGGGGGACACGCCGGAGTTC
This sequence comes from Streptomyces sp. NBC_01190, assembly GCF_045039895.1. Classification (NCBI taxonomy): domain Bacteria; kingdom Bacillati; phylum Actinomycetota; class Actinomycetes; order Kitasatosporales; family Streptomycetaceae; genus Streptomyces; species Streptomyces sp. NBC_01190. The sequence goes on from NZ_CP108580.1 coordinate 7,279,725, forward strand.
GTGGGTCTCCAAGTAGCTCTGACGGCCCGCGGCGTCGTCCACGGTTCCCGCCGGGAGAGGGACGACGCCGGGAAGTTCCCCATGGTGCCGCGAGGTGATCTTGGCGACCCGCGCGGTCCGGCCCCGTACGGAAACCACCAGGCAGGGGCGGTCCTTGGAGCCGTGCTGGTCCTCGAAGGGAACCTCCGCCCACCAGATCTCGCCCCGCCGCGGCGCGGCCGTGGCCGACGTCTCGGAGGGACGGGAGCTCGGCTTCCGGGGACGCCGCTGCCGGGCCCTGCCCTCGACCAGCGTGGCGACCAGGGCCAGCAGCGCGACCGCGGCGACCGCGATCCACATGTGCGCACTCATCGACTGCTCCACCTCGCGTCAATGCGCCCGGCCGGGCCGGGACGTCTTCGGTCCTCGTGCCCCCAACGAGCGCGTTCACCATCCGATACCGGACGCCGGGCGCGACATGCCGGCATCGGCGCTTCGGCGTCCGCCGCTTCTCCCCGAAAAGACGGGCGGCCCGGTCGGGGTTGCCGAAGGTATGCGCAGTGCCGGACCGGGCTGCTAGCGTCCATCGGGAAGCCGGGTCCGGTCGGCTCGTCGCGGTGCGCGGGGTCTCGCGCGGCGGCGGCGGAGGCCGCGCGGCCCGCGTCGTGCGACCGCTGGGGGGCGGCATGGGCGTTACCGCGTTGGCGGGAGTTCACGGGATCTGGAACGGCGCGTACCTGAAGGCGTCCGCCGGTGACCTGCCCGGGGCGCTGGGCGCGATCGGGGCGGACTGGTCGAAGTGGGTCGGGCGCGGTCTGCGGAAAGCGGGAGTCGCGTCGCCCGACGCGGCCCCGATGCCGGTCGCGTACTACGCGGACTGCCTCTTCCGCGGTGAGCGCATGGGATCGGAGGACTCGGTGCCGCCCACCCCGTTCGGGCAGCGGTTGCTCGCCGCCTGGATCGAGGAGGTGCGGCTGGCCGAGGCGGGTGCCGCGGCGGTGCCCCTCGCGGCGCAGGGCCGGCTGACGTTCGCGCTGCGTTCCATGACGCAGTGGTTCACCGAGCGGTTCGGCCCGCAGGCGCTCAGGATCGTCTCCGCGACGGTGAGCGAGCTGGCCACCTACTTCGATCCGGAATCGGTGGACGCGCGGCCGCGGGCGCGCGAGCGGGTCGCGGAGATGCTGCGCGAGCACCGGCCCCGGGTGCTGATGGCCCACTCCCTCGGCAGCGTGGTGGCCTACGAGGCCCTCTGCGCGCATCCCGACCTCGGCGTCGAGCTCTTCGTGACCTTGGGGAGTCCGCTGGCGATGCGCAGCGTCGTCTTCGACCGGCTGCTGCCGACGCCCCTGGGACGCGGGATCAAGCCGCCGGGCGCCGCGGTCTGGGTGAACATCGGTGACCGCGGCGATCCGGTGGCCGTGCCGAAGCACGGGATCTCCCGACGCTTCCTGGACGTGTCCAGGGACCGGGACACCAGCATCCATCTCGTCGACCCGCATCTGGCCAAGAACTACCTGCGCTGCCCCGAACTGATCGAGGAGATACTGCCGTACGTCACCGGGTGAGCCGCCTGGAGACATGTTCCAGCGCGTAGACACGCCCTGCCGCGCCCACCAGCAGGAGGCCGTCGCCCGCCGCCGCGAGGGAGCGGACCGGCCGGCCGAACTCGATCCGGTCGAGCGGCCGGACCTCTTCCAGGTCCCAGCACCGCACCGTACCGTCGGCGCCTCCCGAGACGGCGACGGGACGGCCGTCCAACCGGGCGGTCAGGAGGGAGGTGACCTGGCCCTGGTGGCGGCCGGCCACGCGCCCGCCTATCCTGACGTGCCCGTCCGCGTCCGCCGAGACGGTCACCAGACCGCCTGCCACGAAGCTCGTGGTCGTCCTGGGGTCGGTCGGCGAGCGGACTGCCTCGGGCCAGAGCGGTGCGGCGCCATGGGCCCCCGACCCCACGTCCCACACGCGGCGCCCCCGCGCCGACCGGACCAGCACCGCCGCCGCTCCGCCGAGGACCACCTCCTCGACCTCCGTCACCGGATGGCCGTCGCCGGCGAGGGGCTCGCGCTCCGACCGCCCGGTCTCGGCGTCGACCAGATGGCACGAGCCGTCATCACCCCCGTATACGGCCAGGGGCGCGGCGGCCGGCATCGCTCCGACGCGCGCGCCGACGGCGCCGACGGCCGTCACGAGGGGCGTGGCCGGGCGCACCGGGGGAGCCTGCGCGGGATCGGGATCGGGATCGGCGTCGGGGCCGGGGCCGGGGTCGGCGAGGCCGACGTGGACCGCGCCGTCCTGACCGAAGTCCCGCAGCCGCGCTCGCCGGTCAAGGCTCCACAGCGCCGTGGGACCGTCCCCGCCGACCAGGCAGTGGAGTTCACCGTCGGGCCCGGGCGACAGGGCGATGGCCCGGATCGGTTCGCGATCGACCTGGATCGGCTCGTCGAGCGGCTCCAACGTGACCAGGTCCCAGCCCGACAGGAAGCCGCCGTGGCTGCCGGCCACGACGACGTGGCGGTCCCCCGACCGGCCGATCGCGACCGCGTTCACCGGCCCGTGGCTCCCTTCGAGCAGGCGCTTCAGCGAGTGGGTCCGCATGTCCCACACGGCGACCGCGCCGTCGGCGCAGCCTGCCGCCAGGACCAGGCGCCGCTCGCAGCAACCGACCGCCGCGGCGCGGACCGCCGCGGGTGTCTTCCACCGGAACGGCAGCGGAGTCTCCGCCTCGCCGCAGTACCAGCTGTGCAGCTCTCCCGATCGGCTGACGCGGGCCACCGCCACCACGCCGCCGTGTGCGGCGGCGGCGATCGCGGCCGGTGCGGCGCCAGGAACGGTCACCACCGGGCCGACCGGCTCGCCGGTCGCCAGCTCATGCGCCGTCACCTCGCCGTCGCTGGTGCCGCTCACGACGACCGAGCCCCCGTCGCGGTCGGCGATCGCCAGCGCGGTGACCGCCCCGCCCTGCCACGGCCAGGTGGCCAGGCGGCCGGTCCGATCGGTGATCGCGAGTCCTCCCGCGGAGGTTCCGACCACCAGGACCTCGCGCCCGTCGGCATGTCCGAACGCCAGCGCGCGCGGTGCCGGAGGATCCTGGGTGGGGCTGCCCGGCTGACGCCAGTTCCACGAGCACAGCTCACCGCGGCCGGTGATGACCGCGACGGCCGGCCCCGCCGACCCCGCGTCGGCCGGGTCCCGGCCGGCCGCCCACAACGGGTTCCAGGGCAGGGGCTGTTCACCCGGAAGGTCGGCGATGCCGCGGGCGAGATCGGGCCGGTCCTCCTCGACCGCCGCCAGGGCCAGCGCGGTACGTCGGTCCGCGGCCGGGTCCGCGGCGCACCACCGGGTGACCGTCCGGCGGGCCGAACCCGTCAGGTACGGCAGATAGACCGCCGGGTCGGCGCGCAGGAGGTATCCGGGGTCGGCGAGGACCTCCCGCACCCCGTCCGGCCCCCGGTCGGCCGCGTGACCCAGCGCGTGCCGGAGTACGTACGGCTCGGCCGCGGGCCACTGGCGGCGTCCGGCCGGTCCGAGCCCTCCCAGCAAGGAGCGGAGGATGGGATCCGCGTCCTCGTCCCGGTGCAGGTGCTCGGCGAGTTCGCCGTGGAAGAGGCGGTGCACGGTGACCGCGTCATCGTCGACCGAGCGGCGCAGATAGGTGTGGCCCGCTGTCAGGGCGCGCTGGACATCGGTCAGTGAAGGAGGCGACTCGGGGTGGAGCGCGGCTGCCGCGCGCTGGATCACGGATCCCGGCATGCCCTCACCGCGGGCGTGCGCGACGACCGTCAGGACCGGGCGAAGCCAGCGGTCCGTGGCCGGACCGGCCAGATCGAGATCGAGGACCTCGGGGAGGCCGCGGGGCGCCGCGGCGCCCCGCTGCTCGGCCTCGTCGCTGCCGGACCGGGGATCGAAGGACGCCAGGAAGTGACGGGTGTAGAGCCCGGCCACCAGGAACTCGCCCCAGCCGCCGCCCCGGTTGGCGACGAGCGTCTCCGCGAGGGCGCCCGCGAACGCTCCATTGATCTGGTGGCGGTTGCGGTAGTCCGGGGCGCTCCGCAGCAGCGCGGTCACATAGGTGTGCAGGTCGGCCAGCAGGGCGGTGGGGGAGACCTGGTCGAGGTCGAGGTAATGGCCGTCGGCGGCGAGGCCCCGCAGTTCGGCGCTCTCCGCCGATGGCCTGGTGGCCAAGAGGATACGGGCGGCGGCCGATCCGTCGGCGTGCGTCAGTGCCGCGACCCGGGCCAGCCACGCGCAGACGGCGGCCGGGTCGTCCGCCTCGTCGACGGCGTCGATCACCAGGGTCGGCGGCCCGGCGAGCCGCCGTGTCCCCAGAGCGGTGAGGAGTTGCTCGGGGCCGAGCGCCCCCAGCCCGAGCCGGCGGGCCAGCGAGCCGGTCAGCGCTTCGAGACCGCGGGCCCGGGCGTGGGCGGCGACGAGCCCGCCGACCGGCGGCGGGGCGGTGGCGAGGTTTTCCCACAGGGCCCGGGTGGGCGTGCGGAGTTCCGGGTGCGCGGCGCACACCAGGACGCCGACCAGCGCCGACTTGCCGGCTCCGGGACTGCCGGTGACCACCGCCACCGGTGACGCCTCGTCGCCACCGAGCCAACGGGACAGCCGGCGCAGCTCGTGCGCGCGGCCGGTGAACGCCGCGCCGAACCCTTCCGGGACCTCGCGGAACCCGTCGAGCCCCGCCGCGGAGTCGACGAAGTGCCGTAAGTCGGTGCCGTGTTCGGCCGCGTCAAGGAAGGCGCCGAGCTTGCGGTTGGCGTCGAGCCGCCGGCTGGAGGCGGCGCCGGCGGCCGGCTGCTGACCGGTGCGGTGGGCGGGTTTGTGGGCGGGGTTGGGGAACAGCGGCAGCACCACCGCCTCGTCGCTGACCTCGACCCGGCTGGTGGTGACGTACTGCCGGTAGATCCGGTGGGCGTCGGCCAGCTCAAGGGTGGTGCGGCGGACCGCGTCCACCACGGTGCCCAGCGGTATGTAGGGGGCGCTCGGCGTCAGGTCCGTCCTGGACGCGGCCATGTCCCCCAGCACCGTGGTGAGCGCTTTGGTGAAGTGGCCGTTGAAGGCGTCCCTGTCGGGTTGGCACGCGGCGACGACCCAGCCCCGGCGTCCGGATCTGTCGTACCGCGGCTGCCACGGCAGCTCCGTCACGGTGCCGGAGTTGCACAGGTCCAGCGTGAACAGGACGCGGGGACGGCCGGGAACGGACTGGAGTCCGGCGAGCCATCCCCCGATGTCCGTGCTCTCGTGCGGTGTCCCGTCCGTGCCCAGGGCGTACAGGGTGCCGTTCCGGGCCTCCCCGTGCGTGAGCAGATGCACCAGCAGGACGCTGTCGGAGCCGGCCGCCTCCACGGTCTCCCGTACGAGCTCACCCAGGCGGGCGGTGGTGAGCCCGGCCTCCGTGGCCTCCGTGGCCGCGGTGACCGCGGTCACCGAGAAGCCGAAGCCGTCCGTGAGCACCGCCGCGAGGTCCTGGACGGCGTCCCGCGCGAAGTCGAGATCGCCGAGCGGGTCCTGTGCGGGCCCGTGGAAGCCGGACACGCCGATCAGCAGGGCGCGCCGCTCCTGCGCCGGGAAGGTCATACCAGGGCGAGCCGGTCGAGCAGTCGGCGGGCGCGGTCGGCGTGCGCCGGTGGCAGCGGGTCGGCCGCCGCGGCGGCCGCGCGCAGCGAGGCGCGGGCCTGCTCGACATCGCCGGCGCGCAACCGTACGTCGGCGATCCGGCGGTGGGTGCGGGCCCGTTGCGGGGCAGCGAGCAGGGCGCCGCGCAGTTCGGCCTCACCGGCGGCCGTTCGGCCGATCGCGATCAGGCACACCCCGCGGGCAGACGCCAGATCGGCCCGGCGCTCCGGTGGCCCGTCCGCGGATCCGCCCAGGGGATCCAGGTCGGCGAGAGCGGCCACGGCGCGCCCCAAGTCGGCCTGAATCTGCCCTCGGGCGAACCGCGCGGACGTGTTGTCCCGCTGGGCGGTCAACGCCCGGGTGAGATAGGTGAGGGCGTTCGCCTCGTGTCCCGAGTACCACAACGCGTAGCCGAGGCCGGCCAGCAGCACCGGGTCGTCCGGCAGCAGGGCGAGCCCCTCGAGCTGTACGGCGGCGGATCCCTCGTAGTCGCCGGTGGTGAAGCACACTTCGGCGAGCGCGCGGTACAGCCGGGCGGTGGAGGTGAGATCCCCGACGATATTGAAGAGGGACAAGGCCTCGTGATAGAGCGGGACCGCGGCGCCGGTGTCGCCGGTGGAACGGGCCATCGAGCCCCGCACGGCGAGCGCGTCGGCCACTCCCCAGGCGTCGTGCCTGCTCCGGTATCCCTCGATCGCGGCCAGGATGAGCCGGGTGGCGGTCTCGAAATCCCCCGCGTGATAGGCGCTCTCCGCGGACATCCGCAGTTCGTCGGGTGTGTGCGGCGGGTCCGCGCCCTGCCCGAGCGGCGCCGGGGCCGGCTCCCGGTAGGGCACCGACAACCCGTACCACGGCGCGAGGGCGGTCCCCGTCGGTCCTGCGGCGCCGCGGCTTTCCGCGGCGGAGTGCGCGGGCGCCTCGCTCATGGACGCCTCCCAGGGGTGGCCGGCCGAATCACGGCAGTCCTCCGGCCTGGCATCCGACCGATCCCCCGGATTCCAGTGTTGTGCCCGGCCGCTGGACGTATCAATCATGATGGCGGCTCGCGGACCCTGCCACGCCATCAGTCTCAGCCATTCGCGCCTCTGTCCCTGACGTCCCGTCAGGGTCGTCACAACTCACCCGCGGCGCGTCAGCGGTGCCGGCGCGATAGCGATGCACAACATACCTGTCGGTTCACCGCGGCGAACACCGTTCACGAAAACGAACCGGCCTCCTCGGCGAACCACCCGAAGGGGGAAGCTTCGCCGCTTCGTTCGTCGCGCGAACGTCCGAAGGAACCTCTCGGTCGCCCTCCCGCGCACGTTTCGCGCCGTACCATATGGAGACAGATCGGTCGTGTGGATTCTCCTTCGGTGACCACCACGTTCAGCACATGCACGCGATAGGCGACCAGGGAGTGACCCTCGTGGAAGATGTCACGCGCAGTCGGATCTTCGACGAGGGGATTCCCGCGAGGAATGCCCAGTTCACCGGTCGCGACGAGCAGTTACGGTTGCTGCGGGAGGGGCTGCGGGCCTCGTCCGTCGAGGTTCTGGGCCAACCGCCGCAGGCCGTCTTCGGATTGGGCGGAGTCGGCAAGACCGAGATCGCCGCCGAATACGCATACCGCTACGCCGAGGATTACGACATCGTGTGGTGGGTGCACTCGGAGCAGGAAGCCCGGGTGCAGGATGCCTTCGTCAAGTTGGCCAAGCGTCTCGGCATCGCCCACGCCGAGACCCAGCGGGACAAGTCCATCTGGGCGGTGCTGGCCGAACTGCGCACCGGCCGCTATCACCGATGGCTGCTCATCTTCGACAACGCGGCAGAACCCGAGGTCATCAAGCGCTACGTCCCCACCGGCCGGCCCCACGGGCATGTGATCATCACCTCCCGCAAGCGGAACTGGCGCCGCCACACCAAGGCCGAGGGGATCGAGGTCAGCCAGTTCTCCGAGCAGGAGACCGTCGAGTTGCTGCGCAAGCGGGTCCCCCACCTGGCGCCGCGCACGGAGCTGGGCGAACCGCTTGACCCGGAGGCGGACCGCGCCCGCCACGCGGACGCCTCAAGCCTGGCCCGGGCGCTGGGCAACCTGCCGATCGCGGCCGAGCACGCGGCCGCCTACCTGGCCGAGACCGGCGCCCCGGTGGGCAGTTACCTGCGGATGTTCGAGGAGAACGCCCACACCCTGCTCAGCAAGCAGGTCGACATGGACTACCCGTACGCGGTGGCGGCCACCTGGACCATATCCAGCGGGCAACTCGGCGAGGACGCGGTCGAGTTGTTCAATCTGTTCGCGTTCTTCTCGCCGGAGCCGATGGCGGAGGAGCTCTTCCTGACCGGCGGTGGACGGGTGCGCGCGCCGGCCGCGCTGGCCGAGGTGCTCGGCGACGCCGACCGCTTCCGCGAGGCCGTCAGGCAGTTGCACAGTTACTCGCTGGCCAAGAGCGACGGCCATCGCGGGGTGGTGGAGGTCCACCGGGTGGTACAGGCCGTCACCCTGGGGCAGGCCAGGATCGAACGGCCGCAGGACTGCGCGGACTACACCGCGGCGGCCCACACGCTGCTGGCGGCGACGAATCCCCGCAACCCCGACCTGGAGAGCAACGACGCCCGGTACGACCTGTCTCGGCCGCACCTCTGGCCGGCCGGCGCGCTGGACACCGAGAACCCGGATCTGCGGCAGCTTGTCATCGACCAGGTCCGCCGTCTGCACCTCAGGGGCGGCCACGAGGAAGCGCTGCGCCTGGGCCAGGAGGCACGGCAGGCCTGGCGCGCGAAGTGGGGGCACGACGACGAGAAGGTACTGCAGCTCTCGGTCGAAGTGGGCAACGCGCTTCGGGTGGCGGGGCGTTACACCGAAATGCAGGCGTTGAACGCGGAAACCCTCGAAAGGCTGACCAGGACACTGGGCGCCGAGCACCAGACGACCCTCATGTGCGCCAACAGCTACGGCGGGGATCTTCGTTCGCTCGGCAGATTCACCGAGGCGCTCGAGCTCGACCTCACGATACTTCCGCAGTTCGAGCGCGTCTTCCGGCCGGACCATCCGCGCACGCTCAACGTACGCAACAACCTCGGCGCCGACTACCGGCGCCTGGGCCGCTTCCACGAGGCGTGGGAGCAGGACCAGCTCACCTACGAGATGCGGGCGCGGGCCCTCGGTCCCACCGACCTGCGCACCATACGGTCGAAGGACTCCATCTCGGTGGACCTGCGGGGGTGCGGCGAATACCACCGGTCTCTCGAAGCGGCCCAGGACGTCATAGCGGTCCTCAAGGAGCGCAAGGGGGGCGAGAGCCTCGACTCGCTCAACGCGCACAAGAGCTACGCCGTCGCGCTGCGCAAGGTGGGCCGCTACGACGAAGCGCTGGCGGAGAGCGAGCAGGTGCTCCGGCGGTACGCCGCGTTCCTCGGCGCCGAGCACCGCTACACCCTGCGGGCGTCGATCAACCGGATCAACGACCTCAGGGTCACCGACCGGCTGCGCGAGGCCGAGGCGCTGGGCCGCTGGGCGCTGCGACTCTGCGCCGAGGTCGACATCCCCAAGGGGGACATCACCTGGGCGGCCACCGTCAACCTCGCGCTGGTCCTGCGCGGCCTCAACCGTCCCGAGGAGGCGCGCGCGCTGGACGAGGCCGCGCTCCGCGGAATGACAGACCTCTTCGGCGCCAAGCACCCGCTCACCCTCCAGGCCACCGCCAACCTCGTCAGCGACCTCGCCCTGGTGGGGGACACGGCGAAGGCACGGGAACTGGGAGAGGACCTGTACGAGGCGAGCCGGATCTCCCTCGGCGAGAACCACCCCGACACCCTTGCCATCGGCGCCAATCTCAGTCTCGACCGCCGGGCCACGCTCGACCCGGCGCAGGCGGACGAACTCAGGACCGACATCATGAGTCGCTACGAGCAGGTGCTGACCTCGAAGCACCCCGTCGTGCGGATCGCCGAGCAGCGCGGCCGCGTGAACGTGGACATCGAGCCCTACTGAATCGAGCCCCGCTGATCGAAGCCCTGTTGGTTGAAGCCCCGCCGAGCGGCCGGGGCCATGTCCGCCGCCACCCGGTCCCGGATCACCGTGACCAGCCGCAGCAGGTCGGGGCAGTAGACGGACGGGTTCGCGAAGCCGGTCGCGGGGTGGTAGCGATGGGTGAACAGCCCGCCGCCACAGGTTCGCACCACCGCGCACCTCCGGCAGGTCGCCGCCAGGGACTCGATGCCGCCCTGGCGAAGCCTGGTGAGGGGATGCGACAGCGCGTCGTCGAAGGCGGCGTCCACGACGTTCAGGCCGAGATCGGCCGCTCCGGGATGGGCCGCGGCAAGGGTGTCGAGCTGTTTGATCGCCCCGTCGGTGTCCACCACGGCGACGGTCGAGGGCCGCAGGCCGAGGCCCTCGACCGCCGGGGTCCCGCCCAGCACGGACTGGACGATCTCCCCGAACATCCGGACCCAGGTCTCCTGCCGTTCGTACCACCGGTCGAAGACGGCCAGCAGCCAGTCGGCGTAAGGGGTGCCGCGCGAACCCGCGCCACGGGCCGGCGGTGGGTTGGACCAGGTGCCGTGCGGGAGCAGGAAGTCGATCGCCGGGGGCGCGTAGGCCAGCAGCGCCTCGTAGCCGGTGAGCGGGTCGTGTTCGAGGTCGACCGTGCAGAGGATGCCGCCGAAGGACTCCTTGAACTCCTCCCGGCCGAGCAGCCGCAGCGCGCGATCGACGTGCTGGTGGCTGCCGCGTCCGTCGGCGAAACGGCGGTGGCGGTCGGTGGACCGGGCGTCCCCGTCGAGGCTGACACCGATCCGCACCCCTGACGCGGCCAGGGCCGCCAGCCGCCGCTCGGTGAGAAGAAGTCCATTGGTCTGCATGCTCACGTCCACGCGCGCCGGGACGGTGTCGCGCATCCGGAGCACGAGGTCGGTGAGGAACCCGGCGCCGGCCAGCAGGGGTTCGCCGCCGTGCAGGACCACCGCGACCGACGGAAGCCGGTGGGTCCGCACATGCTCGGCGATCCGCTCGGCCGTCCGGTTCACCGTCGCCTGGCTCATCCGGAGCGGCTGGTCGCGCCACGACTGGTCGGCCATCTCGTAGACATAGCAGTAGTCGCACGCCAGATTGCACCGGCTGTGCACCTTCAGGACGAACTGCCGGAACGGTACGCCGGTCATGGACCCCTCCTGTCGGTCGCGCCGCGGGCGAGCCAGCCGGCCAGTTCCAGCGGATCCGCGCATTCACCCGTCGCCCGGATGGCGGCGTGCAGCGCCGCGACGAGCGGCACACGTCGGCGCAGCAGTGAAGCCGCCGGGTCCGACCGACCCCGGACGGCCAGGGCCAGACCGGACCACGCCTCGGGCGCGGCGGGGCGCCTTCCTATCTCGTCGCGGTAACCCGCCTCCGCGGTGGACAGGTCACCGCGCAGCAGCGCCGTGTCCGCGCCGCTGAGCCCCAACGCCCCCTCGCGGCCCGGCCCTTCGGCGTCCAGCAGCGCCCGGAAGCGCCGCGGCTCGGCGTACCGCAGGGTCAGCAGCGTCTCGCGGGGGTGCGGACCGCGCCGCGCGCCCGATCGGACCTGGTACGGCGGCTCGGTCCGGTCGTCGACGGGCGCCGGACCGCGGGCGGTCCAGTGCGCCACGAGTCCGCGCACGGCCTCCGGATCCACCACGACGTGGCGCGCCTCCCAGGTCGTCCGGTGCTCGAACGAGGCACTCAGGCCCAGCCGGAGCGCCTCCTCGGGCACCGGATCGTGCTGCCACGCGCGCAGTTGGCGGCGGGCCTCGCCGACGAAGCGGCCGCCCTCGGCGGTCAGCCGCCCCGAGGCGACCAGGCTCTCGACGGCGAGCAGGGTCTCGCCGCGGCGGCGGGCGAACTCCGCATGGCCCCGCAACGCCTGCTCGGCCGGCAGGTGCCGGCGCTGGGTGCGCCAGAAGCGGGTGACGCCCAGGTAGGCGTACGCGCCGTGCAGCAGGGCTTTCAGCGGACGCGGGTCGTCACGCCAGGGGGCGTAGCCCAAAGGGCCCGGTACGGAATCGATGAGCGGGAGAAGATCGAGAACCGAGCACAGTTTCATGTGCTGGAATTCGTGGACCAATGTCTCGGCGAGGACCAGGTCGTCGGACGGCAATGATGTGGCTATCGCACCGAATGCCGAGGGGGAGGTGGCGGCGACGGTCGATCCGGCCCGGTCGGTTCTCAGCGGCACAACGCTGCGTAAGGAAAGGGAAATCCCCTCCGCTTCGGCACGGTGGTGAACGGCCAGAATGCGCCAGGCGCCGGCCATCCTTTCCGACCACCGCCGAAGATCCGAAGGGCCGACGGCCGCCAGACGGCGGTGCCGGTAGCGGTCCAAGGAGGGCGTGGTGCAGTCGATAACGACGTCGAGCGACAATCCGGCGTGATCGACGGCCACCACGAGCGGACGCGGTTCGTGAAGCGGGACCACCCCGTCAGCGGTGACCAATTCCAGCCGTCCGCCCGAACGCACCAGCCGGACGATCCCTGGTGCGCGGGCGGACAGCGGGCCCAGACCCGGAAGGGCCGGCCGGCCGGCCGGCGAGGCGATCGGCACGTCGAATTCCAGCCCGGCCCGCAGACCGGCCACCGCGGCGAAACCACCGGCCTGCGCCAGATCGGCCCTCAGTTCCGCGCTGTCGGAGTCGGTACGCCCCATCCGCAGCAGACAGTCGGTGGCCCAGGATCCGAGCTGGGGCATCTGGAGCACATCGGCCGCGACGTGCGGGGCGTGCCGTTGCACGCGGGTCAGCAGCTTCCACGAATCGGCCAACTCCACCGCGGCGCAGGCCTCGGGAAACCGCAGAGCCGCTTCGGCGATCACCGTGTGGAGCAGCAGGATGTGCTTGCTGCGTTCCGCGTCGCACAGGCGGCGGACGGTGGCGGAAGTGTTGGTGCCCCCGGCGAGCCTGAGCAGGTCCGCCCCGGACAGTCCGTGCATGGCGATCTTCATGCGCCTCAGATGTTGGAGTTGAACGAGTAGAGCGGCTCCTGTTCGTCTTCGAGTCTGCGCAGCAGCAGACGCACGGATGCGCGCAGTCCGGCCGATGGCAGGTCGTCAATCTGCGACAGTCGCAATTCGGCCAGATTGGGAAGACCCGATGGCTGGACTTCCTCTGATCGCTCCATCCGCCGCCCCCAACAGACATCGCCGCGCAAACATCGCCACGCCGGGTGATGAGCCGGCCCCAGCCCCTTGGCCCCTCCACCCCGGCGCGGGCTCGGCGCGGGCTCGGCTCCAATCGTAGCCTCGAATTCCGGAGGCGACCGGCGCGCGGGAAAATACCGAACAGCCCGGCGGCTTCCAACGACCGCGCGCCGCACGGCCGATTCCAGGACCGTGGAGCGTCAATGGGGTGCGCGCCGGCCATTTCCGTGAACTCCGCCTGATCCGGGCAGGCCGTCCCACCGCATCGGCGGCACGCCCCGCACGTCGTCGTGTCCGACACGTCGGTCCCACCCATCGCGCCGCGGGTGCGCCGGTTGGCTCCCGGCAGGCTGCGGACGCCATCCTGTCGGCGTTGCGCCGAGCAGCCTCCCGGTCCCGGCCGCGATGCGTGGAAACGGGTCCGGTGCGGGGGACTACGTACGCCGACCGTGACCGCCACCGACCTCGGCTGCAACGCGACCATCCCATCCGGCGGCACCACCGGCTTCGGCTTCAAGGGGACCCGCACCGGCACCACCGCACCCACCACCCGGGTGCGACCGGTCCTCCTCCCCATCGCGACGGGTGGGTTGAGGCAGGCAGGCACGTAAGAGCGCGCACACCAGGGTAAGGAGGGAGGGAACGGGGCAAAGCGCGACAGGCGGGAGGCGTGCGGTGCCGAGGAAGGAACGGCCGCTCGACGCGGGGGACAGCGGGCTGCTGAAGCTGGCGGCGGACCTTCGGCGGTTGCGCCGCGAGGCGGGCAGCCCGACGTACCGGGAACTGGCCAGGCGTACGCACTACGCGGCGGCGACGCTGTCGTCGGCCGCGGGAGGCCGGGTGCTGCCGACGCTGACCGTGACCCTGGCGTACGTGCGTGGCTGCCAGGGCGACGCGGGCTACTGGGAGAACCGCTGGCGGGCCGTCGCGGCCGAACTGGCCGAAGAGGAGGCGGCAGCCGCGGAACGAACGGCCGGCGAGCGCCAGGAGATCGCCCCCTACGCCGGGCTGGCCGCCTTCGGCGCCGACGACGCCGAGCGGTTCTTCGGCCGGGAACGGCTGGTCGCGGCGCTGGCCCGGCGGCTGGCGCAGGCTCGGCTGGTGACGGTGGTCGGGGCGTCGGGCGCCGGGAAGTCCTCGCTGCTGCACGCGGGGCTGGTGCCCCTTTGGCGGACCGAGCGCCCCGGGGACCGAGTGGTCATGGTCACCCCGGGCCCGCATCCGCTGGAGAGCTGCCTGGCCCAACTGGCGCCGCCCGGGGCGTTGCCCGAGGAGGGGCTCGACCCGCCGGCCGATGCCTCCCGCCGCCCGGTCCACGACCGGTGGGCCGACCGCCGAAGCCTCGACCTCGCCGTGCGGCGGCTGCTCGCCACCGCCCCCGAAGCCGCGGAACTCCTCCTGGTCGTGGACCAGTTCGAAGAGGTCTTCACGCTGTGCCGGCCGGAAGCGGACCGCACGCGGTTCATCGACGCCCTGCTCGGCGCGGCCCAGGCGGCGGGCAGCCGCTGCCGCGTCGTGGTGGGCGTGCGCGCGGACTTCTACGCGCACTGCGCGGCCCACCCCGGCCTCGCCGCCGTCCTGGCGGACGCCCAGATGGTGGTCGGACCGATGACCACCGAGGAACTCCGGCGCGCGGTGACCCTCCCCGCGATACGGGCCGGCTGCGCCGTCGAGGGCGCGCTGCTGGCCGACCTGATGACCCAGGCGGGCGGGCAGGTGGCGATACTGCCGCTGGTGTCGCACGCCTTGCTGGAGACCTGGCGGCGCAGACGCGGCAACACCCTGACGCTGTCCGGTTTCCAGGCGGTGGGCGGCCTGGACGGCGGCCTCACCCGGACCGCCGAGGCGGTGTACGACACGTTGGACGCCGACCAGCGGTCCACGGCCCGCCAGGTGATGCTCCGGCTGACCGCCCTCGGCGAGGGGACCGAGGACACCAAGCGGCGGATCCGGCGGGAGGAGCTGTGTCCGCGGGACGCGGGTGGCGCGGCCGGCGTGGCTGGCGCGGACGTCGCGGCCGGCGCGGGCGGCGCGGGCGGCCGGTCGGGCCCGGCCGGTCCGCCAGGACCTGAGTGCCGGGCGGGCTCCGAACAGTCGCCGGGCACCGGCCGCCCCGAGAACCGGGCGACAGCCGTCACCGTCGTCCTGGAGCGCTTCGCCCGCGCCCGGCTGCTCACCCTGGACCGGGACACCCTGGAAATCACCCACGAGGCGCTGATCCGCTGCTGGCCCCGGCTGCGCGGCTGGCTCACCGAGGACCGCGACGCGATGCGGGTGCACCGCCGCCTCACCGAGGCCACCGCCGCCTGGGAGGCCGTCCAGCGGGACCCCGGCGCCCTCTACCGGGGGGTACGGCTGGACCAGGCCGTCGAGTGGGAAGCGCGGACCGGCGCCGGCTCGCTGACCGCCCCGGAGCGGGACTTCCTCGGCGCCAGCCGCGCGACCCGGGACGCCGAACTGGCCGCGGCGGCCCGCGGCGCCCGGCGGCTGCGGAGACTCGCCCTGCTGCTCGCGGCCCTGCTGGCAGGCACCGCGGCGGCCACCGGGGTCGCCGTGCACGCGCAGCGGCAGGCCACCCGTCAGCGGGACATCGCCGTCTCCCAGCGCGCCGCGCAGGACTCGGCGGCGCTCCGGCAGACCGATCCGGCCCGCTCGGTCCAACTGGCCCTGGCCGCCTACCGGCTGCGACCCACCACCGAGGATCGCGGCGCCGTCCTCAGCTCCTTCGCCACCGCCTACGCGACGCAGGTGACGGGCACGGAAACGGTCGAGGCCGTCGCCTACAGCCCCGACGGACGGCTCACGGCCGCGGCGGGCGACGACCGCGCCGTCCACCTGATCGACGCCGCGGACCCGCACCGCCCCCGCCGGACCGCGATCCTCACCGGGCACACCGCGCCGGTACGGGCGCTCGCCTTCAGCCCCGACGGACGGCTCCTCGCCTCCGGCGGCGCGGACGGCGCGCTGTACCTGTGGAGGCCGTCCGGCACCTCGCGCCCCGCCGCGCGCGCCCTCGCGACAGCGGGCGGATCCGGGTCCGCGCCGGCGTCACCTCCCGCCCTGCTGGCGCTCGCCTACAGTCCGGACGGCGGGACACTCGCCGCGGCCGCCGCGGACGGCACCGTCCGGCGGTGGAGCACGGCGGGTGGGCGCCTCACGCCGCTGGCCTCGCTGTTCGCCGGGCCGGGGGAGCTGCGGTCCGTGGCGTACGCACCAGACGGCCGCACCCTGGCGGCGGCGGGGCCGGGCGGCACCGCGCTGTGGCAGGTGCGGACCGGGCGGCGCACGGCCCGGCTGCCGGGCGCCGACGCGGTGGCCTACGCGCCCGGCGGGGCCGGCTTCGCCACGGCCGGTGACGATCACGTTGTGCGGCTGTGGAGCCTGGCCGCCGACGGACGGCCGCGTCCGCCGACCGTCCTCACCGGCCACACCGACACCGTGAACGCCCTGGCCTACAGCGCCGACGGCCGCACCCTGGCCAGCGGCGGGGTCGACGCGACGGTCCGGCTGTGGGATGTCGCCGACCCGCGCCACGGCCGCGCCCTCACCGTCCTGGCCGGCCACACCGGCTACGTCTCCGCACTCGCCTTCGCCCCGGACGGGCGTGCCCTGGCCTCCGCCAGCAGCGACCGCACGGTGCGGCTGTGGGACCTGCCCGTCCCGGCGCTCGCCGGCCACTCAAGTTCGCTCTACGCCGTCGGCTTCTCGCCCGACGGGCGCACCCTGGCCACCGGCAGTTACGACGCGACCATCCGGCTGTGGACCGTCGCCGACCCCCTGCGCCCCGTACCGGGTCCGGTCCTCACCGGCCACACCGCGGCCGTCAACGCCGTCGTCTTCGCGCCCGGCGGCCGTACGCTCGTCAGCGCCGCGCTCGACCACACCATCCGGATCTGGGACGTGGCGGACCCCGGCCGTCCGCACCCGCTGAGCCGGACCACCGGCGGGACGGACGCGGTCAACGCGCTGGCCTTCGCGCCCGGCGGCCGCGTCCTCGCCAGCGGCGGGGCCGACCGGACGGTGCGGCTGTGGGCGGTGTCCGGCAACCGGCTGCGCCCGCTCGCGACACGGCGCGCGCACGGCGACCAGGTCGGCTCGGTCGCCTTCAGCCCGGACGGGCGCGTCCTGGCGAGCGCGAGCCGGGACCGTACGGTGCGGCTGTGGGACACCTCCCGCGGCAGGCTCGACCCGCTGGCCGTACTGACGGGACATCAGGACGCGGTGAAGGCCGTGGCGTTCGCCCCGGACGGCCGGGTGCTGGCGACGGCCTCGGACGACCGCACCGTGCGGTTGTGGGAGATCCGCCCGGACCGGCGCGGCGCCGTCGCCCGATCGGTGGCCGTGCTGGAGGGGCACACCGACGCGGTGAAGGCGCTCGCCTTCAGCCGCGACGGCCGGACCCTCGCCTCGGGCGGCGCCGACCGCGGCATCCGGCTGTGGGACGTCGCGGACCCCCGGCGCCCGGCGCTGAGCGCGGTGCTCACCGGGCACGGCAAGCCGGTCGACGCGCTCGGCTTCGCCCCGGACGGCCACTTCCTGGCCAGCGGCAGCGAGGACTGGACCGCGCTGCTGTGGGAGACCGACCCGCGCCGGGTGGCGGAACGCATCTGCCGCACGGCCGGCTCGGCGGGGCTGTCCGCGGCGGACCGGCAGCGCTATCTGACCGGCCTGCGCTATCCGCGACCGTGCCCGGCGGGTCGTTGAGGTGGGCGGGCCCCGCCGGTGTGATGCGTCCCGGCGGGGCCCGCCCCCTGTCATCCGCTCGGCCGCCCGCCCCGTGCCGGCCGGCCGGCGGCGCCTGCCGCCGCGCGGCTGACGTGGTGAGGGGTTGTCAGCCCTGGCTGCAGTAGTCGACCCAGCGGTGTGAGGAGATGTTGTTGTCGATCGACTGGCCGAAGCCGCCGAGCCCCGCGCCGTAGGTGAACTTCCACTGGCCCGAGGGGAGGTTGTTCCAGGAGTCGCCCCGGCTGATGCACGCGTGCGCGCCGGTGGCGTTGAGCCCCCAGTACAGGTCGACGGCGTCGAGGGTCACCGCGTAGCCGTTGTTCCAGATGTCCGAGGCGGCGTTGCGGCACGGTCCCCAGTTGTCGGAGTTGCCGCCCCAGAAGCAGGGCGTTCCGCCGCCGCCGGGCAGCGTCCAGGCGTGCAGCAGCCCGTCGGCGGCCTGCGCCGAGCGCGGGGCGGCCCGCCCGGAGCCGGCCGCCGTCGACTGTGCCGAGGCGGTCGTCGGCAGCATCACCAGCGCGAGGCTCGCCGTGGCGGCGGCGGTGGTGAGGAAGTGCTTGAGCGTCATGGGATTCTCCCTGTCCGACGGCTGGCGCCGTCCGTGGTGCTGCGGCCGTGTCGGCCGTCCCGTGGCGGGGATCGCCACGGAAGTCTGTGAGCGGCCCGGCGGTCAGCCGCGGGCGATCAGCGCCCGGGCCCGGGGCAGGGCGGCCTCGCTCAGCCGGGCGACGTCGGAGTACGTCCGCGGGTAGCGGCGGCGCAGCCGGGCGCCGTAGGAGCGGTCGAGGGACGCGGAGACCGCGGACAGGCCGGTGGACCGCGCGCAGGTCGCCTCGGCCACCGCGACGCGGATCTCCCGCGCGCGGCTCGCGGCCGGACCCGGGCCGGTGGCGGTTCCCGGGCTCCGCTCGGGCTCGGTGGCGCCGGTTCCGGGCCTCCGCTCGGGCTCGGTGGCGGCGGCCCGGCTCTGCTGGGGGTCGGCATAGGGCAGACCGGCGGCCTTCATACAGCCCGCCCAGCGGGCCCGCGCGCTGAGGAAGCGCGGGTCCCGCTGGACCATCGCCACCCGCTCACCGGTGAGTTCGGCGGTGACGCGGGTGGCCCGGAACCACGCCGGCAGGTCCCCGTAGAGCTTCCGCTCGGCCTCGGCCGTGCAGCCCTCGTCACTGTGGCTGACGCGCACGCCGCCCGGCAGGTCGGCGGTGAGCCCGGTGGGACGGGGGCCGTTCAGCGCCGCGATCAGGACGGTCCTGCGGTCCGGGGGCAAGGAGAGCAGATAGCGCTGGTTCGGATCGGCGGCGGCGTCGCGCCGGGCCCGGGCCAGCAGATCGCTGCCATAGCCGTGAGCCGTCGCCCAGGCGATGTCGTCGACGGCGTACGGGAACTCGCGGTGCGCCGAGTCCGGTGCGGGCGGCACCACCCAGAACCGGAAGCCGCGCCCTTGCATGCAGTCGCGTTCCAGCAGCCGTTCGGCCAGATCGAGGGTCCGCGTCCGGGTCAGGGACCGGGTGTCCAGCGGCTGGTGCGGCGGCGCGGTGGGACCGCCGGCGGGTCCCGCACACCCGGAGAGCAGCGCCGCGCCCGCGGCGGCACCGAGCGCCGCCGCGACTGCCCGCACTCCACCGCAGACCGTCCGCCCCATGGGCCGTCCTCCTCTGGATCCGCCTCGCTGTCGAAGCTCCTGAGGAGTTGTCTAACCCGTCGGCGTTGTTCGGCGTCGGACGCCCGCGGCCACACAAACAAAGCCCGGACAACGCGCTCGGTTCCGCCGCGGCTCCCGCTCCTCGGGCGCGCCGCCCGGCAGGCGGACGACCTATCGCAACCGCGCCCAGTCGGCGAGGCGGCGGTCCAGGGTGAGGCCGGCGAGGCGGGCCATCAGGTCGAACTCGGCCGGCCAGGCTTACCGGTGGCGGGAGTTGGCCCGGCGGTAGGGGCCGGCGGCGTCGCCGGCCACGTCAACCGTTCGGTCAGGTGGCGTAGCTGCACCCCTTCCCGACCAGCCAGCCCTTGTCCACCGTGACCGTGGGGCAGGTGGCCACGGCGTTGACGAAGTAGTAGTGCAGCGGCGGTCTGACGAACAGCGCCGTGACGTTCAACTTGGCCACGGTGATGACGTAGGGGGCGCCGCTGTCCGTGAAGGCGCAGCCGGTCAGCTCGGCGGAGAAGTCGCCGCTGAGCGCGCCCCTGACCGGGCTGGTGGTGTAGCCCTCGGCGCACGAGGCGGTCGTGCTCGCCTGCGCGTCGGGAACACCGGCGACCAGGGCGGTGCAGAAGGCCGCAGCCGTCACCGTGACGGCCAGGGCGCGCCGGGGAATGCGGGGGATCACAGGGCCTCCAGGAGAGTTCGGTGCGCGGAAGCGCCAAGTCTCCCGCGCCGCCACCGCCGAGCGGAAGGCGGAACTCGGCCTGGGGTGTGCGGCCGCCGCCGTTCGCTGTCACCCACCGTTCGGCGTGGCGGCATTCCTCGCTCGTTGATCCCGGGGTGGATGGCGTCGAAGCGCGGTCCCGCGCGGCAGCCGAGCGGTGAATCCGTGTGTCAAGAAGGATCAATACCGTAAAGAGATCGAGCGCCACGCTTCACTTTTTGGCGGCCTGCGCATACCGGACCCCGAGCCCTGCGCCCCGGAACGCCGCCGTCCCCGGACCACGACGGCGGGCGACCGCGCGTTGTCCCGCCCATGGCCCCGGACCTCCAGGTCCTTGCCGATCCGGCGAGCTGCACGAGCCCGCGCCTGACGGCGCATTATGCGACATCCGTCGCCAACCGCGCCAAGCGGATCTTCATCGTGAAATAGCCAACTCCGCCTATTGGTTGGCCGGTTTTCGACCCGGAAGATAAAGGATCGATTACGACGAGCCGCCGTTTATTGACGCTCCTTAATTCGGTTGCGAAGATCCCACTCACCGTGCAAGGGGTACGAACCTCGCCCGCCCAAGGCCGCGGTGACAGGTATGCCCCGAAGCGTTTCGGCCATCCGACAACGATGCCCAGCCGGTCGACACGTAACACAGAATTTTCTTCTATGCCTTGAACCGAGAGAGAGCGTGTGGTCTGTGGGCCAATATCTGCTGCGCCGAATGGTCAACTATCTGGTGCTGGCCCTCATAGCAGCCTCCCTCACCTACGCTCTCGCGGCGGTCAGCCTCGACCCGAGGGCCAACTTCGCCGGTCGTAACCCCCCGGTGGCCGCGGCCTCGGTGACACGTACCCTCGACGAGTACAACCTGAACCCCGACACCCCGCTCGTGGTGCGTTTCGGGCACTGGGCCGACGGAGTGGCCCACGGCGACCTCGGACGGACCGTCACCGGCGCCCGGGTCAACGACGAGTTCGCCCGGCGGGTGGGAGTGAGTACCCGGCTGCTGCTGATCGCCACGATCCTGGGCTCCATCGGCGGCGTGCTGGTCGGTGCCTGGGGGGCCATCAGGCAGTACCGGGCCTCGGACCGGATCGCCACCCTGGGCTCGTTCTTCGTACTGGCCATGCCGGTCTTCGTGATCGCCGTGACC
Organism: Streptomyces sp. NBC_01190; assembly: GCF_045039895.1. Classification (NCBI taxonomy): domain Bacteria; kingdom Bacillati; phylum Actinomycetota; class Actinomycetes; order Kitasatosporales; family Streptomycetaceae; genus Streptomyces; species Streptomyces sp. NBC_01190. Next base: position 7,300,688 of record NZ_CP108580.1, read on the forward strand.
TTCAAGCTCTGGGCGATCCGCATCAACAGCGCGGTGGGACACAAGGTCATCGAGTACACCGGCGAGTACGACCCGGGGGTGTCGGGGACCGGGGACATCCTGCTCAGCCGACTCCAGCACCTGCTGCTGCCGAGCCTGACCCTGATCGTCATCCAGATCGCGCTCTACAGCCGCTATCAGCGCAGCACCATGCTTGACGTGCTGGGCAGCGACTTCCTGCGCACCGCCCGGGCCAAGGGCCTGTCCCGGCGGGCGGCACTGATGAAGCACGGGCTGCGCACCGCCGTCCTGCCGGTGGTCCCGCTGCTGGTCTACAACGTCGTCCTGCTCTTCACCGGCGCCACCTTCACCGAGAAGATCTTCGGCTGGCACGGCATGGGCGAGTGGCTGGTCGACTCGATCAGCACCAACGACGTCAACTCGGTCGCCGCCGTCGGCATGTTCACCGCGGTGGTGGTCCTGGTCGCGGGTCTCCTCTCCGATCTGCTCTACGCGGCGCTCGATCCCCGCGTACGGGTGCGCTGACCATCAGCGCACCCAGCCGCAGCCCCGACCCCGCGTCTCCAGGAGCCCCCACCCATGGCTGTCCAGCCCCCCCTGATCGAGCCCGCCACGCTCACCGCACCGCCGGCCCGGCGCCGGCGAGGCGGCCGCGCCCGGCTCACCGCCGTCCGCTTCGCCCGCAACCGCCTGGCGCTGTTCGGGCTCTGCGTGATCGTCCTGCTCTTCGTCCTGGCCTACGGCTCCCCGCTGTTCTACAAGTGGGGCTACACCGAACTCGACTTCACCGCGTTCCAGAAGCCGCCCTCGGCGAGCCACTGGTTCGGCACCGACCAGACCGGCTCCGACCTGTTCGCGCTGACCATGCGCGGGATGCAGAAGTCACTGGTCATCGGCATCCTGACCGGCCTCATCTGCACGGTCGTCGCCGCCGCGATCGGGGCCAGCGCCGGCTACTTCGGCGGCTGGACCGACCGCTCCCTTATGTGGGTGGTCGACCTGCTGCTCGTCATGCCCAGCTTCCTGATCATCGCCGTGCTCTCGCCCCTGTTCCAGGGCACCACCTGGCTGGTCTTCGTGGTTCTGCTGGCGGCCTTCAGCTGGATGATCACCGGCCGGGTGGTGCGCAGCATGACGCTCACCTTGAAGGACCGGGAGTTCGTCAAGGCCGCCAAGTACATGGGCGTCCCGGCGCCGGTCATCATCTTCCGGCACATCCTGCCGTCGATGGCCTCGATGCTGATCATCGACGGGACGATCCAGGTCGGTGCGGCGATCATCGGCGAGACCAGCCTGTCCTACTTCGGTTTCGGTGTGCAGCCACCCGACGTCTCCCTCGGCACGGTGATCGCCACCGGCACTCCCGCGGCGCCCTCCTTCCCCTGGCTGTTCTACTTCCCGGCCGGCTGCCTGGTGCTGGTCTGCCTGTCCATCGCCTTCATCGGCGACGGTCTGCGCGACGCCCTCGACCCCACCTCGAGCCGCGCCAAGGCCCGTGCCCCGCGCAAGTCCAAGAACCCGTCCCAGGAAGGACGCACGTCGTGACCGACATCCCCGCCTTGGAGGTCACCGACCTCCATGTCTCCTTCCCGAGCGAGGCCGGGCCGGTCGGAGCCGTGCGCGGCGTCTCCTTCTCGGTGCGGCGGGGCGAAGTGCTCGGCATCGTCGGCGAGTCGGGCTCCGGCAAGTCCGTCTCCTCGCTCGCGGTCCTCGGGCTGCTGCCGGAGACCGCGGCGGTCAAGGGCTCGGTGAAGCTGCACGGCCGCGAGCTGCTCGGGCTGCACGACCGGGAGATGACGAAGATCCGCGGCAAGGACATCGCGATGGTCTTCCAGGACCCGCTGTCCGCGCTGACCCCGGTCTACTCCGTCGGCGACCAGATCATCGAGGCCCTGCGCATCCACCAGGACCTGGACAAGGCCGCCGCCCGCACCCGCGCGGTCGAACTGCTCGACCTGGTCGGCATCCCCGACCCGAACCGCCGCGCCGACGCCTTTCCGCACGAGTTCTCCGGCGGCATGCGCCAGCGGGCGATGATCGCGATGGCGATAGCCAACGACCCCGAGGTGATCATCGCCGACGAGCCGACCACCGCCCTGGACGTCACCATCCAGGCGCAGATCCTGGACGTGCTGAAGAAGGCCCAGGAGGTCACCGGCGCCGCGATTGTGATGATCACCCACGACCTGGGCGTGGTGGCCGGCTTCGCCGACCGGGTCCAGGTGATGTACGCGGGCCGCCCGGTGGAGGTCGGCCCGGTGGACGACGTCTACTACGCGCCCCGCATGCCGTACACCATCGGTCTGCTCGCCTCGATCCCGCGGCTGGACGACGGCCGGCGGCACGCCCTCACCCCGATCGACGGCAACCCGCCCTCGCTGGTCGACCTGCCGCCCGGCTGTCCGTTCGCCGCGCGCTGCCCGGTGGCGATCGACCTGTGCCTGCGCGTCGAGCCGGAGCTGACGGTACGGGAGGGCGGCACCCACCCCACCGCCTGCCACCGCGGCCACGAACTGGAGGACGGCGGCCCCCTCGATCCGGCCACCGTCTATCCCGTACCCGAGCTGCCCCCGGCCCCCGCCGCGGACGTGCCCCGCGACCTGCGCAAGCCCGTGCTGGAGGTGCGCGATCTGGTCAAGCACTTCCCGCTGACGCACGGCGCCATCATCAAGCGCCGGGTCGGCGACGTGCGGGCTGTCGACGGCATCACCTTCGACATCCGGGAGGGTGAGACCCTCGGTCTGGTCGGCGAGTCCGGCTGTGGCAAGACCACCACCCTGCTGGAGATCCTCGACCTGTCCGCCGGCCGGCCCGGCACGGTCACGATCTTCGGCAAAGACGTCCAGGGCCTGAAGGGCGCCGACCGCAAGGCCCTGCGCCGTGACCTCCAGGTCGTCTTCCAGGACCCGATGGCGGCCCTCGACCCGCGCATGCCGGTCGGCGACATCCTCGCCGAGCCGCTGACCACCCACGGCTGGTCCCGTGACCGCGTCGCCGCCCGCGTGCCGGAGCTGCTCTCCCAGGTCGGCCTCGACCCCGACCACGCGGACCGCTATCCCGCCGAGTTCTCCGGCGGCCAGCGACAGCGCATCAGCATCGCCCGGGCGCTGGCCCTCGAACCCAAGCTGATCGTCCTGGACGAGCCGGTCTCCGCGCTGGACGTCTCGATCCAGGCCGGTGTGCTCAACCTGCTGGACGGGCTCAAGTCCCAGATGGGGCTCAGCTACCTCTTCGTGGCCCACGACCTGTCCGTCGTACGGCACATCGCCGACCGGATCGCCGTGATGTACCTGGGCCGGATCGTCGAGATCGGCACCGCCGAGGCCGTCTTCGGCGCTCCCTCGCACCCGTACACCCAGGCCCTGTTGTCGGCGGTGCCGCTGCCCGACCCCCGCAAGGAGCGCGGGCGTGGCCGGGTGCTGCTCACCGGCGACCTGCCCAGTCCCACCGACGTGCCCACCGGCTGCCGCTTCCGCAACAGGTGCCCGAAGTTCGCCGCGATCGACGAGCCCCAGCGCGACCGGTGCCGCGACGAGGACCCTTCGTCCCTCGCCCTGGGGGGAGACCACAGCGCGGCCTGCCACTACCCCGCCGCCACTGACCCGCTGATGCGTCGGTAGCCGGCCCACAGGTCAACAAGGCTCCGTCGCCATCCATCCGCAAGATCTCGTGGCGACGCCGTCGGGCGACCGGACCACTGACCCCTCGTTGTCCTACCAGAAAGAGGAGACAAGCCCGTGAAGAGAACACGTATGTCCGTCGCGGTGGTGGCGCTGGCCACGGCCGGCACGCTGGCCCTGACCGCGTGCGGCGGCGGGGACGGGAAGAGCGACGCCGGGCCGAAGAAGAACTCGGTGCCCAAGTCGAGCGTGAACGACATCAGCGCCACCGACCGTGGCCAGCTCAAGCAGGGCGGCACCCTGAACTGGCCGCTCGGCGAGATCGCCGAGAACTTCAACTACAACGAGATCGACGGCACGCTCGCCGACGGCCTGGACGTCGAGCGCGCGCTGATGCCGATCACGATGCTGTCGGACGCGGCGGGCACGGTGAGCCCCAACCCGGACTACCTGACCTCGGCGACGGCCGACGACAGCTCCGGCAAGCAGGTCGTCACCTACGAGATCAACCCCAAGGCCAAGTGGTCCGACGGCACCCCGATGTCCTGGAAGGACTTCGAGGCGAGCTGGAAGGCGATGAACGGCAAGGACAAGAAGTACAAGATCTCCTCCAGCACCGGCTACGAACTGATCGCGAGCGTCGCGAAGGGCAAGACCGACCAGGAGGCCGTGGTCACCTTCTCCAGCCCGTTCGGTGACTGGAAGAGCCTGTTCAGCCCGCTCTACCCGGCCTCCGTCATCGGTACCCCCGACGGCTTCAACTCCGGTTACCTGGGCAAGATCCCGGTCACCGCGGGCCCCTTCACCTTCCAGGGCATCGACAAGACCGCCAAGACCATCACCGTCGTCCGCAACGCGGACTGGTGGGGCAGCAAGGCCGTCCTGGACAAGATCATCTACCGGGCACTCGACTCCGACGCCACGGCCGGCGCCTTCGCCAACGGTGAGGTCGACTTCTTCAACGTCGGCCCCGACTCGGCCGCGTACAAGCAGGCCAAGGAGGTCAAGGGCGCGGACATCCGCAAGGCGGCCGGCCCCAACTACCGCCACATCACCTTCAATGGCACGCACGGCGCCCTCCAGGACGTGAAGGTCCGGCAGGCCATCATGTCCGCTCTGAACCGGCAGGCCATCGCCGAGTCCGACCTGCAAGGTCTTGACTGGGACCCGACGCCCCTGAACAACCACTTCTTCGTGACCAACCAGAAGGGTTACAAGGACAACTCCGCCGGCGTCGGCACCTTCGACCAGGCCAAGGCCAAGAGCCTGCTGGACGCGGCGGGCTGGAAGCAGAGCGGCGCATTCCGTACCAAGGCCGGCAAGACCCTGGAGCTGAACTTCGTCATCCCGGCGAACGTCAGCACCTCCGCCAACGAGGGCAAGCTGATGCAGCCCATGCTCAAGGCGGTCGGCATCAAGCTGAACATCAAGTCGGTGCCGCTGCAGGAGTTCTTCGACAAGTACGTCAACACCGGCAACTTCGACCTGACGGCGTTCTCCTGGCTCGGCACCGCCTTCCCGGTGTCCTCGACCAAGTCGATCTACGCCAAGCCGGTGGGCGACAACATCCAGCAGAACTACACGGGTGTGGGCAGCGCCGAGCTCGACACGGCCATGAACAAGGCCGCGGCCGACACCGACCCGGCCCAGGCCATCGCCGACGCCAACGCCGCCGACGTGCTGATCTGGCAGGAGGCCAACGTACTGACCCTCTACCAGCGCCCCGACATCTACGCGGTCAAGAGCAATCTGGTCAACATCGGAGCCGCCGGCTTCCAGGACCTGCGCTACGAGAACATCGGTTTCACCAAGTAACACGTACGTCGACGTCAAAGGTCCGCCCAGACCCGCGTCGCCCCGTCCCGCTCCGACCGGAGCGGGGCGGCGGTCGGCCGAACGGCGAAGGGCCCCCGGGCGGCGGGATCGCCGGCCGGGGGCCCTTCGGGCGCAGGGGGTAGGGGGCAGGTCAGGCCAGGTCGGATCAGGTCAGGAGGCGGAGGTCTCCTGGGCCGCCTTCTGGACGTACGCGTCGGTGTAGGTCTTGGCCAGGTCGATCGAGTGGCCCTTGATGGCCGGATCGACCGCGGTCAGCACCCGCAGCACGGTCTGCGGGGCGTCGGCCGGCATCTGGCCGGTCGGGTTGTACATGCCGGTCTCGTTGGCCAGCGCCTGGATGTACTGGGCCTTGCCGCTGCCGGAGTAGAAGTCGGCCGGTACGTGCTCGGTGATCTCCGCGGCCGAGTGCGACTCCATCCACTGCAGCGTCTGGTACATCGCGTTGACCATCTTCTGCGTGGTGTCCTGGTGGCTCTGCGCCCACGACGTCCGGACGGTCAGGGCGGTGCCCGGGTACGGGCCGCCGAGCGCGGCCTTGGTGCCGGCCGCCGTGCGCATGTCCGCGACGATCGTCCCCAGGTGCTTCTTGAGCAGCGTCGAGATCGTCGGCTCCGTGGTGACACCGGCGTCGACCCGGTTGTGCTGGAAGGCCGCCACGAAGGTGGCGCCGGCGGCCACCGCCACCAGGTGGGTCTCGGCTATCGGGATGTTGCTGTGGACCGCCAGGTACGAGCCGATGGTGGCACTGGCGGAGCCGAGGGAGGTGACACCGACGGACTTGCCGCGCAGGTCAGCGGGCGACTTGAGCGACGGCTCGCTCGTCCGCGTCATCTCGACCATGCCGGGCGCCTGCAAAAGCTGGACGACCGCCTCGGTGTCCTTGCCCTTGGCCTGTAGATCGAGGTTGTGGTCGTAGAACCCGACCATGCCCTGGGCGTCGCCCTTGAGCAGGGCCGCGGAGACCTGCGGGCTGCCCTGGAGGTTGGCGATCTTGACGTTCAGGCCCTGCTTCGTGAAGAAGCCCAGCCGTTGGGCCAGGATCAGCGGGAGGTAGCTCTGGTTCGCCTGGTTCGACAGGGCGATCGTCACCGGCGTCAGCGCCCCCGCGCTCGCCACATCGGTGCTTTTGCCGGAACTGTCGTCCGAGCAGGCCGTCAGGCCCGCCGCAAGGACGGCGGTCGCGGCCGCGAGAACGATCTTCTTCTGCCACATGTGCGTTGTCTTCTCCTCGGGAGCGGGGTGGGTCGCGCGCCGTCTCAGGCCGGGCCGCGGGCCGCGTGTGACTGCGGGGCGGGTGACCGTCGGGGGGATGGCGGGGACATCGGGAATGGCCGGAATGGCTTTGATGGCGGTATGCCGGAGATCGCGGGGGCCGGACCGGGCACGGCGCCGGCCGCACCGGTCGCGCGGATCACGGTGCTATCGGCGGACACCGCGCCGGTCACGCGGTCACGCCTCCGCCCCGGACCGCCGCGGGCGCGGCTGCCAGCGCAGCAGGCGCCGCTCCAGCAGCGAGATCAGCCCCTCGGCCGCCAGCGCGAACGCGGCGGTGATGACCAGGCCCGCGAAGACCCCGTTGGGATCGAAGTTGGCCTGTGCCTGGAAGATGAGCAGCCCGAGGCCCTGCTGCGCCCCGAGCAGTTCGCCCACGATCGCGCCGGTGATGGCGAAGCCGAAGGCCACGTGCAGGCTGGTGGTGATCCAGCTCAGCGCGGACGGGACGACCACGTGCAGGGTCACCCGGGTGTTGCCCGCGCCGAGGATGCGGGCGTTGGCGAGGAGGTCGCGGTCCACCTCGCGGGCGCCCTGGAACGCGTTGAAGAACACGCCGAAGAAGACCAGGACGGCGGCCAGCGTGACCTTGGAGCCGATGCCGAGGCCGAACCAGATCGCGAACACCGAGCCGAGCAGGATCCGCGGGATCGAGTTCAGCGTCTTGATGTAGGGGGCGAAGACATCGGCGAGGAAGCGCAGTCGGCCCAGCACGATGCCCAGCACGACACCCAGAACGACTCCGATGCCGAAGCCCAGCAGCGTCTCCTGGAGCGTCACCCACACCTGGTCCCACAGCGGTCCCTGCGACGTGCCGTGGCGCACCCAGTCCCACAGCTTCGAGCAGACGCCCGACGGTTTGCCGGAGTAGAACGGGTCGATGACCCCCGTCGAGGCGGACAACTGCCACAGGCCGATGAACGTGGCGAGGACGGCGACCCGGACGACGTTGACCCACACCCGGCGCCGGGCCCCCTGCCGCCGGGCCCGCTCGGCCCGGGTCGTGCCGGCGTCGCTCGTGGCGGACGCGCCGCGCGGGAGGGTCCCGTCGGTCGCCAACCCGGGTGCGGTTTCGGTCTTCATGGGCTCATGCCTCTTCCGTACGGGCGGGTCAGACCACGGATTCGGGCGCCAGGGTCCCGGCTGTCACGGGCTCGGGCCGCGCGCCCGCACCGCGGGAGTAGGCGACCTCGACCTCGTCGCGCAGGGCCTGCCAGATCCGCTCGTGGAGTTTGACGAATGCGGGAGTGTGCCGGATCTCGCGCGGATCGCGCGGCCGGGGGAGATCGATCTGGAACTCCTCCTTCACGGTGGCAGGTCCGGCCGTCAGCACCACGACCTTGTCCGCGAGCGAGATCGCCTCCTCCAGGTCGTGGGTGACGAACACGACCGAGGGCCGGGTCAGATCCCACAGCGAGAGCAGCTCGTCGGACATGATCCGGCGGGTCTGCACGTCAAGCCCGGAGAAGGGCTCGTCCATCAGCAGCACCCGTGGCTCGGTGATCATCGTCTGGGCCAGCGCCACCCGCTTGCGCATCCCGCCGGAGAGCTGGTGCGGGTGGTAGCGCTCGAACCCGGCCAGGCCCACCCGGCGGATCCACTCGGCGGCGGCGGCGTGCGCCTGCCCGCGGGACGCGCCCCGGAAGCGCGGGCCGGCCGCCACGTTGGCGATGACGGTCTTCCACGGGAACACCGCGTCCCGCTGGAAGACGAACCCGACGTCCTTCCCGATGCCGTCCACCGGCCGCCCGCCGATCCGCACCTCGCCGCTGTCCGGCCGGTCCGTGCCGGCGATCAGCGACAGCGTGGTCGATTTCCCGCAGCCGGTGGGGCCCACCACCGCGGTGAACTCCCCGGCCCGGACGGAGAAATCGATGTCGCTCAGGACATCGTGATTTCCGCCGTGCGGGGTACTGAAGGACTTGCACACGCCGTTCATCGTGATAGGCGGTGTCGTCGGTTGCGGCGATGGTACCGGCCCATTGCCGTGCCCATTGCTGTGTCCGTGCTCGGATTTGCTTGCCACGCGAGTGAGGCTGCCAGAACCGGCCGTGAGACACCAACCTCCTCGGCGAAGGGCGCATTGACTTAAGCCCGGCGAGGGCCGCCGGCTCCTGCTCATTCGCCGACATACGTTGTCCGGAGAAATTCTGCCTAGTGCAGCTTTCTCCCGACTGATCGTGAGGTTAGACGCGGGGGGTTCTCCGGGGGTAGCTTCTGGCAAATGACGTTTCGCTATCCCGGCATACCGCTTGAAACGCATCTTTCCGACCGGCTCGCCCTGCGCATACTCGTGGAGACTTTCCGACCGGACCTCATAGACCAGCTCGTGGACAAAGCCGAGCGCCGGGAGCGCCGTCGGCGGCTGCTGCCCGCGCAGCTCATGATGTATTTCGTGCTCGCGATGTGGCTCTTCGGCGCCTCCTCCTACGAGGAGGTGCTCGCCAAGCTCACCGGCGGTCTGCCCGAGATGTTCCACGGCATCGGCGGGGTCGGCGACGTGGCCAGCGCGGCCGCCATCGCCCGCGCCCGGGTGCGGCTCGGCGTCGAACCCCTCAAGGCGCTCTGCGGCCATGTCGCCGACGCCGCGGGCCACGGAACCCAGCCGGACGGCGAGCGGGTCTTCGTCTACGAGAGCGTCGCGATGGAAGTGCCGGGCACACCGGCGAACCGGGCCGGCTACGGCGCCCCCCGCGACAACGACGACCCGCCCCCGCCGCGACAGCAGCACGAGAAGCATCACTCGCTCGACGTGTGGCTGTCCTCACTCACTGACTGCCGGCAGCGTGTCTCGGCGGTCTCGGCCATCACGCCCCGCCGGGAGGAGGGCGCCGAGCGCCTCCTCGCCGAGTGGCCGCACGACCTGCTCGACGGGCGGACGCTGGTGGTCGGCGACCAGGAGCCGATCCCCGCCGCGCTGTGGACGGCGCTGGCCGAGGCGGGCGCCGACCAGATCTGGCGGGTCGGCGGGCCCGGCCCGGTCCCGTACCCGCTGCCCGTGCGGCGCGCACTGCCCGACGGCTCGTACCTGTCGGAGCTGGCGCCGGGCACCCGGTCCGGCGGCGGCCACCACGGTCCCGAGGCCGCGGTCCGGGTGGTGCCGTACGGCGGCCCGCCCACCCCGGGAGGACCGGAGCCGCGCACCGCGCTGCTGGTCACCTCGGTCCTCGACAGCGCGGTGCCGGCCGAGGAGATCAGGGCCCGCTACGAGCGGGCGGCCGCGCGGAGCGGCGACGGCGTCGCCCACTTCACCGGGCAGATCACGGGGCCACGGGCATTATTACGGTCGAAAAGCCCTGAACTCGTCCAGCAGGAAATCTATGCGCTGATCTGCGCCTATCACGCCGTCGGGTACCTGGTATCCCCGCCGCCTCCGCTGGGGCGCATTTCGGCCGGTCCGGCCGGTCCGGCCGGTCCGGCCGGTCCGGCCGATCCGGCCGCCAGGTGGATCGAGTGGACGGCGGTGCGGCCGCGTTAAGTCAGCAGGGGAACCCTTTGCTCCGGCGGCCTCGCGTGTGCTGCAATAAAGTCCCGCGCCGAGGGCGTCGAAGCGAGCTGATACAAAGCGCCTGTGACCTGGTGTGCAGCGGTATGCGGCCGGCCTCGAATGCTTATCGCGGTGAACCGGACGATCAATCGCCGCCGCGCCATGCGGCGGCGTTATGAGGGTTAAGGGTTAGTGAATGGAAGAGCAGCGGTCTCGCGGAGCCGGCAATCCGTTGACATGCGGGGACCGCTTGAGGCGTCACGATGCGGCGACAGCGTGACGAGGGGGCGAAGGCGCGGTCCTGCTCCGGCACCGAAGCGGACCGCCCGGCTCGTCGGGCTCGCGTCCCGGCTGTGGACCAAACGCCGTCTCGGTGACTGGAGGCTGCGCAACCGGATGCTGCTCCTGGTCCTGGTCCCGCTGATCGCGATCATCCCGCTGGTCGGCGTGCGCGTGGTCTCCGCGGTCGGCAGTCTGCGCACCGCGGCCGGCATCCAGGGGCAGGCACGCCTCGCCGAACAGATATCCACGCTGGTCAGCGCGCTCGACGACGAACGCGACCGCACCGAGGTGGCCCTCACCGAGTCGGGCACCGCCAAGGACAGGCAACTGGCGGCGGCGCAACAGGCCACCGACGCGCAGGTGGCGGCGTTCAACGAGAACCTGGCCCGGCACCGGAGCAGCGTCGACGCGCTGCCCGCGGCGGTGCGCCAGCTCGGCGCACGCGCCGAGGCCCGGCTCGGCGACCTGGGCCCGCTGCGCGACTCGGCCCGAGGTCTGGCCCCCGGCGCCGGCACCCCCACCTTCGGCGCGTACAGCACGATCATCGGCGACCTGCTGGACTTCAGCGACCAGCTCGCCGTGGTCAGCTCCGACCACACGCTCGGCAGCCTGGTCGCCACGCTCGCCTCGATCGAGCAGATCGAGCAGCAGACGTCGAGCGAACGTGGCTTCATCGTCGACGTGCTGGACCGCGGGGACTTCACGCTGGAGCTGAAGGAGAACATCGAGCAGGCGCAGTTCGAGACGGCCAACGACGCACTCGCCAACAACGCGCCGACCTCGCTCCTCAACCTCTACCAGTCGAAGGTCAGCGGTGACAAAGTCGGCGCGGCCGACGGCACGGTCCAGGTGGTCGCCACCGCCGCGCAGGAGGACATCCCGCTCGGCAGCCTCGGGATCGGCAAGGCCACCGCGTTCAGCCAGCTCACCGACAAGCTCGCCGCCGTGCGCGTCGTCGAGCGGCAGGCGGCGGCGGACCTGAACGACCGCGCCACCCACCTGCTGTCGGCCGTGCGGACCCAGCTCTACGAGAACATCGCCATCATCGTCGCCGTGGTCGCGCTGTCCTTCCTCGGCGCACTGGTCCTGGCCAGGTCCGTGGTGCGTCCGCTGCGCCAACTGCGCGTGTCCGCGCTGGACGTCGCGGACAACCGGCTGCCTGACGCGGTCCGCCGGCTGCGCGACGTGGACGCCGCCGGGACGGACCAGCCGGTGCGGGTCGCGCCGATCGAGCTGCAGTCGCGGGACGAGGTCGGCCAGGTGGCGCGCGCCTTCGACCGGGTGCACTTCGAGGCGGTCCGGCTCGCCACCGAGCAGGCGAGGATGCGCAGCAACGTCAACGCGATCTTCACCAACCTGTCGCGGCGCAGTGAGAGTCTGGTGCTGCGGCAGCTCCAGCTCATCGACGACCTGGAGAACAGCGAGCAGGACCCCACCCAGTTGGCCAGCCTGTTCCAGCTCGACCACCTCGCCACCCGGATGCGCCGCAACAACGAGAATCTGCTGGTGCTGGCCGGCGAGGAGCAGAGCCGCCGCTGGAACCAGCCGGTGTCCCTGCTCGATCTGGTCCGCGCCGCGACCGCCGAGGTCGAGCAGTACGAGCGGGTGGTGCTCTACGAGCTGCCCGACGTGGCGGTGGCCGGCCATGCCGCGACCGACGTCGTGCACCTGGTGGCAGAGCTCGTCGAGAACGCCACCACCTACTCGGGTCCCGAGACGAAGGTGCTGGTGGGCGCCAACATGCTCGCCTCGGGCGAGGTGGTCCTGGACATCGCGGACGCGGGGATCGGCATCCGCCCCGAGGAGCTGGACCGGATCAACCGGCGGCTCGCCGAGCCGCCGCTGCTCGACGTCGCGACCTCCCGCCGTATGGGGCTGTTCGTCGTCGGCCGGCTGGCGGCCAAGTACGGCATCCTGGTACGGCTGACGAGCACGAGCCGGACCGGCCTCAACGCGCTCATCCGGATCCCGCTGACTTTGCTGGTGCCCACCAGCGAGCTGGCGGTGGACGCGGCGGCGGTGTTCGACCAGTCGGCGCTGCGGCCCGGTCCGTACGACACCGCCCAGATCACCGGGCAGCCGGGCGGCGGGGTCCCGGCGGGGCAGTCCGGCGATCCGCGGTTCGACGGTGTGTACGGCGCCGCGGGCGGGCCCGCGCCGGGCCGGCCGTACGACGAAGTGCCGACCGGGCGCCATTCCGGCCGGCCGGACGGCGGTTTCCCGTGGTTCCACGACCAGGAAGACCAGGAAGCGGACGGCAGCGGGTCCGGTCACGACTTCTCGTGGTTCACCCCGGAGGAGGAAGCGGAGGAGGCCGGGCCGATCGCGGACCCGGACGGGCACGGGACCGACCGGTTACCGATCTTCGACTCGATGAGTTCGGGTTGGCCCAGCGGCCAGGAACAGCAGCGGCCTCAGCCGCAGGCCCACCCTCATCCCCAGGGGCAGACCGGGCCGCGCGCCCAGCCCCAAGTCCCGCCCCGGCAGCAGGTCCAGGGACGGCCGCAGCCCCAACGTCAGCAGCCGCAGCCGCAGCCGCAGCCCCAGTTCCGTACCCCCGGCCCGTCGCCGAGGGGCGCCGGTCAGCCGTCGCCGTCGTGGGCCCGGCCCGGGCCCGAGGACGCCGGCGGCCCGGCGGCCGACGGCACGACCGCGCGGGGACTGCCCCGGCGGGTGCCGCTGCACAACCTCTCGGCCGAGGCGAGGCCGCACGGCGCGGCGCCGCAGCCGAACGCGGCGCCGGCCGGCCCGCGCCCGGCGAACCTGATGCGGGATCGGCTGTCGAACTTCCATCAGGGCGTCCGGCAGGGCAAAGACGGCACCGACCGTGATGGCCGTGGCCGGTCGCCCGGCGGATCGGGCCCGCTATGAGCGGGCTGCCGGCTCCCTCGCCCCCCTCGTTTCCCCGGTCCGCAGCGCCGTCGGACGACGTCCTCGGCAGCACAGGAAGCAGCCACCGTCATGAGCGATCTGAGCAACGAAGCGCAAAATCTGAACTGGCTCATCGCCAACTTCGTGAAGCAGGTGCCGGGAGTGGCACACGCGGTGGTCATCTCCTCCGACGGCGTCCAGCTCCTGGCCTCGGCGTCCCTGCCCAGGGACCGGGGCGAGCAGCTCGCCGCGATGGCCTCGGGTCTGGCGAGCCTGACGCAGGGCGCGGCCACGCTGTTCGAGGCCGGCGTGGTCAACCAGACCGTCGTCGACATGCAGAACGGGTTCCTCTTCCTGATGTCGATCAGCGACGGCTCCGTCCTGGTGGCGCTGGCCGCGCCCACCTGCGACATGAAGGTCGTCGGTTACGAGATGACCCTGCTCGTCGAGCGGACGGGCGACGTGCTCACGCCCGCGGTGCGCAGGGAACTTCAGCACGCGCTGGCCGACTGAGACCCGGCGCGATCGGCCGTCCGCGGCACACCCGGAAGGATGGGCGTTCGTGAGTGCAGACCGCAGGCGCGACTCGCCGTTCGTCCGTCCGTACGCCGTCACCCGCGGCCGCACGACCGCGCGGACCGATTTCGCGCTCGAGGCCCTGGTCGGCACCACCGCGCTGGCCTGGGAGAGCGGCGCGCGGTTCTTCCCGGAGCAGCAGGCGATCTGCCGGCTGTGCACGAACCTCACCTCGGTGGCCGAGATCTCCGCGCTGCTGAACATCCCGCTCGGCGTCACCCGCGTTCTGGTCAGCGACCTGGCCGAGAGCGGGTTCGTCAGCGTCCAGCAGCCGTCGCACGCCGGGGGCCGGCCGGACGTCACGCTGCTGGAGCGGGTGCTCACCGGGCTGCGCGGCCTCTGAACCCCGCGCCCGGCCGGCTCTCCCCCTGCCCTGTTTCCGGCCGCCCGACGGCCCGCCCGCCCGCCGACCTACGGAGTGCCATGCCCGAACTGCCCAGCCCCGCCGTTTCCTTCGGGGCCGCCGCGCAGGACTACGACCGCTACCGGATGGGTCCGCCGGAGCGGGTGCTCGACTGGCTGCTGCCCGCGGACTGCCCCTCCGTGCTGGACCTGGGCGCCGGCACCGGTCTGCTGACCCGACTGCTCGCCGAACGGGTCGGGGACCTGCTGGCGGTCGAACCCGACCCCCGGATGCGGCAGGTGCTGACCGGCGCCTGTCCGCGGGCGGCGGTGCTCGACGGGACCGCCGAGCGCATCCCGCTGCCGGACGCGCGGGTCGCCGCGGTCACGGTGTCCGCGGCGTGGCACTGGATGGACCCGGCCGCGGCGCTCCCGGAGATCGCCCGGGTGCTCACACCGGGCGGGACGCTCGGCATCCTCTACACCCGCCGGGACCGGCGGGTGGCCTGGCTGGACCGCCTGGACGCGTACGTCCACGAGGAGATGGGGAGCGACGACAGGATCGGGCACCTGATCCGGCGGATGTACGACCGGCCGTGGCTGCCGGCCGGCGTGCCGTTCACCCGGCCGGACGTGCACGCCGTCACCTGGACGGCCCCGCTGACCGTCGAGGAGGCCGTCGCCATGTTCGCCACCTACAGCGGCTTCATCGCGCTGCCGGAGAGTCGTAAGCGTGAACTCGCGGACGGCATCGAGGCGAAGGTCCGCGAGACGGCGGAGATACGGGACGGCCTGGTCATGATGCCCATGGTCTGCCACTGCTGGCGCACCCGGCTGACCGCCTCCTGATCCGCCGCCGCCCGAGGCCCCTCCGGCGCGACCGCCTGACGCTCGCCTCGTCCGTGGGGCTCACTTCGGGTCGCGCTTGAAGGAGCTGGTCGACCAGCGGTGGCCGAGGACCGTGAGGACCAGGCACCACGCGACCGCGAGCCAGCCGTTGTGGCCGATCGGTGAGCCGAGCAGCAGGCCCCGGAGGGTCTCGATGGCGGGCGTGAACGGCTGGTACTCGGCGATGGGCTGGAACCAGCCCGGCATCGCGTGGATCGGGGTGAACGCGCTGGAGATCAGCGGCAGCAGGATCAGCGGCATCGCGGTATTGCTGGCCGCCTCGGCGTTGGGGCTCGCCATGCCCATCCCGACCGCGATCCAGGTGAGCGCGAGGGAGAAGAGCGCCAGCAGACCGAACGCCGCCAGCCACTCCAGCGGCGAGGCGTCCGTGGCGCGGAAACCGATCGCCACCGCGACGACGCCGACCAGGACCACGCTGGCGACCGATTTCAGCACGCCGCCGACGACATGCCCGATGTGTACGGACCCGCGGTGGACGGCCATGACGCGGAAGCGGGCGATGATGCCCTCGGACATGTCAGTGGCGACGGACACCGCGGCCCCGATGACGGTGCTGCCGATGGTCAACATCAGGATGCCGGGCACGATGTAGGCGATGTAGTCGCCGCGGCCGGCGCCGCGGCCGGCGATGCCGGTGCTCATCACGTCGCCGAAGATGTAGACGAAGAGCAGGAGCAGCATGACCGGGGTGAGCAGCAGGTTCAGCGTCATGGAAGGGTAGCGGCGGGCGTGCAGGAGGTTGCGGCGCAGCATCGTGGCCGAGTCGCGGACGGCGAGGGGGAGGGTGCTCATCGGACCGCCTCCTGGCGCTGGTGGGGAGCGGGTACGTGGCCGCCGGTCAGGGCCATGAACACGTCGTCGAGGTCGGGGGTGTGCACGGTCAGCTCATCCGCCTCGATGCCGGCCGTGTCGAGCTGGTCGAGAAGGGTGCGCAGCGCCCGCTGACTTCCGTCACCGGGGACCCGCAGGGACAGCGCGTCGTTGTCGCGGTCGGCGGCGGACAGGGCGGCGGCGGCCGACCGGTAGACGGCGGGGTCGGTGAAGCGCAGCCGTACGTGCCCGCCCGGGACGAGCCGTTTCAGCTCGTCGGGGCTGCCCTCGGCGGCGATCCTGCCGTTGTCCAACACCGCGACACGGTCCGCCAGTTCGTCGGCCTCCGCCAGATACTGCGTGGTGAGGAAGACGGTGACGCCGCCGGTGACGAGTTCTCTGATGATGCCCCACATGGTGTGGCGGGAGCGGGGGTCGAGGCCGGTGGTCGGCTCGTCGAGGAAGATGATCCGCGGGCTGCCGACCAGCGTCATGGCGAGGTCGAGCCGGCGCTTCATGCCACCGGAGTAGCCGGCGGCCGGCTTCTTCGCGGCCTCCGACAGGTCGAAGCGCGCCAGCAGTTCGGCGGCGACGCGCCGGCCCTCGCGCTTGGGCAGGTGGTGCAGGTCCGCCATCAGGAGCATGTTCTCCTCGCCGGTGATCAGCCCGTCGACGGCCGAGAACTGCCCGGTGACGCCGATCGTGGCCCGTACGGCCCGCGGGTCGGTGGCGAGGTCGTGTCCGCCGACCCGCAGATCGCCGGCGTCGGCGCCGATGAGGGTGGAGAGGATCTTGACGGCGGTGGTCTTGCCGGCGCCGTTCGGGCCGAGCAGGGAGAAGACGGTTCCGGTCGGCACGGTGAGGTCGATGCCGTCGAGTACGGGCCTGTCGTCGTAGGACTTGCGCAGCCCGTACGCCGCGATGGCCAGGTCTGTCATGGGTGGGGTGCTCCTCCGGGAGGCGTGTCGGAAGCCGGGGGCGGCGATCGGCGCTGGTGCCCCGCGGTTCGTCGTTTCCAACACAGGAAACGCTACGTTGCGTTCATTGTTGAGGCAACCTCATTGGCGCGGCTATCTGGCATTTGCCCAGCTAGATACGCAGGAATCGTTGCGGTGGATCTGAGGGTAATGCAACAGCGTGGGCCGTGATCGTTGCGTTGAGTTGAGGGTGAAGGCTATGCTGACGGCCTTGGGGACAGCGGAGGAGGTAGTGATGTCGGGAGGCAGGCTCACCCAGCGGGACCGGCAGCAGATCGCGCGGGGCCTGGCCGACGGCCTCGCGTACGCGGAGATCGCCAGGGGTCTCGATCGTCCGACCTCGACGATCACGCGCGAGGTGACACGCAACGGCGGCCCGACCGCGTACCGCGCCGACCTGGCCCACCGCGCCACGGAACGGCGCGCCCAGCGGCGCGGAGCCGCCTCGCCCCGGGGGTCGTCGGAGCCGGCCCCCCTGCCGTACGGGCGCGACGCCGAGGCCGTCCGCGCGTACGAGGAGCAGTTCACCACCGTCATGATCCAGTCGGGCCTGCCCAGGATGACGGCGCGGGTGATGGTGTGCCTGCTCACCAGCGACGCCGGCAGTCTGACGGCGTCCGAACTCGTCCAGCGGCTTCAGGTGAGTCCGGCGACCGTCTCCAAATCGATCGCCTTCCTGGAGAGCCAGGCCCTCGTCCGCCGGGAACGCGACGAGCGCCGCCGCGAGCGGTACGTCATCGACGAAGACCTCTGGTACCAGTCGATGGCCGCCAGCGTCCGGGCCCTCACCCAGGAGGTCGAGATCGCCCGACAGGGCGTCACCGTCCTCGGCCCCGGCACCCCGGCCGCCGTCCGGCTGGAAAACGTGGCCCGTTTCCTCGGCTTCGTCGCGGAGAGCCTGGCACGTGCCGCGGAACAGGCTCGCGAGATCCTCGGCACAAAACCGGCACCGACCGCCGGCCGCGACCTCGCATAGCAATCGCCACGCCTCCGCTTCCCCGCCGATCCCCTGACAGCCTTGATCCGGATCGGCCCCTTCGGGGCTCCGCGACGGCCGTGTGGCGACAACCGAACGGCGTCATCGCCGAGGACGGGACTACTGGTGATGGGCGCGGCGGATGCCCCACCAGGCCGCTCCCGCCGCGGCGGTGACCGTCATCGCGATCGCGGCTCGCGGGAGCAGGCTTCCGGACCCGGCGTTCGTGCGGTAGCCGAGCACGGCGCTGTTGGACTGCCAGCTCAGCGCGGAGCCGTTCGACTGGCCTGAAAGCCATGAGCCGAACGACTGGAACGAACCGACCGAGAGGGCGGACATGGCCGACCCGAAGGAACCGAAGGAGCCGAAGGACGCCACTGATCCGATGGACAGGACCGAGCCTGCCGAACCGATGGACAGCACCGACTCCGTTGAGGCGATGGACAGCAGCGAGTTGCGCGGACCGGTCAACCAGCGTGAGGACATGACGTCAATTCTGCCCCTCCGGCGGGCTCGCCGGGGCACGGCTCTCCGGTCGACCCCGTTCCCCGGCCCACTTCGCGCCGGACGGGGAACGGGGTCGCGTTCCGGCGCGCTGCACCGGACGCGTCGTATGCGGGGCGGGGACAGGCACCGTGTTCATCGCGGTGTGAAGCCGGCCCTCACGATACGGAGGCGATGTCGAACTCCTCCCAGGGGCCGATCGCCGTGCGGTTGGCGATCAGGGCCGACGCGCCCGCGTTCTCGGCCGTGACGATGTGCTGGTTGTTGTAGGCGCGGAAGCTGACGCTGCCGTCGGGGTTGTGGATGAGGTAGAACGTCTCCCATGGACCGGCCCCACCGCGGTTCGCGATCAGCGGCGAGTTGCCGCTGCTCTCGGCGGTGACCCACTGGTCGTCGGAACGCGCCTTCAGGTTCACGGTGTTGTTGTTGTTCGCGGTCAGCGTGAAGGTCTCGTTCGTGCCGACCGAGGTGGCGTCGGCGATGAGCGAGGTGCTGCTGTTCGGCGCGTCGACGTACCTGCCGTTGGCGTGCGACTTGAGGCTGATCACGGACTGGCTGGGCGCCGGGAACGAGGTGTTGTTGTTCGCGTACCCGGCCGCGGTGACATTGGCCTGCACGGAGTTCTCGGTCGCGTCGGTCGGGAACCCCTTGGTGACGGCGCCCTCGAAGAACTCGCCGGTGCCCATGGGACTGTTGTCGCCGCCGGTGCCCAACTCGATGGAGGGCTGCACCTTCATCGGGTTGTAGCCGTTGGGCAAGGCGCCTGAGTACGCCTGGGTCAGCCCGCCGGATTGCCCGTTGCCGTATTTCAGCGTGAAGTTGGTCGTGCCGTTGTTCTTCTCCCAGGCGGTCAGGAACGTACCGGTCTCGCTGGGGATGTTCGACGGGTTGGGGCCGGCCGCGCTGAAGTACATGCCGTTCTCGAGGTCGCCGCCGACCCAGGGACCGGAGCCGGTGCAGCCGCCGGTCCAGCAGGCGGAGCCGTAATAGATGGCGTTCATGGTGGCGTTGCCGTCGTCCGAGTCGTCGGTCTCGGCCGAGCCGAAGTCGAAGCAGCAGCTTCCGCTGGTGAGTTTGGACGATGTGAGCATGTATATGCCCTCGGGCTGCGAGCCGGTGGGTACGTTCCTGGCGGCGTTGTTGCGGTATCCGGTGCCGATGTTGTTGACCAGCACGCCGAAGGCGGAGTGGCCGCCGATGGTGATCGGCAGCGCCATCGCGTTCGCGCCGATGTCCGAGCCGTTCGGGCCCGGGCCGGACAGGCTGCCCGAGCAGCCGGAGCATGAACTGCCGGGCGAGATGGGCAGGTTGTTGGCGTTGGGGCTCTGGTCGTAGAGCTGGACGAGGGTGCAGGTCGTGCCGGAGCAGAAGGAGACCTGCGGAGCCGAGTTGACCACGCCGCCGGCCGACGCGAGCCCGATATTCAGGACGCCGCTGTCCGAGGCGCGCTGGATCTGGTAGAGCGGCCCGTTGTACGAGGAGAACATCGCCCGCGTGGTGCTGTACGCCGCCTCACACGGCGTGCCACCGGACGCGTAGATGTCGCAGGGGCCCGATGTCGCCGCCGCGGCGCGCGTCGCCGCCGTGCCGAAGACCGGCACCGCGATCGCCACCGCGAGCAGGAACGCGAGCAAGAGCCGCGTCCGGCGTCGGAGTGTGGGTATGACCAGCACAAATGCCTCCGGAAATGTGATGGTGCCCTTCCGCCCGTACCGTTGAGCAGGATCGCGGCCGCGCTCATCGTCGGGCGCGGTCAGAGATCGCCCGTCTGGGCTCAAGGCCGCGGCAAACGGTGGCGTCCCCTGTGGCGCAGCACACATATTCGGCTGGCTCTAGGCGTAAGTCAAGACGCTGGTCCGGTGGCGACGGACCTGTGAAAGATCCTTTGGGGTAAAGATGGCGTCCCTGCCCGTAGCCTTATGTACAAAGTGAGCGCAATCTGGTGGTAGGCGGCCGGCGAGCCCGCGGTGGACCCGGTGGGCGCCGGCGGACACCGCCTCTCCTGCCGGGGCGTCAGGGTTTGATGCCGACGCCCCCGTAGAAGCCGACACGCGCCAGTTCCCGCTCCGTCGGTACCGGGCCGTCAGGACGCCAGAGCGGCGGTTGGACCAGTCCGGGCTCGACCAGCTCGAAGCCGTCGAAGAAGCCCGACACCTCGTGGTGCGAACGCAGGGTGAGGGTGGCGGTGGCGCCCTTGTCCCGGTAGACGTCCCGGGCTTCCCCCGCGTCGCCGTCCAGCCGGTGGAAGTCGCCGGTCGTGTGGCTGAGGACCAGGTGGCTGCCGGCCGGCAGCGCGTCCCGGTAGGCGGCGACCAGCCCCGCGGGGTCCTCGTCGTCCCGGATGAAGTGCAGGACCGCCACCAGCATCAACCCGACCGGCTGGCCGAAGTCGATCAGCTTGCTGACGGTCGGATGCCTCAGGATGCTCTCCGGGTCCCGCAGATCACCGAGGAGAAAGCCGGTGTTCCCCGCGGCCAGCAGGTGTGCCCCCGCGTACGTCGCCACGATCGGGTCGTTGTCCACGTACGCGACCCGGACCTCGGGCGACGTCTCGTGCGCCACCTGGTGGGTGTTGGCCGCGGTGGGAATGCCGGTGCCGATGTCGATGATCTGCCGGATACCGTGGCCCACCATGTACCGCACCGCCCGGTGCAGGAACTTCAGATTGCCCCGGGCCATGGGCACGATGTCCGGAAACAGGTCGATCACGCGCTGCGCGGCTTTTCGGTCGACCTCGTAGTTGTCCTTGCCGCCGAGGTAGTAGTTGTACATGCGGGCCGGATGGGGCCTGCTGGTGTCGATGTCCTCGACGGAGAATCCCTGGTCGGTCAACGCCGTCCTCCCGTTCGTACCGTGTGCCCTGCCGGGGTGCCGGTTGCCGGTCGCCGGTTGCCGGGTCCGCGCGGCGCGGGTGCCGACGCGGCCCCGATCACGGTCGCCCCCGGCCCTGTTCGGCCCGGGGGCATTGTCCCATCCCGGGCGCGGCCCGCGGGGACTATTCGCCGGGCGGGAAGACGCGAAGCCGTTTGGGTCCGGTTGTGCTGGGGATCAACAGGTGTGCGCGGGTGGTCAATGCCCGGGCGGGCGAGGTGCGGCAGGTTGACCTTGTGTCGCTGCGGTCCGTGTCGGCGTGTCGGCAAGAGCTGAGGGATGGTCCGTGGAAGTGACGCTGGAGGTCGAGGGGGACCGCGCGGCGGATGAACTGCGCTCCCTGCGCGCGTGGTTGCTCGACGAGGACGCGTTACGCGGGCACGTCCGACTGGTGGCGGGGACCGTCGTACCCGGCACGCTCGGCTCGGGGGTCGAGGCGCTGGCGGTCATCCTCGCGCCCGGCGGCGTCGCGACGGCCGTGGCGAGCGTCCTGATCGCCTGGATCCGGCACCGCACCAGCGATGTCACGCTGAAAGTGACCCGGCCGGACGGCACGTCGTACGAGCTGAGCGTCACTGACGTGCCGGACTTCGGCGCCACCGCGGTCGCCGACCTCGCCGCACAGTTGTCCGCGCGTGCGGCCGCCGCGCCGGCCACTGCGCCGCCCACCGTGTCGCCCGCCGCGCCGGCCACCGCCGCCGGACCCGCCCGGACCGGCGAGGAGGACACCGCCGGATGAACCTGCGCTCGGCCGGCACCCGGGTCCTGCTGGCCGGCACCGGCACGCATGTCGCCGGCTCCCGCCTTCCGGACGTCCCCGCGGTCGCCGGGACCGTGAAAGACCTGGGCCACGTCCTGATCGGCCGCTGCGGCCTGCGCCCGGAGAACCTGCTGCCACCCGTGATCGATCCCAGCCCGATCGAGCTGGGCAACGCCCTGATCGAGGCGGCGAAGCAAGCCGACGACGTCCTGCTCTTCCACTACGTCGGCCACGGGCTGGTCAGCCCCGGCAACAAGCTGCATCTGGCCACCCGCGAAACCGACCACCTCAGCGAGGGACTGGGCTTCAAAGCCCTGCCGTACACGGTGATCGCCGACGCGCTGTCGGCCTGCCGGGCGCGCACCATCATCGTGGTGCTCGACTGCTGCTACTCCGGGCGGGCCAGGGGCTCCCTCGGGACCGCCGCCACCAACGCCTTCGAACTCGCCCCGCTCGCCGGCGCCTACGTCCTGTCCTCCGCGTCCGCCGACGAACTCGCCCTGGCCCTGCCAGGAGAGCGGCACACCAGCTTCAGCGGGGCGCTCATCACCCTGCTGCGCGAGGGCGACCCCGCCGGGCCGCCCGAACTCACCGTGGAGGCCGCCTTCCGCCACCTCCGGCGCGAGCTGCCACCGCGCGGTATACCGGCGCCGGTCCGGTACCTCAGCGGACAGGCCGGCGACCTCGTCCTCGCCCCGAACCCCGCGAGCGTCGGACCGCCGGCCATCGACCCCGCGGACACCCGGGAACCGCCGGCCGAGGGGCCCTGCCCCTACCGCGGCCTCGAACCGTTCACCGCCGACGACGCCCGCTTCTTCTTCGGGCGCGAACAACTGACCAGGGACCTCCTGGACCGTATGGCCACCTGCCGGCAGACGGGCGCACCGGTGGCCGTGGTGGGCCTGTCCGGCGCGGGCAAGTCCTCACTGCTGCGGGCCGGGGTACTGCCGGCCGTGGCCCGCGGTGAGCTGCCGGTACGCGGGTCCTCGGCCTGGCCGAGCATGGTCCTCACGCCGGGCGCTCACCCGCTGGACACCCTGGCCACTCGGCTGGCCGGTCCCGCGGATCTGCCCGCCGACGTCATCCGCACCGAACTCACCGCCGACCCGGCACGGTTGGGCCCCGTCCTGGCCCGGGCGCTGCACCGGCACGCGGGTGGCCGGAGCGCGCCGGACGACCGACTGCTCCTTGTGGTCGACCAGTTCGAGGAACTGTTCACCGCCTGCCAGGACCCCGGCGAACGCTCGCGGTTCGTCCGGGCGGTGTGCGCCGCGGCACAGACGCACGCGCTGGTCGTCCTCGGCATACGCGCCGACTTCTACCCGCACTGCCTGGCCCACCCGGAGCTGGCCCGGGTCCTCGACAACTCCAGGTCGCAGGTCCTGCCGATGGCTCCCGCGCAGCTGCGCGAAGTGATCCAGAAGCCGGCCGAAGCCGCCGGTCTCGGCCTGGAGCCGGGCCTGGTCGATCTGCTGATGCACGATCTGCGGGCCGATCACGACTTCGCCGCCGGGGCGCTGCCGCTCCTGTCGTACGCGCTGCTCCGTACCTGGCAGCACCGCTCTCAGGGCCGCACCCTCACCCTGGCCGGATACCGGGCCACCGGCGGGGTCTGGCAGGCGGTCACCCGCCAGGCCGAAACGGTTTACGCGGCACTCGACACGGACGAGAAGCGGGCGGCCCGCAGGATGCTGCTGCGGATGGTCAGCCTCGGCGAGGGCACCGAGGACACCCGCCGCCGGGTCGACCTGCGGGAGTTGGTGGCGCAGACCCCCGCCGTCGCGACCGCCCGCGACCGGCTGGCCCAAGCCCGCCTGATCACGGTGGACGGCGACACCGCGCAGATCTCCCATGAGGCGCTGCTGCGCGTCTGGGACCGGTTCCAGGACTGGATCAGGGCCGACCGGGCCGGGCTGCTCGTCCAGCAGGAACTCGCCGCGGCCACCGGCGACTGGCTGCGTGACCGACGCGACGCGGACCGCCTCCACCGGGGCGACCGGCTGCGTCTGGCGCGGGACTGGGCGGCCGACCACCCGGACCGGCTCAGCCCCTCGGAAAGGGAGTTCGTCGACGCGAGCCTGCGGGCCGAGCGGCGCCGCCACCGGGTGCGGACCGGCGCCATCAGCACCCTCGCCGTCCTGCTGGCGCTGTCACTGGTCGCGACCGCGTTCGCGGTCCAGGGCCGAAACGAGGCCCGTGCCCAGCAGCGCGCCGCAGCCGCCCGCTCGCTGCTCGACCGGGCCGACGGCGCCCGCGCCACCGCTCCCCAACTGGCGCTCATGCTGGGCATCGCCGCCGACCGGCTGCACAGCGGTACGGACACCACCGCGAGTCTCCTCACCGGCCTGCTCGACCCCTACGCCGGGACGCTGGCCGGCCACACCCGGACCGTCTCAGCGGTCGCGTTCCACCCCGACAACCACATCCTGGCCACCGGCGGCGCCGACAACCAGGTGATCTTGTGGGACGGCACCCGACGGATCGCCTCCCTGCCCACCAGCGCCCGGGTGGACGCGCTGGCGTTCAGCCCCGACGGGCACACGCTCGTCGCGGGGACCGCGGACGGCGGCCTCGCCCGGTGGAACGTCACCGCCGGGAGCCGCCCCACCCGGCTGAGCGGCGTCAGCGGCCTCGGCGCCATGGTCGAGGCGGTCGCGTTCAGCCCCGACGGCAAAACGCTGGCCGGTGGCGGCGCCGACGGCACGGTCGTCCTGCTGCACCTCGCCGATCGGGCGGCGCCGGCGAAGATCGCGCGCCTCACCGCCCACCGGCAGGCCGTCCTGTCGGCCGCGTTCAGTCCCGACGGGCAGACGCTGGCGACCGGTGACGCGGGCGGCACCACGATCCTGTGGAACGTCCGGCATCCTGACGCCCCGGCCCGCCTGTCCTCCCCGGCCGAGCGGGGCACCGGCGGAACGGGGTCACTGGCGTTCAGCTCCGACGGGCATCAGATGGCCACCGGCGGCGGCGACAGCACGGTCCGGCTCTGGGACATACGCGACCCCCGCGAGCCCCGGGTGATCGCCCGGCTCTCCGGCGGCTGGGACGGCCCGGTGGGCGCGGTGCGGTTCGGCGCCGGCGGACACGACGTGCTGGCCGCGGGCGCCGACCACCGGATGCTCCGCTGGGACATCACCGATCCGGCCCGGCCGATCCAGCACACCCTGGTCGGCGGCGCCGGCGGAAGTCTGACCGCGGCGGTCGCCCTCAGCCCGGACGGGAACACCCTGGCAACGGCCAGCGCGGACGACAGCGTGATCCTGTGGCACAGCGGTACGGGGGCCGGCGTCAAAGCGAGCTTCCGGCTCGGTGGTCACCAGGACGCGGTGCGCGCGGTGAGTTACCGCCCCGACGGCCAGGTGCTGGCCACGGGCAGCGCGGACGGCTCCGTCAACCTGTGGGACATGGGCGACCGGAAGCTTCCGCGCAAGGCCGCCCACCTCACCACGCACGGCGGCTGGGTCGACGCACTGGCCTTCAGCCCCGACGGGCGCACCCTCGCCGTCAGCGGTGAGGACGGCGCCACGGCCCTGTGGGACGTGCACGTCCCGGACACACCCGAGCAGGTCGGCACGCTCCCGGCTCAGAACGACGCGGTGCTGTCCCTGGCCTTCGACCCGAAAGAGCACGTACTCGCCACCGGCGGCGACAGCGTGATCCTCTGGGACGTCACCGATCCGAGCCGACCGAGACGGATCGCCGCGCCCACCGGACACACCGCCCAGGTCGCCGCGATCGCGTTCAGTCCCGACGGCCGCACCCTGGCGACCGGCGGCTACGACGCCACGACGATCCTGTGGGACGTCACCGACCCGGCGCGCTACCGGCGCCTGGCCACGCTGAGCGGACACACCAACCAGGTGACCACGCTCGCGTTCAGCCCCGACGGCCGCACCCTGGCGACCGGCGGCGTCGACACCAGCGTCATCCTGTGGGACGTCGAGAACCGTGAGCGGCCGCGGATGGCCGCCGCCCCGCTGCTCCAACACACCGACTGGGTGCGCTCCGTCGCGTTCAGCCCCGACGGGCACCTCATGGCGACCGCCGGCAACGACGAGCGGGTGCTGCTGTGGGACGTCACCGACCCCGCGCAGCCGCGTTCGCTGCTCCAGAGCCTCGCGCACGCGGCCGTCATCACGGCGGTGGCCTTCAGCGCGGACAGGCGTACGCTGGCGACCGGCGGCGGCGACGACCTGGTCTACCTCGAAGATCTCAGCGAGATCACCGACGCCCGCGCGAACGCGGTCACCCGCGCCTGCGACCGGGCCGGCCGGGGTCTGGACCGGTCCGAATGGAACCGCTACGTGCCAGGTCTCCCGTACGAGCGGACGTGCGCTTGACGCCCACCGGAGAGCTTCGCCGCCGCCAACAGGGTGCAGGAGCTGTCCTTCTGGGAGCTGGACGAGTACGACAAGGCGACCGGTTACGCCTACTCGAAGATCTTCAACAAGATCTGACCGGCGACGCGGGGGCCGGCGGCGGACCGCGGTGCGGCCCCCCGCCACCCCTCGCGCGTGCGCCGTCCGGGCCGCCTCGCGGGGCGGCCCGGACGGCGCGTCGGCGCGTGCCGGGATCAGTAGGGGCTGGTGGCGAACCAGTTCTTGTTCACGGTGGTGTGGGAGGGCGTGAAGGTGTCGCCGAACAGGACGAACTCGACGTTCCAGAAGTTGGTGTACGTGTCCTGACCGGTGATGGTGTTGCAGCCGCTCGGGAACGACAGGTACTCCAGGTTGGTCTGCTGCCAGGTGTTGCCGACGTAGCCCGCGTTCACCGCGACCTGGACCTTCGGCGGTGTGTAGCTGGACTGCTGGCAGGCGGTCAGCGAGTAGCGGAACGTGTTGCCGCCGTCGTCGAACTGCACCCATCCGTCGACGTGGCCGAGTTGGACCGTGGTGCCGGTCGGGTACTGGTAGGTGTCCTGGATCGACAGGGTGTACGTCGTGCCCCAGGCGGCCTGGGCCGGGGTGGGGGCGACCAGGATCGTACCGACGGCCGCCGCGGCCGTGGCCGCCAAGCCCGCGGCACGCCGTCTCTTCGGTGTGGTGGTGCTCATCGGGGTACCTCCGAGATCGTGGGCTGATACCGAGGTGGCGCAACGATGTCGCATCCCGAGGGTAAAGGACCCATAGCGGTACGCAACCGGTACAACACCGGCAGTTTCCGGCGAGCGGGCCGCGCCCGCGGAGAGGGGCCCCGGAGGTGTCAGGAGGCGGGCGGCAGCGCGAGCCAGTCCTGCCAGCTGATGTCGCGGCCGAGACAACGGGGCCGCCGGAAGGGCCAGTCGGCGGCGATCCACCGCGGCACCAGGGCGTCGAGCGCGCGCTCCACCTCGCCGCCGAGGAGGTCGTCCACCACCCACCAGGAGATCTCCGCGTCGGAGCCGGTCCGCTCGGGCGGGTCGATATAGACGCAGCCGAGGATCGCCGTCTCCGCCTCGTCCAGCAGTGCGTAGTTGAACGACCGGTGCGCGGCTATTTCCTCCTCGTGCCGCAGCAGGTCCTCGCGGTCCTGCTCGTAGGTCATCGTCTCCGGCGGCCACCCCCAGGCCGGGCCGAAGATCTCCCACAAGCGCTCTCGGGAGCCCATCACGGCGGGGTAGTCGAGCGGAGTGTCCGCCTCCCGGATCGGCCGCAGATGAACCGCGGTGCCCGGCACGGGGACGTGGACGGGGTGGACGAAGTCGTCAGCCAGCCAACTCATAAGCGCCGAGGCTACAACCGTGCGGCGGGCAGGGCCCGCTGCGGGCCCGTAGCCGGATTGGCGCCGGAGATCTGGGGCAGGCGCGCGAATAGGACCGAGTAGGAGGCCGAAGCGGCCGAGCGAAGCCAACCGGAGGCGGATCATGCACTGGTACTTACGGGCCTGGGAGAAGTACACCGTGTTCAGCGGCCGGGCGTCACGTACCGAATACTGGTTCTTCGTCCTGGCCAACGTCGTCGTGTTCACCCTGCTGATCGCCGTCGACACGGCGGTCGGAACCCGGCTGCCGGACCTGCTCTACGGCCTCGCGGTGATCGTGCCGGGCCTCGCCGCCGGGTCCCGGCGGCTGCACGACACCGGTCGTACGGGCTGGTGGCAGCTTCTCCTGCTCATCCCGGTCGTGGGATGGATCGCGCTGGCCGTGCTGCAGGCCCTCGACGGAACCCACGGCCCGAACGCCTATGGCGCCGAACCCCGTCAGACGTCGGTGCACGGCGCCGCGCGCCTCGTCTGAACGCCGGCCGGCGACCGCCGAGCGCCCCGGTCCGGGGCGCGTGCGCGCCGGGCCCACCGCGGCGGCCGGGTTACTCGCGGGCGGTCGCGGTGCTGCTCATGTCCGCGTAGCGCGAGCCGGCCACCTTCGCCGCCAGCGGCTCCAGTACGGCCAGTTCGGCCTCGGACAGGGTGATAGCCGTCGCCGCGGCGTTCTCCCGCAGCCGGGCGGGGCGGCGGGTGCCGGGTATGGGGACGACGGTGAGGCCGTGGGTGCGGGACCGCCGGTGGAGCCAGGCGAGCGCGATCTGCGCGGGGGTCGCCGCGTGCTGTGCGGCGATCGTGTGGACGGTTTCCAGGAGCGCGGCGTTGGTGCGGGCGTGGTCACCGGTGAACCGGGGCATCGTCAACCGGGTGTCGCCCGCGCTCAGTTCGCGGGTGTCGGTGATCGCCCCGGTGAGCAGGCCCCGGCCCAACGGCGAGTAGGCGACGAACGCCACGCCGAGTTCCGCCGCCGTGGGGACCGCCGAGGCCTCGACATCACGGCTGAAAAGCGACCACTCGGACTGCACCGCGGTGATCGGGTGGACGGCGTGGGCCGCGCGCAGTTCGGGGCCGGTCACCTCACAGAGCCCCAGGTGGCGCACCTTGCCCTCGCCCACGAGTTCCGCCATCGCGCCGACGGTCTCCTCGACGGGGACGGCGGGGTCTCGGCGGTGCGCGTAGTACAGGTCGATCGTGTCGAGGCCCAGGCGCTTCAGGCTCGCGTCGGCACATCGGCGAATGTAGGCGCGGTCACCGCGGACCTGGCTCCAGGTCCGCCGGCCCGGCTGCCGTACGATGCCGAACTTCGTGGCGAGGAGGACCCGTTCGCGGTGCGCGCGGACGAATGGGCCGAGAAACGTCTCGTTCTCGCCGTCTCCGTAGAGGTCCGCGGTGTCGAACATGGTGACGCCCGCGTCGAGGGCGGCCCACAGGGTTTCCCGCGCCTGGGCCGGTGCGCTGGGTCCGTAGAACTCACTGAAGCCCATGCAGCCGAGACCCTGGGCACCGACTGACGGGCCGCTGGTGCCGAGGGGGACGACCGGGAGGATGGAGGCAGGCATGGATGGGCTCTCCTTGTCCGACGGTGGGCGGCCGGTCGGCCGCGCGGTATCAGGCGCTGCAGGGGAGAACGATGTCGAGGATCTCCTGTACGCGGTCGGTGAGGTCCTCGCGGTTGTGCTCGATCCAGGAGATGTGCTGGCTGCCGAAGAACGCGGCGACCACGACGCGGGCGATGGTGGCCGCGTCGGCGGTGGACTTCCAGGCGCCCTCGTCCTGGGCCCGGGTCAGCAGCTCGGTGATGAGCTGGGTGAACCCGCTGAACGGGGTCGGCATGTCGGCGTTGACCAGGTTCCGCTCGATCTGCAGCCGGGCGCCGGCCTGCGCCACCGGGTTGTCCCGCAGGAAGACCGCGGTCGACAGCAGGAACTCGGCGATCGCGTCGAGCGGCGGGAGCTGCCGTGCCATCACCTCGTCGGCGACGGAGGGGAGTTGCGTGTAGAACTCCTCGGTGACGGCGACGGCCACCGCCTCCTTGTTCATGAAGTGGAAGTAGACGGCGCCCTTGGTCACCTCCGCCCGGTCGGCGATGTCCTGGAGCGTGACGGCGGGGAACCCCTTTTCAGCGAAGGCCCTGGCGGCGGCGTGCAGGAGCTGCCGACGGGTGTGGCCGGCCCGTTCCTGCTTGAGCTCCCGCGGGGACGCCTTGGTGCCGGCGGCCGGCCGGAGATCGCTGTTGCGGTTGTTCATGGTCCCTCTTCCGTGCTGGTCTCTGGTGCGAGTCCTGAGCCTTGCTAGATACCTCTGCGAAGGTATATTTTCCTGTCGCACCGTCACGACATTCCCGATCTTAATACGAGGGGGAGGCCATGGGCCAGATGCGTGAACTGCCGGTCGGGGTTCCGGACGGAACTGGCACAGCGGAAGCGGCCGCGAGTCTGAAGTTCCTTCAACCGGTCTCGCGGCAGTTGGTGCACCGGGCCGCGGTGGCGGAGGTCTTCATCACCGACGCCTTACCCGTGGGCGAGGACCGGTTCGTGGTGGGGGCCCAGTGGCCCCGGGACCACGCACTCTACTCGCCCGACGCTCAGGGCCTGTCCGACCCGCTGCTGCTGACCGAGACCGTCCGCCAGAGCCTGGTCTACCTGGCGCACGAGCACTACGGGATCCCGGCGGACTACCGCTTCGTCGGCAGTGACACCCACTTCGAGATCACGGGCCACGAGGCGTTTCTGGTCGGCGACGCCCCCTTGCAGGTCACCCTGGACGTCCGGTGGTCGTGGGTGGCGAACAGGCCGCCCCGGCGCTTCGGCATGCGGGTGGACGCCGTGGTGTCGGTGGCCGGGCGCGCGTGCGCGCGGGCCGCGCTGCGCGTCTGGGCCGTAGACGAGGGGCTGTACCGGCGGCTGCGCTGGCGGGGGGCGCAGGGGCCGGACGGTGCGGAGGCCGCCCCCGTCGGGCACCGCGCGGCACGTACGGCGACCGGGGCGGCCGCGCCGACCGTGCCGACTGTGCCGACGGGGGCAACCGGGGCAACTCGCCTGCCCGCGGCCGACGTCGGCCGTCTGCGGGCCAAGGACAGTGTGCTGGGCCGCACGGAGGCGGGGGAGTGGCGGCTGCTGGTCGATCTTCACCACGCCGTGCTCTTCGACCACCCGGGCGACCACATACCGCTGATGGTCACTTTGGAGGGCGCCCGCCAACTCGGTCATCACCTGGTCCACCGCCACAGCACCGCTCCGGCGGGGGCGGTGCTGCGCGCGGTGCGGATGGACTGCCCGGCCTTCGCCAACCTCGACGAGCCGGTGCGGCTCGGTGTCGAGTCGCAGCCGCCCGCCGCCGGGTCGGACGTCACGCTGCTGCGGGTCACGGCCGTTCAGCGGGAGGAGGTCGTCGCCGGGGTCACCATGGAGTGGCTGCCGCGGGTGCTGCCCGCCGAGCCCGAGGAGGTCGCCTTCTCCCGCGGCGCGGTCGGCTCCGTTTCGGTGGCGTAGCGCCGTACTGGTGGAGCGCTGTACTTGTGGAGCGCCGTAGGGGTGGCGCGGCGGGCGCGAGCCCACGTCCCGGTTCAGTGTTGGTTCGGGCCCGGGGCCCGCTCGTCCTTCGGCAGCCCGCACATGGTCGCCCACAGGGCGTCGAACTGCCGCGCGGCGTCGGCGTCGTCGCGCGGCACAGGATGGGGGACCCCGAGGAAGACCGACATCAGCAGGCGGGCCACCGCCTGTGGAGGCTGCGCGCCCGCGCCCCCGTGGCCGGCCTGCGTCTGTGCGACGGCGCGAGCCAGGGGGAGGCAGATCCGCTCCACCAGACCGGGGTCGTGCCGGTCCAGATGAGGCGCCTCCACGGCGAGCCGCAACGCGGACCGGGCCCGCGCGTCCCGGTGCAGATGGTGGGCGAGGTCGAGCACGGTCTGCCGCAACGTCTGGACCGCCGCCGCGTCCGGCCCGCCGGCCCGCGCCGCGCGCGTGCTCAGCTCGCCCCCCGCCTCCTCGATCAACGCCGCCGCCAGCTCCTCCTTGGAGGAGAAATGCCCATACAGCGCCCCCTTGGTCATGCCGGTGCGCTTGACCACATCGAGCAGCGTCGTGCCCAGGTAGCCATGCGCGGCGAACTCCTCGGCCGCGGCGTCGAGCACCTGCTCCCTGGTGCGCACTGCGCGCTCCTGAACCACGCGGATCCTCCGCCCCACATAAAAAACATTCTTACGGGTATGTTCTGATAGCGGGCGTCTGCCGCCACGCCTCCCCGTGATCATATCCGCCTGTCACCGGAAGAGCGCGGCGGTACCCGGCGACCACCGCGCTCGACGCGATCACGGGGGATCACGGGGATCGCGGGATTTACGGTATGAGCCCCAAGTGCCTCAGGTCCGCGACGTACTTCTCGATCAGCGGCCGGGACAGGTGCGGGATGTCCCGCTCGGTGCCGAGGCCGGCGTCGCGCACCGCCGCGCGGAACCGCTCGGCGGGCAGGGCCGACGTCGTGCGCGCGGTGACCGGCTCCCGCCAGGCGCGGATCAGTGGCAGCAGGGAGTGCGGGCGCCGCGCCTCCGGCAGCGCCCGCAGCGCGGCCTCGAACCGCTCGCGCCACTCCTGGTGGTCGCCGATCCGGCGAACGGCGATCCCGCAGTCGGCCAGCCAGTCGACCACGGTGTCCAGCGAGACCCCGTCGTCGTGCGGGTTGACCACGTTGAAGGTGCGGTATCCGGCGGCAGGGGCCCCCAGCGCGGCCACCGAGGCGGCGACGAAGTCCCCCGGCAGCCCGTCGTAGTGCGCCCGCGGGCGCCGGCCCGCTTCCCCGCCGCGGTAGAACGACCCGGGCGCGATCCCCGTGGTGATCAGGCTCAGCAGCAGACGGGTGAAGGTGTCCGGCACGTTGAGCTGCCCGGTGTACCGGCCGTGCGCCAGGATCATGCCGGAACGGAAGACGGTCACCGGCAGCCCGCACAGGTCGTGGGCCTCGCGCAGCAGCACCTCGCCGGCCCACTTGCTGGTGGCGTAGCCGCCCGCGTGGCTGTCGTCGATCGGCCGGACCGGGTCGGCCGCCCTGATGTCGGAGTCCTCGTCCGGCGCGGGCGCCCCATGAGCGGCGAGGGCCACGGTGGACACGTAGGCGATCGGCTTCAGCCGGGTGGTCAGGGCCGTGCGGATGACCTCGGCGGTGCCGGCCACGTTGGGACCGAACAACTCCCGGTACGGCAGGACGTGGTTGACCAGCGCCGCCGGGTGCACGATGAGGTCCACCGTGGCGGCCAACCGCTCCCAGTCCGGCTCGCTCAGGCCCAGGTGCGCCGCGCTGATGTCCCCGGCCAGCACGCGCAGCGCGTCGCCTTCGGTCAACTCGGCGAAACGGCGCTTGAGTTCGGTGTCCCCGCTGTCCAGGGCCCGCTCCAGGCGGCGGCGGGCGGCGGTGTCGTCGCCGGCGCGCACCAGGCAGATCAGCGTGCCGCCCACCGGGGCCAGCCGCTCCAGCCACTCCAGGCACAGCAGCCGGCCGAGGTAGCCGTTGGCTCCGGTGAGCAGCACCGTGCGGGGCTCGCCGGCCGGCCGCGGGAGGGCCGTGCTCGCGGTGAGCGCCGCCCGGTCGATGAACTTGTCCAAGGTGAGGTCCCGGGCCCGCACGGAGGTGGCGTCTTCGCCGTGGACGGCGGCGAAGGTGACCTGCCGCGCGGCCCGGCCGCGCAGCCGCTCCACGGCGCCGGCGATCTCGCCCAGGCTGTTGGCCGGGCCGAGGAGCGTTCCGACCGGGACCTCGACGCCGAAGATCTCCCGCAGCAGGTTGCCGAACGACAGCGCCGACAGCGAGTCCCCGCCCAGTTCGGTGAAACGCCGCTCCGGGCCCGGCTCCGCGTCGACCACCCCGAGCAGCGCCCGCGCGGCGTGGGCGACCGTCTCCGCCACCGGGCGGTCCCGGTCCCGCCACACGGCGCGCAGCTCCGCGGCCTGTCCCGCGGCCAGTTCGGTGTAGCGCCGCTCCAGCCGTTCCTCGTAGCGCTCCTTCAGCCGCGGGCGAAGCTGTTTGGTCGAGTCGGTCAGCAGGCCGTTGTGCTGGCTGAACGGCTCGGTTTCGATGAGCAGGTCACGCGGGATCTCGTACGGCGCGAGTCCGGCCTGCGCGGCGACAGCCCGCAGCGACCGGTTGACCGCCGTCTTCAGCGCCGTCTCGTCGGGGGCCTGTGCGATCGCCTCCGGGGTCGGCACCACCACGGCGAGCAGATAGGCACGAGAGCTGTTCCCGTACAGGAAGATCTGCCGCACCAGCGGGCTGGCGACGAGGACCGCCTCCACCTTCGCCAGCGCCACGAACTCGCCCTGGGAAAGCTTGAGAACGTTCTTGCGCCGGTCCAGGTAGACCAGCTCGCCCGGCCCGGTCTCGGCCATGATGTCGCCGGTGCGGTAGTAGCCGTCCCGGTCGAAGGCCTCGGCGGTGTCCTCGGGGCGCCGGTAGTAGCCGGGGGTGATCAGCCTGGTCCTGACCAGCAGTTCGCCGCGCGGGTGCGGGGAGTCGGCGGTGGAGTAGCCGAGTTCGGGCACGTCCACGAGCTTGTAGTCCAGCACCGGGGGGCTCTGCACGCGGTGGTCCAGCATGACGAGCCCGGTCTCGGTCGTGCCGTAGCTGTCCAGCAGCGGGACGTCCAGGGCGGAGCGGACGAATTCGGCCAGCTCCGGCGCGAGCGGCGCCGACCCGCAGGGGGCGTGCACGACACGGCCGCCGAGCACGTGGTCCCGCAGATGCGCGATCACCTCGGCGTGGTCGGCGTCGCCCAGCTCGCCCCGGGCCGCGCGCTGGTTCAACTGGGCGTGATAGCTCTCGAAGAGCAGCTCGCAGACCCGCGGCACCATGGCGATCTCGGTCGGCCGGATCAGTGCCAGGTCGTCCAGGAGCGTGGACAGGTCGCTGTTGGCCACGAAGTACGCGGTACCGCCCATCGCCAGCGTCTTGATCACCAGCCGCCTCGCGACCAGATGGCTCTGCGGCAGGAAGTTGGCGGTGATCATCGGAAACCGGTTCTCGGGTCCCGCGGGCGGGCGCCACATGAGGGACACCGTCGACTCCGGGAACATCACGCCCTTGGGGGTGCCGGTGCTGCCGGAGGTGTACACCAGCGCGGACAGCGCGCCTTCCGCGGCACGGTCCGGCGGCAGTTCGGGCACCGGCGGCAGCGAGCCGGCCCGGCCGACGACGTCGGACAGCAGCTCCAGCGACATCGGCGAACCGGAACCGGCCAGCAGCCGCTCGGCGGCCGCCAGGCGGTCCCGGTGCTCGGCGAGTTCGGGGTGGTGGTCGAAGACGAGCAGCCGGCGCACGGAGGTCGGCCCGGTCAGCGCTTCCAGCACCGTCTCCAGCCGGTCCGTGCTGGTGGCGAAGACCACCGGGCCGGCTTCCGCCACCAGGTGGCGGATGTGGCCGACCGGGGCGTTGGTGTGCAGCGGTACGGCGACCGCCCCGACCTGACCGCACGCCAGGTCCACCGTGGTGTAGTCGGTGCCGGCGAAGCCCAGGATCGCGACGAAGTCCCCCTCGCGCAGCGGGTGCCGCGCGTGGTGGTACCAGTCGGCGGCGACCGCGCTCAGCCGGGACCACAACTCGCCGTACGAGACGGTGTCGAACCGGGGCAGCAGCCGGATGCCGGCGCCGCCGTCCCCGTGGACGTACTCCCTGGCCCGCTCGCCGAGCGCCGGCCGGTCGGCGTACGCCTGAAGGGTCCGCCTGACGATCTCGGACAGACGTGGCCCAGGGCCGGCCGTCTCCTCGAAGACGCCGGTCAGTGGCAGGCGGCCGGCCAGCTCCGGCTCGCTCTCGAAAATCCCGGCGATGCGCTGCTCCCGGCTTTTCCGCAGTGCAGCGCGCGTAATGGTGCTCGGTGAAACGTTACCCATGACCACGCCTTTCGGTGACCGCGACTTCTTTCCGGTACATGCGCCCGGCCGAAAACCGAAGAAGGCCGCCACAGGCCGGGCCGGCGCAGCGGAGCAATGGGCTCCGGTGGCCAAGGCGCGGTCAGCTTAGCGCGGTGAGAGAAATAGGTGCCAGGTTGCTCGGTTGGTGGGGGAGGGAGCGTCTTGTCGGCGCCGTGCATCGAATTCAGCTCACCCCCGGGATCGGTGCGCGAATCAGCGGGGAATCGCGGTGGGCCGGTTCTGACCGGCTACCGGGTTCGCGTCGCCGGGTGGCCGGGGCCGCGGCTACGCTGCGCCAGGCGGCCGCCGCACGGCCGGTCCCCGAGGACCGTGCGGCGGCCCCTTCGCTTCTCCGCCACGCACCCGACTCTTCGCTCCGCACCCCGCGTCCGGCCGGCCCGGCACCGGCCGCCGGCCGCCGGCCGCCCGGTCCGCCCTCCTGGGCAGCCGGTGCGCAACCGGGGAAATCCCCGGTTGCACACCGCGTTTCCGTGCCGCACGGAGGTTGCAAAAAAATACCTTGGCAAAGGTATTCTTATGGCGGGTCGATCGGAGCCGCGCACCACGCTCCGACGCCCCTGACCGTGGGCGACGGGTGGCTGAGGAGTGGTCGAGCGTGGCAGACAGCGAAGCAGTGCTCAACCGACAGGACGTGCGGGTCCATCCACCGGGGCCACCGGGGCCACCGGGGCACGTGGACGCCGAGGCGCGGTACACGGATCCCGACGCCGGCGCCGACATCGAGTGGATACCGATCGAGGCGCTCGTCCTGTCGCACTCGCCCCGGTCCGCGGGGGAGAACGACGAGCACACCCGGGTCCTGGCTGAGTCGCCGGACGAGCTGCCGCCGATCGTCGTGCAGCGCGGTACGAACCGGGTGGTCGACGGAGTGCACCGGGTCCGAGCGGCCCAGCTCCGGGGAGAACAGACCGTGCGGGCCCGTTACTTCGACGGGGACGACGAGAGCGCCTTCGTCCTGGCGGTGCGGCTGAACGTGCGGCACGGACTTCCGTTGTCGCTGGCCGACCGCAAGGCGGCGGGCGGCCGCATCCTGCGGGAGCGGGCGGAGTGGTCGAACCGGGCGATAGCGTCGGCCGTCGGGCTGTCGCCCAAGACCATCGCCGCCCTGCGTGAGGCGGTCGGCCGGCCCGGCGGCCCGGCCAGGATCGGCAGGGACGGCCGGGTGCGGCCGGTGAGCACCGCCGCCGGCCGCGAGCGTGCCAAGGAGATGCTGTTACGGGACCCCTCCTCGTCCCTGCGGGCGGTGAGCGCGGTCGCCGGAGTCTCCGCCGGCACGGTCCGCGATGTGCGCGACCGGCTGCACCGGGAATCCGGTGCGGTGGCCTCGGGGCCGCCGCGCGCCCCTTCGGCGCGGAGCGCGGACCTGCCGACGGCGAGGGCGGCGCCGCCGGAGCGGGACCTGTCGAACCGATCGAACGCGCTGCTGCGCTCGCTCCGCTCCGACCCCTCGCTGCGTTTCAACCAGTCGGGCCGTCTGCTGCTGAGCATCCTCGCGGTGGCCGCCATGGACCCGCAGGCGCAGGACGGCCTTGTCCTCGACCTGCCCGACCACTGCCTCGACTTCGTCGCCGAACTCGCGCAGGCGAGCGTGCACGCCTGGCAGGATCTCGCGACGCGCGTGTCGCAGCGCCGGTCGGCGCCACCGGATCGACAGGATTTCGCGGCGAATCCAGGAAAGCGCGGAAATCGGGGCTTGACAGGATAGCGAATTCCTTGGTTTGGTCGTTAAAGCGACACCGGAACACCGCAAGAATTGCCACAGAAAGCGCATCGGATGCGCACCAGAAAATTCTGAAATCTGGTTATGTGGGTCTGAGACGGGGTGTTGATAAAATGACCGATGCGTATGGCTGGACCGGAAAGAATCGCCGGGTCCAGCGAATTCTCCACTCGGCTTCCGGGACGACGTTCCTGGTTCCGCTCGACCATTCTCTGGCCGACGGCCCGGTGGCTTCCGCCACCGGTTTCGCCGGACTCGTCGAAGCGATGGCCGCCAACGAGGTGGACGGCATCATCGTCCACAAGGGGCGGGTCCGGTTCCTGCCGGCCACCTCGCTCGGGCGGCTGGCGCTGATCGTCCATCTGAACGGCAGTACCCAGCACGCGCCGGACGTGGACGCCAAGATCCTCGTCGGCGCCGTGGAGGAGGCCGTCGCCCTGGGCGCGGACGGCGTCAGTATGCACGTCAACCTGGGGTCCAGCACCGAGGCCACCCAGCTCACCGACCTCGGCGCCGTCGCCGCCCGCTGTGCCCGCTGGGGCATCCCGCTGCTCGCGATGGTCTACCCGCGCGGCCCCCGCATCGCCGACCCGACCGACCCCGTGCTGCTGGCCCACGCGGCCAACGTCGCGGCGGACCTCGGAGCCGACATCGTGAAGCTCCCCTTCACCGGTTCGCCCCTGACGATGCGCGAGGTCGTCGCGGCCAGCCCGATCCCGGTCGTGACCGCCGGCGGCGGCGTGGTCGAGGACACCGGGAAGTTCCTCGACGCCATCGACAGCACCATGGAGTCCGGCGTGCTCGGCGTAGCGATCGGACGCAACATCTTCCAGGCGCCGGACCCGGGCTGGCTGGCCCGCTCGGTGGCCCGCCGGGTCCACGCGGGACCCAGGTCGCTCGGTCCCCTCGCGGACCTGGGCGAGGCCCTGTCAGAAGCAAGAATCTGACGGTCCGTCAGCCTCTCACGCACCAAGGTGACGACCCGTCACCGGCATCCGTACAGAACCGATCCGGCAGGCAAGCATCCAGCAAGCAACCAACAACCAAAGGTGTGAACATGAAATCCGCATGGATCGACCTTCGTGGCATCGCCGCCGAACTCGCCTCCGCCGTCGTCGAGGAGAGCACCCACATCGGCATCGAGACCGTCGTCCTCGACGACCCCGAGCTGGCCGCCAAGGTCCCCCCGACCCTGCAGAAGGCCGCTGTCGTCACCGGTGAGACGCCCACCACTCTGATCGACCAGCTCGTCGACGTGGTGGACATCCTGATCGCCGAGTACAGCATCGCCGAGAAGTTCGAGGGCATCCGCCCCGGCCTGCGCTCCGGTGTCCTGGTCAAGGTGCTCGACGAGCAGAGCCTCGACCTCGCCTGCCGGATCGCCAACGAGTCGGAGCTGACCCTCGTCGAGTTCCGCCAGGACCCCAGCAAGATCCCGCTGGAGATCCTGCTCGCCGCGGCCGACAAGGCCAAGGGCTCGATCGTCACCGTCGTGGACGGCATCGAGGACGCGGCCACCACCATCGGCGTGCTGGAGCGCGGCTCGGACGCGGTCCTGCTCACCCCCAAGCGGGTCGGTGACGCCACCGAACTGGTGCAGGTCGTCCAGGGCGAGTCCGCGTCGCTGGAGATGGCGGAGCTGGAGATCGTCGGGCTCACCCACCTGGGCCTCGGCGACCGGGTCTGCGTCGACACCTGCTCACACCTGCGGCCCAACGAGGGAATCCTGGTCGGCTCGTACTCCACCGGCCTGGTCCTCGTCAGCAGCGAGACCCACCCGCTGCCGTACATGCCGACCCGTCCGTTCCGGGTGAACGCCGCCGCCCTGTCCTCCTACACCCTGACGCCCGGCAACCGCACCCAGTACCTGTCCGAGCTGCACTGCGGGTCGGAGATCCTGGCCGTCAGCACCGACGGCAGCGTGCGCACGGTGGTCGTCGGCCGGATCAAGATGGAGTCCCGCCCGATGCTGCGGATCGAGGCCCGCACCAGCTCCGGCCAGCTCGTGGACATGGTCGGGCAGGACGACTGGCACGTCCGGGCGCTCGGCCCGGGCGGCAGCGTGCACAACTTCACCGAGCTGCGGCCGGGCGACGTCATCCTCGGGCACACCATGACCGACCAGCGCCACGTCGGCTACGCGATCCGCGAGTTCCTCCACGAGCAGTAGGCCGCGGCCGCCCATGCGGTCGCCCGGGGAATCGGCCGGTCGGCGCGGCGCTCGGCCGACATCCTCCACGTCCCAAGGATCTGACGGAAGGGAGTGCGTGAGATGGCGCTCATAGTGCAGAAATACGGCGGAACCTCGGTCGCCACACCGGAAAAGGTCATCGAAGCGGCACGGCAGATCCGGGCGGCGCGCGAGGACGGCCACGAGGTCGTGGTGGTCGTGTCCGCCATGGGCGGGGCCACCGACGAACTGCTCAGGCTGGCGTCGGCGGTGACCGCCCACCCCGACGCCCGCGAACTCGACGCCCTGCTCTGCACGGGCGAGGCCGCGTCCGCCGGACTGCTGTCCCTGGCGCTCAACCACCAGGGCGTCGCGAGCCAGTCGTTCGGCGGCGCGGAGGCGGGCATCCGCACCGACCACCGCCACGGCCGGGCGACGATCGTGCAGGTCGACCCGCGAAGGCTGCGGGAGGAACTCGGCAAGGGAACGGTCCCCGTCGTCGCGGGCTTCCAGGGTGAGTCGGTCCTCACCGGGGCCCGCACCACCCTGGGCCGCGGCGGCTCCGACACCACCGGTGTCGCGCTGGCCGCCGCGCTCGGCGCTGACCACTGCGAGATCGTCACCGACGTCGCCGGCGTCTACACCGCCGACCCCCGCACGGTCGTCGGCGCCCGGCGGCACACCGCCCTGCTCTACGAGGAGATGGCCGAACTCGCGGTCAGCGGTGCCAAGGTGCTCGCCTCGGATTCGGTCGACTACGCGCGAACCCACGGCGTCGACCTCAAGGTGCGCTCCAACCACACCGCGATCGGCCCGGAGACCTGGGTGGGCGACGGCCGGCGCGCCGGTGGGCCGGCGGCCGGCGACGCCTGGACGCCGGCCGGCCAGGTCAGCCCGATCGCCGGGGTGGCGGGGCGCTCCGGCCTGGTCCGCTGTGTACTGCGGCGGATCACCTCCGACCATGTCCTGTGCCTGCTGCGGGAACTGGTCGAGCGCGAGACGGAGGTGGAACTGCGCCGCTACGGCAACTTCGGCACCGAGGACGCCGGCGACATCGCGCTCACCCTTCCCGAGGCGAGCGTGGACGAGATGCGGGAACTGCTGGCCGACGCCGACCGCGGGATCCGCCTCGACGAGGCGCACTGGACCTCCAACCTGGCCAGGCTCTCGGTCGTCGGCCTCGGCATCGGCCGGCGACCGTACGCGCCGCTGCGCCTGCTCGAAGCCCTGCGCGCGGTCGGCGCCGCGCGCACCGACCTCCATGTCACCTCGAACAAGCTCAGCGTGCTGACCGGGCGGAGCGACCTGGCCGAGGCCACCCAGATCGTCCACGACACCTTCGTGTCCGAGCCGGCGCTGCCCCGGATCCACCCGGCGGGCCCGGACCACACCGGCCGGACCTGGTCACCGACCGTCGAGCGCGAGCACCTCGACGTCGCGGTGCCCGCGCTGGCCGCCGCCGAGTGAACCCCGGCCACCCCCACACGACAAGGGAGAACACCGATGTCCGCCATCCGACTCGAGCCAGGCCGCCCGGCCGGGCCGACACCGCGCCGGCCCGCCGGGAGGCCGCGTCCGGAGCGTCCCCGATGACCGCGACGCCGACCTTCGACCCCACCTCCGACAGCCAACTGGCCGACCCCTACCCGGCCTACGCGCAGATGCGCGCCCGATGCCCGGTGCTCCACGACCAGGACCGGGACATCTGGGTCGTCACCCGCCACGACGACGTGGCGCGCGTCGTCCACGACCCCGGCACGTTCTCCTCCGAGAGCGCGGTGCGGGTCACCGCGGGGCCCGAATCCGACCAGGTCAAGCAGGTGCTGGCGGAAGGCTGGTCGCTGACGCCGAACCTGACCGAGAGCGACGGGGAGGAGCACACCCGGCTGCGCGTGGCGGTGAACCGCGTCTTCACGCCCCGCCGGGTGACCGAACTGGAGCCCTTCGTCCGGGCCACCGCCGAGGAGCTGATCGGCCGCTTCGCCGCGGCCGGCCGGGCCGACATCATCGAGGGCTACGCGTGGCCCCTGCCGCTGATGGTCATGGCGCGGATCCTCGGCGTCCCGTCCGAGGACGTGCCGCTGCTCCGGCAGTGGAGCTCCAACTGGCTGAAGCTGTCGGTCGGCACCGGCCCGGAGGACGAGCGTGTCGAGTGGGCCCGCGACGTCGTCACCATGCAGCACTACGTGATGGCGCTGCTGGCCGAGACCAGCGGGGCCGACGACGGCTCACTCATCTCCTCCCTGGCGACCTACGGCGAAGAGCACCGCCTCGACGTGGTGGAGCTGATGCGCATCGTGATGAACCTGATCATCGCGGGGCACGTCACGGTCACCCGCGCCATCGGCAACGGCCTGGTCAGCCTGTTGGAGAACCCCGGCCAGCTCGCGGCCCTGCGCAGCGGCGAGGCATCCGCCGACGCGATGGTCGAGGAGGTCCTGCGGTACGAGTCGCCGGTCCAGGGCCTGTTCCGCACCGTGACACAGGACACGGAGATCGGCGGCAGGCACCTGGTGCCCGGGGACCGCGTGATGGTCCACTGGGGCTCCGCCAACCGGGACGGGTCCGTGATCGAGGACCCGGACGAGTTCGTGCTGCGCGGCAGGCCCGGCCGGCACCAGATGGCCTTCGGCCGAGGTGTCCACGCCTGCCTCGGCGCCTCCCTGGCACGCCTTCAACTACGCGTCGCCATCCCGCTGCTCTTCGACCGGCTCCCCGGGCTGCGGCTGGGACCCGCCGACTCCCGCACCCGCGAACGGCTGGTCATCGCGCGCGGCTTCGAAGAACTCCGACTCCACTGGGACGTCCCCCACCCGCGAAAGGCAGCACCATGACCGGACAGGAACACGACCCGGGCGGCGTCCTCGGCCGCCCCCGGTACGTGTAGGCACCCGCCATGACCTACGACGTGATCGTGATCGGCGGCGGAGCCGCGGGCTGCGTCCTCGCCAACCGGCTGAGCGCGGACGCGCGGCGCACGGTCCTGCTCCTGGAGGCGGGACCCGACTTCGCCACCACCGGCGACCTCCCGCCGGACATCAAGGACGCCACATACGCGCCCTACTCCTACGACTGGGGATACCACTCGGTCCCCGACGCCTTCGGAAACCGGCTGCCGGTCCCCCGGGGCCGCGTCATCGGCGGCTCCTCCTCGGTCAACGTCTGCGTCGCCATGCGGGCCCGGCCCTCGGACCACGACACGTGGGCCGAGCTGGCCGGCCCCGAGTGGGGCTTCGCGCGGATGCTGCCCCTGTACCAGGAGATGGAGCACTACCCGTACGGAGAGGAGAAATACCACGGCCTCGGCGGCCCCTACCGCATGACGCTGGGCGCCCCGGAGGACCTCGGGCAGCACGTCCTCGCCGCCGGAGAGGCGAGCGCGCGCCTCGGACACCCCGAGGTCGCCGACTTCAACGCGCCCGGCCCGGCCGGATTCTCCCGCACCCCGCTCAGCGCCGCCGACGGCATCCGGCTGAGCACGGCGATCGGCTACCTCAACCCCGTGCGGCACCGGCCCAATCTGCAAGTGCGCGGCGAGGCGCTGGTCGACCGGGTACTCTTCCGCGGCACCCGGGCCAGGGGGGTGCGGCTCGCCACCGGGGAGGAGATCCCCGCCCGGCACGTCGTGCTCAGCGCCGGCGCCTACAACTCGCCCGCGATCGCGCTGCGTTCGGGTATCGGCGACCGCGCGGAACTGGCCGCGCTCGGCATCGGCGTGCTGGCCGACGTGCCGGGGGTGGGGCACGGCCTCACCGACCATCCCGCCTACTGGAACATCTACGCGGCCAAGCCGCCGCCGGCGCCGGCGCGCTCGGTGTTCGGCAGCGTCCTCAGCGTCGCCACCGGGCCGGACGAGCCCGACTTCGACGTGCAGATCCTGCCGTCGGCCGCGGTGCCGGCCGGCAGCCTGCCCGAGCAGTTCGTGCCCCGGGCGACGGAGCATCCCACAGGCTGGGACATGGTCTTCTTCGTCTCCTGCGTCCAGCCCCGCTCACGGGGGAGCGTACGGCTGTCGTCGGCCGACCCCGAGGACGCGCCGACGATCGACCTCGGCCTGTACACGGCCGCGGACGACGCGGAACGGGTCGCCGACGGAGTACGCCTGGCCCGCCGGATCGCCCGCACCCGCCCGCTGGCCGACCTGCTGGTCGACGAGCGGGTGCCGGGCCCGGACATCAGCGACCGGGAACTGGCCGACACGATCCGCCGGGCGCCGGCCCTCTACAACCACGGCAGCTCCACGATGCGGATGGGCCGGCCCGACGACCCGGCCGCCGTGGTGGACGCCGACGGCGCCGTGCGCGGGGTCCAGGGACTGACCGTCGCGGACGCCTCGGTGTTCCCGGCGATGCCCCGGGTCGCCACCAACGTCCCGGCCATCGTGGTCGCCGAGCGGATCGCCTCGGTCCTGCGCGAACGACTCGCGCCGCACAACTGAGCCTCACCACCCAGCGAAAGCCGGCGCACCCGGCACGATGTCAGGAGAATCCCATGACCATAGCGACCGAAATGACCGTAGCGACCACAGTGACCACAGTGACCGCGGTGACCGCGGTGAGCGAGATTCTGGCGGATCACGACACCGTACCCGTGCTGCGCACCCGCTGGTCGTCGCAGGACGAGGCGGAGCGGTTCACCGTGGACGACCCGGCGACCGGCAAGCCCCTGGTGGTCGTCCAGGGCGCCGGCGCCGATCAGGTGGACCAGGCGGTCAGGGCCGCCCACGCGGCCCACTTCGGGTGGAAGGCCCGCACCCCGCGCGAGCGCGGCAAGTGGCTGTGGAAGGTCGCCCAGGTGATCCGCGAGCACGCCGACGAGATCGCCGCGC
This sequence comes from Streptomyces sp. NBC_01190, assembly GCF_045039895.1. Lineage (NCBI taxonomy): Bacteria > Bacillati > Actinomycetota > Actinomycetes > Kitasatosporales > Streptomycetaceae > Streptomyces > Streptomyces sp. NBC_01190. The sequence goes on from NZ_CP108580.1 coordinate 7,345,157, forward strand.
TGGAGTCCAGCGACAACGGCAAGCCGTACTCCCAGGCCCGCCAGTTCGACCTGGAGGGGGCGGTCACCATCTTCGAGATGTTCGCCGGCATGTGCGAGGCGATGCCCGGCCAGGTCCGCGACGCCGGCAGCATGCTCGACGTCACGGTGCGCGAACCCTTCGGCGTGGTCGGCGCCATCGTGCCGTTCAACTGGCCGCCGCTGCACACCGCCGGAAAGCTCGCCCCCGCGCTGGCGGCGGGAAACGCCGTCGTCATGAAGCCACCGGAGCAGGCGCCGCTGTCGGTGCTGCGCATCGCCGAGCTGGTCCGTTCCGTGCTCCCGGACGACGTCGTGCACATCGTGCCCGGCGGCGGGCAGACCGGCGCCAGCCTGGCCGGGCACAAGCTGGTCGGCAAGATCTCCTTCACCGGCGCGCCCACCACCGGCCAGGCGGTGGTCAAGACGGCCGCTGACAACCTCACGCCGACGCTGCTGGAGCTCGGCGGCAAGAACGCCCTGATGATCTTCGAGGACGCGGACCTGGAGTCGGCCCTGCCCTGGGCGGTGGAGGGCGGCTACTTCAACCAGGGCGAGGCCTGCACCGCCGCCTCACGCGTCCTGGTCCACGCCGACCTCCACGACGAGGTGGCCCGGCGGCTGGCGTCCGCCGTCCGGCGGCTGAAGGTCGGCGCCGGCTCCGACGCGGGCACCCACGTCGGCCCGCTGGTGAGCCCGGCGCAGCGGCAGCGGGTGCTCGACTACCTCGACATCGGCGTCCGCGAGGGCGCCACGATCGCCGCGCAGGCCCCGCTGCCCACCGACCCGGACCTGGCCGGCGGCTTCTACGCGCCGCCGACCCTGTTCACCGGTGTCACCCCCGACATGCGGATCGCCCAGGAGGAGATCTTCGGCCCTGTGGTGGTCCTGATCCCCTTCCGTGACGAGGCCGAGGCGGTCCGGATCGCCAACGGCACCGATTTCGGCCTGGTCGCCGGCGTGTTCACCCGCGACTCCGAGCGCGCCCTGCGGGTCAGCCGTGAGCTGCGGGCCGGCATCGTGTTCGTCAACCACTACAACCGCGCTTTCACCGGCACGCCGTTCGGCGGGGTGGGCGCCAGCGGATACGGTCGCGAACACGCCCTGGAGACGTTGCAGGAGTACAGCTTCAGCCGGAGCCTGCGGCTGCCCTCCGGCCGTGAGCAGATCCCCCGCTGGGCACCGTCTCTCGACGTCGTCGACGAGGCCTGACCGGCATCCGCACAACAGGCAAGGTGGTTCGAAGTGAGTACGACGATGCGCGCCGCGGTCTGCGTCGGGGCGGGCGGCCCCGAGGTCCTGGAGATCCGCGAGCTGCCGGTCCCGCGGGTCCGCGACGGCTGGAGCCTGGTACGGGTGGAAGGCGCGGGACTGAACCGCTCGGAGCTGAGGACCCGTCAGGGTCACTCGCCGGGCGTCACCTTCCCCCGGGTGCTCGGCATCGAGTGCGTGGGAACCGTGGCCGTCTCCACCGACCCCCGGCTGCCGGCCGGGGTCACCGTCGCCGCGGTGATGGGGGAGATGGGCCGCGCGTTCGACGGCGGGTACGCGCAGTACGCGCTGCTGCCGAACGCGCTGCTGATGCCGGTCACCACCAGTCTGCCCTGGGAGGTGCTGGCCGCGCTGCCGGAGACCTACCTGACCGCGCGCGGTTCCCTGGACGCGCTGGGCATCGCCCCCGGCGGGAAGCTGCTGATCCGCGGCGGCACCTCCTCGGTGGGGATGGCGGCGGCCCAGATCGCGGCCGCCCACGGCGTCGAGACCGCGGCCACCACCCGGCGCGAGGAGAAGGCCGAGGCGCTGACCGCGGCCGGTGTCGACCACGTCGTCCTGGACGAGGGAGGGTCACTGGCGGCGAGCGTGCGCGCGCTGTGGCCGGACGGACCCGACGACGTGCTGGACCTCGTGGGGACCAGCACCGTGCTGGACTCGCTGCGGCTGGTGCGCCGCGGCGGGACCGTGTGTGTGTCGGGCTCGCTCAGCGGCTGGCTGATCCCCGACTTCGAACCCATCGCCATGATCCCGACCGGGACCAGGCTCACCGCCTTCCACAGCGACACACTCAAGGGCGACACCGGCCGGGGGCTGCTGCAACGGATCGTGGACGAGGTCGAGGCGGGCGTCTACCGGCCCAACCTCGACCGGGTCTTCGCCCTGGACGGCATCGTGGCCGCCCACCGCCGGATGGAGGCGGACCAGGCGACCGGCAAGACCGTGGTGCTGCCCTGGGCCGACGCCGCCGGCGGTCCGACCGGCGGATGACGCACCACCGCGTGACCGGAAATCCACTTACTCTGCGGATCAGGAGCGCTGACATGGGGACCGAGTTCATCGAGACCGCCGTTGTCGGAGGGGGCCAGCAAGGATGCTCGGTCGCTGGTTCACTCGCCCGGCTCGGCTACCGGGCGGTGGTCTTCGAACGGGGGGAGACCGGCCAGACCTGGGCCAGGGAACGCTGGGAGAGCCTGCGCGTCAACACACCCAACCGGACCGTCACCTTTCCCGGCATGCCCTACGACGGGGACGACCCCGAGGGGTACATGCCGGCCACCGAGGTCGCCCAGCGCCTGCGGCGTTATGTGGCCGAGGTGGGCGTCGACGTGCGCGAGCACACGGCTGTGCGGGCGGTCGAGGCACCCGTCGACGACCCCCTCCACCCGGACGCGCGCTTCCGGCTCCACCTGGAGAACGGCGACACCGTCGAGTCCCGCAACGTCGTCGCCGCCCTGGGCGGCTACTCCTCGCCGCGCCTGCCGGAGCTGACCGCCCGGATCGACCCGTCGGTCACGCAGCTGCACACCCGCTACTACCGCGACCCGCGGTCTCTGCCCCCCGGCGCGGTGCTCGTCGTGGGCTCGGGGAACAGCGGCCAGCAGATCGCCGAGGACCTGCGCGACGCCGGCCGGCAGGTGTACCTCGCGGTCGGCAAGCACAAGACCTCGCCCCGCCGCTACCGGGGGGCCCAGATCCTGGACTGGCTGCAACTGCTGCCGCTCGAAGGCAACCTGGAGTCGGCGTCCGGCGGACGCGGCGAGTCGCCGGTCCTGCCCGGCGTGTCCGTGCTCAGCGGCAAGGCCGGCGGCCGGGAACTCAGCCTGACCGTACTGGCCGGAAAGGGTGTCACCCTCGTCGGCACCGTCCGCGGCGCGCGGGGCGGGATCCTGCTGCTGGAGGACAACGTCCGGGCGGTGGCCCAGGCCGCGGCCCGCGCGGAGAGCGAACTCCTGCGGGCGATCGACACCGCGATAGAACAGCACGGCCTGGTCGTCCCCGAGGCCACCCCCGTACCCGCCTTCGACGCCTCGCTGTTCGCGGACTACGGGGACAGGCTGGACCTGGCCGCCCACCACATCACGACGATCGTCTGGGCCACCGGATTCGTACCCGACTACGGGATCCTGCCCCCGTCGGCACTCGACGACAACGGCATGCCGGTGCACCGCGCGGGGACCGGCGTCCTGCCGGGGCTGTACTACGCGGGGCTGCCGGAAGGCGGATCCGTGATGCCGCTGCTCATCGCCTCCAGCCGGGGCCAGGCCGAGCGGGTCGCCCGGGGGATCCACCTGGACAACACCCTGCGCCACCGCTCACCCGCGGCGCTCGGCCAGCTCTGGACATAAGCACCGATCCCTCATACGGCGTGCGGGGCACGGGTCTTGGACCCGTGCCCCGCACGCCGTGTGCGTCCCGGCCGGTCCGCCGCCGCGGGCGGCCGGGATCGCACCTCGCCGGCCCGGGCGCGTACGCGGCGGGAGCGCGGTGCGGGAGGACAGCGCGAGCCGGCCTCGCGCCGGGCCTTCGGCAGGCCCGGCGCGAGGCCGGCGGACGGGCGGGTGGTGCGGAGGTCACACCGGGCGGGGGATGATCTCCAGGCTCGCCGGGCCGTTGATGATGAACGAGTTGATCCGGGCGGGGCGTTGCTCGGGGTGGGCGAGGACCGCATCGGGGAAGCGTTCGAACAGGGTGGTCAGGGCGATGCCCGCCTCCAGGCGGGCGAGGTGGGCGCCGAGGCAGAAATGGGGTCCGTGGCCGAACGCGAGGTGTTCTTTGCCGGCCCGGGTGGGGTCGAAGCTCTCCGGGCGGTCCGGGTGGAGCTCCGGGTCGCGTCCGGCGGCCGCGAAGCCGACGGTGATCGCGTCGCCCTTGCGGATGATGACGCCTTCGCCGAGGTCGATGTCCTCCAGGGCGCAGCGCATCGGAATGTGCATGATCGGTCCGTCGATCCGCAGGGTCTCCTCGACGACGTCCTGCCAGCCGATGGTCCCCTCGTGGATCCGGGCGAGGTTCTCGGGGTGGGTGAGCACGGCCTGGACGGCGCTGGTGATGAGGTTGACGGTGGTCTCGTAACCCGCGCCGATCATGAGGAAGAGAGTGCCGAGCAGGACGTCGTCCGACATCGGCTCCTCGCCGGGGTCGGACGGCAGGAGCAGGTCACTGGTCAGGTCGGTCGCCGGGTGTTCCCGCTTGTACCGCAGCAACTCGCCGAGCCGGTCGTACAGTTCGGTGAGGGCCGCCTGCGAGTCCGCCGGGTCGAGCGAGGAGTCGAGCACCGCGTCGATCCCGGTGCCGACCTTCGCGCGCAGGTGGTCGGGGACGCCGAACAGATCGCAGATGACGGTTATGGTCAGCGGCAGCGCCAGTGCTTGGCGCACATCGGCGCCGGCCCCGGGCGGCAGCGCGGCCAGCGCATCGACCAGGCGGTCCGCGGTCGCCTGCACCTGCGGCCGCATCTGTTCGACGTGCCGCGGTGAGAACGTGGGGGCGACGCGGCGCCGGGAGGTGCGGTGCTCCTCGCCGTAGAAGTTGAAGAAGCTCTGCTGCAAGGCGAGGGGAGCGAGCGACCAGCCCTCGGGCATGTCGGCCACCCCGGGCCAGTGCCGGCGGGAGTCGCGCGAGACGCGCGGGTCGTTGGTCAGCGCCTGGATGACGCTGTGCCGGGTGACCGCCCAGGCGTGGACGGGCCCGGGAAGCTCCACCAGCACCGCCGGCCGCGCGCGCAACGCGGCGGCCTCGGCGTGCATCGCACGGCCGGTGGGATCGAGAACGGGACACCTGAGAACGGACGGGGACGCCATGCGATTCTCCCTCGTTGGACATGGCACCGAGCCTCCGGCGGTTTCGCGGCTTCCGGCGGTTTCGGTGTTTCCGGTACTTTCGGTGCTTCCGGCGCTTCGGCTGCTGAGCGGGCTAGCCCCTGGCGGTGGTGATCTCGGCAGGCGTGGCCCGGATCGGCAGGTCGACCAGTTCGACGACGCGCTGGGGGACGGCGCTCTCGGCGTACTCGCGCAGGAATCGGGACGCGACGAGACCGATCACGCCCGCGGCCGCCATGTAGATCGCGATCGGCGTCCAGGTGTGGTACCTGCTGAGCAGCGCCGTGGCGATGATCGGGCTGACGGCGCCACCGAGCAGGCCGCCCACGTTGTAGCTGATGGACATCCCGGAATAGCGCAGCACCGTGGGGAACAGCTCCGGAAGGTACGTCCCCTGTGCGCCGTAGTTCGCCGCGAATCCGGCGAACAGCAGCAGGAAACCGAGCGCCATCAGCGGGAAGGACCTGGTGTCGAACAGCGGGAACCAGGCGAACGGGGCCAGCGTCATGACGGCGATGCCGCCGACGAAGACCGCCTTGCGGTTGTACCGGTCACCCAGCCGGCCGAAGAACGGCATGGCGAAGATCAGGAAGACGCACGCCGTGACGAGCAGCGTCAGCATGACGGACCGGCTCACGCCGATGCTCGCACCGTATTTGAGCGAGAACACCGACCCGAGGTAGAAGACCAGGAACGTGGGGAGCAGGGAGAGCGACGCGGACAAGGTGATCAGTCCGTGCCGCGACACGACGTCCAACGCCGGCCTGGTCCTGACCGCACCCTCGGCTTTCGACTGCGCGAACTCGGGGGTCTCGGTGAGCCGCAGGCGGACGTGGAGCGCGACGCCCACGAGCACGGCGCTGAAGAGGAACGGCAGCCGCCACGCCCACGACAGCACCTGCTGGTCGGGCAGGAGGGTGACGAGCAGCAGGACGCCGTTGGCCAGCAGCAGACCCCAGGCGTTACCGGTGCCGACGATGCCGGTGAGGAACCCCCGCCGGTTCGGCTGAGCGCTCTCCAGCGCCATCAGGAATCCACCGCTCGACTCGCCGCCGAGTGAGCACCCCTGGATGAACCGCAGGGTCGTCAGCAGGATCGGGGCGGCCACGCCGATGGTCCGATAGGTGGGCAGCAGACCGATCAGGACGGTCGCGCCACCCATCACGACGAGCGTGGTGACCAGGGTCTTCTTGCGGCCGATCCGGTCGCCGAAGTGCCCGAAGAAGAAGGCGCCGAGCGGTCTTCCCACGAAGGCGACCGCGAAGGTCGACAGGGACAGCAGCGTGCCGGTGGTGGGGTCGAACGAGGGGAAGAACAGTTTGCCGAAGTAGAGCGACGAGAACGAACCGTAGACGAGGAACTCGTAGAACTCGATGCTGTTCCCGATGAGGCTGCTCAGTACGGCTCTTCTTCGCTGCCCGACGCTCATGGTGACGGCATTCATTACGCCTCCGAGGCTGGTTGGTGGACGGTGACCTGGGTGAGCGGGCCGCGCACGCGGCATGTACGCCGGCGGCAGGGCCCGCTCACCCATCGCGTGAAGTGCGCCTGAGAGCACCTAGTTCTGGAAGTCCTCCTCCCACCACTCCTGCGCCGACCGGGAACTGCGCTGGGCTTCCTGCCGCCGCAGTTCGGCACGCTGGGTCTTGCCGGAGACGGTGGTCTTGGGCAGCTCGGCGAACTCGATGCGGCGGATGCGCTTGTACGGTGCGAGGTGTTCGCGGGCGTGCGCGAGGATGTGCCGCGCGGTCTGGGCTTCCGGCCGGTAGCCGGCCGCGAGCGCCACATACGCCTTGGGCACGGCCAGGCGCAGCGGTTCGGGTGAGGGCACCACCGCCGCGTCCTGGACGGCCGGGTGCTGCAACAGCACGCTCTCCAGCTCGAAGGGGGATATCCGGTAGTCCGATGCCTTGAAGACGTCGTCGCCGCGCCCCAGATAGGTGTAGCGGCCGTCGGCGTCCCGGACGGCGAAGTCACCGGTGCGGTAGTAGCCGTCGCGCATACTGCGTGCGGTCGCCTCGGCATCGCCGAGATACCCGCTCATCAGGCCGAGCGGCCCGGCCGAAAGCGGCAGGCAGATCTCACCCTCCGCGGAGCTGCCCTCGACCGGTGCGCCGGTGTGCGGGTCGAGCAGCGTCACCTCGTAGCCCGGCAGCGCCCAGCCCAGGGTCCCGTCGCCGTTCGGCATCCCCGGCGGATTGCCGATCGAGGCGGTGGTCTCGGTCTGCCCGTAGCCGTCCCGTACCGTGATCCCCCACGCCTCGCGGACCCGGCGCACCACCTCCGAGTTCAGCGGTTCCCCGGCGGCCACCGCCTCGCGCAGCGACATCGGCAGCCGGGTGAGGTCTTCCTGGAGCAGGCTCCGCCAGACGGTGGCCGGCGCGCAGAACGAGGTCACCGCGCAGCGCGACATCATCTCCAGCAGCGGACGCGCGGCGAACCGCGGCTGGTTGACGATCATGACCGTCGCCTGTGCGTTCCAGGGGGAGAACAGGTTGCTCCAGGCCCATTTCCCCCAGCCGGGCGAGGAGATGTTGAGGTGCACGTCGCCGGGGCGCAGGCCGAGCCAGTACATGGTCGACAGGTGGCCGATCGGGTAGCTCACACTCGTGTGCCCGACCATCTTGGGAAGGGAGGTCGTGCCCGAGGTGAAGTAGATGAGCGACAGATCCTCGGGCCCGGTCCGCACCGCCTCCCGGAGCGGTTCGGCGGCATAGGCCTGCCGGTAGTCCCGCCAGCCGGGAACCGGGCCCCCGACGGCGATGCGCGTCCAGCTTCCGCCCAGCTCGGCGAGCTTGGGGGTGAGGTCGGCCTCGGCGATGACATGGGTCACCCCGCCGCGTTCCAGCCGGTCGGCCAGGTCGGCGGGCGTGAGCTGGACGGCGGTGGGGATCACCGTGCAGCCCAGCCGGAACGCGGCCAGCACGGACTCCCACAGTTCCACCCGGTTGGGGAGCATCAGCAGGATGCGGTCCCCGCGCCGTACGCCGGCCGACCGCAGCCAACGGGCGACCCGCTGGGAGCGCTCGGCCAGCTCGGCGAAGCTCAACGCGGTGTCGGCGAGGACCGCCCCCTGCTTGTCCAGGTCGACCACGCGCAGCGCGGTGGCGTGGTTCCCGTCGGCGATGGCGTCGAACCAGTCCTCGACCCAGTTGAAGGTCTCGCCGATCTCGGGCCGGGGAAAGGCCCGGGCCCGCGGCAGGTCGCCGTAGGAAGACAGCAGGTGGTCGCGGGCGCGCCGGAACTCGTCGGTCGCTCTGGTCATGGTGATTACCTCCCGTTGAAGGTCGCGCGGCCGGGCCCGTCGGCGGCGAACCGCCGCATGCCGGTCATCCGGTCCTCGGTGGCGAACAGTGCGGCGAACAGCGACCGTTCGACCGCGAGCCCGGCGGCCAGATCGGTCGCCAGGCCCTGGTCGATGGCGGTCTTGGCGGCGTGCAGGGCCAGTGCGGGGCCCTTCTCGAAGCGCCGCGCCCAGCGCAGTGCGGTCTCCAGCACCTCGCCGGTCGGCGTGACCTGGTCCACCAGGCCCATCTCCAGCGCCTCGTCCGCGCCGATCTGACGTCCGGTGAAGATCAGTTCCTTGGCCTTGGCCGGGCCGACCAGCCGGGGCAGCCGCTGGGTGCCGCCCGCTCCCGGGATGACACCGAGCAGGACTTCGGGGAGGCCGAGGCGCGCCTCGCTGCCGCAGACGCGCGCGTCGGCGGTCAGGGCCAGCTCGCAGCCGCCGCCGAGAGCCGGTCCGTTGATCGCGGCCACCACCGGCTTGGGGATGGCCGCGACCGCGTCGAAGGCGCCCTGGAGCACGGCCGCGTGCGCGACCATCTCGGCGTGCGTCATCGCGGCCATTTCCTTGATGTCGGCCCCGGCGGAGAAGGCCCTGGGGCCGCCGTAGACGACCACCGCGCGGACCCGCTCGTCGGTCGCGGCCTGCTCGGCGGCGCGGCGCATCGCGACCTGGGTCGTACGGTCGAGCACGTTGAGCGGCGGCCGGTCCAGCCGCAGGACGCCCACCGCTCCGTCGATGTCCAGCCGCACGGCGGGGAGTTCCACCGCGGGGACGGTCGTCATGACCACAGCAGACCTCCGTTGACTTCCAGTACGTGGCCGTTGACGTAACTGGACTCGGCGCCGGCCAGGAAGACCGCCGCGTCGGCGGCTTCCTCGGCGCGGCCGGGCCGGCCGAGCGCCAGCCTGGTCTTGTAGCGCGACCAGACCCGGTCGTTGGCGGTGAGCTGCTGGCCCATCCCCTCGTCGAGGATGCCCGGGGCCAGGGAGTTGACGAGGATGCCGCGGGGCGCGAGCTCGATCGCGCTGACCCGGGTGAACATCTCCACCGCGGCCTTGGTGGCGCAGTATCCGGCGGCTCCGACGGCGACCCGGGTCGCCATGCTGGAGGAGACGTTGACGATCCGGCCGGCCGGGCTGCGTTCCAGGTAGGGAACGGCGGCCTGGGTGCAGAGGAAGACCCCGGTGAGATTGGTGGCCACCATGTCCCGCCAGTCGGTGACCGGCAGCCGGTCCACCCGCCCGTCCCGGCTCACACCGGCGTTGGCCACCAGGATGTCGATACCGCCGAAGCGCTCGGCGGCCTCGGCCATCAGCCCGGCGACCGAATCGTCACTGGTGACGTCGACCGGGACGTAGGCGCCGCGGCCGGGTGCGAGGTCGAGAACCTCCTTGATGTCATAGGGGTTGCGGGCGGCGCAGACCACCTGCGCACCCTCCAGCAGGTAGCGTTCCGCGATCGCCCGGCCAAGGCCCCGGGTGCCCCCGGTTATCACGGCGGTCTTCCCGCTAAGTCGCATCATGATCCTCCTTGCGTCGCGTCGGGTGGAGGGAGAGCACGGCCGAGCAGCCGGCCGTACCGATCACGTCGAAGAGCGAGCCGCAGCCGCGGCAGTCGTAGGGCACCTTGCACACCGCACCGCCGAACCGGCCGGCCCGCACGACGTCGTCGCCGCCGCAGTACGGGCACTGGGGAGCGGCGCCCGCCACCCGGTAGCCGCCCTTCCGCAGCGCGTCCCGGCCGGCTGGGGTCACCGCCGTGGGCTGCCACGCGCCGCGCTCCCACATGATCTCGATCTCGTGTCCCGGCGCCGCGTCGGTGAGCGCGGACCGCACCCGCCGGGCGATCTCGCCGAGGGCGGGGCAGCCGAGCCGGGTGGGGGTCAGGCTGACCTCGATCCGGCTGCCGGTCAGCGACACCGACCGCAGCACTCCGAGGTCGCGCAAGCTCACGTCGATCTCCGGATCGGAGACGCCGGCGACCACGTCGGCGAGCTGGTCGGCGTTCAATTGAACACCCCCGGTGCGTAGTCGTCACGGACCACCCGGCCGCGGGCGAGGGAGTGGGCGAGCGCGCTCCCGCCCAACCCCGGGGTCCGCGCCAGCGGGCGGTCCGGCAGGCGCGATCCGGGCCCGCCGTTGTCGCTGACCAGCGCGGCGAGCCGCTCGTGCAGCGTCACGGCCAGCGCCGAATCGGCGGGCAGCGCGTCCATCAACGCTCCCTGCGGCCCGGCACCGAACATGTCGCCCGCGGACTCGGTCACCTCGGCCCAGGCACGGCTGAACTCCGCCCGGGTCTCGGGCCAGGCGGCCAGCGCCCGCGCCCACCGCTGCCAGTGGTCCAGATGGACCAGTTGCTCCTCCCGGATGGCGGCGATCGCGGGCAACGGCGCCGCGCCGGTCTCGACCGCCGAGGTCTGCTCGGCGAGTACGGTGACGGCCACCGCGATCACCAGCCCGAAGGCCACCGTGGACGGCCAGTCGGTGAGCCGCTCGATGGCGCGCGACACCTGCCACCGCGGCTGCTCCCGGTCGAAGAACCGGGCATCGACAGCGGCCTGGTCGAAGCCGCACAGCTCCAGGATCGTCCCGGCGTGCGCCAGCGCCTCCTGCCCGATCGAGCCGACCGCCAGCGCCTCCTCCAGGTCGATGTAGTCGCAGATGCGGTCGCCCAGCCGGTTGCCCAGGACGAACAGGTCGTCGGCGAGCGCCAGCCACAGGTCGCGGAGCCCGGGATCGCCGACCCCGCGCGAGTCGGCACGGCGCGAGTCGGCACGGCGCGAGTCGGCACGGCGCGAGTCGGCACTGGGCTCGGACCCGCCGAGGTCGCCACGCTCCGGCGCGGCGGCGACCTCGGGCTGAGCGGAGCGGTCGCGGCGGCGTGCGGTGGGGAAGCCGGGCTGGCGGTGCGGCATCCGCGTCTTGGCGGCGAGCAGGTCCCGGTCCTCCGCACTGGAGACGATCATGTCGGTGCGGCGGACCACCCAGAGGGTGACGAGGTCGTCGCGGCGCCCGTAGGTCTCCTTGGCCAGGTGCCAGGCGGCGTCCCGGCGCGGTGAGACGATGGAGCCGGCATGGTGGAGCGCCGTGCTGGAGCCGCTCTGCGTGAACACCTCGTAGACGTCGGTGTCGGTCGGGATGTGCGGCATTCACGCCACCCCCCGCAGCGCGCGCCGGTACCGCGCATTGCGGTCAAGGGAGTTCTTCACCCAGTCCAGCCGCATCTGCGACGACGGTCCGCCGTTCGCGATCAGCTTCTTCACCGCGGCCCAGTCGGGCATCGCGAACTCCCATGCGCCCGAGGGCGCCTGACGGACCAATGCCGGATCCACGTGCACACCGAGCTTCCGGAACACCGGGATGATCTTGTTCAGCCAGGTCTGGCGCACCGTGTCGTTGCTGTCCGGCTTCATGCCGAGCTGCCACATGCGGTTGGTGTGCAGGGTGTCGGTGTCGGGCGGCCCGAGGTAGATCAGTATCCGGGGCAGCCACAGCTCGAACGCCTCCTGCACCCGGCGGCGCTGCTCGGCGGTCCCGTGGGTCATCACCTCGTGGGTCAGGTCCAACGCGTGCTGGTAGTGGAAGGACTCCTCGCGTTCGACCTTGCGCAGCGCCCGGGAGTACGGCAGGTACACGCCCTTGGCCAGGGACTGGAACTGGCAGATCGCGGCCGAGTTGGTCAGGAGCAGCCCGGTGCCGAGCTCCTCCCAGGTCGCGAAGGAGAAGTGGAAGATGTTGTGCAGCTTGGTGCGGCCCTCGAGGTAGTCGGTGAAGATCTGTTCGCGCGGCATGCCCAGGTCCTCGGCGACACGTGCGACCGCGTGCCCGTGGCCGACCTCGTCCTGGATCTTGGCCATGAGCATCTGCCGCCTGGTGTGGCCGGGCGCGCGGTCCAGCCACTCGACGTACTGGAGCACGCCCACCAGCTCGTTGAGCGCCTGTACGCCGGCGAACCGCCGAGCGCCCTCTCGCACCTCATCGGGCATCGGATCCCACAGCTCGTAGCCGCGGTGCCCCACCGCAGTTGCCGTCGCCATGTTTGTCTCCTTCCGTGGAGTTCCACTTCGTTCGCTCGGGTTTTCGGTAGGTGTCCGGCCGGCTCAGTACCAGCGGACGACGACGGCCCCCGCGGTCATCCCGCCGCCCACACCGGCCAGCACCAGGCGCTCGCCGCGCCGGATGGGCCGGCGCTTGTGCTCCGCGTGCAGGGTGAGCGGGATGGAGGCCGCGGCGGTGTTGCCGAAGTGCGGTGCGGTGAGCGGCACCCGGTCGGGGTCGAGGCCGAGTTCGCGGATGCACGCCTCCACCAGGCGGGTGTTGGCCTGGTGCAGGATGAAGCGGTCCACGTCCTCCAGCCGGATGCCGGCCGAGTCGAGCGCCTCACCGACCACCTTGGGCAGGACGCGGAGCGCGTAGTCGCGTACCTCACGGCCCCGCATCCGGAACAGGTGCTCGCCCGCCTCCCGGGTCCGGGCGTCCACCGACAGGCGGGTGCCGCCCGCGGGGACCTCGACCAGGTCGCGGTGCTCGCCGTGGGTGACCAGCCGCCAGCCCAGTACGCCGTATCCGTCGGGCACCGGACCGAGCAGCACCGCCCCGGCGCCGTCGCCGAACAGGCTGACGGTGCGCCGGTCGGCGCGGTTCATCAGCGAGGAGTAGATGTCGGTACCGACCACCAGGGCGTAGTCGCTGCCCTGCCTGGCCAGCCGCGTCGACAGCATCGAGTCGGCGACCGCCAGCGCGTAGAGGAAGCCGGAACACACCGCGTTGACGTCGAAGGCCGGGATGTCGGACAGGCCGAGCTTGTTCTGCAGAATCGCCGCGGTGGAGGGCTGCGGCTGGTCGGGTGTCGAGGTGGCGACGACGATCAGTCCGAGCCGGTTCGTCGCCTCGGGCCCGACGGCCAGCGCCTCACGGGCGGCGTGCAGGGCGAGGTCGGAGGTGGCGGTACCGGGCTCCCGGTATCTGCGTTCGAGGATGCCGGTCCGCTCGACGATCCAGTTCTCGTCCGCACCGGTCCACTGGACGACCTGGGCGTTGTCGATGACCAGCGGCGGCACATGGCCGCCCAGGCCGAGAAGTCCGAGGCCCATCACACACCCGCCGCCGGTACCTGGACGACGGCGCAGGTCCAGGTCCAGGCCGCGCCGCCGCCGATCACCAACGCGACATCGCCCGGCTGGAGCAGTGCGTGATCCCGCAGGTCGGCCAGGTTCGCGAGGAAGTCCCCGCATCCCAGGTGGCCGGTGTCCGCGTGGAAGCGCAGCGCCTCCGCCTTGAGCACGTCCTCGAGTACGGGCGCGTAGATGGCGTCCAGCGGGGCCACGCCGATCCGCGGCAGCACGATGTACTTGATCCGGGGGTCGTCGAGCTCCAGTCCCGCGTCGTGCACGCTGTCCACGATCACCCGGCGGATCATCCGGCTGGCGATCTCGCCGAACTGTTCCTTGCCGTGCTCGGCCATGTAGGACTTCTTGGGGCGGCGCAGGCTGATGTACTCGTTGTGCGCCAGGGGCGCGGGGCTGAAGTCGTCGCCGTGCCGGAGCATCAGCTCGAGCTCGCCGGCGGTCGTGGTGGCCAGGGAGACGAGTGCGAAGTCGTCGGGTTCTCCGTCGGCGCGGTGCAGCAGTACCGCGGTCCCCGCGTCGCCGTAGCCCAGACCGTAGTCGCAGGACCAGCGGCGGAAGCCGGGGGGCTCGAAGCGGTCGCCGGTGGTGATGAGCGCGCCGCCGAGTCCGGGGTCGCTGGCCAGGTGCATCGCGGCCAGGTGCAAGGAGAGCGCGGCGCCGTTGCAGCCCTGGTACACGCCGTACGCCAGGGCCTCGGGGGTGCCCACCTCGTTCGCCACGAAGTGCGGGGGAGACCACATGTCATGGCCCTGGTGGTAGATCCAGGTGTGCAGCACGAGGCCCACCTTGGAGGGGTGCCAGCCCGCTCGGCTGATCGCGTCGCGGGCGGCCGCTACCGCCATCTCGGGAGCGGACAGCCGGGTCGAGACCGGCAGTCGGGTGACGCCGATCTTGTCCGCGTCCGACTGGTCCAGCTTGCCCGCCGCGATGGCGTCCTCGACGGTCTCGTGGTCCGGTGGAAACCACGAGGTCGCGGTCTTGATCCGCAGGTCGTTTGCGAATTTCATCAGGTTCCTTCGAGAGCTCGGGATCCGTGGGGAGTGCGGTTCTCCGGCAGGCGAGCGGATGCCGGGTGGAGGCCGGCGGTTCGTCTGGCCGGGGGAGATGGGCACGCCGTACCTGGCGTTGCGCGGTACGCGGTCGTCCACCATCGGGGAGCTGACACTGGCGCCCTGAGTCACCAGTGGCTTGCCGCTCAGAATCGCATACCTTCGCAGAGGTATGTAACTCCGGCGGAGGGCAGTTCTGCGGGCGCGTCCGCGGCCGTGCGGAGCCCGCGTACGCCGGCTGTTCGGGGGTGGCGTCCTGGCGGCCGTGCAAGTGTGGGACATCCCCACTTGCACAGCGGCAGCCGTCGTTCCCGGCCGGAATTCCCGGCCGGACGACGCAGGGCTGAGGAACCCATGTCCTGCCGCCGTGCCGGTCGACGGCGTGAGATACGGCAGGCGCCAGCCGGACGGAGGGGCGCGGCCGCGTGGCAGAGGTGATCGACGGGGCGGCCAGGACCGGCATCGCGCGGCTGTCGCCCAGTTGTTGGCGACCGGCCGGGCCCGGGGTCCGGGGCCGGGCCGGGGCGGCGGGCCGGGGGGCTCCGGCGACGGGCTGGGCGCGACAAGAGAAGCTTCGTCGCGGGTCGGTCCGGTGCGATCAGACCGGGCCGGACCGGGCCGGCGACGGCGGCGGCCCGGTGGACGGGGAAGCCGGCGTCTTCGTGACCGCGTTCGGTCCCGTGGACGCCTTCGGCGCCCTGGCCGCCGATCGGGGCGACCGGGGCGCCGATGAGCACCAGGTCCTGGCGCGACCGCCGGTCTGCGCCCGCGCCCGGACCCGGCACCGCGGCAGCGCCTGGGTCCGCTGGTCCACCCCGTCCTGGCGCCACGGGGTCCGGGTGAGCAGCCGGGCGGCGAGCCGTGAGTATGCCGGGCCCAGGAGAACGCCGCGCGCCCGTCAGGTCGTTCGGCTACGCGTGGCGCCCCACAGCCGTCGTGGCGCCACGCGCACCCACACGATCATCCGTATCCGCCGACGCCACGGCGTCCCCGTTCCGGCCGACCGCGTTCACCCGAGGGCGGTCGCCGCCGACGAGTGCCGGGAGGGGCGCCAGACGTCGGGCGGCCTATGAGACGGTCTCCACGACCTCCGCCGTCGCCGGCTCGGCGGGGACCGGCACGGGGGCCGGCCGGGGGTGCTTCCTGAGGCCGAGTCCGATGAA
This sequence comes from Streptomyces sp. NBC_01190, assembly GCF_045039895.1. NCBI lineage: Bacteria > Bacillati > Actinomycetota > Actinomycetes > Kitasatosporales > Streptomycetaceae > Streptomyces > Streptomyces sp. NBC_01190. The sequence goes on from NZ_CP108580.1 coordinate 7,360,896, forward strand.
GGCACCGGCCAGCGTCGCGGCGGCGCCGACCCAGCCGGCCGTCCGCAGACCGCCGACGAGCGCGGCGGTGTCCGGGTGGTGGCCGGCGTGCGAGTTCGCCACCGCGACCAGGGCGGCCAGGCCGATGGCGCCGCCGATCTGCCGGCAGGTGGAGGCGAGAGCCGAGGCGACCCCCTGCTGGGCCGGGGCCGCGCCCGAGGACCCGACGGCGACGAAGAGCGACGGGAAGGCGAAGCCACCGCCGGCGCCCCAGATCACGACCCCCGGCAGCAGCGTCCAGTAGGAGCCGTGCGTGGACATCCCGGCGACGATCGCGGCCAGCCCGACGGCGGTGGCGACCGTGCCCCAGAAGAGTGTCGTACGAACGCCGATCCGGCCCAGCACCCGGGCGTTGAGCTTCATCGCCACCACCATGCAGGCCACGGTCGGGGGCAGGAACGCCAGCCCCGCGGCGAGCGGGCCGTAGCCGAGCCCCGTCTGCAGATAGGTGGTGAGCAGGTAGTACGTGCCGCCCGCGGAGGCCTGGAAGACGATCAGTGCCAGCATGGCGACGGTGAGGCCCCGCAGAGCGAACAGCTTCAGCGGTACCAGGGGGTCGGCGGCGCGCTTCTCGATGAAGACGAAGACGGCCAGCAGCAGCCCGCCGACGATCAGGGCGCCGGCGCCCTCGATCGAACCCCAGCCCTTGTCGGGACCGCTGACCAGGCCGAACACCAGCAGCGTCGAACCGACGGTGGCGACCAGGGCGCCGAACGGGTCAAAGCTGCGACCGCTGCCGAGCGGGCGGTCGGCGGGCAGGATCCGCGTCGCGGCGAAGGCGGCGCCCAGTGCGAGCGGGACGTTCACGTAGAAGACCCAGTTCCAGCCGAAGGCGCTGGTCAGCACGCCGCCGAGCAGGGAGCCCGCGGCCAGGCCCGCGCTGCCCATCGCGCCCCACACGGAGGTGGCCCGGTTGCGCTCGGGGCCCGGGGCGAAGGTGGTGAAGATGAGCATCAAGGTCGCCGGCGTGAGCAGCGCGCCGCCCACGCCCTGGGCCGCGCGCGAGGCCACCAGGACCCCGGCGTTCTGCGCGAGTCCGCCGGTGAGCGAGGAGAGCGCGTAGATCACCAGGCCGGTGACCAGCATGCGGCGCGGGCCGATCCGGTCGACCGCGCGGCCTCCGAACAGCAGCAGCCCGCCGAGCGCGACCGCGTAGGCGCTGACCACCCACTGGAGCGACTGCGCGGAGAAGCCGAGTTGGCTGCCGATGTCCGGCAGCGCCACGTAGACGATGTTGTAGTCGATGGTGACGATGAACTGGATGAACGCCAGCAGGGCGAGTGTGTACCCGGCCCACCGTGGTGATCGGGTCTCTAACGTGGTCATGGCGTGGTTACTTCCTCTGGGGATGACGGGCGGGGGCGGTGCCGCGCCCAGGCGGGCTCCACGGGACGAGAATAATCCCTTCGCAAAGGTATGTAAATCCGCAAGGGGTGGCCGGCGCCACCCCGGATGCGATGCCGCCCCGGCGTCCGCGCCCCGCCCACCGCGCCGTCAACCGCTCTCGCAGGCCCTGGTTTTGAACTCCGCCACCGGGACGGTGACCGTGGATTCGTCGCCGTTGCCGGACACGTTGTCGTAGCGGACCGTTCCCGGGGTGAGCCGGTCCGGGTCGCGGCGGTCAGGATTGTCGGTGCTCCTTGGTAGAACTTGCTCATCGGTCGATCATCGTCGGCCGGGCCGGAACTCATAGGCCCCGTGCGGGACTTCGACGTGTCAGGAGCAGGCGGACATGACCATCGGGCATCACCTCCAGGAGCTGGACGGCCTGCCGGCCTACGACTTCCCGCGTGCGGCGACCGGCCAGGGCGAACCGGCCGCGCTGCCGGCGCCCGAGACCGTCGCCTGGCGGGTGTCCGTGGACTCGTACGAGAGCGACGAGAGCTGGCCGGACGCCTTCACCCGCTTCACCGAGACCGTCGACCTCACCCAGGTCCGGGCGCTGATCGTCGGATGCTGGTCCGATCCGTACGAGGAGGCGCCGACGCAGATCGTGGCCGCGCTGCTCGCCGCACGCGACCGGTTGCCCGCGTTGCGCGCGCTGTTCTTCGGGGACATCGTCGTGGAGGAGTGCGAGATCTCCTGGATCGTCCAGGGCGACCTGACGCCACTGCTCGACGGCTTCCCGCGGTTGGAGTCCTTCGCGGTGCGCGGTGCCACCGGCCTGCTCTTCCCCGCCGTGCGGCACGAGCGGCTGCGCTCCCTCACCATCGAGAGCGGCGGCCTCCCGGCCCGGGTCGTCCGCGGCGTCGCCGCGAGCGACTTCCCCGCGCTGGAGTACCTCGACCTGTGGCTGGGCACCGGCGACTACGGCGGCGACGCCCAGGTGGCCGACCTGGAGCCGTTCCTCACCGGCGGCGGGCTGCCCGCGCTGCGTTCGCTGTCCCTGCGCAACAGCGAGATACAGGACGAGATCGCCGCCGCCTTCGCCACCGCCCCCGTCGTCACCCGGCTGGAGACCCTCGACCTGTCCATGGGCGTGCTCACCGACGCCGGGGCGACCGCGCTGCTCGCCGGCCAGCCGCTCACCCACCTCAAGAAGCTCGACCTGCGGCACAACTACCTCACTCCGGCGGTGAAGGACCGGCTCCGGGAAGCCCTCGCCCCCGCCGGCGTGCATCTTGACCTCGACGCCGGAGACGCCGAGGAGGACCGGGAGAGCCAAGAGGGCACCGTCTGGCGCTATGTCGCCGTCGGCGAATAGCGCGACCACCACCGGGCCCGCGCCGGAAAAGCACGAAGAGCCGGAAGAGCCGGAAGCGCGCGAAGAGTCCGAGGAGATCGGGGAGACCCGGGGGAGGGGGAGGCACATGACGCGGTGGACCGCGCGCACCGACGACCGCCACGATCCGCGGCTGGCCGTCGTCGGCAATCCGGAGAATCGGCGGGTGGCGCTGCTCACCGCCGCCGCGGCTGAGGCCGGCCTGCCCGCGCCCAGGATCGTCCCCTGGCTGGCCGTCCTGCGGGACGGCGGCGCCGCCTTCGCCGACGACGAGACCGTGCGGCTCGACTCACCTGGTGAGAACGGCGAGGTCGACCGTCTCCTGCGGGACACCGACGACCCGACACGGGTCGAGGGCAGCGCTGTCTGGTACGCGCGGTTCACCGCGGCCGTGCGCACCCTGCGCGGCGGCGTACGCCTCGATGACCCCGGCGAACTCGCCCTGCTCTTCGACAAGCGCCACTGCCACCGCACCCTGGCCGCGGCCGGCGTGCCGGTACCGGAGTCGCCGACCTCCGGCGACACCGTCCCCGTGCGCGGCTGGGCGGACGTACGGGCCCTGATGCGCGGCCACCGCATGCCCCGTGCCTTCGTCAAGCTCGCCCACGGCTCCTCCGGCTCGGGGGTGTTCGCCGTCGCGACCGGCGGAGGGGGCCGGGTGGTGGCCACCACCTCCGTGGAGTGCGCCGACGGCCGCCTGCACAATTCGCTGCGGGTCCGGCGCTACACCCGGGAGACCGAGATCGCCGCCCTGATCGACGCCTTGGCGCCGGACGGCCTGCACATCGAGCGCTGGCTGCCCAAGGCGTCACTCGACGGACGGACCGCCGACCTGCGGATCGTCGTCATCGCCGGCCGGGCCACCCACGCGGTGGTCCGCACCAGCCGTTCACCACTGACCAACCTTCACCTGGGCGGGGCCCGTGGCGACCTCGCCGACGCCGCCCGGGCCGCCGGACCCCGGTGGACCGAGGCGCTGCGGATCTCCGAAGCCGCGGCGGCCGCCTTCCCCGGCACCCTCTGTGTCGGCGTCGACCTGCTGCCCGCGATCGGCTGGCAGCGCTTCGCGGTCGGCGAGGTGAACGCCTTCGGCGATCTGCTGCCCCGCCTCACCGGCCTGCCCGGCAGCGGCGCCGAGGACCTGGACACCTATCGGGCCCAGCTCACCGCGCTGCGTCGGCCCGCGTCGCACCTACCCAGCCGGCCCTGCCAGCCGTCCCGGCCACACCCATGAGGACCCGCCATGCACCCCGCTGATCCGCCCGAGGCCGTACGGGAGTCATTGCCCGGCGCCCCGGCGACAATTGACATGTGTCAGGACCCGGACCCCGGGGCGCATCCGGACCTGCCCGACATGAACGAGGTGATCGGGCGTGACGACCTGCTGCTGCTCACCCTCGACACCCTGCGCCACGACGTCGCCGCCGAACTCGTCGCCGAGGGGGGCCTGCCCCATCTCGCCCGCCATCTGCCCGGCGGTGCCTGGGAGCGGCGGCACGCGCCCGGCAACTTCACTTACGCCGCCCACCAGGCCATCTTCGCCGGGTTTCTGCCCACACCGGCCCGCCCCGGACCGCACGCCCGGCTCTTCGCCGCCCGGTTCGCCGGCAGCGAGACCACCGAACACCGCACCTACGTCTTCGACACACCCGACCTGCCGTCCGGGCTGGCCGCGGCCGGCTACCACACCGTCTGCATCGGCGGCGTCGGCTTCTTCAACAAACAGGGCGCCCTCGGCGGTGTGCTCCCCGGCCTCTTCCAGGAGAGTCACTGGGAGCCGGAGTTCGGCGTCACCTCCGCTACGTCGTTCGAGGCCCAAGTGGCCCGGGCCGAGCAGATAGTGGCCGCACTGCCGCGGGACCGCCGGCTGTTCCTCTTTGTCAACGTCTCCGCGCTGCACCAGCCCAACTGGTTCCATCTGCCCGGCGCCACGCGGGAGGCGGGGGACACCCGCGCCACCCACCGTGCCGCCCTCGCGTACGTGGACCGGCACATCGGCCGGCTCTTCGAGGCGATGCGCTCCCGCCGCCGCTGCTTCGCGATCGTCTGCTCCGACCACGGCACCGCCTACGGGGAGGACGGCTACACCGGCCACCGCCTCGGCCACCCATCGGTCTGGACCGTGCCGTACGCCCACTTCTTCCTGGACCCAGCCGAGCCATCGGAGCCGTCCGTATGACCGCCCCAGCCGCCCCAGCCGCCCCAGCCGCCCCAGCCGCGCCCGGCGCTCCCGCCACCCCTCTCGTACGGCCGTATCAGTCCTACGTCTACGCCTACCCGCACAAAACCGCCTACCGGCCGCTGACCGCGCGCCCGGCCCTGCGCGAGGTGTGGCGCGATGAACCCAAGGACGCCCTCGCCCTCTACCTGCACATCCCGTTCTGCGAAGTCCGCTGCGGCTTCTGCAACCTCTTCACCCGGATCGGCGCACCCGGCGAGTTGACCACCCGTTACCTCGACGCCCTCGACCGGCAGGCCACCGCCGTGCGTGACGCGCTCGGCGACACGCACCCGGTCCGCTTCACCACCGCCGCCTTCGGCGGTGGCACCCCCACCTTTCTCGACCCCGCCGAACTCGACCGGCTCTGCGACATCGCCGAGCGGCGCATGGGCGCCGATCTGCGGACGATCGCCCTCTCCGTCGAAGCGTCGCCCGCCACCGCGACCGCCGACCGGCTGGCGGTCCTCGCCGACCGCGGTGCCACCCGGCTCAGCCTCGGTGTGCAGAGCTTCGTGGCCGAGGAGGCCCGAGCGGCGGTGCGCCCGCAGCGCCGCGCCGATGTGGAGGCGGCGCTCGCCAGGATCCGCGACACCTCCATACCGGTCCTCAACATCGACCTGATCTACGGCATCGCCGGCCAGACCCCGGCCACTTGGCGCACCTCGCTGGACGCCGCTCTCGAATGGCGGCCGGAGGAGCTCTACCTCTACCCGCTGTACGTCCGCCCGCTCACCGGGCTGGCCGGCCGCACCGCCGATACCGAGCCAGCCTGGGACCGGCAGCGACTCGACCTCTACCGGCAGGGCCGCGACCACCTGTCGGCCCACGGGTACGAGCAGGTGTCGATGCGGATGTTCCGCCGGGCCGGCGCGCCCGCGCAGGGACCGGACGACCACGCCTGCCAGACCGACGGCATGATCGGCCTCGGCTGCGGAGCCCGCTCGTACACCTCCACGCTGCACTACTCCTTCGACTACGCCGTGGACATGCACCGCATCCGTACGATCATCGACGACTACACCATGACGGAGGACTTCACCGTCGCCCGGCACGGCCGCCGTGTCGACACCGGCGAGGCCCGCCGCAGGCACCTGCTCCAATCGCTCCTCCAAGCCGCCGGGCTCCCGGTGGCCGACTACCGCGGCCGCTTCGGCACCGACCCGCACGACGACTTCCCGGCCGAACTCGCCGAGTTCACCGCCCGCGGCTGGCTCGACGAGCACACCACCGGCATCCTGCGCCTGTCGCCCGAGGGACTCGCCCACTCCGACGCCATCGGCCCGGCGCTGTTCTCGCCGGGCGTCCGCGCCGCCATGGCCGCGTACGAGACCAGGTGATCCGGCCGGTGGATCTGACGCTCCTCTACCGCGGTCCGCTGGCGTCCTGCGACTACGACTGCGGCTACTGCCCGTTCGCCAAGCGACGTGACACGCCCGGGCAGCTCAGCGCGGACCGGGCCGCCCTCGACCGCTTCACCCGGTGGGCCGTGGGGCAGCGGGCGGACCGGCTGTCCGTACTCTTCACCCCCTGGGGGGAGGGACTGGTCCGCTCCTGGTACCGCCGCGCGCTGGTGGAGCTCTCCCACCAGCCGCACATCCGCCGGGTCGCCATCCAGACCAACCTCAGCGGTCGCACCGACTGGCTCGCCGCGGCCGACCGGGAATGCGTCGCGCTGTGGTGTACGTACCACCCGGGCCAGACCCGGTACGACCGTTTCCTGACCAGGACCCGGGAACTCACCGACCTCGGCGTCCGCTTCAGCGTCGGGGTGGTCGGCCTGCCCGAACACCTGGACCACGCCCGCCGACTGCGGGCCGACCTCCCCCCACACGTATACCTGTGGGTGAATGCCGCCGAGGGCCGTACTTACACCGACCCCGAGGCGGCCACCTGGACCGCCCTCGATCCGCTCTTCCCCTACAGCCGCAACCCCCACCCGTCGGCCGGCCTGCCCTGCCGCACCGGCGAGTCCGTGCTCTCCGTCGACGGCGACGGCACCGTACGGCGCTGTCACTTCGTCCGCACCGAGTTGGGCAACCTCTACGACGGCTCCTACCGGCGGGACCCGGCCCCTCGACCCTGCCCGCTCGCGGTGTGCGACTGCCATATCGGCTACGTCCACCTGGAATCGCTGCCGCTCTACGACGTGTTCGCCGGCGGCGTGCTGGAGCGGATACCGGCGCGTTTTCCGCATTCGGGGGGCGCGGTGCCCGGCTAGCGGGGCCTTATGCCGCGGTATTTCGGCGCAATCCGCGGAGGTGTTCGAGGAAAACGCCGTTAGGGGTGCATTGTTCGACGGTGAACCTTTTTCCAGGGGAACGTCGAACGCGAGCGGCGCGTCGGCCGTGACGGGGAAGCCGGTGGCTGAAAACCGGGTATAGACCACCGCTTTACCTATGCTTTAACCTGATCCGCAGAGCACTCTTCCCGTGTGCGGTTCGTCCGCGCCGAGTCAGGAGTTCCTCCGGTGGTACGTCGCATCGCAGCACTCATGCTTTCCTTTGTGGTGGCCGTCCTGGTGCAGTTTGGCCATCACCACGTCCGCAACGGGATGGCGGCGACCCTCGAAGACCTTCCGGCGCTGGTCCAGCAGGAGATCCGGTACGGGACCGAAGCGGTGAGGTCCGGACCGTCCGGCCGGCTCGAATCCCGCGACGCCACCGCACTGGTGGCCGGTCGGCTGCCGCAGGCGCGGCGGCCCGTCCTGCCGCAGTCCGCCGGCGCACCCGCACCCGAGCCGGCCCGTTCCTCGGACACCGCCGCGAGCGCGGCCGGCCTGCCGCGGCCCCCGCACGGCGCCGCGACCACCACCCTGAGACCGGACCCCGGCCAGCCGGGACCGCTTCGCTGCTGAGCGGTCGCGGACCGGATGCGCCGGCGGACCCCGTCGGTCACCGTCCGTGCCACCGGCGGAAGTGAACCGGGGCCGGTCTGAACCCGGTTGAACCCGCCGGCCGGTCCGTACGGCAGCCCGGCGCCGCCGCGTGGCCGGATGCCTCAGCAGCCTCGGCATCTTTGCCGCTCTCAGCACCCTCCGCCCCTTCACCCTTCCGTCCCCCTCTGCCCTCTCCGCCCCCTCCGCGCCGTCCCGCCGCCGGGCCGCGAGGCCATGACGTCGTGCCGCCGTGCCCGTCGTGCCGTCATGGCAGCGCGCCGCCGGCCGACACCGGCGCGAGCCCCCGGCCTTCCCTCCACCCGAGGACCACCATGAATCCGCACCTCAAGCGCTTACTCGCACCCCTGAGCACCGACCTGACCGCCTCGCTCGTCGTCTTCCTCGTCGCCCTTCCGCTGTGCGTGGGCGTCGCGGTCGCCTCCGGGGTGCCCGCCGAACTCGGCCTGGTCACCGGAATCGTCGGCGGCCTGGTCACCGGACTGCTGCCGGGCAGCAGCCTCCAGGTGTCAGGACCGGCGGCCGGACTGACCGTGCTGGTCTACGACGCCGTCCACGAGTTCGGACTCCCCGCCCTGGGCGTCATCGTCCTGGTCACCGGGTTGCTCCAACTCGCCCTCGGCGCCGCCCGGCTCGGCCGGTGGTTCCGCGCGATCTCGCTCTCCGTCGTGCAGGGCATGCTGGCCGGCATCGGCCTGGTGCTGATCGCGGGCCAGCTCTACGCGCTCGCCGACGCCGGTGCGCCCCGCTCCGGCACCGAGAAGGTCGCCGGTCTGGGCGATCTGGCCGCCGACACCGCAACCTCGTCAACCGGCCTGACCGCCATGGCGATCGGTGTGTCGACCGTGCTGATCCTGGCGCTGTGGCGGTATCTGCCGGCCCGCGTCCGGACCGTCGTGCCGGGCCCGCTGGCCGCGGTCGGCGCGAGCGCCGCGGCGACCGCGGTGTTCGCGCTGCCCATCAACCGGGTCGAGATCGGCGGACTGCTCACGGCCGTCTCGGCCCCGCATGTGACCGACTTCTCCCGGCTGGCGGAACCCGCCCTGCTGGTCGCCGTCGTCGCCTTCACCCTGATCGCCTCGGCCGAGTCCCTGTTCAGCGCCGCGGCCGTGGACCGGCTGCACAGCGGCCCCCGTACCGACTACGACAAGGAGCTGATGGCCCAGGGCGCGGGCAACACGGTGTGCGGCCTGCTCGGCGCCCTGCCGATGACGGCGGTGATCGTCCGCAGCGCCGCCAATGTGCAGGCCGGGGCGCGGACCAAGGCGTCCCGGGTACTGCACGGGGTGTGGCTGCTGCTCTTCGCCGCAATGATCCCGGCGGCCCTCGGCGTGATCCCGACCGCCGCGCTCGCCGGTGTGCTCGTCCACGCGGGCTGGAAGCTGCTGCCGCTGCGCGAGGTACGCACGCTGTGGCGGGAGCGGCGCGGCGAGAGCGTCGTGCTGACCGTCACCGCGGTGGCCATCCTCGTCACCAACATGTTCGAGGGGGTTCTGCTCGGCCTGCTGCTGTCGGTGGTGAAGACCGCCTGGGACACCTCGCACGTCCACATCGAGACCACCGACCCCGGCCCGCTCGCGCCGCTCATGGTCCGGATACGGGGCAACGCCACCTTCCTCCGGCTGCCGTCGATCCTGGACGCCCTCGACCGGCTGCCGCCCGGCCGCAGCGTCCACCTGGACCTGTCCGGCATCCGGCACCTGGACCACGCCTGCGCGCAGGCCCTTCAGAGCTGGGTCGACCAGCACAACACCGCCGGCGTCCGGACGGAGCGCCGGATTCTGCGGGCTTGATCGAGGGTGCCGCCTGCTGCCGGCCGCCGGGCCGTCTCGCCGCCCGGCCTCGGGGCGGTCGTCCGCTTCGGGGTACGCCGGCGGGCCCGCGCCCGCGCGCCCGCGTGCCTCAGCCGAAGGTGTCGCAGGCGGCGGGCCGGCCGCTGCGGTAGCCCGTGGTGAACCACTGGTCGCGTTGGGCGGCGGAGCCGTGGGTCCAGGAGTCGGGGTCGACGCGGCCCTGGGCCCGCTGCTGGATGCGGTCGTCGCCGACGGCGGCCGCCGCGTTCAGGGCGTCGGAGATGTCGGCCGGGGTGAGCTTGTCGATCAGGGGGCGGCCGGTGCTGCGGTCGGGGGTCGACGCGGCGTGGTTCGCCCACACCCCGGCGTAACAGTCCGCCTGGAGTTCGAGTTTGACCGAGGCGCTGTCGGCGCCCTGCTGGTCACCGCCGACCTTGTCCATGGTGCCGAGGAGATCCTGGACGTGATGGCCGTACTCGTGGGCGACGACGTACGCCTCGGCGAACGGGCCGCCCTTGGCGCCGAAACGGGAGGTGAGTTCGTCGAAGAAGCCGAGGTCGAGGTAGACCTCCTTGTCGCCGGGGCAGTAGAAGGGCCCCACGTCGGTGGTCGCCGGCCCGCACGCGCTCTGCGTCTGCCCCGTGAACAGCGCGGTCCTGGCCGGGGAGTAGTCCCGGCCCTGCCCGGCGAACTCCGAACTCCAGAAGTCCTGGACGCTGTTGACGACCCCGACAACCCGGCAGTCGGTACGCGCGTCCGCGTCGGCGCCCGACCGGCAGTCCTGTCGCACGCTGCCGGTCGCCGCGGGCGCCCCACCTCCGCTGGTGCCGCCGCCGGGGCTGAAGCCGAAGAAGAGCGCCACCAGCAGCCCGACCACGCCCAGCGCGCCGCCGCCGACGGCCAGGCCCCCGCCGCTGACGCCCCGCCGGTCGTCCACCTGCGACGTGTCGAGGCCCGCCTGATCGTCGAAGTCCATCGCCCGCCCCTTCATCCCGAACCTGTCAGCCAGCGCATGCCCGCTCCCGCCCCGTCCATGACCGGCCACCGCCGGCCGGCCGGATTCGGGTCCGGGTCGAGCGGCACGTTAGGGTTCCGTGGATCTGGGCTCGCGCGGGGGTGTTGGGATCGTGTCTCGGTGGGGGAGACCGCGGTGGGGCGTGACCGCTCTGGCGGTGGTGCTGTTCGCGGCGGCGGCCGGGGGTGTCGCCTGGTGGCGGGTACGGAGTGCCGGCGAGCGGCCGGTCCGGCTGACCCAGGTGTGGGCCGTCCCGCAGGATCTCCACGGTGAGTACGACCGTGTGCTCGCGGTCTGGTCCACTCCCCAATGGCTGGTGAGGGTGACCGACATGGGGTTCTTCGCCTACAACTGGTCGGACGGCAGGACGGCGTGGAGCGTTCCCGAGCAATATTTCGACGCCGCCTCGGGGAAGATCTCCGCCGCGGGCATCGGCACCGTCCATGTGGAGGAGACCGGCCCCGACGGCAACACCGGTTTTGACGCGCTGCACGGCAGGGACGCTCCGCCCGGCCCTGGTGGCGGCGTACGCGCTGTGCGGGACCCGAACGTTCCGCGGCCGCAGACACCCCGCCGGCGCAAGGGCTTCACCGCCGACCACCAGCGGTTGGTCGAGGTCGTCGCGCAGGACCCGGACACCGGCGAGGACATCGGGCATTTCGCCGTTCCGGCCGCCGAGCTCGGAGACCACCGTGAGTTCGTCATCCGGGGGCCGAACGGTTTGATCGTCACCGTTCCGCTCACCAATAATTACGGCTACCCCGTGGCATTCCGTAAGAGCTGAGCACCTGTCGGTTGGCCGCGCCCGCGGGGGGCGGGGCGCTCGCCGCCGCTGCCCGCGCGCGCTGGTGGCACCTGGCCAGAGCGGTGTGGCGGCGCCCGAAGCCGCCACGCACCCGGCCTGTTGGGAGGCGATCGCCTCCCGGCCCGCGTCGGGGAGGTCGGCGGCCCGCCGGTAGGGCGAGTTTGAGAAGTCCCCCAGCTGCGTTGTCGGGGTCGGCTTGGTCGTGACAGTAGGCCCGCTACGAGGATGACCTCCCCCGGCTACCGCCGGGGGTGCCCCCGGACGGAGTCTGGGGGAGAGCACCAGACGCCGTGAGCCCCGTCCTGCGGGCGGACGAGGCTACTTCGAAAACACGCCCCAGGCCGCGATGGCAGTGGCTCAGTCCTCGGGGTCGTGCTCCACCGCGAGAGCCCGGGTCAGGTCGGCCACCGTCGTGGCGTGGCGGCCGGCCCCGAAGTGCGGGACCGCGCGGGCGGCCGGCGCCGCCGAGCGGGACACGTCGGTTTTCCGGCGGTATCCGGGCGGCGTCGTACGCCCGGCGGCCTTGGGGCCGTTCCCGGCGCGCCGGGGCGCCGGCGGGGATGGGTGCGGAACACCGGTGGTGCGCCGTCCGTCGACGACTGAGCCCCGGGAAGATGTCCCGGGGCCCAGACCGTGGCGGTGGCGCAGGGCATGCCGCCCGCGCGGGGCGGACTCAGCTTGCCCGTCGACTGGCCGGTGAGATCAGGTGCTCACCGGGCCTGGAGGTTCCGGTACTCGGGTGGCTGGTCGCCATAGGCCGGCTGGTGTCCGGTCTGCTCGCCCCCGTAACCCGGCTTCGGCTCGGGCTTCTCCTGCTGACCGTACGCCGGCTTCGGGTGCGGCCTGGGCTTGGGTTTCCGGTGCTCGCCGTGACCGGGCTTGGGCTTCGGCTTGTGGCCGCCGTGCCCGCCCTTGGCGCCCGCGGGTCCGGTCGGCCCCGTCGGACCGGCGGGACCTGTCGCACCGGTCGCACCCGTCGGACCCGCGGCGCCGGGCGTACCGGGTGCACCCGTAGCGCCGGTCGGCCCGGCGGGACCCGCAGGCCCGGTTTCCCCCGGCGTCCCAGCCGCGCCCGCCGGACCGGTGGCGCCGGTCGTGCCTGGCGTACCGCTCGGCCCCGTTGGACCGGTCGCGCCTGTGGTGCCGGGTGCGCCGGCGGGCCCTGATGGTCCTGCGGGACCTGTGGTCCCGGGCGTACCTGGAGCGCCGGTTGCGCCGGGTGTCCCGGCGGCGCCCGTCGGTCCTGCGGGACCCGTGGCCCCGGGGGCGCCGGGCACACCAGGTGTGCCATCAGCCCCGGTTGGGCCGGTGGAACCAGTCGCGCCCGGCGTGCCTGCTGCTCCCGCCGGACCCGTGGCTCCTGTGGTGCCGGGCGTACCGGCGGGCCCTGTCGGCCCCGCGGGACCTGTGGTGCCGGGCGTCCCGGGAGCGCCGGTCGGACCCGTCGCGCCGGTTGGCCCCGCGGGTCCCGTGGCCCCGGTGGCGCCGGTCGTGCCTGGCGTACCGCTCGCCCCCGCCGGACCGGTCGCGCCCGGTGTACCGGCGGGACCCGTTGGCCCTGCGGGACCTGTGTCGCCGGGCGTACCCGCCGCACCTGCCGCGCCCGGTGTACCGGCCGCTCCCGTCGGACCGGTGGCGCCTGTGGCGCCTGGTGTGCCGGCGGGCCCTGTGACCCCCGGCGTACCTGCCGCGCCTGCCGCGCCCGTTGGACCGGTCGCGCCCGTGGTGCCTGGTGTGCCGGCCGGACCTGTGGGCCCCGCGGGACCCGTGTCACCCGTCGCGCCCGGCGTGCCTGCCGCTCCCGCCGGGCCCGTGGCTCCTGTGGTGCCCGTCGCTCCCGTGGGCCCGGTCGCGCCGACCGCACCGGTCGCCCCCGTTGCCCCGGTCGCGCCGGCCGGCCCCGTCGCCCCCGTCGCCCCCGTCGGGCCCGCCGGGCCGGTCAGGCAGACCGCCCTGGTGATCACGTTGTCGTCCAGGTTGACCGCCCCGGTGTTGGCCAGTGCGCGGCCCTCGATCGCGCTGTTGGTGTTCACCGTGACGGTCGTCAGCGCCAGGATGTTGCCCTTGAAGAACGAGTTGGTGTCGATTGTCGCGGAGCTGCCGACCTGCCAGAAGACGTTGCAGGCCTGCGCTCCGTTGATGAGGTTGACGTTGCTGGCCGTACCCGCCGACAGGGTCGAGCCGATCTGGAAGATGAAGACGGCGTTGGGATCCCCCTGGCCGTCAAGCGTGACGGTGCCCGTGATGCTCAGCGACGAGGACGCGTTGTAGACGCCGGGGCCCAGGGTCTGCCCGCCGATGTCTCCCGGAGAGGTGAGGCTCGCTGTGGGGGGCCGGCCGGCCGCGTCGTTGTAGGCGGTGGTGAGGTCCGACTTCGCCTGGGCCGCGGGCAGGTCCGCCAGGTGCTGCACCCCGTTGACGATCCCCGGGGGGAAGCCGGTCACCGTCGCGCCAGGACTGACCCCCAGGTCGCCGTTGATGACCGAGGGGCCGGTGTTGGTGACCGACGAACCGGCGAGGATCGCGTAACTGATCGCGGTCCCCAGCGGCACCGGCGCTTCCGCCGCTTCCGCGGGACTCGAGAAGGTGGTGAGGGTTGCCAGCACCGCCAGTCCCGGCAGCAGGAGAGCGGCCGATCTGAGTCGGCAGCCGCATCCCCCGCCGGGGGCGGATCGGGTGGCTTTCGATGCCATAGGAACGGGACCTCTTTCGTCGTCGGGCTCGCTCGTCCAGCGGGAGATCGGTCGGGGGCCTGGGAGATCCTTCGGCGGATATGTGACGTACCATCACCCGCTAGCTGAAAAGTAGTCACCAGCGGTAAATATGGATATATTATTATGGGCTATTCGATTACGGCTCGCGGACTTCTTCACCCTTCCGGTCGCGATCCCGTCGCGATCCCGTCGCGAACCGGCTGCCCGGCGCGACGACCGAGGCATTTCTGGAGCTGCTCAGGGAGCGGAACCCGGCGCCCCGCGAGCTGACCGCCCGATGACCTCGTCCACGCCGGTCATCGCGATCGCGCCGCGGTCGGGGGGTGGTCGGCGGAGCCGCGCCGCCCTGATGGAGGCAGCGGCTGCTTTCCGGGGGCTGGGGCAACCATCGGATGGCGCCGCAGGTCGTAGCCGGTATGGATGGTCATCGCGGTGGTGGTGTCAGGGCCGGTGGCGTTGTCGGTGTCGCGCTGGCCGTGGTGCTCGGCGCTGGGATGGTGCCCGCGTGGGGCGCCGTGCGGCAGGCGGGGGCGCCGGCGGACTGCGATCCGGCCGCGCCCGCTCCGCTCGCGATCACCACCGCGGCGTTCGCGTACGAGCCCGACGAGGACGGCGCCTACTACCAGCACGTGGCCGCAGGGGACGGCTGGCACACCTACACGGTCACCGTGGCGAACAACGGCTCCCACCCGCTGCGGAACATCGAGCTGAGCGGCGGCTCCTGGCAGGAACTGCACGACCCCATGGATCCGGTGAACAACCCCGCGCACCTGTCCTACCAGGCGCGGACCCGGGGCGGTTGGCGGACGTTGCCGAACAGCGTGCAGGGAACTCCGCGGGCGGGGGTCTTCCCGGGGGCCGTCACCACGATCGCCGAGCTGCCGCCAGGCGGGGCGCAGCACCTACGTTTCCGCTACCGGGTGCTGGCGCACACCCCCGACGAGGACGTCTACAACGGCGTCCTCGCCGTCTACGCGGACTACGCCGTGCCCACGGGGCCAGGCAAGGGCCCCTTTCCCTGCCGGGAGCGGCAGACCGCCGCCTGGGGCTTCAAGGTCGACGGGTACGCCTCCCCCGACCCGGCGCGGCTCCCGGGCACCTGGCGCCACCGGGTCTCCCTCGCTCTCGGCGGCGCCGCGGCGCTCGTACTGCTGCTCGCCACCGGTGCGTGGGCGCTCGCGTGGCGGCGTCGCGTGCGTCGGCGTAGGAGCTGACAGGGCCTTCGCGGATCCCGTCCGACGGGGCGGCTACAAGCTGGGTGCCGAGTGGGTGCCCGGGGTGGGCGCGGGGATCTTCGGGGTGGGGTGGTGGATTCGATCGAACCGAGCCCCGCCTCAGTCGCTCGGTAGTGGCGGGGCGGGCGGGGTGGCGGATCGGGTGGCGCGCCAGCACAGGGAGCGGAAGGGGAGGTCGAACTCCTCGTCGGGAGCGAGTCCGTGCTGCTCGCGGAGCGTCTGCTCGGCGCCGGCCAGGAGCTGCCGGCGTTCCTCGGCGGGCAGCATGATGACGTGGCTGTAGGTGCCGAGCAGCGCGGCGGCGTCGGCCGGGGTGCTGCGGCGGGTGCAGGCCACCGCGTGTTCCTCGGGCTCGCCGAAGGGCGCACCGGGAACGCGCAGGTCCTCCCGCAGCCGCGCGCCCCGCGAGGTATGGCGCCGGGCGGGGTCCTCCCTCGCGGCGGCGCGGTCGGGCCGGAGCTGGGAGAACCACCGCGCCACCCACGGCACCGTGGTGTCCAGGCTGTTCCAGACCACGCTGAGCCGGCCGCCGGGGCGCAGTACCCGGGCGATCTCGGGGACGGCCCGCGCCGGGTCGAACCAGTGCCAGGCGGAGGCGACGACCACCGCGTCGAAGTGGCCGTCCGGCAGCGGCAGGGCCTCCGCGGTGCCATTCAGCACGGTGGCGCCGGGGGAGCGGGCGAGGAGGGTGGCCCGCATCCGGTCGTCGGGTTCCACCGCGGTCACCTCGGGCACCCGTTCGGTGAGCAGCGCGGTGAGGGTGCCCGCGCCGGCCGCCAGGTCGAGCACCCGGCGGCAGCCGTCCGGCACCAGCCAGTCCACCGCCGCCTCGCACGGCGCCGGGCGCAGTCGCGCGTACTCCGCCGCGACGTTGCCGAACACCCGGGCCCGGCCGTCCCGTTCGATGTCTGGATCAGCCATTCCGTGGTCTCCTGTGGCGTGGGACGGGGATGAGGTGCCGCACCCCAGACCCTAGGAGAACCGGCCGAGCCCGCGGCGCCCGGGCTGCCGCCGGGCGTGGCGCGGGTGCTCGACGTCTGCTCCTTCGCCCGCCTCTTCGCCCGCCCCGTCAATTGACGCCTGTTCCGCACGAGACCGCGGCCGCCCGCGCTGTGCCGACGGCGGCGACGAGGTCCCCCGTGATCCCCGTGACCTCCGGAATCCGCGTGCGGCGGCGGACGACGCGGCTACGACCCGCTGCTCGCCGGCATCAGCTGGGCCATGTTGAAGCCGGCGACATCCTTGCTCGAACCGATGCCCTCGCCCCACTGCGTGTAGCCCTTGCGGACCCCGTTGTCCTTGTCGTTGACGTCGAGCGAGAAGGAGAACACGTTGTTCGCCGCGGGCTGGACCGAGGTGAGGTCGCTCCACGGCACCGCCAGCTCGTACAGGGTGGTGTGCGTCGAGTCGTCCCTGGTCACATGGACGGTCGCGTTCGTGACCTGCCCGCTGCCCTCGGTCGGCGCGATCCAGCGGTACAGCTGTTCGCCGACCGAGGTGAGCGACGCCCCGTACTCGTAGTGGCCGTTGACCGACGCGGTGCTTTCCGTGGCCGACGAACCCGGCACGCCCGACGTGGCCGCGAACTGCAAGCAGTCGCCCTGCCAGATGTCGGCCCCGGTGGCCGGCTCGGAGAGGACGTCATCGGTGAGGTCGGCCGTGAGATAGAGGTTGCTGGCGTCCCAGTCGAGCCACACCTTGCCCGACAGATCGGACGGGCCGCCGTACGGCTGCGAGGCGTCCAGCGACTGCCAGTCGCCGTCCGCGGCCAGGTCCACCGACGGGCCGTCCTGGACCTGGGAGAGCGTCCACGACGTGCCGAGGCTCTTGTTGACCACGGGCAGGAAGGTGACATGCCCGGAGAAGGACTCCGAGGAGAGATCGCCGGAGATGACACTGCTCACCCTGACGGGATAGACCGTGGCGAAGCTGACACCCGTCACCGGCACATCCACGGTGGCCGACGCCTGGGGGGCGATGGTCACGCTCACCGGCTGGGTGCCCGACGCGCTGCCGAGCTTCCACTTGACGGCCGTGACCGTGGTGGGGGTGTCCGACGGGTTGTTCACGACCACCTGGAGCGAGGCCGTCGGCGGGCTCATCGCGGTGATCACCGGGGTGACCTGTTCCGGGGTGGCACCCGAGGTCACGGTGAGCGCGCTGACCGCGGCTTCCGTGTACGTACCCGCGCCGCCGGTGAACATTGCCGTCGCGTCCAGCTCCGCCTTGGTCCCGGGACTGGCGGTGCCCGGAATCGTGACGCGCCAGGTGGCCGTCACGGTCCGGCCGGGCGCGACACGGGACAGCGAGACCGGTGAGGTCGCCGTCGCCGTCCAGCCGCTCGGCGGGTTCAGGCGCATCGACAGGCCGTGGACGGTCTGCCCACCGGTGTTGGTGAACATCGATGTCGCGGTGATGGTGGTGTTGGCCTTGACGATGCCGGCCGCCCGCAGACCGAACGGCTCGCGCACCACGATCGGGGCGGTGCTGGTCACGCCGCCCACGGTTACCTCGATCGTCGCGGCGCCGGGTGCCCGCATGGTGACCACGCCGGTGCGGCTGACCGTGGCGACCCGTGGGTCGCTGGTGCGGTAGCCGACGTGGGCGTGGGACAGGTCGACGAACGACTGGTCGTCGGCCGCCGCTTCGACGATGTGGTCCGCACTGGCGTGCGGCTGCTCCAGCGCGGAGTCGGTGTCCGGCGCGATCCACGGGTTGGTGGCGGTGAGGTCCAGGGTGTCGCCGGGCTTGAAGTCCACCTGGTCGGGCTGGACGGTGACCGATCGCACCCGCGGTGTGATGGCGCCCCGCACCCGCACCGTGCCGGAGCCGGCCACGGTGGCGGAGTCGGGTCCGACGCGGAACTGGTAGGCCCCGTTGCGGACGACCTGCTTCAGGGCGCTCTCGTCCCACTGGCTGAGGTCGGCGACCTTGACGGACAGGGTGACGTGCTGGGTGTGCCCCGGCGCGAGCACCGCCGTCTTCCGGAAGCCGGCCAGCTTCTCCTTCGGCAACTCCGCACCCGGCACGGTGAACTCCGGCGCCGCGTAGAGCTGGGCGACGGTCGCACCGGCGACCGTACCGGTGTTGGTGACGTCGAAACCGACCCGCACCGTGCCGTCGGCGGTGACCGCACCAGGACCGACCGTGATGTGGGAGTACCCGAAGTGAGCGTAGGACAGGCCGTATCCGAACGGGTAGGTCGGCTTGCCGGTGAAGTAGGTGTACGTGCGGCCGAGGCCGCCGGTCTCGGACGGGGTGAGCCCGTAGTCGTCCATCGCGGGGAGCTGGGAGTCGTCGGCGTACCAGGTGAAGTCGAGGTGCCCCGACGGGTTCTGCCGGCCGAACAGCACCTGGGCGAGCGCGGCGCCCTGGCTTTCGCCGTTGTAGCCGCTGAACACGATCGCCGGGAAGTCCTGCTGGGCGGCCTTGATGTCGTAGGGTCCGTCGGCCTGCATGACCAGCGCGGTACGGGGGTTGCCGAGGGCGGCGACCTGGCTGATCAGTGAGTCGTAGTTGCCGGGCAGCGCCACCGTCGACCGGTCGGTGCCCTCGTCGGCCACGCCGAGGTCCGAGCCGACGACCACGATCACCAGGTCAGCCGCCTTGACCGCGCTCTGTGTCGCGGCCGAGCACGCGGCGGGCGTGGTGGCGGTGGTCGAGGTACCGCAGGCGTCGAAGGTGACCGTCGCCGACGGGTTGGCCGCCTTGACCGCCGCGGTGATCCCCTGCACGGCGTCGACCTGGAGCGTCGGCTTGCCCGAGTAGCCGCCGAGCGTGGTCGTGTTCGCCAGATTGCCGAGGATGACGATGTTGTTCAGCTTGGCGGGGTTCGCCGGCAGCAGCGGGGACGAGGCGCCCGGGACCTTGTTGTTCCGCAACAGCACCAGGTCCTGCGCCGCGACCTTCTCGGCCAGCGCCTGGTGGGCGGGCGACTCGATCTGCGCCTTGGTGATCCTGGTGTATGCGACCTTGCCCGCCGGGTCGAACTCGCCGGTCCGCATCCGGACCGTGAACAGCTTCGTCAGCGCGCTGTCGATCACCCCGGGCGACAACAGGCCGAGCGAGATGGCCGCGTCGATGTTCTGCGTGGTCAGCTCCCCGCCGGCGCAGTTCAGTTGGGTGCCGGCCCGCAGCGCGAACGCCTGCCCGCCGGCCGCCGCGGGCACCTGTCGGCCGGTGGTGGTGTTCGTCCACGTCGTGCCGTTGGTGGTCCACCCCGGCGGCGCCCAGTTGTGGCCGCCGGAGGAGTAGACGTCGCCGATCGCACCGCAGTCCGAGGTGGTGTATCCGCCGAATCCGTACGTCACCTGGAGCAGTTGGTTCACCGTGTAGGTGTCGGCGGGCGCCGGGGTGCCGTTCACCGCGTTGTAGGACGTCATCACACCGGACACATGTGCGTTCTCCACCAGGCTGACGAACTGCTTGGTGTAGAAGTCCCTGATGTTCGCGTCGGTGGTGTTCGCGCTCTGGGTGTGCCGGCTGTTCTCGTCGTTGTTCAGCGCGTAGTGCTTGGCGGTCGCCGCGACCTTCAGATACGGGGTCCGCGGCCGGCCGGTGATCGTCTGTCCCTGATACCCGTCGACGAACGCGTCGGCCATCGTGGACGCCAGGTAGGTGTCCTCGCCGAAGGACTCGTTGGTCCGCCCCCAGCGCGGATCGCGGTCCATGTTGACCGTCGGCGCCCAGAAGGTGAGATCGCCGTAGTCCGACGCGGACGGGCCGAGGTTGTTCTGGCCCGTTCCCCACAGCGACTTGTCGAGGAAGCCGCGCACCTCGTCCGAGATCGCCGTGGTCTCCTGGTACGTCAGCTCCGGGTCCCAGGACATCGTGGACGCGAAGTTCACCGGGAAGCTGGTCGCCGTCACGTCGAGTTCGCCCTGGCTGCCCGCCGCGGTGTCGGCACCGAGCCGGTTGATGCCGTGCTGGCCCTCGCTCCAGTACGTGTACTGCTGGACCCCGAGCCGCGGGATGGCGGGCGCGCTGTTGGTCTGTAGTTGCGCCGTCTTCTCGGCGAGCGTCATCCGCGACACCAGGTCGGCCGCCCGCTCGGCGAACGAGTAGTGCGTGTTCAGGTAGACCGGCTGCGTCGAGGCGGCGGCGGCGCGCACCGCTCCGTGCGCGTCAGCCCGCGCCACCGCCGGCACCCCGGTGACCACGCTCACCGCCACGGCCGCGGCCAGCACCCGTCCGGCCACTGATGTGCGTCTTCCGGAGCGCATAGGTGTCTCCCTCGCGTACCAAGCACCGCGCACCGCGGCGGCTCACCGGACTGATGGCAACTCGCGCACCCACTGTTTAGCTTGCTATGAGCGAAAGTCAAGACTCATGCCGGAGGCTTCCGTAGGCCCGAACAAAGCGTCAGAAAGGCTCGCTGGCTGCGCAGTTGGGCGATATGACCCGGTCGGACCGGCTCTCCGGTGACGGGCTCAATATGACTAAACGCGGACGTCGGCCATGACTGGTGATACCGCGGTGGGCAGTTGTGACGGACTTCGTCGTAAGTGGCCGCGCGTGCCGCGCGGTTGAGGGGAAGTCCTGGTCAGCCGAAGGTACGGCGGTAGGCGTGGGGGCTGACGCCGATGGTTTTCTTGAAGCGGTCGCGGAAAGCGGTGGGGGAGCCGAAGCCGACCTGGGCGCCGACGCGTTCGACGGAGTGGCGGGTGGTTTTCAGCAGGTGCTGGGCCTGGCGGATATTGGCGCGGTGGAGCCACTGGAGCGGGGTGGTGCCGGTCTGTTCGCGGAACCGGCGCATCAGGGTACGGGTACTGGTGCCGGCGTGGCGGCGATGTCAGCGAGGGTGAGATCGCGGCCCAGGTTGGCCTGCAACCAGGTGAGCAGCCGCTCGAAGGTCGCGCCGTGCGGGGTGGGCGGGTAGTCGTGGACGATGATCGTGTCGGCTCCCCTGAGCCCGTCCAGCCCCCAGGGCGCGCGCAGCGTGAAGGAACCCGCGTCGACCTCCGGCCGCTCGGCGCAGACGCGGATCCGGTAGCCCGGGCGTCCGTCCGCGTCCTCGGCAGCGGCTGGCTGATCGCCTCGATCCCGCTGACCGCCGCGGCGGCCGCCGTCCTCGCGCTGCTGATCCTGCGCCCAGGACGGTGCGCTCGCCGCCGCGCGGGCGGCGACCCCAGCCGCCGAAGCCGTTGTCGCCGACACCGCTGACCCGGCCGCCGACGCGCGCGGGCGGGGCTGACCCCCGGGGACGCCGAAAACCTCCGGGCGGTGGGTCCCAGGGACAGTCCCACCGCACCGGAGGTCCATCGGCCTACGGGGTCAGGCCCCGTACGCCGCGGCGACGCTCGTGATCAGGACCGCCGGCCCTTCGCGGTGACGTGGAGCGTCACCGCGGCCGACGGCAGCGCGTACGGCGTGTCCGTGCCGAAGTCGAGCCGGGCCCGGTAGTCACCAGGACCGGTCACGCCGGGCGCGCCCGCGTCCAGGGTCACGGTCACGGTGGCCTTCGCCCCCGGGCGCAGGGTGAGCCGCCGCGTGCTCTCCTTCAGCCAGGGGACGTCGGAGGCCGGGTCGACCGCGAAGCCGGGCAGGTTCTCCACCACCCCGGTGACGGACACCCCGCCGGTTCCGCCGCCGACCTTGTAGAAGCCGAGCGCGCCGCCGCCGCGGTAGGTGGCCGTGGGGGCGTTGGGCAGCGCGCTCCAGGTGCCCTTGGCCGGGTCGTAGGCGAAGCCCTGATTGCTCAGGGCGCCGTCGTCGACACCGCCGGAGACCAGCAGCAGGCCGTCCGCCGCGGCGTACGCCGAGCCCCACAGCGGCAGCGGCATGTCCGCCAGCCGTGACCACGCGTCGGACGCCGGGTCGTAGACGTAGGTGTGCGGGATGTTCCCCGCGTCGGTGGCCCCGCCGGCGCAGTAGAGCTTGCCGCCGATCGCGGCGCAGGACACCCAGGAGACGGGCTCGGGGTAGTCCGCGGCCTGGCCCCAGCTGTCGGTCGCCGGGTCGTAGACGTTGACGTCGGCGACGCCGCAGGACACGTCGCACCCGCCGACCAGGTACAGCTTGCCGTCGAGGACGGCGCTGCCGGCCCCGGCGTGCGGGCGCGGCTCCGCGGCGCCCGTCGTCCAGGTGCCGGTGGTGGTGTCGTACGCCTCCAGCTTGGCATCGGGGTTGGCGTCGGCGCCCCAGCCGCCGGCGATGTACAGCTTGTCGCCGATGAAGCCGTGGCCCGGTGCCTCGCGGGTGTCGGTGGCGCTGCTGAGCTGCTTCCAGGTGTCGGCGCCGGGGTCGAGGACGTACAGCTCGTCGCTGTCACCTTCGCCGCCGATGGAGAAGCCGGGGTCGCCGAAGCCGGCGTAGAGCCTGCCCTGGTGGCTGTCCGCGATGTTGTCCATCTGGGCCACCGGCAGGTCGGGCGCGCTCTGCCAGGAGTTGGCCGGGGTGGGCGCCGTGTGTCCGGCCGGCGAGGACCCGGCGGGTGCCCGGGTGGGGACGCGGCCGAGCGGATAGGTGCCCTTGACGCGCTGGAGTGACGCGCCCTGCGCGGCGTCGGGCAGCAGCACGTCGTCCTGCTCGCCGAGCGTCAAAGTGGCCTGCTCCGTGCCGGTGTTGGTGATCGTGAGCTTCCGGGAGACCCGCTTGCCGCGTGCCGCGGTGGCGTCCAGGGTCCCGGGGGCCACCGACAGCCGGCCGGCCTTCAGCGCGTACGACACCAGGGTGGTGCGGTCGGCCCGTACGGTCAACGCCTGCTTCTGGCCGGCGTAGTTGCTCTTGGTCGCGGTGAGGGTGTGCTTGCCGGGGCCGGGGGTGAAGAGCGAGAAGTACCCGTCGTCCAGGGTCGGGTCCTCCGGGGTGGCCACCGTCTGGGTGAACACGGCCGGGTCGCCGGCGTCGGTGATCGTGGCGGCGGTCGCCGGCAGGCCGGAGTTGGCGTCCTTCACGGTGCCGACGACCATGCCGCCGGGGGTGGGGGTGAAGTCGCGCTGCCCGACGAAGACGTCGTCGACGCCCCAGTACCAGGCGCCCGACGCCGCGTAGTGGAAGCGCAGTCGCACCGCGGGCGCGTCGGCGTAGGCGCTGAGGTCCACCACCACCGGCGTGGGCCCGGCGTAGTACACGGTGTCGTCGGGGGTCCAGACCGTCGACCAGGTGGCGCCGCCGTCGTCGGTGGCCTGGACGTCGAAGACCATCCGCGCCGGGTTGTAGGTGTACATGTTGTCGAAGGCCAGCTCGGGGGTGTCCTTGCCGGTGAAGTCGTAGACCGGGCTGGTGAGGTCGGAGTCCTGGTGCTGGTCCCAGCCGTAGTACGTGCTGTCGACGATGGCGAACGCGCCGTCACCGCCGGTGCTGTTGCCCTCGCCCGCCGGGTCGTCGAACTCCCAGCCGCCCTTGGTGCCGTCGGCGTTGGTGACCGTCCAGCCCCGCGGCGGGGCGGTGGACGAGTCGAACGTCTCGGTGCTGCCGGTCAGGTGGACGGCGTAGCCGGGCGCGGTGGCGACCCACGGGTCGGCGGTCAGCGCGAAGTCCGCCGTCAGGGCGCGGGTGCCGACGTGGATGTCCTTGGTCAGGGCGCGGTAGCCGGGCGCCACGGCCGCCACGTCGAGGGTGAGGTCCGCGCCGCGGGGGAGCGTCACCCGGTAGGCGCCGGTGGCGGGGTCCGTCCAGACCGCGTTGGGATCGCCGGCCACGCCGATCTTCGCGTAGAGCGGCCAGCCGTGGCCGGAGCCGTCGGTCACCTTCCCCGAGACCGTCTCGCTGGGCACCCGGGTGACGGCGATGTTCCGGGTGACGGACGCGCCGTCGCCGATCGCGATGTTCTTCAGGGTGCGGGTGGCGTAGCCGAAGGCGGTGGCGGTGACGTCATGGCCGCCGGCCGACAGTGCCAGGGAGTAATGCCCCTGGGCGTCGGTACGGGCCGCGTCGGTCCCCGAGGAGATCGTGGCGCCGATGACGGGCTTGCCGGTCGCGCTGTCGGTGAGTGTTCCGGAGAGCTGACCGTGCGGCCCGGTGCGGAAGGATTGCAGCCCGTTCGGGGTGCCGAGGCCGGTCGGGCCGTCGTAGCCCGCGGTGGCGCGGCACAGGTAGGCGGGGTCGCAACTTCCGTTGCTGCCGCCGGTGATGTCGTTGAGCCCGGCGCGGTTGGCGTACGGGTAGGCGTTGGGGTACGTGCCGGCCGCCGGGGTGGCCGCGTCCGCGTACACGGCCGCGATGATGGGCGACGACGCGCTGGTGCCGCCGTAGACCGACCAGCCGGTGTTCCCGTAGGTCTGGTAGACCGCGACGCCGGTGGCCGGGTCGGCGACCGCGGAGACGTCGGAGACGGCGCGGTTGGCGCACCCGGTGTCCTGCTGGAAGGCGGGCTTGGGCTCGTACAGCGAGCAACCCGAGCCCGCCTTCGCCCATGCCGCCTCGGTCCAGCCGCGCGCGCTGTCCGCGTCGCGGGTCAGCGAGGTGCCGCCGACGGAGGTGACGTACGGGGAGGCCGCCGGGTAGGAGACGCCGTAGGCGTAGTCGCCGGACGAGGCGACGACCGCGACGCCCGGGTGGTCGTAGTAGGCGTCGAGCGCGGCGGTGTCCGAGGGATCCTCACCGCTGCCGGGGCCGCCCCGGTAGTCGCTCCCGTAGGAGTTGGAGACGTACTTGGCGCCCAGCGCCACCGCGGTGTCGACGGCCGCGCCGAGGTCGTCGCTGCTCGGCTCGTCGCCCTCGACCAGCAGGATGTGCGCGTTGGGGGCGACGGCGGAGACCATGTCGAGGTCCAGGGATATCTCGCCCGCCCAGTCCGTGTCCGGCGCCGGGTAGTCGGTGCCGCCGCGCTGGTCGACCTTGGTGAAGCAGCCGTCGGCCGAGGTGCAGGCGGGCAGCCCGAACTGCTCGCGGTAGACGGCGAGGTCGGACTCCGCGGCCGGGTCGTCGTAGCTGTCGACGATCGCGATGGTCTGTCCGGCGCCGCCGTCGGCCGGCAGGTCGTAGGCGCCCTGGAGGTCGGCGGGGCCGTACCCGGTGGGCGCCACCGCCGCGCGCGCGCCGCGGGCGGCGGGCAGGTCGGTGCGGCGCAGCGCGAAGCAGGCGTACTGGCCCGGTTCCGGTGTGCCGCAGACGGGTTTGTACGGCACGGGGGCCGGGGCGGGGGCCGCGGTCTCCGTGCCGGTGGCGGCGTGGGCCGCCGGGGTCGCGGGCGCCGCGGCCGCCGCCGGCGCCGGCAGGCCCAGCACCGCCAGTGCCAGGGCGCCGAGCAGCGCCAGCGCGCCAGGCCCCTTCCGATCCGTCGTGGGGCCCGAATTTCCTCGTCTGCGCACCAGCCACTCCCGTGGGTCGTCCGAAGGCACTCCCGCGACGTCAGGACGACGGCGGGCACACCGGTGATCATTAAGAACGCGTGGTGGATGCATGTCAATGGGGTGCGGGACGATTACTGATCAACCGGATACAGGGGGGAAACGGGGTGCTCAGGGACGGTCCGGGGCGGTCCGGCCCGCGCGGCGGCCACCTGTCGGGCACCGTCGGCGGGGCGTGCGGGAGGGTGCGGGGCAGCCAATTGAGTCCGCGCCAGTAGCCGCGGCGGGCGGGTCTACTGCAACGCGTGCACCGCTGCGGCGAATACGGCCGGCAGCCGGGAGGACGCGGGAACGACGAGGCGGGCGGTGCCGGGGCGCGCGCTCGCGGTCAGCAGGGCGAGCGTCAGCAGCCGGTGGCGCCGGGTCAGCCGCGCCCAGGCCCGTTCGTAGTCCTGTGGGCGGCCCGCGGCCAGGCAGCGGACGGCGGCGCCGGCCGTGGCCAGGGCCAGGGCGATGCCTTCGCCGGTGAGCGCGTCGACGTAGCCGGCGGCGTCGCCCACCAGCAGAACGCGCCCGGCGGTCCTGCGCCGGACCCGCTGGCGCAGCGGTCCCGCGCCGCGGACCGGGGTGGCGGCCGGGCCGTGCAGGGACGCCGCGAGGGCGGGGAAGCCGGCCAGGTGCTCGTCGTACCCGCAGCGGCGGCGGCTGAGGACGGCGACGCCGACCAGGTCGTCGCCGACCGGTGTCACATAGGCCTCGCCGTGCGCGGACCAGTGGACCTCGACGTAGTCCGTCCACGGCTGGACGCGGTAGTGCCGGCGCAGTCCGTAACGGCCGATGGTGCGGGCCGGAAGATCAAGGCCCAAGCGGCGGCGCAGCGGCGAGTGCAGGCCGTCGGCGGCGATCAGCCAGCGGGCGGTGATTCCCGCGGCGGTGACGGAGTCCGCGCACTGGCCCACCTCGCCGACCTTGCCCGGCAGGATCCGCACGCCGAGGTCCAGGGCACGCCGGTGCAGCGCCGAGTGCAGCGCCGTCCGGCGGATGCCCAGCCCGGTCCGGTCGCGGAAGGGTGCCTGCGCGCGGGCTCCGTCGGCGTCCAGATAGCGGATACCGCGCAGTTCGCGGCCCGTGACGTCAACGCCCAGCGCCCGCAGCGCGGCGACACCGCCGGGCATGACGCCCTCGCCGCAGGCCTTGTCCACCGGGGCGGTCCTGGGTTCGACGACGACGGCCTCCATCCCGGCGCGCGCGGCGTGAATGGCCGCGGCCAGGCCGGCCGGTCCGCCGCCGGCCACCAGCACATCGATCACGACCCCGCGTCCCGCGCCGCGGCGAGGGCCGGACCGGGGCAGGCGGCCAGTGCCTCGTTCTCACAGCGGACGCGCACGCCGAGCAGAACGGCGTTGAGCACCGTGAACGCCGCGGCGGTGACCCACGCGGTGTGCACGAGCGGCAGAGCCACTCCCTCGGCGACGACCGCGACGTAGTTCGGATGCCGCAACAGGCGATAGGGGCCGCCGGTCACCAGGGGAAGGCCGGGTACGACGATCACCCGGGTGTTCCAGCGCGGCCCCAGCGTGCCGATGCACCACCACCGCAGCGCCTGGGAAGCGGCCAGAACGCCCAACATCGGCCACCCCAGTACCGGTTGGAAGGGCCGGTCGGCCAGCCACACCTCGACCAGGCAGCCGGCCAGCAGACCGGTGTGGAGCGCGACCATGGCCGGATAGTGGCCCTGCCCGCTGACCGTCGCGCCGCGGGCGAGGCTCCACCGCTCGTTTCCGCGGGCGACGACGAGTTCGGCGACGCGCTCGGCGGCGACGGCGGCCACCAGCGTTGCGTACCAGATCATGTTTCCTCCGGACTACCAGCGCAGCAGGACCAGTTCGCAGCAGAAGCCGGGCCCCATCGCCAGCAGCAGGCCCGGGGTGCCGGCTGCCGGGCGGCGTTCGGCCAGGGTGTCGCGCAGCACGTGGAGCACCGACGAGGAGGACAGGTTGCCCACGTCGGCCAGGTGCCGCCAGGTGACATCCAGCGCCCCCGGCGGGAGTTCGAGGCTCTCCTGGACCGCTTCCAGCACTTTGGGGCCGCCCGGATGGCACACCCAGGCGGTCACGTCCTCCGGCTTCAGTCCGTGGTCGCCCAGAAAACCCCGTACGTCGTCGGCGAGATGCCGCCGGACCACGTCGGGGACCCGCGGGTCCAGGACGACCTGGAAGCCGGAATCGCCTATGTCCCAGCCCATGACCCGCTCGGTGTCCGGGTAGAGGTGGCTTCTGGTGTCGACAACGGTCGGACCGGTACCGGCGCCGGTGTCCGTACGGTCGGCCCCGCGTGCGACGACCGCGGCGGCGCCGTCACCGAAGAGGCCCGCCGCGACGAGGTTGGCCATCGAGGCGTCGTCGCGCTGGAAGGTGAGCGAGCACAGCTCCACCGACAGCAGCACCGCCACGTGCCCGGGCCGGCCCAGCAGGTAGTCGTGCATCCGGGCCAGGCCGGCCGCGCCGCCGACGCAGCCGAGGCCGAACAGCGGCATGCGCTTGACGTCCGGCCGCAGTCCGAGGCGGCCGACCAGGCGCGCGTCGATCGAGGGAGTGGCGATGCCGGTGACGGAGGTGAAGATCAGCAGGTCCACATCGGCGGCGGCCAGCCCCGCCTGGCGCAGGACGCCGCGGACGGCGGCGCCGCCCATTTCGGTGGCGGCGGTGATGAAGGCGTCGTTGGCGGCGCCGAAGCCGTCGAGTTCCGCATAGCGTGGAAGGGGCAGCGCCATGGTGCGGGAGCGGACCCGGGCACTGCTGTGCAGCCGGTCCAGGACGCGGCGGTCGGCGCCCTCGGGCAGACAGGTGCGGGCCACCATGTCCGTGATCTCGCTCTGGGCGTGCCGGTGTGGTGCCAGGACACCGTGAACGGCGGCTATCCGGGTCATAGAGCTCCTGCCTTGCGGGCTATCTGCTCAACGTCCCTGCCCAGGCTGGGGCTTTCGATGCCGGGCCGCCGGCCCGGATCGTTCTCCCGGACCGGACGGGCCCTGCACGGGCCGGGGGACGGTGACGCCTACGATCAGCCGGTGGTTACTCCCGAGCGGGTGATGGCCGGCGGCGCACCGGCGCGCTGGGGCGGCCGTGCGGCCGCCCTGGCCGGGTCGTGCCATCCCGGGCCCGTCGTGGCGGTCACCGCGCTGATGTCGGCGCTGGCGGTCACCGCCGGCCAGGGCGCGGGGCGTTGCGTCCTGGTGGCGGCAGCCGTGCTGACCGGGCAGCTGTCGGTCGGCTGGTGCAACGACGCCTTCGACGCCCGCCGGGACATCGCCGCCGACCGCCGGGGCAAACCGGTGGTCGACGGCAGGATCGGGGCGCGGGCGGTGTGGGTGGCCGCGTTCGCCGCGCTGGCGCTGTGCGTACCCCTGTCACTCGCCTGCGGCTGGTGGGCGGGCGCCGTCCACCTGGCCGGGGTGGCGGCGGCGTGGGCGTACGACCTGCGGCTGAAGGCCACCGCGTGGTCCTGTGCGCCCTACGCGATCGGTTTCGCCGCGCTGCCGGCCTTCGTGGCTCTGGGGCTGCCCGGACACCCCCGGCCGGCCTGGTGGATCGTCACCGCGGGCGCGCTGCTGGGGGTCGGGTCCCACCTGGGCGACGCGCTGCCGGACATCCGCGCGGATCTGGCGCTGGGGGTACGGGGGTGGCCGCACCGGCTCGGGTCCGACCGCGCGCGCCTGCTGTTGCCGGTGCCGCTGGTGGCCGCCACCGCGGTCCTGGCGCTGGGACCCCCGGGACCACCCGGGGCGTGGGGCACGGCGGGGTTCGGGGCGGCCGTACTGATCGCGGCGGCGGGCACCGTACTGGGACGGCGCTGGGAGCGGACGGCGTTCGCGGCGGCGGTCTGCGTCGCGGTGGTGGACGTGGCACTGCTGCTCGCGCGCGGAAACGGGATCGCCTGAGTCCGGGGCCACCGCGGGGCGGAACCGCCGGCCGCCGCGCACCGCGGGGGGATCAGCGGGCGCTCGCCCGGCGGACCTGGTGGGCGAGCGAGTAGAGCGCCCCCAAGTGGGGGCGGTCGTTGCGGGTCAGGCGCTCGACGGCATCCTCGATCGGGAGGATGGCGATCTCCAGGACCGTCTTCTCCTCGACGCCGCCCCGGAACTCCGGCGGACCGGTGATGACGACATCCGCCCAGCCGAGGGCCAGGGCGAAGTGCGGATGCGGCAGCCACGGGCGGTAGGGGGTCTGCTGTGTGGTCGAACTGTCCCACTGCCCGAACAGCTCGAACCGTTCGGCCCGGCCACCGATCGCCTCCGCCATCTCCCGCGAGACAGCCGCGTCGATCGCCTCACCCTCCAGCAGGGTGCCGCCCGGCGTCGACCAGCCGTCTTCCTCCGTACGCAGCAACACCGCCTGCTCGCCGATGAACGGGACGACGTGGACGTGGCTGGTCCGCTCCCTCGGCGGTACCTCGTCCCTGAAACGCGACGTGACCTGTCGCCATGCGTAGGGGGTGTCAAGGATCGCGAACGAACCGCGCAGAGAGGCGCGTTCGTCGTCGGAGAGGTCGATTCCCATGGGCTGCCCGTCGTCGGAGGTACCGCATCGATCGACAGTGAGAGCCGTCCCGATCTCACCCGTCCTCGGGACTGCCCGGTGCGCGTTCCGCAGCGGGGAGCCTCGCGGACTCTTCACTGTAGGAGCCGCGACGACCCAAGGGCAATGGGCCCCTCGGCCCACGACACCGATGTCCGGGCGCCGCCGGCGCCGTTGGCGGCCCGGCCCCACGTCCGTGGCGTTTCGAGGACCGAGTTCGTGGTAGACGACAGACGAATGACCGGCCGCTGATCACGCTGACCGAAGAAAACGACCTGCACACCACTCCGGTACTGAGCCAATCACTGGAGGGTTGCCCGCGCGGGACACCCGTGCCCGACGCTGGTCCGAATCCTCACGATCACTGCTTCGGGCTGTCCGCTGTCGGCACGGTCGGCGGACGGTCCGCCTTCTCGTCCCTTTGGTGAGCGACCCGATGACGCGTACGAAGCCGCCGCCGTGCCGGCCGGCTTCGGCCTCGCGTCCGCGGTCGCGGGAGGAATGAGTCCGATGGCGGAAACCAGGGCAGAACAGATACAGACGATCGACGACTACGAGCCGTCCACCGGCGGCGTGGTGCACCTGCGCGCGTTGAGCCGCGCGGAGGCCGAGGACCGGCGTGCGGCACTGGCCGACCTGTTCGCCGAATCCTCCGTGGCGGACGGCGACGACGCATACGACACCCGTGAGGGATTCCTGCGCCGGCTCACCGAGGACAGCGGCCGCCCCGGCTTCGAGACGATCATCGCGGAGGCGACGGCCGGGCCGGGAGAAGCATCGGTGCTGGTCGGCGCCGTCTTCGGATTCCCGGTCCCGCCGGACGGCTCCTGGTGGCTGGGATTCCACGGACCGCTCCCGCACCGGATCGCCGAACTCACCGCGGCCGGGGATGTCTTCGCCGTCACCGACCTCCTGGTCCACCGCCACGAACGCGAGCGCGGACTGGCCGGTCACCTCCAGCGCCGGCTGCTCGCCGGCCACCAGCCGTCCGTCGGCGTCACGTTGGTGAGCCAGAGCGACCTCGCCGGGTACGCCTCGCTCTACTCCTGGGGCTGGCAGGACATCGGCGAGTTCCACCTGCCGCCCGATGTCACCGTCCGGCGCGCGCTCACCCTCACCCTCACACCGGGCGAACCCGCCGCCGAGGACCCCGACGGCCTCGCCCAGGACGCCGAGCAACCGCACGAAGCGGACGGAGCGGATCCCGGCGCGCGCTGAGAACACCACCCCGGATTCGCAACTCCGCGGTAATAAAGGGAAGTCGGCCCTACTCGGCACGCGTTATGCGCACACGATGGCCGCGGCGCCGCACATTTCGGACCATATACCTTCGGTGCGGGAAGCCCCGCCTTGACGCTTGACTAGCGCAACCCTAGAGTCCTAGCTGGCCGCATGGAATGCGAACCCCCCACTTTCGTCCGATCGGTGGATGTTCCCGCACCGGACGACATTCCATTTCGTGACCGCCGCGACCGGACCCGCCAAGCTGCTGAGCCTGCGGATGATGACGCGTAATCGTGGCGACCGCGAAATCATGCAGAAAGGTACGCAGTTGACGACCACGGCAAGTAAGCCGCGCCGGCACCGGGCCGGCGCGGCGGTGGCGACGCTCGCCGTCGCCGCCGCCTTCGCGCTGGTGGGGATACGGATGGCAGACGGTGCCACCGTCCCCGCCGGGCACGCCAAGGCGGCACCCCGGGCCACCGCCGCTGCCGGTGCCGCGGGCGCGAGCACCCCCTTCACCAGCTATGAAGCCGAGAGCGGCACCCTCGGCGGTGGCGCCCAGACCGTGTCGCTGACCGCCGCGCCGACGAACCAGTACGCGACCGCCGCCCTGGAGGCCTCCGGCCACGCGTATGTGCACCTGTCAGCGGCCGGGCAGTCCGTGCAGTGGACGAACAATACCGGGCAGTCGGTCAGTGCCATCAACGTGCGCGCCAGCATTCCGGACTCCGCGGCCGGCGGCGGAATCACCGCCACACTCGACCTTTACGTCAACGGCGTACTGCGTCAGCCGCTGAATCTGAACTCGAAGCAAAGCTGGCTCTACGAGGGCAACAACAACTACAACGGCAACGACCAGAATCCGGCCGACGGCGACAGCCGCGACTTCTTCGACGAGTCGAGCACGTTCATCACCGGAGCCCCCGTCGCGCCGGGCAGCACGATCTCCCTCAAAAAGGACGCGGCCAACAGCGCCGCCTTCTACGACATCGATTCCGTCGATGTGGAGAATCCGCCGGCGCCGCTCGCCCAGCCGGCCAACTCGATCTCCATCACCGGTTGCGGCGCCGTGGCGGACGACAACCCGACCAACGGATCCGCCGACAGCCAGGCCGTCGACAGCACCGGGGCGATCCAGAACTGCATCAACCAGGCGCAGTCCCAGGGCAAGATCCTGTGGATCCCGCAGGGCACCTTCTATCTGAAGGGCACCAACGGGCTCCAGGCCAAGGGCATCACCATCGCCGGCGCCGGACCCTGGTACAGCACCGTCTACCGGTCGGTGCCGCTGCCCAACAGCGTCGGCCTCGGCGCGGTCTTCTCGGTCACCTCGTGCACGGTCGAGAACTTCCACATCGACTCCAACGCGACCAGCCGCGCCACGGTCGACGGCGCCGGCGGCGCCATGGACACCACCGGCACCAACTGGGTGGCCGACAACATCTGGAGCCAGCACGTCGAGTCGGGCTTCTGGGCGTCGGGCTCCGGCGGAACGGTCAAGAACAGCCGGCTGACCGCCATCTGGGCGGACGGCATCAACCTCAACAACGTCTCCCTGAACGGCACCACCGGCAGCAACCTGACCGCCACCAACAACTACGTCCGCGGCACCGGCGACGACGCGATGGCGATCAACTC
Source organism: Streptomyces sp. NBC_01190 (assembly GCF_045039895.1). Classification (NCBI taxonomy): domain Bacteria; kingdom Bacillati; phylum Actinomycetota; class Actinomycetes; order Kitasatosporales; family Streptomycetaceae; genus Streptomyces; species Streptomyces sp. NBC_01190. The sequence goes on from NZ_CP108580.1 coordinate 7,394,004, forward strand.
GGTCGCGTACAACGACTACGGCAACGGGAAGATCTACTACACCGCGATGTCCGGTGTGACGCTGACCCACAACAGCCTCATCGCCCCCTGGGGCGGCAAGGGCATCGGGATCTACGGCGGCAGCGGCCATCTCGTCCAGGACAACTACATCAGCGACACGGCCCGCTACATCGGCCTGGGCGCCGGCCGGTTCGGCGTGAACGGCAGCGACCTGCTCGGCGCGACGGTGTCCGGCAACACCGTGCTGCGGTCGGGCGGCAACGCCTACAGCCAGGGCCAGCCGGCCGTGCAGATCGGCAACGGCGGTGACGGCCAGAACTCCGGCACCGTCAGCGGCGTCACCGTGTCCGGCAACACGGTCAGCGGCGCGGTGTACGACGCGGTCGGCTTCTCCACCTCGACCGGCACCAGGGTGCAGGACAACACGATCGTCTCGCCCTGGCGGGGCGGCATCGTCATCTCGCCGCCGTTCTACCCGGCGCCGACCGGCTCCGCGACCGTCACCGGCAACAGCGTCACCGGGCTGCGCTCCGGCGCCTCGGCGTTCACCAACAACTCGGGCGCCTTCACCGTGACGGCGAGCGGCAACAGCTGGCAGGGCGGTACTTCGCGCGAGGCGCCGTTCGGCGGGTCCCCCGCCGCGGTGCCGGGGACCGTACAGGCCGAGAACTACGACACCGGCGGCCAGGGCGTCGCCTACTCCGTCGCGTCGGCCAACGGCAGCGGCAACGGCTACCGCCCCGACGGCATCGACCTGGAGACGACCGCGGACTCCGGTGGCGGCTACGACCTCGGCTGGACCGGCGGCGCCCAGTGGTTCCGGTACACGGTCGACGCGGCCGCCGCGGGGACCTACACGGTGAGTTTCCGGGTGGCGGCTCCCGCCGCCGTCACCGACGGCTTCCACCTTTCCGACGCCGGCGGTAAGAACCTGACCGGGGCCGTCAACATCCCGGCCACCGGCGGCTTCCAGAACTGGACGAACGTCACCGCCACGGTCACCCTGCCGGCCGGCCGGCAGGTCCTGACCCTGGCCGAGGACGTCGGCGGCTGGAACGCCAACAGCGCCACCTTCACGGCGAAGTAGCCGTACCTCGACACCACGCGGCGCCGCCCCCCGGGTCCTCGACCCGGGGGACGGCGCTGTCAGGGCGGGTGTACTCATCGGCTCAGGCCCGGGTGGTGAAGCCGTCGAGGGTGCCGTACTGGCCGGAGAGCTTGGTCACCACGATGGTGTGCGTGCCCGAGGCGAGGGTGCCGGAGGTGTAGACCGCGACGTTCGCGTGCCGGGCGCCGTCGCTCGGCGTGGTGCTGACGACCTGTTGCGATCCGCCGTCGATGCTGATGCCGACGTTTCCCTGGTCGGTGAACTGCTCGCCGTAGACCTGGATCCCGGTGCCGGTGAAGGTGAGCGAAGCCGTCGATCCGTTGGCCGTCGCGTAGTGGACGTCGCTCTGGTAGTCGCCGAAGGTGCGGCCGCTCGCGTACGAGAAGCCGCTGTAGGTGATCCTGCTGTCGGTGTCGTTGAGCCGGGTCGCGCTCGGGTCCTGCGGGGTGACGGAGATCTGCCCGGCGGTGGTGCCGGCCGGAATCGGGACGATCATGAACCCGCTGGACAGATGGGTCACGTTGCCGGCCTGGGTGGTGCCGACGTACACCGGTGTCGCGGGGCCGAAGCCCTCGCCGGCGACGAGCACCTGCGTCGCGTTGGTGGTCGGTGACACGTAGAAGATGCCCGGGCTGACGGTGGTCACCGGCGCGAAGGAGCCGGAACCCCGGCCCGCCGCGCTCAGCAGCGCGCTGGGGAGGTCGCTCGGCTTGGGGGCGGCGGGGATGGTGGTGTTCCCGCTGGCGTGCGTGTCGACCGGCTGGGCGCAGGGGTAGGACTGGATGTTGGCGGAGAAGTAGTTGCCGGTGATCCAGAAGTGGCCCGTCGGGCTGCAACCGCCCTGTGCGCTGGCCCCGGCGCTGAAGGCGATGTTGCCCTGCCAGTTGACCCATTCCGAACCCGCGTCGTCGTAGTAGGTGAAGTTGGTCGTCGGACCGTCGTAGGCGACGTTGCCGGTGACCTGAAGGCCCTTGGCCAGGGTCTGCGCCGGGTCGATCGTGGTTCCGTCCGCCTGGTACACGTACTGCGCCTGGTGTCCCTCGACGTACACGGCGCCGCCGTCGCTCCGGACCGACAGGTAGTCGTGGATGACGTTGTCGCTGATGGCGTTGGAGCCGTTGATGTTCGTGCTGTTCCGCGGGGTGCTCGCCTGGTCGACATGGCCCTGGACGACGCCGGCGGTGATGCCGGTGTAGGGCAAATTGTAGAGATTGTTCCTGGTGATGGTGGTGTGCTGCGAGAACAGCAGGGTGATGCCGCTGGCCGACGAGTAGTCGGTGCCGATGCGGTGGATGATGTTGTCCGACACGGTGGTACCGGTGAGGATCTCGTTGGCGCCGATCGTGTCGCCGCTGACCGCGGAGGCGTCGGGGGCGCAGTTCTGCTTGATGCCCGCGGCTTCCGACGAGTCGGTCGGCAGCGGGTCGTAGGTGCAGCCGAGCAGGAGCGCGGTGGAGGCGATGTCGGTGAACTCATTGCCCTGGATGAGGGTGTTGGCGGATCCGTACATCACGCTCAGCCCCGCGCCGCCGAGTTCGGCGAAACGGTCGCCGGTGAGGGTGACGTTCTTGGCGGCGCTGAACGCGACGTTCGCCAGCGGCTGCGTCAGCGATCCCCAGGGGCAGCTTCCCGCGGGAGTGGAGAAGGTGCACATGCTCTGGTTGTTCGCGCCGGTCATCCGCAGATTGCTCTGCACGTCGGCGAAACCGGAGCTGGTGGAGGGGGCGTTCCAGGTCGCGTACGAGAACTGGAGGCCGCTGAAGGTGAGGTCGTGCAGGGGCGCGGCAAGCGTACCGGCGCCCCGGACCAGTGACTCCAGGCGCGGCAGTTCCACCTCGAGGCCGGCCATCGGCTGGCCCGCGGAAGGCTTGTAGTAGAGCGTGCCGCCGGCGCCGTCCAGGAACCACTGCCCGGACCCCAGCAGGGCCTGCGCGTTCTCGACGAGCGCGGGCATGGTGCTGTTCGACATGGACGGCAGACCGCCGCTTCCCTGGGCGAAGGACGCCCTGGCGGTCACGTCGGTCCAGCACGGCTGGCTCATCTTCAGCGTCCCGGCCGACGCCGAGAAGCTCGCCACGCGGCATCTCGACTCGGTCCAGGGCCCGTTGCCACCGGGGTAGTCGAACTCGACTCCCGCCACCTGGCTCGCGGTCAGTGACCCGAACCACGCCATCGCCGCCTGGTCGGCGGAGATCGTGTAGCCGGTCGAAGAGCCGGTCCACGAGCCGCGGAATCCCAGACTCGCCGGGGACGCCTGCGCGACCGGCACCTCGTGCCCGCCGATGTAGAGCTGGCGGCTGTTGCTCCCGCCGGGTACGGGAGCGGACCAGACGCCGCTCGATCCGACCTGCGTCCAGCCGGTGATCTGCGAGGCCCCCGAGATCACCGGATGCGCTCCCGGCGCCGCCTTCCACACCACGGGGTGGCCCGCGGTGCCGGAGTCCGCGGCGCCGAGGGTCCAGGTGCTCGACAGGCGGTACGTACCGTCGGCCAGCAGCACGCTGACGTCCGCGGAACCGTTCGCCGCAACATGCGAGCGCACCGCGCTCTGGGCGCCCGACAGCGAACAGGGGGCCGCGGCGGAACAAGCGGAGCCGGCGCCGGAGGGAGAGGCGTAGAGGGTGACGGCGGTCGCGGCGGTGGCGGCCTGAACCGCCGGTCCCACCATCGTCAGACTGAGGATTGCCCCGAGCGGGCCGACACGGCGCAGCAGCCTCCGCGTGATCGAGCCTTCTGGTGACACGGGCGAGTCCTTCCCTCCGCACTTACATCCGATGTTTGCGTGAATGTTCGGCCCGTGCGTATCCGCTGTCAAGGGATCGCACACGCTCTGAACCGGCCAACCCGAGCCCGCCCGATGGCCACTGCTCCACGCACATCCGATGATTTCGCCCCGCAGGCGCGCGCACGAGGGTCCGGAGGAAACCCCGCGGCCCCCCCGCGCGCTCGCGCGCCCCCGACCTAAAAGCGGGCACATAACGCGCCGCACGGGTCACATAAAGCGACGCCGCGACCGGCCCTTCGTGATTCCATCCATAGGACGTGCGTCACATAGCAAGGCGCTTAGTATCCCGCACCCCTGCGCTGCAAACGATACCCGGACTATTCGGCGCCCCTTCCGCGGCCGGCTACGAAGCATATTCGTAGACGCGCTCTTTGACCCGTGAATTCGAAGCGATTAAGAATTCACGGGTCCGCTCAACGGAAGAGGTAAGTCTCGTATGCAGCTCACCACGATCCCGAACAAGCTCCCCACGTTCTCCAAGTTCAACCGGCTGTCGAAGAAGCAGAAGATCACGACGGCCGGCGCACTCGCCGCCACCGCTCTTGTGCTGTCAGTCACCGGACTGGAAGCAACCGCGGAAGCTTCGTCGGCGACCGCGGCGAGCGCCCGCACCGGGTTCTCCGTCTCCGCCGGCCAGCACGTCGCGGGGCTCGGTACGCAGTCCGGTGCGGCGGGCGACGCCGTCACGAAGAGCGCCGAGGGTGGCACGCTCAGTATGAAGACCGTCGTCGTGCCCACGGCGCACACCATGGCCGCCAAGCCGGCCGCCAAGCACGCCCCGGCCAAGCCGGCCGCCAAGCCCAAGCCGGTCAAGCACGCGGTCAAGCACGCGGCCGCGCACAAGGCCGCCGCGCCCGCGCCCGCCAAGAAGGCGCACGCCGCGCACCGGCCGGCCGTGAAGACCTACCCGAACAACCTCGACGGCTGGATCCGGCAGTCGCTGGACATCCTGCACGCCAAGGGGATCCCGGCCAGCTACAGCGGCATTCACCGCAACATCATCCGCGAGTCGAGTGGTAACCCGAACGCGATCAACCTGTGGGACATCAACGCCAAGAACGGAATTCCGTCCAAGGGCCTGCTCCAGGTGATCAACCCGACCTTCAACCACTATCACGTGGCGGGAACGTCGTGGAACATCTACAACCCGGTCGCCAACATCACCGCCGCCTGTAACTACGCGGCCGACCGGTACGGCTCGATGGACAACGTGAACTCCGCGTACTGATCGACGGCACCCGACCGGTACGGCCGGTCGTGACGGAATCCCGGGGAACCTGAAGGAATCCCGGGGAACCTGAAGGAAAGGGCGGCGGGACCTCAAAGGGACCCGCCGCCCTTTCGCGCCCACGTGGGCGTCCAGACCCCGGCGTCGGGCAGGGCTGTCCGCCGCAGGCCGAGGTATCCGCGCAGTTCGACGAGCCCGGGGTGCGGGTTGTCGCCGCGCCAGATCAGCGACATCGGGTAGACCGGCGCCGGGTCGCGTATCGGCACCCGCCGCAGGTCGTAGCTGTCCGGCCACAGATACCGGGAGCGCTCGCCGACCAGGGTCGCCAGGGCCGGGGAGCCGGCGATCTCGGCCAGCAGCGCCTCGTTCCCGAAGACCGGCCCGACCACGTCGATCGTGAGGCCGAAGACGGTCGCGAGTTCCTCGTAGTAGGCGGCCACCTCACCGCGGGCGTCCAGGCCGGGCATCCGGATCCGGTGGCCGGCGAGCTCCCACGGGCTGACGGCACGGGCCCCGGCCAGCGGGTGGCGGGGGCCGACCAGGAGCTGGTGCGGTTCGTCGATCACCCGGGCGGCCCGGATGGCCGCGGGCAGGCGCTGTCGCGCGGGAACGCCGTGGAAGGTGGCGTCGATCGTCCCGGCCTCGACCGCGGCGATCGCGCCGTCGATATCGGCGTCCAGCGTCACGACATCGAGTTCGATCCCGGGATGCGCCCGGTAGAAGTCCTGGAGCAGCCCGGCCGGCGCGATCCGCCGGTTGACGACATCGACCCGCAGCGCGCGCCGGCCCGGCCGGACGGACGCGTCGGCCCGCTCCGCCACCCGGAGAAGCTCACGGGCGTGGGGCAGGAACGCCTGCCCGTCGATGGTGAGCCGGGCGCCGCGGGCGGTGCGGGTGAACAGGCGCACGGCCAGCTCCCTCTCCAGCGCGGCGATGCGCTTGGAGACGGCCTGCTGGGTGATCGACAGCGCGGCGGCGGCCTCCTGGAACTGGCCGGCGTCCGCGGCGACGACGAAGGTGCGCACGGTATCGAGATCCACGCACGCGACCCTACGGGGGACAACCGGGGGTTGTGGCTCGCCGCCGCCCCGGTTGTTTGATACGCGCTGACCACCGCTGATTTGATGCGCAGCGATCCAACGGCGGGGTGCGGCGGACGGAATGAAGGTACGGAACGTGGTGGCGAGACGATCCCTGGGGCGGCCGTTCGGCTGGCTCTGGGCGGCATACGCGGTCAGCGCCTACGGGTCGGGGCTGGGGTTCGGGGCGCTCCCGCTGATCGCCGTGCTGGCGCTGCGCGCCGGGCCCGCCGAGGTGTCCGCGCTGTCCGCGGTGGGGCCGGCCGTGGGCGCGCTGATCGCGGTGCCGCTCGCGCCGTGGGTGGAGTTCCGGCGCAAGCGGCCGGTCATGATCGCGATGGACCTGACCCGGTTCGCGGCGATGGCGACGATCCCGGCCGCCTACGCCGCCGGGCGGCTCGGGTTCGCCCAACTGCTGGTGGTCTCCGCCGTGGTGGCCGCGGCCAAGATCGCCTTCAACGCGGCCAGTGGCGCCTACCTCAAGGCCCTGGTCGGGCCGGATGACCTGCTGGTGGCCAACGCGCGCCTGGAGTCGACGAACTGGAGCTCCATCGCGGTCGGGCCACCACTGGGCGGCGCGGCGATCGGCCTGTTCGGGCCGGTCACCACCGTGGTCGCCGACGCGCTCAGCTATCTGCTCTCCGCGCTGGGCATCACCGCGATCCGCCGCCGGGAAGAGGCGCCGCGCACGCCCGGCGGCAGCCCGGTCCGGGCCGGTGCGCTGCTCGACGGCTGGCGGCACATCCTGGGCCACCCCGTGCTGCGCGCGCTCTACCTCAACAACATGCTCGTGGCCGGCCTGATCATGGCCACCGAGCCGCTGCTTGCCGTCCTCCTCCTCCGCCAACTCGGCTTCCCGCCCTGGCAGTACGGCCTCGCCTTCGCCGCGCCGTGCGTCGGCGGACTCATCGGCTCCCGGCTCGCCCGCCGGGTCGTGGCCCGCTACGGGCGGCACGGGGTCTTCCGTACGGTCGGCACCCTGCGCGCGATCTGGCTGATCGGCCTGGTGTTCGTCCGCCCGGGCGTCGTCGGCCTGGTCACCGTGATCGCCGTCGAGCTGGCGATCATCATCAACATGAGCCTGTACGCCCCGGTACTCGCCACGTATCGGCTCGAACACACCCCCGGGCACCTCATCGCCCGCACCCTGTCGGCCTGGTCGATCGGCCAGCAGGCGTCCATCGCGGTCTGCACCGCGCTCGGCGGGCTGCTCGCCGGCCTCACCGGCCCACGTACCGCCCTCACGGTCGCGGGACTGCTCATCCTCACCAGCCCGCTGCTCCTGCCCCGCGGTGAGCGCCTCGCGCCCGTGGACGCCCGCGAGCCGGCCGCGCCCGGCCCGGACCCTCGGCAACCGATCCCCAGCCGTACGCCGGGAAGCCCCTGAGCGCGGCTGACGGCGGGACCGCAGCGGAGGGGGTCAACCGGTGGGTGACTCGGCGGGAGTCGCGCCGGTGACCAGGGCGTCGCCGAGGGCGGTGCGGCGGTAGAGGACGGAGCGGCCGGAGCGGGCGCGGGCGAGCAGTCCGGTGGTGCGCAGCACGCTGAGGTGGTCGCCGACCGCGCCGGGCGCCATCGTGAGGCTGCGGGCGAGCTGGCTGGTGCTGGCCGGCGTGCGCAGCTCCAGCAGGAGGCGGGCGCGGGAGTGGCCGAGCAGGGACGCGAGCGCTGCCAGCGCGTCCGGGTCGGGTGCCGTCCGCTCCCACAGCAGGGACGTGCCGCGGGCGAGGTAGATGAGGGCCTTGGGCCAGGGCTCGTCGTGGAAGACGGCCAGACCGGGCCAGACCAGGACGGAGGGCACCAGCAGCAGGCCCTCCCCGGCGAGGCTCACCTCCGCGTCGGTCGAGCGCAGCGGTACCGCCAGGTGCTGCCCCCGCCAGACCAGCCCCCGCTCCAGGCCCTCGATCGCCTCCTTCCAGCCGCGTTCGCCGATCACACCGACCCGGTGCACGATGTCGCGTTCGCAGACCGCCCGGAGCTGCGGCCAGTCCGGGGCGAGCAGCTCCCGCCAGGCGCGGTCGAGCGCGTCGGCGACCAGTTCCACGAGCTGGTCGGACGCCAGCAGCTCGCGGACGTGGCGGTCACGGGCCGGTTGTTCGCGCAGCACCTCGTCGATCTCCGCCCGCGCCACCGCGATCGGGGTGGCCCGGATCGCCGCGAGATCGTCCGCCCAGCGCTGGGTGAGGGCACGCGGGGGCGGGGCGAGGAAGTTGGGCGCCGCCGTGGCGGTCTGCAGGGCCAGCACCGCGTCCAGGGGTGTCTCCCGCCGCAGCCGCGCGAGGCCCGGGGCGAGCCGCGCCGTCCAGTCGGCCGGCAGCGCGGTGTCCCGGCCGTCGAGCCGGCGCAGCAGTCCGTTGAGCTCGAAGGCCGGCGACAGCGCGAACCGGCTGCGCAGCAGGTCCTCGGCGGTGGCGGTGAAACGGAGCATCCCTCAACCGTAGAGCGCCCGAGTCCGACCTTACGTCCGGTGGCGAATCTTTAGCCTCCCGCCGGGGTTCTCCGCGACGCTGCGGCGTATGACCACCGCATCCCCACCGCTCGCGGACCCCTCGGCGAGCCGTACGACGTACCGGCAGGTGCTCACCGAGCCGCGGTTCCGGCTGCTCTTCTCGACCCGGACGCTGGGGGTGATCGCCGACTCGCTGCGCGTGACCACCTTCTCCGCGCTGGTCTACGCGGGCACCGGGTCCGCGCTGCTGAGCGCGCTGGCCTTCGGCGCGGGATTCCTGCCGCAGCTCTTCGGCTCGCTGCTGCTCGGCTCGCTGGCCGACCGGCTGCCGCCGCGCGCGCTGATCGCCGGCGGCTACCTGCTGGAGGGCGCGGCGGCGGCCCTGCTCGCCTTCGTGCGGATGCCCATCGCGGTCGGCCTCGCGGTGATCGGCGCCGTGGCCTTGGTGACCCCCGCCTTCAGCGGCGCCTCCGCGCGGCTCGTCGCCCGCTGGCTCGACGGCGACGCCTACGTGCTGGGACGCTCGCTGAACAACATGGCCGCCAGCGGCGCGCAGCTCATCGGCCTGATGGTCGGCGGCGCCGCTGTGGCGGCGGCGGGGCCACGGGCGGCACTGGCGGCGGGGGCCGCGGCGCACCTGCTCTGCGCGGCGGTGGTGCGGCTGCGCCTGCCGCGGCTTGAGGCGGAGCCGGTGGTGGTGGCGGTCGGTGCGGGCGGCGGCGCGGTACGGGACAGCCTGCGCGGCGCCGGCGCACTGCTGCGGCACCGCGCGGTCCGTAGGCTGCTGTTCGCGCAGTGGCTGCCGAGCGCTTTCGTCGCCGGAGCGGAGGGGATGATCGTCGCGTACGCGGGTGGGCGCCACTTCGCGGCCGGCTCCTACGCCGTGCTGATGGCCTGCCTGCCGGTCGGCATGCTGCTGGGCGACCTCGTGGTGGGACGGTGGCTGCGGCCGGCCATCCGGGAACGCCTCGTGGTCCCGTTGATCGTCCTGATGGGGCTGCCGCTGCTGGGCTTCGCCGCCGACCCGGGCCGCGCGCTGTCCGCGGGGCTGCTGCTGCTCGCCGGCCTCGGCTTCGCCAACGGTCTCGGTCTGCAACGCGAGTTCCTGGACGCCCTGCCGGAAGAGGGCCAGGGCCAGGCGTTCGGCCTGCTCGGCTCCGGCAATATGACCCTCCAGGGCCTCGGCCCCGTCGCCATCGGCGCGATCGCCGCGCCGAGCGGTACGGGCGCCGCGATGGCACTGGCGGGTCTCGGCACGCTGCTGACCGCGGCGTGGATTCTGAGCTGGCGGCGCCCGCGCCCGACACCGAAGGCAGCCACCTGAAGCTGAGTGCCTTCGGAGTGGTCGAGGCCGGCACTTGCCGCTCCGCCCCCTGCGACCGCCGGGTGGGGTGGACCGGCTTCCCGCCACGCTGACGTACGGCGATGGCGCCGGCCTGGCGCGGCGCTGGGGTGTTCCGGCTGGTCGCAGCGGCGAGGCCCGGTCGGCCGGGCGGCGGCCCGGCCCGCGCTACCGGGGGCCGCGCTGGCCGGCACCGGAAGCGCCGGTCGGGCGCGGCGGGAGCGGGGTGTTCCGGGCGGCGGCCCGGCCGCGATACCCGGTGCCGCGCTGGTCGGCGGCGGAAGCGCGCGTCGAGCGCGGCGAGGTGGTGGGCATCGGCGATGGTTACCCGCCGGTCACAGCGCCGAGGCCCGGTCAGCCGGGCGGCCCGGCCCGCGCTACCGGGGGCCGCGCTGGTGGGTACCGGCAGGGGCGTACCCGCCGGTCGCAGCGGCGAGGCCCGGTCAACCAACCGCCGGCCCGGCGGAGCTCCGGGCGGGTTTTCCGGTCGGTCGGCCGCCGCGGGGGCGCTCAGCGCCAGCCGAGTTCCGGTGCCACGTGCGTGAGAATGCTCTCCAGCACGTGCGCGTTGTAGTCGACGCCGAGCTGGTTCGGGATCGTCAGCAGCAGCGTGTCCGCGGCCTGGATGGCCTCGTCCTCCTGGAGCTGCTTCACCAGCGCGTCCGGCTCGGCGGCGTACGAGCGTCCGAAGATCGCCCTGGTGGTGTCGTCGATCATGCCGACCTGGTCCCGCGAGTCGCGGTCGTTGCCGAAGTAGGCGCGGTCGATGTCGTTGGTCAGGGCGAAGATGCTGCGGCTGACCGACACCCGCGGTTCGCGCGTATGGCCCGCCGCCCGGTACGCCTCGCGGTACGCCTCGATCTGCTTGCGCTGCTGGACGTGCAGCGGCTCACCCGTCTCGTCGTCCTTCAGCGTGGAGCTCTGGAGGTTCATCCCCAGCTCCCCGGCCCACACGGCTGTCGCGTTCGACCCGGAACCCCACCAGATCCGCTCGCGCAGCCCCTCGGAGTGCGGTTCGACGCGCAGCAGGCCCGGCGGGTTGGCGAACATCGGCCGCGGGTTCGGCTGCGCGAAGCCCTCGCCCTCGATCACCTTCAGGAACGCCTCGGCGTGCCGGCGCGCCATGTCAGCGCTGGTCTCACCCTCGGCGGGGGCGTAGCCGAAGTAGCGCCAGCCGTCGATCACCTGCTCCGGTGATCCCCGGCTGATGCCGAGCTGGAGCCGGCCGCCGGAGATCAGGTCGGCGGCGCCGGCCTCCTCTGCCATGTACAGCGGGTTCTCGTAGCGCATGTCGATCACGCCGGTGCCGATCTCGATCTTCGAGGTCCGCGCGCCGATGGCCGAGAGCAGCGGGAACGGGCTGCCCGCCTGCCGCGCGAAGTGGTGCACGCGGAAGTAGGCACCGTCCACGCCGAGCTCCTCGGCGGCGACCGCCAGGTCGATCGACTGGTGCAGGAAGTCGGCGCCGGACCTGGTCCGCGAGTGCGGGCTCGGCGACCAGTGCCCGAACGAGAGGAATCCAATCTTCTTCACGCAGCTCACAGCGCACGGCGGCCACGTTTGATTCCCGGGTGACTCCCGGCGGGCGCTCTTCGCCGAGGCCGCCGTAGGGTCCCGCGCCCGCGCCTGGGCCGAGCCGGGAGCGGCGGGGGCTCGGCCGGTCCGCGCCGGCCGCGGGCCAGCGCCCGTCAGCCGGCGCGTCGGCTGAGGGGCGTCAAGGTGAAGCGCCGGGCCGGACCAGGGCCAGACCCGGTCCGCCGCGATCAGCAGGTACTGGAAGCTGCCGTTCTTGTACGCGGTCAAGAACGCGTCCTCGATGCCCGTGACCAGGTGATCGGCCTTCTTGCGCAGCTCCCAGTACGGAATCGTCTCGGCCGTGAGGTCCTCGACGTGGACCGGGACCAGGCGGTGGCGCGCCATCGCCCGGAAGTACGCCGAGCGCGGGTGGGCGCTGGGCGGGCGACGATCCGCGAGCCGTTCCCTCGCCCCGCGCGCCGGGCGTGCGGGGGTGCTTCGCCGCCGCACCGGGCCGTGACGCTCCCTGGCGATGGTGACGCAGATCCTGAGTGCTCACCCTTCGTAGCGGAGAACCGAGGCCTTGCGTGCGCGTCCTATCGTGCGCGCGACCGGTCCCGTCGGCTGCTGCACACTGGACATATGACTTCGACCACATTTTCCCCGATACATCCCGATCCGGCGGACCTGCCGAAACGGCGGCGGTCGAGAGCCCGCGCGCTGGCGCTGCTGGCGGCCGCCGTCGGGGCGGGGCTGGAGATCTGGGCGATGATCGTGGTGGCCTATGCCACCAACGGCTTCGTGGTGCTGTTCATCCTCCTGGCGGGCTCCGTTCTCGGCGCCGGCCTGGTCAGGCGGGCCGGGCTCGGCGCCTGGGACGACATGACGGCGACCCTGAAGCGCGCGGGGCGGCGGAAGGCCGGGTCCGAGGACGCGGCGGGCGGGACCGCGCCCACCCAGCGGCCGATCGACAGCAAGAGCGGCCTGCGCCTGCTCGGCGGCCTCCTGCTGAACGTGCCGGGACTCATCTCGGACGCGGTGGCTCTGGTGGTGCTCTTCCCGCCGATCCGCAGGCTCATCGGCGCCAGGGCCGGGGCGGCGCGGCGATAGCGCCTGGCGCGGCCGCGGATGTCTTCGCGGTCACGGCGGGCGGCTGCCACGTGCCGGGCGCGGGCCCCGGGACGGGCCGCCCGGGCCCGTCTGCGAGTATGTCGAGGTGTCGACTACTGATCGTGTGGAAATGGTGGACCGTATCCTCGCGGGCCCGCGCCCGCTGCGCATCGTCGCCGCGGGCGATCCGGTGCTGAGGCAGCCGGCCGCTCCGTACGACGGGGAGTTGGGCGAGGACCGGCTGCGAGCGCTGCTGGCCGCCATGCGGGAGACGCTGCTCGCCACCCAGGGGGCTGTCGGCCTGGCCGCACCCCAGGTGGGGCTGCCGCTCAACGTGGCCGTCATGGAGTACCCGCCGGAGCTGGCCGAGCGGGTGATCGAGCAGGGGGAGACCCCGCTGCCCTTCACGGTGCTGATCAATCCCTCCTACCGGGCGGCGGGGGAGCGGCACACCGCCTTCTTCGAGGGGTGCCTCAGTGTGCCGGGCTGGCAGGCGGTGGTGGTCCGTCCGGACCGGATCGAGCTGGGCTACGAGGACGAGACCGGGCGCAGGATCGACGAGGAGCGTACGGGGCTGCCGGCGCGTATCGCCCAGCACGAGACGGACCATCTGGCCGGCACGCTCTACCTCGACCGGGCGGAGCTGCGGTCCTTCAGCAGCCTGGAGGAGATGGCCAACCGCTGGAAGCCGGCCGGCCTGGAGGCCGCCGCCAAGGAACTCGGCTTCACCCTGCCGCCGGACCCGGACCCGGACCCGGACCCGGACCCGGACCCGGACCCGGACCCGGACCCGGACCCGGACGAGGGCTGAGCGAGCGCGTGACAGGTCGCGCACGTGTCGACACATGTGTGCGGGGCATGAGCCCACGGGCACATATGCCCGAATCATCGCCCTCCGGCCGACCAGTCCGGAGGCGCGACCCGGGCGGCGCCGCGTACTGATCCCGGTGCCGCCGCGGCGAATCGGGCAGCGTCTCGGCGGAGCCGATGCCCGGCGTCCCGGCGACTGGACGGCGCCGGGTTTCGTGAGTTCTCTGAGTGCGGTCGGGACCCGCGGTTTCCCCTGCCGGGTCGGTACCGCCGTGCCGGGCATCGGCTTTTCTCGGGGGCGTCGGCTTTCGGCGCGTCCGTGGGCCCTCGTCAGTGGTTCCTGAAGGCGAGGGTGACGTTGTGTCCGCCGAAGCCGAAGGAGTTGTTGAGGACGATGGCGTCGCCTGCGGGGAGTTCGCGTGGTTTGTCGCGGATGATGTCGAGGTCGACGCGTTCGTCGAGGGTGTCGATGTTGATGGTGGGGGGTGCGATGCGGTGGTGGAGGGCGAGGATGGCGGCGATGGATTCGACGGCGCCGGTGGCGCCGAGGAGGTGGCCGGTCATGGATTTGGTGGCGGAGATGGGGGCTTGGCCGGCGGTGGGGCCGAGGACGTGGTGGAGGGCTTGGAGTTCGGCGAGGTCTCCTTGGGGGGTGGAGGTGGCGTGGGCGTTGATGTGGATGACGTCGGTGGGGTTGGCGTGGGCGTCGGTGAGGGCGGCTTGGAGGGCGCGGGCGACGTCGCGGCCGTGGGGTTCGGGTTGGGCGATGTGGTGGGCGTCGGAGGTGAGTCCGAGGCCGGCTGCTTCGGCGTAGACGCGGGCGCCGCGGGCGTGGGCGTGTTCGCGGGATTCGAGGATGACGATGCCGGCGCCTTCGCCCATGACGAAGCCGTCGCGGTCTTTGTCGTAGGGGCGGGAGGCGGTCTGGGGGTCGTTGTTGCGTTTGGACATGGCCATCATGTTGGCGAAGGCGCTGATGACGACGGGGTGGATGCCGGCTTCGGTGCCGCCGGCGACGACGATGTCGGCGCGGCCGGAGCGGATCATTTCTATGCCGTAGGCGATGGCTTCGGCGCCGGAGGCGCAGGCGGAGGCGGTGGCGTGGATGCCGGCGCGGGCGCCGAGTTCGAGGCCCACATATGCGGAGGGGCCGTTGAGCATGAACATGGGGACCATGTGGGGGGAGACGTGGCGGGGTCCGCGGTTGTTGAGGGAGTCGTAGGAGGTGAGGAGGGAGGTGAGGCCGCCGAGGGCGGAGGAGACGACGACGCCGAGGCGTTCGGGGTTGATGTGGGGGGTGCCGGCGTCTTTCCAGGCTTCGCGGGCGGCGGTGAGGGCGAAGTGTGCGGAGCGGTCGGTTTTTCTGGCGAGGGCGTTGCCGATGAGGGGTGCGGGTTCGACGGCGGCGCGGCCGGCGAAGCGGACGGGGAGGTCGGTGGCCCAGTCTTCGGTGAGGGGGCGGGCGCCGGACTGGCCGGCGAGCAGTGCTTCCCAGGTGGTGGGTACGTCGCCGCCCAGCGGGGTGGTGGCACCGAGTCCGGTGACGAGCACGGTGCGGTCGGTGGTGGGCATCTCGATCCTTTCGGCTGAGGGTTCGTATCTGTTGCCGGGCCGCTCTTCCGGCCTGTTTCCGGGTCTGTTTCCGGGCCTGCTCTCGGGCCTGCCGTCGGGCCGGGTCGATCAGGGCAGGGTGATGACCTGTACGGCGTAGGACAGGCCCGCGCCGAAGCCGATGGTGAGCGCGAGACCGCCGCTGGGGGCCTGGCCGGTTTCCAGCAGGCGCTCCATGGC
Organism: Streptomyces sp. NBC_01190; assembly: GCF_045039895.1. Taxonomy (NCBI): domain Bacteria; kingdom Bacillati; phylum Actinomycetota; class Actinomycetes; order Kitasatosporales; family Streptomycetaceae; genus Streptomyces; species Streptomyces sp. NBC_01190. The sequence goes on from NZ_CP108580.1 coordinate 7,409,221, forward strand.
GAGCGGGATGGAGGCCGCGGAGGTGTTGCCGCTGTCGACCACGTCACGCGCGATGGCCACGCCGGCCGGCACCTTGAGGGTGCGGGCGAGCGTCTCGATGATCCGCAGGTTCGCCTGGTGCGGGATGAACGCCGCGAGCTGGTCCGAAGTGATGCCCGCCGCGTCCAGCGCCTGCTGGGCGGCCTTGGCCATCTCGTACACCGCCCAGCGGAAGACGGTGGGGCCCTGCATGGTCAGTGCGGGGAAGCGGTCGGGGACGCCGGGGCCGCGCAGGTCCAGCCAGGAGGACGTCTGGTCGATCACCTCGCGCTGGGAGCCGTCGGCTCCCCAGACGACGGTGCCGATGCCTGGCGTGGGCGAGGGGCCGATCACGGCTGCTCCGGCGCCGTCGCCGAAGAGGAAGGCGGAGCTGCGGTCGTCGTGGTCGATCAGGTCGGACATCCGCTCGGCGCCGACCAGCAGGACGTAGTCGGCGCTGCCGCCGCGGACCATGTCACCGGCGAGCGCGACGCCGTGGGTGAAGCCGGCGCAGGCGGCCGAGATGTCGAAGGCGGCGGCGTTGACCGCGCCGACCTTGTACGCGATCTCGGTGGCGACCGCGGGGATCTGCTTGAAGTGCGTGGAGGTGGCGACCATCACGGCGCCGACGTTTTCCGGCGCGATGCCGGCCTGCGCCAGGGCCTTGCCCGCGGCGGCGGCTCCCATGTGGGGGACGGTCTCCTCGGCGTCGGCGAAGCGTCGCTGGACGATGCCGGAGCGTTCGCGTATCCACTCGTCGCTGGAGTTGATCCGGGGCGCGATCTCGTCGTTGGTCACCGCGCGGGCGGGCCGGTAGCCGCCCACTCCGAGGATGCGGGCGTGCGCCGGACCGACCGGCGGGCGAAGCACGGGGTTCTGGTCGGACACTGTGGAGCTCCTCAGATGTCGGGAAGGTGATGGAACGGCTGAGCGGTGCGGTGAAGGGTGGGATGAGGGGTGCCGAGCTGAGGGCGCGTCAGGTGGACGGGGGCGGGAAATCGGGCAGCCGGTGGGCCCGGGGCGGCTCTTGGTGAGGGCCGGGCCCACCGGCCGCTGTGGTCGGGTGGGTCGATATGACGGTTGTTTTGCCGGAACTGCTGGAACTGCTTGAACTGCGAGGGCTGCTGGGCTTGGTGGAATCCGTCGGAGGTGTGGGGGTTGTCGGGACGGTGGCTCGGGGATGGGGGTGTGCTGGGGGCCGTTGTCGCGTTCGTGGTCAGTCCAGTCCGCGGAAGATGTGGGGTTCTGCCGGGTCGCCGGCGAGGCGGGCGTGGTGCAGGGGGACCGGGTTGGACCAGGGTCCGGAGTCGGTCTCGCTCAGAGTGGTGGCGGGGGCGGGGTTGAGTGTCGCGGTGGTTTCCATGTCAGAGGGTCCTAGTGGTGGAGGCGCGGTTTTCGGCGCGTTGGGCGAGTCGGTTGAGGCGGAGCGAGGCGGCGCTGGCGAAGGCGGGTCGCAGCAGGCTGGTGAGGTTGCCGCGGTGTTCGACGGTGTGGCGGACGTGGGTGCCGTAGTTGTAGGGGCTGAGTTCCCAGAGCTGGTGCTCGGTGAAGCCGGGGACGTCCCACTGGGCTTCGATGCGGGTACCGATGATGCTGCGGAACTCGTAGTGGCCGAGGAGGCCGTCGCGGGTCTCGATGGGATAGGGGAGATTGGCGGTGGCGGTGGCGGGGGCGGTGATCGCGCGGAAGGCGGGGTTCCATTCCGGGATCGCGGACGGGTCCAGGAGGATCCTGCGGACGACGTGGACCGGGGCGTTGATGAGGATGCGTGAGGTGAGGGCGGGGGCGGCGGTCAGCGGGAGAGTGGCGGTCGGGGTCAGGGCCGGGCTGATGGTCGCGGTGGGGGACATCAGTACCTCATCCCCCCGTCGGTGCGGATGAGGGTCGCGTTGATGTAGTCGGCGGCGGCGGACGAGAGGAAGGCGATGGTGTCGGCGGTCTGCTGGGCCTCGCCGAGACCGAGCAGCGAGCGGTCGGCCATCCGGCGGCGCTGGGTGGGGGCGACGGCGGCGCCGAGTCCCGAGTTGAGGATGCCCGGGGCCACGGTGACGGTGCGGACGTTGTAGGAGGCGTATTCCTGGGAGACGGTCAGGGCCAGGCCGTGCAGGCCGGCCTTGGAGGAGGAGTAGGCGGCCTGGCCGGCGTTACCGGTGAGGGCGACGACGGAGGAGACGTAGATGATGCGGCCGTAGCGGGAGCGCATCATCGCCTTGAGGGCGTGCTTGGTGGTGACGAAGGCGCCGCGAAGGTTGACCCGCTGGACCTCGTCCCAGTCCTCGGTGGAGGTACGGACCAGGAGCTGGTCGCGGGCGACACCGGCGTTGTGGATGAGGACGTCGAGGTGGCCGAAACGGCGGGCTTCGGCGACCAGGGCGATGGCGGTCTCGTCGGTGGCGGCGTCCCCGGCGACCAGGCGCAGGCGGTCGCTGTACTTCTCGCTGAGGCGGCTGAGCTCCTCGGACGGGGAGCGGTGGTTGGCGACGACCAGGGCGCCCTGTTCCAGGAGGGTCTGGGTGGTGAGCAGCCCCAGGCCGCGGCCGGCGCCGGTGAGGACGACCACCCGACCCTCCAGCGTACCCGGAGGTGCCCAGGGGGTGTGGTCGATGGCGGCGGTCATGCGGTGGTCTCCAATACGGCGTCGTAGTCGAGTTCGGCGGTCAGGTCGGTGGTGAGCTGCGGGAAGAGGTGGTCGCTGACGGGAGAGAGGCGGTCGTCGGTGTAGGGGCGGACGGTGCGGCGGCGGGCGAAGCGGACGTTGCTGCCATGGGGTTGGGGTTCGGTTCCGGTGTCCTCCATCAGGAGCGGGGGCAACAGCAGGTCGGGGTAGTTGGACATGGTGCGGGTGGTGTCGCGCAGGAAGCGCAGACCGCGCTGGCGCAGGGGTTCGGGGAGCCAGTCGAGGGCGGGCAGATGGAGTTCGCTGAGGACACCGTCGCTGGTGAGGGTGATGCGCTCAATGAGTTCCGCGGGAATCTGGGCGGCTTCCTCGGTGTACATCGGGACGGTGGTGGATTCCTGCTCGACCATGACCAGCAGGTTTCCGCCGGAGGCGAGGTGGTCGAGGACCTCAGCGGCTTGCTGAGGAGTGGGCCACAGGGCTACGGGGGTGTAGGCGCTGGTCGACGAGGCGGACCAGACGAGCCGGCGGCTGCCATCGAATACCACCAGCGTGTTCCCGCACCGTAGGGTCGGCGACGAACTCATCGGGTTTTCACCTCGCAGGGATGGACGGGGTCGGGACGGTTGCAGGAGTAGGGACGTTGAGGACGTTGGAGGAACCGGTGGAACTGGACGAGTTGGAGGAACTGGCGGAGTTGGGGGCTTCGGGCGCGTCGAGGACGCTGGAGTCGGGGGCGGAGTCGGGGGCGGGGGTGTTGGTGAGCTTCTGGTAGAGGGCGGCGGCGCGTTGCCTGCGGTCGGCGGTGCGGGGGTCGGGGGCGGGGGTGCTGACGATGCGGGCGAGTTGTCTGGCGGCGGCGGCGGTGTCGCCGGCCGCGATGAGTGCTTCGGCGTGGGCCATGGGATAGCGGGTGTCGTGCGGTGCGATCCGGACCGTGTGGCCGAAGTGGGTGACCGCCTTCGAGGTGCGGCCGCCGAGGAGGCGGGGCGTCATGAGGTTCCAGCGGCCGAGGAGGTAGTGGGCCATCAGGTGGTCGGGGTGCTTTTCCACCACCCGCGCCGCGCCGCTGCGGACACGGGGCAGCAGGGCCAGGCGCAGCGGGACCGATGCGTCCATGGCGCGCAGACCGGTGAGGCGGGCGCGGGTGACGCGGACGTCGGCGTTGTCGGGGTCGAGTCTGGCGGCGAGGCTGAGGAGGGTGCGGGCCTGGTGGACCCGGAGGGCGGGGGGCTGGGTGTCGGTGTGGCTGAGCATGGTCTCGATGGTGGCCTCCGCCCGGTCGGCCAGCTGCTGCGCCGATGCGCGGTCGCGTTCGGCGGTCGGGTTGCGGGCGAGGTCGACGAGGTTCTCCAGGGCGGCCGCGGCGGACTGGGTGAGCGCGGCCACGCGGGCGGAACGGGACTGGGTGCTGTCCACCGCGAGCGGGGGTCCGAAGACCACCCGGGTGGTGGCGCGGCGGGGGAGGTTGGCCCCCTTGGGGAGGATGTGCTGGTTGCCCCACATGCCGACCGGGATGACCGGGATCTTGGAGCGGACCGCGAAGCGGAAGGCTCCGTCCTTGAGGGGGAGCAGCGGCCAGCCGGGGCCGCGCGTGCCTTCCGCGTAGACGACGAGGGTGCTGCCTTCCGCGAAGACGGTGTCGACCGCGGCGAGCAGTTCGCGGCTGGGCTGTTCGCGGTTGACGGGGATCCCGCCCATCGCGACGGTCCATCGGCTGCGCAGGGGGTGGACGAAGGATTCGGCCTTGGTCAGGTAGTAGGTGAAGGAGGGACGCAGCGCGTCCAGGATCGCGTCGAGGATGAAGTGGTCAGCGAAGCTGCTGTGGTTGGGGACGAGGATGAAGGGTCCGTCCGCCGGTATGTGCTGTGCTCCTTCCACACCGGCGAGGAACCGGTGCACGACTGCCGGACGAGTTACGGCAGCCGTGACACCGGCCATCAACCGGTTACTCCGAGTCACTTGCCCTCGGCGTTCTGACGGGCGGCGGCGTACTCCCGCAGCTTCTCGATGCTGGTGAGGACCAGGCCCTCGCGGCGGGCGAACTCCACCAGGTGCGGCAGCCGCGCCATGGTGCCGTCCTCGAGGATGATCTCGACGATCACACCGGAGGGCTCCAGGCCGGCGAAGCGGGCCAGGTCGACCGCCGCCTCGGTGTGGCCGGGGCGCTCCACCACGCCGCCCGGACGGGCGATCAGCGGGAAGATGTGGCCCGGACGCTGGATGTCGTCCGCGGTGCCCTTGACGACCAGCTCGATCGTCTTGGCACGGTCCCAGGTGGATATACCGGTGGTCACACCGTGGGCGAGGGTGCCATCGACGCTGACGGTGAACGCGGTGCCGTTGTGGTCCTCGTTGTACTCGAGCATGGGCGGCAGGTTCAGCTCCGCCGCGCGCTCCGGGGTGATCGAGACGCAGACCAGGCCACGGCCGTGGGTGATCATGTAGTTGATCGCGTCGGCGTCGGCGAACTCGGAGGCCACGATCAGGTCGCCCTCGTTCTCGCGGTCCTCGTCGTCAACGACCACGATGAGCTCGCCGCGGCCGATCGCGGCCACGGCGGCCTCGGCCTCGTCCAGGACGATGGGGAGAGCGGCCTCGCCCTCGGCGTTGGCGGTGGAAGCGTTGTCCAGGGGCTGCACGGTCATGGGAGGGTCCTTTTCTCGGTGTTCTCGGTGTGCGCTCTTTGGGGTGTGCGGTTCGGTCGGTACGGGTTGGTCGGATTCGACCGGTGTATCCGCATCGATGCTTCAGCACCGATGCCTCATCATGCATGTCACGTCATCGGTGACGCAACACTGTTTGGCCGCTTTCTCGAAAGTGAGCGGAAACTCTCCGCTTGGGCGGCGGGTTTCAGATGTGCCGTCGATCATGGGATGAGCAGGTGGGCGCCGGTCGGCGGGTGTTGTGCCCGGCGGCGGGGCGGTGGCGGCCGGCTCGGGAATGTTGTGGCCGGAGTGGCGCGGTGGGCGTATCGCGGCGCTCGTCCGGCGGACGGGGTGTCAGGGCGGGGCGCTCCGGGGCGGATTCACTCCGGGGCGCCCCGCGGTCCGAGCGGTGGGCGTCCGGGGGCCGGCGAGTTGCCCGCCGGCTGGTGACCCGTCACACATGTCTCCGGCGGCCCATAGGTCCGTGTGTCCCCGCGCCCGGGTGTCCGGGGCGCCCGCCGACGGGGTGTCCGGTGGGCGTTCGCCGCAGGTGGGGCGGCCTGCGGCGGGGTGTCGCCGCCGGGCGGACGGCACGCGCGGAGGGGGAGTCGCGCTCGGCGACGGCAAGGTCTCGAATGAGCCTTACCTATGGCGCATCATCGAATGATGCTTCATGGATGTTGTATCATCGAAACGAATGCCTCACCATGAACTGAACACACGGACCCATGTGTCACCCCGCGCACCCGCATCCGTCCACCTCGCCACCTGCAAAGAGAGGTCTTCGACATGACAACCTTCCAGGCCGTAGTCGACGCGCCACCGGGTGAGGGGCAGCTCCCCGCGCGCAGCCAGGACGACACGGAGCTGCGTTACCTGGTGCTCGCCGCCCAGCGGGAGGGAGCCAGGTACATGGCAGGCCTGCTCAAGCCGCTCAGCCTGACCCCGGCGCAGGCGGAGATCCTGCTGGTGCTTTCGCAGCGTGCCCCGCTCACCCTCGCGGAGGTGGGCCGTCTCATAGTCTGCGAGAGCCACAGCCCCAGCCGGATCGTCGACACGCTCGTCAAGCGCGGACTTGTCAACCGGGAATCCGGCCAGATCGACCGCCGGGTCGTCTACTTGGGTTTGTCCCCGCTGGGTGAGGAACTGCTTCCCCAACTGCGGGAGATCGATCGGGGGGTGGACGCGATGATCGCCTCCAGACTGGGCTCGGACGAGAAGGGTGTAATGATTCGTGCATTGCGCAAGATCATTGATGGTTCTGCCAGCGGGACCGCGCTCACGGTCCGCTTCCCCCGCCACAGCTAGGCCGTACGGCGGCCCCCGACACGGCGGCGGGCAGCGTTACGGAAACCGACTGGCGGCACGCCGCCGGTGAGGCGCCACTCCCTCGGGTGTGGCGCCTTTGGCATGCCGTCAGGAGCCCACAGGGGCGCCCCGGCGCCACGGATTCCAGCACATCACTTGGTGGCAGCGCCGGTTCTGGCAGCGCCCCTCGATTGACGCCCCTGTGCGGTGATTCGCCGCGCCCTGCTCGCCGAACGTGCCGTCCACCGGATTCCGCGTGCCTCCGCCCGCGGCGGGCTCTGACCCACTTGCCGCCGGCCGCCCCGCGGCGGGCTCCCGCGCGAGCGCCGGCCCGGCGCCGCAGACGGCTGCCCGGCCCTCGACCAGCGATCCCGCTTCTGCCCGTGCACCGGAGAGCCGCGGACCGCGCTCAGCGAGCGGGGCCTCGACGCGCTCGGTCCCGGGCACGGGAACGCGGCGGCCGGTGTGCCTGGGGAAGGCACACCGGCCGGTGGTCGGTTGCGACAGGGGAGCGGAAGGCGGGCTGGGGGTGGGGAATCGGACGGGGCCTCCGTTCAGATCCGCCGTGCGATGGGCACCTGGACGAGGTGGCCGGGCAGCGGGCGCGGATAGGTGAGGTTGGCGCTCGATCCGCTGCGCTCCACCGCGTTGCGCGCCGAGATGAGCAGCGCGATGGTCTGCGCCCGGGTCCGGGAGGGCGAGTCGTTCCACGCGCAGAACAACTCCCAGTCGTCGAAGGGGGCTTTGCGGTCGGGGTCGATCCGGTCCCGCAGCAGCGACAGCGCCTGCCGGGAAACCTGGTCGGGCAGCTCCGCGTGCCCGGTGGCCGCCCATTGGAGCGCGCCGCCGAGGCTGGCGGCCTCGGGATCATGTGAGTTGCCCACGTAATGCAACTCCGCGCCGCGGCACCAGCCGCGCTCGGCGATCAGCGCAGCGCTGCGCTGGAAGACGTCCCGGAGCTGGTGCGCGGGCGCCGGCCCGGCGGGGGCGGGGGCGGGGGCGGGGGCGAGGTCCATGGTCATCGTCGTCATGGGAGGTCAGCACTTTCCGGGGGTGGGGGCGGGGACGGGGGCAGGGGCGAGGCGGGGGAAGTGCGGCCGAACTGCGGGGAGGTGCGGGGAGGTGCTGGTAAGCGTTCCGCCGTCCGCCCGTTGAGAGCGGCGGGCCGGACGGCGGAACGCTGTGCGCTGTGCGGGTTCTGCGGGTTCTGCGGGTGCTGCGGGTCTGGCGTGTGGTGCGGGTCCTGCGGGTCTTCCGAGCTGTCCCGGCGGTTCCTGATCGGCGGGGGCGGCCGGTTCAGCTCACCCCGGCTGTGTGCGGCGGGGAGACGGGGAGCTCCGCCTCGTCCGCCTGGTCGGTGCCGGCCGGCGTGGGCTCGGCGGAGACGGCGCCGTGGGTGGTGCCGGGGCGGTGGCCCCAGATGCGGTCGCCGATGAGCAGGAGCGCGGCGGGCATGAGCAGCCGGCGGATGACGATCGCGTCGAGGATGACGGCGGCCGCGAGGCTGATGCCGAGTTCACGGACGATGCTGATCTGGGCGCTGGTGAAGGAGATGAAGACCGCGACCATGATGGCCGCCGCGCCGTTGACCAGACCCGCGGTACGGGCCAGGCCGCCCAGGACCGCCTCGCGGTGCGAGGTGCCCTCCTGGTACATCTCCCGCATCCGGCCGAACATGATGACCATGTAGTCCATGCTCAGACCGAACATCACCGCGAAGAGCATCAGCGGCGTCACGCTGTTGATCGAGTGGTCGGAGTTGCCGGAGACCAGGGCGAGGAAGCCGAGGCTGGCGCCGACGACCAGGATGTTGAAGCCGAGGGCGAGCAGCGGCAGCAGCGCCGAGCGGAAGGCGTAGAAGAGGAGCAGGAAGCTCAGCAGGGCGACCGTCAGGACCACCAGCGGGACCGAGTGCAGCACGAGGCTGTCGAAGTCCGAACCGGTCGCGGTGGCGCCGGCGAGTTCGGCGGAGACGCCGGGAGCGGTGACGTCCTTGACGTGGCTGCGCAGTTGGCTGACGAGGTGGTGGGCCGAGGCGCTGTCGGGGTCATCGGCGGCGACGACCACGACGCGGGTGACGAACTGGTCGCCGCTGCGGGTCCACACCTGGCCGAGTGCGGCCTTGGCCGCCGGGCTCAGGCCGGCGCCGCCGTCGGCGAGGGTCTGCGGCAGGGAGGCCGCGGGCAGGCCCAGCGTGGTGACCGCGGTCACTCCGTCGGAGCCCTTGGCGCTCTTGGCGTAGTCGGTGACGGACGCGGCGGTCTTGAGCAGCGAGGCCGCGTTCTTGGGGTCCTTGGCGTCGGCGGTGAGTACGACCGTCACCGGGAACATGGCCCGGACGCCGATGTCCTGCTTGACGCGCTCCATGCCGACCCGGGCGCTGTCGCCGGAGGGCAGGATGTCGGCGCTGGCGACCGGCACCCGCAGCGTCAACTGCGCGGCGGGGGAGGCCAGTCCGATGAAGGCGATCAGCAGGCCGACCAGGATCAGTCCGGGCCGCTTGGTGATGGCACCGCTCTTGGTGGGCTTGGGCGCCGCGTCCGCCGCGGCGCCCTGGGCGGCGTTCTTGCCGCGGCGCTTCAGGGTGCCCCAGTTGATGCGGTCGCCCAGCAGCTTGAGGACGGCGGGCAGCAGGCTCATGGCGATGGCGACGGCGACCACCGCGACGGCGACACCGCCCAGCGCGATGCTGGTGAAGGACATGGCGCGCGGGATGAACAGGGCGGACAGGGCGACCACGACGGCCACACCGCTGAAGAGCACCGAGTGGCCGACGGTCTTCATCGAGCGCTCGAGCGCGGCGTCCACACCGCGACCCAGGGCGAGTTCCTCACGGAAGCGCTTGATGATGAAGAGCGAGTAGTCCACCGCGACGGCCAGGCCGACCATGGAGACGATGTTGGCGAAGAGGCTGTTGACGTCGGTGAACTGGGTGAAGCCGTAGCCGATGGCCTGGGTGGACGCCAGCGTCACACCGGCCATGACCAGCGGCACCGCCATCGCGGCGACCGAGCGGAAGACCAGCAGCAGCACCACGAAGAGCACCGGGAAGGCGATCATCTCGGCCCGGGTGACGTCTTCCTTGGAGTGCACGTTCAGCGCGTAGTCCAGGGCCGGGGCGCCGGTCACGTCGACCTCGACGCTCTTGCCCACCTTCTTCTGGACGTCCTTCTCCACGTCCGGCACCAGGTTCTGCACCGTGGTGTTGTCACTGGTGAAGCCGACCTGGAGGAAGGTGGTCCGGCCGTCCTTGGACAGCCACTCCGGGTGCGTCCGGAAGTCGGTGATCTCCGACACTCCGGAACGCCGCGCCGCCGCGCGCGCCTCGTCGACCGTGCCGCGCACCGCGCCGGCCTTGTCGTGCAGGACGACCAGCAGCGAGTTGGGCGCCTCCTTGAAGGCGGTCTCCAGTGTGTGCTGGGCGTGCACCGACTCACCGCGCGGGTTGGAGAAGCCACCCGCCTTCAGCGCGCCTTCGAGCTGGAGGGCGAACGGTGCCGCAACGAAGAGCAGCAATAACCATACGGCGATGACCCGTTTGGGCCGGGCGATCGAGAAGGCGGTCAGTTTGTTCATCTCTGCTCCTGGGGATCAGGCCCTGCGTGCGGTGAGGGCGGGGACTGCTCGGGACTGCTCGGGACTGCTGAGAGCTCTGCTGGGTACTTAAGAGTCGTTTGGTGACGCCACATTGATGTCTCAGTATCGATGTCTCATCATGCATCACGTGACATCGATGACGCAACACCTTTTGGGTCCACTTCACGCCAATCACTCCTCACCGGCCCCTCCAGCCCCGCCCCGGCCCTTCCCGCGCAGGTCACGTCCGCGGCTGCGCACCGGCGTTGGCCGAAGACCGCTCCACCGGCCCGCCGGGCGAGGAGGGGTGACACGGTTTCTGCCGTTTGCCCGCACCGCCGTCTATGGCGCGCGGACGTCGTACGCCTGTCGGATGGCTGAGTACGGAGCCCGCCCGGCGGAGTCCGTATCGCGCGTCCGGCGGACTCGGGTAGCTTTCCGGGCGTAGCGCCGGTCCCGGCCACCGCGCCGTGACCCGCGGCCCCAAGGTCACCGCGACCGCGCGACCGCGCGGCCGGGCCGTCCGGCGCGCCGCACCCGTATCGCCGGCCACGCGCACGGCCAAGAAGCGACAGATTCGGCCGCACATCTTTGTGACAGGCGCGGGTTGATCCGGAACTCGTCCCAGCGCAATGCTCATTAGTGCTCTGAGGTGCCGCACGGGGAGATGAGGATCGCGACCTCCGCCCGTCGTGCGACCCGACTCCGACTCCGGGTCCGCGTCGGCACAGCTCAGGCAACGCCACCGCGGTCTCGTATTCGATCCCGAATTCGCCGTCAATTCACCGCGCCACCGCGCGGCGGCCGAGGCGGATCACGAGGTTCGCGCGCTTTACGAAAGGCACGCGCGGTACACGGTTCACAGGGTCCACGAGGTTCACGGGGTTGACGTATGCGCGGATGTGAGGCACGGCTGTCCGACCGGCTCGCGGTCCAGATGCTGATCCGGGCCTACCCGCCGGAGCTGGTGGAACGCGCCATCCGCGCCACCGGCAGGGCCGGGTTCCGCAACCGCCTGCTGCCGCCGAGGATCGTCGTCTACTTCGTGCTGGCGATGAGCCTGTTCGAGGACCAGAGCTACGAGCACGTCTCCTCCCAACTCGCCCAGGGCCTGGCCATGTCCGGCCTCCGGCAGGGCGCCGAACTGGCCACCACGCCGTCCACCGCGGCGATCTCCCGCGCCCGGGCCCGGCTGGGCACCGAGCCGCTCAAGGCGCTCTTCGCCGAAGCCGTCACCGCCTCCCCGGCCAGGGCCGCGGACCGCTCCGGCGCCCGCTACCGGCGCTGGCGGCTGCGCATCATGGACGGGGACCTGGCGGTGGTGCCGCACAGCAGGAGCAACGCCATCGCCTACAGCGCCCCGGGTGGCGCCAACCGTCCCGCGGCGCCCAGCGCGAGGGTCTCGGTGCTGGCGGAGAACGGCAGTTCACATCTGCTGGCCGCCGATGTCTCGCCGGCCGACGACTTCCCGAGATCCCCGGTGGAGCACCTGACCCGGACGCTCGGCCCCGGCGATCTGCTGCTCGCCGACGGCGACTACGCCCGCCCGGCCCTGTGGCGTACGGCCGCCGCCACCCGGGCCGATCTGCTCTGGAGCGTGCCGGAGTCGGTGACTTTGCCCGCGGGGGAGGCACAGCGGGACGGCTCGAGGCTATGCGTGCTGCGCGGCGGCTCGCGGACGGCCGAGGGGCTGGTCCGGGTGCTCGACCCCGCTCGTCCCGGCGGCGGTGAACTGATCACCACGCTGCTCGACTGCGACAGCGCGCCGGCCGACGAGCTGCGCGCGGTGCACGCCGGGCGGTGGAACCTCAAGCAGGACGACGTGCTGCGCGACCGGGTGACCCTGCCGCTCAGGTCGCGTTCCCCGGAGATGGTCGAGCAGGAGATCTGGGGCCACCTGCTGATCTGCTCCGCAATTCGGCGACTGGCCAATACCGGGATCGCTTAAGTCACCGCCGTTGCCCGCGCACTGTTTCGATAAAGCATGGCGTGACGTGCCGACGGGAAATACATCCGGTGCACGGGCCCGCGCCTCACGCACCGGAAAACCGTTGACCGCCGTACCGCCCGTAGCTAAAGTGCGCGAAGCTGCACCGGCCGCCCGGGCGCGTGAACGCCTCACAAGGAGCGGGAAATTGCAGACGTCATTGAAAAGCCCGACGATCTCGGTCCTCCTGTCCGAAAATGCCCGGCTTCGCGGTGACGGCACCGCGTTCACCGTCCTCGCCGACGGACACGAAGAGTCGGACGTGCTCACCCACGGCCGGCTCGACCGGGAAGCCCGCGCCATCGCCGCCCGGCTCCAGCGCTCCGCCCGGCCGGGGGACCGGGCGCTCGTCCTCGCCGCCGACGCGGGGCACTTCATCCGGGCGTTCATGGCCTGCCAGTACGCAGGCGTCATCGCGGTCCCGGTCGCGCCGCCGCTCCCGCTGAACAACGCGCGCCAGGCCGCGACCCTGCGGGCCATCGCCCAGGACTGCTCGGCCGCTTTCGTGCTGAGCGGCAGTACCACCCCGGTACGCGAGCCGCTCCGGCGGTTCGCACCCGAAGTGGCCGGACTCGGGTGGATCGACGTCGACACGGTGCCGCCCGGGGAGGCGGCCGACTTCCGCGCGCCGTCCGTGGAGCCCGAGGACATCGCGTTCCTCCAGTACACCTCCGGATCGACCTCCCTGCCCAAGGGTGTGATGGTCAGTCACCGCGCGCTGCTGCGCAACGAGGAGATGTTCGTCGCCATCATGGGCACCACCGAGGACGACGTGCTGGTCTCCTGGCTGCCGCTCTTCCACGACATGGGACTGATCGGCATGGTCCTGCACGCGACCTATCTCGGGGCGCACCTGGTCGTCATGCCGCCGCTCGCCTTCGTCCAGCGGCCCTCCCGCTGGCTGCGGGCGATGACCCGCTACCGCGGCACAGTCTCCGGCGCCCCCAACTTCGCGCTCGACCTGTGCCTGCGCCGTATCCCCGAGGAGGACCGGGCCGCCTTCGACCTGAGCGCCTGGAAGGTCCTCTTCACCGGCGCCGAGCCGATCAGGCCGGCCACCGTGGCCGCCTTCGCCGCCGCCTTCGCCCCGCGGGGGCTGGTCCCCGAGGCGATGCAACCCGCCTACGGACTGGCGGAGGCCACCCTGATCACCTGCGGCGCTGTCAGGGAGCGGCCGCCGATCACCCTGGACGTCGACCACGAGGCGCTGCGCGCCGGCCGCGCGGTTCCCGGCGGTGACTACCGGATGATCGGCGTCGGCAAGCCGCGGCTGAGCCGGGAGATCCTCGTCGTCGACCCCGACACCCGGCTGGCCCGCCCGGCGGGCACGGTGGGCGAGATCTGGCAGACCGGCGCGGACGTGCCGCTCGGTTACTGGGGGAGACCCGAGGAGACCCGGGAGACCTTCGGGGCCCGGCTCGCGGACACCGGCGCCGGACCGTACCTGCGCACCGGGGACCTCGGGGTGCTCCACGAGGGCGAGCTCTACGTCGTCGGCCGGCTGAAGGACATCGTCATCGTCGGCGGCCGCAACCACTATCCGCAGGACATCGAGGCGACCGCGGAGGCGGCCCACCCCTGGGTGCGGCCCGGCTTCTGCGCCGCCTTCGCGGTGGAGCGCGACGACCGCGAGCAGGTCGTCCTCGTCGCCGAGACCCGCCGCCCGCTCGGCACCTGGGGCGCGGGGACCGGCGGGGAGACGGGCGCGGGGGACGGGGCGCCGCCGCCGACACTGGCCGAGATCACCCGCCGGATCAGGGCAGCGGTGGCGGTCGAGCACGGCATCCAGCTCGACGACGTACTGCTGGTGGCGCCGGCCGCCGTGCCGCGGACCACAAGCGGAAAGATCAAGCGCCGCGCGTGCCGGAGCGCCTACGAGAACGGTGAGTTCGCGCTCGCCGCCGAACCCGGCAGCCGGGCCCTCGGAGGACGGGTGTGATGGACCGCCAGCAGCGCACCGCCGACTGGCTCGTCCAGCGCCTCGCCGCTCTGCTCGACCTGCCGGCCGCCGAGATCCCGGTCGACGTCCCCTTCGCCGGCCTCGGCCTCTCCTCGCTCCAGGCCGTGGAACTCTCCGACCACCTCCAGCGGTGGGCCGGCGTCGAGTTGTCCCCCACCGCCGCCTACGACTACCCGTCGATCGCCGACATCGCCGGGCATGTGGCGGCGCTGGCCGGACCTGACGCCCCGGACACCGCGGACCGGCCGGCCGGAACGGCCCGTCCCCACCGGCCGGACGAATCCGGGGAAGCGGGGGCCGCCACCCCGCACGCCGGCACGCGATCGGTGAACGAGCCGGTGGGGCCGGTCCCCATCGCGGTCGTCGGCATCGGCTGCCGCCTCCCCGGTGCCCGTGGTCCCGCGGAGTTCTGGGAGCTGCTCACCCACCGGGTCGACGCGATCGGCGAGGTGCCCGCCGGACGCTGGGACGCCGCCGCCTTCTACGACCCGGACCCCGCCGTACCCGGGAAGATGAACACCCGCTGGGGCGGCTTCCTCGACGACATCGAGGGATTCGACGCCGAGTTCCACGGCATATCGGCGCGCGAGGCCGCGCGGATGGACCCACAGCAGCGGCTCGCCCTCGAAGTCGCATGGGAGGCGCTGGAGGACGCCGGCATCCCGGCCGACGCGCTGGCCGGCTCGCCGACCGGGGTCTTCATGGGCGTCTCCAGCTTCGACCACGCGACCGCGTTGTGGTCGTCGATGCGGGACATCCAGCCCTACGACGGCACCGGCGGCGCGCTGAGCATCGTCGCCAACCGGCTGTCGTACGCCTTCAATCTGCGCGGCCCCAGCCTGGTGGTGGACACCGCCTGCTCCTCCTCCCTGGTCGCGATCCAGCTGGCCTGTCAGGCGCTGCGCTCCGGCGAGGCCGATCTCGCGCTGGCGGGCGGGGTGAACGTCGTCACCAGCCCCCGGATCGGCCTCAGTTTCAGCGCCGGCGGCCTGACGGCACCCGACGGCCGGTGCAAGCCCTTCGACCAGCGGGCCGACGGTTACGTCCGCAGCGAGGGTGTCGGGGTGGTGGTCCTCAAGCCGCTGCCGCGGGCGACCGCCGACGGGGACCGCGTCTACGCGGTGATCCTCGGCGGCGCCGTCAACCAGGACGGCAGGACCAACGGGCTGACCGCGCCCAACGGCTTCGCGCAGGAGGCCGTGCTGACCGCCGCCTGCCGGGCGGCCGGGGTGCCGGGCAGCGCCGTCGGGTACGTCGAGGCGCACGGCACCGGCACCGCGGTCGGCGACCCGATCGAAGTCGCCGCGCTGGCCCGGGTGCTGGCCGGCGGCAGGACCGACGGCGACGAACTGCGCGTCGGGTCCGTCAAGTCCAACGTGGGCCACCTGGAGGCCGCCGCGGGCGTGACCGGGCTGATCAAGACGGCGCTGTCGCTGCACCATCGGGTGATTCCGCCGACCGTCCACTTCGACACGCCCAACCCGCTGCTCGGCCTGGACCGCGTCCCGGTACGGATCGTCGCGCGGAACGAGGACTGGCCGGTCGGCCCGGACGGCGAGCCCGCCCCGGCCGGGGTCAGCTCCTTCGGCTTCGGCGGCACCAACGCCCATCTGCTGCTCGCGGCGGCGCCCGCGGACCGGGCGCGCCACGAGGAGCGGTCGCCGGGGATCGGACTGCCCCTGCTCGTGCCGGTCTCCGCCCGCTCAGGACCGGCCCTGCGGCGCCGCGCCGCCGCCTGGTCGGTCAGGGCCCTGGCCGAGGCCGACGACGCGGCCTGGCCGGCCAGGGCGGCGTCGGCGGCCGCTCTGCGCATGGACCATCTCCCGCACCGGGCCGCCGTGGTGGGCCGCGACGCCGCCGAACTCGCCGCCGGCTTCGGCTCCTTGGCGGCGGGGGAACAGGCGCCCGGCGTGGCCGGCCCCCGCGAGGCCCGCCGCGAGCCCAAGGTGGCCCTCGTCATCCCCGGCCAGGGATCGCAGTGGCCGGGGATGTGTCAGCGGCTCGCCGCGACCCTGCCCGTCTTCCGGGACGCGGTGCGGGCCGCGGACGCGGCCGTGGCACGCCATCTGGGCCGCTCGCTGTGGAGCGACGAACACGGGCTGGTGGTCGAGGGGACGGCGGAGGTCCAGCCGTCGCTGTTCGTGACGCAGGTGGCCCTGGCCGCCACCTGGCGCTCGTGGGGGCTGCGGTTCGACGGTGTCGTCGGGCACAGCATGGGGGAGATCGCCGCCGCACACGTGGCCGGCGCGCTCTCGCTCGCCGACGCGGCCCGGATCGTCTGCGAGCGCAGCCGGCTGCTCACCGAGCTGACCGGTCTCGGCGGCCTCGCCCTGGTGGAACTCGGCGCGGACGACGCGGCAGCGCTGGTCGAAGGCCGCGAGCGGGAACTGTCCGTGGCGGCGGTCAACGGCCCGCGGGCCACCGTGCTCTCCGGTACGCCGGACGCGCTCGACGGCGTGCTCGCCCGGCTCGCGGAGAGCGGGGTGTTCGGGCGCCGGATCGCGGTCGAGTTCGCGGCGCACAGCCCGCAGGTCGAGCCGCTGCAACCACGGCTGCGCGCCGCCCTGGCCGGGCTGCGGCCCGGCGCGACCGACGTCGCGCTGTACTCCACCGTCACCGCGGCACCGATCCCCGGCACCGAACTCGGGCCCGACTACTGGGTGAAGAACGTACGGGCCCCGGTCCGGTTCGGGCCCGCGCTCGGCCGGCTGCTCGACGACGGCTTCGACACGTTCGTGGAGATCGGGCCGCACCCGGTGCTGGCCCGCCCGGTGGCGGAGTACCTGGCCGACCGGGGGCGCGACGACGGCCTCGTGGTCTCCTCGCTGCGCCGCGGTGAGGACGAGGCGCGGTGCATGCTCGAAGCGCTGGGCACGCTGTACACCGCGGGCGCTTCGGTCGACTGGCGGGCCCTGCACCCGGGCGGCAGCGCGCACACCCCGCTGCCGCCCCACGGCTGGCGGCACCAGCACTATCCGCTGGCCCGGCCGACCGGCCAAGCCGCCGTCACCACGGCCCAAGCCGCCGCCACCGCTTCCGCCGCCGCCATGCCCGACGCGCCCGCGTACGGGTCGGGCGACAGCCTGCTCGGCGCCAGGATCCCGGTCGGCGTCGCGCCGGAACTGCGGCTGTGGGACCTGCCGATCAGCCTGGCCACCCGGCCGGAACTGGCGGACCACGAGGTCGAGGGGACCCCGGTCGTACCGGGCACGTACTGGTTGACGGCGGCGCTCCAGGCGGCGGCCGAAGCCTTCGACGGCGCACCGGTCGCGCTGCGTGAGGTGGCCTTCAAGCGCCCCCGCCCGCTGGCGGCGGACCAGCCGCCCGCTCTCCAACTGGGGCTGCGGCCCGAGCCCGGCGGCCGGCGGTTCGCGATCACGTCGGGCACGCCGACGGGCGCGAGCCATCCGCACGCCGAAGGCTCGGTCGTCCGACTCGCCGCCGACGCGGACCGACCCGCGTCGGAGAGACCGCACCTGGCCGCGACGCGCTGTGTCACCGAGGTGTCCGTCGACGGGCTCTACGAGCGGCTGGCCCGGGCCGGGCTGCGGTACGGCCCGGCCTTCCGCGCGCTGACCCGGCTCACCGTAGCTCCCGGTGAGGCGTTGGCCCGGATCCAGCTCCCCGACGGCCTGTCCCGGGGCACCGAAGGACCGCACCCGGCACTGCTCGACTCCTGCCTGCACACGATCGCCGCCGCCGCCGACGCGGCCCACGACGGCGAACTCCCGCTTCCGGTCGGCGCCGACGAGGTCAGGTCGCACCGGGAGGGCGCGCCGCTGCTCACCGGCTGGTGCCATGTCCGGGTCCGGGAGGGGGACAGCGTGGACGACGGGGACGACGGGGACGACGGGGACGACGGGGAGGCCAGTGAGGACGGGGCCCGGGGCCCGGGAACCGCCGGCGGGCGGAACGAGGCGGGCGACCGCCAGGTCGTCGCCGATGTCCTGGTGAGCGACGACGACGGTTCGCCCGTCTGGTCGGCCACCGGCTTCCGGGTCACGATCGCGGCTGCCCGCCGTCGTCCGGAGGACGGCGGCATCTACGACGTGCGCTGGGAGGAGTGGCTGCCGGGGCCCCGGACCCAGGGCAGCGGGAGTTGGCTGCTGCTGACCCACGACGACGCTCTGGTGGGCGCGTTGGCGGCCGCCCTGGTGCCCACCGGTGACCGGGTGCTGGCCCTCTCCCCACCCGCCGGCGCGGACGCCGCGACGCTGACCGCGCTGCTCGACATCGCCGAGGCGACCTTCGGCCGGGTGCCGAGCGGGGTGATCGACGCCCGGGCGGCCATGCCGGCACCGGCCCGGGAGCTGGGCGAGTCGCTGCGGACCGGCCCCCGCGACGCGCTGCTGCTGGCCCAGGCGGTGACCGGCCGCGCCTGGCGGGGTACGGCGCCGCGGCTGTGGCTGCTCACCACCGGTACGCAGGCGGCGGCCGGGCCCGCCGACCCCGACTGCCCGGCAGGCGGCGCGCTCTGGGGCCTCGGCCGCACCATGGCCAATGAGTTCCCCGCACAGGGCTGCACCCTGGTGGACCTCGATCCGGCCGCACGCGGCTTCGGCGCCGACCGGCTGCCCGCGATCCTGCGCTCCGAACAACCGCCCAGCCAGGTCGCCCTGCGGGGGGCGGCCGTGCTCACCCCCGTCCTGGCCGAGGTGCCGCGCGGCCGGCTGATCGCGCGCTCGCCCGCGCTGCGCCCCGACCGTACCTATGTGGTGACCGGCGGACTCGGCGCGCTCGGGGTGCGGGTGGCCGGCTGGCTCACCGAGCGCGGCGCCCGGCACCTGCTGCTGCTGGGCCGCGGCGAGCCGTCCGCCCGGTCCGCCGCCCGGCTCGCCGCGCTGACCACGGCGGGCTGCGACGTCCGTGTCGTCCGGGTCGACGTCTCCGACCGCGAGCACCTGCGGGACGCGCTCGGGACCGCCGACCCCAGCCGCCCGATCGGCGGTGTGCTGCACCTGGCCGGTGTGCTGCGCGACGCGCTGCTGCCCGACGTGGACGTGGCCGCCATGGCGCAGACGGCCGCGGGCAAGTCGCTCGGCGCCTGGCATCTGCACGAACTGACCAGGGACCAGCCGATCGAGTTCTTCGTCCTGTTCTCCTCCCTGGCCGGCCTGATCGGATCGCCCGGCCAGGCCGCCTACGCCGCCGCCAACACCTTCCTCGACGCCCTGGCCCGGCACCGCGCCGCCCTCGGCCTGCCGGGGCAGAGCCTGGCCTGGGGACCGTGGGCCGGGGTCAGCCTGGCCGCGGCGGACGGGGAGACCGACCGGCTCGCGGCGCGCGGTCTGCCCCCACTCGACCCCGCCACGGGGATCGGCCTTCTGGAGGAGGCGATGCGGTGCGGCGCCCCCCAACTGGCGGTGTCCGCCTTCGCGTCGGCCGAACTGGGCGGGGCCGCGGCCTGGCCGGCCGCCCGCCAACTGCTGGCCCCCCTGCTCGCCCCCGCGACGGGTGGCGTAGCCGGCGGAACCGGCCCCGCCCGGCCCGGCGCGCTGCGCGCCGAACTCCTCGCACTGGCGTCGGACGCCGACCGGCGGCACACCTTGCGGGTCTTCGTGACCGAGCAGATCCGTCAGGTGCTCGGCGCGCGGGCCACCGTCATCCAGCCGGACGTGCCCTTCCAGACGCTCGGCTTCGACTCGCTGATGGCGATCGAGCTGCGCGGCCGGCTGGAGCCGGCCCTGGCCACCCGGCTCTCGGCGACCCTCGTCTACGCCCACCCCACCATCGACGAACTGACCGACCGGCTGCTGCTCTCCCTGCTGCCGTCGGACCCGCGGAACCCGCCGCCCGCGCGGCAGCCCGCCGCCGTGGACCAGACGCCGCCGGACGACCTGGCCGGTGAACTGGCCGCGCTGGACGACGCCGGAGTCACCGCGCTGCTCGCCGCCGAACTCGACACGTTCGACTCATCCGATGTACCCGATATCCCAGCCCCGCCCGACATACCCGCCGTACCCGACCCGCACGGACAGGAGGAGGAATGAACACCACCGCCGTGACCGACCAGCGGCGTCTGCTGGAGCAGGCGGTGCGGCAACTACGGGAGGCCAAGGCCCGATTGGCCGAGGCCGGACGCGGCCACCACGAACCGCTGGCCGTCATCGGCGCGGCGGTCCGCGCGCCCGGCGGCGTCACCGACCTCGACTCGCTCTGGGACGTGCTCAGTTCCGGCACCGACACGGTGAAGCCCTGGCCGGGGACCACCGACGGACGCCGGGACGCGGTGCCCGACACCGGCCGCTGGGCCGGACTCCTCGACCAGGTCGACCAGTTCGACGCCGGGTTCTTCGGCATCGCCGGCGACGAGGCCGACCACATGGACCCGCAGCAGCGCCTCGTCCTGGAGGCGGCGTGGGAGGCCGTCGAGGACGCTGGGGTGCCCGTCGAGCGACTCCGGGAGCGCCCCACCGGGGTCTTCCTCGGCCTGTACGGGGCGGACTACCTGACGATGCAGCTCTCCGGACAGGCCGGCATCACCGCCTACACCGCGCCCGGCGGCGCGCACAGCATCGCCGCCAACCGGCTGTCGTTCCTGCTCGACCTGCACGGTCCGAGCCTGGTGGTGGACACCGCGTGCTCCTCCTCGCTGGTCGCCCTGCACCTGGCGACCCGCGCGCTGCGGGCCGGCGAGTGCGACCTGGCCCTGGTCGGCGGGGTCAACGTGGTGCTCTGCGAGCCGATGATGGCCGCGACCGAGAAGGTGCTGCCCATGGCCTCGTCGGGACGCTGCCGTACCTTCGACGCCTCGGCGGACGGCATCGTGCGCTCCGAGGGCTGCGGGGTGCTGCTGCTGGAACGGCTCTCCGACGCCAAGGCCGCCGGCCGCCGGATCCGGGCCCTGGTCCGCGGCTCGGCGGTGAACCACAACGGCCGCACCAACGGCCTGACCGCGCCCAGCCCCCGGGCCCAGGCCGAGCTGCTGCGCCAGGCACTGGCCGACGGCGCCGTCGATCCGCACGAGGTGGTGTACGTGGAGGCGCACGGGACCGGTACCCGGCTCGGCGACCCCATCGAGATCGAGGCGATCCGCGAGGTCTACGGCGCGGGTGACCTGCCCTGCGCGGTCGGCTCGGTGAAGACCAACTTCGGCCACCAGGAGGCGGCCGCGGGCATCGTCGGCCTGCTCAAGGCGATGCTCGTGGTCAACGACGGCCGGGTGCCGCCCAGTTTGCACCTCGACCGGCTCAGCCCGGAGATCGATCTCGCCGGCTCCCGGCTGGTGATCCCCACCACGTTGCGGGAACTCCCCTCAGGGGGACGGCGGCTGGCCGCGGTGAGCTCCTTCGGTTTCGGCGGCACCAACGCGCATGTCGTCCTCGAAGCGGCGCCCGCGCCGCGCGCCGCCGCGCCCCCGCCCACCGGGAGCAGGCCCCGCCGACTGCTGCTGCCGCTGTCCGCCCGCGACACCGCGGCGCTCGGGGAGCTGGCCGACCGGTACGCCAAACGCCTGGAGGGCGCGGACCACACCGCGGCCGCGGATCTCTGCGCGGCTGCCGCCCTCGGCCGCAGCCACCACCCGTACCGGATCTGCGTGGGAGCCGACACACCGGCCGCGCTGGCCGCCGAACTGAGGGCCGCCAGAACCGAGTTCGTCCGCCCGCTGCCCTCGGGCGGCCGGATCGCCTTCGTGTTCAGCGGCCAGGGCACCCAGTGGACCGGGATGGGCTGCCAACTCCTCGCCACCGAGCCGGTGGTGCTCGCCGAGGCCGAGGAGTGCGACGCGATCGTCCGTGAACTCGCCGGCTGGTCGGTGCTCGACGAGCTCCGGCTGACGGCAGGCCGCGGCAGGTTCCACGAGACCGAGGTGGCCCAGGTCTGCATCGCCGTACTGCAACTCGGACTCGCGGCCCTGTGGCGCTCCTGGGGAGTGGAACCGGCCGCCGTGACCGGACACAGCATGGGCGAGGTCGTCGCGGCGTGCGTCGCCGGGAACCTCGACCGCCGGCAGGCGCTCGGCCTGCTCATCACCCGCGCCCGGATCGCCGAGAGCGCCGCGGGCGGCGCGATGGCCGACGTGGCCCTGCCCGCGGCCGAGGTGGCGGCCATCGTCGCCTCGGTCGGCGGCCGGCTGGCCGCGGCGGCCGTCAACGGACCGCGCTCCACCGTGGTCGCCGGCGATCCGGACCGGGTCGCGCGGGCCGAGGCGGCCGCCGCCGCCCGCGGCGCCAAGACCCGCAGGCTGCCCGTCGGCTACGCCTTCCACAGCCCGCTGCTCGACGGCGGCGCCACCGAACTGGCCGCCGCGCTGGCCACGTTGAGACCACGCCTCGGCGGACTGCCGCAGTACTCGACCGTCACCGGTGACCGGGTCGGCGCCGCCGAACTCGGCCCCGAGCACTGGGGCCGCAACCTGCGGGAACCGGTCCTGTTCAGCAGCGCGGTGGCCGCCCTGGCCCGGGACGGCAGCACCGTCTTCGTGGAGATCGGCCCGCATCCCGTCCTCGTACGCGACATCCACGCCACCCTGGAGCACACCGCGGCCCGGCCCACGGTGGTGGGCAGTCTGCGCCGCGACAAGCCCGCACGGGAGGTCCTGGACGGCGCGCTCGCCGACCTCTACCACGCGGGAGTGGACATCCGGTGGGACGCGGTGGTCGGCCGCCCCACACGCCATATCCCCCTTCCCGGCTACCCCTGGCAGCGCCGGCGGTACTGGCTCGCCTCCCGGCAGGACCGGCAGGACCGGCCGGCCGGAGCCGCCCCCACCGCCGCGCCGCCCGCGTCCGAGCAGCGGCTCGGGCCGTATCTCCCCACCCCCGACGCGGATGTGGAGCGGACCCTGGTGGCCTATGTCCGTGCTCATGTGGCCCGCGCCTTGGGCCTCGGCGACCCCTCGCTGGTGGCGGCGGACGCCACCCTCGACTCGCTGGGCCTCAACTCCCTGACAGTGGTGGAGCTGAAGAACGGCATCGAGCGCGACCTCGGCCTCAAGGTACCGCTCCAGTCGCTGCTCGACGGGGACAGTCCGGCCGCCCTCGCCCGGGCCGTGACCAGGGGCGTACGGGCACAAGCGGAGCAGGCGGCGGCGGACACGGGCGCGTCCGCGGACCTTGACGGCGCCGCATGAACCCCGGCGAACGCGCCACGGACCCGGCTCGGCCCGCCGGTCAGGCGGCCCGGGCCCGAACGGTGACCCAGTCCGCGGAGCGGGTCACCCGCGCCGTCCACCAGCCACGGGCCGCGGTACGGCTGGTGTGCTTCGCCCACTCGGGCGCACCCTCGGGGGCCTTCTACCGCTGGGCGTATCCGCTGGCGCCGGACATCGAGGTGTGGAACGCCATCCTGCCGGGACGCGTGCCCCAGCAGGGGGAGCCCTTCGCGACCGACTGGGCGGCCCTCGTCGCCGAGTTCGCCGAGGCGATCTCCGAAACGGTGCCGCGGCCGTACGCGCTGCTCGGCCAGAGCCTCGGCTCGGCCGTCGCCTTTGAGGTGACCCGGGTCCTCCAGGCACGGGGCAAGCCGCCGGTCCACCTCTTCGCCGCGGCCGGCGCCGCGCCCGACCTCAGGGCCTCGCCCCCGGTGCCCGCCGGGGACGCCGACCTGATCGACCTGGTCGAGCGGTACTACGACGGCATCCCGGCGGCCGTTCTGGCGGTGCCCGAGATCATTGAGCACTTCCTGCCGATCCTGCGCGCCGACCTGGAACTCGCGGCCGGCTACCGCTTTCGCCCGGGACCGCCGCTCCGGCTCCCGGTCACCGCCTTCGCCGGCGACCGGGACGTGTCCGTGCCGCCCGGCACGCTGTCGGCGTGGCAGCGGCACACCACCGACGACTGCGAGACCCACCGGCTGAGCGGCGGGCACTTCAGCCTGGCCGACCATCTGGACGCGGCTCTGTCGGTGATCCGGCGGCGGCTGGTCGGGGAATGACCGCGGCGGGCGTGACGCCGACCAGCACCTCCGCCGCGGCGATCGACCAGCGGTCCCCGGCCGCGAACCACCGCCGGCGCATCCGCCGGCGCCACCACCGGGCCTGCCGGACGGGCCGGACGGGCCGGACGACCGACCGTACGGAAGGGCAGGACGCCATGACCGCGATCCACTCCAGCGGGGTCGAGCTGGGCTTCGAGCAGACCGTCCCCCGGGCGACGGCCCACCGCCGGGCCGTCGGCGAGGTCTTCGTCACCGACTCGGCCCGGCTGTCCGACGACGAGTTCCTGCTGGCCTGGCAGATCCCCAGGGCGCACAGCCTGTGGGGCGACCGCACCGTCCCCCACCACGACCCCTTCTCCATCGCGGAGGCGGCCCGGCAGGGCTCCTTCGTGGTCGTCCACCGCTATCTGGACATTCCGCTCGACCTGCCCTTCACCCTGCGCAGGTTCGACTTCCGGGTCGGCGCGCTCGAGCCGTTCCGGGACGACGGGCGCGCCCCGTTGCAGGGGCTGCTGCGCTACCGGATCAGCGACCGTGAATTCCGGGGCGGCGAGCTGGGCACCATGACGCTCACCGGCACGCTGGAGATCGGCGGCGCACCGGTGATGACCGTCAGCGGCGACACCGTCTTCCTCTCCCGGGCCGACTACGAGGCCCTGCGGGCCTTCCAGCGGGCCCGCAAGCACCTCGCCGACATCCCGCCGTGGAAGCCCGCGGCGCCGGTGGACCCGGCGGCGGTGGGGCGGCGCGACCGCCGCAACGTCGTCGTCGGCGAACCGACGGAACCGGCGGAACCGGTGGTCCTGGCGGAACCGGTGGCCCCGGCCGGTCAGGTCCGCTACCCGCTGGTGATCGACCGCGCGCACCCGTCCTACTTCGACCACGACTACGACCATGTGCCCGGCCCCTTCATCGTCGAGGGATTCCGGCAGACGGCGCTGCTGTCCGCGACGGCTGAGGGCGCGCTGCTCTCGCCGGTCGCCGCGATGACCGGGCTGAGGACCACGTTCAGCGGTTACGGCGAGTTCGAGGGGCCGCTGGAGTACGTGGCCGAGCCCGCCGTTCGCCGGCCGGGAGCGGTCGAAGTCCGGGTCGGACTGCGCCAGTTCGGCACGGAGATCGCCGAGGGCCGGATCGAGCTCAGCCCGTACCCCTACGCCTAGGGCAGCGACTCGGCTTCGGTCCCGGCGTCGCTTCCGGTCCCGGGCTCCGGCTCAGGCGACGCCAGACACGACGCGGCCAGGCCCGGCAGGCCCAGCAGTTCCCCCAGCTCGGGCAGGCCCTGCCCGGCGCTCCTGAAGTCCACCGCCCGCCAGCCCGCCGTACGGGCCGCCGCGCAGTTCGCCGCCAGGTCGTCGACCAGTACGCAGTCGGCCGGCTCGGCCCGCGCCACGGCCTCGGCCAGCCGGTAGATCTCGGGCTGCGGCTTGCGCAGGCCGACCACGCTGGAGTCGACGACGAAGTCCAGCGGGCCGGCCGGCTCGATCATCCGCCGCCAGTACGGCTCCCACTCGCGGACGTTGTTGGACAGCACACCGACCCGGTGGCCGGCCGTCCGCACCGCGCTCACCGCGCGGAGCATGGCGGGGTCGGCCCGCACCCCGGCGAACCACTGCTCGCCGAAGGACTCCCACCGGGCCCGCGACAGGTCCACACCGGCCCCGGCCAGCGCGGCGGCGATCCGGCGCCCCCAAGCGGCCTCGGTGGTCCGGCCCGTCTCCAGCGCGGCCATGGCGTGCTCGCCCGACTCCCGGCTCACCACCCGGAAGGCCTCCTGGAGTTGGCCGGGGCCGATGCCGGTCCTGCGTTCGTAGCCGGCGAACAACTCGTGCTGGGGCGGCGACAGAACACCGCCGAAGTCGAACCAGATCACGGGCAGCGGCACGGGTCGTCCCTCCTCGGGCGCGCGGGCGCCGTCCGCACGGAACCGAACATCCGGCAGCAGGGCAGGAGCGGGGCCCGCGCCGTCATCCCTTCAGCGCCCGGGCCACGATCTCCGGGCGCATCAGCGTCGACGGCGGGTCGACCAGCCCGGCGACGCGCAGGAACGCGCGGGACAGCACGGGGTCCGTGGCCGCCGCCCGCTGGAGCCGGGGTATGTAGGCGTTGCCCATCCTGGTGGCGATCGTCCGCCGGCCCTCGGCCTGCGGGAACGCCAGGTCGTAGCCGCCGGACAGCGCCCACGGCACGTCCACGGCCCTGCCCAGCCGTCGTTGGAGCTGCGCGGTCCGCGCGCCCCCGTGGCGTTCGAGATGCTCGCGCAGCAGGTCGGCCTCGATCGCCCCCACCGTCATGCCCTGGCCGTAGGTGGGGTTGAAGGTGCAGAGGGAGTCGCCCAGGGCCACCACCCCCTCGGGCAGGCGCTTCATCCGCTCGTAGTGGAACCGGACGCTGGCCGGGAAGTGGTAGAAGATCGGCGGCCCGGTCGGCTCCGCCGTGACGATGCCGCGGTGGATCCCGGGCACCGGCAGCGACGCGACGAAATCGAGGAACGCGCCGTGCTCACGCGGCGGATGGTCCCCGCGCAGCCCGGTCAGCACCAGGGCGTGGGTGCCCGGCAGCCGTCCCATCGTCGCGCCGCGCGGTGACTGCGGGCTGGCCACCGCCAGGATGCCGATGTCCTCGCCGAGCGGGTTGAAGTCGGGGAACTTTTCGTAGTACCGGGTGGTGTAGCCGAGCCCCACCTTGATCAGCTCCCGGGCCACCTCCGGATAGCCCAGCTCGCTCAGCCAGACCGGAAGCCGGGTCCCGCGTCCCGCGGCGTCGATCACCAGGTCGCCCGTCAGTTCGGCGACTCCGTCCGCCTCCGACGCCCGGTGCACCCGCACCCCCGTGACGCGGGTACGCGAGGCGTCCGACAGCAGCCCCGTCACCTCGGTCGAGTCCAGTATCCGCACCCCGGGGATGGCCGCCACCCGCCGGCGGATCCGCTGTTCGAGCAGCAGGCGGCCCGCCGCGACGCAGATCATGTCGGTGTGGGTCCTGCGCAGCATCGTCGCGCCGAAATACCAGCGCAGACTGGTGCCGAAGTCCCCGACCGGGGCTCCGGCCAGCGCCAGTTCGTCCATCAGGCCGGGGAAGAGCCGGTCGAGGATCTGCTGGCCGCGCGCCAGCAGCGCGTGGATGTGCTGGTCCTGCGGGGTTCCCTTGCGATGGGTCGCCTCGTCGCCCAGTTGATCGCGCTCGACGATGGTGACGTTCGGGTAGAAGTCCGACAGCACCCGGGCCGCCAGCAGGCCGGCGGCGCTGCCGCCCACCACGATCGCGTGTTCTCCAGCAGACACCTGTGTGCTCCAATCGCTGGGTACGACACGGCGGGAGAAAGGAGAAAAGCGACGCGGGAATTCCCGCCCGCCGGCCAAGGCAGCCGACCGGTCGGCAGGGGTCGCCCGCGTTCAGCAAGGGCCGTCCTGGGGCGGATATCCCCCGAAACGGGATTGTGCCACGCCGATCCACCGGCCGGTAGCGCCGAGAACCGCCGGCCTGCCGCGATGAACAGGGCCGACCAGCGCATTCCGTGTCCCGGTCGGCAGCGGTGCCGGTGACTTAAGCCGGGTTCGGCCCGGATATCCGACCACGTTTCCGTATCCCGCCGACCGCTGCCCATAGGGCCCCCGGGTCCGTACGGCGGGGCCGCCCACCTGAATCGGCCGCGCATCGGTCCTTCGGCCGGCGGGTCGACCCGTCCGTCAATCGGTCCTTAAATCAGCAGCTTTCTCGGTAACAGCGCGCCGAGTAGCATGACCGCCGACGGCGCCGGAATCCGGGAGATCCATCTCCGGTGACCGGGCCCCCGCATTCGCGGCACGACACGGCCGCGATCGGAGGCGCCGAGAACATCCCCAGGCTGATTCCGCCCTACCTCTGACCATCAGCGGAGTGTGATGCCATGCCAGACATGCCGCGGATCCCGGCCGGCCAGGACCCGACGCGCGAGGAGGGCCACCGATGGGAGCGTTGACCACACAAGCGCACGGCGCGGTTCTCGTGGTGCGGTTCGCCATTGAGCCGGGCAACTACCTCACCCAGGCCATCATGGCCGAGTTCACCCGCGTCGTGACGGCCGCCGAACGCGACCCGTCGGTGCGCTCGGTGGTGCTGGCCAGCGCGGTCCCCGGAATGTTCATCGGCCACTACGACTCCGAGGAGTTGCTGGCCGGCTCGCGGCGCGGCGGACTGCCGCTGCCGGTGCGGCTGGCCGGCGCGGTGCAGCGCGTCGTCGCGGGTCTCGGCCGGATACCCGGGGCGGGACCGCTGCTCGACCGCGGGCCGACCGGCGGGCTGCGGGCGCTCCAGCAATTCCGGGACGCGGTGCGGCAGATCCGCCAAAGCGACCTGGTCTTCGTCGCCGCGATCGACGGCTACGCGCTCGGCGCCGGCTTCGAACTGGCCCTCACCTGCGATCTGCGGGTCATCGGCGACGGGCCGTACACCATCGGCCTGCCCGAAGTCACCTTCGGGCTGATCCCGGTGGGCGGCGGCACCCAGATCCTCGCCCGCACGCTGGGCGCCGGGGCGGCCATGGCCGCGCTGCTGGAAAGCCGCCTGTTCACCCCGGAGGAGGCGCACCGGGAGGGCGTGGTGCATTACCGGGTGAAGCAGGAGCAGGTCGTCGAGGAGGCGATCGCGCTCGCGTCCCGGCTGAGCCGGCGCGTGCCCGGCACCGTACGGGCGTTCAAGCGCGTTGTGTACGACGGGGGTTCGGGAC
This sequence comes from Streptomyces sp. NBC_01190, assembly GCF_045039895.1. Lineage (NCBI taxonomy): Bacteria > Bacillati > Actinomycetota > Actinomycetes > Kitasatosporales > Streptomycetaceae > Streptomyces > Streptomyces sp. NBC_01190. Next base: position 7,437,922 of record NZ_CP108580.1, read on the forward strand.
GCCTCGGCCGGGGCCTGGCGATGGAGCGCGCCGAGTTCCTCGGCCTCGCCACCCGCGGACCCGCCCAGGAGACGGTGCGGCAGTACGCCACCTACCTGCGGGACAGCCTCCGCGCGGGACAGGCCCCCGTCGACTTCTACCGCGAGAACCTGCCCGAGTGGCAGGAGCGGTTGGCGGCACGGCACGCCGGGGAGCCCGAGGATTCCGGGCTCGCGGATCGGGACCGCGGAGCCGGCACCGGCCGGGACGACGACGGGACGTGGTGACGCCCGACGCCGGAGCCCGGGAGGTGTGCCCGCATCCCGGGCTCCGACGTCGGAAAGCCGGTCCAGCCCCGGTCAGACGCTCTTGATCACGCCGCCGTCGGCGAGGAAGTCCGCTCCGGTGAGGTTGCCGCTGCGCGGCGAGGCGAGAAAGGCGACCAGTGCGGCGGTCTCCTCCGGCTCGGTGAGGCGACCGGTGGTGATGCCCATCTGCCGCGGGACGGCGGCCAGGAAGTCGTCCAGTCCGATCCCGGCGGCACGGGCCAGCTGACCGGCGTAGCCGTCGGGCTCCGACCAGTGCTTGGTGCGGGTCGGTCCCGGGGTCACGGTCAGGGCGCGCAGACCCCGGTCGCCGAACTCCTCGGCCAGCGCCTTGGTGAGGTTGGTGAGGGCGGCCTTGGCGGTGCCGTAGTCCACCGGGGGAAAGGCCACCCGGGCGCTGACGGAGGATATGTTGATCACGATCCCGCGGCGGGTGAGCAGTCCGGGCAGCAGCGCGCGGGTGACGCGGACGGTGGCGAACAGATTCAGCTCGTAGGTCTTCTGCCAGCCCGCGTCATCGATATCCAGAAATCCGCTGTTGGCCGAACGGGTGTCGTCCCCACCGCCGAGGTTGTTGACCAGAATGTCGATTTCGCCGGCCCGCTCGGCCAAGACCGCGACGCCTTCCGGTGTGGTCAGATCCACCGGTACGGCGGTCACCGCGTCGCCGAGCTTTACGAGTTCCTCGCTGACCGTACGTGATCCCACGACGACGTGAACGCCCTCGTCGGCCAATGCCTGCACAATGGCGAGGCCTATTCCTCGGCTTCCGCCGGTGACAACCGCTGTCCTGCCCGCCAACTGAAGATCCACCTGGGCTCCTTCTCATGAACGATTGACCGACCGGATCGTGTGAGATGGTGCTGTACGCAGTATTTTGCGATAGCGACGGTGAGTTGCTTGCCGGCCGATAATAACAACGAATTGCCGCGTTCGGGGGCCTGATGGGACGTCACCGAGGTCTTGCTCACCGGTCACTTACCCGGTCAGCCGGTCACCGCCCCCCGGCCGTCGCGGTACCGGGGGCGGGGAGCCGTCGGATCGCCAGGACGGCCACGTCGTCGGCGAGCCGGCCGCCGGTGTGGGCGGTCACGTCACGGATCAGGTGCCGCAGCAGCGCGTCAGGACCGGCCGCCGCCGGGAAGGCCGCGGCCCGCTCGGCCAGAGGATAGAAAACGCCCTGCGGTGACCGGGCTTCGGTCACACCGTCGGTGTAGAGCAGGAGCGTGTCCCCGTCGGTGAAGGCGAAGCTGTCGCTGTGGAAGACGGGGGTGTGCAGGCCGCCGAGCCCCAGCGGCGGCCTGGGCACGGCGGGGTGCAGGACGGTGACCGTGCCCTCGCGGAGCAGCAGCGGCGGCGGGTGCCCGCAGTTGATCATCGCGCTCGGCCGGGCGGCGCCGGGCAGGTCCGGCAGGTCCGGCAGATCCGGCAGATCGAGGACAAGGGCGGTCACGAAGTGCTCGCCGGGGTCCTGCTCGGTGTCGGCGACGTCCTCAAGGTCCCCGATGACGCTCTCCTCCATGGTCCGGACGAGGTCGGGCAGGGTCGCGCAGCGCCGGGCACCTTCGCGGAAGGCGCCCAGGACGACGGACGCCTCACCGATGGCGGCCAGGCCCTTGCCCCGTACGTCGCCGATGACGACCCGGCTGCTCCGGCCGGTCCTGGCGACCGCGAACAGGTCGCCGCCGATCTCCGCGTCGGCGTCGGCGGTCAGATACCGCCAGGCCACCACCAGCGGGCCCACCCGTTCCGGCGGCGGCCGCAGCAGGACCCGCTGCGCGGTCCCCGCCACCATCCGGACCCGGGTCAACTGCCGGCTGTGCCCCTCCCGCAGATAGCAGAAGAAGACCACCACCACGGAGAGCGCCACCAGCGCGGTGAACTGCCAGACGTGGTCGGCGGTGCCGATCCCGCCGTTCAGCCCCATGACCAGAGCCTGGGCCGCGATCGCCACGGCGCCGACGACGGCGGTGCGCCGCGGCCCGGCGAAGGAGGCGGTCAGCGCGGGCGCGATCACCAGCAGCGGGCCGAGGTGGACGTTGTCCGGTTCCGCCAGGCCGGCCGCCGTGATCGCCACGATCAGCACGGCGGGAACGGCCAGCAGCCGTCCCGAGACCCGGCCCGGGAAATCGTCGAACCGCTGGATATCCATGGGCTCATTGTTGTGGCGGCCCGCGGCAAAAGCGGTGACCGCAGGCCGCCCGTCGTCGCCGAGCCCACGCCGGCGGCGGCCGGGCCCGGCTCCGTACGCATCCGAAGAGGGCAGGGCTAGCCGGCCGCCGTCAGGCCGCGGATCAGGCTGCCGCACACCTGGGGGACCTCGCCGTACTCCTGGTCCTCGCCCTCGACGGGGAGTTGGTGGACGACCGCGGCCAGCCGGGGCGGAAGGCGGACGTCCAGGCCCTCGTGGCAGCGGGCGATGATGTCGGCGCGCACCCAGCCGGGCAGCAGCTCGTCGGGGGAGCCCACCACCCGTTGCGCGCTGCGGCGTGTGGTGGCGAGCGTTTCGGCCTGGCGGCGCCAGATCTCGGCGTCCAGGACTTCGCCCACGCTGCGGTGGAGCAGGCTCAGCAGGGAGGCCGAGGTGTAGTTGCCGCCGCCGGCCGCGAACTGCAGCCAGAACTGGCTGCCGTCGCGGTGGCCCGCCATGTAGAGCAGGGCGCCGAGGACCAGCGCTCCCTCGGGGTGGATGCGCCGGTCGTTGACGAGCAGGTCCAGGGAGGCCGCGGCGGACGGCATGGCCAGCACGAGAGCCGCCGCCAGTTCGAGTTCGTGGGCCGCCTGCTCCCGGTCGCAGGGCAGCGGACTGGGCGCGGACAGCAGCCGGTCCCAGCGGTTCTCGACCGGTCCCGCGAGGTGCTGCCCGGGGACGGTGTGCCGGACCGGTGCGGCGGCGGCCGGGCCGGTGGTGGCCGGACTGGTGGTCGCCGGACTGGTGGTGGCCGGCAGCGCTCGCTCTTCGGTGTTCACCGTTCCCCCCGTCGGCCGCCGAGCGCTTGCGTGAGCCGGTCGAGCGCCTGGCTCGCGGTGGAGCGCACGCTCGCCTCCGTGGTGCCCAGGTAGTCGGCGATGACGCTGTCCTCCAGGCCGAGCAGATGGCGCAGGATCACCACATCGTGCCGGCGCTCCGACAGCCGCTCGATCGCGGCGTACATCCGCTCGCGGCTGCGCTCGTCCCCGGTGAGGTCCCCGGCGAGGTCCAGGGCGCTCGCCACGGACCGGTGGACGGCCTCCACCCACGCGGGGGCGGGCCCCCGCGGTGGCCGCGGCTCGGCGTTCACCAGCTTTTCCGCCAGCGCGGCGCCGATCTCCTCCTTGACCAGGGCCCAGGCGTGGAAGGCCGGCACCTTCTCGCGCAGCAACCGGTCCCACTGCTGCCACAGGCGGCGTTTCATCCGCCCGACGGCTTCGTACGCCGCGGTCTCGTCGCGCAGCCGTGCCCGGGCGATCCAGATCCAGGCGCGCTCATGTGTCTCACAGAACGCGTCGAACGTCAGACGGACGCTGCCCCGCCGCACCGCCCAGTCGCTCTCGTTCACGTCCCATTCCTTCCCGGCGGCGCGCCCCGGTGGGGCGCCTCCTGGCTCAACGCGCTTCGGAGCAATGCTGATCCGGTATCAGTAATGAAGAATAATCAGCCTACTTATATGCTTTGGTCAAAGCAGGAAGTGGGACGGCGACGTTCGCTCCGGTGCGTCAAGGGGGGCAGATGGCAGAAGACAGCGACCGCCCCGGCCCGGCAGCGGACACGGAAGCCCGCCCGGACAAGGACGTCGAGGTCAGCCTCGACATCCATGTGCCGCACTCGGCCCGGATGTACGACTACTACCTCGGCGGGATCACCAACTTCCCGGCCGACCGGGAGGCGGCGGGCAAGGCCCTGGCGGTCTTCCCCTACGCCCGCACCGCCGCCCGCGCCAACCGCGGCTTCATGGAACGCTCGATCCGCCATCTCGCCGAGAGGGGCATCGAGCAGTTCCTCGACATCGGCACGGGAATCCCCACGTCACCGAACCTGCACGAGGTCGCACAGCAGGTCAGACCCCGGGCGCGGGTGCTGTACGCCGACAACGACCCCATCGTGCTCATCCACGCCCAGGCCCTGCTGCACGGCTCGGCCGAGGGACTGACCGCCTACGCCCAGGCCGACGTGAACCAGCCGGAGAAGATCCTGGCCGCCGCCCGCGACGTGCTGGACTTCACCCGGCCGATCGCGCTCAGCATGAACGCCCTGCTGCACTTCGTACCGGCGCGGGCCCACCGGATCACCGAAGAGTTCAAGGCCGCGCTGCCCAGCGGGAGCGCCCTGGCGATCAGCCACCTCACCGAGGACTTCGCCCCCCGGGAGACCCAGCGGCTCACCCAGGTCTACACCGCGTCCGGTACGCCGACCCGGGCCCGGGACCGGGCCGAGTTCGCCCGGTTCTTCGCCGGCTGGACCCTCCTCGACCCCGGCATCGTCTCCACCCCCCGATGGGGTCCGGACCCGGCGGGCACCGGCGATCCGACCACCGACCCCGAGTCGTCCTGCTACGGGGCCGTCGCCGTCCGCCCCTGATCCCCGGGGAGCCCTGGCTCCTGTGGGTTCCTGGCGAGCCCTGTCGCGCGTCGTCAACCGACCTTCTGCGGCACGGCACGTGGCCGGCCGGGCGGCGTGGTGGAGTCCAGGGCCGTCGGGAGGGTGAAGACGACGCGCGTTCCCCGGTCGTAGGCGGTGTCGAGGGCGATCGTCCCGCCGTGGAACTCGACGATCTTCTTGCAGAGGGCGAGGCCGATGCCGGTCCCCGGGTAGGCGTCGCGGGTGTGCAGGCGCTGGAAGAGGACGAAGACCTTCTCGGCGAACTCGGCGTCGATACCGATGCCGTTGTCGGTCACCGTCAGACGCCACAGCCCGCCGTCGCGGACGACGCCCACCCGGATCTCCGGCGTGCGGTCCGGGGAGCGGAACTTCACCGCGTTGGACAACAGGTTCCGGAACAGGATGCCGAGCTGCCCGGCGTCGCCGCGCACCGTCGGGAGCCGGTCGTGGGTGATCCGCGCGCCGGACTCGTCGACCGCCACACTCAGGCTGTCCGTGGCGCCCGCGAACACCTGCTCCAGGTCGACCTCGGTGAGCTCGGCCTGCACCCGCCCGACACGCGAGAACGTCAACAGCTCGTTGATCAGCACCTGCATTCGGTTCGCGCCGTCGACCGCGTAGGCGATGTACGTCCTGCCGCGTTCGTCCAGCTGCTCGTCGTAGCGGCGCTCCAGCAACTGGCAGAAGCTGGCGACCTTGCGCAGCGGCTCTTGCAGGTCGTGCGAGGCGACATAGGCGAACTGCTCCAACTCGGCGTTGGAGCGCAAGAGTTCGGCGGCCTGCTGATCGAGGCGGTCGCGGGCGGCGTCCGCCATGGCGAGCTGCTCGGCCAGCCGTCGGCGCATCTCCTCGACATCGCCGGCCAGTTGGTGGATGTCGGCGGGCCCGGTGGCGCTCACCGAGTGGCTGAAGTCGCCCGCCGCGACCCGGCGGACATCGGCGGAGAGGCGTTCGAGCGGGCGGTTGACGCCGCGGCGCAGCCCGGCGAAGACCAGCACGGCCAGCGCGGCGATGACGGCGGCGATCAGCGAGAACACCGTCGTCCGCAGGCGCCTGGCGCCGGCCAGATCGCCGCGGGCGTGGTCGCGGGCGCTTTGCAGGTCCCGCTCCAGGGCGGTCACGGTCACCCGCACCGCGTCGAAGAGCTGCTTGCCCTGCGCGGCCCGGTCGGCGGCCAGCGCGACGGGCTTCCCGGCGGGGGACGCGGCGATCGGCCGGGCGATGAGATCCTGCCAGCTCCGCGCCCGGAGCAGCACCGATGCGAGGTCGGTGAGCGCCACCCGGTCACCGTGGCCGCCGTCGCCGAGCAGGGCGCGCAGTTGGGCGGTCTGCGCGGTCTGCTGCGCCAGTCCCTCCTGATACGGCTCCAGGAACGTCCGCTGGCCGGTGAGCCCGTAACCGCGGATGCCGGTCTCCTGGTTGAGCAGCGCGCCCTCCAGCCGCACCGAGGCCACCAGCGCGGGCGTACTGCCGTCGACCAGGCGATTGCTGATCGCGGTGGACCGGGCGAAGACCCACACCCCGACGCACGAGAGCGCGAGGAGGAGGGCGAGAGCCGCCGACACACCGGCCGTCAGCCACTGCCGGGTCGACCACCGCCCCGCCGACCGGCGGCGTGGCGAGCCCGGCGCGAGCGGGCCGATCTCCGTACCGCGAGCCGCCGGAGCGTCCGGTGCCTGTGCCTGGATCTCCTCGGAAGCTGCCCGGCCCGCCATCACGACTCCTCAGATCGGCCCCGCCACCGCGGGCGGCGCAGCACCGGGTGCCGGGAGGGATGATTCATCGTATGCGAAGGCGACAACACTTGTTGTCGCGGATGGCGGCCACCGTCCGCACCGGGCCCCGTCGTGAGACCCGCCGGTCCGGCGGGTCCGGGCGGCGGGCTTCCGGAGCGGCTGGCTATCCTTGGCGCCACGGCACCCGCACGGGCTGCCGTACGGCGGTGGGGCCCGCCGTCCCCAACCGCGGCGATGTCGCCGACAACGGTCCCTGCCTGACCCTTCCGCGCGCCTGCGCGCGGTCCCGGACGATCAGGTAGGAGCCTGACGCATGGCCTTCGACGACGCCGCGCACAACCCGGAGCCCACCGGGTGGAACGCGGAACCCACCGATCCCGACACCGCGATCGACCCGTGGCCGCCCCGGCCGGGCCGCGGCAGGCGCCGCGAACAGGGCGAGATCCTCGCCGCCATCGCCGCCGGCGGTGTCCTCGGCGCCGCCGCCCGCTACGGCGCCACCCTGATCTGGCCCACCGCGCCGGGCACGTTCCCGTGGACGACCTTCTGGATCAACGTCATCGGCTGCGCGGCCATGGGCGTCCTCATGGTGCTGATCACCGAGCGCCGCGCCGTCCACCCGCTGACCCGGCCGTTCCTCGGCACCGGCGTCCTCGGCGGCTTCACCACCTTCTCCACCGCCACCCTCGACACCAAGCACCTCCTCGACGGCCACCACCCCGGCACCGCCCTGGTCTACGCCGCGAGCACCCTCGCCGGGGCCATGGTAGCCATCTGGGCCACGTCGACCCTCACCCGCCTGATCGCCGTGCCCCGCACCACCGGCGAAGGGGGGCGGGCATGAACTGGCTGATGGTCATCGCCGGGGCCGTCGTCGGCGCCCCGCTGCGCTACCTCACCGACCGGGCGGTCCAGTCGCGCCACGACACCGTCTTTCCGTGGGGCACCTTCACCGTCAACATCGCGGCCTGCGCCGGACTCGGCTTCCTCACCGGCGCCGCCACCGCGACCACGGTGCCCCAGTCGGTGCAGCACCTGATCGGGCCGGGCCTGTGCGCGACCCTCAGTACGTATTCGACGTTCTCCTTCGAGAGCCTGCGGCTGGCCGAGACCGGCTCCCGCTACTTCGCTCTCGCCAACGCCGGCGTCAGCGTCGTCGCGGGCCTCGGCACCGCCTACGTCGGGGCCGCGCTGGCCCAGGCGGTCCTCTGACCTGGGCCAGGACCGGGACAGCTTCGCTCAGAGTTCGCTCAGAGCGTGGCGAGGAAGCTCTCGGCCGCCTCCTCGACCCGGTCCCGGTCGCCGGTGGCGAGCAGGTCGAGCAGCAGCCCGCGGATCGTGGCGATCACCAGCGTGGCCCGGCGCGTCGCCGTCGCCGGGTCGGCGTCCCGGCCCTGCGCGTCGCGCAGGGCGCTCATCCAGTCGGCCACGACCCGTTCCAGGAACCCCGCGAACAGGTGCGGGGCCTGGAGAGCGCGTCCGTAGACCGCGAAGAACAGTCTGAACTCCGGCGACCGCCGCGGATCGGAGCTCCACGTCCAGGCGGCACGCGCCGCCGTCGCCAGGTCGGGCCGCTCGCCGCCCTGGGCGTCGGCGTTCACGAACACCCGCTCGCGCAACCGGCCGAGGACGGCCACCAGCATCTGCTCCTTGGTGCCGAAGTGATGCACCAGCGTCGTGGTCGACACCCCGAGCGCGGCGGCGACCGGCCGCCAGGACAGCTCGGAGAAGCCGTGCTCGGTCGCGTAATCGACCGCCGCGTCGAGCAGCTCGGCTCGTCGCCGATGGTCCACGGGCCGCCCCACCATCACTGCCTCCGACCGTCGATGGGCCTGCTTGACTTTTCTAGTACGACTGTACAAAGAATGGAGACCGGCATCAAGGGGCCGCCCGCCGCGGATCCGCCCGGTGGGCCCCCACGTCCTGGAGGTTCGCCATGCGCGTTTTCGTCACCGGTGGGTCGGGCTGGATCGGCCGCGGGCTCGTTCCCGAGCTGATCGCGGCCGGCCACACCGTCACCGGGCTCGCCCGTTCCGACGCCGCGGCTCAGGCCCTGCGGGGCGACGGGGCGGCGGTGCTGCCCGGATCACTCGACGACCTCGACACCCTGCGCGACGCCGCCGCGTCATCCGACGGGGTGGTCCACCTCGCCTTCAAGCACGACATCGCCTTCTCCGGCGACTTCGCCGGCGCGACCGCCGCGGACCGCGCGGCGATCGAAACCTTCGGGGAGGCGCTGGCCGGCACCGGCAAGCCGTTCGTCATCGCCTCCGGCATCCTCGGCGTGCTGGGACTCGCGCCCGGCGCCCTCGCCACCGAGCGCGACGGGCTGGCCGCGCCCGCCGAGGACCACCGGGGCCCGATCAGCGGCGCCAACGGGCGGCTGGACAACGCCCATCGCGTGCTCGCGTTCGCCGACCGCGGGATCCGCTCCTCGGTCGTACGGCTGCCGCCGGCCACGCACGGCGACGGCGACAACGGCTTCATCACGACCGCGATCGGCTTCGCCCGTGCGAAGGGCGCCGCGGCTTACGTCGGCGACGGCGCCAACCGCTGGCCGTCCGTCCACCGCGACGACGCGGCCCGGCTGTTCCGCCTCGCCCTCGAATCCGCGCCGGCCGGGTCGGTGCTGCACGCGGTCGGCGACGAGGGCGTCCCGATCCGCGAGGTCGCCGAGACCTTGGCCGCGCGGCTCAACATCCCCGCCGTCTCCGTCACCCCCGAGCAGGCGGGGGAGTACGTCGGCTTCCTCGGCGGCTTCTGGGGGATCGACGGCCCCGCCTCGGCGCGGATCACCCGCGAGCTGCTCGGATGGCAGCCGACCCGGCCGGGACTGATCGCCGACCTGAAAGAGGGTCACTACTTCGGCTGACGGTTCCGGTCCGCGGCTTCGGGTACGGCCCCGGGCCCGTCGAAGGCGGGCGGGCGGTGCGGAGATCGGGGGAGCGAGGTGGAGGAGCCCGTACACGGCGTGGAGCCGGCGACGGCCCGCGGGTGGCGGCATCCGCCGCGCTCGGCCGTACGGGGAGCGGGTATTGCGTGGCGGGGATCGGGTCGGGGCTGTCAGGCTTCGGGCATGAGTCTGCGGAGCGGCAGCGCGTCCGGCATCGCGTGGCTGGGTGTGCCGATCGACACGCGCCCGCTGTTCGGGCCGGAGTTGGCCTCCCTGCTGGATCTCCTCCGCGGGCTGCGGGCCGCGGATTGGGAGAAGGTGGCGGTCCCGGGCTGGACGGTGCGCGATCTCGCCGCCCACCTCCTCGGCGACTACCACGGCCGGCTCGGCTGGACGACACCTGAGCACCGGCCCGTCTTCGGGCCCGGTGAGTCGCTGGAAGCCTTCATCCATGGGGTCAACCAGGAATGGGTCGACCGCCACGCCGACGTGGACCCGGCGTCACTCGTCGAGGCGCTGGAATCCGCGGGGACCGGGGTCGCCGGTCAATTCGAGACGGCCGACCTCGAAGCCGAGGGGCTGGGAGTGTCCTGGGCCGGGGCCATGCCCGCGCCCGCATGGCTCGACATCGCGAGGGAGTTCACCGAGTACTGGACCCACCGCCAGCAGATCCGGCATGCGACCGGCCTGCACACCGACCCCGAGGCGGGTCCGCTGACCGCGATCCTCGACACCTTCATGCGCGCTCTGCCACACACGCTGCGCGACACATCGGCGGCCGTGGGGACGCAGGTCCAGGTGGTCGTCGACGGGCCGGCCGGCGGCACCTGGACCGTCACCGCCACCGCCGACCGCTGGTCACTGGCCGAAGCTTCCGCCGGCCGGCCGGCCGCGTCGGCCCGCCTGGACGCGGAGACCGCCTGGCGATTGTGCTCGCGCGGCATCGAGCCCGACACGGCCCTCGCTCGCACCCGCGTCCAGGGAGACCGTCGACTCGCCCTGGCCGCCCTTCAGATCGTGTCCATCGTCCGCTGAGGCCACACTCCGGCTCCAGCGCCCGGCACCACGCCGCGCCGACCCCACCCGGTGACCCGCCCGGTCCGCGGGCCGGCCGGCGAGCGGCTCCCGGCGGTCGCCGCCTTGGCGGAGCGCCCGGCGCTGCGCGACCTGCTCAGCGCGCAAGCCGCTCCGCGCGGGCCGAGCCGGAAGCCGCGAACCGCCCGCACCCCGCCCTCACACACCGGGCACTAGGCGTGTTTTAGAGGTGGCGTCGTCCGCCCGCAGGGCGGGGCTCACGGCGTCTGGTGCTCCCACTTCGTCCATCGCGCGTGCGTGGCACCCGATGGACCCGCCGTACTCGCGGCCTTCGCCGGCACCGCACGGAACGCCGCGCGGCTCATTCCACCGCCGCGCCTCGGTGCGCCAGGTGGGAGCGGAAGGTGTACGAGTCGTCCGTGCGCTTGCGCTCGCGGTAATCCTCCCAGTCCAGTTGGGTGCGCAGCGAGACGCCATCGCGCAGCAGCGCCGCCTGGCGGCGTTCCTGCTCGATGACATCGGCGGCGACGTCAAGCACCTGCTCGGCCCACTCCGCCGCGAGCACCACCGCGCCGTCGGCGTCGGCGAGAACCAGGTCGCCGTCCCGGCCGGGCGGCACCTGGTACGGCCGCGCGGGGGCGTCGGCGGCGTGCGGGCCGCGCGGGCTGACGCCGAGACTGAAGACGGGGAGGCCGATCGCGGTGAGCTCGGTGGTGTCGCGGTGGCTGCCCCAGATGAGCAGTCCCGCCAGGCCCGATGCCCGGGCCTCCAGGGCCACCAGGTCGCCGACGCAGGCCCGGTCGGTGCGCTCGGCGTCGTCGATGAGCAGGACCTCGTCAGGTCCGGCCGCGTCCAGCGCGTGCAGGATGTCGACCACCCCCTCGCGGTGGAGGACCCGGCGCAGCCGGCCTCGCAGCCGCATGTCGGGGGTGACCGGCGCCAGCCCGGGCAGTGGCAGGCAGCCGTGGCCGAGGCGGGCGGCGGCGTCGCAGACGGCGGCGGCGGACCAGGGCCGGGTCCGGGGGGAGAGGGGATCCGCTTGCTGGTGGTTCGCCATGGCTCGTTCCTCGCCGGATCCTGGGGCCAAGCGTCCCCGATGGCCGGGCCGGGCACCGCCGGCGCCGGAAGACGCGCGTGATCTCGGCGGAGTCTACGACCTGTCAGGCGCGCCGGCGCGCACCAGGGTCGCGCCGCGCCGTCGACCCCGCCGCGTCACGTGGAGTCGTGGACTGGCGACTGTGCGCAAGGTAAATTGGTCGACCGAGACGGAGCGGACTTGTGAAGGCGGTGCCACACGATGACCGAGTCGACGGTCAGGGAACTGAGCCCGGACACCTTGCGCGAGGCTGCGGCGGTGCTCGCGGACGGCGGGCTCGTGGCGCTGCCGACACTGACGAACTACGGGCTCTTCTGCGACCCGTTCAACGCCCAGGCGATCGACCGCCTCTTCGAGGCCAAGCGGCGTACCAAGTTCGGGCCGCTGAGCCTGTTCGTGGCGGAGGCCGGTCAGGCCGAGAGGTACGTGGAGGTGCCGGCGACGCTACGTCCGGCGATCCTGGAGAAGGTGTGGCCGGCGCCGACCGCGCTGGTCATGCGACGCGCGTATCCCTTCCCGCCACGGCTGACGCTGGGTCTGCCGACACTCGCCGTCTGCTGCCAGGGACCGGGGTCGCCGTTGCAGGACGTGCTGGAGCTGCTGGGCCGGCCGCTCGGCGCGTCGTCGGCGAACCTGTCCGGGCAGGGGGCGATCGACGTCACGTTCGACGTCACGGTGGCCGACCTCGGCGACCGGGTCGACCTGATCGTGGACGAGGGGCAGGAGCGGCGGGACGCCCGGCCGCCGCAGGCGCACCCGGGCAACACGATCATCGATCTGACCTTCGACCCGCCGCACCTGGTGCGCCACGGCTTCGTGGATCCCGAGACGTTGGCGCCGTACTTCCCCGGGCTGGACCGGGACACCTCGGGGTACGCGGCGCTGCTGGAAGAACGGCGATCCGCGCTGGCCTCCCCGACGCCGGGACCCGAACACGGTTGAGGGGTGGGGGGTGGCGCCCCCACCCCACCGTGCCCGCAGCAGGTGGCCTGCCGTGCTACCCGGCCGGCTCCACCGCCGGCAGCCGTTCCCTGAGGTCCTTCAGATACGTCTCGCCGTCCGCGAAGGGTGCGTCCTGGATCCCGTGGCGCACCACGTCGAGTTCCGCCCGGGGGCCGAAGCGGAGCATGGTGGAGGAGGCGTGTCGGACCGCGGCGTCGCGGAACTCGTCGCCGTCGAGGACGAGCACGTCGGGGCCGAAGGTCGCCGCCGCCTCGGCGGCGGTGGCGACCGGCGGGTGGGTCGTGCGGTTGCCGCTGCTGACGTAGAGCGGCCGAGGGCCGGCGTGCAGGGCGTTGAGGGCGGGCAGGCCGGGACCGGCCAGCAGCACGTGGCCGTCGCGCAGAGCGGGGGCCACCCATGACGGGGTGAGGCCGGACGGCCGGACCGGGACCAGTACGGTGACCAGTTCCTTCACCAGCAGCCAGCGCAGCAGGGGCAGATGGTGCGGTGCGAGGGCGATCCAGGGGGTGACCGGGGCCAGGTCGGGCACCCACAGGGCGACGGCCTGGCCGGCCGGGCGGCCCTTCGCGGTGTTGACCCGTTCGGCGACCCGCCCGGCGACGACGTACGGCAGCGGGGAGGGAGTCGGGAGCAGCACGGCCTCGCCGGTGTCCAGCGCGCGGGTGACGCCGGCCAGTCCGGCCTGGTCGCAGGAGATGACCGTCATGCCGTGGGTTCCTGGGCGAGTAGCCCGTCGGTGAACACCCGGAAGGACTCGGGCGGGACGACCGCCTCGCCGCGGCGGAACGCCTCCGACTTCACCCACTGGGTGGCGATGCGGATCTGGTCGGCGTCCAGCTTGATGCCCATGCTGTCGGCGGCGGCGCCGACGACGCGGTCACTGGCCAGCTGGGTGAGCACGATCTGCGCGCTGATCCCCAGCAGCGTCTCGGGGTCGTAGGGCTGGAAGAGCGAGCGGTCGACGAACGGCGTGCCGGTGGAAATCGTGCCGACGCCGGAGCCGACCAGCGGGTCGGTGACCTTCAGGGGGGTGCCCGTCTGCTCGGAGACCAGTCCGGCCAGCTCCGGTATGACGGTCAGGTCGGGCTGGGTCCACCACAGCGGGCCGGTCTCGCCGATGAGGGTGGGCAGCCGTTCGGGGGCGTAGGCCAGCAGGAAGAGCAGCTGCTCGGTGCAGGCCATGCCGGACCGTTCGCCGAGGCCGAGCCACGAGCTGGCGACGATGCGGACGCCGGCCCGGATGGCCTGGAGGGTGTTGGCCAGGCCCAGCCCGAGGTCGTTGTGGAGGTGGGCCATCACCAGGGCCTGCGGGTCGGCGCGCCGGATGACGTCGGTGTACAGCTCGAACGCCTGGGGCGGCAGGACCCCGCCGACGGTGTCGGCCAGCTGGACGCTGGCGACGCCGGCCTGGGTGAGCCGGGAGACGGCCTCGATGAGCAGTTCCCGGTCGGCCTGCGGGGAGTGGGAGAACGCCATGTCGATGGCGAGGCCGTCGGCCCGTTCCAGCGCGTACTCGCCCATGGCGACGGCCCGGTCCACGGACTCCTTGGCGCTCTTCTTCAGCAGCGCCTGGGAGACGGCCTCGGAGCCGGGCAGGAAGTACATGATCCGGCCGTGGGGGGCGCCGCTCATAGCGGCGATGGCGGTGTCGATGTCCTTGGGGGTGCCCCGGCAGATGCAGGTGCTGCTGACGTTCTCCGCCTCCAGCGCGACGCGCCGGGTGATCTCGAACTCCTCCTTGCAGGCGGAGGGGAAGCCGGCGGCGAACATGACGTGCCGCGGTCCGTCGTCGCCGAACATCTCGCCGGTACGGCGGGCGAGCCGCAGCCGGGTCTCCGCGTCCATCAAGGTCTTGCCCTGGGCGCCGTCGCGCGCGGATTCCTCGAACAGCACGATCCTGCCTGCTCGTGCCGAGGCCCGGACGATGTCGTTTTCCCAGATCGAGCTGTCCAGCATGGTGGTCTCCCGAGGTCAGCCGCATGGTGATCACCGCGCGCCACGCCGTGCGCGCGGTCGAGCGAAGGGCACCGCCCGTGTCAGTGGTTCCGTCCGGCAACCGCTCCGTCGGATGAAGGAGTCGCGGGAGGGGACGGAAAATACCTGTCCGGGCAACTCGCCGAAGCTGTATCAGCGAGGGCCGCGCCCGGCTCATCCGAGGGGACGTGACCACGACGGACCCGACGAAGGAGCACGACGATGACGGTGATGGCCTCCACCGCCCGGCAGTCCGGAGCGACGCAGCCGGACGATGCCGGGCGTCTGGGCTTCGGCACCCGGTTCACCGACCACATGGTGACGATCCGCTGGACCTCCGCCGGCGGCTGGCAGGACCCGGAGCTGATCGACTACCAGCATCTGGCGCTGGATCCGGCGGCCGTGGGGCTGCACTACGGCCAGATCGTCTTCGAGGGCCTGAAGGCGTACCGGCAGCAGGACGGCGGGGTGGCGCTCTTCCGGCCGGAGCACAACGCCCGCCGGATCAACCGGTCCTCGCAGCGGCTGGTCATCCCGGAGCTGCCGGAGCGGGCTTTCCTGGCGGCGCTGCACGCCCTGGTGGCGGCCGATCACGCGCAAGTGCCCTCGGCCCGCGGCCAGAGCCTGTACCTGCGGCCGTTCATCATCGCCGTGGAGCCCACCCTGGGGGTGCGGCCGGCGCAGGAGTACCTGTTCGTGCTGATCGCCTCGCCGGTGGGGTCGTTCTTCTCCGGCGGACTGTCGCCGGTGTCGGTGTGGGTCTCGGACACCTTCGTGCGCGCGGCGCCGGGCGGCACGGGCGCCGTCAAGTACCCCGGCAACTACGCGGCGGGCTTCCTGGCGCAACGGGAGGCGGCGGAGCAGGGCTGTGAGCAGGTGGTCTGGCTTGACGCCGTGGAGCGCCGGTGGATCGAGGAGATGGGGGCGATGAACCTGTTCTTCGTCGCCGACGGGGAGGACGGCGGTCCGACGCGTCTGTTGACGCCGCGGCTGACCGGGACGCTGCTGCCGGGGGTCGTGCGGGACTCGCTGCTGACGCTGGCCGCCGACGACGGCTACGACGTACGGGAGGAGCGGCTGCCCATCGAGTTCTGGCAGTCGGGTTGGGAGGACGGTTCGCTGCGGGAGGTGTTCGCGTCGGGGACGGCGGCGGTGGTGACGCCGGTGGAGGCGATGCGCCGGGGCGAGCGCGAGTGGAAGGCGCCGACGGGGACGGGAAACCCGGTGACCCTGGCGCTGCGCGAGCGGTTGTTGGACATCCAGTACGGCGTCACGGAGGACGTGCACGGCTGGCGCAGTCCGGTGGTGCTGCCGGGGGTGTGAGCGGCCGTGGCCGCGCGGCGCCGTTGTCAGTCCTCGATCCGCGGCATCCAGGCCGGGCGGCGGCGCTCGTAGGCTTCGATGCGTTCCGCGCCGCGCAGGGTTCGGGCGACGGGGTCGGTGCCGGAGCGCAGGGCGGCGCGGCTGGAGGCGGCGAGGAGCAGGGGGAGGTCGATGTCGGTGCGTTCGACGTGGACCCGCTGGTCGACGAGGTCGATCCGCACGGCGCGGGTCGGGTCGCCGGTGAGGGCGTCCATCACGTCCCGGATCTGGTCGGGCGGGAGTTCGACGGGGACGAGGCCGGCGGTGACGGCGTTGCCGCGGAAGATGTCGGCGACCTGTTCGCTGATGACGGCGCGGAAGCCGAAGTCCATCAGGGCCCACACGGCGTGTTCGCGTGAGGAGCCGCAGCCGAAGTTGCGGCCGGCGACGAGTACCCGGGCGCCGGCGGCCTCGGGCCGGTTGAGGATGAAACCGGGGTCGGCGCGCCAGCCGGCGAACAGGTCGTCGGCGTATCCGGAGCGGTCGACCCGCTTGAGGCGAGACGCCGGGATGATCTGGTCGGTGTCGACGTCCGCGCGGTCCAGGACGACCGCGGTGCCTTCGACCACGTGCACGGGTTCCATCCCGTCCTCCTCGGTGTGTCGCGGGTGTCGTGGGTGCCGGTCCGTTCACGCCAAGGCGGCGGGGGCGGCGAAGGTGCCGGTGACGGCGGTCGCCGCGGCGACCGCCGGGGAGACCAGGTGGGTGCGTCCGCCGGCGCCCTGGCGGCCTTCGAAGTTGCGGTTGGAGGTGGAGGCGGCGCGCTCTCCCGGCCGGAGCAGTTCGCCGTTCATGGCGCAGCACATGGAGCAGCCGGCTGAGTGCCACTCGAAGCCGGCCTGCCGGAAGACCTGGTCCAGGCCCTCGGCTTCGGCGAGCTGCTTTACGGCGGTGGAGCCGGGGACGACGAGAGCGCGGACGGTGGGGGCGACGTGGCGGCCGCGGGCGACCTCGGCGGCCGCCCGCAGGTCGTCCAGGCGTCCGTTGGTGCACGATCCGATGAAGACGACGTCCACGGGGATGTCCCGCATGCCGGTGCCGGGGCGCAGGCCCATGTAGTGCAGGGCACGGTGGGCCCGTTCCCGCTGGTCGGCGCCGGTCAGGCTGTCGGGGTCGGGGACGGCGCCGTCGAGGGGGACGCTCTGGCTGGGGTCGGTGCCCCAGGTGACGAACGGGCTGAGGGTGGCGGCGTCGATGGTGGCCCGGTGGTCGAAGTGGGCACCGTCGTCGGTGGCGAGGGTGCGCCAGTAGGCCACGGCCTCGTCCCACAGAGGGCCCTTGGGGGCGCGGGGCCTGCCCTCAAGATAGGCGAAGGTGGTCTCGTCCGGTGCGATCATGCCGGCTCGTGCGCCCGCCTCGATGGACATGTTGCACACGGTCATGCGCGCCTCCATCGGGAGGGCGGCGACGGCGGAGCCGCGGTACTCGATGACGGTGCCGGTGCCCCCGGTGGTGCCGACGTGCCGGATGACGCCGAGGACGAGGTCCTTGGCGGTCACCCCGGCGGGCAGCTCCCCGTCGATCCGCACGCTCGTGGTGCCGGGACGGCGCATCCGGAGGGTCTGGGTGGCCAGGACGTGTTCGACCTGGCTGGTGCCGATACCGAAGGCGAGGGCGCCGAACGCACCATGGGTGGAGGTGTGGCTGTCGCCGCAGACGACGGTGGTGCCGGGCAGGGTCAGGCCCATCTCGGGGGCGATGACGTGCACGATGCCCTGCCGGGGGTGGCCGCGTTCGTAGAGCGGCACGCCGAACCGGCCGGCATTGGCGGCCAGCGCCCGGATCTGCTGGGCGGCGTCGGCGTCGGCCGCGCCGAGGCCGCGGCCGCGGGTGGGCACGACGTGGTCGGTGGTGGCGAGGGTCTGGGCGGGGCGCCGGACGGCGCGGCCGGATGTCTGGAGGGCCGTGAACGCCTGGGGGGAGGTGACTTCGTGCACAAGGTGGAGGTCGATGTACAGCAGATCGCTGTCGTCGCCGTCAGCCTCCACGACGTGGGCGTCCCAGACCTTCTGGCAGAGCGTACGAGGACGGGGGGACGCGGCGGGGTTCATGGCGGCTCCTGGGGTGGCTGGCGGACATCAGTGAGCGACCAGTTCACGGCACTCGCCCTGGCTGAGCCGGGCCCGCAGTTGCGCGAGGCAGCGCTGCCGGGTGGGTCCGATGCTGCCGAGGGGGATACCGAGGTGCTGGGAGACCTGGGCGTAGCTGGCGGGCGGGTCGGCCATCGTCATATGGATGAGGGTGTAGTCGCGTTCCTTCAAGACCCGTTTGACCGCGCGCCAGAGCAGGGCGCTGCTCTCGGCGCGCATGACGGGTCCGCTGGCGTCCTCGGTGTCGGCGAGGGCGGTGGCCAACTCGCAGTCGGCGCTGGTGACCTCGCGCGAACTGCGCCGCACGAGGCGGTTGCACTCGTTGCGGGCGACGACCGCGACCCAGCCGCCGAGCTGTTCGGGGTTGCGGACGGCCGACAGGTGCTCGTACATCTTCATCCACACGAACTGCCGCACGTCGGCGCAGTCGGCATGGCTGAGCCGGTAGTTGTAAGTGATCTTGGCGATCAGGCCGGAGAAGCTGTCCATGAGGTCGGCCCAGGCCAACGGGTCGCCCTCCAGAGCGCGCTGTACGACGGCGTTCATCGGAGACACGGACATGATGCCTCTCCTCGCGGTGGGCGGTCAGTGCTGGCAGGGACGCGCCCCGGGGGGTAACGGCGCGGCGAGGGCCGTCGGCCGCCCCGACCTCGGCGGGGGTGCAGTGGGTGCGTCCGGCGGGCCTCCGGAATGCGGCGGGTGCGCAAGCCACTTCGGCCGCACAACCGCGGGAGATCATCGACGACCGGAGGGAACAACTACGGTCCCCCACGCGCGTCCGCACATTGGCAGTGCCTGACTCCAACAAGGTCGGCGTACCGGGAGACATTCCAGATGCCGCTGTTCGCATTTGCTATGGAACCTCAACGGCGATGCCGAGTGCAAGGACCGCCTTGTGATCACGTGCACTTGGCTCAAAGCAACCCACCGGCGGGGCTTTGCGCGCCGCCGGAGCGGTCCACGTATTTTTCGCCGACTCACGGACCTCTGGTCGGTTCACATCAGTCCCAACCAATGCCAACTTCCCCTTGCGCCAAATCAGATCCTTTTCCGGTAGATCACATTACGATTACCAGGGCTTCGGCGCGCTGGCAACAGCGTGGTCTTCTGGTCATTTTCCGACCGCGCCGCCGACCGCCGGCGGCGGGCCGCGACGAGCCACCCGAGGTGGCTGGAATCGACTCGGACCCGCGCCCGCCGGCTGTGTGCGGTAGTGCGCCCGGGGCGTCGGCGGCCCGGCGTCCGCGCAGGTGAAGGAGGGAGTCCGGGCGCATTGCGCGGACGGTTCAGCCGACGGCGACGGAGAAAACGATCAATGGCCGTCCGCTTACCAAAAGACAGAAAGAAATCCATTCGCCACATCGCACAATGATCGAATGCCGTTCCCAGCGGGTCTTGACAGTCAACACCGGCAACGGACACGATCTGGGAGCAGACACCGAGAGGGAGCTGACCGTGACAACTCAGGTTCTGATAGACCCGTCCAGATTCAGCCAGTTCGGATCTGCTGAGGATTCGATCTTCTGTCTGGTGACCAATCCAGAGATCGTCGACAATATCTCCGTGGTGCGGGATGCGCCGTACAAGGAGTACCGCACGGTGTTGATCTCCGCGGGCGACGACTTCGACGCGATGCTGGCGGACGGCACGATCCCCGAAGGGTCGCACACCCTCGTCATATCGCCCCACAGGTTCTTCGAATCACCTTCGCCGGAGGCCCTGGGTCCGCAGCGCAAGCTGCTCGGAATGGCGAGCAATTCCACCCCCACCTCCCTCGACGTCATACGGCACTTCATCGACGTCATCGAGCGCACATCCGCCCAGGAGCAGGACGCCTTCAGCGACCGCTTCTTCGAGTTGGCTGAGTCCACCGACCACCTGGTGTACGTCGACGAGCGGCACGGCACCCGCGCCGAACTCGACCACCTGGACGAGAGCCTGGTGTGGAACCAGCAGGCGGGCTCGCTCGCCTGGGGCGAGCAGCAGATCGTCCCCGCCGGAGAGATCAGCGTGCTGCCCACGCAGATCGTGGAGTTCGACGAGCAGCTGTACCTGCCCCTGGAGGGCGAGATCGCCTTGCGCGGCTTCCCGATCCTGCACAACGGGACCCCGTCGTTCAGCCGCCGCGACCAGTTCCGCCTGCAGGGCCTGCTGGCCGGGCTGGAGGAGCACGCCGTCGTCGCGAAGGTGACGCACGGCCGCATCAGCGACCTGCGGCCCTTCGAACCGGCCGGCAAGGCGATCGCCGAGGTCTTCGAGGCCCTCTTCACCGTGGACTCGCGGTACGCGCTGATCTGGGAGATCGGCCACGCGCTCAACACGAGCCTGGACATCCTGCCCGGCAACCACGCCATGAACGAGGTGTACGGCGGTACCGACGGGTGCCTGCACTGGGGCCTGGGGCTCACCCCCTTCACCCAGTTCCACCTCGACATCATTTCTCCCGACACCACGGTGTACACCGACAGCGGTGCCGTGGTGCTGGGGAACAAGGGCGGTGCTCCGTCGGTCCGCAAGGCCGCCGCGCTCTGACGCGGCGCGCCGGTACCGGCGCGGGACAGCTCCGACGCCATTCCCGGAAACGGAGGTGAACGTCATGGAGAAGAAGACCATCAAGGTCCGCAAGAACGCGAACTACCTCGGCACCCTCCTGGGCTGAGACAACCCCCACCGCCCCTTCGGAATCGGCACGGAGGTGAATGTCATGGAGAAGAAGACCATCAAGGTCCGCAAGAACGCGAACTACCTCGGCACCCTCCTGGGCTGAGCGCCGTAGCACGAGACGGGGCCAGAGGCGTTCTGGCCCCGTCTCCGCAACGGTACCCGGCAGGACACGCGAGAAACCGCAGGCAGAACTTACGCACGGTTGGAGGGGACAGACATGGACGCCGCCACAGTCACGCCGGAAGCCTACCGACAATTCGCCGAGCGCCACCGGCACTTCTACCTCGTCACGGACGAGCGCCTGCACGCCGCCGTCCGTCCGGCGCCCTCCGGATCCGGCGTCGAACACCTGCCGGCTCCGGCCGGCTGCTCCCTGGAGGACCTGGTGGACCGACAGATCCCCGAGGACAGCGACGTCCTGGTCGTCAGCTCGCGGCCGGAGCTGCTGGCCGCCACCGACGCGGCGATCGGCCCGCACCGCACCGTGGTGGCCGTGCCCGTCACCGCCGACGACCGGACCGCGCCGGCCGAGGCCGCCCACCTGCTCGACGGGCTGCGCGGGACCGACCCGCTCCTCGACGACGGTCCGCGGCTGCGCACCGCGCTGCTGGCCGACAGCGGTCTGACGTTCACCGACGGGCTGACGGGCCTGTCCGCGCACACCGCGCCGGCCAGCGGTGCCGTGGTCCGCCACCGATTCGGCCCGTTCACCCCCGGCACGCTCCACACCGCCCCCGACGGTTGGCTGACACTGGCCGCGCGGGCTGACGGCGTCCTGCCGCTGGACGGCGAACTGACCGTCAAGGGACAGCCCGCCGTCTTCTCCGGCGCCGCGACCGCCGCGGAACGCGGCCGGGTCCACGAGGGCCTGCGGCAACTGACGCACTACCCGGTGGTGCTCACCGTCGACCGGGGCAGGGTCACCGGCGTCAAGGTGGTCGATGACGGCTCCGACGGGGCCGGGCGGACCCTGACCGACCTGATCCGGGCGGACGACCGCCACGCGCGGGTCCATGCCATCGGCTTCGGCGTCAACCCCGCGGTCACCGCGCCCGCGTTCGGCGGCCACGCCCACCGGTGCGCCGCCGGCAGCAACGGCCCCGCGCCGTACGTGCTCCTGGGCACCGGTGGTGACGGCACGCTGGAACTGCTGCTGCGCTTGGAGAACAGCGTGGTCACCGCCGGCGGCGAGACCCTCACCCCGAGCGCCGCGGAGTCCTGCGCCGCGCCGACGCCCGGGCGGCGCCGGATGAACCGGGTCAAGGCCGCAAGCTGCGGCTGCCACTGAAGCGGATGCCGCGCACAGCGCGGGCGCGGCCCGGCGGAGGACATCCGGACGGCGACCGAACGACGGACACCCGGACGGCGGGACGACAGCCGGACGGGACGCGACCCAGGAGACGTGGATGACCGCATCGCCGCAGTCCGGGCAGTCCGGGCGCTCCGCGACGGCCGAGAAGGCCGAGCCCCGCTGGGAGCGCCGCTTCCGCGCACCGCGGCACACGTTGCCGGCCTGGGCCAAGAGCAATCCGCAGCGCTGCGTCTTCGTCAGTGACCTGCCCGGCGCCGCCCAGGTCTTTTGCTGGGACCGCGACACCAGCCGCCTGCGGCAGGTCACCCACGTCGCCGGCGGCAGCAGGGACAGCGCCGTCGAGGCCTCCGGCGAGGCGGTGTGGTGGTTCCGGGACGGCGGCGGCGACGAGCTGGGCGTGTGGATGCGCCAGCCGTTCCACGGCGGCCCGGACGAGCCGGTCAGCCCCGAGCTCGCACCCGGCTGGCAGGCCGGCCTGGCGATGGGCCTCGACGGCCACGCGCTGATCGGCCTGTCCACCCCCGAGGGAACCGCCGTTCACCTGCTGCGGCCGGACGGCACGGCGCCCGTGGTCTACCGGCACGAGGAGGCGGCCATGGCCGTCGACCTCAGCCGCGGCGTGGACCTGCTGGCGATCCTGCACACCGAGGACGGCGACCTGTGGCACCCGGCCCTGCGGGTGCTGCGGCCCGACGGCTCCACCGTGCGCGATATCGGAGAACCCGGCGAGCCGCTGGAGGCCGTCGGCTTCGCGCCCGTCCGCGGCGACACCAGGCTGCTGCTGCGCGAGCTGCGCGGGGACAGCTGGGAGCCGCTGATCGTCGACGCGGCCACCGGCGAGCGGTTCCCCATCACGCTCGGTCTTCCGGGCGAGGTGGACGCCGACTGGTATCAGGACGGTTCGGGGCTGCTGGTGCGGCAGAACTTCCAGGCCCACTCCCTGCTGTACCGCTACGACCTGGCCGGCGGGCGGCTGACCCCGCTCGACGTGCCCCGCGGCACCGTGGAGTACGCGCGCACCCGGCCCGACGGCGGGATCTGGTACATCTGGTCGAGCACGGAGCGGCCCCCGACCTTCGCCACGGTGGGCGAGCCCTCCGGCTTCGTCCTGCCGGGGCTCCGGGCGCCCGCCTCGACACCGACCCGGGAGCGGTGGGTCGACGGTCCGGGCGGCCCGGTGCCCGCCCTGGTCAACCTGCCGGCCGGTGCGCGCGCGCCGCACCCCGCGGTCTTCCTGCTGCACGGCGGGCCCGACGAACAGGACCGCGACGCCTTCGATCCCGAGGCGGCCGGCTGGCTGGATCACGGGTTCGCCGTCGTCCGGGTCAACTACCGCGGGTCCAGCGGCTACGGCGAGAAGTGGGCGCAGGCGCTGCGGGCCCGCGTCGGGCACACCGAGTTGGCGGACGTGGCCGCGGTGCGCGCGCTCCTGGTGTCCGAGGGAGTCCTGGACCCGGACCGCCTGGTCCTGGCCGGCGCGTCGTGGGGCGGGTACCTGACACTGCTGGGCCTCGGTACACAGCCGGACCTGTGGGCCGCGGGCGTCGCGACCGCCCCGGTGGCCGACAGCGTGGTCGCCTACGAGGACGAGCGCGACGACGTCAAGGCACTGGACCGGACGCTGTTCGGCGGCACGCCTGAGGAGGTGCCCGAGCGGTACGCCGACTCCTCACCGATGACGTACGCGACCGCCGTGCGGGCGCCGGTGCTGATCACCGCGGGCCGCAACGACCCGCGGTGCCCACCGCGCCAGATCGGCACGTACACCGACGCCCTGTCGGCGGCGGGCGCGGCGTTC
This sequence comes from Streptomyces sp. NBC_01190, assembly GCF_045039895.1. Lineage (NCBI taxonomy): Bacteria > Bacillati > Actinomycetota > Actinomycetes > Kitasatosporales > Streptomycetaceae > Streptomyces > Streptomyces sp. NBC_01190. The sequence continues at coordinate 7,461,729 of NZ_CP108580.1, forward strand.
GACGTGCACTGGCACGACGACGGCCACAGCAGCACCGTGACGCAGGAGCGCGTCGACGCCTTCCGCCGCGCGCTGTCCTTCGTCCTCGACCACCTGGCTCCGCGGCCATCCTCCTGACCGTCGAAGTCGGGGCCGGAGCCACACACGCACTAGCGTCCCGCCCTCTCCGGCTGGTCGTGCGGGCACCACACGGTGGTGCGGCCGTCGACCTTGCCACGGCGCAGCGGCGTGCCGCAGCGCGGACACTTCGCCGACGGCTCCTCCCGGTGCCCGGTGAGCCAGGACGGCCGGCCGGGAACCCTTCCCGCGCGCACCGAGAGCGACAGGACGCGGCGCATGCCGGAGTGCAGGAGAGCGCACTCCGCCTCGGTGAGGCGGTTCGCGGGCGCGGCCGGGTGGATGCGGGCACGCCACAGGATCTCGTCCACCAGCAGATTGCCCAGACCGGCGAGGGTGGCCTGATCCATCAGCACGGGCTTGATCCGGCCTCGTCGGCGGCCGAGCAGTTCACAGAACTCCGCCCGGTCCACCGCCAGCGCGTCCGGCCCCTGGCCCGCCAGCAGGTGGTCCACCTCGGCCTCGGAGCCGGCCAGCCGCAGGCCCTGGAGCTTGCGCTGGTCGCGGTAGCGCAGTTCGTGCCCGTCGCCGAGATCGAGCCGCACCCGGTCGTGGCGGTGCCGGGGCTCCCGCGGCGCACAGCACAGCAGCCGACCGGTCATCCCGAAGTGCAGCAGCAGCGCCGGCCCGTCGTCGGTCCGCGCGATCAGCCATTTGCCGTGGCGCTCCGGAGCGCTCAGCCGGTGACCCTCAAGCCCGGCGCGGAACCGGCGCGCGCTCACGTCGCGGAGCACCCCGGCGTCCGCCACCGCCACCTTCTCGATCACCCGTCCCTGCCCGCACTCGCGCAGCACGCGGCGGAACCCCTCGACGTCGGGCAGTTCAGGCATCAGGCTTCCTCATCTCGGGTCCCGGGCGCTCGCGCCCTTCCGGTGGGCACGGTGTCCCCCCGACGGCGGCTGCCCCGACGGCCGCCGGGCCGCCGGTTCACGGCGGGGCGTCCTTCCGGCGGCCCGCCTGGGCCAGCAGCTCCGGCAGGTCGGAGAGCCGGTCGAGGCCCCGGACCGCCTGAGCCGTACGGTGGTTCCCGGCCAGCCGCTCCCGGTTGCGGTGCAGGAAGGCCCAGTAGCCGGCGGTGTACGGGCAGGCGCGTTCGCCGGTGCGCTCGGTGGGCCGGTAGGCGCAGGACCCGCACAGATCGCTCATCTTGTTGATGTACGCGCCGCCGGAGGTGTACGGCTTGGAGGTCATCAGCCCCCCGTCCGCGTACTGCGACATGCCGACGACGTTGGGCAGCATCACCCAGTCGTAGCCGTCCACGAAGCAGCGGTGGAACCAGTCGGTGACCGCCGCCGGGTCCCAGCCGTCCTGGAGCGCCCGGCTGCCGAGCACCATCAGCCGCGGGATGTGGTGCGTCCAGCCGGTGTCCCGTACCTGCGCCAGCACCGTCGACAGGCAGCGGGCCGTCACCGCGTCGGCGTCCAGGTCCAGGAACCAGCCGGGCAGTGGCTCGCGATGCCCCAGGGCGTTGCGGCCGCGGTACTCCTCGCCGAAGTGCCAGTACAGATGCCATACGTACTCCCGCCAGCCGGCGATCTGCCGGACGAAGCCCTCCACGCTGTTCAGCGGGGCCGCGCCGTCCCGCCAGGCCTGCTCCGCCCGCCCCACGCACTCGGCCGGGTCGAGCAGCCCGAGGTTCAGCGGGGCGGACAGCAGGCTGTGGCTCATCACCGGATCGGCCGCGAGCATGGCGTCCTCGTAGCGGCCGAAGTCCGGCAGCCGGTGGGCGGTGAAGCGGCGGAGCGCGGTCAGCGCCTCCCGCCGGGTGGCCGGGAAGAGCCGTGGTCCATCGCGCCCGACGAAGGAGACCTCGCCGGCCTTCTCCCAGCGGTCGAGGTCGTGGCGGACCTCGTCGTCGATGGCGTCCTCGGCCGGGCGCCACGGCTCTTCGATACCGAGGGCCGTGCGGCCCCGCGGCGGCGGCTCGCGGTTGTCCTGGTCGAGATTCCACCGTCCGCCGGCCGGCCCGCCTGCGTCCATCAGCAGGTCGTGCCGCTCGCGCACCCACCGGTAGAAGCCTTCCAGCCGCAGGCCCCCGCCGCCGTGCCGCCCGGCCCAGCCGGAGAACTCCTCGTGCGAGACGAGGAAACCCTTCGCCGCCAGCACCTCGACCCCGTCCAGCGCGCCGACGAACTCCAGCGCCCGGCGTGAGGTGGGATGGCAGACCGTCAGCGGAACCCGCTTGCGGCCGCGGGCCTTGGCCAGCCCCTCGGCGTACGTCTCGGCCCGGACATACCGCACCCGGTCGCCCAGCTCCGCCGCGCGGTGCCGCATCGCCGACAGCACGAGATGGGCCTTGGCCCGGTGGAAGCGGCGTCGCCGCAGGACCGAGCGGGCTTCGATCATCAGTACGGGGGCCTGCGCGTCGGGCCCGCCGTGGCGCGGGTCGAGGAAGTGCGGGCCCAACTGGTCGCCGAAGAGCCAGTGCGGGCGTGCGGTCATCGGAGCATCCTGCCGTTCGCCGGCCCGGCGCTGCGTCCGCGGCGCCCAGCCGGCCGCGCTCCGGTCGAGCCGGTGCCGCGATCCACGCTACGGCGGGCGGCCGGCCGGCGCCCGGTGACGTACCGGCATCCGGGGTAGGCCGCGGGGGGCGCCCGGCGCCGCGCGACCCGGCCGGCCCGGTGTCACCCGACGATCACCCGACGTCCAGCCAGATGAGGTCGCAGATCCGTATCTGGCGCCGCTCGGGATAGACGCTGTAGCTGAAGAAGACCTCCTCCCACGGGACCGCGACGCTGTACCAGACCACCTCGTCGACCACCATCGGCGATCCCGGCGGCGTCTTGCCCGCCTCGACCGCGTCCCCCACCTCCAGGGCCAGGGCCCGCAGAAAGAGCACCATCCGGTCGTGCAGCTCGCGAGAACCCGAGGTGCCCATCAGATGCAGCACCTCGGCGGCCTTCAGCTCGGCGACGGCTGTCCAGCCGCGCGACATCTGCCGCATCACTCGCCCCCGAGGTCGTCGGGCAGCCGTACCAGATCGCGTCCGGCGACGGTGGCGGCAAGCCGCTCCGCGCGGCCGGGAACGGAGTCGAACATCGCCTCCATCCACCACGTGCCCAGCACCTCGTCCAGCGCGGGCCCCTGGGGCGCCTGCCCCAGCGCCCGGAGGAAATCGAGCCGCTTCGCCGGATCGAGCGCACCGCTGATCGCGTCGACCGTGCGCGGCAGAGGACGAATTCTCCCGGCGGACGCCGGGCGGTCGGGCGCAGTGCTCACGGGCGGTTCCCTGTCCGTATGGTCGGTCTGTGACGTGGTGGGCGCGGTACCGGCCACCTCATCGGGCCGACGGATCCGCTGACCCGGACGGGAAACTACCGGGCGGATAAACGGGACAGGACCGGTTCGCCCATCTTGCCGCCGAAAAGGGGATCGGCATGATTCGTGGCCGGGCCATCGCGCCCGGCCACCCACTGGACCAGGGGCCCCGTGCCGAGCCCCGCGACACCCGCGGACTGTGGAGCCCGCGACCCTCACCGCGTCGGTGCGCCGAACCACCGGGGCAGTTGGCCGGTCAGCTCCGTCTGGTCCTCGCCGACCCAGGCCACATGACCGTCCGGGCGCAACAGGACGGCGGGGAAGTCCAGTCGGTCGCCGGAGTCGGTGGGCGCACCGGTGTCGCCGACGTCATTCGGATCGCCGAGGTCGCCGAGATCGGTGACATGGTCGACCCGGTCGGCCCAACCCGTCACCGAGAGCCGGCCGGTCCGGTCGAGCAGCAGCCCGCGGCCGCCGCGCGTCATCTCGTAGAGGCGGCCCTCCTTCAACCGCACGTCCCGCAGCCGGCGGCCGAGCAGGTCGTGCCCCGGGCCGAAGTCGTAGCGGATCCCGATCGCGATGATCTTCTCGATGAGGTGGCGGTGCACCTCCTCGAAGTCCATCAGTTCCGTCAGCAGCCGGCGCACGGCCCGGGGCCCCGGCTCGACGGCCATCAGCTCCATCTGCGCACGGGTGTTCTCCAGCACGTCGGCGGCCACCGGGTGCCGTTCGGTGTGGTAGCTGTCAAGCAGCCCTTCCGGCGCCCAGCCGGCGACCTCGGCGGCGAGTTTCCAGCCGAGGTTGAACGCGTCCTGGATACCGAGGTTGAGGCCCTGCCCGCCGGTCGGCGGGTGGATGTGCGCGGCGTCGCCGGCCAGCAGCACCCGGCCGACCCGGTAGCGCTCGGCGAGCCGGGTCGCGTCGCCGAAGCGGGAGAGCCAGCGCGGTGAGTGCGCCCCGAAGTCGGTGCCGGCGACGACCTGGAGCTGCCGGCTGACCTCATCGAGGGTCGGCGGCGCCGAACGGTCCTCGGCCACCCCCGCCGCGGGCACCACGACGCGGAACACCCCGTCCCCCAGCGGCCCGACGCCGAACCGGAGCTGGGTCCTGCGGACTTCGGCCACCACGGCGGTCACCGTCTCCGGCGGCGCGGTCACCTCCAACTCGCCGATCAGTGTGTCGACGCGGCTCGGCTCGCCGGGGAAGCCGACGCCGAGCAGCTTGCGCACCGTACTGCGGCCGCCGTCACAGCCGACGAGGTAGCGCGAGCGCAGCCGTGTGCCGTCGGCCAGTTCGGCGGTCACCGCCCCCTCGTCCTGGCTCAGCCCGACCAGCGCGCCGCCGCGGCGGATCTCGGCGCCGGTCTCGGCGGCGTGCTCGGCCAGCAGGCGGTCGGTGAGCGGCTGCGGGATACCGAGAGCGTACCCGTGCGCGGTGTCCAGCCGGACCGTCGCCGGCTTGGTGATGCCGGCGAAGAAGCCGCCGACCGGATACCGCTTGCCGAGCGCGAGAAACCGGTCCAGCAGGCCGCGCTGGTCCAGCACCTCGATGCTGCGGACGTGCAGGCCGAGCGAGCGGACCACCTTCGTCGGCTCGGCATCTTTCTCCAGCACGAGCACCCGCACGCTCTGCAACCGCAACTCGGCGGCCAGCATCAGGCCGGTCGGCCCGCCGCCGACCACGATGACGTCGATCATGAAGATCCCCCACAGAACATGTTCACCGGCCGGCCCGGCGCTGGGGCGTGTTTTAGAAGTCCCTCCCCCAGCTACCGCTGGGAGGTGCCCCCAGTCTCACGGCGCCTGGCACGCACGCTCGCTGCGTTGTCGGGCTCGTCCGAGTAGGCCCACTACGAGGACGACCCTCCGCCTTGCGATCGCACGCACCAGACGCCGTGAGCCCCGCCCTGCGGGCGGACGACGCTACTTCTAAAACACGCCCCAGATGTCAGGTACCGCGCACATCGGTGGTTTCCGACGGCTTTCCGGGCCTCGGCTGACGATTGTGCGGCAGGACCAGGGCCTTGCCGCAAGGCCCCCCATGCGCTATAACTTGGGAGAGGCAAGGAGAGCGCGATCTCCTTGCCTTTGTTGTTTTCCCGCCCAGCCCAGGACCGCGCCGCACACCACCGCGGAATTTCCCTGCATTCGAGTGAACTCCGCCGCCGGTCGCCCGCGGGTTCCGCGTTCGATCCAGTTGACTGCTTTCCGCATGGTGATCAACTCGTGGGGCCGGCGCCGATGAAGCGCGCGCTCCGCCCATGCCGTATTTCCGGTTTCCCGGAGTGAAAGGAGTCGAAACAGATGCGGAGCCTGTTCGCATTCTGCAATGCGGGAAAGTCTCGACATGTGCGGGTCCGCGGCCTCGCGGCCGCCGCCGGAGCCGTCGTGCTGCTCACCGCGGGCCCGGCACTCGCCGAGGCGAAGTCCCAGGCCGGCGGGCCGGTGGTCGACCTGTTGTGCAAGGGAAGCGCCACCGCCAAGCTCGACGACCACCTGTCCACCGCCCCTCATCTGGTGCGTTGGACGGTGGACGGGGTGCTGACCGCGTGCAACGACGGGCTGGACCGGCCCGCCGCCACCGGTGACGGCGCCTGGCACGAGGCCGGCCAGGAGGTCGCGAGCTGTAGCTTCAGCGACGCCCGCAGTGCCACGTACACGCAGAAGATCCTGTGGGCCAACGGCGAGAAGAGCCTCATCTCCGGAACGCTCAGCATCGACGACCACGAGGCCGGCGAGTCGCTGACCAAGGCCGAGGGCCGGGTCGTCTCGGGCGCGTACAAGGGCGACAACGTGCTGGAGACCAGCACCGTCATGACCACTCATCCGGAGACGTGTGAGGAAGCGGGCCTGACTCCCGAGGAAGCCGTCGGCACCTTCGTCTTCTCGCACTGATCCGATCCCTGCGCGGGCGGTGTGTGCCTGTGGCGCGGCTACAGGCACATCTCGCCCTTTCCCCCACCGCAGCCCCATATCGACGACGAGGGTGGTCGCCCGTGTCCGGCAACGCGAACATCGATTTCTACGAGAGCAACCCCGAATTCGTCCGTACGTGGTCCGACGCGCGGCTGACCATCAGCAGCGGATGGTGGCGAGGTGTCGCCGACGGGGATCTGGACCGGGCCCAGGAGCAGAAACTGGATCTCGTCGCCGACCTCGCGGACTTCAAGCCGGGCGATCGCGTCCTCGATATCGGCTGCGGCTACGGCGGACTGCTGGCCTTCGCCGCGGACGAGCGGCGGGTCGGCCACGCCCTCGGCGTCACCAGCTCCTTCGCCCAGGCCGGCCACATCAAGTCGATGGGGAATCCCGCCGTCGACGTCCGGGACGTGGACTTCTGGGATCTGCCCGCATCGCTCGGCGGGTTCGACTCCGTGGTGGCGGTGCAGTCACTGGAGAACATCCTCGGCGGCGCCCCCGCCGGGGTGGGGAGCGGGCTGCCGGCCATGCGTGAGGTCCTCGGGCGGGTGCACGGCTGGACCGTGCCGGGCGGGCGGTTCGCCGCGGAGGTGTGTGTCGCCGGTCCGCGCGAGACCCGTGAGGTGCGCGAGCAGTTCGAGACCGAGGTGCTCCGCAACTCCCGGCCGGGCACGATGCCGCACCTCGGCGATCTCCTCAACGCCGGTGCGGGGCTGTGGGAGCCGGTCAGCGTGGCCACCCAGCACGAGGATTTCCTGCGCACGCTGGACGCGACCGGATCCCTGCTGGCCGATCACGAGGAACTGGCCAGGGGACTGGGCGGCGACGCGCTCTACCTGGCCACCTGCGAGACGGTGCGCGGCACCGCCGCGGCGCTGCGCGGCGGCATCATGCGGGTCGCGTGGATCTCGTGGCGGCGCGTCGACTGAGGTCTCCACGACAGGCGCGGCACATCCGGCAGTGGCCGATCAGGTCAACAACTCTGGAGAGGACCATGGGAGTCGCAGATCCCGTCCGTTCGGACGCACCCCGCCCGGGATATCGCTCGATTCCCGAGATGTTCGCCCGGCAGGTCGCCCGGACGCCGGACGCGCCGGCCGTACGGGACGCCGAGCGGGAGCTCTGCTACGGCGAACTCGACGCGCTCTGCGCGTCCGTCGCCGACACGTTGGCCGATCAGGGCGTACGCCCGGGCGATCCGGTCGGTGTGCTCGGCACCCGCTCCTGGCGGTCCGCCGTCGCGCTGGCCGGGGTGCTGCGGTCCGGCGCGGTCGCGGTTCCGGTCGACGCTCACCACCCCTCGGCGCGGATGAGCGACATGCTGCGCCAGTCCGGCACGCGAACGGTGGTGGTACTGCCGGGACATGGGCCGATCCCCGAGCGACTTCCGGTGCGGTGGCTGCCCTTCGAGCAGATGGTGGCTCGGCCGGCGGCCGGGGCGTCGTCGGGCGAGCAGGCCGGCCGGACCCGGCGGGCCGGCGACGCCGCGTACATCCTCTTCACCTCCGGCACCACCGGACGGCCGAAAGCGGTGGTCCTGCCGCACAGGTCCGTGGTGCGACTGGGCCTGGACGACGCCCCCTGGTGCGCCGGCCCCGGCAAACGCGGCCTCCAGACGGTGGGCCTGTCGTTCGACGCCTCGCTCCTGGAGATGTGGGCGACACTTCTCAACGGCGGCTGCCTGGTCGCCGCGAGCCGCAACGCGTTGCTCGACCCGGGTGAGCTGCGTTCGCTGATGAGGCGTGAGCGGATCACCCACGCCTTCATGCCGATGAGCGTGTTCCACCACGCGGTCCGCTTCGAGCCGGGGATGTTCGCCGGCCTCGAACTGGTCCTCACCGGTGGTGAGGCCATGGCGGCCGGGCTGGCCCGGGCGGTGCTCGAACACGGGGCGCCGCGGCGGCTGATGAACGGCTACGGGCCGACCGAGGGCGGCATCATGGTCACCGCCCATGACGTCCGCGGCCTCGCCGAGGACGCGTCGTCCGTACCCATCGGGCTGCCGGTGGCCAGGAGCCGCTGCCATGTGCTGCGGGAAGACGGCAGCCCGGCGCTTCCCGGCGAGGAGGGCGAGCTCTTCATCGGCGGCGACGGTCTCGCCCTCGGCTATCTCGGCCGGGAGGACGAGACACGGCGGGCGTTCGTCACCGCGACCGTCGGCGCCGAGACCGGCGTCCGGCTGTACCGCAGCGGCGACCGGGCCCGTTGCGACGCCGACGGAACCCTGGAATTCCTCGGGCGCGCCGACCGGCAGGTGAAGATCCGCGGCGTGCGCATCGAACTGGACGCCCTGGAAGCCCAGTTGCGGGCGCACCCGGATGTCGCGGAGGCCGCGGTCCTGGTGCGGGGCAGCGATGACTTCACCCGGACACTGAGCGCGTTCGTCACCTCGGCCCGGCCGGACGACCCGGTGCTTTCCGAGCGGGTGAGCCTGTTCCTGGCCGAGCGGGTGCCCGCGCACAGCGTCCCCTCGCCCATCCAGCCGGTGGACCGGCTCCCGCTCACCGACAACGGCAAGATCGACTACACCGCCCTCCGCCACGCCCTCCAGCCGGCCGGGCCGGCCGGCGGCCTCGGCGTCGCCGACCGGTCGCGGGAGCCGGGACCGGCGGGCGACGCCGATGCGGTCCGCCGCATCTGGGCGGAGTACCTGCGGGTGCCGGTGACCCCCGACACCGACTTCTTCGCGGCGGGCGGGAACTCGCTGCTGGCCGCGCATACGCTCATCCGCACGCTGACCGCGCTCGACCTGCAGGCGGACCGGTTCCAGCCGCTGCTGCGCAGCCTGCTGGCCCGGCCGACACTCGCCGCCCACCTGGCCGCGCTGAGCGCGTTCTCCCGCGACGGTGCCGGTGCCGGTGCCGGTGCCGGTGCCAACGACGGCGCCGGCTCCTGCGGTACGTCCGCCGCCGAGGAGATCGACTTCGAGGCGGAGGCGTCGCTCGACCTCGCGCTGCCCCCACTGGACCGGCCGGCCACCGGCGGCCCACTCCGGCACGTCCTCCTCACCGGCGCCACCGGTTTCCTCGGCGCGTTCCTGCTCGACCGGCTGCTCAGGCGTGCCGACACCGTCGTGCACTGCCTGGTCAGGGCCGCCGACCCGGCCCACGCGTTCGACCGCATCCGCGCCAACCTGCGCCGGCACGGCCTCGGCGAACCCGACCCGGAACGCGTCAGGAGCTACCCGGCCGATCTCACCCACCCCGAACTGGGCCTGCGCGCCGAGGACCTGAAGCACCTCACCGCGACCGCGGATCTCATCCTGCACAACGCGGCCCATGTCAACTTCGTCTACCCGTACGGCGCCCTGCGCGACGCCAACGTCGGCGCCGTCCGGGAACTCGTCCAACTGGCCGCGCCCCGGCGTGTCCCGCTGCACTACGTCTCCAGCATCGCCGTACTCGCGGGCAGCGGCGCCGCCGGCGTCCGGCTGTTCACCGAGACCACCCCGCTGAGCCATCCCGGGCTGATCAGCATGGGATACAGCGAGTCGAAGTGGGTCGCCGAGAAGCTGCTCCAGAACGCCGCCCGCGCCGGGCTGCCGGTCACCGTGCACCGCCCGTACGAGATCACCGGGCACAGCAGGACCGGCGCGTGGAACACCGACACCGCCTTCTGCGCCTTCCTCGACGCGATCACCCGGCTCGGCACGGCTCCTGACATCCGCCTGCCGCTCGACCTGGTCCCGGTCGACCACGTCGCGGACGCCGTCGTCGGCCTCGCCACCACGTATCCGCACGTCGGCGGGGTGTTCCACCTGACCAATCCCCGCCCGGCGCTGCTCGCCGACATGGTCGGCCGGCTGCGCGCCGCGGGACACACCATCTCCGAGACGCCCTACCGGGAATGGGTGGACCTGCTGCTCGGCTTCGTCCGCGAGCACCCCGACGCGCCGATCTCCCCGTTCGCCTCGTTGTTCGCCACCCGGGCCAACCACGCCGACATCTCGGTCAAGGAGCTGTTCCTCGACTCCGTCTTCCCCCGGATGGACCAGGCCCGCACCCTCCAGATCTGGCCGCGGTGGGCGGAGACCTGTCCGCCGGTCGACAGCGCGCTGCTCGACCACTACGTGCGCTACCTGCACCGCGGCGGAGTGGTCGCCGCGCCCGCCGGCTGACCGCGCCGCCCACGGAAGGAGAGGAAACGATGGGCGTCCAGCAGCCGACCCGGCGACCACCGGCGCGCATCCACGAGGACGTCAGGGTCGCGCCACCGCACGGCTACGAGGATCGCGTCCGGGCCGAACTGCCGCTCGTCGTGGACTGGTTGCACGAGTACGTCAGCCGTCCGCACCCCGGACTCAACCGCAAGGGGCCGGTATGCCCCTTCGTACCCGCGGCGATGAAGAGTTCGGCGGTGCGCTACCACTTCCGCTACGAGATCACCGGGCAGGACCGCGCCGAACTCGCCGGCGTCCTGCTGCGCCGCCTCGACGCCTTCTCCGGCGCTCCTTCCGGCTCGGACCGGACGCTCGACACCCACCTCGTCGTCCTGCCGGACCTGTCGGAGACCGGCTGGACGGCCCTGGACCGGGCGCACGCCGACCTGAAGGACGCCGCGGTCGAACGCGGGCTGATGATCGGGCAGTTCCACCCGGCCTGCGACGAACGCTCCGCCCGCAACGCCGCGTTCCGGGTCTCGCGGGCCCCGATCCCGCTGCTCGCGATCCGCCGGATGGCGCCGCACGACGTGCTGTTCCTCCACCACGATCCCCGCTGGTTCGCGCACTACCGGAAGCGATTCGCCGCGGACTACGAGACCGGTCTGATCACCGACCGGCTGATGCGTACGCTCTACGCCCGGGCCGAGCCCCGGCACGACCCGGCAGGAAACAACTGATGGACCGGCAAGAACGCGCCGCCGCGCTCGATGTGCGGTATCTGCTCCACGGCCAGCTCGTCTCGCGGGCGCTGTGCGCCGTCGCCGCGCTGGGCATCCCCGACCTGCTGACCGCCGGCCCGCTCTCCCCGGCCGAGCTGGCCCGGCGGACCGGCGCCGACCCGAGCCGGCTGCGACAACTGATCGCCGCGCTGGTGCCGTTCGAGGTGTTCACCATCCGGCCGGACGGCGAAGTCGAACTGGCCCGGCTGGGGCGGGCGTTGACCACCGACGCCGCAGGCAGCGCGCTGGCGGGCGCGCAGTTGGCACACGACCTGATGAGCCAAGCCTGGCAGGGACTGCCGGAGACCGTGCGGACCGGAGTCCCGGCCTTCGACCGCGCCTTCGGCGGCGACCTCTTCACCCACCTGGACCGCGATCCCGGACTCCGCACGGTCTTCGACCGGTCGCAGGCCAACGACCTGGAACTGGAGGTGGACGCGATCCTGCGGAGCGGCGACTTCGGTACCACGGGCACCGTGGTGGACGTCGGCGGGGGAGACGGCACCTTGTTGGTCCACCTGCTGGCGGCACATCCCGGCCTGCGCGGCGTCCTGGTCGACCGGCCGATCGCGGTGGCGGCGGCCCGCGGCCGGCTGGCGGCCGCCGGACTCGCGGAGCGGGCCGAAGCCACCCCCGGTGACTTCTTCAAGACCCTGCCCGCTCGCGGCGATGTCTACTTCATGCGCGAGGTCCTGCACGACTGGGACGACGACCAGTGCGTCACCATCCTGCGCACCTGCCGGCAGGCCATGCCCGCGGCCGCCCGGCTCCTGGTGGTGGAACTGGCCTCCGACGAAACCCCCGGCACCGGACCGGAGGCCCGGATGACCGGGCTGATGTCCCTGTACATGCTGGCGGTCCTGCCCGGCCGCGAGCGCTGCCCCGCCGACTACGCCCGGATGATGGCGGCGGCCGGCCTGCGGGTGCAAAGCATCACCCACCTCACCGGCCAGAAGGTCCTGATCGAGGCGTCCGCCGAAACCCCCGGGCCGCCGCCCCGGGGGTGAACGCGGACGTCCGCCGCGGATGGGGAATCATGGCGAACCATGCGCCCGGACGACTGGCAACTCACCGAGGACACCGACGACTTCCTCGCCCGCGCCGGGGCGTTCCTGCGCTCGCGACCCGCTCTGCACACCATGCCGCTGACGGTGATCGAGCGGCTGCGGACCCGTGGGCCGGACGCGTACGGCGCCCGGCCCACCGTCCTCGGCCGGCTGGAGCGGGCGGGCGAGGTCCGCGCCGTCTTCTACCTGACCCCGCGCGGCCGGCTGAGCCTCACGCCCCTCGACCCCGAGCACGCCGACGACCTCGCCGCCCGGCTGACCGGCCTCGGACACCGGCTGCCGGGCGTCAGCGCGGACCATGACACCGCGGCCGCTTTCGCCGAGGCGTGGCAGCGGCGCACCGGCACCGTACCGACACCCCGCGAGCGGCTCCGCCTGTACCGCCTCGGCACGCTCACCCCGCCGCAGCCGCTCCCGGCCGGCGGCGGCCGGCTCGCGGGCGAGCGGGACCACGAGCAAATCGTCCTGTGGTGCGGGGAGTTCGCCGCGGCCGTCGGGGAGGCCGCCGCCGTCACCGCCGGTTCCTGGGCCGGAACCCGCTTCGCCGACAAGCACTTCACCTTCTGGGAGACCCCGGACGGCACCGCCGTCTCCCTGGCGGGCGTGACCTCGATGATCGCCGGCCAGATCCGGGTCGACCCCGTCTACACCCCCGCCCGCCACCGCGCCCACGGATACGCCGCCGCCGTCACCGCCGAGGTGAGCCGAGCCGCACTGGCCGCCGGCGCCACGGAGGTCGTCCTGTTCGCGGACGCGGCCAACCCCGCCGCCAACGCCCTCTACCAGCGCCTCGGCTACCTCCCGGTCATCGACTTCGCCGGCTACGACTTCACCTGAGCCGCGCCGAAACGACGGCCAAGAGGCCATCTCGCGGGGGCTGTTGGCCAACCACGCGCTCATGGCGATCACACCGGACCCCCGGCGCCCGGCTGGAGGGCCGCCGGGGGTCCGCGGGAGACGTTGAGGGGACCGCGTGCGGCGGGCCCGGCGTCATCCCCTGGGGGCCGGATCGCCGCCCGGCCGCAGGTCCGCTAGGCGGTCGAAGAGGTCGCCGACCAGGGCCGCCGCCTGCTGCTCCAGGTAGTGGTGTCCGCCAGGGAAGGAACGCGCGGTGAAGCCGGCCCCGGTGACGCCGGACCAGGTTTTCACCGACTCCTCGTCCACCTGGTCGTCCTGGTCCCCGTAGTAGGCGAGGACCGGGATGTCCAGGAAACGCGTCGGAGCCGACGCCGCGTAGTCCTCGATGAGCCGGTAGTCGGCCCGCACCGCCGGGAGCACCAGCTCGCGCAGCTCGCGGTCGGCGAGCACCTCGGCCGTGGTGGCGCTCATCGCGGTCAGTTCGGCGATCAGCTTCTCGTCGCTCGTGTCGGCGAGCCGCTCGGACCGGGTCCCGCCCGGCCCCGCCCGGCCGGAGACGGACAAGGCGCCGGGTCCGTGCCCGCCGGGCCGGGCGCGCAGCCGCGCCGCGACCTCGAAGGCCACGCAAGCGCCCATGCTGTGGCCGAAGAACACCAGCGGAGCGCCGGAGAGATCCGCGCAGGCGTCCGCGATCGGCCCCGACAACTCCGCCATCTCCCGGGCCGGCGGTTCGAGGAGGCGGTCCGCGCGTCCGGGATAGCGCACCGCCAGCAGTTCGGCGTCGTCCGGCATCAGCCGGGCCCAGGTACGGAAGAAGTTGGCGGTGCCGCCCGCGTGCGGGAAGCAGACAAGGCGGAGGCGCGGCGCCGGACACGCCCGGATCACCCGGAACCAGCGGGAAGCCGGTGTCTCCTCGAACGCGCTGACCATGCCGTCCCTCTTTCTGCTTTCCGCCGTCTCCGCCGGATCACCCCGGTCTCCCGCCACCACGGCGAGGCGGGTCCGCGAAGGAAGACTGTAGCCAAGCCGCCGCCGGGAACTCACGGTTCGGCCCTCGCCGCCCGGCGCTGCTCGGTGGTCGGTGGACGGTGGACGCGGCGGCCCCTGCGTTCCTTCGCGCCGTGTGAAAACCTGGGGGAGGGGACATATCCGACGGCAGGTGCTCGCTATGGCACATGATGACCCTGCGCGATCCGATCAGCCACAGAGCGTGAGCCCCCCGGTCGAGCTGGTGGCCGTGATCGGCTCCGACGGGACCGTGCTGCTCTGGACGGACACCGCCGCGGGGCTGTGGGGCCGCCCGGCGGCCGAGGTGGTCGATCACCGGGCCGACCGGCTGCTGATGCCGGGCGGGGCCCGCGACCGGGCCCTGCGAGCGTCCCGGGCCTGGTCGGGGCGGGTGGAGCTCAGAGACGGTGACGGCGCCGCGCGGCCGGTGGAGCTGCGGGTCACGCCGCTGCCGGCCCGCGGGGGAGCGGGCGGGGGCCTGGTCTGGGAGGCGCGCCGGGACGAGCCGGCGGCCCCGGCCGAGCCGGACACCGGACTCCTGAGGAGGTTCTTCGAGCGCTCGCCGGTCGGTGCGGCCCTCTGGGACCGTGACCTGCGCTGCACCTGGCACAACGACGCGCTCGTGGCGGAGGAGTCCCTGCCGGGAGGCCCATGGCGGGGACAGCACATCACCGAGCTGATGCCCGGCGCTCCGGGGGACGACCTGGCGGCGACGATGCGACGTGTCCTGGAGAGCGAGGACGTGCCGCGCGGCTGGGAGTGGGTGCGTCCCCGCGTGCCGGGGGCCGGGAAGGACTCCCTCACCCTCACCCTCGCCCTCATCCGCCTCGACGACACGGCGGGCCGGGCGATGGGCGTGTGCATGACCGTAGCGGACAGTGCGGACAGCGCGGGCAGCCGACTGGGGCAGCGGTTCAACCTTCTCGTCCGGGCCGGTACGCGGATCGGCACCACGCTGGACCTCAAGACCACCGCCCAGGAACTGGTGGACACCGCGGTGCCCGGCCTCGCCGACTACGCCACGGTCGATCTGACCGACTCGGTCATGCTCGGTGAAATGCCGCTGGGACGACTCGACTCGACCGAGGCGAGCATCCCGGTGTTCTACCGGGCCGGGGTGGCGTCCATCCGCCCCGGAAGCCCCGAATCGCCCTGGCCGCGCGGGACCCAGGTCTTCGCCCATCCGTCCTCGCCGTTCACCGGAGTCCTCGCCTCCGGGCGGTCCTATCTGGAGCCGGTGCTCGACACGTCGCCCGGCACCTGGGTCGAAGCCGATCCGGAACGGGCCCGGGTCATCCGGGACTACGGGCTGCACTCGATGATGATCGCCCCGCTGTCCGCCCGCGGAAAGGTCCTGGGCATCGCCGTCTTCGGGCGGACCACCAATCCGGCCCCGTTCAGCGAGGAGGATCTCGCCCTGGCGGAGGGGCTGGCGGCCCGCGCGTCGCTGAGTCTGGACAACGCGCGGCGGTACAGCCGGGAGCGGGCGGCCGCGCTGGCGTTGCAGCGTGATCTGCTGCCGCACATCCTTTCCGGCGGGCGGGCCGTCGAGGTGGCGTCCCGGTATCTGCCCGCGGACACCCACGGCGGGGTGGGCGGCGACTGGTTCGATGTGATCCCGATGGCGCGCGACCGGGTGGCGCTGGTGGTCGGGGACGTCGTCGGCCACGGAATCGCGGCGGCCGCGACCATGGGCCGGCTGCGGATGGTGCTGAACACCCTGGCCAACCTGGAGCTGCCCCCTGACCAGGTGCTCATGCGGCTGGACGAGCTGGTCGTCGGGCTGGCCAGGGACCGGCCCGAGGAGGAGCTGGCCTCGCCGAGTGTCGGAGCCACCTGTGTGTATGTGGTGTACGACCCGGTCGGACAGTGCTGCACCATGGCGAGCGCCGGGCATCCGCCGCCGGCCCTCGTCACGCCCGACGGCAGGGTCGCCTTCGCCGACGTGCCGCCCGGCGCGCCGATCGGCGTGGGGCGGCGCGACTTCCCCTCGGTCGAGGTGCCCGTGCCCGAGGGGAGTCTGATCGCGCTCTACACCGACGGCCTGGTCGAGACCCGCGAGGCCGACATCGACCATGGTCTGGACCGGCTGCGCGCCGCCCTCACCCGACCGGTCACCACCCTGGACCGCCTCTGCGCCGACGTCACCGACGCCATGCTGGCCGACGAGCACCCCGAGGACGACATCGCCCTGCTGATCGCCCGCACGCTTTCCGTGGCCCCGGGTCCGTAAGCCCCAACCCGGCCTGCTGCGGCGCCGATCCGGGCGCCGGCCCGGGCGGCGAGGCCAACGGCTCGACGATCACCTGGGGTTCGCACCGGCCGAGGCCCCGGGGAGGGTACTCGGCCGGTCGTGCATACTCGGGGCCTGCGGCGCGTGTCGGTGCGCCGCGGGCAGTGGGAGGTGCGCGATGGCAACGTCGGCGGGGTCGGAATCCCGGAGAGTCACGATCCATGATGTCGCCCGGTCCGCCGGTGTGTCCCGGCAGACCGTGTCGCGGGCGCTGAACGGCAAGGATGAGATCGAGGTGTCCACCAAACAGCGTGTGCTCGACGCCGCCCTCGCCCTCGGCTACCGGCCGAGCCGGTTCGCCCGCGGGCTGGTCCGGCAGGACACCACCACCATCGGCCTGGTCATCCCCGACCTGCTCAACCCGTTCTTCACCGAGGTCGCCGCGGCGGCCCTGGAGGCGGCGCGGGCCCGCGGCTGGCATGTGGTCGTATACGACACCGCGGACCGGGCCACCGAGGAGATCGGCACGCTCCAGGTGATCGGCTCGCAGGTGGACGCGGTGGTCGGCTACTTCAGCGCCGCCGAGGACGAACTGGACCGCTTCACCCGCGGTATGCCGATGGTGCTGATCGGCCGCGAGCACCGGATGGCGCGGTTCAGCTCGATCCGGATCGACGGCGAGGACGGTGTGCACGCCGCGGTCGCGCACCTGGTCGCCCGGGGCCACCGGCGGATCGGCATGCTCGACCACGACGGCCGCGCCGAACCCAGCGTGCGGCGCGACTGGTTCACCGCCGCCGCGACGGCGCACGCCCTGGAGACGGGCCTGGTGGCCGGCGCGGCCCAGTCGGCCGACGGCGGCGGCGCCGGTCTGCGGGCGCTGCTCGAAGCCCATCCGGAGGTCACCGCGGTCTTCTGCTTCAACGACATCGTCGCGATCGGCGCCCTGCGCGAGGCCCGCAGGATGGGCCGGAGCGTGCCGCGCGATCTGGCCGTGATCGGCTTCGACGGGCTGCAACTCGGCGCGCTCGTCGAACCCCCGCTCACCAGTGTCGCGCTGGACACGCGCCGGCTCGGCGGGCTCGCCATCGACCAGGTCGGCAGGCTGCTGACCGGGGACGATCCGCTGGGAGCCGATGAACTCGTGGTCCGGGCCGAGTTGCGACCGGGCGGCTCCGCTTAACCTGTTGGACTCGCGATTGACCCGTATGTCTTGACATTCGACCGCCGCAGAGCGCAAACTTCCGGGAAATTCGCGGGCGTCCGTGAACGTTCACGGGAACGCTCACGGGAGCGCTCACGGGACGGGATGTGCCACTCCCGCCACGGCGTTCGGCGCTTGGCCCGACACCGTTGCGTCGGTGCCCGAAGAAGCGCACTCCAACCAGCAGGCAGCCTGCCTTGAGGTGTCAACGTCGACCCGTCCAGCACTGGAGCTGGACCTCTGGAAGGAAACCATGAGAAACACCGCCTCGCGCGTCCGCCTCGCAGCCGTGGCCGCGGCAGCGAGCATCGCCGTGCTCGCCGGATGCTCGTCGTCCGATCAGACGGGGAAGTCCGCTTCGTCCGCCGCTTCCTGCGAGCCCGCGAAGGGCAAGGTCACCCTCCAGTACTGGAACACCGTTCCGGACATGGACAAGGTCGTCGCTCTGTGGAACAAGCAGAACCCGAACATCCAGGTCCAGACGAAGAACATCTCCAACGACCAGTACGGCACGATCAGCAACGCCCTCAAGGCGGGCAGCGCGCCGGACCTCGCCCAGGTCGGTTACGACGAGCTGCCCAACCTGCGCACCCAGAACGCCTTCGTGGACGCCTCGGCCTGCTCGGCGGCCACCGCCGCCAAGTCGAAGTTCGTGCCGTGGACGTGGTCGCAGACCAGCTTCGGCGGCACCGGCGTCTTCGCCTTCCCGCAGGACACCGGCCCGATGGCCCTCTTCGTGCGCAGCGACCTCTTCAAGCAGCACGGCCTCGCCATCCCGAAGACCTGGGACGAGTACGCGTCGGACGCGCGGAAGCTGCACGCCGCGGACCCCAACCTCGACATGACGTTCTTCGACCCGAACAACGCCGAGTGGTTCAACGGCCTGCTCTGGCAGAACAGCGCCCAGATGTACGCGTACTCCGACAACAAGTGGCACGTCACCGTCGACTCGCCGCAGAGCAAGCAGGTCGCCGACTACTGGCAGAAGCTGATCGACGACAAACTGGTGCGCACCGACCTCGCCAACGGTTCCACCCAGATGTACGCGGCTTACCAGAAGAACCAGATAGCCAGCTATGTCGGCGCGGCCTGGGGCTACAGCATGTTCCGCGACAACCTGCCCAGCCAGGCCGGCAAGTGGTCGGTCGTCCCGATGCCGACCTGGGGCACGAACGCCGCGTCCGGTGACTGGGGCGGCTCCACCGTCGCCTTCATGAAGGGCAGCAAGCACCTGTACGAGTCGGTCAAGTTCAACACCTGGCTGAACACCGACCCGCAGGCCCTCGCGCTGGAGAACAAGCTGGGCGGGCTCTACTCGGCGGCCACCGCCGGCACCCAACTGCCCTCGCTCACCCAGGGTGTGCCGTACTACGACAACCAGAAGATCTTCGACGTCTTCGCCGACTCGTCCAAGAACATCGACACCAGCTTCACCTGGGGGCCGACCCAGAAGACGGTGAACCTGAGCCTCCAGGACGCGATGGCGAAGGCCGCGGCCGGCCACGGCACGCTCAGCGACGCGCTCTCGACCGCCCAGGCGACCGCGCTGAAGTCGATGAAGGACCTGGCGATCCCGGCCGACGCGGGCAAGTGACCGTCGCATGATCGACACCGAAACCAGCGCTGTGCGCGTGGTGGCGGCACCCCGGGGCTCCCGTCGCCGGCCAAGCGGCGGCGGCCCCCGGGCGGGCACCATCATCGCCTTCCTGACCCCGTTCTTCCTCCCCTTCGTGCTCTTCTACCTGGTGCCGGTCGGCTACGCGCTCTGGCAGAGCTTCCGGGTGGTGCGGCGCAGCGGCGGCCAGTACGGCACGTCCTACACCACCTTCGGCGGCTTCGAGCAGTACGGACAGGTCTTCCAGAACTCCGAGTTCTGGTCCAGCATCGGACGGATCGGCCTGTTCGGCATCGTGCAGGTGCCGGTCATGCTGTTCGTCGCGCTGATCATGGCGCTGCTGCTCGACACCCCGCTGCTGAGGATCAAGTCCTTCTTCCGCATCACGGCGTTCATGCCGTACGCGGTGCCGGGCGTCATCGCCGCGATCATGTGGTCGTACCTCTACTCACCGCAGCTCAGCCCGGTGGTGGAACTGCTCAAGGGGGTCGGGCTGCACCCCGACTTCCTCGGGCCGAGCGCCGTGCTCTGGTCGGCGGCGAACATCTCCACCTGGCTGTGGACCGGCTACAACATGCTGATCATGTACTCGGCGCTCCAGTCGATCCCGCAGGAGCTCTACGAGGCCGCCAAGCTCGACGGCGCGGGCAACTGGAAGATCGCCTGGCTGATCAAGGTCCCGATCATCGCCCCGTCGATCGTGCTCACCACGGTGTTCTCGATCATCGGCACCCTCCAGCTCTACGCCGAGCCGGCCGTGCTCCGCCAGATCTCCTCGAACATCTCCAGCACGTTCACCCCGAACATGCTCGCGTACGCGGTGGCCTCGGGGAACAACTACCAGCAGGCAGCGGCGATCTCCGTGGTCATCGCCCTCATCACCTTCGTCTTGAGCTTCGGGTTCATGCGACTGACCTCGAAGAGGGCCGGACTGTGAGCGACCAGACGGCGGGCCGCAAGACCGCCACGCGTGAGAGCCGGGCCAGCCGCACGGCGGTCATGGCGCTGATGCTCGTCCTGACGATCTACTTCCTGCTGCCGATCTACTTCCTGATCGTCGCGGCGACGAAACCGCAGGGCGACCTCGCCTCGACCAACGGCCTGGCCTTCTCGCACTTCAACCTCTTCAGCAATCTGCGCATCCTGTTCAGCCGCAGCGACGGCATCTTCCTGAAGTGGGCGCTGAACAGCGTGATCTACGCGGTGCTCGGCGCGGCCGTCGGCACCCTGATATCGGGGCTGTGCGGCTACGCGCTGGCCAAATTCCGCTTCCGCGGCCGCGAGTTCCTCTTCTCCGTCGTGCTCGGCGGCGTCCTGGTGCCCACCACCGCGCTCGCGCTGCCGCTGTTCCTGCTGTTCTCGGCGACCGGGATCGTCAACACCTACCTCGCGGTGTTCCTGCCGAGCATCGTCAGTCCGTTCGGTGTCTACCTGGCCCGGATCTTCGCCGCCGCGGCCGTCCCCGAGGAGATCCTGGAGTCGGCCCGGCTGGACGGCGCCGGTGAGTTCCGCACCTTCTTCTCGGTGGCGTCCAGGCTGATGGCGCCGTCGCTGGTGACCATCTTCCTCTTCCAGTTCGTGGCGATCTGGAACAACTTCTTCCTGCCGATGGTGATGTTGCAGAAGGAGTCGCTCTTCCCGGTCACCCTCGGCCTCTACGAGTGGAACGGCCAGACCGCCCGCGCGCCGCTGCTCCAGGAATCGGTGATCACCGGCTCGCTGGTCTCGATCGTGCCGGTGATCGTCGTCTTCATCCTTCTCCAGCGGTTCTGGCGCACCGGGCTCGCCTCCGGCTCGCTGAAGTGACGCCGCAGCCGTAGCGCCGCCCCCTCTCCCGCCTCCCCTCCCGTCTCCTATGCCGCCCGCCGACAGAAAGTCGCCGACCATGCGAAACCCAGCCGGTCACGTCGATTCCGCCGTTTTCGTGCCCCATTTCCACTGGGACCGGGAGTGGTACGAGCCTTTCCAGGTGTTCAGGCACCGGCTGGTCGCCGCTCTCGACACCGTGCTGGAGACGGCCGAGGCGGACCCGGATTTCCGGTTCACCGTCGACGGGCAGATGGCCGCGGTCGAGGACTATCTCCAGATGCGGCCGGAGAACCGCGACCGGGTCGCGGCCCTGGTCGCCGACGGCCGGCTCGCCATCGGTCCCTGGCTGATCCTGCTCGACGAGTTCCTCTGCTCCGGCGAGACCATCGTGCGCAATCTCCGGATGGGCTGGGCGGCGGCGGCCGAACTCGGCGGCTCGATGTCCATCGGCTATCTGCCGGACATGTTCGGCCATGTCGCGCAGATGCCGCAGATCCTGGCCAGGGCCGGCCTCGGACACGCCGCGCTGTGGCGCGGCGTGCCGGGCTCCGTCGAGGGCCACGCCTTCCGCTGGCGCGCCCCCGACGGCTCCGAGGTGCGCACCGAGTTCCTCTTCGACGGCTACGACAACGGCCTCGACGTCCTGCTGGTGCCGGACCGGATCGACCGGGCGCTCGGCCAGTACGCCCGGATGACGGCCCACCGCTGGGGCACCGACCCGGTGCTCGCGATGGCCGGCACCGACCACAACGCGCCCGACCCGGCGCTCGCGGCCTGGCTGCGGCGCGCGTCGAGCGACGAGCGCGCCATCACCGTCGCGACACTTGAGGAGTACATCCGCTACCATGCGCGCGACGAGGTCGCCGCGGTCGTCACCGGTGAACTCCGCAGCCATGTGCGCGGCAACATCCTGCCGGGTGTGCTCTCCGTACGGCTCGGACTCAAGCAGCGGATGGCGATCGCCGAGCGCACCATCGACCACGCCGAGCGGATCAACGCCCTGTGGTCCCGGCGCGACGACTCGGCGTTCCTCGAACTCGCCTGGCACAAGATCATCGAGTCGACCGCGCACGACTCGGTCGTCGGCTCCGGCACCGACGAGACCTGTGACCAGGTCGAAGCGCGGCTCGCCGAGGCCGCACAGACCGCCAGGGCGGTCCGGGACGCCGCGCTCGCCGAGGTCGCCGCGCTGGTGCCGAGCGACGGCCACCTGGTCGCCAATCCGCTGCCGTTCGCCCGTACGGCGTCGGTCGAGGTCGATGTCGTCGCACCGCCCGAGGGGAGCGTGCTCGTCGCGACCGCCGCCGACGGCTCGGTGCGGCCCGTGCAGCTGATCGCCAAGGCTCCGACCGTGCTCAGCGACGAGCGGATCGACGCCTCGCAGCTCGAACGGGTGCTGCGCCGGATCCACCGCCGTGAGCTCTTCGGCCGGCTGATCGACACCTACGAACTCACCCCGGGCTCGCTCGTCTTCCACCTCGCCGAGGTGCCGGCCGGCGGACCCTTCGACCTGATGATCCTGCGCGCGAAGGTCGCCGAGGCGGCCGCCGCGCACCCGGGGGAGTGGCGGGTGCTGACGCTGGAGGAGGCCCGCGCGACCGCGCTCGTGCCGGTCGAGGTACCCGCCGGCGGGCTGGCGGGCTTCCGGGTCGAGGCGGCCGGGCGGACGCCCGCGCCGCCGACGGGGCCGGTGCCCGCGACGGCGGCCGGCCGCGCCCTGTCGAACGGCCTGGTCGAGGTCGAGATCGCCGCCGACGGCACCCTGGACGTGACCGGGGCCGACGGCTCCGTACTGCGCGGGGTGGGCCGGCTCGTCGACGGCGGCGACCGCGGCGACAGCTACAACTACGGCCCGCCGGCCCGCGACAGGCTCGTGACGGAGCCGACCGGGATCACCGTCGAGATCCTGGAGGACGGCCCGCTGCGGTCCAGGACCCGGGTCACCCGCGTCTACGACTGGCCCGCGGCGCTCTCGGCCGACCGCGACGAACGCGGCGGCGAGACCGTACCGACCCCGGTGGAGACCCTGGTGGAGGTACGGGCGGGCGAGCCGTTCGTCCGCGTCTCCACCGCGTTCCTGAACCGCTCTGCCGACCGCCGGCTGCGCTTCCATGTGCCGCTGCCCGAGCCGGCCGCCGAGTCCGCCGGCGCCGGGCAGTTCGCCGTCACCCGGCGCGGGCTCACCGCCGAGGGCGGCTGGGGCGAATACCCGATCCCGACCTTCCCGGCGAGCACGTTCGTGTCGGCGGGCGCCGCGCACGTGCTGCTCGACCACGCCACCGAGTACGAACTCGTCGGCGACGGCGCCGAACTCGCCATCACCCTGCTGCGCGCGATCGGCTCGATCAGCGTCAACATCCATCCGTACCGGGACGAGCCGGCGGCGACCGAGATCCCGGCGCCCGGCGCGCAGGACCTCGGGATCCGGATCGAGAACCGGTTCGCCGTCCTGCCCTCGGCGGCCGGCTGGCAGGGCGCGAACGCGGTGGCGCTCGCCGAACTCTTCCGCAACGACGTCCTGGTCACCCGCGGCACCGCCGCCGCGGGCGGCCCACTGCCGCCCGACACGGCCGGGGTGCGGGTCGACGGCGCGGACGTCTTCGTGTCGACCGTCCGCCGCGTCACCACCGGGGACGATGGACCCGGCACCGAGGTACGGCTGGTCGCGATGAGCGACACCGGGGCGACCGCGCATGTGACGGGCGCCTTCACCGAGGCCACCACGGTCGACCTGCTCGGCCGGCCGCTGTCCACCGCGTCGGCCGCCGGCGGACTGCGGCTCGCCCTCGGCCCCTGGGAGATCCGCACGGTCGTGCTCCGCCAGGGCCGGTGACCGCCGGCCGAGTTCAGAGCGTCGGCAGCCCGCCGACCGCCAGGTGACCGCACGGAACGGGACCGTCCGGCGTCCGCAAGCCGCGCGTCCTTCCGCCATCGAGAAAGAGTTGTGACCTCGTGCCCTCTCTCCAACCCGCGTATGTCTCGGACCCCGCGCCCGGGCGCGGCGCGCTGCGTGCGGCGCGCTCGTGGCTGCGCTCCGACGCCCCCCGCCGTTCGCTGAACGGACCGTGGCGGTTCCGGCTGGCGCCGACCGCGTCGGCGGCGGCGGACTTCGCGGCCGAAGGCTTCGACGACGACGGCTGGGACGTCATCCCGGTGCCCTCCCACTGGGTGCTCCAGGGCGACGGGAAGTACGGCCGGCCCAGCTACACGAATGTGCAGTACCCCTTCCCGATCGACCCGCCCCACGTGCCGGACGAGAACCCCACCGGCGACTACCGCCGCCACGTCGAGGTCCCCGCCGCGTGGTCGGCCGCCGAGCGCGTACTGCTGCGCTTCGACGGCGTCGAGTCGCTCTTCCGGCTGTGGGTGAACGGGGTCGAGATCGGCACGGCCGCCGGCAGCCGGCTCGCCCACGAATTCGACGTGACCTCGGCGCTGCGGCCGGGGGACAACGTCGTCGCGGTGCGCGTCCACCAGTGGTCGGCGGCCAGTTACGTCGAGGACCAGGACCAGTGGTGGCTGCCGGGCATCTTCCGCGACGTCACCCTGATCGCCCGGCCGGCCGGGGGCGTCGAGGACGTCTGGCTGCGGACCGGCTACGACGACGGGTTCGGCCGGATCGACCCGGAGGTGTCGGCGGAGGCGGCCGCTTTCCCGGTCACCCTCCGGCTGCCGGAACTCGGCGTCGAGCGGGTCTGGGCCACCCCGGCCGATGTGACGCCGTTCGACGTCGGCGCGGTCGAGCCGTGGACGGCCGAGCGGCCCCGGCTGTACGACGCCACCGTGTCGACGGCGACCGAGAGCGTCGGCCTGCGCATAGGGTTCCGTACCGTCGAGATCCGCGGCGACCAATTCCTCGTCAACGGCCGGCGCGTCGTCTTCCACGGCATGAACCGCCACGAGACCCACCCCGAGCGCGGCCGCGTCTTCGACGAGGCGCACGCCCGCGAGGACCTGGCCCGGATGAAGCGCTTCAATGTGAACGCGATCCGCACCAGCCACTACCCGCCGCACCCCCGGCTGCTCGACCTCGCCGACGAACTCGGCTTCTGGGTCGTCCTCGAATGCGATCTGGAGACGCACGGCTTCGACGCGGTCGGCTGGACCGGCAATCCGAGCGACGACCCGGCGTGGCGCGAGGCGTACCTCGATCGCGTCGCGCGCACCGTCGAACGGGACAAGAACCATCCCAGCGTGGTGATCTGGTCGCTCGGCAACGAAGCGGGCACGGGTGGCAATCTGGCCGCGATGTCGGCGTGGGTCCACGCCCGCGACACCGGACGGCCGGTCCACTACGAGGGCGACCACACCGGCGAGTACACCGACGTCTACTCGCGGATGTACGCCTCGGTGCCGGAGACCGAGCAGATCGGCACCGACGGCTCCCGCGCGCCACTGCTCAACTGCACCCCCGCGCAAGGCGCCAGGCAGCGCACCAAGCCGTTCCTGCTCTGCGAGTACGCCCACGCGATGGGCAACGGACCGGGCGCGCTCGACCAGTACGAGGCGCTGGCGCGTCGGTATCCGCGGCTGCACGGCGGCTTCGTCTGGGAGTGGCGCGACCACGGGATGGCCGCGACCACCCCGGACGGCACCCCGTACTACGCCTACGGCGGCGACTTCGGGGAGGTGGTGCACGACGGCAACTTCGTGATGGACGGCATGCTGCTCAGCGACGACCGGCCGACCCCGAGCCTGTACGAGTTCAAGTCCGTGGTGCAGCCGGTCCACTTCGCCTTCGACGGCGACGAGGTGGCGATCACCAGCCTGCGGCACTCCGCCGACACCTCCGACCTGCGCTTCCGCTGGCGGGTCGAGCACGACGGGACGCCGCGGGCGTCTGGGGAGCTGGCGGTCCCCGTGGTCGCGGCCGGCGAGACGGTGCGGGTGCCGCTGCCGCCGGTCGCGGTGGCGCGGGACGCGGAGACTTGGCTCACCGTCGACGCCGTACTGGCGGCCGGGACCGCCTGGGCGAGCGAGGGGCACCTGATCGCGACCGCCCAACTCGACCGTTCCGCGCCCCGCCCGGCGCCCGCGGTCCGGCTCAGGACCGGGTGGCGGGCCGACGAGGGGACGCTGACGCTCGGCGTCGCCGACTTCACCGGCGGCTCCCTCAGCCGCCTCGCCGGCCGTCCGGTGACGGGCCCGCGGCTCGAACTGTTCCGGGCCCCGACCGACAACGACGAAGGCACCTCGGGGGACATCGGGGAAAGCGACGCGGGTGTCGCCGGGGTCTCCAACGCCGCCCTGTGGCGCCGTGACGGCCTCGACCGGCTGACCACCCGGCGCGTCAGCGTCGAGCGCGCCGGAACCGCACTGCGCACGCTCGACAAGGTCGCCGCGGCCAACTCCGGCCGGTGGGTGACGGTGGAGTCGGTGTGGTCGCTGGAGGGCGACGCGCTCGAACTGCGGGTGGAGATCGCGCCGTCGGGCAACTGGCCGACGGTGTGGCCGCGGATCGGGATACGTTTCGAACTGCCCGACGGCGCGGCCCCGGTCGACGGCGCCGACTGGTTCGGCCTCGGCCCGCTGGAGTCCTACCCCGACAGTCTGCGGGCGGCGCACACGGGCCGCTTCGCCGCCACCGTCCGCGATCTCTCGGTGGACTACGCCCGCCCGCAGGAGACCGGACACCGGTCCGCGGTACGGCGGTTGGCGCTCACGAGCGCCGGGACCGAGGTGCTGCGCGTCGAGGCGCTCCCGGACACGCGCGGGCGCCGGCCCGGTTTCACGCTCAGCCGCCACACCCCGCGGCAGATCGCCCGGGCCGGCCATCCCTTCGAGCTGCCGGAGTCGACGGCGAGTCACCTGATCATCGACGCGGCCCAGCACGGCCTCGGCTCACGGGCCTGCGGCCCCGACGTGTGGCCCGCGTTCTCGCTGCGCCCCGAATCCCGCACGATCAGGATCCGGTTGACGGCGGGCTGAGCGTGCCGGGGAACGGGTGCGGGCGGGTGGCCGCGGTGAGAGGATCTCGCCGCGGCCACCCGCCCGGTGCCCGTCGCAGGTGTCGGCGCCGGTCAGGCGTCCGGCGCGATCCGGATCGGGCGGCCCTCCTTGCGCGAGCGGGTCGCGGCCTCGGCGACGGCGAGCGCCGCGCGGGCGTCCCGGCCGGTGCAGGGGCTGGTCCTGGTGCCCGCCACCAGCTCGGTGAACGCGGTGAGTTCGGCCCGGTAGGCGTCCTGGAAGCGCTCCATGAAGCCGCCGTACGGGGTGCCGGCCGGCCAGGACGCGCCCTCGGCCGAGGTCAGCGGAGCCCGGTCGGTGAGACCGGCCGCCAGCGTGCCCTTGGAGCCGCACGCTTCGAGGCGTACGTCGTAACCGGCGCCGTTGTAGCGCGTCGCGGTGCAGCTCGCCAGGGTGCCGTCGTCCAGGGTGAGCAGCGTGACCGCGGTGTCCACGTCGTCGGCCGCGGCGAAGAACTCCTCGCCGCGGTTGGCGCCGGTCGCGTAGACCTCGGTGACCTCGCGCCCGGTGACCCACCGGATGATGTCGTAGTCGTGCACGGAGCAGTCGCGGAAGATGCCGCCGGACGCCGGGATGTAGCCGGGGTGCGGCGGGGTCGGGTCGGCCGTGCACGCGCGCAGGGTGTGCGTCCAGCCGAGCCGTCCTTCGGTGACCGCCTCGCGCACCGCCCGGTATCCGGCGTCGAAGCGGCGCTGGAACCCTATCTGCAAGGGCGCGGCGGCCCCTTCGCGGGCAGCCCCGTCGAGCGCTGCGAGGACCGCGTCGGTCTCCGCCAGCGTGCCGGCCACCGGCTTCTCGCAGAACGTCGGCAGGCCGGCCCGCTGGGCGGCGAGGATGAGTTCGGCGTGGAAGGCGGTGGGCGCCGCGATGACGACCCCGTCGAGACCGGCGCCGAGCAGGCCGTCCAGGTCGCCCGCGTACCGCGCGCCGACCCGCTCCGCCACCGCGCGGGCGGAGGCCTCGTCGGCGTCGTGCACCACCATGCCGGTCACGGCCGGCAGGCCGGCGAGGGTGGCGGCGTGGAACGCGCCGATACGGCCTGTGCCGATCAGTCCGATACGCATGTGCGGGTGCCTTTCGTGCGGGGACCTGGAGGGGTCACCCAGCTTTCTACTCTCCGACAGATGACAAGGCAAGAGTTTGTTATGACATATGGACGTACATAGCTTAGTGTGCAATGAGTCATACTGGCGTCCATCGGCAGGAGTCTCCAGGAGGGGTGGGCGTGGAGTCACTCGCGCAGCAGATCACCATCGACCGCGGCAGTCCGGTGCCGTTGTACTTCCAGTTCGCCCAGCAGTTGCAGAATCTCATCGAGACCGGGGTGCTGCCCCCCGGCACCCGGTTGAGCAACGAGGTGGCGATGGCGGACCAGTTCGGGCTCTCCCGCCCGACGATGCGCCAGGCCATGCAGCACCTGGTCGACAAGGGACTGCTGGCCCGCAAGCGCGGGGTCGGCACCCAGGTGGTGACCAACCGCATCCGCCGCCAGCTCGAATTCACCAGCCTCTACGAGGACTTGGCACGCGAGCGGCGCCATCCGACCACCGAGGTGCTGTCCATCGTGACCGCGCCCGCGGACCGCGGGATCGCCGCCGCGCTCCGGGTGGACGAGGGCGCCGAGGTGGTGGCGATAGAAAGGCTCCGCTTCGCCGACGACGAGCCGATCGCCATCATGCGCAACCATCTGCCAGCGGATCTGGTCGAGTTGACCCGGGCATCGCTCGGCGGGGCCGGGCTGTACCAACTGCTGCGCCGGGCCGGCATCTCGCTGAGCACCGCGGAACAGACCATCGGCGCCCGCCGGGCCACCACCGCCGAGGCGAAGCTCCTCGACGAGACCCGCGGGGCGACCTTGTTGACCATGGTCCGCACCGCGCACGACGAGTCGGGCCGGCCGGTCGAGTACGGCTCGCACGTCTACCGGGCCTCCCGGTACTCGTTCGAGATGACGGTCGCCGCGCGTTGACCGGGCCGCGCCACGCTGAGGCGGCGGAAGTCCGAATGTCAGGACAAATTATTGACATGCTGTCGCTGCGGAAGGCAGGCTCGAACCACACACACCGGGCAGCCCGTCCGGCGTGCCGCACGGGCAGCACATGGGAAGAAGGGCGTGGTATGCGGATCAGGTTGGCCGGCGCCGGGACCGGCGCGGCGAAGCGAGACCGGTCATGACCGCCCCGCTCGCCCGGCGCATCGCCGGCGCGCCGATCTCGTGGGGGGTCAGCGAGGTGCCCGGCTGGGGCCACCAGCTCGAACCCGGCACGGTGCTCCGGCAGATGACGGAGATCGGCCTCACCGCGACCGAGTTCGGCCCCGACGGCTTTCTGCCCGACGCCCCCGCCGAGAAGGCCGCGGCCCTCGCGTCGTACGGCCTGCGCGCGGTCGGCCAGTTCGTGCCCGTCGTCCTGCACGACCCGGGGCACGACCCGCTGCCCGAGGTCGAGACGGCGATCGCCGGCCTGCTGGCCGCCGACGCCGGCACCGTCGTCATCGCGGCCGCCACCGGAACCGACGGGTACGACGCCCGGCCGGCCCTCGACGAGGCGGGCTGGACCAGGCTGCTCGCCAACCTCGACCGGATCTCCGCCGCCGCGGCCGCGGCCGGCCTCACCGCGACCCTCCACCCGCACGTCGGCACCATGGTCGAGACCGGCGAGGAGACGGCCCGGGTCCTCGAAGGCTCCGGCATCGGGCTCTGCCTGGACACCGGCCACCTGCTCATCGGCGGCGGCGACCCGGTCGCGATCGCCGCGCGCTGGCCCGGCCGCATCGCCCATGTGCACCTGAAGGACGTACGCCTCGGCCTCGCCGAACGGGTGCGCGCCGGCGACATCTCCTACACCGCGGCCGTCGCCGACGGCATGTACGCGCCGCTCGGCGCCGGGGACGTCGACATCGCGGAGATCGTCCGCCTGCTGGAAAGCAGCGGTTACACCGGCTGGTACGTACTGGAGCAGGACACCATCCTGCACGCGGCCCCCGGCGCGCCCGGCGGCGCGGACCCGCTGGACGACGTACGCGCCTGCGTCGCCTATCTGCTGTCGCTCACCGAGGCCCCGGCGCCGGCGCCCGGCCCGGCGGGGGAGTGAGCGATGGCCCACGACCTCGTCACCATCGGGCGGACCGGTGTCGACATCTATCCGCTCGACCACGGTGTCGGCCTCGAAGAGGTCCGCACGTTCCAGAAGTTCCTCGGCGGCAGCGCGACCAACGTGGCCGTCGCCGCGGCCCGCCACGGCCGCCGCGCCGCCCTGATCACCCGCGTCGGCAACGACCCCTTCGGCCACTACGTGCGGATGGAGACCGCGCGGCTCGGGGTCGATCCGGTGCACGTCACGCCGATCGCCGACCGGAACGGACCGCCCACCCCGGTGACCTTCTGCGAGGTCTTCCCCCCCGACGACTTCCCGCTCTACTTCTACCGGTAC
Organism: Streptomyces sp. NBC_01190; assembly: GCF_045039895.1. Classification (NCBI taxonomy): domain Bacteria; kingdom Bacillati; phylum Actinomycetota; class Actinomycetes; order Kitasatosporales; family Streptomycetaceae; genus Streptomyces; species Streptomyces sp. NBC_01190. The sequence continues at coordinate 7,492,095 of NZ_CP108580.1, forward strand.
GGCGCGGCTCCCGATCTGATGATCCGCCCCGACGAACTGCCGCTCGACGACATCCGCGAGACGGCCGTCTTCTGGGCGACCGTCACCGGCCTGTCCGCCGAGCCCAGCCGATCGGCCCACTTCGCCGCCTGGCGGGCGCGCGGGCGCCGCAGCCGTACGGTGCTGGATCTCGACTACCGGCCGATGTTCTGGGCCGGCCCAGAAGAGGCCTCCGAGCAGGTCGGCCGGGCCCTGGACCAGGTCACCGTCGCCGTCGGCAACCGCGAGGAGTGCGAGGTGGCGGTGGGCGAGAGCGACCCGTCGCGGGCCGCCGACGCGCTCCTGGACCGCGGCCTCGAACTGGCCGTCGTCAAGCAGGGCCCCAAGGGCGTGCTCGCCGCCACCCGCGACGAACGGGTCGAGGTGCCGCCCTTCCCCGTCCAGGTGGTCAACGGCCTCGGCGCCGGCGACGCCTTCGGCGGCGCGCTCGTGCACGGCCTGCTCAGCGGCTGGGAGTTGCGCCGCGTCATCGAGTTCGCCAACGTCGCGGGCGCCCTGGTGGCCTCCCGCCTCGAATGCTCCACCGCCATGCCCACGACCGCCGAGGTGGAGGCCGCCCTCGCCTCCCGGCCGCGCACCTCCGAAAGGACGGCATGATGGATGCCGCACAGCTCACCGAGATCCGGGCCCGCGAGCCCGGACGCATCGGACGGTCGTGGCAGAAGCGCTCCCGGCGCCCGCTCGTCGGGGACGACGGCCGGCTGCTCATCGTCGCCGCCGACCACCCGGCCCGCGGCGCGCTGGGCGTGCGCGGCGACGGCCGGGCCATGGCCAGCCGCCCCGATCTGCTGGACCGGCTCGCCACCGCGCTGTCCAGGCCCGGCGTGGACGGCGTGCTCAGCACCCCCGACCTGCTCGACGACCTGCTCCTGATGGGGGCGCTCGAGGACAAGGTGGTGATCGGCTCGATGAACCGCGGCGGACTCCAGGGCTCCGCCTTCGAGTTCGACGACCGGTTCACCGCGTACACCCCGCAGGCCATCGCCGCCCAGGGACTCGACGGAGGCAAGACCCTCACCCGGATCTGCCTCGGCGAGGCCGGCACGGTGGCGACGCTGGAGGCGACGGCCGCCGCGGTCACCGGGCTCGCCGAGCACGGCCTGATGGCGATGATCGAACCCTTCATGTCCGTACGCCAGGACGGCCGCGCGCACAACCTGCTGGACCCCGACAGTGTCATCAAGTCCATCCACATAGCGAGCGGTCTCGGCGCGACCAGTGCCCACACCTGGCTCAAGCTGCCGGTGGTCGACGAGCTCGACCGGGTGCTGGACGCGACCACGCTGCCCACCCTGCTGCTCGGCGGCGATCCGCAGGGCGACCCGCGCGACACGTATGCGGCGTGGGGCGCCGCGCTGCGGATCCCGCAGGTGCGCGGACTCGTCGTCGGGCGCGCCCTGCTCTATCCGCCGGACGGCGATGTCGCCGCGGCCGTCGACATCGCGGCCGAACTCACCCATGGGAGCGGCAGGTGAACCACGACGCCCGCTGGGTCCTGCCCCTCGGCGCCGCGGCCGCGGACGGATGGGACCTCGCCGTCACCGACGCCCGCCCGGACTGGCAGCACACCAGCCTGCGCGTGGCGACCCTGACCCCGGCCTCGTCGGGGTCCGGCAGCCGCGTCCTGGAGGGCGGCGACTGGGAGTACGTCGTGGTGCCGCTGTCCGGTGCCGCGCACGTCACCGCCACCACCGCCGACGGGACCACCCACGAGGCCGAACTCGCCGGCCGGACCGATGTGTTCGCCGGACCCACCGATGTCGCGTACGTACCGGCCGGCTCGCGGATCACCGTGCGGCCCTCGGCGGGTGCGGCCCGGGTGGCGCTCGCCGGCGCGCTGACGCGGGGCGGATCGGGAGCCGCCGGGCGCGCCTTCCGGCACCTGCCCGCCGCGCAGGTGCCGGTCGAGCGGCGGGGCGCGGGCAGCGCCTCGCGCGAGGTGCGCAACTTCGGCCTCCCCGGCGTGCTCGACGCCGACGCGATCATCGCCTGCGAGGTCGTCACCCCGGCCGGCAACTGGAGTTCGTGGCCGCCCCACAAGCACGACGTTGAGCGCCCGGGCGAGGAGACCGCCCTGGAGGAGATCTACTACTTCGAGACCCGCTCGACCGACCCCCGCGGCACCGACCCCGTCGGCTACCAGCGGGTCTACGCCTCCGGTGCGGACCGGCCGATCGACGTGCTCGCCGAGGTGCGGACCGGCGACGTCGTCCTCGTACCGCACGGCTGGCACGGGCCGTCGATCGCCGCGCCCGACGCCCACCTCTACTACCTCAACGTCATGGCGGGCCCGGGGCCCGAGCGGGCCTGGCTCATCTGCGACGACCCCGCCCACGCCCAGGTCCGCGACACCTGGCGGGAGCAGCCGTTCGACCCGCGGCTGCCGCTGACCCGCCCAGCCTCAGGAGAAACGGTATGAGCACGGAGCAGACCGCGACGGTGCGGCTGACGGTGGCCCAGGCGACGACCCGGTTCCTCGCCGCCCAGTGGTCGGAGCGGGACGGGGAACGCCGGCGGTTCTTCGCCGGTGTCCTCGGGATCTTCGGCCACGGAAACGTCGCGGGCCTCGGCCAGGCGCTGCTCCAGATGGAAGTCCAGACGGAACGGGCGTCGGACGCGCGGTCGCCGCTGCCCTACATCCTGGCCCGCAACGAGCAGGCCATGGTGCACACCGCCGTCGCCTACGCCCGCCAGCGGGACCGCCTCGAAACATGGGCCTGCACCGCCTCGGTCGGCCCCGGCTCGACCAACATGCTGACCGGCGCGGCGCTGGCGACGATCAACCGGATCCCCGTACTGCTGCTGCCGTCCGACACCTTCGCCACCCGGGTGAGCGCGCCGGTACTCCAGGAACTCGAACAGCCCTACGCCGCCGACATCAGCGTCAACGACGCCTTCCGGCCGCTGTCCCGTTTCTTCGACCGGATCACCAGGCCGGAGCAACTCCCGTCGGCGCTGCTCGGCGCGATGCGGGTGCTCACCGACCCCGCCGACACCGGCGCCGTGACGATCTCCCTGCCGCAGGACGTACAGGCCGAAGCACACGACTGGCCGGCCGAGTTGTTCGCCCCGCGCACCTGGCACATCGCCCGCCCGCCGGCCGAGACCGCCCGGATCGCGGCGGCCGCCGACGCCGTCCGCGCCGCCCGGCGGCCGATGATCGTGGCCGGCGGCGGCGTCCACTACTCCGGGGCGGAGGAGGCGCTGCGCGCCTTCGCCGAGGCGGCCGGCATCCCCGTCGGCGAGACCCAGGCGGGCAAGGGATCGCTGCCGCACGGCCACCCGCGGCTGATGGGCGCGGTCGGCTCGACCGGCACCACCGCCGCCAACGCCCTGGCCCGGGACGCCGATCTCGTCATCGGCGTCGGCACCCGGTGGAGCGACTTCACCACCGCCTCCCGTACCGCCTTCCAGCACCCCGACGTGCGCTTCGTGAACATCAACATCGCCGGTTTCGACGCCGGCAAGCACGCGGGCCTGAGCGTGGTGGCCGACGCCCGGGAGGCGCTCACCGCACTGGCCGCCGCCGTCGAGGACTTCCACGTGCCCGCCGCGTACGAGCGGGAGCAGGCCGCCGCGTGGGCCGCCTGGGACACCCGGGTCGAGGCGGCCTACCACCCGGACGCCTCGGTCACCGGCCGCCTCGCGGACGGCGTCCTCGCCCAGGGCGAGGTCCTCGGCGCCGTCAACGAGCACTCCGACCCCCGTGACGTGGTGCTGTGCGCGGCCGGATCGATGCCAGGCGACCTGCACAAGCTGTGGCGGGTCAGGGACCGCAAGGCGTACCACGTCGAGTACGGCTACTCCTGCATGGGTTACGAGATCCCCGCCGCGATCGGCGTGCGGCTCGCCGACCGCACCCGCGACGTCTTCGCGATGGTCGGCGACGGCGGCTACCTCATGATGCCGACCGAACTCGCCACCGCGGTCCAGGAGCGGGTCAAGCTGATCGTCGTCCTGGTACAGAACAACGGCTTCCACTCCATCGGGTCGCTGTCGGAGTCGCTCGGCTCCCAGCGGTTCGGCACCGAGTACCGCTACCGCTCCGCCGACGGTCACCTCGACGGCCCCCGGCTGCCGACCGACCTCGCCGCCAACGCCCGCAGCCTCGGCGCCCATGTGATCGAGGTGCGCTCGCGGTCCGGACTTCAGGCCGCGATCGCCGAGGCGAAGGCATGGCCGGCCGACGGCGGCCCCGTCGTCATCCACGTCGAGACCGACCCGCTGGTCCAGGCGCCCGACAGCGAGAGCTGGTGGGACGTCCCGGTCAGCGCCGTGTCCACCCTCGACTCGACGCGCGCCGCGCACGAGACGTACGCCCGGCACAAGGACACCCAGCGGCCGCTGCTCACCCCGAACGGGTCGGCGGAAATGTATCCGGAAGCAGTCCCGGAGGAGACCCGGCCCGGAATCCCGTCCGGAACCCCGCACGGAACCTCGCACGGAACCCCGCACGGAACCTCGCACGGAAGGAGCCAGCCGTGAGCGACCCGCGGCGCATCACCCACCTCATCGACGGCCTCCCCTGGGCAGGCACCGCCGAACGGACGGGTCCGGTCTTCAACCCGGCCACCGGAGCGCGGACCGGCACGGTCGACCTCGCCTCGGCCGCGGTGGTCGGCGCCGCGGTCACCTCGGCCAAGGCGGCCTGGCAGCAGTGGCGCGAGGTGTCCCTCGCCAGGCGGACCCAGGTGCTCTTCGCCTTCAGGGAACTGCTCAACGCGCGCAAGGAGGAGATCGCGGCCCTCATCACCGCCGAGCACGGCAAGGTGCTCTCGGACGCGGTCGGGGAGGTCACCCGGGGCCTCGAAGTCGCCGAGTTCGCCTGCGGGATCCCGCATCTGCTCAAGGGCGGCTTCTCCGAGAACGCCTCCACGGCGATCGACGTCTACTCGATCCGGCAGAGCCTCGGCGTCGTCGCGGTCATCTCGCCGTTCAACTTCCCGGCCATGGTGCCGATGTGGTTCGTCCCGATCGCGATCGCCTGCGGCAACGCGGTGGTGCTCAAGCCGAGCGAGAAGGACCCCAGCGCCGCGCTGGCGGTGGCCGCCCTGTGGAAGGAGGCCGGGCTGCCCGACGGTGTGCTCCAGGTCGTCAACGGCGACAAGGAGGCGGTGGACGCGCTCCTCACCCACGAGGACGTCAGGGCCGTCTCCTTCGTCGGATCGACGCCCATCGCCAAGTACGTCTACGAGACGGGCACCGCGCACGGCAAGCGGGTCCAGGCGCTCGGCGGGGCGAAGAACCACATGCTGGTGCTCCCAGACGCCGACCTCGACCTTGCCGCCGACGCGGCCGTCAACGCGGGCTTCGGCTCGGCCGGCGAGCGCTGCATGGCGATCTCGGTGCTGGTCGCCGTCGAGCCGATCGCCGATGAACTGATCGCCAGGATCACCGACCGGATGGGCCGGCTGCGCACCGGGGACGGCACCCGCGGCGCCGACATGGGGCCCCTGGTCACCCGGCAGCACCGCGACAAGGTCGCCTCCTACATCGAGGCCGGGGTCGAGGCCGGTGCGCGGCTGGTCGTCGACGGGACCAAGGGGGAGTTCGACGCCGACGGCGACGGCTTCTTCCTGGCGCCGACCCTTTTCGACAACGTCGGCCGGGACATGTCGATCTACACCGACGAGATCTTCGGCCCGGTGCTCTCCGTGGTCCGGGTGGCGTCCTACGAGGAAGGACTGGACGTCATCAACGCCAACCCGTACGGCAACGGCACGGCCGTCTTCACCAACGACGGGGGCGCCGCCCGGCGCTTCCAGCACGAGGTGGAGGTCGGCATGGTGGGCGTCAACGTGCCGATCCCGGTGCCGGTCTCGTACTTCTCCTTCGGCGGCTGGAAGAACAGCCTCTTCGGCGACAGCCACGCCCACGGCACGGAGGGCGTGCACTTCTTCACCCGGGGCAAGGTCGTCACCTCCCGCTGGCTCGACCCGAGCCACGGGGGCATCAACCTGGGCTTCCCACAAAACGACTGACCGTCGGTCACCGGCAAGTCCCGGCGTCCCGCCGGGGACGGCGACCGGGACCGCCGGGGCCGGCTCGGTCGCACGCGGGACGCGGACCGGCTCAGGTTGCTCGCGCAGTTCCGCGCGCCCCCTGGGAGACCTTTCCCTTGACGGGCAGTCATCGCCGGGGAAGACTGCGCGAGGCGCGGCTGACAACGGCGTCCCGCTCTTCGCCCAGTACGTCGCCTTCGGCGCCCAGGGCGTCGACGTCCGCGCCGCGCTGCCCATCATGAAGAAGGGCGCCACCCAGTCGCGGAGCGTCGGCTGGGGCTGGACCGAACGCCCCGGCGTGGAGGACTACGTCCGCCTCGGCTACGCGCCCAACAACGCCGCCTCGCAAGGCGGTCACGGCCTCCAGGGCGCCTCGGAGACCCTGGAGTGGTCGATCGACGACTTCGCCATCGCGCGGCTCGCCGAGTCGGTCGGCGACCACACGACGGCCGACGCGTACGCCAAGCGCGGCAACAACTGGCAGAACATCTACGACCCGAGCACCGGCTATCTGCGCCCGCGGGACGACAACGGCGCCTTCCCGGCCGGGCCCGGCTTCCAGACCCCGCCGGCCGGCGCCTTCGGCCAGGACGGCTACGACGAGGGCAACGCCGCCCAGTACAACTGGTCGGTCCAGCAGGACATGGCCGGCCTGATCGCCGCGATGGGCGGCAAGGACACGGTCGTGCCGAGGCTCGACGACTTCTTCAGCCGGCTCAACGCGGGCGGCAACGACCCCTACGACTGGGCCGGCAACGAGATCGACACCACCGCGCCCTGGGCCTACGACTACGTGGGCCAGCCGTGGAAGACCCAGGAGGTCACCCGGCGCTTCGAGACCGAGCTCTTCAGCACCGCCCCCGACGGACTGCCCGGCAACGACGACAACGGCGCGCTGTCGTCCGAGTACGTCTGGGCGGCGCTCGGCATGATGCCGGCCACCCCCGGCACCCCGACGCTGGCCCTCAACAGCCCGCTGTTCAAACGGGCCGTGATCAGCCTCGGCACCGGCCGGAAGATCACCGTCGACGCGCCCCGGGCCGCGGACGACGCGCCCTACGTCACCGGCCTGCGGCTTGACGGCCGGCCGCGGGAGTCCACCGCGCTGCCCGCCTCCGTCGTCACCCGCGGCGGCGCGCTGGACTTCAGCCTGTCCACCCGGCCCGACACCCCCGCCCCGCTCCCGGCGAAGGGCTCACACCCACGGTGGCGGCGGCACCACGGAAGGCGCGCGCTCGTCGCACGACGGGAACCCCGACCCCGCTACGGCATCACCCCGCACAGGGTGTCCAGCGTGCCTGCCCATGAACTGTCGGAGGGCGCGGCGTAGTTGACCACCAGCGCGGCCCGCTCGGGCAACCGCCAGTCCACGCCGCCCGCCGCGTAGCCGAACTCCGCCAAGCCGCTGACCGCCAGGCCCCGTCCGGCCGCCGCCCGGACGACCGACTGCTCAGTGCCGGGCGGGAGTTCGAGGACCGCCTGCAACCCGGCGGCCAGTCCGGTCACCCGGATGTCCGGGGCGCGCTCCGCCAGGGCCGTCACGAGCTGGTCGCGGCGGCGCCGGTAGCGCAGCCGCATCGAGCGCACATGACGGTCGTAGGCCCCCGACGCGATGAAGTCGGCGAGCGTGAGCTGCTCCAGCGAGCTCGACGTCCAGTCGAAGGCCCCCTTGGCCGCCATGATCCGCGGGAACAGCTCCGCGGGCGGCACGATCCAGGCCAGCCGCAGCCCCGGCGCGAGCGACTTGCTCGCCGTGCCGAAGTACACCACCCGCTCCGGATCGAGCCCCTGGAGAGCGCCCACCGGCTGCCGGTCGTATCTGAACTCCCCGTCGTAGTCGTCCTCCAGGATCAGCCCGCCGGTGGCCCGCGCCCAGTCCACCGCCGCCGCCCGGCGCTCCGGGTGCAGCGCGACCCCGGTGGGGAACTGGTGCGCCGGCGTCAGCAGCACCGCGCCGATCCCGCGCAGCCGCGCCAAGTCCTCGGTGCGGGCGCCGCGTTCGTCCACGTAGAGGGGCGGGGTGCGCAGGCCGGCGTCGGCCAGCCGGTCGCGGTAGACGTCGAAGCCGTACGACTCGACCGCCACCGCCCGGACCCGCCCCGCGGCGAGCGCCCGCGCGACCAGCGCAAGACCGTGGTGGAAGCCGGAGCAGATGACGACCCGCTCCGGCGCGGCGTACACCCCGCGGGCCCGCGCCAGATAATCCGCGACCGCGGTGCGCAGCTCCACCCGGCCGCGCGCGTCGCCGAGCCCGAAGGCCTCGTACGGCGCCGCCGTCAGCGCGCGGCGGGCCGCGGTGAGCCACTGCTTACGGGGGAATTCCGCGAGGTTCGGCGACCCCGGCACCAGGCTGTACGCGGGCCGGGTCCGCGCCGGCCGCGCGGGGGGAGCCGAGGGCGCGGCCCCGCGCGCCCGGACCCGGCCGGCCACCCGGGTGCCGGAGCCCTGCCGGGCGGTGAGCCAGCCCTCGGCGACCAGCTCGGTGTAGGACTCGGCGACCGTGTTGCGGGCGATCCCGAGGTCGGCGGCGAGCGAGCGGGACGACGGCAGCCGGGTGCCGGGGGCCAGCCGCCCGGTGCGTACCGCCTCCCGCAGGGCGCCGGTCAGCCCGGCCCGCAGCCCGGGACCGCTCAACTCCAGGTGCAGGTCCCAGCCGAACGTGGAGGCCGCGGCGGCGCTGGAAATGGCCCGGGAATCCGTCATGTGAATGGACCATAGTCCACAGCCACTTCCCCCCTAGCGTCGTGGGTATGACGACTGACGAACTGCGGGAGAACGAGCGCCACGCGGAACACACACCCCGGCTGGACTGGGCGAAGCTCGCCCCGGACGCCTACAAGGCCATGATCCGGCTCGACACGGTGGCCCGGCAGGGCGTGGCGCCGGCCCTGTTCCACCTGGTCAAGATCCGTGCCTCCCAGCTCAACCACTGCGCCTTCTGCCTGGACATGCACAGCAAGGACGCCCTGGCGGCGGGCGAGTCGGTGGAGCGGATCATCCAGCTCGACGCGTGGCAGGAGTCGCGGCATTTCTACACCGCGAAGGAGATCGCGGCGATCGAGCTGACCGAGGCGATCACCGTACTCACCGACGGATTCGTGCCCGACGAGGTGTACGCGCGGGCCGCGGGCGCCTTCGAGGAGACCGAGCTGGCCCGCCTCATCGTCGCGATCACCACGATCAACGCGTGGAACCGGTTCGGGGTGTCCACCCGGATGGTCCCCGGCCACTACACTCCCGGCGCCTGACACCGCCCGGCCCTGACTCCGCCCGGCGCCTGACACCGCCCGGCCCCGACTCAGCCCGGCGCCTGACTCCGCCCGGTCCCTGCGCCCGCCCCGAGCCGGGCGGACAATGGGAGGGGTGAGGCACACATAGCCCGAAGGGGGGATGTGAAGGGAGGCGTGCGGTGGACCGTGGCCAGCTACGTATCTACCTCGGCGCGGCCCCGGGTGTCGGCAAGACCTACGCCATGCTGAACGAGGCGCACCGCCGGGCCGAGCGCGGGAAGGACGTCGCCGTCGGCTTCGTGGAGACCTACGGGCGGCCCTCGACCGAGGCGCTGCTGACCGGTCTGGAGGTCATCCCGCGCGCCACCCTGCCCTACCGGGACACGACCTTCGCCGAACTGGACGCCGACGCGGTGATCGCCCGGCGGCCCCAGGTGGCGGTGATCGACGAACTGGCGCACACCAACATCCCCGGCTCGCCCATGGCCAAGCGCTGGCAGGACGTCGAGCGGATCCTCGACGCCGGCGTCACGGTGCTCTCCACGGTGAACGTCCAGCACCTGGACTCGGTCAACGACGTCGTCCGGCAGATCACCGGGGTGCCGCAGCGCGAGACCGTCCCCGACGAGGTGGTCCGCCGCGCCGACGAGGTCGAACTGGTCGACATCACCCCGCAGGCGCTGCGCCGCCGGATGGCACACGGCAACATCTACGCCCCGGACAAGGTCGACGCCGCTCTCACCCACTACTTCCGGGTCGGCAATCTGACCGCCCTGCGCGAGCTGGCCCTGCTGTGGCTGGCCGACAAGGTCGACGACCAACTGGACGACTACCGGGCCGACCACAAGATCGCCGCGACCTGGGAGGCGCGGGAACGTGTCGTCGTCGCGCTCACCGGCGGCCCCGAGGGCGACACCCTGATCCGGCGGGCCTCACGTATCGCCGAGCGCACCAGAGGCGCCGACCTGCTCGCCGTGCATGTGGCCGGCGGCGACGGCCTCGCCGCCGGCGGCTCCCCAGGCGGCCTGGAGGACCAGCGGGTGCTGGTCGAAAGCCTCGGCGGCACCTACCACCAGGTCATGGGGGACGACATCCCCACCGCGTTGCTCGACTTCGCCCGGGCGGTGAACGCGACCCAGTTGGTGCTCGGCGTCTCACGCCGGAGGCGATTCGGACAGATGTTCGCACCCGGAGTCGGGATGACCACGACCGCGCGCTCCGGGCCGATCGACGTCCACCTCGTCACCCACGAGCAGGCCGGTCTCGGACAGCCCGAGTCCGGGCGCCGGGAGGGGGGCAAGCGCGGCAAGTCCAGCGGCGCCGCCACCGACGCGGCGGTGCTCGCCGTCCTGGCCGGCGGCGGGCTGCGCGGCGAGAGCAGCCTCGACGCGCTGCTGGAGCGGCTGCTGGAGACGTTCGATCTCGCGTCGGCCGCGCTGCTCGAACACCGGCCGGGAGCACCACTCACACCGGACCGCCAGCGCGACCCCAGGCACTGGCGGATCGCCGCCTGCGCCGGGCCCGAGCCGTGCGCCAGCCCCTATGAGGGCGATGTCGACATCCCGGTCGGCCGGGAACTGACGCTGATCCTGCGCGGCCGGACCCTCGCCGCCGCCGACCGGCGGGTCCTGGAGGCGTACGCGGTGCAGGCCGCCATCGCGCTGCGCCTGCAACGTCTCGAGGAGGAGACCGAACGGCTGCGGCCGGTCGCCGAGGCCGACCGGGCCCGTACCGTGCTGCTCAACGAGGCCGGGCACGATCTGCGGGTCCCGCTGACCGCCGCGGCGACCGCGGTCGAGGAACTGGCCGGGGCCGGCGCCACCGGTCCCACGGCCGGCACCGACGCGGAACGGGCCGCGCTCATCAGGACCGCGCGGATCTCGCTCAGGCGTCTTGACCGGCTGGTGGGCAGCCTGCTGGACGTCAGCCGGGTGCAGGCGGGCACGCTCGGCGTCGACGCGCAGCCACTGGCCGTCGAGGACATCGTCTCCGGCGTGCTGGACGGCCTGGCGCCCTCCTGCCACCACGTCGACCTGAGGATCCCGGACAGCGTCCCGGAGGCACTGGCCGATCCGAAGATCCTGGAACGGATCCTGGTCAATGTGATCGCGCACGTCCAGCACGTCAGCCCACGCGAGGAGAACGTGCTGCTGACCGCGAGCGCCCACGCGGGCCGGGTCGAGCTCCGTGTCGTCGGCCACGGTGCGGCGCGGCGGGATGCCGGGGATTCCGGCATCACCCTCGCGCGGGCGCTCGCCCACGCCATGGGCGCGACCCTTCAGCCCGAGGAAACCCCAGGTGGCGGCCTCACCATGACTCTCGGCCTGCCCGTCGCGCTGCCGCCGGCCGCGTCGCTCGACGAGTCCGACCAGACCGCCCATCCGGCGGTGGTCGACCGCGTCACCGACTGGCGGGCCCGTAACGGCTGACCGGGTCCGGACACGAGGGGGGTTTCGATGGCGGAAGCCGGGGATGTGATCTTCTAGGCACAGATGGCCGGACCTCCGCCGACCGGCGGGGACACCGGCCCCATCGAGACGATCAAGGAACCGCATGTCATCCACCGCAGTACCCGACGTCACACTCAACAACGGTGTCAAGATCCCGCAGCTCGGCTTCGGGGTCTATCAGATCCCGCCGGAGGACACCCGGGAGGTGACCCTCGCCGCGCTGGAGGTCGGCTACCGGCACATCGACACCGCACAGGCCTACCGCAACGAGAAGGGGGTCGGCCAGGCGGTCCGCGACTCCGGGATCGACCGCGCCGAGATCTTCGTCACCAGCAAGCTGACGGGCAACGCCCACGCGCACGACGACGCGCTGCGGGCGTTCGACCGGACCATGGACGAACTCGGGCTCGACTACCTCGACCTCTTCCTCATCCACTGGCCGGTGGCCACCGACGGGGACTTCGTGGACACCTGGAGCGCCCTGGAGGAGATCGAGCGTTCCGGGCGGGTCAAGGCGATCGGGGTCTCCAACTTCGGGCAGGACCACTTGCGCCGCCTGATGGGGGCCAACACGACCGTGCCCGCGGTCAACCAGATCGAGGTGCACCCCTACCGCACCGAGGACAGCCTGCGGGCGTTCGACGCCGAGCACGGCATCGCCACCGAGGCGTACTCGCCGATCGCCCAGGGCAAGGTGCTCAACGACCCGGTGATCAGCGGGATCGCGGCCCGGACCGGTCGGTCGACCGCCCAGGTGACACTGCGCTGGCAGCTCCAGCGCGGTGACATCATCATTCCGAAGTCGGTCACGCCGCAGCGGATCCGGGAGAACTTCGAGCTGTTCGACTTCGAGCTGACCGAGGACGACATGACGGCCATCACCGGTCTGAACAAGGCCTGACCGGTCGGCGGTCGCCCGCCGCGACGCCGGCGCCCCCCTCCCTCGGGAGGGGTCGCCGGACCGGCGCCGGCAACGGCCGGGCACCTCACACGTGTCCGTGCTTGCTTGACGCGTAATCTCCCGTCGCGACGCTGGGCACCACCGCTTGAGCCGGTCGTCGCCGGAGGTCTCGACGGGCGGATCGCCACGGCCGCTCACCACCGACCGCACTAGGGTTTCTCCATGACAACCAGCAGGGGCCTCGTCCTCGACTTCGGCGGTGTGCTGACCACCCCGCTGCTTCCCGCCGTGTTGGCCTTCGAAAAACGCGAGGGACTGCCCGAGGGGGCCGCGATCACCGCGTTGTACCTGGACGAGGAGGCGACCCGCCGGACCCATGAACTCGAGCGCGGCGCGATCACCCAGGCCCAGTGGAACACCGACGCCGCCGCCAGGCTCGGTGTCCCGCCGGACAACCTCATGGGCCGGATGTTCGCCGATCTGCGCCCCGAGGCCTCGCTGATAGCCGCCGCTGCCGCCGCGCGCCGGGCAGGGGTGAAGGTCGGCGTGCTCTCCAACTCGGCCGGTCTCGACCCGTGGAACCTCTACGACGGCTACGACCTGGAGCGGTTGTACGACGCGGTGGTGATCTCCGAGGAGTGCCGGCTGCGCAAGCCGGAACCGGAGATCTTCCAGCTCATGCTCAAGATGCTCGATCTGCCCGCCGAGCAGTGTGTGTTCGTCGACGACACGGAGCAGTATCTGGCCCCGGCTGCGGAGTTGGGCTTCACCACCGTCCACGCCCGGGAGCCGCTGGAGACGATCGCCCGGCTTGAGACACTGCTGGGCGTGCCGCTGACCGACGCGGTCTGAAGGGGCGTACCGCTCGACGCGGTGTGCCCCTGCTCGACGCTACGACGTCATCCGTCACTCGTCCTGCCGTCCTTACAGGCCCAGGTCCATGGCCAGGCAGTTGAAGTGGTTCCACGACGCCTCGGGGTCGTACGCGCTTTTCGCCGGGTCGTTCGGCGCGACCTGGGTCTCGACCATGTCCTCGTGGCGCACCCGCTCCGGCAGCTTGCCGAACCGTGCGAGGCGCGTGGCGGCTCCGTCGGTGATGATCCTGATCTCCATGGCCGGCTCCACTCTCTCAGTGCGGTTCGCGCCGTCTGTGTTTCTGGCACACACCTTCGCAGCTAGCGCGTCACCGGTCAAGGAGGTGACGAGTCAAATGAGGGGGCCGACGAGGCCGAGGAGGCCGGCGGGGTCGAGGGGGTCGCGCCCGACCGGGCCCGCAGCATCCTGGCGGCCGTCCGGGGCGGTGTGGTGATGCTGCGGGCGACGGGCGGATCGACTACCTCACGGCCGCCGTCGCCGCCGCCATCGAGCCGCTGAGGCCGACGGCGGTGCGAGCGGCGCTCTGACCCCGGGGACCAGTGATCCCACTGGGTGCACCCCGAGCGGCGGGAGGCGGCGCCTGAGCACGCGCCGCCCGCCGCTCGTCTAGCTCGTCCGCTCATCCGCCGTCCGGGGCCAGGGGCAGCCGCAGCGCGCTGCGGCTGCCCCGCCAGGAGCGCAGCAGCGCCTCCCCGAGCCGCTCGTCGAGCAGGCCGGTGGCCTCGATGCCGAAGGCGACATCAGCTTCGAGGCGGGGCTCCGCGGCCAGCAGCGGGGCGATCACCTGGCGCTTTACCACCTGCTCGTGGACGGCGTCGGCCTCGACGTGTTCCTCGTAGAATCTCGCCGCCGCCGGGCCGGCCCCGATCCGGCGCATCGCCTGGGCGAGGCGCCGCGACCCCGGCGACGAGGTGATCTCGACCGCGGCGAAGTGCCCGATGAGGGCGCCCCGCAGGGCCCGGTGCAGTCCGAACAGCGACATCAGGTTGACGGTGGCCAGCGCCTCGGCGGGCGCGGCGTCGAGATAGCGGCCGTACGCGGTGTCGAGACCGAGGTCGAGCATCAGTTCCGCGTAGAGCCTGGCGTGGATGTGCTCGGCCCGGCCGGCGCCGAACTCGTCGAATTCCACCGCGACCATGGCGGCCTTGGCCGGGCCGTGCAGCCGGGGGATGACCCAGGCGTGCGGGTCGGCTTCCTTGAGGTGGTACAGGGAGCGCAGGGCCGCGTATTCGCGTACCTGGTCGGCGGCGGCCTCGTCCCGCAGATAGTGGCCGACCCCGTCGCCCTCGTCCTCGACGGGTTCGACCAGGATGCGGCCCAGAGCGTCGGAGGCGCTCACCGTGCCGGGAACACCGGCGCGCAACGCGGCGAGAAAGGACCCTTCCAGCGCCTGCCGCAGATTCAGCAGACCGGGGTCCCACTCCTGATCGTCGTCCACTCCTTCGAACCCCTGATAGTGCAGTTCGTAGAGGGTGTACAGGGCCAGTTGCAGATCGTCGCCGTAGGGATCGGCGCTCGCCACCGCCGGGGCCGGCGGCGGTGGCCCGTGCTCGCCGCGGAGCCGGCCGAGCACCGCCGAGGACAGGTGTCCCCTGTCCGCGGGGAGCGCGGGCGCCGCCGCGCGCGGCTCACGGAAGGTGGTCATGGCGGGGTCCCGGGTCCTCAACGGCGCTCGGCCCGGATGACCACCAGCTCCTCCGCCTCCTGGTTTCCGCCCAGCAGACCGCGCAGGCGCAGCCATGGCGCCCGTGACCGCAGCACCGGGCCGAAGGGCACCAGCTCCCGGTCGGTGATCTCGGCCGTGAGCCCGGCGCGCCGCAGGTGGTGGAGCGTGGTGTGCGCGCCGCTGAGCCCGGAGTGCACCATGAGCAGTACGCCACCCGGTCGCAGCATCGTCGGGGCGGCGCCGCAGATACGGTCGATGACCGCCCGGCCGTCGTGACCGGCGTCCCACGCGCGGGCGATGCCGCGGACCGGCGGTTTCCCGGCCGGGGCGGGGACGTACGGCGGGTTGCTGACCACCATGTCAAACGTATGGTCGAGCGATGCCAGGTCCGCGAGGCGCACGGTGACCTTCTGCCGGGTCAGCGCGGCGTTCAGCCGGGCACAGGCCACCGCGCGCCGGGCGATGTCGATGGCGGTGACACATGCCCCGGTGCGCGCGGCACACACCGCCAGCGCTCCGCTGCCCGTGCCGATGTCCAGCACGTCCGTGCCGGGCCCGATGTCCTCCCTGCCCATCGCGCGGATCAGCGCGCGGGTGTCGTGCTGCGGGACGTACACACCCGGCAGCGTCAGCAGCCGGTCGGGGCCTCTGCTCAGTGGTATGGCCATACGGGCATCACCTCGTACGTGTCGTCGACCTCCGCGAGCACGACGGCCGAGCCTCTTCAGGGTCCCCCGGGTCCGGCCGGAGCACCACCGGGCGGGCGACGCGGCCCCGCTGTCCCGCGACCGCCACCGACTTTCGGTCGCCCGGTGAGCGGCGAGTTGCCGTCCCGACCGCAGTAGCGTGGAAGCAGGAGGCGCGGGAGCAAGCCCCGCGCGGTGAACGCGCAGGTGGAAGGGGCCGCCGGGTGGACGCGGATCGAGCCGGACGTCTGACGGAGCAGCTACAGGCCCGCAGGGTCATGGCGCATGTCGAACACGCGGGTGTCTACAAGCACGGGATCCGGGTGGTCCTCGACAAGAACATCGAGGCCCTGTGGAACGTGGACGGCGCCGCGGGCCTGGACGCGGAGATCGTCAGCGACGGAGTGCTGATCGGTTTCGTACCGCATGTGTCGGGGTCGGAGAACTTCACCGACGAGCAGATCGTGGAGTGCATCGCGACCACCCGCTACACCCTGGAGGGCCTGCACCCTCCGGCGGCCGAGGGGCCGTACCGGCCGGCCCAGGCAGGAGGGCGGCCCTCGTCGGCCGCGCCTTTGACCCCGCACCCGGTGGCGGGGCGGCGCCGCTGGACCGACCGCTTCCGGCGCCGCGGGCGCTGACCGCTCTGGTCGTTGTTTTCGTGGTGATCCCGCCCTGGTCGGCCGCTGGGCGCACCCGTGGCGCGGCGGTCTGCGGCCGCCGCGCCACGGGTGCGGTGAGCTGGGGTGTCAGGGGCCGGCTGGAAGGAGTCAGCTGGAGGTGCAGGACACGCTGGGCCAGGTCCAGGTGCCGTTGGTCTGGAGCGTGACGCCCCAGGTGTTGCCGCTGCCGTTGGGCTTGGCGGTGAGGACTTGGGCGCTGGGGTAGCTGGCGGCGATGTTCCAGGTGGCGATGATCTTCTCGGGGGAGGGGACGTTCATGGTCACGGTCCAGTTGCTGGAGCCGGTGACGGCGACATTGAGGTTGTAGCGGTCGCTCCACTGCTGGCCGGCGGAGAGCGTGGCGGTGCAGCCGCCGCCGCCGGTACCGCCGCCGGTGCCTCCACCAGTGCCGCCGCCGGTCCCGCCCCCGGTGCCGCCGCCGTCAGGGGCCACGGCGCGGCCTGTCTGCGGGGAGATCATGCCGGCGCACAGGCCGCGTGCGGCCAGGCCCTGGGCGATGCGGGGGATCGCGGCGAGGGTGTTGGCGGGCCACTCGTGCATCAGGATGATCTGGCCGTTGGTGAGCCGCGCGTTGGCCTGCACGATCGCGTCGGTGCTGGCGCCGTTCCAGTCCTGCGAGTCGATGTCCCAGATGATCTGGGTCAGGCCGTACTTGGCCTCGACGGCCTGAAGCGTCGAGTTGGTCTCACCGTACGGCGGGCGGAAGAGCTTCGGTGTGCCGCCGCCCGCGCTCGCGATCGCCTGCTGGGTCCTGGAGACCTCCGAGTCGATCTGCGCCTGGCTCTCCTGGATCAGATGCGGATGGGTGTAGCTGTGGTTGCCGACCCACATCCCGGCGTTGACCTCGGCCTGGACCTGGGACGGGTAGGAGGCGGCGTACTGCCCCTCGTTGAACACCGTGGCCCGTAGACCGTTCTGCTTGAGCGCGTTGAGCAGGCTCGGCGTGTGGTCGTTGGACGGGCCGTCGTCGAAGGTGAGTCCGACGTATCCGTTGCAGGTGGCGGCGTGCGAAGGGGTGGCGTCGACGCTGAGGGTGACGACGCTCGCCACGGCCGTGGCGGCGACGGCCAGTCCGGTGAGCAGGGAGCGTAAGGGCCGATGCGGTGCGGTTCGCATGTGGGGGGACTCCTCGTGGTCACGGTGCGGACGGGACGGGGCATCGATCGGTGGGGCGGTCGATGGCTCCGGCTCCGGTTCTCCGGACGGAGCTGACGGAGCTGACGGAGCTGGGGTCAGGTGCGGTGCGGGAGACGGTGGGCCAGGTCCAGGTGCCGTTGGAATGGGGGGTGGTGCCCCGGGAGGGGGAAGGCTGTCGACGGCGACAGTGTTGGTCCGGCTTCGCGGGACTGTCAACGCTTTCGGCAGGAGTTGCGAAAGCTGCGTTGCGGTCGGTGATCTCTGAGCCTGGTGTTCAGCCTGCTCAATGGCCCTGCGCGGCCGAACGGACGTGGTCTGCCGGGCAGGGATGGTCGAAAAGATCTCTTTCCGGCCGTCAGAACCGCCGAAAGTTTCGGCCAGCCGCGGGTCTCCACGACGGGCGGCGGCTGCTCACCCCGTCCGGGCACGCCGGATCAGCGGGCGTCCCCCTTCACCGCAGGCCCTTGAGATATTCGCTCGGCGCCAGGCCGAACTCCTGCTGAAAGAGTTTCGCGAAATAGCCGCCGTTGGCGAAACCCCAGCGCTCGGCCACATCCCGGATGTTCGCCGCCCCGCCCACCGTGTCCAGTTCCCGCTTGATACGCCGCAGTCGGGCTGCCCGTATGTAGGAGGCGACGGACTGGTCGGCGCCGGAAAAGGCCCGATAGAGGGTGCGCTCCGATACGTGCAGTGCCGCCGCGACCCCGGCCGGGGTGAGACAGGGATCGCCCAGCCGGCCGTCGATGAGGTTCCTGGCCGCGGTCGGAAGCCCGGGGTCTTTCGCGGGCGCGTTCTCCTCCAGCACCGCGGCGGCCATCCGGACAATCGATTCATTGACGCTCAGCAACGCTTTACGGGACAGGGCGGGCCCGTTTTCCAGACGTAGGGCGAGGGTCTGGAAAAGATCGAAGAGCACGTCCGCCGCGCTGTCGGGAGGGGCGAACTCACCCTTCGGCCGGAGCAGTTCTTCCGAGAGGCCCAACTGCTTGAGGTGCAGCCGGGGGACCGCTATCAGGCCGATGTTCTGATAGAGCGGGGTGTGGCAGGTGAATCCCCGCTCGGTGGAGAAGGCATAACTGTCTCCGGGCGCCAGGTCCATGGTGTCGTCCCCGAACCGCACCCACCCCCCGCCATCGCTCACCCGGGTGAAACCGATGAAATCCCCGGCGATTCCCTCCTTCCACACGGTCGAGGATGTCGTCCGCGCGTTGACGAACGCCACCGGGCCGACCGTGCACGTCAGCAGCCCGAAGGCGAAGTCCCGCAGTTCCAGCCAGTTGTGGCGGACCTGTCCGACCCCCAGGGCGGACTCGACCACTTCGATGTCGGCCCGGTCACTCAGGGCTTTGAATTCACGACGGTAGGTTGACACATCCGGCGACACGTACGCGCTCCTCATCGGGTGGCCGGCGGGCTCCTCGGCGCCGCGGCACACGGGTCCGCCGCGGGCGGCCCCCTCTCCTGCCATACGAACGAGCGGGGCACCGAGTTCAACCGGCGAGGTAAAAACCTCGCTCCCGGTCCGGCCCCCGGACAGTTTCCTGGCGCTGGATCGCCACAGGTTGGCAGGGGATTTGGTACCTCCGCCGGCGGCCTGCGCGATGATCTCCAGCACGGGGGTACCACGTCACCATATTTCTCCGATCGGGAGCGCATATCATGGCCAGTGCGGAAACGACCCTGCCGGCAGCGGTGCGGATGCAGCAGTTGCTGACCGGTTTCGAGATATCCCAGGCATTGTTCGTCGTCGCCGAACTCGGGGTGGCGACGGAACTTCTCGGCGGACCGCGGCGGGTGGATGACCTGGCGGCCGTCGTGGGCGCCGATGCCGACGCGCTCGCACGGATCATCCGTGTGCTGGCACAGGACGGGGTGTTCCGTACCTCCGGTGACACCGTCGACATCACCGACCTCGGGCGCACGCTCGCCGACGGCCCGGCCGATTCCGTCCGGAGCGTCGCCCGGTATTTCCGGCAGACCCATTACGCGCCGTTCGGGAATCTGCTGGACACCGTAAGGACCGGTGAGCCCGCGGCGACGGTCTTCCTCGGCAAGCCCTTCTTCGACTGGATCAACGAGAACCCGGAACTCGCCGAGTTGCAGAACCAGGCCATGGCCGGGTTCACCCAGCACGCCCGCGGTAACCTGCTGGCCGTCCATGACCTCCCCGAGGGCGCGATCGTCGCCGATATCGGCGGAGCGGACGGCACCTTGCTGGTGGAACTGCTCGCCGGGCGTCCCGAGCGCAGGGGCATCGTCTTCGATCTGCCGAGCACCGTCTCCGCGGCCGGGCCGACGGTGCGGGCCGCCGGGCTGGCCGAACGGGTCGAGATCGTCGCCGGGGATTTCTTCACCGGCGTGCCGGTCGCGGACGTCTATGTGCTCTCCGCCGTCCTCCAGGACTGGGACGACACCTCGGCCCTGCGCATTCTGGGGAACGTCGCGAAGGCCGCCCCGGCCGGTGCCCGGCTGGTGGTGATCGACATGGTGGTACCCGAGGGCGACGTCCCCCACCCCACCAAGATGATCGACATCACCATGCTCGGGATGCTCGGCGGTCGCCAGCGCAGTGAGTCCGAGTGGCGCCGGCTCCTCACCGCCGGCGGCTTCGCCCTGCGGCGGATCACCGCGGGCTCCGGGCTCTACTCCGCGCTCGAGGCGACCGTCGCCTGAGCCGGCGCCGCTCGGCCGGGCCGGCCTTCCACCGGCCCGGCGGAGCGGCGGGGTTCAGTAATGATTGACTTCGGGTGATTCTTTTGGTCTGGTGCAGAGCGCACCGCCTCCGGCTCGGGCGCCGGGCGGGCGATGGGCCAACACCCGCGCGGCACGAGGTTTCGTGCTGCCGCGCCGAGACCTCCCGGAGGAACTGCAATGCGCGTCGTGGTCATCGGCGGAACCGGTCATGTAGGCGGCTTCCTGGTGCCGCGGCTCGTCCGACACGGGCATGACGTGACGGTCATCACCCGCGGCCCGAGCGACCCCTACCACCCGGACGCCGCGTGGAAGGACGTCCGCAGGGTCCACGCGGACCGGGCGGCCGAGGACGCCGCCGGCTCGTTCGGCAAGCGCGTCGCCGGATACGGCGCTGACGCCGTGGTGGACATGGTCTGCTTCACCCCCGACAGCGCCCGGCAGCTCGCCGAGGCGCTGCGCGGCGTCACCGCTCACCTCGTGCACTGCGGCACCGTATGGGTGCACGGCGTGCCGACGGAGGTGCCCGTCCGCGAGGACGCCGCACGCAAGCCGTTCGGCGACTACGGGGTGAACAAGGCCGCCGCGGAGGACCATCTGCTGCGCCAGTCGGCGCTGGGCGGCACACCCACCACCGTTCTGCACCCCGGACACATCAGCGGTCCGGGCTGGGTGCCGGTCAATCCGGCGGGCAACTTCGACCCGGCGGTGTACGGGGCGCTGGCCAGGGGTGAGGAGGTGCTGCTGCCCAACGCGGGCCTGGAAACGCTGCACCATGTCCACGCCGACGACGTGGCGCAGGCCTTCGAGTCGGCCCTGCACGATCCCGCCGCGTCGCGGGGACGGGCCTTCCACATCTGTTCCGAGCAGGCGCTCACCCTCCGGGGGTACGCGGCGGAGGTGGCCGGCTGGTTCGGCCGGCCGGCCCGGCTCGCCTTCGCCCCCTTCGAGCAGTGGGCCTCGGCCGTCGACGCGCAGGCGGCCGACATCACGTACGACCACATCACGCACAGCAGCAACGTGAGCATCGAACGCGCGCGCCGGCTGCTCGGATACGCGCCGCGGTACTCCTCGCTTCAGGCCGTCCGCGAGGCACTGGCCTGGCTGGTCGCCGAGGGCCGGGTGGACACGGGCGGGCAGCCCCTCAACCCGGCCTGATCGGGGGGCCCTTGCCGAGCCGGTCCATCCGCCGTCCGCCCGGCGAAGGGCCGGCCCGTACCGGGAGAACCCGGCCCACCGGTCAAAGCTCAAGTTCCGCTCACCTCGGGCATGGAATCGGTCCGCCCGGCGCATACTGCGGGAAAGACCACCAGGACCGAGCACGGGGGAAACGATGAAGCACCTGCTCACCCGAACCGTCACCCTGATCAGGGACACGATGTCCGGTCGCCGCCGGCTGGCGAGGTACCAGGACCCGGAAGCCCATCGCCGGGCTGCCCACAACCCCGACCTGGCGATCGTCAAGCACTACATCCCCGGACCTGGGAACCCGCCGAGGGGCGGCGCCGGCATGTAGCGGCCCGGTGCCACCGGCGCCCGGCCGCCCGAGGCAGATGGTATGAACAAGGACAAGTAGGGCATACGCCGAAGAAGGGAGACGTCCACCGGAACAGTGCGCAGCGGGTCGGCCGGGGAGCAGTGCCTCGCCGTTCGGCCGGGGCGCCGGAATGGTTGGCTATGAGCAACGGCTTCACAGGGCCCGAGGGATCCGGCCAGGACCCGTTGGCCGACTTCTTCGCCCGCCTCGGCGGAGGCCAGCGGCACATCGACATCGGGCGGCTGATGAGCGGCCCGGCCCGGCAGCTCGTCGGCTCGGCCGCCTCCTACGCGGCGGAGCACGGCAGCGGTGAACTCGACACCGAGCAT
This sequence comes from Streptomyces sp. NBC_01190, assembly GCF_045039895.1. Classification (NCBI taxonomy): domain Bacteria; kingdom Bacillati; phylum Actinomycetota; class Actinomycetes; order Kitasatosporales; family Streptomycetaceae; genus Streptomyces; species Streptomyces sp. NBC_01190. The sequence continues at coordinate 7,514,322 of NZ_CP108580.1, forward strand.
CTGCTGCGCGCCGCGCTGAGTGTCGAGCCCACCCGCAGCCTGGTCGCGCGATCCGATACCGACCCCGACCGGCTCGCCGCCGAGATCGACCGGCACGCCGGCGACGCCTCGGGCCGCGGCGCACCCCAGTCGGTGGCCGTCACCCCCGCGGTCAAACGCACTCTGCTGGACGCGCACGACATGGCGCGGGCCTCGGGCGCCACCTACATCGGACCCGAGCACATCCTGATGGCGCTGGCCGCGAACCCCGAGGCGGCCGCCGGGCAGATGCTCAACGCGGCCCGCTTCGAGCCGGGCGCACCACGGCAGGGCCAGCACCGCCAGCCGGGCCGCCCCGAGCAGCGGGGCGGCAGCCCCACCCCGACCCTGGACCGGTTCGGACGGGATCTGACCGCCCAGGCCCGCGAGGGCAGCGTGGACCCGGTCATCGGCCGGGACGAGGAGATCGAGCAGACCGTCGAGGTCCTCTCCCGCCGGGGCAAGAACAACCCGGTGCTCATCGGGGACGCCGGCGTCGGCAAGACCGCCATCGTCGAGGGCCTCGCGCAGCGGATAGCCGACGGTGACGTGCCGGACACGCTCGCGGACCGCCGGGTGGTCGCGCTCGACCTGTCCGGTGTGGTGGCGGGCACCCGCTACCGAGGTGACTTCGAGGAGCGGCTGAACGCCATCATCGACGAGATCCGCGCGCACTCCGACCAGTTGGTGATCTTCATCGACGAACTGCACACCGTGGTGGGTGTGGGCGCCGGCGGGACCGAGGGCGGGTCGATGGACGCGGGAAACATGCTCAAGCCCGCGCTGGCCAGGGGCGAGCTGCACATCGTCGGTGCCACCACGCTGGTCGAGTTCCGCCGGATCGAGAAGGACGCCGCGCTGGCCCGCCGCTTCCAGCCGGTCCTGGTACCCGAGCCGACGACCTCGGACGCCGTGGAGATCCTGCGCGGCCTGCGTGACCGCTACGAGGCGCACCACCAGGTCCGCTACACCGACGAGGCGCTGCTCGCGGCGGTCGAGATGTCCGACCGCTACATCACCGACCGTTTCCTGCCGGACAAGGCGATCGACCTGATGGACCAGGCCGGGGCGCGGGTCCGGCTGCGGGCCGGCGCCAAGGGCGGCGAGGTGCGGGCGATGGAGCAGCAGATGGAACAGCTCACCCGCGACAAGGACCAGGCGGTGGCCGCCGAGCAGTACGAGCGCGCCACCGAACTGCGCGACCGCCTCGGCGAACTGGCCGCGAAGGTCGAGGCCGGGCAGAACCACCGGCCGACCGACGGACAGACCACGGAGGTCACCGTCGAGGACATCGCCGAGGTGGTGTCACGGCAGACGGGCATCCCGGTGGCCAGCCTCACCCAGGAGGAGAAGGACCGGCTGCTCGGCCTCGACGACCATCTGCACCGGCGGGTGGTCGGCCAGGACGAGGCGGTCACCGCGGTCGCCGAGGCGGTGCTGCGCTCCCGGGCCGGGCTGTCGAGCCCGGACCGGCCCATCGGCAGCTTCCTCTTCCTCGGCCCCACCGGTGTCGGCAAGACCGAGCTGGCCCGGGCACTGGCGGAGGCGCTGTTCGGCAGCGAGGAGCGGATGGTCCGGCTGGACATGAGCGAGTACCAGGAGCGGCACACCGTCAGCCGGCTGGTCGGCGCGCCGCCCGGATACGTGGGCCACGACGAGGCCGGGCAGCTCACCGAGGCGGTCCGGCGCCACCCCTACACGCTGCTGCTGCTCGACGAGGTGGAGAAGGCGCATCCGGATGTCTTCAACATCCTGCTGCAAGTGCTGGACGACGGGCGGCTGACCGACGCCCAGGGCCGTACGGTCGACTTCACCAACACGGTGATCGTGATGACCAGCAACCTCGGTTCCGAGGCGATCAGCAGGAGCGGCGCCACGCTCGGCTTCGGGTCCGGCGGCGCGGACGCCGACGAGGAAGGGCGCAGGGAGCAGGTGCTGCGCCCGCTGCGCGAACACTTCCGGCCCGAGTTCCTCAACCGGATCGACGAGACCGTGATCTTCCGCCGGCTCTCGAAGGAGCAGTTGCGCGAGGTCACCGATCTGCTGCTGGAGGAGACACGGCGCCGACTGCGCGCCCAGGACGTGACCATCGAGTTCACCCCCGAGGCGGTGGACCGGCTCGCCGAGAAGGGCCACCAGCCGGAGTACGGCGCCCGGCCGCTGCGCCGCACCATCCAGCGCGAGGTGGACAACCAGCTCTCCCGGCTGCTGCTCGACGGCCGGCTCACCTCGGGCAGCCATGTCCTGGTCGAAGCCGCCGACGACGGACTGCGGTTCCGTACCTCCCAGCCGGTGAACTGAGGCGGCCGCCGCCCCGGACCGGGCGGACCGGTCCGGGGCGGCGGCTCGGGAAACGTGCCTGGCGGCGGGCTTAGTACGGGCCGTTGACGTTGTCGATGGAGCCGTACACGTGGTACGCGTAGTTGCACGCGGCGGTGATGTTCGCGACCGGGTCGTAGATGTCGTTCGAGGTGCCCGGCACGTGGTACGCGTCGAAGGTCGGCTGGATCACCTGGAGCAGACCGATCGAGGGGTGGCCGGCCGCGGCGTTGGAGTCCCAGAGGTTGATGGCGTTCGGGTTGCCCGAGGACTCACGGATGATGTTGCGGTGGATGCCGTCGTAGCTTCCCGGGATGCCGTCCTGGGCCATGATCGCCAGCGAGTGCTTGATCCACCCGTCCAGGTCGTCGGTGTAGGTCTGGCCGGTCGCCGTGGACGCCGACGTGGCGGACGCGGTGACGGCGGAGGCGGTGGTCGCCGTGGTCGCCGTGGTCGCCGTGGCCGGGGTGGCCGCGGTGGCCGGGGTGGAGGTCTTGGCGGCCGCCTTGGCCGACCCGGCCGGCAGGGTCAGGACCTGGCCCGGCCGGATGATGTACGGGCTGAGGATCTTGTTGGCCGTCGCGATGGCCGGCCAGCCGCCGGGCACCTTCTGTGACCGGGCGATGCCGAAGAGCGTGTCGCCCGCCGTGACCGTGTACGTGGTCTTGGCGGACGACGCAGCCGACTGCGCGGTCGGCTGCGTGGTGGCGGGAGAGGCAGGGGGAGCGGTGGCGGCCTGGGCCGTCCCCGTCACGACCGCACAGGTCAGGGCGAACGTGCCGGCGACAACGGCGCCACGCGGGGAGAGCAGACGCGTCTTGATCGAGCGATTGAAGGCGGGAATGGGCATGGAGCGGACCTCGTTCCAGGGATTGCTTGTCCGCAGTTGCCGGTCCCCACGTCTGTCCGACCCGCATTTCGATTAGCGGTGCGCTGCGGCGAGCACATTCTTAGCAGTCGAAAAATGACCCGACAATTGCCCTTTGTGCTAAGCCGCTTAGTAGTGGGCTTTGCGCCGCCCGAATTCCGCTCCGTCATTTCCGCTGTTTCGCGGGTCCGCGACGCACTATCCCGCTTCGTAGGTGATGTACGTCCTATGCCGCGCATCACGCCGGATGTCTCGGAAAGGACACGGGCCGGTAGCAGCAGTTGGCATATGAATCGTAATCGATTGAATAACGAATCAGTCTCGATCGGAGCGGAGGGGCGATCGTGGAACCGGCGCACCGTGATCCGCATCCTTCGGGGTGAGCCCGTCTGGCACCTCCCGCACCGCCGTCACGTGCTCGGACAGCACGGTTCGACGACGAGACAGGACGTTCCCCTCATGCGCGCGAAAGCACTGCTCCCCGCCCTGGCCGTGGCCGCTCTACTGGCCGCTCTGCTGGGCACCGGCGGCTGCACCACCGGGCCGCCGGCGCCCGCCGGCAGCGGCTCTCCCGGCAGCGGCTCCCCGGTCGTGACGCACGGGGATCAGGAGGGCGGCGCGGGGAGCGATGCCAAGGCGGCCGCCGAACGGGCCGCGCGGTTCCGCGCCTGGGGCGTACCGCTGCTCGCGCTGCCGCCCCGCCCGCCCGCGGTGAAGCCGGTGCGGACGGGCGGCGCGGAGATACCCGTGATCAGTCGCGTTCCGACCGAGCAGAAGATCGTCTTCGTCACTTTCGACGACGGACTGGAGAAGGACCCCCGCTTCGTCGCGATGATGCGCGACCTGAGGATCCCCTTCACCATGTTCCTGACCGACGACATCATCAAAGACGACTACAGCTACTTCAAGCCGCTTCAGGCGCTCGGCAACACGATCCAGGACCACACCCTCAGCCATCCCGATCTGCCCACCGAGTCGCTCGCCCGGCAGACCCACGAGATATGCGCGCAGCAGAGCAGACTGGCGCGTGAATACGGCGTCAGGCCCGGCCTCTTCCGCCCGCCGTACGGAGATCTCAACGCCGACACGCGCGCCGCCGTGACGTCCTGCGGCGGTCTTCGGGCGATCATCCTCTGGCGCGAGACGATGCAGATCAAAAGGGTCACTTTCCAGGACCCCGGCCGGAAGTTCCACCCCGGCGACATCATCCTGGCGCACTTCCGCGGCCCCGCACAGCTCAAGGGCGAATCGATGACGAAAATGGTCGCCGCCATGCTGCGGGGAATCGCCGCCCAGGGCTACACCGTCGCCCGGCTGGACGACTACGTCTGAGCCCGCCCGGGGGTCAGCGGGGGCTCAGGTGGCGATGTCCGGGTAGGGCAGCGAGACGTGGGACAGGCGCCGGGCGTATTCGAGCTGGAAGCCGAGCGGCTCGGAGTGATCCCGCTCGAACAGGCCGATGAAAAGCGTCAGGGTGAGGAAGGGGTGGGCGCCCAGCTCGAAGAGTTTCGGGTAGTCGTAGGTGGTGAGCGCCAGCCGCTCGGTGTCGTCGAACGCCAGCCAGGTGGTGGCCTCGTCGGCCACACAGTTCAGCAGGCGGTTGGCGTACTCCTCCTCCCACCGCGCGACCGTGGCCACGGGGTCGGCGCGATAGCGCTCCACCAGGTCGGCGTCGCGGTCGACGGTGTAGAGGAACTTGTTCAGCAGGTACCTGCTCATGCCGGCGCTCCGTTCGGATACCAGGTGAAGTACGCCTCCATGGTGTGGAAGAGATCGAGCGTGTCCACGTAGTCGGCCTTTTGGCCCTCGCCGGCCACGCCCATCATCAGCATGAAGTCCATGAATCCATGGGTGGCGTTGCCCGGCAGGTGCAGGCTGTCCAGGCTGACCTCGCCCAGGCACTCCTCGATGTCGCCGCCGGCGATCCAGCCGACCGCCTTCTGGTCGAAGCGCGGGTCGGGCCCGGTCGGGCCGAACTGCCGCGGGCCGCCCAGTTCCAGCGACAGGTGCCCGGTGCCGATCACCGCGACCCGCAGCTCCGACGGCCAGGACTCGATCACCTGCCGGATGGTGCGCCCGAGCTGGACGAAACGCTTCGGCTGGGGGAGCGGCGGCGCGAAGATGTTGGTGTAGATCGGCACGATGGGCAGATCCGCCTCGGGGCGCAGCGTGATGATCGGGCAGGTGATCGAGTGGTCAATCCGCAGTTCATTGGAGAAGGCCAGGTCGAAGCCGGCGTCAAGACCCTCGCGCAGCACATGGGCCGAGAGGTCCTCCTGCCCCTTGAGCAGCATCCTCGGCAGCCCGAACTCCCGCTGCTCGTTGGCGAAGTTGCCGTCGTAGAACGGCGCCTTGCCGACCAGGAACTGCGGCATGTTGTCCAGCCACAGCTGGTGGAAGTGGTCGGAGCCGACCATGACGAGCACATCGGGGCGGGCCCGGGTGAGCGTGGCGCGGAACGCCTCGATCTTGCGTACCCACTCATCGGCGAACGGCGGCCGGTCGGCCCCTGAGGATGTGCTGGCACGGTAGTAGAAAGGATGATGGGTGGACGCGATCACCGCCACCAACTCGGCCATCTCTGCCCCTCCTTTGCTCGGCCGGGTGCTCTTGGGCGCCCGAGATCAGTGCTGCTGCGAACGGTCTGGCTGGTGCGGCCGGCTGGGCTGGTGCGGATACGGATCGGGTGCGACCGAGCGGTTGTTGAGGTCCACCGACAGGAAGATGTCGTTGCCGACGGGGTGGCGCAGCTCCTCGGCGAGCTGGCCGATCAGCCCGGCGGTACGGGCCAGCAGCGCGAAGCCGCGCAGCAGTTCGAGCGGCAGCCCGAGGTCGGCCAGCGCGGCGCCGCAGACACCCGCGCCGTTGAGCGGCAGGGTCTTGCCGAGCACCGGCGGATGCACCCGGCCGATGGCGCTGAAGAGGGCCAGGTGCGGGCCGAGGAGGCCCTCCTCGGCGGTGATCCGCAGCAGCCGCGGGGTGCGCGGGTCGCCCTGCTTGTGGACGTGGTGGCCGAGCCCGGGGACGAAGGCGCGGGCCTCGCGGCGCGCGGTCACCGTGGCCAGCGCCAGCGCGTCCCATCCGGCGTCGTCCGTCGGCAGCGGTCCTTCGACCGACTCCAGTACATCGTGCAGGAACCGCCCGCAGTCCTCGGTGACGCCGAGGAAGCGTGATCCGCCGCCCAACAGGCCTGCGGCCAGAGCCCCTTGGACCGAATCGGGCGCGGAGAGATAGGTCAGCCGGGTGACGATGGCGGTCGGTGTGAAGCCGTGGTCGGCCAGCGCCGCCAGCACGGCCTCGAACACCCGGACCTCTCCCGGGGCCGGCCGCCGCTGTGTCGCAAGCCAGAAGGCCAGTTCACCGAAGCCGACCGTGCCCATGACATCCTCGGCCAGATCGTGGCCGAGCAGGGTGATCCGGTCCGGTGACGACGCGCCGAGGGCGGTCTCGTAGACCGGCCGCGGGGAGTGGGGCTGCTCAGGCATCGGCTTCCTCCTGCGGAGCGGTCAGCCACGCGCGTAGTTCGGCGCCGTGCTCGTCGAGGGCCGGCGGCGGCCGCCGGTAGCCGACGGGGGTGGCGGAGAAGCGGATGGGGTTGCGGGTGGTCGGCACCGCCCGCTCGCCCTCGCCCACCTCGACCACCGGATCGAGCCCGAAGCGCTCCGCCATGGCGAAGCCGCCGTCGATGGTGTTGATCGGCCCGCAGGGCACCCCAACCGCGGTGAGGGCCTCGAACCACTCCACCGCGCCCCGGGTGGCCAGCTTCTCCGCCAGCAGCGGGCGCAACTCCTCCCGGTTCCTGGTGCGGTCCGCGTTGCGGGCGAAGCGCGGGTCGGCGGGGAGGTCGGGGAGCCCGAGGACGCCGCACAACCTGGCGAACTGCCCGTCGTTCGCGGCGGTGACGATCAGCTCGTTGTCCGCGGTGGGCAGCGGCTCGTACGGGAAGACACTGGGGTGGGCGTTACCCATCCGGAGCGGCACCACACCGCCGGCCACATAGGCCGAGCTGTGGTTGACCAGTCCGGTGAGGGCCGACGACAGCAGGTTGACCTCGACGTGCTGGCCGCTGCCGGTGGCCTCGCGGTGGCGCAGCGCGGCGAGGATGCCGATCACCGCGTGGTTGCCCGCCATGACGTCGAACACCGAGATGCCCGCCCGGTAGGGCGGCCCCTCCGGGTCGCCGGTCAGGCTCATCAGCCCGGAGATCGCCTGCACCATCAGGTCGTAGCCCGGCACATCGCGGCCCGCGCCGCTGCCGAAGCCGCTGATCGAGGCGTAGACGGCGCCGGGGTTGGCGGCGCTCACCGCGGCGTAGTCCAGACCGTACTTGGCCAGTCCGCCCGGCCTGAAGTTCTCGATGACCACGTCGGCGCGGCGGGCCAGTTCGCGCGCCAGGGCGGCGTCACCGCTGTCCCGCAGGTCGAGGGCGATCGAGCGCTTGCCGCGGTTGACCCCGAGGTAGTAGGTGGAGACCTCCTCGCGTACCGGAGGCATCCAGGCACGTGTCTCGTCGCCCTGCGGGCCCTCGACCTTGACGACCTCGGCGCCCATGTCGGCGAGCAGCATCGTGGCGTACGGGCCGGCCAGCACCCGGGAGAAGTCCGCGACCAGTACGCCCGACAGCGGTCCGGACGCGGGACCCGCTTCCGACGTGGTGTCGGCGGTGTCGTTCACCCGTTGCCTCACCTCACCCTGTTCGTACAGCGGACGCTTGTCCGAACCTGAGTCTGCCGCCGGGGCGGACGGCGGTCAAGGCCGGCCGCGCCGGAACCCGCTCCCGTTCAGGAAGCCGCCGGAGCGCCCGTCTCGACGTGCGGGACCTCCCGCGCCCGGGCGAAATCGGCGCTGATGTCGCCCGCGGTCTGGAGCAGCAGCGGCAGATGGTGCTCGAGCAGGCGCTCCACCGACGTCTCCGCCGCGTGGCAGTTGACGTTGACCCCGGCGATCACCCGGCCGGAACCGTCCCGCAGCGGCGCGGCCACCGATCTGATGCCCAAGGTGAGCTGCTCGTCGGTCAGCGCCCACCCGCGCGCCCGTACGTCCCGCAGCTCGGCGTCGCGCTCGGCCCGGTCCGGCTGCCAGCGGGCCACCAGGCCGGAGCGGGTCGGCTCGGCCAGCACCGCCTCCAGCTCGGCCGGCGGCAGGGCCGCGAGCTGCACCTTCCCCAACGACGTGGCGAGAGCGGGGAACCGGGTGCCGATCTGCACCGCCAGCGACACGATCTTGGGCACCGCGACCCGCGCCACGTAGACGATGTCCGGGCCGTCGAGCTGGGCGATCGAGCAGGATTCGCCGGTGCGCGCCACCAGGCGCTCCAGATGCGGCCTGGCCACGTCCCACAGCCCCATGGAGCGTATGTACGCGACGCCGAGGTCCAGGACCCGCGGGGTCAGCGAGTAGCCGCGGTCGGCCGCGCGGACATAGCCGAGTTCCTCCAGGGTCAGCAGGATGCGCCGGGCGGTCGGGCGGGCCAGCGAGGTGGCCGCGGCCACCTCGGTGAGCGTCATCACCGGAGCGTTGGGACGGAAGGCGGTGATCACATCGAGCCCGCGCGCCAGCGCCTCGATGAAGTCCGGACCGGTTCCCGCACGTGGCATGACACGACCTCCCTCGCGAGCTGACAGCACCCGAGCGTATCCGCTGCTGTCCGCGAGGCGGACATCGCGCGTCGGCGGAAGCGTTCCAGCCGGCTCCGACCGTCCATTGACATCGCCGGGAGCCCGCGCGAAGGTGGCCGCAAGCAGCCTCTGTCCGTTCAGCGGACGACTGTACGCAATGACGCGTGAAGGAGTGTGCGGCGATGAGTCATCCCACGAAGGACACCGCGGGCCGCCCTGTCGTCCTGCGGGGCGGCACCGTCCTGACGGTCGACAGCACCCGGCGGGTGCTGCCCGGACACGATGTCCTGGTCGTCGGCGACCGGATCGCCGCGGTCGGCCCCGAACTGGCCGTCCCGGACGGCACCGTGGAGATCGACGCGGGTGGCGGCATCGTGATGCCGGGCATGATCGACACCCACCGGCACCTGTGGCAGACCGCGATGCGCGGCTACGGCGCCGACTGGACCCTGACCCAGTACTTCGTCTGGTACTACCTCGAATGGGGCCGGATCTTCCGCCCGCGGGACATCCACGCCGGCAATCTGCTGGGCGGCTGGGAGGCGCTCGACGCCGGCGTCACCACCACCGTCGACTGGTCCCACGGGCTGCGGACCACCGAGCACGCCGACGCCGCCGTCGACGCCCTGACCGCGGTGCCCGGCCGCTTCGTCCTCGCCTACGGCAACATCCAGGACGCGCCCGCGAACTGGAGCGGCACACCGGAGTTCCGTGACTTCGTCTCCCGCCGGGTCACCGGCGGCGACCTGCTCGGCTTCCAGCTCGCCTTCGACGTCACCGGCGACCCCGCCTTCCCGGAGAAGTCCGCCTTCGAGGTGGCCCGCGAACTCGGCGTACCGGTGACGACCCACGCCGGGGTCTGGGGCGCGACCGGCGACGACGGCATCCGGCTGATGCACGAGCACGGGTTCATGACCCCGGAGACCGTGTACGTCCACGGGGCCTCGCTGTCGGCCGACTCCTATCACCGGATAGCCGCCACCGGCGGGTCCGTCTCGGTGTCCACGGAAAGCGAGCAGAGCGCGGGCCAGGGCTACCCGCCCACCTGGGCGCTGCGCGCCCACGGCATCCCGGTCTCGCTGTCGATGGACACCTCGGTGTGGTGGAGCGGCGACCTCTTCTCCGCCATGCGCAGCACCCTGGGCGCCGACCGCTCCCGCGAGCACCTGGAGGCGCACGCGCGCGGCGAGACCGTCACCCACGCCGCGCTGCGGGCCGACCAGGTCGTGGAGTGGGCCACCCGCGGCGGGGCGCGGGCGCTCGGCCGCGAGGGGGAGCTGGGGAGTGTCGAGGCCGGCAAGAAGGCCGACCTGGTGCTCATCAAGAACGACCATTCCCCCGTGTCGTTCCCGCTGCTCAACCCGCACGGGCACGTCGCCTTCCAGGCCCAGCGCGCCGATGTGCACACCGTGCTGGTCGACGGCCGGATCGTGAAGCGGGACGGCCGCCTGGTCGATGTCGACCTGGCCGCCCTCCGCCGGACCGTGGACGGGACGGTGGCCTACCTCCAGGACCAACTCGGCCCGCAGGCATGGCAGCAGGGCATGAACCCGGATGTGCCGGCGACGAAGGTGCTGGACAACCCGTACACGTACACCGACTACCGGAGCGGCACCACCCACAGCGGCTGACACCCGGCCCCGCGGCCGGCCGGCCGGTCCGGCTGGGTCGTACCGGGCGCCCCGGTGCGGCGGTCCGCGTCGCGACAGACGTCATCCGGCTGCCCACGACGATGCCCCGGCCACCTCGTGCGCCCGCCCGAGCGAGGTGTCGCTCGGGCGGGCGCCGGGAGAGGTGGCCGCCCTCAGGGCCGGCCGCGAGTGGCGGGCCGGGTCAGTTGCAGCCCACCCGGGAGGAGCCGTTGCCGGAGCCGGCCGCCGGGTCGGTGGACACGGTCACGCCGACGTACGGGTGCTTCGCGTCCGCCGTGAAGGAGAAGTTGCTCGTGAAGGTGTAGCTCGTCGCCCCCTTGGGGAACCGCGCCGTCTGAGGCGTGATCCTGACCGCCCCCTGCTCGGTGCCCGTGGCGCTGCGCCACCAGGACAGGTGCAGGGTGCCCGCGGCGGCGCCGTCGTACCGCACGAACACGGTGGCCTTCGCCGTGCGGCTGCCCGCCGAGCAGGTGAAGCCGGTGACGGCGACGGAGGAGACCTGCGGCCCCGCCGTCGACCCGGTGGTCTTCGTGGGCCCGGCCGAGGGGGTGGTCGGTACGGCGGTGGGCTTGCCGGCCGACGTGCCGGTAGGCGTGGCCGAGACGTCCTGTGTCGCGGTGGCCGTCGCGGCGGGTGTGCTTTCGGTCGCGGCCGGGGTGGCGACCGTGGGTGCGGCCGAAGGGGAGGTGCTGCCGGTCGGCGTGGTGGCGACGGCCGAGGGCGAGGTGGTCGCGGGAGCCGGGGCCGAGGTCAGCGAGGCGCTGGCCGACGGAGTGGGGGTCGCGGTGGCGTCGTCGTCGTTGTTACCCGTCGCCATGGCGGTGACGGCGACGGCACCCACGACGATCACGCCCGCGACGGCGACGGCGAGGATCTTGGCGCGGCGGCCGAAGCGGGGCTTGGGGCCTTCGGCGCCGGGTGCCGGTCCGTTGCCGGTGGGTGTGGCGCCGGCGCCTCCGAAGGCGACGGACGGGGGTGCGGTCCGCGCGAGGGCGGCCGGGGCGATCGCGGTCGCCGCCGGGCCGGCCGGGGTGGGGCCGCTCGTCTGGGGAGCCGGTGCCGGCGGAGCCACGAGTGCGGCCTCTTCGGCGGCCTTCTGCACCAACGGTCCGACCAGTGCCGCGAGTTCCTGCCGCCCGCGCTGCTCCCAGTCCTCGCCGTACGCCGCGACGGCCACCGCTTCCAGCGCGGCGGCGAAGTCGGCGGCGCTCTTGGGCCGTTCGGCCGGGTCTTCGGCCAAGCCCGAGGCGAGCAGGGGCCGTACCGGCTCGGGGAACCGGCCGCCGGGGATCGGCGTCTCGGCCTGCTGAACCGGCGGCTCGGCTTCGGTGCCCGCCGCGTGGGGCGTCGAGCCGGTGAGGCAGTCCTGGAAGGTGGCGGCCGCCGCGTAGAGGTCCGCGGCCGCGGTGGCGGGGCCGCCGGTCCCCACCTCGGGCGCCGTGTAGGGGGCGTCGGCCGCGGGCGCGGTGCCCTCACCGCCGCGGGGCGCCAGGCCGAAGCCGGCGAGTTTGGCGGTGCCGTCCGTCGTGACAGCTACGTTCGCCGGCCGGACGGCACGGTGGACGACGCCGACCTCGTGGGCGGCGGCGAGGCCGAGCAGCGATCCCTTGAGGACGGTGAGGGCCGACTCGGGGGTGGTCGCGCCCGTCTCCCGCAGCAGGGTGTCCAGGGTGACGCCGTCGACGAGTTCCGTCACGACCGCGGCGTTCGCGCCGTCCTCGGCGTAGGCGTAAAAGCGCTCGACGTGCGAGGAGTTGAGGCCGCCGAGCGGCTCGGCCTCGCCGCGGAACGCCTCCCGGAAGGTGGCGTCCGTCGCCAGCGCCGCGGACAGGTACGTGATCGCCACCGGGGTGCCGTTGGCCTCGTCCCGGGCCTTCACGACGCGGCCGGAGCCGCGCGCGCCGAGATCTCCCTCGTACAGGTAGCCGGGCACCTGCCAGGGACCGCCTTGCGGCGGAGCCGGCTGCTCGGCGGCGGGTTCCGTCACCTGGGGGCCGGCCACCTGGGCGGTGGCGGGGGTCTTCTGGGGGGTCTTCTGCCTGGGTACGGAGGGCTTGGCGCCCTTCGCCGCGACGGCCTTGCCCCGGACGGGTGCCTTCTGGGCGGGCACCTTCTGGGCGGGCACCGCCGGGGTGGTCTTCCGCGCGGCCACGGCGGGCTTGGCGGGTGTGCCCGGGGTGGCGGGGGTGGCGGGCACCGCCGGGGTGGTCTTCCGCGCGGCCACCGCGGGCTTGGCGGGCGTGGCTTTCCGCGCGGCCACGGCCGGCTTGGCGGGTGGGGTGGCGGCGGCTTTCTGCGTGGGCAGCGTCGGCTTGCCGCGGGTCGCCGCCGTCTTTCCGGGCGCGGCGGGCGAGGCCTGCGGCCCCTTCGCCGCTGCCGCCGGCTGTGTCGGTGCGGACCCGTCCGCCGTCGCGGCCGCGGGTCCGTTCTTCGCCGCTGCCCCCGCGTCGGCTCGCGCCGCGTCGGTCGCGCCCTGTTCCGGGGCGGGCGGGGCCGACTGTTCGGGGGCCGGCTGAGCCGGCTGCGGGGCGGTGGCCTCGGCGGCCGTCGCCTGGCCGGCCGCCGGGGCGGCAGCGGGAGTTGCCGCTTCCTGGCCGGTCACCTCCTGCGCGGGTGCGTCCTGTGCCCGCTGGTTCCCACCCTGTGGGGGAGCCGACGCGGGCTTGCGGGTCGTCCTGGCCGGAGCCTTGCGCCCCTTCGCCGCGGGCCTCGGGCCCTGGCGCCGCTGCCCGGCCGGCTGTCCCGCCGGGGCCGTTCCGTTGTTCTCGCCCGGTTTGCCCGTGCCGTCGTGGTCGTCCACCTGATCCCGTCCCTCGTGCCGCCCCTTGTGGCGGGGCCGCTGTCTTGTGCGCCAAATCCTTGCGAGCTTCGCCCTGGCCACACCGCCCGGCACGGCATCCCCCAGCGGCGCCGGGGCGCCCCAAGCTCGGTCGGCCGCAAGCCTCGTGGCTTCACCACCAGGACTTCCGGCCGTTCGGCCCGCTGAGGGCACCCCCACGCGAATCGCGGGTGGGGAGTACCGGACGACGCTCTTTCCGGGCAAAGCCGCCGGTCACGGCATGAGCCCCTCGACGCCCGGTTCCGTACATGGGTTCTGCCGGCAGCCGGGCCGATCTGCCGGGGTTCACGGCGGCCGCCGACCTTCCCCCCGCGGGAGGCTGACCGTCGAAGAAGCGGGCAGGGCCCGGGCGTTACCCAGGGGCCGGAGAGGCGGAGCCGTGAGGATCAAGAGGGTACTGGTGATCGCCCCTTCATGACGGATCGGGTCACCCCTGACCCCGCCCCGGCGGCCCGGAACAGTGAACGCCCGCGAAGCAACGTCACGTTCGAGAAGCGCGCCGCCCCTGGACTACCCTCGCGCGGATGACCACGCAGTGGACGAACGAGGCCGCGATCCGGCAGTGGCACGCCATACCGCGTGCGGTGATCGAGGCGATGGAGCCCGACGGGGACTTCGCCAAGCGGCACTTGGTCAACCCGGTGCTGTTGCGGATGCTGGGTGATCTGCGCGGGCGGCGCGTACTGGACGCCGGGTGCGGCGAGGGCTACTTCAGCCGGATGCTCGCCGGGCGAGAAGCCGAGGTGGTGGGCGTCGAGCCGACGGACGCGATGTTCTCCTACGCCCGGGACAAGGAGCGCGAACTGCGGCAGGGGATCCGCTACGTCCAGGCGGACTTGACCAGCCTGCCGGACCTGGGCGGTCCCTTCGACGCGGTCGTGTGCAGCATGGTGCTGTCGGCCATCCCCGACTGGAGGCCCGCCATGCGGGCTTGCGTACAGGTCCTGTGGCCGGGCGGGTTGTTCGTGTTCTCGGTCAACCACCCGGCCTTCGAGCGGTTGTGGCGGACCTGGCGCGAGCACGGCGAGTACCGTCTGCGGAGTTACCTGGCGGAGTACGAGATCGTCCAGACCCACGCCTCCGACTTCCACCGGCCGATCTCGGCCTACCTCAACGAACTCGCGGCTCTGGGATGCCGATTGCGGGAACTCGCCGAGCCGGGGCTCGACCCCGCGACAGCGGAGGAGGCCGAGCGCGCCACTCCCGGTATCGAGAGCTATGTGCGGCTGCCCAACTTCCTCATCGCGGCAGCCGAGTCGCCCCTATGACGTGCGCGGCCCCGGCCGTAATGATCGGCCGGGGCCGGGCGTGGGGTACTGGTCGGTCGTGCGGCGGGGGCCGGTTCAGCCGACGTGCCAGCTGAAGCCGCCGCTGTGGCTGGCGATCGCGAGCGTGACGACGAACAGGACGATGTCGACGGCGCCCAGGATCACCGCTGCCAGGGCCATCCCGTGGTGACCGGCGCCGCGGCGGGCGTTGCGCAGGCCGGTGCCGCCGAAGATCAGGGCCAGCGGGCCAAGGATCACGTTGAACAGGAAGATCCCGACGATGCCGCACACCAGCCCGGCGATGGCGAGCCCGTTGCTGCCCGTCCTGGCCGGTGTCCCGGTGGTGTTGCCATAGCTCGTGGTCATGACACTCTCCTCCGTGTCCCCGTGTCCCCGTGGCCGTACCGCCCCCCGCGGGACGGCCCGATTACCTCCACAGGACCGCTCTGGTACTCATCCGTGTGCCCTGACACCCGGAAGTAAGCCGGGATTCTCCCGGCCAGGGCCACCACGGCGTCGGCCGGCCCGCTCTGTCAGTGGTGTGGTGCATGATCGGCACATCGGTTCTCGAGCGGGACGGGAGACGTCATGGCGATCACCAACCAGCAGGTGGCAGGGCACGCGTTCTTGAAGCGGCTGTACGCGGACGGCTACTTCCCCGATCCCGTCGTGGGCAAGGGCGAGGCGATCCTGCGGCGGCTGTGCGAACGGATCGAGGCTGGGCATCCGCCGGATCTGACGGCCCTCTACACCCTGACCCAGGCCGCGACGGAGGAGTTCAACCTGCTGGAGGCGGAGTTCGAGGCAGCCGGGAGCGAGATCGAGACCGTCGCCCGCGAGGAGATAGCCGAGGACTTCTGGTTCATCGCCTCCGCCTACGGCTTCGCGGACGCGGCGGTGGAAGAGCTGATCGCCACCCGCGACTGGTGAGGCCGCCGGCCGGACGACGGTTGGCTGCCGATGCGCGGCGCCCCGGCCCCGCGCTCTTCCGATGCCCGGGTGCTTGCGCGGCCCCCGCGCGACCGGGCGAAATGCGGGTGACGGGTGGGCGGACGCGCTGTTAGCGTCACGGGTATGGACCCTCTCGGTGAAGCGCGGATCCGCGGCTCGTTCGTCAACTGCTCCAAGGGCGAGGCGAAGCGGATCAGCCTGCCCAGGGAGCTCGGTGGGCTTCCCTGGGCGGATCTGGACTTCCTGGGGTGGCGGGATCCGGGCGCGCCGGACCGGGCCTACCTGGTGCGGCCGGGTACGGGCGAGGCGGGGGACGGGGCCGGGCCGGTCGGGATCACTCTGCGGATCGCCCCCGGCACCCGGCGGAATCTGCTGCGCAGCAGCCTCTGCTCGCTCTGCCTGACCGGGCACTCGGGCGGCGGCGTCGACCTGCTGGCCGCGCCGCTGGCCGGGCCGGCCGGGCGGCAGGGCAATACGGTGGCGCTCTACATGTGCGCGGACCTGGCCTGCTCCCTCTATGTGCGCGGCAAGAAGACCTCGGCGCTGGCCAAGCGGCTGGAGGAGACGCTCACCCTGGACGAGCAGATCGCCCGCACGCTGCGGAATCTGGACGGCTTTCTGGCGAAGGTGACCGGCCTCGGGTCACCGGCCGCACGGCAGGCGACCCCGGATCCGGGCGCGCCCGCCCACTGAGAGACGGCGCTTCCCAAGGCGGCGCTTCCGGCCACCCGGTCGGTCAGATGACCTAGGCCGGTACTGGTCAGCCGTTCTTGCGGGCCACCCCGCCGTAGAAGCCGATCTCGGCGGACCGCGGCGGCGGGGGAGTGTCCGGGCGCCAGAACGGGGCCTGGGCCAGGCCGGGCTCGATCAGCTCGAAGCCGTCGAAGAACCGCTCCACCTCGGCGCGCGAGCGCAGATTCAGCGTGGCGGTGGCCTTGTTGTAGACGGCCTTCGCCTCGCTGCGGTCGGCGAAGTCGCCGGTCGCGTGCGAGAGCACCAGGAAGCTGCCGGCCGGCAGCGCGTCGCGCAGGCCGGCGACGACCCGCGCGGGGTCCTCCGCGTCGGTGAGGAAGTGGAGGATGGCGACGAGGAGCAGGGCGACCGGCTCGTCGAAGTCGATCACCTTGCGGACATCGGGGTGCTCCACGATGGCCCGCGGGTCGCGCAGGTCGGCGAGCACGATGCTGGTCTCGCCCGTGCGGCTGAGGAGCGCGTTGGCGTACGTGTTCACGATCGGGTCGTTGTCGACGTAGGCGATCCGTACGTCGGGGGCGACCTCCTCGGCGATCTCGTGCACGTTCGGTGACGTGGGCAGGCCGGTGCCGATGTCGAGGATCTGCCGGACGCCGGTGCCGACCACGTACCGCACGGCGCGCTGGAGGAAGGCCCGGTTGGCCCGCACGCCGATCCGTACCTCGGGCGCCGCGTAGGCGAGTTGGTTGCCCGCCTCGCGGTCGACCTCGTAGTTGTCCTTGCCGCCCAGCAGGTAGTCGTAGATCCGGGCAGGATGCGGCCTGCTGGTATCGATCTCCTCGGCGCGGAAGCCGTACTGCGTCACGCTGCGCTCCTCTCGACAACCGGCACGGCCATCCCCGCCCGCGACCGGCTGACAGCAGTTTCCCACATCAACTTGTGTGCGGCACATCAACTTCGCTGGCGAGGACGCCGGTTGGTGACACCCGGTTACGGCTTGACGGCCACCCCGGCCCACAGGCTGACCTCCGCGTCGGTCGGCTCCTGCGCCGCCGAGCCGGCGCCCGCCCCGGCGTCGGGGCGCCAGCGGTGGCCGACCGTCACACCGGGGTCGAGCAGGTCCAGGCCGTCGAAGAAACGGGTGACGTCGGCCTTGGCGCGGAACCGGACCGGCGTGCCGCTGCTGGTGTAGATCTGGGTGACCCGGGCCCAGGTGGCCGGGTCGAAATCGGGGGTGCAGTGGCTGATGGCCAGGGCGCTGCCCGAGGGGAGGGCGTCCATCAGCCGGCCGACGAGCCCGTACGGGTCCTGGGAGTCGGTGATGAAGTGCAGCAGCGCGTTGAGGGAGAGGGCCACCGGCTGCGTCAGGTCCAGTACCTCCCGCAGTTCGGGGGCGTCGAGCAGGGTGCCGGGGTCGTTGGCGTCCGCCTCGATGTACGTGGTCCGGCCCTCGGGCGCGCTGCGCATCAGTGTCTCGGCGTACTTGAGCACGAGGGGATCGTTGTCCGCGTAGACGACCCTCGCCTGGGGGACGATGGCCTGGGCCACCTGGTGGAGGTTGGGCTCGGTGGGGACACCGGTGCCGATGTCGAGCCACTGCCGGATCCCGTGCTCCCGCGCGAGCACACGGGTGGCCCGGTGCATGAACGCCCGGTTCTCCCTGGCGCACACGAAGATGCCGGGATACGCCGTCGCCACCCGCTCCGCCGCCTGCTTGTCGGCGTCGAAGTGATCCTTGCCGCCGAGGTAGTAGTCGTACATGCGGGCGGAGTGCGGCTTGCTGGTGTCGATGTCCCGCGCGGCGTGGGAGCCGGTCATCGTGTCCCTCCAGACGGTTGCGTCGGTTTCATCGGTTCGTCGGTTTCGTCGGTTTCGTCGGTTTGTTTCCGGGCGGCGCGCCGCCCGGGTGGGGTGGTGCCTGCTACCTGATGCTCGGCGCCGACGCGACCACGTGGAGCCGCGGCTTTCGCGGCGCGGTGGACGCGGCGTCGTGCGGGGTGTCGGTGCCGGCGGCCGGGTCGCCGGCCGCCATGTGGTCGGCGAGGCCGTCCTTGACCCCGATGAGGAACGCGCTGATCTCCGCTCTGGTGTAGATCAGGGCGGGGCCGGCCGGATCGGTTGACTGGCGGATCGCGACCCGGCCGTCGGCCAGCCGCATCATCTCCACGCACTGGCCGCCGCTCGTCCCGCTCCAGGGGCGTTCCCAGCCCTGCTCGCCCAGTTCGGAAGCGGGCATTCCGTTGTAGACGCCGTCGTCGGTGATGCTCACGCGTACTCCTTCCGCAGGCGATTCAGGATCGCCTTGCTGCCACTCGTGGAGGTAAGGAGGGACATCCGGTTGTGCGCCTCGAGATGCGCGACCACGTCGGGGCGTTGGTCGAAGTAGACGGATCCCGAGAGAAGCTCCGTGTAGACGATGTCCGGCAACTCCGGGGCGTCGAAGCGGAAGTAGGTGAAGGGGGCGAAGGCCCCCACGTGGGCGCCCACCTCGAACGGCACGACGTCAATGGTGATGGAGGGGAGTTCGGCCGCTTCGAGAAGCCGGTCGATCTGCTCCCGCATCACCTCCGCGCCACCGATGAGCCGGTGCAGCACCGCCTCCTCCATCACCACCCAGAGGGTCGGCGCGTCCGGCCGGTCCAGCAGGATCTGGCGGCGCAGCCGCAGACCCACCCGGCGTTCGAGATCCTCTTCCGTGGCGTGCGGGAACCCGGCGCTCAGGATGGCGCGGGCATACGCGGGGGTCTGGAGCAGCCCGGTGACGTAGTGGGGTTCGTAGGTGCGCAGCGTGCGGGCGTCGCTCTCCAGGCTCACATAGGCGGTGAACCAGCCGGGCAGCACATCGCGGTACCGGTGCCACCAGCCTGGCTGACTGGCCTGTTCGGCCATGTCGATGAACTCGTCGGTCTCCTGGTCACCGGCCCCGTAGGTCCGCAGGAGCTTCTCCACGTAGGGGACTTTGAGCCCGACCTCCGCCTTCTCCATCCGGCGGATCGTCAGGGGCGCGACCCGCAGCGCCTTGGCCGCGTCCTCCAGCGTCACACCGGCGCCCTCGCGCAGATCCTTCAGCCGCTTGCCGAGGATCATGCGGAGCACGGTGGGAGCGCCGGTGCCGCCGACCGGACGGGGATCGCTCACGACCTGCCTCCTGAGTCTGTGTCACCAGCACCGAACGATAGGCCAACTAACGCTTCGATACTGCCGAGTTGAAATTATCAGAGAGTCGGTTGCGAGATGAACGGGGCGGCCAGCATAGTGTCACTGTGATCGACTCCACCGGCCACGCACGTCGCCGCCGTGACACGGCGGCACCCGGGTCCCGGCCTGCCGTGCCGGCCGACCGACCGGCGATCACCGGCCCCACCGGGGTCTTGGACGCCCAGCACACCCGTCCGCCGACGGAAGGCGAAGCCGTGCCTCTTGCCACATCCCGCCCCTCCCCCCAACTCCTCGTCGGGGCGCCGCTGGGCAGAGTCCACTGGCTCGATCTCCCGGCCGAGCGGCCCAGCGTGGGGGCGTCGCGTTCGGCGGTGGGCAACTGGCTGCGCGGCTGGCGACTGCCCGAGGAGAGCTGCGAGGACGCGGTCCTCATCGTGTCCGAGCTGGCCACCAACGTGATAGGCCACACCAACAGCGAGCGGTTCCTGTGCTGTGTCGGCCTCACCGCGGGCAACCTGATACATCTGGAAGTGCACGACCACGGGACCGTCGCGGGCCAGCTGCTCCCGGTCAGTGCCGGGCCGGACGACGAGGGCGGCCGCGGCCTCTTACTGGTCGAGCACTTGAGTGAACAATGGGGTGTGCGGCGGTCCCTGCTGACCTACGGCAGCGTGGTGTGGGCGCGGCTCCCCGAAGGGCGAGCCGCCCTCGGCTGAGGCCGGCGCCCGCGAACGTCCCACGTCCGGCGCCGACACGGCGCCGTTCGCCCCCGCGATGTCCCCAGGTCCTGGACGTCAGTGCGCCGCCTCGCGGGCGCCGAGGGGCCGGCCGAGCAGTCGGGCCGTCGCCCGGCGGGCCCGGTCGGGCGCGCCGCGGTCGCGGTGGAGTTGCAGCGCGAAGTTCAACGCCAGCATCTGGCCGGTGAGTTCGAAGACCACCTGCTCAGGGTCGGTCGCCGGCGGCAGATCCCCGGCCGCGACGGCGAGCCGCACATGGCGCCGCAGATCGTGCCCCTGCCACAGCGACGTCAGCCGTGCCACGGCCTCCCGCACCGGCCCGTCCCGGTCGTCGAACTCGGTGGCCGCCGCGGCGAAGAAGCAGCCGCCGGGGAAGACCCCCCGCTCCAGATAAGAGATCCACGCCTCGCACAGCGCCAGCAGATGCGGCATGCCCGCCGCCGCCGCGACGGCGCGCTGCGGCACCTCCCGGAAGAAGACCTCGGCGGCCGTTTCCAGCACGGCCAGTTGCAGGCTCTCCTTGGTGCCGAAGTGGCCCAGCACGCCCGACTTGCTCATGTCCAGATCGGCGGCGAGCCGGCCGATCGTCAGGCCTTCCAGCCCTTCGGCCGAGGCGAGCTCCACGCCACGGGCAAGGATCGCGCCACGGGTCTGCCGGGCGTCGGCTGCGGATCTCCTGGGACTCACGTGATCACTATAGCGGCCGCCACCGCTTTAGCGTCCGAACGTTCGGATGCTATATTCCGGCTCGGCCTCGCCTACCCAAGGAGCACGCCATGCCCGGATCCCGTATCTCCGCCCTGGGCCATTACCAGCCCGAGCACATCCTCACCAATGACGATCTGGCCGGCATGGTCGACACCAACGACGCGTGGATCCGCCAGCGCACCGGCATCGTCACCCGCCGCATCGCCCGCGACGAGTCGGTCACCGACATGGCGGCGGCAGCGGCGGGCAAGGCACTGGCCGGCGCCGGGCTGCCGCCCGCCGACATCGACATGGTGGTCGTCGCCACCTGCTCCGCGATGGACCGCTCCCCGAACATCGCCACCCAGGTCGCGGGCCGGCTCGGCATCCCCGAAGCCGTCGGCTTCGACGTCAACAACGCCTGCGCGGGCTTCTGTACGGCCCTGGCCACCGCCGACCACGCCGTCCGCGCGGGCGCGGCCCGGCACGCGCTGGTCGTCGGGGCGGAGAAGATGAGCGACGTCACCGACTGGACCGACCGCTCCACCTGCATCCTGCTGGGCGACGGCGCGGGCGCCGCGGTCGTGAGCCTCGACCCGGCGGGCGACGGGACCGGGATCGGACCGGTCGTCTGGGGTTCCGACCCGAGCCGGGGCGCGGCCGTCCGGCTCGACGACGACTGGCACCCCCACTTCCGGCAGGACGGCCAGGCCGTCTTCCGCTGGGCCACCACCGCGCTCGCCCCGCTGGCCGCCGAGGCCTGCCGGCGGGCCGGCATCACGCCGGGCGCACTGGGGGCGATCGTCACCCACCAGGCCAATCTGCGCATCATCGACTCCATCGTCCGCCAACTCGACGCGGACCAGGCGGTGGTGGCGCGCGACGTGGTCGACTCGGGCAACACCTCGGCGGCGTCGGTGCCCCTCGCCCTGGCCAAGCTCGTCGAACGCGGTGAGATCCCCGGCGGGACACCCACCCTGCTGCTCGGCTTCGGCGGGGGCCTGTCCTGGGCCGGACAGGTCGTCACGTCTCCCTGACCCGGCCCTTGACGCCCAAGCCACCGGCCGCCCGTACGCATGGGGCGCCGGAACGGGCCCCGGCCGGGTGACGGCCGGGGCCCGGGTCGCGAGGACGTGCGGAGAACGGCGAGGAACGGCGACGAACCGCAAAGGAGTTTCGGGGAGCTCCCGATGAAGGAGCCCCCGCCACCGCCCGGCTACGGAGTGACGCCGGCCGCCTCCTCCGCCGCGACGCGGACGGAATCGGCCGCCGCGACGCGCTGGGCGGCGGGAGCGGCGCTCCGCCCGCAGAAGACGGGGTCGAGGGCGGCCCGCTCGGCGGTGAAGACGGCGGTGTTGTTGGAGGCGTCGGCCGAGACGGTGACCTGCCGGGAGCCGTCCTTCGTGGTGTACGAGTAGGTCTGGTAGCCCTCCACGATGCCGTCGTGGCCGTAGACCCGCGTCCCGCAGGACAGCGTGTACTGGCGGATGCCGAGGCCGTAGCCCGAGGTGGAGTCGATCGCCCGCGCCGCCTCCATCTCGGCGAGTTGGGCCTTGGGCAGCAGCTTGCCGGCGGAGAGCGCGCGCCAGTACGCGTTGAGGTCGGCGGTGCTGGAGATGGCCGCGCCGGCCGTCCAGATCCATGAAGCTGTCTGCGCCGTCGCGTCGAACAGCGGCTTGGTGCGGTCGTCCTCGGTGAGGTAACCGATGGCGTGCGGGCCGCCGATGCCGGTCTTCGGCACGATGAAGCGGGTGTGCGCCAGGCCGAGCGGGGCGATGATCCGCTCGTCGAGCACCTGCTGGTAGGGCTTGCCGGTGATGTGCTCGACCAGCAGCCCGAGCACCACGAAGTTGGTGTTGGAGTACCCGTACTGGCTGCCCGGGGTGAACTGCGAGCCGTGGGTGAGGGCTTGGGCCACCAGGTCGGCCGGGTCGTAGGTGCCGTACCGGAACTGCTGGTAGCCGGTGACGGTGTCGCCCACCAGGATGCCGGGCAGGTCGTTGGTGTAGTCGTAGAGGCCGCTGGTGTGGTCGAGCAATTCCCTTACGGTGATCGGCGAGTCGGCGGGCAGCACGCCGGTGGGCAGATAGCCGGCGGCGGGCGCGTCGAGGTCGACGAGGTGCTGGGCCTCCAGTTGCAGCACCAGTACGGCGGTGAGGTTCTTGGTGATGCTGCCGACCCGGAACTGGCCCTTGGCGTCGACCGGTGTGCCGGCCGCCAGGTCGCCGGTGCCGACGCTGACCGTCCCACCGCCCCCGGCGTGGTCGCTGACCAGGGCGAGGGCGCCGGGTGAACCGGCCGACACCACGCCGCTGAGTGCCTGCCGCAGCCCGGCGAGGTCGGGCGCGGGAGCGGCGGTGGCCGGTGTGGCGTTCGCCGTGCCCGCGGTCAGGGCGGCGGAGGCGATGGCGACCAGGGCGGCCGCTCCGGCGAGGGCGCGGGAGCGGGAACTGCTGCGACGCGAAGGCACGATGGGACTCCGGTTCTGTCTCGGTACGGGTGAGCCGTGTGCGACCGCACCCGTACCTCCCTACTCCCCGGCGCCGCCCCCGGGTTGCCTGCCACGCCCCGGCTCGTGGATCCCGAGCGGGTGGCCGGGGCGGGAGTGAACAACATCGGCCCCGTACACGTGTGTCACGTAGGACATGCACCAAGCATCTCCGAAACAGGCCAGGGAGGACCCGTATGCCGCGGCAGCACTCAAGTCCGGCGGACTTCGAACTGGTCGGACTGGACCGGGACCCGACACCTGGCGATCCCGACCTGATCCGGGGAATCCTCCAGCGCTACCGGGACATCGGGGACGCGGCCGAGAAGGCCCTGAACGTGCTCAAGCGGGACGGGGCGCTGGCCCAGGGCCGCGGCTCGGCGATCGACAAGCTCCGGGAGAAGGTCGGCGACGACCTGCCCGACAAGCTGACCAAGACGATGAACTCCTACCACGACGCCGCCCAGGCCTACACGGACTACATCCCGCGGCTCCAGGAGGCTCAGGACACCTTCGACCGGGCGGTGGAGCAGGCGCAGAGCGCGGCCCCGCAGGCCGGCCGGCCGCCCAGGACCCTGGGCCCGGACGCGACCGACCAGGAGAAGGCCGACGCCCGGCAGACCCAGGACGCCATCGACCAGGGCCGGCAGCAGCTCGGCGCGGCCAAGAGCCTGGCCGAACAGGCCAGGTCACTGCGGGAGTCGGCCCAGCGCTCCTGCGCCGACGTGCTGGACCGGGCCGCGGGCGAGGCGATCCCCGAACGGAGCGTCTTCCAGAAGATCGCCGACTTCTTCAAGGACTTCCCGTTCGTCCAGATCCTGCTCGGCCTGCTCATCGCGGTCGTCTCGGTCTTCTTCCCTGTCGCGGGCCTCCTGCTGGGCGGCGCGCTCTTCGCGATCACCCAGATATCCGCCATCGCCAGCGGCAACTTCAGCCTCGGCGACTTCCTGACCGGGCTGATCGGTCTGGTCCCGGGCGGCTCGCTGATCAAGGCGGCCGGCGGCGCGCTGGTCAAGGGCGGCGCCGCGGCGATCGAGAAGCTGGCGCCGGGCCTGGCCAAGGCGGTCGGCGGCAGTATCAAGGGGCTCAAGGGGACCATCGGCGCGAGCAAGACGATCGGGCCGCTGGTCAAGAGCGACGGAGCCCGTCTTGTCGGCGACGCCGCCAAGGAGTTCGGTAAGGAGGCGGGCGACGAGGCCGCCACCGAGGTCCTCAACGGCGATCAGCTCGACGCCGGGGCCATCCTGGGGGCCGGTGCGCTCGGCGTCGCCGGTGGCGGCTTCGCCGGCGGGCGGGCGAAGAACGGGCGCTCCGGCGGTGGGATTCCGGTCAAGACCTCCGGTGGCGGAGCGGGCACGAGCAGGGGATTCGGCGACCAAGGGGGCGCCAAGGCCGGCCCGTCGACCACCAAGGCCGGCCCGTCGAACACCAAGGGCGTCCCCCCGATCCCGAAGAAGGGCTCGACCTCGACCGCGGACGCGCCGCCGCCCCCGAAGGCGCTGACCTCGGACCAGATCCTGGACAAGATCACCGGCACCGGCAGCGATCAGCGCCGCACCCTCGGCGGCTTCTCCTTCGGCGCCGACACCCGCAACAACGGCGGCAAGAACCTCATCTCCCGCCCCGAGGTGGTGACGGTGAAGGACGGGGACAAGGAGGTGAAGGTGGCCGTCCACCTCAATGTGAAAGTCAATTCGGGCAGCGAGGTGCTCTCCGGCAACAGCTCCACGGTCAATCTCAAGGTCAGCGACTTCCATCTGACCGCGCGCTCACTGGCGGACCAGAACCTGATCGACCAGCACGGTCCTTCCCGGGAGACCGCGGCGAGATCGGTGCATGTGGGGCCGAGCAACGAGGAGAAGGGATTCGACAACCGGGACGGGAACATCGACAACCTCGCCCAGTCGCTCGGCGTCTCCAAGGACAGTCTCGTCCAGGCCCTCGACGACCGCTTCGGCAGCCCGACGGCGACCGCCCACCGTTTCCAGCAGGATGTGGGGCGCGCCGTCATCAACGGTTCCGCCGCGGAGAACGTGAACGTGGGTTTCGAGGGCAGCGACAAGTCATTCCCCATCAGGAACGGCGACTGAGGGCGAAACGGGTCCGATGCGGGGCGCGTACACCATATGGCGGGCGGCAGTTTAGCCGCCGGGCGTGGCGGATTCCTGATTTGTTGGGCCGGACGATGACCCCGCCACCAGCGCATATGCCGGTTTCTGATTGCGCCGTCCGGGGCCGGGGCCGAGATTCACCCGAATGCGCCCTTCTTCATCGAGCGGACCTATCTACTTTGGTGGCCGTCTCTTCCCTTGGGCTGTCCAGGGTCTGATCTTGCGAAATTTCGGCCTGCTGACGGGAAGAGGTGAATGGCGATCCGCCAAGCGTCATGGATCGCTGTGGGACCTTCCATTTCCCCAACAGGAGTAGGCCCATCGATGAAATTGAGATTCCCTGGCATGCCTGGTTGGCGTGCCGTTTCCACCTCGATCGCCTCGGTCGCCCTGGTCGCGGGCACCGTGGTCGCGATCACGCCGACGCCGGCGAGCGCCATCGCGACGGCTGTTCCGCTCGGCACCGCCACCAGTTTCGCGGTCCTCGGCGGCCAGTCGGTGACGAACACGGGTCCTTCGGTGATCACCGGTGACCTGGGCGTCAGCCCGGGTACGGCGGTCACCGGCTTCCCGCCCGGCATCGTGAACGGGACCATCCACTCGGCCGACGCGGTCGCACTCCAGGCCCAGACCGACCTGACCACCGCCTACAACAACGCCGCCAGCCAGGCACCGGACGCCAGCATCGCCGGCGACCTCGGCGGTCTGACACTGGCGCCCGGCGTCTACAACGCGGCGTCCTCCATCGGTATCACCGGCGACCTCACGCTGGACGCCGGCGGCGACCCCAACGCGGTCTGGGTCTTCCAGATCGGCTCGACCCTGACCACCGCCTCCGCCAGCCGGGTGCTCCTCGTCAACGGCGCCTCGCCGTGCAACGTGTTCTGGCAGGTGGGCAGTTCCACCACGCTGGGCACCAACAGCACCTTCGTCGGCACCATCATGTCGCTGACGTCGACCGGGCTGAACACGGGCGCCAACGTCACCGGCCGGGCCCTGGCCCGCAACGGCTCGACGACGCTGGACACCAACGTCATCACCCTGCCGCAGTGCGGCACCACGACCGTCGGCCCGACCACGGGCGCCACCACCACCGGCGTCACCACGGGCGGGACCACGACGGGTGTCACTACCGGCGGGATCACCACGGGCGGGATCACCACGGGCGGGATCACCACGGGCGGGATCACCACGGGCGGGATCACCACCGGCGGTCTGCTGGGCGGTGTCATCGGCGGTGTGACCACGGGCGGTGGCGCCGGCGGCAGCATCACCGGCGGCAACATCGCCGGTAACACCGTCGGGAACACCGCGGGCAACACGGTGGGCGCGACCGGTGGCTACACCGCGGGCAACACGGCCGGAAACACGGCCGGAAACACCGGCGGCACCTACCCGAAGCCGCCCTACCCGAAGCCGCCGTACCCGCCCCACCACGAGAAGCCGTACCCGCCGTACCAGCCCCCGTACGAGAAGCCCCACAAGCCGGTCAAGAAGAAGTGCGACGAGAAGTCGGACAAGCCGGCCCAGCAGTACGGGCAGCAGTACGGCCAGGCCAACGACCAGTACGGCCAGGCCGACGACCAGTACGGGCAGCACCAGCACCAGGACAAGGCCCAGCAGTTCTGACGTGCTCCACCCCGCCGCTCGCTGACACCACGTGACAAGCGGCGGGGCGGCACGACAGGCAGGACCGGCGGCGTGCGGCGGAGCGATACCCATCCGCCGCACGCCGTCGGGCGTCAGGCCCGCCGGAGCACGAGGGGCCGGCGCGAGAAGTTCGATGCGAGAAACAGCGCGAGAAGTCGGCGTGAGAGTTGCGAGAGGAGGGGCCGGGATGGAAATGACTGGCCCGACAGACGTACGGGGTGGCGGCGGCAGCGGTGGCGGGCGGTCGCCCGTGCGCGTTCCCGACGACATCCGCCCCGGCGAGCCGGTGGATTCCGGTGCCAGGCCGCCGGGACACGCGCCGGACCGCCCGCCGGGCAGCGGGGGGCAGCCGCCAGGGATGCGGCCCGCGCTGCGAGGTGCGACCCGGGTGGTCGCGGCCCTCCTGGTGGCCGTCTCCCTCGTCCATGTGGTGATGGTGTTTCTGCACGTCGCACCGCCGAACCAGATCTCCCGGCGGTACGCCCCGCAGATCCAGAGCTGGATCTATCCCTTCTTCGAGCAGAACTGGCGGCTGTTCGCCCCGGAACCGGAGTCGGCGGAGCCGGAGATCTCGGTCCGGACGGAAAGCCGTGGCACCGACGGGGTGCGGCGGGTCAGCGGCTGGACGGATCTGACCGCGATCGACAACGCCTCGGTCCGGTACAGCGTCTTCCCGAGCCACACCGCCCAGAACATGCTGCGCCGGGCGTGGACCGGCTATGTGGAATCGCACGGGAACAGCGATGTGTCCTACTCCGAGCGCGCCGCGATGTGGCAGGAGTATCTGCGGAACATCGCCGTGGAACGCGTCACCGGGGGCCGGGTCGGCGCCGTCGAGAACGTCCAACTCCGCGTGCTCACACGGTCGGTACCGGGGTACGACGCCTCGGGCCACACCCTGCCGGTGCCCGCCGCGGCGCTGGAGACCCGGATCCTGCCCTGGTGGAAGGCGAAGAACGCATGACGACCGACCGCACGGCGAGGCCCGCACCCGAAGCGAGCGCCCTTCCCAAGCCCGCCCCCGCACCCGCCCCCGCTTCCGGGCCGGCAGCTGAGCGCGCACCCGCGCCCGCGCCCGCTCCCGCACCCATCCCCGCACCCTGGCCGTCCCTTCGCGCGGCGTCCCGCGTGGATCACGCGTTCGCCCTGCTCACCGGCCGGCCCATCTCCCTCTACGCCGCCGCCGTGCTGCGGATCGGCTACGGGCTGATCTATCTCGGCTTCCTGCTGCGGGAGTTCACCCACCGCGACGAGATCTGGGGCCCCGACTCGCCGTGGACACCGGCGCTGGCCAGGGAGCTGTTCCAGCAGACCGGCTGGTTCAGCTTCCTCACCTGGTGGGACAGCACGCTCTACCTCGACTTCTGCTACGTGGCGGCCGTCGCCGTCTGCGCGCTGTTCCTCCTCGGCTGGCGGACCCGGCTGATGTCCGTCCTGTTCGCGGTCGTGGTGGCGGCCTTCCACGCGCGGGCCATCTTCATGACCGACGGGGGCGACAATCTGATCCTCCTGATGGCGCTCTACCTCACCTGCACCGCCTGCGGCCGTCACTGGTCGCTGGACGCGCGCAGAAGGGCGCGCCGTGCCCGCGGCGGACGGCCCGGTCGGTGGGCGCTGTGGCGGGCGGCGAGCGAGGTGTGGTCGCAGGCCGGGCCGGCCCGCGCATCCGTGGTCACCACGGTCCACAACTGCGCGATGTTCGTCATCGCCGCCCAGGTCTGCCTGCTCTACGGCTCCGCCGGGCTCTACAAGGTGCAGGGCGCGTCCTGGCAGAACGGCACCGCGCTGCACTACGTGATGAACCTCGCCCTCTTCCGGCCCTGGCCCGGACTGTCCGCACTGGTCGACGGCCACCCGCTCTTCATCAGCTTCGCCAGCTATCTGACCGTGCTGCTCCAGATCGCCTTCCCCTTCGCGCTGTTCAGCCGGCTCAAGTACGTCATCCTCGTCCTGCTGCTGGGGATGCACATCGGTATCGCGGTGCTCATGGGACTGCCGATCTTCTCCGGCGCCATGATCGTCGCCGACGCCGCCTTCCTGCCGGACCGCTTCTACCGCGCCTGCGGTGACCTCTGCCGCCGCGCCTTCCGAAGCTCCGACGGGCCGGCGGCCGCACGCCACCGGCCGGCGGCCGGCCGGAGCTTCGTACCGACGCAACCCGGGGACGCCACGACACTCCCGGCCGCGGGCGGCGGTGCTTGACGGGCGGCTCGCACGATCGGGTGGGATCATGGCCGGGGGTGGGCGAGGAGCGGTGGGGCTTTCGCATTCCGCACACCGAGAAGAGGACGATCGATGGACTTCCCGGAATTCGTTCAGGCCGTGGCCACCCGTGCGCGTCTGACGCGCGAGGAGGCCGCCGACCTCAGCCGCGCCTCACTGGAGCTGCTGGGGCACATGCTCAGCTCCGGCGAGGCGCGCGAGCTGGCCCCCGAACTCCCCGACGAGCTCGGCGACTACGTGCGGCAGGGAGCCGAGCGCCACGAGCGGCTTGACTTCCAGGAGGCGGTGGTCAGGATCCAGCGGCACGTCGGACTCTCCGGGCCGGAGAGCGACCGGGGCTTTCGCGCGGTCCTGGCGACACTCCGTGCGGCGGTCTCGGAAACCGGGTTCGACAACGCCATGTCGCAGCTCGGCCACGAGTTCCTCCAGGCGATTCCGTAGCCCGCCGGAGTCCTCGCGGGTCCTCGCGGGTCCTCGCGGTCCTCACCTGCCCTCAAGCCGCCTCGCCCACCTTGACCAGCGGCTTCTCCTCGTCCGTGACCGGGACACCGGGCGGGAAGTGCGGCAGTACGTACTCGGCCAGCTCGTCGATCACCTCCGAGACCGGCCGCCGGCTCTGCTTGAAGTTGAGCATGAGCTGGTCGACGCCGATCTCCTGCCACGCCAGCAGCATTTCGAGGAACGGCGAGCGGCCCACGGAGTAGCCCTGGTGGATACGGCTCGGCAGGGCCAGCGGATTCTCGCTCAGGTCGAGCGCGGTGGCCTGCGCGTAGGGCTTGAACACGCTGCCGGTCTCGGCGCTGTCGCCGCCGGTCAGCGCACGCCAGGCCCGGATGTTCGCCGCCTGCTGCTGGAACGGCGGGGTGTAGGAGAGCCGTCCGTCGGTGTTCTCCGCGATCCAATCGATGTCCTGCCCGCCGCGACCCCGCATCAGTACCGGGATCCGCCCGTACACCGGCTTGGGCAGCAGATCCGTGCCGTGCGTCCGGCCGAGCGGTGAGTCGACCTCCGGGAACCGCTGCTCCAGTACGGCCCGGAAGTAGGCCAGCGACTCCGGGAACCGTTCGTCCCGGGTCTCGCTGTCCTGCCCGAAGGCCGGGAACCCGATCAGCCGGTCACCGGTGGCGACGCCGAGCAGCAGCCGGCCGCCGGAGAGCCGGTCGACCGTCGATGCCGCCTTGGCGGTGTGCAGCGGATGGCGGAGCGGGAGCGCGATGCTCGCGGTGCCGAGCGTGATCGAGCCGGTGCACGCGCCGAGGTGGCCCAGATAGACCCAGGGGTCGAAGACCTGGCCCGCGTCGCCGAAATAGGGGTCGAGCAGGGGCACGTCCCTGACCCACACCGAGGCGAACCCGGCCCGTTCGGCCTGCTGGATGAGCTCGGTGTGCCCGGCCAGGGACGGTACGGCGCCGCGATAGCCCTCCAGCGGCGCGATCGCCCCCAGCGTCATCCTGCCGCCGGGGTACGCCCTGGCCATGGCCCGGTGCTCGGAGAACGGCCGCCTGGTCCGGCCTTCGACGTCCACGGGGCCGTGGCGCGCCGGTGTCGCTTCGGTCATGGATCCTCCCGCGCTCGCCGGTCCCTTCCATTGTTGGGGACGGCCGCCGATCCGACCGCTCGGGGCGGGCGCGGCCGGTGGCGGCGCGCACCCGGAGCCCGGCCGGCGCGCAGCGCGAGCGCCCCGCCGTCCCCCGTGCTGTACTGGCCGGGTGGACCCCAAACACCCCCTTTCGTCCGTCGCGCACCCCGGGCGGCCCGGTGCCGCGGCCCCCCGGTCCGCGCGCGAACGGCACGCCGACGAGGTGCGCAAAAGGGTCCGGCTGATGATCGAGATCACCGCCCGGGCCGGTGAGTACCGCAAGGGACTGATGACGGCGGCGGAGGCCCTCAGCCCCGAGGAGGCGGTCATCGTCACCGACCTGGAGCGCAACGGCCTCCAGGTGCCGCAACTGCACGACCTGCTGTGCGGCGGCCATGTGCTGGTGGACGATCCGGGGCTCTACGAGGAGTGGCGGTTCGCCAAGGTCAGCTATCCGCGGCTGTCCAGCCACCACCACGACATCGACAAGAAGCGCTACCCCGACATCGGGATGCGCGGCCAGGTGGTCAGGGAGAAGCTGCACGGGCGCACCCGGCAGGGGACCTGGGTGCAGTTGGAGAAGACCCCGGCCGCCTTCGGCACGCGCAAGCTGCCCAGCCCGAGCGACCTGCGGCATCTGGTGGACTATCTGATCTACCGCTTCACCCGGAGCAATGTCGGCCCCTGGGGCCTGTCCCGGATGACCGAGCGGCGCCCGATGTACCTGTCGCCGAACCTGGCGCTGCCCACCTCCCTCACCCCGCCGGTCGCCTCGGCGCTCACCCGGTCGCTGCGCCGGATCGAGCTGGACGACGACGTGACCGCCGTGTCCGAGGACCTGGCGGGCCGGTTCCCGCCGCCGGACCGGGCCGATCTGGCCGGCGAACTCGGCCAGGCCCTCTCCGGCAGGTCCGGCCGGGGCCTGTTCGGCAACTCCGAGGTCTGGGTCACCGAGACGCCGTCGCGCTCGGCCGCCGCGGTCCTCCACGAGTCCCATCAGCCACCGCCGTTCACCATGCCGCGGACGGGAGGATCGTCATGACCGACGACGAAGGGAACGTTCCCGCGTCGGCCCCGGGCGGCCCCGGCGAGGCGGCCGTACCCGAAGGGCTGGTCGCGGCCGTGGTGGACCTGGTCGACACCGGACCGGTGCTGCTCGGCGCGTACACCATCGCCGAACTCACCGCGGTGGACGCGATCGTGGACTTCCTCGAGGCGCGCCCTTCGGACGACGTGCTCGCCGAGGCCGTCCGCTCACTGGCGGCGCGCCAACTGCTGCTGGCCGGTTCCACCGGGGAGCAGATCCAGGTACGGGGCGACCTGGGCATCGCGGTGGCGTTCCAGCAGCGGGCCCGGCGGGTGCTCGACGCCCGCGCGACCGGGACGGTGCCGGGCGAGCCCTGGCGGATCCTGGTGCTTCCGCAGCCCGAGGAGATCGTGCTGATGGTCCGGATCGACGCGCTCGGCGTCCACCAGATCGGCCTCTACAAACTCGACGGGGCCCTCGACATGCTCACCGACTGGCTGCCGAAAGGGCCCGAAGCGGACCCCGATCCGGCGACCGACACCGACGCGGTGCTCGCCGCCGCCGAACGGTCCGCGCTGATCACGGTCACCCAGTACACGGCGCGGGGTTCGGCCGAGGTCGCCGGGGCCAGCACCGACCTCGTCCTCGCCCGCCACGACGGACAACTGCACGTCCTCGCCCGGGACCCGGGCGACAAGGACCGGCTGGTGCCGAGCCGGGGCCAGGGCAAGGACGGCGTCCGCGACCGGCTGACGGCATTGCTGACCTCCGACACGGCCGTCGGCGTCTGACCGACGGCCGGGGCGCGTCGCGTGTCGGCCTAGGAGACGGCCGGCGCCGTCTGATGGAGTACGGCGCCCACGTGGGCGCCGTTCGCCACGTTCACCACGACCTCTCCCGCGGCCGCCGGGATGGCGCGGACGCTGGCGCCGGCGAAGCCGTTGACGCCGGTGACGATGCCCCAGACGGCCCGGAAGGGGCGCAGCTCACCGCTTTCGTCCGGGAACGACTCCAGGTTGGCGCGGATCCGCCGCTGGATGACGTAAGGGCCGTCGAGGGCCGCGGTGATCTCCGTCCGCCACAGCTCGGGGGTGAGATCGTCGGCCCAGCCCAGCAGCACGCCCTTGCCGCCGGACAACGAGGTGGGTTTCAGGACCAGTTCGCGCTGGTGGGCGAGCGCGTACTCGACGAGGTCGACGCGCTCGCCGCTCTCCAGGGCGACCGGACCCGGCCGGGTCATCCGGGTCCAGGGCAGGACGCGGTCCAGGCTCGCCGACTCCGCCGCGCTGAACAGATGACGGTTGCGCTCGTCCGAGAGCAGCGCGAGCGCGCCCTTGCTGGCATAGGCCGCGGTGTCCATCGGAGTGAAGATCCTGACCTCGCCCCGTCGCGCCGCGTCGAAGACCGGCTCCATGAGACTCCGCACCTCGGGCGAGAGCACGTCCCCGATGAGGAAGGTGCGGACGACGATGTCCACCGCCTTGTCGCCCAGCCACACCCGGCCGTCCCGTACGTCCAGATGTCCAAGGTGGCAGGGGTAGGCCGCCAGCCCGAACTCCGCCCACCGCTCGCACAGAGCGGTCATGTACGAGACCTCCTTCGCGAAGCTGCCCGGCCAGTCGGTCAGGGCGACGACCGGCCGGTCGCCCGCCGCGAACCCGCTCTCCACCAGCACGTTGTTCACCTGCTCGCGCAGCGAGTCCACGAAGCCGAGCCCATGGGTTTCGGCGAATCCGGCGAGCGCGGGGTGTTCGAGCAGCTCCCGGCAGATGTCGACGTTGTCCATCCCGCCGACCGAGCTGCCGATGTTCAGCTCCAGCAGCTTGAACCCGGCGCCGTCGAAGATCATGTCCGCCCGGGTCTGCCGCGTCATGGCCGCGCCCCGGCCCCGCAGCACCGCGGCGACCTGGACCTCGTCGAGTCCCACCGCGCGGGCGAAGGCGGCGAAGTCGCCGCCGAAGAGCCGGTCGGGGAGGCCGGCCAGCGCGGTCAGCAAGGTGTCCAGGTCGGCCGCCAGCCGGGCGTGCTCGGCGGCGCCGAGGAACACCGGGCGGGAGAGCCACCGACCCACGCCGCCCGGTTTGTCGCTGTTGAGTATCTTGTTCTCCGGCAGCGCTCCCAGCAGTTCACTCGCCCTCGGCCGGGTGCTCTCCAGTGTGGCCAGGTACTCCGCCGTCAAGGAGGCGTGGTCCATGCGAACCTCTCTCTGCGTCTTCTGTGGTGCCGGTCGGATCGACGGCACCGGGCATCCGGGCCCGCCCGCCGGGGGGTCGGCGAACTCGGGATCAGGCGGGGGAGGTCGCCGCGGCCGTGACGGGCGGCGCCGGATAGCGGACCGCCTCGGCCGGCAGCGAGCGCTCGACGCGCAGCAGCAGCAGGCCGCCGAGCAGTGTGGTGACCGTGACCAGCAGCCAGGGCAGGCGGCCGTCGACGGCGAGCAGCGCGGTGAAAAGGGTGGGCGTCAGTGCGTAGGCGATCGACCAGGAGAGCTGGTAGGCCGCCAGGTAGCGGCCGCGCAGCGCCCGCGGGGCCGCCGCCTGGGAGAGCGCGCCGGAGGCCGGGCTGTGCACCAGCTCACCCGCCGTCATGATGATCACGGCCGTCAGCACCCCGGCCATCAGCAGCGGCACGTTGTGCGGGCGGACCGTGCCGAGCAGGATCTGCACGAGGAAGGCGGTCGCGAACATCGCGGCTCCGCCGGCCGCCGCCCGGCTCCGGGTGGTGAAACGGCGCCGGGCCAGAGCCGCGACGGGCACGCCGAGGGTCGCGCAGAGCACCGTGTTGACCAGGAACGCGACACCGGTGAGCCCCTGCGGCATGTCCAGCCAGCCGACGGCGTAGATGGGGAGCAGTACGGTCAGCGACGTGTAGCCGAGTGCCACCAGCAGATTGGCGAGGATGAGGGTGAGGAACGGCCGGTCCCTGGCGACCATCCGGTAGGAACCGCCGGGTGCGGCGGGGTTCTTGGCGGCCGGGGCGACGCTGACCGGGGTGCGCAGGGCCAGCAGCGCCGCGATGATGAAGCTGGCCGCGTTCAGATAGGCGGCGAAGAGATAGCCGGCGTCCCCGGCGGTGGCGATCAGCAGCGACGCGATCAGGGTGCCGGCGCCGAGGCCGGCGTTGCCGAGGCTGCGTTGGAGCGCCTGCATCCGGTCCCGGTCGGTGCCGTCGACGAGTTCGGCGATCCTCGCCTGGAGCACGGCGGGGAAGGCCCGGGTGCCGACCGCGGTGAGCAGAGCCAGGCCGGCGAAGGTGAGCAGGTGGTCGGCGAGCGGGAAGCAGGCGAAGCTGACCCCGCGCAGGACGTAGAGGGACAGCTGCACGCCGCGGGCGCCGAAGCGGTCGACGGCCGCGCCGGCGACCGGCAGCGCGGCGACGCCGACCAGCCCCGTGGCGGTGAGCACGAGGCCGATCACGGTCAACGGCAACCCGGTGACGTGGCGGAAGAAGACCAGACTGAAGGGGACGTACATGCCGGAGCCGGTCGCGTCGATG
The DNA here is from genome assembly GCF_045039895.1 of Streptomyces sp. NBC_01190. NCBI lineage: Bacteria > Bacillati > Actinomycetota > Actinomycetes > Kitasatosporales > Streptomycetaceae > Streptomyces > Streptomyces sp. NBC_01190. The sequence continues at coordinate 7,549,704 of NZ_CP108580.1, forward strand.
GCGATTCCGGTGACCAGGGCACGCTCACCGCGGAAGCCGGGGCGCAGGAAGGACATGGATCTCCAGAGGGTGAGCAAGGGTCGGGCGGGGTTTCGCTCCCGCGAGGGGTGAGGTGTGCGCCCCGTCAGGGCGGTGGGATGTCGCGAAAGGTGAGGTGTGCGCCCCTGCCAGGGGTGCGAGGAACTGCGCGGCCCCGGCCACGATCACCTGCTTCATGATGGATCCGACCGCTGGCTTTCCGGGGTGCTGTCCGTGCTGCTTTCCGTGAGGTGCGCCGCGGCGGCGATCGAGCGGGCCAGGGCCGTCTTCACCGGGATCCCCAGCCGCGCCGCCGCGGCGACCACGTCCTCGTACTCCGGCTGGACGTTGACGACCCGGCCCAGATACCGCGCGACCTTCACCCGGACCGCGGCGCCGCCCACCACCACCGTCTCCGTCTGGCGCGCCAACTCGTGCTTGCCCACCCGGTAGGCGCGGGTGCCGATGGTGGAGGTCTCGGTCATGACCGTCTCCCGCACCGCGGCGAGCGCGGACGGTGCGCAGAGGACGGAGAGGGTGTGGGCGGGCCGCCCCTTCTTCATCAGGATCGGTGTGAGCCAGGCGTCGGAGGCGCCGATCGCCAGCAGCCGGGTCAGTACGTGCGGCCAGATCCGCGGATCGAGGTCGTCGACGTTCGCTTCGACCACCACCGCCTCGGTCAGTGCCGGGCCGCCCGGCGGGGAGTCCCGCTGGGCGGTTCCGAGCACGACCCGGACGACGTTCGGGGTGCCGGGGAGGTCGCGGGTGCCGGCGCCGACGCCGTTGGCCCGCACCCGGAGCGGGGGCAGACCGCCCCACTCGGAGCAGATCGAGACGATGAGCGCCGCTCCGGTCGGGGTGCACATCTCGTACGGGAGGTCGCCGGAGCGGGCCGGCGCCTGGTGATCGGCGAGGAGCCGCAGGACGGCCGGTGTCGGAACGGCGATGTCCCCATGGGCGGTTCGCGCCCTGCCGCTGCCCAGGGTGAGCGGGGTCGAGGTGGCGCCGGTGATGCCCAACGCATGGTGCGCCACGGCCACTCCCACCACATCGCCGATGGCGTCGAGCGCGCCGACCTCGTGGAAGTGCACGTCGTCCACGGCGATGCCGTGGACGGCGGCCTCGGCGTGCGCGAGGGCGGCGAAGACCGATCGCGCCCGGTCCCGCACGGGCTCGGGCAGCGCCGCCTCCGTGAGCATCGCCCGGATGGTGTGCCAGGTGCGGTGCGGCGGGCCGGGGGCGGTACGGACCTGAGCTTTCGTCGCCGACATGCCACAGCGCAGCACCTTTTCGACGTCGACCCGGATGGCGCCGGGCGCGACCGCGTCGACCGCGCACTGGACCGCCGCCAACGGCGCTCCGGCATCGAGCAGCGCGCCCAGGATCATGTCACCCGCGGCCCCCGTCGAGCAGTCGAACCAGGCGAGCGTCTCCGAGGCGGCGCCGGCCGCCTCGGTGGTGAGTCCTTCCGCCGTGTTCACGGGCCCACCCGAGGCTCGGGCTCTTCGGCGGCCGCCCGTACCGGGCGGCGGGTCATCCTGGCCGCCGCGACCGCCGCGCCGAAGCCGTTGTCGATATTGCACACCACGACGCCGGGACCGCAGGAGTTGAGCATGGCGAGCAGGGCGGCCACACCGCCGAAGGAGGCCCCGTACCCGACACTGGTCGGCACCGCGACGACGGGGGCGCCGACCAGGCCGGCCACCACACTCGGCAGCGCGCCGTCCATCCCGGCCACGACGATCAGGCAGTCGGCGGCGTCCAGTTCGTCCCGTACCGCGAGCACCCGGTGGATGCCGGCCACCCCGACGTCCCGCACCATCCCCGTCGAGCAGCCGAACTCCCGCGCGACAAAGGCCGCTTCACGTGCCACCGGCTCGTCGGAGGTGCCCGCGGAGACCACCAGGACCCGGCCCCGGGGCGCCAGCAGCCCGCCGACCGCGGCGCAGCGTGCCTCCGGGTCGATACGCGCTCGCGGGAACGCCTCGGCGACCGCGGCCAGCGTCTCGTCGGGCAGCCGGGTGGCGACGCCGGAGCGATGCCCCGGCTGCCGGGCGAGCGCCCGCAGCAGGGCCACGGTCTGGGCCGCCGTCTTGCCGGCCCCGTAGATCACTTCGGGGTCGCCGGTGCGCGGGGCCCGCCCCGTGTCGAGGCGGGCGAAGCCGAGGTCCTCGATGCCGCTCGGGTCGGCCCGGCCGGTCAACGGCCCCGCCAGCAAGGCGCGCAGCGCCGTCTCCGGGCTCTCCGTCCCCGCGGCCACCTTGCGCAGCAGCGCGCCGACATCGTCACAATCCATCGCTCTGCCGCTCCTCGATCGTGTTGAGGGACCCCGAGGCGAATCCGGCCGGATCGACCTCCACCGAGTCGAAACCGGTGCCGCGGACGGCGGCGAGCGCCTCCGTACAGGCCTGCACCTCGGGCACCGCTGACCGGTCCACCTGGATCACCGCCCGGTCGCCGAGGTCACGGACCCGCAGGTCGTACGCGTCGATGCCGGCCCGGCGCAGACTCTCCCTGAGCGCCTGCTCGGCGGCGTCGACCCGGGCCAGCCGCTCCCGGCTGATGGCCAGGCCGTGCACGATCCGGCTGGAAAGGCAGGGCGAGGCGGGCTTGTCCCAGGTGGGCAGGTCCCACTCCCGGCTCGCGGTACGCACCTGCTCCTTGGTCAGCCCGGCGTCGGCGAGCGGGGTGACCACCCCGTGGCGCGCCGCCGCCTGGATGCCGGGACGGAAGGGGTCGGCGAGGTCGTCCGCGTTGGTCCCCGTCGCGACACGGGCGAGACCGCGCCGGGCGGCCACCTCGAGCAGCCGCGTGACCAGCTCGTCCTTGCAGAACCAGCAGCGGGCGCGGGAGTTCTCCCGGTATCCCGCCGCGTCCAGCTCATGGGTCGCGACGAAGGTGTGCTCGGCGCCCAGCGCCCCGGTGATCTCCCGTACGGCGCCCCGCTCGCGGCGCGAGAGGCTCGCCGAGCCACCGGTGGCGGCGAGCACCCGGTCGGGGCCGAGCGCGCGGACCGCGGCGGCCAGCAGCAGCGCCGAATCCGCGCCGCCGGAGAACGCCACCACGACCGAGCCCAGTTCCGTCAGCGCGCGGTGGAGGGCCGCGAGCCGGCGGACCAGGACGGGGTCGGCGGCAGTCGAGGAGGCAGAAGAGGCCGAAGAGTTCGGATAAGCCGACGAGTTCGGATAAGCCGACGAGTTCGGATAAGCCGACGAGTCTGTATAGACCGGGGGAGCCGGCGGAGACAGCGGGTCCAAGGCGGTCAGAGAAGTCGGAGGGGCCAGAGTGTCCAGAGGGACCAGTGAGTTCGGAAGCCGCACGGCGGTCACTCGATTTCCAGCGCGGACAGCATGGGCCGCAGCTTCGCGCAGGTCTCCGCGTACTCGGCCGCGGGATCGGAGTCGGCCACCAGACCGCAGCCGGCGTAGAGCGACGCGGAGGGGCCGTCGAGCAGCGCTGAGCGGATGGCGACCGCGAACTGGCCCTGACCTGTGGGGCCGGCCCAGCCGACCACGCCCGCGTACCAGCTCCGGTCGAGCCCCTCGTTGGCGGCGAGCCAGCTCAGCGCCTCCTCGCGGGGATGGCCGCCGAGGGCCGGTGTCGGGTGGAGGCGTTCGACGAAGTCGAGGATGCCCGCCGTCGAGTCCGCCGCCAGCGTGCCGCGGAGCTTGGTCGACAGGTGCTGCACATTGGCCAGCTTCACCACCCGGGGCGGTGTCTCGGCGGTGACGTCGGCGCACGCGTCGCCGAGGGCGTCACGCAGCATGGTGACGACCACGTCGTGCTCGTGCCGGATCTTGGCGCTGCCGACCAACTCGCGTTCGAGCGCGGCGTCCTCCTCCGGCGTCGCGCCGCGCGGCGTGGTGCCGGCCAGTCCCAGCGCGTGCACCGTACGGTCGCCGACCCGGACCAGGTACTCCGGGGTGGCACCGAGGAAGGTGTACTCCTCGTGGTCGACCGCGAAGACGGTGGTGCCGGGGTTGGCGCCGCGCAGCCGGTCCACCGCCGCCGGTACGTCGAAGGGCGCGGACGCCGTCACCCGCAGCTCACGGGCGAGCACCACCTTCTCGAAGTCGCCCGCGTGGATCCGGCCGGTGGCGGACCTGACCAGATCCTGCCAGGCCGCGGCGGACGGCAGCTCGACGCTGTGGCAGGTGCGTGCCGCCCGGGGGACCGGCGTCCGCTGCTCGGCGCCGGGGTCCGGCGTGAGGCACAACGCCGCGAGGTAGCGCAGACCGCCCGCCACCTGTTCGGGGTCGCTGTCGTGCAACAGGACAGCGTTGAGCCGCAGTTCGGCCGGCCCCGGCCGGTCCTCGGTGCCGGGCGCGCGCACCGTGCCACGGATCTGGCAGGCGGGCACCCACATCAGGGCGTCGGGGAGCCGGCCCATCTCGTAGCCGCTCTCGGCGTGGAAGGAGAAGCCGCCGACCGCCAGCGGGCCCGCGCCGGCCGGCAGCGAGACCGCGGCGGTGCCACCGCTGACAAGGTCGGGGACCAGCGCCTGCCAGGCGGCGCGCACCGACGCGACCCGCCGCGTACCCCGGCCGCGCAGATCGCGCGCGGAGCCGATCGCGACGAGGGAGCCGCCGTCCCAGGGAGACTGCCAGAGCAGGGAGCGCTGGGTGCTGCGGCGGGCGGCGCCCCAGATCGCCACGGGGTCGGCGCGGTTCAGCTCGCCGGCCCAGCTCGCCAGGACCGGGCGATGGAGCCGGCGCGCCCTGGCCAGCGCCTGTTCGCAGGTGGCGAGGAGGCCCTGGTGGTCGGCGTGGCCGAGTACGTCGCCCGGTCCCTCGGGCGAGATGACCGGCGCGGGGGTCCACGGCATGCTCAGTACACCCCTTCCACGGCGACCTGGCCGCCGTCCACGGTGAGCGGCCGGATGTCGGCGAGCCCGTCCTGCCGATAGCCGGCGGTCGGTTCGACGCGGAGCACCGCGTCGCGCTCCAGGGTCCAGGGCAGCAGCAGGTCCCGGGAGACCAGGCTGATCCTGGCCTGGCCGCGCTCGCCGTACCCCACCGATGTGCGGGTGTGCTCGGGGTCGACCACCCGGACCCGGCTGAAGGGGTGGAAGGGTACGAAGACGCAGCGCTCGGCGGCCGGCCGGCGGTGGGGTGCGGCGGCCGGCCCGGCCTGCGCGTCCTGCCGGGCCTGCCCGGCCCGCGGAGCCTGCCCGGCTTGCGCGGCCCGCGTGTCCGCCCGGGGGCGCTGCGGGGCGATGCCCATCATGGTGTTGCCGTAGAGGCCGACGACCGCGGCCTGCGGGAAGACCTCCTCCTCGAAGACCCGGAGCGTCTCCGGACTCACGCTGGTGCCCGCCCAGATGATGCCGCGCACCTTCCGCTGGACCAGGTCGAGCAGCCGCTCGTCGGCGGCGAGCGCTTCGAGGACCGGCGGGGTGGCGAAGAGCACCGAGACCGGCTGGGTGGAGAGCACGTCCTCGGCCTGGGCCAGGATGTGCCGCACATAGCGGGCCACCTCGTCCTTCCGCCCGTGCCGCACACTGCCCTTGACCCAGCGCGGGTCGAAGTCGATGTAGTGGCAGAAGGTGCTGCGCAACTGGGCGAGCAGCCCGATGGAGCGGCCGACGATGTGCGGTCCGGTCGGGCCGAGATGCAGCCAGTGGCCGTCGCCCTCGCCGGGGACGCCGTGCTCGGCGAGGACCTCGCTCACCCAGAGCACGCCGCCCCGGCGCGATCGCGACTCCACGATGCGCTTGGGCCGCCCGGTGGTGCCGCCGCTGTCGAAGACCTGGAAGTCCCAGCCGCTGCGGCCGATGCCGGCCGGGACCAGCGCGTCGACCGGGATGTCCCGCCAGTCCTCGCTGACGTCCGGGAAGAGATCCAGGTCGTCCCAGGTACGCACGTCGGTCAGCGGGTCGAAGTCCAGTTCCGCGGCACGCTTCACCCAGTACGGGGAGCCGGTCGCCGGGGAGAAGTGCCAGTGCATCGCGGCGCGGACGAAGTCCTCGGGCGCGAGGTCCGCGGTGAAGGGCTCGACGGGGTTGCCGGGGTTGCCGGGGTTCCTGGAGCTACCGGGGTTTCCGGGGTCGTGGGGGTTGCCGGGGCTGGTCGAGTTGTTCAGGGTGTCGAACATGTTCTCTCTCCACAAGACGGGTTGAGCGTCGCGGGTCGGCTAGACCTGGGCGAGGGAGTGGGAGTGCGGCGGTGACAGGGTGCGGCCGACCGCCTCCACCACGGGCTTGAGCCGGCCCATCAGGGTCGAGAACTCGTCCCCCGTCAGCGCCTGGGCGCCGTCGCACAACGCGTTGCGCGCGTCGGTGTGAACGTCGATGATCAGGCCGTCGGCGCCGCAGGACGCCGCCGCCAGCGACATCGGCCCGACCAGGTGGGGATGCCCGGTGCTGTGGCTGGGATCGACGATCACCGGCAGATGGGTGAGCCGCTTCGCCTCCGCCACCGCGCTGAGGTCCAGGGTGAACCGGGTACCGCGGTCGTAACCGCGGATGCCGCGCTCGCACAGGACCACATCACCGTTCCCCATGTGCATCACGTACTCGGCGGCGAGCAGCCACTCCTCGATCGTCGCCGCCATGCCCCGCTTCAGGAGCACCGGCCGTCCCGACGCGCCGGCCGCCCGCAGCAGATCGAAGTTCTGCATGTTGCGCGTCCCGATCTGGAGCATGTCGCTCTCCTCGGCGACGCATTCCACATCGCCCGGCGTGACCACCTCGGTGACGACCGGCAGCCCGGTCCGTCTGCGCTGCTCGGCGAGGAGGGCCAGCCCGGCGAGCCCCAAGCCCTGGAAGCTGTACGGCGATGTCCTGGGTTTGAAGGCCCCGCCGCGCAGCATGACCGCGCCGCCCGCCACCACGGCATCCGCCACCGCGTTCATCTGCGCCATGCTCTCCACCGCGCAGGGGCCCGCGATCACCGCGAACTCCGGGCCGCCGAAGACCGTTTCGGCGCCCGATCCGACCTTCACCCGGGTGTCCTCGGGGCGGAAGACGCGACTGGTGAGGCGCTGCGCGCCCGGCACCACCACGACGCGGTCAACACCGGGTGACTTCTCGACCGCGGCCGCCAGATCGGGCGTTCCGCTTCCTTCGGTGATGAGCGTCATGATATCCGCGATGGTGCTGGACACCGGAGCCAGACCATGGTGCTGGAGAAGTCCGACGACGAAATCCAACTGTTCACGGGTGGCTCGCGGACGCATTTCCACGATCATGGAGCACCTTCCCATCGGGTGTCGTACGTGAATTTCTGCGGCCCACCGACCGAAAGCCGGTGCCGCCGATCAATGATCCCCGAACCGCCGTCCCCGACCGGTCCGGGGAGGGCGACCTTCGCTTGCAGATTAGCCAGGGAAACCCCTTATCCGGCGGGCCCTGGCAGGATGTTGTCACCCTTGTCGACGCGCGTTGACCGGCCCCTGTCCGCATGCTGTGATGGCCGCGCCGCTTCCGTTGCGGAGGTGATCACCGGGCCGGTCGAGCAATGGAGCAGATCATGAAGATGATTGATATCAGCCAGGGCTGGTACCAGGGCATGCCCTCCTACGACGCGGCCTGGTATCCGAAATTCGATATCCGCAAAGCCATGACCCCGCGGACGGACCCGGCCGGCGGTGGCCGTACCTTCTCGGACCTGCGGATCTTTCCGCACAACGGCACCCATGTGGAGTCGGGTTACCACTTCTACGAGGACCGCGAGAAGATACCGAGCGCCCCGACGACCGCAGCGGCCAGGTGCACCGCCGGCTGCTGGGCGCCGGGATCCCCATCCTGGAGAACATCCAGAACCTCGATCAGGCCACCGGCCCGGTGGTCCAGTTGATGGCGCTGCCGGTCAAGATCTCCGGTGTGGAGGCCGCGCCGGCCCGCGCCGTGATCTTCGACGGCTGGCCCTTCTGAGCGCGCCGGATATCCGTCGGAATACCCGCCGGAATACCAGTCGGAATACGTGTCGGATACGCGTCGAATACGCCCGGGGGTTTCTGTCCCACGGTGCCGTACGGTGAGGAGTAATGGTGACCGGTGATCTCACGGCCGTCGCACTCGCAAAGGTCGGCGCAACGACCGCTGCCGCCGTGGACGAGGCGGTGGAAACCGTATGGGAACTGCTCGGTGACCCGCTGAAGGACATCGGCAAAGGCGACCGGGTCGTTGTCAAGCCCAATATGTTCCAGCGGAAACCGGGATTCCGGACCAGCCCTGAACTCCTGCTCGCCGTCGCGAAGCGGGCCTCGGCGCGCGGGGCGGAAGTCATCGTCGCCGAGCGCACCCAGGTACTCAAAGAGATCCTGGCCGGACATCCCGTCCACCGCTACGCGCAGGTGGTCAGTTTCGACGACCGGCCGCTGCGTATCGTGCAGATACCAGGGGCTCGTTCGCTGCGGCTGCCCATCGCGCTGCCCGACATCGTCATGGACTGCGATTTCTTCATCGGCGCCCCGCAGCTGCGGACCCATTCCAGTGTGGTGCTGACCAATGCCATGAAGAACCTGGTCGGCCTGCTGCCCGGATTCACCACCCGTATCGTGCACATGGCGGGGGTCGAGGAGGCCCTGGTCGATCTCAACCAGCTCCGGCCCCAGCACCTCGTGGTCTGCGACGCCATGACCGTCATCGAGGGGAACTACCCGATGGCGGGAGCCTCCCGCGAGGTCGGCCTGATCGCCGCCTCCCGCAACGCGGTCGCGCTGGACACCACGATGGCGGCCGTGGCCGGCGTCGGGCCGTGGGAACTCGCCTATCTGCGGGACGCCGCCGGGCGCGGTCTCGGGCCCGGTGATCCCGCCGCCATCGAGGTCAGGGGAGCCCGCGTCGAGGAGGTCGCGTTCACGATCGCCCGCGCCCCGGTGGGGCTCACCCCGCCGCGGCAGGGCATCCACGTGCACGCCGACACGGCCTGCGACGACTGCCGCCGCTGGCTGGCCGCCGCGATGCATCTGCTGCGCGACGAACTGCTCGGCTTTCCCGGTGAGATGACGATCGTCTCCGGACCCGTGGCCCGGCTGCCCGAGCTGCGCGGCGCGGTGGTGCTGGTCGGCAACGCGGTGTACGAGCACCGGGAGGCCGGCGTCTATCTGGAGGGCTGTCCGCCGCGGGCCATCCAGACCGCCGGTCTGCGCTACGCGATGGGTCACCCCGTCACGGAGCAGGAGCGCACCCAGTTCCGCGCCCCGACCCGGGACGCGGCCGACACCGGCGGGCTCACCTGGCCGGCACCTGAGGAGCTGGTCTGACGTGTCGTTGTCCGTACCCGTGATCCGCGGCGGACAGGAGCGCGGCTCGCGGGACACCCGCGTCCTGCACGGGGTGAACGGCGAGTCGCTCGCCACCGTCCACGAGGCTCCCGCCCTGGTGACCGGAATGACCGTACGGGCCATGCGCCAGGCCCCGCGGATGGGGCCGGACGAGCGGCTGGCGGTCCTCGCCGAGGCGGGCAGGCTCTTCGCCGAGGCCACGCTGGGCGGTCAGCCGCCCGAGGAGTACTGCCGGGTCCAGGCACTGGCCTCCGGCGTCCCGATCGGCGTGGCCCGCCGCACCCTCGGCCGTACCCGCGACGACCTCGGCGCGCTCGGCGCGCTCGGCGCGATCCTGGCCCGGCAGGCGCCGGTCGGCGCCGGCCGTACGGCACGCTGGGTGCGCCGCGGCTCCGTCTTCGGCGTGGTGGCGCCGAGCAACCACCCCGGCACCCACGGGGCCTGGCTCCAGGCCGTCGCCATGGGATACCGGGTCGCGGTGCGGCCGGGTACGCGCGATCCGGTCACCCCGCTGCGGCTGGTGCGGGCGCTGCTCGCCGCCGGGCTCGACCCCGGCTGGGTCGCCCTGCTCCCCGGCTCCCACGCCACCGCGGACGCGCTGGTGAACTCGGCCGACCTGGCGCTGGTCTACGGCAGCGAGGCCGCGGTCGCCCGGCTGCGCGGAAACGACCGGGTCCTGGTACGCGGCCCCGGCCGGAGCAAGATCCTGCTGGACGAGCCCGCGAACAAGCCGCTGGACGACGAGACGCTTGACCACCTGGTCACCGAGATCGCCGGCGACGGCGGCGTGCGCTGCACCAACACCACGGCGGTGCTCACCTCGGGCGACCACCGGGCACTGGCCGACGCGCTCGCCGAGCGACTGGCCCGGCTGCCGGTCCACCCGGTGACCGACGACCGGGCGGTCCTGCCGGTGCGCCCGCGCAAGGAGGCGGCGGCTCTCCGGGCCGTCCTGGACCGGGTCGCCGCGGGCGCCACCGACCTGGCGCCGCGCCACTACCCGGACGGTCCGCTGCCCGCCGTCGAGGACGACGCCGTGGCGCTGCGGCCCGCGGTGGTGTGCGTGGACGGCGCCGACCATCCGGGGCTCGGGACCGAACTGCCCTTCCCCTGCGTGTGGGTGGCGCCCTGGCGGCGGTCGGACGGGATCGGGCCGCTGGACAACTCACTGGCCCTGACGCTGCGCACCGGCGACGCCTCGCTCGTCGAGGAGGCGCTGGGCACACCGGGCATCCGCACCGTCCTGCACGGCAGGGTGCCCGAGTGGTGGAGGGACCCGTATCTCCCGCACGACGGGTATCTCGGGCAGTTCCTCAAAGAGGTGCGGGGATGCGCCACGTCCTGAGCCCCGATCGTGAGCCCCGATCGCCCGCCGCCCACGCCCGCCGCGCCTCGCGGCCCTGGTGCTCAACTCCCCGGGAGCACGGCTTCCCGGTTGTTCCGCCGTTCCGCCCGCTCCGGTGACGAAGACCTTGAGGTGATCTACGTGTCTGCCGCCTGCCCCGACCTCCCTGTCGTGGTTCTTCCCGAGAACAACGTGGTGCGCGCCCGCACCCGCCCCGCCGCACCGGTCGAGACCGCACTGACCGGGGCCATCGCCTCGCTGACCGGCCTGCGCGCCGAGTTGCTGAGCCCGGACGGCGCGGGCGACCGCCTCACGGAGGCGATGGACCGGGCGGTCGACCAGGTCGGCCGGCTCGCGATCGCGGCGATGGTCGCGCCCATGGACACCGGGCCGCTGAAGCCGATCGTGCCCAACCACACCTACTTCGGGGTCAGGACGGCCCGAATCGACGACGCGTATCTCGTCTCCGAGGTCACCACGATCATCGCCCGGACGCTGGTCGATCTGCGGACCGCCCGGCTCGGTCTGGGCGACCGCGCCGCCGAGGTCCGTTCTATGGTCCAGTTGCTCAGCGGCCTGCTGCCGGGTGGCAATGCCCCCGCCGCGCGGCCGGCCGCGGCGCCGACGCGGCCGCGGACCCCCGGTGCCCCGGGCGGCGACGAGTTGACGCGCTGGGTCATCACCCACCACTTCTACTTCGTCCTCAACCTCGCGGCGGCGGACGCGGTGTCCGAAGCCGTCACCGCGCTGACCGACGGCGACCGGGACACCGCGCTCGACGCGCTGCGCGAGGCCACCGGGTGCGTGCGCGGCTTCACCGCCGCGATGATCCACTCGGGGGACATGTCGGCGCCGTGCTACGACGCGAAGGTCCGGCCGACGATGCAGCCGCCGGCCGTACCGGTCGCCCTCACCGGCCGCACCCAGCCCGAGCACCGCGCCTTCCGGAAGGCGATGCGCCGGCTCGTCGCCGTCTCGCCCGAGTCCTTCGGCAAACTCGCCGCCGCCGACCCCGAACTGGCCGTCGCCCGCGGCGCCCTGCTCGAAGCGGACCTCCAGGACATCGAGCGGCACATCATCGTGACCGCGGCTCTGGTGGGGGACGACTCCTCGATCGTGCAGGGCGACGACTCCGCCGAGAGCGCGATCGCCACCCTCCGGACGATGCGGCACGGCCGGGCGGAGACCTACCGCGAACTGATGAGGTTCGGTGACCCGGTCACCCGCACGGCGCTCTGACGAGCCAGACCAGCCAGACCAGCCGGCACGACAACAGGACAGGGGAACCATGAGTGTCGATGCCGCTCCGCGCACGGTGGTCCTCGTCGACGCCTACGCCAGCGCGCGCTGTCTCGCACCGCTCTTCCGCGCGCGGGGCCTGGACTGCGTCCACGTCCAGAGCACCCCCGGCATACCGGCGGCGTACGCGGCGAGCTTCCGGCCGGCCGACTTCGCCGACAACATCATCCACGCGGGGGACATCGCCCGGACGCTCGCGGCCGTCGCCGAACACGAGCCGACGGGGCTGCTGGCCGGCGTCGAACGCGCCGTACCGCTCGCGGACATCCTCAGCGAGGAACTCGGCCTGCCCGGCAACGGAACCGCGCTGAGCCGCGCCCGCCGGGACAAGTACCTGATGGTCGAGACGGTCAGGGCGGCCGGTGTGCCCGCCGCCGACCAGATCCGCACCGGCGACCTGGCCACCCTCCTGGCCTGGTACGAGAAGGCCGAAGGCCGGGTGGTGCTCAAGCCGGTGAGCAGCGCGGGCAGCGACGGCATCCACTTCTGCGACGGCGCCGCCGAGGTCCGGGCGGCGTTCCGCGCCCTGATCGGCACCACGAGCGCGCTGGGCCAGCAGAACGACACGGTGCTGGCGCAGGAATACCTCGTCGGCGGCGAGTACATCGTGAACACCGTGAGCCTGGACGGCAGGCACCACGTCTGCGACATCTGGAAGATGCACCACCTCAGTGCCAACGGCGTCCACGACCTGCCGGCCGGCGCCGAGTTGCTGCCCCGGCGCGGCCCGGAGCAGGACCGGCTGGTCGAGCACACCCGCCGCGTCCTGGACGCCCTCGGCATACGCGACGGCGCCGCGCACAGCGAGCTGAAGCTGACGCCGCACGGCCCGCGGCTGATCGAGACGGGCGCCCGGGTCTGCGGCGCCGACGTGCACGTGCCGGCCGGCGCGGCCATCGGCGAGAGCCAGTTGGACTGGACGGTGGACGCGTACGCCGATCCCGCGCGTTTCGCCGCGCGTTGGCGGACCGGTTACGAACTGCGCCGGCACGCCAGGATCGTCAACATGGTCTCGCCCGTCGAGGGCACCCTCGTCGGATTTCCGAAGCTGTCCCGCCTGCGGTCCCTGGAAAGCTTCCACGAGGTGCTGTACCGGGTGACACCCGGCGGCGAGATCCACCGGTCGGTCGACGACTGGACGTTCCCGCTGCGCGTCTTCCTGCTGCACGAGACCGCCAGCACCGTGGCCAGGGACGCCCTGACGACCCGCTATCTGGACGGCGACGGCTTCTACGCGATCGGCTGAGCGCGGCGCGGGCGGCGCCGTTCCGCCGGCCCGGACCACGTGCCCGGTCCGAGCGGCTCCTTTCGCAGGGAGACGAAGCGAGCGCGGGAGAGCCGTCCGGGCTCCGGAAAGGCACCCCGGTGAACCCTTTTATCGGCACGCCGGGCGGCAGGGCCGATTCGACCCGGCGGGCGGTGGAAGGCGATGACGCCAAGCACCGCGGCCGGCCCGCTCCGCGGGCGACCCTCATGACCGAATGAAAGGTGGCGCACCCCGCGCCACTGTCCGTGTGACAATCCAACGGCGCCGCCGGATATCGGGGAATCGGCGTCCGAATCGGGGGAGAAGTCATGCGGGTGGTTGATCGGCATGGGGAAGTCAGAGAAAACGCGCGGGAGTTCGGCAACTCCTGGGCCGCGCAACTGGTCACGATCTGCGATCCCGGCGCGGTCTGCGAGGTGTTGCAGCGGGCGCTGATCCAGCTTCCGGCCCCGCGCCGGAGTGTGCAGTTGACCGGCCGCTTCGCCGCGGAGGCGGTCAACCGCCCCGCCTCGGACCTGTCGGCGTTCATGCGGACCGAGATCCTGGGGCGCGGTCATGGTCTGCGGCTGCTGCTCACCGAGTCCACCGCACTGGAGCAGGACGCCCAGCCCCTCATCGCCCACTTCTCGGCCCGGGGGGCCGACATCCGCTTCTCCGCCGGGCCGGTGCCCAATCTGGCCCTGCTGGCCGCCGAACTGGCCCTGGTGCACACCGGTGGGCGGGACGAGCGGCCGCAGATCCTGGTCGCCCGCCGGGAGGCCACCGACGCCCTGCACCGCTTCCAGCAGACCCTGTGGGACCACGCCACGGACCTGGTCCCGCCGCGGGGCGCCACCGGGTCCCTACGGCTCGACCCGACCCAGACGGAGGTCCTGCGCATGCTCGGCGCCGGGATGAAGGACGACACCGCCGCCCGGGTGATGAACGTGTCCGTCCGCACCTACCGGCGGCATGTCGCCGCGATCATGAAATCCCTGCACGTCAGCACCCGGTTCGAGGCGGGCCTGAAAGCCGCCGAGCTCGGCCTGCTCAGCGTGCGCGAGTGCCTCCACCACGACGGCGGAGCCGGTGGCAGGTTCCTGCCGGGTTTTCTTCCGGAGAAGGCCTGCTGAGTTTCGCCGGCCGCCCGGGTCGATCGTCTCCTCGTGGTCGACTTGTCATAAACGCTCACCGGACTGTCCGCCGCGCACGGCGAGGGGCACGGACGGATAAGAAAGCAACGTATCCGGTCGCAGGAAATGGTGCTGCCGAACTATCGCGGCGACTTCGGTCCGCGGGGTCCCACTCCCACGCTTTTTCCAAGGCGGGAGGCCGTGTACGGCCCTTCGCCGCGGACCGGAGAAGTCCGGCTACCGCATTGTGGAAGCGGGAATTCCGTATGCCGATCGGAAAGGTCTCCGCGCGGCCCGCGGCGCGAGCGGCCGGTGGTTCGTCCCACCGGGACAGGCGAGCCACGACGAGAGCCCCGGCGTGCCGGGCGGACCGGCCTCCCGTCACCAGCGGCCCTGTTCGGGCCTCGCCTCGTCCGGGCTGTCCACCGGCCACGGCGGCACGGTCGCCGCCACCACACGCAATCCGTCCCGCCCTGCCCTGAACTGGAAGGTCGTGCCCAGCGGTACGGTCAGACAGACGCCCGGTTCGAGCGCGGTCACCTCGTCGCGGCCGTCCTGGCTCCGCCACATCTCGCCACCCCCGCTCACGACGAACCAGATCTCCTCGACGGTGGCATGCGACACCGCCTGGGAGACCTGCTCGGGCGCGAGTTCGAACCGCGCGAAGCTCGCCGCCCCCGGCAGGACGCACAAAGGCCGCACCGCGGACCCGTCCGGCGCGGTGACCTCGGGAGCCTCGTCGATCCGTACCGTGCTGAAGCGTGCCGTCATGGGCGCCAGTGTAGGTATCGGGCCCGCCCGTCGGCATGAGCCCCGCCCGGGGCCCGTATCCGCGGGTTACCGCTGACCTGCGCGGGACGCCGAAGTACCGTGATCGCATGGAACTGATAGGGAAGATCACCGCCGACCGCCCCCTGCTGGTGCTGGCGGTGAAAGAAGAGGCGCAGTATCTGGAGACGGGCCTGCCGGTGCTGCTGACCGGGATGGGGAAGGTCAACGCGGCCGGCGCGCTGGCCGCGGTCCTGGCCGGCCACCCGTCGCCCGACGGCATCGTCAACCTGGGCACCGCGGGGGCGCTGCGCCCCGGCTGGACCGGCACCCACCTCATCGGCACGGTCATCCAGCACGACCTCGACACCGACACCCTGCGGGCCCTCACCGGTGAGACCTTCGGCGCCCCGCTGACCCTCGCCGACCCCGAGGGACCCACCCTGGCCACCGGTGACTCCTTCATCGCCGACGAGGCCAGCCGTGAACGCCTCGCCGTCCGGGCCCCGCTGGTCGACATGGAGGGCTACGCGCTCGCGTCGGTGGCACACGACGCCGGTCTCCGGCTGCGGATCGTCAAACACGTCAGCGACGACGCCGGCGACGGCGCGGCCCGCACCTGGCGCGAGACGGTGACCCACTGCGCCCGCGAACTCGCGGTGTGGGCCGCCGCCAACATCCCCTTCTACGCCTGAGACCCGCTCCGCGCAGACGGGGCGCCGTCACACCGCGCGGCTGCTCAGCCGGTGCGGGTGCGCCGGGTAGACACCCAGGTTCCGTACCTCGGTGGAGAAGAAGGCGAGTTCCTCCAGGGCGAGCGCCACCCGGGGCTCCTCGGCATGGCCCTCGATCTCGATGTAGAAACGGCTCGCCTGGAGTCCGGCGCCCATCTGATAGCTCTCGATCTTGGTGATGTTCACCGCGTTGCTGGAGAAGCCGCCCAGCGCCTTGTAGAGGGCGCTGGGGATGTTGCGCACGGTGAAGAACAGGCTCGTCACCACCGGCCCCGCGGTCACCTCCGGATGGACCGCCCGCTGCGCCAGCACGATGAAGCGCGTGGTGTTGTCGTGCTCGTCCTCGACCCCGTCCGCCAGCACGTCCAGGCCGTACAGGGCCGCCGCCGCGGGCGGCGCCAGCGCGCCGTGCCGCGGGTCGCCGAGCGCGGCCACCTCGCGTGCGGAGCCGGCCGTGTCGTCGCTCACCAGAGTGCGCCAGCCGCCCTCCCGCAGGAATTTCCGGCACTGCCCCAGGGCGTGCACATGGCTGCGGACGAACGCGAGCTGCTCGGCGGTCGCCCCGGGCGGCGCCATCAGGGCGAAACGGATCGGCAGGAAGTACTCGGCCACGATGGAGAGCCCGGACTCCGGCAGCAGGTGGTGCACGTCGGCGACGCGTCCCGCGGCCGAGTTGTCCACCGGAATCACCGCCACGTCGGCGTTGCGCTGTGCCACGGCCTCCATCGCCTGCTCGAAGGTACGCAGCGGCAGCCCCGTGCCGTCGTGGTAGAGATCGGCGGCCGCGGTGGCCGAGTTGGAGCCGGGTTCGCCTTGATACGCGATGACGGTCATGCGGAGGAGTTCCTTTGGATATCCGGATCGGGCAGACGGTCCTCGGGCAGCAGATCGGCCGAGAACCGCAGGTTCTGGAGAAGTGACGCACTCCAGAGTGCCAGTGGCTTCGCCTCCTCGTTGCCACCATCGCCCGTTCCCGTCCCCTCGCCGGCACCGAACGACTCCGACGAGGCGCCGTAGGCCACCGCCATCGCGTGCCGCGCCACCGCCTCCACCCGCTTCAGGGCGACGCCGAGATCCCGCTCCCAGGAGGCGGCACCGTGGGACGTTGTGACCCACCGGGCCCGCGCCCCCAGCACCTGCCGCAGCGCCTTGCGCACATTGGTCAGAAGTCCGGCGAGCTCCTCCTCGGCGGCGCGGTCGCCTATGAGGGCGGCCATCCGGCGCGTCGCGCCCAGCGCCATCGCGGCCACGCCGACGCCCACGAACTCCGCGGTCACCACCCGGTTCCCCGGCGCCGCGGCCGGGCGGGACAGCCCGGCGGGCACGTAGAAGTCGACGACCTCCATGGTAAAGCCGTCCGCCGTCGGCACCCGCGTCCCGTACCGCAGCAGCGCCTCGGCCGGGACGGCGAAGAGCCACGCCGGGGACGGGTCCGCTGTGCCCGCCGCGGGCGGCACCGGAAGCGTCAGCCAGCGCCGGTCCTGCCGGTCGCCGCCGGGCAGTTCCCAGCGTCCTGACACCAGCCGGCCGGTGTCGTACGGCGTGGCCGTCGGCAGCAGTCCCGCCGCGTCCGGGGCGGGCAGCGCCCGCTCGACCGGGGACGTCCAGTCGTACGCCGCGGTGAACGCCTCCCAGGTCTGCTCGGCGCCCGCGTGGGCCAGCGCCTCGTACGCGTCGAGCACCGCGAGCAGACCGGCCTCGGGGCCCACCAGCAGGGACCGGCCGGAGCCGTCGGAATCCCCGGGTGGACGCAGCAGGTCCTTCATCGTCTTCTCAGCCATCCGCGTTCCTCACCGCCGTGTCGCCGCCGCCCCGAGCGTTTCAGGACCGCTGTTCCGCCCACGCCGACGCACAGAGGGCATCAGGCGTGGTGCCGGGAGATGCCGGCCGCCCTCCCGGGCGCCCCGACCGGTCCGTTGCCGCCGTCCAAGAGGCGGACCGGCCGGGGCTCGAAGGCCGTCTCCGGCGGACCGGGCCCGAATATCTTCCGGCCCTGCCGACGACCCCGGTTAGACACACGGACCGTCCTCACGGATCGTTCACCACGGATCGGGCGGGTACGGCCCGGTGGCCGGTCGCGCGGCCTGCGACCCGGCACTCAAAGAGACGGTAGGAGACGGTCAGGAGACCGGCCGGAGACCGGACCGCAGGCAAAACCCCTGTCCAGGGTAGCCTGACCGCCACCGGCGCCCGCGGCGTCCCCCCGCGAGACGGCCGCCGCGCCCCGCTCCGGCGGCTGCCCGCGGGCACCCTGGTGCGACCCTCTCGCGAGACGGCGCGAACACGCTCGGTGACGAAAGCGCCGCGATCCGCCCGGCCCGGCGGTCTGCCGTTCGCCTGTCTTTCGCCTGCCGGGCCGCGCGTACGGCGCCCCGAGCGGGAAAGGGCCGCCGCCTCGTCACCGGGGACGAGACGGCGGCCCGTACGGCGCCCATCGGATCAGGGCATCCGCCACTTCTGGTTGGCGGTGCCGGCGCAGCTCCAGGTCTGGAGGACGGTGCCGGCCGCGGTGTTCTTGTCCTTGGCGTCCACACAGAGGTCCGGCTGGACGTCGACCAGGTCGTAGGAGGTCTTGAGGACGAAGGACTGGTTGGCGGCGCGGCCGGCCGAGCAGGCGGCGAGCCGGAGCGCCGCGCCGTTGCCCGGGGACGCCACATCGAGGCACATCGTGCCGCCGAAGTCGCGGGCGGTGCCGTCGGAGGCGAACGCCCACCCCTGGGACGGGTCGCTCTTGTCGCAGTCGGCGAGCACCATCAGCGTGCCGGCGCTGTGCGAGCCGCCCTGGCTGGCAAGACACCGGCTGGACGCGAAGTTGACGACGAACGCGCCCTGGAAGGTGATGGGGTGGGACGGCGCCGACGGCTTGGCGGGCGGTTTGCCCGTGCTCGGGTGCGTGGCCGAGGTGGTGGCCGACGGCACGGCGGGCTGTCGGGGGGCGCCGGGGATCGCCGGCAGGGCATCGGCCGGCGCCTTGACCGGCGCGTTCGCGCCCTGGCCGGCCGGCGGCTTGGCCGGCGGGTGCTTGACCGGGGACTTGGGGGCACCCGGCGAGCCATCCGTGGCGGTGGGGCTGTCGGTCGCGGTGGTGGCGTGCGCGCCGAGGGGCTTGGCCGAGGCGGCCGGCTGCGCGTCGACATGGTCGTCGCCGCCCAAGTGCGGCAGGGCGGTGGCCACCCCGACGCCGATCGCCGCGACGGCCGCCACCCCGCCGACGGCGACCGCGACCCGGCGCCCGGGCTTCAGGAAGCGCGCACCGGAGAAGTAGTGCTGGCGGGCGAAGCCGGCGGCGTAGGAGTGGTCGGCCGCCAGGATGCCGTGACCCGGTTCCGGGTCGCTGCCGGAAGGGCCGCCGGGCAGCGGCTCGTCCTGCGACCCGGTCGGCGCCGCCGGCGGCGACGCGGACTCGGGCCCGTCGGGCTGGGAGGGGGACGTCATGAGGGTCTCTCCGGGTGCGGGGGAGCGGGGAACATGAGGTGGGCCGTCGCGCGGGGCCGTGCGGCGGTGGTTCGGTCCGGCGGTGGTCCGGCCGAGGCAGGTGGTGGTCGGCGGTGGGTGGTGGGGGGCGGTGCTGGTCGGCGGTCGGCAGTGGGTGGTGCTGGTCGGCGGTGGCTCAGGGCCAGTCGGGAAGGTCCTGCGGGCGCAGCGTGATCAGGTCGTCCTCCTCCGGCGCCGTCATCTCCGCCACCCGGTAGGCCTGCCGCTCGGTCATCGCCTGGAAGGTCTGCCGGGCGGAGCGGCCGTTGCCGAACCGCTCGCCGCGGGGCATCGCCTCGAAGTACGCGGTGAGCGCCTCGTGGGCCGGATCGGTCAGCCGGTACTGGTGCCGCTCGGCGTGGTGCTCGACGATGCTCACCAACTCCGGTGTGACGTAGTCCTCGAACTGGAGGGTGCGGCTGAAGCGGGACGCCAGACCGGGGTTGGAGTCGATGAAGTGCTCCATCTCGTCCGGGTAGCCGGCCACGATCACCACCACCGAGTCGCGGTGGTCCTCCATCAGCTTCACCAGGGTGGCGATCGCCTCGTGCCCGAAGTCGTTCGACCCGGCCGCCGGGGTCAGCGAGTACGCCTCGTCGATGAAGAGAACGCCGCCCATCGCCTCTTCGAAGACCCGCTGGGTCTTCGGCCCGGTGTGGCCGACGTACTCACCGACCAGCGAGGAGCGGTCGGCCTCCACCAGGTGGCCGCGGCTCAGCAGGCCGACCGCGGTGAGGATACGGCCGTAGAGCCTGGCCACCGTGGTCTTGCCGGTGCCGGGGTTGCCGGCGAAGACCAGGTGCCGGCTCAGCGGCGGCGCGGCCAGGCCGGCCTCCTCCCGGCGGCGGACCATCTGCATCAGCTTGACCAGCGACGCGACATCGTGCTTGACCCGCTCCAGGCCCACCAGCAGGCCGAGTTCGGCGAGCAGGTCGTCCAGGTTCTCCTCCTGCACGACCACCTCGCCGCCGCCGTCCCGCTCGGCGTCGGGTGCCGCGGCGGCCGGGGTGCCGTGCGGGCCGGCCGCCGCGGGCCGCGCCGCGCCGGCGGGCGGCTGGCCGGCCGGGGCGGCACGGTCCGGCCACACCGCGGACTTGACCCGCTGGGAGACGCAGCCCTCCACCGTCGGCAGCGCCCCCTCGTCCACGCTGAAGTCCTCGGCGGTGTCCTGGACCAGGAGGCGCCGCAGCACCGGCCGGGCGTCGGCGGCGACATGGACCGCGGGGTAGTCCGTACCGGACAGCACACAGTCCTCGTACGTACCCCGCCCGTGCTCGGCGACGAACAGGCCGTTCTTACCGCTGCCCTTGACGGTGGTCCGCGCCACGGTCGGGTCGCCGTCGCGGGCCACGACGATGCCGGAGCCCTCGGTGTCGCTCACCGCGCACTCGCGCAGCCGCGGTGTCGCCTTCTCGGCGACGACGATGCCGGCCGTGCCCGCGCCGGTCACCCGGCAGTCGGTGAACTCGGGGGAGGCGTCCGCGCCGCAGGTGAGACCGGCCCGTTCGACCGCGAAGATCCGGGTGTCCTGGATCCGCACCTGGCCGAGGGACTGCGCGGTGACGCCGTTGCGGCCGCGGCGTACGGTCAGACCGCCCACGGTGGCGGTCGCGTAACCGTCCAGGTGCAGCCCGGACAGGCCGCAGTCCGCGACCCAGCAGTCCTCCGCCGTCAGCCGGCCGCGCTCGGCGACCCCGATGCCGTGCTCCGGAGTGCCCTCGACCCGCAGCGCGGTGAGTTCGGCGATCGCCTCGCCCGCGACGTGGACGGCGCTGAAGGCGGAGTCCCGCACCACCGTGCCGGTCACCCGCACCTCGGCCCGTTCGGCGACCAGGATGCCGTTGCCGGCCGCGCCGCGCACCGTGCTGCCGGAGACGACGACCTTGGCGGAGCCGCGCACCACCACCCCGGAGGCGCCCGACTCGGTGATCCGGCAGTCGACCAGTTCCATCCGCGCGGCGCCGTCCACCGCGACGCCGGCCCCCGCGCTGTCCCGGACACCGCACTCGGAGACCAGCACGTCACCCGAACCGGCGGCCAGGATCCCCACCGAACCGGCGCCCGACACCTCGCCGCCGGTGATCAGCACACCGCCGCCGTCGGCCTCGTCCTCGCCGCGGGGCGAACTGCCCAGCACCCGGACCGCCTCGGCCGCCGCGTCCTTGACCCGGCAGCCGTCGAGCACCACGCCCGCCCGCTCCTCCACCAGCAGCCCGTTGCGGCCGGGCGCCGCGATCTCGCAGCGGCGGATCTCGGCCCGCGCCTCACCGCGCACCCGGATGCCCGAGCCGTTGACGGCCCGGACGGTCGAGTCGGTGAGGTGCGCCCGCGCCGCGCCGGCCAGCACCACCCCGGTGCCCTCGATGTTCTCCACGAGCCCGTCGGTCATCCAGACGGTCCCGGTGGTGTCGGCGTGCACACCGGCGAGTTCGGCGTCCCGCACCACACTGCGGGTCATCCGCAGCGAGGCCGAGCGGACGACCTCCAGCCGGCCGCCCGCGATGTCGCAGTCCTGGAGTTCGGCGGTGCCCGCGATGACCAGCACCAGGGGGCGGGAGCGGTCCGCGCCCAGCACGGTGACACCGTTCAGCGTGGCGGAGGTGGACAGTTCGAGCGCCGCGAGGCCCGGGGTCACCGGCACGATCCGCACCGTACCCGGGCCGTCCTCGGCCACCAGGGAGACCTGCCGGTCGATCAGCAGCCGCTCCTGGTAGTCGCCGGGAGCGATCCGTATCTCGTCGCCGTTGACCGCCGCGCGCACCGCGTCCGTGATGGTGCGGAAGGCGCCGCGCCGAGCGCCGGGTTGAACACGATGTACGGCGGTGGTCACCCTGCCGTTCCTTCCGTCGCGATGCCGGACGCTCGTGAGTCCACGAACCCGGGATTGGTGGTGTAGGGGCCGGCCGCGCGGCCCTGCTCCAGGCGCTGCGCACCGCGGATGTACCGGCTGTCCACCCCGCCCGGGTAGAGGATCTCGCGCCGCTCCGGGTGCGGGGCGGCGAGGTCGAGCGTCTCGTTGACGTCCACGCCCCCGGGCGCCGCGATGTCGTACCGCCAACCGTATCGGCCCAGTACAGCGGCCTCGGCGCCGCCCTCCGCGGCGGGCGCCTGCGCGCGCAGCCACTGGATGTCACGGGACGCGGTGAGCCAGGCGCTGCCGGGGCTGCCGCCGTCCCGCACGTGCGCCGCGACATGGACCAGTTCGTCACCGCAGGGCCGCAGACCGGCGCCGAAGACCACGTCGGGTGCGGCGGACCCGGCGGGAGCGAAGACGTAGAGGTCGTCGTTGTCGCCGCGCCATCGCAGGCCGGCGCTCCAGGGGGCCGCGTCCAGTGCGGCGACGAGCCGGGCGCGGGCCGCGTCGGCGGCGAGCCGTGGCTGCGCGGCGAGATCCGCCGTGCCGACGACGGTCTCGGCCGCGCTCGCGGTCCCGGCCGTCCCCTTCGGCTCGGCCGGGGCGAGCGGCCGGAGCGAACGCAGGGTCAGCGGGGTCGCGGCCACCGGCTCGGCCGAGCCGGCCACCCGCCAGTGCCACTCGCCGATGCCCTGTCCCGAGGCGGGCGGCGCGTAGACACCGCGCAGGCCGAGCGCGGGGAACTCGACGGCGTACGACGAGGTGCCGGGGGTCGGGCCGTTGTGGCCCCACATGGTCCACAAGGGATGCCGGGCGATGGGCGCCGGATACCGCTCCCGGACGGTGGCGAAGGAGTCGGCGGCAGGCTCGGGGCGCGCGGGCTCCGCGAACGGTCGCGGTTCGCCGACGCGTTGGGGCTGGACGAGCGGCGCCGGTGCCGGCGTTCGCACGTCCTCGCCGTCGGACTCCGGCTCCGCCTCCTCGCGGATGGTGGGCAGCGGCGGCCGGCTGCTGGGCGGAAGCACGATCTCCTCCTGCTCCTCCTGATTCTTCCGCTCCTGCCGGGGGACGACGGGCGCCGCGGCGTCCAGGGCCTCGTCGGTGGCGCGGACCGTCTCCGGATTTACGACCTTGTCCGTGGCCAGGACCTCTTCCGTCGCCGTGTCCTCGGGCGTCTGAGCCGGCTCCGGCGGCAGGAAGGTGTGACCGGGGGCAGCGGCGTGGTGCCCGGTGATCTCGGCGACGGGGACGGAGATGCCGAACGGGACGACGCCCGCGGCCTGCCGGCTCTCGTCGCCGTGGTGGAAGGCGAAGGTGAACTTGACGCTGCCGTCGAAGTGTTCGAGCGGCGTCGGGATCTTGGCGTTGCTGAACGTCCGCCCGCCGGTGGACTGTTCGCTGCGGGTCCGCCGCCGCTGACCGCCGCCGAAGGTGGCCGCGGCCCCCAGCTTGCTGTGGACCGCGCTCGCCAGCGCGCCGAGCTGGGCGAGCAGGTAGACCTGCCGCGAATGCAGGGCGCGCCGGCTGAACTGGGAGGAGTTCTCGGTCGCCAGCGCCACCTCGGCCTTCGGCTCGGCCCGCAGATGGGTGAGACCGACCACTTCGGCCTTCGCCGAGACCCACGCCCGCCGGCCGTTCAGCCAGAAGGGTTCGCTGGTCAGCTCCTCGCCCCGGGTCATCCGCGGCAGACCGGCCATCAGGCGGTCCTTGGGGAACGCCGCCATGACGAGATCGCCGCGCCGTTCACCGCCGCTGGTGACGCCGGTCCACCCGCCGCCGTACGCCTTGCGCCCCTCGGCGTCGAGCAGGCTGCGCAGCGACCCCACGTCGGGCAGGTCGCGGACGAGCTGCCCGCCGGACATGCCCTGCCGCCAGATCGACTCCGGCGGCCGCGGGATCGCGACGCCGTCGGCCGGGTCCGCGCTCGCGGCCGGCCGGGGACGCGGGGTACGCGGCTGCGAGGCGTCGAAGCGCGCTTCCGCGTCCGTGGCGACCTTGACCGCGTCGGCGCTCTCCACGAGGGCCTGGAAGCCGATCTCGGCGTCGCCGAAGACGCGCTTGCGGACGCCGAACGCCCTCCTGGTCATCGCCGGGTACGCGGTCGCCGCGCCGGCCCGGGCCTGCTTGGCCGCGATGGCCGCCCGGATCCGGTCGAACTGGTCCTGGAGCGCGGTGTCGAGCTCCCGCCGCGGCTCGACCGCTTCCGCCGACCCGGGGCCGGGGCGCCGGTCGAGCGCGGTACGGAGGGCGTCGATCCGCCGCCGGGCCGCGCGGGCCTCCGGCGCCACCCGCTGGTCGACCGCCTGCCCGAACGGCCGCCACGGGGCCCGGAACTCGAAGTGCAGCCGGGCCACGCCGTCGAAGACACTGCCGGGCACCTTGGACTTGGTCCCCGCCGCGGTACGGGTCGCGGTGACCGTCTCCGCGATGTTCTCGACCTGCGTGGTGTGGGCGACGGTGGCGCCGGCGAAGACCTCGGCCGGCAGGCCGCCGAGCGGGTCGGAGGTGCCGACCACGGTCAGGCTGGTGGCGGTGGCGACCACTTGGGGACCGCCCAGGTCCTGCTCCGTCCGGCCGCCGCCGGCCACGCCGACGGTGGCCGTGTTGAACTCGGTCGCCTTGGTGTTGGCGCTGTGCGCCATCTTCCGGACGCTCGCGCTGATGATCACCTGCCGGCCGTCGACCCGGACGGTCCACGGCTGGCCCGCCATCATCGGCCTGAGGCGGCGCTGGAACTCGGCGGCCGGCAGCCGGTCCTTGAGCTTCAGCCGCGCCTTCCGCCATGCCCGGTCCGATCCGAAGACCCCGGGGCCCGAGGGATCGAGCTGCCGGAGTACGGACTCCACGATGTCCCGCGGCTGCGTGGCCGTGTCCGCGGCCGTCTCCCGGTCCGCGGCCGTCTCCCGGTCCGCGGCCGTCTCCCGGTCCGAGGCCGCGGCCGTAGTCGTAGCCGCCGTCGGCCGTACGGTGGACACGGCGTGCGCCGGGAGCACGTCGAGCACGATGTCACTGGCCCCCAGGACCAGGGCCTCCTCGATCCGGCTCGGCGGCCGGTAGCGCTGCTCGGGGCGGGGGACCAGCCGGGTCGTGGGATCGACCGGCAGATCGCGGACCGGGAAGGCGAACCGTCCTTCGGTGCCGACGGTGAGCGTCCGGGTCCTGCCGAGGCCCGGCACCGCGCGGGAGACCCGCACCTCGACGGTGTAGGTGATCCGGCCCTTGAACAGCGCGGCCGGCTCGACCGTCTTGTTCTTGGCCACCACACCGGTGCGGAGGTCGAGCGTGCGCCCCTTGAGGGTGTCGTAGTGGCGCAGCCCGGTCAGGTTCACCGCGGTGTGCGGGGCCTTCAGCACCAACCGCTGCCACGTGGTGCGACGCGAGGTGCTCTCCCGCGAACTGCTCACCGCGGCGCCCGACTCGGTGCCCTGCTCGAACTCGAAGTTCTTCTCGACCCGCAGATACTCGGTCATCTCGGCCGCCGCCGCGGTGATCCGGATGTCGGCGGTCACCTGGCCGGCCGTGAAGGTGCTTCCCCACGTCTGCCCGGCGGTCAGGCCGGCCGTCTTCGGCTGTGTCACGGCCCCGTCGAAGAACAGGCCGAGGTCGCTCTCGACCTGGTCCCACCGGTCGCCGAAGGCGCCGGAGAGCTCTTCCTTGAGCGCCTTGACCACGGCCGCCTGGTCGGAGATCTCCAGGACGACGTCGCCGGTGCCGATCCGTTTGCCGCCGCTCACCCGCTCCGGCGGCTGGAACTCCAGGGGGGCGGCGGTCTTCGGCGTGGGGGTGGCCTCAGCGGCGGGTATGAGGGCGGCGGGGACGGAGGCGGCGGCGGGGGCCGGCCGGGTGAAGACCTGCGGGCCGGCCGCGTCCTCGCCGACCTGGTAGTCCCGCGTGTGGGACTTCGGGAAGGCCACCACGAAGCGGATCTCGGTCCGGCCGCTCCTGGCCGCCTTGTCCCCCGGTCGTCCCAGGGTCGCCGCGACAGCGACCCGGGCGATGTAGGCCACCATCTGCTCGGGGAATTTGGCGCTCGCCACACTGCCGGTGCCGCCGGACACCCCGGCGCCCGAGCGCTCCCGATGGGCCATGGCCGCACCGGGCGCGTGCAGTCCGAGCGTGATGCCGTCGGTCAGATCGGGCTGCACGCCGCCCTGAAGCCACTCGCCGTGGGTGACGGCCGAGTTCAGCCGGCCGGCCGCGTCGTCCGTCACGTCGCTGAGGAGGTTGACCTCCGCGCCGTCGAGCGTGCGCAGGAACTCCAGCGACTCCAGCCGCGCGGTCAGGGCCAGTTGGGCATCGGTGTGCAGCGGTGTCGGGAGCGGGGCGCTGCGGGCGGTGGTGTTCCTGGTCATCGGGGGCAGCGTCGCAGCCAGTTGCTCACGGGTCGCCATGTCCTGCGCGGCCGGGCGCAGTTCGGCCCAGTCGGAGCCGAAGTAGCCGCTGCCGAGGCTGTCCACCAGGGCGCTGAGCCGCTGTGTGGCCGGTCGGCCTGCCTCCTGTTCCTCACCGGTGAGCACGTCGTAGACCACCGTGTGCGCCGGCAGCCCCGCCCAGACCTGGTCGGTGGGGCGCCAGGCGATGTCCCCGGCCTCGACCGGGGTGGCCGCCATCCGCTTGGGTCCCGCGGGCCGCTCGGCGGCGGAGAAGACCGCCGCCGCCGCAACCGGTCGTGCCTCGGCGGCGTCCACGAGCACCTGGAACCCGACCTTCGCCCTGGCTTCTCGCACCGGCCGGCCGGCGCCGTCGGCGGTGGCGGGCGCGCCGCCCCCGACCGCGTCGCTCGCCCCGACGGGCCCCGTCGTGGTGGCCGGAGCCGTGACCGGCGCCGTGACCGGAGCCAGGGTCGTACCGACCGTGCGGCGGTGGGTGAAGACGAGCGTCGCCACGCCGTCGAAGACCACCCCGGGCACCTTCGTCTTGACCGCGGTGCCGGTACGGACCGACTCCTGGCGGACGGCGAGCCCTTCCCTGTCGTACTCACCCTGCACGGCGCCGGTGATGCTGCCGGGCCCCGCGCCGAGGTCGGCGCTCTGCGCGGTCACCGCGGCGCGGACCGACCGGTCGGCGCTCTGGCCGTGCGCGAAGACCCGGGTGATGTCGGAGCCGGTGTTGAACTCCGTCCGGCCGGTGTTCCGGCGGTGCGTCATCGAGGCGACCTCTGCGGTGACCAGCAGGGTCCCCGCGTCCCCGCCCAGGTCGATCTCCAGGACCTCGCCCGCGGTGAGGCCCTTCAGTTCGAACTGGAGCACGTCGAGGGACCCGAGGCGGCTCAGCACCACCTTCCTGATCCGCTTCCAGTCGGCGCCGAAGGCGAGGCGGCCGAACGCGGCGAGCGAGGCCGGGTCGGCGGGGTCGCCGAGCAGCGCCGAGCTGAGCCGGCCCGCCGTGCGCTCGCCCCGGGCGTCCACCAGGAAGAGGTCCCGGACGGTGTCGGAGCCGCCGAGCGCGAGGGTCTGCTCGACCCGGAGCGGGGGCCGGAAGTGCTGCTGTCCTGCCAGGTCGGGCAGCGCGCCGGACTCGGCGGCGGCGCTGGCGACCGGGATCCGCAGCGGCAGCCGCAGCCGGGTGCCGCGCGCGCCGTCACCGGCGCCGGCCGGCTCGAAGCGCGCGCCGAGCCTGCCGCGGACCTTGGCGAAGTCGAACTCCAGCTGGATCTCGGCGCCGACCTTCAGCGCCGGCTCGGCGGTCTTGGTCCGGCTGAACATCCGGCCGCCGCTCGCGACGCGACGGGAGTCGGCCCACATCCAGTTGCCGGACAACTGCCCGGTCAGGTCGGTGTGTTCGGCGGCCTTGCCCTTGACGAGGAGGCCGGCGGTGACGCCGGAACGCCTCTCCCGCTGGAATCCGCCGCGGCTGAAGGACTCGCTTCCGTCCTCGAACTCCAGGGAGTCCAGGGTGGCGCCGTGCTCGACCAGGCCGGCGCCGACCACCTTGGCGGACACCTCGACCTCGCCGGTCCAGCCGCCGACGTCCATGGTGAGGGTGCGGACCTCGCCGCGGGTCATCGCCGACAGGGCCGGCCAGATCTCGGTGGCCACCTCCGGCCCCCACTCCGCGCGCAGCCGCTCGCGCTGGCCGGCACCGAGCACGCCGGCGAGGCCGCCCACGAGATCGTCGGTGAGGGTCTGCGCGCTGTGCCGGGACGGCAGGATGCGGTCGGCGGCGCTGAGCTGGCCGGTGTGCGTCATCCGGGCGGGCGGCGGCGGCAGCAGCGACTCGACGGTGAGGGGCTCGGGCGCGCGCTCCGGCGGCGCGGGCCGGACGCGGTCGAGCGAGCGGCTGCCCTCCGCCACCGTCCCCGGCGCGGGCTCGCCGTTCGGCTGGGGGCCGCGCGGGTCGGCGCCGAGGCTGCCGGGGGCGCCGGCCGGGGCTGTCTCCCGTGTCGCCGCCGGGTGGTCGAGGTCGCCGATGACGGCCCGCAGGAGGTGCAGGTGGCGGTCGCGCAGGCCGCCGTGGGCCAGCCCGGCGGGGGCGGCGCGGTGGAAGTCGCCCATCAGGCTGCCGGTGACGGCCGGGCGCTGCGGCGCGGTGGCGTCCCGGTACTCGTCGCGCAGCCCGAGCTGGTGGCCTATCTCATGGGCGAGTTCCTGCGACGACGCCCGCGACGACCAGGTGTGCTGCGCGGAGTGCGTCCCCGGACCCTGGACGTTCACGGCCAGATGGGCGTGGTCCGCCGATCCGGCGCGCTCCACGGTGACGTGCAGCAGGTCGCCGCCGGGCAGCCGGTGCCCGGGCGCGTTGAAGACCCGCGCCACACCGTCCTCGGTCCGGCGCCACAGGGCGTCGAGGTCCCCCGCCGAGAGCCCTTCGCCGCCGGTGAGGTGCACCCGTACGGTCAGGTCGGTGATCGTCTCCCCGCGCGCCTCGAAACGGCGGGCGTCGAAGGCGGAGCTGACCACGTAGCGGGGGGCGGTGCGCCGCGGGCCGGGACCGTGGGGGAGCGATACGGGGTCGACCCACCGGTGCTCGCGGCTGACGGGTTCCGCGGCCGCGCGGGCCGCCCGCCACCGCGGGTCGGCCGCGCCGAGCGGGGGCTCGGTGGAGGTACGGTCCGGGCTGCCATCGGGGCCGGCGTGGGCGTCGGCCGATGCCGACCGGGTCATGTGCTGAGGGGCCGAGGGCGGGACGGCCGCCGGCTGAGCAGGGGCCGCCGCTTGCGCCGGCTCGTCGGCAGCGGGGGCGGTCTCCGCCTCTGCCTCCGTCCTGGCCCGCTTCTCGGCCTCCAGCTTGGCCCGTGCCGCCTTTTCGGGGTTCAGCAGCCGCTTGGCCTGCTTCTCCGCCTTCTGCGCCTGCTTGGCGAGCGCCGCGGCGGAGAGCTTCTTCGGGCCGGCGACCGTCGCGGTGGAGGGGCCCGCCTCCTGCGAGCCGTTGGCGCCGGAAGCCTTCTGGCTCTTGGCGGACGGGTCGTTCGTCCGGAGCCGGGCGAGTTTGTCGTCGATGTCGCTCAACTTGCCGCGGTGCTCGTCGAGCAGCTTCTCCGCGAGCCTCGCCCGGTCGCCGTCGGAGACCTCGAGGAATTTCTCGGTGCGTTCCACGGCCTTCCGGGCGGCGCCCTGGGCACGCTCGTAGGCGCGGACGGCGTCCTTGAGGCCGCGGTTGGTGACCCTGGTGACGCCGTTGTCGACGGTGGTGCCGTTGGCGAGCGCCTTGTCGCCCTCCCGCACCGCGTCGGCGGCCCGGTCCGCCATCCGCGCGGCGGTGAACGCCACCGGGTCCAGGCTGCCGTCGGGCAGATAGCGACCGTCGCCGTGCGGATTGTGCACCGTCAGCGGTTCGAACCGGGTGGTGCCGAGGGGACGTACGCCCGGCGGCATCGGCCGGGGGTCGACGGGGAGACCTGAGCCGAACTTCGCCTCCGGCCGGTAGAGGCTGGAGACGAGATCCGCCAGGGCGGTCCGCGCGCTGTCGGCCGCCGCGGTGTCGGTCGCGTCGGCGAGCGCGGCGCCGAGCCGCAGGGCGTGTTCCTCGAACGGGCCGCCGATCCGGAGGACTTCACGGACCACGGACAGGGAGAGCCCCTCGACGAACTGGTCCCCGAAGAAGACCTCCTGCTCGAACTCGACCGTGGCCTTCTTCGCCGCGCCGGTACGGCCCGGGTAGGTGTTCACCCAGTGCCGCTTGGTGCCGGGATCGCCGACCCCCTTGCCGTAGGCGGTGGTTCGCACCACGGTGTCCCCGGCGGCCGCGGTCCCGTCGGCCTGGGGAGCCTGCCCGCCCTCTGCCGCCTTCGCGGTCCCGTCGGCCCCCTCGGACCCGGCGTCGAGCTTCTGGACCGGCGCTCTCAGCTCCCGCATCGCCGGGCGGTCCAGGGGTTCGAGCTGGTCGTGCAGCGACACCCAGCCGTCGTAGCGCCCCAGCAGCTTGGCGTCGAAGACGAGGGTGGTCGGCCCGTAACGGGTCAGCATCGGCTTGTCGTTCGCCTCGACGCGGAAGAAGGCGAAGTCGTCGTTGCCCAGGTTGCTGGTGTTGGCGTCGCTGCTCTTGCCCGAGGCCAGGAACTTCGCGTCCCGGCGGGCCAGGTCGCCCTGGGACGAGAGCACCCCGGAGTTGGCGATCGCGTGATATGCGGGGGTGGAGTGCTTGATGCGGTACGGCAGCGACTGAAGGGAGTCCACGAGGGTCCGGTAGCGCTCGTCGCGGGTCAGCACCGGATCGATCTCGTCGTGCAGCCGGGTGATGTTCTGCTGGGAGAGGTCGCGGACGAAGTCGGTGCGCTCCTCCTTCGGCAGCGTTCCCGGTCGGCGCGCCTCGGTGAGGTTCCACTGGCTGCCGGTGGGCACGTCGGCGTAGGCGTTGTCGCTGCGGTAGCGCTGCACCCGCCGCGTCACCAGCTTCTTCAGGTCGGCGTTGAGCCCCAGAGCGGGCACCGGGTGCTCCGCCTTGTCCGCGGCCCGGTCCAGCACCCCGGGGTTCTCCAGCAGCCAGTCGGCGGTGCCGACCAGCGGGCCGTAGTCGTTGCGCAGCGTGTAGAGGCCGCCGTACGGGGTCGCGTCCTTGACATGGCCCCTGAGGGCGGTGTCCAACCTGTCGCGGATGGCCCGGAGTTCGTCGGCCTCGGTCGGCGAGAGCGGGTGTCCGGCCGCCCGCGGGCCGAGCAACGTGCCGAGTTTTGCCCGCAGTTCGGAGCCGAAGGCGACGATCTCGTGGCCCTGCCAGATGACCTGGTGCACGGTGGCGGGCGGGAATCCGGCCGTCCTGGCCGCGGTGTCCAGCCGGGCGGCGCGGTCCAGGATCCGCTCCGCCAGATCGGGCTTGTCGCCCCTGGTCAGCAGATCGGCGAACTGGTGCAGGTCGGCCTGTGCCAACTCGTCGGTGTCGACGGTGACATCGTGCAGGACGCGCTGCCGGTGCTCCATCCCCTTCCACTCGGACCAGGACAGTCCGGCAGCCGCCTCGCCGCCGTCGTGCTGCTTCCACTCGCCCTCGACGGTGCCGCTGTCGGTCTTCACCGGCGGCGCCCAGCGCAGCCGCACCGGCTCGGCCGCGGCCGTGGTCCCTGCCGTCGGCGCACGGGGCGAGACGCCCTCGGAGTGGGTGGCGGCGCCGGACGCGGCGGCCGGCGGCGGGCCCTCGAACGCCTTGGCCTCCCTGGTCAGGGCGCCCAGCCACCGGGACGGGTCGAGACCGCTGAGCAGGTTCTGGATCTGCCCGCGCTGCCAGAGCACGTCGCCCGGCAGCTTCTGCCAGGACCAGAGCGCCTTCTCCTCGGCGAGCTGGGCGGCGTCGTGCCTGGTGAGGTGCTCGGCGATGACGGCGCCGGTCAGCTCGTGGTGCTTGCCGAGGCCGTCGACGCGCCGGGCGAGGTCCGCGGCCCCGGTGACGCCGCGCAGCACCGCCACGTCCTGCTCGGCCTGGAGCTTGGCGGCGTAGAAGGCCAGTTGGAGGTGGAGGCCGCCCTTGTCGGCCCGCATCGTGTCGGCCTTCTCCAGCTCGAACCGCTCCAGTCGCGCCAGCCGTTCCTCCGCGTTCCGCAGGTGGATGCCGGTGGTGAAGGACCACTCGTGCCCCGGGGTGAACCGGACCGGCCGGTGCTGGAAGCGGTGGAGCGACGTCTCGGCGGCGTTGTGCAGGCCGGAATGGTTCTCCTGGCTGAGGAACTCCCAGCCGTTGTCGCCGCGCCACATGATGTTGGTGGTCTCGGGGATGGCACCGGGGTCGGGGCTCTGGTACTCGCCGTCGCCGAACCAGTCGGTGGGACGGCGCTCCAGCCGGAACCGCTCCGCGTCCGCCAGGTTGCTGGTGGGGGACTGGTAGTGCCAGGCGGTGAAGCCGTCGGCGTCCCGCCCCGCGGTCACGGTGAAGGCGCAGCCGTTCATCGCTCCGGTGAAGACGAAGTCGGGGTTGAAGTCGCCGCCGCGCCCGAAGGGGATCACCCGGTGGCCCACGGTGGCCTCCGGGTTGGCCGTCTTGCCCTGGAAGTACGGCACGTAGTGCGCCGCGATGTACTCCTCGTCGGCGCCGACGGCGGGCAGCTCCCGGTCGCCGAGGATGCCCCGCAGTTCCGTGTCGTGGGCGAACTCGTGGGCGTACTTCTCCACCGCCGGGGTCAGCACGAAGGCCGCGTGTTCCCCGGCGCCGGCCTCCTCGGCCGTCCTGGTCAGCGAGAACCAGTGCCGGTCCTGCCGGTCCACCCAGCGCAGGAAGGCCCCGTAGTCCAGGTCGGCCCCGGGGGTGCGGGCGCGCATGCCCTCGTCCATCCGGAGCAGGATCTGGTGCTCGGCGAGGAACTCCTTCGGCGCCGCGGTGAAACCGCCGACCGCCACCGCGGAGTCGGTCTGCGGCCGGGGCGCGCGCGGCGACACGGCGGTACCGGTCAGGCCCGTACCACTGACGTGGGCGTCGTGGCGGGTGTGCGGGGCGATTCCCGGCACCTCGTCCGCCGCGCGGCCGCCCGCACCGTGGACCGGCACAGCGTGGCCGGCCTCGCCGATGTGGGTGTGCAGCAGGTCGAGGTAGCGGCCGCGCAGGCCGCCCTGCGCCAGCCCGTCGGGGGCGGGGAGGTGGTAGTCGCCCATCAGGCTGCCGTCGATCTCGGGGCGGTGCGGGGCCGTCGGGTCCCGGTACTCGTCGCGCAGACCGAGCTGATGGCCGAGCTCGTGCGCCAGATCCTGGTCGGTGGCGTCCACCGACCAGTGGTGCTGGTTCATCGGCGTCCTGGGACCGCCGACGGTGACCCGCACGTGGGCGCCCGCGCCCACGCCCCTGTTCAGGTCACCGGCGTCCGACAGCTTCGCGCCGTCGGCCGCGGCCACCGTGTCGGCCCGCTCCAGCGTCACATGCAGCAGATCACCGCCCGCCAACCGGTGACCGGGGGCGTTGAAGACCCGGTCGATCCCGGCGGCGGCCCGGTCCCACACCGTGTCCACCTCGTGCGAGGTGACGCCGGCCGCGCCGACCAGATCCACCCGGACCGTCAGATCGGTCACCATGGCGCCGCCGACCTCGAACCGGCGGACGTCGAACGCCGAGTGCACCTCGTACCGCGGCGCGTGCGCGCCCGGCCCCATCGGATGCGACACCGGGTCGACCCACCGGTGCTCCCGGGGCGCCGGGGTCGCCCCGGCCCGCAGCTCACCCCAGCGCGGATCGCGGTCGACGGCCGCCCGCCCGGGCGCCGCGCCGTCGTGGATGACGACGGAAGGTGATCCGCCGTGGACCTCCGGGTGCGTCGACACCGTCTCGGACGGCACGTCATGCACCGAGGAGTGCCCCGACCCACCTTCGGGCAGGTGCTCGTCCCCGGCCCTGGCCGCCAGCAGCTCGTCCCTGTCCAGCGCGGTCGGTACGGGATGCGCGGCCACGTCGAAGGTGGCGGCCGGCGCCGTGGGCGCCGGGCGCTCCTTCGGCGCTTCGAGCCGCAGCTCATGAGAGCCCGGCTCGGAGATCCGCGGCGGCGGGGTCTGCGCGCCGCTCCTGTCCCCGGCCGTGGCCTCGGCGCGGCCGGGCGGGGTGTGCGGGGAGTCGGGCAGCGTAAGGTCGCCCGCCTCGTCGCCGCCGCGCCCGGGGCCAATGTCCCCGGGCAGCGGGGGGTCGTCGTCGCGGAAGTGCGGCAGCGGATGCGCGCCCATGTCCGGCAGGGAGTCGAAGAAGCGCTCCAACTCCTCGAAGGTGTGGGAGCTTTGGCCCGTCCCGCCGGCGTGCGCCGCGGTGGTCACCTCAAGGCCCCGGTCGACGATCCGGTCCAGGTGCCCGGCGGCCTCCGGCCGGTCGACGCCCTTGCCCAGCTCGGCGACGAGCGACGCCTTCTTCTCCGCCGTGCTGAGCGAGGCGTCGAGCTCGCGCTCCAGACCGTCCAGTTCGACCCGAACCCGATCCGCCGCGTCGAAGCGGCCGGTCAGCAGGTGCCCGGTCCGCTCCTCGCGCAGCGTGTCGATCCGCTCGCGGTAGTCCCGCACCCGCTCAAGGCGGAGCTGTTCCTGGTGGTTCAGATGCGCGTCGAGCTGCTGGTGGACGGCGGCCAGCTCCTCCACCGTCCCGGCCTCGCGGGCCTGCTGGTGCAGTTCGGCCACCCGGAGGTCGCCACCGTCGCGGTGCAGCGCGTCCAGCCGGGCGGCCAGGTCGTCGGCGTCGGCGGCGTGCGCGCCGTCCGCCGGGCCGCCGACGTGGTCGGGGTCCGTACCGGGGGCCCGCAGGCCGTCCAGCCGGGCGGCGAGTTCCCGCTCGTCGGTGTGGACGGGTTCGAAGGACCCGCCGCCGAGGTGGTCGTCGCCCGGTCCCGAGCCGCGCAGGGCGTCGAGACGCTCCTGGAGGGCCTTCTCCTCCCGGTAGGCGTGCAGATTCTCCAGCGCGTGGCCGGCGTCGGCCTCGGTGGGGGCGTCGTCGACCAGCCGGCGCAGTTCGGTCTCGTGCGCGTCGGGGGCGCCGTGCAGGGCGTCGAGACGCTCGTGGAGGCCGGGGGAGGGGGTGCCGGCGTGGTCCGAGGCGTCGGAGATCCGGGCGGTGTCGGAGGTGCCGACGCGGTCGGACCTGAGACGGTCCAGCCGGTCGGCCAGGTCGCGCTGTTCGCGGAAGTCGTGCAGCGCCCGGAGCGCCTTGTCACCCTCCTCGGGGCTGCCGGCCGCGGCGACCCGTCCGCTCAGCGCGGCCTCCTCGTCGCCCAGGTGGCTGCCGAGGGCGTCCAGCCGGTCCCGGAGCGCGTTGTCCGCCAGCAGGCCGCCGAGCTCCTCGCGCAGCCGTACGTAGTCGCCCGGTCCCTTGGCGCTGTTCAGGTCGCCGAGCACCCGCCGCAGTTCGGTGTCGAACGCCCGCGGTGCGTCCTTGCCGGTCAGCACCTCGGCCGGCACATGGCGTTCGACGAAGGCGGTGTAGTCGCGCAGCGCGGCGTTCTGGAGGTCCATGTCGCCGGTGCGGCGGGCGTCGTGGACCGCGTCGACCTTGAGCTGCCAGTCGTGGCGGGCCACGCCCAGCTCGCCGAGCCGGTCGAATCCCTGGTCGAGGTGGGCCTCGAAAGCGTCGAACCGCTGGTTGAGCGTGGCGATCTCGACCCGGTCGCGGAACTCGGCGTACCGGCGGGTGACCCCGGTCCAGTCGCCGGCCCTGGCGGCCTCGTCGATGCCCTCGGTGTGCGGCGAGCGGTCCGCGCGGGACATGCCCGCGTCCTTCGCGATGCCGTCGAGCCGGTCCACGTACCAGTCGGCGACCCGGGAGATCCCGGCGGCCGGCGCGTCGGTCGGCGCCGAGGGAGCGGTCTCGATGAGGGACCGCTCCGGCGTGTGGGTGGGCGCCGACAACTTCCCAAGGGTGTCGAACCGCACCCGCTCGTCGGCGCCGAGGGAGCCGGTCGCGTCTCCGTCGTGCCCGGCGGTCGACAGCGGCGTCCCGGTCAGGGACCGCTCGCCCGTGCCGGTCGGCGCGGACAGTTTGGCCAGCTTGTCGAGGCTCGCCTGCTCGCCGGAGGTGGCGGCGTGCGCCGCGTCCCCGTCGTGCCCGGCCGAGGAGGCCAGGCCGGAACCCGGCTTGGTCTTCGGCGTCGCCAGACCGTCCAGCCGGGCCCGGATGGCGTCCACGTCCATGTGCAGCCTGGCCAGGTCCTGACGGGCCGCGTCGACGCCCAGTCCCGCCTGGTGGGCGTCGAGCTTCGCGGCGGCCTGGTCGACCGTCTCCGAGGGCTTCTCCATGCCGCCGCCGAGGTCGTGCAGGGCGCTCTCCGCGCGCGTGG
Source organism: Streptomyces sp. NBC_01190 (assembly GCF_045039895.1). Taxonomy (NCBI): domain Bacteria; kingdom Bacillati; phylum Actinomycetota; class Actinomycetes; order Kitasatosporales; family Streptomycetaceae; genus Streptomyces; species Streptomyces sp. NBC_01190. The sequence goes on from NZ_CP108580.1 coordinate 7,585,961, forward strand.
CCTCGCTCGTGGCCATCTCGTACTTGTTCCAGGCGGACAACCGCTCCGCGCCGATCCGGCCGCCGACCCCGCCGGTGACGGCCTCGAACCTGCTGCGCGGCGGGCGGGCGGCGCCCGAGGCGCCGGGGTGCGCCTGCGGCCGCGGACCGGGCCGCAGGGCGACATGGTCCGGTGTGACGGCGACGGCCACCGCCTCGGCGGCGCCCCCGGGTTCGCGTACCGCCGGGGCGGCCGATCCGGCGGTGTCGCCGGTGCCGTCGCGCCGCCCCGCGAGGTCGAGCCGGTCATGGGCCGAAACGCCGAACTGGTCGCCGCGCACGCTGGTGGAGTGCGCACCGGGCCCTTCGGCGAACCGCCCGGCGTCGCCGCCCAGGGCGCCGCCGTGCTCGGCGAGGTCGGCGCCGCCGGTGAACGTGCCTGCCGTGCCCGAGAGTTCGTCCGCGCCGTGCGCGGGCGCGGTGGTGGTCGCGTTCGAGGTGACATGCGGGGTCACGGTGGACGGTGTCGCCGACGCCGACGCCGAAGACGACGGCGTCGGCGTCGGCGTCGCGTCACGGACCGCGGTGGGCGGCGGGGCCGAGGTGAGGGTCTGCCCGCTGGCCGCCTTGGCGTCCGAGGTGCCGAGCACGGCGTGCGCCTCGGGTGCGACGACGACCTGGTGGCCGGCGCCGTTGGTGAGCGACATGGTCTGGAAGTTCATGTGCAGCGCGGTCGGCTCGCCCGCCTGGGCGCCCACGTGCATCGTGATGCCGTCCGGTGTCATCCGCACCACGTTGACATCGCCGTCCACGATGCTCTTCAGCTCGGATATGCCGAGGGCGTGGAAGTCCGCGGCGTGCCCGGCCGCGCCGCGGATCCCGGACATGCTGTCGCTGATCGCGGTGTGCAGCCCGGTTGCGCTTCCCGTCAGGTCCACCCGGCCGCCGTGCGGACTCGCGCCCCCGAGATGCGAGGTGGCGGAACCGACGTTCACACCGGTGGTGTCGAAGGAGCCGATGTGCGTCGCGGAGATGTGGCCCGCGCCGAAGTGGGTGGCCGACGGCTCGAGCAGGCCGGCGGCCGTGCGGTCGAAGCCGGTAGCGTGGTCGAAGGCGGTGAGGTGGTCCACCGCGCTCGCCCCCGCGCCGACGTTCGACATGGCGTGGCTCAGCGACGAGGGGGTGACTCCGGCGCCCAGGTGGATCGACTGGACGCTGGACAGGTTGTGCAGACCGCCCACGTTCACACCGGTGTTGAGGCCGTGCAGCGAACCGAGGCCGGGGGTGCCGGCGTTGTGCAGGCCCGGCAGCCCGGTACCGGACAGGCCGCTGAAGGCGCTGTGGTCCAGCCCGCCGAAGCCGGCCGTCCCGCCGCTCCCGGTGTGGGCGCCGAAGTGCTCCCCGGCGAGGGCACCGACGTGCAGCCCGCCGCCGACGACCGGCTGCGCCAGGTGCGCCCATGGGGTGCTCAGCCGGGTGCCCAGGCCCACCTTGATCGCGGCCCGCGCGCCGATGCCGAGTTCGAAGAAGTCGAGCGGCAGCGTCGCGCTGACCACGAAGCGGCTGCCGAAGCTCATCGCGTAGACACCGATCTTGCCCAGCGAGCTGGTGGTGCCGATGGTGGCGAGCCGGAAGTCGTTGCGGAAGGTGGTGCCGATCAGCTTCAGCGCGCCCAGCGTGACCTTGCCCGCGTTGAGGGCGATGTTGCCGATGGCGGTCAGCCCGCGGATGACAAGTCCGGGCAGCGACGTCACGCCGCTGAACACGCTTCTGAAGCTGCCGGGGTCGGTGAAGAAGTGGGTGACGCCGCGGCCGATGTCGCTGAGCCCCTCGCCTGCCATCTTGGGCAGGTTCTTGAGGGTGTTGAAGAGCCCCTTGGACAACTGGCCCACGTTCAGGCCCTTGGTGGAGGGGAAGAGCACGCCGATCACGGCCAGCACCAGGTCCAGCACGCTCGCCTTGCCCTCGGCGAACTCCACCGCCGTCTTGATCAGCAGCGCCACGTTCACCGCCAGGGCGATCAGCCCGACCCAGCCGCCGAAGATCGCGCCCAGGATCGCCAGGATGATGGCGAGGATGCCGAGCGCCTGGAGGAAGAGCTGCCAGCCGCTGATCGGCTGCTGGATCATGTGGGACGCTTCGGAGAGCTTGTTGGCATACGTGCTCGCGGCGGCGCCGTACGCCTCCCGGGCCTCGCTCACCTGGGTCTTGAGCGGTTCCAGCTTCGGGTCGTCCTTCGGCAGCCCCTGGGCCGCGGCCAGCGCCTGGTCCGCCTTGGCCTGCGCCTCCCGCACCGCGTTGAGGTAGTCGAGGGTGGCCGGCGCCGAGACGCCGAAGGAGTCGCCGACGGAGGCGATGAACTTCTTCAGATGCCCGTCGATCTTCTTGCGCACCGCTTCCGCGGTCTTGCCGATGAAGCTGTCCGTCGACTGGTTGAGCACCCGGTCCAGGCCCGAGTTGACCTCGCCCGCCAGGTCGCCCAGGCCCGACATCTGGTCGTGCACGGACTGAAGGACGTCGAGATCACCCGGTGTGGGATCTCCGTGCAGCCCGAGGGGGCTCCAGTCGCCTGGCCGTGCCATGTATCCCCTCCGAGGGTGATCCGTACCGACTACATCATCTACGAGACCGGGGGCCGAATGGTTCACCGCCCCCCACGGTTTAGCATCGCCCACATGACACGCGTCACGGCGCCCGGGTCGGTTGAACGCCCGGACGCCTTGGTACGTGTACCGGGTTGTGAGCCGTACGCCAGGGAGTGGAGGATCGCGGCGTGCCTGACATAGTCATCGACTACGAGCTCTTGAACCAACTGGGCAAGGACACCGAAACCCTCAAACACAAGATTTCGGACGCCCGTACGGCGAACCACTACTATCCGCCCAACGAGGTCGGCGCGGACGCCTCCATCTCCATCGACTGGTACTACCAGGCGTGGGGCGGGGCCTTCAAACACGCCTGGGACCTGCTGGAATCGCTGAGCAGCACCTATACGAGCGTCGCCCAGCAGTGGTTCGACCAGGACGCGGGGTATGCCGCGACCGGCAATGAACAAGCCGCCGGATTCACCCACAGCATGTGGGAGATGAAGAAGTCGGCGTACGACAACTGGAACAAGCTGTCGCACACGTTCGTGACAATCCACGGATTCGACGACAACGGCAATCCCTATGAGAAACAAGTGCCGTTGGCCGACCCGAACAAACCCCCGGACGCGCCGGGCACGGAGCCGGCCGGCTACCAGTACACCGCGCCGGACGGCAGCCAGCACAACACGACGTCGGTCTACGACGCTAACGGCAACCTGACCTCGAACGACACCACCGTCACCGACGGCAGCGGCGGCCTCCAGTACCACGAGCACACCAGCTTCGGCGACAACGGAAGCTACACCTCCTCGGTCAACCACCCGGACGGCAGCAGCACCGTCGAGACGGTGACCGGCAACGCCGACGGCACCGGTACGAAGACCGACGTCTCCACCGGCGCCGACGGCAAGACCACCACCACGACGTACACCGGGACGGGCGTCAACGGCCCCAACCCGACGTGGACCGACACCACCCCGCACCACGACGACTCCGACCACGGTGGCGGTGGCGGTGGTGGCGGTGGCGGTGGTGGCGGTGGCGGCCACGATTTCTACAAATGACCCCAGCCTTTCGACACGTTAAGGAAAACCCATGCCCAACGCGAATGTGCAGCTCGAATACTCGCAGATCGACACCGTCTCCTCGCAGTTGAACAATGCGGTGAGCAACATCAATCCGCAGCTTCTGACACTGAAGAACTCGGTGGACAACCTGCTGAGCGACGGCCTGTTCCTCCAGCAGACCAGCCCCGCCATGCAGCACGCCTACGAGCAGTTCACCACCCAGCTCCAGCAGATCGTCACCAAGATCGGTGACTTCGCGAAGCAGTTCACCGACATCAAGACGCAGATCAACGACATGGACACCACCATGGCGAACCAGATCAACCAGAGCAGCTGAGCCTCGGCAGCCACGACGGAGGGTGCCGCGCATGTCGCGGCACCCTCCGTCGTCTGCCCGGGCTGACCGGGCTGCCCGGGCCGGCCCGGGTTCAGCCCGCGTCGCGGGCCGGCACGGTCTCCGGTACGAGCACGGTGAGCAGGCTGCCCGACGCGTCGGTGGTGTAGCCGCGCCCCGGCACCCGGTTGACCCGGATCACGTTGTGCGGCAGCCGCAGCCCCAGGATGTCGCCCTCGCCGATGCTCTGCGGGGAGAGCAACAGCCCCTTGCGGGACCGCCGTACCTGGCCGAGCCAACTGCTCAGCGGCGAGACCAGCGCCTCGGCCGGCCCGGCGCAGACCAGCCCGAGGGACCGGTCACGGCCCGAAGTGGCGATGTCCCGCAGCATGGTGTCGGCCGGCGTCATCGCCAGCAGGTCGGCGTCGTCCACCAGGATCACCGCCGGGCCGCCGCCGACCTGCTCGAGCGCGGCCGTCAGGTCCTGCTCGGTCGGGCTGAGCGAGGTGATGACGGCCGCGCCCGCGCGCCCGTGCAGCGCGCGCAGCGGCGACTCCCGCGGCGTGAGGGCCACCACGCCCGTACGGCCGCGCAGCAGCGACACCGCCAGCGAGGCGAGTGCGGTGCTGCGGCCGGATCCGGGCGGTCCCGCGATGACGTAGGTCGAGGCGATCCCGGAGAAGTCCGCCCAGACCGGGGACACATCGTCGCCGCCGAGACCCACCAGGCCCCGCAGCGGCAGCCGTTCACCCGCGCCGGTGCGGGCGTAGGCGTCCTTGAAGGAGATCGCCGTCGGCAGGCTCTCGATCCGGAAGGGGCGCAGTGCCTCCGGCACGCCCTGGTCGCGGCGGGCCGCCTCGGCCCCGATCCGGCGCAGCGCCTCGGCCTGCTCCTGGCCGCTGGGGCCGGCCGGCAACACCGCGACCTGCAACTCGGTGCCGCCGTCGGTACGGAAGCCGCGGCCCGGGGCGACCGAGGACGGGATGCGCTGGCGCTCGATGCCGTGCATCACGTAGTCGCCGGCGTCGTTCATCCGCAGCAGCAGCCGGTTGTCGTTCAGAGCCGCGATCCGGCCGCCCATCAGGGCCCGTTCGGACGAGGCGATGACATGGATGCCGGCCGCCGCGCCCTCCCGGAGCAACATCGCGACCTGTGCGACCATCCGCCCGTCCTCGATGTCGACGACCAGCGCGTTGAGGGTGTCCCAGCCGTCGATGAGCAGCACGATGTGCGCGGGCCGCTGACCGGCCGGCAGCACCCCGCGCAGCTCGGTCAGGGTGCCCGCCGAATGCGTCGCCAACAGCTCCTGGCGGCGCACCAGTTCGGCGGTGAGCCGGTTGAGTGTCCGGCTGAGCCGCTCGATGTCGGAGCGGGGCACCACCGCGCCGGTGTGCGGCAGCGCGGACAGCGCGGTGAGCGCGCCGCCGGCCGCGTCCACGGCGTAGAAGTGCACATCGGCGCAGGAGTTGGCGCGGGCCAGCGCCGACGCGATCGTGCGCAGCGCCTGGGACCGGCCGGAGCGCGGCATCCCCAGCACGTAGAGATGCCCGAACTCGTCGAGATCCATCAGCACCGGCGGCTGCGCCTGGAGCCCGGGCAGGTCCTCGCGGGCCCACGCGGCCGGCACCAGCCGCCCGTCGCCGGTCGGCGGCGCGGGCTCCGGCAGGTCGTCCAGGTCGAGGGCGAGCGGCAGCGGCGGCAGCCACGGGCTGGGCTGCGGTTCGTGCCCGGCCAGCCGCGCGGCGTCCAGGATCGCGTCCACCAGGGCCATCAGATCGGTCGGCCCCTCGTCGTCGATCAGGTCGGGGAAGTCGTCCTCGTCGTCCTGCGGAGCCTGCACCGGGCGGCCGAGCCGCTGCCAGGGCAGCGGGGTGGTCCACAGCGTCGACTCGTTGTCGAACACCTCGGTGGGCTCGGCGGCCCCGGCGTCTTCGACCGCCCCGATGGCGGCCGTGAGGGTGCCCGCCGCACCGCCGCCCGCCTCGTCGTCGGCGCCGTGACGGCCCTGGCCGCCCGCGCCGGTCGCGGTCTGCTCCGCCCGCGGGCGCGGCGCGCCCACGAAGGCGGTCTGGAAACTCATCGCCGAGCGGTGCCCGAGCCGGACCAGTGCGCGGCCCGGGGTGCTGGAGGAGATGGACGCCGCGTCGGGCACGTCCAGGACGTCGGTGCTGTCGGTCACGTCGGTGACGCGCAGCGAGATCCGCAGATTGGTGTTGGCGCGGATGTCGTTGGTGACCACACCCGCGGGACGCTGGGTGGCGAGCACCATGTGCAGGCCGAGCGAACGGCCCCGCTGCGCGATACCGACCAGTCCCGGGATGAAGTCGGGGATCTCCCGTGCCAGGGTGGCGAATTCGTCGATCACCAGGAGCAGCCGCGGCATGGGCGGCAGCTTCGGGTCCCGCCGCCGCAGCGCCCGGTACTCCGGGTGGTCCTTGGCGCCCGCCAGGGCCAGCATGTGCTCGCGGCGGATGAGTTCGGCGGTCAGCGACGCCAGCGCCCGCTGGACCAGGTGGCTGTCCAGGTCGGTGACCATGCCGAGGGTGTGCGGCAGCCGCACGCAGTCCTTGAACGCGCTGCCGCCCTTGTAGTCGACCAGGACGAAGGTCAGTTCGTCGGGGCGGTTCACCGCGGCCAGTGACGCCACGAAGGTCTGGAGGAACTCGGACTTGCCGGAGCCGGTGGTGCCCGCGATCAGCGCGTGCGGACCGTCCTTGACCAGGTCGAGCGAGGTGGGCCGGTCGAAGCCCTGACCGACCAGGGCGGTGGTGGAGGCCGGACGCCGGTTCCAGCGCTCGGCGACCACCTCACCGGCCGGCGGTTCCAGGTCGAGGAGATCCAGCAGCGAGACCCGGTCCGGCAGCCCGCCCGTCGCGTCGGGAGTGACGTCGTGCACCGGGGCGATCCCCCGGGCCAGCCGCTCCGCCCACGCGGCCGTCACGTAGTCGGGCCGGATGCCCGGCACATCGGGCAGCCCCGTACGGCGCAGCGTGAGGGTGTCCTTGGCGATCGACACCACGGCGCTCGCCTCCTCCGGGAGCATCCGCTCCTCCCGGTCGACGCACAGCAGGTAAATGCCGCGCGCCGGGCCCTCCTTGAGCACCTGGACCATGCCCGGCACATCGCGCAGCTCCCGGGCGCCGTCGAGCACGACCAGCAGGTCCGGCTCGCTGAGCAGCGCGCCGCGCAGCGTCGCCTGCTGCGCCAGGGTGCGGTTGCGGATCACGTTGATGAGTTCGGTGACCCGGTTGGCCACCGTCTCCGGGTCGTTGCCGAGCAGGATGACCGGGGCGTTCTCCTGCGAGGAGGAGAGGCCGGACCTGGCGTGCGGCAGCCAGCGGGCCCACTCCCACGACTCGGCGGCGCCACGGTCGGTGAGCACGCAGATCTTCAGGTCGCGCGGGCTGTGCAGCACGGCCGCCTGGGCCACCGCCCAGCGGGCCAGCGCCCTGGCGGGCTCCTCCGCGCCGGCGATGCCGACCACCTGGCTGCCGGCGAGGTCCATACCGATCGGCATGTCCGGGATCTGCCAGAAGGCGGTGCGGTGGTTGTCCTCGCGGGAGCCGTCGTCCAGTTGCAGCAGCGACTGCTGCTTGGTGGTGCCGATCCGCAGGATGAGGCTGTCGGGGTCGCTGCGGCGCCGCTCCCACAGCCGGGTGCCCGGCCCGACGGCCATCAGGCCGACGACCGCCGGATCGGGGGAGGTCGCGATCCGCACCCGGCGCTCGGCGTCGACCTTGGCCCGCACGTCGCTCTCCAGCGACTTCCGGCGCAGCCGGTAGTTGGCGAGCGCCTGGTGGAACTCCTTGCGGCCGCCGCGCCGCCCGCTGATCCAGTTGCCGAAGCCCATGATCGGGCTGAGCAGCATGAACACCAGGAAGAAGTAGGAGTGGAAGAAGAAGACCATGCCGAAGCCGAGGAACATCGGCGCGATCATCACCAGGAACGGGATGGGCCGGCGCTTCGGCGGCTCCGGCGGACCGGGCAGCCGGAAGGTCTCCGGCTGGAGCGGCGGCAGCAGCCGCGGCGGCCGGTTGAAGTCCAGGCCCGCCTCCTTGGCGGACGGCACCACGGCGGCGTCCGCCTGAGTGGGCCTTGCCACCCGCAGCAAGTGCTCGCCCAGGACGAGTTCACCGTCCAGCGGCCACAGCGTCCAGCCGCGCGGCAGCTCCGGATCCTCGGCCGGCTGCTCGGCGGGGTCCGGCACCGGCTCCGGCGGCAGCGCCACCACGTCGGCGCGCGGCCGGGGCGGCGGCGCCTCGGGCAGGGAAAGCCGCACCTGCGTGTCGTCGTCGGGGAGCACGGTGATGACATGGCCGTCCGGCCGGACCGTCAGCCGCAGCCCCGCCTCGGGCACGCCGTCGCCCGTCAGGTGGACCGAGCAGCCTTCCACCGGGCCCAGCAGGTGCGTTCCCATGCCGAGCAGATGCACCCGGCCCGCCTGCGGACCGCCGATCACCTGCACCTCGACGACGGGCGCCGAGTCCGGCCTCCTGGGGGTCGGCATCTCGTGCCGCTCAGGGCCGTAGAGCGTGCCGGCCCGGGGCGCCGGCTGTCCGATGCCGATGGTGCTGCCGTCACGGATGCCCGCCGACGCCAGGGTGGTGTCGGGGTCGAGCAGCCGGTCGCCGAGGTAGAGCGCGATGTCCCCGGCGGTGTCGGACGCGCCGGGCCCCGTCGGCCCGGCCGGCGCGGTGCCGCGATGGGCGGAGAGCAGTTGGGGGGCGAGTCGCCGTACCGAGGTGCCGGCGGCCGCGTTGACGAGCACGTCGCGGTGCTCGCGCCGATCGCCATCGACGGTGGTGACCAGGAGCTTCACGACCCGTTCGGCCTTTCGTCTTCGGTGGTTGCGTACGAGGCTGCGTCGCGGGTGCCGGTCGCCGAGACACCGGTGATCTCCGGCTCCGCGAACAGTTCACGGATGGCGGGGGCCGGCGGTTCAATCGACGGCTGCGGCGGTACGGCCCGGGGCGGGGCCGCGCGGCGAGCGGCCGGCGCCTTCCGCACCCGGGACGCGCCCGCGGCGCGGGGTGGGGTCGGCGCCGTGGTGGAGCGCGGCGAGGCCGGCGCGGGGGAGCCGGCCGGCTCCGGCTCGGGGGCGGGATCCGCGAAGACGGGGGAAACGGGAGGCACCGGGGACGAGGAGGGCGCGGGGGACCCAGGGGAGGGGGCGGACGGTACGGACGGGGCCGCGGCGGGCCGGGCCGCGGACCCCGAGGCGGGGCCGGCCGGGGACGTACGGCCCGGCGCACCCTTCCCCGCGCCGCTCTTCCTGAGCGCGCCGGCCCTTCTGGCCGTCCTGGCCACCGCGGGGCCCAGCGGCGCGGCGTCCGTCTCGATGCCGAGTCCGGGGGTCTCCGTCCGGCCGCGCGAGTTCACCCGGATCTCCCAGCGGTGGGCGGGCACCGGCCCGACGACCACGGCGCAGAGCAGACCGGCGGTGGCCATCCGGGCCAGCCGGGCCGCCTGCCCGGCGTCGGGCGCGGCGCACACCAGGACCAGCGGCCGGGTCCGTTCCGGCGCGAGGCCCTCCATGGAGGCCAGCAGGGAATCCAGGTCGGGTCCGTCGAAGCGCGGGTGCACACCGCGGGCCACGACGACCTCGGCGCTGCCGCCCGGCAGGTCGAGATAGGCCGCCACCGCCTGCACGAAGGCGCGGCTCGCCCGGCGGTCCCCGTAGGTGCTCAGGATGCCGGGGCCGCGCAGCAGATCGATGAGCACCATGGCCTCGCCGTCCAGCCCGAGCGGCACCAACACACGCGGCTGCGCGGCGCTTTGGGCGCCCTCGTCCGCGTCGGATCGCTGCCCGGCCCGCTCCAGCACCGCCGTGGTGCCGGCGCGCCAGTGCAGCGGGCGGCCGTCGGCCACCCAGGGATCGGCCGCGGCCGGCACGCCGCGGCCCGCCACGCGTACGGTCACGTCGCCGCCGGCCCGGCGGGAGGCGGGCCGGACCGTCGCGGCGAAGCCGAAGGCGTCCGGCGCGGTACGGGTGACGGCCGTGTCGACGTCGTCGAGCGCCCGGTGGGCCACGGTGGCCGGCTCGGCGGTGGCGAGCAGCCGGGTCAGGTGCCGCACGGTCGCCCGGAAGCGCAGGAACTCCCGTACCGGGTCGGAGAACGCGCCGAAGGTGAGCCGGATCTGCCGGCTCAGCCGGCGCCGGGCGTGCCGCCAGCCGCCCTGTCTGCGGACCGCCCAGCGCAACAGCAGCAGAAGCAGCAGCAGGAGTTCGGCGCAGGCGAGGATGAGCGCGTTCGAGCCGGAATTCCACTTGACGGCGACCGTCATATGCGGTTGCGCCACCGGTATCAGCCGGCCCGCCGGATGGATGTGCACGAGAACCTCTCGTTGGTGTGCCGGTCGGAGAAGAGCTGGACGTCATCCGCCACCGGACCGAGCGCCGGTGATTTGGGGTTGACGCGCAGGTGAAGCCCTGGCCGACGGGTCGGACAAGACGGTGAGGAGGTGAGACGCCCCCCAGCGGCCGCGCGGCGCCACCGTCGAGAGCGCGGAGGTGACCGCGGGCCGCGTGTCCTCGCCACCGTTCGAACCGAGTCTAGACGGGAACGATTTCCGCCATCCCGCAGGAGGGTGCCCACCTCGGCGGCGCGCCCTCGTCCGGAGCAATGGCGTGCCCGCGGGGGCCCGCGCGGGGAAGCTCGGGTCACCGGACGGGACGGGGACCGGCGAGCGGCGGGGCGGTGTGACGGAGGACGAGCACTCTCTCGGCCGGCTGACGGCGCTGACCGACGGGGTCTTCGCGATCGCGCTCACCGTGCTCGTCCTGCGGATCCCCGTACCGCGGATCGCCGACCGGACCGCCTCCGGCGAGCTGCGAACGGCGCTGTCCGGACTGGAAGGCCAGTTCATCAGCTACGCGGCCACCTTCGCCATCATCGCGGCCTTCTGGCAGCAGCACCGCAGGCTCTTTCGGCTGACCGGCCGTCATGACGAGTGGGTGGGGCGGCTGAACGCGGTCTTCCTGCTGCTGGTGGCCTTTCTGCCGTTTCCCTCCGCCCTGGTCGGGCGGTACGGGGCCAACGCCACCGCGATCGTCTTCTTCGACCTCTCGGTCATGGCCGTCGCCCTGGCCTTCGTCCTGCTCTGGCAGCGGCTCCACCGGTTCGGCCACTTCGGCGATCGGCTGCCCGCGGCCTACGGCCGGTGGATCCTGCTGCGTACCGTCGGCGTGTTCGTGCTCCTCGCGGTGTCCGCCGCCGTCGCCCCCTTCAGCACCGACGCGGCCTCCTACGTATGGCTCGGCATCATTCCGATGCTCTTCGCCGTGGGCCTGCGCTTCCGTCCCGCGATCCGCCGGGCCGACTCCGCCCAGGACGATCCCGGCGAATGACCCCCCGAACGGCCGCCGCCCGGCGGGCGCTCGGTGGGGGGAGGCGGGAGCATGAGGAGCGGACCACGGACCCGCGACGGACACCCCGGAGGCACGGATGACCGGCACCGCATCGATTCCCGGCACCCACCGACAGGGCGGCCTCGCCGATCAGACCGTCGTGGTGATCGGCGCCAGCTCGGGGATGGGGCTGGAGACCGCCCGCCGGGTGCGCGCCGACGGCGGCCGGCTGGTCATGGTGGGCCGCGACCCCGAACGGCTGGCGCGGGCCGCGCGGGAGCTGGAACCGCTGAGCACGGCGGCGTTCGACGCCAACGACACCGACCGGCTCCAGCGGTTCTTCCAGGAGCTGCCAGGACCGGTCGACCATGTGCTGGTCACCGCGGGCGGCCCGTCCTACGCGCCGCTGGAGAGCTTGGATCTCGCCGAGGTCCGCCGTGACTTCGGCGACCACCTCGCCATGATCCTCGCGGTCGCCGTCTTCAGCCGGGCGAAGACGCGGGCCGGCGGCACCCTGCTCTTCATCGGCGGAACCGGCGGCCGGCGGCCCGCCGTCGGCATGTCCGTCGTCTCCGCCATGACCGCGGCGCTGCCCGCCCTCACCGCCAATCTGGCGCTCGAACTCGCGCCGATCCGGGTGAACCTCATCGCCGCCGGATTCGTCGACACCGCGCTGTCCGCCTCGCTGCTGGGGGACCAGCTCGACGCCCGGCGCGAGGAGCTGCGCGCCACCCTTCCCATCCGCCGCGTCGTCGGGCCGGCCGACGTCGCCGCCCTCGCCGTCCACATCATGGTCAACGACGCGCTCACCGGCGCGACCTACGACATCGACGGCGGCCAGCAGCTCGTCTCCTGACGGCGCCGCGGCCGGCGGCCGCGGTGGCGGCGTCAGGAGACGAGCTGCCGGCCGCCCGAGCCGAGCGGGCTCCGGCAAACCGGGACCGGGGCCACGGTCAGACGGCGCCCGCGGGTGTCGGGCTAGAAGCCGGTGTCGGACCCGCCGTGGTTCCCCCAGGTGTTCGCCATCTCGTCATCACGGGGGGCCTGGTAGCCGCGCCACTCGCGGTGGCCGCTTCTCATCTCGGGCGCGAAGCCGCCCCGGGTGCTGACGTTGGCACACGTGTTGCCGAGAGCCGGGCTGAGCAGGCTGGTCAGGCCGGACGCGTTGCCGCAGGTGTTGGTGGGGATGCCGATCGGGAGCTGGATGACGTTGCCCGACAGCACGCCCGGCGATCCGGCCGCGATGCCCGTCGCGTCGGAGTCGGCGGCGGCGACGCCACCCGCGGTCAGGATGATCCCGCCGGTCAGGAGCGCCAGTACGGCGCCTTTGCACTTCTGGTTCATGATGACTCCACTGCTCGATGATGTCTGCCGACGGCCGGTGAACATCCGGCTGTCGATCCGGTCACCGAGCGTTCGGCACGGGCGTCTCCAGGGATGGGCGACGTTCACGGAAGTCACCCGGACGGCCCGGCCCTTCACGCGGGTGGGGCAACCGGCAGCGGCCTGCGCCGCGTCCGCCGTTCACCCGGGTGGCGCGGTCCGGTCGCCGGGACACCGCGGTCGGTGGTAAGTCGGTGGTAAGCGGAGCCCGGCCGGCGGGGCGGGGCGCGGCGCCCCGCCCCGCCGGCGCCGGGTCACGCCGGGTGCACGGTCCCCGCGTACCGCTGGGCGAACCGGGTGCCGGTACCCGCCGTGACGGTGAAGTCGTACCGTCCCGCGTCGGTGTCCCAGGTCGACCGGGCGCGGCCACCGGCCTTCACCCGGACCGTCCTGGCCTGGCCGGCGAAGTCGTTCGGCGTGATCGTGAAGGCCACCTCGGCGCCGCCGTCGTTGCGCAGGTCCAGCTCGACGGACGCCTTCTCCGGTCGGCCGTCCGCCCGCAGTGTGGCCCGGACCGACGGCACCGCGACGTCGTCCTGCTGCCGGCGCACGACGGTGCCGGAGAAGCGGCGGACGAAGCCGTCGGCGCCGTGCACGCTGAAGTCGTAGCGGCCGTCGGTCGCCGTGGCGTCCCAGACATAGGTGCGCGACGAGCGCGGCGGGACGGTGAACGGCGTCCCCGTGTACGGCAGGGCGACGTTCGGCAGCACGGTGAAGTGGAAGGCCGCCGTGCCGTCGTTGGTCAGCGTGCAGGTGACCTTGCCGGTCGCCCGGTCGACCGTGACATCGGCCCACGGCCGGTACGGCAGCGGGCGGTGCGGCCGCTCGCCCTTCTCCTGCACGGCGACGCTCTGCTCCGCCGGCACCGTGACCGCGGGCAGCGAGGCGCCCGCGTCGGCCTTGGCCATCAGCGCCACCGTGTCCGGCAGGGCGGGAATGGTGTAGTCGGGCCTGGTGAAGTCGAAGCAGGTGGTGAGGTCGCCGCAGACCTGGCGCCGCCAGGCGGAGATGTTGGGCTCGGCGACCCCGGTGACACGTTCCAGGAAGCGCACCACCGAGGTGTGGTCGAACACCTGCGAGTTGACCCAGCCGCCGCGCGACCACGGCGACACGGCCCACAGCGGCACCCGGCTGCCCAGGCCGATGGGCTTGCCGTCGACGAACTCGTCCTTCGTCCCCGGCTCCGGGTACGGCGGGATCACATGGTCGAAGTACCCGTCGTTCTCGTCGTACATCAGCAGGAAGACGGTGTGCTTCCACACGTCGGGGTTGGCGAAGAGCGACGTGAGCGCGGTGTCCACCCAGTGGGCGCCGTAGTCCGGGCTGGCCGCCGGGTGCTCGCAGAACAGGTACGGCGCCACCAGCCAGGAGACGGTCGGCAGCGTGCCGTCCTTGCAGTGCTGGTCGAAGGCGGTCAGATCGAACTTCGTCATGGCGTTGACGTAGCGCGGGTCGTCCGCGGGGAAGGCGTGAAACTGCTTGAAGTACGACAGCGCGTTGTCGTCGTAGTCGCCGTTGCGGTCGTCGGAGCCATCCGGGTTGTGGTAGACGCGCCAGCTCACACCGGCCTTCTCCAGCCGCTCGGCGTACGTCGTCCAGTCCGCCACCGGGTTCTCGGTGACCACGGTGTTGTCGGTGAACGGACCGGTGGTGCCGTCGACTCCGGGTCCCGCGGTGCCGGTCCACAGATAGAGCCGGTTGGGGTCGGTCGGCCCGTTCAGCGAGCAGAAGTAGCCGTCGCAGACGGTGAACGCGTCGGCCAGCGCGTACTGGTAGGGGATGTCCTGGCGGGTGAAGTAGCCCATGGTCCGCTCGCCCTTGGCGGCGACCCACTTGTCCATGGCGCCGCCGTTGACCGCGGTGTGGCCGCTGTCCCACCCGTGGTCCAGGCCGCCGGCGTTCTGCGCGTTGTACCGGGTGGTGTCCATCCGGAAGGGCCGCAGATAGCCCTCGGCGCGGCTGTGGTCGGGCTGCTGGAACACCGAGTCGCCGGTGGGGAGTCGCACCGCCTGCCGGTCGTCGAAGCCGCGGGCGCCGCTCAGGGTGCCGAAGTAGTGGTCGAAGCTGCGGTTCTCCTGCATCAGGATCACCACGTGCTTGACGTCGGCGATGCTGCCGTGCGGGTTGCCGTGGTCGCCGTGGTTCTCGGTGGCGTCGGCGGTGCCGGGGAGCCCGACCGCGACGGCCGCTCCGGCGGCTGCGGTGCCGATGAAGGCGCGGCGGCTGATCTCAGTCATGGGAGTTCGTTCCTTACGGGTGTTCGGGGGGTCAGCCGCGGGAGGACAGGACGAAGGTGACGACGGCGGCGGCGTGGTCGGAGGGCCAGCCGTTGGCGGCGGTGCCCGGGACCGCCCGCGGCCATCCGGTGAACAGGCTGTGCGCCTCGGCCACCTTGAGCTGCCCGGCGAACTGGATCTGGTCGATACGGTCCTGGGGCTCGGCGCCGCCGCCGTCGTGCCGCGGCCGGACCGGCGACCAGGTGACGCCGGGGGCCTTCGCCGGGTTGGGGTTCGCCGCGCGGAACGCGTCGACCAGACGCCCCTGCTCCAGCAGCTCGGTGACCGGCCAGCGGACCCGGCCCACCCCGCCGTGCGCGGACGAGGTCCGGCTGGTCCAGTCGAGGTGGGACGGTGAGGCGAGGCCGGCGCCCAGCAGGACCGGGACATCGGATGCGGCGGCGATGTCCCGCCGCATCGCGGCCACCAGCGCCTGCGCCTGGGCGTAGCGGAGCGTCAGCTTCTCGGCCGCCTCGATCCGCGCGGCGGTCCGGCCGGCCGGCACGCCGTACGGTCCGTAGTCGGCCTCGTCGAGCTGGGCGGTCCACACCCGTACCGCGCGGCCGCCCGGCAGGCGCACCGTCGCGGCGGCGGCCGGCCGGGCGGAGGTGGGCGCGGCCGGGTCGGTGAGCGGGTAGCGGCTGACGATGCCGAGGCCGCCGCCCGCCTGGTACACCTGCCAGCCCAGCGCCTTGGCGAGGTCCTGGGCCCCGGTGGGGCCGCTCTCCTGGAGGGCGACGACATCGAGGCCCTGGGTCAGCACCAGCCGGAGCTGCTTCTCCAGGAATCCGTCGATGTGCGCGCCGGCGTCCCAGAGGTTCACCGTCGCGACCTTGAGCTGGAGCCGGTCCCGGCTCGCCCGCACCGGCACCTGGACGGTGACGGTGTCGCTGCCCACCGCGCTGTCGGTGACCGCGACCACCACCTGTCCGGGCGTCTTCGACCCGGCGGCGGGCGCCTTGCCGCTGACCGTGCCGTCCGCGGCGACCGACAGCCACGGGTCGCCGGCCACCCGCTTGAAGGCGGGAGCGCCGGCCGCGTTGCCCTCCGGCCTGATCCACAGGCCGGCCAGGCCGACGGAGAAGGCGGTGCCCGCGGTCTGCGGCGCGGTGGTCAGCGCGTCCACCACCGCGTGCGGGCGCGGGATCACCGGGCGGGGGGTGAAGCTGAACGGCTGGGTCTGGGCGAGGACGCCGTAGCCGTCCTTGGCGAGCAGATAGCCGGTGTAGGGGCCGCCGGTCAGCCCGGAGGTGTCGATGGTGATGTCACCCGAGGCGGCGGGGGTGTACTCCCAGGCGAGCGCGGAGCCGGTGCCCGGCAGCCGGCTGCCGTCGTAGACACCGACCCAGTTCTTCGGGTCGGGCGCGTCGGTCGTCCAGTGGAAGGTGGCCTGGTCGCCCTCGTACGGGGTGGGGTCGCTGAGGACGAGGGCGTCGCCGGCCGGCTGGCCGGCGAAGCTGAACGGCTGGGTCTGGGCGAGGACGCCGTAGCCGTCCTTGGCGAGCAGGTACGCGGTGAAGGGGCCGCCGGTCAGCCCGGAGGTGTCGAGCGTCAACGCGCCGCCGGCGGTGGTGACGTACGCCCAGACGAGGGCGCTGCCGGTGCCCGGCTCGCGGTCGCCGTCGTAGACGCCGATCCAGTTCTTGGGGTCGGGCGCGTCCGTCGACCAGGTGAACGTCAGCTTGTCGCCCCGCTGGGGGGCGGTGGGCGAGGTGAGCGCGACGGCGCTGCCGGACGCGGCGGAGCTTGAGAGGGGTGACACGGTGTTGGTTCCTCTCCGCCCGGGTGCCGCCGCGGCGACACCCGGGTGAGCCAAGTTGTCTATATAACTTGGCTCCAGCAAGCCGTCCCTCGGAGACCACCCCGTGAACGGCGGATGTCCCCCGCCCACCGCTGCGGAAGAACTCTGGCTCTCAGGGCGCGTTCATCGAACATGGGTTCGATAAACGGGGTCGCCGGGTCGGCGGAAAGGAAATACCCTGACCCAATGGGAAAGGCCAAGGTCGTGCCCCGACGCCTCAAAACCTGGGGAGCCGCGACATTCGGGGTGCGGCGTCAATTCGGGGCCGCGGACGACGGTGCCGTTTTCATGCGCGACGGCCCCCTGGGCGTGGCCGTCGTGCTGCTGGTCGTCATTCTCGTGCTCGGGCTGCTGCTGCGGCCCGACCAGCATCTCGCGTCGCTCCTGGTCGCCCCGCCGACGATCACCGCGGCGGCGTGCGGTATTCGGCTGACCGCCCTGGTGGCCGCGGTCTCCTGCGGCGCGGCGATCCTGCTGGATGTGCTGGACGGCATTTGGTACACCGCCATTCCGGCGATCCATGTGATCGCCATCCTTTTCGTCACCGCCTTTGTCATCGCGCTGCGCGGCGTACGCGAACGCAACCTCAGGGAACTCATCGAGGTCCGCGCGGTCTCCGACGCCGTCCAGCGGGTCCTGCTCCGACCGCTGCCGCGGCGGATGGGTCCGCTGCGGATCGCCTCGGTCTACCACTCCTCCCAGCCCTGGGCGAGGATGGGCGGCGACCTCTACGCCGTGGTCCGTACGCCGACCGGGCTGCGCTTCGTCATCGGTGATGTCCGGGGCAAGGGACTTCCGGCGGTCGACGACGCGGTGAGCCTGCTGGGCGGATTCCGGGAGGCCGCGCCAAGGGCGGCCGATCTGCCGGAACTGGCCGCGTATCTCGAAGAGAGCATGGAGACGCATTTCGCGGACGTCGGCGAAACCGACGACACCGCGGGGGAGCGGTTCGTCACCGCGCTCTTTCTCGAGATCTCCTTCGACATCGGCACCGTGAAGGCCGTGAACTGCGGCCATTACCCGCCCCTGCTGATCGGCCGGACCATGACCGGCTCCACCCATCAGCGCAGTCACTCCCCGCCGCTCGGCCTCAACAGCCGCAACAGCGCCGACTACGTGGTGGACCACTTCCGCCTGGGGGTGGGGGAGACCTTTCTGGTCTATACCGACGGGGTGATCGAGGCGCGGGACCCCGCCGGGAATTTCTTCGACCTCACCGGCCAGGCCGGCCAGTGGGCGGGACAGGGGCCGGAACACCTCATCGGTCACATCCTGGACTCGGTACGCCGCCACACCGGCGGCCCCCTCATGGACGACGTCGCCATGGTGGCCGTCCGGCGCGACGCGATGCCGCCCGCCGCCCCGCCGGCCTGATCCCCCCACGCCCTGCCGTACCTGGGTCGGCCGGAGCCCCCTGCGCGGCCGGCAGGCGCAGTGGGCTGTTCTGGCCGTGACCAGGCGGGCTACGGCTGGACCGGCTAGGGCTGGGCGGGCTTGCCCGCGGTGTAGATCCAGGTGTGGAAGAGGGCGCCGAGGTCCTTGCCGGATATCTTCTCGCTCAGCGCCACGAACTGGGCGGTGGTGCCGTTGCCGTACCGGTGGATCCTGGCCCAGGACTTGAGGATGGCGAAGAAGTCCGGGTCACCGATCGCCGTCCGCAGCTTCTGCAGCGCCATCGCGCCCCGGGTGTAGACCGGCGAGGCGAAGATGTTCTCCCCCTTGCCGGGGTCGGCGGTGGGGAAGGCCCAGAGGCTGCTGGTGGCCGCCCGGGCGTAGTAGCCGTCGAAGCGGGCCTGCGCGGTGGGGCCGCCGTGCTGCTCGTCCCACAGCCACTCGGCGTAGGTGGCGAAGCCCTCGTTGAGCCAGATGTCCTGCCAACTGGTCAGGCTCACCGAGTCGCCGAACCACTGGTGCGCGGTCTCGTGCACCACCGTGCCGACATCGGGCGCCCGGTCGTAGAGCGGCCTGGTCTGGGTCTCCAGCGCGTAACCCACATCCGGGGCGTGGTCGACGATCGCGCCCGCCGCGGCGAAGGGGTAGGGGCCGAAGAGCTTGCTCTCCCAGTCGAGGATCGCCGGTATCCGCGCCAGGGCCGGCGCGGCGCCGGCCGCCTCGCGGGGGTCCACCGCGTTGTAGACCGGGATGCCGGAGGCGGTGGTGTACCGCTGGACGTCGAACTTCCCGACCGTGGCGGTGGCGAGGTACGACGCCATCGGCCGGTCCTCGTTCCAGCGAAACGTCGTGGTGCCGGCCTTGCCCGCCTTGCTCCCCTTCCCGCCGTTGCTCCGCTGCGAGGTCAGCACTCCGTTGGCGACCGCCGTGTACCCGGTCGGCACGGTGATCTCGAAGGTGTACGACGCCTTGTCGAGCGGGGCGTTGTCGGCGGGGAACCAGGACATCGCGCCCTGCGGCTCACCCGCGACGAACGCGCCGTCGTCGGTGGATATCCAGCCGTCCGCGGAACCGTCGGGGTCGGTGATGTTCGCCGGCACCCCGCCGTAGCGGACCTCGACCCGGAAGACCTGGCCGCGCCGCAGCGCCGTGCGGGGGGTGATGACGAGTTCCTGGCCGTCCCGGGTCCAGCGGGCCGCCCGGCCGTCCACCCGGATCCCGCGTACGGTCAGGCCGGAGAGGTCCAGGTCGAAACGGGTCAGCCGCTGCGTGGCCCGGGCGGTGATCGTCGCGGTGCCGTCCAGTTCCCGGCCGGCCGGGTCGTAGGCGAGGTCCAGGTCGTAGTGGCGGGTGGTGTAGCCGCCGTTCCCGGAGAGCGGGAAGTACGGATCGCCCTGGCCCGGCGCGCCCCGGTCGCCGAGCGCCGCGGCCACCGCGGTGCTCTCGGTCGACAGAGCGAAGGTGCCGACCGCGAGGAGCGCGATCGTGGTCCCCAGGAATCCGGAGCGGAGGGAGCCGCGACGGGACCGGGCGCCGGAAGCGGGAGGGTGGACAGCGGGCACGTGCACTCCTGGAGCGAAGGGGCAGATTCGAACGCGATCACGTCGATCACACGACCACACAAATGTGCGCACACCCTATGGCGGCCCCGACCCGGCGACAAGATGGCCCCGGCCCCTCCCGTCCGGAGTCAAGTGGGCTCGGCGGTGGCCGCGTTGGCGTGCCCCCGCCCTGGTGAGCCGCCGCCCTGGTGAGTCGCCGTGCGAACAGCAGCACGCAGGTGCGTCCACCCTGGCACACCGCCGTCCGTCCCGCCTGTCGGGAGCCACCGCGTGCGGGCGGGCCGGCGCGCGGGTCCGGTGGTGTCGATAGGCCGGATGGCGGCTCCCAGGCTGCCGCAACACGGTGCGGCGACCACGCTGCGGCAAGGTTTGTGCACGGAGCGCCGCCGGTTCCGGCCGGGCGGGGCTCCGACGGACCTCCGCCCACGACCACCGGGATGCTCCGCACATGGCAGATCTGATCTACCTCGTCATCACCATCGCGGTCTTCGCCGTTCTCGGCCTGATCGCCAAGGGGGCGGAGAAGCTGTGAGCGGGGAGAACATCGCCGGCCTCGTCGTGGCGAGCGGGCTGCTGGTCTACCTGGTGCTGGCGCTGATCTTCCCGGAGCGCTTCTAGTGGACCCCACGCTGGCCGGGCTGCTCCAGATCGTCGCGCTGGTCGTCGCACTGGCCCTGTCGTACCGGCCGTTGGGCGACTACATCGCCCATCTGCTCACCGCGCCGCGCCATCTGCGGGCCGAGCGGGTCCTCTACCGGCTCAGCGGGGTGAACGGCGGGGCCGACCAGCGCTGGACGGTGTATCTGCGCAGCGTGCTGGCCTTCTCCGTGATGTCGGTCCTCTTCCTCTACGGTTTCCAGCGGCTGCAAAGCCACTTCCCGCTGGCCGTCGGGATGAAGGCGGTCGCGTCGGCCACCGCGTTCAACACCGCCACCTCCTTCGTCACCAACACCAACTGGCAGTCGTACTCCGGCGAATCCACCATGGGCTATCTGGTGCAGATGACGGGCCTGGCGGTGCAGAACTTCGTCTCCGCGGCCGTCGGCATCGCGGTGGTCGCCGCGCTGATCCGCGGCTTCACCCGGGAACGCACCGACCGGGTCGGCAACTTCTGGGTCGATCTGACCCGCGTCGTGGTCCGGCTGCTGCTCCCGCTCGCCTTCGTCTTCGCCATCGCGCTGGTCGCGTCCGGCACGCTGCAGAACCTGCACGGCGCGCACGGGATCACCACGCTGGTGGGCGACCGGCAGACGATCACCGGCGGTCCGGTCGCCTCGCAGGAGGCCATCAAGGAACTGGGCACCAACGGCGGCGGCTTCTACAACGCCAACTCCGCCCATCCCTTCGAGAACCCCAACGCGTTCACCGACTGGCTGGAGATCTACCTCCTGCTGGTGATCTCCTTCTCGCTGCCGCGCACCTTCGGCACGATGGTCGGCGACCGCCGCCAGGGGTACGCGATCCTCGCCGTGATGGGGCTCATCTGGACCGCCTCGCTCGCCATCATCACCGTCAACGAGCTGCACAGCGTCAGCAGTACCGCGGGTCACCTGGCCGGCGGCATGCTGGAGGGCAAGGAACAGCGGTTCGGCGTCTGGGCCTCGGCGCTCTTCGCCGCGTCCACCACCCTGACCTCGACCGGCGCGGTCAACTCCTTCCACGATTCCTTCTCGCCCGGCGGCGGCGGGATGACGATCTTCAACATGATGCTCGGCGAGGTCGCCCCCGGCGGCACCGGCTCCGGTCTCTACGGCATCCTCATCCTGGCCGTCATCGCCGTCTTCGTGGCCGGTCTGATGGTCGGCCGCACCCCCGAGTACCTCGGCAAGAAACTCGGCAGCCGCGAGATCAAGTTCGCCTCGCTCTACATCCTCATCACCCCCGCCATCGTCCTGGTCGGCACCGGAACGGCCATGTCGCTGCGCGGTGAGCGGGCGAACATGCTCAACTCCGGACCGCACGGCTTCTCCGAGGTGCTCTACGCCTTCACCTCCGCCGCCAACAACAACGGCTCGGCGTTCGCCGGGCTGACCGTGACGTCGAACTGGTGGAACACCGCGCTGGGTCTTGCGATGCTCTTCGGCCGCTTCCTGCCGATGATCTTCGTACTGGCGCTCGCCGGTTCGCTCGCCGCGCAGCAGCCGACCCCGGTCACCGCCGGCACGCTGCCCACCCACCGGCCACAGTTCGTCGGGCTGCTCACCGCGGTGATCCTGATCGTCGTCGGCCTCACCTACTTCCCCGCGCTCGCGCTGGGCCCGATCGCGGAAGGCCTGCACTGATGGCCCCCAGCAGCGTCGACCCCCCGCCGCCACCCGGGGTCGGGCAGGACACGGCCTCACAGCACCGCGTCTCCGGCGGCCTGCTCGATCCGAAACAGCTCCTCGTCTCGCTGCCCGAGGCGGCGAAGAAGCTCGATCCGCGGGTCATGGCCAAAAATCCGGTGATGTTCGTGGTCGAGGTGGGCGCCGTGCTCACCACGGCCCTGGCCATCAAGAACCCGAGCGTCTTCTCCTGGGTCATCTCCGTCTGGCTCTGGCTCACCGCCGTCTTCGCCAACCTTGCCGAGGCGGTGGCGGAGGGCCGCGGCAAGGCGCAGGCCGAGACGCTGCGCCGCAGCAGGACCGAGACGACGGCCAGACGGCTCACCGACTACCGGCGCGAGACGGCCGGCCTCACCGAGGAGGCGGTCCCCGCCGCCGACCTGCGGCTCGGCGACCATGTGGTGGTCGAGGCCGGGCAGGTCATCCCTGGTGACGGCGATGTCGTCGAAGGGGTCGCGTCCGTCGACGAGTCCGCCATCACCGGTGAGTCGGCGCCCGTGATCCGGGAGTCCGGCGGTGACCGCTCGGCGGTGACCGGCGGCACGAAGGTGCTCTCGGACCGGATCGTCGTCCAGATCACCTCCAAGCCCGGTGAGACGTTCATCGACCGGATGATCGCGCTGGTAGAGGGGGCCGCCCGGCAGAAGACGCCCAACGAGATCGCGCTGAACATCCTGCTCGCCTCGCTGACCGTGGTCTTCCTGCTGGCCGTCGTCACCTTGCAGCCGTTCGCGGTCTTCGCCGGCGCCGAGCAGTCCATCGTGGTGCTGGTCGCCCTGGTGGTGGCGCTCATCCCGACCACCATCGGCGCGCTGCTCTCCGCGATCGGCATCGCCGGCATGGACCGGCTGGTGCAGCGCAACGTGCTGGCGGTCTCCGGCCGGGCGGTGGAAGCGGCCGGCGACGTGAACACCCTGCTGCTGGACAAGACCGGCACCATCACCCTCGGCAACCGGCAGGCCGCCGAGTTCCTGCCGGTGGGCGGCGTACCGATCCAGCGGCTGGCCGACGCGGCCCAGATGTCCTCGATCGCCGACGAGACCCCGGAGGGCCGCTCCATCGTGGTCCTCGCCAAGGAGCGCTACGGTCTGCGGGCCCGGGCCGAGGGCGAGCTGGGGCAGGCTGAGTTCGTGCCCTTCACCGCGCAGACCCGGATGAGTGGCGTCGACCTGGTGGAGGACGGCGGCCGCCGGCTGCTGCGCAAGGGCGCGGCCGCCGCCGTGATGCACTGGATCGGCGAGAACGGCGGATCCGCGCTCCAGGAGGTCGGCCCGATCGTCGACGGCATCGCCTCCAGCGGCGGCACCCCCCTGGTGGTCGGCGAGGTCGTCACCCGGGAGGGGGCGAGCAGCGCCTCGGTGCTCGGGGTGATCAACCTCAAGGACGTGGTCAAGGCCGGTATGCGCGAACGCTTCGACGAGCTGCGCCGGATGGGGATCCGCACCGTGATGATCACCGGTGACAACCCGATGACCGCCCGGGCGATCGCGGACGAGGCGGGTGTGGACGACTTCCTCGCCGAGGCCACGCCCGAGGACAAGATGGCGCTGATCCGCCGGGAGCAGGCGGGCGGCAAGCTGGTCGCGATGACCGGCGACGGCACCAACGACGCGCCCGCGCTGGCCCAGGCGGATGTCGGTGTGGCCATGAACACCGGCACCTCGGCCGCCAAGGAGGCCGGGAACATGGTCGACCTGGACTCCAACCCCACCAAGCTGATCGAGATCGTGGAGATCGGCAAGCAGCTCCTCATCACCCGGGGCGCGCTCACCACCTTCTCCATCGCCAACGACGTGGCCAAGTACTTCGCGATCATCCCCGCGATGTTCACCGTCGCCTTTCCCGGGCTCAACCAGCTCAACATCACCAAGCTGCACAGCCCGCAGTCGGCGATCGCCTCCGCGATCATCTTCAACGCGCTGATCATCGTGGCGCTGATCCCGCTCGCCCTGCGCGGCGTCCGCTACCGGCCGTCCTCGGCGGCGCAACTGCTCAACCGCAACATCTGGGTCTACGGCCTCGGCGGCCTGGTGCTGCCGTTCGCCGGTATCAAGGTCATCGACCTGATCATCCAGTTCATCCCCGGACTGCGCTGACGAAAAGCTGACGAGAAGCCGCCGGACGCCGCCGGACGCCGACGGAAGTTGAGGAAGCTGCCGGAAGCCGAGGAAGCTGCCCGAAATGGCAGCAGTAGAGAAAGGCCGCCGCGATGTTCAACGCCCTTCCGGCGACGCTCCGCACCCTGCTGGCCGCCCTGCGCATGCTGGTGGTGTTCACCCTGCTCACCGGCGTCGCGTATCCGCTGGTCGTCACGGGTATCGCCCAGGGCGCGTTCAGCCACAAGGCCAACGGCTCCATGGTCGACCGGGGTGGCCGGGCCGTCGGCTCCAGCCTGCTCGGCCAGAACTTCGACCTGCCGATGAGCAACCCCGGCAGCCCCGGTGACCCTGATACCCCCGAGACCGCCGGCACGGCGCCGAGACCCGACCCGAGGTTCTTCCAGCCCCGGCCGTCGGCCGGCTCCTACGACCCGCTGGCCTCCGGCGCCTCCAATCTCGGCCCGAACAACCCCGAGCTGATCGCCTCGGTCCGGGCCCGCCGGGCGGCGATCGCGGCCTTTGACGGCGTCCGCCCGAGCCAGGTGCCCCCCGACGCCGTCACCGCCTCGGGATCGGGACTCGACCCCGACATCTCGCCGGCCTACGCGGACGAACAGGTCGCCCGGATCGCCAGGGTCCGCCGGCTGCCCGCCTCGGTCGTCCGCCGGCTCGTGGCCGAGAACACCCACGGCCGGGTGCTGGGCTTCCTGGGCCAGCGCCACGTCAACGTCCTCAAACTCAACGTGGCGCTGGCCAGGACCACCTGAGGGCGGATCAGTCGGTGACGAGGGTGAACTTCTCCCAGGGTCCGATGGCGGTCCGGTTGGCGACCAGGGCGGCCGCGCCGGCGTTCTCCGCGGTGACGTACTGGTTGTTGGCGATCGCGAGCAGGCTCACGGTGCCGTCGGTGTTGTGGACGAGGGTGAAGGTCTGGGCGCGGCCGAGGGTGGTGCTGTCGGCGATCAGCGGCGACGAACCGGCGGTGACGTAACGGCTGTTGGCGTGCGAGCGCAGGGCTGTGTTGCCGCTGCCGGCGTCGAGGAGGTCGAACTGCTCCCACTGGCCGATGGCGGTGCGGTTGGCGATGAGGGCCGCCGCGCCCGCGTTGTCGGCGGTGACGTAGTCGTTGTTGATCCCCGCGCGCAGGCTGACCACGGTGCCGGTGCCGGTGCTCGGCGAGGTGGGCGGGGTGGTCCCGCCGGAGACGACCGGCTGGGTGGGTCGGGTGGCGGTCAGCGCGATCTGGCCCTTGAGCATCCTGCCGCCGTCGCCGGTCAGCCGCAGGTAGTAGTCCGACGAGCAGGCGGTGCCGTCCTCGTCCAGCGCCAGGAAGCCGGAGTCGGTGGGCACGGTCGCCTGGGTCTCGGCGGTCTTGGCGATCTGGTTGCCCTCGTTGAACTCGTCGAACATCGAGATGTAGATGCCCTGGGCGCCGACCCGGACCATGTTGTAGAACTGCCGCCACATGAAGTCGCCGTGCGCGCGCTGCCGGACCGATACGTCACCCGGCAGGACGCACGGCTGGTAGTCGATGCCGTGCGCGTTGCACTCGGCCTGGTCGCCCAGGTTGACGTTCTGGTAGTAGTTGTCGGAATCGCCCGCGTTGCCGATGGCGCCGACCATCCACGGCGAGATCATGTTGAACGCGTGGTAGACGTCGCTGAAGCCGGTCCGCGTGCCCTGGCCGCCGGTCCGCCACTCCTTGGGGATGCCCCCGACCACGTAACACCCCTGCGACTTGAACCAGTTGATGACGTCCAGGCACGCGGTCGCGTCGAAGGGGTGGTTGTTGTCGTTGAAGCCGAAGCCCCAGATGCAGACGACCGGCTTGCCGTTCTGGGCGGCGTAGGCCGACGAGGCGGTGTGGGCCTTCATCTTGTTGGTCCAGTCCGTCTTGATCTCGGACTGCATGGTGGTCCAGCCGGACACGTCGTACATGATGTAGAACTTGACGCCGTGCGACTCCGCCGACGAGCGCACCTTGGTCGCCATCGCGTCGCGCGTCGGGCCCTCCCCGCCGACCGGGTTGAACCGCTGGAGCGCCGCGGTGTCGATGCCGTACTGCTTCATCCACTGGAAGTGGGTGTCCACGGTCTGCTGGTCGTACGAGGAGAAGAGGGTGGCGGGCTGGCCGTTGCCGAGGTTGGCGTACCCGGTCTGGTAACTGTGCGCGTACTCCCGCATGTCGGGCCACGCCTTGATGCCGGTGTTCGACGGGGAGGGGGCCTTGCTCATGTCCTGGGACCAGTGCCACCAGCCGTTGATCGGGGCGCTGTCGCCCTTGGCGGCGAACCAGCCCTGGTAGCCGACGGTGATCTTGCCGACCACGTCACCCGCGGCGCTCGCGGCGGGGGAGGCGGTGGACGTGGTGGCGGCCTTCGCGACGCCGAGCGCGCCGAGGGCGACGGCCGCGGTACCGCCGGCGGCGGTGCTGACGACCCTGCGGCGGGACCAGATCTTCCTGCGGTGGGACAGTGACATTGCTGATGACTCCGAGGAGAGGTGCGCGGGACCTGGGGTCCTTGCGCGACGGCGGACCGAGTGGTGGGGGGTTCCGCTGTGCTACAGCCGAACTCAGTGCCCGTCCGGGCCGCTTCGCTCATCGGTGAGGTACGGAAGGATCGCGAATGGGGTCGCACAGTTCTGTGCCGTGCACCGTGCTGAGCACTTCCGAAGCGGTGATCCGGTTGCGCCCTGATTCAAGTGCCGGGGCGCGTGTTACGTCAAGGCGCGTACGGCGGATGCGACGGTTTCGCCGGAATCGGCTTTTCTGCTGGGCGTGGAGTCCGCTATGCGAACTCCGGGGGTGGAAAAGGTGACGTTATTCCGCGGACGCCGAGGCCCCGGGAGCCGCCG
The DNA here is from genome assembly GCF_045039895.1 of Streptomyces sp. NBC_01190. NCBI lineage: Bacteria > Bacillati > Actinomycetota > Actinomycetes > Kitasatosporales > Streptomycetaceae > Streptomyces > Streptomyces sp. NBC_01190. The sequence continues at coordinate 7,612,969 of NZ_CP108580.1, forward strand.
CCGCGGCGGCGGCTCCCGGGGCCGGTCGGACGGCCGGGGACGTCAGGGGGAGGTGATGAGCGCCGCCTCGACCTCGCGGAGGAAGTCGTCCAGATCGTGCGGCGTACGCGAGGTGACCAGCCGCCATCCGCCGGCGTCGTCGCTGATCACGGAGTCGTCCCGCCAGGAGCCGCCGGCGTTGCTGATGTCGGTCCGCAGCGAGGGAAAGGAGGTCAGCGTCTTGCCCTGGACGGCGCCCGCCTCCACCAGCGCCCACGGACCGTGGCAGATCGCCGCCACCGGCCGCCCGGAGGTGGTGAAGGTCCTGACCGTCTCGATGGCGAGGTCGTTCAGCCGCAGCGCGTCGGCGTTCAGTGTGCCGCCGGGCACCAGCAGCATGTCGTACGCGTTCGGATCCGTCTCCGCCAGGGTCAGGGTCGGCTCGATCGTCTTGCCGGGGTCCTTGTCGCCGACCAGGGTCCGGATCGGCTCATCGGAGAGCGCGGCGATGTCGACCATCGCTCCGTTCTTCCGCAGATGCTCGACCGGGACGACGAGTTCGTCCTGCTCCACCCCGTAGTTGGTGACGATCGCCAGGACGCTGCGGCCCTTCAGGTCATTCTCCGACATGGTCATTCCTCTCTCGTGCGGTCTGCTGCGCGCCTGCCCGCTCGGGGACCCCGCTCACCTGCCGTCTCGGCCGCCGAGGCCGGCCCTCTGGCTGGTCCTCACTGTGGGTCGTGACCGCTTGCCGTTCGTGACGGGTCGGGGCGCCCCGGTCGCCCCCGGTCGCTGGACGTCAGCTCGGCCGGATACGGCGGACCGGCGGCCGCTTCGCCACCCGCTTGGTGGTGGACGGCCGCTCCTCCGCTTCCTTCCGCTGCTCCGCTTCCTTCCGGGCCTTCGCCACGGCCTTCGCCTTCGCGGCGGGCGGATTCTTCGGCCCCGGTTCCCTGGCGGTCCGCTCCACCCGCGCCTTCCCCGCCTGCGCCGACTCCTTCGCCCTTCTCGCCCGGGCCAGCTCCTTCGCCCGCTCGGCGGGCGGGTTCTTCGGCCCGGCCTCCCGGGCGGCCGGGCCGTCCGGCTTCTTCGCCCGCCCGGCGCCGCCGCGAGCGGGCCGCGGCGCCGGCGCTTTGGCGGGCGCCGCCGGCTCGGGCTCTTCCTCGTCCTCGGGCTCTCCGGCGTCCGCGGGCTCTTCGTCCGCCGCCGGCTCTTCGGGCGCCTCGGGCTCTTCTTCCGCGTCCTCTGTGTCGTCCGCGTCTTGGGCGTCTTCGGCTTCCTGGTCCGGTGCTGTGCCCTCTGCGCCCTCTTCGGTGTCCGCGCCCTCTCGGCGGGTCGGCCGGTCCGCTTCCTCGGCCGGCAGCAGCGAGCGGGTCCGCTGCCGCAGGCTCTCGGTCAGGGACTCGCTGAACCGTTCGAACTGCTCACCCTCGGCGAGTCGTCTGACCCCCCGGCCGATCAGCGCCACCGGATCCAGGCCGCTGCCGACCGCCAGAGACAGCAGGCCGATCGCGAGCTTCCCTTTGTTGCTCCGGCCGGCGACGTAGCCCGTCGCGGCGCCGGCGGCCAGCGCCGCCCGGATGTTGTTGTCCATAGCCAATGCCCCTCGGGGGAGTGCGGTGGAACCCATGACAGCGCGCGTCCCGCTCTTCCCACGGTCCTCCACCCCGCCGGACCCCGCATCCGGAGGCGTTTCGCGGGCTGTTTTCCGGGGGAGCCGGTAAGGTGAACTTTGAGGTGACTTCAGTGGAATTCCTTGACGGCGACCTTCCAGGGCCCGAGACGGCCGAACTCCCGATAGCCGACTACAAGCACCTTTCCCGGCTCGCGGTGGAGAGCCACTCCCGCGGCCTCGACCAGGAGCAGCTCGCCCTCCTCCTCCGCTACGAGCGCCGGCACCGGGACCGCACCCCGGTGATCCAGTTCCTCACCGCCCGGCTGCGGCAGTTCCGCCGCAAGGCGGCCCAGCCGCCCGGCGGCTACGGACCGGCGCCCCGCGGCCGGGACTTCTGACCGGCGGCGGGGCGGCTCGCGAGCGCTGATCCGGTCGCCCGGTCACTTCCCGTCCGGCGGCGCCCCGCTCACTTCCCGTCCGTGTCGCCGTGGCTGCGGACGATCTCCTTGACCTTGGCCACCGCGAACCCCCAGCCCTGTTCCACCGTCGGTTTGGCCGGGATCGCGATCTCGTCGGGGTTGGTGAGTACGTCCAGCAGGACCGGCCCCGGCGTGTCGAAGGCCCGGCGGACGGCCGTGTCCAGCTCGTCCGGGTCGGTGACGCGGATACCGGTGATGCCCATCGCGGTGGCCACCGCGGCGAAATCGGGATTGTCCAGCACCGTACCGAACTCCGGCAGCCCCACCTGCTCCTGTTCCAGCTTGACCATGCCGAGCCTGCGGTTGTCGAAAACCACCAGCTTCACCGGCAGTTGTTGGGTCTTGAGGGTCATCAGGTCGCCGAGGAGCATACTGAGCCCGCCGTCGCCGCAGAAGGCCACCACCTGTTGCCGCCGGTCCAGGCACTGCGCGCCGAGCGCGTGCGGCATGGCGTTGGCCATCGACCCGAGGTTGTACGAGCCGAGCAGCCGCCGGCTCCCGTGCATCTCGACGAACCGGGAGAGCCACACGGTGGCCATCCCGGTGTCCGAGGTGAAAACGGCGTCGTCGGCCGCGACCCGGTTCACCGCGGCCGCCAGCGCCTCGGGCCGGATGCCGTGCTCGCGGTTGTCGAACGCGGCCCGCACCCGCCCGAGCGGGCCGGTGTCGTGGCCCGGGTCGGCGAGCCGTGCCTGGCCCTCGTGCCAGCCCTCGAAGTGCTCGCGCGCCTTGTCCAGATGCTTGCGGTCACGCGCGCCCTCGTCACCCGGCGCCTTGGCGGACAGCTGGCGGAGCAGATCGCGCACGGTCGCTCCCACGTCACCGACCAGGCCGACCTCGACCGGGACCCGGCGCCCGATGTGCGCGGGCTCGGTGTCCACCTGGATGACGGTACGGCCCTCCGGATACCAGTCGCGATACGGGAAGTCGGTGCCCAGCAGCAGCAGCGTGTCGGCGTCCCGCATGGCCGACGCGGCGGCCGGGTTGCCGATCAGTCCCGTCTGGCCCACCTGGAAAGCGTTGCCGTGGTCCTCGAAGCCCTCCTTGGCCTTCAAGGTGAGCACCATCGGAGCCGCCAGCCGGTCGGCCAGCGCCAGCACGTCGGCGCGGGCGGCCCTGGCCCCCTGGCCGACGAGCAGCGTGATCCGCTCCGCCCGGTCCAGCAGCTCGGCGGCGGCCACCACCGCGGACTCCTCGGGACGCGTCACCGGTGAGCTCAGCGAGAAGCGGGCCGGCCGGTCCGCGGTCAGCTCCCGGTCGCCGATGTCCCCTGGCACGGTGAGTACGGCCACCCCCTTGCGGCCCAGCGCGTTGCGGACCGCGGTCTCCAGCATCAGCGGGAGCTGGTCGGGCGAGGTGATCGTGGCCCGGAAGACCGCCACGTCGCTGAAGAGGGCGTCGTTGTCGACCTCCTGGAAGTAGTCGCTGCCCAGCTCGGCCAGCGGCACCTGACCGGCGATGGCCAGCACCGGGGTGCGGCTCTTGGCCGCGTCGTAGAGGCCGTTGAGAAGATGGATGGAGCCCGGGCCGACGGTGCCCATGCACACGCCGAGGCCGCCGGTGAGCTGGGACTGGGCGCTGGCCGCGAAGGCCGCGACCTCCTCGTGCCGGCAGCCGATCCACTCCAGGTCCTCGGTGGTGCGGATGGCGTCGGTGAGCGGATTGAGCGCGTCACCGACGACCCCGAAGACCTGGCGGACCCCGAGTTCGGTCAGTGCGTCCACGATGACGCGGGCGACGGTTCGGGCCATGGATTCCTCCGGTACGGAAGGTTCGGACGGTTCGGAAAGTTCGGACGGTTCGGAAAGTTCGGACGGTTCGGGGGGTCCAGACGGTTCAGACAGTTCAGACAGTTCGGACGGTTCAGACGGTGAAGCGGTCGGGGTCGGCGGCTTTCCAGTCGGCCGCCCAGGAGTCCGGCGGCTCGGCCGTCAACTGGCCGGGGGAGAGCCACTCGTACATCTCCTCGTAGGAGAGCACGGTGTACGGGTCGAGCCGCCGGCGCAGCATGTGCGGACGCAACTGCGCGGGGTCCGTGACGCCCATCGAGGCCATGATCTGCAGGGCGCTCGCCACGGTGGCCTCTTGCAGCCGCTGGACCCGGGCGGTCTTGTCGCCGACGTCCAACGCCCGCGCGCGCCGCGGGTCCTGGGTGGTGACGCCGGTCGGGCAGGCGTTGGTGTGGCAGCGCTGCGCCTGGATGCAGCCGACGGCGAACATCATGGCGCGCGCCGCGTTGCCGTAGTCGGCGCCCTGCACCAGCCGCTTGACCAGATCGGTGCCGGTGGCGATCTTGCCGCTCGCCCCGATCTTGATCCGGTCCCGCAGACCCACGCCGACCAGCGAGTTGTGCACGGTCAGCAGGCCCTCGGTGAGCGGGGTGCCGACGTGGTCGGCGAACTCCAGCGGGGCGGCGCCGGTGCCGCCCTCGGCGCCGTCCACGATGATGAAGTCGGGGGTCACACCTTCCTCCAGCATCGCCTTGCAGACGGCGAGGAACTGTTGCCGGGAGCCGGGGCAGAGCTTGAATCCGGTGGGCTTGCCGTCGGCGAGCTGCCGCATCCGGGCGATGAAGCGGACCAGTTCCCGTGGCGTGGAGAACACCTGGTGGTACGGGGGAGAGATGACCGTACGGCCCTGGGGGACGTCCCGCACCCGGGCGATCTCCGCGTTGACCTTGGCGCCCGGCAGCACGCCGCCGATGCCGGGCTTGGCGCCCTGCGACAGTTTGAGGGACACGCACTTCACCTGGTCGTGCGCCGCCTTGTCGGCGAACTCGCCCGCGTCGAAGCCGCCGTCGGAGGTGCGGCAGCCGAAGTAGCCGGTGCCGATCTCCCAGACCAGGTCGCCGCCGGGCCGCAGATGGTATTCCGACAGACCGCCCTCGCCCGTGTCCTGGGCGAAACCGCCCGCCGCGGCGCCGCCGTTGAGCGCCAGCACGGCGTTGGACGACAGCGAGCCGAAGCTCATCGCCGACACGTTGAGCAGCGCCATGTCGTACGGGCGGGTGCAGTCGGGACCGCCGATCCGTACCCGCGGCGGCTCCTTCGGGACCGGGCGGGGCGCCATCGAGGGAACGAGGAACTCGTAGCCGGGCTGGTAGACATCGCGCTCGGTGCCGTACGGCTCCTCCGCGTCGGTGCCCTTCGCCCGTTCGTAGACGATGCTGCGGACGTCCCGGTCGAAGGGGCGGCCGTCGAAGTTCCGCTCGATGAAGTACTGCTGGAGTTCGGGGCGGATCCGCTCCAGCAGGAAACGGGCGTGCCCGACCACGGGGTAGTTGCGCAGCACCGAGTGCTTGCGCTGGAGCAGGTCCCACACCCCGAGCAGCGCGGGCGGTACGAGCACCGCGGCCGCGATCCACCACCACGGCGAGACCCACCCGGCGGCGCCCACCGCCGCCAGGGCCGCCACCACCGACAGAACAACCAGTCCGATACGTATCACTCTTGGCGAGTTACCCCGCCCCGGCCGGCCATGCGTGTGGCCAGGCCAAGGGATGGCCAAGGGACGGCCAAGGAAGACGCGGGCCCGGCGTGCGTCAGCCCTCGGTCCAGCCGTGCCGCTTCGCGCTCTGGGCGAGGCTCGCCCGCGCGCTCAGGATCTCGCCGCCGGTGAGCGAGGGCGCCGCCTGAAGCAGCAGCTCGGTCACTTCCCTGAGGTACTCGTCGGCGGTGAGCACATCGCACATCACCTCGCTGTCGGCCATCGGCCGCGGCGACACCGGCGCGGTGAAACCCTTGCCGCCGGCGTCATGGGCCAGCCGGACGGACGACGCCTTGGGACCGCGGTCGCCCTCCTCGATCTCGAACTCGACAGCGAGACCCTGGCGGACCTGCTCCTCGCCGAAGAGCATGTCGTTCACATGCAGGAACACGTCCTCGCCACCGGTGTCCGGAGCGATGAACCCATAACCCCGCGCACTGTCGAACCGGACCACTCGACCGACAACCGTCACAACCACCACCACCGCCTCGGAGCGGGCCCCATGCCCGAAAACCTCGGGCAATATTAGCTCTCCACCTCAGGCGATCAAGTTCGAGGGACATTTCGACCATCGACGTCAACGGGTAAGGATCTGTCCGGTCTTTCACCTTGTCGGCCTCGAACGTGCGCGGTTCGGAGTGCGTATCTGGCGATTCGGGTGCGGCGAGGCGTCGCCAGAGGGCCCCTCGCGGGGCTCGTACTGCCCCTGCGATTCGTTGCCGTCTCCCGCCGTGTCGTGGTTGCTCGCGTTGACTTTGCGGTCGGCGGTGCCCCCGGGGGCCCGCGCTCAGCTACGGCGCGCCGCGGGTCGTCACCGGCCGGGCGGCGGGGCTGTTTGCTGTCGTTGCCGGGCCACCGACCGGCGGTGGGTTGCTCACGCGGTTCAAGGCCACCGGCGATCCGGGCGAACGTGTCCTCGTGGGACCCCGCCGCATCGGCGCGAACTTCGCGCGGTCGGTGTTCGGCGCGGGCGGCCCCTTCGCCCCCACCGTCGGCTGACCGCGATCGCGCCCGGGAGGGGACCCGGTGCGCCATGGCGGCCCGATAATGTGAAGCGCCCGCAGCGGGCTCTGACGTACGTCGGGTGGGCCGGCCGGTTGGCCAAGAGGGAGGCAGGCACGTGAGCGACGAGGTTCCCGCCGAGTTGCTGGAGATCGTCGACGCGCTCATGCCGGGGATGTCGCTGGACGCCGCACGCCTGTCCGCCCACGGCAACCACCACCACGTCGTTCTGATCCCCGGTGTCGCGGCCGTACGGATCAGCCGGCGCCCGACCGCGGCTGAGACGCTGCCGCGCCGGATGGAAGCGCTGCGGGTCATCGCGGCATCCGGGCTGCCGTTCGCCGTTCCGGAACCGCTGACGCCGGTGACGATGTTCGGTGCCCGCGCCGCCGTCGCCGTCTCGTGGGTCGACGGCAGCGGACTGCCCGAGGGCGAGGGCGATCCCGCCGAGATCGGCGGGCTGCTCCGGGCGTTGCGGGAGCTTCCCCTCACCCCGGAGCTCGAAGCCGTGCTCGGCACCCCGGGCGGGCAGCCGAGCGGTCATGGGTGGGCCGACGTCCTGGCCGAGGACGTCGTCCCGCGGCTGCCCCGGCGATGGCGGGACGAGGGCCGGCGACGCCTCGACGAGGCCATCGCCCTGGAGCCGGTGCCGGCCTGTCTCGTCCACGGTGACCTCGGCGCCGAGAACGTCCACTGGAGCAAGGACGGGAAGCTGATCGGGGTGCTGGACTGGGACCTGGCCCAGCCGTTCGATCCGGCGATCGACGCGGCCTGCATGGCCTGGCACGGGTGGGAGAACGTCCGTCAGGCCGTCGACGGCGAGACCTACCGTCGCGCCCGGGTGTGGGACGAGACGTTCGGAGTCGAGCACCTCGTCGCGGTGCTCGCCGGCAGACCCCTGTCGAACGTCGACAGCTACGTGGACCACGTCGTCGCGTGGCTGGAGCGGTCCGCAGCCCGGCGGCTGCCCTAGGTGTATTGCCCGGTGAGGTTGGGGACGCGGTTGGCTGAGCCGCTGTCCCAGGCCACGCGCCCATGCGGCAGCATGCAGGGGCCGATCCCGCGGCGCAGTCATCGGATGATCCGAAGCGGCGGCCCCCGGTGCCCGGCCGAGCGTCCCACCCCGACCCGGCCCGCCGGACGATCCGCGCAACCCGCTGGTGAGACGGTGCCCGGCTCCGCGCCGATCCCGCCCGGCGGCTCCCGCTCAGCGGTGGCTTTTCCGCCGCCGCCGCACCCACGCCGCCCAGGACAGCGGGTGATGGCGAATGCGCCAAAAGCGACATTGGTCCGACTGCTTGTGGGGACCATTGACGTGCCCCGGCAGCCTGGCTAACTTCGCGGAGAGCGCTCTCCTCTGCTCTCCCGCCTCTCCCGCACCCTTTGCTCCTCCCGCACTCCTCGCTTCTCCTGCTCCTCCCCCACTCAAAAGGCGCCCCCACGCGTCCGAAGTTCTGGGAGTCCCCCCATGCGAGCACCCCGATCGATTGCCGCCGTTCTTCTCGCCCTTGGTCTGACAACGATGTCCATCGGCGCCGCCGACGGCGCCGTGACACCGGCCGCCGCGGCGGCGATCTGCAACAAGTACTGTGACACACGGGACCCCGCCCTCAGTCCCGGTGACCGGGTGCCGGTCACCGCCGCCCTCTCGTCGCGCACCCTCACCCTGCACATCGACGACACCGACGCGATGGGCTGGGCCTCGATCGGCAACGGCGCGGCCGGCGACGAGGTGTGGCTCGACCGTTCCATGGACGGCGGCCGGACCTGGAGCAACGGCAGCAAACTCGGTGACACCGTCGTGCCCGCCGGGCAGGGCGGCTGGCGCACCCTGATGTACAACGTGGACGACTGGAACAACCTGGGCGTCGGCGCGCTGCGCGCCTGCGGTCAGGTGAGCGGCGCCATCGCGTGCACGCCCTGGGCCCGCACCACCTGGAACGCCTGGAGCCGGAGCACGGCCGCCGCCACCGCGCTGATGATGTCCTACGACCGCACCACCAAGCTCTTCGGCGGCAACGGCTGGTGGACCGGCGCCAACGCGCTGACCGCCGTCATCGACAACGCCCGGATCAGCGGCATGCCCAGCTACGAGTACGCCATCGGCCAGACCTACGACGCCAACCTCGGCGCCCAGGAGGGCAACTTCACCAACAACTACCTGGACGACACCGGCTGGTGGGGCCTCGCCTGGGTGGACGCCTACGACCTGACCGGCGACAGCCGCTACCTTGCCACCGCCAGGACCGACGCGGACCACATGTTCGCGTACTGGGACGGTACGTGCGGCGGCGGCGTCCGGTGGGCCGAGGACAGTACGTACAAGAACGCGATCACCAACGAGCTGTTCCTCCAGCTGACCGCGGCGCTGCACAACCGCCTGCCGGGCGACACCACGTATCTGACCCGCGCCAGGAACGAGTGGAACTGGTTCCAGCAGAGCGGGATGATCAACGGCGACCACATGGTCAACGACGGCCTCAACGCCTCGTGCGCCAACAACGGCCAGCCCACCTGGACCTACAACCAGGGGGTGGTCCTCGGCGGGTTGACCGAGCTCTACCGGGCGACCGGTGACTCCGGTCTGCTGACGACCGCCCGCACCCTGGCCGGCGCCTCCACCACCAGGCTGTCGACCAACGGAGTGCTGCGCGAGCCGGGCGAGGGCGACGGCTGCACCGGTGACGGGCCGTCGTTCAAGGGCGCCTACGTCCGGGGGCTCGGCCGGCTCAACTCCCAACTGACCGACCACCCCTACGCCGCCACGCTCACCACCTGGGCCAACAGCGCCTACGCCCACGACCGCAACGCCCTGGACCAGTACGGCCCGCACTGGGCCGGCGGCAGCGGCGCCAGCGACTACGGCTGCCAGCAGAGCGTGCTGGACCTCCTCAACGCCGCCGGCTGACCGGTCCGGAAGCGGCCCGGTGCCGCCGAGCCGGGCGCGCGGCAACGTCACACCCGCCCTCGCGGCCGGCAAACCGGCCCTGGTGTCCTCCCCGGCCACCGTGGTGAACCCGTTCATCGGCACCTCGAACCAGGCGGACGACTTCCCCGGCGCGGATGTCCCGTTCGGCATGGTGCAGTGGAGCCCGGACACCCCCTCCCGGCCGGACGGCGGGGGTTATGAGTACAAGGACTCGTCCATCACCGGCTTCAGCCTCACCCATCTCGCCGGCCCCGGCTGCGGCGCCGGCGGTGACGTGCCGGTCCTGCCGACCGTCGGGGCGGTCAACACCGGCGCCACCGACGCCTTCTCGCACAGCAACGAGTCGGCGTCCGCGGGCTCGTACAAGGTCGCGCTCAACAACCAGGTGACCACCGAACTGACCACCACGACCCGCAGCGGCATGGCCCGCTTCACCCTTCCCTCGTCCACCCAGGCCAACCTGATCTTCAAGCTGCCGGGCAGTCAGAGTGGCGCGAGCGCGACGCAGTTCACCCGCGTCTCCAGCACCGAGGTCAGCGGCCAGGCGACCAGCGGCCACTTCTGCGGCGCGGGGAACACCTACACCGTCTACTTCGACATGGTCTTCGACCAGCCGTTCACCGCCCAGGGCGCGGCCGCCGCGAAGACCGCGGGCACACCCGTCGCGAAGCCCGCGAAGCACCTCTCGAAGAACGCCGCGGAGACACCCAACAAGCCGCGGCTGCACGGGAAGACGCCACCCGCGACCGCCTCGAAGAGCGCCTCCGCCGGGGCCGTCACGCCGGACGCGGCGGCCTCCAGCGGCTATGTCACCTTCAACACCACCGCCAACCCGGTCGTCCAGGCCAAGGTGGGCATCTCCTACGTCTCCACCGCCAACGCGGTCGCCAACCGCGCCGCGGAGAAACCCGGCTGGAACTTCGACGCCACCCGCAGCGCGGCGCAGAGCGGTTGGAACACCCTGCTCGGCCGGTGGGGATCGCCGGCGGCACCACCGCGCAGCAGCAGAGCTTCTACACCGCGCTCTACCACTCGCTGCTGCACCCGAACGTGATCAGCGACACCAACGGCCAGTACTACGCCTTCGACGGCACGACACACACCGTCGATTCAGGACACAACGCGGCCTACGCCAACTACTCCGGCTGGGACATCTACCGTTCCCAGGCCCAGTTGGAGGCCCTGGTCGGTCCGCAGGCCGCGTCGGACACCGCCCAGTCCATGGTCGACGACTACGCCCAGACCGGCCTGTTCCCCAAATGGTCGGAGAACAACGGCGAGTCGTATGTGATGGTCGGCGACCCCGCGGACGCGATCCTCGCCGACTACCGGGCCTTCGGCGCCACCGCCTTCGACCGCGCGACCGCGCTGACCGACATGGTGGCCGAGGCCGGCCGGGCCAACAGCGACCGGCCAGGACTCAACTACCTGAACACCCCGGGATACATGCCGCACGACGGAAGCTACGGCTGCTGCAACTTCTACGGACCGGTGGCCACCACCCTGGAGTACGACACCGCCGACTTCGCCGTCTCCGCCTTCGCCGGGGCGCTCGGTGACACCGGCGACCAGCAGACCTATCTCAACCGTTCGCAGGACTGGCGCAACGTACTGAACCCGGCCTCGGGATTCGTCGAGCCCCGCAACGCCTCCGGTGCCTGGACCGGCGGCTTCGACCCGACCAGCGGCACCGACATGGTCGAGGCCGACTCCTGGATCTACACCGGCATGGTGCCCTTCGACCTGGCCGGGCTGGCCCGCGCCAAAGGCGGCGCCACCGCGATGAACCACTACCTGGACACCACCCTGCGCAGCTTCACCGGCGCAAGTGGCTACGCGTGGGTCGGCAACGAGCCGAGCATCGAACTGCCCTGGGAGTACGACTACACCGGCGAACCGTACAAGACCCAGGGCACCGTCCGGGCGATCCAGGACCAGATCTGGGCCGCGACCCCGGGCGGCCTCGCGGACGGCAACGACGACCTCGGCGCGATGAGCGCCTGGTACGTGTGGTCCGCCCTCGGCATGTATCCCGAGACACCGGGGACCTCCGATCTGGCACTCGGCTCACCGCTGTTCACCCAGGCCGTCGTCACCCTGCCCTCGGGCAACACCCTGACGATCAACGGCAACGGCGCCGCGGACAACGCACCGTATGTGCAGTCGGCCGGCTGGAACGGATCGGCGTGGAACAACGCCTACGCCCCCACCTCGGCCATTACCTCCGGCGGCACCCTCAGCTACACCCTCGGCACCAGCGCCAACACCTCCTGGGCGGCCGCCCCGGCCGCCGCCCCGCCGTCCTACGCCGGCAACGCGGCTCCGCCGCCCGCACCGCGGGTCGGTCCGGTCAAGTCCGCGGTGGCGACCGGGGTGTGTCTCGATGACGCCAACTCCGCCACCGGCGACAACAACCCCGTCCGGATCTTCGGCTGCAACGCCACCTACGCCCAGGACTGGACGATCGCCACCGACGGCACCCTGCGGACCCTCGGCAAGTGCCTGGACGTCACCAAGAGCGGCACCACCAACGGCACCTTGGTCGAACTGTTCACCTGCAACGGGACCGGCGCCCAGCAGTGGACCGCCGGGGCGGACGGTTCACTGGTCAACCCCGGGTCCGGGCTGTGCCTGGACGATCCGAACTCCTCCACCACCCAGGGCACCCAGGTGCAGCTCTACACCTGCAACGGGTCGAGCGCGCAGAAGTGGAGCCTGCCGTCCTGACCGGCCCGCACGCTCCCCGGCCGGACCACCGGCCGGGGAGCCGGGCATCCGGCGGATCAGACCATCAGTTCGATCGCCCGGCCGAGCAGCCCGGCGAGAAACACCGCGACCACCACCAGGATCAAGGTGAGCGGCACCGGGCCCCAGCCCCGGCTGAGCGACTTGCGCTCCGGGGCGTCCAGGCAGGACACCCCCGACTCGGCGGGCGGGGTCTGGCCGGGCCGCTGCAGAGCGTCCTCCGGGACACTCAGCCCTTCGTCCGCCAGGTGGGGATTGTCGGGCCTGGGACGGGCGGTCGCCATGGCGGTCCTCCGATCGTGCGGCTGGATGTGAGGTACATGAGCCCTTCGGGTACCCATTCCGCATGCCGGGAAGCGCCGGCGATGACAGCCGGCCCGGTGACCCCCGCCCCGCCCGACGCGGGGTCCGGTACGAACACGCTGGTCAGGCCGTGGTCCAGCGGATCTGGGAACCGCACACGGAGACGAGAACGGCAGCGGCGGCGACCGCGCTCAGGCCCCACACCAGTCCACTGGCGTTGGCTATGAAACCGATGATCGGCGGTCCCGCCAGCAGACCCGTCGTGCCCATGGTCGCGACCAGGGTCAGCGCGTCCGAGCCCTGCGCGGCCGCCGCCACGTAGACACACGGAGTCACCGCGGCGATACCCAGACCGACACAGGCGAACCCGATCAGGGCCGGCACCACCCCGCCGCTCAGCAGGGCGAGCGCCAGGCCGAGCCCGGCCACCGCACTGCCCACCCGGACCACCCGTCCGTCACCCCAGCGGCTCCGCCAGCGGTCGGCGAAGACGCGGGCCAGCACCATCATGACCGAGACGACCGCGATGCCCATCGGGGCCAGCTCCGCCGACGCCTTGGCGACATCCCGCAGGTAGATGGCGGACCAGTCGTTCATGGCGCCCTCGGTGACCGTGCCAAAGGCCATGGCGCCGCCCATCCACAGCGTCATACGTGTCGGCACGGTCCATCTGCCGCGGCTCTTCCGCACCTCACCGGGCTCCCGCACCTCACCGGATACGGCCGCCTCGGCCGCCTCCGCCACCTCGGCGGGCCGGTCCTCCCGCAGCAGCCCGGGCCGCGCGTAGCCGGCCAGCAGCAGCAGGATGACGGCGGCCACCGCGAAATGCACCGCCATGGTCGAGGTCAGCGCGTTCATCCCGGAGGCGAGCAGGGCCGCGCCCAGCGAACCGCCGCTGAACGTCGCGTGCAGCTTGCCCATGGCATTGCGCTGGTGCTTGGCCTCCAGCGCCGCCCCCTGAGCGTTCATGGCGACGTTCAGGCCCCCGACGAGCACCCCGTCACAGAGCATGATCAGCAGCGCGACCGGGTAGTCCGGCGCCTCGGCCAGCACGACGAGCACCATCGCGAGCCCGAGCGCGGAGAAGAGCGAGAGGCGCCGGGAGCCGAGCCGCCTCATCAACATGGCCACCAGCGGGAAGGACACCACCGCCCCCACCCCGGTGGCCATCAGCAGCAGACCCACCTCGGCCGCGCTCAGACCCAGGTGTGCCTTGATCGTCGGGAGCCGCGATGCCCAGGTGGCGTACTGGAAACCCAGCGAGCTGAACAGGGCGGCGATCGCCACCTGTTCCCGCCGGAAGGGATCGTGGACGCGGAACATGTGCATCAGCCCTCTTCGTGTTGCGATGACGAACCGCGCGACCGAGCGCTGGTCGGCTCCGGCTGCCCGGCGCGGACCGCCCGCACCGGCCTGGACATGTACACCGAGTCCGTGCCGTAACTCCCGGCGCGGACGGCCTCGGGCCGTGCGACGAATCCGTTCGCCGCCCAGAAGACATCGCTGCCGCCGACGGCGACCAGCGAGATCCGCTCGTACCCGCTCGCCCCGGCGCTCGCGGCGAGCCGGTGGAGGAGACTCCGGCCCAGCCCCCTGCCGCGCAGATCCTCGGCGACGACGAGATCGTGCAGGTGCAGGTTGTCCGAACGGAAGACGGTCTCCTCCGTCCGGGTCAGATCCGGGTACGCGAACATCGGGTACGGCAGCGCCAGCAGATAGCCCGCCAGCCGCTCCTCGAAGAACAGCACGAAGCAGGTGTCGGGCGAGGCGCGCACCCTGGACTCCAGCACGGTCCGCTCCTCCGACAGCCCGAGCGGCTCGTAAGCGGCCGCTTCCAGCGCCACGATCGCCTCCCAGTCGGTGTCGGCGACGTGCCGTATCCGCGTGTCGTCGGGCATCTACCGCTCCCCTTGTCCTGGCAGGCACGAATAGGGGAGCGGGCTGAAGCCGTTGAACCCCCGCGTCATGTAACTGATCGCGTAGGCGCCGCTGGAGAGCACCCAGACCGGATCCCCCGACGCCACCCCCTTCGGCACCTTCACCAGGCCGTACTCGGGGGAGTAGGAGTCGTCGCTGTCACAGCTCGGGCCGGCCACGACCGCCGGCACCCGATCCGTGTCGTCGTGGGTGGGGAAGACCAGCGGATACTGCAACTCGTCCATCTCGTAGAGGCCGTTGAACTTCCCGCAGCTCAGATAGAGCCAGTACCGGGGTTCGCCGTCCGGGCCGCGCCGGGTGGTCAGCCGGGAGACACGTGCCCGGATGGCGCCGTGGTCCGCGACGAGGTGGCGCCCCGGCTCGATGACGAAGTCCAGCCGGTGCCCCGACACCTCGCGGCAGCGCTGCATCCCCTCCCGGATGACGGCGAACATCTTGTCGATCGGGGGGTCGAGCCGGTGGCCCCGCTTGTCGAGGTAACCGAAGGCCGGCAGGCCGCCGCCGAGGTTGACGTGGTCGAGCGTGATTCCTCGCCGGCCCATGAGTTCGAGGGCGTGCACAAGGTTGTCGAACACCCGCCGCCAGGCCTGCGCCGACATCTGCTGCGAACCGACGTGTACGGAGAGCCCGGCCGGTACCAGGCCCGTGTCCCGGGCCTGCTCCAGCACAACCACCGCTTCGTCGACCGAACAGCCGAACTTCTTGCTGAGGCCCCACAGCGCCCCCTGCCCGTCCGTGCTCAGCCGGCAGAAGACCCGGGCGCCCGGCGCGTGGACCGCGATCGCCGCCACGTCCTCCTGACTGTCGGTGGCGAAGACCCTGATACCGAGGCGGTGGGCCTCGGCGATGTCCTGGTCGGACTTGATCGTATTGCCGTAATGAATCCGGTCGACGGGCACACCGCAGGCGATCGCCTGCGCGATCTCCCGGGGGCTCGCCGCGTCGGCGCCGACGCCTTTCTTCGCCAGGCAGGTGATCACCTCGTCCACCGGACAGGCTTTCATGGCGAAGCGAACGGAGACGTCGGGGAGTTCCCGCAGCAGTGACGCACAGCGGGCTTCGATTCCGGCCAGATCGAAGATGATCCGGTCCTCCGTCGCGGCCGCGAGCGCGGTGTGCAGGGCGGTCTTCCGGTAGTTCTTCCCGTCGTCGGTGCGGTACTCGGCGCTCTCGGCGTTCATGATGTCTTCGTGCATGGTCGAGGAATTCAGTCGGGCTGCCGCTGGAACCGGAGACCGGTGGCTCTGCTCGCCCGGACCATCGGTGCCCACGCCTCGATCAACAACGCGAAGTCATTGATGTCCTGCCGTGCCTCGTCGAGCAGTTCACCACGGCGCGCGGCGATACTCTCGGCGAATTCGGCGTAGCGGCCGCCAAGCTTCCGATAGGAGCGGTCGAGGCTTTCCAGCCGCCGCACGTTCTCCGTCTGGTCAAGTCGCCCGCTCTCCCACACCATCTCGGTGACAGCGGAGATCCGCACCCGGTGCTGATCGTCGAGCAGGGCCGGGCCGGCCGCCGCCATCTCCCGGTAGATGAAATTGAAGTAGAGCATCGAGAGGAAGAACTTGGTGAACCGCAGATGGTATGCGGCGAATCCCGCGTCGGTTCGCCGCTCCTTCGTATAGAAGTTGACGATGTCACGGTTGTGCAGCACACCGGGCAAGGCGGCGTCGTGGACGAGATGGATGAGGAAGTAGTCGCTGCCGATGGTGTCGGTGGCCGGCGGCAGCGGCACCTGCTCCTGTACCTGGTGGAAAGCGATGTTGCACATGTCGACCCGCATGGGATCGACGAGGCCGAGCGTGGAATGGTCCCGGGTGAAGGGTGTGCTGCCGGCGCCGCGGAAGGACTCCGCCACCAGGGCCCGCTTCTCCGCCGCCGACCAGTCGGCGGGCGCCCACAGACCGACCACGTCCTCGTAGACGTCGCGGTCGAGTTCGTACATCTCCCCGATGTCCACCGACATCTCGCCCACGAAGGAACTGCCCACCATCACCACGGGCTTGTCCGCGTGCGCCCGGTCGAGCGCGACCTCGTGCACGCCGTCCGCCGCGTCGGCGGCGCGTTTGCCGAGCGACATCAGCTCGTGGTGGATGGGGAAGACCGGTGCCCCGTCCGCGCGTTGGTAGGTGCTGTCCGAATCGCGGCGATGGACGGACTCGCAGCCGAGCGCCGCCGCCATCAGGAAGGCCCGGTTGGTGCACGCGCCGTAGGAGACCCGCGACGGCAGCATGAGATCGACGAGCAGATCGGGCTTGGCGAGACCGGCCCGCCGGACCACCCGGCGCAGGAAATCGGCCTGCGCCGGCTCGTCGAGGTGGTGCACCCGCACGTTCGGCGCCGCGGGCAGCTCGCGGACGACCCGGGCGTGCTCGGCGAAGGCGGGCGGCTCTGCCGAGTCCAGCACGAGCAGATGGACCTCGACCCCGAAGTGCCCGGCGGCGTAGGCCGCTTCCTCGCCCACCGCGGCTATCGTCGTGGCGCACGGCCGGTTGGTGGGAAGCGTCAGACAGATCGCGCGCATGTCCGCTCTCCGGTCGACGGCTCCAGGTCCTTGCTCCAGGAGGAGAGGCCGAGCAGTTTGGCACCCAGATCGGTCAGTTCCGCGGTGCCGTACCGGAGGGACTCGTGCTTGTCGGCGTCACCGACCAGCGTGGCGTTCCAGTCCGGGGTGCTGAGGTTCCGCCATGACTCGACACGCGACTGCCGCAGTTCCTGGTGGGTCTCCAGGGCGGGCATCATCGAGAGGTACTGGACGGCGCGTACCCCGTCCGCCGAGGTGTTGGGCGCCACGCCATGCGCCAGCAGACCGTTCCAGATCAGCAGGTCACCGGCGTGCAGCTCCGGCCGGACCACGGGGAACTCGGCCCGGTCGATGGCCGGCCGGATCGGGTCGCGGCCCTCGGGCTGGAGCGCCCGCCATCGCTCGAAGCGGTGGAAGAGTTCGGGCGAGCACTGGAAGCCGCCCAGTTCCCGGGTGGTGTCGTTCAGCGCGATGATGCCCTGGACCCGCTGCGGCAGTACGCCGAGCGAGGTGTCGACATCCCAGTGGAGGTCGATGTCGAAGCCCCGCTCGGTGGGGGCGATCAGCGCCCGGTCGCGGTTCTTGACGTTGGGCGGGTTGAGGTTGAGCCGGTCCAGCGTCACCCAGAGCTCTTCGCAGTCCCAGACGTCGACGAAGGCGTCGTAGACCCGCTGCGCCTGCCGGCTGTCCCACATGAGCTGGTGGTGGTACGCCTCGACGAATCCGTAGATGTGCAGTTCCCGGTCGAGATCCGTACGGAACTCGCGCTCCTGATACCAGGTGTCGGGCCGGCCGGGATCGAGTCCCTGGAAGTCCCAGGTGAAATCGAGCAGGCGTTTCGCCGCCGCGGCGGGGATCGCCTCCTTCACCACGACATAACCGTAGGTCTGCCAGCGGGCGAAGTCCTCCTCGGTGAGCACCCGGAGTTTCTGTTCTTTACGGAGCTCCCGCAGTGGTGTCCTGGCGAGATAGGTGTCGGCGTCCGCGCTGAAATACGGGACGCTCGACGGGGCACGATGGAGATAACGGTCAGCCGCCGACATAGAAGTGCTCCAAGGCTTGAATCGTGCTGAACGCGGCGCGCCGAACGGGCGGGGAACCGCTGCCGCGCTGCGGTCAGCGCGCGTACGGAACCGTTGCGCGGTGCCGATATGTCGCGGTGGGTGCGGGAGTTGGCACACACAGCGATGGATTTCGGGCGAAGTGGGGAACGGACGGAACCGTTTCGCATACGGCGGTCGCGGGTCTTCGCGGATACGGCACCGGCTTCTTGCTCCCTTGCCCCTTGGGCTTGGCGTTCATGACAGCCCGTGGATCCGTGGACACTAAACGTGTCCTCATGTTCCGCCGGGCCAACTTGCTCATCCGCCAGGGGCAGTCCGCACACATCCCTTGCTGAACTCGCGTTCTTCTAAAATGGATTAGACCATCTGCACGTGTCAACCGGAGAGTTCATCAGACGGGCTCGTCAAGGCCGTCTCACAGGTTGCCCGTTGACGTACAGTCACAACTGTGTGGCTTGGGCGGAAGGTCGTGTCTTCCCGCCTTCGGCAGGTATGGACCCGACCTGGGCGGGGCGGGCGATCTTCTTGACACTGCGGATCGGGCTGAGCCAGTATCCATTGGTCTGTACCAAAGCGCCGTGTGATCGACAAGTCGACACTACCCGGAAGGCCCCAGCGGATGTCCTCCAGCACACACAGCAAGGAGCTGCGACGACTCGCGCTCTCCATCCTGCAACCGGGCTTTGTGGGCACCGAGGCGCCGGAGTGGGTGCTGCGTGACATCAGTGACGGCCTGTCATCCGTCGTACTCTTCGCCCGCAACATCGCCTCGCCCGAGCAGGTGGCCCGGCTGACCGCCCAACTGCGCTCCGAGAACCCGGCGTTGATCATCGCGATCGACGAGGAGGCGGGGGACGTCACCCGGATCGAGTCCTCGACCGGCTCCACCCGGCCGGGTAACTTCGCCCTCGGCGCCGTCGACGACGTCGAACTGACCGAGAAGGTCGCCCGTGATCTCGGCCGCCAGCTGCACGCCGCCGGGGTGAGCCTCAACTACGCGCCCAGCGTGGACGTCAACTCCAACCCCGACAACCCGATCATCGGGGTCAGGTCGTTCGGCGTCGACTCCGCCGTGGTCTCCCGGCACGCGGCGGGATGGATCCGCGGCCTCCAGTCGGCCGGGGTCGCCGCCTGCGCCAAGCACTTCCCCGGCCACGGCGATGTCGCCGTCGACTCCCACCACGGACTGCCGAGCTACGACGCCGACATCGAGGAGATCGCCGCCCAGGCCCTGCCGCCGTTCCGGGCGGCGCTGGCGGCCGGTGTACGCGCGGTGATGAGCGGCCATCTGCTGGTGCCCGCCTACGATCCGTACTACCCGGCGACCCTCAGTCACCGCATCCTCAACGACCTGCTCCGCAAGGAACTCGGCTTCGCCGGCCTGATCGTCACGGACGCCATCGAGATGGGCGCGGTGGCCGGTCAGTACGGTATCGACGGCGCCACGGTGAAGGCCGTGGTGGCCGGCGCCGACGCCATCTGCGTCGGCGGGGAGAACGCCGACGAGGGAACCGTCGCGCTGCTGACCGGCGCCCTGGCCGCCGCCGTGACCTCGGGAGAGCTTCTCGAAGCCCGGCTGGTGGAGGCGTCCGACCGGGTCAAGGCGCTGGCCGACTGGTCGACCGACCTGGCCGGGGCCGTGCCGGTCGACCCCGTCAACGGGGACATCGGCTTTGTCGCCGCCCGGCGCGCCGTCAAGGTGACCGGCCCGGTCCAGGACGTGCTGCCGCTCACCGCCGCGCCGCACGTGGTCGAGCTGGTGCCCTCGACCAATCTGGCCATCGGCAAGGAGACGCCGTGGGGTGTCGCCGTTCCGCTGCGGGAGCGGCTGCCCGGAACCACCTTCGTCCGGGTGCACCACCAGCAGTTCGAGAGCGGCCCCGCCGTCCTTGAGGAGTACGCGCTGGCGCCCGCCGCCGGGCGCCCGATGGTCGTCGTCGTCAGGGACGCCACCCGGAACAAGTGGATGGGCCGCGCCCTCGAAGACCTCGCCGCCGCGCGCCCTGACGCGATCGTGGTCGAGATGGGACTGCCCACCCCCTCCGCCCACGGCGCCGTCCAGATCTTCACCCACGGTGCGACCGCCGCCTCCGGTGTCGCCGCAGCCGAGGTGATCGCGGGCGGCCGGTAGCAGGTCGCAAGGAGCCGCTATGCCGCTACGTGGCTATGCGGTTATTCGGCTACGCGGCTGTGCGACCGATGGCTGCGGCAATGGCCGGCCGGCCCCTGCGGGACAGGGACCGGCCGGCCATTCTTGTCCGCCGACGGCGGGATATCAGACGTATTACGCGTTGGGGTCAAAGGGTATTCCGGCCGGCATCGAGTGGGCGAGGGCGTATTCGAAGTCACCGTCACCGATCTTGATGGTGGCCGCGCCGAAATCGGCGCTCAGCAGCTTGTCGCGGAAACCGGCGGGGTAGCCGTTCCAGCCGACGAGGCGCGGATAGAACCAGCCGCCGGTCGCGTTCTCCGGCGGCTCGTCGTTGTTGTTGGCGAAGCGGAAGTCGTGGGTCGAGGCGCCGTCCTTGTTGTAGACGACCTTCGGGTGGGTTCCGTCGAAGCGCAGGGACGAGGCGGCCGCCACCTGGTAGCCGGAGTGCTGCGACACCGAGACGTACTGGACCTGGTTGTTGTTGATCCACACCACGACGTGTTCCCAGTCGTGGGTGTGCCCGATGGCCGCGGGGCCCAGCGTGGCCTGGTCCTTCTCGAAGTAGCTCGCGTAGATGACCGCGCACCAGTCGTTGTTGCACTTCTCGCGCGAATACGTGTTGGCGTTGGCCAGTTGGGCGTAGTCGTGGCAGTGCCCGTTGACATCGCCGCCCAGCTTCAGGCCGGGGTTGATGGTGCCGTCCGCGCCGATGGCCGCGGTGGCGTAGCAGCCGTCGGTGTCGTAGTCGTACGCGGGGGAGAAGGACTGTTCGAGACCGTCGGCGTTCTGCGGCAGAAGTTGCAGGACGCTGGCGTTCGCGTTGGCCGGGAGCGCCATGACCAGCGCCGCCGCACCGAGGGCACTGGCCAGTGCGGACCGCCGGAGCCTCCTGCGACGCCTCGGGCCGGACGCCCTCTCGCCGGGTCCGCCGGGTCCGCCGATTTCTCGGGGGCCTCGGAGGTCTCGGGATTCTCGGGCGCTCTTCGGCCGTGACAGCATGCTGCGCACACCAACTCCTCAACAGCGAACGGGGCGAGGTTCCGCGCGCGGATTCCTCGCGTCGGGAACGACGGATGTGACGCTAGCGGCGGAGCGCGCCGCGCCGGTGAACTCGGAAAAGATATTCTCCGACCGGCAGGCGTTATCCCCGTGGTGCGGCATCAAATTAGCCCGGGGTGGCCGGGGGCGCAAGCAAAGTTACTAGGAAAGCTCTTTCCCGAACGGTGACATCACCGCCATTCCGGAGGATCCCGGCAGAAGTGAGAAGCGGCTGCCCCGGCCGCCCAGGCCGCCCGGGTCGGACATCCCGGTCGGTACCTCCCTGGTCGACCCCGGACGACGGGTGGCCCGGCGGGCGTGACCCGGCGGCGCGACCCGGTGGGCGAACCGGCGGAACCGCCACATAAAGCGCACCCGCTCTCACACAAAGCGACGGCGGAAGCGCCCCCTTGTGATTCCGTTTATAGGACGTGCGTCACATATGAAGCTGCTTAGTAACAGCCGAATCCCCGCCGTTGACAGGGTGTGCGCCCCATAGCGCCGCCCTTTTCGGTCCGACTACGAATCCTCTTCGTAGTCGCGACCTTTGACCCGTGAATCCGAAACAACTAACAATTCACGGGTCCGCTCAACGGAAGAGGTAAGCCCCGTATGCAGCTCCCCACGATCCCGAACAAGCTCCCCACGTTCTCGAAGTTCAACCGGCTGTCGAAGAAGCGCAAGATCGCGGCCGGCGCACTCGCCGCCAGCGCACTGGTGCTGACAGTCACCGGACTGGAAGCAACGGCCGGGGCGGGCTCGGCGACCGCGGCCGGCGCGAAGACAGGGTTCTCGGTCTCCACCGGTCAGCACGTCAAGCCGCTTGGCGCGCAATCCGGTATGGCTTCGCAGAGCGCCATCCACAGCGCCACCACGAAGAAGCAGGCCCCGGCCGCCCCGGCCGCCGCGGCGAAGAAGCAGGCCCCGGCCGCCGCCAAGAGCGTCACCGAGGCCAAGAAGCCCGCGGCCCCGGCCGTCCCGAAGGCCAAGCCCGCCCCGCGGCACCAGGCCGTCAAGGTCGCCGTGTCCGCCCCCAGGCCCGCGCACGTCGCGGCGCCCCGGCCGGCCGTGAAGACCTACCCGAACAACCTCGACGGCTGGATCCGGCAGTCGCTGGACATCATGCACGCCAAGGGAATCCCGGGCAGCTACAGCGGCATCCACCGCAACATCATTCGCGAGTCGAGTGGTAACCCGAACGCGATCAACCTGTGGGACATCAACGCCAAGAACGGAATTCCGTCCAAGGGCCTGCTCCAGGTGATCAACCCGACCTTCAGCCGCTACCACGTGCCGGGAACGTCGTGGAACATCTACAACCCGGTCTCCAACATCACCGC
This sequence comes from Streptomyces sp. NBC_01190, assembly GCF_045039895.1. Taxonomy (NCBI): domain Bacteria; kingdom Bacillati; phylum Actinomycetota; class Actinomycetes; order Kitasatosporales; family Streptomycetaceae; genus Streptomyces; species Streptomyces sp. NBC_01190. The sequence goes on from NZ_CP108580.1 coordinate 7,635,563, forward strand.
CGCCTGTAACTACGCGGCTGACCGGTACGGCTCGATGGACAACGTGAACTCCGCGTACTGATCGGCCGCACCCGACCGGCACAGCCGGCCTTTCCGCCGGTGACTGACGAAGGGCGGCGGGACCTCCAGGGTCCCGCCGCCCTTCGGTGTGTCCGATCGGTCTCAGGCCGCCGGAGAGGGCTCGCCGCGGGCGGTCCGCCCGTCAGCCGGGGAGTCCACCGGGTCGGCGTGGTCGAAGTGGCCGAGCCGGGCGTACTGCTCCGGCCGCCGCGCCCGCAGCCACAGGGCGATCCCGAGGCCCACGGCGAACATCAGCAGGATCACCTCGGGGAGGTACTTGATGAAGGGCACCTCGCCGTTGCCCGCCAGTACGGCACGGTTCTCGATCAGCAGACAGCACGCGCCGACCATGGCGGCGGCGCCGATCACCGGCGCGACCAGGGTGGTGAACCAGTGGAAGCCGTCACGCGCCGTGGTCAGGAAGTAGCGGATGATGGCGAACGAGGTGAGCGCCTGGACGCCGAGGATGCCCAGCACGCCCATCAGGGGCGCCCAGGTGCCGAGCTTCAGCAGCGCGCCCTCGGTGCTGCCGTCGTAGAGGCTGAAGCCCAGCACGATCAGGCCGACGAGGACCGTGCAGGTCATCGAGGCCGCCGCGGGGCTGTGGTGCCTGGAGGTGCGGGCCAGCGGCGCCGGCGCCACCCCTTCGCGGGCCAGCGAGAAGAGATAGCGGGCGCCGGTGTTGTAGAAGGCCATGGCGCAGGCGAACGGGCTGACGATGGCCAGGACCTGCATCAGCACCATCAGCCAGTGGCCGACGAAGGTCTCCGCCAGCGGATAGAACGCCGAGTCGTACCTGCCGCTGAACTGGTCCTTGACCGCCCGCGCCGACTCCGGCAGGCCCCAGCCGGAGACGAAGGCGTAGGAGACGATCATGTAGAGCACGCCGAGCCCGATCACCGACCCGTAGGTGGCGGTCTTGGCGATACGGTGCGGGTCGCGTGACTCCTCGGCGTAGTTCGGCGCCATCTCGAAGCCGACCCAGGACCAGAAGGCCGCGAAGAGGGCGACACCGGCCGCCGCCGTGCCGAAGACATGGGCCGCGCTGTCGTTGCCGAAGACCTCGGCCGGGTTCATCGGCTTGGCGGAGAGCCCGTGCGCGCCGCCGTGCACGAAGACCCCCACCGAGAGGATCACCAGGGCGAGCACCTCCAGGACCAGGGAGACGCCCAGAATCCTGGTGGTCAGCTCGATGTGGAACCAGGCGAGGGCGGTCATGACCGCCAGCGCCGCGAACATGTAGACCCAGACCGGGATCCGCACCCCGGTCCAGGACTCGATGCTGGTGGCGGCGAAATACCCCATCACCCCGATGACCGACGCGGAGAAGAGCATGTAGCACAGGGCGATCAGCACACCGGACCCCACGCCCGGGATCCGGCCCAGGCCGCGGGTCACGAAGGTGTAGAAGCCGCCCGCTGACGTCACCCGCCGACTCATCGCGATGTATCCGACCGAGAAGATCGTCAGCGCCGCCGTGGCCAGCAGGAAGGCGGCGGGGGCGCCGTATCCCGCGCCCTGCACGGCGACCGGTACGTTGAAGAGCATCGCCGTCATCGGCGCCGCGCCGGTGACGATGCAGAAGATGACCCCGGGTAAGCCGAGCGCGCCCGTCGCGAGCCGGTGCGGTACGACCGGCGGGTCGGCCGCGGTCGGCGCCAAGTCCTCGTGCACTGCCATCGATGGCCCCTCTCCATGGTCAGGTGCCTGTTCTGCCGCGGGATGCCGCGCTTCGGAATGCTGGGCCCTCCAGATGACTGCGTGGCGTGCCGGCGGGTTAACTCCGCGTCAACCGCCTCGTGGGAGGGAAAGTCTGCGTTAACTCGCGGCCGCGGGATGGACCGGACGGCCGGGCTCTCCTAGGTTCGACGGAATGGAGCACGCGATGATCGGCGGCCGGACGTGAGCGGGTATGCCGCCACCCTCGGCGGGCGGCGCCACCACTTCGCCGGCCTGGGGCCGCTGCTCGCCGCGGCGAGCCCCGAGCGCTCCGGCGACCGGCTGGCCGGGCTCGCCGCCGAGTCGGCGCAGCAGCGCGTCGCGGCGCGGCTGGCGCTCGCCGAGGTGCCGCTCGCGCGGTTCCTCGCCGAGCCGCTCATCCCGTACGAGAAGGACGACGTCACCCGGCTGATCCTGGACAGCCACGACGCGGCGGCCTTCGCACCGGTCGCCGGTCTGACGGTCGGCGCGTTCCGCGACTGGCTGCTCTCCGACGCGGCCGGTCATGCCGCGCTGGCGGCGCTGGCCCCGGGCATCACCCCCGAGATGGCCGCCGCCGTCTCCAAGCTGATGAGCAACTCCGACCTGGTCGCCGCCGCCCGCAAGGTCCGGGTGGTCACCGCCTTCCGTTCCACGATCGGGCTGCCGGGGCGGCTCGCGACCCGCCTCCAGCCCAATCACCCCACGGACGATCCGGCCGGGGTCGCGGCCGCCCTGCTCGACGGCCTGCTGCTCGGCAGCGGCGACGCCGTCATCGGCGTCAACCCGGCCACCGACAGCCCCAGGGCCGTACACGATCTGCTGACCCTCCTCGACGAGGTGATCGGCCGCTACGCCATCCCCACCCAGTCCTGTGTGCTCTGCCACGTCACCACCAGCATCGATCTCATGGAGCGCGGCGCCCCGCTCGACCTCGTCTTCCAGTCCGTCGCCGGCACCCAGGCGGCGAACGCCTCCTTCGGGGTGACGCTCGCCCTGCTGGACGAGGCGTACGCCGCCGTACGGGAGCTGGGCCGGGGCACCGTCGGGCGCAACGCGCTCTACTTCGAGACCGGCCAGGGCAGCGCCCTGTCCGCGGACGCCCACCACGGCATCGACCAGCAGACCGTGGAGGCGCGCGCGTACGCGGTCGCCAGGCGCTACGAGCCGCTGCTGGTCAACACCGTGGTCGGCTTCATCGGTCCGGAGTACCTCTACGACGGCCGGCAGATCCTCCGCGCGGCGCTGGAGGACCACTTCTGCGGCAAGCTGCTCGGGCTGCCGATGGGGCTGGACATCTGTTACACCAACCACGCGGACGCCGATGACGACGACATCGCCACCATGCTGACCGTGCTGGGTGTCGCCGGGGCGTCCTTCGTGATCTGCACACCCGGCGGCGACGACATCATGCTCAATTACCAGTCGGCCTCGTACCATGACGCGCTGTATCTGCGGGAGGTGCTCGGCCTGCGGCCGGCGCCTGAGTTCGAGGCCTGGCTGAGCGGTGCCGGCCTGCTCGACGAGCTGGGCCGGATACGGGACGTGACCGGCACCGGGCATCCGCTGACGGCGATCGTCAGCGGACCGGCCGGCCGGGCGGGCCGATGAGCGCGCACCGGGCGGCCGAGGCGGGCCCGCCGGGCGGCGACATGGCCGGCCCCGCCTTAGAAGGAGAAGCAGGAGAAGCAGCAGGAGAACGAGAAGTGGAGGGAGCAGGGGAAGGAGACGTGGAAGGAGACGTGGAAGGAGGAGGTGACGGGCCGGCGCCCGCGGAGAGCCCGCTCCCGGCGGCGGTGGAGCCGGACGCGGCAGTCGATCCCCGCGTACCGGCCGGTCCCGCCGCCGAGCGCGCGATGTGGGCCGCGCTGCGCCAACGCACCCAGGCGCGGATCGGCCTCGGCCGGGCGGGCTCCGCGCTGCCCACCCGGCACCGGCTGGCGCTCCAGGCCGCGCACGCCGCCGCACGCGACGCCGTCCACTCGCCCTTCGACCCGGACGCGGTGGCCGCCGCGCTGCCGGGTGTGCCGACCGTCCGGGTGCGCAGCGCCGCCCCGGACCGGCTGACCTATCTGCAACGCCCGGACCTGGGCCGCAGGCTCGGCGGCGACGAGCGGGCCGGTCTGCCGCGCGGCGACTGGGACGTGGTGTTCGTCGTCGCCGACGGCCTGTCCAGCCGGGCCGTCCACGACCACGCGGCGGCGGTGGTCCGCGAGACCACCGCGCTGCTGGCCGGCTGGCGCCCCGCCCCCGTCGTCCTGGCCGAGCAGGCCCGGGTCGCCCTCGGCGACGCGATCGCGCACGCCATGGGGGTCCCGATGGCGGTGGTGCTCATCGGCGAACGCCCCGGCATGTCGGCCGCCGACTCGCTGGGCGCCTATCTCACCTACGCCCCGGTGCCCGGACGCACCACCGACGCCGACCGCAACTGCCTGTCCAACATCCGGCCGCCGCTGGGACTCTCCCACCAGGCCGCGGCGGCCAAACTGGCGGCCCTGATGCGCCGGGCCCGGGAGCTGCGGGTCACCGGGGTGGCCCTCAAGGACGAGTCGAACGGACCGGACGCGCTCGATTCCTAGCCGCCCGTGCCGGGTTCCCACCGCCCGCCGTCCAACAGGCCACCCGCTCAATGGACCGCGCCCAACGGCCCAACGCAGCCGCGCGGCCGGCGCTCAGAGCACCTCGACCAGTTCGGCCAGCATGCGGTCGATGGCGCCCACGCTGACCGAGAGATGGCCTTCGCCCGGTTCCAGATGGGCCACCGCGCCGGGGACATGGGCGGCGAGCCACTGCCCGTGGGCGAAGGGGACCATCAGATCCTCGCTGCCCTGCCAGACGAAGGCGGGCACGGTGATCTCGTCCAGGGCGAAACCCCACGGCTTGGTGAAGGCGAGGTCGTCGTCGAGCCAGCCGTCGACGCCGAGCCGCAGTCCCTCCGCGAATCCGGCCGCGGTGTCCTCGGCGAGTTCGTGGGTGAGCACCGCGCGGTCCACCGCGGAGAGCACGCTGGCCATGTTGGCGTGCAGACCGGCGGCGTCCGCGTCGCGCAGCTCCGCCGCCTCCTGTTCCAGATACGGCCGCAGCGCCGACTCGCCCTTCACCGCCAGCCCGAACTCGACGATGTTCAGCTCGCCCATCCCGGCCATGAAGTCCAACTCCGGCAGCCCGTACGGCGCGACGCCCGCGATGCACAGCACCCCGGCCACCCGGTCGGCGAGCCGGGCCGCCGTGGCCAGCGCGTGCGGGCCGCCGCCGGACCAGCCGCCGACCAGGGCGCGGGGGGCACCGAGATGGTCGAGCACCGCGCGTACGTCGGCCGCCACGTCGGCGACCGAGCGGCCCGGCAGCCGGGTGGAGGCCCCGTAGCCGGGCCGGGAGTAGGTCACGAACCGCAACCCCCGGCGGTGGGCGGCGCGTTCGAGCGACCTGGCCGGCGGCACCGCGCCGGGGGTGCCGTGGTGGAAGATCAGCGGTGTGCCGTCGGCGGGACCCGAGACGGCCAGGTCCAGCAGGCGCCCGTCAGGCGTGGAGATCGTTGTCATAGGGGATTATGCAACGGTCGGCGCGTGTGTGGGCAAGGCCGGCGACGACGGCCCGACCGGCCTCGGCACACCGAGCGGCACCGCGGCCTGCACCGGCTGAGCCCGGCGGGGGCGGGGAGGCCCACGGTCCGCCCCGCCCCCGCCGTCCCGCTCAGGTCGACGTCGTGAAGCAGGACTTGGCGACGCCGGCAATCGGGTCGCCGCCGAAGGCGGTGTTGGTGCAGGGGGCGCCGGAGGTGAACGTCGCGTAGAGGTAGTCGCCGCCCGCGCCGTACGCCACGGTCCGCCGGCCGGTGAAGGAACAGGTGCCGTTCTCGGCCGAGCAGGTCGTCGGATACCCGGCCGGGGCGCCGGCCGGCGCGTAACAGGTCTTGGCCACCCCGAAGACGGGATCGACGCCCATCGTGTCGTTGCCGCAGGTGGTGGCGCCGTTCGACCGGCCCAGCCAGAACGCCCCGTTGGCGCCGTAGGCGATCGGCTGCGCACCGGTGACGGCGCAGACGGCCTTCTCCGCGGCGCACGCGGTCCAGCCTCCCGGCGGCGCTCCGGCCGGGGCGACGTAACAGCTCTTCGCGACATCGGCGAGCGGGTCGGTGCCGAAGGCGTCGCTCGTGCAGGGGACGCCGCCGGTGACGACCTGGAAGCGGAAGGCGCCGCCCGCGCCGAAGGCGACCTCCCGGGTGCCGCTGACCGCGCAGGTGCCGTGCTCGGCGGCGCACGCCGTGTAGCCGGACGGGCCGCCGGCGGGCGCGAGGTAGCAGGACTTCAGCACGCCGTACGCCGGGTCGGCGCCGCCGAAGGCCGCGCTCGAACAACTCGTCGGTCCGCTGACCGCTTTGTAGGTGTAGCCGCCGGCGCCGTAGGCCAGCACCTGGGTGCCGGTCGGTGTGCACGTTCCGCCCTCGGCGGCGCAGAGGGTGTAGCCGGCCGGCAGCCCTGGGCCGGTCACCGAGGTGGCGAAGGGGACGGGCGCGCCGACTCCGGTGGCGGCGACCGTGTAACTCCCGGCCGCCACCCCGGTGAGGTAGACGTAGCCGCCGTCCGTGGAGCCGCCGGTGATCCCCGGCACCGGGTGGAAGGTGCCGCCGCTCCACACGGCGGCCCCGTTGACGGAGATACTGACGCCCGACGCTCCGTAGGTCGGCACGCCGATCCTGGCGGTGGTCCCGGCCGGACTCGTCAACTGCCCGGCGAGGGTGCCCGCGGCGGAGTCATAGTCCCAGGAGCCGGTCGCCTTGCCCTGCGGCATGGCGATCGTGCCCTCCGCATGGGTCAGGTCGCCGGGGTGCGGCACGAAGTCGTAACTCGCGGTGCCGGTCGGCGAGAGCCCCAGGACGTACGAGGTCAGCGCGGACGTCGGTCCGGTGGCCCAGCCGTGCGCGAGGCTCATGTACGTGCCGCCGTAGTCGAAGGAGCCGTCCGAGCGGAAGCCTTCCCAGAAGGTGCTGCCGGTGCCCGTCGGGCTGCTGAGCATGTAACCCCACTCGCGCCGGATGAGGGTGAGCGCGTCGAGGTCGTCGTCGGCCACGAAGTGGGCCTGCACCTCCATCGATCCGGGGAAGGTGCCGATCGCGCCGCCGTCCTTCTCCGGGCTCGCGGCACCGACGTTGTTCCACCGCGCGGCCAGGGCGCGCGCGATACCGGTGTTCTTGGCGGGGCTGTCGGTCAACCCGTACCAGACGGCAAGGGAGTTGCCGTCCTGCGGATAGAGGGTGCTGGTCGGGTTGTCGCGGTAGAGGCCGATGGCGCTGTTCCAAAGCCGCTGGTTCGCCGCCGACTTGAGGGTGGCGGCCTGCTGCTGCCAGCCGGCCGCCGCCGCGGTGTCGCCCTCGGCCCGCGCCAGTCCGACGCCGCCCAGCAGGGCCGCGTAGAGGATGGCGTTGGCCTCGATGTTCTCCCCGCCCTGGCCACCGCGTGCCCAGTCGTTGGCGCCGGTGACGTTGAGCAGGCCGGCGCCGTCGATCTTCGCGGTGATGAAGGCCATGCCGAGCTTGTAGCGGCTCCAGACGGAGTCGAGCCATGCCCGGTCGCCGGAGTAGGTGTACAAGGAGGCCGTCCCGACGAGCGTCCAGGTGTGATATGTGTCCGAGCCGTAGAAGTTGACCGCCGGGCCGCCGTACTCCAGCTCACCGGTCGACGCGTTCTGGTGCTGGTAGAGGCTGTTCAGAGCGTTCCTGGTGGAGGCGATGTCGCCGGTCGACACGTATGCGGTGGGCAGCGAGATGCCCAGGTCGCCCGGCCACACCGCGCGGTCACGTTTCGCGCCGTCGCTGAGGATGCCCGCGCCCGAGCCGATGAGGGCGTTGTTCTCCCACCCGGCGGACGGCGGCGGATAGGCCCGCCCGGTGCCCGGGTCGATGGTGTCCATCTGCACGGTGTAGGCACCGGCGTACCAGATCCGGTTGAGCAGCGCGTCGTTGGAGTAGAAGTAGTTGGTGTACGCGCTCGGGTCGCTCATCCCCGCCGCCCCGGTGAAGGCGAGCGAGACCCCGTTGAGGTCGACCCAGCCGGACGAGGAGAGGAAGACGGTCAGATAGCGGAAGCCGCCGCGCAGCTTGTCGGTCGGCATGGTCCAGGTGCCGGCGCCGTTCACCGTCGCCTGGAGCGCGCCGTCGGTGCCGGTCCCGGAGTACACGGTGCCGCTGCTGAGGTCGCTGGTCCGGCCGGTGTAGAGCGACGACTCGCTGAAGGCCAGGCCGAGCTGCCTGCCGCTGCCGCTCGCCCCGCCGAAGGTCAGCGTCACCAGGCCGCCGACCTCCTTGCCGAAGTCGAGCACCAGGGCGGAGTCGGCCCCGGAGATACGGGTGGGCGCTCCGGACAGCACGTTCTGCGGCGAGGTGACGGAACCGGAGTATCCCTGCACGGCCACCGGGTGGAGGGTGCGGGTGTGGGGGGCGTAGATGTACGCGTCCCCCGCCGAACGGCCGAGGGGAGCGCCGGCGGCCGGGCCAGCGGCGGCGGCAGCGCCCGCAGCGCCCGCAGCGCCCGCGGTGGCGGCGGGAGCGGTGGAGAGCCCGACGGCCGCGCACACCGCCGCGATGAGCAGAAGAACGCGCGCTCGGTGGTGTCCGGCGCGGGAGGAGCGGTGTCCGAGCAGGGGGAAAGCGTCCACGGCTCAAGCCCTCCAGAAAGTGGGCGGGGAAGAAAAAACGTATGAGTGAAACGATTCATTGACCCCGTGCACGGGAAATGTATGAGAGGCGGCTGGAGGCGTCAAGAGACAGGACGGACACCGCTGCCGCCCGCCCCCGCACCAGTGCCCGCCGGTCAAGCCGCCCGGTCGGCCGGCGGGGCCGGCCCCGCTTTCCCGCAGCGCGCGTCGGCCGCGTTGAAACGTTCGAGTCAGCGGCAAGCAGAAGGCTCCGTGTCCGTCCGGGTGACCGACCGTGGTCCGGCGCTTCGCCCGGAATTGCGCCGGAATTGCGTAGGGACGCGATTGCCGGGCACGCGGATGCGTACGTCCCCGCCCCGGGTCAAGGTGAGGGCGGAGAAAAGAGACTGCCGCGCGCCAAGGAGCACCACGGATGCACAGCACAGCCCACCAGAACCATGCGGCCGGCTCGCCGACGGGGGAGGACCCGGCCGAAGCGCGAACCGGGTTCTCCGCCCAGCGGGCCCGGCGCGAGACCGCGGCCGCCTTCTCCGCGGCCGTGGCGGACCTGGCGTCCGGGGCGCTGGCGTGCCCCCTGCCCGGTTCCGGCCGGACCGGCGAGCGGTTCGAGGCCCTGACCCGCGTCGCGGAGCGGGATCTGTGCCTGGCGCGGCTGGTCGAGGGTCATGTCGACGCCGTGGCGATCCTGGCCGAACTCGACGGGCCGCCGCCGCGGGCCGGGCAGCGCTGGGGCGTCTGGGCCGCGGAACCGCCGGGGGAGGGGCTCACCGCCACCCGTACCGAACGGGGCTGGCTGCTGAGCGGCCGCAAGCAGTACTGCTCCGGCGCGCACAGCGTCACCCACGCGCTGGTGACCGCCGAGGCGGCGGACGGCCGCCGGCTTTTCGCGGCCGCCACCGGCGCCGGGGACGAAGACGGCAGCGACAGCAGTCACAGCAGCGACGGCAGCGACGGCGCCACCCCCGGATGCCGGCCGGTCGAGGGCACCTGGCAGGCGGTCGGCATGGCCGGCAGCGACACGCCGGACGTGCGGTTCGACGCGGTGCCCGCGACCCCCGTCGGCGAGGTCGAGGGCTATCTCACCAGGCCCGGATTCCAGCACGGCGGCATCGGGGTGGCCGCCTGCTGGTACGGCGGCGCCCGCGCGGTCGCGCGCGTGCTGCTGGAGGCGGCGGCCGGGCGCGGCCCCGACCCGATCACCGACGCCCACCTCGGCGCCGTCGACATGCGGCTGCACGCCGCGGGCGCCGTGCTGCGGCAGGCCGCCGAGGAGATCGACCGCGATCCCTTCGACGCCGACGGCGGGGCCCGGGTGCGCAGCCTGCGGGTCCGCGCCCTGGTCGAGTCGGTCTGCGCCGACGTCCTGACCCACGTCGGCCGGGCCACCGGGGCAGGACCGCTCTGTCACGATGAACGGCACGCCCGCGACACCGCGGACCTGGCGGTCTACATCCGCCAGCACCACGCGGAGCGCAACCTCGCCGAACTCGGCGGCCTCGTCGCCCGCAAGGACACGGCGTGACGCCGCCGGCGGGACGCTGGCCCGCCTTCGCCAACCCCATCCAGGCGCCCGGGACCGACGAGAGCCACTGGCGGTCCTGGCGCGGCCTGCGCGAACTGCCGGAGCTCGAGCTGCCCACCGCCGGGCGGGTCGTCGTGGTCGCCGCCCACCCGGACGACGAGGTGCTCGGCGCCGGCGGCACGATGGCGCTGCTCGCCGACGCCGGTGTGTCCCTCACCGTGGTGTCCGTCACCGACGGCGAACGGTCCCACGCCGACAGCAAGGCCATCACCGGCGAGCGGCTCGCGGAGCTACGGGCCGGCGAACTCCGTTCGGCGCTGGACACGTTGGCCGCCGCCGCCGAGGTCGTACGGCTGAAGGTCCCCGACACCGAGGTGGCCCGGCACGAGCAGGAGGTCGCCGGGTCCCTGAGTGAGCTGCTGAGCGGCGCGGAGCTGCTGCTCGCGCCCTGGATCGGGGACGTGCACGGTGATCACGAGGCGGCCGGCCGGGCCGCGCTGGCCGCCGCCCGAACGGCCTCCGTGCGGTGCCTGATGTATCCGGTGTGGATGTGGCACTGGGCCCACCCGGAGGACCCGCGGGTGCCGTGGGCCTCCGCCCAACGGGTGGACCTGCCGGACGCGGCGCTGGCCCGCAAGCGGTCCGCCGTCGAACGCTTCGTCAGCCAGGTCCGGCCCCTCGGCCCGGCGCCCGAGGACGCGGCGATCCTGCCGCCGGCGGAGATCGCCCACCACCTGCGGGACGTCGAGGTGGTCTTCGCATGAGCGCCACGGCCCCTACCGGTCCCGGGGACGCCGCGGCCGGTGGCCCCACCGGCGCCGCCGCCGGGCCGGCCCCGCGGGAAAGCACGCCCGCGGCGTACTTCGAGGCTCAGTACCAGGGCGCGGCGGACCCCTGGCGGCTGGCGGAACGCTGGTACGAGCGGCGCAAGTACGACCTCACCGTCGCCGCGCTGCCGCAGCCCCGCTACCGTAGCGCCTTCGAACCGGGCTGCTCGGTCGGCGAGCTGACCCGGCGGCTCGCCGAGCGCTGCGACGCCCTGCTGGCCGCCGACCGCGTCGCCTCGGCGGTGGACAGCACCCGGCGGCGTACCCGCGGCCTGGGGCACGTGACGGTCCGCCGGCTGACGCTCCCCGACGAGTGGCCGGACGGCACCTTCGATCTGATCGTGCTGTCCGAACTGCTCTACTACTTCGACACCGCGGCGCGGGACCGCCTCGTGGACCGCGCGGTCGCCGCGCTGGAACCCGGCGGCACCCTCGTCACCGTGCACTGGGACCACCCGGTACCCGAGCACCTGTCCACCGGCTCCGAGATCGCGGAGAAGCTGGCCCGGGTGCCGGGGCTCAGCCTGCTCACCGACCATCGCGAGCCGGATTTCGTCCTTCAGGTCCACGGCCGCGCCCTGCCCGACGGCCGCCGGCCGGCCGGCCCCGCCGAGCGGGAAGGCCTGGTGTGAGCGTCGGTACGATCGCGGTCGTCATACCGGCGCACAACGAGGAGGCGCTGCTGCCCGCGGCACTGAACGCGATCGCGGTCGCCGGGCGGCACCCGGACCTGGCCGGCGTGCGGGTCGTGACGGTGGTGGTCGCCGACTCCTGCCGTGACCGTACCGCCGAGGTCGCCCGTCGATCGGGGGCGCTGGTCGTCACGACGAACGTCCGCAACCCCGGCCGGGCCCGCGCGGCCGGCGTCGGACGGGCACTGCGGGCCGTCGGAAATCCGGCCGACCCCGCTGTGCCTGCCGATCCTGCCGACCTCGCCGACCCCGCGGCGTCGGCCGACCCCGCCGTCGCGGCCCGTGAAACCGACGGCACCTGGATCGCGGTCACCGACGCCGACAGCGTCGTCCCGCCGCACTGGCTCGCCTACCACCTGGCCCGGGCGGCCGAGGGCTGGGAGGCCGTCGTCGGCACCGTCAGCCTGCCGGTGACCGCCCCGGCGTCACTCGCCGCCCGCCACGATGTGCGGTACGCGGCCACCCGCCCGTCCGACGGGTCCCCGTGGCGCCATCCGCACATCCACGGCGCCAACCTCGGGCTGACCGCCGCCGCCTACCGCGCGATCGGCGGCTTCCCGCCGCTGCACGTCGGTGAGGACCGCGCGCTGGTCGCCGCGCTGGACGCCGGCGGCCACCGGGTCCTGCGCACCGAGGACTGTCCGGTCCGCACCTCGGCCCGGCTCAGGGCCCGGGCCCGGGGCGGCTTCGGCGATCACCTGGCCGGGCTGCTCACGCCGGGAGGGCGTCCGTGACGGCGGCCGGCATCGTCCGGGTGATCTCGTCGCCGAGACGCTCGAACTCCCGGCGCAGCAAGGGGTCGGCGAACCGGGCGAGGCCGTGGAAGCGGACGGTCGCGTGGTAGGTGACGCGGGTGCCGTCGTCCTCGGCCAGGAAGGTCATGTCGTCGGTCGAGGTGGCCGTCTTGTTGGTACCGACGAAGGTGAGCCGGTCCTCCTCGCGGCGGGCCAGCCGGTAGGTCAGTTCGGTGCGGCGGCCCCGGAACAGCGAGACGTTGTGCCACTGCGAACCCTCGGCCACCGGCCCCGAGTCGGTCCGGTCGCACTCCTGGGTGCCGGGATCCCACTCCACCGCGTGGGAGAAGTCCGCCAGATAGGCCACGACCTCGGGCAGCGGCCGGGGGACGAGGAAGGAACGCTGGACATCGACCATCGGACGTACTCCTGAGGCTGCTCGGGATCTGCTGACTGACAACCGGGTGGGACGGCTCGATGCCGCCTGCCCGGGGAAGCGCGGCGGAGTACGCCTACCCCGGGGAGCGGGGCGCACCCGCCGCACCCGGCCCGGCTCAGGTGCCGCCTCATTCGGCGGTGGCGGTGTACCGGGCGGGGGTGGTGCGCGGGATCCGGACCGCGATCAGGGCGATGTCGTCCGTGTTCTCCTCGCCCAGGCCCGTCATCAGCTCGTCGCAGAAGGTGTCCACGGGTTCCCTGGCCAGCGCGGCGGCGTGCTGGCGCAGCCGGGTCATGCCGTCGTCGAGCGTCTCGCCCCTGCGCTCGATCAGCCCGTCGGTGTAGAGCAGCACGGTGGAGCCTGACGGCAGGGACTCGGTGGCGTCGGAGCGGACGATGCCGGGCGCGATGCCGAGCAGCGGACTACGGCCGCCGGTGAGGAAACGGGTGTCGCCCTCGTCGGTCACCAGCAGGGGAGGCGGGTGCCCGGCCGTCCCGTAGGACAGCAGCCACGGCTCCTCGGTCCCGGGTTTGGTGATCAGGCCGTAGAGGCAGGTCAGCGTCTGGCCCGGATAGAGGATGTCGTTGGCCGCGTCCAGCCGGGCCAGGATCTTGCCCGGGGGTTCCTTGCGGTCGCAGGCGATGCCGCGCAGCATGTTGCGCATCTGGCTCATCGCCACCGTGGCCTTCAGGTCATGGCCGGTGATGTCGCCGATGATCAGCGTGATGGCGCCGTCGGGCAGCGAGAAGGAGTCGTACCAGTCGCCGCCGACCTCCGCGCTCGTCCGGGCGGGGGCGTAGCGGGCGGAGATGCCGAGCGGGCCCTGCCTCGGCAGGTCGGGCAGCAGCGCGCGCTGGAGCCGCTCGGCGGTCCGCGCGACCTGGGCGTGCAGCCGGGCGTTGTCCACGGTGATGGCGATGCGGTGGCTCAGGTCCTCCAGCAGCGGCAGCCGTTCGTCCTCGTCCAGCGGGCCCGGCCCGCCGCGGACCAGGGTGAGCACGCCCAGCACCCGCCGGCGCGCCCGCAACGGGATCAGGATCGCGCTGTGCGCGCCGAGTTGCCGGAAGGTCTGCAACTCGATCCGGTCCAGGTCGTCGGTGGCGTCCTCGGGGGCGGGGAAGTCGGCCAGTTTCAGCGGACCCGCGCCGCGCAGCGCCCGCGCCAGTGGCGCCTGCGAGCCGGCGGCCGCCGGGGGAAGGACCGCTTCGAGGAAACCGGCGGGCAGCGCGTCCGGATCACGGTGTTCGAGCACCACCCGGCGCAGCTCCCCGCTCTCCTCCAGCAGGTCGATCGCGCACCAGTCCGCCAGTGTCGGGACCAGCACCCGGGACAGCCGCCGCAGCCCAGGCTCCAGCTCCAGGGTGCTGGACAGCGCCTCGGATGCGTTGGCCACCAGGGTCAGCCGGTCCAGGGTCTCCTGGAGGGCCCGGTCCAGGTCGAAGGAGTCGTCGCCGGGCCGTGTGGTCACGTCGCTTCCTCCCTCGGCCTCCGGACCGACGACCGGTGCGATGCGGCGGAACGCGTCCGGCCGCGGGCATCTGCGTGGAGCGTATACGACCGCGCTGCCCGGACGGCCGACCGAGAGCGCACGCCGCGGAGCGTGCCGCCGCAGGTGGCCGCGGCTCGGCTCGGCCAGGCGTGTCGGCGCGGCGCGCCGGGTACCCGGGTACCGAAGTCCCGGGTTATCTGTTCGGGTGGGTGCGGCGAGGACCGGCGCGGATCGGCGCGGGGCCCGGCCGGCCCGCGCCGATCCGCGCAGGGAAGGAAAATCATGACCACGTACGGCTACTTCATGTCCTGCGAGGAGTTCACCCCGGCGGAACTCCTCGAACAGGCCCGGATGGCGGAACAGGCCGGCTTCCGGGCGCTGGCCATCTCGGACCACTTCCATCCCTGGAACGGCGAGCAGGGCCAGAGTTCCTTCGTCTGGTCCATGATCGGCGCCCTCGCCCAGGTGACCTCGCTGCCGGTGACCACCCTGGTGACCTGCCCGACCGTACGGATGCACCCCGCGATCAACGCGCAGGCCGCGGCGACGTCGGCGGTCCTCACCGAGGGGCGGTTCCGGTTCGGCGTCGGCACCGGGGAGGCCCTCAACGAACACATCCTCGGTGACGCCTGGCCCGACGCCACCACCCGTATGCAGATGCTGGACGAGGCCGTGCAGGTCATCCGCCGGCTGTTCACCGGTGAGTCCGTCACCCACCACGGTAACCACTACACGGTGGAGAACGCCCGCCTCTACACGCTGCCCGCCACTCCGCCGCCGCTGTACGTGTCCGGCTTCGGCCCCCAGTCCGCCGCGCTCGCCGGCCGGATCGGCGACGGTTTCGTGACCATGCAGCCGGACGCCGATCTGGTCGGTCAGTTCCGGCGCGGCGGCGGCGGTGACAAGCCGGTGCTCGGCGGGCTCAAGGTCTGCTGGGACAGCGACCGCGACCGCGCGGTCAAGACCGTGCACCGGCTGTGGCCCAATGAGCAACTGCCCGGCGAACTGCCGCAGATCCTGCCCACCCCTGAGCACTTCCAGCAGGCCACCACGCTGGTCAGCCCGGAGATGACGGCCGCGGCCGGCACCTTCGGAAACGACCCGGAGGAGCATCTGCGGGCCATCCTCGCGTATGTCGACGCCGATTTCGACGAGGTGTACGTCAATCAGATCGGCCCGGACCAGCGGCAGTTCTTCGACTTCTACCGGCAGAGCGTGCTGCCGGAGCTGAGCGGTGACTGATCGCCCCGCGCTGCCCGCACCGAAGACGGCGCGGCTCCTCAGAGCGCGGCGAGCGTCGGCAGCAGGTCCGCCGCCGCGGCCACGTCGGCGCTCAGCGGGCGGTCCTCGGCGAGCGGCGACAGACCCCCGTCGAGGACGGCGAACACCGGGGCGGCGGGCGGCGGGGCCGGATGCTGACGCAACGCCCGGACCGCCGCGACCAGTTCGCAGGCGAGCACGAGCCGGTAGGCGTCGACCGCCCGGATCGCCTGCCGGACCCCCTGGGAGGCGAAACTGGCCGCCTCCTCCAGACCGCGGGAGAGCACCGTGTGACCGCTGGAGGCGGGCATGGCGCAGGCCCGGATCTCGGCGAGGGCGGAGTTCGCGCTGTATTCGAGGATCATCATGCCCGAGCTGCCCGCGGGACCCTCCGCCAGGAAGGAGCGCAGACCGGTGATGTCGGGGTCGCCGAAGGCCGACAGCCGCGCCGCGGCGAGCTGGCCGGTCTGCAGGACGGCGAGACAGAGCTGGTCGAGCGCCAGCGCCAGCGGCGCGGCGAAGAAGCCGCCGTGGTGGTAGGCCGCCGGGGCGCCGTCCGGTCCGTCATCGCTGATCAGCGGATTCTCCGACGGACAGTTGATCTCGACGGCGAGGATCGAGCGCAGCGCGGTGGCCGCTTCGAGTGCTGGGCCGTGCGCCTGCGGGAAGGCACGGAAGCCGAACGGATCCTGGATCCGCCGGCCGGTGGCGCGCGGCCGTTCCGGGGCGCCGAGCAGCCTGCGTACCTCCGCCGCCGCGTGCACCACCCCGGGATACGGCCGGACCGCGTGCACCGGTGCCGCGTACGCCTCCATCGAGCCGGCCACGGCGGCCAGCGAGAGGGCGGCCACCGCGTGCGAGGCCCGCAGCAGGATGTCGATGTCGTGGCAGACCAGTGCCGCCTGCCCGAGCGTCAGCGCGTTGCTGCTCATCAGGGCGAGGGCGTCGCCGTGCGCCGGCACCACGGGCGCGGGCACGGCCAGGGCGGCGCCACCTTCGGCCGCCGGGCCGTCGGCGCCGGCCGGTCGCAGTACTCCCTCGTCGGACAGCCAGGGCCGTTCGCCGATGACGGTGAGTCCGGTCTGGGCGAGCGCGGTCAGATCGCCGGTGCCGACGGCGCCGAACTCGTTGACCGCCGGGTGGACACCGAGCCGCAGCGCCTCGATGAGGGCCTGCGCCATGGCGGGCTGGAGCCCGGAGCCCCCGGCGAGCACCTGGTTGGCGCGGACGGCCAGCATCGCCCGGACCTGACGGGTGGGGAGCAGGGCGCCGACGCCGCCCGCGTGGCTGCGCAGCAGCCGCAGATCCTGGCCCACCCGGTCCTCCTCGCTGAGGAAGACCATCCGGTTCGCGCCGACCCCGGTGTCACGCCCGTACATCCGGCCGGCCGCCGCCAGCTCACGCGCGGTGTGCCAGGAGTGCTCCGCCCGGGCCGCGGCCTCGGGCGGAGCGATGGGGACGGCGCGGTGGTCGGCCAGCCGCGCCACGGCGTCGGCGTCGAGGCCGGCGCCGTCGAGCACCACGAAGGACGTCTCGTCAGCGGACGCGTCCGCCTGGTTCGCCTGGGCCGTCCGGCTCGACGGGTCCGTCCGCTGCGAGTGGCTCGTCCGCTGTCTCGGTATCTCTGATGCCGTCCCCATCGTGTCCCCCGTCGGGTGCCGGTGCTCAGCCCAGGCCGACGGACGTCAGCCACGCCTTGGCGACGGCCAGCGGGTCCTTGCTCTCGCTCTGCACCTGGGCGTCCATGTCCAGCAGCGCCGCCGTGTCGAGCTTGGCGGACAGCGCGTTGAGGGCGTCGACGCCCGCCTGCGACAGGCCGGACTTGTAGACCAGCGGGATCACGTTCTCGAACCCGAAGAGGCTCTTCGGGTCCTGGAGCGTGACGAACTTCTCCTTGGCGATGGTCGGGTCGGTGGTGAAGACGTCCCCGGCCTGGATGTTGCCGTTCTTCAGGGCCGCGTCGGTGAGCGGGCCGCCGGCGTCGAGGGCCTTGAACGACTTGGGCGTGAGGCCGTAGACCGACTTCAGGCCGACCAGGCCCTGCTGGCGGGTCTGGAACTCCGGCGAGGCGCCGATGGTGATGTCCTTGCCCACCGGGGCGAGGTCGGCGATGGTGGAGTCCGTGGTCAGGTGGTACTTCGCGGCGGTCGTCGCGTTGACCGTGATGGAGTCCTTGTCCTGCGCCGGGGCCGGCTTCAGCAGCGTCAGCTTGGGGTCGAGCTTCGCGTTGACCGCGGCATCGGTGGCGGCCTCCGAGGTCGGCGTCGCCTTGCTGTCGAGGTAGGCCAGCAGGGCGCCGTTGTACTCGGGCAGCACGGTCAGCGTGCCGTTCTTGAGGAGCCCGTACGTGGTCTCACGGCTGCCGATGTTGGGCTTGTAGACGACCTTGATGCCCTTGGCCTTGAGAGCCTCTCCGTAGAGGTCCCCGATCAGGATGCTCTCGGCGAAGTTGTTCGAGCCGACGACCACGGTGTCGCCCCCGGCCTTGGCCCCGGCCAGCGGGTCCTTCGGGCTGTCGGAGGAGGACGAGGAGCAGCCCGTCAGCGCTGCTGCTACGGCGGCTGCGACCGCCACCCCGGCCAAGCGGACGCGCGTCGGGCTGGACCAGGCGCTGTTCACGGGAGAAGTCACGGTTTCCGCTTCTGGGTTGGGAGATTTCGGATAGTTTAGATAAATCGGACAAGGTGTGGATGTGCTCACGCGGGTGTTGCCCATCGATCCAATCCAGCCGGTTCGATCTCCGTCAATAGCGGCCTGATTACGATCGGCATACTGCCCGAATCTTGATGAAATGCCGGTTCGAGCGGACATGGCCGAACCTGACCGCGTCCGGTCCGTAACCCAGTCTTGACGATCCGGTCGGGTGGCAGCGGCGAAGACGAGGTAGTCTCCCGGACGTTGGTCACGGGGCACGAACAACTACCGCGCCCAGCCGGTCGTTTCCGTCCATAGAACAGGCGGGCAGCCGGCGGGACGACGGGCGGCGGAAGTCGGCACGCGCCTCGGCCGCGCACGGTTGTCGGCTAGGTCAAGCAGGAGGCTCGGTGTCCGTGGACGAGGTGGTCGCTCCGGCACGCCCGGTTCTCGGACCGTCTACCAGGGGTGGCGCGCGGGGGTTCGCCGACAGGTGGCCGTTCCGCCGCAAGCTCAACGTTCTGGTCGGCGCGCCGCTCGTGGTGATCCTGCTGCTGCTCGCCTACGTGATCACCGGTCTGACCGGCGAGGCCAGGGACGCCGCGACCGCGGCCCGACTGGTCCGCGACAGCCGGCAGATCGCCGAACTCATCGACCGGCTGGAGACCGAGCACCAGCAGGCCGTACTGCTCTCGGTGCGCTACGAGTCGGCCACCGCCGGCCGGCGCCCCTCGATCGTGGACTACCTCGGCGCCAGGACCGCGGTCGACACCCAGGTCAACCGGGTGCGCACCACCTTCGGCGCACGGCTGCCGGCGGCCGAGGCGCAGGTGCTCAAGGAGATCAACGGCCTCAGCAGCCTGCGCTCCACCATCGAGCAGAGCTATCTGCCGGCCGACAACATCGACCCGGCCTACACCGCCATCGTGGACGAACTGATCGACGGCCTCGGCCTCGACCAGCGCTCCAGCGTGGCCGCCACCGTCACCGGCGACCTGCTGGACTCGCTGCTGCGCGCGGACGCCGCGCACAGCTCGCTGGAGACCAGCGTGTTCTCCGCGCAGACCGGTGACACCAACGCGCTCATCGAATTCGTCGGCGCGGTCGGCTACGCCCAGCAGTACGCCTACCAGAACGCCCGCTTCGGCCGGTTCGCCAGCCAGACCCAGGCCGCCCGGCTCGCCGGGATCGAGCAGAACACCTCCTGGAACGAGATCGCGCTCCAGTACGCCGGGCTCCAGATCGACCCCAGCGCCCTGGTGGCCAAGTCCCCCGGCCAGGTGCGGGCGGCCTTCGACAAGGCGCTCCAGGAGTACCCGGCCTACCAGCGGCAGGCACAGGCCCGGCTCCGTATCACCGGCGCCCTGATCGACCAGGTGGCCGGCCGCGCCGACCGGGCCTCGAACGCGGCGTGGTGGCGGGCCACCTGGCTGCTCATCGGCGCCCTGGTCGGATTCGTGCTGTGGCTGGTCTTCACCGTGGCGATGCGCCGCTCGGTGGTGCGGCCGGTGCAGGCGCTCACCGGGGCCGCGGCCCAGGTGGCGGAGATCACCGGCGAGGAACTCGCCCGGGTGGCCGACGACGACGCCGCCTACGCCGGCCCGCTGCGGCTGCGCGAGGTGCCGGTCGCCGCCCGCGACGAGCTCGGCGACCTGGCGGTGGCCTTCAACCGGGTGCAGGGCACCGCGGCCGCGCTGCTCGAACGCCAGGTGCTCAGCCGGCGCAACGTGGCCGAGATGTTCGGCAACGTCGGGCGCCGGGTGGCCAACCTGACGGCTCGTCAGCTCGCGCTGATCGACGCCCTCGAACGCGGCGAGACCGATCCGGCCCTGCTGGACCGGCTCTACCGGATCGACCACCTCGCGGTCCGGTTGCAGCGCAACGCCGACAGCCTGATGCTGCTGGCCGGCATCCGCGAGGCCGGTCTCGACGCCAGCCCCACCACGCTCACCAATGTGGTGCGGGCCGCGCTGGGACAGATCGAGGGCTATCAGCGGGTCTCCCTGCTCGCCGAGACCGACGTCACCGTCGCCCCCGACATCATCGCCGACCTCACCTTGATGTTCGCCGAGCTGCTGGAGAACGCGGTGGCGTTCTCCCCCGCCCACAGCCCGGTCGAGGTCCTGGTGCGCAACGGCACCGACGGCGCGCTGATCGAGATCGCCGACCACGGCCTCGGTATGAGCGCAGAACGCCTCGACGAGGAGAACGCCCGGCTGATCCGCCGGGAACGGCTCGACCTGGCACCCACCAAGGTGCTCGGTCTGTTCGTCGTCGGCAGCGTGGCCCGCCGCTGGGGCATCACGGTGACCCTGGCCCGTACCCCGGGCGGCGGCGTGACCAGTCAGGTGGCGATCCCGGCCGCCCTGATGCTCCTCATGAGCCCGTTCTCCTCCTCCGACGACAGCGGGCGGCCGGGCGGCGCGGCCGACGGTCGCGCCAGGGTCGGCGCGGCCAAGGTCCCGCTGCCGGAACACCGCTCGGCGCTGCCGGCGGCGGTGCCGCGGCCCCGGCCCGAGGTGGGGGCGTCCGGCGCGGCCCGCGGTGAACTGCCGCCGGCCGAGCCGCGGCAGGGCCTCACCCCGCTGCCCCGGCGGGTGCCGTCCGACCGGGGGCCCGCCGCGGCGGCCGAACCCCCGGCGCGCGGCGCCACCGCGGGTCCGCCGGCGGCCGGGCCGCGGGGCGATGACGGCGCGGGGCTCCCGCTGCGGCGCCGGGTACGCGGCGCCACGCTCAGGACGACGCTGGGCGAGGCCGACCGGCGCGCCGCGCGCCAGCCGGTCCGCCCGGTCGACGCCGAGGAAGTCCGCTCGGAGCTCGACGACTTCGAGGCCGCGGTGGAGCGGGCGCACCGCGATGCCGCTGGGGCGGCGGATACTGGTAGAACGATCAACGGAGCAGGGTCCCCGGAAGGAGCCGAACAGTGACTACGCCGACAGGTGACACCTCGGCAGGGCAGGGCGGGCCCGCCGATCTGCGTGCCGCCGCAGCCGATTTCACCTGGCTGCTGAACCGATTCGCCACCGAGACGGCGGGGGTCGTGGACGCCATCGCGGTGTCCTCCGACGGACTGCTGATCGCCGTCTCGCAGTTGCGCGACCACCCCGACTCCGAGCGGCTGGCGGCGATCGTCTCCGGCATCACCAGCCTGGCGGCCGGCGCGAGCGGGAACTACGGTCTCGGCGGCCTCAACAAGGTGATCATCGATCTGGAGCAGGGCCATGTGCTGGTCTCCGCGATCGGCAGCGGCGCGGTGCTCGGTGTCGTCTCCTCCAAGGAGGCGAAGCTGGGCAACATCGCCTACGAGATGACCCTGTTCGCCAACCGGGTCGGCGCGGCGCTGAGCCCGCAACTCGTGCTCGAACTCAAGAACAGCGTCGGTTCCGCGTCGACGAGGTGACCCGTCCGAAGGCTGAGGGGTCGAGGAAGGGATGCCGATGACCGCGGCCGGCGGCACGCCAGACGGCGAGGACCCGTTCCCGGGGTCGTCGGCCGGCCCGGTCGGGCGGGCGCCCGCCATCCGGCCGTTCCTGGTCACCGCGGGCCGGGTGACGGGCGCCAGCACCGGGCCGCCGATGCCCGTCGAGACCCAGGTCGTGACGACCGCGGCGGGTATCGCGGGGCTCGACCTGCTGTCCTTCGAGCGGCACGACATCGTCGCCCTCTGCCGGGTGCCGCAGTCGCTCGCGGAGGCGGCGGCCCGGCTGAAGCTGCATCTCAACGTGGTCCGGGTACTCGCCGAGGACCTTCAGTCCAGCGGGGAACTCGCGGTGTACGTGCCGAACACCGACACCGCACAGGACGCGTCCGTACTGAAAAGGGTGATCAATGGTCTCCGCGCCATCCCCGACTCCCGGGGGACACTCCGTGACACCGAATGAACCACTGCGCGGCACCGTCGCCCGGCAGACCGCGACCCGGCCGCCGCTGCCGGTCAAGATGGTGATCGCCGGCGGTTTCGGCGTCGGCAAGACCACCACCGTCGGCTCGATCTCCGAGATCGTGCCGCTCACCACCGAGGCCGACATCACCGAGGTCGCGGCGGGCGTGGACGACCTCAGCCACACCCCGGACAAGACCACCACCACCGTCGCCATGGACTTCGGCTGCATCACCATCGACGCCGGCCTGAAGCTCTACCTGTTCGGCACACCCGGCCAGGAGCGGTTCGGCTTCATGTGGGACGACATCGTGCAGGGGGCGCTGGGCGGCCTGGTGATCGTCGACACCCGGCGTCTTGACGACTGCCACGCCGCGGTCGACTACTTCGAGCACAAGCGGATCCCGTTCGCCGTCGCGGTCAACGCCTTCGACGGCCGGATCGAGCACGAGCTCGACCAGGTCCGCTGGGCGCTCGACGTCGCCGAGGAGGTCCCGGTCATCGCCTTCGACGCCCGTGAGCGCGGCTCGGTCCGCGACGCGCTGCTGATCGTGCTGGACGTCGCGTTGAGCCGGACCGGCGGCTGACCGGGCCTTCGAGCCGAAGGCGGACGCCCACCGCGTGCACGTGAACGCCGGCCGGCCCGGGACTCCCGGGCCGGCCGGCGTATCTCCTGATCTCTCACGGCTGATCTCTTACGGTTCGCCGTTCGCGCCCCGCTCAGCCGCGCCTGACCCCAGGCGACACCACGAACCGCGAGACCAGCGAGAACAGCCCCAGGGTCACCACCGCGAGAGCGGCGATCAGCGTGGCGCCGCCCACCACCTTCTCGTAGTTGCGCTGGTAGAGGCCGTCGATCACGTACCGGCCAAGACCGCCCAGACTCACATAAGCGGCGATGGACGCGGTGGAGATGACCTGGATGGCGGCCGAGCGCAGCCCGCTGAGGATCAGCGGCAGCGCGACCGGCAGTTCGACCCGGAAGAGGATCGCGCTGGAGTCCATGCCCATGCCGCGGGCCGCGTCGACCGGCGCCGGGTCGACGGTGCGGATCGCCTCGTACGTCGTCACCAGGATCGGCGGGACGGCGAGCGCGACCAGCGGGATCATCACCGGGGTCAGGCCGATGCCGAGCACCACGGCCATCAGCACCAGCAGACCGTAGCTGGGCAGCGCGCGGGCCGCCGCGGCGATCAGCGGCAGCGCGTTGCCGCCGCGCCCGGTGTGCCCGGTGATCAGACCGACCGGCAACGCGATCGCGGCGGCGATGCCCAGCGCCATCAGGCTGTACTCGATGTGTTCCAGCAGGCGTCGGGGGATGCCGTCGTAGCCGTGCCAGTGCGAGCCGTCGCTGAAGAAGGCGTTGACGAAGTGCAGGACGTTCATCGGGCTGCGTCCTCCAGGGCGGGTGCCACGGTCTCGGAGCTGCTGACGGCGGCGGCGCGCCGGGCCCCACCCGCCTTGCCGCGCGGCATCCACGGGGTGAGCGCGATCCGCAGCAGGACCAGCAGGGCGTCGAAGACGATCGCCAGGGCCGCCGTGGTCAGCACCGAGTTCACCGCGAGATTGGTGCGGTGGTAGAGCTGCGCGTCGGCGAGCAGATTGCCGAGCGCGCCCTGATTGCCGATCAGGGCGCCGACGCTGACCAGGCTGATGCTGGACACCACCGCGACCCGCAGTCCGGCGATGATCGCGGGCACCGCGATGGGCAACTGCACCAGCACATAGCGCCGGACCGGCCCGAACCCCATCGCGGTGGCGGCGGCCAGCGTCTCGTCCGGCACCGACCGGACGCCGTCCACGATGGCCGGGACGAGCAGCACCAGACTGTAGACGGCGAGCGGGATCATCACCGTGGTCTCGGTGGCGCCGGTGTAGTCGATGAGCACCACGAAGAACGCGAGCGACGGGATCGCGTAGAGCACCGTCGTCACCCACAGCACCGGCGGATACAGCCACCGGAAGCGGACGCAGAGCTGACCGAGCGGCAGGGCCACCACGAGCCCGCCGAGCACCGGTACGAGCGCCTCCTTGAGGTGCAGCCCGATCAGGCCGACATAGGAGTGCTGGAGATCGCTCGGGATGTCGAAGAAGCCGCTCATCGGCTCGCTCGGGCATCTCGCTCGGCCGCCTGCGCGGCGCGCTCCGCGTGGGCGCCGCGGATGGCGTCGGCGATCGACTCCTGCGACACGACGCCCTGCACCCGCCCGTCCGCCGCCACCGCGACGACCCAGCCGGTGGGGGAGAGCACCGCGCAGTCGAGCGCGTCCCGCAGCGACTGCCGGGCGATCTCGAACGGCCGCCCGTACGACAGGAGCCGCTCGCGGGGGACGCTCCCGCCGCCCGCCGTCAGGTCCTTGGGCTCCGCCCAGCCGAGCGGCTTGCCGTCGGTGTCGGTGACCAGCAGGTAGCGCGGGCCCAGCGCGGTGCGCTCGGCTATCTGCTGGGCGGTGGAGTCGACCGCCACGACCGGCGCGGTGGTCAGTTCGAGGCCGGCCGAGGAGAAGAACGACAGCCGCCTGATGCCCCGGTCGGTGCCGAGGAAGTCCTCGATGAAGTCATCGGCCGGCGCCGACAGCAGCTCGTCCGGCGGCGCGAACTGCACCAGTTCGCCACCGGTCCGCATCACGGCGATCATGTCGCCGATCCGGATCGCCTCGTCGATGTCGTGGGTCACGAAGACGATGGTCTTGCCCAGCTCGCCCTGGATCCGCAGCAGCTCCGCCTGGAGCCCCTTGCGGACCACGGGGTCCACCGCGGAGAACGGCTCGTCCATCAGCAGCACCGGCGGATCCGCCGCGAGCGCCCTGGCCACACCGACGCGCTGCTGCTGCCCGCCGGAGAGCTGGTACGGGTAGCGCGACGCCAGCGAGGCGTCCAGGCCGACCCGCTCCATCAGCTCCGTCGCCCGGGTACGGGCCCGGTTGCGGTCCCAGCCGAGCATGCGGGGGACGGTGGCGATGTTGTCCACGATGGTGCGGTGCGGGAAGAGCCCGGCGTTCTGGATGACGTAGCCCATCGACCGGCGCAGCGCGTTGACCGGCTGCTCCCGGATGTCCGCCCCGTCGAGCAGGATCCGTCCCTCGCTCAGCTCGACCATCCGGTTGATCATGCGCAGGGTGGTGGTCTTCCCGCAGCCGGACGGGCCGACCAGCACGGTGATGGCACCGTCGGGTATCTCCATCGACAAGTGATCAACAGCGGTCGTACCGTCAGGATACCGCTTGGTAACTGACTCCATACGTATCAAAGCGCCGAATACCCTTCGCGATTGGGCATGAGTCGGCCTGCATTCGGACACACGCGCACAAGCCGTTGCGGAGGAAGCTTAGACTGCCCGGTTCTCGGTGCGTCGGGGGGCGGCACGGGATGACCCGCCTTGACAGGCGGACTCCCGGTGAGAGGGTGGAAGAGAGGGTAGCGGACCGGCGTCCGGGCGGTAAGCGTCGCACCGCCGAAGCCGCTGCGTGTGGGATGGCGGGCACTGTCCTGAGCTGTCGTGAAACCGCCGGGAACCCCGCATCTTGGCCGTTCGGGCCGTTCGGCACGGCGAAACCGGACGCCGTTCGCTGCCCTTGTCGAGCCCCCCGAGAGCGCTGACCCCGCGCCCCGGGGCCGGTCGGAGGACGTCGAGCGCGGCCATCTCACCTCCGTCTGGTCGACGCGGTGACCCTCCGGTCATGCTCGCGGCACCCCGCGTGACCCGCGCGGGCTCGATCCCGCCTGACGCAGGGGCTCCGAGGCGGTCTGGGGTGATCTCAGTGCTCGACGCGGCTGGCCTCATGGGCGGCGATGCGGAAGAGGGTGGCGAGTTCGGCCGGCGTGTGGTCCTTCGCCCAGGCGATCAGGGCGTCTCGCGCGTCCTTGACGGTGGCGGAGAACCGGCCGGTGCTCCAGGAGGAGTCGGGCCACTCCTTGCCGAGCGCCGGGTTGAGCCGACGTGCGGTGGCGATCAGCGCAGTGCCCAGGGCGACGGTGTGCTCGGGGGTGGTGAAGGCGGCGTAGTTGGCCGGGTCGGCCGAGCCGTACACACTCTTGCTCAGCGCGGGGAGGGGGCCCTCGCCGACGTAACGGGTGGCTTCGGCCAGGGTGCTGGAGAGGGTCGGAGCGGTGGGCAGGGCGGCAAGTTCTGCCGGGGTCATGGTCATAGCGCGGATCGGTCCTCCTTGATGTCCGTCACTTCGTAGACGGCAGCGTCCTTGGCGTCCTTGGCGTCCTTGGCGTCCCTGGCGTCCCTGGCGTTCTTGCTGTCCTTGCCGTTCTCGGCGTTCTCGGCGTTCGCCTCGTTCCTGGCGAGCAGCCCGCGGTCCGCGAGGTCGCCCAGCAGCTGCCGCGCCCGGCTGTCGTCCACCGTGACACCGGCCTCGGCGAGTGCCTTGACCGTGCGCTCCGCGTCCCAGATGCCGCCACCCGCGCGGACGGCCCGCTCCAGCGCGTCACGCTGCGACATCAGCCCGACCTCGGCTATGGCGGCGAAGAACACATCCACCAGGTTCCGCCGCAGGCAGTACCCCCGCACCTTGCCGAACCCGGGCCCCTGCGGGGTGATCGGCGCCTCCATGCCCTCCGGCCACCACCGGTTGCGGACGCCGCGCTCCACCGCTCGCTTGAGGGCGGCGCTGTGGCCGCGCAGACTGCCGTCGCCGTCCTCGCGGAGTTCGTCGGCCGGCACGTAGCCGTCGCGGATCGTGGCTTCCTTCACGATCCGGCGGGCGTTGAGCGGCAGCGACAGGTAATAGCGGACGGCCCGCTCGACCGTCCACTCGGTGTCCACATGGACGTCGGCGGCGTGTTCTGCCAGCAGTGCCAGCAGTCGCTGCTGGAAATGCTCGGTGGGATCCTCGACCGAGATGGTGATCTTCACTGCACCCCTCATCAGAACGAACATGGATAGATGTTCGTCTTACGAGAGTAAGGGTGCTGTTTTGACACTCGGTTGTCAACCCTCAAGTCTCGTCTGACCAACGATGGTTGAACGAGTGAAGGGAGTGGGCGCCGGCTCGTCCCGTCACGCCAGGCAGGCCTCGGCGACCGCCACGTCCTGGGGAACGGCGCCGCCGGAGACCCCGACGGCGCCCATGATCCGGCCCTCGGGGTCGGTGATCGGCAGCCCGCCGCCGAAGGAGACCAGGCCGTCGTTGGTGACCTCGATGTTGTAGAGGGAGCCGCCCGGCTGGGAGAGCTCCCCGATCGCCGACGACGGCATCTTGAAGAACGCCGCCGTCCTCGCCTTCTTGATGGCGATGTCGACGGAGCCCAGCCAGGCGTCCTCCATCCTGGAGAAGTGCAGCAGGTGGCCGCCGGTGTCCACCACGGCGATGTTCATGGACACGCCCATCTCGCGGGCCTTGGCGAGGCCGGCCTCGACGTGGCGGGTGGCTTGCTGGAGGGTGAGAACGGTCATGGTCGTCGATCCTTCGCGGTGGTCGTGGTAGCCGCGGGCAAAACGGACCATACCGTGACTGTTCACACCCTGGACCGGCATGACACGGCCCTTGCTCCAGGCGGTTCGGCCGTGCCGGGCTACGCCGCGGTCAGCACCACGGGACCGGTGGCGGCCGTGCCGGTTGCCCCGGCAGTCACCGCTTCACCACCCGAACGGGTCCACCCTTGACTCGGCCTCAGCGGTACAGCGGGACGAACACCGCGCCCGAGACGACGGCCCCCACCAGGAAGCCGACGACGGTCTGGGCCGGGGTGTGGTCGCGCAGCACCAGGCGCGACCAGGCGACGAGCGCGGCCGGCGCCAGCAGGAGCAGCAGGGCGGGACCGTAGAGCGCGGTCAGGATGACGGTCGCCGCGCCGGCGACCGCGGTGTGGCCCGACACCTTCCACCAGACGGTGATCAGGCCGCCGACACTGAGCCCCGCGGCGATCGCGCAGAGCAGCACGACGAGTTCACGCGGGGCGCCCAGCACGCCGAGCAGCACCACCGCGGTGGCCGCCGACACCACCGCCACCGTGAGCGGTACCGCGCGCTGGCCGCGGACCCGCACATGGACGTCCGTGTACCGTCCGGCGCGGACCCCCGCCAGGACGACACCGAGCGGTATCCCGACGGCCACCCCGCCCGCGCCGACCGCCCACGCGACCCCGGTTTCCCGCCCGCAGTGCCAGCCCACGACGAGCAGCAGCGCCACCAGCACATGAGCGGGCGCCAGCACATCGGTCACCATCCGGGCTGCCGGGGACGTCGGGGACGCGGGCAGGGCCGGGGTCACGGCCTGCCCGTCTCTTTCGTGGATCACCACGGCATTATCGTGCGGGGGCCCGGGCCGTCCGCCGCGGGCCCCCTGCCGCCGCGGCTCGTCACCGGCGGTACGGCGGCTCGGTCAGGGGTTCACCTGGATCTTGCGGCCCTCGCCGGCCCGGAAGCGGTCGAGCGCCGCCGCGTAGTCGGTCAGCGGCAGCCGGTCGCTGATGAACACCTCCGGGTCGAGCACGCCGGCCGCGAAGAGCTCGGCGGCCCGCTCATAGCTGTGCAGCACCGCCATCGAACCGGTGATGGTGATCTCCTGGTTGTAGATGCGGTACGGCTCGATGACCGCGCGGGCGGCGTAGTCGGCGACACCGAACTGGAGGAAGGTGCCGCCCTTGCCGACCCGGCCCAGCGCGTCCTGGATCGCCTGGGCGTTGCCGGTGGCGTCGATCACCACGTCCCAGCCGCGCGGCCGTTCGATCTCGTCGGCGCCGGTGGCCGCGGCGCTGCACCCCAGCGCCTTCGCGGTCACCAGCCGCTCCGCGTTGATGTCCACCACGTCCACCGTGGCCGCGCCGGTCCGCTTGGCCAGTTCCAGCATCATCAGGCCCATCGTGCCCGACCCGTAGATCAGTACGTGGCTGGCCAGTTGGCTGCGCAGGATGTCGTAGCCGCGGACCGCGCAGGACAGCGGCTCGATCAGCGCGGCGTCCTGGGTGCGGACGTGCGGAGGCAGTTTGACGCAGTTGGCGGCCGGCGCGGCGGCGTACTCGGCGGCGCCGCCGGGCACGGTCACCCCGATCGCGGCCCAGCGTTCGCAGAGGTTGCCGCGGCCGAGCCGGCAGTAGTGGCACTCGTGGCAGTAGAGCGAAGGGTCCACCGCCACCTGGTCGCCGACCGCGAGATCGCGCACCTGCGCGCCGACCGCGACGATCTCGCCGGCGAACTCGTGACCGGGCACGATCGGCAGGGTCGGCGCGAACTCGCCCTGGAGGATGTGCAGATCGGTGCCGCACAGGCCGCAGGCGGCCACCCGCACCACCACGTCGGACGGGCCGGGCGCCGGATCGTCGACGGTCTCGACGGCCACCGTGCCCGGGGAGCTGATGACGGCTGCCTTCATTTGACGGCTCCTAGGGAAAGGCCCTGGACCAGCTTGTCCTGGGCGGCGAACCCGGCGGCGAGCACCGGCAGGGAGATGCAGACCGCGGCCGCGCACACCTTCGCCAGGAACAGCCCCTGGCTGGTGACGAAGCCGGTGAGGAAGACCGGCGCGGTGCCGGCCACCACCCCGGTCAGCACCCGGGCGAAGAGCAGTTCGTTCCAGCTGAAGATGAAGGAGATCAGCGCGGTCGCCGCGATGCCGGGCGCGATCACCGGGGCCACGATCCTGACCAGGATCGTCGGCAGCCCGGCGCCGTCGATCGACGCCGCCTCCATGATCGCCACCGGTACGTCGGCGAGGAACGACCGCATCATCCACACCGCGATCGGCAGGTTCATCGAGGTGTAGAGGATGACGAGCAGCCAGATGTTGTCCAGCAGCCCGGTGTTCTTCGCGATCAGGTACACCGGCAGCAGTCCGGCCACCGCGGGCAGCATCTTCGTGGAGAGGAAGAAGAACATCACGTCGGTCCACTTGCGCACCGGCTTGATGGACAGCGCGTACGCCGCCGGGGTCGCGAGCACCAGCACCAGCACCGTCGAAGCCACGCTGGCGGTCAGCGAGTTGATCAGCGGCGGCCAGGGACTGACGCCGGTGCCGGCGCCGAAGAACTCCCGGTAGCCGTGGAGCGTCAGCGCCGCCCCGAGGCTCGGCGGATTGGTGCCCGCGTCCTGCTCGCTGTGCAGCGAGGTGAGCACCATCCAGGCGAAGGGCAGGAAGAAGACGATCCCGCACACCCACGCCAGCAGCCCCAGCAGGGCACTGCCCCGCCGGGCGCGGCGGCGCGGGTCGGACACCCGTGGCACCGGCGGGGCGGCGCTCACGGCGGGCGAGGTCGGCACGGTGGCGGCCATCAGCGGATCTCCTCCTGGAACAGCGACGAGACGGTACGCAGGGCGAAGGTCGCCACGATGATCGACAGCACCACCACGATCACGCCCTCCGCGGACGCCTGTCCGTAGTCGTGGGCCTGGTAGAAGGTGGTGTAGACGGTGTACGGCAGGTTCGCGGTGCCCAGGCCGCCCGAGGTGAGGGTGAAGACGGCGTCGAAGTTCTGCACCACGTAGACCGTGCCGAGCAGCGCCGCCAGCTCCAGGTAGCGGCGCAGATGCGGAAAGGTCAGATAGCGGAAGACCTGCCACGCGCCGGCCCCGTCCACCGTGGCCGCCTCGATGATGTCCCCCGGGCGGCTCTGCAACCCCGCCAGCAGGATCAGCATCATGAACGGCGTCCACTGCCACACCAGCGACGCCTCCACCGACAGCAGCGGCACCACCGACAGCCAGTCAGGCTGCGGCGCCGCGTCGCTGCCGAACAGACTCCACACCCACGTCAGCGTGCCGTTGAGCAGGCCGTAGGTGGCGTTGTAGAGCGCGTGCTTCCACAGCAGCGCGGACGCCACCGGCACCACGAGGAACGGCGTGATCAGCAAGGTGCGCACCACCCCGCGGCCGATGAACTTGCGGTCGAGCAGCAGCGCCAGGCCCAGGCCGAGCAGCAGGCTGACCACGACCACCGTCGCCGTCAGCACCACGGTGGTGGACAGTGAGGAGCGCAACTGGGGATCGGTGAACTCTTCCTTGTAGTTGGCGATCCCGGCGAAGCCGCGATCGTCCGGGTCCAGCGCGTTCCAGCGCATGAACGAGATCACCAGGGTGCCGACGAACGGCAGTTGGGTGACGACGATCATGAACAGCAGGGCCGGCAGCAGCGGGGCGCGCCGCGCCCAGGCGCCGCGGGGCCGGGCGGGCGGCGGGGAGGAGACCGCCCGGCCGGCCGCCGGCCGCGGGGAGCGCAGGCGTCGGGTGAGAAGAGGACTGCTCACGGGCCCCGTCACTTCCCCGCGTACTTGTCGGCCACCTTCTGGGCGAGCGACTGGCTCGACTTCAACGCGCTGTCGACACTGGTCCGCCCGGCGATGGCCGAGTTGAGCTGCTGGGAGACCCGGGTGCCGAGATCGGTGAACTCCGGGATGCCCACGAACTGGATGCCGGGCGCGGGCCGCGGCTGCACACCCGGGCTCGCCGGGTCGGCCGCCTCCAGGGCCGCCAGGGTCGGCTTGGCGAACGCCGAGGACGCGGCCACATAGGCGGGGTTGGCGTACGTGGAGGTGCGCTTGCCGGCCGGGACCCGGGACCAGCCCAACTGCTTGCCGACCAGGTTCTCGTAGCCCTTGCCCGACGCCCAGGAGATGAACTTCCAGGCGTCCTCCTGGTGCTTGCTCGCCTTCTGCACACCCCAGGCCCAGGTGTAGAGCCAGCCCGAGCTCTTGGTCTGCTCCACCGGCGCCGGCGCGTAGCCGAGCTTTCCGGCGACCGGGGAGTCCTTGGCCTCCAGCGAACCGGCCGCGGACGTGGCGTCGTACCACATGGCGACCTTGCCCTGCTCCAGGTCGTTGAGGCACTCGGTGAAGCCGGACTGCGGAGCGCCGGCCTCGCCGTGGGCGCGCACCAGGCCGACGTAGAACTTGGTCGCCTTCTCGAAGCCCGCGCCGGTGAGCTGCGCCTGCCAGCCCTTGTCGAACCAGGTGCCGCCCATGGTGTTCACCACCGTGGTCAGCGGCGCGATCATCTCGCCCCAACCGGGCTGGCCGCGCAGGCAGATGCCCTTCATACCGGGCTGGGCGCCGTCGGTCCTGGCGGCCAGGTCGGCGACCTGGGTCCAGGTCGGATGGGCGGGCATGGTGAGGTTCTTCGCCGCGAGCACGTCCTTGCGGTACATCAGGAACGAGGACTCGCCGTAGAACGGCTCGGCGTAGACCTGGCCCTGGTACGTCAGCGACTCGCGCATCGCGGGCAGGATGTCGCCCTGGTCGAAGGACGCGTCGGCGTTCGCCTCCGTGGTGAGCGGCGACAGCCAGCCGTTCTTGGCGTAGATGGGCGTCTCGTAGTTGCTGATGGTCGCCACGTCGTACTGCCCGGCCTGGCTGGAGAAGTCCTGGGTGATCTTGTCCCGGACGTCGTCCTCCGGCAGCACGGTGAAGTTCACCTTGATCCCGGTGGACTTGGTGAAGTTGGCGGCGGTGAGCTTTTGCAGGTCCGCCATCTGCGGGTTGTTCACCATCAGCACGTTGAGGGAGTGCGACCCGGAGCCGCCGGCACCGCCGGCGCCGGAACAGGCAGCGGCGAGCAGGGTGCCGCACACGGCCAGGGCGACCGTCGGCAGTACGCGGCGGGTGGTTCTCGAGGTGCGCGTCATGATGCGTCCCTTTCCTAACCGGAGTTGGGGGTGGGGGCTTCGGGCAGCGGGCAGCACGAACCGGCCTCTTGGCTGGAGGGCAGCCGGGGAGTTCGGAGAGGTGCCGCGGACTGCGGGGGCGGAGTGGAGTGGGGTGGAGTCGGGCGAGGTGGAGTGGGGGGAGGCGGCGGATACGGGAGGTCGGGTGCCTTGGGTCAGACCCTGAAGACGCGGGGGCCGAGCAGGGCGTAGCGGTGTGCCTCGGCGCTGGACAGACCGGTGTCGGTGACGATCGCCTCGAAGTCGGCGACGTCGGCGAAGCGACAGAAGCTGCTCGCCCCGAACTTGCTGTGGTGGCCCATGAACACCCGTCGGCGCGCTACCGCCACCGCCTTCGCCTTGACATCGGCGACGACCGGATCGGGTGTGGTCAGGCCCAGTTCGCGGGAGATGCCGTTGGAGCCGAGGAACGCCAGGTCGATGACGAAGCCGGACAGCATCGCGCAGGCCCAGGAGCCGACGGTGGCCAGCGTCCGGGCCCTGACCCGGCCGCCGAGCAGCAACACGGTGGTGTTGGGGGAGTCCGCGATCGCCGCCGCCGTCGACAGCGAGGCGGTGACCACGGTCAGCGCCCGGTCGCCCGGCAGCAGCGCGGCGAGGATCTGTGGGGTGTAGCCCTCGTCGACGAAGATCGTCTCGGCCTCACCGAGCAGTTTGACCGCCTCGGCGGCGATCCGGCGCTTGTCCGGTACGTGCAGGGTGACCCGCTGGGCCAGGTCCGTTTCGAAGCCGGCGCCTTCGACGGGATACGCCCCGCCGTAGGTGCGGCGGACCAGTCCCCGGCGCTCCAGCGCGCCGAGGTCGCGCCTGATGGTCTCCGGCGCCACCGCGAGGTCGGTGGCCATCGTGGTGACCTCGACCTGACCCTGGTGGCGGGCGAGCGCGAGGATGCGGTGCTGGCGTTCCTGGGCCCGCATGACCGCCACCTCGCTCTCCCGCTCGTCCGCCGATTCGGGCAACGGCCTGCCCGGTTATCGCTCGCAGAAGATTTATACCGCCGCTCCCGCGCCGGTCCAGGGTCCGTAACAGATCACAAAGGGCCCGGTTCTGCCCGGCCCGGGAACGAGATTCGGGCCAGTTCAGCGGGCGGATGCGCGCGGTCGCGCGGCGGCTGTCACCCAGTGGTGCGCGGTGATCGCCCGGTTCGGGCCGTGCCCGTTAGCGGGCGCCTGCATGTATCCGCGGATCGCCGAACGGGCCTCGGTCCGATCCGAGGACGGGGGACTGGGGGCCGGTCCATCGGGACGTCCACGCCGACGCCCGGCCGGTTCTGCGGGGTGGCGACGGCCCGGCCGGTCCGCGGCGGGAGCCGTCAGCGGGGGTCGAGCCGGGTGGCGGCCGCGTCCCAGGCCCGTGGGTCGCCGCCCGGCGCGTAGCGGCGCAACGGCTGGGTGGCGGCGACCAGACGCCGCATCTCCGGCAGGTCGCCGACCAGCCCGTGGGCGCGCGCCTGGACCAGGACGTTGCCGAGCGCGGTGGCCTCGGCGGGCCCGGCGACCACCGGCAACCCGGTCGCGTCCGCGGTGAGTTGGCACAGCAGCTCATTGCGGCTGCCGCCGCCGACCAGGTGCACCCGGGTGATGTCCCGCCCGGCGAGTTCGGCGGCCCGCCGCAGCACCCGGCGGTGGGCGAGCGCCAGGCTCTCCAGAACGCAGCGCACCAGCGCGCCCGGTCCGGCCGGCGGCCGCTGCCCGGTCCGCACCAGGTACCCGGTGATGGCGGCCGGCATGTCGGCGGGGGCGAGGAACTCCGGGGCGTCGGGGTCGATCAGCGCGGCGAACGGCTCGGCGCGCGCCGCCTCGCCGAGCAGCGTGTCCCGTTCGGTCGGCACCCCGCGCGCCGCCCAGACACGCCGGCACTCCTCCAGCAGCCACAGGCCCATGATGTTCCGCAGATAGCGGACGGTTCCGTCGATACCGCGCTCATTGGTGAAGTTCGCCGCCCGGGACTCCTCGGTCAGCACCGGCGCGTCGAGCTCCAGGCCGGCCAGCGACCACGTACCGCAGGAGATGTACGCGGAACCCGCCTCGGCGGCCGGCACCGCGATGACGGCCGAGGCCGTGTCGTGGGAGGCGACCGCCACCACCGGGGTGCTCGCCGGCAGGCCGGTGTGGGCCGCGACGTGCGGCAGCAGGCCGCCGATCACCGCCCCCGGCTGCCGCGGCGGCGGCAGCAGCCCGGGATCGAGCCCGATGGCGCCGGCGATGGCGGACGACCAGGTCCCGGTCCTGGCGTCGAGCAGTCCGGTGGTCGAGGCGTTGGTGAGCTCAGCGCCGATCCCCCCGGACAGCCAGTGCGCCAGCAGATCGGGCACCAGCAACAAGGTGCGTGCGGCACCCAGTTGCACGCTCCGCCGCGCGGCGGCGAGCTGGAAGACGGTGTTGAACGGAAGGTGCTGGAGCCCGGTGGCCGCGTAGAGTTCGCGCGCGCCCAGCCGGTCGCGCACCTCTTCCGCCACCTTGGCCGTACGGCTGTCCCGGTAGTGGAACGGAAGGCCGAGCAGGGCGCCGTCCGCGTCCAGCAGCCCGTAGTCCACCGCCCAGGTGTCGATGCCCACCGACGCCACCGGTCCGCTCCGGGCCGCCGCCCGCAACCCGTCGAGCACCTCCTGGAACAGCCCCGGCAGGTTCCAGTGCAGACCGCTCGGCAGCCGGACCGGCGTATTGGGGAAGCGGCGCCGCTCGGTCAGCTCCAGCCGGTCCCGGCCCACCACGCCGAGCACCACCCGGCCGCTGGTCGCCCCGAGGTCGGCGGCGGCGAAAGCGGTGGTGGCGGCGGCGGGCGCGGCGGTGGTGGTCACGGTGATGTCCTTGGCGGCGACAGGTGACTGACAGATGACTGGCAGACGACAGATGACAGGTGACGTGCGACGGGTGGGTGCGGGTGAGGGGCGGACGCGCGCGGGCGCGCCCCGCGCTCAGCGTAGGAAGGCGGCGGCCACCCCCGCGTCGACCGGAATGTGCAGCCCGGTGGTGTGGTTGAGGTCGCCGCCGGTGAGGGCGAAGACCGCGCTCGCCACGTGCTCGGGCAGCACCTCCCGCTTGAGCAGCGTGCGTTGGGCGTAGAACTCGCCCAACTTCGCCTCCTCGACGCCGTAGACGGCGGCGCGCTGCGCGCCCCAGCCGCCGGCGAAGATGCCGGAGCCGCGGACCACGCCGTCGGGGTTGACGCCGTTGACCCGGATGCCGTGGCCGCCCAGTTCGGCCGCGAGCAGCCGCACCTGGTGGGCCTGGTCGGCCTTGGCGGCCGAGTAGGCGATGTTGTCGGGGCCGGCGAACACCGCGTTCTTGGAGGCGATGTAGACGATGTCCCCGCCGAGCCGCTGTTCGATCATCACCCGCGCGGCCTCGCGGGAGACCAGGAAGGAGCCGCGGGCCATGATGGCGTGCTGGAGGTCCCAGTCCCCGGCGGTGGTCTCGAGCAGCGGCTTGGAGATGGAGATGCCCGCGTTGTTGACCACCAGGTCCACGCCGCCGAAGGCGAGCAGCGCTTCGGCGAAGCTCGCGGCGATCTGCTGCTCCGAGGTGACGTCGACCGGCACCGCCACCGCCTTGTCCGGGCCGCCCAACTCCCGTGCCACCGCTACCGCGTTCGCCGCGTTCAGGTCGGCGACGACCACACAGGCGCCCTCGGCGGCGAGCCGGTGCGCGATGGCCTTGCCGATGCCCGAGCCGGCGCCGGTGACCAGCGCGATCCGGCCGGCGAGCGGCTTCGGCTCCGGCAGCCGCCGGAGCTTGGCCTCCTCCAACTCCCAGTACTCGATGCGGAACTTCTCCGACTCCTCGATCGGCCGGTAACTGGAGACCGCTTCCGCGCCGCGCATCACATGGATCGCGTTCACGTAGAACTCGCCCGCCACCCGGGCGGTCTGCTTGTCCTTGCCGTAACTGAACATGCCCACACCGGGGATGAGCACGATCGCCGGGTCGGCGCCGCGCATGGCGGGGGAGTCGGCCGAGGCGTGGCGCTCGTAGTAGGCGGCGTACTCGGCGCGGTACTCCTCGTGCAGCACCCGCAGCCGGGCCGCTGCCTCCGCCGGCGGTGCGCCGGCCGGCAGGTCGAGCACCAGCGGGCGGACCTTCGTGCGCAGGAAGTGGTCGGGGCACGAGGTGCCCAGCGCCGCCAGCCGGGGGTGTTCGGCGCGGGCGAGGAAGTCGAGCACCTCGGCGGAGTCGGTGAAGTGGCCGACCTGCGGGCGGTCGGTGGACGCCAGGCCGCGGATCAGCGGTGCGAGCGCGGCGGCCCTGGCCCGGCGGTCGGCCTCGGGCAGCGGCTGGTAGCCGGCGAGTTCGGGTCCGAAGGGCTCAGGCTTGCCGCGCTCGGCGAGAAAGGCCTCGGCGGCGCGGATGATGCGCAGCGAGTTGCCTTCGGCCTCGTCACTGGTCGCGCCCCAGGCGGTGATGCCGTGGCCGCCGAGCACACAGCCGACGGCTCGCGGGTTCTCCCGCTTGACGGCGGCGATGTCCAGGCCGAGTTGGAAGCCGGGGCGGCGCCAGGGCACCCACACCACGGTGTCGCCGAAGCACTCCGCGGTGAGCTTCTCGCCGTCGGCGGCGCAGGCGAGCGCGATGCCGGAGTCGGGGTGCAGGTGGTCGACGTGCGCGGCGTCGACCAGGCCGTGCATCGCGGTGTCGATGGACGGCGCCGCGCCGCCCCCGCCGTGCCGACAGAAGTCGAAGGCGGCCACCATCTCGTCCTCGCGCTCGACACCCGGGTAGACCTCGGCGAGCGCCCGCAGCCGGTCCAGCCGCAGCACGGCGAGACCCGGCTCGGTGAGCGTGCCGAGATCACCGCCGGAACCCTTGACCCACATCAGCTCGGTCTCGGCGCCGGTGACCGGGTCGGGCGCGGTGCCCTTGGCCGAGGTGTTGCCGCCGGCGTAGTTGGTGTTGCGCGGGTCGGAACCGAGCCGGTTCGAGCGTTCGAGCAGTGCGCTGACGTCGGGATGGGTCGCGGATGCCATGCGGATGTCCTTTCCGGTGCCGGGGTGCCGGGGTGCCGTGGTTTCTCGGGCTGCCGGGGTTCTCGGGGCGTGCGGACGCCCGGAAGTCAGGCGCCCCAGCCCGCCTGGGTGCCGCCGACCCGCCCGGTCTCGATCCGCTGCTGCCACCCCGTCGCCCGGTAGGCGGCCATCGGGTCCGGGTGGAGCCCCCGCTCCGCGCGGACCTCGGCGAGCAGCGGACGTACGTCGGTGTTGTAGGCGTCCATCAGCGCGGCGTTCGCGTCCAGGACGTCTCCGGACCGCTGGGCGGCGGTCAGCGTGTCCATGTCGACCAGCAGCGCCTTGGCGGTGGCCTCCTGGACGTTCATCACCGAGCGGATGATCGCCGGGATCCTGGCCTCGATGTTGTGACACTGGTCGAGCATGAACGCCACCCCCGCCCCGGCCGCCAGACCGCCGTTCTTGACCACCTCGTGCATGATCCGGAACAACTGGAACGGGTCGGCGGCGCCCACCATCAGGTCG
Organism: Streptomyces sp. NBC_01190; assembly: GCF_045039895.1. Lineage (NCBI taxonomy): Bacteria > Bacillati > Actinomycetota > Actinomycetes > Kitasatosporales > Streptomycetaceae > Streptomyces > Streptomyces sp. NBC_01190. The sequence goes on from NZ_CP108580.1 coordinate 7,673,520, forward strand.
TCGTCGGCGTAGAAGCGCGAGTTGAAGTCGAAGCCGCCGAGTTTCCGCTCCCGGAGCAGGAAGGCGACGATGAACTCGATGTTGGTGCCCGGCGCGTGGTGGCCGGTGTCCACCACCACCCGTGCCTTGGGGCCGAGTTTGAGGCAGTGCGCGTAACTGGTGCCCCAGTCCGGCACGTCGGTGGTGTAGAAGGCCGGCTCGAAGAGCTTGTACTCCAGCAGCATCCGCTGATCGGGTCCCAGCCGTTCGTACACCGCGGCCAGCGCCTCGGCCAGCCGGTCCTGGCGGGCGGTGATGTCGTCCTGGCCGGGGTAGTTGGTGCCGTCGGCGAACCACAGCTTCAGGTCGTGGGAGCCGGTCGCGTCCATGATGTCGACGCATCCGAGCAGGTGGCCGAGCGCCTTGCGGCGCACGGCGGCGTCCGGGTGGGTCACCGAGCCGAGCTTGTAGTCGTCGTCCTGGAAGACGTTGGAGTTGATCGCGCCCAGCGTCAGCCCGCGCTCCTTGGCGTACGCCGCGAGTGCCGCGTAGTCGTCGACCTTGTCCCACGGGATGTGCAGGGCCACCACAGGGGCCGCGCCGGTCGCCGCGTGGACCTGGGCCGCGTCGTCCAGCTTCTCGTACGGATCGCGGGGGACACCCTCCTGCCGGAACACCTTGAAACGGGTCCCGGAGTTGCCGTACGCCCATGAAGGCGTCTCGATCCGCTGGGACTTCAGCGCCGCCTTCACGGCTGACAAGTCTGTCATGGCAACCTCTATGAATCGTTTCATTTAATTGGTCACCGTAACCGCGGCGGCCGGTCACTGTCAATGAACCGCGAGCGGTGCGACGGGTGTTGGCCGGTGCGAGAACGGGGGGTGTCGGGGGTGGCCGGGCGATGTGGGGGCGAGGGGGGTTCGGGCGGCTCGGGCAGCGCTGATGCTAGTGCCGGCCGGGCCGGCCGGTCCCGGCCCGATGGCGGCGTTATTGAATCGTGTCATTGATCGATAACGGCTGATCGAGGCCGACGTCCGGCGTCCGGCGCGGAGGTTCTGAACGTCTGGTCAGCGATTGACCGGTCCGGGCACCCTTGACGACCCCACCGGGCGGGGCTAACGTCCCGGCAACTCCATTGAAACATTTCACTCGTGTCATCGACCGGGAGACCGAGGAGACACCATGACCGACCCCGCACCGGAACGGACTCCGGTCCTCGCGCTGGAGGGGGTGAGCAAATCCTTCGGAGCCGTACGCGCCCTCCGCGATGTGTCGCTGGAGTTGTACGCCGGAGAGGCCCATGCCCTCGCGGGTGAGAACGGCGCCGGAAAGTCGACCTTGATCAAGGCACTCGCCGGAGTCCACCGGCCGGACTCGGGCACGGTACGGCTCGACGGCGCCCCTGTGGTCTTTCATGGCCCGGCCGACGCCCGCGACGCCGGCGTGGCCGTCATCTACCAGGAGCCGGCCCTCTTCCCCGACCTCTCGGTCGCCGAGAACATCTTCGTCGGCCGCCAGCCGCGCCGCTCGCTCGGCCGGGTGGACCACAAGGCGGTCCGGCGCGCCACCGCCGGACTCTTCCAGCGGCTCGGCGTCGACCTCGACCCCGACCGGCCCGCCCGCGGACTGTCCATCGCCGACCAGCAACTGGTCGAGATCGCCAAGGCGCTCTCCTTCGACGCCCGGGTCCTCATCATGGACGAACCCACCGCGGCCCTCACCGGCAACGAGGTGGCCCGGCTCTTCGGCGTGGTCGGGGCGCTGCGCGAAGGCGGCGCGGCCGTCCTGTTCATCTCGCACCGGCTGGAGGAGGTCTTCGCCCTCTGCCAGCGGGTCACCACCCTGCGGGACGGCACCCGGATCGCCAGCGAGCCGGTCGACGGGCTCACCGAGGACGACCTGGTCCGCCGGATGGTCGGCCGCGACCTCGACGAGCTGTACCCCAAGCAGGACACGCGCCTCGGCGACGTCGCCCTCTCCGTACGGCGGCTGACCCGGGAGGGAGTCTTCACCGACATCTCCTTCGAGGTGCGGCGCGGCGAGATCGTCGGCCTGGCCGGCCTCGTCGGCGCCGGACGCAGCGAGGTCGCCCGCGCCGTCTTCGGCGTCGACCGCTGGGACGCCGGCCAGGTGGAGGTCGCCGGCCGGCCGCTCAAGTCCGGCGCGCCGAGCCTGGCGATGGCCGCCGGACTCGCCCTCGTCCCGGAGGACCGGCGCGAACAGGGCCTGGTGATGGAGATGTCCGTCGCCCGCAACATCAACCTGACCGGACTGCGCACCACCAGCAGGGCCGGCCTGATGATCCGCGGCGCCGAGCGGGACCGGGCCGTCGACTGGGCGGTACGGCTCCAGGTGAAGTACGCCCGGCTCGCCGACGCCGTCGGCACCCTGTCCGGCGGGAACCAGCAGAAGGTGGTGCTCGCCAAGTGGCTGGCCACCGGCCCCCGGGTGCTGATCGTCGACGAGCCCACCCGCGGCATCGACGTCGGCACCAAGGCCGAGGTGCACCGGCTGCTCTCACAGCTCGCCGCGGACGGCCTGGCGGTGCTGATGATCTCCTCCGACCTGCCCGAGATCCTCGGGATGGCCGACCGCGTCCTGGTCATGCGCGAAGGCAGGCTGACCGCCGAGATACCCCGCGCGGACGCCACCGAGGAATCGGTGATGGCCGCGGCCACCGGCCGCGGAAGGACCGCGGCATGACGATGACCGCCAACCCCGCGCCGGCCGCGGCGCCCCCGGACGGCGCCGGCTCCCGGCACCTCATCGACCGGGTGCTGAAAGTCCGCGAACTGGCCATCGCCGTCGTGCTCGTCGTCATGCTGGGCGCCACCCAGCTCGACAACAGCGCCTTCCTCTCCCAGCAGGGCATCAAGGACCTGCTGCTCAACGCGACGATCCTGGTCCTCGTCGCGATCGGCCAGGCCACCGTGGTGATCACCCGCAACGTCGACCTGTCGGTCGGCTCGACACTCGGCGTCACCGCCTTCGCGGCCGGCGACTTCCTGCACGGCGGCGGCGACCCGGCGATCGCGGTGCTGCTCGCGGTCGCCCTCGGCGCCGGCCTCGGCATCGTCAACGGCCTGCTGGTCAGCCTCGGACAGGTGCCCGCCCTCGTCGTCACCCTCGGCACCCTGTACATCATCCGCGGCGTGGACTCCATCTGGGTCGGCTCCCGGCAGATCACCGCGGCCGATCTCCCGTCGGGCTTCACCGACCTCGGCCACAACGGTCTCGGCGCCGTCCCCTACCTCGCGCTGCTCACCGCCGCCGTCCTCGTGGCCGCCGCCTCCTATCTGCGCGGCTACCGCAGCGGACGCGACCTGTACGCCCTCGGTTCGAGCCCGCACGCCGCCCGGCTGGCCGGTGTTCCGGTCCGCAAGCGCGTCCTCACCGCCTACATCCTGTGCGGCGCCCTGGCGGGACTGGCCGGCGCCCTCTATCTCGCCCGCTTCGGCAATGCCGACTCCGGCACCGGCACCGGCTACGAACTCACCGTGGTCAGCGCCGTGGTGGTCGGCGGGGTCGCCTTCACCGGCGGCTCCGGCAGCCTCTACGGCGCCGCGCTCGGCGCCCTGCTGCTGACCTCGATCAACAGCGTGCTGCCCTCGATCGGGGTCAGCTCCGTGTGGGTCCAGGCCATCGACGGCGTCCTGCTGCTGCTGGCCATCGCGGTGGACCGGGTGGTCGCGCTGCGGATCGCGAGCCTGCCGCGCACGAGGGCCGCACAGACAAGGAGTGCCCACCATGCCTGACCCCGCCAGGACCGCCCCGCGCCCGGCCGGGACGGCCGATCCGCGGACAGCCAGGGCCACGTGGGCCACCCGGAGCCGTGACGCGCTGCGCTGGGACACCGTGGTCGGCGTTCTCCTCGTCGTCCTGCTGGTCTGCTCGTTCGCCTGCGTGGACAACTTCGGCAACGCGCTGAACCTGTCGTTCCTGATCGGCAACACCCTGCCGATCGCGCTGATCGCCCTGCCCATGACGATGCTGGTGATCTCCGGCGAGATCGACCTGTCGGTGGGCTCCACGGTGGGCCTGTCCGGCGCCGTCATGGGCAAGCTCTGGAACGCCGGGATGGCCATCGAGACGATCATCCCGCTGTGCGTCCTGCTCGGCGTCGTCTGCGGCCTGGTCAACGGCCTGCTGGTGACGCGGCTCGGACTGCCCTCGCTCGCGGTCACCATCGGCACCCTCGCCGCCTACCGGGGCATCGCCCAGATCGTGCTCGGCTCCGACTCGGTCACCGACTTCCCGCAGCGGTACCTGGACTTCAGCACCGGACGGATCGGCGGCAGCTTCGTCCCGCAGGCCGCCGTGCCCTGGGCGGCGCTGCTGCTCATCGCGGTGACCGTGCTGCACGCCACGCCCGTCGGCCGGTCGCTCTTCGCCGTCGGCGCCTCCCAGGAGGCAGCCCGCTTCGCCGGTCTGCGGGTCAAGCGGCTCAAGCTGTCGATGTTCGTCGCCACCGGCACGATCTCCGCGCTGACCGGCGTCTTCTGGGCGCTGCACTACGCCAGCGCCCGCTACGACAACGCCACCGGGCTCGAACTGTCCGTCATCGCCGGTGTGCTGCTCGGCGGCATTGACTTCGACGGTGGCAAAGGCACCCTCGGCGGCGCCATCGCCGGGGTCTTCCTGCTCGGCGCGCTCCAGAACGTGATGAGCCTGGTCAACGTCTCCGCCCAGTCCCAGACCGTGGTCACCGGTGTGCTGCTGGTGATCTCCGTCCTGGCGCCGCGGGCCGCCCGCCGGATCGGCCGGTCCAGGGCCCGGCACAAGGCGGTCCCCGCACCTGCGCCGGCGGCGCTCGCCGCCGGCTGATCCGCCCGCACCTCCCGAGTCACCCCCGGCTCATCCCCGGCTCACCCTCCGGTTCACTTCTCGCTTTCTCGTCGCTCTTCCCGGCTCTCCCGTTCGGCTCCGGCGCGGCCGGATCCGCTTCGGCCCCCCGGTCATCTGCCGTGCCGCGGCAGCGAAAGGAACCCGTATGTCACCCAGAACCGCCCCCGTCCGCCGCATCGCGGCCGCGGTCGCCGCCGTCAGCATCGTCGCGGTGGGCGCCGCCGCCTGTGGCGGGACCACCAAGAACTCCAGCTCCGGCAGCTCCGCGCCCTCGGCCGTCTCGACCGCCTCGGTCGATCCGGGCGCGGCGGCCAAGAAGGGCCTGACCATCGCCTACCTGCCCAAGCAGGTGAACAACCCGTACTTCACCATCGCCGACAACGGCGGCAAGAAGGCCGTCGAGGCGCTCGGGGAGAAGTACAAGGAGGTCGGCACCAGCAGCGGCACGGACACCTCGGGCCAGGTCTCCTACGTCAACACCCTCACCCAGCAGCGGGTGAACGCGATCGCGGTGTCCGCCCAGGACCCGGGCGCACTGTGCACCGCGCTGAACCAGGCCCGCAAGAACGGCGTCAAGGTCGTCACGTACGACTCCGACACCAACACGAACTGCCGCGACGTGTTCGTCTCCCAGGCGAGTTCGGAGGACCTCGGCCGGACCGAGGTGCGGTTGCTGGCCCAGCAGATCGGGAACAAGGGCCGGATAGCGATCCTCTCGGCGGCCCAGACCGCCACCAACCAGAACACCTGGATCGGCTTCATGAAGGACGAGCTGAAGAAGCCCGCCTACAAGAACATCAAGCTGGTCAAGGTCGCCTACGGCAACGACGACGCCCAGACGTCCTTCCAGCAGACGCAGGGCCTGCTCCAGCAGTACCCGGACCTGAAGGGGATCATCTCCCCGACCACGGTCGGCATCAAGGCCGCCGCCCAGTATCTGAGCGGTTCCAAGTACAAGGGCACGGTCCATCTCACCGGCCTCGGCACGCCCAACGACATGCGCGCCTACGTCAACAACGGCACGGTGAAGTCCTTCGAACTGTGGGACCCGGCCAAGCTCGGCGCCCTCGCCGGCTACACCGCGGTCGCCCTCTCCTCAGGACAGATCAGCGGCGCCCCCGGCCAGACCTTCACCGCCGGTGACCTGGGCAGCTTCACCATCGGCACGGACAGCGTGGTGGTGCTCGGCAAGCCCACCGTCTTCGACCGGACCAACATCGCCCAGTTCGACTTCTGAGCCGGGCATCACCGCCGGCCGCCGGGCACCGCCGCCGGCCCGCCCCGCGCGGGCCGGCGGCCCGGTGAAGCGGCCGGTGCGGCTATGGTTCCGCTCAGCGGGGTGTTCCGCCTCGACTGGCCGGCAGCGCGGCGACACCTGCCCTGAAGCGATTCATTCTCGGTTAGCCGTGAAGGTGACAACAGACCTTTTCCGCAAGGTCGCTGCGGACATCCTTGTGATTGAATAGGTTCAGTGTGCGGGTCTCCAGCGTGATCCCACAGGGCGCTGGTCCGGGCACGGATACCCGGCTGTGGATGCGGGACGGAGTGTGGGATCCATGGTGGGGATCAAGGATGTGGCACGGCAGGCGGGTGTCTCGGTGGGCACCGTCTCCAACGTCATCAACCGCCCCGATCTGGTCGCCGAGGAGACCCGGACCCGGGTGCAGTCGGTGATCACCAGGCTCGGCTACGTGCGCAGTGAGTCCGCCCGCCAGCTCCGGGCGGGCGCCAGCCGGATCATGGCGCTGCTCGTCCTCGACATGGGCAACCCCTTCTTCGTGGCCGTCGCCAGCGGCGCCGAGCGCACCGCGCGGGCCGCCGGACTCGGGGTGATGGTGTGCAACAGCGCGCAGAGCGTCAGCGAGGAGCGCGAATACCTCTCGCTCTTCGCCGAACAGCGGGTCCGCGGCGTGCTGGTGACCCCCGCCGACGCCACCGGCCGCAGCCTCGACGCCCTGCGCGGCCAGGGCATTCCCTTCGTGCTCGTGGACCGGGTCTCCGCCGACCCGGCCGTCTGCTCGGTGTCGGTGGACGACGTCGCCGGCGGACGGCTCGCCGCACAGCACCTCATCGCGGCCGGCCACCGCACGATCGTCTACGTGGGCGGGCCGCCGGAAATGCCGCAGGTCCGCGACCGCCGGGCGGGCGCGCTGACCGCTCTCGCCGAGGCCGGGCTGCCGGCGGACGCGCTGATCGAGGTCTCCGCCGAGCGCCTCGATGTGGCGGCCGGCCGGGACGCCGGCTCACGCCTGCTCGGCCTCGGCCACCGCCCGACCGCGGTCTTCTGCGCCAACGACCTGCTGGCGCTCGGCGTGCTCCAGTCGATGTTCGCGGCCCGGATCAGCGTCCCGGACGAGATGGCGATCGTGGGCTACGACGACATCGAGTTCGCCGCCGCTGCCGCCGTGCCGCTCACCTCGGTCCGGCAGCCGGCCGTGTCGATGGGCCGGCTGGCGGCCGAGATGCTGTTGGAGGAGACGATGGGCGATCCCGCCGGGCACCGGCACCGGCAGACCGTGCTCCAGCCCGAACTGGTGGTCCGCGGTTCCAGCCTGCGCCGCCGCTGAGGCCGCCAGGACCTTTCCCAGGCGCCGTTCCCGGTGTCGTTTCCGGTGTCGTTTCTGGTGCCCTTTCTGCCGGCCCCCGCGCCGTCCGCCCCACCTGCGAGCGGGACGGATCCGGCGCGACCCCCGCGTGACGCCGGGTGCCACGGATTGCCGCTCCGGTCGCCCGGCCGCACCCTGGACGCATGGGGCAGGGAACGAAGAGAGAGCTGAGCGGCTGGGCCGTGACACGGCCGGGGCCGATCGCTTCTGGACCGCTTGCCCGGGTGAGCCGCGCGGTGCCCGAGCCGGGGCCCCGCGATCTGGTGGTGCGGGTGGAGGCGTGCGGGGTCTGCCGTACCGATCTGCATCTCGCGGAGGGCGATCTGCCGCCGCACCGGCCGGCCACCGTCCCCGGCCACGAGATCGTCGGCCGGGTGATCGCCACCGGTGACAGCGCCTCGCGCTTCGGGCTCGGCGACCGGGTCGGCGGCGCCTGGCTGCGCGGCACGTGCGGGGTGTGCCGCTACTGCCGGATGGGCCGGGAGAACCTGTGCCCCTGGTCGCAGTACACCGGCTGGGACGCCGACGGGGGCTTCGCCGACCTCACGCTGGTGCCCGAGGAGTACGCCTACGCCCTGCCCGAGGAGGCGGACCCCGCCGAACTCGCGCCCCTGCTGTGCGCCGGCATCGTCGGCTTCCGCGCTCTTCGCCGCAGCGCGCTGCCGCCCGGCGGCAGGCTCGGCATCTACGGCTACGGCGCCTCGGCGCATCTCATCGCCCAGGTGGCCCTGGCGGAGGGGGCGACCGTCCATGTGCTCACCCGTTCGGCCGCCGCCCGCCGCCTCGCCCTGGAACTCGGCGCCTCGTCGGCCAGGGACGGCTATGACGAGCCGCCCGAGGCACTCGACTCGGCGATCCTCTTCGCCCCCGTGGGCGATCTGGTGCCGGTGGCGCTCGCGGCTCTCGACCGCGGCGGAACGCTCGCGGTGGCCGGCATCCACCTCACCGACATCCCGGCGCTGACCTATCACCAGCGCCTCTTCCAGGAGCGGGAGCTGCGCAGCGTCACCTCCAACACCCGGCAGGACGGCCGGGACTTCCTGGCGACCGCCGCCCGGATCGGCCTGCGCCCCACGGTCACCAGGTATCCGCTGAGCCGGGTCGACGAGGCCCTCGCCGATCTGGCGGGTGACCGCGTCAACGGCGCGGCCGTACTGATCCCGGACCACCCGCCCGCGCGGTGATCCCCTCGGCCGCGGCGCCCCATTCCAAACCGGACGGGCTGGTTCCGGCCCATAACCCCGCGACCGGCGCCGCGACGCGTGTACGACAACTCCCTTATTTCGCCTGGTAAAGCGGGGTCTTTAGGGGATCGGCCCCTCTTTCGACCGCTGTCGGTGATCATGACCAGAACGGCTCAAAAGGCTTCTGGTGTCGCGTCACTGTATGCGGTTAACTGATTCCGCCGTGTGGCCGAGAAAGGGGCATGTCGTGATAGATCTTCCGACTGATGGCGTATCAGGAAAAATCGCCGTTATGACAAGATTTTCCGTGGTTGGTGACGAAAAAGAGTTCGACAGGCTCTTCGAGGCGCATGAAAATCATATGCGCGCACAGCCGGGATTCCTGGACTGCTACCTCCTGCGGGCCACCTCCGACACCCGGTTTTTCAGTCATGTCGGATGGTGGGCGGGCACTGACGTCTACGGGGCGATCCTCGAAACCGGTGAGTACAAGGAGCAGATGACCGGACTGCTGGCGCTCGCCGACATCGTGGACGTCGAGGTCTACGTGCCGGCCGGGGACGGCGGGCCGCGCGAGGGGGCGCCGGCGTGAGCGCGCCGCGCCGTCGTACCGGCCGTGTCATTCGCATCATTCGCATCATTCACATCAGCCGTATCAGCCGTATCGGCCGTGTCAGCCGAACCACCATCGGGCGGGAGAACTGATGAGCGCCGAAAAGAACGTGCTGATCTCGGGAACATCGAGCGGCCTCGGCCGGGCCGCGGCGGTGGCCTTCGCCCGTAAAGGCTGGCGCGTCTACGCGGGCATGCGCGACACCACCCAGGGCACCGGTTTATTGGATGAGGCAGGACCGGTCGCCGATCGTATTACCGTCGTACAACTGGACCTGCTCTCCCAGGACAGCATCCACAAGGCGGTGGAATTCGTCCTGGGGGACTGCGGCGATCGGCTCGATCTGCTGCTCAACAACGCGGGATCGGCGGCCTCGGGATTCTTCGAGGTCCAGCCGGACGCCGATTTCCGCAGCGTCATGGAGACGAATTTCTTCGGCACCTGCGCCCTCACCCGTGAAGTCCTCCCCGCGATGCGGGAGCGCCGCTCCGGGCGGGTGATGACGGTGACGAGCGTGGCGGCCTATGCCGCGAGCCCCGCCCTGAGCGCGTATGTCGCCTCGAAGCGGGCGCTCCAGGGCTGGATGGAGTCCCTCGCGGTGGAGACCCGGCTCTTCGGAATCTCGGTGGCGGTGGTCGAACCCGGCACCTACCGCACCGCGATCTGGGAGAACGCGAAACGGACCGAGGGAGGCCCTGACAGCCCCTACGAGCGGCTGCACGAGCGCTTCGAGGACTCGGCCCGCCGGCTGGTGGAGGTCTCCGGCCGGGAGCCGGAGGTGGGGGCCAAGGCGATCGTCGCCCTCGCCGACCGGAAGCGGATACCTTTCCGCAACCCCGTCGGCCTGGACGCGCGGTGGTTCTTCCGCCCGCTCGGCGTGGTGCCGTTCCGGCTCAGGGCGCGGATGATCGGCCGGTTCAGCGGCGTCGGCGCCGAGTGAGCGCCGCCGCCGGGCGGGGAAGGACAGCGGATCGGCCCCGCCCGGCGGCATCGCGTACGGCTTCGAAGGTCAGAGCTCCTTCCAGCACAGCATCACCGTCGTCGCCACGGTGAGGCCCACCTGGCGCCGGGTGCGCGGGGGAGCGCCGAACCTGGCCGGCAGACCCGAGACGTCGACCCGCAGTACCGTCAGGTCCTTGCGGACGTAGACACTGCCGTCGGGCAGCCCGAAGGCGTCGTCACCGAGCCCGTGCAGGGCGGTCGCGGCCGGGCCCGCCGCATGGCGCCGGGCGGTGAAATACGCGGTCTCGGCCGCCGGATCCATCAGTTCCTTCACCGACAGGGTCATCGCGCTGTGCGGACCGTACCGGTAGGCGCAGGTGTAGAGGCGGTCCCGCCAGGTCGGCTTGAGCGGCTCGACCGGGGTCGCGCCGAGCGCCCCCGAGATCTCGGACCAGGCCTCCTGTCCGCAGATGATCGCTGTCGCGGGGGTCGGGCCCGCGCCGGTCGTGGCGGCGGCGGGCGGGGCGGTCACGGGCACGGTCGCCAGGTTCGCCGGCGGGCTGGTCGAGGGGCCGCCGGCCCGCGGTGATGACGAGCCGCAGCCCGCCGCTCCGGCGGCCAGGGCCACGACGGCGATGACCGAGAGCCACCGGGGCGAGGGGTTGGACACACGTCCTCCTTATGGCAGTTGGTACTGCTCGTTGAGCGCGGCGCCCTTCGCCGGCTGAGTCTCGTCGTAGCCGCGGGCGTCGCACTGGAGACCGCCGACGACGCAGTGGGTGACGAGGGCGGCCTGGGTGGCGGGGTCCCAGGCGTTGAAGAAGTCGTAGTGGAAGGAGAAGCCCCGGCCGCTGGAGAGATGGACCTGGGACATGTCGCCGCTGACCGGGAAGGCCATCTTGAACTCGATCATCGGCAGCGCGACCGGGTGGTCGGCCGGGCAGACCCCGTTGATCGGATACGCCATGTGGCTCTTGTGGTCCGGCGTGTCCAGGTAGAGCCCGTTCCAGCAACTCGGTGCCTGATAGCGGATGTTGAGCTGCGTCCCGGCCGCGCAGGTCGGCGGGAAGTCGACGCTGCCGTACGAGTCGCCGCACTCCCAGCCCTCGACCCAGCCCGGGTCGGTGCGGAACTGGGTGGAGGTGGCCGTCGGGCTGCCGACCAGGAAGCGCAGGCCCGGCGGGAAAGGCCGCACGCTGGTGTAGTCGTTGATGCCGGTCTTGTAGTAGATGACCTGCGGTCCGACCGGCCGGATGACCTGGCTGCCGTTGTAGAGCGTCGGCATCCAGTAACCCGACTTGTCACCGGGCGCCTTGCAGGTGGTGGTGCCGGCGTTGAGCGAGGCCAGCGTGGTGTTCGCGTTGGTGGAGGTGTTGCTCAGGAAGGTGTGCATGTGGGAGGCGCCCGCCTGACCGGGGAACACGATCGGGTCGTCCGGCAGCTCCTTCATCGCGCCGCAGTTCGCCTGGAACTCGTGGAAGTAGGCGTGCGGCGGGTTGTAGGTGGAGGGCGTCACCCCGGTGACCTGGGGGTTGGCCAGCACATAGCCGGTCGTGGGGGCGGCGACGCTGCCGTAGACCGCGAACTCGTAGAGCGAGTAGCCGTAGCCGGTGGCGCGAGCCGTGCCGTACATCCGGATGTAGCGCCCGCTGGCGTTGAGGTTCAGGGTCTGGGTGCCGCCGGTGCTGGTGGTGGTCGAGTAGACGCTGGTCCAGGCGATCGCGTCCGGGGAGACCTGGATCTGGAAACCGGAGGCGTAGGCGGCCTCCCAGGTCAGCGTCACCTGGTGGATGGTGGCCATGGCGCCGAGGTCGATCTGGAGCCACTGCGGATCGCTCCAGGCGCTTGCCCAGCGGGTGGTGGAGTTGCCGTCGACGGCGGCGGCGGACGGGGTGCCCGCGTTCTCGACGGAGGAGGCCACGGTCGGCCGCCCTCCCGAGATGAGGGCGTCCGCCGCGTGGGCACGGGTGGTGGACGGGCCGCCCCAGATCAGCAGGGAGACCAGGATCGACAGGGCGGCGGCGAGCGCGGCCCTGGCCGAACGGCGTGGCCGGCGTGCCGGGGTGGGGGGACGACTGCGGGATCTCACGGAACCTCCAGTAAGAGGGCCGGACCGGTGGGGGGTGCGCTGTTCCTTGGCACGACGATGGGAGAGCGCTCTCCCACGTAGCTGAGAAGTTGCTCCGATGTTTCTGGAGTGTCAAGAGTTCACGCATGATCGGCGGTTGAAACGGTTCGGGCACGGCGAGCGGTTCGCGGCTGACGGCGCGCGGCCGGCGGAATTCCAGGTCCCGGCGAATCGGACGCAACGCCCATCCCGGTACTCACCGGTAGCTCGCCGACCACCCGGATAACCCGCGAGTAGCGGTGTATCGTTCGATTCCTGAACACGGGAGACGCTCGGCGGGCAGCGCACCGGGGCCGGGGCGACCTCGTTCGCTCCCTCCGCATCCCGGCCACCTCGATGTCCCGCTCGCCGTCGGCTCCGGCGTGCCCTGGGCAGGACCACGCTCCGGGCAGGACCACGAGGCAATCAGAAGGACAGTGGCAGGGATCTTCGCGCGATGGTGACGGCAGTGCGGTACGCGGTCCTCGGACCGATACGGGTGTGGCGTGGCGAACAGGAACTGACGCCGGGCCCACCGAAGCAGCAGGCCCTGCTCGCCCTGCTCGCGGTTCGCGCGCCGGGGCCCGTCACCGTGCACGAAGCCGTCGACCTGCTCTGGGACGACGACCCGCCGGACAGCGCCGTCAATGTGGTGCACCGCCATATCGGCGGACTGCGCCGTCTGTTGGAACCCGGCCTGCCGCCCCGGGCCGAGGGCGGCCATGTGGTCCGCACCGGCAGCGGCTACCGGCTCGCGGCCGGCCCCACCGCGCTCGACCTGGCCCGCTTCCGCGAACTGCGGGCCGAGGGCCGGCGGGCGATCGGCGCGGGCGCGGCGGAGGACGGGGTCCGGCCGCTCGCCGAGGCGCTGCGCCTGTGGCAGGGACCGGTCACCGTACGCGGTATGCCCCGGCTGCGGAGCCACCCCGTCTTCGTGGCGGTGGAGCACGAGTACGTCGCCGCCGCCAAGGAGGCCGCCGACGCCATCTGCTGGGAGGGCTCGCCCTTCACCGAGGACGTCCTCGCCGCGCTGCGCCGCGCCGCGGCCGGCCGGCACCGGCTCGACGAGGCCCTCCAGGCCAGGATCGTCACCGGGCTCGCCGCGTCCGGCCGGCAGGCGGAGGCGCTGGAGCTCTTCGGCTCCGTCCGGGCCGACCTCTCGGCGGAGCTGGGCATGGACCCCGGCCCCGAACTGCGCGCGGCCCATGAGCGGGTGCTCCGCCAGACACCGCGGCAGCGGCCCGCCGACACCCGGGACCAGGGCGGTCCTGGCGGACCCGGCGGCTCGGAGCCGGCCAAGCTCGCCGTCCGCCCCGCCCAACTGCCCGCCGACATTCCCTCCTTCGTCGGCAGGGTGGCGGAACTCGCCCGCTCACACGAACTGTTGGGCCCGGACGGCCATGGCATCCACGCGCCGGTGGTGATCGGGGCGATCAGCGGGATGGCCGGCGTCGGCAAGACCACGCTGGCCGTGCACTGGGCGCACGCGGTCGCCGACCGCTTCCCCGACGGCCAGCTGTATGTGAACCTGCGCGGCTTCCACCCGGCCATGCCGCCGCTGAGCCCCGACGAGGCCATGCGGGACATGATCGACGCCCTCGGTGTGCAGCCGGGCCGGGTGCCCGACAACCCGGACGCGCTGGCATCCTTCTACCGCAGCCTCTTCGCCGGCCGGCGGTTCCTGATCCTGCTCGACAACGCCCGCGACTCCGAACAGGTGCGGCCGCTGCTGCCCGCGGCGGGCGGCTGCCTGGCCATCATCACCAGCCGGCACCGTCTGGACGGGCTGATCGTCGCCGACAACGCCCGGTTCATCCCGCTCGGTCTGCTGACCCCCGCCGAAGGCGTCGAACTCCTCGTCCAGCGGCTGGGCAAGGAGCGGGTGACCGCCGAACTCGCCGCCGCCCAGGCCATCGTGGACCTCTGCGGGCGCCTTCCGCTCGCGCTCGCCATCGCCGGCGCCCGCGCCATCCTGCACCCGACGTTCTCGCTGGCCGCCATCGCGGCCGAACTCCGGGAGAGCCAGGGCAATCTGGACGCCTTCGCCACCCGCGACACCCGTACCGACGCCCGCAGCATCTTCTCCTGGTCCTACACAGCGCTCAGCCCCGCCGCCGCCCGGCTGTTCCGGCTGCTCAGCCTGCACGCCGCCCCCGACATCGCGGCACCGGCGGTCGCCAGCCTCGCCGGAGTGCCGCCGCGCGAGGTGCGCCGGCAGCTCGCCGAACTCGTCGAGCACCATCTGCTCAGCGAGCACACCCCCGGCCGCTTCACCAGCCACGAACTGCTGCGCGCCTACGCCGCCGAGCTGTGCGAGGGGCAGGACGACGAGGAGACGCGCGCCGCGACCCGCCGGCGGATGATCGAGCACTATCTGCGCAGCACGCACACCGCCGACGCGCTGCTCGCCCCGCACCGGGACCGGGTGCCGCTGCCGCCGGTGTCGGCGGGCGTCTTCCCGCAGACCTTCGGCGGACAGTCCGAGGCCTCCGACTGGTGCCGGCGCGAGCGGCACGTGCTGCTGGCCATGGTGGAACAGGCCGCGCGGTACGCGGTGAAGGGCGACGACTCCTGCTGGCAGCTCGCCGCGACCATGGAGATCTTCCTCGACCGGCACGGCCGCTGGCAGGAGCAGCACCACATCCAGTCCACCGCGCTGGAGACGGCCCGCCGTACCGGAGACCTGGCCGGCCAGGCCCACGCGCTGCGCGGCCTGGGCTTCGCCGCCTGCCGGCTCGGCGCTTTCGACGAGGCCCAGCGCTGTCTGTCGCAGGCCCAGACCCTCTTCGGCCGGCTGGCGGACCCCATCGGACAGGGCCGCACCCACCGCTACTCCGCCTTCCTCGCCAACGTCATGAAGGACCATCACCGGGCCCTGGACCACTACCGCCGCGCGGCGGACCGGTACGAGCGGACCGACCACCTCAGCGGCCGGGCGATGATCCTCAACGAGATCGGCTGGACCCATCTGCTCATGGGCGAGTACGAGTCGGCGCTCGTCCACTGCGAGAAGGCCGTCCTGATGCACCAGGAGATCGGGGACCGCAGCGGTGAGGCCGCGGCCTGGGACAGCATCGGCTGGGCCCACCACCATCTGCGCGACTACGGGCAGGCGCTGGTCGGCTACGGGCACGCGATCGACCTCTACCAGCGGACCGGGGATCCCGCGCTGGAGGCGGACACCCTGGTGCACGCGGGCGACAGCCACCAGGCGAGCTCCGATCCGCGGCAGGCCGCGGTGGTCTGGCGCCGGGCGCTGGAGCTGTACGACGGCCTCGGCCATCCTGACGCGGCGGGCGTGCGGGAGCGGCTGGAGAGCCTGCCGTCGCTGGAGGAGGCAGCTCCGTCCCGCTGACCCGCCCGCCGCGACCCGGGACACCGCTACGGCCGCGCCTTCTCGCCGGTCGGATCGACGGCGAACCAGGTACCGCCCACACCCTGGCCCTTGGTGTCGCCCGGCCGGGTGTCCTGCGCGAAGCGGTAGACCGGCCAGCCGCCCACCGTCAACTGGACCTGCCCGTCGGCCCGGCGGATCGCGCCGACCGCCTTCGGGTCGACACCGGCCAGGTAGACGTTGCCGCCTTCCTTGATGGTCACCGGCGGCCACCGCGTCGCGCAGGCGTCGGCGCAGTTGGACACCGACGGCTGCGCGCTGTCCTTGTCGAAGCGGTAGAGCGTCGACTCGTTGATGTCGATGAGATGGGCCCCGAGCTGCGCCGACCGCACCGCAGAGAGCTGCACCCAGACCGGCGGCGCCTCCTGCACGGTGGCGCCGGTGACCGTGCCGCCGTTGCCGTTCAGGCCGTTCTGGGCGGCGGTGCTGTCGATGACCTGGAGCCCGGTGTTGCCGCCGGGCGCGGTGGTGGCGGCCTGCCCGGTCGGGGACGCCGGGGCGGCGGCGGGTGCGGAAGCGGCGGGCGCGCCGCTCGACGGGGCGGCGGGCGACGCCGTGCCGGTGACCGTGACGGTTCTGGTGCAGCCGGTGACGACGGCGGCCAGGACGAGGACGGCGGCCAGCACGGCGGCACGCGGCGCGCCCTGGCGGCGGCGCGTGCCGGAGCGGAGGGGAGAGAGACTCACATGTCCTACACGGAGCGCGGCGCGGGATGGTTCACCGGGTCCGTGATCTTTCCGAGCCGACGTCCCGGGCTCAGAGCGCACCGGCCCGGGTGCGCGACCGCAGCTTCGACAGGGCGTAGTGCTGGCGGGACTTGACGGTGCCGGCGGGCACCCCCAGGATGCCGGCGGTCTCCTGCACGGTGCGGCCGCACAGATAGGTGTGCACCAGCACCTCCCGGTGCTCGTGGGAGAGCAGCCGCAGCAGCCGGGCGGACTCCACCGAGGCCAGGACCGCGTCCGTGTGGTCGCGCTGGGTCATCTCGTGGCTGTCCGAGCCGATCGTCTCGTAGCGCACCGAAGCGCTGCGCAGCCGGTCGATGACGAGATTGCGGGTCACCTTCAGCAGCCAGCCGCGGATCGATCCCTCGGTGCTGTAGAGCCGGTCGGTGTGCGGCCAGGCCCGGATCAGTGCCTCCTGGGCGATGTCCTCGGCGAGGTGGTGGTCGCCGAGCAGCCGTTCCGCGTAGGCGGTCAGCGCCTTTCTGTGCTCCACGAACAGGGTGATCAGGAGTTCGGAGCGATGTGCCGGGGAGTGGGGGACCGCCGCGCATGTCTTCATTGGTCGTGGTTCCTCAGGGCTGAGTCGTCTCTGAGGAAGACCGTAGGCAGGGGGCGGTGTCGAATCTGTGCCGTTTTTGTGCCGTCGGCCGACCGGGGGCCGGGCCGGGCCACCGCCGGCGGTTTGAACGATGAGCCCACGGCCGCCGTGTCCCTTGTGCAAGGAATCACCGGAAGCGATCGGACCAGGGATCGGGATGGCTCAGGACGTCAACATACCCGGCGACGAGCTGCGCGAAGCACAGAACATGTTGGGCTTCGTGCACGACTTCATCGACATCGGGCACCACACCTTCGACTTCGACGCGGCCTTCGGCCCCGAGCTGTCCCACGGCTCGGCGCAGAACTTCGAGAACAAGTGGAACGACGGCAAGCACCAGCTCCAGAAGCAGGTGCAGGGCGTCAAGGACGCCATCGGCAGCATTCTGGACGCCTTCGACAAGACGGACCAGGACGCCGCGCGGAACCTCGACGACGGGCAGGGCGGCCAGTGAACAGCGCGCGGCGATTCGTCCTCGACGTCCCCGAGCTGTGGGACCAGGTCGATCTCAGCGGGGAAGAGATGGCCAGGACCCGGGCCAAGGCGCTCGCCACCACCGACGACCCGCGGCAGAAGGCCCGGATCAACGACATGTTCCGGCAGGGCCGCGAGGTGAGCAGGGCGGCCCGCAGGCACGGGGCGCTGCTCGCCGCCGGCACGGCCACCCTGTACGACGAGGGGCTGTTCATGGCGTACGGCATGGTCTTCGCCGTCACCACGCCCAAGGGCTCGGAGCTCACCTTGCCGGTGCTCTCCGCCCAGCTCGGTGTCTCGTCCGCCGACGGGGTCGCGCCCAAGGACCGGGTGATCGCCTCGGTGAAGGTGCCTCAGGTCGGCACGGTGGCCCGGGTGACGGGGACCGAGGTCACCCGGCTGACCGGCGACATCGATGTGAAGCTGCTGACGATGCACACGATGATGCCGGTGCCCGGCAGCACCGAGGACTTCCTCGTGGTCACCCTGGCCAGCCCCAACCTGCCGCTGAAGGAGGAGGTCTACGACCTCTTCGACGCGATCACCAGCACGTTCCGGTTCGTGACCGCCGGATGAGATGAAACGAGAAGGACGGCCGGGCGGAGAGGGCCCGGCCGTCCTTCGTCTTGTGGGTGGATCGGGCGAGCGGCGGATCGGCCGCCGCTCAGCCGCGCCTTACTCGTCCACCACCGAGAGCGGGACCTGCACCGCGAGCAGCGCGCCGTCGCCGAGGTGCAGCAGGCCGCGGCCCGGCTGCGGGGCCTGGCCGACCACACCGCGGCTCAGCCGGACCCCGATCACATCGCCGTCGCTGAGGGTCTGCGGCGACAGCAGCATGCCGGTCCTGTTCCGCTTCATCTGACCCATCCAGCCGCCGAGGCTCAGCGACAGCGACTCCGCGTTGCCCGCCGCCACCACGCCCCAGCCGTTGCCGGCGCCGCCGCGGGCGAGCAGCGCCAGATCGGACTCGATCTCGGAGCCCATGAAGAGCTCCGCGTCGTCGATCAGGATCACCGCGTTCGACTCCGGCACATTGCCGAGCACCTTGCGGAACTCCTCGACGGAGACCTCCGCGTCGGTGATGACGGTCGCGATGCCCGGCCGGCCCGCCAGCTCGCGCAGCGGCGATCGGCGCGGCGCCAGCACGATCACCCCGGTGCCCACCGACAGCAGCGACAGCGCCGCGGTGAGGAGCGCGGTGCTGCGCCCGGTGCGCGGCGGCCCGGCGATGACGAACGTGGGTAGGTCCGCCAGGTCGGGGCCGAGCGAGGCGAGCGTGTCGCCGCCGATCGCCACCATCGGCCGCATCATCCCGGTCGGCCCGTGCAGCGCGGCCGCCTCGGCGTACGAGACCCGGTCCGGCAGCACGTCGAGCGACAGCGGCCGGCGGGTGGCGGGCACCCCCGCCTCCCGCTCCGTCAGCGCCCGGCCCAGATCGGTGAGCACCTGGGCCTGGGCGGTGCCGGCCAGATCGGACCCGAGCACCGCGATCTGGGCCTCGGTCAGATCGGCGGTGCGCAGACCCCGGCCGGGCACCGGCGCGGTGGGCGCCGACTTGGTGGGGACGCCGACCGAGGAGTAGTCCTGCCGGTCGTTGAGCCGCAGCACGATCTTGTCCTCGGTGGTGCCGGAGAACCGGCTGCTGCCCAGCACCCGGTCACCGGCCAGCACCACATGGATGCCGACGCCGGCGCCGTCGCGCAGCAGCCGGACCAGCCGCTCCATCAGCGAGCCGTTGTCGTAGGCGGTGAACTCCCGCTCGAAGACCTCGAAGCGGTCGACCAGCAGCACGATGTGCGGCAGCCGCCGCTCGGGCGGCTGGGTGGTGCGCAGCTCGGTGAGGTCCGCGGTGCCGCGGGCGCCCAGCACGCCCTGCCGGGTGGTGAGTTCGGTGTTCAGCCGGTCCAGCAGCCGGCCCAGGCGCTCCACCTGGTTGCGGTCGACGACCGCGCCGCAGTGCGGCAGCGCGGTCAGCGCGTTGAGCGCGCCGTTGCCGCAGTCGACGCCGTAGAGGTGCACGTCGTCGGCGCCGTGTGCCTGGGCCAGGGCCGCGGCCAGGGTACGCAGCGTCTGCGAGCGCCCGCTGCGCGGCGAACCGACGATGTGCAGATGGCCGACCCGGTCCAGGTCGAAGGTGAGCGGCGCCCTGGCCTGCCGGGCGGGCAGGTCGACCAGACCGTAGGCGACCGCGGGCAGGGCGCCCGGCCGATCGGCGGCGGGCCCGGGCGCCTCCGGTACGGTCCACTCCAGCACGTCGGGCAGCGCCGGCAGCCACGGGCTGGGCTGCCGGGGCACCTCGGCGAGGCGGGCCGCCTCCGCCACGGCGGCGGTCAGCACGGCCAGGTCGGTGACGGCCTCGGTCCTGGCCGGACCGGCCGCGCGGGCCGGGCCGCCGACCAGCGGGCCGCCCAGGTCCCGCCAGGCCACCGCCGCCGCGCGCACCGGCACCTCGGTCTCCTGCTCGCTCCGCCCGCCGGGCCGGCGTCCGCCGACCCGCCCGGACTGGAACGGCAGCAGCGCCGAGGGACCGAGCCGCGCGTAGGCACGGCCGGGGTTGGCCGGGGAGATGTCACCGGAGTCCGGCGCGTCGATGATGTCGCGGCTCTCGGTGGTGTCGGTGGTGCGCAGCGCGATCCGCAGGTTGGTGTTGGCCCGGATGTCCGGGGTGACCGCGCCGCCGGGGCGCTGGGTGGCCAGCACCAGGTGGATGCCGAGCGACCGGCCGCGCTGGGCGATGTTGACCAGACCCGAGATGAAGTCGGGCAGTTCACGGACCATGGAGGCGAACTCGTCGATGACCAGCAGCAGTCGGGGGAGCGGCGGCAGCACATTCCCGCCGCGCTGCCGCTTGTCGAGGTAGTCGATGATGTCCTTGGCGCCCACCTCGGCCAACTGGGTCTCGCGGCGCCGCAGTTCGGCGCCCAGCGAGACCAGCGCCCGCTCCACGAGATGCGTGTCGAGGTCGGTCACCAGACCGACGGTGTGCGGCAGGTCCGCGCATTCGGCGAAGGCGCTGCCACCCTTGTAGTCGACGAGCACGAAGGTCATCTCGTCGGGCCGGTTGACCACGGCCAGGGTGGCGACCAGCGTCTGGAGCAGCTCGGACTTGCCGGAACCGGTGGTGCCGGCGATCAGCGCGTGCGGGCCGTCGCGGACCAGGTCGACCGAGAACTCACCGTCGTAACCGGTGCCGAGCACCGCCCGGGTGCTGCGGCCGCCGAGCGACCAGCCGGCCACCACGGCCTGCGCGCTCGGCGGTTCGAGGCCCAGCAGATCGAGCAGCCGGACCGAGCCGGGCAGCGCGCTCTCGTCGCTGTCGCCCACCCCCCGCAGCGGTGCCAGCGAACGGGCCAGCGCCTCGTACCAGCCGGCCTCGGGGGAGTCGGTGCGGACGTCGGGCAGCGCCGCGCCCGAGCCGGTGCGCACCCGGCAGGAGCCGGGGGTGTCGGTCTCGGTGACGACGACCGCGCCGCACTCCTCGGGCAGCAGCCGCTCCTCACGGTCGATGCAGATGGTGTGCACACCGACCGAGGGCCCGTCGCGCAGCAGCGAGATCACACCGGGCAACGACCGTGCCCTGCGGGCCTGTTCGAGCACCACCAGGATGTCGGGGTAGCCGCTGACGCCGCCCCTGACCAGCTCGGGACCCGCGGCGATCCGCGACTGGACGAGCTGTCCCAGCTCGCCGATCCGCCGCGCCAGCGAGTCGGTGGTGCTGCCCACCAGGGAGTAGGCGTCCTCGCCCTGCGCCTGGGCGTGCGGCAGCCAGCGGGTCCAGGACCAGTCCTGCTCGCCGTCAGGTCCGGCCAGCACCACGATCCGCAGATCGGCGGGGCTGTGCAGGGACGCGGCCTGGGCCGCCATCCAGCCGGCGACGCGGGCCGCGCCGGGCCCGGCGATGCCCGCGACCCCGGCCCGGCGCAACGCCACCGAGACCGGGACCTGGTTGAGCCCCGGCACGGTGGTCCTGCGGTGTTCGTCCTGGGTGGGGTCCTCGACGCTCACCGACGAGGGCAGATCGGCGGTGCCGACCCGCACGGAGAGGAAGTCGGGGTCCTGCCACCGGCGTTCCCACAGCCGCTCGGAGGGCTGGGCGGCCATCTGGAGGAGGGAGGCCGGATCCGGCAGCGACAGCCGCAGATTGTGCTGCTCGGTCAGGATCGCGACCTCGATGTCGGCGCGGATCCGGGCGAGCACCTCCTCGTACTCCTTCTTGCGCTCCAGATACTTGAGCATCGCCTGCTTGCGACCGCCGAACTGGCTGACCAGCGCGGCGATCGGCGACAGCAGGGCGATGAAGACGAAGGTCCAGGTCTTGGTGACGAAGATGGCGATCGCCGCGCTGCCGGCCGGCAGCAGCAGGATGGGCAGCAGCGGGATCGGCCGCTTGTCCGGCTTCACCGGAGGCGTCGGCAGCCGGAAGCGGGCGCCGGCCGACGGCGGCAGGAAGCGCGGCGGCCGGTTGAACTCCAGGCCGAGCCCGTCCTGGGCCGCCGTCAGCGGGGCCCGCGCAGACTGACGCGACGTCAGTTCCAGCAGGATGTCCCCGACGGCGAGCTGACTGCCCTCCCGCCAACGTCCCCCGCCCTCCGCCGGTTTGCCGTCGACCAGCGCCATCTGGGCGCTGAGCAGTTCGGCGGCGCCGTCGATCCCGACCCGGACCCGGGCGGCGACCGGCGGGGTGCCGGGGGCCAGCCGGATCCGGCACACCTCGGCGCTGCCGATGTCGTAGTCACCCGGCACGAGGCGGTAGACCGTCCCCGCGCCCGCCCCCGAGACCACCCGGATCTCGGTACGGCCCTCGGGCTCGGCCTCCGTGGGTACGGGCGAGCCGAGACCGAGGTCCATGCCGTCCCGGATGCCGGCCGCCCGGAGAGTCGCCTGCGGGTCCACGGCGTCGGCGCCGATGAACAGGGCCGGTTCCGCGGCCTGGTCGGCCGGCCGGCCGCCGGCCGAGGGCAGCCCGACGGCGCGCGCCAGCTCCGCCGCGAACCGGCCCGCGCGCGCGGAGGGCTCGGTGTCGACGACGACTGCGGTGGACACCCCCTCGTCGAGCGGGTCACGAACGCTGACGTTCAATCGCACGGGTGATCGTCTCTCTCCTGCTAGGGGGCGGGGACGGCGGGTTGGGGTCAGCCGAGGTTGGCGCCGAGCTGGTCGTCGGTCTGCGAGAACGCGTCACCGACCGACTTCACGTACTGGCCGATGCCCTGGAGGCCCTGGTTGACCTGGTCGAAGCCCTTGGCGAACTCGTCGAAGAACGGCGAGAACTTCTGCTGGGCGGCCGGGGTGCTGTAGCCGTTGGAGAGCAGGCTGGAGATCTTGCTCTTCACCTCGGAGAGCTTGTCCTGAAGCTGCGAGAAGTCGTTGAGCAGGGCCTGCGAAGTGGAGGCGGTCTCATCGGAGTTGACCTTGTAGTCGGGCATGGTGGTGCTCCTTGCTGATGATCGTGACGGTGGGATCGCTCTGTTGAGCCGTCCACCCCGCGGGGGATGGTCCGCGTGTTCGCCTCCTACACGGACGGCACCTCACGAACCGTTCAGTCGATTTTTCGAACTCTTTCCGCCGCGGTCCCGTGTACGTGGTGAAGAAGTGTCCGGAGCACCTGGGGAGAAGATGAGCAACGGCGTCGTCGCCACGGCGGTCAGCCCGCCGATATCCGTCACGGCACACCGGGCGGGAGGCGCGGGACGCGGGCTGCTGCGGGCGGTCGCGGTGCTGTTGCTCGCCCTGGTCGCCGCGGCCGCGGTGAGCGCGCCGGCCCGGGCCGACGACAGCGGCGCGCTGGTCAAGGTGTTCGTGGTCCAGGACCCGGCGCGGACCGGCGGGGCGCTCGCCGGCCTGCCGTCCGTCGCCGCGAGCACCCTGGGCGACCAGTCCCGGGCCGACGAGATCTTCGACCTCAACAAGGGCCGGGCCCAGCCGGACGGGAGCGCGCTCACCGATCCCTCGGCCCCGTTGCACCCGGGCTGGATCCTGCGGCTGCCGTCCGACGCGTCGGGCCCCGACGTGCGACTCGCCAAGGACACCTCCGGCGGCGGGGGCGGCCAGAACGGCCAGAACGGCCAGGGCGGCGCGAGCGGGAGCACCGGCGCCACGTCCGGCGGTACGGCGGCCGGTTCGGGTGGGGCCACCGGTTCCCCCGGCACCACCACGACCACCACCAAGACGACGATCCTGTCGATTCCGCTGCCGGCCGCGCTCGCACTGATCGGCGCCATTGTGCTGGCCCTGGTGACGGCGGCCATCGTGGCCCGGCAGCGGGTGCGCAGGTGGCTCGGCGGAGTCGGCCGGGTCGTCGCGAAACTCGGCGAACCGGCCGCGCGCAGGCGCACCCTGGAGGCCCGTCGCTCGGTGGGCCGGCGGTTCGCGACCGACGCCGAGTCCGTACGCCGCGCCTACGGCACGCTGGGCGAGTTCGCCCCCGCCGGGAACCGGCCGGACAAGCCGGTGCACGCGCTGCGCGTCGACCCCGAGGGCATGACCGTCTGGCTCACCGCCAACGACACCATGGACCAGCCCTGGAGTTACGTCGACGACACGCGCTGGCGGCGCGCGGGCGGCCCGGCGGACGGCCGGTGGAACGGCGTCGCCGCTGATCCCGCCGCGTGTCTGGTCCGGGCCGGTGTCGACACGGACGGCGCGCCCGTCTTCGTCGACCTCAGCCGGCTCGACGGTGTGCTCAGCGTGACCGGCGACCGGAGGGTGGCGAGCGACGTGATCCGCAATCTGCTCGCGGAAACGGCCCGCAACCGGCCGAACACCCCGGTGACCGTGCTCCAGGGTTCCGACGGCGCCCCGCCCATCCCGCTGCCGCCGGGCCTGACACCGGTGGGCCGGGTCGCGGAGCGCGGGGTCTCCCGGCGCGCCGCCGCCGCGCGCGGCACCATCCTGGGCGCCGCCTCCCGCCGCCCCGTCAGGGGCCTGGTGGTCATGGCCGGCCCGCCGACCGAGCGCGAGGCGGCCGAACTCGCCGCGCTCTGCGGGCCGGGCGGCGCCGGCTGGACCGGCCTGGTGTGCGGCGAGGCGAACGGCGCGCACTGGCGCTGGCACACCGACGCCCGCGGCGACGTGGACATCCCGATCCTCGGCGTACGCCTCACCGTCCCGGCCTGAGGCCGCCGGACGGCGGCGCCCGTCGGCAGCGGCGAGCGCCGGTCCGGTCCGACGTGGTGGAACACAGGCGACCCCGCGCGCGGCACCCGGAGGTGTCGCACGCGGGGTCTGTCGTACGGGTCCGTCCTACTGACCGGCGCTTCGGGTGAGCCGCCGGCTCACCCCCCGGTACGGGGCACGGATGTCAGTGCCGCCAACCCCCGTACGGCCGGGCGACGTGGACCGTCGCCGTGGTCGAGTGGCCCGAGCCGGCGCCAGCGCGGTGAGGAGCGCGGTGCCGTACGGCTGGTCCGCCGGCAGGGTGGCGGTGAGGCGTACGGCGCCGCGGGCGTCGGCGAGCCCGGTGGCCAGGGTCGCCGGTCCCAGGGTGAGGGAGACGCTCTCCCCGTCGCGATAGCCGGTCGCCCGCACGGAGACCGTCCCGCCGGGAGCCGGGGTTGAGTCGGACACCGTCGCCCGGCCCGGGTGGGAGAGGGCGCGGAACTCGGCGCACGCGTCGCCTTGGGCGCCGACCGGCGGCACGGGGGTCGCCGTCCCGGTGAGCCCGTCGTCCTCGCGGACGGTGACGGCGGCGAAGTCGTGGCCGCCGAGGACCGCGCCCGCCGCGTCGGAGACGGCGATCTTGTAGGCGGTGGTGGGCCCGGTGCCGGCGAGAGTGTCGCCGGTGACCGGGACCGGGACCGTCCGGCAGTGGCGCCGGGGGACGCCGGGGGAGAAGGCGACCTGCCGCATGGCGACGCCGACCTTGCCGGTGGTGGAGCCGATGACGGTCAGATAGGCGGTGACCGGGGTGGCGCTCGGCCGGGAGAGGTAGACGGCGACGGTGTCCGTGCCGGGCGCCGCGCCCTCCTCCGCCGTGGCCGCCGCCACGTTGACGGTGCGTCGCGGGTGGACGGAGGCGGCGCCGATGCCCCTGCTGTCGAAGGACAGGTCGGAGAGATAGGCGCCGCCGGTCGCCTTGCCTCCGCCCCGACCGCGGGTGTGAAGGTGACCCGGGTGAGGCGGCGCAGGTCCAGGCCCGCCTTCTTCAGCGCCGAGGTGGGCACATGGACCTGCTGGAGCACGATCTTGCCGAGGTTGGTCGAGGCGCTGGCCGGCATCCGGGTCACACCCCAGGGGTTGAGGTGCGCGACCAGATCGCTCCTGGTGTGGCCGGTGGCGTCGGTCACGCCCAGCCTCCGGTCGGTGCCGGTGGCCACACTCTCGTCGGGCGACATGTCCACCGTCAGCTCGGCGTAGCGCGACACGTCATCGCGGCCCCGCGGGACCGTGACGGCGACGGAACCGTCGGTGCCGGTCCAGGTCAGATGGGTCGTCGGGTTGAGCGGCACGTTCGGCGCGTAGTTGGCGGGGGTCCAGTACGGGACCTGCTGGTTGGTGAGGTGCTGCCCGGGTTGGTGCAGTAGGGCAGCGGCTCGGGGAGGGTACGGCCGTACTTGCTGGCGCAGACCGTCGCGGTCACCGCTCCCTGGGCGACGGTGAGCGGTGAGGCCTGCTGGAAGGTGGTGATGTCCGCGCGCAGCGAGGCAGGCTGCTGGGCGACGGTGCGCACGTCGGCGTAGTCCGCGACCGAGGCGGGCTCCTGCCCCGAGCCGTCGAACAGGCCCTGGAAGCGGGGCTGTCCGCTCAGCGTCGTCTCGAATTGATCCGGCTCGCCCGGTTGCCCGCCCGTCCCGCGCCGCCCGCCCGTCCCGCGGCGCCCGGCCGGACCGTCCGGCGTGGCGGACGCCGGGTCAGCGGGCCGCCGCGGGCTCCGCGTCGGGGTCGTCGTGCGGATAGGGGTAGAAGGCGGTGCCGAGCTTGGGCAGCCAGCCCACGGTGGCGATCGGCGTGTCGCCCTCGCCGGGATGCCGCGGCGGCAGACCCGCGTTGATCACCGGACCCCAGCCGACGGTGAGGAAGCTCATCGCAGCGCCTCCTCGGCGACCAGCGGGTCGTTGGAGAGCTCCGGCGGGGTGGCCGGCTCCACCGTCAGCACGCGCGGCGCGACCTTCGGCGCGGCGGTGAAGACCGGGTCGGGCGGCGCCGCGTTGTGGTACTGCGGGTAGTGGTCCTGGTAGTCGATGGCGGCCTGGACGATCTCCGGCTCGCTGAACCTCGGGCCCCAGAACTGCGCGGTGATCGGCAGCCCGACCGTGCTGTCGTAGCCGATCGGGAAGGAGACCATGGGCCAGGTCAGCGCGTTGGGAAGCTGGTAGTACGCACGGTAGACCGGGAAGCCGCCGCCGGCCCGCAGGCCGATCTGGGCGCCGAGCGACATCACCAGCATGAAGTCCACGCCCGCCGCGTCCAGCGCGGCCTGGTAGTTGGCCTGGAGGGTGCGGCGCCGCCGCTCGCCCTCGACCCGGACCGAGGCGGGCACCGCGCCGCCGAAGCGGGTGGCCGACTCGAAGGAGGCGGCGCTCTCGCCGGGGGCCAGCCGGCCGTACTGGGCCAGCAGGGCCGCGGCCTGGCCGGCCGGGCGGGTCGCGGCGAAGTCCTTCACCGCGTCCCAGTAGCGGATCTCGTACCGGTTGGGACTCAGCACGGCGGAGGACGGTGAGACCGGCGAGCCGTCGACCGTGGCGAGGACGTCGGCGCTGGCGAAGTAGGGGTCGTTGGCCGGCACGGTGACGTCGAGGCCGGGGAACTCCTTCACCTGCGCGCCGAGCGAGGTGAGTTGCTGCTTCAGGCGCCCGAAAGCGGCCAGGTGGTCGGCGTCGTAGAGATCCTGCGGCGAGGTGCCGGTCCTGACGCCGGCGCTGGTGCGCATCCAGTCGGTCTGCGGGATGCCGATGGTCAGGCCGGACAGCGGCTTGCGGCCCTTGCGGGCTGCCAGCGGCATGGCGGGGAAGGGATCGGGCGCGGAGAGGGTCAGCGGGTCGTTGGCGGGGTCGGGGCCGAGGATCACCGAGAGGATCAGGGACGCGTCGCGCACCGAGCGGGCGATCGGACCGAGCACGTCGTAGCCGGGGGAGAGCGGCATCAGCCCGGCGATCGGGGCGGTGCCGAGCGAGGGTTTGATGCCGCTCGCGCCGTTGGCCGCCGACGGCATCATGATGGAGCCGCCGGTCTCCTCGCCGATGCACGCCGCCGCCAGCCGTGCCACGGTCGCCACGCCCGAGCCCTGGCTGGAACCGCCGGGGACGTAGGCGGGGTGCCAGGCGTTGCCCGCGAAGGTGCCGGTGATCGAGCCGGAGAACGCCGAGCACACGGTGTGCCCGAGGATGACCGCGCCAGCCTCCCGCAGCCGGTGCACCACCGTGGCGTCGCGCAGCGCGGTGTTGCCGTCGAAGGCGTGGCTGCCGTCCTTCGCGTCCAGGCCTTTGACCGCGACCGAGTCCTTGATGCCGAAGGGGACGCCGAGCAGCGGCGGAAGCGGCTCGCGGGTGTAGCGGGCCCGGGAGAACCTGGCGTCCGCGGCGGCGGCCTCGGCCAGCGCGCCGGCCCGGTCGATCCGGACGAAGGCGTTGTAGGCGCCGTTGTCGCCGTAGGTCTCGAAGGGGCCGTTGAAGCGGTCGATACGGTCCAGGTACGCCGTGGTCACCTGCACCGCGGTGACGACCCGGGCGCGCATCAGCGCGGCGAGTTCGACCACCTCGTAGTCGACCAGCCGGGACCGCTTCCTGATGGATCCGACGGAGGGGAAGGCGGCTTCATAGGAGGCGGTCCCCGGGCCGGAGGTCTGCCCGGAGTAGGCGGCCGCCGCGACCGGAGCCGCCGCGTTCGCGGCGGTCACCGCGGCGGCTCCGGTCACGGCGGCCGCGCCGCCGAGCACCGCGCGACGGCTGAGGCCGGACCGGGGCTCGGGCACGGCGGGGGCGTGGGGTGGGGGTGCGCAGTCGGCGGCGGGAGTCGGGAGAGCGGGGCGAGCCGGGGAAGCCGTGGGAGCCGGGGGAGTGGCGGGGGCGGCGACAGAGGAGGCAGATCGGTCTGCTGACATCGACGGGCGTTCCTGTCCTCGTTCGTGCAGTGTGAAGGAAAGTCGCGAACCGTGGGGGGAATGATGGCGCGAACAGACTGTAGATCGCACCGAATATCGAACGGAAGCCCACCGGAAGTACCGTGTGAGCAGCCGGAATCGGGGGCCATATTCTTGTTTCCGCGGTGTTCCGGCGAGGTGAAAATCGCGGCTGCGCCAATGCCCCGCGAATCCGGGCCAACCATCCGCTCCCGACCGCTTTTCCGGGTCCCGGGCGGAGCGGAAAGAGATGTTTGAAACAGAAACTAAATCCTGTGAGTCACGGGTCCGTGCGGCCGCGGTTACCGGCCGGAAGGGGAGCCGTGCACCCGGCGGTAGCTCCAGCCGAGCAGACCGAAGAGGATGAAGCCGGACAGGATCAGGCTCGCCCCGGTGCTCCAGCCGTCGAAGGGCAGCCAGGACAGCAGCCGCAGGCCGACGATGACGCCGGCCACGATGAGGGCGAGACCGGCCAGTACGGAGCCGGCGATCCGCCAGACCGAGGCCACACTCCCCTCGACGGCCACCATCGCCCGGCCGCGGACCGGTTCGACGAACCGGGCCACCGCGGGCACGGCCCGCGAGAGCAGGATGAGGCCGGCCAGCACCAGCAGCAGTCCGGGGCCGGGCAGGATCAGCAGCGCCGCGCCGATCACCAGCAGAAAACCGCCCGCGGTGGCCAGCAGCACCCGCTTCAGCGGGCTGAGCCGGGACCGCGCGGACGGCCCCGTGGGGCCGCCGGGCTCATCGTCCGGCGCCGGTGGTCCGGTCTCCGCCCGCCGTGCTCCGTTCACCCGTCCACCGTAACCGGGCGGGACGCGCGGAGCGGGCCGCGACACCGCGCCTGATCGGCGCGGCTCCCCGGCCGTCCGGCGCGGCCCGGCTCCGGGCGGCCGGCGTGCCCCGCGCCGGCCGGCGCCCGGTGAGTCGCACCGGGCCGTGTCGGCGAGCGGATGCCGGGTCCCCCATGAGAGGTTGCTCTCTGTCGGCGGACCGGGACGGGGCCGCGCCGGAAGCGCGGTTCCGCGCGGGTGAGCGGCGTGCTCGCCGGCCCGCCGGGGTCGCGCCGGGCTCGCGGTCGTTCGCGTCCACTTCGCGGTGGAGAGGGAAGGTCGGGAACTGACGCCCATGGGATGGCTGCGATGGCTGCGATGAACGACCCCGGGGACGTGCTGTTCGGCAAGGGGCCCGGAGCCTTCGAACCGATGACCGCGGCGGTGGCGGTGCTCGACGCCGACGGGGTCGTGACGGGGTGGACGCACGACGCGCGGCGGCTGCTCGGCTGGTCCGCCGCGGAGGTGGTGGGGCGGCCCGTGGCGGCGCTGGTCGAGGGCGGGGACGGCGGACCGGACCCGGTGCGCGCCTTCTTGGCTCGGTTCGGTGCCGGGGGAAGCTGGTCCGGCCGGGTGCGGGCCCGGCACCGCGACGGCCGGGTGGTCCCCCTCGACGTGCGGGCCGCCGCGCTCTCGGGCGGTGCCGGCGCCGATGCCGACGCTGATCCCGGTGCCCGAGCCGGCGCCGATGCCCACGCGCGTGCCGAGGGCGGGAGCGGGAGCGGTCACGCCCCGGCGGGCTGGCTGCTGTCGGCGTCCGGCAAGGACGCGGTCGACCGGGCGACGTGGAACGCCGCGGTCTCCGAGGCGCTGATGGTCCGTTCGCCGCTGGTGGTGATCGTCTGGGACCCTCGGCTCCGCTACATCTGGGTCAACGACGCCACCGTGACCGAGAACAGGATCCCCCGCGACCAGTGGATCAGGCGCCGGATCGATGACGTGCTGCCCGGTGTGCTCGACACCCCGCCCTTCGAGGCGGCGATCCGGCGTGTCCTCGACACCGGTGTCCCCGCCCTCGACTACGAGTTCAACCGGCTGACCCCGTGGGACAGCCCGCACCGCGAGCACACCTTCACCGTCTCCTTCTACCGGCTCGACGGCGCCGACGGCGCCCCGCTCGGCGTCATCGGGCTGCGGGCGGACGTCACCGCGAGCCGCCGCGCGCGGGCGCGCCTTGACCTGCTCAGCGAGGCCAGCACCCGGATCGGCACCACCCTGGACGTCTTCAGGACCGCGCAGGAACTGGCCGACTACGCCGTCCCGCTGCTCGCCGACTTCGTCACCGTCGACCTGGCGGAGGCCGTCCCGCTGGGCGAGGAGCCGCTGGAACGCCTCGACGAGCAGGCCGGCCTGACGGCGGTTTTCCGGCGGGCCGGCGCCGCCTCGATCCACCAGGCCGCCGAGTCGCTCTGGTCCCGGGGGGAGGCGATCTACGTGCCGCCGTCCTCACCCTTCGTCGAGGTCCTGCGCACCGGACGGTCCATCCTCCAGCCGGTCCTCGACACCACACCGGGCTCCTGGATCGACGAGGACCCCGGCCGGGGCCGGGTCATCCGGGAGAGCGGGATGCACTCGCTGCTGATCACACCGGTCCGGGCGCGCGGCGAAGTGCTCGGCGTCGCGGTGTTCGTACGCAGCGAGAACCCGGTGCCCTTCGAGGAGGACGACCGGCTGCTCGCGGAAGAGCTCGTCACCCGGGCCGCGCTGAGCCTGGACAACGCCCGCCGATACGCCCGCGAGCGCGCCGCCGCCCTCGCCCTCCAGCGCAATCTGCTGCCGCGCCACCTGGACGGCGGCCCGACGCTCGAGGTCCTCTCCCGCTACCTGCCCGCGGACCTGGCCGGGGTGGGCGGCGACTGGTACGACGTCATCAAGCTGAGCGGCGCCCGGACCGCCCTGGTCGTCGGCGACGTGGTCGGGCACGGTATCAACGCCGCGGCGACGATGGGCCGGCTCAGAACGGCGGTACGGACCCTCGCCGACCTGGACCTGGCCCCCGCCGAACTGCTGGCGCGGCTCGACCGCACGGTCATCGGCCTCAACGAGGGGGACGCCGAACCCACCGCCCTGCTCGGCGGCGGACTGGGGGGCACCTGTCTCTACGCCGTCTACGACCCCATCACCAGACGCCTCCAAGTGGCCGGGGCCGGCCACCCGCCGCCGCTGATCGTCGACCCGGCCCGCGGCGTGATCCGTCCCGACGTCCCCCCGGGCGCTCCGCTGGGCCTCGGACTCTTCGTCTTCGAGTGCACCGAGCTCGAACTCCCCGAGGGCGCCACGATCGTCCTCTACACCGACGGGCTGGTCGAGACCCGCGAGCACGACATCGACTTCGGGATCGACCGGCTCGCCGCCGCCCTCACACCGTTCGACGCCCCGCTCGAGGAGCTCGGCGACGCCGTGTTCGGCACCATGGCGGTCAGCGCGATCGCCGACGACGCCACGCTGCTGCTGGCCCGTCCGCACTTCCTGAAGGACGATCAGGTTGCCTCCTGGGACCTCGCCGACGAGCCCGCCGCGGTCGGCGACGCCCGGGCGACGGCCGCCCGCCAACTGGCGGCGTGGGGCCTGACGGAGCTGATCCCCGCCACCGAGCTCATCGTCGGCGCGCTGGTCACCAACGCCGTCCTGCACGGCGCCGCACCCATCCGGCTGCGCCTGATCCGCCATGAGGTCCTGGTCTGCGAGGTCTCCGACGCCGAGGCCCGGCCGCCCCGGCCGCGGCTCGCCGGGCCCGAGGACGAGAGCGGCCGGGGCCTGGTCCTCGTCGACCGGATGAGCCTGCGGTGGGGCACCCGTTTCTCGCTCGACGGGAAGACGGTCTGGTCGGAGCAGTCGATGCCGCCGGGCTCCTGAACCCCGGCACTCCCGGGCCTGCCGGTCTTCGAACCCTCCGGTCCCCGAGCCCGTCCAGAAGCCGGACCCGCCGCGTCAGGTGCGGTGCTTCGCCTCCCAGGCGGCGCGCGACACCGGCGCGGGACGCGGCAGCAGAACGCCGTCCAGGTAGAGATCGACCTTCTCGTTGTAGAACGCGACCAGGCCCGCGATCGGGGCCAACTGCCGGGTCGGGAAGTCGTACGCCCAGACCACGTCCGTATGCCGCTCATCGCCGCCGCCGAAGGACCAGTAACCGCTGGTCGTTCCCTTGTAGGGGCACGCGGTGACGGTGTCGGTGGGGTCGAGCCGGGTCCAGTCGACGTAGACCCGGTCGAGGTAGTAACGGGTCGGCAGGCCCGTCTCGAAGACCATCACCGTGGAAGGGGCGTCAGCCACGACCGTGCCCTCGATCTCGATCCGCACCGGCCGGTTGGAGCGCAGCGCGTCGACATGTGTGTACGGGCTCCTGGGGTGGACGAAGATACGCTCGTCCTCCTCGAACCACTCGTCGACGGCGTCCCAGGTGAAGCGGGCGGTGCCGGCCAGCGCCTCGGGCGCGCCGTCCGCCCAGACCCAGGCCGCTCCCGGCCGGGTGAGCGAGCCGCGCCGCAGGGCGTGGCGGCGCGCCGGACCCGGACCCAGATGGCCGGCCCTGTCCTCGTCCGCCAGCGTGACACCGGCCGCGAGGTCGTCCACCGGAACGCAGTACTGGGGATAGGCGGGCCATTCCCACACATAGAGCGCCCGCTGTGTGTCGAACACCGGCAGGCCCTCGATGAAACCCCGGACCCGCCGGGGCGCCGGTTCGACATGCCCGACCGGCACGATCAATGACGGGTAGTTCACTGCCGCATCGGTCATGATGCCGATCCTCGCCCTTTCGCCGGAGCAAATCCAGCCGTGACGCGCCGCGCGAAGGGATGATCAGCGGATGAGGCGTGATCTAATGCCGTGCAGCCTGTCCGGTTTTCGAGGTGTATCGGATGATTCGGTGACTTCCATGACTTCCACGACTTCCATGACGTCCGCGACGTCCATGCGATCGGCCCAGCTTTCCGAGCCGGGCGGCCCTTTTGCAATCGTCGAACGCGAACTGCCGCAACCGGGCCCGGGCCACGTACGCGTCGCCGTCGAGGCGGTCGGCCTCTGTCACACCGACGACCTGTTCGTCAGCAACCTGGTGCCGGGGCTGAGGTTTCCGCTGGTCATCGGACACGAGGTGGCCGGACGGATCGACGCCCTCGGCGAGGGCGTGGAGCACTGGGAGGCCGGCGAGCGGGTCGCGGTCGGCTGGTTCGGGGGCCACTGCGGTTACTGCCGCCACTGCCGGGACGGCGACTTCATCCACTGCCTCCACCTCCAGGTGCCGGGCGTGAGCTACGAGGGCGGCCTCGCCACCCACATGGTCGCGCCGGCCAACGCCCTGTGCCGTATCCCCGAGGAGTTGAGCGCGGTCGACGCCGCGCCGCTCGGCTGCGCCGGTGTCACCGTCTTCGAGGGCCTGCGCCGCAGCGAGGCCCGGGCCGGTGACCTGGTCGCGGTGATCGGGATCGGCGGCCTTGGACACCTCGGCGTCCAGTACGCGGCCAAGTCGGGCTTCGAGACGGTGGCGGTCGCCCGCGGCGCCGACAAGCGGGAGACCGCGCTGCGGCTCGGCGCCCACCACTACCTGGACAACTCCGCGGCCGACACCGCGCAGGCGCTACAGGCGCTCGGCGGCGCCCGGGTGGTGCTGAGCACCGCGAGCAGCGTCAAGGCCATCACGGGCGGCGTGGCGGGCCTGGCGCCCAACGGCCAACTCGTCCTGGTCGGTCTGTCGCCCGAGTCGACCGGCGTCACCCCCAACCAGCTCGTCCAGCCCTCCAAGAGCCTCGCCGGCCACCCCTCGGGCACGGCGAGCGAGGTGGAGCGCACCATGCGCTTCAGCGCACTGGCCGGCGTCCGCCCGATGACCGAGACGGTCCCGCTGGAAGGCGTCAACGACGCTTACGAGCGGATGAAGTCGGGAGCCGCCCGGTTCCGTATGGTCGTCACCCCGTGAACCAGGGCGTGGCGGCGCCGGAAGGGTAACGGCCGGTGCGCCACCTGCGCTACGTGCCCCACCGGCCCCACTTGTCGCTGGACGGGGGAGCGGCGCGGTGATCGGGCTGGAGATCGTCGTCGTCCTGCTGACCGCCGTCCTCGTCCTGTCCTGGGCGGCCAGGCGACTGCACCTCACCGAGCCGGTGCTCCTGCTGGCCGGCGGGGTGCTGATCGGTCTGATCCCGCACTTCCGCGATCTGCACGTGCCGCCCGACCTGGTGCTGCTGATCTTTCTGCCGCCGCTGCTCTACGCCGAGACACTGACGATCTCCGTCCAGCAGATCCGGGCCAACCTCCGGGTGATCGTCCTGCTGTCGGTGGGGCTGGTCATCATCACCGTGGTGACGGTGGCCGAGACCGCGCACGGCCTCGGCCTCTCCCTCACCATGGCCTTCGTGCTCGGCGCCGTCCTCGCCCCGACCGACGCCACCGCGGTGGCGGGCGTGGCGCGCGGCATGCCCCGCCGGATGCTCACCACCGTCCGGGCGGAGAGCCTGGTCAACGACGGTACGGCGCTGGTCGTCTTCTCGGTGGCCGTCGGGATCGCGGTGGGCCGCCACTCCTTCGGCTGGGGCGAGACCATCGGGCGGTTCGCCCTGAGCTACGCCGGCGGGCTGGCGATCGGCGCGGGTGTCGCCCTGCTGGTGATCCTCGTCCGGCGCCGGATCGAGGACACCGGAATCGAGAGCGGGCTGAGCGTGCTCACCCCCTTCGCCGCGTATCTGCCGGCCGAGGAGGCGGGCGTCTCCGGGGTGCTGGCCGTGGTGGTGTGCGGGCTCATCATGAGCTGGGCGAGTCCGCTGCTGATCCGGGCGAGCAGCCGCCTCCAGGTGTTCTCGTTCTGGGACGTCACCTCCTTCCTGCTCAACCGCGCCCTCTTCGTGCTGGTCGGGATCCAGCTCCCCGAGGCCGTCTCCGGCCTGCACTCGCTCGGACCCGGCCGGGCGGTGGCATCGGCGGCCGCGATCAGCGGCACGGTGATCGCCACCCGGCTGGCGTATCTCAACATCACCCCGTACCTGATCCGCGCCGTCGACCGGCGTCCGCAGCAGCGGGCCCGCCGGGTCGGCGCAAGACAGCGGCTGCCGCTCGGCTGGGCCGGGGTACGCGGCGCCGTCTCGCTGGCGGCGGTGCTCGCCGTGCCGAGGCTCGGCGCCGACGGATCACCCCTCAGGGGCCGCGACGCGATCGTCTTCATCACCGCGATGGTCATCGTGGTGACGCTCGTCTTCCAGGGGCAGACACTTCCCGCCGTGGTCCGCTGGGCCCGGCTGCCGGCCGACCCCGCGGCGGACGACGAGGAGATCCTGGCCCGGCGCAGGGTGGTGGAGGTCGCCCTCGACGAGCTGCCGCGGCTGGCGGCCGGTATCGGAGCCTCCTCCGAGGTGGTGGACCGGCTCGCCGACGAGCTGGGGCAGACGGCCGACACGCTGCGGACGGCCGACGAGTCCGCCCAGCACACCGAGCTGGAACTGCGCCGGGCCCTGATCGCGGTGAAACGGCAGGCCCTGGTCGAGCTGCGGAACACCCACCGGATCGACGACTCCGTGCTGCGCCGGGTCCAGGAGACACTGGACGCGGAGGAGACCCGGCTCGAACTGCGCGGGGCGGCCGCGCGGCCCATGCCGGCCGAGACCGACGGGCCGCCCCCGCCGCCCCACTGACCCGCCGCCCCCACTGACCTGGCGGTGAATTTCCCGCCGACCGGGTGATATGGCGCAGGTCACATCGGTGAGCCGAAATATCCGGGGAGGGCATCCCCGTTTGCACCCACGTAACCGAAAGCCGGGGAGCCTCCCCGGCGCGGATGCGATCACCGACGAATTCCCGGCTGATGGAAGGAGTGTCCGTCGTGACCACCGTTGCCGACACACGAGTGCGCCGCGTTCCCGGTATGCGAGCGGACGCCCTGCGCAACCGGGACCGCATCGTGACGGCGGCCCGGGAGATTTTCGTCGAGTTCGGCCCCGAGGCCCCGCTCGACGAGATCGCCCGGCGGGCCGGTATTGGCAATGCCACCCTTTACCGGCACTTCGCCGACCGGCGCGCGCTGATCCACGATGTCCTCATCTCCGTCATCGTCCGCACCACGGAACACGCCGAGTCGGCCGCCGCCCAGGAGGCCGATCCGTTCAGCGCGCTGCGCCGCTTCGCGCACGCGGCGGTGGACGAGCGGATCGGCGTGCTGTGCGGGATGTTCGTCGGCGGGGTCGACAAGCACGCGCCGGACGTCGTCGCGGCGCGTCAGCGCCTTGAGGACACCGTCGAGGACCTGATGGAAGGCGCGCGGCGGGCCGGACAGCTGCGCGCCGACGTCACCTTGGGGGATCTCGTGGTGGCGCTGGCCCATCTGGCCCGGCCACTGCCGGGCATCGAGTGCGTCGACGCCGACGCGGCCGGCCACCGGCACCTCCAGATGTTCCTCGACGGCCTGCGGACCGCTTCCGAGATCGATTGCGCCCCGCTCCACCCCTCGGAACTGCCCGGCCCGCCGGTCGCCGTCGAGGATCTCCACCGACGCCGCTCGGACCAATCCTGTACCTACCCGTAAACCGCCGTCCCGGGCCGCCGCGCGGCCCGGTTCCCGGCGCAAGGGATTTCGTGGGACCACCTCCGGTAGCCACACCCTGACTTCTTGAGTCTTGCTATCACACGTGCCCGCGCACGTTTCCTTTTTCACACCCCTAGGTGGACGCACGTATGTCTCAAACGGCCGAAACCCGGCTTCCCGACCCACGGCGCTGGACAGCGCTGGTGTTTATCTCGCTGGCCCAGCTCATGGTCGTGCTCGACTCGACGATCGTGAATATCGCGCTGCCCAGCGCACAGCACGCCCTTGACATTTCCGACGCCAACAAGCAGTGGGTCATCACCGCTTACGCGCTCGCCTTCGGCGGTCTCCTCCTCTTCGGCGGCCGGATCGCCGACCTGTGGGGACGCAAGCGCACCTTTGTCGTCGGCCTGACCGGCTTCGCCCTCGCGTCCGCGATCGGCGGCGCGGCCGGCAACGAGGCGATGCTGCTCAGCTCGCGGGCCGCCCAGGGCGCCTTCGGCGCGCTGCTCGCCCCGTCGGCGCTTTCGCTGCTCGCGGTGTCGTTCACCGACGCCAAGGAGCGGGCGAAGGCCTTCGGGATCTTCGGCGCGATCGCCGGCGGCGGTGGCGCCGTGGGCCTGCTGCTCGGCGGCGTGCTCACCGAGTTCCTCAACTGGCGCTGGACCTTCTTCGTCAACGTTCCGTTCGCGATCATCGCCGCCCTCGGCGCCTACTTCGTGATCCGTGAGCCCGAGGGCGGCCGCAACCGCTCCCCGCTGGACGTCCCCGGTGTCATCTTGTCCACGCTCGGCCTGATCTCCCTGGTCTACGGCTTCACCCGCGCCGAGACCAGCGGCTGGTCCGCGCCCTCGACGATCGGCCTCTTCGTCGCCTCCGCCCTACTGCTGGCCGCGTTCGCGCTGGTCGAGTCGAAGGTCAAGGCGCCGCTGCTGCCGCTGCGGGTGGTCACCGAGCGCAACCGGGGCGGCATCTTCGCCTCGCTGGGCCTGGCCATCATCGGCCTGTTCGGTGTGTTCCTCTTCCTGACCTACTACCTCCAGGTGGTGCAGGGGTACTCGGCGATCAAGACCGGCTTCGCGTTCCTGCCCATGGTCACCGCCTTCGTGGTGGGTTCGACCCAGATCGGCACCCGACTGGTCACCCGGCTGCCCGCACGGGTGCTGATGGCCCCCGGCTTCGCGGTCGCGGCCGTCGCCATGCTGCTGCTGACCCGGCTCCAGGTGGGCTCGTCCTACGCGGGCGTGGTCCTGCCGTCCCTGGTGCTGCTCGGCCTCGGCATGGGCACCGCGTTCATGCCGGCCATGTCGCTGGCCACCCACGGCATCCAGCCGCGGGACGCGGGCGTCGCCTCGGCGATGGTCAACACCTCCCAGCAGGTCGGCGGTGCCATCGGCACGGCGCTGCTGAACACCGTGGCCGCCTCCGCGACCGCGACGTACCTCGCCGGGCACACCGCGGGTGCGGGCGGCCCCAAGCTGCTCCAGTCGCAGGCGCTGGTGCACGGCTACAGCCACGCCATCTGGTGGGCGGTCGGCATCGAGGCCGTCGCGGCCCTGATCGCCCTGGTCTTCATCAACGTCGGACGCCCCGGCTCGACCAAGCTCGCGTCGAGTTCCGAAGGCGCCGACGAGGAGACCATGGTCCCGGCGGTCATGCACTGACGGGCCCGGGGTGCCTCGCGCACCACGGCTCCACGGCTCCTCGGCCCTGATGAGGGGCCCGCACGACACGGATCTGCCCCGGCGGCGTCGTATCCCGACGCCCTCCGGGGCAGATCCGTGTCCGCGTCAGATCCGGTGCCACCGGCCGGACGGGTGACTCACGACGGGCGGTCCCGGTGCGGGCGCCGCTGCCCGGGGGGCTTGGAGTCGGACCCGCCCGAGCCCGCCTTCTCCCGGGTCCGGGTCGCGTGCCGGTGGCTCGACGCGGTACGGCGGCGGGGGCCGTCGTCGGCCGCGGCACGCCGTCGTGCGCTGCCGGCCCGCTTCGCCTGAGCCCGCTTGGCCTTGTCCCGCGCGCTGGCGGCGGGCCGACGGGCGGGCTCGGCGGCTTCTTCCTCCTCGCCCTCCTCGCCCTGCTCGGCGTCGCCGCCCTGCGCGCCTTCTTCAGCTTCTTCGGCTTCCCCGGCTTCCTCGCCGGTGTCCCGGTCGGCGTCCGCCACGACCTTGGCGCTGCCCTCGATGACATCCTCCACGTCTTCGTCGAGGTCGTCGCCGGCCTTACCGATCGCGTCGCCCGCCTCGCTCACCGCCTGACCGGCCGCCGGCTGGTCGCCCCCGGCCGCCTTGCCCGCGGCGGAGCCTGCCTCGCCGGCCGCCTTCCCGGCGGCGTCGCCCGCGCCTCCGGCGGCTTTGCCCGCGGCGGAACCCGCGTCGCCCACCGCCTCGCCCGCGGTCGAGCCCACGTCGCCGGCTGCCTTGCCGGCTCCGGAGCCCACGTCGCCCGCCGCCTTGCCGGCTCCGGAGCCCACGTCGCCCGCCGCCTTGCCGGCTCCGGAGCCCACGTCTTCGGCTGCCTTGCCGGCTCCGGAACCGACCTCTTCGGCTGCCTTGCCGGCTCCGGAACCGACGTCGCCGACGGCCTGTCCCGCGCCGGAACCGACGTCCTGGACCGCGCCGCGGGCGCCCTCGCCCACGTTCTCCACCGCGCCGCTCGCACCTTGGCCGAGCTGGCCGACAGCCTCGCCCGTACCCTGGCCGACCGACTCGACCGTGGAGCCGAGGGACGAGGTGAGCTGCTCCAGGATCTGCGGATTGCGGTCGATCGTCTTCAGCACGGAGCCGATGATCGCGGCCACGTTGTCGAGGCGGACCTTCAGCAGGGCCTGTGCCTCCACGCCGTTGATGTCGAGATGTACCCGGCCCAGGGCCACATCCACGCCGACGTTGAGCTTGAGCAGATCGAGCACCTCGGCCTGGAGCGAGACCCGCGCCCGCAGGTCCTCGACCTCGAGTTCGATCTCGTCGACGTGGAGGGTCGGGACGTCGAGCAGGACGTCCGGCTCCTCGTCGGGGTTGACCAGTGTACCCTCGGCGATCTCCTCGGAGTCGTCGTCCGGCTCCTGTGCGTCGAACTCCTCCGATGTGTCGACTATCTCCGCGTCGTCATCCATGGTTGACCCCTTTACCCCTCACAGCTACTCGTCAGCGTCCTCGTCGTCCTCGTCGTCGGCGGCGTCTTCTTCGTCCAGATCTTCCTCGTCCTCCTCGCCCTCGCCGTCTTCGTCGTCCTCGGCGCCTTCCTCTTCCTCCTCCTCCGCCATCGCGTCTTCATGGGTTTTGACGACCTCGCCGTCCCGGATCTCACCCCGCCAGCCCTCCGCCTCCTCCCCGACAAAGGTCACGAACTGCTGGAAGTTCTTGAAGTCGAGCCGGATCCGCCGACCCTGTGCACGCCAGATGTTTCCGGTCTTCTCCACGATCCCGGACGGGAGATACACCATGACGAGCACGATCCGGGTGAGCGTGGGGGTGATCTCGTGGAAGCTGACCGCGCCCTGCGTGTTCCCGGCGGCACCCTCGGTCGTCCAGACAATCCGGTCGTCAGGAATCTGTTCCTGTACCGTCGCCTTCCAATTGCGTGTCGACGGTCCGATCTTGACCGTCCATTCGGTGGTCGTCTCTTCGCCGCGTTCGACCTGGCGGACGCCCTTGGTGAAATCGCTGAAGGTCTCGAACTCGGTCCAGTGGTCGTAGGCGAAGCGCAGGGGGACCCCGACGTCGATCGTCTCGATGACATGGCTGGACTTGGGGTTCTTGGTGAGATCGTCACCGCCGCCGCCACCGCCCGAGCCGCCGCCACCGCCGACGGCCTCCTTCACCTTTCCGGTGACCTTCTCCTTGGCTTCCTTCGTCTTCGCTCCGGCCACCGCCTTCACCGGCGACTCGCCGCGCAGGACGCGTGAGCCCATCTCCGGCAGCGTGCCGCCGCCGTCACCGGTGAGCTTCTCGGTCGCGTCGGCCAGCTTGCCGCCCGCCCGCTTCGCGAGGTGCTTGGCCCGGGCGCCGAGGTACTGGCGGACTTCCTGCTTCAGCAGATCCATGGGGCTCTGGTCGGTCGCGCTGCTCTCCTGGTCGGCTGCCATGTCCGGTCACCTCTCCCGTCGAGGCCGCGAGGCCGACTTCTTGGTGGGCTGGCTCTTCTTCGCCGCGGTCTTTCCGGCAGTGGGGGACGGCTTCGCCGAGCGCTTTCCGGCCGGCGCCGGCTTCTCGGGTGCGGAGGTCCTCGTGGGAGCCGCCTTCTTCCGCCGGGGCTTCGGCGGCTCCTCCTCAGCGTCCTCGGCGTCCTCGGCGTCCTCTTCGTCGGTCGGCTCTTCCTGCTCTTCGTCCTGCTCCTGGTCCTCGGCGGGCTCTTCCTCGGACTCCTCGTCCTCGTCCGGCTCATCAGGCTCGTCGGGTTCCGGCGTGTCGCCCAAGCCGAGGGTGCGTTCGTGCAGAGCGCTGGTGAGGGCGGTCAGGCCGCGGTTGGCAGCCGACGACGCCACACCGCGGGCCTTTCGTCCGACCGCACCCTGGTGGGCTCCCCCTTTACCGCCCTTGCCCTCTTTCTCGCCGGCCTCTTCGCCGTTGTCCGAGCCTCCCGGCACGCCCGGAAGTTTCCGGATGCCGCCGACCACCGCTTTGCGCGGACTCAGGCCTTTGCCTGCCAGCAGGGCCGCGGCGGCGAGGGCCACCCGCCCTTTCTTGGTCCGGCCGAGCAGATAGCCTCCGGCCACGGCGGCAGCCAGACCGACGTTTTTGGATTCACCCATCACGCTTCGCCTTCTCACTGTCGAGTGCGGCCGTGGTCGTTTTCCCCTGACGGTCGGTTCATCGACTCCCGTCGATGGCAGAAGGGGCGCGGACAGCGCGCTGCCCTGGAGCACCGCATCACTGTGTGACGCCTCCGGGCCCTCTTCCCCAGTCTGGCCTCATCCCGCCGAACCGCATCCCGGGCCGAGCGGCGCGCGCGGACAAACGCCGGCTCCGCTCCTTCGGGGCGCGGTAGGCGGGCCCGGTGGAATCCCCGGTCAGGCCGGCGGCGACAGCCGGCGGAGAGGCCGGGCGGCCCTGGCCCGGACATGGCGCCGGCTGCCCGCCGGCGGGGGTCCGGGAGGCAGCCGGGTAAACATGATGTGCCGAGTGTGTGAGAGGTGGCTTAAGCCGGTCTTGCGGCCCCGTGGCGGGCTCATCGCTCGTTAGACGCTCGCCTGTCGCTCGGGACGCGCCCGAACCCGCTCGGCCCCCCGCCCGAACCCGCTCGGCCCCCCGCCCGAACCCGCTCGGCCCCCCGCCCGAACCCGCTCGGCCCCCCGCCCGGACCCTGCCCGGACCCCGCCCGGGCAGCGCGCCGGTCGCCGCCTCTCAGCCGGTCCCGTCGACCGCCAGCGCGCAGAGCGCCGCGCACACCGAGAGCGCCGTCAGCAGCAGCGCCACGCAGGTGCACAGCAGTCGCTGCCGCAGGGCGAGGTACCGGGTGTCGTACTGCTCCTCCAGTTCCCGGCAGCGCTCGGCGACCGCCCGCAGCCGGATCCGGGACTGCGCCAGCCGCTCCTGCGCGTAGCGCAGGGTGAGGTCCTCGCGCTGGGCGGTGGTGAGCCAGGGGAGCAGGCGGGCGAAGGACTCCGCCTCCCGCCGCGCCGCGCCGATCTCCGCCTGCGCCAGCAGATAGCCCTCGACCTCCGCGATCCCGGCGGCCAGGTCGTCCTCGGCGGCGGCGCCGCGGTCCGCGGTCACTTCATCCTCCCGTCCTGATCGTCGCCCTCGTCGGAGTTGGGCGTGGCGAGGCCCTTTCCTGGTTCGAGCACGTCCCGGCGGCCGCCGTGCTGCGCCTCCTCGACGGCCACGATCCCCGGGTGATGGAGGTCGAAGGCCGGCGACTCCGAGCGCACCCGGGGCAGGGTGACGAAGTTGTGGCGCGGCGGCGGGCAGGAGGTCGCCCACTCCAGGGACCGCCCGTATCCCCAGGGATCGTCGACATCG
Source organism: Streptomyces sp. NBC_01190 (assembly GCF_045039895.1). Lineage (NCBI taxonomy): Bacteria > Bacillati > Actinomycetota > Actinomycetes > Kitasatosporales > Streptomycetaceae > Streptomyces > Streptomyces sp. NBC_01190. The sequence goes on from NZ_CP108580.1 coordinate 7,716,349, forward strand.
ACGCGCCGGCCGTACTGGGCGGTCTTCCAGACGTTGTAGAGGAACGGCAGCGTGGAGGAGCCCAGCAGGAACGCCCCGATGGTGGACAGGGTGTTCAGCCCGGTGAAGCCGTCGCGCGCCAGATAGTCGGCGTAGCGCCGGGGCATTCCCTCGGCCCCGAGCCAGTGCTGCACCAGGAACGTGGTGTGGAATCCCACGAAGAGCGTCCAGAAATGGATCTTCCCCAGGCGTTCGTCCAGCATTTTCCCGGTGAATTTGGGCCACCAGAAATAGAACCCGGAGAACATGGCGAACACCACCGTGCCGAAGACGGTGTAGTGGAAGTGGGCCACCACGAAATAGGAGTCCGAGACGTGGAAGTCCAGCGGCGGCGACGCCAGCAGCACCCCGGTCAGCCCGCCGAAGAGGAAGGTCACCAGGAAGCCGAGCGACCAGAGCATCGGGGTCTCGAAGGACAGGGAGCCCCGCCAGATCGTGCCGATCCAGTTGAAGAACTTCACTCCGGTGGGCACGGCGATCAGAAAGGACATAAAAGAGAAGAACGGCAGCAGCACCACGCCCGTCACGAACATGTGGTGCGCCCAGACGGTCACCGAGAGCCCGGCGATGGCGATGGTCGCGCCGATGAGGCCCACATAGCCGAAGACCGGCTTGCGGGCGAAGACCGGCAGCACCTCCGTCACGATGCCGAAGAACGGCAGCGCGATGATGTAGACCTCCGGATGCCCGAAGAACCAGAAGAGATGCTCCCACAGGATGGGCCCGCCGTTGGCGGCGTCGAAGATGTGCGCGTGGAACTTCCGGTCGGCCTCGGCGGCCAGCAGCGCCGCCGCCAGCACCGGGAAGGCGATGATGACCAGCACGGCGGTCAGCAGGGTGTTCCAGGTGAAGATCGGCATCCGGAACACGGTCAGCCCCGGGGCGCGCATGCAGATGATCGTGGTGATGAAGTTGACCGAGCCGAGGATGGTGCCGAAGCCGGAGAAGGCCAGGCCCATGTTCCACATGTCGGCGCCGACGCCGGTGGAGTGCAGCGGGCCGGCCAGCGGCTGGTAGGCGGTCCAGCCGAAGTCGGCCGCCCCGTCCGGCGTGAAAAAGGCACCGACGGCGATCAGCGACCCGAAGAGATAGAGCCAGTAGGCGAGGGCGTTCAGCCGCGGGAAGGCGACGTCGGGCGCCCCGATCTGCAACGGCATGATCCAGTTGGCGAATCCGGCGAACAGGGGCGTCGCGAAGATCAGCAGCATGATGGTGCCGTGCATGGTGAAGAGCTGGTTGTACTGCTCGGTCGAGAGCAGTTGCAGTCCGGGGCGGGCCAGTTCGATGCGCATCACCATCGCCAGCAGGCCGGCGATGAGAAAGAAGACAAAGGAGGTGATGAGGTACAGGCTGCCGATGGTCTTGTGGTCGGTGGTGGTCAGCCACGCGACCATCACCTTTCCGGCCCGGAACTCCGTTTTCTTCTCCGGGGCCTGCTCGGTGGCGGTGTTCTCCTTGGCGAACGTCACTCGGGTTCCCTCGTTTTTTGCAAGCCGGGTGGCCGCGGGCGACGCCGGTGTCGTCGGCGTGCGCGCGGTCCGTGGTCGGAAGAGCCAGTCCCGACGAAGTGAGGGCGCGGCGCTCAGCCGGCAGCCGTCATTCGTCAGCCGCGAAGGAGCGGGCCATGGGCTATTCGGACCTGGCACCCGGCGCATACGCGGGAGGTCGATCGCATCCGCCCACGGTAAGCACAGGAACGGGCCGAGGGAAGCCGCCTCGCGGAGCCGGTCCCGCCATTGGGTGAGCAGCGCGCCGGCGCCCGGGTCCCCGCCCGCACCGGTGCGATGACCTGGTGCGGGCGGGGACCCGGGCGCCGTGCCGGCGCGCGGTGGCGCCGGGTGGGCCGAGCGGGCGGCGGCGCGGTCAGAAGACGCGAATCGCCGTCTCCGCCGGGTCGTTGAGCAGTTCGGCGATCTCGTCGTCGAGGCGGACCAGGGTGATGGACGCGCCGGCCATGTCGAGCGAGGTGCAGTAGTCGCCCACGTAGCTGCGGCGGATGTCGATGCCGCGGTCGCCCAGTTGGCGGTGGGCCAGGCCGTACAGCAGGTACAGCTCGCTCAGCGGGGTGCCGCCGAGGCCGTTGACCATCAACGCGACATGGTCGCCCGAGGCGTACGGCAGATCGTCGACGACCGCGCCGAGCAGTTCGCGCACGATCTCGTCGGCGTCCTGGAGCTTCTCCCTGCGGCGTCCCGGCTCGCCGTGGATACCGACACCCATCTCGACCTCGTCCTCGGGCAGTTCGAAGAGCGGGGAGCCCTTGGCCGGCGGGGTGCAGGGGGTGAGCGCCATGCCCATCGTGCGGGTGACCGAGTTGACCTTCTCGCCGATGCGGACGGCCTCGTCGAGTTCGGCGCCGCGTTCGGCCGCCGCGCCGACCGCCTTCATCACGAAGAAGTTGCCCGCCACACCACGCCGTCCGACGGTGTACGTCGAGTCCTGGACGGACACGTCGTCGTCGATGTACAGCGTGCGGACCTTGGTGCCCTCGGCCTCCGCGAACTCCTCGGCCATCTCGAACGCCATCTTGTCGCCGGTGTAGTTGTTGACCAGCAGCAGCACGCCCTTGGGCGACGCGACCCGCTTGATCGTCTCCACGACGTAGTCGGTGGGCGGCGCGGCGAAGACGTCACCCGGGCAGGCGGCGTCCAGCATCCCCTTGCCGACGCTCATCACATGCGACGGCTCGTGCCCGGAACCGGAGCCCTGGACGATGGAGATCTTCGCGTCGCTCGGGGTGTCGGCCCGCATGATCAGGTTGTACTCGGGTACGTAGCGCAGCGTCTGCGGGTTGGCCAGCGCCAGCCCCTGCAACATCTCCGCCACATAGTTCTTCGGGTCGTTGACGAACTTCTTCATGGTGGATCTCCCAGCTCTTTCCGTTCTCTTCCGGTGCGCCGTCAGGCCCGTGCGGCCCAGGCGTCCGCGACGCTCTCGGCGATGACCGCGACCGCCATCGCCCCCGCGTCGGGCGAGCCGATGCTGCGCTCGCCGGTGTAGCTCGGCCGGCCCCGCATGGCCTGCATCGGGGTGGTCGCCTCGGCGGCGCCGCGGGCCGCCGAGGCGGCGCTCCTGGCCAGTTCGGCCGCGTCCTCGTGGCGGGCGCCGTGCAGTTCCCTCTCCAGCGCGTCGGTCATCGGGATCAGCGCGTCCAGCAGTGTCTTGTCACCCAGGTCCGACTTGCCGCGGGTCTTGATCCCCTCGGCGGCGGCCCGCAGCATCGCCACCGCGTCGTCGCCGGTCAGCTCCGTACGGTCGTTGACGGCGCCGGCCGCCCGCAGGAAGGCGGTGCCCCACAGCGGTCCCGAAGTCCCGCCGACCCGCTGGGAGATGACCAGGGCGATCTTCTTCAGGAAGACCGAGGGGCTGGCGCGGTCGAAGCTGTCCCAGTCGGCGAGGACCACCTCGAACCCCCGTGCGAGCGAGTGGCCGAGGTCACCGTCGCCGACGACGGCGTCCAGTTCGCTGAACTCCCGTTCGTTGTCGACCGACGTCTGGGCGATGGTCCTGACGGTGAACTCAAGGTCGTTCGTCCCTTGCGATGACATGTCTCTCCCTGTGCCTGACGGTGCTCGAAGGTGCCGGAGCCCTGCCCGTTCTCAGCCGGGTCCCGGCGGGGCCGACAGCAGGAACGCGAGGTCGTCGAGGGTCACGTAAGGCCCGGGACCGGCCCCGAGCGGGTCGTCGAGCACGTGCGTGGTGGCGGCGTCCGGCGCCGGATCGCCGAGCGTGGTGACCACCAGACCGGCGCCGGTGAAGTCCTCCGCGCCGGTGTAGGCGCTGGTGGTCACCAGACAAGTCAGGCCCGCGTTCACCGCCGCCAGCATCCCGTTGCGGCTGTCCTCGATCACCAGGACATCTCCGACTGCGCCGTCGTCCATGCCGAGCCGCTCGACGGCGTAGTCGTAGATGTCCGGCGCCGGCTTCTTGCGCGGCACCACGTCCCCGGCGAACACCTCGAAGGCGGCGGCGAGTTCGCCGCCCATCGCGAGGTCGAGCACACTGCGCACGGACGGCTCCGCCGAGGTGGAGGCGACCGCGAGCGGCCAGCCGGCGGCGTGCGCCTCGCGCGCGAGCCGCCGCACACCCGGCCGGCGCGGAATGGATCCGCTCGCGATGATCCGGGTGTAGATCTCGGTCTTGCGCTCGTGCCAGCGGGCGACCTCCGCGTCCAGCGCGTCCGGGTCGCTCGGCAGCCCGGTCCTCGCGATGAACTCCGGCGTCAGCAGTGTCCTCATCCGCTCCTTGCCGCCGCCGACCCTGACCTTCTCCGCGTACTCCGCGTCGCTCCACTCCACCGGCAGGCCGAACTCGGCGAACGTCTGGTTGAAAGCGGGCAGATGACCGTAGCGCTCGGTGTCGGCGAGGACGCCGTCACAGTCGAAGACCAGTGCGGGCACGGTCATCACCTCGCCCGTCCCGCGCTGCCGAAGAGCGTCATCAGTGAAGCCGCCAGGTCGAAGACGTCACCGCGCACCGACCGGAACAGCGACGGCGGATCCCACTTCTCCCGCCGGGCCGCCTCTTCGAGAAAGGCCAGACTCGACTTCATGAAGGTCTCCTTGAGGGCCGTGGAGATGTTGACCTTCGCGCACCCGCGGGAGATGAGGTCGTGGAACTGCTCGTCGGACAGGCCGCTGCCGCCGTGCAGCGCGATCGGCAGCGGACGCGCCTCCACCAGGGCCGTGACCCGCTCGGTGTCGAGTACGGGAGCCTGCTTATAGCTGCCGTGCGCGTTGCCGATCGCCGGGGCGAAGACGTCGACGCCGGTGGTGTCGAGGAACTCCAGCGCCACGTCGAGCGACTCCTGGTCGGCCGCCCGGTCGGTGCCGACCCCGTCCTCCACACCCGTGATGGACTCGATCTCACCCTCGACGCCGGCGCCGTACTCCCTCGCCTCGGCGACGACCTCGACGGTCTGCCGCATGTTCTCCGCCACCGGCAGCCGTGAGGCGTCGAAGAGCACGGAGTTCCAGCCGTGCCGAAGGCACTGGGTGATCACCTCGCGATCCGGGCAGTGGTCCAGGTGCAGGGTGACCGGCACCTCGATGCCCGCGGTCATCGAGCGCCACAGCGCGTAGAACTCGTCGTAGCCGATCGACTTGACCGTCTTGACGGAGGTCTGCACGATCAGCGGCGACGACTTCTCCACGGCCGCGGCGAGCACGGCCTCCAGAGTGAGATCGTTGACGACGTTGATGGCCGGCACGCCGTACCGCTTCTCGAACGCGTCGGACACAATGCTGGTCAGCGGCACGACAGACACATCGACTCCCGTGGCTCAGGTTCGGCTGGCCCTTTCCACGCTAACCCGATGAAGTCCGCAGGTCAGGAGGGGTTTCCCCCAGTCACGGGTAGGAAATTCCCCACCACGCGGCCGTGCGCCCAGGTCCGGGGCGCGCCCGGCCCGGTGTCGCGGAGCGTGCTCAGCGCCCCGCCGCCCGGTGCGCGAGCACGGTGCGGTTGGGCGCCCCGGTCTTCCGCAGCACCGCACCCACATGCTTCTCGACGGTCTTCACCGAGATCGCCAGCAGCGCCGCGATCCGCTTGTCCGGCAGACCCCGCTCCACCAGGGCCCGCACCTCGCGCTCCCGCTCGGTGAGCGGATCGGCGGCGGGCCGGTCCCGGTCGGTGAAGCCGCGCAGCATCCGCTCGGTGAGCATCGCGTCGCCCCGCGTCGCGGCCAGCACCGCGCGGACCAGGCCGGGGCCGTCCAGCTCGGAGCCGACGCAGCCGCGGGCCCCCGCGTGCACCGCCTCCTTGAGAAGCTCGTCGCCGAGGTCGTCGGTCGTGATCAGCACCGCGGTGCCGGGACTCGCCGAGCGGATGTACGAGGTCAGCCGGGCGCCGTCCAGCCCCGGCATCCTCAGGTCGAGCAGCACGACATCGGGCTCCAGGAGCCGCACCGCCGCCATGACCCGGCCGGCCTCGCCGACCTCGCCCACCACCTCGATCTCCGGCTGGCCCTGCGTCAGCAGCCGCGCCAAGCCCGCCCTGACCACCGCCCGCCGGTCCACGACGAGGACCCGCCAGGGCGTGATCGCGCCCTCGTCCCGGCGGTCGCCCGCCGCGTAGGGGATACGGGCCCGGATCCTGGTGCCCCAGCCCGGTGTCGACTCGATCCGCAGATCCGCCCCGTCCTGCCGGGCCCGCTCCACGATGCCGGTCAGACCGCGGCCGCCGCTCCGTACCCCGCTGTCCGCCGGGTCGAAGCCGCGCCCGTCGTCCTCGACCACCACGGCGACATCGTCCGCCCCGTACATCACACCCACCCTGACCAGTTCCGCCCGGGCATGGGCGACCACATTGGTCAGCGCCTCCTGCACCAGGCGCAGCGCGTGCGCCCCGGCCTCCGCGCCGAGCGGCGGATGCTCGCCGGTGACCACCAGATCCGTCCTGATGCCGGCCGTCGAGTGCGCCCAGGCCAGCTCGGTCGCGATGGCCTCGTCCAGCGACCGCGGCCCGAGCAGCGAGGGACCGAGGCCGAGCACGGTGCGCCGGGTGTCGGCCAGGGCCGCGCGCGCCACCGCCCTTGCGGCGTCGAGACAGGCGGCCGGCGCCGCGCTGTCGTCCGCTTCGAGCGACAGCAGGATCGAGCCGAGCGCCCGGGCCACCGTGTCGTGCACATCGCGCACCACCCGTTCGCGTTCGGCGCTGACCGCCAGGCCGCGGGCCCGCTCCTCGGCGTCCTGGTGCAGACGGGCGTTGGCGATGGCGATCGCGGCGTGGCTGGCGAAGACCCGCAGCAGTTCGACGTCCTCGGGTCCGAAGCGCTTGGCCGGATCGGTGCCGAAGACGACGCACACCCCGATGATCCGGTCGTGCCACTCGATCGGCACCGCGAGGGTGGCGTGCAGCCGCTCCCGGTCCCCGGGGTCCACATGGCCGCCGGGCACCTCGCGATAGCTGTCGAAGAGCCGGGGGCCGCGCGCCGCCACCACCGCTCCGCAGGTCCCCGCCTCCTCGTCGAGCGGGAAGACCCGGCCCTCCTGGCAGCCGATGCCGAGGGAGGCCACTTTGGCGTACGTACCGGCACTCTCGTCGACCGTGCTGATCGAGCCCGCGCCCGCCCCCAGCAGGCTCACCGCCCGGCGCAGGATCCGCCGCAGCAGCGGTTGCAGCGCGAACCGGCCGGCCAGATCCTCCACCGCGCCGCTCAGCGCCTCGATCCGCGCGTCCCGGCCGGCCCGCCGACCGCCCGGAGCACCGGGGTCGCCGGGACCCTCGTGGCCGGCCGGGGCGTCAGCCCGCCGACCCGCCGTGCCGGGGGCGGCGCGCGGCTCACCCATGACACGGCCCACAGGTCCGCATGCCTATCAGGATAATCCCGCCGAACCGGACGTGCCGGGCGCCGGGGACATCGTGAGGACCGGGCCCCGCCTGGCCCGCGGCACTCCGCGGGGGGCCGGTCAGCGGCAGTCCACCGCGACGGAGTCCACGCCGATCGTGATCGGGGTGGAGCTCCAGTCGGTGATCCCCTCGTCGTTGCGGAAGTGGACCTCGCGGCGGGTGTAGAAGACAAAGCCGTCGTAGGTCTGCGGGTCGTAGCTGTACTCGGCCATGAGGGTGTTGCCCAGCACGGCCGGCGCGTAGTCCACCCGGCGCAGGAGCATGTGGGAGTCGTAGAAGAAGACCTGCTCGCGGCTGTGGGTCGGGTAGTACGCGGGGAAGGTCACCGCCAGCCGCCGCCAGGTCTGCCCGTCCTCCCGGCACGGCTCGATCTCGTGCGCCGCCACCCCCGGATAGGTGAAGAGGAAGGGCTCCACGAAGGCGCTCCAGTTCGCCGTGCCGAGGAAGTACGCCAGGCTCAGCGCGTCCCAGGCGACGTCGTCCTGGAAGGGCGGGAACGCGCTCTCCGGCTGCTCCCGCCGCTCCAGCACCTCACCGCGGGCGTTGTTGAGCTGCACGGCCACCGAGGTGCCGACGTCGAAGACGGCCGTGGTGTCCTCGCCGAGGAAGGGCGTGAAGGTGATGTTCACCCGGCGGGGGTCGAAGGTGACGATCTGCGGGCGGCGGATCCGCGACCCGCCCCGGGGGGCCCAGAACGGCCCGTCCACGGTGAGCTGAAGGCTCGCGCCGAGCGCCTTCCACCACTTCTTGAGTCCTCCGTGCGTGTCCAGCACGCGCTCCAGCAGTTCGTCCATCTCGCGTTCTCCCTCGTTCGGGTACGAGCCGGTCCGCGTCCCTCCGGGATGCGCCCGTACCGCCGCGCCCCTCGCCCATCCTCTCCGGCGCGGGCGGGAACGGCATATCGGCGCCGGGCGGTGCGGGCCGGGGCCGGTGCGGCCCCGACGGGCCGTTGTCGAGCCCCCGGGGCGCCCAGGGGTGTCCGGCCGTCTCCAGGAGACGCGTCATGTCCAAGACCGGCATCGCCACCGGTGGCTCCAGCGGCTTCGGCGCCATGAGCGCACGGCCGCTCGCCGACGCCGGACACACCGTCTCCGCGAGCCTGCGCCATTCGAAGGACCGCGACGCGCACGCGGTCAACGTCCTTTCCACCCAACGGGTGAACCGGGTGTGCTTGACCCGCCGTCAGTCACGCCGCGGGCCGCCGGGACCCAGCCGGGGTGGGTGCGCCCAGGCTCGATGCGCGCCGGCCCCCGGCGGCAGTCACGCCGCGGGCCGACGCCCGCCCTCCGAGGGGCGACCCTCGTCGGGAAGGCTCGGCGCAGCCGACCGCGTAGCTGTGAACTTGGGTCGGACGGGTTGACGTGATCACGGAGCGCGTGTTCACTTCCCAACTGGAGAGCGCTCTCCCGTTGGCCTGGCGGCGTGTGCGCCGCCGTTCGTGACCCGGCGCCCCGCTCTCCCCGCTCCTCACGTTCTCCCGCCCCCCATCCCACCTGTGAGGGAGATTCATGTATGCCACTCATCGGGTCAGGCCCGGCACACCACGAACGCGCCGGGTGCCGGGTACGGCCCGCGTGTTCCGCTCGGTGTGGCTCGTCCCCGCCGCCGTACTCGCCCTGATCGCCGCGCTGTTCAGCGCGGCGGGCTCGGCGCACGCCGACCCCACGCTGCTCTCCCAGGGCAAGCCCGCCACCGCCTCCTCGACGGAGAACGCCGGGACCCCGGCGTCCGCCGCGGTCGACGGCGACACCGGCACCCGCTGGTCGAGCCAGCCGAGCGATCCCCAGTGGCTCCAGGTCGACCTCGGCGCGACCGCGACCGTCTCCCAGGTCGTCCTGCGCTGGGAAGCGGCGTACGCGACCGGGTTCCAGATCCAGGTGTCCGCCGACGCCACGACCTGGACCCCGGTCTACTCGACCACCACCGGCACCGGCGGCACGCAGACGCTTTCCGTAAACGGTTCCGGGCGTTATGTCCGCGTCTACGCAACCGCCCGAGCGACCGGTTACGGCTACTCCCTCTGGGAGTTCCAGGTCTACGGATCGAGCGGCGGAGGCGGCGGCACCACCTGCGGTACGGCGAACGCCGCCCTCGACCAGCCCGCCACCGCCTCCTCGACGGAGAACGGCGGCACCCCGGCGTCCGCCGCGGTCGACGGCGACACCGGCACCCGCTGGTCGAGCCAGCCGAGCGACCCGCAGTGGCTCCAGGTGGACCTGGGCTCCAGCGTGCCGATCTGCCAGGTCGTGCTCCAGTGGGAGACGGCCTACGCGAGCGCCTTCCAGATCCAGGTGTCCACCAACGGCACGACCTGGACGCCGGTCTACTCGACCACCACCGCCACCGGCGGGACCCAGACCCTGACCGTCTCCGGCACCGGCCGCTACGTCCGGGTGTACGGCACCGCGAGGGCCACCGCCTACGGCTATTCGCTCTACGAGTTCCAGGTCCGTACCGGCGGCAGCGGCACGACAGGCGGCACCACCGGTGGCACCACCGGCGGTGGCGGCGGCAACGGCAATTGCGGTACGGCGAACGCCGCACTCGGCCACCCGGCGACCGTGTCCTCCGTCCAGGACGGCAACCAGGCCTACGCCGCTCCCTACGGCGTCGACGGCAGCACCGTGACCCGCTGGGCCAGCGCGTACGCGGACCCGCAGTGGTTCGAGGTCGACCTCGGCGCCGCGCTGCCGGTCTGCCAGGTGGTGCTGCAATGGGAGAACGCCTACGCCACCGCCTTCCAGATCCAGCTCTCCAACGACGGCACCGCCTGGACCCCGATCTACTCCACCACCACCGGCACCGGCGGCAAGCAGACCCTGACCGTCTCCGGCACCGGCCGCTACATCCGGATGTACGGCACCACCAGGGCCACCGGATACGGCTACGCGCTCTGGGAGTTCCAGGTCCGCACCGTCGGCGGGGTGACCGCCACCATCCCGCCGCCGCCCTCGAAGCCGGCGCCGGGCAGCTGCCCCTGGCTCAACTCCACCGCGGCGACCACCACCCGGGTGGCCCAGCTCATGGGACAGATGACGCTGGCCCAGAAGGTCGCCATGCTGCACGGCACCGACGCGCCCGACTACATCGGGAAGATCATCGGCAATCCGTCGCTCTGCATCCCCGACGTCAACTTCGAGGACGGCCCGGCCGGCGTCGGCGACGGTCTCGGCGGTGTCACCCAGATGCCGTCCGGGCTGGTCTCGGCGGCCACCTTCGACCCCGCGTACGAGCAGCAGTACGGCACCTCGGTCGGCGAGGAGTTCGCCGGCAAGGGGGTGAACGTGGCGCTCGGCCCGACCGTCAACATGGTGCGCGACCCGCGCTGGGGCCGCTCGTACGAGACCTTCGGCGAGGACCCGTACCTCTCCGGCCAGATGGGCGCGGCCGACGTCGAAGGCATCCAGAGCAAGGGCGTGATGGCCGAGGTCAAGCACGCGGCGGCGTACAACATCGAGCAGCCCGCCGGGACCATCGACGTCGACCCGCGGACGCTGCAGGAGATCTACCTGCCCGCCTTCCAGACCGCCATCAAACAGGGCGGCGCGGCCGCGGTGATGTGCGCGTACAGCAACGTCAACAACATCCCGTCCTGCCAGAACCCGGAGATCCTCAACCAGGGCCTCTACCAGCAGGCCGGCTTCACCGGCTTCGTCACCTCCGACTGGGGAGCCATCCACTCCACCGTGGACTCCGCCAACGCCGGCCTGACCGTGGAGATGCCGGGCGGCTACTACTACGCCGACTACCTCGTCCAGGCGGTCCAGAACGGCGAGGTCAGCCAGGCCACCGTGGACACGATGGTCTCCCGGGTGCTCACCCAGATGTTCCGGTTCGGCATGTTCGACAAGGCGCCCACCGGCTCCAACACCGCGATCGTCGCCGCGCCGGCGCACGCCCAGGTCGCGCTGAAGGGCGACGAGGAAGGCACGGTGCTGCTGAAGAACAACGGCACCCTGCCGCTGAACGCCGCCACCCTCTCCTCGGTCGCGGTGATCGGCCAGGACGCGGGACCCGGCGCCCAGACCATCGGCGGCGGCAGCGGAACCGTCACCAGCACCGGCACCTACACCCCGATCATCGGGATCCAGAACCGGCTGGCCGGCACCAGCACCAAGGTCGCCTACAACGACGGCAGCGACCAGGCGTCGGCCGCGGCCCTCGCCAAGTCCTCGGACGTCGCCGTCGTCTTCGCCAGCGACAACTACGGCCACGAGGAGGCCGACAACACCTCGCTCAACCTGCCGGGCAACCAGGACGCCCTCATCCAGGCGGTGGCCGCGGCCAATCCGCGCACCATCGTGGTGCTGAACAACAACTCCGCCATCCTGATGCCCTGGCTCAACCAGGTCGCGGGCGTCTTCGAGGGCTTCTACGACGGTCAGGAGTGGGGCGAGGCCATCGCCGCGCTCCTCTTCGGCGATGTGAACCCCTCGGGCCACCTGCCGGTCACCTTCCCGACCTCGCTCTCCCAGGTGCCGGCGAACACCACCGCCCAGTGGCCGGGCACCAACGGCGCGGTCACGTACTCCGAGGGCCTGGACATCGGATACCGCTGGTACGACGCCAACAACGTCACCCCGCTCTTCCCGTTCGGCTTCGGTCTTTCGTACACCTCCTTCGCCTACAGCAATCTGCACGTCGGCGCCCTGAGCAACGGCCAGGCCACCGTCACCGCGACCGTCACCAACACCGGGAGCCGGGCCGGGGCCGATGTGGCGCAGCTCTACGTCGGCGATCCCGGCGCGGCCGGCGAGCCACCCCACCAGCTCAAGGGGTTCCAGCGCGTCTCCCTCGACCCCGGGGCCTCGGCGACCGTCACCTTCACGGTCACCACGCACGATCTGGCCTCCTGGAGCACCACGTCCAACCGCTGGGTCGCCGCGGCCGGCGGCTACCAGATCCTGGTCGGCGACTCCTCCCGCAACCTGCCGCTCACCGGCGGCCTGACCCTGAGCTCGACCGTCACCGCGAACGCGCGCTGACACCACCACCCGGGTCACCCGGGTCACCCGGGTCACCCGGGTCACCCGGGTCACCCGGGTCACCCGGGTCCGCCGCGCGATGACCGCCCAGGTCATCGCGCGGCACCAGCACCGAGGTCATCGGGGATCGCCGCCGTCGGCCGCGTGTCGCAAACGCGAAGCGCCGGGGCCGGTCCGTACGCTGAGCGGGCAGTCTGGACAAATCGGACATGCATCACGGGCGCGCCACCGCCGTCGGCGCCTGGCGCCTGGCGCGTGTCCGGGGGTGCGGGGTGCGCCACTGCCCACCACGACCTCGGAGGCGGCCATCTCTACTGACTCCCTCGTACCTGCCCAGCCCAAGTGGCTCCCTCTGGGGGGCAACTACGCCGCCGCGGTGGTCCTCGCACTGCTCGCGCTGAGCCCCTTCCTCATCCTCACCACCGCGCTGACCCTCTTCGAACCGCGACTGCTCAGAGATCTGCACGCCACCCCGTTCGAACTGCAACTCAGCGGCGGCATGTCCAACGCCGCCTACGCCTTCGGCGCGGTCGTGTCCGCCGACCTCGCCAACCGGTTTCCGCAGCGGGCGGTCTACCTGGTGTGCGAGGTGGGCTTCGTGGTCAGCTCCGTCCTGGCGCTGACCGCCACCTCCCTCGGGCAGTTCACCACCGGCCTGGTCCTCCAGGGTCTGTTCACCGGCATGCTGCTCGTGGTCGCCCTGCCGCCGCTGATCACCACCCACGGCATCGACCGGGTGCCGACCACGGCGCCCGTCATCAGCCTCGGGCTCTTCGGCATGGTCACCGCCGGGCCGGTCGCGGGCGGACTGGTCGGCAGCTACGGGGGCTTCCGGTGGCTGTACCTCTCGGTCTCCGTGCTCGCCCTCATCGGGCTCACCATCGGCGCCATGACCTTCATGAACAATCTGCCCCCGGCGCCGAGGGAGCCCTTCGACTGGCTCGCCATCCCGCTCGCGCTCGGCACCACCACGCTGCCCTTCTTCGGCGTGTCATGGCTGACCCGCGGCAAGTTCAGCGACCCCGAGTTCATCGTGCCCGTCGTGGTCGGCATCCTGATCGGCCTGACCCTGGTGGTGGGGCAGTACCGAAAAGCCCGACCCCTCATGCCGATGAAACCGATCAGCAACACGCTGCCGGTCACCGGCACGCTGAACGCCATGGTGGTGGGCGCCGCCTTCACCACGCTGCTCGAACTCATCGAGGTCTATCTGATCAACAAGGTGCACTACTCACCGGTCAAGACCGGTCTGCTCATCGCGCCCCAGTTGCTGGGCGTGACGATCTCCGCCGTGCTCTTCCGCAAGGTGGTGACGACCAAGTGGACGCCCTATCTGGCGCTGTCCGGTCTGATCAGCGTGGTGATCGGGGCCGGGGTGCTGCTGGGCATGAGCTCCTCCAACGCCGCTCCCGTGACCGCCGTCGCCGCGCTCTTCCTCGGATACGGGGCGGGCGCCGGTGTGACACCGGGCCTGTTCCTCGCCGGTTTCTCGGTGTCCGCGCTCCAACTGGGCCCGACCTTCGCCCTGGTCGAGCTGTTGCGGTCGGAGGCCGCGTTCCTCGTGGGCCCGGTGCTGGTGCACCTGGCGATCACCCGCAGCAGCCTGCAGAACGGCTTCCACCTCAGCGTGCTGATCGTGCTCATCTTCGCGGTGGTCTCCGGGGTGCTGCTGCTCGGGCTGTACCTGGCCGGCGGCGCGCGCCCGGCGGCCCCCGACCTCGCGGGCTGGATCAGCGGCACCTCCACCGGCTACCACTCTCCGCCGCTGTTCTCCAGGTTCCGCAAACAGCGGGCCTAACCGGCGGCGCCCGAGCCGGGCGGGCGGAGATTTCGGTGGCACCGGTGAGTCAATCGGCCGCGATCCCCGTATATCGGGACGGCTCTGTACTCGGTTCAGGGAGTTACCGCATGTCGAAGACGCTCATATCCGCCGCCGCGCTGACGGCCGCCGTGGCGGCGACCGCCGTGTCGCTGGTCGCGGCGGGACCGGCCGACGCCCACTCCGGGCCGGCTGGACACCACTCGGCGCCGTCGGCGCACGGCGTGACCCGTACCGACCTGGTGTCCGACCAGCCGGGGAAGGCGCAGCTCACCGACCCCAACCTGATCAACGCCTGGGGGCTGTCGCGCGGGCCCAACTCGCCGCTGTGGGTGTCGAACGCGGGCACGTCGACCTCGACCCTCTACTCCGGGGCGGTGAACGGCGGCCCCGCGACCGCCGCGCCGCTGGTGGTCAAGGTCCCCGGCGGTCCGGTGACCGGCCAGACCTTCAACTCCAGCACCGGATTCGACGTGCCCGGCACCACCACGCCGGCGTCCTTCCTCTTCGCCACCGTGGGCGGCACCATCTCCGCCTGGGCCGGCGCGTCGGGCACCCAGGCGGTACAGGCGGCGGCCGTCCCCGGCGCCGCCTACACCGGACTGACCCTGTCCAGCAGCCCGTTCGGCCCGCTGCTGCTGGCCGCGGACTTCCACGACAACCGCGTCGACGTCTTCAACTCCGCCTTCCAGAAGCTGGACGTCGCGGGCCTCTTCCGGGACCCGTCCCTGCCGAAGGACTACGCGCCGTTCAACGTCCAGGTGCTCGGTGGCAGCGTCTACGTCACCTACGCCAAGCAGGACGCGGCCAAGCAGTTCGACGTCCCCGGCGCCGGGCACGGCTTTGTCGACCGCTTCACCGGCTACGGCAGCTTCGTCGACCGTATCGCCTCCCGCGGCGACCTCGACTCGCCGTGGGGCCTGGTCGTGGCCCCCGCCGGGTTCGGCCGCTTCGCCGGCGATCTGCTCGTCGGCAACTTCGGCGACGGCACGATCCACGCCTTCGACCCGGCCGGTGGCCGTTTCCGCGGCACGCTGACCGACACCCGGGGGCGTACCGTCCGGATCGACAAGCTGTGGGGCCTGATCACCGGTGACGCGGTGGCCGGCGGTCCGGACAGCGTCTGGTTCAGCGCGGGACCCGGCGACGAGAAGCACGGCCTGCTGGGCACGCTGACCGCCCAGTAGACGACCGCTTGGCGCGGGGCCCGGCCGGGGGAGACCGTATCCGGCCGGGCCCCGCGCCCATGACCGCCACGGCACCGGGCCGGCGGATACCGGGCCGCCCGCGTCGCCCGCGCCGCGGCGTCGCCCGGGCCGCTCGCGTCACTCGCCGTGCCAGGAGCGCCAGAGCGCGGCGTAGCCGCCGTCGGCGGCCACCAGCGCGTCGTGGGTGCCGAGTTCGGTGAGGACGCCGGCCGCCATGACGGCGATCCGGTCCGCGTCGTGTGCGGTCTGGAGCCGGTGGGCGATCGCGATGACGGTACGTCCGCGCAGCGCCGACGCCAGGGCGCGCTCGGTGGTCCGGGCCGCGGTCGGGTCGAGCAGGGCGGTCGCCTCGTCGAGGATCACCGTGTGCGGGTCGGCCAGGATCACCCGGGCGAGCGAGAGCTGCTGGGCCTGCGGCCCGTCCAGCAGGTGGCCGTCGCCGCCCAACTCGGTGTCCAGGCCGTACGGCAGATCGTCGAGCCAGGTCGCGTGGACCGCCGCCAGCGCGGTACGCAGCCGGGCGTCGCCCGCGGCGGGCCTGGCGATCAGCAGGTTGTTCCGCAGGGTGTCGTGGAAGACGTGGTGTTCCTGGGTGATCAGGGCGATGTGCCGGCGCATCCGGTCCGGCGGCAGGTCCGCCACCGGCACCCCGCCGACCAGCACCGAGCCGCCGCCCGGCCGGTCCACACCGGCCAGCAGCCGGCCGAGGGTGGACTTGCCGGCGCCCGAGGGGCCCACGACGGCGAGCCGTTCACCCGGGCGCACGTCGAGATCGACCCCGTGCAGCACATCACCGTGCGGCGGGTAGGCGTAGGTGACGCCGACGGCCTCGATCCGGTCGTCGGCCGGCACGGCGCCGGTGGGCGGACCGGCCGCCGGAACGGCCGCCAGGCCCTCCACCCGGGCGTAGGACGCGGCGCTGCTCTGGAGCTGTTCGATCCAGATCAGCACGGTGTCCAGCGGTCCGATGAGCTGGCGCAGATACACCGCGGCGGCGACCACCGCGCCGAGGTCGGCGGCCCCGCGGTCGTAGAGCGCGCCACCGACGAGCAGGACGCCGACGACCGGCAGGACGTAGGAGAAGTCGACCGCCGGGTAGAAGACCGAGCGCAGCCAGAGGGTCCGCAGCCGCGTCACGCGGGCCTCGGCGATCGCCGCCTCGGAGACCGCCAGCCGGTGCGGCCGCAACTTCAGCGCCTCGACGGTCCTGGCGCCGGTCGCGGTCGCGGCCAGCACCTCCGCCAGCACGGAGTTGGCCGCGCCCTCGGCGAGATAGGCGCTCCTGGCCCGGCGCAGGTACCAGCGCAGCGCGACCCCGACGGCGGCCAGGCAGGTCAGCCCGCACACGCCGAGCAGCGGATTGAGGACCAGGACGGCGCCGATGATGAACAGCGACTGCGCCGCCGCGATGAAGACCTCGGGCGCGGCGTCGCGCAGGGTGCTGGCGACCGTGTCGACGTCCGTGGTCCCGCGCACCGCCAGATCGCCGGTCGGCGCCCGCTCGACGACGCTCGGGGACAGCCCGAGGGCGCGGTCGAGGAACCGCTCGCGGATCCGGGCTGCGGTCCGCTCGCCGAACCGCGCGCCGAGCAGGAGCGCGTAGCGCGCGAGCACGATCTGGGCCAGGGTGGCGCCGATGACGATCAGCGCGAGCCGGTCCACCGTGGCGACGGCGGCGGCGCCGGTGGACGCCTTGAGGGTGTCGACCATGGTGCCGAGCAGCCAGGGGCCGACCAGGCCGGCGCCGGCCGCGAGCGCGTTGAGCAGCAATATTCCGGCCAACGAGCCCTTCTCGCCGACGAGTTCGGCCCGCACGGCGTGGCGCAGGTGGGCGGTGCCGGCGACGGGCAGCGGCGTGGTCATCCGGCCACCTCCTCTTCGGCCGCCGACGGCGGTTCCTCCCGCTCGGCGGCGCGGGAGACCAGGGCGCGGTAACCGGGCTCGGTCCGCAGCAGTTCGTGGTGGGTGCCGCTCGCCGCGACCGCGCCGTCCACCAGGTGCAGCACGGTGTCGGCCTGTTCGAGCACGAGCGGCGAGACGCTGGTGACCAGGGTGGTCAGACCGGCGCGGGCGGTCCGCAGCCCGGCCGCCATCGCGGCCTCGGTGTGGGTGTCCACCGCGGAGGTCGGCTCGACGGCGAGCAGGATCTCCGGCCGCGCGTACACCGCCCGTGCCAGCCGCAGCCGTTGGCACTGGCCGCCGGAGAGGTTGCGGCCGCCGGCCGTCACCTCCGAGTGGAGCCCGGCCGGCAGCGCCTGGACGATGTCGGTGGCCGCGGCGGCGCGGATCGCGGTCCGTACGGCGTCGTCGTCCACCGGATACCGGCCGGCCACCACCTCGCGGAGCGTCCCGCTGAAGAGGACGGCGTCGTTGTCGGCGACCAGGACGCGTGCCCGGAACCGGTCCGGTGCGATCGAACCCAGTGGGACACCGCCCCACTCGGCGTCCGAGCGGGCGAAACGGCCCAGCCGCTCGACCACTTCGGCGCCGTCGCGCGGCCGGCCGCCCGCCAGTGCGGTGAAGGCGCCGGGCCGGACCCGCACGCCGGAGACGGGGTCGTGCAGCGCCGCGGGACCCGGCGGCGCCGCCACCATGCCGCCAGGCTCCGGATGGTGGTGCCGGAGGCCCAGAAAGTCCGTGACCCGCCGGGCGGAGACCAGCGCCCGGGCGACCTCGGAACCGCTCATCACGAGGAAGGCGACCGGGACGACGAGCACCGCCGCGTAGCCGTAGACGGCCACCAGGTCGCCGATGCCGATGGAGCCCTGGGCCGCCATCCGGGCGGCCGGCCAGGTCACCAGGGCCAGGAAGAGCGCCGGCAGGCCGCCGGAGAGCGCGCCGACCCAACTGGTCACGGCGCCCACCCGGTAGCCCTGGTCGCGCACCTGCCCGGAAAGGTCCCGGTAGCGGGCCGCGTAGACGTCCTTGCCGCCGAGACCGTTGAGGACCCGCAGCCCGCTCACCACGTCGACCAGCATCACCGTCAACGCGCCCTGCCGGTCGCGGTATCCGCTGTCGGCGTCGCGCAGCCGCCGCTGCAAC
Source organism: Streptomyces sp. NBC_01190 (assembly GCF_045039895.1). Taxonomy (NCBI): domain Bacteria; kingdom Bacillati; phylum Actinomycetota; class Actinomycetes; order Kitasatosporales; family Streptomycetaceae; genus Streptomyces; species Streptomyces sp. NBC_01190. Next base: position 7,734,792 of record NZ_CP108580.1, read on the forward strand.
GGCCCGACCGTGCCGACCAGCAGCGGCACGCCCGCCAGCACGATGCCGGCCAGCAGCGGCGAGATCGACAGCAGCAGCGCGGCCACCACGCCGTAGCAGACGACGGCGCCCACGCCCGGGCCGACGACCGTCATGGACTGGGCGATCGTCTGCACATCGCCCACCCCGATGGCGACGACCTCGCCCGTGGTCAGCCGGCGCCGCAGGGTGTCCCCGAGCGCGGTGGCCTGCCGCATCACGGCCCGTACGGTACGGAACGACGCGTCCATCCGGACCTTCGTCATCGTCCGGTGGCGGGCCATGGCCACGACCGCGTTGAACGTGCCCATCGCCAGCAGCGCCGCCGTCCACCCCACCAGCGTGCCGGTGTCCCTGGTCCGCAGCCCCCCGTCGATCGCGCGGGACAACAGGTAGGGCGGCACCGCCAGTCCGACCATCCACAGGCTGCCGAGCCCGGCGCCGGCGGCGACCCGCCAGGGCTGACTCGTCACCAGCCAGGCCAGGAACCGGGCCGGGCTGGTGATGTTCTTGTCGGCGGGCGGGTGGAAGGTGTCGGCCATCCCCGCACCCTACGCACCGGATCACATCCGGCCACTCGATTATTCTCGCCGGCCGCCGCCGGGCGCCGCCGGCCGCCGCGCCTGGGCGAGCCGCGGCCGGCGGGCGGAACGGACCGGGTCCGCCCGGACCGGGCGCAGGTCGCGGTGACGCCGTGCGCCGTGTCGGTGACCCGGGTGACCCGGGTCGCCGCGCGCCAACAGCGCAGAGTTCAGGCCGAGTTGGCGTACGAGCCGTAGTGGACCGGGGCAGGCCGCCGTTAGATTCGCTGACGCCCGGGGCCGCCGCCCGTGTGGGGGCGGTCCACCCACCCGTCTTGGGGGTTCCGTTGACCGCAACCGCACTGGGCCGCCGCGCCGCCGCGCTGCTGCTCGCCGCCGCCGCGCTGACCGCGCTCGGCACCGCCACCGCACACGCCGATTCCCCCAGTGGCTGGGTGGGAACCGGCACCTCCTCGGTCAGCTCGCTCACCGGCGGCGAGGGGATCGCCAGCCGGGCGGACGGCTCACTGCTGACCCGGGGACTCGGCTCGATTCCGCTGCGCCTGCGGGTCACCGGCTGGAACCACGTCGGCGACCCGGACATCGCCGGCGGCTACGTCTTCGACGCCTACCAGGGCGGCGACAGCGCCACATCCAAGCTGTTCGAGGTCACCACACCGGCCGGGCAGACCTACGACTACACCCATCCGCTGGACGCCGGCGAGCTGCTCAACAACTCCTTCGCGACCGTGTCCCCCGACGCCCAATGGCTGGTGGCGGGGGAGTGGAACACCGTGGACCGCCTCCAGGTCTTCCCGGCCCCGCTGACCAACCCGAGCACTCCGGCGACCGGCGGCGCCCTCGCGCAGGCCGCCCCGATCACCCTCGACCGGAGCGTCCAGGACGTCCAGGGCTGCGACTTCGTGTCGGCCACCCGGCTGGTGTGCGCCTCGGACGACGCCGCCAAGGACGTCCTCCAGGTCGACCTGGCGCACGCGCTCGACGGCACGGCGGTCACCGGCCGGGTCAGCACGCTCTTCCAGGTGCCGCGGTCGAGCATCTGCACCGGTAGCTTCGAGACCGAGGGCGTCGACTACGACCCGGCCGCCCGGCTGCTCCGGGTGGAGATCGTCTCGCCGAGCGTGTGCGCGGTGGCCACCACCGTCTACACCTACCGGCCGGCCACCGGCTGATCGCGCCGGGCACGGTGCCCGGGAGTGCGGTCCGGGCGCCGTGTCCCCGGCGGGTGGACCGGTCCGGCGGACGGGCGGTCGGCCGGCCGCGTGCCCGGGTCAACACGGGCCCGGGGCTTGCCGGGTACCGGGGTCCAACGGCTCAGGCGGTGATGGCGGGCTCGGCGAATCCGGCTGATCCCTCGGACGTCTCGGACCTCTCGGAGGTTGCGGATGCCGAGGCCGCCTCGGTGGCGATGAGCGACAGCCGGTCGGCGTCGCGGAGCCGCGGGCAGGTGCCGCAGGTCTCCGCCGGCTGAATCGTGTAGTGCAGGCAGCAGCCGAGCCGGGTCCGGGTCGGCTGTGCACAACCGGCACAGCCGGCACAACCGGCACAACCGGCCGCGCTGACAAGGCCGCCGCGGTCAGCGCAGCCGCCGCGGTCCGCGCGGCCGGCCCGTCCCGTACGGTCCGTCAGCGGCCTGAAGTCCGCGCCGCCGGGAAACGGCGGCACCGGTCCCGGCAGCAGTTCGCCGGCCAGCCGCACGGCCTGCCACTCCTCGCCCAGGGCGGCGCCGAGGTGCCAGATCCCGGCCACCAGGTCATCGCCGACCATGCCCCACAGCGCCCGCGGGCCGCGCCGCACGCGCGGGCCGAGCGCGGTCAGCAGCGGCCGGACATGCTCGGCCACCGCCGACCGCAGCCCGCCCCGCAGGGCCTCCTCCTGAGCCGGCCCGCGCACGCCGGGCACCCCGGCCGCCGGGTCGTCGCCGAGGCAGTCGAAACTGCCGGGCACGACGGCGAGCCGCCCGGTCGCCAACTCGATCCGGACATCGCCCGGCGCGATCAGCGGCACCCGCCGATCGAGATACCACGGACCGCTCATCAGCAGGCAGACGGACCAGAGATAGTCGTGCAACACCCGGGTCGCGACGACGTCGGCCCGCGCCGCCCGCCCGTACAGCTCCCGGACCCGCGCCGCCTCCTGTTCGAGCCGGCGGTCCAGGACCCCGGCGTCTGCCGCCAGCGCCGCTCCGTCCGCCCAGCCCGCGCCGACCGGGGTGCCGGGGGCGAGCACATCGACCGCCAGCGCGGGGCACAGGGCCGTCAGCCGCAGGTACGTCGAGGCGGGCAGCACGGTGCGGCCGGGGGCGGGACGGGTCGACGGGTCTGCCCAGGGGGACACGGGTACTCCTCAACGCCGCTGGTCTGAGTGGCTCGAAGGGGTGAATCGGATGGTGCACACGGGTGATGCGGCTGGTGCGAAAGGGTGATGCGGGCCGGTTCTGCTGGTGCGGCTGGTTCGGCTGGTTCGAAAAGGGGCCGGACCCGGGGGGATCCGGGCGCGGCCGAGGGCGATCGCGGCGGCCGGGGACGACCACCGAGATCACCGAAATGAGGTAAGGCTCACCTCATCATGCCAGAGGCCATGGCGGCCAACCGAGGGCACGCCGAGAAGAATTGACAGGCTTAGGCATGCCTAACCTAGTCTCATCGCATTCCCGGCCGGCCGCCGCCCCGCGACGGCCGGCCCGACGGCTCCGTGCTCGGAAGTGAACATGTCATGCTGCTGTACCTGCTGGCCCTGAACCCGACCGACTCGGTCACCGAGGGTTTCCTGCCCGCGGCCCGCGGGCTCGGCCTGGACGTCACTCTCCTCACCGACCAGCCCGCCGCCCACCACGCCGTCTACGGCGCGGACACCGATGTCGAGGTGCTGGAGTGCGACGTACGCGACTTCCGGGCCGTCATCACCCGGATCGCCGGCCACCGGCCGCCCGGCGCGCTCTTCACCAACAGCGACCACCTCCAGACGCCGGCCGCGCTGGCCGCCGAGTACCTCGGTCTGCCCGGCAAGAGCTGGCAGGCCGCGCTGCGCACCAAGGACAAGGCGGAGACGCGCCGCCGGCTCGCCGCGGCCGGCCTGGACCACGTCTGGTCGAGGGAACTGGCCGCGGGTCAGGACCCGGCCGCCGCGCCGGCGGGCACGGACGTGCCGTACCCCTGTGTGGTCAAGCCGCGCGAGGGGGTGGCGAGCGAGGACGTGGTACGGGTCGACGGCCCGGCCGACCTGGTACGGCGCTGCCAGGAGATCCAGGGCCGCCGCCCCGGGGCCGCGCTGGTCGTCGAGGAGTACCTGCCCGGCGAACTGCGCACCCTGGAGACGCTCGGCGACGGCCGGAGCCGCCAGGTGCTCGGCGGATTCCGCACCCGGCTGTCCCCGCCGCCCTACTTCGTGGAGGAGCGGCTGACCTTCGTCCCGGCCCACCCGGTGGCGGCCGTCGACCAGGTGCTGGCCCAACTGGACGCGCTCGGCGTCGGCTTCGGGGCCTGCCACACCGAGTTCGTGGTGCACGAGGGGCGCGCCCGCATCATCGAGGTCAACTACCGCGCCATCGGCGACCAGTGCGATCTGCTGCTGGCCGACCTGCTGGAGGTGCCGCTCTTCGAGCTCATCCTGCGGGTGCACCTGGGGGAGTCCCTGCCGGCCGACCTGGGCGCGCGCAGGGGCTGGGCGGCCCGGCTCGACTACCCCTGCGCGCGCCGCGCCGGCACCCTCACCGCCGCCCCCGAACCCGCCGAACTGACCGTCGACCAGGTGCGGTTGACCTACCGTCCGCTGCGCCGTACCGGCGAAAGCCACCCGCTCCACCACACCAACCGCGATCTGCTCGGCGTGGTGCGGGCGATCGGACCCGACCAGGACGCCGTGGACCGGGCCGTCACCGGCTTCCTCGCCGGCGCCCGCTGGGAGATCACCCCATGACGGAGACCGGTCCCGCCGCCGGAACCGCCGCGGAGGAACTGCTGCTGCGCCTGCTCAGCGCCCTGCTGCGCGAGGACGCGGTGGGCCTGCGCAGCCGCGGCACGGTCGAGGAGCGCGCGGACGGCCGGTGGCTGAGGGTGCCCGGCGCGAGCGACGGGACGGCGCTGCTGCTGCCGGTCCGGGCGGACGGGTTCCAGAGCGAGTACGCGGCCCGGCTGCCCCTTCTGCGCACAGCCCCGCACGGTCGCAGACTCACCGGCGCCGCCGAGATCCTGGCCGCGCTCGGCGAACTCGCGGCGGCCGAGGACCGCGCCGGTTTCGCCGCCCTCACCCGCGAGTACCAGGACGCGCTCGCCACCTTACGGCTTCAGGCGGCCACCGCGGCCGAGGTGACCACCGTGCTCGAAGCGCGGCACGGCGGCGAACTCGCGGACTGGCGGGGCCTGTCGGGGGCGCTCGCCTTCGACACCCTCGCCGCGCGCGCCGGCCACCCCCTCTATCCGACCGGCGCCGCGCGCCCCGGTGTGCCGCTCGACCGACTGCCGCGCTACGCACCGGAGTTCGCCCCGCGCTTCGCCCTCCGCTGGCTGGCGCTGCCCCGCGACGCGGTCACGGTGCGAGGCACCGGAGGAGAGCGGCTCGACGCCCGCTGGCCGACCCTTGCCGACCTCGGACTGCCCGCCCTCGACGGCAGCCATCTGGCCCTCCCCGTCCACCCGTTGACCGCGGACGAAGCGCTGCGGCAGGCCCTGCGCGCCACCGGTCCCGCGGCCCGGGCGGTGCTCGCCGACCGGCAGCGGGTGGAGGTCGCGCCGACCCTGTCGATGCGGACCGTCGCCCTCGTCCGCTCTCCCCACGTGCACCTCAAACTGCCGCTGGCCACCTCGAGCCTCGGCCTGCTCAACCGGCGGACCGTCAAACCCGGCACGCTCACCGACGGCGCCGCCGCGCAGCGCCTGCTGGAGACCGTGACCGCCCGCGAACCCCGCTTCCGCGGCCGGATCCTGCACGCCGACGAGACGCGCTACGCCCACGCGGGCCATGAACTCCTCGCCGTCCTGGTACGCCGCTATCCGCACGGCCTGGAGGACTGCGCCGTCCTCCCGCTGGCGGCGCTGCTCGGCCGCGCCCCCGACGGCCGCCTCGTCATCGACCACCTCGCCGACCGCTGGTTCAGCGGCGACCCGGTCGCCCTCCTCGACGCCGTGCTCACCCCACTGCTCGACTGGCAGACCACCCTGTTCGGCTACGGCATCGCCCTCGAATCCCATCAGCAGAACATCTCGCTGCTGCTGGACGAGCACGCGGGCCGTACCCGGGTCCGGCTGCTGCTCAAGGACGACGACGGGCCGCGGATCAACCGCGTCCGGCTGCTCGACCGGCTCGGCGCGGACGCGCCGGAGCCCGGGGAGTTCGACGATCCGCGCACCTTCGTCGACAACGACCGGCCGGTGCTCGACCTCTTCACCACCATCACCGTCCACCTGTGCGCGGGAGCCTTCGCCTTCGCCCTCGCCCGGCACGGCCGGGCCCCGCTCGACCGGTCGCTCGACCTCGTACGCGACCGGCTCGACGCGTCCTTCCGGCGGCTCGGGGACCGGCCGGGACAGCCCGGCGCCGTCCTGCGCGCCGCGGTGCTGGACGCCCCGCGCCTGCCGGTCAAGGCGATGGTGACCGCGGGCACGCTGCTCACCAAGACACGCTCAGGAGCGTCCGACATCAACAAGCACTACACCACCGGCCCCAACTACCTCCCGCGGAGGCACGGATGACGCTGCCTTCGGTCACCGGCCGAGCCGGCCGCCGCGACAGCGACGGCCCGGCCGGCCGCGGTGAACTGCCCACCGCCGACCTCGCGGTGGCCCACACCCTGCTCAACTGCCTGCTGCGCGAGGTGTCGGGCCCCGAGCACCGCACCGCCGTCATCGACGGACATCTGCTGATGCGACTGCCCCGGACCGGAGTCGGACTGCGGGTGGCCCTGCGCCGCACCTCCCTGCTGGGGGCGCACCGCTTCACCGGGCCGGTGGCCGAGTGCGCCGCGGACGGCTGGACCGCGATCGGCTGGCGCCGCCTCGCCGACCTCACCCACACCGAGCTGACCGCCGGAACCGGCGTGCCCAACGACGAGTTCCTCGACCAGGTCGCCGCGAGCCACCGCGGGGTCGCCGCCGCCCTCACCGTGCCCCGCCCGGTGGCGGCCCCCGGCGACCCGCACGCCGGCTATCTCGCCTCGGAGCGGTCGCTGGTCTACGGCCACCGCTTCCACCCCACCCCCAAGGCCCGCAGCGGCGACGCCACCACCTGGGCCGCGTACGCCCCCGAGGCCGCGGCCGGTTTCCCGCTGCGCCTGCTCGCCGTACGGGAGCCGCTGGTGGTCGAGGAGAGCGCGGCGGCCGGCGCGACCGAGCCGCTGGACCGGCTGGCGCCGGTACCGGCCGGCTACCGGCTGCTGCCCGCGCACCCCTGGCAGTACCGCCTCCTGCACCGGCACCCCGCGCTGCGGGCCGCGCTGCGCCGGGGCGACGTGCTGGACCTGGGACCGGGCGGCGTCCCCTTCGCCGCCACCGCGTCCGTCCGCACCCTCTACGACGGGGCGGCCTTCCTCAAGTTCAGCCTGAATGTCCGCATCACCAACTGCGTGCGCAAGAACGCCAGCTACGAGCTGTCCGGCGCTGTCGCCCTCACCCGGCTGCTCGGCCCCGCCCTCGCCGACCTGGCGGTCCGCTTCCCGGGAAGCGACCTGCTGCGCGAGCCGGCCTACCGCACCCTGGGCCTGCCGGGACCCGACGGGCGGCCGGATCCGGCCCTGATCGAGGGCTTCGGCGTGATCGTCAGAGAAGGACTCGCCGAGCGGCTGCCGACGGGCGCGACCGCCCTGCTCGCCGCCGCGGTCGCCGACGAGTACCCGACCGGCCCGGGCCACATCTCCGCCCTGCTGGCCGGCGCGGACCTCCCGGCGGCGCTGCGCTGGTGGCGGCGGTATCTGGCGCTGCTCGTGCCGCCGGTGCTGGCCGCCTACTTCGACCACGGGCTGGTGCTCGAACCCCACCTGCAGAACGTGCTGGTCTGCGTCGACGCCGAAGGCCGCCCGGTCCGGATCCTCTTCCGCGACCTGGAGGGAGCCAAGCTGCTCCCCGAACACCACGCCGCCGCCCTCGCCGCGCTGCCCACGGCGGTCGCGGAGCCGCTCACCTATGACGCCGAGCGCGGCTGGGACCGGCTCGTCTACTGCCTGCTGGTCAACAACGTCGCCGAGATGCTCGCCGCCCTCGCCGATCTGCACCCGGCGGCCGAGCCCGCCCTGTGGGCCGAGGTCCGCCGCACCCTGCGGGCCCACGCGGACCGGCACGGCCGCCGGCCCCCGCTGGACGCCCTGCTGGCCGGCGCCCCGCTCCCCGCCAAGGCCAACCTGACCACCCGCTGGCAGCGCGCCGCCGACCGGGAGGCGGGCTACATCCGGCTGCCCTCGCCGCTCGCCGGGGACGTGCTGCCGGCCGGCGCCCTGCCCGACTGCCGGGCGGCGCGATGACGGCCCCCACCGCCGCCGTAAGGGATCTGGCCCTCTCGCTGCCGGCCGCCGAACTGCCGGCCTATCTCTACGACCTGACCGCTCTCGCCCAGCACGCCGCCTTCGTCCGCTCCGCGCTGCCCGAACGGGTCGAGCTGTACTACGCGGCCAAGGCCAACCCGGAGCCGCGGATCCTGACCGCCCTCGCCCCCTTCGTCGACGGCTACGAGGTGTCCTCCGGCGGCGAACTCGCCCATGTCGCAGCCGTGTCGCCCGGCCGTCCGCTGGCCTTCGGCGGCCCGGGGAAGACCCCGGCGGAGATCGCCGCCGCCCTCGGCCGCGGGGTGCGGCGCTTCCATGTGGAGAGCGAGCACGAACTGCGGGTGCTGGCGCACCTGGCGGCGTCGGCCCCCGCGGCCACCGGGCCGGTCGGGGTGCTGCTCCGCTTCAACCTGACCGTGGCCGGCGGGCTGCTGGAGCCGGGTGCGCTGGCCATGGGCGGCCGGCCGACCCCCTTCGGACTCGACCCCGCCCGCGCCGACGCGGTGGTGCGCCGCCTCACCGGCGCAAGCAGCCCGCGCCTGGAACTGCTCGGTGTGCACGCCCACTTGGCCAGCGGCCTGCCGGCGCCTCGGCTGGTCGCCGTCGCGGCCCGCGTGGTGGAGTGGGCGGCGGCGCTCGCCGCCCGGCACGGCCTCACCCTGCGTGAGGTGAACGTGGGCGGCGGCATGGACGTCGACTACGCCGACCCCACCGCCCGGTTCGACTGGGCGGCCTACGGCGTCGGCCTCGCCCCTGTCCTCGCCGCCCATCCGGGACCGCTGCTGCGGATCGAGCCGGGCCGGGCGCTGACCGCGTACTGCGGCTGGTACGCCACCGAGGTGATCGATGTGAAGCACAGCCACGGCGAGGACTTCGCGATCGTCCGGGGCGGTACCCACCATCTGCGCACCCCGGCGGCGAAGGGCCACGACCAGCCCCGCGTCGTCCTCCCGGTCGAGGAGTGGCCCCATCCCTGGCCCCGCCCCGCCGTCGAGGGCCGATCGGTCACCCTCGCCGGGCAGCTCTGCACCCCCAAGGACGTCCTCGCCCGGCACGTCGCGGCACCGGGGCTGCGCGCGGGGGACAGGGTGGTCTTCGGCCTCGCGGGCGCCTACGCCTGGAACATCTCCCACCACGACTTCCTCATGCACCCGCCGCCGGGCATCCATTTCCTCGGTGCCTGACATCGGCGGAGACCGTGGTCGAGCGCCCGGCCGGCGGACCGCCGCCTGAGGACGGAAACGGGCCGCGGCGGCGGACGACGGAAGCCGGCCGCCGGACCCGTGGCACGGTCAGCCGGGCTCGCGGAGTCTCGCGATCGAGCTGATGAGCTCGACCCGGCGTGGTCGTGCGCCCGCGGCCGGCCGCCCGCTCCGTGGCGCGCGGTGGACAAAGGCGGACAAAGGAAGAAGCTCAGTGGACCCGCGGAGGGCGCCGGCGGCGCAGCCGCGGGTGCGGCTCGATGACCAGCAGGACGGTGGTCGCCACGATGGTGACCGCCTGGGCGACGACCGCCACCACCTTGTCGTTGCTCCAGATGGGCTCGTACAGGTTGGGGAAGGGGCCCCACGCGCCGACGTTGTCGTACCGGTAGATGAGCAGGAGCGCGAGGCCGCCGGCGGCGACCAGCCAGCCGAAGGCCGCGGTGATCGGGCGGCGCCAGACCAGGAGGAGCAGCGCGGCGAGCGCGGCGAAGCCCGCCTCGAGACGGAAGAGGTCGCCCTCGCTGATGTCCGCGGAGACCAGGTCGTACTGCGGGGCGAGCGACGCGTGGACATACGCGTCCACCGCCAGGCCCGCCGCCGCGACCGCGCGGATCGCGAAGTACAGCAGGTGGACGCCGGCCGGGCGGCGCCAGGCCGAGGGCGTGGCGGATTCCTTCGCGTGACGGGATCTGTTGGGTGTCACTTGACCGTCAGGGTGCCCTTCATGAACGGGTGGATGGTGCACATGTAGTCGAACTTCCCGGTCTTCTTCGGCGCGGTGAAGGTCTTCTTCTTGCCGGCGGCGATGTCGCCGGTGTTCCAGGCCTTGCCCGTGATGGCGGTCAGCGTGTGGGTGGTCGAGTCCTTGTTCATCACGGTGACCTTCGTGCCCGGCGCCACCGTCATCTTGGCGGGCTTGAAGGCGAAGTTCTGGATGATGATGGTCGCCGGGTGGGCGCTGCCGCTGCTGCCCGCCGCCGAGGCGCTCGAAGAGACATTCGCGGAGGCGGTGGAGCTCGCGCCCGAGCCGCCGCCCGAGTCGGAGCAGCCGGTCAGGGTCAGCAGCGCGCAGACGGCGAGGAGCCGCCGGCGGGACACACGGGTCTTGCTCGGCATGGGCCAGCCCTTCGGGGTGACGAGGCGGAACGGGTATCAGCGGGTGCTGCGCACCGTGCCCACTCGCACGCGGGCGCCTCCGCGACACCCTGGCCGTCCGGAACGCCGCGGCCGGCTCGCACCGCCCACCACGGGGCGCGGTGCACTCGTACCGGTGAAGGTTCGCGGCCATTTGCCCGTCGCGACCGGGTGCCCGCGGGCGCTGGCACCGCGCGGCTCGCATGTGCTCGTAGGTGACGGACCGTCACCGCGGGCGCCCGCCGTCATCACCCCGGCTGGCGGTGGCCGGCGGGATCGCCGAAGGTCCCGGGGGCGCGGCGCGGGGCCGAGACGGCGGCTGGGCCCCGCGAGGCCGCGCGGGGCCCACGGGACCGCGACGTCTCAGCGAAGTCAACCGTCGCTCGCGACGGTTCGTCAAGGCCCGGAGCCTCATGTGTCATTCGTCCGGAGTGTCGGGGTGAAACATCCGGTTCGTCCGGAGTCGGCAGCCCCTTTCGCAACGGTCACCGCGACAGGTCTTGACAAGAAGCCGACGGGGATTACAGCCTTTGGCAACGTTGTCAGGCGAACTCCGCGCCCCGCGCCGAGCCACTTGCTCCGTCGGCTCACCTGGGATTGGACCCATTGCACATGTCGAATCAGTCGTCACACCCGTCCCGCCGATCGGTCGTCGCCACCGGTTCGACCCTGCTCGCCGGCTTCGGCCTCGGCGTCGCGCTGCCGGGAACCAGCTTCGCGGCCGAATCGGGCAAGGGAGCGGGTGGGCCCGCCGCGCGCGGTGAACTCGCCTCCTACCGACCGGTCTCGGTCTCCTCCACGGACTACGCGCCCACGCCGGGCGAGTTCGCCGTGGACAAGGTGGGCACGGTCGGTGTGCGCGGCACCGGGTGGCGCGCCGCCGACGGCGACCCGCAGTGGATATCCGTCGACCTCCAGGCGGACTGCTCGGTGGACTCCGTCCGGCTCACCTTCGAGGCCACCGTCAACGACCCGGTCTTCACCCCCTCGACCAGCGGCAATCCGCGGGACAGCACCACCGGCCAGGAGATCCTGTCGAGCTGCGCGGTCGACTTCGTGGTCGAGACCTCCCGGGACGGCCACTCCTGGACCAGCGTCTACCGGACCACCTCCGGGACCGGCGGCGTCGTGGACATCCCGCTCGCCACGCCGGTCGTCGCGCGCTGGGTGCGGCTGACCGTGCGCAAGCGGTCGAACGCCAATCCGCTGGGGCTCAACGGCTTCGAGGTGTTCGGCACGGCTGCCGGGCACCGGCCCGCCGCCACCGGCTGGACCGACTGGGGCACCCACGACCACCAGGCGCCCGAGCTGCGGGTCGCCGCCGACGGCACGGTCCCGCTGGAGTCGGGCTGGACGCTCACCATGGACGACTGGGCCGGCGGCGAGGGCGCGGACCTCTCCCGTACCGCCGTGGACACCAGCTCATGGCTGCCCGCCACCGTGCCCGGCACCGTACTGACCTCGCTGGTGGACCAGGGCCACCTGCCCGACCCGGTGTCAGGTCTGAACAATCTGCGCGTCCCCGAGGCGCTCTCCCGGCACTCCTGGTGGTACCGCCGTGGCTTCGAGCTGCCGCACGATCTGCCCACCGGCGCCGGCCGGCACGTCTGGCTGGAGTTCGACGGCGTCAACCACCAGGCGGACATCTGGCTCAACGGGCAGCAGGCCGGCACCATGACCTACCCCTTCGCCCGGTCCGCCCACGACGTGACCAAGCTGCTCGCCGCCCACGGCGAGCAGGCGCTGGCGGTGAAGATCACCCCGATGCCCTTCCCCGGCAGCCCCGGCGACAAGGGCCCGGAGGGGCTGTCCTTCGTGGACGCCGGCGCCACCATGATGAACCGCAACTCGCCGACCTACCTGGCCTCGTCCGGCTGGGACTGGATGCCGGCCGTGCGCGACCGCGTCAGCGGCATCTGGAACCACGTCCGGCTCCGCTCGACCGGCCACGCGGTCATCGGCGACCCCCGGGTCGACACCAAGCTGCCGAACCTGCCCGACACCGGCAGCGCCGAACTGACCATCACCGTCCCGGTGCGCAACGCCGACACCGCCGACCAGAAGGTGACGGTCGACGCCTCCTTCGACGACGTACGGGTGTCGCGGACGGTCACCGTGCCGGCCGGCCAGAGCGTCGACGTGGTCTTCGCCCCCACCGCCTTCAGCGGCCTGCGGGTGCGCAACCCCAAGCTGTGGTGGCCCAACGGCTACGGCGCCCCCGATCTGCACGAGCTGACGCTGACCGCGTCCGTCGGCGGCGCGCGGAGCGACCGGCGCACCACCCGCTTCGGTATCCGCCAGTTCGGCTACGAGTACGACACCCCGCTGCCCTTCACCGCGGGCGGCGACGCCTACACCCAGAGCCTCGACGTCGGCCCGCAACTGGCCCAGCACGTACGGGTCAGGTGTCTCACCCGCGCCACCGGCTGGGGCTCGTCGCTGTGGACCCTGTCGGTGTTCGACAGCGCCGCGCCGAGCACCGACCTGGCGCTGCACAAGACGGCCACGTCCTCGTCGGTGGACGACCCGGCCGACCAGCCCGGCAACGTCACCGACGGCAACGACGCGACCCGTTGGTCCTCCTCCTTCGACGACGACCAGTGGATCGCCGTCGACCTGGGCTCCGCGGTCTCCTTCGACCGGGTCGACCTGGTGTGGGAGCAGGCGTACGCGCAGACGTACGTGGTGCAGGTCTCCACCGACGGCTCCGCGTGGACCGATGTGAAGTCCGTGGACAACACCGCGGTGCCACTGCCGTTCAACGGCGGTGACGCCAGCCTCCAGACCGAGGACTTCACCGCCCGTACCGCCCGCTACGTACGGATCAGCGGCGGCGCGCGTGCCACGAGCTGGGGCAACTCGCTGTGGACCCTGTCGGTCATCGACAGCGCCTCGCCCGGCACCGACCTGGCGCTGCACAAGGCGGTCACCGCCTCGACCGAGGACCCCGGCAACGTGGCGGCCAACGCCACCGACGGCAACCCCAACTCCCGCTGGTCCTCCGACTACCTCGACAACCAGTGGATCCAGGTCGACCTGGGCTCCTCGGTGACCTTCGACCGGGTCGTCATCGTCTGGGAGGCCGCCTACCCGAAGACCTATGTCATCCAGGTGTCGGACGACGGCAGGACCTGGACGGACGTCGCCAGCGTCGACAACGCGCCCGAACCGCTGAAGATCAGTGTGAACGGCGTCCGGGTCTTCTGCCGCGGCGGCAACTGGGGCTGGGACGAACTGCTGCGCCGGATGCCCGCCGCCCGGATGGACGCGGCGGTGCGGATGCACCGCGACATGAACTTCACGATGATCCGCAACTGGGTCGCCTCCAGCGACCGGGAGGAGTTCTTCGCCAGTTGCGACGAGTTCGGCATCCTGGTGTGGAACGACTTCCCCAACGCCTGGGCGATGGACCCGCCGGACCACCAGGCCTACAACGACCTGGCCGCCGACACCGTGCTGCGCTACCGCATCCACCCCTGTGTGGTGGTGTGGTGCGGGGCCAACGAGGGCAACCCGCCGGCCGCCATCGACACCGGTATGCGCACCGCGGTCGAGTCGCAGGCGCCCGGCGTGCTCTACCAGAACAACTCGGCCGGCGGCATCATCACCGGCGGCGGCCCCTACGGCTGGGTCGAGCCGGAGCGTTACTACGCGCCCGCCACATACGGCAGCGGCAGCTTCGGCTTCCACACCGAGATCGGCATGCCGGTCGTCTCCACCGCGGAGAGCACCCGCCACATGGTCGGCGACCAGCCGGAGTGGCCGATCGGCGGCGCGTGGTACTACCACGACTGGAGCACCCGCGGTAACCAGGCGCCGCAGAACTACCAGGCGGCCATCGAGACCCGCCTCGACACCGCCACCGGACTCGACGACTTCACCCGCAAGGCGCAGTTCGTCAACTACGAGAACGCCCGGGCCATGTTCGAGGCGTGGAACGCCAATCTGTGGCAGGACGCCAGCGGGCTGATGCTGTGGATGTCCCACCCCGCGTGGCACAGCACGGTGTGGCAGACCTACGACTACGACTTCGACGTCAACGGGACCTACTACGGGGCGCGCAAGGGCTGCGAGGCCGTCCACGTCCAGGCGGACCCCGACAAGTGGCAGGTCATCGCGGTCAACCACACCTCGGCGGCGCTCAAGGGCGCGACCGTGACGGCCCGCGTGTTCGATCTCGGCGGACGCCGGCTCGGCGCCACCCGCACGACCACGCTGGACGTCGCCTCGTCGGCCACCACGCAGGCGTTCGCCGCGGCCTTCACCGATGATCTGCCGGACTTCCACCTGCTGCGGCTGAGCCTGGCGGACAGCCGGGGCCGGGTGCTGTCGGAGAACACCTACTGGCGCTACCGCGACGCGGCCGACATGAAGGCGCTCAACAGCGCCAAGCCGGTGCGGGTTTCGGCCACCGCGGGAAAGGTGACCGGGTCGGGGGAGCGGCGCACCCTCACCACGAAGGTGGAGAACCGCGGCTCGGCGGTCGCGGCGATGGTCCGGCTCTCGCTGCTGGACGACCGCAGCGGCGACCGGGTGCTGCCGACGCTCTACAGCGACAACTACGTATGGCTGCTGCCGGGTGAGTCGCGGACCGTGACGCTCTCCTGGCCCGCCGAGGCGCTCACCTCCGGCCGTCCAGCGGTGCGGGTCGAGGGCTACAACGTGCCCCGGACGGTGGCCAGGAGCTGACCGACCGGCCCGGCACCGGGCGAAGGTGGCGGTCCCCGCCGGGCGTTCCCGGCGGGGACCGCCACGTCGCGGTGCCGTAGCGGTGCCGGGTCCTCGCCGGTGCGGCGCGCCGGTCAGATCTGCGGGACGGCGAGGGTGACCGGGTGCTCCCGCACGGGTGCCAGACAACGGGCGGGGGAGCACGCGCCGTAGGTGACCCGCAGCCGGGCGGGCGCTGAGTCGTCGGTGGCGGCGAGCCGGGTGGTGAGGTGGAGGGTGACCGGACCGTCCGGATAGACCGGCAGCGTCACGTCGAGACCGTCGAGCCGCAGGCCGTACGGCCGGTCGGAGGCAGTGACCGCGCCGACGGGGCTGAGCGGCGGCGCCACCGCGAGCCGGGTCGGGATGCCGAGGCCGGCCACGCCCTGGTCGGGAAGGGTCAGGCTGTAGAGGTGGAAACCGGGCTGCTGCGGCTTCAGTGTCGCGGTCACCGCCACGGTGTGCGCGGTGGACCTCTCCAGCGTGACGGTCACGAAGACTCCGCCGTCGGCGAAGGAGGCGCTGGTCCGAGCCGGAGCGGCGGTGGGCCGGCCGCACCCCGTGGCCGCCACGGCCGCGCAGAGCAGCGCCGCTGCCAACAACCAACGCGACACGGGTCGTTGGCGATGGTCCGGGCGTGGGCCGGTGCGTGGATCCCGGCTCGCGGGCCGGGCGGACCGGTGGCGCGGCCGGGGTCCGCTCACACCCACTTCTTCAGGAAGTCGTCGACCTGGGACTCCGGCATGCTGCGCGCGTTCGCGAACTCGCCCTGGTCCGTCGCCACATCGAGGTGGCCCTTCGCGTCCACCACGGCCAGCGCCGGGATACCGCTGGTCTGGAGGTTCACATAGCCCGCGGTCAGTCGCAGATTGTGGTCGAACTCGCCGACGTCCACCCGGACCAGGTGGTACTTGCCGAGCAGCGCCGCCGTCGAAGGACGGGTGAAGGTCTTCCCGAGCACCACGCAGTCCGGGCACCAGTTCGCGCCGAAGTCGATCAGCACGGGCCGGCCGTCCTTCGCCGAGGCGGTGCGGGCCGCCGCGATGTCGGCCGCCGCGTCACGCGCGGGGTCGTAGTCCCCGGCGACCGGCGCGGCGGGCGTCGTGGCGGCGGCCGAGGGGGTGACCGACGGGGCGGTGGTGGCGGAGCCGGGGACGGTGGCCCCGGGCGCCGACGCCGACACCGTCGAGGCCTTCGCGTCGTCGCCCGCGGACGAGCCGCAGCCGGTGAGTGCCAGCGCCAGCGCCGACGCGGCCGCGACCCCGATCAACCGCGCCGGGACCGTCCCCGGTATCCGCGCCCCGCCTGTCACCCGTCCGTACCGCTTCACCACATGCCCCCCGTCGGCCCACAGATCAAGCGCCATTTAACAGCCCCCGCGCGACCGGTGAGAACCACCTTCCCGCCTCGCCCGCGGTACGGGTCCCGCGCGGGCTCCCCGCACCCTCCCCGGACGGCTGACCGCCGACCGGCCCGCGGCCTCACCCGAATGACCGAACCGGCCGCTGACCAGCGGCGAAGTACGGGGTCGCCCGCGAGGACAGCACGCCCGGCGGGCCTTAGCGTGGACATCGGCAAGACCGCCGTCGGTGCGGGGCTAGGGCGACTCGGAGGGCCGGTCCATGATCGAAGTACGCCAGCTCGTGAAGCGCTACGGCGCCAGGATCGCCGTCGACGGCCTCGATTTCACCGTCAAGCCGGGAGCGGTCACCGGCTTCCTGGGACCCAACGGCGCCGGGAAGTCCACCACGATGCGCATGATCGTCGGTCTGGACGCGCCGACCAGCGGCACGGTGACCGTGAACGGCCGGCGCTACGCCGAGCACCGCGCCCCGCTCCAGGAGGTCGGCACCCTGCTGGAGGCGAAGTCCGTGCACCCGGGCCGTACCGCGTACGGCCATCTGCGCGCGCTCGCCCTCACCCACGGCATCCCGCGGCGCCGGGTCGAGGAGGTCATCGAACTGGCCGGCCTCACCAGTGTCGCCCGCAAGCGCGCCGGCAGCTTCTCACTCGGCATGAGCCAGCGGCTCGGGGTGGCCGCCGCGCTGCTCGGCGACCCCGAGACGATCATGCTCGACGAGCCGGTCAACGGCCTGGACCCCGAAGGTGTGCGGTGGATCCGCCATCTGCTCACGGGGCTGGCGGCGCAGGGCCGTACGGTGCTGGTCTCCTCGCACCTGATGGCCGAGGTGGCGCTGACCGCGAGTCAGCTCGTCGTCATCGGCAGGGGGCGGTTGCTCGCCGACACCACGGTCGAGGGGTTCATCGCGGAGAGCGGCCGGGGCACGGTCACCGTGGCCTGCTCGGAACCGGCCCGGCTGCGCGCCGCGATCGCCGGCCCCGAGGTCACCGTGACCGGCGAGCCCGGCGCCGAGGAGCTCACCGTGGCCGGCCGGACCGCCCGCGAGATCGGCCAGACCGCCGCCGACCTGGGCATCGCCGTCTACGCGCTGGTCCCGCAGGCCGCCTCGCTCGAGGAGGCGTTCATGGCGCTCACCGGCGAGTCGGTGGAGTACCACAGCGATCCCGGCGCACCCCACACCGCCGGTTCGCCGGCCCACCCCGCGAGGAGCCCGGTGTGAGCGGCCAAGCCGTCCTGGAGACCCCGCCCGAGCTGACGGCCCGGCCCGCCTACCGGGTCACCGGCCCACGGGTGCTGCGCGCGGAGTGGGCCAAGTTCTGGGCCCTGCGCTCCACCTGGATCACCCTCGGCCTCGCGCTGCTCTTCCTGATCGGACTCGGCGTCCTGTCCGCCGTCCACTACAGCTCCGACCCCGGCACCCGGCATCTCGGCCCCAGCCGCCCCACCGACGCGGTGGGGGTGGCGCTGGGCGGCCAGGGGCTGGCACAACTCGCCATCGGCGTCCTCGGGGTGCTGCTCACCGCCGGCGAGTACTCCACCGGGATGATCCGCTCCACGCTGACCGCGGTGCCGCGCAGACTGCCGATGCTGTGGTCGAAGACGGTGGTCTACGCGGTGGTGGTGCTGGTGCTGGCCACGGCGGCGGTGTTCCTCTCCTTCCTCGGCGGACGGCATCCGCTGGCCGGCACCCGCATCGCGACGGACCTGTCCGCACCCGGCGTGCTGCGCTGCCTGTTCGGCGCCGGCGGCTACTTCGCCCTGGTCGGCGTCGTCGGGGTGGCGCTCGGCGCGCTCATCCGGTCCATCGCCGGCGGTATCGCCACGCTGGTGGTCGGTCTGATGCTGCTGCCGGTGCTGATCGAGGTGCTGCCGAGCAATGTCTGCGACGACATGAGCCCCTACCTGCCGGGCAACGCGGGTTCCGCGATCTTCGCCCTCCAGCACGGCCCCGGGCTGCTGAGCCCGGTGGAAGGGCTGGCCGTGTTCGCCGGGTGGGCCGCGCTGGCACTGGTGGGGGCGGCCTGGCGGCTGGTGCGCACCGACGTCTGACCCCGCGGCACGAGCCCGTCGTCGACTGGGCGGCCGAGCCCGGGCGGGCTACGACATCCCGTCAGGTGCCGGCTCGGACCTCGCCTCCGGTGTCCGGCCGCCCACCACCGCCGACAGGCTCGCCTTCGCCCGCGAGGACGGCTTCCGCTGCCTGGTGAATTCCGGACCCGGGCCGGTCGCCCTGCCGACCGGCCACCGGGTGCCGCTGTCCAGCGGCCCGCCGGACCAAGGACCGGTGCCCGCCGACACCTGCGTCCGGCTGACGGCCGACTGACGGTCCGCCCGATCGGCCGCCCCGCGCCCGGACCCGGGGGTCGCGGGGCGGCCGACCGGACCAAGCCCCAGGCAGCTCCCCGTACTCCCCGTACTTCCCTTACAACATCGGGCTTCCCCGGTCTTCCCCGGTCGTCCTCGGCGTCTTCCAACCCTCCTTATCCTCCGCCGACCCTTGACACCTTTCCGGCCCCGAGAGGAACATCTCTTGTTGATCCTTTGACAACGTTGTCGGACCGACGCAACTCACCCCGGGTGACGACCTCTTCCCCCGGGTTCGGTCTGCCTCCGCACCCCCGAAGGGCAGGAATGGTGCACGACAGATCCATGGACCGGACGAGCCGCAGGTCCGGCAGCCGCCGAGGCGTGGTCGCGGCGGTGGTCACCGCGGTGGCCGCCCTCATGGCCGGCGGCCTCGGCGCCGGAACCGCGACGGCCGCGCCGGCCGGTGCGACCGGCGACCCGGTCACGTACGTCAACCCCCTCATCGGCACCTCGAACGCCGGGAACACCTACCCCGGCGCCGTCGTGCCGTTCGGCATGCTGGCGTGGAGCCCGCAGAACTCGACCGGCGACCAGTTCTCGACCCCGGCGCCCGGCGGCTACCGCTACGACGCGACGAAGATCCGCGGCTTCAGCCTCACCCATCTCAACGGGGTGGGCTGCTCCGGGGCCAACGGCGACATCCCGATCCTGCCGTACGTCGGCGATGTGACCTCCTCGCCCAGCGCCGACACCAAGGACGCCACCTACGCCGCCACGTTCTCGCACGCCAACGAGACCGCCAAGGCCGGCTACTACAAGGTCGGGCTGGACAGCGGCGCCAGCGCCGAACTCACCACGACCGCACGTACCGGGACCGGCGAGTTCGGCTTCCCGGCCGACAAGCCGGCCAGCATGCTCTTCCGGACGTCCAACTCCGAGAGCGGCAGCACCGCCGCCACCGTGAGCGTGGACGCCGCGGCCCGGACGGTGACCGGCTCGGTCAGCGCGGGCAACTTCTGCGGCCCGCAGAGCGCCAACAACCGGCACGACGTCTACACCCTCTACTTCACCGCCCACTTCGACCAGCCCTTCGCCAAGGTCGGCACCTGGAAGGACGCGGCGCTCACCGCGGGCGCCACCGCCGCCTCCGGCGGTACCGGCTACGACGCCAACGGGAACCCGGTGTCGGGCAAGGGCTCCGGCGCCTATGTCACCTTCGCGCCGGGCACCGCCAAGGTGCAGGCCAAGGTGGCGATCTCCTATGTGAGCCCGGCGGGCGCCGAGGCGAACCTCCGCGCCGAGAACCCGCCGCACGAGAGCTTCGCGGACGTCCACGCGCAGGCCACCGCGGCATGGGACGCCGATCTGCGCAAGATCCAGGTCTCCGGCGGCGCCGCCGACCAGTTGAGCACCTTCTACACCGCGCTCTACCACTCGATGCTGGAGCCCACCCTCACCAGCGACGTCAACGGCCAGTACCTCGGCGGCGATCGTCTCACCCACAAGCTGGCGAAGGGGCAGCACGCGCAGTACGGCACCTTCTCCGGCTGGGACCAGTACCGCGCCCAGGTGCAGCTCCTGACCCTGCTCCAGCCGCGGATCGGCAGCGACTACGCCCAATCCCTCTACAACTACGCCCAGCAGCGCGGCGGCGAATGGGACCGGTGGCTGCTGGAGAACGGCAAGACCAGCATCATGTCCGGTGACCCCTCGGACGCCGCGCTGGCCGGCATCTACGCCTTCGGCGGCAAGGACTTCGACGTCAAGGGCGCGCTCGCCTCGCTGGTGAAGGCCGCCACCGTGCCCACCGCGAACGACTCCGACAGCGCCGGCTGCAACGTCGAATGCGTGGGCCAGCGCCCGGCGCTCGACCAGTACCTCAAGCTGGGCTACGTCCCCTCGGACAACTGCCACTGCTGGGGCGGCGCGGCCGAGACACTGGAGGACGCCGCCGCCGACTTCGGCATCTCCGAACTGGCGGGCAGCGTCGGAGACCACGCGGACCAGCGGAAGTTCGCCGATCGCAGCGGCAGTTGGAGCAAGGTCTTCGACCCCGACGCCACCGCCCAGGGCGGCTACATGCGCGACCGCGAGGCGGACGGCTCCTGGGCCGGCACGACCTTCACCCCCGACACCGGGAACGGCTTCGTCGAGGGCAGCAGCGCCCGCTACACCTGGATGGTCTACTCCGACGTGGCCGGCCTGGCGCAGGCGATGGGCGGCGACAAGGCGGCCATCGCCCGCCTCGACGCCTTCTTCCGCACCCCGGACGGCGCATTCGACCTCTCGGCCGACGACCAGACGCGTTACGACCCCACCAACGAACCCGACATCAACGCCCCCTACCTCTACGACTACTTGGGCGCCCCCTACAAGACGCAGGAGACGGTCCGCGCCGAAGTGGCCGGCCTGTGGACCGACACCCCCGGCGGGATCCCCGGCAACGACGACGCCGGCACCATGTCGTCCTGGTACGTCTTCTCCGCCCTGGGCATGTACCCCCAGGTCCCCAGCCGCGCCGACCTCGTGCTCACCGCGCCGCTCTTCCCGCACGCGGTGGTGCACACCGGGCTGGGCCGCACCATCACCGTCAACGCGCCCCAGGCCTCCGCGCAGAACCTCTATGTGCGCGGCCTGCGGACGAACGGCAAGACGTCGGACAAGCCGTGGGTCCCCGCCTCCTTCGTCACCCGTGGCGGCACCCTCGACTACACCCTGGGCGCCACCCCGAACACCGCGTGGGGCAGCTCTCCCAAGGACGCGCCGCCCTCCTTCCGCGACGGAGAGGTCCCCTTCTTCGCCGCGACCGACCCGAACCACGTCAAGATCGAGACCGGCGGCTCGGCCGACACCGCGCTCAGCCTCTCCACGCTCCAGGACAAGAAGGTCCGCGTGCACTGGACCGCGGCCCCGCCGGCCGGCATCACCCTGAAGCCCGCGGCCGGCGACGTCACCGTGCCGAAGGAGGGCGCGACCACCGCGAAGCTCACCGTCTCCGTCGCGGCCGGCACCAAATCCGGTGTCTACGCCATCCCGTTCACGCTCACCTCGGCCCACGGCGGCACGGTGCCCACCACCTGGCTATCGGTGACGGTCGGAGTGCGGGGCAGTGTGAGCTGGTACGTCAACAACGCGGGCATCTCGGCCGACGACGCGAACCCGACGGCCGACTTCGACGGCGGCGGCTGGAGCTACTCCGCCAAGGCGCTCGCCGACGCGGGAGTGACCCCCGGCGGTACGGTCTCCGCGGCCGGATTCGACTTCGCCTGGCCCCAGGTGACCCCCGGCGCCCCCGACAACATCGTGGTCGGCGGCGGTGACCAGGTGCTCGACGTCTCCGCGAGTTCGGCGGGCCACACCGAGCTCAGTCTGCTCGGCAGCGCCGCCTTCGGCGACACCAGTGGCGCGGTGACCCTCACCTACACCGACGGCACGACCCAGCAGGCCCAGATCGGCTTCAGCGACTGGACGCTGGGCGGCGGCTCGGCGCAGCCCTCCTTCGACAACGTCGTGGCGGTGCACACCACCTACCGCGACGTACTGGACGGCACGACCGATCCGGTGGGCACCGACGTCTTCGCGACGGCGCCCATCGCGCTGCAAGCGGGCAAGCAGCTCGCGAGTGTCACCCTGCCGGCCACCACGACCGGCGGTGACATGCACATCTTCGCGGTGGCGACGGCCTGACGGGCCGTCACAACCTGATTGTGTAGCAGGCGTTCCCGCCCCGCACCGACAGGTGGGGCGGGAACGGCCCTTTCCGCCCCGGCTGGGCCGCCGCCTCACGGTGCCCGCCCGGTCCGGGCCGATCGACACGGCCGCACCGGCACCGGCTAGCATCGGGCGATGTCGTCCACGCGCGCCGCACTGTCTCTGCTCGGCTGCCTGACAACCGGCGTTCTGCTGGCGGGCTGTGGCACCCCCTCCGGCGGGGCGGACGCGTCCGCCGGTCCGACGCCCAGCGCCGGGTCCACCACCCGCCCCACCCCCACGGCCGCCGCCGCCACCCCGAGTGCCGCCGTGGTGGCGGGGATCGGCAAGCCGGCCAGCCGCCCGCGCAGAACCGCTCCCCCCACCCGCCCGGCCACGGCCTCCGGCGGACCGCTCGACGCCGGCAATCCGGCCGGTCACGCGGCGGTGCCCGCCGAGGCGTCCGCCGTCGACACCTCGCACCCGGCCCGCACGATAGGCCACGGCACCGCCGCGAGCTGCACATCGGCCGCCGTGGTCGCCGCCGTCGCCGCGGGCGGCGTGATCACCTTCTCCTGCGGCCCGCGGCCGGTGGTGATCACCATGGCCGCCACCGCGAAGGTCGTCAACGCGGCCGCGCCGCGGGTCGTGCTGGACGGCGGCGGGAAGGTCACGCTCAGCGGCGGCGGCAAGCGGCGCATCCTCTACATGGACACCTGCGACCAGGCACAGGGCTGGACCACCTCGCACTGCCAGGACCAGAGCGAACCCGAACTCACCGTCCAGAACATCACCTTCGCCGACGGAAACTCCACCGGCGACACCGCCGAGGGCGGGGGCGGCGGCGCGATCCTCGTCAGGGGCGGCCGGTTCAAGGCCGTGCACACCCGCTTCGTACGCAACCGCTGCGACAGCACCGGTCCGGACCTCGGCGGCGCGGCGATCCGCGTCCTCGACCAGTACCACGGGCTGCCCGT
Organism: Streptomyces sp. NBC_01190; assembly: GCF_045039895.1. Lineage (NCBI taxonomy): Bacteria > Bacillati > Actinomycetota > Actinomycetes > Kitasatosporales > Streptomycetaceae > Streptomyces > Streptomyces sp. NBC_01190. The sequence continues at coordinate 7,758,206 of NZ_CP108580.1, forward strand.
CTACATCACCGACAGCACCTTCGGCGGCGCCCCCGGCGAGGGCGGCTCCTGCTCCAACGGCGGGGCGCTCAGCAGTATCGGTGTCTCCTGGGTGGTGCTGAACAGCGTGCTGAGCTACAACAACGCCATCGGCGACGGCGCGAACCCGGCCAGGGGCGGCACGCCGGGCGGCGGCAGCGGCGGGGCGATCTACACCGACGGCAACCAGTACACCGTCCGGGTGGCCGGCTCGGTCATCAAGCACAACGACGCCAAGGAGGGCGGCGGCGCGCTCTTCTACGTCAGCAACGACCACAGCGGCACCCTGGCGATCGAGTCCTCGACCCTGACCGGAAACCCCAGCCACGGCTTCTCCACCGCGGGCTACCCGGGCATCTTCTTCATCGGGGCCGGCCGGCCCCGCGTCTCCGCCTCCACCCTGGGCTGACCCGGCCGCAGCCGGACGGCTCCCTCCCCGGTCCCATCCCCGGCGGCCCGCGACGGGCCGCGACCGCCCGCGACGGCCTGCGATGGGCCCCGACGACCCGCGACGACCTGCGACGAAGCCCACTGACCCCGACGGTGTCGGACCCGGGGGACTCGGGGCAGGATGGGGTCGCGAGGTGGGTGAGGCATGCACAGGGAGGGGTGGCACGTTGCTGGAGGTGCTGGGACTGGATCACTGGCAGGAGACGGCGTACTTCGCTTTGCTGGACGGGCCCGCGCTGGGCATGGACGAGTTGGTGGGCCGCAGCGGCGTCGAACACGACACCCTCAAGGGCGCGTTGACCCGGCTGGAGGACCGGGGGCTGATATCCCGGCTGTCCGGCAAACCGACCCGGTGGACGGCGCTGCCCCCCGAGCACGCCATCGAAGTGCTCCTGCTGGCCGGCGAACGGGACATCCGACGGGTCCGCGCGCTCACCCAGTGGCTCGCGGAGAAGCACCGCAAGGGCCGGATCGGGCAGGACGCGGCGGCGCTGATCGAGGTGATCACCGGACCCGAGGGGGTGGCCCGGTGCGGCCAGCAGTTGTTCAACAGCGCCGAGCGCGAGGTCCGGGGCATCGACGCACCGCCGTACGCGCAGGCCAAGGACGGCTCCTCGGTGAACTCGAGCGCCAACGTGCACTCCCGGGGCGTGCGTACCCGCTTCATCTACGGCCAGGACAATCTGACCCTGCCCGGCACCATCGGGCGGATCGAGCACGACCTGGCCCACGGCGAAGAGGTGCGGATCCTGCCGCACGCCCCGATGAAGATCATCCTCTCCGACGAGCAGGCCGGGCTGATCCCGCTGGTGGCGACCCCCCAAGTGCTCGACTCCTGCATCCTGGTGCGTCCTTCGGCGCTGCTGGACGCGCTGTCGGCGCTCTTCGAGACGCTGTGGCAGCAGGCCCAGCTCTATGTGACCGCGGGGATCACCGAGAGCGAGCCGGCCGGCGCGCTGACCGAGGACGAACGGCGCATCCTGTCGCTGCTCGCGGTCGGCCTGTCCGACGAGGCGATCGCCCGCCAACTGGGCATCGGCCTGCGGACGGTGCAGCGCCGGGTGCAGGCGCTGCTGGTACGGCTCGGCGCGGGCAGCCGGTTCCAGGCCGGGGTCCTGGCGGCCGGCCGCGGCTGGTGGCAGCCGCAGCGCTGAGCCGCCCGCGCGTCGGGGCCGCGACCACCGTCAGACAGTCGTCGCGGCCCCGATCCCGCACCGCCGGTCACCCGGCGTGCCGCTACCGCGGCGCCAGCGCGAAGTCCGCGGTGACCGCACCTCCCTTGACGAGCTTGACCGTACGGGTGGCCGGCCGGTAGTCGTCAGCGGCGACGATGACCGTCAGCGCGCCGTCGGAGACCGGCCGCCACAGCCGGTAGCCGCCCTGGGCGTCGGTGGTGAGGCCGGTGCCGCCGTTCTTGGAGTCGACCTCCACCACCGCGCCGGGCAGCGGTGTGCCGTCGGCGGAGGAGGCGACGGTGCCCGAGAGCTGCCCCCAGCCGGCCGGCGCGGTCACCGACATGGTGACCGGGACGGTCAGCGACGCGTACGGGGAGTCGCTGTCGACCACCAGGGCGGCCCGGTGGTCGCCGTAGTCGGCCGCACCCATCGCGGAGGCGTCGAGGGTCAGCTTGACCGTGGCGGACCTGCCGCCCTTGAGGGTGAGCGAGGTGGCGCTCTCCGACAGCCACGGCACGTCCGGGTGCGCGGCGTCCCAGCCGGGAAGCTGCTCCGCCGACGCCGTGGTGGAGCCGTCGGCGCTCTCGCCGCCGAGTACGTACCAGCCCGGCGCGGCCTGCGCTAGCAGCAGCGGCTGCGGCAGTCCCGGCAGCGCCGACCAGGAGTCGGCGGCCGGGTCGTAGGCAGCGGACTGACCGGTCGTGCTGGCGGTCTCGACCTGCGCGCCGCCGGCCACCAGCAGCCGGCCGTCCGCGCTGGTCCCGGCCCCGCCCCAGAAGGGCGCCGGGGCGTCGGTGACTCGCTTCCAGGCTCCGGTCGCGGTGTCGAGCCGGTAGGTGTCCGCGGTGTCCCGGGCCGCGCCGTCGGCCGGCTCGTAGGCGCCGCCGGCACAGGTCAGCGTCCCCTCGACGGTGCCGCACGCGGAGTACGAGATCGGCTCCGGGTAGGGCTTGCCGATCGACCAGGTGTCGGTGGCCGGGTGGTAGATCTGCACATCGGTGGTGCCGCAGCCGATGGCGATGTCACAGCCGCCGATGACGTACAGCTGGTCGCCCGCCACACCGAAGCTGGAGCCGCCGTACCCGATCGGCGCGTCAGCGATCTGCGCCCAGGTGTCGGTGGCCGGGTCGTAGACCTCGCCGCCCGGGATGCCCCGGCCGGCCTCGTCACGGCCGCCCGCGACATAGAGCTTGCCGCGGATGAAGCCGTAGGCGGGGGCGAACCGCTTGGTGACCGGCGAGGCCAGCGGGTGCCAGGCGCCGGCGGCCTGGTCGTAGGACCAGAAGTCCTTGCTCCAGGTGCCGCCCGCGGTGGCGCCGAGGCCGGCGTAGAGCACCCCGTCGTTCACCGCGGCCAGGCCGCCGGAGACGGCGGTCGGCAGATCGGCGAGCGACCGCCAGCCCTGGGCCGCGGTGGTCGCCGCGGACCTGGTGGCGGTCACCGAGGCGGTCTTCCCGGTGGCGCGCGGCGCGGCCGAGTCGGGGGTGATCCGGGTCGGCGCCGAGGTGCCGGGCGAGACGGCGGCCGCGGTGGCGGCGCCGCCGAGATCCTGCTCGCCGAGGGTGAGGTCGACCGGCGAGCCGCCGCTGTTGGTCAGCGTCACACTCACCGTCTTGGTGCTTCCCCAGGCGACCGAGGCCGACAGCGAGGACTCGGCGGCGGTCAGCTTCCCCGGGTGCAGGGCGAAGTCGAGCGTCGTGGCCTGGTCGGCCACGACCTTCACCTTGCCGGTGACCGCGGGGTAGCCGAAGGCGGCCAGATCGGCGGTGAAGCCGCGGCTCCCGGTGAGACCGGAGAAGAGCCGGTAGAGGCCGTCGGCGACCGCCGGGTCACCGGGTGAGAGCACCGCGCGGGTGGTGTCGGCGGGCGCCGCGACACTGGTCACGGTCGCGCCCGGCACTCCGGCGCCGGTGTTGGCGTCGGTGACGTGGCCGACGAGCAGACCGCCGGGCAGCGCCTGGAGGCTGCGGGTGCCGATGGCCACGTCGTCCACCTCCCAGATACCGGTCAGGCTGCCGGTGTAGTGGAAGCGGATCCGGACCGAGGACTTACCCGCGTAGGCGTCCAGCGGCACGCTTTCGTGCGAGGGGCCCGGCACGATGTCCTCGTGGTGCCAGACGGTCGTCCAGTCGCCGCCGCCGTCGGTGCTGACATCGACGTCGGCGACCGCGCCGTCCAGCCGGTAGAGCGAGGGCAGCGCGTTCTCGAAGTCGAGCTGCGGTGTCTTCTCCGCGCTGAAGTCGTAGGAAGGGCTGATGAGTTCGGTGTCGACCGGCGCCCAGCCGAGGGCGAAGTCGTCGACACCGGCGAAGTGCCCGGTGCCGCCGGTCTGGTTGCCGCGGTTGAGGGAGTCGTCGAACTGCCAGCCGCCGGCCGGGGTGTTGTTCTTCACCGTCCAGCCCGCGGGGGTGGTCGCCGCGTCGAAGTGCTGCTGCTCACCGCCGTGGTAGCCGATCCGGTAGCCGGCCGGCAGGGCGCCGTGGCTGTTGAGGTCCGGCACCAGGTCCACTCCGGAGAGCGGCGTGGCGGCCACGGTGACGGTCCGGGTCACCGGCTGGTAGCCGGCGACGAGCGGATCGGCGTGCAGGGTGTAGTCGCGGTTCATCGGCACCGCGATCCGGTAGGCGCCGGTCGCCGGGTCGCTGAAGGTCTCGCCGGGCACGCCGTCCAGAGTGATCTTGGCGTAGACGCCCCAGCCGTGGCCGCTGTCCTTGACGGTGCCGGAGACGCTCTGCGACGGCACCGCCGTCAGCGCGATGTCCTTGGCCAGGTCGGTGCCGTCGGGCAGGTCGAGAGTGCCGAGGTCCAGGTCGGCGTAGCCGAAGGCGCCGGCCTTCGCCGGGTAGTCGCCGGCCGGGATGTCCAGCCGATAGCCGCCGTCCTTCCCGGTGGTGGTGTGGTAGTCACCCACGTCGACGGCGGCGCCGGCCACCGGCCGGCCGGTGGCCGCGTCGGTCACCGTGCCGTGCACCGAGGCGTGCGGTCCCGGCTTGAAGGCGGCCAGGCCGTTGGGGGTGCCGAGACCGGTCGGCGCGTCGTAGCCGGGCTGCGCGGCGCACAGATAGGCCGGATCGCAGTCGGGCGTGGTGCCGAAACCGCACTGCGCCGACTGCGGGCAACTGGCGTTGTCACCGGTCGTCACGTCGTTCAGCGCCGAACGGGTCTGGTAGGGGTAGGAGTTCGGGTAGGTGCCCGCGACCGGGCGGCCCGCCAGGGCGTAGGCGCCGGCGACGATCGGCGCGGAGGCGCTGGTGCCGCCGTACACGTTCCAGCCGCCGTCGGAGAAGGAGTTGTAGACCGCGACACCCGTCTCCGGGTCGGCGACCGCGCTCACGTCCGCGACGGTCCGGCCGGTGCAGCCCGCGTCCGTCTGGAAGGCGGGCTTGGTCTCGACCGCCGAGCAGCCGGAGCCGGGGGCGCCCCAGGTGCTGCTGCCGTCACTGTGGTTGACGACCGAGTTCCACACCGACTCCTGCCAGCCGCGCCCGCTGCCGTCGCGGGTCAGCGAGGTGCCGCCGACGGAGGTCACATAGGGGGAGGAGGCCGGGTAGCTGACGCCGTAGCCGCCGTCGCCCGAGGAGAACACCACGGCCGTGCCGGGGTGGTCGAAGTACGCCGCGTCCGCGGCCGGTTCACTCGGGTCGTCGGTGTAGGCGCCGTAGGAGTTGGAGACGTACTGCGCGCCGAGCGCGACCGCGGTGTTCACCGCGCCGCCCAGCGAGTCCATGGTGGTGTCGTCCGCCTCGACCAGCAGGATGTTCGCTTCCGGGGCGATCGCGGAGACCATGTCGAGGTCGAGCGAGATCTCGCCGGCCCAGCCGTCGTCGGGCTGCGGGTAGTCGGCCCCGCCGCGCTCGTCGACCTTGCGGAAGCAGCCGCTCTCCGCGGTGCAGGCGGGCAGCCCGTACTGCTGCCGGTAGACCGCCAGGTCGGCGGCGGCGGTCGGGTCGTCGTAGGCGTCGACGATCGCGATGGTGGCGCCGGCCCCGCCGTCGGTGGGCAGGCTGTACGCCGAGTGCAGGTCGGCCGGTGAGAGGCCGTCGGGGGCCGTCGCGGCCCCGGCCCGCTGAAGGCCGAGCGCCCGGCGGACATCGGTACGGCGGAAGGAGAAGCAGGTGAACGAGCCGGGCTTGGCGGCGCCGCACAGCGGTTCCGCGGCGACGCCGCCGGACGGGGCGCCGGTGGCGGCGGAGTCGGCGGCGGCGCTCTGCGGCAGCAGGACGGCGAGCAGGGCGAGGAGCGCGAGCACGGCGGTGGCCGCGGATCTCGCGGCAACACGCCTGGGAGCGCTCCCAGCCGGATCGGGCGCAGGCGGGGGTATCGCGGGCAAAGGACGTCTCCAGAGGGATCCGATGGTGCTGGACCGCGCCGCCGTTCACAGGTTGGCCGACACGGGGTGAACACAAGATCCCGGTGGGCCGTCCGCCCGGTCAACGCGGCCCGTTGGCGGCTTACCGCCGTGTCGGGTTCACGCCCGGAAATCGGCGAACCCGTAACAGCGCCTTGGCGCGCCGGACGTCCCGGCGAAACAATCGATCGCCCGCGAGCGGTGGCGCTACGGCTTCACCGCGACCCGGCCCTCGTCCATCCGGAGCAGGAGCAGACGCGCGCCGGTCTTCTCCAGGAACTCGTCGACCGCCTCCCGCGACCCCTGCCACCAGCCGTAGTCGTCGATGAGGAGGACCCCGCCGGAGGCCAGTCGCGGGTAGAGGTGCTCCAACTCGTGCCGGGTGGACGCGTACCAGTCGGTGTCCAGCCGGAGGATCGCGATCTGCTCGGGAGCGGCGGCCGGGACGGTCTCCTCGACCAGCCCCTGCACGTAGTGCACCCGCTCCCGCGGGTACGGGACCTGCCGGAAGCCCTGCTGGACGTCGTCCAGGGTGGCGACGGCCCAGATGGGACGGTCCTTCCCCTGCTTGGCCAGCAGGTCGGCGGCGGCCTCGCCGTCGCGGCGCAGGTCGCGGTCGGTGGGCGGCGGCATGCCCTCGAAGGTGTCGAAGAGATAGAGGTCGCGGTCGCTCTCGCCGACCGACAGCAGGGTCTGCGCCGCGGCCTGCATACTGCCGCCCCGCCAGACCCCGCACTCGACGATGGCGCCGGGTATGCGATGCCGGTTGACGTACCTGACGGCCAGGATGAAGGCGTTCAGCCGCTCGGGCGAGGTCATGGTGTACGGCCTGACCTCGGTGATGATCCGGCGCGCCTCGTCGTCGTAGTCGGCCGGCAGCTTCGGCGGGGCCGGCGCTTTGGGGGGCACGGGCAGTGCTGACTGGGCCGATTGGGCCGGCCGGGCCGACTGGGCGGACCGCGCGCGCCCCGGAGGCGAAGCGGCCGCGGGCCGCTTGGCGCGGCGCAGCTCGTAGCCGGTGAGTCCGGTCAGCGCTCGGTTGAACGTTCGTTTCCAGGCCATGCCAGGAAACCTATCCCCCGTGCTGCCGGGCAGCCAGTGCCGCCGAGAACAGATGCGGATCGAGCAGCGAGCCGTCCATGAGACGCCCCGCCCTGGCGTAGGCGTTGAACATGACCTTGGCCAGCAGCAGGGCCTCGGGAGGGCGGCGGACCAGGGGGCTGACCCACGCGTCCACCGCGTTGTCGAGCTCGCCGGCCGGGACGACCTTGTGGACGATCGACAGGCCGGCCGCGGTGGCCGCGTCGAAGGTCGCGCAGGTCATGATCAGCTCCCGGATCCTGGCCGCTCCCGCCTCCGCGAGCAGCCGGGGCAGCATGCCGGCCCAGGCGGGCGGCAGCCCGAGCGCCAGTTCGGGGAGCCGGAAGAGGCAGTCGTCGGCCGCGGCGCGCAGATCGCAGAAGAGCGCGAGGCCGAGCCCCGCGCCGATCACCTTGCCCTGGAGCCGGGCGATGGTCACCGCGTGGGTGCTCTCCAGGGCCTCGCAGACGCGGCGGGCCTTCTCGGCGAGTCCGCGCAGCTCGGCCCCGCCCGGATCGGCGACGAGCGAGGACTGGAGTTCGCCCCGGTCGGCGCCCACACAGAAGTCGCCGCCCGCGCCGGAGAGCACCAGGACACGGATCTCCGGCCGGGTCCTGACACCCTCCAGCAGGGCGAGCAGATCGTCCAGCGTGGCGTCGGTGAGCGCGTTGCCGGTTCCGGGGCTGTCGAGTTCGGCGTGGAGCACCGGGCCGGCGCGGGTGATCCGCAGCTCCTTGGCGGGGAACTCCGGGGCAGCGCTGACGGCTGGGCTTTCGGGGGTCACGGACACCTCAGACTCGGGCTATCGGCAGCGACATGATGCGGCGGAAGGCCACCCGCGGCGCCCATACCGGCTCGCGGACCAGGGTGGCGTAAGGGAAGCGGCTGAGCATGCCGTGCAGCAGGGTCTGGGCCTCAAGGCGGGCCAGCGGCGCGCCGAGACAGTAGTGGATGCCGCCGCTGAAGCTGAGGTGGGCGGCCCGGCGGCGGACGTCGAAGAGGTGGGCGTCCAGGTGCTTGTCCGGGTCGTGGTTGGCGGCCCCGACCATCAGGTGCACCATCTCGTCCGCGGCCACCGGGAAGCCGGCCAGGACGCCGTCGGCGGCGGCCACCCGGGAGATGACATGGGTGGGGGAGTCGTAGCGCAGCACCTCCTCGACCGCTCCCGGCACATGGTCGGGGTGGGCGCGCAGCCAGTCCCACTGCCGCTGGTGCTTCAGCAGCAGCCACATCATGGTGGACAGCAGCGTCGAGGTCGTCTCCAGGGCCGCGAGCAGGACGAAGAGGGCGAGGAAGTAGACCCCCTCGTCGGCGGCTTCGCGGTCGGCCTCCATCGCGTCCCAGACACGTATCCAGCCGGAGATCGGGTCGGCGCCCGGACGCCCCCGGCGTTCGCGGACCAGGGCGGTGAAGTAGGAGCGGAGCTGCTTGGTCGCCGCGTCGGAGCGGGCGAGCTGGCTGGCCGAGGGGAGCAGCTCCTGGGCGAACACCTGGTCGTGGGTGAGCTCGCGCAAGTAGGGGTAGTCGGCGGCCGGCAGCCCGAGCCAGCGGCCGATGGTCAGCACCGGCAGCTCCTCGCTGACCAGGTCGTGGAAGTCCGCCTCGCCGTCGTGGAGGCGGCCGGCGAGCCGGTCGAGCAGGCCGCCGGTGATGTCGGATATGGAGGTCCGCAGCGCCAGCAGCGCGGTCCGGTCGAACATGGTGCCCACCGAACGCCGGACCCGGGTGTGGTCCGGCGGGTTGAGCCCGGCGAGCGTCCTGCTCATCTCCCGGGAGGAGACCGCGTTCCAGCGCGTCCCCTCGCCCTGGCGGGCCCGCCACCGGGCGTCCGGCTCCAGCCAGTCCCGGTCCCGGAGGACTTGGTCGCACAGGTCGAAGGAGGTGACGAGGTACCCGCCCCATGGAGCCGGGATGATGCCGCCCATCGTCCGGAGTTCCCCGTACAGCGGGGAAGGGTTGGTCTGCCCCTTCGAGGTCCGAAGTCTGGAGAAGACCGATACCACTGAACGCCGGTCGATGTGCGGAGTTGTCGCGGGCTCCACGAGGACGGCTCCTTCAAGGGATCACGTAGATGGGCTGGTCGTCCCTACCCACCTGGTTAAAAGCGCATACAACGGTGCCCCGGTGGCAGACTGTTGTATAGGTCACACGCCTCCGTTGAGCCACGTGAGGAACTTGCTCCAGCGGGTGTTCTTGGCCGACGCGGCGGGTGCCGAGGGCCGCCCCGCGCCCGCGCCGGAGCCCGCGCTCTGCGGCGCCTGCCGGACCTGCGGAGCCCTGGGCGTGAACCGGACCGGAAGGGTGATCAGGGAACGGCTCCACGGGGCCGGCACCCAGCTCAGGTCCTTCAGATCGATCCGCAGCTCGATGTCGGGCAGCCGGTTGAGCAGCGTCTCGATGGCCGTCACGGCGATCACCATGGCCGGGTCCTTGGCGGGGCAGACATGCGGCCCCGCGCCGAACGCGAGGTGCGCGCGACCGCCGGACAGCGCCCGGTCCTGGGCCAGCGCCGGGTCGGTGTTGGCGGCCGCGAAGCTGATCACCACCGGGTCGTCGGCCTTGAGCACCTTGCCGTCCAACTCCACGTCGTGCACCGGGTAGTGGACGGCGTAGTTGGCGATCGGGGCGTAGTTCCACAGCACGTCGTTGACCGCGTCCTCGACCAGCAGGCCGGCCGAGCTCTGCGTCTGCACATAGCGGTCGTCGCCGAGCATCAGCGCCGAGCCGACACTGATCAGCGACTGGAGCGGAGCCGTACCGCCGGAGAGCAGCGTCACGAGCTGGTTGGCCATCTCGGCGTCCGAGAGCCCGGAGGAGTGCTGCATCATCCGGGACGTCACATCGTCGCCCGGATGACGCCGCTTCAGCGCGATCAGCTCCATGAGGGCGCCGCCCAGCACCTCGTTGGCGCCGTCGGAGCCCTCGAAGATGCCGGAGATGCCGAGGATGATGCGGTCACCGATGTCGGCGGGGCAGCCGAACAGGTCGCTGTAGACCAGCAGCGGCAGTTGCTGCGCGTAGTCGGCCACCAGATCGGCGTTGCCGATGCTGCGGCTGCTGAACTGGCTGATGAGGTATTCGGCGACCCGCTGCACCAGCCGGGTCAACCGGTGCTCGTCGACGGTCGCCAGACTGTCCGTCACCGCGTTGCGCAGCCGGGCGTGCGCGGCGCCGTCGGAGAAGAGCGCGTTGGGCCGGTACCCCATCATGGGCAGCGCCGGACTGTCCGCGGGTATCCGGCCCTCGTTCAGGTCGCGCCAGCGGCGCGAGTCCCGGACGAACGTGCTGGGGTTCTGCAGGATGCGCAGGGCCGCGGAGTAGCTCGTGACGAGTTCCACCGGGACGCCGGGGGCGATGTCGACGGGGGCGGTCGCACCGAACTCCCGGAGGTAGGCGTAGTAGCCCTCCGGGTCGGCGCCGAACTCCGGACCGTACAACGGCGTTCTGCCGTGTGCGGGGCAGCCGGGCGGGGGCTCGTGGCTACCGGCGGACTGATGCATTGGGGGACTCCTCGTCGAGGCGGGACTGCAGATAGGTCACGAGCGTGATCAGGGCTTGGACCGCGGAATTCCGGTCACGCACGTCGCAGGGGACCACGGGCGTTTCCACCGGGAGATTCAAGGCCTCGCGGATCTCGTCGATGGGATAGGGCTTGGTGCCGTCGAAGTGGTTCACGCCGATGGCACACGGCAGTGCGTACTGCTCGATCAGGTCGAGGACCGGGAAGGATTCGCCCAGCCTCTTCGGATCGACCAGTACCAGCGCGCCCAGGGCGCCGATGGAGAGGTCCTCCCACAGCTCTTTGAAACGCTCCTGGCCCGGGGTGCCGAACAGATAGAGGACCAGGTCGTCGCTGAGCGTCAGCCGCCCGAAATCCATCGCGACCGTCGTTGTGTTCTTGTCCGGCGTGCCGGAGAGATCATCGATTCCCGTACTCGCCTGGGTGATGACCTCTTCGGTACGCAGCGGTTCGATCTCGGAGATCTTCCCGATGTAGGTGGTTTTCCCGACGCCGAAATGACCGACGACGAGCACCTTGACGAGAGTGTGCACCTGTGACCCTACGTACACGCCATCACGCTCCGAAGCGATCCTTGAGGCCATTGAGTACATCCTCGAGAAGTTTTCTGTCGGTGCGCTGGGCTCGGGGAACCGCTGCACGCGTTTGGACAAGGCTGCTCTCCGCCAACTGGGCGAGGAGCACTCGGACGACTCCCAGAGGCAACCCGGTGTGCCCGGCCACCTCCACGACCGAGAGATAGCCGCCGGAACACAGATCGAGGATGTGCCGGCTCTCCGGGGCGAGGACCCTGCTCTGCGAGGCGTTCTCGACGGCCATGACCAGGGTGGTCATCGAGAAGGTCTCGTCGGAGGGCAGGTCCCGGCCGTTGGTGATGACATACGGCCGGACTAACTCGCCGGTCAGATCCAGATCCGCTTCGTCCGTCACTTGTTGTCAGCCATCTCACGAGGCGGCGTCATGAGTTCCTTACCCAGCTTGGAGACAAGTTGGTGCATACGGAAAGTGATCTCCTGCATATCGATGTCCGGAGCGGCGGCGACAGCGAGGTAAGCGCCCTGGCCGGCGGCGATCAAAAATATCCAGCCGTGCTTGAACTCAATGACCGTCTGCTGCCATTTCGGATTGTCGTCCGGGCCGGCGAACCGGCCGGTGGCACGGCTGAGGGATTGCATTCCGCTCATGGCCGCCGAAATGGTGTCCGCCAGGTCGGCGCTCATACCACTGGTCGCACCGCGGCGGAGGCCGTCGGCGGAGAGCAGAATGGCGTGGCGCGCCCCCGACACATTGGAAACAATGTCCTCGAGCATCCACGACAGATCTTGTGTGGTCACTGTGTTTCCGACCCCTCACGGTATGCGGCGGTGGGCTGGCGGCCGGAACGCGTGCCGTGGGCAAGCGCGGCCATGCGGGCGGCGGCGACCGCGCTGTCATCGTCGGACGGGCTGTCGTCCGGCGCCGCGGCCACCCGGACGATCGACATCGGCGCCTGCCGGGAGGCCCGCTTGGGCAGGCCGTTGGCGGTGAGACCGGCGGGTTCCGGAGCGCCGCCGCCCGAGCTCACCGGAGTGATCACCGGCGCGCTCGCGGTCGGTTCCACGCTCTGCTCGGTCAGAAGGTCCTCGGGAAGCCTCACCACCGCGCGCACACCTCCGTACGGGGACGTGCTGCTGACATCGACACTGAAGCCGTAACGCCGGGAGAGTTCGGCGATCACCGGGAAGCCGAACTGCGGCGGGTTGCCCAGCTCCGACATGGCCGGAATGTATTCGCCCGACAGCAGCCGGCCGGCCTTCTGGCGCTGCTCGTCGCTCATGCCGACACCGAAGTCGTCGATGATGACGCAGAGCCCGTTGTGCACGGGCTGGATGTTGACCTCGATCGCGGTGTCCGGGCGCGAGTAGTTGGCGGCGTTCGCCAGCAGTTCGGCGACGGCCAGCGCGACACCGCTGATCGCCTTGGCCTCCACGCCGAAGGCGCTCTGCGACCTGATGTGCACCCGCTCGAAGTTGCGGATCTGGCCCTGCGCGCTGCGGATGACGTCGTAGACACTCGCCGCGTCCTTGCGGCGGCCGAGGAAGCCACCGCAGATCACCGCGATCGCCTGGGCGCGGCGGGCGAACTGCGCGTTGGCGTGGTTCACCTCGAGCAGCTCGTGCAGCACCGGGTGGCCGCCGTACTTCCGCTGGAGGTTCTCGATCACCACCTGCTGCTCACCGGCCAGGCTCTGAAGCGTCCGGGTGGCCGACTTCAGCACCGTCTTGGTCCGCTCCTCGGCGGCCGACTCGGCGTCCACGATCGACTGCGCGTGGTCCGCCGTCTGGTCGGCGAGCCGGCTTTCCCATTGAGTTAACTGGTCGGCCTGCGACGAAATGACCCTCCTGTTCCTACGGATAATCACGGCGCCTGTCGGCACGGCCGCGATCAGGCACCACAACGCTGGATCCTGCAAAAAATTATCCATGAGTCTCTTTCCTGGCGGTGTCCTGCGGGTAGTCGAGACGCGCCCCCTAAAGGAGGTTCAGTGCATGGCCGCAGGGCCGTCGGAAGGCTCTCGATTTCCATCGGGGGACAACCGGGGATTTATGCACATCTCGCGTTTTGGACCAAGGAAGCAGGCGCGACGATGTTACCACCGTAACTGCGGGGCCTCTTACTGGTGGTCTGTCCTTTCTGAGGCTTTCCGAGCATTGATTCGGTTATTGGCTCTTTGCTCCCGACTATGACGACGGCACGTGTCCGCCGGATCGCCCGGACCGGCCGGACCGGACCGCGGCGAGCGGCTCGCAGCGCGGATCGCGGCGTTCGCCAGCACGATGGAGGGACCGCGCGAAGGCGCGGCCGAGCCACCGAGGAGGCACCGGGATGACGACACCGACCCGCGAGCGGCCGGATCGGCGGTGGACCTCCCCCCGGGAGCGGGCCGCCCGGGGCCGGGCGGCGCGCGCCACCGCGCCGCGATCCGCCCACGGCGACTTCGAGCCGGCCGCCGACCGCTTCGACCCGGTGGAGGCCATCGAGAAGCAGTCGGCCACCCGCGTCGCCGAGCTGGTGCCCATCCGCTATGGCCGGATGACCGAGTCGCCGTTCCGCTTCTACCGGGGCGCGGCGGCCGTCATGGCGGCCGACCTGGCGACCACCCCGTCCTCCGGGCTGCGGACCCAACTCTGCGGTGACGCGCACATGGTGAACTTCCGGCTGCTCGCCTCCCCGGAGCGGCACCTGGTCTTCGACATCAACGACTTCGACGAGACGCTGCCCGGGCCCTGGGAGTGGGACGTCAAACGCCTGGCCGCCAGCCTCGTCATCGCCGGCCGGGAGAACGGCTACACCGACCGGGAACGCGAACGCGTGGTGCTGGCCGCCGTACGCTCCTACCGCGAGCGGATCCGCCGCTTCGCCGAAATGGGCAACCTCGACGTGTGGTACGCCCAGCAGGACACCGGGCAACTGCGCGCCCTGGTCTCCGGTTCGCTGCACAGCCGCGGCCGCAAGCGGGTCTCCGAGCTGATGGCCAAGGCGAGGACCCGCGACAACCTCCAGGCCTTCGAGAAGCTCACCCGGGTGGTGGCGGGAGAGCGCCGGATCACCCCCGCCCCGCCGCTGATCACCCCGATCGCCGACCTGCTGCCCGACGCCGAGCGTTCGGAGCTGGAGCACGGGATCAACGAGCTGCTCCACGGCTACCGGCAAAGTCTCCCGTCCGACCGGCAGTATCTGCTGGAGCAGTTCACCGTGGTGGACATGGCCCGCAAGGTCGTCGGCGTGGGCAGCGTCGGCACCCGGTGCTGGATCGTGCTCCTGCTGGGCAGCGGCGGCGACGACCCGCTCTTCCTCCAGGCCAAGGAGGCGGACACCTCGGTGCTCGCCGCCCACGCCGGTGCCTCCGTCCACGCCACCGAGGGCGAGCGGGTCGTGGCCGGCCAGCGGCTGATGCAGGCCACCAGCGACATCTTCCTCGGCTGGCAGCGGACCCGGGGCATCGACGGCAAGGAGCGGGACTTCTACGTACGGCAGTTGCGGGACTGGAAGGGCATCGCCGAGCCGTCACTGATGGAGCCGCGCGGTATGCGGCTCTTCGGCGAACTCTGCGGCGCCACCCTCGCCCGCGCCCACGCCAGATCCGGGGACCGCGTCGCCATGGCCGCCTACCTCGGCGGGGGAGACGTCTTCGACCGGGCGGTGGCACGCTTCGCCGAGAGCTACGCGGACCAGAACGAACGCGACCACATGGCGCTGGTCAAGGCGGTACGGAAGGGACGGGTGCGGGCCGCCCAAGCGGCGTGAGCGGTCCGCACCCGCGGAATGTCAGGGCCTGAGGCCGCCCATCACCCGGGCGAACTCGTCCGGGTCGGCCTCGAAGCCGCGGACGTGGTCATGGAACGCCCACGCCCCCGACGCGTCGCGGACGAACTCGGCGACGGTGGCCGCGGTCGCGTCCGAGACGACCCCGAAGTCGCCCTCGGACAGCCTCGTATAGCCCTCCGCGATCCGGAAACCGGTGCCCGCGACATCGCCGAAGGTCATCCGGCCGCCGCGCTGCTGGATCGCGACACCCACCACGACTCGGCCGAATTGCGCCGCCAGACGGTCCAGTTCGAGGGTCATCACCTCGTCGTAGCCGAGGCCCTGGCCGGTCTGGCTGTCCCGGTTGAGCGTGATGGTGCCGTCGGGCGACCTGCTGTCGAAGTGCACCAGGTACGCGGGCGCACCGTAACGATCGCCCGTCGGATAGGTCGCGGCGATGATGTCGAGATCGCTGGGCGGCGCGCCGAGCGGGCTCGGGTCCCACTTGACCTGTACTTGGACTCTCCCGGTCCCCTTGTTGATGCTGTTCACCGGGTTCTCTCCCCCTGGGGTCAACTCCCTGACGGTCAGGGGCCCCCGTCCGATAAACCACATCGGGGCGCCCCGTGTCCATACCGCCCGGGGATCATCCGAGCACGGACACCGACTTCCGGCCAGATCGCCGAGGCCCGTCGCACGCCGTCCGGGCGTGACCTACCGGGAGTCGAGCCGACCGGCGGACCGAGGGAACCGGCGGCTCACGGCTCCTCGTCTCCCACCCTGAAGTGATCACCGGCCGCGGTGTGTCCCACCGCTCAACCGCTCCGTCGCACCATCGCTTGACCGCTCACCGCTCACCGCTCACCGCGCAACCGCAGCCGCCGGACCGCTCGGCGCCGGCGCCGTACGAACGACGGGACAGCTCTCCGTGCAGGACCCTCACCACGCCACAGCGGACGACGGGCCGGACGCCGAGTTCACCCGCTTCGTCACCGCCCGCTGGCGGGCGCTCGCCCACACCGCCTACCTGCTCACCGGCGACTTCCACGAGGCCGAGGATCTGGTCCAGACCACCTTGGCGAAGGTCTACCCCCGCTGGGGCAAGGTGCGGCCGGAGACCGCCGAGCACTACGTCCGCCGGTCGCTGGTGAACAACAGCCGCAGCCGGTTCCGCAAACGCCGGGTCGTCCACCTCCTGCTGCCCTTCCTGCCGGAGACCTCCGCCGAGGCAGACGCCGGCGCGCTGCCCGCCGGGGACGAACGGGACGTCCTGATGCGCGCGTTGGCGGACCTGCCGGAGCGTCAGCGGGCCGTGGTGGTGCTGCGCTACTGGGAAGACCAGTCGGCCGAGGAGGTCGCCCACATGCTGGGCTGCTCGGTCGGTACGGTGAAGAGCCAGGCATCCCGCGCGCTGGCCAAGTTACGGCAGCATCCCGCTCTCGCGGACCATCTGCCGGCCGGCACCCTTGGAGACGCCCGATGAACCCGGAGCAGGAGCAGGGTGAGCGACTGCGCGCCGCCTTCGTCCGCTCGGTCGACGCCTACACCCCCTCCCCGGCGCCCGTCGCCCGGATTGTGGCCGTCGGACGCGCGCGGCGCCTGCGCCGCCGTGCCGCCGTGCTGGCGGCGAGCGCGGCGGTGGTCGCGGCCGGCCTGGCCGTGCCGCTGTCGCGGCTCGGCGACGGACCGGCCCCCGGCACGGTGCGGCAGCTTCCGCCGACCGCCACCCACCGCCCGGCCCCGACACCGCCCACCCCGGTGCCCTGGACCGCGCTGATCGGCCACGGCACGGTGGACGGCCGTCCCTGGTCGGTGACGGCGGAGTTCTATCCGACCGACCCGAGAGAGCCCGGCGAGCGCCGCGGCCCCCGGATTCCGGGCGTGCCCACCCAGCCGGAGAAGACCTCGCTGCTGTGCCAGCGGATGCTCATCGGCGGCGTGCGCATCGACCACCAGGGCGGCCCCTGGTCGGACTGTGACGGAGTGGACGGTCCGCGCGATCCCGGCGAAGCCGGTTCCGCCGGGCTGTGGGGGCTCTACCAGAGGGGGACCAGCGGCTCGCGGCTCCTCGTCTCCCACCCCGCAGCGGGCACCTCCCACGGCGTGGTGACGCTGACCGGCGGGAGCACCCTGACGGGCCGGGTGGTCGCCGTCCCCGGCACCGCGTTCCGCGGCTGGGTGGTCGCGATCCCCGCCGGCCGCACGATCGCCGCGGTGGACGAGTACGACGCCGCCCACCGGAGGGTGAGTCATACGACCGAGTGGCGATGAGGCCCCTGACGGGGCAGGGGGCGGGCGGTAGGGGCCGTTGCCGACTGCCCGCCGGTGGGGGTCGCTCGCGCAGTTCCTCGTGCCCCTGACGGGGCCCGTTCACCCTCGCGCGAACGCCGCCGTACGCATCGGCGTGGGCAGCCACGGGAAGCACAAAGCGGGGTGCCCCGCCGGGTCTTCCGGCGGGGCACCGTTGGGGTCGGGCGGGGAGCTACCAGCGGTACCAGCGGCCGCGGCCGCCGCCGGCACCCGGCGAACGGGCGACGAAGCCCACCAGCCATACGACGAGCACCGCGACGGCGACCCACCAGAGCAGGTTCACCGCGAACCCGGCGCCGAAGAGAACGAGCGCGAGCAGAAGAACGACAAGCAACGGTCCCATGGTCATCAACCTCCGAGGGGCCGCTTGCCCGCCCTACGGCCCGCCATGTCGGCGATATCCGCCCCTTCGCCGATCGCAGCCACATCCGCATACGGGGAGCGCGCCGGGGTATCCGACGCCCCCGCCGCCCCGCTAGGGGCACGGGGAACTGCGCGAGCAACCCGCCATGGGCCGTCAGTCGGCATCCGGCCCGCGCCGCCCACCCCCTGCCCCGCTAGGGGCGCGAGGAACTGCGCGAGCAACCCGCCACCGGCCGTCCGTCGGCAATGGTCCGCACCCCCCACGCCCCGCCCCGCTAGGGGCACGAGGAACTGCGCGAGCAACCCCCCCACGGGCCGTCAGTCGGCATCCGGTCCGCACCCCCCACGCCCTGCCCCGTCAGGGGCCCCGCCTGCGGTCCGCGACCGCGATCTCATTCCGCGGCCGCCCCCCGGAGAGGCCGCCCGCCAGGGCCCCGCTCGGGCGAGCCGTAAGGCGACAAAGCGACGGCCAAGAGCCGTCCACGTGCCCGTCGGCGTCCAGCCGGCCCCCGCGGCATGGCGGGTCAGGGCGCGGGGGCCCACCCGGCACCAGGGAAAAGCCTCACCCTGAGCACCGGCACCGGCACCGGCACCGCCCCCGTCGCCAAGACGGACCCGCACGCGTTCGTCGAGGTCCTCGTCCGCCGCCGCCGGGGCCGTCTCGACGATGAGGGAGCCGGCCGGCCGCACGATCCCGGCGATCCGCAGCAGCAGCGCCGCGGGATCCCCGCCGATCCCCACATTCCCGTCGATGAGCAGCGCGGTCCGCCAGCGGCCCTCACCCGGCAGCGGCTCGAAGACCGAGCGGACCAGCGCGGTGCCCCCCGACCGCCGCGCCCGCCTGACCGCCTCCGCGCTGACGTCGATGCCCAGTGCGGGACGCCCCAGCTCGGCCAGGGCGGCCACCAGGCGTCCCGGCCCGCAGCCGATGTCCAGCACGGACCCCCGGCAGCGGGCCAGCACCGTACGGTCCGCCGCGTCGGCCCGCGCGCACCAGCGTTCGACGTCCAGCGGCAGCAGCAGGCCGTCGGCCCGCTGGAGGAAGAGCGGGCCGCGCCCGGTGCGCAGCGCCCGGGTGTACGGGTCCGCGCTCCACCGGTCGGCCGGCTTGGCCGAGGGAAGCGCGGACCGCGTGACGCGCAGCGGGACGCTCACCGGACCCCCGCCGGCGTCAGCCGGGCCAGCGCGGCGGCGAACCGGGTGTGCGGCGCCAGCGCCGCGACCAGTGCCGCGTCCGCCGCGGTGTCCACGTCCCGCAGCGGCGGCAGCTCCCGTACGGTGAGCCCGGCCGAGACCAGCCGCTCGCGCTGCCGGCCGCCGGTCTCCGGCGTCGACATCGGCACGCCGGCCAGCAGCGCCGGATCCGGTTCCGCCAGGCCGAGCGCCCAGAAGCCGCCGTCCACCGCGGGGCCGAACCACGCGGAGTCCGGCGGCCAGCCGGCCGGTTCCAGGGCGGGTCGCAGTATCTCGACGGTGACCTGCGGGGTGTCCATGCCGATCAGCAGCGCGGGGCCGCGGCACCGGCCGAAGGCGGCGGCCAGCCGCAAGTCGAGTCCGCCCGCCGCCTGCGGTACGACCTCGATGCCCGGCGGCAGCCAGCTCCCCGGCGTCCCGTCGAGGACCAGCACCCGGCGGGTGGCCGGCGCGGCGAGCACGGTGGCCAGCGTGTCGACGAGGGCCGCCTCGGCGAGCCGGGCGGCCTCGCGCGGTGTGTACGCGGGGGTCAGGCGGGTCTTGACCCGGCCCGGCCGCGGCTCCTTGGCGATCACCAGCAGGGTCGTCACCGGGCACCCGCCGGCTCCGTTGCCCGTGGACCGGCCGGCGGATCGGCGGGCGGACCGGCCGGCGGATCGGCCGGTGCGGCGAGCACACCGCGCATGTCGTTGACGGCGTGCCAGGTCCCGCGCCAGGTGCCGGTCACCTTGGACCGGCCGGCGCGCCGCCGGTAGGGCACGTCCCGCTCGGTGACCCGCCACCCCGCGTCGGCCGCCCGCACCACCATCTCCAGCGGATAGCCGCTGCGCCGGTCGGTCAGGCCGAGGCCGAGCAGCGCCTCGCGCCGGGCCGCCCGCAGCGGACCGAGATCGCGCAGGCGCAGACCGGTCCGGCGGCGCAGCATCCGGGCGACGGCGAGATTGCCGGCCCGGGCGTGCGGCGGCCACGCCGCCGCGGACTCCGGCCGGCGGCGGCCGAGCACCAGCTCGCAGCGGCCGTCGGCGACCTCCCGGACGAAGGCGGGCAGCAGCGCGGGATCGAGGGAGGCGTCGCAGTCGCAGAAGCACACGAACTCCGCCCCGGCGGCTTCGAGTCCCGCGTGACAGGCGGCGCCGAAGCCGCGCCTCGGCTCGCGCACCACCACCGCGCCGAGGTCCGCGGCGATCGCGGCGGAGCCGTCCGTCGAGCCGTTGTCGACGACGATCGCCCGCCAGCCGGCCGGGATCCGGCTGAGCACCCAGGGCAGCGCCGTCGCCTCGTCGAGGCAGGGCAGTACGACATCGGCGGTCGGTGGGATCACGTCAGTCACCTCCGGCAGCGGGAACGGGGGAGCCGGGCGGAACAGGGGACACGGGCGGCAGCGGGGACGCAGGGGCCGCCTCGCCGAGCCCCCGGACCGGCGAGGCTGGATCCGGCGAGACGGGGCCCGGCGGATCGGCGGGAGCGCCCGGCCGGCCGGCCGCACGCGGCCTGGTGGCACACCGCGTCCACCTCCCCGCAGCGCCGCCGCCACGGCCGCGCCGTCCCGGACGTCCGCGTGGATCCACGGGGCGTCAGGCGGCGGCGGGGGCACGCGTGGGCGGACGGCAGCAGGGCGTCGAGCACGACGGGCTGATGGCCGGCGGCGGTGAGGGCGGCGACGATGTGCGAACCGATGAAGCCCGCGCCGCCGGTGACGAGTACACGCATGCGGCGACCCTAGGTGCCGATGACCGTCCGTAGGCGCTTCCCGGCGCCCGCGCCACGGGTCGGCGCGGAATTCACCTCCTCGACGGGTCCGCCGCTGGGCCGTTCCGGCGACGGACCGACCGGACCCGCCAGTGCCGGAGGGCGAACACCACCGCGGACGCGATGAACAGCGCCGCCGTGGTGAGCAGCCAGCGCGGCAGAAAGGCGTCCGGCGTGAGATCCGTGGCCAGCAGGAAATACCTCCGCCGGCCCTGGGAGATCAGCGGCCAGTACACCAGCAGCGCCAGCAGCGAGAGGCAGGCCGGCACCCGCACGTGGTTGGCGACCGAGATCCGGGGGCCGGCCTGGCCCCCGGTCTCGGCGTCGGTCTCGGCATCGGCATCGGTGGCCGATCCGGTGCCGGCGGCCGGCCGCCGGGGCCGCAGCACCCGGTGCAGCAGCCAGTCCGCGCCGCCGTACAGCGGCACCAGCACCAGGTCGTGCAGCAGCGCCGCCCCCACGAACCAGCCCACGATCGCCGGCCAGTCGCCCTCCAGCAGCCGGGCGGCGGCGTAACCGCACACCACGAAGGAGAGCAACAGAATCAGCAGATGCAGCGGCGACTCCCCGTACAGGCCCCGGAACCGCCGGGCCGCGGCCCCCGTCGTGACCGCCCGGACGGCCGACCGCCACGCCGCGCGCATCACCGCTCCCCGAAGGTCGTCGCGTCGAAGCTGAGCCGCCGCACCCACTTGGTGTTCATCACGCCCGGCGCGTTCGGCACGATGACGCGGGCCGGGTAGCCGTGGTCGGGGGAGAGCACCGCGCCGTTGACGCGCAGCGCCAGCAGCGACCGCGGGTCCCGCACCTGGTTGGCGCGCAGCGCCACCGCCCGGAAGGACCCGGCGAGCTGCACCGACTCCACGAAGACACCCGGCGGGTCGTCTTCATGGCCCGCCAGCCCGGCCAGGTCGAGCAGCCTCACCCCCTCCCACTCCTGGTCGTCGGTCGACCAGCCCTCCACACAGGCGATGGGCAGCGCCGAGCGGTGCTGGGGCAGCGCGCGGACCTGCGCCAGGGTGAGGGTGACCGAGCGGTCGGCGCCGCGCACGGTCAGCCGCCAGCTCTCGCCCAGATCCCGCTGCCTGATGTGGACCGCGGTGGTGGTCCGGTTGATCTGGAAGCCGTTCGGACCGGAGCCGGGGTTGCGGCCGCGCGGGGCGAGCACCGCCGTCCGCCGCAGTGAGCCGCCGATGCTCTGGCCCGCGGTCAGCGCCAGCAGGGTCAGCGAGCCGAGCCCCACCAGGCCGAGGGCGCCGCGCCTGGACACCGTGGGCGCGGCCGGCCGGGTCGACACCAGCCCGGTGTCGTCCAGCGGCTCCGGCCGCGTCCTCGACCTGGGCGTCCGCAGTTCGGCGCGCAGGCTTCGGCCGCGCACCGCGCGTACGGCCCGCGGCAGCCGCAGCGCCACATGGGCGAGGAAGGCGCCGAAGAACACCCAGGCGCCGTAGAAGTGCAGCGGGTAGAAGGAGCCGGGGAAGACGTAGTCCAACTGGATGTCGAGCAGCCCGGTGACGAACTCGAAGAGCGCACTGCCGATCAGCAGCAGCAGCGACAGCCGGTCCAGCGCGTGCGCGAGCGAACGCACCGGCGGCAGCGCGAAGAACCTGGGCACCACCGACCAGAGCTTGGCCAGCAGCACCGGCGCCAGCACGACGCCCAGCGTGATGTGCACCCCCTGGGTGAGGCGGTAGAGCCAGTACGGATCGGTGGGCCACGCGAAGAGGTAGAAACCCAGCAGCCCCTTGTCCGGGGTCTTGTCGTTGGACGGCGAGAGCCCCGGGTTGTAGGCGGCGTACGACAGCAGGCCGGTGACCAGGACCAGCGGCAGGCCGACGAGCAGCACC
The DNA here is from genome assembly GCF_045039895.1 of Streptomyces sp. NBC_01190. Taxonomy (NCBI): domain Bacteria; kingdom Bacillati; phylum Actinomycetota; class Actinomycetes; order Kitasatosporales; family Streptomycetaceae; genus Streptomyces; species Streptomyces sp. NBC_01190. Next base: position 7,780,547 of record NZ_CP108580.1, read on the forward strand.
AGGCCGAACACCGATGTCAGCCACGGCCCCCGCAGGGGGCTGCGCCACGGTCCGAAGGGCGGGCGGCGGGTGGGAACGTTCATGGCGGGGACATTAGGGCGGTTCCGGTCGGTTTCCGCGGTACCGACTCGTGACGGAAATCCCGGCGGCCGTCGCGCCGCGTGATCGGCGCCTGCCGCGCTGCCTAGGGTGGGCGGGTGACGCTCACCCCCTCGCCGCCGCACGGGCCGGCCACCCGTTCGGGTGCCGCTGACCGGCCGCGCGCCCGGGTGGGGCGGCGCGATCTGGCGGCGGCCGGTGCGGCGGTGCTGCTCTTCGCGGTGCTGGCCGGCGTCGGCGCCTACCTCAACCGGGACGACTATCTGCTGCGGGTGCCCTGGCCGCCGCTTGAGGCGTACTGGCGGCCGCACTTCGGGCCCGGCACCCCGGCGGCGCTGACGGTGGGCGCGCTGGCCGTCGCCCACGGCCCGGCGCTCGCCGCCCGGCTGCCCTGGCGGGCGCTGCCCTGGTCGGCCTGGGCGGCGGCCATGGCGTGGACCTGGTCGCTGGCCCTGGTCGACGGCTGGCGGCAGGGCGTCGCCGACCGGCTGACCACACCGGGGGAGTACCTGAGCGGAGTAGCCCGCTTCGCCGACGCCGGGCCGGCGCTGCGCGGCTTCACCCAGCACATCCTGCTGTACTCGCCCGACCACTGGGCCACCCACATCGCCGGTCATCCGGCGGGCGCCGTCCTCACCTTCGTCGGACTCGACCGGATCGGTCTCGGCGGCGGCGGCCCGGCGGGCGCCTTCTGCGTCACCGCCGGCAGCTCGGTGGCGGCCGCCGCGCTGGTCGTGCTGCGCGCCCTGGCCGGCGAGGACCGGGCGCGGACCGCCGCCCCGTTCCTCGTGCTCGCCCCCGGCGCCGTGTGGGTGGGCGTCTCCGCCGACGGCTGGTTCGCCGCGGTCGCCGCCTGGGCGCTGGCGCTGCTGGCCGTCGCGGCGACCTCGGCGTCCCGCTGGCGGACGGCGGTCACCGGACTCGGCAGCGGGCTGCTCCTCGGCGCCGCGGTCTATCTGTCCTACGGGCTGGTGCTGCTGGCGATCCCGGCGCTCGCCGTGCTGCTCTGCGCCCGCGCGGTACGCCCGCTGCCCTTCGCCGTGCTCGGCTTCGCCGCCGTCGCGGCCGTCTTCACCCGGGCCGGCTTCGACTGGTGGCAGGGGTACGGCCTGCTGCGCACCCGCTACGCGCAGGGATACGGCGGGGTGCGCCCCTACGCGTACTGGGTGTGGGGCGATCTCGGCACGGTGGTGGTGGCGGCCGGTCTCGCCTCGGTCGCGGGGCTGCGCCGCGCGCTGGCCGGCGCGCCGGCGGCGGTCCGGCGATGGCGGCGGGGACAGCACCCGGGGGCGGTGGCGGAGACGCTGCTGCCGTGCGCGTTCCTGCTGGCGATCCTCGCCGCCGACCTCTCCGGCATGAGCAAGGCGGAGACCGAGCGGATCTGGCTGCCGTTCACCCTCTGGCTGCCGGCCGCCGCCGCGCTGCTCCCGCGCCGCGACCGGCGCGGCTGGCTCATCGCCCAGGCCGCGATCGCGCTGCTGGTGAACCATCTGCTGCTGACCGGCTGGTGACCGCGGCCCGGCGGCGGATCCCGGCCCGTGCTCTCCTCCCGGGCCGTGCTCCTTCTCCGGGCCTCCCGGGCCTCCCGGGCCCCGGCTCTTCCGGGGTACGCGCCGCGGGGTACGCCGGAAGCGCCGGGCCGCCTCCTTCGGGGGTACGCACGGCGCTCCGCGTTGACCTCGACAGCGCTGCCTTCCTAGCCTGGCAAGTCACGCCGGTTCTCAGGAGATGCGCATGACCGACCTCCCCCCGCTCCCGCCCTTCGACCACGCCTCCGCGCTGCGCAAGGTCCAGGCCGCCGAGGACACCTGGAACACCCGGGACCCGGAGAAGGTCGCAAACGCCTACACGGCCGACTCCGTCTGGCGCAACCGCGACACCTTCCTCAGCGGCCGCGACGAGATCGTCGAGTTCCTCGCCGCCAAATGGAAGCGGGAGCTGGAGTACGCGCTGCGCAAGAACCTCTGGGCGTATGACGGGAACCGGATCGCGGTCAGGTTCCAGTACGAGTGCCACGACGCCAGCGGGCAGTGGTGGCGGTCCTACGGCAACGAGTTGTGGGAGTTCGACGAGCACGGCCTGATGCGCCGACGCGAGGCCAGCATCAACGACGTGGCGATCACCGCCGCCGAACGGCGCATCATGGGGCCGCGGCCCAAGGGCGAGCGCGTCACCGAGTTCCCGACCCAGTGAGCGGACGGCCCGCCGAGGGTGCCGCACACCCCCGCGACCGCCGCAGGTGACGGCCGGGCCGCGGCGCCGTACCACCGCCCCCACGGCGGGTCCGCGGCGCCGCCCGGATCACTCGGCGATGCCGCGGGTGAGCAGCACCACGGTGACGAAGGTGCGGTAGAGGCGGATCGGGTCGTCGTCGGTGACCCGGACCGCCACCGGGTCGGCCGGATCGGCCTCGACGCCGTTGATCCAGGTGGCCATCTCCGCCAGGTCCGGATTGCGGAAGCGGACCGTCAAAGTCGCCGGCAGCTCGATCCGCGGCACCTCGGCCGACGCCAGCGACGCCACCGCCCGGCGGGCCGCCTCGTGGATCACCTCGCGGGCCCGCGCCGGGTGCAGGCTGTCGGCGGCGAACCGCGACACCGACGACTTGACGACCGCGGCGAGCGTCCCGGGGGAGAAGGGCTCAAGCTCGGCCGCCGTCGTCCCGTCACCGGTGATCAGCGCCACCGGGACCCCGTGCCCCAGCGCCACCAGGGCGTTGATGCCGCTCTCCCCGGCGAGCACCCCGTTGAGCCGTACCTCGCTGATCGCCGCCGGGTTGTAGGTGTGCGACAGCGTGGCACGGGCGCCGGACATCGAGCCGTGGTAGGAGACGAAGAAGACGCCGTCGAAGGACGCGTCGAGGCCCTGCATCATGTAGAGCGGCTTGTGGCGGCCGGAGAGATAACGCGCCCGCCCGGCCAGCGCGTCGGGGCGCAGATTGGCCATGGTGGAGTGCGAGTCGTTGACCAGGAACTCCGTCGCGCCGCCGACCAGCGCGCCCTCGATGGCCGCGTTGACCTCCTCCTGGAGCAGCAGCCGGTAGTACTCGTACTCGGACTGCCCGGGGCGGCACTGCGACCAGTCCACCACTCCGGCGGTGCCCTCCATGTCGGAGGAGACGAAGATCCTCACCGCACGCTCCTTCTCACAGCACGCTCCGGGGCCGGAACTCGGGTTCGGCGGACGCGTCGGTCATCAGCGCGTAGACGCTGCCCCGCTGGCCGGCGGCCCCGCCGTGCCGGCCGTCGGGGGTGAGGGCCAGCGCCCGCAGTTCGGAGCGGAAGTCGTCGGGCAGGGTGGCCGCGTCGGCCAGCGCCGTCCGGCACGCGTCGGAGGGGTCCTGGCCGGCCGCCAGCAGGTCGACGATCGTCCGGGCGGTCCCGCCGCGCATGCTCAGCTCGCCGCGGCCGGTGCAGGCGGCGCCGCCGGCCCGCAGGTCGCACCAGTTGCCGGCGCCCGGCAGCGCCGAATCGCCCACCCGGCCCGGGTACTTGTACGGGTAGCCGGAGGTGGACACCCCGACGCACATCTCGCCCGAGGCGTCGAGCGCGATGATGTTGATGGTGCCCCACGGGCCGTCGTGCGGCGCCAGCCGCCGGATCAGCGCGAGCGCGCTCTCCCGGTAGCGGGCGTCGCCGTCGGTGGCGGCGGTGTTCTCGCCCTCCACCGACTCCCTGGACTGCGTCACCTGCTTGCGCCACTGCTCCCGCGACGCGTCGGTCAGCAGGTCGGCCGTGCTGAAACCGCACTCCTCGGCGAAGAGCGCGGCCCCCTCGCCTGCCAGCAGGCTGTGCTGCGGCAGCTTCTCCAGCACGGCCCGCGCCACCGAGATCGGGTTGGGGTAGCCGCGCAGCGCGGCCACCGCGCCGAACTGCCGGCCGGAGCCGAGCATCAGCGAGGCGTCGAGTTCCACCACGCCTTGGGCGTTGGGCAGCCCCGCGGTGCCCACGTAGTGGTCGGCCGGGTTGTCCTCGCAACGCCGCATGGCGGCCTCGACCGCGTCGAGCGCCGAGCCGCCGCGCCGCAGCACGTCCATTCCGGTCGGCAGCCCGACCTCACTGCGCTCGCTGCCGATGATCACCGCTTCCGGCATGATCCTCCTGTCCGGCGCCCCGTCGGGCCGCCCTGCCTGGCCGACCCGGGCGTACGGGGACTACGTGTAGGTGGTCGCAGTCTCGCACCCGCCCGCGCGGCCCGCCGGGGCGGGGCACCGGGAACGCCGTCCGTCAGGAGGCGAAGGCGTCCACCCCGGTCCGCGCCGCGGACAGCGCCCACAGCCGGGCGGCCTGCTCCGGATCGACCGCCCAGGAGCGGACACCCGGGGTCGAGGGGCCGTCGTCGGGTGCGAGCGGGGCTATGTCGCAGTCCTCGCAGTACACCCCGCCCAGACCGGCGAGCCGGGGCGAGGTGGCCGCCCACACCTGGGTGGCGGCGCCCTGCTCGGGCGTCTTGAAGCTGGTGTTCAGCAGTTTCCCCTCGGCGTCGATCCAGCCGAAGTCGACCATCTCCTGCCTGGACAGGTGCCGTTGCAGCGGAGTGAGGATGCCGCCGGGGTGGACGGAGAAGGCCCGCACCCCGGCGTCGCGGCCGAGCGCGTCCAGGTGCACGGCGAAGAGCGCGTTGGCGGTCTTCGCCTGCCCGTACGCCTGCCACTTGTCGTAGCCGCCGGTGAAGTCGATGTCGTCCCAGCGGATGGGGGAGCGGCGGTGGCCGCCGGAGGAGACCGCGACCACCCGGCCCCGCCCGCGGGCGATGGCCGGCCACAGCCGGTTCACCAGGGCGTAGTGGCCGAGGTGGTTGATGCCGAACTGGGACTCCCAGCCGGCGCCGACGCTCGCCTGCGGGCACGCCATGACGGCCGCGCAGTCGATGACGTAGTGGATGTCGCGCCCGGAGGCGAGGAAGTGTTCGGCGAAGGCGGCGATCCCGGCCTGGTCGGCCAGGTCGAGGCCGGCGACCTCCACACCGCCGATCCCGGCCAGCGCCTGGTGGGCGACCTCGGGGCGGCGGGCCGGCACCACCACGTGCGCCCCGGCCGCGGTGAGCGCCCGGGTGGCCTCAAGGCCGATGCCGGAGTAGCCCCCGGTCATCAGCACCAGCTTCCCGGACAGGTCGAGGCCGGCCAGTACGTCGGCGGCGGTGCTGCGCGCCCCGAACTCCGAGCCGATGCTCTGCTGCGGTGTCGTCTGAGGTGTCGTCATGCCCCCACGCTAGGAAGTGGAGTGCACTCCAACGCAAGTGCGCGGTCGGGGGCTTGGACCCTCCGACGGCCTCCGGCCTCCGGCCGCCCCCGTCGGCGGCCCGGCCGCCCGCCGCCCGCCGCCCCTCCACCTGCCGCCCCACCGCCCCGCGGCGGCCGGCCGGGACACGGCGCCCCGGCCCGTTCGGCGCATGAATCCCGCGTATCTCCTTGACTGCTCGCCGGGTCCACTTGACACTGCCTTACGGATCGGAGACTCCCGCGATCCGCAGAGTGAGAGCGTTTTCAACAGGCTGAATCCAAGGGCACGATGGAACTTCATCCCTGAATACGTTGTGCAGAGCGCGATCCACCCCCACAAATAACGCGCTAACCCGGGTGTTCACTTCGCGAACCCGGGTGAAAGGAAACCCACTTATGCGCAGTACCGTCTCCAAGGGCCGCAGTGGGCCCGAACAGCGCCCCCGCAGGCGGGCCACCGCCCTGCTGGCGGCACTGATCCTCGCCTTCGCCGGGCTGTTGGGCCTCACCCAGACCATCGGCAGCGCCTCGGCGGACTCCTCGGACTACACCCAGAGCGTCACCGCGGTCAGCACGACGCAGGCGAAGATCACCTTCACCCCCACCACGACGGCCGCGTACGTCGACGTGCACTACCTGGTGGGCGGCACCAACCAGCAGAACGTGCGGATGACCAACACCGCGGGCGTCTGGACCTGGACCGTCAGCTCGCTGACCACCGGTTCGGCGCTCGAGTACTGGTTCACCTACGAGAAGAGCGGCCCCCAGTACGACACCCCGCACTTCACGTACACCCAGGGTGGCGGCGGCACCACCACCCCGCCGCCGGGCACGGTCGCGACCCCGACCTTCAGCCCGTCGGGCGGCACCTTCAGCAGCGCCCAGAGCGTGACGATCTCCGACGCCACGACGGGCGCGGCGATCCACTACACCAGTGACGGCTCGACGCCGACGGCGAGTTCGCCCACCTACAGCGGTGCGGTCAGCGTCGCCGCGACCACCACGCTGAAGGCCGTCGCCACCAAGTCGGGTTCGGCCACCTCCGCCGTGGCGACCGCGAGTTTCACCATCAGCACCACCACGCCGACCGGCTGCCCGACGCAGTCGGACACGCCCAACTTCGGGTCGAACGTGCACATCTTCGACCCGTCGATGGGCAACGCCGCCATCCAGTCCCAGCTCGACGCGCAGTTCAACCAGATGAAGGACACCAACACCGCGCAGTTCAGCGAGAACCGGGTGGCCGACCTCTACAAGCCGGGCACGTACAACGTCGAGGACAACGTCGGCTTCTACACCTCGGTGGCGGGCCTCGGCCAGAGCCCGGACCAGGTGACCATCAACGGTGACGTCACCGTCGACGCCTTCAACGCCTCCGACGCGGGCAACGCCACCCAGAACTTCTGGCGCTCGGCGGAGAACCTGGCGATCAACCCGTCCGGCGGCGCCGACCGCTGGGCCGTCGCGCAGGCCGCGCCGTTCCGCCGGATCGACGTCCACGGCGGCCTCAACCTCTACCCGGCGAGCTACGGCTACGCCAGCGGCGGCTACATCGCCGACACCAAGGTCAGCGGGCAGACCGCCTCGGTCTCGCAGCAGCAGTGGTACACCCGGGACAGCAGCTTCGGCAGCTGGGCCGGCGGCGTGTGGAACATGGTCTTCTCCGGCGTGGCCGGCGCCCCGGCGAACACCTTCCCCAATCCGCCGGAGACCACCCTCGGTACCACCCCGGTCTCCCGCGACGTGCCGTATCTGTACCTCGACAGCAGCAACAAGTACCGGGTGTTCCTGCCCTCGCTGCGGACCAACGCGTCCGGTCCGAGCTGGGCCAACGGCAACACCCCCGGCAGCTCGCTGCCGATGAGCCAGTTCTACGTGGTCAAGTCCGGTGACACCGCGGCGACCATCAACAACGCGCTCGCGCAGGGCTGCAACCTGTTCGTCACCCCGGGTGTCTACCACCTGAGCCAGACGCTCAACGTGACCAAGGCCAACACCGTGGTCCTGGGCATCGGCTACCCGACCTTCGTGCCGGACAACGGCGTCAACGCGATGCAGGTCGCCGACGTGGACGGCGTACGGCTGAAGGGTCTGCTCTTCGACGCCGGCACCACCAACTCGGCGGCGCTGCTGACGGTCGGCCCCTCGGGCTCCTCCGCCGGCCACGCGGCCAACCCGACCACGATCCAGGACGTCTTCTTCCGGATCGGCGGCGAGCACGTCGGCAAGGCGACCAGCAGCCTGATCGTCAACAGCAACAACACGATCATCGACCACATCTGGGCCTGGCGCGCCGACCACGGCACCGGCGTGGGCTGGACGTCCAACACCGCCGACAACGGCCTGACCGTCAACGGCGCCAACGTGCTGGCCACCGGCCTGTTCGTCGAGCACTACCAGAAGTACGAGGTGGTGTGGAACGGCCAGGGCGGCAAGACGATCTTCTTCCAGAACGAGATGCCGTACGACCCGCCCAACCAGGCGGCCTGGATGAGTTCCGCCTCGGTGAACGGCTACGCCGCCTACAAGGTGGGCTCCTCCGTCACCACCCATGAGGCATGGGGGCTCGGCAGTTACTGCTACTTCAACGTCAATCCGGCGGTGAACAGCTATCACGCGTTCGAGGTGCCCAACACCTCGGGCGTGAAGTTCCACGACGCGCTGACCGTCTCGCTCGGCGGCGTGGGCACCATCACCCATGTCATCAACGACACCGGTGCGGTCACCGCCTCCAACACCACACCGAGCAACGTCGTCAACTTCCCCTGACCGGGCCCCCATGACGGGAACCCGGGACCAGGTGAACTGACCGAACGACCGGGCACAAGGGCCGGGGCCCGCGGCACGCGCCGCGGGCCCCGGCCGCCGCCGTTCCCGGCCGACCGGCCCCGGCTACTGGACGCCGGCCGCCTTGCAGGCCTGGGCGAACTCCTCGGTGCAGATCTGGGCTGCGGTGTACAGACCGTCCTTGACCACGGTCTCCTGGATGTTCGCCTTCGTCACGGAGGCGGCCGTCAGCAGCTTGGAGGGGACCTTGTTGCCCGAACCGCTGGTGCTGGTCGAGTCGGCGACGGACGAGAAGTCCTTGCCGTTCAGCAGGTCCACCGCGATCTCCGCGGTGGCGTCCGCCTCCGGCTTGTACGCCTTGTAGACGGTCGCGGTCTGGTCGCCCACCAGGATCCGCTGGATCGCGGCGAGGTCGGCGTCCTGACCGGTCAGCGGTACATGGATGCCCTGGCCGCGCAGCGCGGTGGCGATACCGCCCGCCATGGTGTCGTTGGCGGAGTAGACGGCGGCGATGTTGTTCTTGCCGATCGAGGTGATGGCCGCGGTGACCTTCTGGTTGGCCACCGTGTCCTTCCACAGCCCGCTCTGCTCGTAGGCGATGTCCACCTTGCCGTCGAGCACATGGTGGGCGCCGGCCTTGAACTGCGCGGCGTTCGGGTCGGCGTCGTCCCCGTTGATCATGACGATCTTGGACTTCGGGGTCGCCTTCGCGCCCAGGGCGTCGAGCAGCGCCTGGCCCTGGAGTTCGCCGACCTTCTCGTTGTCGTAGGACACATACGCCGACACCGGGCCCTGGGCGAGCCGGTCGTAGGCCACCACCTTGATGCCCTTGTCGACCGCCGCCTGCACCGACGACTTGATGCCCACCGCGTCCTGCGGGTCCACGATGAGCACCTTGACGCCCCGGGCGATCATGCTGCTGACCTGCTGCGCCTGCTTGGTGGCGTCCTGGCCGGCGTTGGCGTAGTCGACCGTGCAGTCGGCGCACAGTTCCTTGATCTTCGCCTGGATCAGCGGCCGGTCGAAGCGCTCGTAGCGGGCGGTCACCGTATCCGGCAGCAGCAGGCCGATCACCTTGCCCTTGCTCTTGCTCCCATCGCTGTTCTTGTCGTCGCCGGCCTTGCCGCACGCCGCCAAGGTGAACGCCATGGATACCACGGCTGTCCCCACGACCATCCGACGCGTCAACGCGTTCATCGAACGCCGCCTCCCCGAACGAGGCCGCAACGCCGCGGCCCAAGTGCGGCGAGTCAACCGGGGCCGTGTCGGCGCGTCAATAAGCCGACGCCGACCGGCTCCTTATGTAACCAAATTGCTGCCAACCCCACATGAAGGCGCTTTCAGCGGGCCCCGCCGACGGCAATCGGTCGCCGACGCCGATATGTCGACGATCGGCCCCGGGAGAAACGGCTAAACCCGATCAAAGCCGGAGCAGGAGCCGTAGCCGGCCGGCGGCGCGGCCCGTCACCGCCCGAGCTGGACCCGCAGGCCCGGCTGGAGCAGCTCGCCATGGGCGCGCACCATCGCGTCGCACAGCTCCCAGATCCGCTCGACGGGCAGCGCGGCCGCGGTCGCCGGGTCGACCATGGCGGCCTGCCGGATCGACCGCGGGTCGTCGTGCAGAGCCGCCCTGACCACCAGGTCGTTCATGCTGAGGTACGTGCGGTTGAGCGCCGCGCACTGGGCCGGCAGCGCGCCGATCCTCGTCGGCTGCACGCCCGACGCGTCCACCAGGCACGGCACCTCGACGGTGCCGGTCGCGGGCAGGTTGTCGATCAGGCCGTGGTTGGGCACGTTGCCGTAGACGGTCCTGGGAACGCCGGTGGTGATGCTGTGGATGACCTGCGGGGCGTACTCCATGGTCCCTTCCACCGGCAGCGGCCCGCCGGCCGCGAGCGCGTCGCGGGTCCGCTCGTAGCTGGCGACGTTCTCGTCCACGATGCCGAGATAGGCCCCGACCGGCAGCCGCAACCGGTCGATTTCGCTGGCATGGTGCAGATACCAGGGGACGTACTCGGCGGAGTGCTCACTGGTCTCGGTCGGGTAGTGGCCCAGCCGGCGGTACATGTCCATCCGCACCCGGCGGCGGAGCTGCGGATCCTCCTCGACGAGGGCGTCGAGCCGGGGGTAGAGGTCGGCGCCGCCGTGCTCGAAACGCAGCACCCACGCCTGGTGGTTGACGCCCGCGGCCAGGTAGCTCACCTCCTCGTACGGCACCCGCAGCAGCTCCGACAGATCCCGCATCGTCCAGTACACCGAGTGGCACAGCCCCACCACCCGGGTCAGCCCGGTGGCCTGGGCGAGGTACTGGACGTTCATCGCCATCGGATTGGTGTAGTTGAGCAGCCACGCGTCGGGGCAGACCTCGGCGATGTCGGCGCCGAGCGCCTTCAGCACCGGGAAGGTGCGCAGCGCGCGGAAGATCCCGCCGATCCCGAGGGTGTCGCCGATGGTCTGGCGGACGCCGAAGCCGGCCGGCACGTCGAAGTCGGTGCGGGTCGCCTCGCGCATACCGACCTGGATGATGTTGATCACGAAGTCCGCGTCGGCGAGCGCCGCCCGCCGGTCGGGGTGCGCGGTGATCCGCGGTGCCGCGCCCCGCTCGTCGGCGATCCGGCGGGCCGCGCCCTCGGCGGTGGCGAGGCGTTCCGGATCGATGTCGTGCAGCGCGATGTGCGCGTCCTTCAGCTCCGGGAAGGCGAAGAGGTCGGCCAGCAGGCCCTGGGTGAACACGACGCTGCCGGCGCCGATGAACGCGATCTTCGTGGCTGTGGCTGTGGCTGTCATCACTGGTTCTCTCCGTTGCGTGGGACGGCCGCCAGCGCCTCGCCCCAGGTGGGCTGGGCGGCGGTGCCGCCGAAGGCCCGGGTGGACAGGGCGCCGCAGGCGGCCGCGAGATCGAGGGCCCGTGCCAGCGGCAGGCCCGCCAGCAGGGCGGCGACGAGACCGGCGTCGAAGCTGTCGCCCGCGCCGACGGTGTCGCGCGGCTCGGCCGGGGTGCCGGCGGTGCGGGTCACCGTGCGGCCGTCGTGGGCGAGCGCCCCCTCGGCGCCGTTCTTGACCACCACCAGCGGGCCGCGCGCGGCGAGCCGGGCGGCGGCCTGCTGCGGGGTCGAGGCGCCGGGACCGGCCAGGGCGAGCGCCTCGGCCGCGTTGGGCAGCAGGATGTCGGTGGCGGCCAGCAGCGCGTCGAAGCCGGGCGGATCCCAGCGGCCGCTCGGGTCGTCATTGGTGTCCACCGAGGTGGTGGCGCCGGCCGCGCGGGCGGCGGCCAGCAGTTCCGGCAGCGCGTCGGCGAGCTTCGGCATCAGGAAGTACGAGGCGGCGTGCACATGCCGCGACCCGCCGAGCAGTTCGGCCGGCACGTCGTCGCCGCTGGTGGCGGCGAGGGTGCCGGCCGCGGTGAGAATCGCCCGGTCCTCGCGGCGGTTGACCACCGCGGTCAGCGGCGTGGGCAGCCCGGGATCCAGCCGCAGCGCGCTGACGTCCACCCCGCGGGCGGCCAGCGCGTCGCGTACGAAACGCCCGGCGTCGTCGTCACCCACCCGGCCCGCGAAGGCGGTGCGCAGACCGAGCCGGGCGGCGCCGCAGGCCATGATGGCGGCCGAACCGCCGAGGGTGAGCAGACCGAAGTCGACGAGTTGCTCCCGCTGGCCGAAGGCGAGCGGGGCGTCGAGGGGTCCGAGGACCACATCGGGGTTGGCGTCCCCGATGACGAGCAGGTCGAAGTCGTACGGCATCCGTTGTCCCGTGGAAGTGGTGGTGGCGGTGGAGGTACCGGCGCAGGCCCGGGTAGAGGTGCGGGTAGCGGTGCGGGCGGGCGGGTGCGGCTCAGCCCTTGAGCCCGCTGGAGGTGATGGACTGGACGAAGGACTTCTGCGCGGCCAGGAAGGCGAGCAGGACGGGCGCGACCGTGATGGCGTTGCCCGCCATCACCGCGGACCACTTGGTGTGGTGCTCGCCCTGGAAGGTGGTCAGGCCCAGTTGCAGGGTGTAGTGGGTGTCGTGGTTGAGGGCGATCAGCGGCCAGGTCAGGTCGTTCCAGGTGGACAGGAACGTCAGCACCGCCACGGTGCTCAGCGCCGGACGGGACAGCGGCAGCACGATCAGGAACAGCACCCGCAGCCGTGAGCAGCCGTCGATCCAGGCGGCCTCCTCCAGCTCCCTCGGCAGCGAGAGGAAGAACTGCCGGAGCAGGAACACCGCGAACGGCGTGACCAGGGACGGCACGATCAGCGCGCCGAGGGTGTCGATCAGCCCCAGCCGCTTCATCACCAGGAACGTCGGGATCATCGTGAGCTGGAACGGCACCACCATCGTGGCCAGCATCAGCGCCATCAGCAGCCCTGATCCGGCGAACCGCATCCGGGCGAAGGCGTAGCCGCCGAAGGAGCCGAACAGCAGATTGGCGGCCACCGCGACCAGCGACACGATCAGCGAGTTGGCGAACCAGCGCGGAAACATCGCGTTGCCGAGCACGTACCGGTAGCCGGCGAGATCGATCCCGGACGGCCACAGGGCCGGCGGGAAGCGGTTGATCTCCGCGTCGCTCATCACCGAGCTGAGCAGCAGCCAGATCAGCGGGAGCGCGAAGAGCAGCGCGAGCGGGACGAGCAGCAGATGCCACGGGCTGAACGGCAGCCGCGGCCGACCGCCCGCTGAGCCGGCGGCCGGCCGCGAACCGGGCGGCGCGTCCCGCCGCCCGGCGCCGCCGGCCGGTGGCGACGTGGGCTGCTGGGTCGGCTGGGACGACTGGGGTGGCAAGGGCACGGCCGGCGCCGGCGACATCCGCCTCATCGGGCTGCTCCTTCCAGGCGGGGGTTGGCGCGCCGCCGTGCCAGCCGGGTCGCGGCGGCGATGACGAGCAGGGCCAGCGCCAGCACGTACGCCGCCGCCGCGCCGTATCCCGCGGTGAAGTTCTGGAACGCCTGCTGCCAGATGAAGTAGACGACGACGGTGGTGGAGCCGATCGGCCCGCCCTTGGTGGTGACGTAGACCAGATCGAAGACCTGGAGCGCGCCCACGGTCTGCCACAGCAGCAGGAAGACACTGACCGGCGTGAGGGCCGGCAGCACCACATGGCGCAGCAGGTGCCGGCGGGCCGCGCCGTCCAGTCTCGCCGCCTCCAGCAGGGTCTGCGGCACGTCCTGGAGGGCGGCCAGATAGATCACCACGCAGAACCCGGTGCCGCTCCACAGCGAGACGCCCACCAGGACGTAGAGCGCCTGTCCGGGATCGGTGAGGAACCCCTGCGCGGACACGTGCAGTGTGTGCAGCACCGAGTTGGCCGCGCCGAACTGCGGATCGAGGATGAAGGAGAAGAGCACGCCCTGGGCGGTGTCGGAGATCACGAACGGCACGAAGATCAGCGTCCGGTAGAGCCCGACCCAGCGGATCCGCCGGTTCAGGGCCAGCGCGAGCGCCAGCCCCAGACCCATGCTGAGCGGCACGTACAGCGCCGTGTAGAGCAGCGTGTTGCCCACCGCCTGGCGGAAGTGCGGATCGTGGCTGAGCGCCCGGTAGTTGTCGAGACCGACCCAGCGGCTCGGGGTGACCAGGTCGTCGGCCTTGAAGGAGAGCAGCAGCGACCAGATCACCGGCACGACACTGAGCCCGAGGATGACCAGCACCGAGGGCGAGATGAACGCCCAGGCGGTGGCCGTCTCCCGGCGGCGGCCGCGGCGCCGGGAGCGCAGCCGGACCCGGTCGGTGTCGGAGAGGGTGAGCGGGGCGGGCAGCGTGGGCATCGCGGACTCCTCAACGCGGAATGAGCAGGGCTGCGTTGGCCTCTTCGGCGCAGCGACGCATGGCTTTGGCGGGGGTGCTCCGGCCCAGCAGCACCGACACGATCGCCTGGCCGAGCGCCGCCGAGATCTGGGGGTACGCGGGGTGGGCCGGCCGGACCCGGGCGGTCTCCAGGGACTCGGTGAACACCGGCATCCCCGGGGTGCCGGACTCCCGCGCGCGCCAGGCGGGCAGCTTCTCGGTGGCCCGGCTGAGCGGCAGACTGCCGGCCTCCACGTCCCAGCGCACGTCCTGGGCCGGCGCCATCAGCCAACTGACGAAGGTACGGGCGGCCTTGACCCGGGCCGAGCCGTTGTCGAAGACGGTCCAGGTGTCGGGCCCGGAGATCGTCAGCGGCCGGCCGCTGTAGCTCGGCAGCGGCACCACGTGGTAGTCGATCTTCGCGGTGATGATGTCGGGCAGCCCCCAGGGACCGGTGACGACCATGCCCATCCGCCCGGAGTTGAAGACCTGGTACATCTGCTCGGTCCCTGGCTTGGGATCGATGTAGACGCTTCCCGCCCGCGCCAGTGCCGCGACCGTCTCCAGGGCCCGCGGGCCCACCTCCGCGAAGCCGACGCCCTTCCCGTCGGCCGCGATCACCTCCCCGCCGAGGTCCCACACCATCGGCCACAGCCGCCACACGGTGTCCTCGTCACCGACCCCGGGCCAGCCGGTGCCGAAGACACCGCGGCCCGCGTCGGTGAGCCGGGCCGCGGTCGCCACGAACTCGTCCCAGGTCCAGCCGGCCCGGGGCAGCGGCAGTCCGGCGGCCCCGAACAGCTTCTCGTTGCACACCACGGCCAGCGAGTCGAGCAGCGCGGGCGCCGCCCGGACCCGGCCGTTGACGGTGACCGCCTCGCGGGCCGGCGTCCAGTAGTCGCGCCACGGAACCGGCAACTCGCCCACGGTGCCGGTCAGATCGACCACCCGCGGGCTGCGCGCGATCCCGGCCAGATCCGAGCCGAAGACGTAGGCGATGTCCGGGTAGGAGCCGGAGGCCAGCGCCGCGGTCACCTTCTGGAGCATGGAGTCGGCCAGCACACCCGCGCCCGGACTGACCCGGATCTTCGGATGGGTGCTGTTGAACACCTTGACCAGCCGTTCGATGGCCGCGCGGCCCACATCGGTCTGGCCGTGCCACAGCTCGATCGTGACGCGGCCGTCGGCGCCGACCCCGTCGCCGGTGCCCGCGCCGCACCCGGCCGGCGCGGCCCCGGCCACGGCGGCCAGCGCCACGCCGGAGCAGCGCCGCAGCACCCCGCGCCGCGACACACGGGCGGCGGGGGACGGCGGTCCGACGGGAAGGGAACGGCCGAGAGCCATCGGTCCTCCAGGGGACGGATGCGGGGGAGCCGGCGGGTCAGCAGGTCTTGCGGACGTATCCGCTGGTGCCCTGCGGCACGACGTCGACGTCACGGCGCACGACGCTCAGCGTGCCGCCCCAGCCCGAGCACGCCTTCGTCAGGCCCTTGGCCGTGTACTCGATGACGAAGACCTCGTTGCCGTAGGCCGCGGTGTAGTCGCCGCACTCGTTGTAGTCCGCGCACTCCTCGGCGACGGCGAAGTCCAGCCCGTTGACGGCGTGGTCGGCGGAGAGTTCCGCGGTGTTCTTCTGGGCGATCGCCAGGTTCTTCGCGTGCGCGTGGGCGGACAGCAACTGGATGTACGCCTCCGCCTGGCCTTGCGTGAGATAGCTGGGGAAGCGGTCGAAGGTGTCGAGGTTGTCCGGCTCGACGGCCTGGAAGCCCTTGGCCGCGCACTGGTCGATCCAGCCGTCCACCTTGGCGGCGATCCGCTGCCGGTTGGCCGCGGTGCGGATGTCGAGTATCGCCTCGTCCCAGTCGGGGTCCTTCACGACCTTGCCCTTGGCGTTGTGCAGCAGCAGGTCGGCGTCCCAGTCGCTCTCCGCGCCCTCCTGGGTCTGGAAGGCGTTGACGTAGCAGATGTTGTAGAGCCCCGCGGCCGGCGGGGCGTCGTGGTCACGGCTGACCACCGACACACCGGCGGGCGGGGTGTAGGGGCCGCCGATCTGGTAGTCGAACCCGGCGTGCGCCGGCGGCAGCGGCACGGAGCCGACCGCGCCGGCCGACGGGGAGCCGAGCAGTGGCAGCGCCGCCGCGGCGGCGGTGGCGGCGAGTGCGGCGGTCCATCGACGGCGAGGGGTACGGAGGAGGTTGATGCGCATCATCGGTCTCCGGATGATGGTGGATACGTCCCCGCCTCGGAAGCTGACAGCCATCCTGGCGACTTAGTCCGGGCTTGCGGCGTTCTCGCCGGCCACCGGCTGGGCGTACCTCTGCGCCGAGTGCTCCATTCGGCGTTGCCGGAAGTAAAGCGATCCGCATTCCCCCTGTCAAGGCCGCCCGGCCCGACGGCCCCAACGGCCGCGGCGCGACGGCATGGTTCGGCACGCGGCGTGGCCCGGACCGGTGAGGGTCCGGGCCCTTGGCCGCGTTCAGCCCTTGGCCGTACTCAGCCCTTGGTCGCGCCGAGCGACAGGCCGGCGATGAACTGCTTCTGGAGCAGGACGTAGACCACCAGCGTCGGAATCGCCGCGATCATCGCCGCGGCGGCGATCATGTTCTGATTGCTGACGAACTGCCCCTGGAGATTGGCCAGGGCCGAGGTGACCGGCCGTTTGTCGCCCGATGACATCAGGGTGATCGCCCAGAAGAAGTCGTTGTAGATCCAGGTGGTGAGCAGCGTCGCCAGCGCCGCCAGCGCCGGACGGCACAGCGGCAGGGTCAGCCGCCAGTACCGGGTCCACAGGCCGGCCCCGTCCACCAGCGCCGCCTCGTACATCTCGGCCGGGATCGACTTCATGTAGTTGCTCAGCACGAAGACGCAGAAGCCCAGTTGGAAGGAGACGTTGATGACGATCAGACCGAAGATCGAGTTGTACATCAGACCACTGCCGGCCAGGAAGTGCGGCAGCGGGATCTTCAGGTAGATCCGGTACAGCGGGGTGATGATGACCTGCTGCGGCAGCAGATTGCCGGCCGTGAAGAGGATCAGCAGCAAGACGTTGACCTTGACGTTGATCCGGGTGAGCACGAACGCCACGCCGGACGCCAGCGCCAGCACGATCACCACCGAAGGCACCGTGATCAGCACCGAGTTCCAGAAGAAGTGCCCCATGTCCGACTGGGTCCACGCGTCACTGAAGTTCTTGAACGTCAGGTGGTGCGGCAGCGAGACGTAGCCGTACTTGCGGGTGTCCGAGTACGGCCGGACCGCCACGTAGAGCGCGAAGAGGATCGGCAGGATCCACAGGACGCACGCGACGATCAGGAAGGCCTGCGAGGCCGCCTGGCCCCACGGCCTGCGCCGGCCCGCCGGGCCGCTCTCGTCCGAGGACGCCGTCCGCGGCCGCGGAAGGGTGTCGGCGCTCACTGCGATTCCTCTCGCCGGAAGGTCTGGAACAGGAAGATCGTGATGGGCACCAGCGAGATCAGCAGCAGCACCACGCCCAGGGCGGAGCCGAAGCCGACCCGCTGGGTCTCACCGACGATGTTCGAGGTCACCAGCACCGACAGCAACTCCAGGCCGTTGATGCCCTTGTTGGTGATGTAGACCAGGTCGAAGGCGCGCAGCGACTCGATGACGGTGACGACCATGATGACGATGTTGATCGGCCGCATCACCGGGAA
Organism: Streptomyces sp. NBC_01190; assembly: GCF_045039895.1. NCBI lineage: Bacteria > Bacillati > Actinomycetota > Actinomycetes > Kitasatosporales > Streptomycetaceae > Streptomyces > Streptomyces sp. NBC_01190. The sequence goes on from NZ_CP108580.1 coordinate 7,798,091, forward strand.
GATCACCCGCCAGAACGTCTGCCAGGCATTGGCGCCGTCCACCAGCGCGGCCTCGCGCAGCGTCGGATCGACCGCCTTGAGCCCGGCCAGGTACAGCACCATCACATAGCCCGCCTGTCGCCAGGTGGCCTCCAGCAGGACGGCCCACAAGTTGAGGTGCGGGTTGCCGAGCCAGTCGATGGAATTGCCGTTGTGGTTACGGCCGATGACCGTGTTGATCAGGCCGTAGTCCTGCGAGTACACGAACTCCCAGATGATGCCGACCAGCGCGAGCGACAGCATCACCGGCAGGAACAGGATGCTCTGGTACATCCGGCTGCCCTTGATGCCGCGGTCGAGGAGCACCGCGAAGAGCATGCCGAGCGGCGTGGCGATCACCACGAAGACGGCCAGCCAGAGCAGGTTGTGCCGGACGGCCGGCCAGAACTGCGGATAGATCGTGACGGCCTGGTGGTAGTTCTGTATGCCGTACACACAGCCGTTGTTGAGGATCGATGGCAGGTTCGGCTTGCAGGTCTTGGTGTGCAGGCTGCCCACGCCGTTCCACTTGGTGAACGACAGCAGCACCGTGCCGATGGCCGGGAACCAGACGAACGTGAGGTCGAGCAGCAGCGGTATGCCGAGCAGCAGGGCCACCACGACGCGGTCACGGGCGGTCAGTGTGCGGATGCTCCGGCGGCGACGGCGTCGAACCGGACCCCCGTCCTGGGGTCCGGTCGTCGCCGCCGCCGGGTCGCGCACCTGGGAGGCGGAACTCATCAGGAATAGATCGCCTTCGCCTGGGACTCCGCGCTCTTCTGCAGGGAGGCGATGTTTCCGGTGCTCGGGTCGTCGATGAACTTCTGGATGATCGAGATCATCGCGGTGGCCATCGCCGGGTCGGCGTCACGGTCCATGAACTGGGCGACCGCCTTGCACTTGCCGATCTCCTCGACCGACTTCTTCTGGATCGCGTTGTACGTCGGCACCTGGAGGCCGCTGACCAGACCGACGTCCCACTGGTCGGTCTTGAGGTACTGGCTCTCGGCCGGTCCGGTCCCGATGTACTCCAGGATCGCCTTGGCGGCGTCGGTGTTCTTCGCCTTCTTGCTCAGCATGAAGCCGTCGGTGGGGGCGTCCATGTAGTCCTGGCCCCACTGCGGGTTGATCGCGGGGAAGGTGAAGAAGTCCAGGTCGGCCAGGTCCGCCTTGTCGGTGACGTACTGAGCCGCCACCTGGTTGGTGCCCTGGAACATCATGCCGGCCTGCTTGGTCTCCAGCGCCTTGGCGGAGTCCTGCCAGATACGGCCGTTCGCGCCGCTCTGGGTGTAGGGCAGGATCTCGGCCCAGTGCTGGAAGACGGTGTGCACACCCTGGTCGGTCCAGGGCACCTCGTGCTTCATCAACTTGGTGTGGTAGTCGTATCCGTTGATCCGCATATTGAGGATGTCGAAGGTGCCGAGCGCCGGCCAGCCGTCCTTGTCGGCGAAGGCGATCGGGATGATGCCGTCGGACTTCATCTTCTTCGCCAGTGCCACGTACTCGTCCCAGGTGGTGGGGATGGAGTAGTGGCGCTTGCTGAACTCGCTCTTGTTGTAGAAGACCACCCACGGGTAGTTGTAGATCGGCACCAGGTACTGGTGGCCGTCAAGACCCGTGGCCAGCTTCTTGGCCGCGGGGCTGAAGCTGCCGCCGATCTTCTCCCACACGTCGTCGATCGGCTGGGCCAGGCCCTGGGCCGCGAAGTACTGCATGCGGTACCCGGCGAACCAGGTGAAGAGGTCGTCAGGGGTGCCCTGGAGATAGCTGGTGATGTTTTCCTGGAACGTGTTGTGGTCGACCGTGTTGATCTTGACCTTGACCTGGGTCGACGCGGTGGCGGCGGTGGTCAGCGCGGCGAAGGCGGACTTGACGGCGGGGTCGGAGTAATTGGATCCGAACGTCACCGTGGCTCCGGCCACTTGGCCGGTCCCGCCGGACGACGTGTCCTTGTCCTTACTGCCCTTGTCGTCACTGTCCGAACCGCAGGCGGCCAGCAGGCCCCCGGCGGCGGCCAGCCCGGCCCCCGCGGCCACCCCCCTGAGCAGGTTTCTGCGCGTCGGGGACAGGCCCGTTTCCGTGCTGCTGCCCGACGACTCGACGTCCGACATGGTGCCTCCATGTGTGTGTGGGCGTATCCAAGAAGCGGAAGGCGAAAATGCTGGCGGGGATCGGAGGTTCCAGCGGCTCTAGAGCCGATCCGTTTCCAACAGAAGTCACCAAGATGAAACGCCATCGCAACTGCAGGGTAGTTCTACGCCACATGCAGAGGGCCGTCAACGTTCTCATCCGGATGCGTTGTCGGACCGTGATGTGCCAGCGGTGTTGGAACATGTTCGCTTCCGGTCGCCCTGCCAGGAAGTGGGAGTTGTGCGCGCGGCGCTGCTGATACGGCCACTCCTCGGCGTCGACGGTTGGGCCACCATGATCGGCCCTCATCCTTCTGCGCGCTGCGACGACACTCACACCTTCAACGGGGCGGTCGGAGCGGGGCGCTGATACGGACGTTTCCACCGGCGGCGGCGGACACACCGTCAGACGGGGTCGGACAAACGGCCGACCGCCGTCGTACCGGGGGAGTCCGGCACGGCGGCGGTCGGCGGCGAAACGCTCCAAGGACCTCCGAAGATCTCCGAAGGCTTCCAGGGACGGTGCCCGTCAGCGCCGGGGCTCGTCAGCCAGAGGGAGTGCCGGGCCGGTCACCCGATGTCTCACGGCTGATCGATCAGCAGTACGGCGCTCTGCCGGGCCAGTTGTACCCCCGCCTGTTCGATGGTCACCGTGCCCCGGAGCCCGGCCGCGGCGCAGCCGGCGAAGACCAGATAGCCGGTCACCGTGGACGTCCGGGCGTGCGGGGCGAAGGTGACCTGGCGGGGAAGCGGGTCGATCACCGGGCAGCCGGCCGGGACACCCGTCGTGGTGGCGGAGAGCCAGGTTCCCGCCCAGGTCTCGGTGACCGCCTGCGACTGGCCTGTGCAGTTGGTGGCGTCCAGCGTGAGGTCGGAGGTCTCGCCCGCGGTGACCCGGGCCGGGTCGAACGTCAGGTCGTTGATCCGGATCACCCGCGCACACGCCGTCGGCGGCGGCACGGAGGGCCCGGCGCCGTCCGCCGCGGCCGGGCCGGCGCCGGACCCCAGCGCCGCGCCGCCGAGCGCGGTGACGGCTGTCAGGGACGCGAGAACTCTGCGGAACACGGCGATTCCTTCCAGCACCCGGGGCGCGTCGGTGGACCGCGCGCCCGGGCCGACGGCCCGGGCCCCACCAAAGTGCGGCCCGCCGCGGCGCTTTGGCAATGGGCCCGACGCCGAGCGGACGACGGGCAAGCCCCGAACCGGACGTTCACCGATTGCCGCTCCGGTTTCCGTCCGTCCACGGGCGGTGGCGGGCTGTCGCCGTGCGGGGCGGCATTCCGCCGGAGAGAGCGAGCTTCGTCGGGAGGAAGCGGGCCCGCGCGGCTGGGCGCCGTGACCACCCGGACCGGCCCCGGCAGCCGCGGCGGGCCGGATCCCCCCGGCCCTCGACCTGACCGCGTCCCGGGTCGGCCCGGCCGCCGTCACCGAGTTCGCGGCCCGCCTCGGCTCCCGTTCGACGTCCTGTCCCGTCGTACGGGACGCGCCGCTCTCGGCCCCCGGTTTGTCCGTCGACGCACCGCCCCGGCTCCACCGTCACCTGCCGGAGGCCTTCGCTCGCCGCGCTCGGCGAGGTCCGCGAGGTCCGCGACCTCGGACTCGGCCCGCGGCGGCGGCGCGAGGAGACCGACGAGATCTGGACACGTTCCCGCCTGGGTCGCCAGCTCGCCCTCAGCGCCCTCCTCGCGGCCGCCGGGCCGGACGCCGTGGCCCACGACCGCGCCGCGCCGGTGGGAAAACGCCTGCTCGGTGACGCCTCGGCCTCGCGTTCGGGCGCGATCCGCTCGTCGCGGCGCCGGCCCCCCGGACGCGGCGAGCAGGCGGCGGCCGGCTACGGGGCGAGTGGATCGTACGGGCGCGGCGCCGGCCGCCCCCAGCGCCGGCACACCGCAACCCGGCGCGGTCCGAGAGCGGTGCGAGGCGTCGGCGCGCGGCGGCCCCGGGCCGCGCCCGGCACGCCGCCGCCGACCACCCCACCCACCCCCGCCCACCACCGACGTGCCGCCGAGGTGGCGCGGCCGGACCCGCCTGGCCTTAACTGATCCTTTGGCGGAGCGCCGTCCTCTTTTCCCCGCTGGGCGAGAGATCATGGAGGGGAGATCATATGAAGACCCGGAAGTCCCGGGGAGCTTTCGCGGTTGGCTCCCAAGGGCAGTGCCACAGCGGCGCCGCCCGCCGTAAGACCCGACCCGACGAACCGGCCGCCTGAGCCGACGATGGTCCGAGAGGTTTCCATGACTGCTGAGATCACCGTGCCCGTCGGCGCCCGGCACACCCGGATCCTCGGCGTCGGCGCGTACCGCCCCCGGCGGATCGTCGACAACGCCGAGGTCTGCCGGTACATCGACTCCTCGGACGAGTGGATCAGGTCAAGGACCGGCATCAGGACCCGCCGCTGGGCGGCCCCGGACGAGACGCTCGGCGTCATGGCGGAGGAGGCCGCGAGCAAGGCCATCGCCGCGGCCGGAATCACCCCGGCCGACATCACCTGCGTCATCGCGGCCACCTTCACCCACCTCATGCAGACCCCGGCGATCGCCACCGAGATCGCCCACCGGCTCGGGGCCACCCGGGCGGCGGGCTTCGACATCTCGGCCGGCTGCGCCGGCTTCGTGCACGGTGTGGTGCTCGCCTCCGACGCGGTGCGGGCGCGCGGCGGCCACGTCCTGGTGGTCGGCGTGGAGCGGATGACCGACATCCTGGACCTGACCGACCGCTCCACCGCCTTCATCTTCGGAGACGGCGCCGGCGCGGTCGTCGTCGGGCCGTCCGACACCCCCGGTATCGGCCCGGCGGTCTGGGGCGCGGACGGCGGACAGGCCGACGCGATCAGCCAGAGCGTGCCCTGGGACGTGCTCAAGAAGGAGCCGGGCCACGCCTTCCCGGCCCTGCGGCAGGATGGTCAGCGGGTGTTCCGCTGGGCGGTCTACGAGATGTCCAAAGTCGCCCGGCAGGCGCTCGACGAGGCCGGGGTCCGCCCCGACCAGCTCGACACCTTCATCCCGCACCAGGCCAATGAGCGGATCATCGACAGCATGACCCGCTCGATGGGGCTGCCCGGCCGGGTGACCGTCGCCAAGGACATCGTCACCAACGGCAACACCTCCGGCGCCTCCGTCCCGCAGGCCATGGAGGCGGTACTGGCCTCGGGCGCGGCGGCCTCGGGCAGCACGGCACTCCTCCTCGGCTACGGCGCGGGTCTGTCCTACGCCGCGGTCGTGGCCACCCTGCCGTAGCCGTAGCCGTAGCCGTAGCCGTAGCCGTAGCCGGGACCGGGCCGGGGCCTCACCCGCCGCCGGTCCCGGGAACGGCGGGCGTGAGCGGTGGCCGTCCAGGGGCGGCAGTCGACGTACAGGGTGATGAACCCGCGCCCGGACGACACGGAGCGGCAGTGGTCCGCACACCACCGCCGCTCCGCGTCATCGCTCGCCGTACCGGGTCTCCGGCGGGACCGGGCCTGTCAGGGCGGCCGGCGCCGCGGGGAACGGTCGGGCGAGGGCTTGCCCCGCCGATCGGCCGCGCGCTGGCGATCCTCGCAGAGCCCGCCGCGCCGCTGACCAGAACCGGCCATCGCTGATCGCGCTCTCCGACCCGGTCCGGCCGACGGGACCGGTCGCGCGTCGACCACGCATCCCGGTACACCCCGTCCCGCGATGGCCGAAAGGTGCCGCTCCGGCGTCAATGTGACGTCATAACTCACCCGTCAGAGGAGCGCGGTGAGCGCCGCCTCAAGCCGCGGCCCGACGAACTCCCGCACCCACCGGCGGCGATCGGCGTCGCTGCCCCTGGGCGCCACCTCGACCAGCATGATCAGATACAGATAACAGCGGTAGAGCGCGATCCGCCGCAGTGCCGTGGCGTCGAAATCCGTCCGGCCGCCACCCGCGCCGTATCCGGCCAGGAACGCCGCGTCGCGCTCGGCGGCGGTGTCGAAGAGCGAGAGCGAGGCGAAGTCGGCCAGCGGATCGCCCCACACCATCCGCTCACCGTCGATGAGTGCGCTGATCTCCCGCTCGCCTTCGGCGCCGTCGAGCAGCACATTGCCCGGCCACAGATCGAAGTGGACCAGCGCCGGTGTCCGCACCTCGTCGAGCGCCGGCGCCGCGGCCGCCAAAGCCGCCCGGATGGAGGGTACGTCGCGCGGCAGCCACGGCCGGTGCAGCTCCGCGTCGGCCAACACCGCGTCGGTCATCGCCGCGAAGGCGGTCGCCCAACGGTCGGTGAGCGGACCGGTGCTGCCCGACGGATAGCCGAAGCCGGGCCCCGGCACCGTGTGCGACCGGGCCACCAGCGCCCCGAGCCGGGACCGCAGCCGGTCCCGTTCCGCACCGGCCGGTGCGCCGGCCCCCAGCGCCCAGGGAGTCCCCGGACAGTGCGTCATGAGCAGGAAGGGCGATCCCGGTCCCGCCTCGTCCGGTTCGCTGTGCAGCACCCGTGGCGCGGGCACCCCGGCGACGGCGGCGGAGGCGTAGAACTGCGCCTCGCCGCGCAGCAGTTCGCGCTCATAGGTCAGCCGCGGCAGGTCCGGTGACGGCGGCACCTTGAGCACCAGCCGTACCCCGTCGACGAGTTCGACGCCGTAGAGGTCGTTGTACGTGCCGCCGGCGAGCGGCGCCCACCCGGTGATCCGGTCGGCCGGCACCCCCGCACGGGACAGCGACTCCGCCACCCGCCCGGTCCGCCCGTCGTGCGCGGTCATACGGTCCTCCCCGTCGCCCCACCGGGCGAGCCGCCACCCTACGCCGTGGCCAGTCCCCAGCCCAGGGCTCCGACGGCGGCGGCCACGTAGAGCCAGCCGGCGCCCAGCATCACCCGGTGGGCGGTCCGCTCCCGCCACGAGGTCCGCGCCAACAGCCAGGCGAGCGCCGGCAGCACCAGCACCGCGTGCAGGGTCACCGCGTGCAGCGGCTTGAGCGGCCCGGTCGAGTGGTACGCGGCCTCCTGGCCGCCGCCTCGGGTGTCGGCCACCCCGCGGGCGATCATCACCGCGCCCGAGGCGAGCCCGACCAGCAGCATCGCGAACCCGGCGCGCAGCGCCGGCCGCATCTCGGGCGGCCCGGCCGGGGTGTGCCGGAAGGCGGCCACCGCGAACCAGGTCAGCACCACCACGAGCAGCGCGCCGCCGGCCGCCAGCGACAGGGCGATCGCCGTGTCGGCCGGCGTCGTCATATTGAAGTGCGACGGCTCGTGCCGCCACGCCTGGACGGTGATCCCGGCGACCTCCAGCACACAGTCCGCCGCGAAGAGGACGAGCAGTACGGCGCGGGTCCGCCCGGCGATCTCGACGTACGACGTCACCCAGGCGATCGCGATCAGCGTCAGCCCGAACGACACGCCGAAGGTGAACGGCTTGCGCCACGAGACCGGCCCGTCCCAGGGGCCGCCGGCCACCAGGAAGACCAGCAGATGGAACAGGCCCGAGGCGACCAGCGCGCTCCCGGTCGCGTAACTGAGCCGCTCGGCGGGCCGGGCGGCGCGGGCGGCCCGGAAACCGGCGGCGACGACGCGGACGGCGGACCTCACGGGCCCGGCCGGGCTCAGCGGTGGCACGGGTACGACGGACATGGCGGTGGCTCCTCACGGTGCTGGGGACACCGGACGGTAGCGGCGGCGCGGCGGCCGGGGCGTCGTCGCGGGGGAGGCACCGGCGCTGCGCCCGGGGGAGCAGGGGCGGGCACCCAGACAGCCGGGCAGCCGGGCATCCAGGCAGCCGGGCAGCCTGGAAGGGCCGGACGGCCGGCGAAGGGCGGACCGGGCGGGCGCGTGCGGCGGCCGGGTGCTTCTTCGCGGAAGAGCGGTTAGCCGGATCGACCATGGGTCATAAAACCAGCAAATCGGACAATACGAAGACTCTCTGGGTCGCGCCCGGCGGCGGGGCGGTACGCGAAAGGAGCACCATGAGCCAGGGCGGTGTCGCGCAGCGGCCGGCGGAACCGGACCCGGACGGCGAGGAGCCGGCCGGCGGCCCCGCGCCCGCCCGGCGCCGCCGCAGAAGGCTGCTGCCGTGGAAGCACAAGAGAGACCTCACCCCGGCGCGGCGCCTGCGGCGCAAACGCGTCGTCCGCGGCGCGCTCGGCGTCTGTGTGATCTGCGCGGGAGCCCTCGGCTGGTCGATCGGCCAGGCCCTCACCTATCCCGGCAGGGACAGCACCGCGGCGCGCCTCGCCGAATGGGCCCGCGACCACGAACTCGGCTTTGTGGTCAACCAGTTGGAGGACTGGCAGTACCGGATGAACCCGCCGAAGGTGGGCGGGTCGCTGTCCCGGGAAGCACTCGCCCGGATGAAGGCCACCGGCCCCGCCGTCGGCCCCGCCCCCGCCCATGTGGCCGCCAAGCCCCTGGTCGCCATGCGTACGGCGATGCGATCGCTGGTCAGCCCGGCGCTCCCCGGCGAAGGCGTCTACCGCACCCTCGCCCGCGCCCACGGCGAGCCCATCGTGCAGGGCACCTACGTCCGCCCCGACTCCGCCCACACCTCCTACGAGGCCGCGATCGCCTGGATCAGCGGCAAATACTCCCGCTTCCAGCTCCACCCCGGCTTCCGCGAACCCGGCGGGACCTTCGACGTGCCGCCGACCATCCCCAAAGACCGACGCGCCGGCCTCGTCGCCACCTGGAACGGCGGCTTCCGGGTCACCGACGGCGGCTCCCGCGGCGGCTTCTACCTCGACGGCAAGACGGCGGGGGAACTGCGCGACGGCGCCGCGTCCGAGGTCTTCTACCGCGACGGCTCCCTGAAGATCGGTGTCTGGGGCCGCGACGTCCGGATGACCCCCGACGTGGTGGGCGTCCGGCAGTGCCTGGAGCTGATGGTCGACGGCGGCAGGGTCGTGCCCGACATCGGCGACGACTCCAAGTGGGGCGTCAGCGACCAGGGCGGCATGTTCGTCCCCCGATCCGGCGTCGGTGTCACCGCCCAGGGCGACATCATCATGGTGGTCGGCCAGGCACTCAACGCGCAGACCCTCGCCCACCTCATGCAGCGGGCCGGCGCGGTCCGCGCGATGCCGCTCGACATGAACAGGGCCTGGCCCTCCTTCATGTCCTACGACGGCAGCCACGACCCCGGCGACCCCAAGCCCACCAACCTGCTCGACTTCGAGGACCCGCCGGACCGCTACTACGTCCAGGCCACCCGGGACTTCGTGGCGGTCTACGGCCGCTGACCGCGCCCGGCCGGCGGCAGCGGCGAGCCGGGACGGCGGAAGAGCTCCCTGACGGGGCGCCGGCCGAAATGGCCCGGCGGCCGGGCGCCCGCACGTCGTAGGCTCGGGGCATGGCGGTACAGGAGACAGGACCGAATGCCGACCCGCGGGACACCGGGGCCGAGGCCGCGCCGCAGGAGCGGGAGCGGCCGCCGCGCGGCGCCGGCCAGGTGTTCGCGACCGGCGGCAGCGTACGCGTCGACAGCTGGATCTGGTGCGCACGGCTCACCAGGACCAGGTCACTGGCGGCCACCGCCTGCCGCGGCGGCCATGTGAAGATCAACGGTGAGCGGGTGAAGCCCGCCCAGGCGCTCCGGGTCGGCGACGAGGTCCGCCTCTTCCACGCCGGGCGGGAACGCGTCGTCATCGTCGCGAAGCTGCTGGGCAAGCGGGTGGGCGCCCCCGTCGCCGCCGAGTCGTACGTGGACAACAGCCCGCCGCCGCCTCCGCGTCAGGACGTGCTCGCCCTCGGCCTGCGCGACCGCGGCGCCGGCCGGCCCACCAAGCGGGACCGCCGCGAGCTGGAGCGGCTGCGGCTGCTCGGGCCCTCGCGGCGCGCGCCGGGCTGAGGCGGGCGGGCGGCGCACCTCGGGCGACCGGCGCACCGTACCCGCCGAAGGCCGCGCGGCGAGCGACGCGACGGTCTTCGGCGCCGGCGGACCGGTGGCCGGCGCCATGCCGCTCCGCGCCGTCCGGGCCTCTCGCCTTCGTAAACTGGCAGTGCTAGTTTGCGAAGGCGAGGCGTGCCCACAGTGACCAGCCCTTCGAGGAGCCAGCGATGCGCCCAGTCCACTTCGCCGCCGCCCGCCGCACCCCGATCGGCCGGCTCCGTGGAGCGCTCTCCCAGGTGCGGCCCGACGACCTCGCCGCGACCGCGCTGCGCGGCCTGCTCGACGGCGTGCCCGCGCTCGACCCGGCCCGTATCGACGACGTCTACTGGGGCGCCGCGAACCAGGCCGGGGAGGACAACCGCAACATCGCGCGGATGGTGGTGCTCCTCGCCGGCCTCCCGGACACCGTGCCAGGTGCCACCGTCAACCGGCTCTGCGCCTCCGGCATGGAGGCCGTCACCAGCGCCGCCCGCACGATCGCCGCGGGCGAGGCGGACATCGTGATCGCCGGCGGCTCCGAATCCATGAGCCGCGCGCCCTTCGTACTGCCCCGCCCCGACGAGGCTCTCCCGCGCGCCATCGAGACCCACGACACCCGGCTCGGCTGGCGGCTCACCAACCCCCGGATGCGCGAGCTGCACGGAGTGCTCTCGATGGGCGAGACCGCCGAGGAGGTCGCGGCACGGCACCGGATCAGCCGCGCCGACCAGGACGCCTTCGCCCTGCGCAGCCACCGCAACGCCGCCGCCGCCCGCGCGGACGGACTCTTCGCCGCCGAGATCGTGCCGGTCACCCGCCCCGACGGGATCAAGGTCACCGCCGACGAATCCATCCGCGAGGACACCACCGCGCAGCGCCTCGCCGCGCTCCGGCCCGTCTTCCGCGACGGCGGCACCGTCACGGCAGGCAACTCCTCACCCATGAACGACGGCGCGGCGGCCCTCCTCCTGGTCAGTGAGGAGGCCCTCGACGAACTCGGCCTGGAATCCCTCGGCCGCTACGCCGCGGGAGCGAGCGCCGGCGTCCACCCCGACGTCATGGGCACCGGACCCGTACCCGCCACCGAGCGCGTCCTGAGCCGGCTCGGCCGCACCATCGACTCCATCGAGGAGGCCGAGTTCAACGAGGCCTTCGCCGCCCAGGCGCTCGCCTCGGTACGCCTGCTCGGCATCGACCCCGACCTCGTCAACCCCACCGGCGGCGCCATCGCCCTCGGCCACCCCCTCGGCTGCTCCGGCGCCCGCATCCTCACCACCCTGCTGCACCGGATGACCCGCACCGCCGCCCACCGCGGCCTCGCCACCATGTGCGTCGGCGTCGGCCAGGGCAGCGCGGTCCTCATCGACCGCGACTAGCCAGGGACGGCGGATCCGCCCCCTCCGAACGCAATATCCGCCACGCGCACGGCGCGGACCACCGCGCGGGCGGCCCCCGGAGCACGCCGCTGTTGCCTGAACTCATCTTTACCGACCATTCGCCCAGGACGCTGATCGGCCGTCCCCTCGGCGGCCCGCCGCGGGCCGGGGAACCGGCGCCCGCCCCGCCGGGAAAGGGCTTGGCCGGGTCGGCCCGTTCTGGAAGAATCATCGGGTGCGGACACCGACATGCGGACGGACGGTACCGGGTTGACCGGCGCCGGCGGACCCCAACTGCTCGCGATCAGCGACCTGCACGTCGGATACGAGGCCAACCGCGCCATCGTCGAGGCGATGCGGCCCACCACCGACGAGGACTGGCTGCTCGTCGCCGGCGACGTCGGCGAACGCTTCGCGGACATCAACTGGGCATGGACCACGCTGAAGCGGCACTTCCGCACCGTCATCTGGCTCCCCGGCAACCACGAGCTGTGGACCCCGCCCGACGACCCGCTCACCCTGCGCGGCGAGCCCCGCTACCAGCACCTCGTGCGCACCGCCCGCGACCTCGGCGTCATCACCCCCGAGGACCCCTACCCGATCTGGGACGGCCCGCGCGGCCCCGTCGCGGTCTGCCCGCTGTTCCTGCTCTACGACTACACCTGGCGCGACGGCACCCCCGGCGCCACCACCAAGGAACAGGCGCTCGCCCACTCCCTCGACCTCGGCGTGATCTGCACCGACGAGAGGTTCCTGCACCCGGACCCGCTGCCCGGCCGCGACGACTGGTGCCGGGCCCGCGTCGCCCACACCGAACAGCGGCTGGCCGCCCTCGACCCGGACCTGCCGACCGTCCTCGCCAACCACTGGCCACTGCACCGCGAACCGACCGCCGTACTCCGCTACCCCTCCTTCGCCCTGTGGTGCGGCACCGAACTCACCGAGGACTGGCACCTCCGCTACCGGGCCACCGAAGTCGTCTACGGCCATCTGCACATCCCCCGCGTCATCTGGCGCGACGGCGTGCGCTTCACCGAGGTCTCGCTCGGCTACCCCCGGGAATGGGGCAGCCGGCCCGCGGGACCCGCGGGGCCCCGGACCATCCTGACCGGGCCGCGGGAGACCAGCCGGTGATCGAGGAACTGGTGCCCGCCCAGGTCGTCACCCGCACCGTCAAGGGCCACGCGCTGGACAACGCCCCGCTCCACCCCGAAGAGGCCGAAGCCGTCGCCAAGGCGGTCCCCAAACGCCGCGCCGAATACGCGGCCGGCCGTGCCTGCGCCCGCGCCGCCCTCGCCGTGCTCGGCGTACCGCCCGGGCCCATCCCGCGCGAGGCCCGACGCGGCGCCCCCGTCTGGCCCGCCGGATACGTCGGCAGCATCACCCACACCGACGGCTACCGGGCCGCCGCCGTCGCCCGGGCGACCGACATCCTCACCATCGGCATCGACGCGGAACCCCACGGCCCGCTGCCCCAAGGCGTCCTCGACGTCATCCTCGCCACCGGCGCCGAGAGCGACAGCCTCACCGCGCTCAGCGCACGCCACCCCGACATACGCTGGGACCGGCTGCTGTTCAGCGCCAAGGAGACCGTCTACAAGGCCTGGTACCCCTTCCACCGGCGCATGCTCGACTTCGGCGAGGCCGAACTCCTCTTCACCCGTGACCCGGAGCCGCCGGCCGGACGCGACGCCGGCGCGCCCGACAGCGGCACGCACCCGCACCCGCCGGCCCTGGCCCGCGGCACCTACACCGCGCGCCTGCTGATCCCCGGGCCGCTGCTCGCCGAGGGCGTCGGCCCCGACGTCTTCACCGGCCGCTGGATCGCCCGCGCCGACTACGTGGCCACCGCCATCGTCGTACCCAACGAGTCCTGACACCGGCCGCGGGCCCGCCGACCCGGGCCGTACACCCCGCCGTTCAGGCCGACGCGCGCCGAACCAGCGTCGTCTTGAAGATCACCGAACGCGTCCGCCGCTCCGCGTCGTCGATCAGCGCCACCAGCAGCCGGGCCATCTCCGCGGCCATGTCCTCCACCGGCTGCCGCACCGTCGTCAACAGCGGGCGCGACGCCAGGGCCGCGCTGCTGTCGTCGAAACCGACCACCGCGACATCCTCCGGCACCCGCCGCCCCTGGTCGCGCAACACCAGCAGCGCGCCCTGCGCCATCAGATCATTGGCGACGAACACCCCGTCGGTGTCCGGATGTTCGACCAGGAGCTGCCGCATCGCCTGCTCCCCGCCCTCCTGCGTGAAACCGCCCTCGACATACGGCACGAAGGCCTGCCCGTGCTCCGCCATCGCGGCGCGGAAACCGGCCAGCCGATCCTGGCCGGCCGGCGAGTCGTACGGACCCGCGATGGTGGTGATCCGGCGGCAGCCGCGCGACAGCAGCAACTCGGCGGCCTGCCGCGCGCCGGACTGCTGGGCCACATCCACGTAACTGATCGGGATGGGCGTCTGCGGGCGGGCGAAGAGCACCGTCGGCACCCCCGCCTCGGTCAGCAGAAACGGCAGCGAGTCACCGGGCGCTATCGACACCAGCGCCACACCGTCGATGTGCTCCTGCCGCAGATTGGCGATCAGCTCGTGCCGGGCGTCCTCGGAGTCGGCGAGCATCAGCACCGGGTGCACCCCCCGGGGGCGCAGCACGGTGAGCAGACCGCCCACCACCCGGCCGAAGAACGGATCGCTGAACACCTGCCGCATAAAAGGGTCGTCGGCCGCCTGGTGGTTCGGCACCGAGAAGACCAGGGCCACCGAGTCGGTGCGCCGGGTGACGAGCGTCCTGGCCGCCCGGTTGGGCACATAGCCGGTTTCGGCCACCGCCTGCTGAACGGCCCGCTGGATCTCGGGATCCACATTGCGGGTCCCGTTCACCACACGCGACACCGTGGCCCGGGACACCCCCGCGGACCGCGCGACGTCTTCCAGCGTGGGCTGGTGGGGGCGGGCAGGACGGCTGCTGGTCATGCCCCATGTATACCAGAGAGGAGAGCGCTCTCCGGGGCACGTCGCAGATGGGGCGGGGTGCGGCGACCCCCCACAGGCCCACCGCACCCCGCCCCATCCAGGCCCCCGCGCCACCCGCCCCCGCGGGGGACGCGAAGGACATCTCCCGGCGCCCCCGGCTACGCGTACACGCCGAACTCGTACAGCGAGTAGCCGTACGCCGTGCCGCGTTGGCCCAAGGACACCCGCACATACCGGCCGGACCCGCTGACGTCGAAGGTGTCCACGCCGCCCGTCCCGGTCGTCGTCGAGTAGACCGTCGTCCAGGTGCCGCCGTCATTGGAGACCTGCACCTGGTACGCCTTCCCGTAGGCCGACTCCCAGCCGAGCTGGATGTGCTTGACGGCGGTCACCTGGCCCAGATCCACCTGGATCCACTCCGCGTCGGCCCACTCGCTCGCCCACCGGGTTTCCCACCGGCCGTCGGTGGCGTTCGACGCGGGGAACGGCGCGCCGTCCCCCGTCGCCTGGTACGACGACGCCGTGGTCGGCCGGCCGAGCGCCGCGTTCGTGCCGCTCACCGTCGGCGCCACCACCCGGAACGACCGGGTCTCCACACCCACGTTGCCGTGCCCGTCGTAGGCGTACACGTACACCTTCCACACCCCGAGCGCCTTCGGCGCCGTGGCGGTGAACCGGCCGTCCCCGGTCTGGGTGAAGTCCACCTGGTGCAGCCCGGTCGCCCCGTCGACGTACTTGGAGGAGTACATCAACTGGTAGCGGATCGCGTCGCCGTCCGGATCGGTCGCCGCCGCCGTCACGCCGAAGGTGCCGCCGGCCGGTACCGAAGCGGTGTTGCTCAGCGACATCGAGCCGATCACCGGCGGGGTGTTCGCCTGCGGCGTACCGCCGTAGTCCTTCGCCACCGCGTAGTACGTCAGCCGCTTCCAGCCGCTGGGGATGACGTTGAACCAGATGCCGCCGAAGTCGTTCTCCTCACCGTAGTTGAAGAGGGTCGCGCCCAGCGCCACCCCGGTGTGCCCGCTGACGCAGCCCCAGGCGGAGAGGTAGCCGTCCCGCTTCTGGGTGTCGGTCGGCTCGGTCGGCACCCCGTTGGCGTCGTTCGGCACCTCCCACTCGCCGGCCTCACCCGACTCGGTCACGATGTACGGCTTGGTGTACCCCCCGTTGACCCAGTCCTGCTTGACGCCGCACACCGCCCCGTAGGAGTTGACCGCGTACAGGTCGAGCGACGGCGTGTACTGCTTGTAGTACGGCCAGGCGCCGGTCCACGCGTCCGTCGACGTCACCGGGTGGTTCGGGTCGATGGCGTGGATCGCCTGCGCCACCTGCTCCACGAACTTCGCGTAGGCGACGCGCTGTTGCTCGACCGCCGCGCCGGTGTAGTGGTCCTGGGTGGTGAGGATGACCTCGTTGCCCACGTCCCACATCAGCACACCGGGATGGTTCTTGTACGTGGTCACCCAGTTCTTGATGTCGTTCAGGGTGTTGTTCTTGTACGTGGTGTCGTTGACGTAGTCCGCGCCCTGGTTGAGCCAGAATCCGTTGATCACCTTCAGCCCGTAGGCGGCGGCCGCGTCCAGCAGCGGCTTGCTGCTCGCGTCGGTGCCCCAGGTGCGCAGCGTGTTGACGCCCATCGACTTCAGATCACGCATATGGGCGTCGGCCGTGCTGGTGGCCGGACCCCACGTCATGCCCTTCACCTGGTACGGCTTTCCGTCCACGGTGAGCTGCCAGTTGCCCTGCGACCCGGTCACATGGACATTGCTCGCCGCGGTCGGCACCGACGGGTCGGTGAGCGGCGCCGGAGCGGTACCGGTGGTCTGCGAGACGGTCACGTTGTCCAGGCTCAGCGTCCCCCCTGAGGAGGTGTCGGCGCCCGGCGAGGTGCACGCGCACACCGCGTTCGGGTACGAACCGCCGATCCGCAGGCTGAAGTCCAGATACAGCCCGTGGTGCACCGCCGCGTTCCAGGTGGACACGCCCACCTGCGACTCGCTGACCTGCCACACCTGCTTGCCGTCCAGATACCAGCGGATCTGCTCGTCCGAGGTGGTGCGGTCGATGATCTCGGAGTAGGTGTGGTAGGCGGACTGGCAGCCGGAGCAGGTGGCGAGACCGCTGGTCAGACCGTTGTACTCGGCGCAGTTGCCACCGGGCGCGGTACCGCAGTGCAGCGTCGCCGAGAGCTGGCCGCGGCCGTTGACGTCCTCCATGATGTCGCTCTCACCCACCGCGGGCCACGCTTCGGTGTTGCCCCGGTAGGCCGCGCCCATCGCGCGGAACGACGGCCAGTAGCCGAGTGCCTTGGCCGGATCGGGCTGCTTCAGCGTCGCCGAGATCTGCAACTGGCCGCCGGCCGGCGCGGCGAAGTCGCCGCGCCGGGTCTCGATCCGGCCCGACGTCCAGGACGAACCCGACTTCACCGCGGTCAGGTTGAGGTGGCCGCCGCCGTCCAGGCCCAGGTTCGCCGGGGAGTTGGTAGCGGTCTCCACCTCGCCGGTGCCCCAGTTCGCGGCGCCCCCGGGGTAGGCGGTGCCGGTGTCGATGATCCAGTCGCCGCTGGCGGGCGGCGCACCGGCCGCGCCGTTGAAGTCGTCGCTCCAGAGCGTGGTCCAGTTGCCGGGCGGCGGGGTGCCGGTGCCGCCGGTAGTGCCGCCGGTGGCGCCACTCGTCGTACCGGACGTCGTCCCCGCTGTCGTGCCGGTGGTGGTGCCGCTCGTCGTACCGGTCGTGGTGCCGCCCGAGGTGCCGGTGCCGGCCGTGCCGTAGACCTGGAACTCCCACAGCGAGTCGCCGTAGCCGTTGACCCGCTGCGTGCCGTACAGCCGGACATAGCGGCCGGAACCGCTGACGGTGAGGTTCTGCACCCCGCCGGCGCCGGTGGTCGTGGTGTAGACGGTGGTCCAGTTCGTCGCGTTGTCCGAGACCTGGATCTGGTACGCCGTCGCGTAGTTCTCCCAGTTCAGCACCACTCTGCTGAGCGTCGAGGAGGAGCCGAGATCGACCTGGAGCCACTGCGGATCGCTCCACGCGCTGGCCCAGCGGGTGGTGGTGCTGCCGTCGACGGCCGCCGAGGCCGGATAGCCCGCGCCTTCGGTGCTCGAAGCGGTCGCCGGCCTGCCCTGGGAGAGCAGGGTCTCCGCGGCGTGCGCGGACGGGGTGGGGACCGCCAGTGCGTACAGCGCCAGGCCCACCGCGAGCAGGCCGAGCAGGAGCACGCGCAACGGTGGCGGGAGGGAACCGGGGCGCCGGGCGGATGCTGAGGGTGAGGCTCTCATGCCGGTCTCCTGCGGTGCGAGGGTGGGGGGAGGGCGCGGCCCGGGTGACGGCATGAGGCATGGGAGAGCGCTCTCTCAGTCGCCCCGATGGTTGCTGCTGGATTTCCGGGGTGTCAAGGGATCGAACCGTAACGGGGTGAGTGAACGCCGCTTGGCCGCCGCTGATTTGGTGCGGAATCACAAATATGGGGTGGCTGGGGCGACGGAGGTTCCGCCTGGTGGTGGCTCGGGTGCCGCCGCAGGCCGGGGTGCGGGGGTGGTTGGCGGGGTGTCACCGGGGTCTGGCGGCGGCGGGGTTGACAGGTGGTGCCAGGGGAGCTGAAGGTACCTGAGTGGGAGAGCGCTCTCCCGTAGCGGGGGGTCGCAGCACCGCAGCAGTCGGCACCCCGGAGCCGCAACCGCGCGCAGACCGCCGGGCGCCCGCCCGCCGTCCTCCGATCACGCGGCCCCACGCAGCCGACGAGCCGTCGGAGCACGACGGCGCGTGCCGGGGCCCGAAGGGATGACCATGATCACCCCCGCGTCCCCGCCGCCCCGGGACTCCCCGCCGCAGCCCGGCGGGGCACCGGAGCCGCCCGCCGCGCGTGGCACGGCCGGCCCGACCGCCGTGACCGCCACGGCCGCTGAACCGGTGGCCGCCGAAACGACGGCCGCGCCGAACGCCGCGACATCCGGCCGCTCGGCGCCTACCGCGGTTCGCTCGGCGCCGACCGACGTCCACTCGGAGCCCACCGCGGTTCGCTCCGCGCCGACCGTCGCCGAACTGGACGAGCTGATCGCCGTCCTCGACCTGCCCGCCAAGATCAGGCTGCTCTCCGGCGCCGCCTCCTTCCGGCTGCACGCCGAACCGGCCATCGGACTGCGGGCCGTCGGCGTCTCGGACGGCCCGGCCGGCGTGCGCGGCGAACGCTGGGACGAGCGCGACACCTCACTCGCGCTGCCCTCCCCGACGGCGCTCGCGGCGAGTTGGGACGAGGAGCTGGTGACCCGGCTCGGCGCGCTGCTCGCCGCCGAAGCGCGCCGCAAGGACGTCGGCGTCCTGCTCGCCCCCACGCTCAACCTGCACCGCGCGCCGGGCGCCGGCCGGCACTTCGAGTGCTACTCGGAGGACCCGCTGCTCACCGCGCGGACGGCGGCGGCCTACATCAAGGGAGTGCAGGGCGGCGGCGTGGCCGCGACCGCCAAGCACTACGTCGCCAACGACTCGGAGACCGAACGCCTCACGCTGGACGCCCGGCTGGACCAGCGCACCCTGCGCGAGCTCTATCTGGCGCCCTTCGAGGCAGCGGTGCGGGCCGGGGTCTGGGCGGTGATGTCGGCCTACAACGGCGTCAACGGCGCCACCATGTCGGAGAACCCGCTGCTGGCGGAACCCCTCAAGGGGGAGTGGGAGTTCGACGGGGTGGTGGTCTCCGACTGGGGCGCCGTCCGCTCCACCGAGGCGGCCGCGCTGGCCCCGCAGGACCTGGCGATGCCGGGGCCCGAACCGCGCTGGGGCGAGCCCCTGCTGGCCGCCGTGCGCGAGGGCCGGGTGCCGGAGAAGACGATCGACGACAAGGTCCGGCGGATTCTGCGGCTCGCCGCGCGGGTGGGCGCCCTCGAGACGCTGCCGGCGCCGCCCGCCCCGCCCGGCCCCGCCGACCCCCGGGGGCTGCTGCGCCGGGCGGTCGCGGCGGGGTGCGTACTGCTGCGCAACGAGGGGAACCTGCTTCCGCTGACGTCCGACGCGGGCCCGGCTCCCCGCCGGATCGCGGTCATCGGTCCCAACGCCGCCGCCGCCCGCTTCCAAGGCGGCGGCAGCGCCTCGGTCTTCCCCGAAGCGGTCGTCTCCCCGCTGGCCGGTATCCGGGAAGCGCTCTCCACCACCGCTACGGAGGTGGTCTACGCCGAGGGCGCCGTCCTCACCACCCGGCCCACCCCCGTGCACACCGGGAACGCCCGGGACCCGCGCACCGGCGACCCCGGTGTGCTGGTCCGCTACCTCGCCGCCGACGGCACCGAGATCCACGCGGAACACCGGCTCAGCGGGCGCGTCCTGGAGTCGGGAGACGCGCCGGAACTCGCGGTCACCGCCGCCGCCGTCGAGGTGAGCGCGCTGGTCACCACCGACCGGGCCGGGCAGTGGCGGTTCTCGGTGATCGGCCTCGGCCCGATCTCGCTGACCGCCGACGGGCGGTCGCTGCTCGACACCTATGTCACCCCGGAGTCCCAGGACCCCACCTATCTGCACGTCACCCCGCCCTTCCGCACCGCCGGCCACCAGGCCGCCGCCGGGGAGGAGTTGCTGCTGACCGCCACCCGCCGCTGGGAGGCCGGGCTCGGCCAGGCCGTGGCGCTGGCCGCCGATCCGCCGCGCCGCGACGAGGAGGCGCTGATCGCCGAGGCCGCCGAGGTCGCCAGGGGCGCGGACACCGCCGTCGTCGTGGTCGGCACCACCGACGAGATCGAGAGCGAGGGCTTCGACCGCGCGTCGCTCGCCCTTCCCGGCCGGCAGGACGAACTCGTCGCCGCCGTGGTGGCCGCCAACCCCCGTACGGTGGTGATCGTCAACTCGGGCGGCCCGGTCGAACTGCCCTGGCGGCACAGCGCACCGGCGGTACTGCTCTGCTGGTTCCCCGGCCAGGAGGCGGGCCACGGCCTCGCCGACGTGCTGTTCGGACACGCCGAACCGGGCGGCCGGCTGCCGACCACCTGGGGAGCGCTCTCCGGGGCGCCGCTGCCGTCCACCACCCCGGTCGACGGTGTGCTCCGCTACGAGGAGGGCCCGTACATCGGCCATCGCGCCTGGCGCCGAGCCGGCGCCGAGCCCGCCTACTGGTTCGGCCACGGCCTCGGCTACACCACCTGGGCCTACGAGCGGCTGGAGATCGCTCTCCCGACCCCTGCGGACCCTGGCCTCGCCCCGGCCGCTGATCCCGCCCCGGCCGCCGGCCCGGACACCGTCCCCGCCGCACTGGCCCGCGTCACGGTCCGCAACACCGGCACCCGCCCCGGCCGCGAGGTCGTCCAGCTCTATCTGACCACCGGCCCCGATCCGTACGACGACGGCGGCCCCCGGCTGGCCGGATACGCCGCCGTCACCGCCGGGCCCGGCGAAGAGGTGGTCGCCGAGATCCCGATCGCCGCGCGATCCCTCCAGCACTGGTCCCCGCGCCACGGACGCTGGCAGCCGCGCCCCGGCCCGTACGCCGCGCAGGCCGGCCCGTCCGCCCATCGGCAACCGCTCTCCCACCCCCTCACGCCCGCCCCTCCCACCGCCTGACCACCCCTGACCACCCCTGACCACCCCTGACCACCCCTGATCAACCACCCCTGACCACCTCCTGACCACCCTCCTGACGCCGCGCCACCTTGACCGCCGGCGTCCGCACCCCGAGACCGGGCGTCCTCCGTGTCCTGACCACGGAGGACGCCCGCCCGGCATTGATCACCGGCCCGGGCGGAGATTAGGGTCCGAGTACCCCGGCGCGACCCCCGGCGAGTCGGTTCCGATGCGTCGGCGCCGCTGAAACCGGCGCCGACGGAACTGCTCCCGTGAAACGTCTCCGTGAGGACGCGGCCATGCCCATGCGACCCTGGTTCCCCGACGCCAAGCTCGGCATCTTCCTGCACTACGGGATCTACGCGGTGGACGGGGTCGCGGAGTCCTGGTCGTTCTACGACGGCCGGCTCACCCGGGAGCAGTACATGAAGCAGCTCGCCGGATTCACCGCCGCCGCGTACGACCCGGCGCGGTGGGCGAAGCTGTTCGCCCGGGCCGGCGCCCGCTACGCGGTGCTCACCGCCCGCCACCACGACGGCGTCGCGCTCTGGGACACGGCGCAGCCCGGCCTCTCGGTGGTCCGCGACACCCCGGCGGGACGCGACCTGATCGCCGGTTACGCCGACGCCCTGCGTGCGGAGGGGCTGAAGGTCGGCCTCTACTACTCGCACTCCGACTGGTCCCACCCCGACTACGCGAGCGTCCGCCACCCGCACCCCGACACCGCTCCGGTCCCCGTCAACGACAATCCCCTCAGCGCCCCCGCCCCGGGCGCCGAGGACCCCGCCGCCTAGCGCCGCTACCTCGCCTACCGCGATGCCCAGGTCAACGAGCTGACCACCCGTTACCGCCCCGACCTGCTGTGGTTCGACGGCGAATGGGAACGCGCCGAGGAGCAGTGGGGGATCGACGCACTCGCCGACCAAATCCTCGCCGTCAACCCCGACACCGTGCTCAACGCCCGCATGCTGAGCCACGGCGACTACGCCACGCCGGAACAGGGCGTGCCGCTCCAGGCCCCCGACGGTCCCTGGGAGCTCTGCCTGACCGTCAACGAGTCCTGGGGCTACCAGGGCCACGACCACAGCCACAAATCCGCCGGCCAACTGGTCCGCTACCTCACCGAGACCATCGGCGCGGGCGGCAATCTGCTGCTCGCCGTCGGCCCCCGCGCGGACGGCACGATCACTGGGGAGCAGACCGTGCGGCTGGAATGCCTCGGCGCGTGGATCGCCCGGCACGCCCCCGCGGTGTACGGCACGGTCGCGGGCCTGCCGGCCGGCCACCACTACGGTCCGAGCACCCTGTCCGCCGATCGCCGCACCCTCTATCTCACCTGCTTCGACGCGCCGCGCGAGACGGTCTCGGTACGCGGCCTGCGCAACGCGGTCCGGCGCGTCACGGTGCTCGGCACCGGCACGGCGCTCGGCCACCGCGTCACCGGCGGCCTGCACGAGGTGCCCGGCGTGCTCTGGATCGACGCGCCCACCCCCGCGGAGAACGACCCGTACGCCACCGTGCTCGCGGTCGAACTCGACGGCGAACTCGACCTGTACCGGGGGCCGGGCCGGGGATGATCCCCCGCCTGCGGCACCGGAGACGCCCGCGACGCGCGTATCGCCTCGGTGATGTGCCGTGACGTGCCGTGAGCTCCGATCTGGCACCATGGCCGTATACGGGAGGGGGAGCCGGTGAGGCGCGACGTGGGCCGGACGACGAGGGATCTCCGTCGGCACAACCGCACCTCCGTGCTGACCAGGCTTTATCTGCACGGCCCCGCCAGCCGCTTCGACCTGATGCTGGCCACCGGGCTCAGCTCCGCGACCGTCAGCAACGTCGTCACCGGCCTGGTCGCGGACGGCCTGGTCGCCGAGGCCGGCCTGCTGGACTCCGACGGCGGCCGGCCGCGCACCCTGCTGGAGGTACGCCCGGGGTACGCGCGGGTGGTCGGCGTGGACATCGGTGAGACCCATGTCCAGGTCGGCCTCTTCGACTGGACGCTTGACACCCTGGCCACCGCGACCTTCCCGATGGACGACGGCGGACCGGAACCGGAGCTGCTCGCCGGGCTGGTGACGGCCGGCATCGAGGAGGTCACCGCCAAGGCGGGCGCCGACAGCGCGGCACTGCTCGGGATCGGTGTCGGGGTGCCCGGCACCGTGCTGCCCGACGGCCTGGTGCACGCCCCCACCCTGGGCTGGTCGGGGGTGCCCTTCGAAGGGCTGCTGCGGCCGCACGTCGCCGCGCCGCTGCATCTGGACAACTGCGCCCGCACGCTGGGCCAGGCCGAGATGTGGCGCGGCGCCGGGCGCGGCGCCGAACGGGCCATCGTCGGGTTGCTGGCCGTCGGGGTCGGCGCCGCGGTGGCGACCGGTTCGCCCGATGGGGTGACCAGCACCACCAGCGAGTGGGGCCACACCGTCATCGAGGCCGGCGGCGCCGCCTGCCGCTGCGGATCGCACGGGTGCCTGGAGGCGTACGTCGGGGCCGAGGCCATCCTGGGGCACTACGAACGGACCCCGGGCGCCCCCCGGTTGGCCGCCGCCGGCGTCGAGCGGAAGATCGCCGCCCTGGTCGACGCCGCCGCCGGGCCCGGCCCGGCCGCCGACACGCTGCACCGGACCGCCGAGTACCTGGGCATCGGCGTCGCCAACCTCATCAACCTGCTCAGCCCGGACCGCGTCATCCTCTCCGGCTGGCTCAGCAGCGCGCTCGGCCCCGCCGTGCTCCCCGCCGTCCGCGACGCCGTGCGCCGCCACAGCCTCGCCTACATGGCCGAGGGCACCCGCCTCGAACTCGGCAGCCTCGGCCACGAGGCGGTGGCCCTCGGCGCGGCCACCCTCGCCGTGCACGGCCTGCTCACGGCCGGCGGCCGATAACCGGCGGCCCGGCCGGAAGACGGCGCCGAGCGACGGGACGGCGGGGACGGCGCGCCGATGACGGGACGGCGGGGACGGCGCGCCGATGACGGGACGGCGCGGGCGACGGGAGACAGCCGGGAAACCGCCGGGAAACCGGCGAGCGACAGCTTCCGGCAGAGCGGTGATCCGGCAGAGTGAGCCGCATGCAGCCCGAGGTCCCCCCACCCAGCGATCCGCATGTGCGGCACCTGCGCCGGATGTTCCTGGCCGTCATCACCGGCAGCTTCCTCTTCCTCATCCCCTGGGTCGGCTACCTCTCGGCGAGCCTGCCCACCCGCCACGTGGTGGACCAGTGGCGCCCGGCCTGGGTCGGCTTCGACATCGCGCTGGTCGCCGCGCTCGGCGTCACCGCGCTGTGCGCCTGGCGCCGGCTCCAGATCTTCATCCCGTGGGCGATGGTGACGGCGACCCTGTTGTGCTGCGACGCCTGGTTCGACATCGTGCTCGACTGGAACAGCGGTGAGCTGACCGGCGCGCTCCTCACCGCTGCCTTCGCCGAACTCCCGCTCGCGTTCCTGCTGTTGTACGTATCCCGGCGGATGACCAGACTGACCGTGATCATCGCCTGGCGGCGGGCCGGCCGCGTCGGACCCGTACCGCCGCTGTTCCGGCTGTCGTTGATGCCGCGCACCGCGGAGGAGGAGGAACACGACCGCGAATGGCGCCGGCAGCACGGCGACGACCCCCGGCCGGGCGACGGCTGATCGCGGCGGCGTCCCGGCGCCGAACTCCCGCCGTACGAAGGCAAGAACCCGACCGAACGGAGTCCACCGATGACCAACGCCCTTCCCCCGCAGGGATCCGACCCCCGTCAGGAGCCGTCCTACGACGTGCTGGTGGTCGGCGGCACCGGAGTCGACACGATCGTCCCGGTCGACCGGCTCGCCGTGCCCGGTGGCGACGCCGTGCTGGTCCCGCCGATCCGGGACTACGTCGCCCACACCGGCAACGGCGTCGCCCTCGGCTTCCAGGCGCTCGGGCTGACCACCAAGTTCATCGACTACCTCGGTGACGACCCGCAGGGCCGGCTGATCCTCGACCGGTACGCCGCCACCGGGCTCGACTTCAGCTATCTCCCCGCGCCGGCCGGCACCCCGCGCAGCGTCAATCTGGTGGACCGCGAGGGCCGCCGCTTCTCCTTCTACGACGGCCGTCACCCGGAAGGGCTGCGGCTGCCGCGCGCCTTCTACCTCCCGTATCTCGAACGCGCCCGCCATGTGCACATCTCCCGCTCGGCGCACGCCCAGGAGGTGTTCGCCGATGCCCACCGTCTCGGTCGTACCGTCTCCACCGACCTGCACGCCTGGGACGGCGAGGATACGTCGGCGCACCCCTGGGCCTACGGGGCCGACCTGGTGTTCCTCAGCGCCGCGGCCGTCGGAGAGCGCATTCCGGCGGTGATGCGGCAGATCCTGGCCCACGGCCGGGCCGAACTGGTGGTGGCCACCGATGGCGCCGCCGGATGCCGGGTGCTCGCGCGCGGCGAGCAGGAGCCGCGGCGCTTTCCGGCGGTGGTACCGGAACGGCCGGTGGTGGACAGCAACGGCGCGGGGGACGCCTTCCTGACGGCCTTTCTGCACGCCCGCTTCTCGGGCGCCGATCCGGCGGCATGCGTACGGGCCGGCTCGGTCTCCGGCGCCTTCGCGTGCGGCAGTCCCGGCACCCACGAGGAGGTCATCGGCGCTGAAGCCCTGGCCGCCGCGGTTCGCCGCGCCCGGTACGCCCACCCGGCCGCCGACGGCGCCCCCGCCGCGACCGCCACCGACGAGGACGCCGTACCCACCAGTTGACCGACCTGCTAGCTGCCCGCCTCGATATGGCGGACCGCGGTGTCCAGGGCGGCGTCCCGCGAGAGGTAGACCTCGCAGACCGGGTGGCCGTCCGGGGTGCGGGTGTGGTCGATCTCCCACAGGCTCAACTCGCTGCCGTCGAGCAGCAGGAAGGCGTGCTCGTAGAGCGACCAGGACACCGTGCGGCCCTTGATGGCCGCGCTGCGCCGGGCGACGATGCTGATGTCGTGGGCGATCGCGGCGCGCAGCCGCAGCAGCACATCCGGCCCTGGGGCGCCGGCGTTGGCGGCCCGGCGCAGCAGCCGCCAGGCGTGGTCGGGCGAATCGCCCTCGGTGTAGGAGTGGCGGAACCCCTCCCGCCCGGCGCCCGGTAGTTCGACCATGCCGCCCGGTTCGCCGTCGTACCCGGTCGGCGCGGGGCCGCCGGCGGCACCTGCCCCACCGGCACCGGCACCTGCCCTGCCCCGCGGGTGCGGTCGCGGTCGGGACGCGGGCGGTTCCTCCGGTCCGGCCGAGGAGCCGAAAGCCGTGTCGACCTCCCACTCCGCCAGCGCCAGACCCTCGCGGTCGGCGAAGACCGCGTGCCGCAGCCGCTCGTCGGGTCCGGTGTTGTGCTCCAGTTCCCACAGCACCCGCACCTCACCGTCCGGCAGCAGGAAACTGTGCCGGAAGGTGCGCCGTTCCAGTCGGCGCGGCGGCCCCTTGGCATTCCGGCACGACTGGAGGCCGCAGTAGTGCATCAGCGCCGATCTCACCTCGGCCAGGTGCCGGGCCGCGTGTGGGCCGTTCTCCGCGCGGGCCAATAACCGCGCCAGTTGTTCGTCCGGCCGGCCACCGGATCGTAGGACTTCCACCGTCCGTGCGGGCTCTGGGTCCATGCGGCCCTCCCGGGTCCGACGCCACCAACCCTGCTGGCGACTCAGGGTAGTAGCGGCCTCGCCGATCGCACCCACGAAAGCCGAGATTGCGGGCGTGCGGGACAGGTGCGCACGCCCCCATGGCCGGGCCGATGCCCGCCGGGGCGGCGATCTGACCAGGTCAGGGCGTCGGCCGGAAAGCGGAGCCCCGTTGGTGACTCTATGTCGCGACACGGAAAGCCGTGCCGCCCCTACGTCTCGGCGTCCAGCCAGTGTGCGCGTCCGATACCGATGATGCGCATCCGCAGGCCCGCGGCGTTCACCACACGGTCCCGCCGCCCGGTGTCGCCGGGCGGCACTTCGAGAAAGGCGGTCGCCGTCATCACCATGTGGTCGACATACAGCTCCGCCAGCACCCGCAGATCGTCGGCGGGCCAGCCGTCGGAGAGCGGTTGCCCGGCCAGGCCGGCCGCCACCTCGTCGGCGAAGCCCCGCAGTTCGGCCGCGATCGCCTCGCGGACCCGCAGGACACCGCCGAACCGCTCCCGCGCGATGAAGCGGATGTGCGGGCGGTGCTCGTCCACATACGTCCCGATGATGGTCACCGAGCGGTCGATCCTCCCGGCCGGGTCCGCGGAGCCGTCGGCCATCACCTCCCGGACCGCGGTGTGCAGGCTGCCCAGCGCCTCCCCGACCAGCGCGACCCCGAGATCCGCCATGTCGGGGAAGTGCCGGTAGAAGGCAGCGGGGGAGACTCCGACCTCGCGGGTCAGCTCGCGAAGCCCGAGGCTGCTGAGGTTCTGGTGTGCCAGCAGCCGGAGCCCCGCGTCCAGCAGGGCCTGGCGGGTCTGCTGTTTCTGCGCCTGACGGACGCCCGGGTGCCTGGCACCGGCCGGCTGGATGTCGGCGGCGGCCGGATCGCCGCGGTTTTCGCCGTTCGCGGACGGCCCGGCGCGCTCCGGCCCGCTCGGCGGGATCCCGGCCGCGCCGGGTCGGTCGATGTGACTCATGTCATTCAGTAAACAACCGTTCTCCGACTTTGGCCACGCTAGCCTGGAGAAGTCAGTGAACAACTGTCAGCCGAAAAGCCGACTCCGCGAAGGAGCAGCCGATATGAGCCTCGTCGTCCTCCTGCTGGGCCTGGGCATCCTGATGGGCGCCGCCGCCCACACCTCGCTCACCGCCTTCACCGTGGCCGCCGCCGTGATCGCCCTCTGGCTGGCCGCCTTCGCCGTCCGCGAACGCCTCGGCCGGCGACGCGGCTGAACCGCCGCCCCGGCCGCCCGGGTCGGCGCCGGTATCCCCGGCCCGGCCCGGCGGACGGATCGCCTCCGACACGACCGACCTCCGTACCCGACCACCGCCAGGAAAGGACCACCGTGAACACCGCGACCACCCGCGCCGGGAGCACGCTCCCGGGCGCGCGGCGAAACACCGGCACACCGCGCACCGACCAGGCCGGCACGGGCGACGCCGACGGCATGGCCGTCGCGTCCTTCCTGCTCGGCCTGCCCGGACTGCTGGTGCTCAACCTGGTGCTCGGCCCGGCCGCCGTGGTGCTGGCCCTGGTCGCGCTGGCCCGCGGCACCCGCCGTCGGGGCCGCGCCCTGCTCGGCCTGGCGCTGGGCGTCGCCGACCTCGCGGTCGTGGTCGTCCTGACCGTCCTCGACCACGGCGTCCTGTGGTCCTTCGGCTGACCCGCGGCCGGAAGGCCGGCAGGCCGGCAGGCCGGCAGGCCGAAAAGTAGAGGGCTGTCGAGCGCGGGCGGCCGGGCCCGGCGCCGACCGCGCCGGACCCACCCCGCCCACGCTCGCGGAGCCTCGGCTCAGCTCAGATCGATCCCCGGGTAGAGCGGAAAGCCGGTCAGCAGGTCGGCCGCCCGCCGTGCGACCTGGTCGGCCACCGCCGGGTCCAGCACGTGGTGGGCCTTGGACAGGCCGCCCTTGGGCGCCGCCGCCGCGCTTGTCCCTGTCAGCACCGTGTCGATGAGCCCGGCGATCTCGTCCATCTCCGCCGCGCCGAGGCCGCGGCTGGTCAGCGCCGGGGTGCCGATCCTGATGCCCGAGGTGTACCAGGCACCGTTCGGGTCCTGGGGCACCGAGTTGCGGTTGGTCACGATGCCGGCGTCCAGCAGCGCGTTCTCCGCCTGCCGGCCGGTCAGCCCGTAACCGGACACGTCGATCAGCACCAGGTGGTTGTCGGTGCCGCCGGTGACCAGCTTGGCGCCGCGCTCCAGCAGGCCGTCGGCGAGTGAGCGCGCGTTGTCGACCACGGCCCGCGCGTACGTGCCGAACTCCGGCCGGGACGCCTCCGCCAGCGCCACCGCCTTGGCCGCCATCACGTGCGGCAGCGGACCGCCGAGCACCATCGGGCAGCCCCGGTCGACGTGTTCGGCGAGCGTGTCGTCGCACAGCACCATCCCGCCGCGCGGGCCGCGCAGCGACTTGTGCGTGGTGGTGGTGACGATGTTGGCGTGTGGCACCGGGTCGAAGTCGCCGGTCAGCACCTTGCCCGCGACCAGACCCGCGAAGTGCGCCATGTCCACCATCAAGGTGGCGCCGACCTCGTCGGCGATCTCCCGCATCAGACGGAAGTTGACCAGCCGGGGGTAGGCGGAGTAGCCGGCCACCAGGATCAGCGGCCGGAACTCGCGGGCCGAGGCCCGCAGCGCGTCGTAGTCGAGCAGCCCGGTCTCCGGGTCGGTGCCGTAACCGCGCTGCTCGAACATCTTGCCCGAGATATTGGGCCGGAAGCCGTGCGTGAGATGGCCGCCCGCGTCCAGCGCCATGCCGAGCATCCGCTGATTGCCGAACTCCGCCCGCAGCGCCGCCCAGTCACGCTCGGTCAGGTCGTTCACCTGCCGCACCCCGGCCTTCGCCAGCGCCGGGCCCTCCACCCGCTGGGACAACACCGCCCAGAAGGCGACCAGGTTGGCGTCGATGCCCGAATGCGGCTGCACATAGGCGTGGGCGGCGCCGAAGACGTTGCGGGCGTGCTCGACCGCCACCGCCTCGACGGTGTCCACATTGCGGCAGCCCGCGTAGAAGCGGCGGCCGACGGTGCCCTCGGCGTACTTGTCGCTCAGCCAGTTGCCCATCGTGAGCAGCACGGCGGGGGAGGCGTAGTTCTCGCTCGCGACCAGCTTGAGCATCTCGCGCTGGTCGGTGAGCTCGCTCGCGATGGCGTCGGCGATCCGCGGCTCCACCCCCCGGATCACGTCGAGCGCGCTGCGGTAGGCGATCGACTCGGGGGTCTGCGAGGCGCCGGGCGCGCCGCCGGACGGAACGGCGGAGCGGACATCCGAGAGGACAGTCGCGGGGGCACTTGAGGGGACTGCGGCGGGAACAGCGGACGGCTGTCGGGCCATGGGGGTCCTCCGGTTCGAAGCGGGTTCGGAAACGGGACGGCCCAGGCGCACGGCACTCACTGACGGCGTACCGAGCCGCTCCCCGATGGTTGACCCCATCCCAGCGCGCCAGTCACGGCTCGCCGCGAGCCTACCAACGCGGCGCGCTCAGCGGCGACCGTTGTCGCCGCCCGGGGATTGCCGTGTCGGCGGCCCCCGGCAGGTGTTTGGATGGGGGCGCCGGCCGCTCTGGCACCGGCCGGCCACCGACCGTACGACCGACTGGAGCGCCATGGACACGACCGCCCCGCCCGTCACCACCCGCGTCCACGCGGGCACCGGGGTGATCGAACTCGACCGGCCGGCCGCCCTCAACGCCCTTGACCTCACGATGGTCCGGCTGATGACCGAGGCGCTCCAGGAGTGGCGGGACGACCGGGCCGTGCGGTCGGTGCTGATCCGCAGTACCTCGCCCAAGGCGTTCTGCGCCGGCGGCGACATCAGGGCGATGCGGGACGCCGGGGTGCGGGGCGACGACGCGACCGTGCTCGCGTACTTCTCCGCCGAGTACGCGCTCAATCTGCTGATCGCCCGCTACCCCAAGCCGTACACCGCGCTCATCGACGGCTACGCGATGGGCGGCGGGCTCGGCGTGTCGGTGCACGGCTCGGCGCGGGTGGTGACCGAGCGCGCGATACTCGCCATGCCGGAGACCGGCATCGGCTTCTTCCCGGACATCGGCGCCAGCCACTTCCTGCCGCGGCTGGCGGGCGCGGTCGGCTGGTACCTCGGCCTCACCGGCCTGCGGATCCCCGGTGCGGCGGCCGTCAGCTGCGGACTCGCCACCCACTACGTGCCGGCCGCCGAACTCCCGGCGCTGGAAGCCGTCCTGCTGGCCGGGGCCGCGCCCGCGCAGGCGCTGGACCGCTTCGCCGTCGCCGCGCCCGCGTCCGGCGCGGACGGGCACCGTGCCGCGATCGAGCGCTGCTTCACCGCGCCCGACCTCGCCGAGTTGCGGGCCCGGCTCGCCCGGGACGAGGACCGCGCGTGGGCCGACGAGGCCCTCGCGGCTCTTGAGTCGGCGTCGCCGATGAGTCTGGCCGTCACCTTCGACCTGTTGCGGGCCGGCGCCGGGTCGACGCTCGAGGAGTGCCTGGCGCGCGAGCTGGACCTGGCCCGCCGGGTCGCCCACGAGCCGGACTTCCACGAGGGGGTGCGGGCCGCGCTCATCGACAAGGACCGCGCACCGGCGTGGTCGCCCTATCCGCCGCCCGCGGAAACATGGTACTGAACCGGTTGAGGCTTTTATGCCACGGTAAGACCCCGTCTCGGACCGTTGCCCGCCGAGGCGTTCAGTGTTGTTAAGGTGAAGGCCGATCACCACCGCGGGCGGATCGTCGCCGCCGGTCCGCAGAGCCCGGAGGAGGCGCAGGACGTATGAGCCCGGCCAAGCGTCCCACCATCGCCGACATCGCCCAAGCCGCGGGGGTGTCCAAGGGTGCGGTGTCGTACGCGCTCAACGGCAAGGCGGGGGTCTCCGCGCAGACCCGCGGCCGGGTCGTGGAGATCGCCGCGCGGATGGGCTGGCACCCGAGCAGCGCCGCCCGCGCGCTCTCCGACGGGCGGGCCGGCGCCGTCGGTCTGGTGGTCGACCGGCCGGCCTGGGTGCTGGGCATCGAGCCGTTCTTCATGCGGCTGGTCTCCGGCGTCGAGCAGGGGCTCGCCGCCACCGGCACCGCGCTGCTGCTCCAGGTCACCGACGACGCCGGGGCCGAGGAGGCCGCGTACCGGCGCTGGTGGGGCGAGCGCCGGGTGGACGGGGTGCTCCTGGTCGATCTGCGGGACGGCGACCCGCGGCCCGCCCTGCTCGCCGAACTCGGCCTGCCCGCCGTGGTGGTGGGCCACGCGGCCGACGCGACCGGGACGCCCTCGGTGTGGATCGACGAGGCCGGCGCCGTCCGCGAGACCCTGGCGTATCTGGCCGCCATGGGACACCGCAGGATCGCCCGGGTGGCGGGCCCCGCGAAGTTCGTGCACACCCGCGAGCGGGGCGAGGCATTCCAGGAGTGCGCGGCCGAACTCTCGCTGCCCGAGATCACCTCGGTGCACACCGACTACTCGGGGGAGGACGGCGCCCGCGCCACCCGCCGCCTGCTGTCGGGTCCGGCCCGGCCCACCGCGATCGTCTACGACAACGACGTGATGGCGGTCGCCGCGCTGGGCGTCACCCAGGAGATGGGCATCCGGGTGCCGGCCGAACTCTCCGTCGTGGCCTGGGACGACAGCGAGCTGTGCCGGCTGGTGCGGCCGGCGCTCACCGCGGTCAGCCGCCAGGTGCCGGAGTACGGCGAGCGGGCGGTGCGGGCGCTGCTCGCGCTGATCGACGGCGAGAAGGTGGACGACATCCTGCTGGACGCGCCGGCGCTGGTGCCGCGCGGCAGCACCGCGCCCGCGCCCGCCCGCCGCTGAGCCGCCCCCCACTGAGCCGTCCGCCGCCCCCGGGCCGGGCCCGACGCGGTCATCGGTCTGGACCAATACTCCGCAGGTCACCCGCCCGGTAACGCTCAACGCGCCTTTGTTCCACGGTGTTTCAGTAATTCTCACCCTGCCGGATGCCTTGACGGCCCTCTGGCCCGCTAGTTAAATCACGACGCGATATAAGCCATGAAACAAGTGATGAAACAAGCGTGCAGACCCCCTCACTGCACGGTCGTTCATGTCAGGCCCATGCCACTGCCGAAGGGGCAAACGACCATGAGCTCAGCGACCCGCCCACGCGCGGGCAGATTCACCTGGCGACGCACCCTCCTCGGAGTCCTGGCCGCCGCGGCGGCGGCCTTCACCCCCACGCTCGTCCTGCCCGCCACGGCGCACGCCGCGGGCGAGAGCGTGCAGGTCTATCTCACCACCACCAGCGACTCGGGCGGCCGCACCGTCAGCAAGGGCCTCCAGCAGCAGACGCCGGTCGCCTTCGCGGCCGGCACCGGCGGCGCCGGCCAGCAGGTCACGGTGGACGAGAACACCCAATACCAGCAGTTCACCGGCGCCGGCGCGTCCTTCACCGACACCGCCGCCTATCTGCTCAACTCCAGCGGCGCGCTCTCCGCGGCCACCCGCGCCACGGTGATGCAGAAGCTCTTCGACCCGGTCAACGGCATCGGGATCGACTTCCTGCGCAACCCGATGGGCGCCTCGGACCTGGCCCGGGGCAACTACACGTTCGACGACATGCCGGCCGGCCAGACCGACCCGACGCTCGCGCACTTCTCCATCGCGCACGACCTCACCGACGTCCTCCCGCTCACCAAGCAGGCCCGCCAGCTCAACCCGGCGGTCAAGGTGATGGCCACCCCGTGGACCCCGCCGCCGTGGATGAAGGACAGCGACGCCTACAGCCAGGGCTGGCTCGAGTCGCAGTACTACGCCGCCTACGCGCAGTACTTCGTGAAGTACCTCCAGGCGTACCAGGCCCAGGGCGTGCCGATCGACTACGTGACGGTGCAGAACGAGCCCACCTGCTGCGGTGGTTACCCCTCGGCCCAGTGGAACGGCTCCGGTCTCGCCTACTTCACCAAGACCAACCTGCTGCCCGCCCTGCACACGGCCGGGCTGTCCACCAAGGTGCTGGCCCTGGACTGGAACTGGGACTCGTACGACAGCTACGCCGCGCCCACCGTGGACGACGCGGCGATCCGCAACGACCCGAACTTCGGCGGTATCGCCTGGCACGGGTACGAGGGCGACGTCGGCGAGCAGACCACGATCCACAACAAGTACCCCAACGTCCCGGCCTTCGACACCGAGCACTCCGGCGGCACCTGGATCGGCAACCAGCAGAAGGAGGACATGGAGAACCTGATCGACTACACCCGCAACTACGGGCAGAGCTGGGTGAAGTGGAGCCTGGCGGTCGATCAGAACATGGGCCCGCACAACGGCGGCTGCGGTACCTGCACCGGACTGGTCACCGTGCACAACGGTGACAGCCGCAGCGGGCAGGTCGACTACACCATCGAGTACTACACGATGGGTCATCTGACGAAGTTCGTGAAGCCGGGCGCCACCCGGATCGCCTCCACCGACAACGCGACCGTCCGCAACGTCGCCTGGAAGAACCCGGACGGCTCCAAGGCGCTCATCGCCTACAACGAGTCGTCCTCCGCCCAGACCGTGCGGGTCAACTGGGGCAACGAGAACTTCTCGTACAGCCTGCCCGGCGGCGCCTCGGCCACCTTCACCTGGGCCGGCACCCAGGGCACCGGCACCGGCGGCGGCACCGGCCACACCGGGGCCATCACCGGCTACGGCGGCAAGTGCGCCGACGTGGCGGCCGGCAGCAGCGCCAACGGCACCGCGGTCCAGCTCTACGACTGCAACGGCAGCGCCGCCCAGCAGTGGACCGCGACCGGCGGCACTTTCCAGGCGCTCGGCAAGTGCCTGGACATCACCTCGGCGGGCACCGCCAACGGCACCCAGGCGCAGTTGTACGACTGCAACGGCACCGGCTCCCAGCAGTGGAGCAAGGGGGCCAACAACACCCTGGTCAATCCGCAGTCCGGCCGCTGTCTCGACGCGACCGGACCCAGTTCCGCCAACGGCACCCGATTGCAGATCTGGGACTGCACCGGAGCGGCCAACCAGCAGTGGACGGCTCCGTCCTGATCCACTGACCCCCGAGAACGGCTTCCGGTGGACCTCTCACCGCCGGGAGTCGCGCTGAAGGAAGCAGCCGCCGGTCCGCGCGCTCGTCGCGGGCCGGCGGCTCGCCATGTCCGGCGTCACCCGTCCACCACTTGGATACGTCCGAAAAGGTGACGCTGACGCCCTCCGCGCGCCGCGCGGACTCATCGAACGAGCGAATCCACGAGCAGGCCGGCCGGGGGTTCGGCGCCGTGTCCACGGGGGTTCCCGGGAGAGCCGAGCCCACCCGGGAACCCCCGTGGACCCGGCACCGGACGGTGTCGCGGGTGGCCCGGATGGCCGGGAAGCACCTGTTGGTCGCGCCCGGTTCACTGAGTGTGTTGACCCGTGTGGCCGTGCGCGGGTAGGTCGCGGGGCGGAGAGCCGCCTAATCTGGAAACCCCGTCCTTCCCGCCACGCAGAGTCCCGCTCACGGCGCCCCCACCGCCGTACCTCCCGCGACGAGGAGTCCCCGTGACCGTCACCCGTACCGAGGACACCCTCTGGCAGCGTGTCCCGGGACGGTCGGCCTGGCAGCGCACCACCGTGCGGACGGCCGCGGTGCTGCTGCCGATGGTGCTGGTGGGACTCTTTCTGGCCAGGCAGTGGCCGCTGATCAACTCCAGTGCGGTACGGCTCAGTTCGGCGGACCACGGCTGGCTGGCGACGGCCGGCCTCGCGGCCTTCATGACCTGGGTGTGCTCCGCCACCGCGCTCCAGGGGGCGGTCGTCGAGAAGCTGCCGCCGCTGCGGCTGCTCGCCTCGCAGTTCGCCGCCTCGGCCGCCAACCACGTGCTCCCGGCGGGGGTCGGCGGCAACGCGGTCAGTCTGCGCTTCCTGATCCGGCACGGGCTCACCCCGGCCCGTTCGGTGACCTCGCTCGCGGTACGGGCCGGGGCCGCCGCGGTCTCCCGGGTCGCGCTGCTGCTGACCCTGATGCTGGCCTTCCCCGACGCCCTGCACTTCCACCGGCTCGCGCCGAGCGGGCTGGTGCTGCCGGGATACCCGCTGCTGATCACCGGCGTGGCGGCGGTCCTGCTGGTGGCCGCCCTGCTGCTGCCGCGGTGTGCCCGGCTGGCGCGCACCCGGCTGCGCGCCTTCCTGTCATCGGTCGCCGAGGATCTGCGGGCCCTGCACCGCGACCGGGGCCGGGTGCTGACGCTGTGGGGAGGTTCGCTCGCCTTTCCGATGATGCACGCGAGCGTCATGGTCGCGGTGGTGCGCGCGGTGCACGCCCCCGTGCCGGTGAGCGGAGTGGTGATCGCCTACCTCTTCGCGAGCACCGCCGCGGGCTGGTTGCCGACGCCGGCCGGTCTCGGCTCGCTCGATGCCGCGCTCGGCCTGGCGCTGGTGACCGCGGGCGCCTCGATGGTCGCCGCGACCTCGGCCGTGCTGGGATACCGGCTGTTCACGGCGTGGCTGCCGCTGGTGCCCGGTGTGCTGGTGCTGGCCGCCCTGGTCCGCTACCGCGAACTTTAAGGTACGGACCTTTGCCGGACGTCTTGACGCCCTTCGGCGCGCCCCATTTAAATCACGTCCTGAACTAAGAGTTGAGAGAAGCTCCCCAGCGTGAACTGAACATGACCGTGTGTCAGGGGCATGGCAATCTTGCCTCGTGCTGACCAGGTGCCCCCTCGCCCCGACAGCGCCAACCAGAAGTGGACGGTGACCCGCCCGATGAAGAAGTCCACCAGCCTCCTCGCCGCCGCGGCGCTCGCCGCGGGAGCCCTCGGTGCCTTCGGCGTCGCCCAGAGCGCGTCCGGCGCCGACGTCAGCGGAGCCATCACCGGCTACGGCGGCAAGTGCGTCGACGTGGCGGCCGCCGGCACCGCCAACGGCACCGCGGTCCAGCTCTACGACTGCAACGGCACAACCGCGCAGAGCTGGACGGTCGGCTCCGACGGCACCCTGCGCTCGCTCGGCAAGTGCATGGACGTCACCTCGGCGGGTACCGCCAACGGCACCAGGGTGCAGCTCTGGGACTGCAACGGCAGCGCCGCCCAGCAGTGGACCGCGACCGGCGGGGAACTCGTCAACGCCGGCTCCGGCCGCTGCCTGGACGCGACCGGACCCAGCTCCGCCAACGGCACCCGGCTCCAGATCTGGGACTGCACCGCCGCCGCCAACCAGAAGTGGACGCTGCCCACCGGCGGCGGCACCACCCCACCGCCGACCAGCCCGCCGGCCGGCGGCGGCGTCCAGGCCGTGGCCCCCTACCTCTACAACGGCTGGGGCAACCCGCCGGACCCGACCACCGTCATGAACGCCACCGGCGTCAAGTGGTTCACCCTCGCCTTCGTGCTCAGCAACGGGACCTGCAACCCGCAGTGGGACGGCAGCCGTCCGCTCGCCGGCGGCGTCGACCAGACCACCATCAACAAGGTCCGCGCGGCCGGCGGCGACGTCGTCCCCTCCTTCGGCGGATACAGCGGCAACAAGCTGGAGCAGTCCTGCACCAGCGCGAGCGCCCTCGCCGGCGCCTACCAGAAGGTGATCAGCGCCTACGGCCTGAAGGCCATCGACATCGACATCGAGGCCGACGCCTACAGCAGCGGCACCGTGCAGCAGCGCACCGTCGACGCGCTGAAGACGGTGAAGGCCAACAACCCCGGCATCGCCGTCTACGTCACCATCGGCACCGGACAGAGCGGCCCCGACACCGGCCTGATCAACAAGGCGGCGGCCTCCGGGCTCACCGTGGACAGCTGGACGATCATGCCCTTCGACTTCGGCGGCGCCGGCCAGAACATGGGCAACCTCACCACCCAGGCCGCCGAGGGCCTGAAGAACGCGGTCAAGAACGCCTACGGCTACACCGACGACCAGGCGTACCGGCACAGCGGCATCTCGTCCATGAACGGCATCACCGACGACAACGAGACGGTCACCGTCGCCGACTTCCGCACCATCCTCGCCTACGCCCAGGCCCACCACCTGGCCCGGCTGACCTTCTGGTCGGCCAACCGGGACCGGCCCTGCCCAGGCGGCTACCCCAACGACGACACCTGCTCCGGAGTCTCCCAGCAGGCCTGGGACTTCACCCGCACCTTCGCCCAGTACCACGGCTGAGGCCTGACCCCTGCCGCCCGGCAGGGTCCGGTATCCCCGGGTGACACAGCTCTCCGCCCCCCGCCGTCCGGTCATGGTTCCCGCGATGCGACCATGCGGTACGGCCGGGGGGCGGAGGTATGCGGGGGGGAAGCGGGCATGACACCGACGACGACGGGGATGACGACGGGGCCGGCGAAGGTGGCGGTGCGGCGGTGACGACGGGGACGGGACCGGCGAAGGTGGCGGTGCGGCGGTGACGGGCGGGCGCGGCGACGCCGTGGGCCGGGTGCTGGTGGTCGACGACGACGCGGCCATCCGCCGCTCGCTCGGCCGGGGGCTGCGCCTGCGGGGCTTCACCGTCACCGAGGCGGACGGCGGCGCCGCCGCGCTGGAACTCCTCGACCGCACCCCGCCCGACATCCTCGTGCTGGACATCTCGATGCCGGGCGTCGACGGCATCCAGGTCTGCCGCACCCTGCGGGACCACGGCAGCGATCTGCCGGTCCTGGTGCTCTCCGCCCTCGACGAGGTCGCCGACCGGGTCGCCGGACTCCAGGCCGGCGCCGACGACTATCTGGTCAAGCCGTTCGCCCTGGAAGAGCTGGTGCTGCGGCTGCATGCCCTGCTGCGCCGCCGTCCGCCCCGCCCCGACGACCAGGTGCGCGCCTGCGGCCTGGTCCTCGACCCCGCCGCCCGCACCGCAAGCCGGGACGGCACGGCGCTCGACCTGACCCGGCGCGAGTTCGAACTCCTCGAGGTGCTGGCCCGCAACGAGGGCCTGGTCCTCACCCGCGATCAACTCCTGGACCGGGTCTGGGGATACGACTTCGACGTGCGCACCGACGCCGTGGACACCTTCGTCAGCTATCTCCGGCGCAAACTGGAGGCCGGCGGCCGCCCCCGCCTCCTGCACACGGTGCGGGGCGTCGGTTTCGTGCTCCGGCCGGCCGCCGGGCCGGGCGGCCGGGACTGAGCCGGTCCGCCCCTGCCCGCCGCGCCGATCACTCCGCCGAAGCGCCGTGCCGCGGCGGCGGGTGGCGCGGCCGGCTGATGGGCGGCCGGGGGCGGCGTCGGAGGGCGTGGTAGGTAATGGGGGTGGCGGGAGGAGGTGGGCGGGTGCGGCTTTCCGGGCGGATCGGGCTGGCGGTCGGGGTGCTGGTGCCGTTGCTGGTGGCCGGATCCGGGTGGATCATGGTGCGGCTGGTCGCGGGGGATGTGCACCGGCAGGCCGACGCGCATCTGCGGCAGCGTGCCGCGGAGGTGCAGCCCGCCGCGCGCGACCTGTTGCGGGCGATGGCCAACAACCGCCCGCCCAGCGTCGAAGAAGCCCGGCAGCGCCACCTGTTCACCGCCGCCCTCGACGTCGGCATCCGTGTCGTCGGCCCCGGGGACACCGTCTCCGGTGGTCCGCAGCCGGCCGACTCCGTACCGCTGCCCGCCGCCGGGTCGGCCGCCCGGCCGGTCACCGTGCGGGCCGGCGGGCAGAGTTGGCGGGTGCTGTCCGTCCCGGTCCGCGGGGTGCGGCCCGCCGCGACCGGCACGCTGTGGCTCTTCGCCGCCGACACCGCCGGCCAGGCGCAGATCACCCAGGTGCGGCGCCGCGTGCTCACCGTGGCGCTGCTCACCGCCCCCGTGGCCGGCGCGGCGGCCTGGCTGGCCGCGACCCGCCTCGCCCGGCCGCTGCTGCTCCTGCAACGCCGGGCCGCCGGCCTCGACCCCCGGACCAGCGCGGCCCGCCTCGACCACACCCCCACCCGGGTGCCCGAGATCGACGACCTCGCCCGGACCCTGCAAACCGTGCTCACCCGCTACGACGAGCAGGCGGCCCGGACCACCGAGGCGCTGGCCACCGCGCGTTCCTTCTCCGCCGCCGCCTCCCACGAACTGCGCACCCCGTTGATGAGCATGCGCATCGACCTCGACGTCCTGGCCGGTGATCCCGCGCCGGAGCCGGCCGAACGGGCCGAGGTCGTGGCGGATCTGCGGGCCGGGCACGAGCGGCTGCTCGGCCTGCTCGTCATGCTGCGCACCCTCGCCCAGGGCGACCTGGTGGAAGCCGACGCCTTCGGACCCGTCGACCTCACCGACCTGGTCGACGCGGCGGTCCGCGACCTGCGCCGTGACCACCCGCACCTCACGGTCGAGACGGGGGCCGCCGGACCCTGCGTGGTGCCGGGGTGGCCGCCCGGTCTGCGCTCGGCCGTGGACAACCTGCTCGCCAACGCCGCCGTCCACGGGGCCGGCCCCGGCCCTGTTGAAGTGCTGCTCGCGCCGTCCCCGGACGGGACCTCCGTCCGTCTCACCGTCGCCGACCACGGTCCCGGGATCCCCGTCGCCGCCCGCGCCGACGTCTTCCACCGATTCCACCGCCGCCCCGACAGCCCGGGCTCAGGCCTCGGCCTCGCCCTCGTCGGACAGCAGGCCGCCCTGCACGGCGGGACCGTCACCGCCACCGACCGTCCCGACGGCCGCCCGGGCGCCTGCTTCGTCCTCGAACTCCCGCGTGCCCCGGGTCCGCTGCCCCGCCAGCGCGACTGGCTGACCGGGACGACCACGTCCGGCTGATCGCCGGGCCGACGCGCCGGGCCCCGGGGGGTCACAAAGTTTCCACAAAAACGCTTCCTACGCTCCCCGTCATGCCGGCCGGGCAACCGCGCCGGACCATCCGGAGGAGGACCACAATGCAGACCACCCGTACGACCCGTAGCGTCCGCGGTACCCGAACCGCGGTCACCGTGGCCGCGGCCGTCGCCGCCGCCCTGCTCACTGTCGGGGGAACGGCCGCGGCCGACACCGCCACCCCGCAGGCGGCCCCCTCGAAGACGGCGAAGGCCCCCACCGGTGACGGCGCCCGCGCGCTGTGCAAGCGCCTGCCGAAGACCGAGGCCCGGATCGACCGCGCCCTGCGGCGCCTCAACGGCCCGGCCACCGTGCGCGGCTCCGTCGCCCGGCTGCAACGGCGCGTCGACAACGCGGCGGCCAAGGGCCACACGGCCGTGGAGACCTACCTCAAGGACAAGCTGACCTTCCGCACATCCCTGGTCCCCACCCTCAACCGCCGCAGCGCCGACCTCGCCACTGTCCGCACCTGGTGCGGCACCCAGGCCGCCGGCGGCGCGAAGGCCGCCAAGTGACCCGGCGGACCCGGCCGCTCCTGGCGCTCCCGATCGCCGCCCTGGCCCTCGCCCTGCTCACCGGCTGCGGACAGCAGCACCACGGAGCCGCGTCCGGGACCGCCGGGGCGACGGCCGGCCGCACCTCACCGGCGCCCGCCGCCTCCGAAGTGGCCCGGATGCGGAAGCTGGTGGACGACGCCGACTCGGCGGCAGCGGTCGCCGACTCCGACGCCGCCGCCGACAAGTAAGCGCCCACCAGCCCCGACAGCCGGGCCGCACCGCGCTACTTGGCCTCCGCGTACGACTCCACGCTGTGGGTCTCCAGCGGAAACGGCACGTCCGTCGCGCCGAAGACCAGGCGGCGGGCCTCGTCGCCCGCCGCCGTCACGGCCGCCGCCACCGCCTCCGCGAGCGGAGCCGGCGTATGCACGATCACCTCGTCGTGCTGGAAGAAGACCAGCCTCGGCTCCTCGCCGATCTCCGCCAGCCGGCGGCGCGAGGCGGCCAGCATCGCCAGCGCCCAGTCGGAAGCGCTGGCCTGGATCACGAAGTTGCGGGTGAAACGCCCCCAGGAGCGGGCCGCCCGCCGGTCGGTGGACAGA
This sequence comes from Streptomyces sp. NBC_01190, assembly GCF_045039895.1. Taxonomy (NCBI): domain Bacteria; kingdom Bacillati; phylum Actinomycetota; class Actinomycetes; order Kitasatosporales; family Streptomycetaceae; genus Streptomyces; species Streptomyces sp. NBC_01190. The sequence continues at coordinate 7,839,288 of NZ_CP108580.1, forward strand.
CCGTCCTCGGGGTCGGCGGACGCGTCCAGGAAACGGTCGGCCGACGGCGCGGGGGAGGTACGTCCGAGCTGCGAGCGTACGATCCCGCCCGCCTCACCCGTACGGGCCGCGGCTTCCAACAGGGCCAGGGCGCTGGGGAAACGGCGCCGCATCACCGCGAGCGGCTGTCCTGCCTCGCCCCCGGTCTGCCCGTACATCGCGGCGAGCAGTCCGATCTTCGCCCGCGCCCGGTCCCCGCCGAAGGCGTCCCCGGCCAGTGCCGCGTACAGATCGCCGGCCGCCGCCGCCCGGGTGAGGCCCGGGTCCCGCGACATCGCGGCCAGGACCCGCGGCTCCAACTGGCCGGCGTCGGCCACCACCAGCCGGTACCCCGGGTCGGCGACCACCGCGCCCCGCAGCAGCCGGGGAATCTGCAGCGCCCCGCCGCCGCGGGTGGCCCAGCGGCCGGTCACCACACCGCCGGCCACGTACTCCGGCCGGAAACGGCCGTCCTGCGCCCACCGCTCCCGCCAGGCCCAGCCGTGGGCCGCGTGGATCCGCGACAGCTCCTTGTAGCGCAGCAGCAGGGCGGCCGCGGGGTGCTCGACCCGGCGCAGCTCGTGCGAGCGGGTGGTGAGCAGCGGTACGCCGACCCGCGCGAAGGCGGGCAGCACCTGGGCGGGGGAGTCGGGATTGACCGCCTGCCCGAGGGCCTCCTGGACGTGCAGCGCCAGCTCCTGGAGGAGCGCCGGCCGGGCGCCGCCCGCCGGCCGGGGGCCGAGCAGCCCGGTCAGCAGCCGGTCGTGCGCGGCGGCGCTCCACGGCAGGCCGTCGCGGCCCATCTCGACGGCGGCCAGCGCGCCGGCCGACTCGGCGGCGCACAGCAGCCGCATCCGGTCCGGATGCCCGCCCGCCGCCACCCGGCGCTGCTGGCCCGCGTGCACCGCGATCAGCGCGGCCAGCGGATCGGTGTCCGGCGGCAGATGGTGCCGGTCGGCGGCGAAGAGCACCGGCTGGTCCTCGACGCCGGGCTCCGCGGTGTCGGGCGGCTCCGGCAGCTCGTGCAGCCTGGCCCACGCGGCGCCCAGCGCCCTGGGGTGCCGGTGCCGGCCCTCCTGGCCGAGCAGCAGCGACTCGACCAGTCTCACGTCATGGCAGCGCGCCACCCGCCGCGCCCCGCGGTCGAGCAGCCCCGGATAGATCTCGTCCGTCGCCGCCCAGATCCAGCGCGGCCCCGCCACCCGCTCCAGCCGGTCCACCTCGGCGGCCAGATCCCCGACCCACTCCCGCGTCCCCAGCGGCTCCCCGTCCGCACCGATCCGCCACAGCCTGCCACCCGAGCCGACGGGATCCACGACCACGGCGATCCGCCCGCCGCGCACCACGTCTCCCATCACGCTCCCGAGCCTAGGCGCACCCTCTGACAGTCGTGGCCGCGCCACCGGCGGGCGCGCGTGGACCACGATCCGCCACGGCACAGCGGGTCCGCGGCGGGGCAGCTCCGCCGCGGGGCCGCCGGTCCGGAGCCGGACAGCACAAAGCGGCGGCGCCGTCCTCGGCAGTCAGTGCCGACTTCCGAGGTCCGGCGCCGCCGCGGGCCCCCGTGTGGGTCTTGCGCGCTCGGGATCAGCCGTTGCTCTGGGCCTCCGCCACGGACTTGCGCACCTCGTCCATGTCCAGGGCGCGCGCCTGGGCGATGACGTCCTCCAGGGCGGGCGCCGGGAGCGCGCCGGGCTGGGCGAAGACGGCCACGTTGTCACGGACGATCATCAACGTGGGGATCGACCGGATCTCGAAGGCCGCGGCCAGCTCCGGCTGCGCCTCCGTGTCGACCTTCGCGAAGACGAGGTCCGGGTGCGTCTGCGACGACTTGTCGTAGACCGGCGCGAACATCTTGCACGGCCCGCACCAGTCGGCCCAGAAGTCGATGAGGACGAAGTCGTGAGAGGACACGACCTCGTCGAAGTTCTCCTTGGTCAGCTCCACAGTGCTCATGAATGCTCCAACGAGCGCCGCGCACCGGAAATTCCGGTCGGCCGGGGGCCCGGTCTTCCGCTCTTCCGCACTCTTTTTCATCCGTCCGGACCCGTGCCCGGACCCGCCCCGCCCCCGCTCACGGCAGCGGCTGCGCGGGCCGCGGGCCGTCGTAGGACCCGCTCGGCCGCATCCGCAGCGGCCGCTCGCCGTACTCCTCCAGCGCGTGGGCGATCCATCCGGCCGTCCGGGAGACCGCGAAGACCGTCTCGCCCGCCTCCATGGGCATCCCGAAGGACACCGAGAGCACACCGAGCGCGAGGTCCACATTGGCGTGCAGCGGGCTGTGCCGGGCGGTGGTCGCCACCACGTCGCGGGCGGCGGCCAGCGCGGGCTCGGCGGCGGGCACCCGGGCGAGCAGTGCGAACAGCAGCCGGGCCCGGGGATCCTCCGCGCGGTAGACGCCGTGGCCGAGTCCGGGGATGCGCTGCCCGGCCCGCAGATACTCGGCGACCACCGGTCCCGCGCCGCCCCGCTCCAGCACCTCGGTGAGCAGGCGGTGGGCCAGGGCACTGGCCTGGCCGTGCAGCGGTCCGTCGAGTGCGCCGAGCCCCGCCGACACCACCGCGTACGGATGGGCGCGGGCCGAGGCGGCCACCCGGGCGGCCAGGGTGGAGGCGGCCAGGTCGTGGTCGATGAGGAGGGCGAGCGCGGCGTCCAGGACCCGCAGGGAGGCCTCGTCCGGGGGCAGCGCGGTCAGCTTCGGCCACAGCCGCGCGGCGAGCGGTCCGCTGCCGCCGGGCGGGCGGCCCACCGAGGGCAGCGCGTCCACGAGGGTCGGGATGAGGGCGCGGGCCGAGCCGAGCACCGCCTCCTGCGACAGGTCGAAGCGCAGCGGGTCGGTGGTGGCCGCGGCGACGACGGCGACCCGCAGCCGGTCCATCGGGCCGCAGTCGGCGGGCAGCGATCCGGCGGTCCGCCGCGCCGCGCTGAGGGACTGCTGCGGAGCGGTGAACCGTACGCCCCGGCGCAGCACCCCGGTCCACAGCCACTCGGCGATCTCCTCGTAGGCGTACGCCTCGGCCAGCGCGACCGCGTCGACCCCGCGGAAGTAGTAGCGGTCGGGGTCGATCAGGGTGATCCCGGTCCGCATCCGGGCCCAGCCGCCCGCCACCCCGCCCGTCGCTCCACCGGCCCCGCCGGCCGCCCTCGCGGCCTCTGCTGAGCCAGGCGTCGCGCCTCCGGCCCCGCCGGCCGGCTCCGTCGGTGCCGGCCGGCCCCGTCGGGCGAGCGCCTCGACCTCGGCGGGGTCGAAGGTGCTGCCCCGGCCGCCCGCCGCCCGCCTGCTGCCGAGCAGGCCGCGGCTGACGTACGCGTAGAGCGTCTCCGGTTTGACCCCGAGCCGCCGCGCCGCCTCCCGGGTGTCGATCCGGCCGCCCGTCCCGCCGCGGTCGTCGTCGGCCACACCCGCCGATCCCTTCGTCATGGGCTCACCGTAGCGGGCCGGAGGGCTCCATACACATTGATTCAGTCAACGCGTAATCAATGTTGACAAGCAGCTAATCAACCATGGACAGTCACGTCATTGGCTCAAGGAGGAAGCAATGCCGACCGCAGCGCACAACACCGCCATCGACGTACCCCGAGGTCTCAAAGGTGTGATCGTCACCGAGACGGCGCTCGGTGACGTCCGCGGCACCGAGGGCTTCTACCACTACCGGGGGTTCTCCGCTGTTGAACTGGCGGAGAAGCGCACGTTCGAGGACGTCTGGCAGCTGATGTTCTTCGGCACGCTGCCCGACGCTTCCCAGCGGGCCGCCTTCGCCGCGCAGACCGCCGCGCCGCGCCACCTGCCGCCCGCCGTACGGGACGCGCTCCCCGCCATCGCCCGCGCCACCGCGCTCTCCGGACCGCTCACCGGACTGCGGACCGCGCTGTCACTGGTGGGGGCCGCCGCGGGCTTCCGCCCGCTCTACGACATCGAGCCGGAGCGGCGCCGGGCCGACGCGCTGGCGGCCTGCGCCGCCGTACCCACGCTGCTCACCGCGCTGCACCGGCTCGGCCAGGGGCTCGAGCCGGTCGAGCCGCGCGACGACCTGCCGTACGCGGCCAACTATCTGTACATGCTCACCGGGCGGGACCCCGACCCGGCCAAGGCGCGGGCGATCGAGCACTACCTCATCTCCACCGTCGACCACGGCTTCAACGCCTCCACCTTCACCGCCCGGGTGATCGCCTCCACCGGCGCCGATCTGGCGGCCTGCCTGGTCGGGGCGATCGGCGCGCTGTCCGGCCCGCTGCACGGCGGCGCGCCCAGCCGGGCGCTCGACACCCTCGACGCCATCGGCACCCCGGACCGGATCGACGCCTGGCTGCGCGAACGCATTCTGGCCGGCGACCGGATCATGGGCTTCGGCCACCCCGTCTACCGCACGGAGGACCCTCGCTCGCGGATGCTCAAGGGCATCGCCAGGAGCTTCGGCGGCGACCTGGTGGATTTCGCGGTGCAGGTCGAGGCGCGTGCCGAGGCGGTGCTCGCCGAGCTGAAGCCCGGCCGCGAACTCCACACCAATGTCGAGTTCTTCGCCGGTGTGGTGATGGAGCTGTGCGGGCTGCCGCGCGAGATGTTCACCCCGACCTTCGCCGCCGCCCGGGCGGTCGGCTGGAGCGCCAACATCCTGGAGCAGGCCGCGGACAGCAAGATCATCCGGCCGTCCGCCCGCTACACCGGCCCGCCGCCCGTCCGGCCGGTCCCGGCGGCGTGAGGAGAGCCGCTCGCGGCGGAGCCGCCGGACGCCATGTACTCCATACCAACTAGTCGGTAGTCTCTGGTGGTGTCCTACCGGCCGGTAGGAAACGCGGCCCCCACCCGGAGGAGTCCTCAGTGCGCGCCATCCAGATCACCGAGTTCGGCGGCCCCGAGGTGCTGCGCGAGGCCGAGCTGCCCGAGCCGGTGGCCGGGCCCGGACAACTGCTGATCCAGGTCGATTCGGCGGGCATCAACTACGCCGACACGCACACCGTGGAGAACTCCTATCTCTCCCGCTCCTCGCTGCCGATGGTCCCCGGCGCCGAGGTGGTCGGCCGTACCCCGGACGGCCGCCGGGTCGTCGCGCTGCTCAGCGACAACGGCGGCTACGCGGCCAAGGCGGTCGCGCACGAGCAGCTCGCGCACGATGTGCCGGACACCGTGACCGATGCCCAGGCGCTCGCCCTGGTCGTCCAGGGCATCACCGCCTGGCATCTGCTGCGGACCTCCGCCCGGCTGGCCGCCGGGGAGACCGTCGTGGTGCACGCGGCGGCCGGCGGGACCGGCTCACTCGCCGTCCAGCTCGCCAAGGCGTACGGCGCCGGGCGGGTGATCGCCACCGCCTCCACCAAGGACAAACGCGAGCTGGCCCTCGAACTCGGCGCCGACACGGCGATCGACGCCGACCCGGAGGGCCTCAAGGACCGCCTGGTCGAGGCGAACGGCGGCCGCAAGGTCGACATCGTGCTGGAGATGACCGGCGGGCCGGTCTTCGACGCCTCGCTCGCCGCCCTCGCCCCCTTCGGCCGGCTCGTCACCTACGGCATGGCGTCCAGGGTGGCGGCGACCCCGATATCCGCCGCCCAGCTCATGGGCCGCTCCCGATCGGTGGTCGGCTTCTGGCTCGCCCACTGCCTGGCCCGCCCCGGCATGTACCGCGAGCCGATGGCCGAGCTGCTCGCCATGGTCGCCGACGGGCGGCTGAAACCGCAGGTCGGCGGGGTCTACCCGCTGGCGGAGGCGGCCCGCGCGCACCAGGATCTGCGCGGCAGGCAGACCGTCGGCAAGCTCGTACTCGACGTGAGCCGCTGAGCCGCCCGGCCGGCGAAGATTAAAACTCCGGTAAGTCACCCGGAGAGCGGAACCGGTCGGGCCGTGCTCGTCGTTGCACCATTGGGTAGATACGGCAGCAACGGACGTATTCACCTACGGAGTATGTCGGGCCGCGGACTGGCGACCCGCGCCCCGCACGTCTCGGGAGGGGCCATGAACCGTAACCGCTTCGCGTCGGACAAGGGACTGACCAGCCGGATGGTCGTCACCATGTTCCTGATCGGACTGCTCTATGTCGTCTTCGTAGGGGCGCTCATCGCCCTGCTCCAGAGCTCCTGGCCGCTGATCGTCGTCATCGCCGCCGTTCTCTTCATCGCCCAGTTCTGGTTCAGCGACCGCATCGCCGCCTTCAGCATGGGCGCCCACGAGGTCACCCCCGAGCAGGCGCCGGAGCTGCACGGCGTGGTGGACCGCATCTGCGCGCTCGGCGATCTGCCCAAGCCGCGGGTCGCGATCGCCGACTCCGACGTGCCCAACGCCTTCGCCACCGGGCGCAACAAGAAGAACACCATGGTCTGCGCCACCACCGGCCTGCTGCGGCGGCTGGAGCCCGACGAGCTGGAAGGGGTGATCGCGCACGAGCTGTCCCACGTCGCCCACCGGGACGTGGCCGTGATGACGATCGCCTCCTTCCTCGGCATCCTCGCCGGAATCGTCACCCGGATCGGGCTGTGGGGCGGCTTCCGGCGGGCCCGCGACCCCGGCACCGCCGCGCTCGCGGTGCTCATCCCGCTGGTCAGCGCCGTCGTCTACGTGATCAGCTTCCTGCTCACCCGGATGCTGTCGCGCTACCGGGAGCTGTCCGCCGACCGTAGCGCCGCGCTGCTCACCGGCCGCCCCTCCTCGCTGGCCGCCGCCCTCACCAAGGTCAGCGGGCAGATGGCCGCCATCCCCACCGAGGACCTGCGCAAGGCGGAGCCGTTCAACGCGTTCTACTTCGCGCCCGCCCTGGCCGGCGGCCGCTCCCTCTCCCGGCTGTTCTCCACCCACCCCACCCTCGAGCAGCGCCTTGAGCAGCTCGGCCGGATCACCCTCGAACTGGACCGCCGCTGATGGGTCTGCTCGATGTGCTGCTGGGCCGCACCAAGCCGGTCCGCCCCGACCTCGACCAGCTCTTCGGCCTCAGCTCCGCCGCCATCACCCTGCGGGCCGCGAGCGAGCTGCGGCCCACCGGACTGGGTTCGGTGTGTTTCGCGGCGGTCGAGGGCGGCGCCTTCGCCGAGATGCGGCAGGATCTGGACGCGCTGGTCCCGGTGGAGACCAGCCAGGACTCCTACGGCTACACCTGGCTGCTGAGCCGGCACGATCCGGAAGCGGTCACCGACCTCGTCACCGATCTGCACGCGGTCAACTCCGCCCTGGAGGAGCACGGCTTCGGCCCGCAGCTCCTCTGCTCCCTGGTGGGATTCAAGGACCCCGCGGGCCGCTCGCTGGCGCTGGTCTACCTCTACAAGCGGGGCTCCTTCTACCCGTTCGCCCCGTTGCCGGACGAGAAGCGGGACAATGCGCTGGAGCTCCAGGTGAAGGCGCTGGTCGGCGACGACCTGCGGCTGGAGAACGATCTGTCGCGCTGGTTCCCGCTCTGGGGAGCCCCGGGGCTGTGAAGCGGCCGGGGCGGGGCAGACGAGGGAGCGGCGACCGGCTCCGCCCACGCGGCGGCCGTGGCCGGACGCCGGAAGTCCTTGATCCGATGGAGGCACGCCGATGACCGAGTACGACCCTGCCACCGTGAAACAGAGCCCCGCGGGATGGGTGTCGGAGCAGGCCCACCTCTACGAGGAGTCGAACGGCGCGAAGGGCACCGACCTCAACGGCTCGCCCTGTCTGCTCCTCGACTACCTGGGACGGCGCAGCGGCGAATGGCGCCGTACGGTGCTGATCTACGGTCGGGACGGTGACGACTACCTGGTCACCGCGTCCCAGGGCGGCGCCCCCACCAGCCCGCAGTGGTTCTTCAGCCTCCAGGAGAACCCCGAGGTGCACCTGCGGGTGCTCGACGAGCGCTTCACCGCCCGCGCGGAGGTGCTCTCGCCCGAGGAGAAGGCCCGGGTCTGGCCGCACCTTCTGGAGGTGTATCCCCCGTACGCCGACTACCAGAAGAAGACCGACCGGGACATCCCGGTCGTCCGGCTGCGCCGCGTCTGACCCGCCGCCGGTACGTCGGCGGGTCCGCGCCGCCGCGCCGGCCGGTCAGCCGCGGGTGTCGAGGTGCGGCTTGAGCGCGTCCAGGGCGGCGGCCAGCCGGGGTGAGCCGCACTGGCGGGAGAGCCGGGCGGCTTCGCGGCCCAGCGCCCGGGCGCCGTCGAGGTCGCCGGTGAGCGCCAGCGCCTCGGCGGCCCGGGCCGCGTAGAGACTGCGGTCGCGCGGGAAGACCGGATCCTGCGTGGCCAGTGCCCGCTCCAGGAGCGGCCTGGCCTCGGCCGCCAGCCCGAGGTCGAGCAGCGCCTGGCCGTTCTGGGCCGCGAGTTCGGCCGCGCCGAACCAGTACAGCCACGGTGGGCCCGGGCTCGCCCCCGCCGTGTCGAGCCGGCGTTCGGCCTCGGCCGCCGCCCGCCGGAAGGCCCCCTCGGCGCCGGCCGCCGCGTGCGCCCTGGCCAGCCGGCTGGCGGCCAGCGCCCGTACCACCGGGGGTCCGCCGCCCGCCGCCCGCACCGCCGCCTCCGCCGACGCCACCGCGTCCCGGGGGCGGCCGGCGATCACCGCCTGAAGGGCAAGCCCGCCCCACAGCGCCACCGCCATGCCGCGGTCGCCCGCGCTGTGCGCCAGCCGCAGACCGGTCAGATAGTGCCGCTGCGCCGCGCTGTGCCGCCCGGTGTCGGTGGCCGCCCAGCCACCGAGCTGTGCCAGATCCGCCGCCACCCGCAGCAGCCGGGTACGGGCGGCGCCGGCCGCCAGACCACGGCTCAACAGCCCGCACACCAGGCGGAGATCCGCCTCCACCCGGTGCCGTACGGCGGCGCCGCCCAGCCGGTCGTCGAGCCGGCGCAGCCCCAGCACCCCCGCTTCCAGCCAGGCGACGACCGGCTCGTCCACCACGACCGGTCCGTCGGTGGTCACGGGCCCGGGTTCGTGGTCCTGCCCCGACGCCCGCCCCACCGGGCGCGATGGGGACGAAGGGCCGGCGAGCCCCGGACCGGGCCCGGCCGAGAGCCGGTCGCCGCTCGGCAGCGCCGGACCGCGCCCGCCCGGCCAGCCGTTCGGCTGAAGCCGGGGCGGCGCCTGGAGCGGTGTGCGGGCCTGGACGGGGGAGTGCGTACCCCCGCCGGCCGGCACCAGCGGCGGATCCGGCGCCTGCCCGGCGTACAGGGGGTCCGCCGCCCGCCCGGCCTCCGCCCCCGCCGCGTCCCAGTCGGCGATCGCGTCCAGGAGTGCCTGTTCGTCGGCGATCGGGAAGCCGCGCGGGTCCGAACCGCCGCCGTCCACCAGCGTGCTGAGGGCGTCAAGGCTGCCGGCCGGGGTCCAGGGCAGGCCATCCGGCATCCCGCCGTGCGCCGGCAGCCACCGGGGCCAGGGGCGCGACTCGAGCTCGCGGAAGGGGATACCGAGCGCACGGGCGAGCGCGCGCTGGCTGTCCGCCTCGGGCACCACCCCCCAGTGCTCCCACCGCCACACCTTCTCCCGGCGCGCCGCCATCGGCACCCCGAGCGCGCGGGCATGGTCGGCGATCACCCGGGCCAGATCCTGGTAGCTCCAGCCGTGTCTTCGCCGCACATACGCGAGCGGATGCGGTGACGCGGAGACGCCCTCTCCTGCCACGGTACTGCCGTCCATTCCCCACCCGGTCCCCGCCGCACGGCAGTCGCCGCACCCCGCTGGTGGGTGCCGGTCAGCCGTTCAGTGCCCGATCAGTGCCGTTCGTGCCTTTGCATGCTTTTGCGCGCCTTTGTGTGCCGTTCACCTGCCGCCCCTGTCCGCCGCGCGCCCCAGCCCCGCCCGCGGTCAGGCTTTCGAATATCAGGAACTATCAGGAACGGAGCCGCCAACGCCAGCCGGACGCCGCCACCAGCGCTGATTCGCGTCCCAAACCCCCTCCACGATACGGGACTACAGCGAGACAACAGATCCGGACTTGTAGTCGACGGCCGCCTACCGGTTGGCTGTTCGCGATCACTCGACGTAACGCGCTGCCGTGGAGGGCTGCCCGCGGATGACCCCACCGCCGCCACCCTTCCGCTTCACGCGGGGCAAGGACGATGTGGCTTTCGACCCCGCACTCGGCGACGAGGAACTCGTCGCCGCCCGGGCGGCACTGGCCCAGGGCCGCTGGGACGAGGTCCGCTCGCTCCTCGCCAGGACCGGCGACGACTGGGACAGCCGCGGCCACCGACTGGTTGTGCTCGGCGAGGGAAAAACCACCGCCGCGTGGGCCCAGGAGTGGCAACTGGCCGAGCCGGAGAGCCTGGACGCCGCCGCGCTGGCCGCCTCCGCCGCCGTCTTCCGCGCCGCCACGGGCAAGCAGAGCGCCGACTCCGCCCGTGACGCCTGTCTGCGGGTGGCCAGGATGACGCCGAGCGACCCGACGCCGTGGCTCGGCATGCTGATCCTGGCCCGCCGCACCGGCACCGACGACGAGCAGGTGCGCGCCTTCGACCAGGTGCGGGGCCGGCACCGCGGCCACCACCACGCGCACTACCTGATGACCCAGTGTCTGGCGGAGCGTCAGAAGACCGACGGCGACGACCCGTTCCACGAGGTGTACGAGTTCGCCGAGTGGGCCGCCGGCGAGGCCGGGCAAGGATCGCCGCTCGCCGTCCTGCCGTTGATCGCCCTCGTCGAGCGGTACCGGGTGCTGGCCGACACCAAGGCGCTGCCCGCCGATCCGGCCCGGCTGCCGTACTGGACCAGCCCGCGGGCGCGTACCAGCCTGCGGGCGGCCTTCGACTGGTGGCTCGACTGGGACCGGCGAACCCATCCGCGCCTCGCGCTCGACCTGAACTATCTGGCCTTCGCCAAGTTCCACTCCGGCGACACGGTGGCCGCCGCCGCCCTGTTCAACCGGATCGGGGCGGTGGCGACCCGGGTCCCCTGGTCGTACCTCGACCGCGACCCCAAGAAGACATTCCGCGCCGCGCGCAACTACGCGCTCGGCTTCGGTTCCTCGTAAGTCCCGAACCCGTATCGCCTCCACCGGAAGGAACCGCAGCCATGCTGACGGGCAGTACCACCGAGATCAGCACGTTCAAGGGTGAACAGCGCGCTTTGCGCGCGGACCGGATCGGTACTCCGGGCCTCCTGTTGTCGGTGCTCGCCGCCACCGCGCCGATGATGGTGGTGGCCGGCGTGGTGCCCACCACCTTCGCCGCGGTCGGCATCGTCGGTGTGCCGCTGATCTTCCTCATCCTCGGCGTCGTGCTCATCCTGTTCAGCTTCGGCTACGCCGAGATGAGCCGGCACGTGCACAACGCGGGCGCGTTCTACGCCTACATAGCCCGCGGTCTCGGCGGCACCGTCGGCGCCGCGGCCTCCTATGTGGCCCTCGCCTCCTACAGCATCCTCCAGTGCGGCATCTACGGGATCTTCGGGTTCGAGATCTCCAGCCAGATCGCCGAGCACTGGCAGCACAACGTCGACTGGTGGTGGCCGGCGCTCGGCGGCGTGGTGATCGCCGGCGTCTTCGGCGCGCTGAAGATCGATGTGAACGCCAAGGTGCTCGGTGTGCTGCTGCTCATCGAGACGGCGCTGATCGTGGTCTTCGACATCAGCTTCCTGTCCGACCCCGGCCCGCAGGGCGTCTCGCTGCACGCCTTCAGCCCCCACAGCATCACCGGCGCCGGTTTCGGCACCGCGCTCTGCTTCTGCATCGCCGCCTTCACCGGCTTCGAGCAGGCCCCGGTCTACGCCGAGGAGACCAGCAAGCCGCAGCGGGTGGTGGCCCGGGTGATGTTCCTCGCCGTCGGCTTCGCCACCCTCTTCTTCGCCATCAGCGCCTGGGCGGTCACCGTCGCGGCCGGTCCCTCGCACGTGGTCAGCGCCGCGCAGCACAGCCCGACCATGATCTTCGACCTCAACCAGGCCAGGATCGGCAACACCTTCACCGACCTGCTCAACGTCTTCTTCATCACCGGCATCTTCGCCTCGCTGCTCAGCTTCCACAACGTGGTCGCCCGCTACGCGTTCGCCATGGGCCGCGACGGGCTGCTGCCCCGCTCGGTGAGCCGCACCACCAACTCCGGCGGCGCCCCCATCGTCGGCTCGCTGATCCAGACCGTGATCGCGCTGGTCGTGGTGGCCGCCTTCGCGATCACCGACAACAAGCCGGGCGGCGACCCGTCGTTCGCGCCGATGATGCGCCTGTTCACCTGGGCCGGCAACATCGGGGCGCTCGGCATCGTGCTGCTGATGGCCATCTCCTCCATCGCCATCATCGTGTTCTTCCTCAAGCGCGGCGCGGCCCGGGTCCAGGCCTGGCGGCTGATCACCTCCGCCGTCTCCGCCATCGCGCTGCTGGTCATCGCCTTCTACGCGGTGAAGGACTTCAAGGTGCTGCTCGGTGTCGACCCGGGCCACGGGCTGCGCTGGATCCTGCCCGGCATCATCGGTCTCGCCGCGTTCGCCGGCCTGGTCTACGGCGCGGTGCTGCGGGTCAAGAGCCCCGCCGCGCACGCCCGTATCGGACAGGGCAACGAGGCGTTCCAACTGGACAAGGCCGCCTCCTCCGCCGAGACATCCGCCTGATCGCGCGCCGTGACGGCCCGCCCCGCCCACCCGGGCGCGGGCGGGCCGTTCCCCTTTCCGTCCCCGGCCATCCGGACGTCACCGACACCTCGCGGGGCATCGGGGCTGACTGAGCGAGCGCTCAGTCAGCCCTTGCCAAGACCGGAACACGTTCCTAGCATCACTGAGGTGACGTCAGGACCGCCGGACCGGCCGCCGGCCACCCCGGTGCCCGGACCACTGACGGACGTCCGCGTCGTCGAACTGGCCGGGATCGGCCCGGCCCCCTTCGCCGCCATGCTGCTCGCCGACCTGGGCGCCGACGTCATCCGCGTCGACCGGCCCGGCGGCCCGGGCCTCGGCATCGACCCGGCGTACGACGTCACCAACCGCAACAAACGCTCGGTCCTGGTCGACCTGAAGAGCGACGACGGCCCCGGCACCGTCCTCGACCTGGCCGAGCGCGCCGACATCCTGATCGAGGGCTACCGGCCCGGCGTCGCCGAACGCCTCGGCGTCGGCCCCGAGACCGCTCTGGCCCGCAACCCCCGGCTCGTCTACGGCCGGATGACCGGCTGGGGCCAGCACGGCCCGCTCGCCGCCACCGCCGGGCACGACCTCGGCTACATCGCGGTGACCGGGGCCCTCGCGCTGACCGGCCCCGCCGACCTGCCGCCCGCCGCACCCGCCAACCTGCTCGGCGACTACGCCGGCGGCTCCCTCTACCTCGTCACCGGCGTCCTGGCCGCCCTCCACCACGCCCGCGCCCACGGACAGGGCCAGGTCGTCGACGCCGCCATCGTGGACGGCGCCGCCCACCTCACCGCCATGATTCACGGGATGCGCGCCGCCGGCGCCTGGCCGGGCCGCCGGGGCACCAACCTGCTGGACGGCGGCGCCCCGTTCTACGGCGTCTACGAGACCGCGGACGGCGGCCATATGGCGGTCGGCGCCCTGGAGCAGCGGTTCTACGACGAGTTCGCCTCGCTGCTCGGCCTGTCCGCCGAGGACGCCGGCAAACGCGCCGACCCGGCGCGCTGGCCGGAGCTCAGGGCGGCGATCGCCGCCCGGTTCACAACCGACACCCGTGACGGCTGGACCCGCGTCTTCGACGGCACCGACGCCTGTGTCGCCCCCGTGCTGTCCCTCGCGCAGGCGCCCGGCCATCCGCACCTGACCGCCCGCGGCACCTTCACCGAGCACGCCGGCATCGTCCAGCCCGCCCCCGCGCCGCGCTTCTCCGCGACCCCGACCGCCCTGCGCCGCCCGCCCGCGCGCCCGGGCCAGCACACCGCCGAGGTCGCCGGAGACTGGGACCTACCCGCGCCGGCCGGCGCTCCGACCCGGCCGGAGACCGTGCCCCGGCCGTAGCGACCGCGCAAGCACGTGAGCACGCCCCGCCCGCACCCTCACCGAAAGGCACGACGTTGAGCACCGAGGCCTACGTCTACGACGCCGTACGCACCCCGCGCGGGCGCGGCAAGGCGAACGGATCCCTGCACGGCACCAAGCCGATCGATCTGGTGGTCGGCCTCATCCACGAACTCCGGCGCCGCTTCCCCTCCCTCGACCCGGCCGCCGTCGACGACATCGTGCTCGGTGTGGTCAGCCCGCTGGGCGACCAGGGCTCCGACATCGCCAGGATCGCGGCCATCGCCGCCGGGCTGCCCGACACCGTGGCGGGCGTCCAGGAGAACCGCTTCTGCGCCTCAGGGCTCGAAGCGGTCAACCTGGCCGCCGCCAAGATCCGCTCCGGCTGGGAGGACCTGATCCTGGCCGGCGGCGTCGAATCCATGTCCCGGGTCGCCATGGGCTCCGACGGCGGCGCGTGGGCGATGGACCCCATGACGTCCTTTCAGACCGGCTTCGTCCCGCAGGGCATCGGCGCCGACCTGATCGCCACCCTCGGCGGCTGGAGCCGGCACGACGTGGACTCCTACGCGGCCCGCTCGCAGGAACGCGCCGCCGAGGCGTGGAAGGAGGGCCGCTTCGCCCGCTCGGTGGTCCCCGTACTCGACCGCAACGGCCTGACCGTCCTCGACCACGACGAGCACCTGCGCCCCGGCACCACTCCCGACTCGCTGGCGGGCCTCAAGCCGTCCTTCGCGACGATCGGCGAGGCCGGCGGCTTCGACGCGGTGGCCCTGCAGAAGTACCACTGGGTGGAGAAGATCGACCATGTCCACCACGCGGGGAACTCCTCCGGCATCGTGGACGGCGCCGCGCTGGTCGCCATCGGCAACGAGCGGATCGGTGAGCGCTACGGGCTGACCCCCAGGGCCCGGATCGCCGCCGCCGCCGTCTCCGGATCCGAGCCCACCATCATGCTCACCGGCCCCGCCCCCGCCACCCGCAAGGCGCTGGCCAAAGCCGGGCTGACCATCGACGACATCGATCTGATCGAGATGAACGAGGCCTTCGCCGCGGTCGTGCTGCGCTTCGCCGCCGACATGGGCGTCGACCTCGACAAGGTCAACGTCAACGGCGGCGCCATCGCCCTGGGCCACCCGCTCGGCGCCACCGGCGCGATGCTGCTCGGCACCCTCATCGACGAACTGGAGCGCCGCGACCAGCGGTACGGGCTCGCCACCCTCTGCGTCGGCGGCGGCATGGGCGTCGCCACCGTCGTCGAACGCCTCTCCTGACCTCCTACGGATCCAACGGAGCACCCGACATGAGCGAGTCCACCACCATCCGCTGGGAGCAGGACGCCGACGGCATCGTCACCCTCGTCCTCGACGACCCCGGCCAGTCGGCCAACACCATGAACGCGGCCTTCGCCGACTCCCTCGACGCCGTACTCGACCGCCTCGAGACCGACCGCGAACAGATCACCGGCATCATCGTCACCTCCGCGAAGGAGACCTTCTTCGCCGGCGGCGACCTGCGCGACCTGATCCGCGCCACCCCCGACGACGCCGAAGCGATCTTCGCCGGCTCGATGCGGATCAAGCGCGGTCTGCGGCGGCTGGAGACCCTCGGCAAGCCCGTGGTCGCGGCCGTCAACGGCGCGGCCCTCGGCGGCGGTTACGAGCTCGCCCTGGCCTGCCACCACCGCGTCGCCCTCGACACCCCCGGCACCAGGATCGGCTGCCCCGAGGTCACCCTCGGCCTGCTGCCGGGCGGCGGCGGTGTGGTCCGTACGGTACGGCTGCTCGGCATCGCCGACGCGCTGCTCAAGGTGCTGCTCCAAGGCCGCCAGTACACGGCGCGGCGCGCCCTGGAGGCCGGCCTGATCCACGAGGTGGTGACCGAGCCCGCGGCCCTGCTGGAGCGGGCCCGCGCCTTCATCCGCGCCAACCCCGAGGCCAGGCAGCCCTGGGACGCCCCCGGCTACCGGATTCCCGGCGGCACCCCCAAGAGCCCCGGCTTCGCGGCCAACCTGCCCGCCTTCCCGGCGAACCTCCGCAAGCAGCTCGCCGGCGCGCCCTATCCCGCGCCCCGCGACATCCTGGCGGCGGCCGTCGAAGGCGCCCAGGTGGACATCGACACCGCCTTCACCATCGAGGCCCGCTACTTCACCGGGCTCGCCTGCGGCCCCACCGCGAAGAACATGATCCAGGCGTTCTTCTTCGATCTGCGGGCCGTCAACTCCGGCGCGGGCCGCCCCAAGGACATCCCCGCCCGTCAGGTGACCAGGGTCGCGGTGCTCGGCGCCGGCATGATGGGCGCGGGCATCGCCTACTCCTGTGCGCGGGCCGGTATCGACGTGGTCCTCAAGGACGTCACCCAGGAGGCCGCCGAGCGCGGCAAAGCCCACTCGGCCGCCCTCCTGGACAAGGCGCTCGCCAACGGCCGCACCACCCCGCAGAAGCGGGACGCGCTGCTCGCGCGGATCAGCCCCACCGCGGACCCCGCCGACCTCGCGGGCTGCGACGCGGTGATCGAGGCGGTCTTCGAGGACGCGGCGCTCAAGCACAAGGTCTTCCAGGAGATCGAGTCCGTCCTCGCCCCCGACGCGCTGCTGTGCTCCAACACCTCCACCCTGCCCATCACCCTGCTCGCCGAAGGCGTGCGGCGGCAGCGGGACTTCGTCGGCCTGCACTTCTTCTCACCGGTGGACAAGATGCCGCTGGTGGAGATCGTCCGCGGCGCCCGCACCGGTGACGAGGCGCTGGCCCGCGCCTTCGACCTGGTGCGGCGGATCCGCAAGACCCCGATCGTGGTCAACGACTCCCGCGGCTTCTTCACCTCCCGGGTCATCGGCCGCTTCATCGACGAAGGCGTCGCCATGGTCGGCGAGGGCGTCGCCGCCGCCTCCGTGGAGCAAGCCGCGGCCCAGGCCGGCTACCCCGCCAAGGTGCTGGCCCTGCTGGACGAACTGACCCTGACCCTGCCCCGCGGGATCCGCCGCGAGGCCCGTGAGGCGGTCGAGGCGGCCGGCGGCCAGTGGCAGGAGCACCCGGCCGAGCGGATCATC
This sequence comes from Streptomyces sp. NBC_01190, assembly GCF_045039895.1. Taxonomy (NCBI): domain Bacteria; kingdom Bacillati; phylum Actinomycetota; class Actinomycetes; order Kitasatosporales; family Streptomycetaceae; genus Streptomyces; species Streptomyces sp. NBC_01190. Next base: position 7,856,177 of record NZ_CP108580.1, read on the forward strand.
GACCGGATGGTCGACGAGTTCGGCCGGCCGGGCCGCGCCGGCGGCGCCGGCTTCTACGACTACGAGGACGGCCGCCGCGTCCGGCTGTGGCCGGGCCTGGCCGAGCACTTCGGGGACCCGGCGAGCCGCCGGCCGGGCGACCGCGCCGGCCGGCCGCCGGTGGAGATCCCGTTCCGCGACATGCAGGAGCGGATGCTGTTCGCCGAGTCGCTCGACACCGTGCGGCTGCTGGCGGACGGCGTGCTCACCTCGGTCGCCGACGCCAACATCGGCTCGCTGCTGGGCATCGGCTTCCCCGCCTGGACCGGCGGGGTGCTCCAGTACATCAACGGCTACCCCGGCGGAGTCGCCGGGTTCACCGCCAGGGCCCGGGAGTTGGCGGCGGCCTATGGCGAGCGGTTCGCCCCGCCGCCCCTGCTGGCGGCCAAGGCGGCGGCAGGGGAGCGGTTCACCGACTGACCTGTCCCCTCGGCGGCGGGCCGGCCGGAAAACCGGGCGATAACCCGGCGGGTCCGCTGCCAGGATGAACGGTGTGACGACGAACCCGCCCCGTACCGCCGGCTGGACCGTGGCGACACACCCGGTGTCCGCGCCCGAATCCGCGGACCTGCTGCGCCGCTACTACACCGAACTGATCATCCGCTATTACGGCCGCCCCACCACCGACGCCGAGGTCACCGCGGTGCTCGCCGAGATGCCGAGCGACGACCTGGTCCGCCCCACCGGCGAGTTCCTGGTCGCCCGCCGGGACGGCGCGCCGGTCGGTTGCGCCGGCCTGCGGGTCCTCGACACCGCCACCGTGGAACTCACCCGGTTGTACGTAGGCCCCGAAGTCCGCGGCCAAGGCCTCGCGGCGCGGTTGCTCGACGAGGCGGAACGGATCGCGGCCGCCGACTTCGGCGCCGACCGGATCCGCCTCGACACCCGCAAGGACCTGGTCGAGGCCCGCGCCCTGTACGCCAGGCACGGCTACGCGGAGATCGAGCCCTACAACGACAACGACCTCGCCGACCACTGGTTCCAGAAGAAGCTGCGCCGACCTGGATAATGCGGGCAGGAGTCCAGCGAAGAGAGCGGGTTCAGCATCGTGACGACGTCGGTTGTGCGGTCGGTCGAGGCCAGGATCGCCGAGGAGCTCGGCGTACGCGAGGGGCAGGTGCGGGCGGCCGTCGACCTGCTCGACGGCGGGGCGACCGTGCCCTTCATCGCCCGCTACCGCAAAGAGGCCACCGGCACCCTCGACGACGAGCAGCTGCGCTCCCTGGAGGAGCGGCTGCGCTACCTCAGGGAACTCGACGAACGGCGCGCCGCCGTACTGGAGTCCATCGAATCCCAGGGCAAGCTGGACGACGCCCTCAGGGCGCAGATCATGGCCGCCGACTCCAAGGCGCGCCTGGAGGACATCTATCTGCCGTTCAAGCCCAAGCGGCGCACCAAGGCGCAGATCGCCCGCGAGGCGGGGCTCGAACCGCTCGCCGACGCGCTGCTCGCCGACCCCTCCCTCGACCCGCGGACCCGGGCCGCCTCCTACATCGACACCGACAAGGGTGTCGAGGACGCGGCGTCGGCGCTGGAGGGTGCCAGGGCCATCCTCACCGAGCGCTTCTCCGAGGACGCCGACCTGGTCGGCGAGTTGCGCACCCGGATGTGGTCCCGCGGCCGGCTCGTCGCCAAGGTGCGTGAGGGCAAGGAGGAGGCCGGCGCCAAGTTCGCCGACTACTTCGACTTCGCCGAGCCCTTCGCCAAACTGCCCTCCCACCGGGTGCTCGCCATGCTGCGCGGCGAGAAGGAGGAGGCGCTCGACCTCACCCTGGAGCCCGAGGAGCCCGCCGAGGGGCCGACCAGTTTCGAGCGGCGCATCGCCCAGAACTTCGGCATCGCCGACCGCGGCCGCCCCGCCGACAAGTGGCTCGCCGACACGGTGCGCTGGGCCTGGCGGACCCGTTTCCTGGTCCGGCTCGGCATCGACCTGCGGGTCCGGCTCCGCCAGGAGGCCGAGGACGAGGCGGTACGGGTCTTCGCGGCGAACCTGCGCGACCTGCTGCTCGCCGCGCCGGCCGGCACCCGCGCCACCATGGGTCTCGACCCGGGCTTGCGGACCGGCGTCAAGGTCGCGGTGGTCGACGACACCGGCAAGGTGGTCGCCACCGACACCATCTACCCGCATGTGCCCCGCAACCGCTGGGACGAGTCGCTCGCCACCCTCGCCCGGCTCGCCGCCGCCCACCGGGTCGACCTGATCTCGATCGGCAACGGCACCGCCTCCCGCGAGACCGACAAGCTCGCCGCCGAACTGATCAAGGCCCACCCGGAGCTGAACCTGACCAAGGCCGTGGTCTCCGAGGCCGGCGCCTCGGTCTACTCGGCATCCGCCTACGCGTCCGCCGAACTCCCCGGCATGGACGTCTCCTTGCGCGGCGCGGTCTCCATCGCCCGCCGCCTCCAGGACCCGCTGGCCGAACTGGTCAAGATCGACCCGCGCTCCATCGGCGTCGGCCAGTACCAGCACGACCTGTCCGAGGTGAAGCTGTCGCGCTCGCTCGACGCGGTCGTCGAGGACTGCGTCAACGGCGTGGGCGTGGACGTCAACACCGCCTCGGTGCCGCTGCTGCGCCGGGTCTCGGGCATCACCGAGTCGCTGGCCGCCAACATCGTCGCCCACCGCGACGCCAACGGCCCCTTCCGTACCCGCAAGGGCCTCAAGGAGGTGGCCAGGCTCGGCCCGAAGGCGTACGAGCAGTGCGCCGGCTTCCTGCGCATCCAGGGCGGCGACGACCCGCTGGACGCCTCCAGCGTGCACCCGGAGGCGTATCCGGTGGTGCGGCGGATGAGTGCCGGCGCGGGCACCGGCATCAGGGAGCTGATCGGCAACGGCGGCGTGCTGCGGACCCTGCGCCCGCAGGACTTCGTCGACGAGACCTTCGGTCTGCCCACCGTCACCGACATCCTCGCCGAACTGGAGAAGCCCGGCCGGGACCCGCGGCCCGCCTTCAAGACCGCGACCTTCAAGGAGGGCGTGGAGGAGATGAAGGACCTGCGCCCCGGCATGCTGCTCGAGGGCGTGGTCACCAATGTGGCCGCCTTCGGCGCGTTCGTGGACGTCGGTGTGCACCAGGACGGCCTGGTGCACGTCTCGGCCCTCTCCGACTCCTATGTGTCCGACCCGCGCGAGATCGTCAAGCCCGGCGACATCGTCCGGGTCAAGGTGCTGGACATCGATCTGCCCCGCAAGCGGATCTCGCTGACGCTGCGGCTGGACGACGAGGTGACGGCGGGCGGCCCCCGGCAGCGGGGCGGCGGCGAGCGGCAGGGCAACACCCCGCCGCGGCAGGGCAATCGCGGCACCAGGCAGGGCGGTCAGGGCGGCCAGGGCGGTCAGGGTGGCCAGGTGGGTCAGAGCCCCGGCGGCCAGGGCGGTCGGCGCGGCGGCGGCTCGGGGTCCGGGCAGTCCGCACCGGGCGGTGCGATGGCGGACGCGCTGCGGCGGGCGGGGCTGACGGGAGGCAAGTAGCCGCCGGCGGCCCTGTTGACGTGACCCGAACAGGCGTTAGCCTCCCCGGGTGATCTCAAAGACGCGGGCCTCCCGCAATCCGTGGATCTCCCTGCTGCTGGCGGTTGTTGCCGCTCTCGCCGCCGTACTCACCGCCCCCGGTGCCACCGCCCACGCGGCCGGCCCCGGGGGCGGCACCGTACGGCACGGCCTCAGCCAGCCCGACTACTCCTACGCCGACGCCATCCGCGAAGCCGTCTGGGTGGACACCGGTCTCGACGGCGACGGCGACGGCCGCACCGACCGGGTGGCCGTCGACATCGTGCGGCCCGCGGAACCCGCGAAGGCCGGCCGCAAGGTGCCGGTCATCATGGACGCCAGCCCGTACTACTCCTGCTGCGGACGCGGCAACGAGAGCCAGATCAAGACCTACGACGCGGCAGGCGCCATCGTCCAGGCGCCGTTGTTCTACGACAACTACTTCGTGCCCCGCGGCTACGCGACCGTACTGGTCGACCTGGCGGGCACCGACCGGTCCGACGGCTGCGTCGACATCGGCGGCCCCTCCGACATCCAGTCGGCCAAGGCCGTGGTGGACTGGCTGGGCGGCCGCGCCAAGGGCTACAGCGCCAGGGCCGGCGGCCACGGCGTCAAAGCCACCTGGACCACCGGCGCCGTCGGCATGATCGGCAAGAGCTGGGACGGCACCATCGCCAACGGGGTCGCCGCGACCGGGGTGAAAGGCCTGAAGACCATCGTGCCGATCAGCTCCATCTCCTCCTGGTACGACTACTACTTCCAGCAGGGCGCGCCGCTCCAGGACGGTCCCGAGTGGCTGTCGGACTACGTGGAGAGCGACGGCGCCCACGCCGCCTGCGCCGGGCAGCAGCAGAAGATCATCGACGGCTCGCCCCGCGACGGCGACTGGACCTCCTTCTGGAACGCCCGGGACTACTTCAAGGACGCCGGCAAGGTGCGCGCCAGCGTCTTCGCGGTGCAGGGCACGCAGGACCTCAACGTCCGCACCAAGAACTTCGGCCAGTGGTGGCAGGCGCTCTCCGAGCACGGCGTCGAGCGCAAGGTGTGGCTGTCGCAGACCGGCCACGTCGACCCCTTCGACTACCGCCGCTCGGCCTGGGTGCCGACCCTCCAGCGCTGGTTCGACCACTATTTGCTCGGCGTGGACAACGGCATCCAGCGGGAGCCGATGGCCGACATCGAGCGGAGCGTGGACCACTGGACCACCGACGGCGTGTGGCCGCCGGCCGGCACCCGCGACACCGCTCTCAGCCTCGGCGCCGGGGTCGGCGCCGGCGCCGATGACGGTCTGGGCACCCTCGGCACCGGGCGGCCCAAGGCCGGCACCGAGTCCTTCACCGACGACCCCGACCTGTGGGAGGAGGACTGGGCCGCCTCGGCCGACACCGCCACCCCCGAGAAGACCTCCTTCACCACCGGGGTACTGGCCAAGGACCTGCGGATCTCCGGCGGCGGCACGGTCACGGTGACCGCCGCCTCCTCCACCACCAGCGCCCACCTGTCCGCGGTCCTGGTCGACCTCGGCCCCGCGACCATCCGCGACTTCCTCGGCGGCGGCGAGGGCATCACCACCCTCGACACCCGCTCCTGCTACGGCGAGAGCACCGCCGGTGACAGCGCGTGCTACCTCGACACGGCGGCCGACAGCGAGAGCGTCGACCACACGGTGTTCAGCCGCGGCTGGGCCGACCTCGGCCACTACCGGTCGCCCGACCACGGTGTGGCGCTCACCCCGGGCAAGCCGTACACCATCACCATCCAGCTCGCCGCCACCGACCACGTCGTACCCGCCGGGCACCGGCTGGCGCTGATCGTGGCCGGCACCGACGGCGGACTGATCCTGCCGCCCGACACCACCCCGAAGGTGACGGTGGACCTCGAGCACTCGGTGCTGCGGCTGCCGCTGGCCGGCGGCGCGGGCGGGCTGCGGACGGCGGACCGCCCGGCCGCGCCGCGGCTGCTCTCGCCGCTTCGGACCACGGCCCCTGCCACCTCCTTCACGGCGGCCGAACTGGGCTGACCAGCGGAAAATCCTCCCGGGCCACCGGGCCGGGGGGAACTGGGGCGGTCCGCGACGCGTTTCACTGGGTAGAGACAGTGTGCGAGCGGCGCGGGCCGCCGCGGTATGGAGGCTGGCAGATGTCAAGCAGAGCGAAACTCGCGGTCGGCGGCGCGGTGGTGGGCCTGATCCTGCTCATCTGGGTGCCGTGGTGGGTGAGCTTCCTGATCATCGTGGGAGTGCCCGTGGCCGCGTACCTGACCCTCGATTCCTCGCAGCGGCGCCGGCTGCGCCGGGTCAGCCGGCGACAAATCGGTCGCTGACAGCCGCTGCCCCTCGGTAGGGTGCGGCTGGGCGGGCGCATCCGCTGCGAGCATCCGCTGCGAGGGGAGATCAGCCATGACCGACGCCACGAACGCCACCGACGGCACCATCGGCGCCACCGGTACCGTCGTCGCGGTGAGCCGCGACGCCCGGCACCGGTTCAGCAAGCCCACCCGCGACAGCATCACGCTGCTCACCGGCCTCGGGGTGGAAGGCGACGCGCACCTTGGCGTCACCGTGCAGCACCGCTCCCGCGTCGCCAGGGACCCGAGCCAGCCCAACCTGCGGCAGGTCCACCTCATCCACGCCGAACTCTTCGACGAGCTGCGCGCGGCCGGATACGAGATAGCCCCCGGCGACCTGGGGGAAAACGTCACGACACGCGGTCTCGACCTGCTCGGCCTCCCCGTGGGCACCCGGCTGCGGCTGGGACCGGACGCGGTGGTCGAGGTCACCGGGCTGCGCAACCCCTGCCTCCAGATCGACCGGTTCCGCAGCGGCCTGCTCAAACGGGTCATCGGCCGCGACGAAGCGGGCGCCATCGTCCGCAAGGGCGGCATCATGGGCGTCGTGCTGGCGGACGGCGTGATCCGTCCGGAAGACGCCGTCCTCGTCCAGCTCCCGGCCGCTCCGCACCGCCCGCTCGAAACGGTCTGACGCCCATGCCTTCCGACGCGCCGGCCGACGGGCCGCCGCCCGACGAGGCCGGCGGCGCGGCCGCCGTCCGCTCGGTGGCGGAGCTCGCCACGCTCACCGCCACCGGCGCCCGGGTGAAGTACCTGCACTTCTGGGGGCACCGTCCGTGCCCCGACGGCAGTGTCGGCCCCGGTTGCCTCAGTCAGTGGTGGCCCGCTCCCTTCACGGTCGACGGCGCCTGCTACCCCACCGCCGAACACTGGATGATGGCCGGCAAGGCCCGCCTCTTCGGCGACCCCGACGCCGAGCGCCGCGTGCTGGCCGCCGTGCACCCCAAAGCGGCAAAGGACGCCGGCCGCGCCGTCCGCGGCTTCGACGAGGACCGGTGGGCGCGGGAGCGCTTCGCGCTGGTCGTCGAGGGCAGCGTGCACAAGTTCGGCCGGCACCCCGAGCTGCTGGCCTTCCTGCTCGCCACCGGCCGCCGCGTCCTCGTGGAAGCCAGTCCCCGTGACCGGATCTGGGGGATCGGACTGGCGGCCGATGACGAGGCCGCCACGCGTCCCGCCGGCTGGCGGGGGCTGAATCTGCTGGGGTTCGCGCTGATGGAGGCCAGGTCCCGGCTCGCCCGGACCGCGGGGGCGGTCGGTCCGGGCACCCGCTGACCGGGACGACGCGGCGGCGCGGCGCCCGACGCCCACGCCGGGCGCGGGGCAGCCGGCGCCCATCCACGTAAAGTGCGACCTGGAGCCGTAGCGCACCCGACCCGTACCGCCGTACGGACACGGTCCGCACGGACGACCCGCGACCATCCGCACCGACATCCGTACCGAAGGGGACCCGCCGAAGATGACGGAACGTCTGGTCGTGATCGGCGGTGACGCCACCGGCATGTCCGCGGCCTCCCAGGCCCGCCGCCGCAAGGCCGCGGACGCCCTGGAGATCATCGCGTTCGAACGCGGCCACTACACGTCCTACTCCGCCTGCGGCATCCCGTACTGGATCGGCGGGAACGCCGAAGGCCCCCAGGACCTGATCGCCAGAAGTCCGGAGCAGCACCGCGCCCACGACATCGACGTGCGGCTCGGCACCGAGGTGACCGAGGTGGACACCGCCGCCGGGCGCGTCCGCACCCGGGACGGCGAGGGCCGCGAGGAGTGGACCGGCTACGACCACCTGGTGATCGCCACCGGCGCCGTACCCGTCAGGCCGGCCGTCCCCGGCATCGACGCCCCCGGCGTCCACGGCGTGCAGACCCTGGACGACGGCGAGGCCGTCCTGCGCGGACTCGGCCCGGAGGGGGTACGGCGCGCCGTGGTGGTCGGCGGCGGTTACATCGGGGTGGAGATGGCCGAGGCGCTGCTGCGCCACGGTCTTGAGGTGACCCTGGTCGACCGTGCCGAGCAGCCGATGAGCACCCTTGACCCGGACATGGGGCGGCTGGTCCGCGAGGAGCTCGAAGGGCTCGGCGTCCGGGTGGCGTCCGACGCCGCCGTACGGGAGGTGCTGACCGGCCCCGACGGCCGGGTCCGCGCGGTGGCCACGGACGACCGGGAGTTCCCCGCCGACATCGTCGTGCTCGGCCTCGGCGTACGCCCCAGCACCGCGCTGGCCCGCGCGGCGGGACTGCCGCTCGGCGTGCACGACGGCCTGCTCACCGACCGCTCGATGCGGGTACGCGGCACCGAGCGGGTATGGGCGGGCGGTGACTGCGTGGAGGTGCTCAACCTCGTCTCCGGCACCCTCCAGCACATCGCGCTCGGCACCCACGCCAACAAGCACGGCCGGATCATCGGCACCAATATCGGCGGCGGGTACGCGACCTTCCCCGGGGTCGTCGGCACCGCGGTCAGCAAGGTCTGCGACGTGGAGCTGGCCCGTACCGGTCTGAAGGAGTCCCAGGCGCGCGCCGCCGGGCTGAAGTTCGTCACCGTCGTCATCGAGTCCGACAGCCGGGCCCACTACTACCCGGACGCCGCCCGGATGACCGTCAAGATGCTGGCCGAGCGCGGTACCGGGCGGCTGCTCGGGGTGCAGATCATCGGCCGGGAGGGCGCCGCCAAACGCGTCGACGTCGCGGCGGTCGCGCTCACCGCCGGCCTGACGGTGGGGCAGCTGGTCGATCTGGACCTCGGCTACGCGCCGCCCTTCTCCCCGGTCTGGGATCCGGTGCTGGTGGCCGCGCGCAAGGCGGCGGACGCGGTCGCCGCGGACATCAGGAAGGGGTGACGGCGGCTGCGGGGCCCGAGCTCGGGGCGGTGGCGGTGGCGGGAGTGGGCGGGCCCGGGTCGGCCGGCGGAGCCGGTGCGGGTGCCGGTGTCGCGGCCAGCTTGCCGAGGGCTTCCAGCAGGGCCGGAAGCGCGGTTCCGCGCCCGACCGGCAGGACCGTGCCCGGAGCCTCGTCCAGCAGCACGAACGCCATGTCGTCGATCCGCGCCACCAGGCTCCAGCCGGGTCCGTCGGCCCGCACCGCACCGTGGACGCTCCGCACCCGGCCGGCGGGGGGCGGGCGCCGCAGATACTCCTCGGCGGCGGCGAGGGCACGGCGTACGCCGCTGTGGGAGATGGCGGGGGGCTGGGCCGCGGCGGGTGCGGTGGGCTCGGTATCGGGTGTGGCGGGTGCAGCGGGTGCAGCGGGTGCGGTGGAGAGTTCGGCGGAGGGGGCCTTGCTCTGGTGCTCCGCCGCGGGCGCCGGTGCGCGGCCTTCGGCCTCGGGAGCCGGATCCGGCCGGGACGCGCTTTCCGGAGCCGACCGGCCCCGCCACTCGTGCCAGCGGACCGCGATCTCGTCCGCGCCCATGCGCCGCTGGGCGGGACCCCATACGGAGGCGTCGGGCGGCGCGAGCGGCGGCCGGCCGGCTGTCCCCTCGTCGGGGTCGTGCGGAGCGGGCACACCGGGTGCGGCCACCGCCACCGGCAGCGGCCAGCCCGGGAGCGAGGCGGCCAGACTGTTCTCGTCGGGGGAGAGGTCGTACGCCAGACCGCAGTCCCAGGCCGCGAGCGCGCACGCGACCGTGGCCGTGTCCGTCGTCGCCACCGTCCACCGCACGCCGGCGCCGTCCTGGCCGAACACCAGCCCGTAGCCGGTCTCCACCGGGGCGAGGTCCAACTCCGCGCAGGCCGACGGATAGTCGTCCCCCAGTACGCCCGGGTACCGGCCCGGCGTCAGCATCGCGGCGGTCAGCACGAACAGCGCGTCGGTGTCATCAGCGATCCCGGCGTCCCCAGCCTTCCCGGCGATCCCGGCGTCCTGTGGCTCCTTCGCGCTCTCGGTGTTCCGGGCGTGTTCGGTGTCCTCGGCGCCCATCCGGTGTCTCCCTCGCCTCGCCGCGCATCCCCGTCCGCGCACCCTAACCAGCCGGTAACCGCGCCGTCGAGAGGTGGGCGGGCGCCGGGATCCGGTGGGGTGGCGGGCCGGTGGGCGGCCGGGTGCCCGCGCCGGGTGCCGTGGGGCGTCCCGCGGCCCACGCACGCGCTCAGGGGTCGATCCGCCGGGCGGTCCCGCGACGTCAGTCCCGGCGTCTGACCGCGACGGCCAGATACCTGGCCGCGCAATCGTCGAGCAGGGAGAGTTCCCAGCCGGCGTCGCCGAGCAGTCGGCCCAGGCGCGGCTGCGCGCGTACGTCGTCGGCTCGCAGCGAGTGCCCCCGTCGGGCGGCGAGGGCGGCCCGGCCCAGCGGATGGAAGAGGGCCAGCCGGCCGCCCGGCCCGGTCACCCGGGCCAACTCCCGCAAGCCCGCGGCGGGGTCGGGCAGATGGTGCACAAGACCCGCCGCGAAGACGGCGTCGAGCCCGGCGTCCCGCAGTGGCAACCGGGCGCTGTCCGCCTCGATCAGCGTTCCCGCGTCGGTGCGGCCGAGCGACGCCGCCTCCCGCAGCATCTCCGGGGTCAGGTCGCAGCCGAGCACCGTGCCGGCCGCGCCGACCGCCGCCCGCAGCAGCGGCAGCGCTCGCGCGGTGCCGCAGCCGGCGTCCAGTACCCGGTCGCCCGGCCGCAGTCCCAGCTCGGCGACGGCCGCCGCGTAGGCGGGGGTGTCGTCGGGGAAGCGCTTCTCCCAGCCGGCCGCCTTCGGTGCGAAGAACTCCCTGATCCGCTGCCTCTCCCGGGCTCCGGTCCGCGCGGCGTCGGCGGCGGGCCCGGCGTCCAGGGGGTCGCTGGTGGCCATGCATCATGGTCGCATGATCAGCCCGCGTTCCGTACTCCTCTTCGTCGTCGCCGCCTTCCTGGAGATCGGCGGCGCCTGGCTGGTCTGGCAGGGAGTGCGGGAGCACCGGGGGATCGGCTGGGTGGCGCTGGGCGTCGTCTCCCTGGGCCTCTACGGTTTCGTCGCGACGCTTCAGCCGGACGCCTCCTTCGGCCGGATCCTCGCGGCGTACGGCGGGGTGTTCGTGGCCGGCTCGCTGCTGTGGGCGGCGGTCGCGGACGGTTACCGGCCGGACCGGTTCGACATCATCGGCGCGGCGATCACGCTGGCCGGGGTGGGGGTCATCATGTACGCACCGCGCGGCCGCTGACGCCTCCTCCTCCACTCGGGCGCTCTCCGACCCCATGGAGCGCCTCCCGCCGCAACGGTCCGGATCGCCTTCTGAGCCGTTCGGAGCGGCGGGAGTTATCCACAGGGCCGCCGACGGCCGGTCGTCTCGCTCATTAGATTGGTCACTGTCAGTGATTGAACGGATGCGGGGGAATGATGGCCATGACGATGAAGACGGTCCGGTCGGCGCGGAAGGCACCGGCGACCAAAACGGCGGCGGCGGCCACGACGGCCCGGGGCACCGGGGCTGCCCGGGAGAGCGGATCGAGCGGTTCGACCGGGGCGAGCGGGTCGGGCGGGGCGGCGAGGGCGCCGGAGGCGCCGCCGGCCGACACCGGGCCGGTCGCACCCGCGCTGCTGACCCTCACGCGTGCCAGGGAGGAGCTGGGTCTCGACCACGACGATTTCGACGTGGCGCTCCAGACCGGCGAGGTGCCGAGTGTGGTCTGCGGGCCGGGACAGTGGAAGGTGCCGGCCGAGGCGGTCGCCCGGCTGCGCTCGGCGGAGGGCCATCCGGAGCCGCTGCTGGCCCGGCTGCGCCTCGTGAGCAGCGATGAGGCGGCGAAGCTGCTCGGGGTCGGCCGGGAGCGCTTCGTCCGGCTCGCCCGGGCCGGATACGCGCACCCGCTGCGCTGGTACGTCAATCAGTACCAGGCGGTGGTCTGGATGTATCTGGCGTGGGAGGTCGCCGAGCTCGGCGACACCCACCCGGAGCTGCTGCACGGCCCCCTGCCGCAGGACCTGCGGGAGGCGGTCGCGGCCGGCGAGGACCAGCGGCCGCGGCGCTGGCGGGCCCGCCGCACCGCCCAACTCGTCCGGGACGCGCATGACGCGTGGGAGGAGGCCGCGGTCTGGGCGGCGCTGCTGGGTCCCGAGATCGTCGCCGACGCGGTGCCGGACGCCTTCGACCGCACCCACCTGCGTAAGCTGCGTGGGGAGTTGCCGCCCGGCCGGGTCGGCCGCGCCTCGGCGACACGGATCAGGGAGGTGACGGTCGCGGACCATCCGGAGGAGATCACCCTCGGCCTGCTCGCGCTCGCCGACGCCCTGGGCAGGGCCCGCGCGCTGCGCCCGGCGCCACGGCCCTCCTCGCGACCGGGCTCGGGCCCTCCGGCGCTGCCCAAGCCGTCGATCCGGCCGTCAGGCCGGTCATCGACCCCGCGGTCGAGCAGGCCGCCGGCGGTCCCGTCGTCGTCTTCGCCGGCTTCCTCGGCTTCCTCGGCGTGGTCAACGTCGTCGCTTTTGACGTCGACTTCACCGCCGCAGCCACCGCCGCAGCCACCGCCCGGCACCCGGCCGCCCCGCCACGCCGCTGCTCCGGCGCGCCGGGGGCTGGGCCGGCTGCTCCCGCGCCGCAGGTCAGCTCCCGATCTTGCGAAAGAGCCCTTCCTGCATCACCGAGACCAGCAACCGCCCCGCGCGGTCGAAGATCTGACCGCGCGCCAGGCCGCGGGCACCGGTCGCGATCGGTGACTCCTGCTGGTAGAGGAACCACTCGTCGGTCCGGAACGGCCGGTGGAACCACATTGCGTGGTCGAGCGACGCCATGTCGAAGCCCCTGGGGCCCCAGAGCGGCTCGATCGGCACCCGCACCGCGTCCAGCAGCATCATGTCGCTGGCGTAGGTGAGCGCGCAGGTGTGCACCAGCGGATCGTCCCCCAGCGGACCGATCGCGCGCATCCACACCGCGCTGCGCGGCTCGGCGCCCTCGATCTCCTCGGGGGTCCAGCGCAGCCGGTTCACATAGCGGATGTCGAAGGCGACCCGGCGGCCCATCCGTCGCAGCGCCTCCGGCAGCACCCCGAGGTGGGCCCGGAGTTCGTCGCCGAGCGTCGGCAGTTCCTCCGGGCCCGGTACGCCGGGCATCGGCATCTGGTGCTCGAAGCCCGGCTCCGACTGATGAAAGGAGGCGGTCAGGTTGAAGATCGTCCGACCCTGCTGGATGGCCACCACCCGCCGCGTGGTGAAGGAGCGTCCGTCCCGGACCCGCTCCACCTGGTACACGATGGGCACACCGGGGCGGCCCGGCCGCAGAAAGTACGCGTGCAGCGAGTGCACCGGACGGCTGCCGTCGGTGGTCCGGCCGGCCGCGACCAGGGCCTGGCCCGCGACCTGGCCGCCGAACACCCGCTGCAACCGCTCCTCGGGACTGCGCCCGCGGAAGATGTCCTCCTCGATCCGCTCCAGGTCGAGCAGCTCCACCAGTCCGTCGGCGGCGCTGCCCGTCCGGTCCGTGTCGTCCCGCGCGTTCTCGGTCACCTCACAGTTCCCCGACATCGGTCAGCCGGATCACCGCGCGGCCCTCTTCGTCGGAGGCCGCCAGATCCACCTCGGCGGAGATCCCCCAGCCGTGGTCGCCGTTGGGGTCGGCGAAGGTCTGCCGGACCCGCCACAGACCGAGCTGCGGCTGTTCCTCGATCAGCAGCAGCTTGGGGCCGCGCGCGTCGGGTCCGGTCCCCAGGTCGTCGTACTCGTCCCAGTACGCGTCCATGGCCTCCGCCCAGGCGTCGGCGTCCCAGCCGGTGTCCGCGTCGAGCTCACCGAGCAGGTTGTACTTCTCCAGGGCGGCGAGCTCCACCCGGCGGAAGAGGGCGTTTCTGACCAGCACCCGGAAGGCCCGGGCGTTGGCGGTGACCGGCTTGACCTGGTCGGCCCGTTCCGCGGCCTGCTCGGCCGTCTCCACCTCGGGGTTGGCGAGCTGTTCCCACTCGTCGAGCAGACTGGAGTCCACCTGCCGGACCAGCTCACCGAGCCACGCCGTCAGATCCTGGAAGTCCTCCGACTTCAGATCGTCCGGCACGGTGTGTTCCAACGCCTTGTAGGCGCCGGCCAGGTAGCGCAGGACGATGCCCTCGGTCCTGGCGAGTTCGTAGTACGAGACGAACTCCGAGAAGGTCATCGCCCGCTCGTACATGTCGCGGACCACGGACTTGGGCGACAGCGGGTGGTCACCGACCCAGGGGTGGCTCTTGCGGTAGACGCCGTAGGCGTGCAGGAGCAGTTCCTCCAGCGGCTTGGGGTAACCGACGTCCTGGAGGCGCTCCATCCGCTCCTCGTACTCCACCCCGTCGGCCTTCATCGCGCTCACCGCGTCGCCGCGCGCCTTGTTCTGCTGGGCGGCGAGGATCTGCCGCGGGTCGTCCAGGGTGGACTCCACCACCGACACCATGTCCAGGGCGTAGGAGGGGGAGTCGGGATCGAGGAGTTCGAAGGAGGCGAGCGCGAAGGTGGACAGCGGCTGGTTGAGCGCGAAGTCCTGCTGGAGGTCGACGGTGAGCCGGACGATGCGGCCCTCGGCGTCCGGTTCGGCCAGCCGTTCCACCACCCCGCCGTCCAGCAGCGAGCGGTAGATGGCGATGGCCCGGCGGATGTGCCGCAACTGGGCCCGCCGGTCCTCGTGGTTGTCCTCAAGCAGCCGCCGCATGGCCTCGAAGGCGTTGCCCGGACGGGCGATGACGGACAGCAGCATGGTGTGCGTCACCCGGAACCGCGAGGTCAGCGGCTCGGGGTCGGCCGCGATCAGTTTCTCGAAGGTGGCTTCCGACCAGTTGACGAAGCCCTCCGGCGCCTTCTTGCGCACCACCTTGCGCCGCTTCTTCGGGTCGTCGCCCGCCTTGGCCAGTGCCTTCTCGTTCTCGATCACATGCTCAGGGGCCTGCGCCACCACGAAGCCGGCGGTGTCGAAGCCGGCCCGCCCGGCGCGGCCGGCGATCTGGTGGAACTCCCGGGCCCGCAGCACCCGCACCCGCTGCCCGTCGTACTTGGCGAGGGCGGTGAAGAGAACCGTGCGGATCGGCACATTGACGCCCACCCCCAGGGTGTCGGTCCCGCAGATCACCTTCAGCAGGCCGGCCTGGGCGAGCTTCTCCACCAGCCGGCGGTACTTGGGCAGCATCCCGGCGTGGTGCACACCGATGCCGTGCCGCACGTACCGGGAGAGATTGCGGCCGAAGGCGGTGGTGAAGCGGAAGTTGCCGATCAGGTCGGCGATCGCGTCCTTCTCCGCCCGGGTGCACATGTTGATGCTCATCAGCGCCTGCGCCCGCTCCACCGCCGCCGCCTGGGTGAAGTGCACGATGTAGACCGGGTACTGACGGGTCTCCAGCAGTTCGGTGAGCGTCTCGGTCATCGGCGTGGTGCGGTACTCGTAGCTCAGCGGTACCGGCCGGGTCGCGGAACGCACCACCGCGGTGGGCCGCCCGGTGCGCCGGGTCAGATCCTCCTCGAACCGGGAGACGTCACCGAGCGTCGCCGACATCAGCAGGAACTGCGCCTGTGGCAGTTCGAGCAGCGGGATCTGCCAGGCCCAGCCGCGGTCCGGCTCGGCATAGAAGTGGAACTCGTCCATCACCACCTGGCCGACATCGGCGTTCCTGCCGTCCCGCAGCGCGATGGACGCCAGCACCTCGGCGGTGCAGCAGATCACCGGCGCGTCCGGATTGACCGACGCGTCGCCGGTGAGCATCCCGACGTTCTCGGTGCCGAAGAGTTTGCACAGGTCGAAGAACTTCTCCGAGACCAGCGCCTTGATCGGCGCGGTGTAGAAGGTCACCTCGTCCCGGGCCAGCGCGGCGAAGTGCGCACCCGCCGCCACCAGGCTCTTTCCGGAGCCGGTGGGGGTGGAAAGGACCACGTTCGCGCCGGAGACCACCTCGATGAGCGCCTCCTCCTGGGCCGGGTAGAGAGTGATGCCCTGGCCTTCGGCCCACGTCGAGAACGCCTCGAAGAGGGCATCGGGATCGGGGTCGGGAGGGAGCTGATCGATAAGGGTCACCCCACCATCTTGCCCGTCCACGGCGCCGGAGGCGCAGCCGGCGGGACGAGGCCGTGATCATCACCGGTAGGGTGTGCCCTCGACTGAGCGTCAACTCCGCCTCAGGGCGGCCGAAAAGGGGGGACGAGCACCACCATGATGGGACCTGCGCACTCACTGTCCGGAGCGGCGGCCTGGCTGGGAGTGGGGGCCATCGCAGACGGCCTGGGCCACCCGATGCCGTGGCCGACCCTTGTGGTCGGTGCGCTGATCTGCGCGGGCGCCGCCCTCGCCCCCGATCTCGACCACCAGGCGGCGACCATATCGCGCGCCTTCGGGCCTGTGTCGCGCGCCTTGTGCAAGGCCATCGACGCCCTCGGGCACGCCACCTATTCGGCGACCCGCGGGAAGGGCGACCCGCGGCGGAACGGCGGCCACCGCACCCTGACCCACACCTGGCCGTGGGCCGTACTCCTCGGCGCCGGCTGCTCCGGCGCGGCGCTCGTCGGCGGACGCTGGGCGGTGCTGGCGATCCTCTTCGTCCACATGGTGCTCGCCGTCGAGGGCCTGCTCTGGCGGCAGGCCCGGGTCTCCAGCGACGTCCTGGTCTGGCTGCTCGGCGCCACCAGCGCCTGGGTGCTCGTCGACATCCTCGACGATCCCGGCAACGGCAAGGAGTGGCTCTTCAACAGCCCGGGCCAGCACTACCTGTGGATCGGCCTGCCGATCCTGCTCGGCTCACTGGTGCACTGCATCGGCGACGCCCTGACGGTCTCCGGTTGCCCGGTCCTGTGGCCGATACCGATAGGCCGCCGACGCTGGTACCCGCTGGGCCCGCCCAAGTTCATGCGGTTCCGCGCCGGGAGCCGGGTGGAGATCAAGATCCTCACCCCGGCCTTCTTCGTCGTCGGCGGTGCGAGCGCCCTCGCCGCCCTCGGCGTCTTCGGCTGACCCGACCCCTTGGTGGCCGGCCACCCCTCCAGGCAGCCGGTCAGCTCCTTTGCTTTCTTGTCCGTTGCCTTTTTATCCGTGTGGTTCCCTATCCGTGCCAGGAACGCCAGAGCGCCGCGTAGGCGCCCTCGGCGGCGACCAGGTCGTGGTGGCTGCCCAGCTCGCTGATCCGGCCGTCCTCGACCACCGCGATCACGTCCGCGTCGTGCGCGGTGTGCAGCCGGTGGGCGATGGCGACGACCGTACGGCCGTCGAGGACCCGGGCCAGCGAGCGTTCGAGATGGCGGGCCGCCCGGGGGTCGAGCAGCGAGGTCGCCTCGTCCAGTACCAGGGTGTGCGGGTCGGCCAGCACCAGCCGGGCCAGGGCGAGCTGCTGGGCTTGCGCCGGGGTGAGCACCGCCCCGCCGGAACCGACCTCGGTGTCGAGACCGTCGGGCAGCGCCCTGGCCCACTCCGCCGCGTCCACCGCGCCCAGCGCGGCCCACAGCTCGTCGTCGGCCGCCTCCGCCCGCGCCAACCGCAGATTGTCGCGGAGGGTGCCGACGAACACATGGTGCTCCTGGTTGACCAGCGCGACATGCCGGCGGACCCGTTCGGCCGGCATCCGGGCCAACTGGGCGCCGCCCAGGGTGACCTCGCCGGTACGGGGCGCGTAGATGCCGGCCAGCAGCCGGCCCAGCGTCGACTTGCCCGCGCCCGAGGGGCCGACCAGCGCCAGCCGGGTGCCCGGCGGCATCGTCAGGGTCACACCGTGCAGGACGTCGGTGCCCGCGCGGTACCCGAACCGCACCCGGTCGGCCGCCAGTTCACGGCCCTTCGGCGTCAGGCCCTCGTCACCGTCGGCCGCCGCGACCTCCCGCACCCCCACCAGCCGGGCCAGCGACACCTGGGCGACCTGCAACTCGTCGTACCAGCGCAGCATCAGATTGACCGGATCGACCAGCATCTGGGCGTACAGCGCGCCGGTGGTCAGCTCGCCCGCGCTCACCCAGCCGTGCAGCGCGAAGGTGCCGCCGATCATCAGCACACCGGTCAGGACCAGTGTGTGCGTCAAGTTGACCACCGGGAAGAGGATGCTGCGCAGCCACATCGTGTAGCGCTCCCAGGCGACCCACTGTCCGATACGGAGCCGGGACAGCTCCTCGCGGCGGTTGCCGAGGCCGTGCGCCTCGATGGTGCGGCCGGCGTCCACGGACTCCGTGAGCGCCGCCGCGACGGCCGCGTAGCCCGCCGCCTCTGAGCGGTACGCCTTCGGGGCGCGCCTGAAGTACCAGCGGCAGCCGATCAGCGGCAACGGCAACGCGACCAGGACCGCCAGCGCGAGCGGCGGCGAGGTCACGGTGAGCGCGCCGAGCAGCAGCAGCGTCCACACCACCGCGATCGCCAGCTCCGGCACGGCCTCGCGCATCGCGTTGGACAGCCGGCCGATGTCGGTGGTGATGCGCGACAGCAGATCACCGGTGCCGGCCCGCTCCAGCACCCCCGGCGGGAGCGCCACCGCACGCACCAGGAAGTCCTCCCGCAGGTCGGCCAGCATCGTCTCGCCGAGCACGGCGCCGCGCATCCGGACGATCCGGACGAAGAACGCCTGCACCGCCAGCGCGGTCAGGAACAGGGCGATCGTCCGCCCGAGCGCGATGTGCCGGTCGCCGGTGGCCAGGTCCTCCACCATCCCGCCCAGCAGATACGGACCCACCATCGAGGCCAGCACGGTGACGGTGTTGACCGCGAGCAGCACCACGAAGGCGCGCCGGTGCCGCCCGGCCAGCTCGCGTACGTAGCCGCGGACCGTGGCAGGGGACCCCACCGGCAAGGTGGTGCTCGTCGTCGGCGCGGCCGGATCGTAGTGCGGTGGTGGCACGCCGATCATGCGGACTCCTCAAAGGACAAGATGGCGGGAACCGGCCCGCTGCCGTCCTCGGTCTCCCGGGTGACCACGGCCCGGTAGCGGGGATGGTCGCGCAGCAGCTCGTGATGGCGGCCGACCGCGGTCGCGGCCCCGTCGTCGACGAAGACCACCCGGTCGGCCCGGTCGAGCACCAGTGGACTGGAGGTGAGGACCACGGTGGTACGGCCGCCGCGCACCTCCTTGAGCGCCGCGGCGATCCGCGCCTCGGTGTGCGCGTCCACCGCCGAGGTCGGCTCGTCGAGCACCAGCACCTCCGGGTCGGCGACCAGCGACCGGGCCAGGGCGAGCCGCTGGCGCTGGCCGCCGGACAGGGACCGTCCCCGTTCGGTGATCCGGGCCCGCATCGGGTCGCCGCGGTCCGCGTCCGGTCCGGCCATGGTCTGTGCCAGGGCGTCCAGCACATCGCCGCACTGCGCCGCCGCCAGCGCCGCCGCCATGGACACCGCGCCGGAGGAGGGCACGTCGAGCAGTTCGGCCAGGGTGCCGGACAGCAGGACGGGATCCTTGTCCTGGACGAGTACGGCGGCGCGCGCGACGGCCAGCGGCATGGCGTCCAGCGGCTGTCCGCCGAGCAGCGCGGAGACCTCGTCCCCGCTCGCGCCGGGGCTGTGGCCACCGAGCCGGTCGGCGAGCCGGCCGCCCTCGTCCGGGTCCCCGCACACCACCGCCGTCAGCAGTCCGGCCGGGACCCACAGTCCCGACGCCGGGTCGTGGAGCTCCCCGGCCGCGTACCGCGCGCCGGGCACCGGCCCGTGCTCGGTGTCCGATCCGGCCGGCCGCGGGCCCGGGCGGCGCAGCGACAGCACCCGGGCGGCGCGCTTCGCCGACGGCCGGGAGAACGACCAGGCCATCGCGATCTCCTCGAAGTTGCGCAGCGGGACCAGCAGAAAGGCCACCGAGCCGTAGACGGTGACCAGTTCGCCGACCGAGATCCGGCCGTCGAGGGCGAGCCGGGCCCCGTACCAGGCGATGCCCACCAGCAGCAGTCCGGGCAGCACCACTTGGAGAGCGGAGATCAGCGCCCACATCCGGGCGCTGTGCACGGCCGCGGCGCGTACCTGCTGAGAGGCACGGCGGTAGCGGTCGAGGAAGAGCTCCTCGCCGCCGATACCGCGCAGCACCCGCAGCCCGGCCACGGTGTCGGAGGCCAGCTCGGTGGCCCGGCCGGCCTTCTCCCGCTGGAGGTCGGCCCGTTTGGTGGCCGCGGGCAGCAGCGGCAGCACCGCGACCGCCAGCACCGGCACCGAAGCGGCCACCACGACCCCCAGCGCCGGCTGGTAGACCAGCAGGGCGATCGCCACCCCGACGGTGGCCAGCAGCGCGGAGGTGAAGCGGGCCAGCGCCTCGACGAACCAGCCGATCTTCTCCACATCGCCGGTGCTGACCGCCACCACCTCGCCCGCCGCGACCCGCCGGGCCAGCACCGAGCCCAGCTCGACGGTCTGCCGGGCCAGCAACTGCTGGACCCGGGCGGCGGCGCTGATCCAGTTGGTGACGGAGGTGCGGTGCAGCATCGTGTCGCCCAGCGCGGCGACCGCCCCGAGGGAGAGCATCACCGCGCCCGCGACCGCCAGCCGGTGGCCCGAGCGGTCCACGACGGCCTGCACCGCCGTACCGACGGTCAGCGGGAAGGACGCCACCGCGGCCATGTAGAGCGTGCCCCAGGCGGTGGCCGCCAACTGGCCCCGCCACTGGCGTGCTTCCAGCCAGAGAAGGAATCGGAAACCCGAGCGGACGTCCGGCACGCCGGGGTCGGAGAGGGGAAGACTGCGCAGGGACGGCATGATGTCCTCGGGTGGGTGCGAACGAGGCGGAAGCCGGGACCGGTGGGGCGTATCAGGAGAAACCCTGCCGGGAGTGGTCAGGCGCCGTGCAAGGTTCGCGTCGCGGTCCGCGCCGGGTCAACCGGTTTTCCGGTGGCCGGTCCCGGGCGGCGCCCCGGATGGGCCGCGGCTGGTGGCCTGTTGTGACGAGCGTGACGAGTGGAGGGCGGGACGGCGATGCGAGGAGCGGCGACCACGGTGCGCGCACGCGGGACGACGCTCGCGGCGGTGACGGCGGCGGGCGTCCTGCTGCTGGCGGGCTGCGGCGGCACCGGCGGCGGTACGGGAACGGCTGGTGCCAAGGGCTCGGCCGGGCACCCCTCGGTCGGCGGCGGAGCCGCCGCGAAGGCGTCGCCGGGCGCCACCCCGACCCCCGGCCGGACGCTGCCCGGCGTCGGCCCGACGATGTCCGCGCAGGTGCCCGCCGCCGCCCGGCAGGCGATCGTCGTCTACGGAGCGAGCCCGACCACCTCGCGGTCCACCGTCGCGTTGTTCACCCGGACCGGTGACGGCATCTGGCAGCCAGGACCCACCTGGCCGTCGCACAACGCCATCCACGGCTGGACCCCGCAGCACCACGAGGACGACCTGAGAAGCCCGATCGGTGTGTTCACCCTGCACGACGCCGGCGGCCTGCTCGCCGACCCCGGCGCGCGGCTTCCGTACCACCGCTCGACCGCGTTCACCACGCCCGCGTCCTGGCCGAAGAGCTATCAGCACGACTTCGACTACGTGATCGCCATCGACTACAACCGGGTCGTCGGCACCTCACCCGCCGATCCGACCCGCCCGCGGGGCGAGTCCAAGGGCGGCGGGATCTGGCTGCACCTGGACCACGGCGTGGGCACCTCCGCCTGTGTCACCGTCAGCAAGGACGCGATGCGCTATCTGCTGCGCACCCTCACCCCCGCGGACCACCCGGTGATCGTGATGGGCGACCGGGCACACCTGGCGGGCTGAGACAGCAGGGCGGGCAGCCGCCCGGCAACGGCTTGCAGTAAGAGGGTGAAACTTCTTCCGCGGCACTTATTGACGTGTACGCATCCACGGCGAGAAGCTCCTGGGCACCGGGACCCGTAGCACCGGGCTCCCGCCCCACCCCGGCGGCCAGGCGCGTGGCTGCCTTCGAGGGCACCTCCGTGCCCGTTCACCGAAGGAGCCGCCCATGAGATCCCGTGTTATCAGCGGTGCGCTGGCCGCGGTCACAGCGGTCACCGCGCTGGTCGCGGTCAGCTCGCAACAGCCTGCCGCGGCCACCCCGCCCGGGACCAAGGACGTCACCGCGACACTCTTCGAGTGGAAGTACGACTCGGTGGCCCAGGCCTGCACCAGCACCCTCGGCCCGACCGGTTACGGCTTCGTCGAGGTGTCGCCGGCCCAGGAGCACATCCAGGGCCCGCAGTGGTGGACGTCCTACCAGCCCGTCAGCTACAAGATCGCCGGCCGGCTCGGTGACGCCACCTCCTTCCGGAACATGGTCAGCACCTGTCATGCCGCGGGGGTGAAGGTCATCGCCGACGCGGTGATCAACCACATGTCGGCGGGCTCCGGTACCGGCACCGGGGGCAGTTCGTACACCAAGTACAACTACCCGGGCTACTACCAGGACCAGGACTTCCACAGCTGCCGGACCGGCATCTCCGACTACACCAACCGCGCCAACGTCCAGACGTGCGAGCTGTCCGGCCTCGCGGACCTCGACACCGGCAGCGACTACGTCCGCTCCACCATCGCCGGGTACCTCAACAACCTGCTCTCCATGGGAGTCGACGGCTTCCGGATCGACGCCGCCAAGCACATGGCCGACACCGACCTCGCCGCGATCAGGTCGAAACTCTCCAATCCGGGCGTCTTCTGGGCACAGGAGGTCATCTACGGCGCGGGCGAGGCCGTCCAGCCCACCGAGTACACCGGGACCGGCGACGTCGACGCCTTCCAGGGCGCCTACGACCTCAAGCGCGTCTTCACCGGCGACCGGATCGCCTCGCTGAGCAATTGGGGCGCCTCCTGGGGCGCCGGCTACCTGCCGAGCGGCAACACCCGCACCTTCGTCGACAACTGGGACACCGAGCGCAACGGCTCCACCCTCTCCTACAAGAACGGCGCGACCTACACCCTCGCCAACGTCTACCTGCTGGCGTGGCCGTACGGCTCGCCCAACGTCTACTCCGGCTACGAGTTCTCGGACTTCGACGCCGGTCCTCCGGCTGGCGGCACCGTCAACGCCTGCTACAGCGACGGCTGGAAGTGCCAGCACGCCTGGCCGCAGATCGCCGGCATGGTCGGCTTCCGCAACGCCGTCTCCGGCACCGCGGTGACCAACTGGTGGAGCAACGGCAACAACGCCATCGCCTTCGGCCGCGGCGGCAAGGGCTACGTCGCGATCAACCACGAGAGCGGCGCGCTCACCTCGACCTTCACCACCTCGCTGCCCGCGGGCGGTTACTGCGACGTCCAGCACAGCGGGGTCCGCTACACCGTCGGCTCCGACGGCCGCTTCACCGCCACCATCGGGGCCGACGACGCGGTGGCCCTCTATGTCGGCGGACCGTGCCCGGGCGGGACCACCACCGGCGGCACGAGCGGCGGCACCACACCCACTCCGGGCGCCGGCGCCTCGTTCGCGGTGAACGCCACCACCGTCTTCGGCCAGAACATCTTCGTCGTCGGGGACAACGCCACCCTCGGCACCTGGGACCCGGCCAAGGCCCTGCCGCTCTCCTCGGCGAGCTACCCGGTCTGGAAGCTCGACGTCACCCTGGCCCCGGGAACGGCCTTCCAGTACAAGTACATCCGCAAGGACGGCGCCGGGAACGTCACCTGGGAATCGGGCGCCAACCGGACGGCCACCGTCCCCGCCACCGGCAAGGTCGCACTCAGCGACACCTGGCGCAACTGACCTGCGGGTGTGCGGCCCGGACCGGAACACGGCCCGGGCCGCACACCAGGTGGCCGGCCGGGCCGGTTGGCCTCCCGGCGGTGAGACACGGCACACTGTGGTCCCTCGCAACCCTGAACAAAGAACCTGAACCACAGAGGGGACCCCCACCCATGAAGGGCTTTCGTACCTTCCTGCTGCGCGGCAACGTCGTCGACCTCGCGGTCGGCATCGTCGTCGGCGCCGCCTTCACCGCTCTGGTCAACGGCTTCGTCACGGCGTTCCTGACCCCGGTCGTCGGCCTGATCTCCGGCTCCACGGGCAACTTCAGCAACGAGACGTTCAAGTCCTCCGGGGTGGTGTTCCCCTACGGCAAGTTCATCGACGCGGTGATCAGCTTCGTGATCGTGGCCGCGGTGATCTACTTCCTGGTGGTGCTGCCGATGAACCGCCTGCAGGACAGGTTCTTCCCGAAGGCCGCTGCGGCGCCGATGCGGGAGTGCCCGGAGTGCCTGACGCCGGTCCCGGCCGCCGCGAAGCGGTGCAGTTCCTGCACGGCGCAGATAGGCCCGCAGATCGTGGAGCAGGACGGTCCCACCGGACACGAGGCCCCGAAGTTCCCGAAGTACTAGATGCGCCGGGTCCGGGGGTCGGCCGACCTGTAGGCTCCAGCCCCAGACCCCCAGCCCCAGACCCAGAGCCCCCGCCCCCCGTCCGCCGGCCCGACCGGCGGACGGGGGGCGGCGGTCAGGGGTGCGCGGGCGGCTCCGGCTCGTCCAATACGTCCAGCAGCGCCGTCAGCGCCGCCCGCTGCTCGTCGCTGAGCGGCCCGAGCAGCTCGGCCGCCGCGGTACGGCGGGCCAGCCGCAGCTCCTGAAGCGCCTCGCGGCCCCGCTCCCGCAGCTCGATCCTGGTCACCCGCCGACTGTGCGGATCCGGCAGCCGCCGTACCAGCTCCCGGTCCTCCAGCGCGTCCACCAGTGTGGTCACCGCCCGCGGCACCACATCCAGCCGCTGCGCGAGGTCGGCCATCCGCGGCGGCTCGTCGCAGTGCGCCAGCACCCGCAGCAGCCGGGACTGGGCGGGGGTGATGCCCAGCGGCTCCATCAGAGAGCGCTGTGAGCGGTGCAGCCGGCGGCTCAGCGCCAGGAGCTGATCGGCCAGCCGTCCGGTGATCTGATCGGGGGTGGCCTCTGCCGGTATGCGCTCGGCTGCGGTGGTGCGCGAATCCATGCCCTCAGGATAGCAGGGACCTCGTTCATTGTGAGCTTAGGTAACAATGACTTATACTCCATGAGTCGGCACGTATCTGAGCCCACAAGGAGCCCCTTGCGCCCCGAAAACGATCTCGTCAACCGGTGGTCGCCACCGAAGAAGAAACCCGATGCCCCCACCGACGTCCGCCGCATCATGCGGCTCTTCCGCCCCTACCGGGGCCGGCTCGCGGTCGTCGGACTGCTGGTCGCCCTCTCCTCCCTCGTCTCGGTCGCCTCGCCCTTCCTGCTGCGCGCGATCCTCGACACCGCCATCCCGCAGGGCCGCACCGGGCTGCTGGCCCTGCTGGCCCTCGGCATGATCGCCACCGCGGTGGCCAACGGGGTCTTCGGCGTCGTCCAGACGCTGATCTCCACCACCGTCGGCCAGCGCGTCATGCACGATCTGCGCACCGCCGTCTACGAACGGCTCCAGCGCATGTCACTGGCGTTCTTCACCCGCACCCGCACCGGCGAGGTGCAGTCCAGGATCGCCAACGACATCGGCGGTATGCAGGCCACCGTCACCTCCACCGCGACCTCGCTGGTCTCCAACCTCACCGCGGTGATCGCCTCGGTCGTGGCCATGCTCGCCCTCGACTGGCGGCTGACCGTGGTCTCGCTGCTGCTGCTCCCGGTCTTCATCTGGATCGCCCGCAAGGTCGGCCGTGAACGCAAGAAGATCGCCACCGACCGGCAGAAGCAGATGGCCTCGATGTCCGCGATCGTCACCGAGTCCCTGTCGGTCAGCGGCATCCTGCTCGGCCGCACCATGGGCCGCGGCGCGTCACTGACCCGCGACTTCAGCACCGAGTCCGACCGCCTGGTCGACCTCGAAGTGCGCTCCAACATGCAGGGCCGCTGGCGGATGGCGGTGATCGGCATCGTGATGTCGGCGATGCCCGCCCTCCTCTACTGGGCGGCCGGCCTCACCGCGGGCCACGGCGGCCCCGCCGTCTCCATCGGCACCCTGGTCGCCTTCGTCTCGCTCCAGCAGGGCATGTTCCGGCCGACGGTGTCACTGCTCGCCACCGGCGTCCAGGTGCAGACCTCACTGGCTCTCTTCCAGCGCATCTTCGAATACCTCGATCTGCCGGTGGACATCACCGAGCGGCCCGACCCGGTCCGCATCGAACCGGTACGCGGCGATGTCCGCTTCGAGAACGTGGACTTCGCCTACGAACCCGGCGCCGAGCCCACCCTGCGCGGCATCGATCTCACCCTCCCGGCGGGCGGCAGCCTCGCCGTGGTCGGCGCGACCGGCTCCGGCAAGAGCACCCTCAGCTATCTGGTGCCCCGGCTCTACGACGTGACCGGCGGCCGGGTGACGCTGGACGGCGTCGACGTCCGCGATCTGAGCTTCGAGACACTGGCCACGGCGGTCGGCGTCGTCTCCCAGGAGACCTACCTCTTCCACGCCTCGGTCGCCGAGAACCTGCGCTTCGCCAAGCCCGACGCGACCGACGAGGAGATCAGGGCGGCCGCCGAGGCCGCCCAGATCCACGACCACATCGCGAGTCTGCCCGACGGCTACGACACGCTCGTCGGCGAACGCGGATACCGCTTCTCCGGCGGCGAGAAGCAGCGCCTCGCCATCGCCCGGACGATCCTGCGCGACCCGCCGGTCCTCATCCTGGACGAGGCCACCAGCGCGCTCGACACCCGGACCGAGGGCGCCGTACAGGACGCCATCGACGCACTGTCCGCGGGGCGGACCACGATCACCATCGCCCACCGCCTTTCCACCATTCGCGACGCCGACCAGATCGCCGTCCTCGACGCCGGCCGGATCGTGGAACGCGGCACCCACGACGATCTCATCGCGCAGGACGGCCGGTACGCCGCTCTGCTCAAGCGGGGCACCCAACTCGCCACCACGACCGCGCCCTGACCCGGCGGCCGCGCCCGCTCACTCCTCCGGAGCCGATACGAGGATGACGTCGAGGGTGCGGGGGCCGTGGACGCCTTCGACCCGCTCAAGTTCGATGTCGCTGGTGGCGGAGGGACCGCTGATCCAGGTGAGGGGACGAGTGGGGTCGAGCCGGGGGATCGCCTGGGGCAGGGACTCGACGATCTGACCAGGATGGATGACGCAGACGTGGTGGTCGGGGACGAGGGTGATGCGGCGGTGTCCCTGATCGGGCGAGGCGTCGAGGACGATGGTGCCGGTTTCCGCGATGGCCAGGGCGCAGCCGGTGATCGCGGTGTCGACGGCGTCGAGCTCTTGGGGGGTGGTGGTGTCGGTGGCGGTGACGAGTTCGGTGTCGTGGAGAGCGGTGAGCCAGGCTTCGGGGAGTCCTGGCGGTGTGACCGCCCGCTGGGTGCCGTGCCGGGTGAGGAGCCGGGCGATGGTGGCGGGCAGGTCGCGGGGGTTGGTGTGGTGGACGTGGGCGCGGTAGTCGGTGAGGTTGTGGGCGAGCAGGTCGGTGGTCTGCCGGGGGGTGCGGTCGGCGTGGGTGGTGAGGTAGTCGCGGGGGAGGGCGGCGGCGTCGGCTCGGGCCCGCGCGGCGCGGTTTTCGGCTGAGGTGTCGCCGCGCGGGGCGCTGTCACCGAGGGCGTCGCGGATACGGCGGAGGATTTCGTCGCGGCTGCTGGTGGTCATGGCTGGGTGCCCTCGTCGGTGGTGGGCCCGTCGGTGTTCTGCTCCGTGCCGGGGGTGGTGGTCTTTTGGTGGTGTTTCCACCATTGGCGGAAGGTCTGCTGGGGGAGTCGGGGGAGGTCGCGGGTGTTGGTCCAGTTCTTCGCGGCGGTGGTGGGCGGGTGTCGGGGGTGGAGGTGGCGGGTGAGGGTGGCGAGCTTCTGACCGGTCGAGTAGAGAACCGGGTGGTTGAGGGTGAAGGTGGCGGCGCGCATGGTGGCGTGTTCGGTGGTGTGGCCCTTGTGGGGTTTGAGGGTGGTGGGGACGCCGTCGATGGTGGTGGCGGGGGCGCCTTGGGCGACGCGTTCGCGGAGGTGGACGAGGATGCGGGGGATGTTGATGGCGACGGGGCAGACGTCGTAGCAGGCGCCGCAGAGGGTGGAGGCGTAGGGGAGTGAGGCCTCGAGTTCCGAGGTGGTGGTGTGGAGTTGGGGGGTGAGGATGGCGCCGATGGGGCCGGGGTAGGGGGTTGCGTAGGCGTGGCCGCCGGCGCGTTCGTAGACGGGGCAGACGTTGAGGCAGGCGGAGCAGCGGATGCATCGCAGGGCTGCTCGGCCGGTGGTGTCGGCGAGGGTGTCGGTGCGGCCGTTGTCGAGGAGGACGAGGTGGAAGGCCCGGGGGCCGTCGTCGGGGTGGGTGCCGGTGAACATGGTGGTGTAGGGGTTCATGCGCTCGGCGGTGGAGGAGCGGGGGAGGGTTTGGAGGAAGACTTCGAGGTCTTGGAAGGTGGGGATGGTTTTTTCGATGCCGACGACGGAGATGAGCGTCTCGGGGAGGGTGAGGCACATGCGGCCGTTGCCCTCGGATTCGAGGATGACCAGGGTGCCGGTGTCGGCGATCATGAAGTTGGCGCCGGAGATGGCCACTTTCGCCGTGAGGAATTTCTCGCGCAGGTGCAGGCGGGCGGCTTCGGCGAGGTCGGCGGGGCGGTCGGTGAGGTCAGCGGGTGCGGGGCGTCCCCAGTGGCTCATCTGGGTGGTGAAGATGTCGCGGATCTGGGCGCGGTTCTTGTGGATGGCGGGGACGAGGATGTGGGAGGGCTCGTCGTGGTCGAGCTGGACGATGAGTTCGGCGAGGTCGGTCTCGTAGGCGGTGATCCCGGCCCGCTGGAGGGCCTGGTTGAGGCCGATCTCCTGGGTGGCCATGGATTTGACTTTGATGACGTCGGTTTCGCCGGTGGCTTTGATGATCCGGGTGACGATGTGGTTGGCGTCGTCGGCGTCGGTGGCCCAGTGGACGGTGCCGCCGGCGGCGGTGACGGCTTCCTCGAGTTGGAGGAGGTAGTGGTCGAGGTGGCGCAGGGTGTGGTCTTTGACGGCCGCGCCGGCGTCTCTGAGCTGGGGCCAGTCGGTGAGTTCGCTGATGGCGGTGGCGCGTTTGGCGCGGATGGTGTGGGTGGCGTGGGTGAGGTTGGCGCGGAGCTGGGCGTCCTTGGTCGACACCCGCGCGGCCTCGGGAAACGACGGCAACCCCAGAAACGTACCGCTCATCGGATCTTTCCTGTCTGCGGGGCGGGGAGCCGGCGGGCCGGCCGGTAGGGCTCCTCCTCGGTGGCGGCGAGGATCTCGGCGAGGTGTACGGCCCGCAGCGGGACCTTTCCGCGGCTGATGATGCCGTCGAGGTGCATCAGGCAGGAGTTGTCCGCGCCGCACAGCACCTGGGCGCCGGTGTCCACCGCGTGGCCCACCTTGTCCTCGCCCATCGCGACCGAGACGTCCGGGTTCTTCACCGCGAAGGTGCCGCCGAACCCGCAGCACTCCTCGGCCCCTTCCAGCTCCCGCAACTCCAGTCCGCGCACCGCCGCCAGCAGCCGCCGGGGCCGGTCACCGAGCCTGAGCAGCCGCAGACCGTGGCAGGAGGGGTGGTAGGTGACGGTGTGCGGGAAGTACGCGCCCACGTCCGTGACACCCAGCACGTCCACCAGGAACTCGGTGAGTTCATAGGTCTTCGGCGCCGCGGTCGCGGCGGCCTCGGCCAGCCCGTCGTCCCGTCGTCCCTCGGCCGCGGCCAGCTCGGCGATCAGCGGGTAGTTGTCGCGCACCATGGCCGCGCAGGAACCGGACGGCGTCACGACGTAGTCGTACCCCTCGAACGCGGCGGCGTACCGGCGGACCAGCGGCTCGGTCTGGTGCCGGTAGCCCGTGTTGAACTGCGGTTGTCCGCAGCAGGATTGGGCGGTGGGGAAGCCGACCTCCACACCGAGCCGCTCGAGCAGCGTGACCACCGCGCGTCCGGTGTCCGGATAGATCAGGTCGTTCACACACGTCACGAAGAGGGCTACACGCACGGGTGCTCCCCGGCGGCCGTGGCCCGGCCGGGCAGTCGTCGATCACACATGGGCCCATACTGCCGCAGGCGTGAGCCACTGGGAAGCATACATCCGATGTTTCTTGGGGCTCACGCGACGTGGATTTCGCTACCGCGGTCGCCCTACCAGCGGCTATCGCTGCCGGCCCTCGGCGTGCGTCGTGTCCACGATTAAAGGGCGACGCTCTCCGGTGTGGGCGCGGTGAGCCGGGGACCGCCTGAATCCCGGGCGGCCGAAAGCAACTCCCTGATCTCGCGCACCGCGGTCCGCCCGGCCCGGTTGGCGCCGATCGTGCTCGCCGAGGGGCCGTAGCCGACCAGGTGGATCCTCGGGTCCTTCACCACCCGGGTGCCTTCGACGCGGACGCCGCCGCCCGGTTCGCGCAGCCGCAGCGGGGCCAGATGGTCGAGCGCGGCCCGGAACCCGGTCGCCCACAAGATGACGTCGGCGTCCACGGCGCGCCCGTCCGCCCAGGCCACACCGTGCGGGGTGATCCGCTCGAACATCGGCTCCCGGCGCAGCACTCCGCGCGCCTGGGCGTCCCGGACCGCGTCGTTCGCCGCCAGTCCGGTCGCGCCGACCACGCTCAGCGGCGGCAGGCCCTGCCGCACCCGCTCCTCGACGGAGGCGACGACCGCGCGGCCCCAGTCCTCCTCGAAGGGGACGTCGCGGAAGACCGGCGGCCTGCGGGTGACCCAGGTGGTGCGGGCCACCTCGGCCAACTCCATCAGCAACTGCACGGCGGAGGTGCCACCCCCGACCACCACCACGTGCCGGCCGGCGAACTCCGCGCTTCCCCGGTAGCCCGCGGTGTGCAACTGCCGCCCCTGGAAGGTCTCCTGGCCGGGGTAGTACGGCAGGAAGGGCCGGTCCCAGGTGCCGGTGGCGTTGATCAGCGCCCGGGCCGACCAGGCGCCCGCGTCGGTCTCGACGAGCAGCCGGCCGTCGACACCCGCCCGCACCGCGCGGACGTCCACCGGCCTGCGCACCCGCAGGTCGAAGGTGCTCTCGTAGCGCGCGAAGTACTCGCCCACCACCTCGGAGGACGGCCGTCCGGGCGCCGCGTCCCCCAGCGGCAGTCCGGGCAGGTCGTGCACGCGGTGGGCCTTGCCGTAGGTCAACGAGGGCCAGCGGTACTGCCAGGCGCCGCCGGGCCCGGGGGAGTGGTCCAGGACGACGAAGTCGGCGCCGGGCCGGTAACCCGCCCGGCGCAGGAAGTAGCCCGCCGACAGACCCGCCTGGCCGGCGCCGACCACGGCCACCTCGACCTCGCGCCCGCCAGCGGCGTCACGTATGTCCCGCACGTCACCCGCACCGTTCATGTCCCGTCCAACCACGTGCGGCGGGGAAAGCTTCCCCCGCACCGCGCGTACGCCGGCGGCCCCGGCGCCGGGCCGCAGGTGCTCAGCAGGCCGGCATCCGGGGCTCCGACGCCCAGCGCCGCAGCCGGGAGACGCGTTCCGCCGCCTCTTCGAGCCGGGAGACGGGGAGGTCGCCGTCGAAGACGGCGCGGGCGGCGGCGGTGTGGATGGCGGTGTGGATGCCCTCGCCGCTGGCCGGGCCCAGGCGCAGCAGGTCCACCCCGGCGATCCAGGCGAGGACGGCCGCGCCCGGCACCCCCCACCCGTCGATGATCGCGGGCGCGTCCAGCGCGTCGCTGACGACGACCCCGCCGTAGCCGAGTTCGCCGCGCAGGATGCCGGTGATCGCCGGGGGGCTGAGCGCCGCGGGAAGGCCGCCGGGTATCGGGGAGTGGCCCGCGATGATCGCCCGCACACCGGCCGCGGCGCCCTCGGCGAAGGGGCGCAGGCTGCCGGTGCCGGTGAAGGGGCCGAGGGCGGCCGCCACCCCGTGGGTCTGGAGGTCGGTGACGAAGACCCGGGTCTCGTCGGCGCGCGGCCCCGGCCGTACGCCCAGGTGCAGATTGGCGCCCGCCGCCACGAGTTCGGCCGCCGCGGCGCTGCCGCCGCCGGCCCGGCGCGGACCCGGGTGACCGGTGAGCGCGTCGGGGAGGGCGGCCCGCAGGGCATCGGTGGCGGCCCGGGCGGCCGGACCGTAAGCGTGTACGGCGGCCCCCGGGGTGCCGCGCTCCAGGCCGCGCAGCAGCCAGTCCGGCAGCCGGCCGCCGCGCCCGGCGATGGAGGGCAGCAGGCATGAGTCGACGAGCGCGGCGAGCCGGTGCAACGCGTTCATGTCGGTGGCCCCCTTCGGGGTGCGGCACAGGAGGGGCGGTGTCCCAAGGCGCTGAATGGTACAGACCAATCACCGTCGGCGGCAATCGCCCGGACAGCCGTTCCGGGTCCGGCCGACCGGACGGCAAGCCGGACCACACGACGGGCCGGACGACGGGTCACGTGACGGGCCGTCAGGAAGCCGGGGCGGAAGGCCGCGCGAGCCGGCCGGCCACCGGGTGGCCGCTCCTGCGGCGCGCCCTCGCCCCGGCTACCGCCCGCCGGCGAGAAGCAGCGGCGCGGCCGAGGCCCGGCCGCCGGCGCCGGGCGCCCCGCCGGACCCGGCCGGCAGCGGCGCCAGCGCGTCGCGCGCCGCCAGCTCCGGGATGACGCCCTCACCGAACCAGTACGCCTCCTCAAGGTGCGGATAACCGGAGAACACGAAGTGGTCGACGCCCAGCGCGTGGTACTCCTCGACGCGGTCCGCCACATCGGCGTGGCTGCCGACCAGGGCCGTACCGGCCCCGCCGCGGACCAGACCGACGCCGGCCCAGAGGTTCGGCGCGATCTCCAGCTTGTCGCGCTGCCCGCCGTGCAGGGCCAGCATCCGCTGCTGGCCGACCGACTCGCTGCGGCCGAGTGCTTCCTGGGCCGCCGCCACCGTGTCGGCGTCGAGGTCGGCGAGCAGCCGGTCGGCGGTCGCCCATGCCTCGGCCGCCGAGTCCCGGGTGATCACATGCAGCCTGATGCCGAAGCGGACGGTGCGGCCCTCGGCCTCCGCCAGCGAACGGATCCAGTCGATCTTCCGCCGGACCTGCTCGGGCGGCTCACCCCAGGTGAGGTAGACATCGCTGTGCCGGGCCGCGACCGGGCCGGCCGCCCGGGAGGAGCCGCCGAAGAAGATCGGCGGCAACGGGTCGGGCGGCAGCGCGGTCAGTCCGCCCCGCACCTGGTAATGCTCGCCCTCGAAGTCGAAGGGCTGACCCGCCCAGACCCCGCGTACCACCGACAGGAACTCCGCGGTGCGGGCGTACCTGCTGTCGTGGTCGAGATGGTCGCCGAAACGCCTCTGCTCCGTGGCGTCGCCGCCGGTCACCACGTTCAGCATCAGCCGGCCGCGGGTGATCCGCTGATACGTGGCCGCCATCTGGGCCGCGAGCACGGGGGAGATCACCCCCGGCCGGAAGGCGACCAGGAACTTCAGCCGCTCGGTGTGCTGGGAGAGCGCCACCGTGGTCAGCCAGGCGTCCTCGCACCACGTACCGGTCGGGGTGAGCACCCCCTCGAAGCCCAACTGGTCGGCGGCCCGGGCGATCTGGGCGAGATACTCGATGTCGGGAGCCCGGATGCCGCTCACCGGGGTGATCCGGGACCGCTTCACACCGCCGTCGGTGTAGGCGTGCCGATCCACCAGGGTGCGGCCGTCGCCTCCGGTGGGCAGGAACCAGTGCAGATGGACGGACATGGGGGGCCTTTCGGTGGATCGCCTCCGTTGGGGTGCGTCCGGAGCGGAGCGTGGATCCGGCCGCGGATCCCGGCGGGGCCCGGAGGCCGCTGCCGGCCGAAGACCGGCCGGGAGGCGGGGCGGCGGGACTACGGGGAGAGCGCGAAGTCGTACGTCAGCGGCCGGTGGTACACGCGGCCGAGGCCACCCGCAGCAGGTCGATGTGACCGCGCGTGGTGAGCAGGCAGGGACGTGACATGCGCCGAACGTAGCGAGTGGCCTGTCGGCCGGTCAATGGCGTCTCGATGGCCGGATGGTGGGTGACCATGGAGCCATGGCCGACACCTTCACCACCCGCGTCCTGGACATCAGCACCGGCTCCGCCGAGACGGTGCACGACCTCACCGCCGCGTGCGCGTCCTTCCTCCGCGAGGCGGCCCAGGGACGCGACGGACTGCTCAATGTCTTCGTCCCGCACGCCACCGCGGGGATCGCGGTGATCGAGACCGGGGCGGGCAGCGACGACGACCTGCTCGCCGCCCTGCGCGACCTGCTGCCCGCCGACGAGCGCTGGCAGCACCGCCACGGCCACCGCGGGCACGGCCGCGACCACGTGCTGCCCGCGTTCGTACCGCCGCACGCCACCCTCCCGGTGATCGGCGGCCGGCTCGAACTCGGCACCTGGCAGTCGGTCGTCCTCGTCGACACCAATGTGGACAACCCGCGGCGGAACGTACGGCTCAGCTTCCTCGGCTGACCGGATCCTGCCGGGTCGGCCCCCCACCGGGTCGGCCCCCCACCGGGTCGGCCCCCCACCGGGTCGGCCCCGCGCCGGGCCGCCCTTCGCCGGGTCGGCCGCGTCGCCGTCCCGCCGCCGATCCGTCGGGCACCCGGGTGGCCGTCACACCCCGCCGAGCGCCTCCGTGAGGTCGTAGCTCACCGGCTCCTCCAACTGGGCGTACGTGCACTCCGCCGGTTCGCGGTCGGTGCGCCACCGGCGGAACTGCGCGGTGTGCCGGAAGCGGGCACCCTGCATGTGGTCGTAGGCGACCTCGACGACCCGCTCAGGGCGGAGCGGGATCCAGGAGAGGTCCTTCTTGCCGGTCCACCGGCTCGGGCCGCCCGGCAGCCGGTCGGTGGCCTGCGCCTCCGCACTGGCCCACGCCTCCCACGGATGCCCCTCGGCGGTCGCCATCCGCAACGGCTCAAGTTCCGTCATCAGCTCCCGCCGCCTGGCCATCGGGAAGGAGGCGCACACACCGACGTGCTGGAGGCGCCCGGCGCCGTCGTACAGGCCCAGCAGCAGCGAACCCACCACCGGGCCGCTCTTGTGCGGCCGCAGACCCGCCACCACACAGTCGGCGGTCCGCTCGTGCTTGACCTTGACCATCACCCGCTCGCCCGGCCGGTACGGCAGTTCCGGGGGCTTGGCGATCACACCGTCGAGCCCCGCGCCCTCGAACCGGTCGAACCAGCCGCGGGCCAACTCGATGTCCTCGGTGACGGGCGCGGTGAAGACCGGCGCGGTGGCGTCCCGCAGAGCCGAGGCCAGGGCTTCGCGGCGGTCCCGCTGAGCCGTCGCCAGCAGTGATCTGTCGCCGAGGGCCAGCAGGTCGAAGGCGACAAAACCGGCCGGGGTGCTCTCCGCCAGCAGACGTACCCGGGAATCGGCCGGATGGATCCGCTCCAACAGCGCCTCGAAGTCCAGCCGTCCCTCGCGGGCGATCACGATCTCGCCGTCCAGCACGCAGCGCCCCGGGATCCGGTCCCGCAGCGCGGCCACCACCTCGGGGAAGTAACGGGTCAGCGGCTTGCCCGAGCGGCTGCCCAGCTCGATCTCGTCACCGTCGCGGAAGACGATCGCCCGGAAGCCGTCCCACTTGGCCTCGTACTGCATGCCCGGCGGGATCGCCTTGGCCGCCTTCGCCAGCATCGGCCGCACCGGCGGCATGACAGGAAGGTCCATGAGGGCGATTGTGCGGGCCGGGGCCGCGCCGTGCCCGCCGGGCTCGCCGCGCCCTGCGACTCACTGCCGCGCCCCGCCGCGCCCCGCCTCCCTTCGCCAGGCCGATCGCCGCCGCGCGGCCCGCGGCGCTCCGGCCTAGCGTGGACGGCATGGCAGAGGCGCTGGAACTCACCGTCGGCGAGCGGACCGTCCGGGTGTCCAACCCGGACAAGGTGTATTTCCCGCAGCGCGGGTTCACCAAGGGGGACGTCGCCCGCTACTACCTGAGCGTCGGCGACGGCGCGCTGCGGGCGCTGCGCGACCGGCCCACCACCCTCCAGCGGTTCCCCGAGGGGGTGGAGGGCGAGTTCTTCTTCCAGAAGCGCGCCCCCAAGAACCTCCCGGAGTGGATCCCGACCGGACGGATCGCCTTCCCCAGCGGCCGGCACGCCGACGAGATGTGTCCCACCGAGCCCGGCGCCGTGCTGTGGGCGGCCAACCTCGGATGCCTAACCTTCCATCCGTGGCCGGTGCGGCGGGGCGACACCGAGCATCCGGACGAGCTGCGTATCGACCTCGACCCGCAGCCGGGCACCGCGTACGCGGAGGCGGTGCGCGCCGCCCTGGAGTTGCGGAACGTCCTCGAAGGGCTGGGCCTGACCGGCTGGCCCAAGACCTCCGGCGGGCGCGGGATGCACGTCTTCGTACCCATCGCGCCCGAATGGACCTTCCCGCAGGTGCGGCGCTCGGCGATCGCGGTGGCCCGCGAGCTGGAGCGCCGCGACCCGGAGCGGATCACCACCGCCTGGTGGAAGGAGGAGCGCGGTACGAAGATCTTCGTGGACTACAACCAGACCGCGCGGGACCGCACGATCGCCAGCGCCTACTCCGTACGGCCCTTCGGACACGCCCCGGTGTCCGCGCCGCTGCGCTGGGAGGAGGTGCCTGACGCGGTGCCCGAGGACTTCGACCTGGCGACGATGCCGACGCGGTTCGCGGAGATCGGGGATGTGCACGCCGGGATGGACGAGCAGGCGAGCCGGCTGGAGGCGGCCCTCGAACTGGCCGCCCGTGACGAGCGGGACCACGGCCTGGGCGACCTGCCCTACCCGCCGGAGCATCCCAAGGTGAAGGGCGAGCCCAAACGGGTGCAGCCGAGCCGCGCGAAGAAGTGACGCCGGGGGAGTGACCCGGCGAACCGGCGGAGCCCGTCGCGCCGTGCCCCACGGCATGGGCGTGGGGCACGGCGCCACGGGCTCCGCCGCCCGTTCGGCCGGCCGGCCGCCTTCAGGTGGCCAGCGGCAGCGCGGTCCTCAGCCCCACCGCCCGGAGCAGATCGATCGGCACGACCTCCTCCGTACGGTCGTCGATCACCGACACCCGTACCGCCGGATTCGGCGTCGTGTCCAGCGTGGCGTCACGGTCGAGCGCGAACAGCACGGTGACCGGCCTGGCCCCGCGGACGTCCTGGTGGACGCCGGTGAAGCGCAGCACCCGCCAGCCGTCGTCGTCCCAGGAGTCCAGCAGCGCCGAACGGACGATCGGGGCCGCGGCCTGCCAGGCCAGCGAGCGCTCCAGGAGCTGCACCGACGCGGCGGCCGGCACCCGCTGCCCGGAACCCGGTGGCAGCGGATGGCCGAACACCCGCACCCGCAGCTTGCGCAGCGGCAGCAGCCAGAAGCGGTCGAGGTCGGCGGAAAGGGCGAACAGCAGGGCGGCGGCGGCCAGTACACAGCTCGCGGACGCCGACGGCCGGTCCGTCATCCGCGACCACCACGGGGTGTGCCCGGCCGCGGCGGCCACCCCGCCGAGCAGCACCAGGGCCGCCCGTGCGAAGGAGCGCGGCCCGATCGGGCCTTGGGCCCGCGCACCGCACCCGCAGGAGGACTGCGGCGCGGTGGCCTTGGCATAGCCGAGATAGCCGACGAAGGCGGCCCCGAGCAGCGCGGTGGCGACGCCGGGTACCAGCGGGGCCGGCGCTGCCAGCAGACCGGCGGCGAGGGCCAGTTCGGCGGCGCCCACCGTACGGAGGGCCAGGGTGGCCCGCCGGCCGTCGTTCAGCACCCGCACCAGTACGGTGCCGGCCGCCAGCCGGGCGGTGCGGCGGCCGAAGAGCTTGGCCGAGCCGGTGGCCGCGAGCAGTGCCCCGCACAGCAGTGGGGCCAGGTCGGGGAGGACGGAGAACGCCGAGAACGCCATCAGCACAGCCGCCTCCTCAGTGGCCCACGGTGACGCGGGCGATGTCCACCGAGTCGTCCTCCGGCCGCCAGGCGCCGAGGATCTGCGCCGACTGCCCGATCCGCACCCGGGACAGGTCCGAGGTGAGGGCGCCGCCCACGTACGAGGCGGTGGTCGTCTCGGGGACGATACGGCCGACGACGGCGTGGTCGTGGTCGCCGTGCGCCAAGTGCAGGCGGTCCTTGGCGATGCCGCGGATCGTGCAGTGCAGATTGACGATGTTGACCCACACCGCGTCGGCGGCCACTGTGCCGTCGGGCATGTCCACGCCCCGCGCGTAGAGTCCGTCGCCGACGCGGATCGCCTCGGCCGTGGTCGGCCGGAGCTTCCAGACGCTGGTGGCGTTGGTCAACTGGATGAGGTGATGGTCCCCGTAGGAGCCCGCCACCTCCAGCACCGTGCCGTTGATCGCGGTGATCCGGCCTTCGGCGAAGGCGGACTTGGCGATGGCCGGGTCGAGCGAGGGCATCGGCGCGGCGAAGGCCGCGTCCGCGTCGAGACCGCCGAGCGCGGAGGCGCCAACGATCGTCGCGCCGCCCAGCGCGGCGGTGGTGAGGAAGCGGCGGCGGTCGAGGCCGCCTCCGGATGGCCCGCTCATGGCGGTTCTCCTTCCATCGGGTTCCATCGGGTTCCATCGGGTTCCAGCAGGTCCTGACAGGTTCCATCGGGGTCGATCGGGGTCTATCGGGTTCGATCAGCTCTCATCGGATGCCGTCGGGTGGTGCTCGTGCGCTGCCCGCACTTCCCACGCCCCCGCCCCGCGTCCGCCGGCCGGCCGCGGGTCACTCGTAGATGTAGACCGGCAGCATCCCGGAGCTGAGATTGCCGATCGCGGAGAAGGCCGCCGGGGTCAGGTCGATGACGCGGTTGGTGCGGCAGGCGCCGCCGCAGCAGGTGGACTCGCCGCAGAAGCTCTTGGTGCGCGGGCCGCAGTCGGAGACGGTGACGCACACCGTCGCTCCGGAGCACTGGTGCCTGACGTTCATCACCGAGCCGCAGCCGCGCCGCACGATGGACTCACCGCACAGGT
This sequence comes from Streptomyces sp. NBC_01190, assembly GCF_045039895.1. Classification (NCBI taxonomy): domain Bacteria; kingdom Bacillati; phylum Actinomycetota; class Actinomycetes; order Kitasatosporales; family Streptomycetaceae; genus Streptomyces; species Streptomyces sp. NBC_01190. The sequence goes on from NZ_CP108580.1 coordinate 7,894,538, forward strand.
CCGGGCGGGTGATGTCGAAGCACGCCTGGGAGGCGTTGGGCCAGGCCGCCTGGTGGGCGTCGGACTGGCAGGTGCCGCAGGAACCGGTGCCGGCGCTGCCGCACGGCCCCCAGCTTCCGCCGCAGCAGAACCACGTGCTCTCGCCCGCCCACAGGCTGGTCGATCCGCAAGCCATGTCGAACTCCTTCACGTACGGGAAGAGGTACTGCAAGGAGGAGGTACGAGGTGACCAGTACATGACATCAGGGACCACTGATGCGGGTGTGCACCCAGTGGCGAAAAGCCATGATGCGCGCTTCTACGCGTGTCCGCCAGAGGACGACCCGGAAGGATGTTCGGCCACGGCTCCGGCCGGCGGAGGGAGTCCGAGGAGTCCGGCCGGGGGCCTACTTGGCCGTCGGCTGCTCGGGCCGGGCGGCGCTGCGGCCGATCGCCTCCACCAACGGCAGCACCCGGTGCGCCACCCGCTCGCGCAACGCGATCTCCGTCCGGGTACGCACCACCCCCGGAAGCTGGATCAACCGCTGGATGACGTCCTCCAGATGTCCGTTGTCCCGCGCCACCACCCGGGTGAGCAGATCGCCGCCGCCGGTGACGGAGAACGCCTCGATGATCTCGGGGACGGTCGCCAGTGCCTCCCCGACCTCGTCGAGAGACCCCTGGGTGGCCTCGATCCGGACGAACGCCAGCACCGGGTGGCCGAGCCCCTGCGGTGATATGCGGGGGCCGGCCACCGTGATCACCCCGTCCCGCTCCAGCCGGTCGAGCCGCGCCTGGAGCGTGCCCCGGGCCACCCCCAGAATGCGGGCGTACTCCCGGACGCTGGTGCGCGGTTGGGCCAGCAGCAGCCGCAGGATGCGCGTGTCCAAAGCATCGACAGGCATGGGCCCTTGTCTCCTCATGATCGAATCACCGGTATACGCACGGTACCGATGGCCCAGCGGTGGGTGACCAGTTCGCGCCACCGCCCCACAGCGCGGCTTCCGGCGCCGCGCACGGCCCGGCGCCGGTGGCCCGGCGCCCGCCCCGCCGCGGTGCGGCGCGGGACCGGCCCGGGGTGCGGTCCCGAACACCTGTGCACGGTGGCTGAAACCGGCTCCCCCCGCGCACGTCGGGCGGGCCGCCGCCGGCGCCGTCACCTCGGGTACGGTCCATGCCGACCTGGCCGTATCACCGCACAACCCCCCACACGCACGGCTCGCGGCCCGAGCCGCGCGGGCCCCGGCGGCGACGCGACCGCCGCCAGGTACTACTCTCAGCCGCCGTACAGACATCAGGCGGAAGAGGTACGGCAGTGGCCGGGCACGTTTACATCGGGTCGTTCACGTCGGCGGGGGGCCGCGGGCTGACCGCGGCCACGGTGGACCCGGACACGGGGGCGCTGACCGCGCTCGGGCACACGGCCGAGGTGCCGAACCCCTCCTTCCTCACCCTGTCCGCCGACGGGCGGACCCTCTACACGGTCAGCGAGACCGAACCCGAGGGCGCGGCGGCCGCGTTCTCCCTCGCCGATCCGGCCGCGCCGCGCCTGCTGGGCGCCCCGGTACCGGTCCGCGGCGGCTCCCCGACCCATCTCAGCGTCCACCAGGGGCACTTGCTCACCGCGAACTACGCGGCGACCGGCAGCGTCAGCGTGCTCTCGCTCGGCGCCGACGGCGCGCTCGGCGCGGTCCGCTCGGTGTTGGAGCACGAGGGGGACGGCCCCGACCAGGAGCGCCAGGAGGCCCCGCACGCGCACGCGGTGCTGCCCGACCCCAGCGGCCGCTGGGCGCTCAGCGTCGACCTCGGCACGGACTCGGTGCGCGTCTGCGAACTTGACGCCGCCGGAGGCGAGTTGGAGATCGAGCGCGAACTCGGCCTGCGCTCCGGCATCGGCCCCCGCCATCTCGCCTTCCACCCCGACGGCGCCCACGCCTATGTGATCAACGAACTCGACTCCGTTGTCACCGTGTGCCGTTGGGACGCGGACAAGGGCAGTCTGCGCCCGCTCGCCGAGACCAGGGTGCTGCCCGAGGGCGCCGAAGGCGAGAACTACCCCTCGGAACTGGTGGTCTCCCGCGACGGCCGCTTCGTCTGGGTGGCCAACCGCGGCCACAACAGCATCGCGGTGCTCTCGGTGGACGACGACGGGGAGAGCCTGGAACTCCTCGAAACGGTGAGCTGCGGCGGCGACTGGCCGCGCCATCTGACCCTCGACCCGGCCGGCACCCGGCTGTACGCCGCCAACGAACGCTCCGGCGACATCACCTGGTTCGACGTCGACCCGGCAACCGGCACTCCCAAGCAGGCCGGTTCGCTGGAGCTGCCCGCGGTCTCCTGCGTCCTCTTCGGCTGAGCGGCCGGGTGCCGCACGCCCGCTGGGTCGGGCTCGCACACACGGAGGCGGGCGGTCCCCCGAGTGGGGCCGCCCGCCTCCGGGTACGGACCGTCAGGGATTCACTGCGCCTGCGCCCGTGAGGTCTCCTCCCGCACAATGCCCACCGCGGCCGCGTACTGCGTCACCACCAGCTTGCCGACCGCCGGGTAGGGGCCGAGCGCGTCCGCCCCCGAGCAGCCGGCCTCCGCGGCGGCGGTGTGCAGAAGCTGGGGGGCGATCTCCGGGCCGATCAGATACGGCGCCAGCGCCAGCGTGGCGGAACCGGAGGAGCGCAACTCCTCGGCCGCGTGCGCGATCGCCCCGTCCTCGTCCAGCGCGGCCGCCAGCACCGGTACCGCGAGCCGTGCGGCCAGCAGCAGCCCGGTCACCCCGGCCGCCTGCGCCGCCTCCTCGCCGCCGACCGTGGCCAGGATGATGCCGTCGGCCGCCGTCGCGACCGTGAACAGCCGTGCCCGGTCGGCCCGGGCGAGGCCGGCCTCGGCCAGCCGTACGTGCACGGCCTCGGCGAGCAGCGGGTGCGGGCCGAGCACGTCGGTCAGTTCGACCTGCGCCTTGCTGTCGGCGATCGCCTGCCGGATCCGGCGCAGCACGGACGCCTCCGGCCCGGCCAGCAGCGGCACCACGACCGCCGAGGTGTCCTCGCCCGGCCGCTCCGCCGCCACCTGGTCGAGCACGCCCCGCAGACCGGGGAACTCGTCCTGGTCGACATCCTCGCCGTCGACGAACGCGATCCGCGGGTCGAGGCCGGACAGTTCGGAGCGGGCGATGCTCACGACCTCCTCGGCCAGGCTGAGCGCCGCGGCGGTGGGGGCGCCGGGGACGGCGAGGACCAGCACCGGCGCGCCCTCAGGCGCTGTCAGCGCCTCCGGGCGGCGGTGGCGGCCAGGCTGTTGGCGCGGCGTTCGAACGGGGAGGCCGGAGGCGGGCCCTGGTGCAGTGCTCATGGCGACGCATGCTAACGCCTTGAGCAGCCAACGTGTTCGGGCGGGTACGAGGTGGGTCAGACCTGTCCAGAACTGTCCGATTCACCGGGCATTCGCCGGTCATTCACCGGTCACGCTCGGTCGCCGGACGAGGCTGGCCGGACGAGCCTGACCGGACGAGCCTGCTTGACCGGATGAGGCTGAGCAGCGCGGGATCGGTGGGCAGCGTCAACCGCCCGCCGTGCAGCGCGCCCGCGATCAGCACCGCGCCGTCCAGCGGATCGCCGGCCGCCGGTACCAGCGCGGCCTCCGGCAGCAGCCGCGCCGCCTGCTCGCGCAGCGGGGCCAGCAGCGGCTCGCCCATCTTGAACAGACCGCCGGTGAACGCCACGTCGACCGGACCGGCGGCCGGCCGCACCGCGGCGGCCGACTCCAGGATGTGCGCGGCGGCCCGGCGCAGGATCCCGGCCGCCACCGGGTCCTGAGCCGCGCACGCCGCCACCTCCGGGGCGAAGGAGGCGAGCACGGCGGGCCGGTCAGGGCGCGGATAGAGCTGCCCCGGCAGTTTCTCGACCGGCCCGAACAGCGCCCGTGCCCGCGCCAGCAGCGGCCCTGAACCGCCGGCCCGCCCGTCGTGGGCCCGTACCGCCGCGGCCAGCCCGGCCCGGCCGATCCAGGCACCGCCGCCGTCGTCGCCCAGCAGATGCCCCCAGCCGTCAGCGCGCCGCCAGCCCTGACCGTCGCCGCCGGTGCCCAGCGCGATCATCCCGGTGCCCGCCGCCACCACGACGCCCGGCCGCAGACCGAGCGCCCCGGCGTACGCCGTCACCGCGTCGCCGGCCAACGCCAGCTCCGTCACACCCAGCGCGTCGGACAGCGCCGCAGGCAGCCGGGCGCGCAGGTCGTCGCCGAGCGAGGCCATCCCGGCGGCGCCCACACAGGCCGCGGAGATCCGCGGCGCGCCCGCCTCGCGCATCAGCCGCTCGGCGAGCGGCAGCAGCAGACCGAGCAGGCTCGCCGCCTCGATGCCCCGTTCACCCACCGGCGCGGGCCGGTCCGAGACGGCCGGCGCGGTCGTCCCGGAGCCGTCGGCGCGCGCCAGCGCCACGCGCACGCCGGAGCCGCCGGAGTCGACACCCAGCACCCAGCCGGTGCCGGGAGCGCCGGACAGGCGCTGGGGGGACCCGGTCACCGCTCAGCCGAGTCCGCGGGAGTCCTGCTTGAGGGCGGTGTCCACGGTGAGCGCGGAGGCCACCACCATGCTGAGCAGCGGGTCGGTGAGCTGCCGGTGGATCTGGAGCACGTAGTTGTCCGCCGTGGTGAACATGGTCTTGGCCAGACCTTCCCAGGTCTTGGTGATCCGGGCGATCTCGGTGTCAGTGTGGTCGACGATCGCGAAGTTCCAGGCCCGCCAGTTCTCGGCCTTTATCGCGCCGATCTGCTGCCCGTTGTACATCAGCCCGAACTTGATCTTGCCGAAGGCGTTCTGCTGCACGATCTCGCCCAGCGGCTCCCCGGTGGGCCGCTCCACCAGCACCTTGGACTTGACGAACTTGGCCGGCCGGGTCAGCACCAACTGCGGCTGCCCCGCGGCGTCCCGCACCTCCAGCTTGTGGGTGAGGAACTGGTCGACGCTGGAGACGAACCGCAGCACCTTCTTGACGGTGCTCTGACCGACCTCGACGACCGAGCCGAGGGTGCGGCCGTTCTGGTCGAAGACCGTGTACTCGTTGACGAGTTCGATCAGCTTCGCCTTCTGGTTCACCACCAGGACCGGCTCGGTGAAGAGACCGCCGCCGCCGAAGTTGGTCGGCGCCACGCCGGCCTGCTGCCGCACCTGGTGCTGGACCTTCGTGGGGTCCGGCGCCTTGCTGACGTCCAGTTCCCAGGCGCTGCCGCCGCCGGGCGGCTTCTGTCCGCCCTGCTGGGGGATCTGACCGGGGTTGGTGTGCTCGGTCCACCGGGAGCCGTCCCAGTAGCGGAGCAGGTTGGGAGAGCCTTGGGGGTCGGCGTACCAGCCCGCCGGGGTGTTGGGATGCGTCGTCACCCGGGCAGCCTATCGTGGGCCACCGTCAGGGGAGTTGCCAATCGACCGGCTCGGCGCCCTGCCGGATGAGCAGGTCATTGGCGCGGCTGAACGGCCGGGAGCCGAAGAACCCCCGGTCCGCGGACATCGGCGAGGGGTGGGCCGACTCGATCGCCGGCAGTTCGCCGAGCAGCGGCCGCACATTGCGCGCGTCCCGGCCCCACAGGATCGACACCAGTGGCCGGCCCCGGCCGGCCAGCGCCCTGATCGCCTGCTCGGTGACCGCCTCCCAGCCCTTGCCGCGGTGCGCGGCGGGCCGCTTCGGGGCGGTGGTCAGCGCCCTGTTGAGCAGCAGGACGCCCTGCCGGGTCCAGGGGGTCAGATCGCCGTTGGACGGCCGCGGCACCCCGAGATCGGCGGACAGTTCGCGGTAGATGTTCTCCAGGCTCCCCGGCAGCGGGCGCACGTCGGCTCCGACGGAGAAGCTCAGCCCCACCGCGTGCCCGGGGGTGGGGTAGGGGTCCTGGCCGACGATCAGGACCCGTACGTCGTCGAACGGCTGCTGGAAGGCGCGCAGGACGTTCGCCCCCGCCGGCAGATACGTACGGCCGGCCGCGATCTCGGCGCGGAGGAAGTCCCCCATGGCCGCGATCCGGTCCGCCACGGGCTCCAGCGCTTTGGCCCAGCCGGCCTCGACGGTTTCGTGCAATGGTCGCGCAGTCACGATCCGTCACTCTACTGGGTCAACGGCCCTGTCACGGACGGCGATCCGCTCGCCGGATTCACCCCTTTGCCCCGCTCACCGGGCGCCCGCTCCGGTCGCGGCCCATCGTGGAGGTCACCATCAACCCCCGGGAGGCGCCCCATGCTGGTCCGAATGCTGCACGAGAAGGGTCTGCGATCCGAGCACGCCTACCTCGCCGGTTTCGCTTCCATCCTCGCTTCGATCGCCACCTGGCAGGCGTCGCTGCGGATCGAGAAGAAGGGCGAGGAGCGCGCCGACCGGCTGAGCACCTTCGTCGGCGAGTGGCCGCCCACCTTCTTCGCGCTGGGCTTGGCGCTGGCCAACTACGAGAAGGCCTGCCACCACAAACACTGAGCCGGGCCGGGTCGCGAGCCCGGCGAACACCCCGCCCCGCCCGCGGATCAGGGGCGGGGCGGGCGGCTGTCCGTACCGCGTCGGTGACGGCCGGGACGATCCGCCCGGCCGGAGCGCGGGGCCGGGCCGGAGGGGATTGTGTTCGACCGCGCGCCGGAGTTACGGTGCTCGAAGGTCATGAGTGGCAGCGGTGAGCCCGGGCCGGTGGACCGGCGGCGCACTCTCCCGCCGGGGCGCCCCAGGTGGAGATCCGGCCGAGCCGACCGCGGCTCGGCGCTGGTGAGTTCCACCAGGTGCGAGCCGAAGAGACGCCGAAGAGACGCCGAAGAGACGGGGAGGCGACGCGGTGCGGAACACCGGACAGCGGTCGCTGCCGACCTTCGCCCCGTTCTCGCGACGGCACATCGACCCCCAGCGCGTCGCCGCCGCCCTGTGTCCGGGCGGATCGAGGGCTCTGCCCACGCCCGGCCCGCGGACCGCCGCCGTGCCGCGCACCGCCGGCTGACCCGGCCCCGGCCGCACCTGCTTCGCTCCACCCTCGCACCCCGCCCCATCACACTCTTCGCCGCCCGCGTGGGCGCGCTCCCCCCGCGTACCGCCCGGCAAGGGAAGTCAAGGAGTCCTGATGTCCGTACAAGCCGAAGAGACCGACCGCGCCGCCTTCGTCCAGGAGTGGGAGCGGTGGCACGCCCGGCACGAGAAGGTACGCGCCGACCCGCACGGCTTCCTCGCCATCACCGGGCTGCACTGGCTGGACGCCACCCCCCGCCGCTTTCCCGACGCGCCCGGCGCCTGGTCGAGCACCGAGGACGGCGTGGTGGTGGAGCTCTCCGCCGACGAGGAACTCGCCCTCGAAGGACAACCGCTGCGCGGCCGGCACGACTTCGGTGTGCTCCGGGAGCGGAGCAGCCTCTTCCCGGTCGCGGGCGACGCGGTGATCGAGGTCGCCAGGCGCGGCGGATACGACATCATCCGCCCCCGGCACCCGGAGAACGCACTGCGGCTCGCCTATGACGGCACCCCCACCTACGCCCCGGACCCCCGCTGGTCCCGCACCGGCCGCTATCTCCCCTTCGACACGCCCCGGCCGACCACGGTGGGCGCCGCCGTCGAAGGCCTCCAGCACGTCTACGACGCCCCCGGCCAGGTCGAGTTCGAACTCGACGGCGTCAACCACCGGCTGACCGCCTTCAACGGCCGGGCGGCCGGCGGCCTGCTCGTGCTGCTCACCGACGCCACCTCCGGCGTGACCACCTACGCCGCCAACCGGTCGCTGTCCATCGACCCGCCGGACGCGCGGGGGAACGTGCGGATCGACTTCAACCGGGCGGTGAATCTGCCCTGCGCCTACACCGACCTGGCGACCTGCCCGCTGCCGCCGACCGAGAACCGGCTGACGGTCGCGATCGAGGCCGGGGAGAAGACCCCGAGCGCTCCGGTGGCCGCGCCCCGGTCGGTCCCGGCCGACGGGACACCCCGCCACGACCAGCTCTGACCCGAGCGGCCGCGGACCCCATCAGGCCCCGGAGTCCCGGCCCGCGACATCCGCTCGGCCGGCGGTCAGTCGGGCAGCCGCTGGATGGCGAGGAGGGCGGTATCGTCGGTGGGTTCGCCGCCGATGTGGCGGAGCAGATCGCGATGGATGTCGCGGAGCAGGGTGTCGGGGGTGGTCGCGGTGAGGGCGCCGAGCCGTTCGGCGAGGGGGTAGAAGTCGCCGGCGGGTGAGCGGGCTTCGATGACGCCGTCGGTGTAGAGCAGGATGATGTCGCCGGTTTCGAAGGCGTAGGTGTCGGTTCGGTGAGGCGCGGCGGGCACGCACAGGCCGAGCGGCGGCGTACGCGTGGTGGGGTCCAGGACGCTGACCCGGCGGTCGTGGACGAGCAGGGGCGGCGGGTGGCCGCAGCTGACCATGCTGACCTTCGGGTCGTGGTCGGGGATGTCGAGCAGGAGCGCGGTGACGAAGTGCTCACCGGGGTCGGGGCGGGTGTCGGAGACCTCCTCGGTCTCGCGGCAGACGCTGTCCTCCAGAGCGGTGGCGAGGCCGGGCAGCGAGGCGTGGCGGTGAGCCCCCTCGCGGAAGGCGCCGAGCACCACGGACGCCTCGCCCATGGAGGTGATGCCGCTGCCGCGCACATCGCCGATCACGACGCGGGTGGAGAGCCCGGGTCCGCGGGCCGTGGCGAAGAGGTCGCCGCCGATCTGCGCCTCGTCCTCGGCGGCCAGATAGAGCCAGGCCACCCGCAGCGGTCCGATTCTCGGGCGTGGCGGGCGCAGCAGGACGCGTTGCGCGGTCTCGGAGACCGAGCGGGTGCGCAGGAGCTGATGGGCGCGGCGCTCGCGCACGTAGCTGACACCCACCATGAGGGCGGACAGTGCCACCAAGGCGAGAAGCTGGGCCATGTGGTTGGCGGTGGTCAGCCCGGCCCTCGTGCCGTCGATCACTTCGAGGGCGCCGACCGCGAGGGCTCCCACCAGGGCGGTCAGCCGGGGTCCGGTGAAGGCGGCGGTGAGAGCCGGGGCGATCACCAGCAGGGAGCCGAGCTGGACGCTCGACGGGGCCAGCAGGTCCGCGAGGCAGATCAGCACGATCAGCGCAAGCGGCACCGCCACCAGCACACGGCCCCACGGCCGCATGAGAAGGCGCTCGACCGGGGCACGCCACGCAGGCATGTACCAACGCTATCCGTGCCCGCACGCCCCTGCGACCGGTGCCGACCGAGCCGTGCCGGTGCCTGCGGGGCCGTGGACGGGCACGCCGAGGCGCGGGGTGAGCGGCGGCGGGGGCGTGCGTGCCTCTCGCGTCACCCCCGCGGGTAGCGGAGAGCTACCCGTGCCGCCGCGTGTCCCGCCTTCCGTTTGCCCGGCTCAGCGGGCCGGGCGGGGGTAGGCCCGTGCGTACTGCGAGGGCACCCGGGGAGTCGCACCCAGCTCGGCGGCCGCCAGCAGCGGCCAGGTGGGGCGCCGCAGCAGCTCGCGTCCGAGCAGGACGGCGTCGGCCTGGCCGCCGGCGACGATCGTCTCGGCCTGCCGCGGGTCGGTGATCTCGCCGACCGCCGCGACCGGCATCTCGGTCTCGGCCCGCACCCGGGCGGCGAACGGCACCTGGTAGCCGGGGCCGGCCTGGATCCGCTGAGCGGCCGCGTTGCCGCCGGACGAGACGTCCAGCAGGTCCACCCCGCGCACGAGCAGCTCCTTGGCGAGCCGGACCGTCTCCTCCGGGGTCCAGCCGCCGTGCTCCAGCCAGTCGGTGGCCGAGACTCGGAAGAGGAGCGGCAGTTCGTCCGGCCAGACCTCGCGGACCGCGTCGACCACTTCCAGCGCGAGGCGGATCCGGTTCTCGAAGGAGCCGCCGTAACCGTCGGTGCGGTGATTGCTGTGCGGGGAGAGGAACTGGCCGATCAGATAGCCGTGCGCGCCGTGCACCTCGGCCACCTTGAAGCCGGCGGCCAGCGCGCGTTCGGCGGCGGCCGCGAACTGGGCCACCACCGCCGCGATACCCGCCGCCGACAACTCCTCGGGCACCGGGTGGCCCTCGGTGAACGCGATCGGGCTCGGGCCGACGGTCGGCCAGCCGTAGGGCTCACCGACCGGGCCGCCACCGTGCCAGGGCGCGTCGGTCGACGCCTTGCGTCCGGCGTGGGCGAGCTGGATCCCGAAGGGCACGCCCTGTTCGTCGAGGAATCGGGCGATCCGGCTGAACTCCTCGACCTGGCGGTCGTTCCAGACGCCGAGGTCCCAGGGGCTGATCCGGCCTTCCGGGCTGACGGCGGTGGCCTCGGTGAGGACCAGGCCGACGCCTCCGACGGCGCGGGACGTGTAGTGCGCGAAGTGCCAGTCGTTCGGCGCCCCCTGGTCCGGGCCGTCCGGATGGGCCGAGTACTGGCACATCGGCGCCATCCAGACGCGGTTGCGCAAGGTCAGGGACCTCAGTGTGATGGGCTCGAACAGTGCGCTCACAGCAGGCTCCTCGGGCTCGGAGGTTCTTCCGGTCTTACGATAGACGTCGTAGTACGGCATCCGTCAAACTACGAGAGGTCTCGTAATATGGTCTTCATGAGCACCTCGCCCCCGTCGGCCGCCCCGCCGGATCCGGTGACCCCGGACCGGACGCTGGAGCATCCGCCCACCGAGGACATCCGGCTGGCGGAGGTGCTGCACGCCCTGTCCGACCCGATGCGGCTGACCGTGGTCCGCCGGCTCGCGGGGGAGCGGGGGGAGATGTCCTGCTCGGACGTACCGCTGCCGGTCAGCAAGTCCACCAGCACCCATCACTTCCGGGTGCTGCGGGAGGCGGGCGTCATCAGCCAGGTCTACCGGGGCACTTCGAAGATGAACACCCTGCGCAGCGCCGATCTGGAGCGGCTCTTCCCCGGCCTGCTCGACCGGGTGCTGGCCGCCGCCGACGCCCAGGCGGAACGGCTCGGGCAGGGCTGAGACCCGCCGGGGATCGCGACACCGGGGTTCACGCGTCGGGACGCCGGGCCTCGTCGTCCGGCGGCGGCGTCCCCGCGGTCCAGTCGAGTCCGTAGCGCTGGAAGAGTTCGGCCCGCAGCCGGTGCAGCGGCATCGGAGCGCCCGGCAGCAGCAGCGCCACCGTCGCACCCATCAGCAGGGCCCGCAGCAGCCGGTACTCCTCCTCCGGCTGCTGCGCGCCCCAGTCCGCCACCGTCTGGCGCAGCAGTTGGGCGAGGCGCTGCTGCTCAGGGCACTGGATGAAACCCTCCTCCTGGAGGATCGAGGCCATGTGGGTGCGCATCAAGGTGGTGTGAGTCCGCGTCAGCGCCAGGATCGCGTCGACCGCCCTGGCCAGCAGCTCCCGGCCGTCGGCGGTCCGCGGCTCGCGCGCCAGGGCGGCCGCCAGTTCCTCGCTCATCAGGCGGTGCACGGCGGACTGCAACAGCGCCCGTTTGCCGGAGAAGTAGTACGAGACCAACCCGCGCGCGGAACCGGCGCGTTCGGCGATGCCGGCGAGGGTGGTGGCCTCGTAGCCGCGCTCCTCGACCAACTCCACGGTGGCGCGCAGCAACCGTTCCCGGGAACGCTGACGCATCGCTTCATTGACCGATGCGCTGCGAGGGGACATGCTTTACTCCTGCGTTGACTGGCTCGGAGCCAATATACTCAGCGCACCCCGCAGGGCCAGAGGTCCCGCGGGGCACGGGGAAACCGGGGGCCGACGGGGGCGCCGGATCCACGGGGGCCATGGGGGCACGAACGCCGGACCCGGCGGAACAGGGGATCGCCGGGTCCGGTTCGGTCTGCATGGGTGCGGGCTGATCCCGGATGCGGTGCCGGCCACCTGAGGGCCGCCCCTCTCGTCGTTGTCGCCGCCGCCACCAGCGCACCGCACCGCCCCCGACGTCCGCCCCCGACGTCCGGCGCCGACGGCTGGTCACGTGAGGGCGTGCAGGCCCGGGCCGAAGGCGATCACCAGCGGGACGGCCGGGGCGAGGAGGGCGAAGGCGGTCACGCGCAGCCGCCGGCCCACGGTCAGCCGGGGGCCCGGGTCGAGCAGGCGGTTCACCCGGCCCGGCAGAGCGCCGAACGGCGCCGGACCCGGACCGAACACCGCCCGTCCCTCGTTGAGTTCCACCAGCGCCAGCGCGGTGGCCAGCCGCCCGAAGCGGCGCGAGGCCGTGTCGTCGGCGGCCAGCTCCACCAGATGGTGCACCTGGTCGCGGAAGGCGGCGAAGACCGGCACCTGCGGAAAGCCGCCGGCCAGCGCCCCGGCGCAGTGCAGCAGCACATCGTGCCGGGCGCGGGCGTGGCCCTGCTCATGGGCGAGCACCGCGTCCAGGCTGCGGCCCCTGAGCCGCCGCAAGGCGGCCGTGGTGATCACCAACTGCGGCTGGGCGCCCGACAGCCACCAGGCATCGGAGCGGACGTCCTCCAGGACGACGAGCCGCTCGCCGGCCGGCACCATCTCGCCGGGCAACCGCGGCGCACGGGCCCGCAGTTCGATCCGCCGCTGCCGACGGCGTGACCGCGCGCCCCGTATCTCCCGGGTCAGCATCGCCACCGTCCACGCGCCGCCCAGCGCGAGACCCACCGCGACCGTGCCGGACCAGCGGCCGTATCCAGGCAGTCCGTAGGCCTCCACCACACCGCGGGGCGCGAAGGCGAAGACGTTTCCGCGGACGGCCGCCCAGGCCGCCGAGGCGGTGAGCGCCATGGCCAGCACGCAGCACAGCAGCACCGCGGCGACCACGCACTGCCACACGCACAGGGCCAGCACCGGTTCGCGCTCCGGCCAGTCGGCACGGGAGAGCAGTCGCGGCGCCGTCGCCGCCGCAAGTGCGCCGAGGACCAGCAGCACCAACGGGACCATCATGTGATCACCCTAGGAGCCGCCCCTCGGCCCGTGGTGCGGCGCCGTGCCGATGTGACGTATCACTCATCGGCCCGGATCGAGCGGCCGGGTCACATCGCCAGCAGCATCGCGAGCATCCCCAGCGCCATCGACACCCGGCAGGCGAGCGCCACCTCGGGTGCGTGCCGCAGCCGGATCACACCCCCGGCCGGCGACGCGGAGTGGGCCGCGGATATCGCGGGGTGCGCTGTCGCGCCGGGCGCCAGGGTCAGCCCGGTGCGCACCACATAGACGGTGAAGTAGCACAACAGCAGACCGGTCAGCAGCGGGACGCCGGCGCCGAGGTGGGCGGCGTGCCCGCCGGGCCCGGAGCCCGCCGCGGCCATCGCCACCGCCATGTAGATCATCGCCCCGGAACACACCGCGTGGTGCGCCCGGTGCGGGGCCCGGCCGAGCAGTGAGTGCAGCGCGGCGAGGGCGAAGGCGGCGGCCAGCACCGCCGCTCCCCACGGGCCGGGGTCGAAGACGGACAGCGGCACCGCCATCACCGCCATGCCCGCCCCGGTCACCGCCTCGGCTCTCGCCTCCCGACGCAGCAGGCAGGAGAGCGCGACCGAGGCGCCGAGCCCGACCAGCAGCCAAGCCACCAGCGGTGTTCCGTGCATCGGGCACCCCCCTGCCTCTCCCTGCGTTCCGCTTCCGGCGGGCCACCCGTGAAGCGCGATCCGCGAAAGGCTGCCCGGCACGAAGGGTGCATACCCGGGCGCGTTGGGTCACTTCAGGGGAGTGCACACTATATCCGCACGCTCCCCCGCTGCCCAGGGGAGAGGCCCCAGGTCCGGGCCCGTGCGCCGGGAGGCGGCGTCGGACCCGGCGGGCGATGAGGCTAGCCTTTCGCGCATGGAAACCGCAGGCCCGCTCCGCTTCCGCCCCGCCGTCCCCGATGACGTTCCGGCGCTTGTCGCGCTGATCGAGTCCGCTTACCGGGGGGAGGCCAGCCGGGCCGGCTGGACCACCGAGGCGGACATCCTGGAGGGGCAGCGCACCGACCCCGAGTCCGTCCTCGACGTCATCGGCAAGCCCGGCAACCGGCTGCTCGTGGTCGAGCGGGACGGCGACCTCGTCGCCTGCTGCCGCCTCGAACGCCGCGCTGACCACGCCTACTTCGGGATGTTCGCGGTGCGGCCGACCGCCCAGGGCGGCGGACTCGGCAGGGCCGTCATCGCCGAGGCCGAACGCTTCGCCGCCGAGGAATGGGGCGTCGCCGCGGTGCACATGACGGTGATATCGGTCCGTACGGATCTGATCGCCTGGTACGTCCGCCGCGGTTACCTCCGCACCGGTGAGATGAGCCCCTTCCCTTACGGCGACGAGCGGTTCGGCCGCCCGACCCGGGACGACCTGGAGTTCGAGCTGCTCACCAAGAAGCTGGGCTGACCAGCAGCCGGGCCGGCCTTTTCGCCGCCCCGGCGGTCCGCTCCCGTGTCACCCCGTGTCACCCCGTGTCACCCCGTGTCACCCCGTGTCACCCCGCGTCACCCCGCGCGCCCGGACCGCCGGCGCGTCACGCGCCCGGTTCCGCGGGGAGGTCCGTGGCCGCGCCGTCCAGGCCCAGGGCGCGGGCCAGCGCCCACTCCTGGGCCGTGTTGACGGTCCAGGCCATGACCGCGATGCCGGCGTCGTGGCAGCGGCGCACCGTGTCGAGGTTGAGCTGCCGCAGGTCCAGACTGACCAGCCGGGCGCCCACCGCCTGGGCGCGGGGCACGATGTGCGGCCCCGACTCCTCGGCCACCAGCACCGTACGGACCTCGGGCAGCAGGGTGTGGATCTCGGCGAGGGCCTCGTCGTGGAAGGACAGCACGCTCACCCGGCCGGTCTCGCCGCGCTCGCGCAGCACCGCCGCGAGGATCCGGGCCGCCGCCACGTCCTTGATCTCGGCCTGGATGGGCCGCCCCACCGCCTCCAGCACCTCCTCGAAGACCGGGACGTGCTCGCCGAGCCCGGCGTCCAGGCCGCGGATCTCGGCCAGTGTGAGATCGCGGACCAGTCCGCCGCCGTCCGTGGTGCGGTCCACGTCCGGGTCGTGCATGACGATCAGCGCGCCGTCCTTGCTGAGATGCAGATCGAGTTCGATCTGGTCGTGGCCGGCCTCCTCGGCGCGGCGGAAGGAGCGCAGGGTGTTCTCCGGTTCGACGCCCATGACGCCCCGGTGGCCGACGGTGAGGAAGCTCATGCCCGCACCCTAGCGAGCGGAGGCGACCGGGACGCGGAACGCGCCATGACGAGTCGGCGTACCGGCCGCCCCTCGCCCCGCCGGGGCAGGCCCGTCGCCCGCCTGCCCGGCCCAGCATCAAACGGGCATCTGACGCAACTTTTGTTGCGCCATTCGGGAATGAGGCGGGAAAAACAGCGGCCTGTGGCGACCGTGACCGGACGATCTCCACAGGCTCCTCTTGATGCGGCGCCGACGACATGGATACGGTGTCGTGACGGCAGTTTCTCTTGTGGAGGTGGGGTCATGGCCGAAGTTCTTACGCCGCGAGCGTCCGGGAAAGACGGGATATCCGGCGCGGACGTCATCGACCATCCCCAGTGGGCGGTGCTGAAGCAGGCCGTGGAGGCCATCAGGCCCTGGCAGGCGAAGGACGGCTCGATCGACTTCGCGGCCGACGACGCGCCCACCCGGGACGACGCCGCGCGCACCCTTGACCGGGTCGTGGACGCGATCGGACAGCTCTCCCCGCTGCTCCCGCACGACGCGGCCTACCACCAGGCGCTGGTCACCGATCTGCGCCGCTGGTCCGACGGCGGCTTCGCGGTACCCGACTTCCTCGACTCGCTGCTCGCCTTCCGGCCCGCCGGAGACCGCCGGGACGGCCTCCAGCACCTCGTGGTCTTCCCGATGTACACGCAGAACGGCAACCCGGACCGCAATCTGGAAGCCGTCGTGCTGCGGGTGGTGTGGCCGGAATGGCTCGCCGAGCTGGAGCGCACTCGGTACGACAACCCGCTTTTCGTACCGATCACCTTCGAAGACTTCACTCCGGGTTACGACACCAACTCCGCCGTGCTCTTCCCGGAGACCGTCGCCGTCCGGCAGGCGCCCGAGCGCTGGACCTGGGGGGCCATCTTCTGCGACCGCGAGGCGGCCCGCTTCCGCGCGGTGACGGCCGCCGCCGTGGACACCCTCGGCCTCGAACTGCCCGAGGAGGCCTCCCGGTTGGTCGAGGACCAGCAGCTGGCCGAGCAGACCTTCGTGCTCTGGGACATGATCCACGACCGCACCCACAGCCACGGCGACCTGCCGTTCGACCCGTTCATGATCAAGCAGCGCGCGCCCTTCTGGATGTACGGCCTGGAAGAGCTCCGCTGCGACCTCACCTCCTTCAAGGAGGCGGTCAAGCTCCAGGCAGAAGGCCACCCGATGGGCCTGGGAGTGCAGTACGCGATCCTCTTCGACCGGCTCTTCCGCTTCCCGGTGACCGGCGCCAGGACCCGCAACTACGACGGCCTCGGCGGACAGCTCCTCTTCGCCTACCTCCACAAGCACGGCGCCGTGCGCTGGACGGACAACACCCTGCACATCGACTGGGAGCTCGCGCCCCGGGTGACCAACCAGCTCTGCGCCGACATCGAGACCCTCTACCGGGACGGCATCGACCGCCCCAAGCTCGTGCACTGGTTCGCCGCCTACGACCTGGTCGCGACGTACCTCTCGCCGCACCCCGGCTCCGTGTGGGCCAAGGGCCCGGGCGCCCTGGACCTGTCGCTCCCGCCGCGCAAGCTGGTCGACGACGTGCTGCCGGACGAGTTTCCGCTCAGCATGTTCTACGAGGCCCTTGCGAAGAAGCTGCGCGAGGTGATCGCCTCGACCAAGGGCATCACCGGCGGCACCGCCGTCCGGAGTGCCGCGTGAGTGGAGCGGCCGAGGAGGCGGAGATGGCGACCGACACGTACACGGGCGGTCTCGAAGGCGCGGTGGTCGCGGTGGCGGGCGCCGGCGGCGCGGCGGGGCGCGCCGCACTGAAGCGGCTGGCGCGGGCCGGCGCCCAGGTGATCGCGGCCGACGCCGATCCCGAGCACCTCGCCGCGTCGGTCGACGCCGCACGCGTCGAGGCGCCGGGCGCCGAGGTCACCGGTGAGATCGTCGACCTCCTCGATCCGGAGGCCACCGAGGACTGGGCGGCCAGGATCGAGAAGGACCACGGCCGGGTCGACGGCCTGGTCCACCTCGTCGGCGGCTGGCGCGGCTCGGCCTCCTTCCCCGAGACCGATCTGGCCGACTGGGATCTGCTGCACAGACTGCTGATCCGTACCGTCCAGCACACCTCGCTCGCCTTCCACGACGGACTCATGCGCAGCCCGGACGGCCGCTATGTGCTGATCAGCGCGGCGGGCGCCGCGGCACCCACCGCCGGAAACGCCGCCTACGCCGCCGCCAAGGCCGCGGCCGAGGCGTGGACGCTCGCCCTCGGCGACTCCTTCCGCAAGCTGAGCGGGGAGAACGGGCTCACCACGGCGGCCACTGTGCTGGTGATCAAGGCGTTGGTGCACGATGAGATGCGGGCCCAGCGGCCCAACGCCAAATTCGCCGGCTACACCGACGCGGCGGACCTCGCCGAGGCCGTCGCGGCGCTGTGGAACCGGAGCCCTACGGAAGTGAACGGGACCCGACAGTGGCTGACGCCCCGACCGTGACCGACCAGCCCGCCTCGGACGCCGAACGGCGTCACGACCCGCGGGTGCGCGGATTCGCCAGTGACAACTACGCGGGCGCGCACCCCGAGGTCCTCGCCGCGCTCGCCCTCGCCAACGGCGGCCATCAGGTCTCCTACGGCGAGGACGCGTACACAGCACACCTCCAGGAGGTCTTCCGCTGCCACTTCGGGCCGACCGCCGAGGTCCACCCGCTCTTCAACGGCACCGGCGCCAACGTGACCGCGCTCCAGGCCGTCACCGAACGCTGGGGCGGTGTGATCTGCGCCGAGTCCGCGCACATCAACACCGACGAGTGCGGTGCCCCCGAGCGGGTCGGCGGTCTGAAGCTGCTCACCGTGCCCACCCCGGACGGCAAGCTCACCCCCGAGCTGATCGACGCGCAGGCGTTCGGCTTCACCGACGAACACCGGGCGCAGCCCCAGGTCGTCTCCATCACCCAGACGACCGAACTCGGCACCTGCTACACCCCCGAGGAGATCAAGGCGGTCTGCGACCACGCCCACCAGCTCGGCATGGCCGTGCACCTGGACGGGGCCCGGCTCGCCAACGCGGCCGCCTTCCTCGATCTGCCGCTCGCCCGCTTCACCACCGAGGCGGGGGTGGACATCCTCTCCTTCGGCGGCACCAAGAACGGTCTGCTCTTCGGCGAGTGCGTGGTGGTGCTCAGCCCCGACCGGGTCCGCGGCGTGCCGTATCTGCGCAAGGCCGGCATGCAGCTCCCGTCCAAGATGCGGTTCGTGTCCGTACAGTTCGAGGCCCTGCTCACCGGTGACCTCTGGCTGCGCGGCGCCCGGCACGCCAACGCGATGGCCCGCCGCCTGGCGCGGGCGGTCGCGCGGATCGAAGGGGTACGGGTGCTGCGGCCCGTCGAGTCCAACGCCGTCTTCGCGATCCTGCCCCGCGAGGTCAGCGAGCGGCTCCGCAAGCGCTACCGCTTCTACTTCTGGGACGAGGCGACGGGCGAGGTGCGCTGGATGTGCGCCTTCGACACCACGGAAGAGGACGTGGACGGCTTCGCGGCGGCGATCGGCGAGGAGCTGAGCGCGTACGCGGGGTGACCCTGGTGACCGCGGTGACCGCGGTGACCGCGGAGACGGCGGAGACGGCGGCTGAACCGCTGGTGGCCGCCGGGCCCCCGGCGGTCAGGCGGTCGCCCGCTTCAGCAGGACGTACATCTCGCAGCCGAGGCAGTAGGCGAAGGCCGCGTTGAGGAAGGCGGCGGCCAGCGCGCACGCGGTCGCCGCCACGCCCAGCCACTGCGGCCCGACCAGGTAGCCGAGCACGCCGACCGCCGCGAAGGCCAGTCCCACCGCTTGGGCGAAGCGCGGCGGCGCCGCGTCCTCGGTGGCCGGCGGCGGCCCGATCCGCGGCCTGATCAGCGTGCGGAAAACCCAGCCGTGCGGCGAATTCCGCACACCCGCGACGGCGCCCACGGCGAAGAACACCGTCTGTACGGCGAGCAGCCACCCGTTGCCGGTGACCAGCGCGATCGCCAGCACCACGGTGGTCAGCGCGGCGCCGAAACGGGGGCCTCGAACATCGATCTCCATGACCTGAATCATGACGCGCGTCGCGGTCGGACCGCCGACGGGAATCATTGCGGGCGCGTGAACGCTGCAACCGATCGAACGGTGGTGGCTCCGCCGGCTTCACGGGCGGCGCCCGGGGCAGGAACCAGCGGGGCCGGGCAGGGAACAGCAGGCAACAGCGGGAATCAGCAGCGAGCGAAGAGGCCGGGAGGCGCGGTGCCGACAGGACTGATCGTGTGCCTGGCGGTGCTCGCCTCGGCGAGTGTTTACGGCGTCGTGCACCGGCGCGGGGACGGGAGGGTCCGAGTGCGGGCGAAGGACAGCGCCGAGCGGCTCACCGCCGAGGACCTGGGTGAACCGCTCGGCGAGCGGGCCACCCTGCTCCAGTTCTCCAGCGCCTTCTGCGCGCCCTGCCGGGCCACCCGGCGGGTCCTCGGCGAGGTGTCGGACATGGTCCCCGGGGTGCGGCATGCGGAGCTGGACGCCGAAGCCCATCTCGAACTGGTCCGGCGGCTGAACGTGCTCAAGACACCGACCGTGCTGGTGCTCGCCGCCGATGGCGCCGTCGTCCGCCGAGCGGCCGGCCAGCCGCGTCGCGCCGATGTGATCGCGGCCCTGGGTGTGGCGGTTGAGCCGGTGTGACGGTCATTCCATCTGCTGAGCGGCCCTTGACGGTTCGCCCGCCGGATCGTCACTCTGACGTTATGTCCGGTGACCCCCTGCTCCACGCGCGCATCGACGTCGACCTCGGACGTCACGCCAGCGCGCGCTGTCGGGGCTGATGAGCGTCTTCGACCCGCCCGCCGCAGACCCGCTCGCCCAGAAGGACTTCATGTGACCGCGCCCATCGATCTGGGATCCGGCAGCGACCGGTACGGGGACGCCGGAGTCGCCCCGGCGCTCTTCCGCTCCGTCTTCCGCCGGCACGCGGCCGGCGTCGCGGTGATCACCGCCATGGGCGCCGACGGACCGGTCGGCTTCACCGCCACCTCGCTCTCCTCGGTGGCGGCGGAACCGCCGCTGCTCTCCTTCGGCATCAGCGTCGGCTCCTCCTGCTGGCCGACCGTCGCCGAGGCGTCCTTCGTGGGCGTGCACATACTCGGCGAGCACCAGGAGGCGCTGGCCGCCGTCTTCGCCCGCAGCGGGGCGGACCGCTTCGCCCCGCCCACCGCCTGGTCGGTGGGGCCCTACGGGGCGCCGCTGCTCGACGGGGTCTCCGCCTGGCTCGTCGGCCGCGTCGCGGCACTGGTGCCGGCCGGCGACCACCGGCTGGTCATCGCGCACGCCGTGGCCGGCGATCCGGCCGGTCCCGGCGGTCCGCTCCTCTACCATCAGGGCGACTTCCACCGGCTCCCGCACTGAGTCCGCCGGCGGACCCACGCGGCGTCGGTTCCCCGGCCCGCCCCGCCCCGCCCCGTCGCTGTGCGCGGGCCGGGGAAAGGCCGCGCCCGCCCACTCCGTCGGTCACTTCCGGTCACGGGCGATGACACCCTGTCGCGTCGGCCAGGTCACACCGCGGGGGCCTTGCGGATGCGTCGGCGCGTCTGTGTACTGGCGAGTAATATCTCGGTCGGAGCAGTTCCCGCGCCCCGGCCGGGGACCGCCGCCGCAGGCGCCTATGCTGCCGTTACGGGGCGTCATCCGGTTCTTCACCGGCCGGCCGGCGGTCTTGTCCGGGGCAGTTCACGAAGACGTGCAGGACGAAGCAGTAGGAGAGCAGGCGTGAGCTTGAGGATCGTAGTCGCAGTGAAGTATGTGCCCGACGCCACGGGTGACCGTCACTTCGCCGAGGACCTGACCACCGACCGCGACGCGGTCGACGGCCTGCTGTCGGAGCTTGACGAGTACGCGGTGGAGCAGGCGCTGCAGATCGCCGAGGCGGCGGACGACGCGGAGGTCACCGCGGTGACGGTGGGCCCGGAGGACGCCAGGGGAGCGGTGCTCAAGGCGTTGCAGATGGGTGTCGCCAAGGGGGTCCACGTCGAGGACGACGCGCTGCACGGCACCGACGTCATCGGTACGTCGCTGGTCCTCGCCAAGGCCATCGAGCACATCGGCTACGACCTGGTCGTCACCGGCATGGCGTCCACCGACGGCACCATGGGCGTCCTGCCCGCGCTGCTCGCCGAGCGGCTGCGCGTCCCGCAGGTCACCCTGCTCTCCGAGGTCGCGGTGGCCGACGGCAAGGTCACCGGGCGCCGGGACGGCGACGTGGCCAGCGAGCAGCTCGAGGCGTCGCTGCCGGCGCTGGTCTCGGTCACCGACCAGTCCGGCGAGGCCCGTTACCCCTCCTTCAAGGGCATCATGGCCGCCAAGAAGAAGCCGATGGAGTCCCTGGACCTGTCGGACCTCGGCATCGACCCGGCCGAGGTCGGTCTCGGCGGCGCCTGGACGGCCGTCGAGGAGGCCACCGCGCGTCCGCCACGCACCGCGGGCACGATCGTCAAGGACGAGGGCGAGGGCGGCAAGCAGCTCGCGGAGTTCCTGGCCGCGCAGAAATTCATCTGATCCGTCCGATCAGCGTCCCGGGCCCGCCCGCCCACGCCCCGCAGACCTTTCGCAGGAGTGCATTCCCATGGCTGAAGTCCTCGTCTACGTCGACCACGCGGACGGTGCCGTCCGCAAGCCCACCCTCGAACTGCTGACCCTGGCCCGCCGGATCGGTGAGCCGGTCGCGGTCCACCTCGGCCCCGGCGCCGACACCGCCGCCCCGGTACTCGCCGAGCACGGCGCCGTCCGGATCCTGACCGCCGACGCCCCGGAGTTCGCCGACTACCTCGTCGTCCCCAAGGTGGACGCACTGGAGGCGGCCGCGGCCGCCGTCTCCCCGGTCGCCGTGCTGGTGCCCTCCTCCGCCGAGGGCAAGGAGATCGCCGCCCGGCTGGCCCTGCGGCTCGGCTCCGGCATCATCACCGACGCCGTCGACCTCGCCGCGGGCGACGAGGGTCCGATCGCCACCCAGGCGGTCTTCGCCGCCGCCTTCACCACCAAGTCCCGGGTCAGCAAGGGCACCGCGGTGATCACCGTCAAGCCCAACTCGGCCCCCGTGGAGGCGGCCCCCGCCGCCGGCACCGTCGAGCAGCTCGCGGTCACCTTCGGCGACCTCGCCACCGGCACCAAGGTCGTCCAGCGCACCGAGCGCACGTCCAGCGGGCGGCCTGAGCTCACCGAGGCCGCGATCGTGGTGTCCGGCGGCCGGGGCGTCAACGGCGCGGAGAACTTCTCCGTCATCGAGCAGCTCGCCGACTCCCTGGGCGCGGCCGTCGGCGCCTCGCGCGCGGCGGTGGACGCCGGCTGGTACCCGCACAGCAACCAGGTCGGCCAGACCGGCAAGTCGGTCTCGCCGCAGCTCTACATCGCCAACGGCATCTCCGGCGCGATCCAGCACCGGGCCGGCATGCAGACCTCGAAGACCATCGTGGCGGTCAACAAGGACGCCGAGGCGCCGATCTTCGACCTGGTCGACTACGGCGTGGTCGGCGACCTCTTCCAGGTCGTCCCGCAGCTCACCGAGGAGGTCAAGGCCCGCAAGGGCTGATCCCCGCAGACCGGAACCCCCGCAGCCGGCTGCGCCGCCCGGACCTGCCCGGGCCCGCTCCCCGCCATGGTCCCCGAACGCCCCGCCCGGGTGTTCGGGGACCATCGTGCGTCCGACGGTCCGACGGTCCGACGGTCCGACGGTCCGGCCGTTCGGCGGGTTCGCGTCCGGGTGCGGCGAGGCCCTGTTGACCCTCCGCCACGTCCCCGGCTAGCTTCGGCTTCAACGGTTTGTTGAGGAGGCGCTGATGCGGACCGTGACGACGCTCGCGGACACCGTGCGGACGGACATCGGCGCCTCGCTCGCCGCCACCGACGCCGAACTCGCGCGCCGCTACCCGGGCGACCCCGGCACCCGGCAGCCCGTGCACACCGTCTACGTCCCCGCCGACGCCTTCACCGCCAGGACCGTACGCGACTGGGGGGACGCCGCGCTCGCCGCACTGGACACCCACGCGCCGGACGCGGACGCTCTCGGCGCCGTACTCGGCCTGCCCGCCGGGCTCGCCGCCGAGGTGCACGACCGGGTGCGCGCCAAACTCCGCCGTGAGCCGGTCGAGGACCTGCGGATCGACTTCGAGGACGGGTACGGGCCGCGCCCGGACGCCGAGGAGGACGCGGCCGCGATCGCCGCCGCCCGTACGGTCACCGAAACCCTGTCCGGTCCGGTCGGCCCGGCCGGTTCGGCCGCGCCCCCGTACATCGGCATCCGGATGAAGTGCCTTGAGGCCGCGGTGCGCGACCGGGGCATCCGCACCCTCGACCTCTTCCTCACCGGGCTGCTCGACGGCGGCGGGCTGCCGGCCGGACTGGTCCTGACCCTGCCCAAGGTGACCTTCCCGGCGCAGGTGGCCGCAATGGTCCGGCTGTGCGAGGAGTTCGAGCGGGCCGCGCGGCTGCCGGCCGGCCGGATCACCTTCGAGATCCAGATCGAGACCACCCAGTCCGTCCTCGGCCCGGACGGCGCCGCGACCGTCCCCCGGCTGATCGAGGCGGCGGCCGGCCGCGCCACCGGATTGCACTACGGCACCTTCGACTACAGCGCCGCCTGCGGCATCAGCGCCGCCCACCAGTCGCCGGACCACCCCGCCGCCGACCACGCCAAAGCCGTCATGCAGGTCGCCGCGGCGGGAACCGGGGTGCGCCTGTCCGACGGCTCCACCAATGTGCTGCCGGTCGGCTCCACCGAGCGGGTGCACGACGGCTGGCGGCTGCACTACGGCCTGGTCCGGCGGTCGCTGGCCCGCGCGTACTACCAGGGCTGGGACATGCACCCGGCCCATCTGCCCACGCGGTACGCCGCCACCTACGCCTTCTACCGGGAGGGCCTGGACGCCGCCGCGGCCCGGCTCGCCGCCTATGTGGCGAAGGCCGGCGGCGACGTGCTGGACGAGCCGGCCACCGCGCGGGCGCTCAGCGGCTTTCTGCGCCGGGGCCTGGACTGCGGCGCGCTGGACCCGGCCGAGGTCACCGGGCGGACCGGCCTGAGCCGGGCGGAACTGGACGGGCTCGCGGGACGGTAGCGGATCCGGTCCGTAGACCGGTCCCCGTCCGGGGCCGCATGGGCCGGGCCGCCTGGGCGCGGGCGCCCGGGGTCGTCAGCGGGAAGCCGGCGGAGATTCCTTGGAGGGGGAAGCCGGGTGCCTCCACGGGAACCGGACGCGGGCCGCGGCGCCCGAGCGGGCGGGGGCGGCGCCGACGGGTCAGGACGGCGGGATCTCGCCGGAGCCGCGCGGGATGAGCCGGGCCGGCAACTCGATCCGGGTCGGCTCGTCCCCGTCGGGACCCGGGCCGACGCCGTCGAGGCGGCGGAAGAGCAGTTGGGCCGCGCTCCGGCCGAGGCCCGGCGCGTCCTGCGCGACCACCGTCACCGGCGGGTTGAGCAGATCGGCCAGCTCGAAGTCGTCGAAGCCGACCAGGGCGATCGGACGCGGCAGCGCGGACAGCACCCGGACCGCCGTCACCGTGACCCGGTTGTTGCCGGCGAAGAGGGCGGTGACCGGCTCGGGCCCGGACAGCATCACATCGAGCGCGGCCCGCACCTGCCCGGGATCGGTCGGTCCCATCGCGCACCACTCGGGCCGCACCGGCAGCCCCGCCTCGGCCATCGCCTCGCGGTAGCCGCGCAGCCGTTCGGCCGCGGTGTGGATGACCGCCTGGTCGCCGATGAAGCCGATCCGGCGGTGGCCGTGGGCGACCAGGTGCGCCACGCCCTCCCGGGTGCCGCCCGCGTTGTCGGTGAGCACCACGTCCGCGTCGAGCAGACCCGCGGGCCGGTCCACGAAGACGGTGGCCACCCCGGCCTCCATCTCCGGGAGCAGATAGCGGTGGTCGTCGGCGGCCGGCACCACCACCAGGCCGTCCACCCGGCGGGCGCAGAAGGCCAGCACGAGTTCCTGCTCCCGCCGCGGGTCCTCGGCGCTCGACCCGGTGAAGAGCAGCGCCCCGTGCGCCCGCGCCACATCCTCGACGGCGCGGCTCAGCGCCGCGTAGAAGGGGTCGGCGAGATCCTCCAGGACCAGGCCGACGCTGGAGGTGCGCCGGGTCCGCAGCAGCCGCGCGCTGTCGTTGCGCCGGAAGCCCAGCGCGTCGATGGCCGCCTGCACGCGGGCCACCGTGTCGGGCGTGACGCCCGGCTCCTCGTTCACCACCCGGGAGACCGTCTTGAGGCCGACGCCGGCCCGGGCGGCGACGTCCTTCATGGTGGGGCGGGGGGTACGGCCGGGTGTCTGGGTCACGGTTCGTAGTATTCCCTGTGGCAAGTGATGGACAACGTTGTCAGAGCTAGGCGAGACTACCTCCGGGACCGTTACCGCGGAATCCCGGGAGAATGACCCGAGAAGAAAGCCGCGCTGAGCCGGCTGCGCCCTGGCCGCGACGAGGCCGGGCGAACGACCAAGAGGAGAGCCCCGAACGATGCAGTCCTTCGCCGCGACCGGTCCACTCGTGGCCGCACTGGACATCGGCGGTACGAAGATCGCCGGGGCGCTCGTCGACGCGGAGGGCCGGCTGGTGGTACGGGCGCTGCGGCCGACGCCCTCGGCCCACCACGGGGAGATCGTCATGGGGGCGGTCGCCGAGGTGCTGGCGGAGCTGCGGGCGGCCGCGCAGTGGCCGGACGTGGTCGCCGTCGGAATCGGCAGCGCGGGACCGGTCGACGCGGCGCACGGCACGGTCAGCCCGGTCAACGTGCCCGGCTGGCGCGACTTCCCCCTCGTCCCCCGCATCGCCGCGGCGACCGGCGGCCTGCCCGTCGTCCTCACCGGCGACGGGGTGGCCATGACCGCGGCCGAGCACTGGCAGGGCGCGGCCCGCGGCTACGACAACGCGCTGTGCATGGTCGTCTCCACCGGCGTCGGCGGCGGGCTGGTGCTCGGCGGCACGCTGCTGCCGGGGCCCACCGGCAATGCCGGCCATATCGGGCACATCAGCGTCGACCTCGACGGCGACCTGTGCCCCTGCGGGTCGCGCGGCTGCGTGGAGCGGATCGCCAGCGGCCCCAACATCGCCCGCCGCGCGGTCGAGTCCGGCTGGCGGCCACCGGCCGGCACCGACGCCACGGCCGCCGCCGTCGCCGCGTCGGCCCGGGCGGGCGACCCCCTCGCCCTCGCCTCCTTCGACCGCGCCGCCCAGGCGCTGGCCGCCGGAATCGCCGCGACGGCGACCCTGGTGGAGATCCATGTCGCGGTCATCGGCGGCGGAGTCGCCAATGCCGGACCCCTGCTTTTCGACCCCCTCCGCGAGCACCTCACCCGGTACGCGACCCTCTCCTTCGCCGCCGGTGTCGACGTGGTCCCCGCCAAACTCGGTACCGACGCCGGCCTGGTGGGCGCGGCGGCGGCCGCCGCGCAGGCGCTGAACCTGGAGTCCTTCACGGCCGGGGTGTAGGGCCTGCCGGCTGGATCCCCGCGGCGTCGCGGGGCCCGCCGCGCCCTCCCGCTGCTGCCGCCGAGATGCCCCCGGACCCGTCCTCTCGCCCGGGGCGTCGTCCGGGGGCGGCCCCGGGCGACGGCCCCCGGGCCTGGCGGCAGGGGAGGTTCCCCCACCGCGTCGCCTCCCTCCTCGGCCTTGGCTCCGCACGCACCGGACCCCGCCCCTGCCCCATGGAGATCCGGACGCAGGCCCAAGCACCATCGGGGGAGCGGTCGGCCGCCGGGGGCGGCGGGCGGCAGTCCGCGGGTAGGCAGGGCGCGCGTGCCGACGCCCGTTGCCGGGGGAACGTTCCGCCCGCATGCCCGGCGGCGCGCGGGGGACGCGGGTCATGGCCACGGCGGGCGGTCGCGTTTGCCGATGCCGATGATCCGGGCAATTCGTAGGGGTCTACGGAGAAGGGGGCACCGTGATCATCTGGGTGAACGGGGCGTTCGGGGCGGGCAAGACCAGCGCGGCACGGGAAATGCTTGACCTGATACCGGCAAGCACCCTGTACGAACCAGAGGTCCTCGGCGGCTGTCTGTGTCGGCTGCTGCCCGGGCAGAGACTTCAGGAAGTCACCGCGTACCAAGAACTTCCCATCTGGCGCAGACTCGTGGTCGAGACCGCGGCCGCGCTGCTGGCCGAGGTGGGCGGGGTGCTGATCGCCCCGATGACCCTGCTCAGGCAGGACCACAGGGACGAGATCTTCGGCGGCCTCGCCGCTCGGGGGATCGAGGTCCGGCATGTGGTGCTCGAGCCGGGAGAAACGATCCTGCGGGCGCGGATCGCCGCCCGCACCGACCACCCCGACGACCAACCGAGCGACGAGCTCGCCCGCCGCTGGGCCCTGGACCGGATCGCCGACTACAAAGAGGCGCTCTCCTGGCTGGTACGGGACGCGTATCTGCTGACCACCGCCGGGCTGACGCCCCGGCAGACCGCGCTGGCGCTGACCGAGGCGATCGACCGGGGGGCCGGGTCCTGCGGCATCGTCCAGACCCCCGAACCGCGCGCCGAGACGGTCGCCGCCGGGGTACTGCTCTTCGACGACGCCGACCGGGTGCTGCTCGTCGATCCCACCTACAAGCCAGGCTGGGAGTTCCCCGGCGGCATCGTCGAACGGGGCGAGTCCCCGGCCGCGGCCGGCCGCCGCGAAGTGGCCGAGGAACTCGGCATCGAACTCACCCGCGGCCTCGAACTCCTCGTCGTCGACTGGGAACCACCCCGGCCCCCGGCCCACGGCGGCCTGCGGCTGCTCTTCGACGGCGGCCGGGTACCCCACGCCGACATCGGCCGGCTGCTGCTCCCCGGCGCCGAACTGCGCGACTGGCGGTTCGTCACCGAGGACGAGGCGGCCGACCTGCTGCCACCGCAGCGCCTCGACCGGCTCCGCTGGGCGCTGCGCGCCCGCGAACAGGGCCGCCCGCTCAACCTCGAAGCGGGCCACCCGGCTCAGTGACGGCCCGCTCCGCCTCCGGGCGCCGAGCCCGCCGCTATCCGCCCGTTTCTGCCGACCGCCCGCGCGGCGGCGGAGACGGGCGCACCCGCACGGCCGCTCTCACACGCCGAGCCCCGCCGACTGCGACGCGGCGTAACGCCGCAGGAACAGCGCCTCGGTCAGCGACATCAGCTCCAGCTCCCGCGGCGAGACGCTCTCGTTGACCGCGTGGATCCGCGCCTCCGGCTCGCTCAGCCCGATCAGCAGGATCTCCGCTCGCGGGTACAGGGTGGCCAGCGTGTTGCACAGCGGGATCGAACCGCCCTGGCCCGCCTCCGCCATCTCCTCGCCGTACGCCTCCCGCATCGCCTCGGCCATCGCCGCATAGGCGGGACTGCTGGTGTCGGCGGCGAACGCCCGGCCGCTGCCGCGCTGCGTCACCTCGACCTTCGCGCCCCAGGGCGCCGCCGCGACGAGGTGGTCGACCAGCGCCTTGGCCGCCACATCGGTGTCCATCCCCGGCGGGACCCGCAGGCTCACCAGCGATGCCGCGGTCGCCTGCACCGAGGGAGTGGCGCCGACCACCGGCGGCGCTTCGATACCGAGCACCGTCACCGACGGCCTGGCCCACAGCCGGTCCGCGATGCTGCCGGTGCCGATCAGTCCGACCCCCTCCAGCACCCCGGCGTCCCGGCGGAAGTCGGTCTCCTCGTAGGCGGTCCCCGCCCACTGGCCCGCGGCGTCCAGTCCGTCGATCGTGGTGGCGCCGGTCTCGTCCCGCAGCGACGCCAGCACGGCGATCAGCGCCGCCAACGCGTCCGGGGCCGCCCCGCCGAACTGCCCCGAGTGCAGATTGCCGCTCAGCGTGGTGAGCCGGACCTCCATCGCCACCATGCCGCGCAGCGACGACGTCACCGTGGGCACCCCCACCCGCACATTGCCCGAGTCACCGATCACGATGGTGTCGGCGGCCAGCAGCTCGGGGTGCTCCTCGGCATAGCGCTCCAGGCCGCCGGTGCCCTGCTCCTCGGAGCCCTCGACGATCACCTTGACGTTGACCGGGACCCGGCCCTGCTCCTTCAGCGCCCGCAGCGCCGTGAGGTGCATCAGCAGACCGCCCTTGCAGTCCGCGGCGCCCCGCCCGTACCAGCGGCCGTCCCGCTCGGTCAGCTCGAACGGCGGCGACAGCCACGCCGACTCCTCCAGCGGCGGCTGCACGTCGTAATGTGCGTAGAGCAGCACCGTCGGCGCGTCCGCCGGGCCGGGCAGATAACCGTAGACCGACTGCGTCCCGTCGGGGGTGTCGAGCAGCGCCACCTCCTGGAAGCCCTCCGCCCGCAGCGTCTGCGCCACCCAGGCGGCCGCCTTCTCGCACTCGCTGCGGGGGAACTGGCGCTCGTCGGCCACGGAGGCGAACGACACCAGCTCGGCCAGCTCGGTCCGCGCGCGGGGGATCAGCGACGCGACGGTGTCGGCAAGCGGAACGGACATAGGACTCTCCTAGCAGGGACGTACGGAAATCTTGCGCTCGTCGCGGTCGCTTGCGACCGTGTCGGCTCGCTGCCGATGGTGCCACAGCGAGCTGTCGGCGGCGGGCGCAATAGGATGCGGCTGAACAGCGAAGACAGCCGAACGGGTTGAGCGGGAGCGGAAACAGACGTGAGCGGTGCACAGGCGCAGGACAGCGGTGCCGGGGACGGCGAAACCTCCTCGGTCTGGGACGTCGTGGTGATCGGCGCGGGCCCAGCCGGAGCCTCGGCGGCCCATGCGGCGGCTGTGACCGGCCGCCGGGTCCTGCTGCTGGAGAAAGCCGAGCTGCCCCGGTACAAGACATGTGGTGGCGGCATCATCGGCTATTCCCGGGACGCGCTGCCGCCCGGCTTCGAACTGCCGCTGCGCGACCGGGTGCACGCGGTGACCTTCAGCCTCAACGGCAGGCTGACCCGCACCAAGCGGTCCCGGCACATG
This sequence comes from Streptomyces sp. NBC_01190, assembly GCF_045039895.1. NCBI lineage: Bacteria > Bacillati > Actinomycetota > Actinomycetes > Kitasatosporales > Streptomycetaceae > Streptomyces > Streptomyces sp. NBC_01190. Next base: position 7,924,379 of record NZ_CP108580.1, read on the forward strand.
CTCTTCGGGCTGATCAACCGGCCCGAGTTCGACGCCGGGCTGGTCGACGCCGCCCGCGCGGCCGGCGCCGAGGTGCGTACCGGGGTGACCGTCTCCCGGGTCGAGCAGCACGGGCCCGGCGTGCCCGACCGCCGCACCGTCGCGGTGATCGTCGGCTCCGACGGCAAGCGGGCCGAAGAGGTGGTCTACGCCCGGTCGGTGGTGGGCGCCGACGGCAGTGCGAGCCGGATAGGAGCCCATGTCGGGGTGAAGCTGGACCAGGTGGACCTCGGGCTGGAGTCCGAGATCCCGGTGCCGGCCTCCGTCGCCGAGGACTGGGCCGGACGGGTGCTGATCGACTGGGGGCCGCTGCCCGGCAGCTATGGCTGGGTCTTCCCCAAGGGCGACTCGCTCACCGTCGGTGTGATCTCGGCTCGCGGTGACGGCGGTGCCACCAAGCGCTATCTCGACGATTTCATCGCCCGGCTCGGCCTGGCCGGTTTCGAGCCCAGTGTCTCCTCCGGCCATCTCACCCGCTGCCGCGCGGACGACTCGCCGCTGTCCCGGGGCCGGGTGCTGGTGTGCGGTGACGCCGCCGGGCTGCTCGAACCCTGGACCCGGGAGGGAATCTCCTACGCGCTGCGCTCCGGCCGGCTCGCCGGGGAGTGGGCGGTGCGCATCGCCGAGTCCCACGACGCGGTGGACGCCCGCCGTCAGGCCCTCAACTACGCCTTCGCGGTGAAGGCCGGACTGGGTGTCGAGATGGGGGTCGGCCGCCGTATGCTCACGCTCTTCGAACGCCGTCCCGGGCTGCTGCATGCCGCACTCACCACCTTCCCGCCGGCCTGGCGCGCTTTCGTCGGGATCACCCGGGGCAAGCTCTCGCTCGCCGAACTCGTCCGCAACCATCCGCTCGCCCGCCGGGCGCTGGGGACCGTGGACCGGGCCTGACCGGTCCGGCGGCCCTTCGGCGCGGTCGTGGCCGGGCCGGTCGGGCCGGGCCGCGGTGTCCGCTCACTCACCGTCGAGGGCGTGGACTCGGAAGACCGGGTGCTTGGGGGCCATCGCCCGCAGCTCCGCATCCGTGGAATCCGGGCCCACCCCGTCGAAGAAGACGCCGACCTCGGCCTTCCAGCGCTTGAGGTACGCCCGCAGGATGGCCGGCTTCTCGTCGTCCGGGACCTCGGTCGCGGTGAACTCCTCCACGTGTGATCCGAGCAGGAGCTGGCCGCCGCCGGCCGCCCTCATGTTGTGTGTCCACTGCACATGGCCGCGGGGCGCCACCAGATAGCGGCGGCCGTCCAGTGTCAGCAGATTGACGGGGGTGCGCCGCCACTCGCCGCTCTTGCGGCCGCGCACGGCCAGCACCCGGGAGCCCCAGACGCTGAACCCGCGCCTGGTCAGCCAGGCCACGGTGCGATTGGCGACGTGGACGGTGAACCAGCCCGGCTTCTTCACGTGCAGCGACTGGTCCGACGTCCCCTGCCCCGACGCGCCCGCGCTCGACGTCCCCTCGCTCGACGTGCGCTGCTTCGACCCTTCCTGCGCCTTGACCGGCTTGACGATGTGCTCGATGACCTGTGCCATGATCTGCTCCTCATCTGTGAGCGGTGCTCTCTGTTGAGAACAGCGTCTCAGGTCTTCCGGTGGAGTGCAAGAGCAGCGCTCTGTTTTTCACCCCCTGATCTCTTTTTACGACGACGCTCTCTTCTCCGATCGGCGATCGCCGGCTGTGGCACACTCGGTGACATGAGCGTGATCAGAGGAGCCAGGGAAAGGGCCCGCGTCGAGGTGACCGCGGCCATCAAGGACGAGGCCAGGCGGCAGCTCGCCGCCGAGGGCGCGACCCATCTGTCGCTGCGAGCCGTCGCCCGCGAGCTGGGCATGGCCTCCTCCGCCCTCTACCGGTACTTCCCGAGCCGGGACGACCTGCTCACCGCGCTGATCATCGACGCCTACGACGCGGTGGGCGAAGCCGCCGAGACCGCCCTGGCCGGCGCCGCCGGCGCGGCCCACGTCGACCGCTGGCTCGCCGTCTGCCGCGCCACCCGGAACTGGTCGGTGGCCCACCCGCACGAGTACGCCCTCATCTACGGCTCTCCGGTGCCCGGTTACAGCGCGCCCGACGACACCATCGCCCCCGCCTCCCGGGTCGCGCTCGCCCTCGTCCGGGTGATCAGGGACGCCCATCAAGCGGGGCGGCTCGGCGAACCGCAGGGCCGCCCGCTGGCCAGGCCGGTCCGTACCGACATCGCCCACCTCGCGGCCACCCTGGCCCCCGAACTGCCCGTCCCGGCCGTCGCCGCCCTCGTCGCCGCCTGGGCCCAGCTCTTCGGCATTGTCAGCTTCGAGATCTTCGGCCAGTTCAACAACGTGGTGGGGGAGCGCCCGGCGTTCTTCGACCAGGCGGCGGCGGCCCTGGCCCGCCAGGTCGGCCTCGACGTGTTCCCGGTACTCCCCGCGGAGCAGCCGCCCGGCCGCCCCCGGGCGGACGCCGGCCCGGCCGACGCGGTCTAACGTCGCGGGGAGGCGGCGGCGCGACCGGCGGGCAGCGGCGCGGGGAGGCAGCAGCCGACGCGACGGAGGCGGCGGGGCAGCGGCCGGGAGGGCACTAGCGTGAGGCACATGACGTACGAGGAACCGCCGGGGCCGCCGCGGCGCGGCTTCCCCGCCGCCGCACGTCCCGGCTGGCTGCCGCCGCTCGCCCTCGCCGTCGTCCAACTGCTCGGCTCCGCGGTGGCCGGACGCCACCAGGCCGACCGGGTCCAGCTCGACCCGGTCGGCTGCGCCCTGCTGCTGGCGGGCCCCGCGCTGCTGCTCCCGCGGCGGCGGCTGCCGGTGGCGGTGGCCGCCGCGACCGGGGCCGTCACGCTCCTCTACGTCGGACTCGGCTATCCCTACGGCCCGGTCTTCGCCGCACTGGTGGTCGCCTTCTTCGGCGCGGTCGCCGCCGGGCACCGCCGCGGCGTGCTCATCACCGCCGCGCTGGTCTTCGCCGGCCATGTGCTCGTCGGCGAGTGGCTCTTCCGGTGGCTGCCGCCGGCCGGCGACCACCGCATGTCGTGGCTGGAGGTCTCGGGGTCCGGTGCCTGGCTGCTCGCCGTGCTCGCCGCCGCCGAACTCTTCAGGGTCCGCCGCGAGCAGTTCGCCAGGGAGCGCCGCGAACGCGCCGAGGCCGAAACCCGCCGGGCGGACGAGGAGCGGATGCGGATCGCCCGCGAGCTGCACGACGTCCTCGCGCACAGCATCTCGGTGATCAACGTCCAGGCCGGGGTCGCCCTGGCGCTGATCGACGAGCACCCGGAACAGGCCCGCACCGCGCTCACCACCATCAAGGCCGCGAGCAAGGAGGCACTCGGCGAGGTCCGGCAGGTGCTCAGCGCCCTGCGGGCCCCCGGTGAGGCGCCCAGGACGCCCGCTCCCGGCCTCGACCGGCTGCCGGAACTGCTCGCCCAGGCACGCCTCGCCGGCCTCGCCGCCGACGTCACCATCGCGGGCGACCGCCGTCCGCTGCCCCCCGGCGCCGACCTGGCCGCCTTCCGGATCGTCCAGGAGGCGCTGACGAACACCGTGCGGCACTCCGGCTCCCGGTCGGCCCGCGTCCACCTCGGCTACCGAACGGGCACCGTCGAGGTGCGGATCGACGACGACGGACCCGCCGCCCAGCGCGTCCGGCAGGCAAGCGGCAACGGACTGGCCGGCATGCGGGAGCGGGCCGCCGCGCTCGGCGGGAGCGTCGAGGCCGGTCCCCGCCCGGACGGCGGCTTCCGGGTCAGCGCCACCCTGCCCTGCGCCGTGACCGACCCTCCTGACGGACGGACCGCCGACCGGCCCGGGTCACCGGCGCCGTCCACCGCGACGGCCGCCCGGGCCGGGGAGCGTACGGCCGCCGGCCCTGACCGCCCGGCCAGGGCTGCCTCCGCCGGCGGACGCTCATGATCCGGGTGCTGCTCGCCGACGACCAGGCCCTGGTCAGAGCGGGCTTTCGGGCGCTGCTCGACGCGCAGCGCGACATCGAGGTGGTGGGCGAGGCGGCCGACGGCGGGCACGCGCTGCGCCAGGCCCGCGAACTGACCCCCGACGCGGTGCTGATGGACATCCGGATGCCGCTGATGGACGGTCTGGCCGCCACCCGCGCGATCACCGGGGATCCGGCTCTCGCCGGGGTGAAGGTGGTCATCCTCACCACCTTCGAGCTCGACGAGTACGTCTTCGAGGCGATCCGGGCGGGCGCCTCCGGCTTCCTCGTCAAGGACACCGAACCGGCGGAACTGCTGCGCGCGGTACGCGCCGTGGTCGGCGGCGACGCGCTGCTCTCGCCGGGCGTGACCCGGCGGCTCATCGCGGAGTTCGCCGCCCGCTCCAGGGAGCCGGCGGCCGCGCTCGCGCTCGACCGGCTCACCGAGCGGGAGCGCGAGGTGATGGCCCTGGTCGGGATCGGGCTCTCCAACGAGGAGATCGCCCGCCGTCTCGTCGTCAGCCCGCTGACCGCCAAGACGCACGTCAGCCGGGCGATGGTGAAACTCGGTGCCCGAGACCGTGCCCAACTGGTGGTGATGGCTTATGAGTCCGGGCTGGTCCGCCCCGGCTGGCTGGGCTGACCCGCCGTCGGCTCCGCCCACCACAGCCGGTTCTGCCGCTCGAAGCGCCGCAGCGTCAGCGCCACCCGCCCGCAGAAGAGCCCGGTGGCCAGCACCACCGCTCCGGTGTACCACCCCTCGCGCGCCGTGCCGTGCGCCGCGTCGGCGAGCACCGGGCTGATCATCGCGGCGAAGCCCGCCGCGGCGAGCAGCATCCCGGTGGCGGCCGCGAAGACCATCTCGACCGTGACCGCGTCCCGTTGGTCCCGCGTACGCGCCTTGCGCATCCCGATTCCTCCCGCCTCGTCCCCCGACGGCCCGTCAAGTGTGCCATGGGAAGACCGATCGGCCCCGCACGTTTTCCGTTCGCGCGGGGCCGGAGTACCGGGCGGATCAAGGGAGTTCAGTCGCGGGTCACGAGCTTCTCGGCGGCCCCGCGGTTGAGTTCGTCCTCGCGGCGGGCGTCACGGTCCGCGGACGATGCCACCAGGACACCGTAGGACGGGGGACGCCGCCGCACTCCGGACAGGGTCAGCAGCAGTCCGGCCAGACCGATGCCGGTGACGACCCACAGGCCGGTCCGGTAGCTGTCCAGTACCGCCTGCTTGCCGGCCGGGTGGCTGCCGGCCTGGGCGGTCACCACCGCGGTGACGACCGCGAGGAAGATCGCGCCGCCCACCTGGAAGGAGGTGTTGAGCAGGCCGGAGACCATGCCCTGCTCCTCGTCCTTGACGCCGTTGGTGGCCTGGATGTTCAGGGACGGAAACGCCGTGGCGAAGGCGCCGCCGAGCAGCAGCATCGAGGGCAGGATGACCGCCGCGTAGCTCGGGTGCAGGTCGATGCGGAGGAAGAGGACGTAGCCGATGACCAGGGAGGTGAAGCCGGCCGCGATCACCCGGGTGGTGCCGAAGCGGTCCACCACCGGACCCATCCGGGTGGACAGGATCGCCACCAGGGAACCGGCCGGCAGGAAGGCGAGCGCGGTCTGCATCGCGCTGTAGCCGAGCACGTTCTGGAGGTACTGCGTGACCAGGAACTGGAAGGCGACGTACGAGCCGAAGAAGGTGGCGGCCCCCAGGTTGGCGCGCACCAGCGCCGAGGAGCGCAGCACGCTCAGCCGGATCAGCGGATGGGCGGTCCGCTGTTCGACCGCGACGAAGGCGGCGAGCAGCACCGCGACCGCGGCGAAGGAGCCCAGTGTGCGGGCCGAGGCCCAGCCGGCGTCCGAGGCCGAGACCACGGTGAACACCAGCAGCAGCATGGAGCCGGTGCCGGTGATGGCTCCCGGCAGGTCGTAGCCGCGGCCTTCGGTACGGTCGCGCGGAGTCTTGGGGATCAGCTTCAGACCGGCGACCAGGGCGATCACGGCCACCGGCGCGGGCAGCAGCATCGTCCAGCGCCAGCCCGCCTCGGTGAGGAAGCCGGAGAGCACCAGGCCCATGGAGAAGCCGGTGGCGCCGCAACTGGAGTAGATGGTGAGTGCTTTGTTGCGTACCGGCCCCTCGGCGAAGCTGGTGGTGATGATGGACAGGCCGGCCGGGGCGGTGAACGCGGCGCTCAGGCCTTTGACGAAACGGGAGGCGATGAGCAGTTCGCCGGAGTCGACGAGGCCGCCGAAGAGCGAGGCCACCGCGAAGACGGCGAGCGCGATGAGGAAGACGCGGCGCCTGCCCAGCAGGTCGGCGGCGCGGCCGCCGAGCAGCAGCAGGCCGCCGTAGCCGAGGATGTAGCCGCTGACGACCCACTGGAGCGACGACGTGGACAGGTGCAGGTCGGAGCCGATCGAGGGCAGCGCCACGCCGACCATCGACACATCGAGGGCGTCGAGGAACAGCGCGGCGCAGAGCACCAGGAGCGTGCCCCACTGCAAGGCGCTCCACCGCTCTTCACTACGGGGGACGGTGATTGACGGAGAGGTCATGGGCGCCAGACTTACATGCACGCGCATGTTATGCAAGCGCATTTAATGATCGTGCATATTGGCTGGTTTCCTGCTACCCTCACGGCATGACCGGCGACAACGATGAGCGGGCGCTCGTGACGGAATGGCGGGAGATCCTCGCCATCCATGCGCGCACGGCATGCGAGATCGACCGCGAACTCCACCCGTTCGGCCTGTGCGCCAGCGACTTCGAGGTGCTCGACGTGCTCGCCGGGGGACAGGCGGACGACGGCGGCTGCACCTTTCGCGTCCAGGAGCTCGCCGATCGGGTGCATCTGAGCCAGAGCGCGCTCTCCCGGCTGGTGGCCCGCCTGGAGAAGGACGGCCTGGTCGACCGGGGCGTGTGCAGCGAGGACCGGCGCGGCGTGCGGGTCGGGCTCACCGAGGCGGGCCGCGACCGCTACGAGAAGGCAAGGCCCGGGCATCGCGCCGTACTGGAGCGGATGCTGCCGAGGGACTGATCCGCCCCGCGCTCACCGCCCCCGCCGAGGTACTTCTTTCACCCGAAAGGTCCGGCTGCCCGCCCGAACGGTCCGCCCGGCGGCGTGACCTGTCCGGCTGCCCGGACCAATGGTCGACCGTCTTGCAGGGCCGGCCCGCACACCCCCGCTCTTACGCCACCGCGCCGCCCTTGCGCACGGCGTGCGCGATGCCCGCCGCCGCGGCGGCCAGCACCGAGACCGTGAGCAGCGCGGTCGGCAGCCCCAGCGCGTCGGCGAGGAAGCCGATCGACGGCGGTCCCAGCAGCATCCCCCCGTACCCCAGGGTCGAGGCGGCGGCCACGCCGCTCGGGCCGGTGAGCTGCCCGGCCCTCGCGATGGCGGTCGGGAAGAGGTTGGCCAGCCCGAGGCCGGTGACCGCGAAGCCGAGCATCACCAGCGGAATCGCCGGCGACAGCGCGCCGATCAGCATCCCGGCGCACGCGGTGAGCCCGCCGAGTACCAGCGCGCGGGTCTGGCCGAGCCGTTCCAGCAGCGCGGTGCCGAAGAGCCGGCCGACGGCCATGGCCAGCGCGACGCAGGCGTAGCCGGCCGCCGCGATACCCGAACCGCCGTGCAGGTCCTGCTGGATGTGCAGCGGGCCCCACTCGGCGAGCGCGCCCTCGCCGTACGCCGAGCAGCCCGCGATCAGGCCGAAGACGGTCACCAGCAGCGCGGAGGGATGGGCCGGTGCGGTGGCGGGCCGGATGGTCGGCCGAGCGGCCGTGACCGGCTGAGCGGCCGGGCCCGGCCGCCCCGCTGTGCCGGTTCCGCCGCCCCGGGCTTCCTGATCGAGTAGGGTCTGCTGACCTCGCGCCGTCTCCTGGGCCGGACGCGGGGAAGCGGCCTTCGGCTCGCCGGGCGCCGGCTTGTGGGCCCTCGGCTCCCCGAACGCCGGTCCCTGGTCGGCCGGCTCGGCGGCCGTGGACCCGGTCGCGGTCCGGCCGCGCAGAGGATGCGCCACCAGGACGCGTCCGGCCACCGCGACCGTGATCAGACCGATCGGGGTGAGCAGCAACAGATGGGTGGCGGGGGAGAGATGGGGGGCGAGCAGGCCGCCGATACCCGCGCCGACCAGGCCGCCCAGGCTGTACGCGGCATGGAAGCCGGACATCACCGGTCGGCGCAGCGCGGCCACCAGGTCAACCGCGACGCTGTTCATCGCGACGTTCAGACCGCCGTAGGAGATGCCGAAGCAGAGCAGCACCAGGCCGAGGGCGAGGGCCGAATGGGTGCGCGGCGGGAGGGCGATGCTCAGCGAGAGCAGGAGGGCGGTGCCGACGGTCACCCGCTCGCTGCCGAAGATCCGGCACAACCGCCCGGTGATCACCATGGTGGCCACCGCCCCCGCGGACACGCCGAGCAGTGCCAGGCCGAGCTGTCCGGCCGACGCGCCGACCTGCGCCTTGATGGCGGGGATGCGGACCACCCAGCCGGCGAAGAGGAAACCGTCGACGGCGAAGAAGACGGTGAGGGCGATCCGCAGCCGTCGCAAGGCGGGATCCGTGGCGGGAGTGTGGTGGGATCGGGGAAACGCGGGAAACGCCGCGAGAACAGTCCCTATTTTGTTTAGCGTCGGCACAAAGTCAGAATAGGGGGGTGACACAGATTCGGACAAGGCTTGAGCGAGGCCGGGGCGCGCTCGGCCCCGCGCTCTCCCTGGTGCACACCGGCCACGCGGCGACCCGCGCGCTGCTCACCGCGGAACTGGGCGTGACCCGCGCCACGGCGGGAGCCGTGGCCGCGGAGCTGGAGGCGCTCGGTCTGATCAGGGTCGACACCCGGCCCACCGGCCCGGCGGGCACCCAGGGCCGTCCTTCGCACCGGCTGGCGGTCGCCCCCGGCGGGCCGGTGGCGCTCGCCGCGCAGGTGCACGCGGACGGCTTCCGGGCCGCGCTCGTCGGACTCGGCGGGGAGATCGTGGCCACCGCGCCCGGCGCCATGACGGTGCCGGCCGACCCGGCGCAGGTGCTGGGGGCGGTCGTCGAGGCGGGCGCGGGCCTGCTGCGGGCCTCCGGCCGGGTGTGCGTCGGGGCCGGACTCGCCGTGCCGTCGGCGGTCGCGGAACCCGAGGGCACCGCGCTCAACCCCCTGCACCTCGCCTGGCCGGCCGGCGCGCCGGTGCGCCAGGTGTTCACCGAACAGATCGCCCGGGTCGGTGTCCTCGGCCCCGACGGCGCGCCGGTGCCGTCCTTCGTCGGCAACGACGTCAACGTCGCCGCGCTCGCCGAACACCGGCACGGCGCGGGCCGGGACGCTCAGCAACTCCTTGTCGTCGCCTCGGGGCACCGCGGCGTCGGTGGCGCGCTGGTACTCAACGGCCGTCTGCACACCGGCAGTTCGGGGCTCGCCCTGGAGGTCGGCCATCTGACGGTGCTGCCCGAGGGGCGGCCGTGCCACTGCGGCAGCCGTGGGTGCCTCGATGTCGAGGCCGACCCGCTGGCCTTCGTGGAGGCGGCGGGCCGCACCCCCGGCCCCGAGGTCTCGCTGCTCCAGCAGTCCATCGACCTGCTCCGGGAGGAGTACGCCGACCCGTCGGTACGGACGGCCGCGCGGGTGCTGATCGACCGGCTCGGCAGGGGGCTCGCCGGGCTGGTCAACGTACTCAACCCGGACCGCATCCTGCTCGGCGGCCTGCACCGCCACCTGCTGGACGCCGACCCCGAGGCGCTGCGGGCCGTGGTGGCCGACCACAGCTTGTGGGGACGCAGCGGGGGCGTGCCCGTGCTGGCCTGCGCGCTCGACCACAACAGCCTGGTCGGGGCGGCGGAGTTGGCCTGGCAGCCGGTGCTCGATGATCCGCTGGCGGTGCTCGGCGGCTGACGCCGGCGGACTCCCGTGCGCGCCGGCCCGGCCTTCGCTGGCGGCGCGCGGTGGTCAGAAGAGCGGCTCGGGTGCCTCCGCCGGGCGCCCGAGCGGCGCGGACGGTACGTCGGAAACGGCGTCGGCGGGGCCTTTGCGCAGCGGCCATCCGGCGGTCAGCCGGGTGTCGAGCAGCAGGACGCCGCCGGCTGTCTCGACTTGCACGTCGTGGCCGGCGACCACCCGGACCGTGCCGGCGAGCGTACGGCCCGGGGCGAGCGCCGTGATCCCGGCGGTCGGGGGCGCGGCGGGCAGGCCGAAGAGAGCTCCGTGGTCCACCGCGTGGAAGGACCGCAGCCGCAGCGAGTCCGGCAGGCGGTCCCGGACGGCCGTCACGTCGTCGTAGAGCCGCCGCAGTTCGTCCGCCCGGTGCGGTGCCTCCGGCAGGGTGTGCCGGGCGGCGCGCTTCGCCGAGTCGGGCACCCGGTCGCGGATGCCCAGCGCGGCGCCCAGCACCGCCTCCGTGCGGCGCGCCGTCATCAACGGGCCCTCGCCCAAGAAGGTGAAACACACGGCGGCCTGTTCCAGCAGCCGGGCGGTACCGCGGGCCACCGCGGTGATCCCGACCTTGTGCAGGCCGGGGCCGAAGGAGGCGAGGTAGACCGCGTACGGGCGCGGGTCATCCACCCGGGTGTCCGCCGCGACGGACGAGGAACGGTCCAGCGCGGCGCACGACTCGCACTGGTCCCGCCTGGCGTCGTGCGGCAGCGCCGCTTCGTACGGGCACGGCGTCCACCGGCCGGCCCGCCACACCCCCACGCACCGTCGTATCGCCCCCGGTCCCGGCGTGAGCGACAACGCGTCGCCCACCCGCAGCGGACTCGTCCGCTCCCCCCGCTCCGGATCCCACCACCCCCACCCGGCCGCCCCACCCCACCACCGAACCCCCGTACAGCGCCACATGCTTCCCACGGTAGGGCCACCCTCTGACACCGGAGCCGCGGGCTCCCCGCGGGGCGATACGGCTGCCCCCACGGGGGCGCGCCCCGGCCGTCTGTTCTCCCCGGCCGGGAGGTGCGGCCGGCGCCGGGTGCGGGGCGGGGTGGGCTGGTTCGGGGGCCGTGCCCCGGCTGTCTGTTCTCCCCTGCTGGGCTATGCGGCTGGCGCACGCAGTGCGGCGAGGTAGGGGGTGGGTGCTTCCGGTGGAGGAGATGCGGTGTCGCCGGGGGGAGGACGACTTCGGGGCGGTGGGGGGTCAGGCTCGGGGTGTCGGATTGGGCGGGGGAGTGGGGAGATGGTGAGCGATGGACAACCTGGCGTGGCATGGTGGCGGGCCCGGGCCGTGGGTGCTGGTCTTTCCGGTGGTCTGGGGGTTCGCGGTGGTCGCCGTGGTCGCCGTGGTCACGGTGGTGCGGCGCACGGAGTGGCGCGGGCGGGGTGGCGGATGGCCGGGCCGGGCGGTCGCGGGGGAGCCTTCGCCGATCGCGGTGCTCGCGCGGCGGTTCGCGGCGGGGGAGATCGACGAGGACGAGTACTGGCGGCGGCTGTCCGTCCTCGATGAGCACTTCGGGCGCGACCCGCGCCGGAGGAAGGGCAGCATCATCTAGCCGGGCCTACCTATCCGGCGTTGCTGGCCGGCGGCCCGCCCGCCGGTCGGCTACGCCCTCATGAGCCGCCGCCGACGGCAAACGCCGCCACCACGGTCCTCCGTTAGGCCGATCGGGTGAAGATCGCGACGATCTCGCGGCCCCGGGTGAAACCCGCCGGCCGGCCGGTCCGGTTACGGAAGCGCCCCGCGCCATCCGTGCCGGGGGCTCGTGGCCGCGTGCGGTCCGCGTCCCGTCCGGTCGCCGCCGCGCGCCGCAACACCGCGGACCGGCTGCCGTCTCCGTCGGCGGGAGGCGCCAGCCGGTCCGCTTCGACCGGTCGTGGAACTACGGTGTGCGAGCCGCGGAGGGCGGGAAGCCGGACGCGATCGTCAAGCGACGGCCGCGACCGCCACGCGCTCCGGAGCGATCCGCTCCAGCGGTACGGTCGCCGACTTCAGCGGGACCAGGGTGGGCGCCGCGCTGGGGGTGTGCAGAACGAACCACACCACCTTGCCCGCCTCCCCCGGCAGCAGGTCGGTACCCCAGCCGTCCGTCAGCGCCTCGACCATGGCCAGACCGCGCCCCGTGGTGGCGGTCGGCTCCATCGGCTGCGGATACGGCAGCCGCGGATCGTGGTCCTTGACGGCTACGGTGAGACGGTCGACCGCCAGCGTGAGCGTCACCGCACACCGTTTGTCAGGTCTGGCATGGCGATGGACGTTGGCGAGCAGTTCGCTGATGCCGGTCGACGCCGCGTCGATGAGCGGGTCGAGACGCCAGTAGCGTAGCTGGGCTGAGACGATGCGCCGGATCTGCTGGATCCGGTACGGGTGCGCTTCGAGTTCCAGCGCACACTCCCTGGCGCTTGGATCGGCTTGGTCGACTTGCATGATCACGGCTGCGACTCCCTCCGCGGCGAGAACCGGTCCCCGCGCATGCGGAACCCGGCCGTGCGCCGCTCCAATGGGAACACCTGAGCGACAAAGCGTAGAGTGACTGCTGCAGTACTCCGTGATGCTTAATTCAGGGTGACCCGGCCGAGAGCGCGGCGCAACTCCCGGAAGTGACGTTCCGCGGGATCTCCGATTGGTGGAATCGCGTGTTTGGCCGGGGGATCACGTCGTTGAAGGTTGTCCTGACCCGCAGCGGTGGGGCCCACGCGGCGGGTGGCCGGAGGGAGCGCGAGAGTGAGATGGGTCACCGCCGCACCCTCGGCCGCACCATGGGCCGGGCGCACGGCGCGCCGACCCGGAGCGGGCCGAATCACCCGGCTGGCGGCCCGTCAACTCCCCGAACATCGTCGCCCATCCGTGGATTGTCCCGCCGAATACCGGGCCATAGCATCGAGTTCATCGCTCGACAGGGGGGAAACACCCAGGTGGCAACCGCGTTCGTCCACGGCATCACCATCGCGTACGAGGACACCGGTGGCGGCGGGGACGGCGCCGGGGCCGGTCCGCCCGTGCTGCTGGTGCACGGGCATCCCTTCGACCGGACGATGTGGCGCCCCCAGACGCGGGAACTCGCCCGGCGCGGGGCGCGCGTGGTGGTGCCCGATCTGCGGGGATACGGAGAGACGACCGTCGTACCGGGGAAGACGCCGCTGGAGACCTTCGCGCGCGATCTGGTCGGGCTGCTCGACGTCCTCGGACTGGAGCGCGCGGTGATCGGCGGGCTGTCCATGGGCGGACAGATCGTGCTGGAGCTGTGGCGGCTCTTCCCCGAGCGGGTGGCGGGACTGCTGCTCGCGGACACCTTCGCCCAGGGGGAGACACCCGAGGGCAAGCGGCAGCGGAACGACCGGGCGGACCGGCTGCTGGCCGAAGGGATGGCCGGATACGCGCACACCGTGCTCGACTCCATGATCACACCGGCCAACGTCGAAGCGCTGCCGGAGGTCGCCGCCCATGTGCTCACGATGATGCTCGCCGCGCCGCCGGAGGGGGCCGCCGCCGCACTCAGGGGCCGGGCCGAGCGGCCGGACTACAGCGGGACGCTGGCCGGTGTCGACGTACCGACGGTGATCGCGGTCGGCCGGGAGGACGTCTTCACCCCCGTCGCGGACGCGGAGTTCCTGTGGGAGCGGATCCCCGGCGCCCGGTTGGCGGTGATCGAAGGCGCCGGGCATCTGCCGAACCTGGAGCGCCCGGCCGCTTTCAACCGGGCGCTCGACGGTCTGCTGGCGGCCGTCGCGGACGCGCGGATATGACGAAAGTCTGACGATTCGCGACTGCCCCTGGCCAGCAGGGTGCGGACGTGCTCGAATCGGCCCATGGACGACCATAGGACCGGACCGGTGAAGACGCCGGAGCCGCTCTCGCAGCAGGACCCCGAAGAGAAGGCGGGCGGCACTCCCGTGGGCCGCAGACTGGTCCTCGGCATGCTCGGTCTCGGCGCCGCGGGCGTGGCGGTCGGCGCGAGCGTGCAGGGCCGGCTCGACACGATCCTGGCCTCGGTCACCACCAAGGACCCCACGGGTCTCACCGATCTGCTGCCCGGTGGCGGCGGATTCCGTTTCTACTCGGTGTCCGACTCCATCCCGCACCGCGGCGAGGCCGACTACCGCCTCACCATCGGCGGGCTGGTGGACAAGCCCCTGTCCTACAAGCTGTCCGACCTGAGGGCGCTGCCGCAGGTGCGGATGGTCCACGACGTGCAGTGCGTCACCGGCTGGCGGGTGCCGAAGACCGCCTTCTCCGGGGTGCGGCTGTCCACGCTGCTGGACGCCGCCGGAGTGCGGGACAAGGCCACCGCCGTCCGCTTCACCTGCTTCGACGGGGTGTACTCCGAGAGCCTCACCCTCGACCAGGCCCGCCGCGGTGACATGCTGGTCGCGCTGACCATGAACGACGCGCCCGTCACCGCCGCGCACGGCGGCCCGGTGCGGCTGTACGCGGCGCCCATGTACTTCTACAAGTCCGCGAAGTGGCTGTCCGGTATCACGGTCACCAAGGACGTCGAACCGGGTTACTGGGAGCGCTACGGATATGACGTGGATGGGTGGGTCGGCAAGTCGAACGGCCGGCATGATGACCCGACTTCATGAGTCGATGGCCCGGATCGAGGCGTCCAGGGCGGCGAACGGGGTACGGCGCTTCACCCGCGCCGAGACATGGGTGCACCGCTCGCTCGCCTGGCTGATGGGGATCTGCGTCTTCACCGCCGCCAGTCTGTACTTCCCGCCGCTCGCCGAGATCGTGGGCCGCCGCCGGCTGGTGCTCCTCGTGCACGAGTGGTCGGGCATCGCGCTTCCGCTGCCCCCGCTGCTCGGCCTGGTCTCCCGGGCCTTCCGGGCCGACGCCGGGCGGCTCGGCCGGTTCTTCCCGCACGACTGGCGCTGGCTGCGTGTCTCGCTGCGGCGCCGCAGACGCGAACCGAGCCTGGCGGGCAAGTTCAACGCCGGGCAGAAGCTCTACGCCGCCTTCACCGTCGGCGCGATCCTGGTCATGGCCGGCACCGGGCTGATCATGTGGTTCCCCCGGATGACCCCGCTGTTCTGGCGCACCGGCGCCACCTTCGTCCACGACTGGCTCTTCCTGCTCATCGTGGTGGCGATCGCCGGCCATGTCCGCTTCGCGGCGAAGGACCCCGAGGCACGCAGCGGCCTGCGCACCGGCTACGTCGCACGCTGGTGGATCCGTGCCGAGCACCCGCTGTGGCGGCCGGATCCGCCCCGGCCCGGTCCGGCCCGCGACGGGGCCGACCGGCCCGAGCCGGAGCGCGCCGCCGAGTAGCGGCGGGTCGGCCGACCCCAGCCGTCTGACGGTACGTCATACGTCGCACCTCGTAGCGGTTCCGTTACACCGAGGACGCCGGGAGGTCGCCCTCAGGTCGCCCCGCCTTCGCGGACCGACCCTAGCGTCGCCCCATGACCACGCCACAGGTGACGCACCGTCAGGAGCGGGTGGGGGAAAGCTCGGGGGCGGTGTCACCTCCCGCCGAAAGGTACCGGCCGGCCCGCCGCCTCACCCGGCGCGCCGGCCCGCGCGGGCTGGGGATACGCACGGGAGTCGCCCTGCTGCTGCTCGGCGCGCTCGGCACACTGGCGGTCATCGGCTCCGTCGAGGTCCGCCGCGACACCGACGCCCTGCGCACCGCCGTCACCGAACGGGCGGCGGCGGCAGAGCAGTTGCGGTTCACCCTCGCCGACCTGGACGCCCAGCGCGCCGACACCCTCGCGCCGGGGGAGTCCGAGGCCGATCCCGGGGTGGACGTCGGCAACAAACTCGTCGCCCTCATCACCGCGCAGCAGCGCCGCGCCGAGATCAGCGACCTGCTGCGCCAGCTGGGCGCCGACCGGGACCAGGGCGCGCAGGCCCGCGCGCTGCTCGACGCCCTCGGCCGGTACGACGACCTCAGCGGTCGCGCCGCCTACGTGGACGAGTTGCGGCCGGACCGGAAGGCGGGCCGGCCGCCGAGCGTCGCCGTCTCCATGAACGTCCAGGCGGGCCAGGTGATGCGGGACGACCTGCTGCCGGCCGCCACCGCGCTCGCCGCGGCCTACCAGCGGCAGGCCGCCGCCGGACACGCCCGGGTCCACGACGCGGCCGTACGGTGGACGCTCGCGGTCGCCCTGCTCGGCCTGGCGACCCTGCTCTTCCTGCTGGGGTGGCAGCGCCGACTCGGCCGCGACTACCGGCGTCTGATCAGCCCGCCGCTCGCTGTCGCCACCGTCGCCGTGCTGGTGACGACGCTGGCGGGCACCCTGGCCATGACGGCCTGCGCCGGCGCCGTGGACACCGCCGTGAGCCAGGGACTGCGACCCTGGACCCGGCTGGCCGAGGCCAGGGCGGTAGCCGCCCAGGCGGCCGCCACCGAGAGCCGCTGGTTCGTGCACGGCTCCGCCTTCGGCGCCGCCGACGCCGTCGAGTTCACCGCGCTGACCAAGCGACTCGACACCCTTCTGTCGCCGGACGGCTTCGCCACCGCGGCGGAACGACCCGCTTACCAGGACGTGCTGGTCCGCTACGGGCACTTCCGCGCCGACGACACCCGGCTGCGGGCGCTGAAGAAGTCCGGCGACACCGACGGGGCGGCGAGGGTGCTCACCGAGATCGGCCGGGGCGATGTCGCCTTCGACTTCTGGGACTTCGCCACCACCCTCGACCGTTTGGCCGGGCGGCAGTTGGCGGACTTCACCACGCACGCCACCGACGCCGGGGGCGCGCTGGACGGCTGGCCCGCGCTCCCCGCCGGAGCGCTGGGCCTCGCCGGGGCGCTGGTCCTGCTCGCCGTACGGCCGAGGCTCGCCGAATACCGCTGACGGTGGCCGGCTCGGCCGGTCCCGCCGCCCGAACAGTCCCCGACCCCCCCGAGTGCCGCCGGAGTGCCGCCGGTACGGCCCGCCGCGGTCGCGATTTGTGGGTTCGTGTGTTCGGGCGGTAATAGTGGCTTCGGAACTGTTGATTCGCCCGTGGGGGGCGCCAGGCGACCGGCTCGCCGTCCTCAACCACGCCTTGACGAGACGGGACGAGCACCGTGACCACCGATTCATCACCCGCCCCCGAAGGGGAACCGGCCATCCCGGACGATGTGTGGGATCAGTTCCTCCAGGACAACGAGCGTGACATCCGGGCCAGCGCGCCCAAAGAGCCCTCCGCGCGGGCCAGGCTCGTCGCGCGCCGGCTGCGCGAGGAGGAGGAACGGGCGGCCGCCGCGAGCAAGCGGCGCCGGCGGTGGCGGGGCCTGCCGATCACCCGTGCCGGTCTCGTGCGGCGCGGCCGGTCGTCCACTTCCTCTGCCTGGCGATCCGGCGCCACCGACGCCGCCGAGAGAAGGCTCCGGCGGCGCGGCCGGGTCCGCGCTCTGCTCGGCATCGTGCTGGTGGTGATCCTGGTGCTGATCGTGCTCGCGCCCGGTCGGAGCTGGTCCTTCGTGCGCGGCAACGGCTGGCACGACGGCTCCGCGGCGCAGGTCCCGGCGCGGCTGGTACGGCTGGCTCCGGCGGGCGCGCTACCTGACGCGGGCCGGAGCCGCACCGCTTCGGCCGCGGCCACCCCGACCGCCGCGGCCCGCGAGTAAGCGGCCCACCTGTCGTCGGCGGGCGCGGACCGGGAGCGGACCGGGAGCGGACCGGGAGCGGACCGGCCGATCCACCCGGGACCCCCGGGCCGGCTCAGCGCTCTGTGCCCTCCGCGCCGGGCTCGCCCGGCTCGCCCGCGACGATCAGATCCGCCAGATGCTCGGCGATCTCCGCACGCAGCACCTCCGGGATGCCCGCGTCCGTCACCAGCGTGTCCACGTCCTCCAGGGCGGCGAACGAACTCAGGCCCACCGTCCCCCACTTGGTGTGGTCGGCGATCACCACCACCCGCCGGGCCGAGCGCACGAACTGCCGATTGGTCTCCGCCTCCGCCAGGTTCGGCGTGGACAGACCCGCCTCCACCGAGATGCCGTGCACACCGAGGAAGAGCAGATCGAAGTGGAGCGAGCGGATCGCCCGGTCCGCCACCGGGCCCACCAGCGTCTCCGACGGCGTACGCACTCCGCCGGTGATCACCACGGTCGCCGAGGCGTCGCCCTGGCCGGCGGGCCGCCGCTGCCCTGACTGGAAGACGTCCGCGACCCGTACCGAGTTGGTGACCACCGTCAGATCGGGCACCTCGAGCAGATGGTGGGCGAGGGCGAAGGCGGTGGTGCCGCCGGCCAGCGCGATGGCGCTGCCCGGCGGGACCAGAAGCGCCGCGGCGCGGGCGATGGCTTCCTTCGCACCCAGTTCGAGCCCCGACTTGGCCTCGAAGCCCGGCTCGTGACTACTGGCCTCGACCACCGGCACGGCGCCGCCGTGCACCTTCTCCACCACGCCCTGCCGGGCCAGCGCGTCCAGATCGCGGCGCACGGTCATGTCCGAGACATTGAGCCGCCGGGTGAGCTCATTGACCCGGACCCCGCCGCGTCGTCGTACCTCGTCCAGGATCAGGGCCCGCCGCTGCTCGGCGAGGAGGTTCTGGTTGTCGCTCACCCGTGACCCCGTCTCGTACGTCTCGTTATCCGTTGTCGTCGCACCCTGCCGTAGCGCCCCCGCTGCGCTCATCCTTCCACGCGCGCCCTCCCCGGTGCACCGGGTGCGGCCGCCGCGGACCTGGCGGGCCGGTCACGGCAACTCCGGCAGATCCTCCGGGTAGAGAAGCTGCAACTCCTCGTGGGTCGGCTCGTCGACATGCGCCATCCGCACCGCGTGCCGCTCCACCATCGCCTCGAACGTCTGCCGCGCCGCACGCCCGTTGCCGAACGCCGGACCCTTCGGCAACGCCGTGAAGTACTTCAGCAGCGCCTCGCCGGTGTCGTCACCGAGCCGGTACTCGTGCTCGGCCGCCTGGGAGCCCACGATCCGCAGCAGTTCCTTCGAGGTGTAGTCACCGAAGGTGATCGTCCGGGAGAAGCGCGAGGCGACACCGGGATTGGAGGCCAGGAAACGCGCCATCTCCTCGGTGTATCCGGCCACGATCACCACCACCGCGTCCCGGTGGTCCTCCATCAGCTTCACCAGGGTGTCGATGGCCTCCCGGCCGAAGTCCCGGCCGCCGTCCTCCGGTGCGAGCGCGTACGCCTCGTCGATGAACAGCACCCCGCCGCGCGCCCGTTCGAACGCCTCCTGGGTACGGATGGCGGTGGAGCCGATGTGCTCGCCGACGAGGTCCACCCGCGACACCTCCACCAGGTGGCCGCGTTCCAGCACGCCCAGTGACGCCAGGATCTCCCCGTAGAGCCGGGCCACCGTGGTCTTGCCGGTGCCGGGCGAACCGGTGAAGACGAGATGCCGGCGCGCCGACGGTGCCTTGAGGCCGGCCTGCTCGCGTCTGCGGCCCACCGAGATCAGGTCTATCAGGGTGCGCACCTCGCGCTTGACGCTGTCCAGACCGACCAGCGCGTCCAGATCGCCCAGCACCACGTCGCTCTCCCGGGCCGGCGGCGCCGCCTGCGGCTCGTCGGCCTTCCGCTGCTGCGGTACGCCGCCCAGCAGGCCGTACGACTGCGCGGAGGTGGCGTGCCCGAGCACCCCGCCGTCGGCCGGCGGAGCCGACGGCACCGGGAGCGGGGCCTCCGCGGGCGCCGCCTGGTCGCTGGTGCAGTCCTCGGTGACCGGACCGGGTTCGGCGAACTCGTAACCACCGCGCGCGCAGCGCTCGGTGCGGCAGCGGGTCAGGGTGGAGCGGCAGCCGTCGATGATGTGGAAGCCGTAGCCGCGGCTGCCGGTGATCCGGCAGCCGGTGAAGGTGCCGCGACCCTCGGCGGAGACGTACACCCCGGACTCCACCGGGTTGGTGACCGTGCAGCGTTCCAGCGACGGATCGGCGCCCTTGGTGACGATCACCCCGGTCGCCGTCTCGTCGATGGTGACCTGGGCGAGGGTGCCGCCGCTGCCGTGGTCGCGGAACCAGGCACCGGTCGCGGCCTTGCTGATCCGGCAGTCGTCGAGCTGGATGGCGGCCCCGTCGCTCACCGACACCGCGGTGTTGCGGATCTGCGAGAAGTCGCTGTCGACCACGTCGGCCCGTGAGCCGCGGTCCAGTACGAAGAGCGCGTCGGGCACGTCGTGGACCCGGCAGGAGTCCAGTATCGCGACCGCGCCGTCGCTCACCCACACCGCCGGGTAGTCCCCGGTGCTGTCGTGGATCTCGCAACTGTTGGCGTCCGCGCGGGTGCCCGGGTCCCACACCGAGAGGCCGTTGCGGCCGAAGCGGTGGACCGCGCAGCGGGTGAGGGTGAGCACCGAACGGGCCCGCAGATCGATCGCGTTCTCCGGGATGTCGTGGATGTCGCAGTCGGCGAGCGACAGCACCGCGTCGGTGTCCAGAGTGATGCCGTCCCCGGTGGTGCGGTGCACCTGGCAGTCGGTGAAGTGCCCGGTGGCCCGTGCCGACATCTGCACCCCGGTGCCGCGGATCTCGAACACCTCGCAGCCGACGGCCTCCAGGGAGCTGTTCTCACCGGTCACCGAGAGGCCGGCGCCCGAGGTGTGGTGCACCCGGCAGCGCTCCAGCCGGGGCCCCGCCCCGCCGCGTACCGAGATACCGGTCTGGCCGGCGGCGACCACCTCGCACTCCTCGAACAGGCCGCCCGCGCCGCCCAGCACACTGATGCCGAGCCCGGCGGGGTTGTCCACCGAGCAGCGCCGCACGGTGGGGCGCGCCCCGTCCCGCACCTCAAGGCCGACGGCCGAGCGGGTGCTGATCCGCAGGCCCGACAGCTCGGGGGTGCCGCCTTCCACCAGCAGCGCGGCCGACGCGGTGTCCTGACCCTCCACCAGCAGGTCCTGCACGGTGGCGGCGGCCCGCACGGTGAGCGCCACCCCGGAGGCGGGCGCGATCCGCACGGTGCCGGGACCGTCCGCGCAGCGCAGGGTCACCGCGTGCTCCAGCACCAGGTTCTCCCGGTAGGTGCCGGAACTCACCGACAGCACATCACCCTCGCCGGCCGCCGCGAGCGCGGCGGCGAGAGTCTCGTACTCACCAGTGCGGCGGCGCCACCGCGAGCTGTTCTGATTGGTGACCTGCACCACGCCATGTGCCATCGGGCTGCTCTGCCCCCACCTCTTGCGTCGGCCGACCGGGGATGCAACCGTAGCGCGCGCCGAGGCTCCGTGTTGACGCCCGGACCTCCGGTGATCGGCCGGAAGTCATCCGCCGGCGCCGGCCCGGCCCCAGTCCTGGCCGACGCGGGCCCACTCCTGCGCCCAGCCGTCGAGTCTGCGGCGCATCAGACGCCACATCAGCACCTGGCGGACGATCAGCACCAGACCGGCGGCCGAGGCGGCGGCGGCCGTACCGGCCAGCACCGAATGCGTCGCGGCGGTCGCCGCGTCCAGCGGCGGGGGCACCAGCCGGCCCGCGCGGTCGGTCCAGAGCTGGATCCGGCCCCGGTGCCAGACCTCCAGATCCACCGAGACCGTGCTGGTGTGCGTGGAGTGGTCCGGCGCGGTCCAGCGCAGCACATCGCCGCGCCCGGCACCGGCCGGCCGGCTCTCGGGGTCCGACGCCTTTTCCCGGGTCCTCCCCGACGAAGCTGCGGCCGACGCGGCCGACGCGGCCGCCGCGCCGCCCGACGCCTTGGCGGCCGGCGCCAAGGTCGCGGTCACCAGATAGCGTTCGGAGCGCTGGGTGCGCACCACCCGCTGGAGGGTGCGGTCCACCGACTGCCCCGCCCACCAGCCGAACGCGGGAGCCAGACAGAACAGCAGCGTGGTGAGTACGCCCAGCCACGTCTCGACGACATCGGTGCGCCGGCGCAGGCTGTTGCGCCGCCACCGCCACCCGAACTTCCGCAGTCTCCCGCGGCGACGCGCTGACGGGCTCCCTGACCGGCTCACTCGCAGCCACCCCCTTCACAACCGTTCGATTACCGCGAACGGAGCGACTCATGCACGGCGCGCGACAGGCGCGCTACTCCACCACCAAGAACGGGTCACCGGCCCGCAGGGTTCCGGAATGCCCGGGAATCAGATTCTGGCCGAAAACCAGCCGGGCGCCGAACCCGCGACGCCGGGCCGGTGTGTGCGGCGGTTCCTCGCGGAGCACCCCTGTCAACTGGCCGGTCCTGGTCACCCCACCGCGCACGCGGGGTTGGGCCAGCGGGAATTCGGGGGCGCCGATCGGCGCCCGGCGCGGGCCGTCGTCGGCCCAGGGGACGGGTGCCCGGCCACGACGATGTTCGGCCTGAACCGGTTTATCGGCGGCGGGCCCTCGCGGTCCGATCGCCCTCTGCCATCGGCTCGTTGAGCGCGGCGGGCCGGGGGCCGGAAGTGAGCAGCGGCGGAAAGCCGTCGGCGCGGCTCACGGTGTCACCGGCCCGGTGCTCGCGGCCGAACGCCGTCACCCCCCACGGGTTCGGCGCTCAGCGTTGCGATACGGGCATCCTCCCGCCGTTCCAGGGCTTTCTCGTGCGCGGTCCAGCGGCGTTCAGCGGCGGTCGCCCGCGAGCCCCCACGGTTCGACGACCACCTCGCCCTCACCGCCACCGCGCGGCAACGTGACCTGACAACCGGGTACGCATGCGGCACGCGGACCGCGGACGGTCGTACCGGGTGTGTGATGACCAGGGGCGGCGGTACGGGGGACGGTGCCGCCGTCGTCCTCGCCGATGGCGCCCGGGGAAGGATCAGCCCTGGTAATAGCCCCCGCCCTGCTGCTGCGGGGGAACGCCCAGACCGAGGTTGCGGCGGGGGTACTGCTCCTCCGGATGTCCGCCGGGCATCTGCCGCGACTGGGTCGGACGCGGCGGCACCGGGCGGGCGGCCTCGTACCCGGTCGGCGCGGGCTGCGGGGCCTGCTGCGGCGCCCCCTGGTAACCCCCGCCGTTGCCATAGCCGTTGTAACCGGTCCGCGGGGCCGGCGCCTGCTGCGGGATGTACGCGGTCGGCTGCTGCTGCTGCGGGTAGCCGCCCTGCTGGTATCCGTTCTGCGTCGGGCTCTGCATCGGGCTCTGCGCGGGACTCGGCATGGAGTGCTGCATCGAGTTCGGCATCGGCGGCTGTGCCTGCGGATACTGCGAGGGCGCGGACGGACCGGGCGGCAGCGCGGGCAGCGCGGCGGGCAGCGCCGGCAGATTGCTGCCGCCGCCGTAGGAGTTGTTGTAACTGCCCGACTCGTACGGAGTGTAAGCGGACGGTACGCGGATGGGAGCGATCTGCGGGGTGCCGCGCTCGGCGACGAGGCTGTCGTAGATCGGGGTGTCCGGGAAGGACGAAGACGAGGGGTAGTAGCCGCCGTAGCCGCCACCGTACGAACCGCGGGGGGTGGTCATGAGCCATAAGTTAAGCCCACGATGTGGTCGTTGGGGAGTCTGATTAGCAGGTTGTTTGTCCTGCAACCAGTGGCCGAGTGGCTCCAATATGAGCGAATCCCCGAAAATCGGTCACCACGTCACCGTGTGATCAGGTAAAACGCATGCGCCGAGGGGGTTACCGGGGGTCTCGGCGCGTCGAGGAGGGGGCGCGGATGAGTCCGTGCAAAGGGGAGAATCCCGGGCCTCCCGCCGGCCGCCGTACGGCCGGCGGCCACCTCCCGCACCCGCACGCTCCTCGGCCCGGGGCCGCCGTGCTCCCGGCGTCCCCGGGCGTCGGGGTCAGCCGACGGTCACCTGCTTGTCAAAAGCCACGAAACCGGTGAAGTCGCGCCCGACCCGTCCGATCGCGGACGCCTGGGGCTCCGGGTAAGACCAGGCGGCGTCCGGGTGGAGCGCCTCCGAGGTCTGCACGTCGAAGTACTGGGCCTTGCCCTTCCACGGGCAGGTGTACGGCGTGTCGCTCTCGTTCAGGGCCTGCGAGGTCACCGCGTCCGGCGGGAAGTACCAGTTGCCCTCGATGGTGACCACATCGGCATCGTCCGCTTCCGCCAGCACCGTTCCGTCGAGTACCGCCTGCATGGGCCGCTCCTTCCACTGGTGACACGATGCGTGGGGCCGCGACCGCCCGGCCGTGCCGACGCGGCGCGTCCCTTGTCAGGCGCCTACCCGACGACACGCCGTCGTACCGGTCCGCCCCCACCCTTCTGCCGACCCGCCGGCTCAGCCCTCGGCAGGGCGCGCCCTGACGTGCATCCGTTCCCCCTGGGTCCCGAAGAGGCTGAGAAACTCCACCGCCAGCGGCCCCGGATTGCCGAATCCGTGCGGTGTGCGGGTGTCGAACTCCACCACCTCGCCGGGGGTGAGGATCAGATCGTGCTCACCGAGGGCCAGCCGTAGCCGCCCGGCCAGCACGTACAGCCATTCGTACCCCTCGTGGGTGGACTGCCGCGGGCGGGCGTCCGGGTTCTTCGACGGCGGCATGATCTGCTTGTAGGCGTGCATCCCGCCGAGGTGGCGGGTGAGTGGGACGAAGGTCTGGCCGTCCCGGGTGAAGGGGCGCGGATGGATCCGCGGGTCGCCGGTCGGCGGCGCGCCGACCAGCTCGTCGAGCTGTACCCGGTACGCCTTGGCCAGCGGCAGCATCAGCTCGAGCGTCGGCTTGCGCAGTCCGGACTCCAGCCGGGACAGGGTGCTGAGCGAGACCCCGGTCGTCTCGCTCAGCTCCGCCAGGGTGATGCCGCGGCTCTGCCGCAGGGCCCGCAGCCGCGGCCCCACGGCGGCCAGCACCGCCGAGAACTCCTCGTCGTCCGTCATCCCCACCATTTGCCGATACGGCAACGGAGCTTGTCAAATCGTGCCCGGCCGTCCGAGGCTGACCGATGAGAGCGGTGAGACCGAGGTAAACACCTGTCGACCCGTGACGACCCGTGTCGACCCGTGTCGATCCTGGTCCACCGCTGTTGACATCCGGCATACCCCGAAGGAGGCCGACCATGGCCGAAAGCGCCACCGACCAGCGGTTCTGGGACGAGCGCTACCGCGAGAGCGACCGCATCTGGAGCGGGCGGCCCAACGCGGCGCTGGTCCGGGAGATCACCGGCCTCGCGCCCGGCCGCGCGCTCGACCTCGGCTGCGGTGAGGGCGCCGACGCGATCTGGCTGGCCGAGCACGGCTGGCAGGTCACCGCGGTGGACATCACCGAGGTCGCGCTGGGGCGCGCCGCCGAACACGCGCGGACCCAAGGGGTGGCCGACCGCGTCACCTTCCAGCGGCACACCCTCGGCGAGACCTTCCCGGCCGGCACCTTCGACCTGATCTCCGCGTGCTACCTCCACTCACGCGGTGACATGCCGCGCGAGGAGATCCTGCGCACCGCGGTGGCCGCGGTCGCCCCCGGCGGCACGCTGCTCGTGGTCAGCCACGCCGGCTTCCCGCACTGGGAGGCCGGGCCCGACCACGAGCACGTGCGCTTCCCCACGCCGGAGGAGACGCTGGCCGCCCTCGAACTGGCCGAGGGGGCCTGGGAGGTGCTGCGCTGCGCGGAGCACACCACGGAGCAGCGCCGACCGGACGGACAGCCCGACGTCCGCACGGACAGCACGGTGAAGATCCGCCGCCTGACCGCCTGACCGCCTGACCGCCTGACCGCCTGACCGCCTGACCGCCTGACCGCCTGACCGCCTGACCGGCGGCTCACCGCCCCGGCCCGCGCCCGCAGCCGCCTGCCCGCGCGTGCCTCAGGGCGCGTCGAGGCCGCCGTCGGGCCGGCGCACCCCCGTCGACCACCGCTCGTGCAGGAATTTCGTCGGCGGGTACTTGGCCGCCTCCTTCTCGTCGAGTTCGACGCCCCACCCCGGCGCCTCCGACGGCGCGAGATGCCCCTCGCGCACCACGGGCGTGCCGGGAAAGACCTCGTGGGTCGCGTCGTTGTACGGGTGGGACTCCTGGTAGCCGAAGGCCGGCGTCGAGATGTCCACCGCGAGGTTGGCGGCCACGCCGACCGGCGATATGTCGCCGGGGGAGTGGAAGGCGGTCCGCACCCCGACCAGTTCGGCCAGCGCCACCAGCTTGCGGGTCGGGGTGAGGCCGCCGACCGCCGAGGTGTGCAGCCGCAGCAGGTCGATCCCGCCGTCCCGGATCAGCCGGACCGCGTCGGTGACCGAGCCGATCTGCTCGCCGACCGCGATCGGCACCGGCGACGCCGCACGTACCTCCGGCAGCCGGTCGTAGAACTCCGGCGGGATCACGTCCTCGAGGAAGGACAGCCGGTACGGCTCCAGGGCCCGTGCCAGTACGACCGCCTGCTTGGGCGTCAGCCGGCTGTGCACGTCGTGCATCAGGCTCACCTCGTCGCCGAGCCGCTCGCGCGCCGCCGCGAACAGCCCCGGCGTGTCCCGCAGATAGCGGGCCACGTCCCAGCCGTCCGGGTGCGGGGAGCGCGGGTAGCCGCCGAGGGTGCCGGGAGCGCCGTACGTACCGAGCCCGGGCCCGCCGACCTGAAGCCGGATGTGCCGGTAGCCCTGCTCCAGCAGCGCCGCCGCCTCCTCCAGCGTCTCCGGGACGGTGCCGCCCGCGGCGTGTGAGTACACCTCGACGGCGGCCCGGCTGCGACCGCCGAGCAGTTCGTACACCGGCATCCCGGCGCGCTTGCCCGCGATGTCCCACAGCGCCTGGTCGACGCCGGACAGCGCGTTGTTCAGCACCGGGCCGTTCCGCCAGTACGACGAGTAGTGCACCGACCGGGTGATGTCCTCGATGTCCGCCGGATGCCGTCCGACGACCAGTGGGCCGACGTGCTCGTCGACCGCGGCGACCACCGCGGCGTACCGCTGGGTGAAGGTGGCACAGCCCAGCCCGTACAGACCCGGCTCCGAGGTGTCGACACGGACCACCACCAGCGGCGTGCCCTCCGGCGCGGTGACGATCGCCCTGACCGCGGTGACCCGCAGTCCGTCGCGGGACGGCCACGGCGGTATCGCCTGCGGCAGACCGCCGGTCGCGTCGAGCAGCCGATTCGGGTCGGATCCGGTCATCTCACCCTCCGGTGCGCATCAGTGGGCGGACCCCTCGATCGCCGGCCCGCCGGTCAACAACAACGGGTCGATGCTAGGGGCATGTTAAATTCCCGGCACCATGCCGGGCGCCGGGTTTCATCCGGGGGCGGTCCGGCCGCGCGCGGAGGGAGTTCAGCGTGAAGGTTCTGGTCACCGGCGCCGGTGGCGCGCTGGGGCGCGAAGTGGTCGCCCGGCTGCGGAGCGAGGGGTGGAGCGTGCGGGCCCACGACCGCACTCCGGTCGATCCGGACGCCGCCGACGAGGTGCTCACCGGTGAGCTGCTCGACCCCGGGCTGCTCGACACCGCGGTCGAGGCGATGGACGCGGTCGTCCACACGGCCGCCATCCCGTCGCCCAACTCGGCGCCCCACGACGAGGTGTTCGGCAACAACGTGCAGGCCACCTACCGCGTGCTGGACGCCGCGGGGCGGCACGGCGTCGGCCGGGTGGTCAACATCTCCAGCCTCTCCGCTCTCGGCTTCGCCTTCTCCCGGCACGGCGCGTCCCCGCGCGGCGTGCCCGTCACCGAGGAGCACCCCTTCGCCGGCGACGACGTCTACGGCCTGTCCAAGTACCTGGGCGAGATCGTCGCGGACGCGGCCGTCCGCCGCTGGGGCACCACCGTCGTGAGCCTGCGCTTCCCCTTCCTCGGCACCGGCGAGCGGCTGCGACAGCACATCGCCCGCGTCCACCAGGACCCCGGGTACGACCGCGGCTCGCTGTGGGGCTGGCTCGACACCCGCGACGCGGCCCGGGCCGTCGGCGCCGCGCTGACCGCGCCGCTCGCCGGCTCGACGGGCCCAACCGGCCTGGCCAGTCGGATCGGTGATACCGGTCACACCAGCGCTACCGGCCATACCGTCATCAACGTCGCCGCCCCCGACACCACCGCCCTGGAACCGACCGAAGAACTCCTGCGCCGCTACCACCCCACCACCCGCCTCGACGCGCCCCTCGACGGCTTCGCCGTGCCCTTCTCCATCCGCCGCGGCCAGGAACTCCTGGGCTTCACCGCCCAGCATTCCTGGCGCTCTTGAATCAAGCGGCCGCCGGCCCGAGACTGTCTCGGACAGCGACTGCTCGATCGCATTCGCACCGGGCACTCCGGTAGTCCACCGCAACGAGGCGGCGACCAAGGCGGTTGGTCACCGCTCGTTACCGGGTGCGGTCAACGACCCCACGTGCACAGCCATGCCGGCGGGGCAGGAGACACCTCTGATGTCCGACGCCGGTGACCCCAGCGTGAGGATCTGACGTCGAGAGGAGACGGCGTGGCCGTCGCGGTCGGAGTCGAAGAGGAATTCCATGTCGTGGAGCTCAAGTCGGGCACCCTGGTACCCCAAGCCAGGGCGCTGCTCGACCGGCTGCCCGAACGGGGCTTCACCACCGAGTTGCAGCAGTCGATCGTGGAGGCCAACAGCAGGCCGCACCAATCGCTCCACGAGTTGTTCAAGGACATCCAGGCGTCGCGGCGCGCCCTGGCGGCCGCGGCGGAACCGCTCGGCCTGGGCGTCGTCGCGGCCGGCACCGCCCCGATGGCCCGGCTCGGCACCATCGACGCCACCGCCGACCCGCGCTACCGGCGGATGACCGAGAACTACCGGGTCGTCGCCGAGGAGCAGCTCATCTGCGGGCTCCAGGTGCATGTCGACGTACCCGACCGGGACACCGGCATCATGGCCATGAGCCTGGTCGCGCCGTGGCTGCCCGCGCTGCTCGCGCTCTCCACCAGCTCACCGTTCTGGCTCGGCTCCGACACCGGGTACGCCAGCTGGCGCACCCTGCTCTGGCAGCGCTGGCCCACCACGGGCCCCGCCGGGCACTTCCGCTCCGCCGAGCACTACGACGAGGTGATCGCGGGACTGGTCAGGTCGGGCGTCATCAGCGACGCCGGCATGGTCTACTACGATGTCCGCCCGTCCGCCCACCTCCAGACCCTGGAACTGCGCATCTGCGACGCCGTGCCGCGCGCCGAGACCGCGGTGATGATCGCCGGCCTCTTCCGCGCCCTCGTGGTCGACGCCTGCGAGGCGGTGGCCGAGGGCAAGCGCGGCGACGAACGCCTGGAGTGGCTGCGCGCCGCGACCTGGCGGGCGGCGCGCTCCGGCATCGAGGGCGACCTGGTCCACCCCGCCGACGGAGTGCCCCGTCCGGCGCCCCGCGTCGTACGGTCGCTGGTGACCCGGCTGCGGCCCGCGCTCGAACGCATCGGGGACTGGACCGATGTGGTGGAACTCACCGAGGAGGCACTCGGCCTGGGCAGCGCCGCGCACCGGGTTCGGCGGGTGGCCGAGTCCGACGGGCTGCCCGCGGCGGTCGAGATGCTGGTCGCGCAGACCCGCGGCGAGCGCGGCAGCGATCATGCCGCGCACCACAGCGGGCTGTTGCGCGGCTACCGCGCCGACCACGACGAGATGGTCGACCTGGCCGGCGAGGTACGGCCGCTCTACCGGCCGATGCTCACCGAACTCGACCGGTCCGGCGTCGGGGGGCTGCAACGGGCCATCCGCGCCCAGCAGAAGAAGCAGCGGGCGCAGGAGGTGGTCTTCCGCACCGACGGTGACGACACCCATCAGCTCTTCCCCTTCGACGTGGTGCCCCGGCTGGTACCGGCCGAGGAGTGGGCGATGCTCGAACGCGGCCTGATCCAGCGGGTCCGCGCGCTTGAGGCGTTCCTGCACGACGCCTACGGAGAACAGACCTCCCTGCGCGACCAGGTGGTCCCGGCCCGCTTCCTGCCGCAGCCGCAGGCGGCCAGGGAAGGCGCCCTGCTCTCCCGGCCCGGCCTGATCCGGATCGGCGTGGCCGGCATCGACCTGGTCAAGGACGCCACCAAGGGCTGGCTGGTGCTTGAGGACAACCTCCGGGTGCCCTCCGGCATCGCCTACGCCCTCGCCGCCCGGCGGCTCGGTCCGGTCCGGCCGTGGCCCACGGTGGCCGGCGTCGACGACGTCGCCGCGATCCTGGCCCGTACGCTGCGCGGCGCCGCGCCCGGCGCCGACCCGCGGGTGATGGTGCTCAGCGACGGCCCCGGCAACTCCGCCTGGTACGAACACCGCACCCTCGCCAAGGAGATGGGCTTCGCCCTGCACACCACGGACGACCTGGTGGTCCGCGACGGCCGGGTGCACGCGGTCAGGGCCGGCCGCACCGGTCCCGAGGGCGCGCCCGTCGACGACCGCCCGTTCGACGTCGTCTACCGCCGGATCGACGAGGACGACCTGGCCAAGGCGATCGGCGCCGACGGCGGACCGCTGTGGCCCGGCCTCACCGCCGCCGCCCGGGCCGGAAACGTCGCCTTCGCCAACGCCTGGGGCAACGGCATCGCCGACGACAAGGCGCTGTACGCGCTGGTGCCCCGGCTGATCCGCTACTACCTCGGTGAGGAGCCGCTGCTCGGCCAGGTGCCCACGATGCTGCCGGGCGATCCCGGTGTGCTCGACGAGGTGCTCGACCGGCTGGCCGAACTCGTCGTCAAACCGGTCGACGGCCAGGGCGGCGCCGGCGTCGTCATCGGCCCGCACGCCTCGCCCGAGGAACTCGCCCGGCTCAGGGCCGAGCTGCTGGTCTCGCCGCAGAACTGGGTGGCCCAGGACGTGGTGCAGCTCACCAGCCACCCCACCTTCGACGGCGAACGGCTCGAACCACGCGTCGTGGACCTGCGGGTGTTCGTCTGCAACGAGCGGGAAGGCGACGGACTCGGCGCCGTCGGGCTCAGTCCCACGGTGCTGCCGGCGGCCATGACCCGGGTCGCGGCCGGCGGCAGCCTCATCGTCAACTCCTCACGCGGTGGCGGCGCCAAGGACACCTGGATACTGCGCGGCGACTCATGATGAGCCGCCCCCCTCGGAGGTGCACATGTGTGGTCTGACCGGTGAGATCAGATTCGACGGCACCCGCCCCGACCTGGCCGCCGTCGAGCGGATGACCGACCGTCTCGCGGCCCGCGGGCCGGACGGGCGGGGCCTGTGGTCGCAGGGCGCCATCGCCCTCGGCCACCGGCGGCTGAAGATCATCGACCTGTCCGAACGCGGCGCCCAGCCGATGACCGACCCGGAAAGCGGTCTCACCGTCGTCTTCAACGGCTGCCTGTACAACCACAGGGCGCTGCGGGCCGAACTGGAGCGGGCGGGACACCGTTTCCACTCCGCCTCCGACACCGAGGTGCTGCTGCGCTCCTACCGGGAGTGGGGGGTGGACTGCGTCGACCGCTTCGCCGGCATGTTCGCCTTCGCCGTCACGGAACACGCCTCGGGGCGGCTGGTCCTCGGCCGCGACCGGCTCGGCATCAAGCCGCTCTACACCGCCCGCCGCCCCGGCCGGCTGCGCTTCGCCTCCTCGCTGCCCGCGCTGCTGGCCGGCGGCGACGTCGACACCGCCCTCGACCCGGTCGCCCTCCACCACTACCTCAGCTTCCACTCCGTCGTCCCCGCCCCGCTCACCATCCTGGCGGGGATACGGAAGCTGCCGCCCGCCACCGTCCGCGTCGTCGAACCCGACGGCACCGAACACGACCACCGCTACTGGGCGCCGGTGTACGGGCGGCAGGACGCCCACGCCGGTATGGACGCGGACGACTGGCGCGACGCGGTGCTCGACGCGCTGCGTACCGCGGTCCGCCGCCGTACCGTCGCCGACGTGCCGGTGGGCGTGCTGCTCTCCGGCGGCCTCGACTCCAGCCTCGTGGTGGCGCTGCTCGCCGAGTCCGGCGCGAAGGACCTGGCCACCTTCAGCATCGGCTTCGACAGCGAAGGCGGCGAGGCGGGCGACGAGTTCCACTGGTCCGACATCGTCGCCCGCCGCTACGGCACCCGGCACCACCGCATCGTCGTCCCCTCGGCAGACCTCCCCGACGCGCTGGACGACGCCGTGGCGGCGATGAGCGAACCCATGGTCAGCCACGACGCGGTCGCCTTCCACCTGCTCAGCCGGGAGGTCTCCCGGCATGTGAAGGTGGTGCAGAGCGGGCAGGGCGCCGACGAGGTCTTCGCCGGATACGACTGGTACCCGCCCATGGCCGGTATCCCGCGCGAGGACGCCGCCGCCACCTACGCGAAGGTCTTCGTGGACCGGCCGCACGACGAACTCGGCCGGATGCTCGACGCCGGCCCGCCGACCGCCCTGGACGTCTCGGGGGACTTCGTCCGCGACCACCTCGCCCGGCCCGGCGCGGACACCGCGCTCGACGCGGTGCTCCGGCTCGACACCGAGATCATGCTGGTCGACGACCCGGTCAAGCGGGTGGACAACATGACCATGGCCTGGGGCCTGGAGGCCCGCGTGCCCTTCCTCGACCATGAACTGGTCGAACTCGTCGCGGCCTGCCCGCCGGAGCTGAAGCTCGCGGACGGCGGGAAGGGCGTACTCAAGGCCGCCGGCCGTACGCTGCTGCCGGTGGAGATCACCGACCGGCCCAAGGGCTACTTCCCGGTCCCGGCGATCCGCCATATGGCCGGGCCGGTGCTCGAACGCGTCCAGGAGGCCCTGTCGGCGCCGTCCGCCAAGGCCCGGGGCATCTTCCGCGACGACTACCTGCGGGAGCTGCTGTCGGCCCCCGAGGAGCACCGGACCACGCTCGGCGCCAACGCCCTGTGGCAGGCGGCGCTATTGGAGATCTGGCTTCAGACCCACGGAGTCGCATGAGCATCACCTCCCGTCCCGCCGGGACCTCGCGCCCGCACGACGCCCCCGGCACCCGGGACCACTGCTGCCGGGAGGCGGCGGCCGATCCCGCCGGACCGTCCGCCGCGTTCGTCTGCGACCGGCACGGCACACCGCAGCTCTGGCTCGCGGTGCCCGACGACCCGGCGCCCCGGCTGCTCGACCCCGGCCCCGATCCGGTGTACACGGTGAGCTGGTCGCCCGACGGCCGGTGGATCGCCTACACCGCCGCGCCGGGCGGCGGCGAGCACACCGTGGTGCGCTGCGTGCGCCCGGACGGCACCGGCCGCCACGACCTGGCCGGCGCCGGCACCCTCGCGGCCGCCCACTTCGGCTGCTGGACCAGGGACGGCGCGGCGCTCGCCGTCACCGAGGCGGTCGCCGCGGATCGCGTCCCGCCGCCGACCGCCGCCGGGCACGAGCCCCTCGGCGCCGACGCGATCGGTCCTGCCGACCGGCTCGCCGGCCTGGCCGAGGACGCCTCGCAAGGCGTGCTGGTGGCCTCGCTGGTGGACCCCGACGGACTGCGCCCGCCCCGGCGGGTGGCGGTCGAGGCGGGCTCCGCCACGCTGCGGGTGGTCGACGTCAGTACGGACGGGCGCTGGTTCCTGCTGCGGCGCGGTCCGCGCGGTCACCGGGAGGCGGTCGTGATGGACGCCCTGGACGGCCGCGAGACCTGCCTGCTGCCCGCCGCCGACGGCGACCCGTGGATTGGCCGGTTCTCGCCGGACTCCCGGCTGCTCTGGCTGCGGACGGACGAGGACCGCGAATACGCGGCGCTGGTCGCCGTCGAGTTGACGCCCGACGGCGGCCACGGGGGGATCAGGTCCGTCACCGCCCGGCCCGACGCCGACCTGGAACTCCTCGCCGCCGACCGGACCGGGCGGCGGGCCGCCCTGGCCTGGAACCACCGGGGCCGTACGGTCCTGGAAAGCGCCGTGCTCGGCGCCGACGGCGCCCCCGCCGAGGTCCGCGCCATCCCGCTGCCGCACGAGGTGGTGACCCGGGCGGACGCCGACGCGGCCGGCGGCTGGCTGCTGTCGCTCTCCGGCTCGGTGCGGCAGCCCGGCGTGTGGACCACGACCGCCGCGGGCCGGGCGCTGCGTACGGCCTGGACATCTCCCGGGGCCCGCGGCCCGGCGCCCGAGCCGCCCACGCTGCTGGAGTTCGAGGCCCGTGACGGCACCCCGCTGACCGGCTGGTTCCACCGGGCTCCCGGCGCGGGGGCGGCCGGGCCCTGCGTCGTCCACCTGCACGGCGGCCCGGAGAGCCAGGAACGCCCGGTGCTCGACCCCCTCTACCAGGCGCTTCTCGCCCACGGGCTGCACGTCTTCGCCCCCGACGTCCGCGGATCGTCAGGACACGGCAGGGCGTTCATGACCGCCGACCTCGGCGCCGGACGCCTCGCCGCCGTCGACGACGTCGCCGACAGCGCCGCCCACCTGGTCGCCGCCGGACTCGCGGACCCCGACCGGCTGGCCGTCATGGGCCGGTCCTACGGCGGCTACCTGGTGATGTCGGCCCTGGTCAGGCACCCCGCGCTCTTCCGGGCCGGGGTCGCGGTGTGTGGCATGTCCGATTTCGCCACCTTCTTCGCCGGCACCGAGCCGTGGATCGCCGAGTCGGCGGCCGTCAAGTACGGGCACCCGGTGCATGACGAGGACCTGCTCGCGCTGCTCTCCCCGATGACCCACATCGACGCGCTCCGTACCCCGGTGCTCGCCGTGCACGGCGCGCTGGACACCAATGTGCCGCCGGGGGAGTCCGAGCAGTTCGTCCGGGCCGCCCGGACCCGCGGTGTCCCCGCCGAGCTGCTGCTCTTCGGCGACGAGGGCCACGACCTGGCCCGGCGCGTCAACCGCGAACGCCTCTACGCCGCCGCGGGGGAGTGGCTGATCCGCTGGACCCGCTGACGGGCCGCGCCTTCGCCGTCAGTCCTGGTCGGGGACGGTGGCCGTCTCGAAGAAGAAGTCGTCGATGCCGCGGACCGCTTCGAGGAAGTCGTCCAGGTTGACCGGCTTGGTGACGTAGGCGTTGGCGTGCTGGCTGTAGGCCCCGGCGATGTCGTCCGGGGTCGCGGAGGTGGTGAGGACCACCACCGGGATCGTCCGCAGCTCCTCGTCGTCCTTGAGGACGGCGAGCAGCTCGCGGCCGTTCATCCGCGGCATGTTGAGATCCAGCACGATCAGGTCCGGACGCTGGTTGGCCGGCGACCTGAGGTGCTCCAGGGCGGCGATGCCGTCGATGGCGCGGCGGATCTCGCGGGTGGCCACGCCCCGGTCGGTGAGCGCCTCCTCGACGAGCAGCGCGTCGGCCGGGTCGTCCTCGACCAGCAGGACACTGAACGTGCGGGTGGGGAGAAGGGCGTTCACGGCGACACTCCTGCTGGTCCGGGCGGGCACGGGACGGGACGGCGGCCGTGCGGTGAAGACCAGTCCCGGCCAGCGCCGACGGGCACCCTGGCGGGTGATCCCCCAGGCGCGGCCGAGATCGGGATAGGTGGCACCCTGCCGCGCGGCGGCCGAGGCCTCGTACGCGGCACGGCTGTCCACCGCCTTGAGTATGTACGACAGTACCTGGAGGCGGATCAGCGGATCGTCGGCCCGCGGATCGGGCTCTCCGGCGTCCGCCCCTTCGGCCCCTTCGGCCCCGTCACCCTCGGCGCTCTCGCCGGCCACGGCCGCGGCTGCGTCCCCGCTCTCACGGACCTCACGGTTCTCAGCGGTCATCCCGCTCCCCGCGGCCCGCGCGGTCCCGACCACCCCCGCGACGACTCCGCTGCCGCCGGCCCCCTCCGCCGGGTCCCCGGCACCGGTCCCGCGGTCGTGCGCAACCCCGGCGGCGACCGCGGCGTGCCGGGCGGGGAAGGCCTCCGCGGCGAGTCGCCGGGCCAGATCCTCAACGGCCCGTTCGGCCAGGGCGGTCAGTGCGCCGTGGTCGAGCTGCGGAGTGGACTGCTCAGGTGGCACCCGCTCACCTTAGAGTCGGTCGACGCTGGTGACAACCGACATTGTCCCGCTCGGTAACATGGCGCGGCCGTGGTCGGTCGAACGGCACCACGGTTTCGCCGCTGCGCGGCGCGCTGGCATCGAGGAGTCTGAAGTGACGGGCGTGATAACAACGGACGAGGCCGGGCAGGTCCATGCCCGGCCGCCGGCGGGAAGACCGGCCGCCCGCCCGGTGGGCTGGACGACCCGCAGGTGGCTCGCGGTGGGCGCCTGCGTCGCCCTCGTGGTGCTGGCCGGCCTGTCCATCACCGGCGCCTGGGTGTTCGCGCGGTCCACCCAGATCTCCAACCACCTCGTGGACGAGAGCAGCCCCGCGCTGGTGGCCGCGGTGCAGCTGGAGAAGTCCCTCACCGACCAGGAGACCGGCGTCCGCGGTTACGGCCTGACCGGACAGCGGTCGTTCCTGGAGCCGTACACCTCGGGACTGATCCTGCAGAGACAGAGCACCGAGCGGCTGCGGACCCTGCTGCGCCACGACCGGGCTTCGCGGGGGGATCTCGGGCAGCTCCTGGAGCAGGCACGGAGCTGGCAGCAGCGGTTCGCGCTGCCGGTGGCGGCGGCACCCGGCGGCGGCCCCATCCCGGTCGCCGCGGCGCGGGCCGACGAGGGGAAGCAGGACTTCGACAAGGTCCGCTCGGCTTCCTCGCGGCTTCAGAACACGCTCCAGCAGGCGAGCGCCAAGGCCAGGAACGATCTGCGCGCGGCCAGGGAGTTCCGCAACTGGATCTTCTCGCTGATCGCCCTGCTGATCCTGGTGATGACCGGACTGGTCTTCGCCGGTCTGCGGCGCGGCGTGACGCTCCCGCTCGGCCGGCTCTCCACGGACGTCCAGCAGGTCGCCGAGGGAGATTTCGCACACACCGTGTCCGCCGTCGGCCCGGCCGACCTGCGCAGCCTGGCCCAGGACGTCGAATCGATGCGCGAGCGCCTGGTGGCCGAACTCGCCTTCAGCGACGCGGCCCGCTCCCGGCTGGACGAACAGGCCACCGATCTGCGCCGCTCCAACGCCGAGCTGGAGCAGTTCGCCTACGTGGCCTCGCACGACCTCCAGGAGCCGCTGCGGAAGGTGGCGAGCTTCTGCCAGCTCCTCCAGCGCCGCTACGGCGACCAGCTCGACGACCGCGCGGGGCAGTACATCGAGTTCGCCGTCGACGGCGCCAACCGGATGCAGACCCTCATCAACGACCTGCTGGCCTTCTCCCGGGTCGGCCGGCTGCACTCCGACTCCGCGACCGTCGACCTGGAGCAGCTCTTCGAGCGCATCGCCGACTCGCTGAGCCTCACCGTCGGCGAGGCCGGCGCCGAGGTGACCCACGACCCGCTCCCGGTGGTCACCGGAGACCCCACCCAACTGGGCATGCTGCTGCAGAACCTGGTCTCCAACGCGATCAAGTTCCGCTCGCCGGAGCGCCCCTGCCGGGTCCATCTGTCCGCCCGGCGTGAGGGCGGCCTGTGGTCCTTCGCGATCAGCGACAACGGCATCGGGATCGCGCCGGAATTCGCCGACAAGGTGTTCGTCATCTTCCAGCGGCTGCACACCCGGGACGCCTATCCGGGCAACGGGATCGGCCTGGCGCTGTGCAAGAAGATCGTCGAGTTCCACGGCGGCACTATCGCCATCGACAACGAGCACACACCCGGCACCCGCTTCACCTTCACCCTGTCAGGACCCGCCGCGGCTCCGGCGGACGGCGCCCCCGAGGTGGTGGCCGGATGAGCGCGGGCGAGACCGCGGAGACCCCGCAGCTCACCGCGGTGAGCTACCGGATCCTGCTCATCGAGGACGACCCGGGCGACGCGCTGCTCGTCGAGGAGTACCTCGCCGACACCTCGCTCAGCGTCGAGCTCCAGTGGGCCCAGACGCTGGCCGACGGCATGGCGAGCGTCGGGCGGCGGGTGCCGGACTGTGTGCTGCTCGATCTGCATCTGCCGGACGCGTCCGGTACGGGCGCGGTCACCCGGCTGCAGAACGCCTGCCCGGCCGCGGCGATCATCGTCCTCACCGGACTGGCCGAGGCGCGGGCGGGTATCGAGGCCGTCGCCTCCGGCGCCCAGGACTACCTGGTCAAGGGGTCGGTCAGCGGTGAACTGCTGGATCGGGCGGTGCGGTACGCGGTCCACCGCAAGCAGGCCGAGCGGACCGCCGCCGAACTGCGGGTCAACCAGCACCGCGCCCAGGAGAACAGCCGGCTGGAGCGCAGCCTGCTGCCCGTCCCGATGCTCGGCGGCACCTCGGTCACCCCCACCTCCTGCTATCTGCCGGGGCGGGAGGGCGCACTGCTGGCCGGCGACTTCCTCGACGTCGTGGAGACCCCGGACGGCACCGTGCACGCCGTGATCGGCGATGTGAGCGGCCATGGGCCGGACGAGGCCGGCATCGGGGTGTGTCTGCGGATAGCGTGGCGGACCCTGATCCTCGGCGGTCACCGCGGCAGCGACCTGCTCGCGCTGATGGAGCAGATCCTGGTCGCGGAGCGGACCTACTCGGCGATGTTCGCCACCGTCGCGACGCTCTCGCTGGAGCCCCGTGGCCGCCGGCTGGACGTCACCCTGGCGGGGCACGACACCCCGCTGCTCATCGAAGCGGGGAAGGCCGAGCCGCTGCCGGCGCCCGGCGGGGTCGCGCTCGGCCTCATCCCGGGCATCGCCGACTGGCGTACCGCCCGGCTCGATCTGCCGCCCGAGGCGGCGCTGCTGCTCTACACCGACGGTCTGACCGAGGGCCACACCGGACCCGGCAACGGGCGCCTGGGCACCGAGGGGCTGATCTCGATCATCGAGAACGCCCCGGAGCCGCAGGGACAGCCGCTCATCGACCATCTCACGACGGTCACCCGCGAGCTGGACGCGGGCCGTCACCTGGACGACGTGGCGATCCTGCTGCTGACCCAGCGGCCCTGACGCCCGTCGCCGCGGCCGGGGCCCGCCGCTCCGCCGGTCCGGCCCGCTGCCGCCGCCTGCCCCGGGAGACACGCCCCACGGGCGGGCCGCCGCTCCGCCGCCCCCTTCTCAGGGCGCGGCGTCCCTGCTCAGCCCCGCTGCCGTACGGGCAGCTTCCACCCGGCGCGCGGGAAGTGGCAGGTATATCCGTCGGGGTAGCGCTCCAGGTAGTCCTGGTGCTCCGGCTCGGCCTCCCAGAACGGGCCGGCGGCCTCCACCTCGGTGACGACCTTGCCCGGCCACAGTCCCGAGGCGTCCACATCGGCGATGGTGTCCTCGGCGACGCGCTTCTGCTCGTCGTCCAGGTAGTAGATCGCCGACCGGTAGCTCAGGCCGATGTCATTGCCCTGGCGGTTCTTCGTGCTCGGGTCGTGGATCTGGAAGAAGAACTCCAGCAGCGCGCGGTAGTCCGTCTTCTCGGGATCGTAGGCGATCTCGATGGCCTCCGCGTGGGTGCCGTGGTTGCGATAGGTGGCGTTCGGCACGTCGCCACCGGTGTAGCCGACCCGGGTCGCGAGGACCCCCGGCTGCCGCCGGATCAGGTCCTGCATGCCCCAGAAGCATCCGCCCGCGAGCACGGCCTTCTGCGTCTGCGCGGCCATCTCGGTCCTCCCTGTCGTTGTTGTTCCCGCCGCACGGTTCGGATTCCGTCCGGCTTCCACGGAACGGGGTTCGGGACGCCGGTATTCCGTGGGACGGGGGTCCGGGCCCCGGCACTGCGGAAGCGCCGACGGGAACGCGGAGGGGCCACCGGGAATCCCGGCGGCCCCTCCGCGTGTACCGGCGATCAGACGATCGTCCGGTCAGTCCTTGAAGACGTCCTTGACCTTCTCCTTGGCCTCCCGGGCGTCGCCCTTCGCCTGCTCGGCGCGGCCCTCGGCGGTCATGGACTCGTTCCCCACGGCGCGGCCGACGGTCTCCTTGGCCTTGCCCTTGGCCTGCTCCACCTTGGCGTCGGTCTTCTCGTGCTCAGACATGCTGTTCACTCCCTGCGGTTGTTCAGCAGTTGCTTTCTGTCCCATCCGTCCCGACCATGCGCCTTGCCGCTGAATCGTCGGCCAAACCGATGAGGCCGGTTGGATGAGGCCGGTTATCCGGTCCCGGTCATTCGGCGCCGAACGGGGCCAGACCCCGGCCGGTGACCGGGATGACGCCGGTCCCCACGGTGACCGCACCGGGCGCGAAGGTGCCCTCGCGGCCGTCCGGCAGACGCAGCGTGCACGGGCTGGTGCCGACCGCGAACAGATTCACGTCCGGTGGCGCCTCGAGCTGCCCCGACCAGGTCCTGAGCGCGGTCGCCCCGGCCGGGGCCCGCCGGATGAAGAGCTCGGCCTCCACCGGGATGACCCCGCTGCTCGTCACCACGCTCGCCGGGCCGATATACGTCTCGGTCGGCAGATCGTCCTCAAGCCCGCTCATGCCACTCATATCACTCGCACCGCTCATAGGCCTCGCCTGCCCAGCATGGCCCGCGGGTCACCTGATCGGCGCGGTTCGCCTGGTGCCGGCGGCCCGAGCGGCCAGGTGCGGCCCCGAAGGCCGGGAACGGCCGGGAACCGGCGCCGCGACCGCGAGCGGAGCGGCCGGGCGCGATCCCGGCCGCCCGCGAGGCGCCGCGCTGCGACCCGTGCCGCGCCGTCCGCCGTACGGGTCACCGCACGGCCGCGGGTCGGCGAGCGGCACGTGCCGGCTCGGACCACCGATCACTTCGCGCCGTGCGAGCCCGCCCGGGCGAGGGTGCCGGCCGCCTTGGAACGCTCCGCCTTGGTGGAGTTCTTGTCACCCAGCACCTTGGCGGCCTCCGTGAGCGCCTTCTTTCCCGGGGCCTTCTCCTTGTGCGGCGCCTGCGCGAGGGCGCTGGCCGCCGCGGTCTTCTCGGTCTTGGACGCCTTGCCGCTCTTCACCGTCGTGCCGGCCGCCGAGGCCGGCTTCGACCCCGTGGTCTTCGACCCGGTCGAGCCCTTGCCCGGCGTCTGGGACAGCGCGCTGGCCGCGGCGGTCTTCCCCGCCTTGCCGCTCCCCGCGCCCTTGACGGTCTTCCCGGCCGCGGTGGCCGCCTTCGCGTGCGTTTTCGCCGGATTCTTGGCCTTCGTCATGATACGTGTCCCCATTCCTTCGGGTGTCCTGATCGGTCATCCGGTCCGAGGTTCGACCGGCAGTGCCGCTCGCCTACCCGAACTCCGTTACCAGGAACGGGTGATGAGCCGAGAAGGCCGGATCCGGCCACCTGGATCCCCGCCCGGACACCTGTCCGCGCCGCGCCCGGCATGACCTGGGACCCGCCGGCCGCATGTCCTTCTAAGGGCCCAACCCGACGTGCTGAAGACCCCGCCGCGTGCTCCAGTGTGAAGGGAAAACCGGGGGCAACACGAGCCAGCCGGCTCCGTACGACCGGCGGGAAGCGGGCATCAATGACAGCACGTCTACGTGGTTCTGCGTGGATCGGTGAGGTGTCGGCCGAATTCGCCGGCACCATGATCCTGATTCTCTTCGGCACCGGCGTGGTGGCCCAGGTGGCCGCCGGCGGCGCCCTGACCAAGCCGCCCGGCGGGCTGGGCGACCACGACAGCATCTCCTGGGCGTGGGGGCTCGGCGTCATGCTCGGCGTCTACGTCGCGGCGCGGCTGAGCGGTGCCCACCTCAACCCGGCGGTGACCCTCGGGCTCGCCACCTATCGGGGCTTCCCCTGGAGAAAGGTCCTGCCCTACTGGGTCGCCCAGTTCTTCGGCGCCTTCACCGCCGCGCTGCTGGTGCGCTGGAACTACAGCGAAGTGCTGGCCAGGGCGGACCCGGGCCACACCATCAAGACCCAGACGGTCTTCTCCACCCTCCCGGGCAACGGGTCGACCGCTTTCGGCGTGCACGAGCTGGGGGCCTTCCGGGACCAGATCATCGGCACCGCGATCCTGCTGATCGTGATCCTGGCCATCACCGACGTGCTGAACACCCCGCCGGGAGCCAACATCGGCCCCTTCATCGTCGGTCTCGCGGTTGTCGCCATCGGTATGGCCTGGGGCACCGACGACGGATACGCCATCAACCCGGCGCGTGACCTCGGCCCCCGACTGGCCAGCTACATCACCGGCTATCACCACGCCTGGCGAGATCAATTCGGCAACCTCATCTTCTGGGTGCCGATCGCGGGCCCCCTCGTCGGCGCGCTGATCGGCGGACTCATCTACAAGGTCCTCATCGGGTTCTTCCTGCCCGGCGCGGCCCCCGAGCCGCCCGGACGTGCGCCCCGGTCCGAGACCTCGCAGGTCTGAGCAGGTCTGAGCAGGTCTGACCACCACGACCGCACACCCACGAGAGGAAGCAAGCCATGGCGGACTTCGTCGGCGCGGTGGACCAGGGGACCACCAGCAGCCGCTTCATGATCTTCGACCACGACGGAAACGAAGTGGCCAAGCACCAACTGGAGCACACCCAGTACCTGCCCCGGGCCGGCTGGGTCGAGCACGACCCGGTGGAGATCTGGGAGCGCACCAACGTCGCCATCCAGAACGCCGTGCGCTCTGCCGGGATCTCCGCGTCCGACCTCGCCGCCATCGGCATCACCAACCAGCGCGAGACCACCGTCGTCTGGGATCCCCGCACCGGGCGTCCGTACGGCAACGCGATCGTATGGCAGGACACCCGCACCGACTCCATCGCCAAGGCGCTGGAGCGGGACGGACACGGCGATCTGATCCGCCGCCGGGCGGGGCTGCCCCCGGCCACGTACTTCTCCGGCGGCAAGATCAAGTGGATCCTGGAGAACGTCGACGGCGTCCGCCAGGCCGCCGAGCAGGGCAACGCCATCTTCGGCACGACCGACTCCTGGGTGCTGTGGAACCTCACCGGCGGCCCCAACGGCGGCATCCACGCCACCGACGTCACCAACGCCAGCCGCACCATGCTGATGGACCTGGAGACGCTGGACTGGGACGACGAACTGCTGGAGATCTTCGGCATCCCCCGCGCGATGCTGCCGAAGATCAACCCGTCCTCGCACCCCGAGGCCTTCGGCACCACCCGCACCTCCCGGCCGCTCAGCGCCCCGGTACCGATCACCGGCGTGCTCGGCGACCAGCAGGCGGCCACCGTCGGCCAGGTCTGCTTCGCCCCCGGCGAAGCCAAGAACACCTACGGCACGGGCAACTTCCTGCTGCTCAACACCGGCACCGAGGCGGTGCGCTCGGAGCACGGGCTCATCACCACCGTCTGCTACAAGTTCGGCGACGCCCCGACGGTCTACGCCCTGGAGGGCTCCATCGCCGTCACCGGCTCGGCGGTGCAGTGGCTGCGCGACCAGCTCCACGTCATCAGCAGCGCCCCGGAGAGCGAGCGGCTCGCGAAGACCGTCGACAGCAGCGACGGGATCTACTTCGTACCGGCCTTCTCCGGCCTCTTCGCGCCCTACTGGCGGTCCGACGCCCGCGGCGCCATCGTCGGCCTGGCCCGCTTCCACACCAATGGCCACCTGGCCCGGGCCACGCTGGAATCCATGTGCTACCAGAGCCGCGACGTGGTCGAGGCGATGGAGCAGGACTCCGGGGTGCACCTGGACGTGCTCAAGGTGGACGGCGGAGTCACCGCCAACGAGCTGTGCATGCAGACCCAGGCCGATGTCCTCGGCGTCCCGGTCAGCCGGCCGGTCGTCGCCGAGACCACCGCCCTGGGAGCCGCCTACGCGGCGGGTCTCGCCACCGGTTTCTGGCGGGACACCGATGAGCTGCGCGAGCACTGGCACGAGTCGCGCCGCTGGGAGCCGAGCTGGACCGACGAGCAGCGCGAAGACGGCTACAAGGGCTGGAAGAAGGCGGTCGAGCGCACCCTGGACTGGGTGGACGTCGCGTAGCGCAGGCCCACTGACGCGACCGTCAGCACCACCGCCGGCACCGGGCGGCCGACCCCAGTCGGCCGCCCGGTTCGGCGTACTGGCCGACACCGTGCGGCGCGTCCCCCCG
Source organism: Streptomyces sp. NBC_01190 (assembly GCF_045039895.1). NCBI lineage: Bacteria > Bacillati > Actinomycetota > Actinomycetes > Kitasatosporales > Streptomycetaceae > Streptomyces > Streptomyces sp. NBC_01190. Next base: position 7,967,646 of record NZ_CP108580.1, read on the forward strand.
GCACGTGCCGACGGCACAATCCATGGGCCACTTCCCGGCCGGCCGCACCGCGGCGTGGCTGAGCATGGACACGACGTCTCGCCGTCAACGACAAGAGAGGGCGCGGCAGGCCACCAGCGGTGAAGGTTCCCAGAGCCCGGCCGCGGGGGTGCAGAGCTCTGGAAACCTTATCCGTCGGCGCACTCGCGGAACTGATGCGGGAGTGTCTGCCGCACACCCGGACCCTTCCGACCACCGGTGACGGCCTGCTCGACCGCTCGTTCCGTGAACTCGGCTTCGACTCACCGGCGATGGTGCAGTTCGCCGAGGCTCTCCAGGAGCGGCTGAACATCCCGATCGCCAACCAGGAACTCGACCGCATCGCCACGCCGCGGGACGTCCTGGACTACGTCCGGGCGCATCCGGTGCCGGACGGATGACCGGGCCGCCTGATCGGGGGCGTGCCGCGGCCGGGGGAGGCCCGGCGGATTCGGCGGCGGCGGCCGACGCGGCGCGGGCGGTGCTGACCGCACTGCTCACTGCCGGCCGCCAGGGGATGCACGCCACAATCGCCGAGTATTTCGCCGGCCCCGAGTTTGACGACATCTTCGAGCAAGGTGCGGACGACGACGGCAACGCCGGCACCGGGAGCAGTACAGGAGCCGCCGCCGTCACCGCCCGGGCCTACGCCAGGCTCGCGACGCTGAACGCGGAACCGCCCGCGCCGCCGGACCCGGCCGGAACCGCCGGAGCCCATTCGGGTGGCACGCGACGGCCGCGGCTTCCCGCGCGGGTGTGCGCGGCCCGCCCAGGGGAACCCGCTCCCCATGGCCGTTCTCAGAAGACTCGCCCGCCCCCTGCTCGCCTCGATGTTCCTCGCCGGCGGCTACACGACGCTGCGTCATCCCGGCGCGGTCGCCCCGGCCGCCGCCCCGGTGGCGCTCCCCATCGCCGAACGGGTCAAGCGGCTGCCCAACGACCCCAAGCAACTGGTCGCCATCAACGGAGCGGTGCAGCTCGGCGCCGGCACGCTGCTCGCCCTGGGCCGTTTCCCCCGGGCGTCCGCGCTCGCGCTGGCCGCGACCCTGGTGCCGACCACACTGGCGGGGCACCCCTACTGGACGATCGAGGATCCCGAGGAACGGGCCCGGCAGCGGGTCCACTTCCTCAAGAACCTCTCCATGCTGGGCGGTCTGCTGCTCGCCGCCGCCGACACCCACGGCAAGCCCTCGGTGGCCTACCGCGCCCGCGGTGGTGCCCGCCACGCGAGCGACGCGGCGACCGAGCGGGTACACGCCGCCTGGGACGGCCTGTCTTCGACCGCCGACAGCGTCACCGACAGCGTGAAGAGCCATCTGCCCATCGGCTAGGGGGCCGACGAAGCCGCCCCGGCGACGCCGTCGGTGACGGCGCGGTGGTGCGGGGGGCTCCCGTTCGGCCCCTGGAACAGTCTGGTGCCGACCCGCGCTCAGCCCGCGAACGGATGGCCGGGCAGACCCTGCCCGGCGTCCGGGAGCACATAGAGCGTCCCGCCGGCCCCGTGCGGGGCCGGACCGGCGGCCGAGGTGATGTAGAGGTCGCGCAGTTCCGGCCCGCCGAAGGCGCAGGCGGTGGGCCGCTCGACCGGGACCTCGACCACCCGGTCCAGCGCGCCGCCCGGCGTGTAGCGCCGCAGCGCGCCGCCGTCCCACAGCGCGACCCACACACAGCCGTCTGCGTCCACGGTGAGGCCGTCGGGGGAACCGGCACCCTCCTCCACGACGGCGAACGGCCGCCGGTCGCGGACCAGTCCGCTGCCGGGGTCCACGGTGAACACATCGACCCGGCCGGTGGGCGTGTCCACGTAGTACATCAGCCCGCCGTCGGGGCTCCAGCCGGTGCCGTTGCTCACCGTGACGTCGTCGAGGACCACCACGGCCGTCCCGTCGGGCGCGACCCGGCTCAGGGTGCCGCCGCCGGGCCGTCCGTCGTAGCGCATCGTGCCCGCCCACAGAAAGCCCCGCTCGTCCACCGCGGCGTCATTGGCCCGGCGCCCCGGGACCGGCTCGTGAAGCAGCCAGCGGAAGGTGCCGTCGGTGTCGTAGAGCCCCACCCCGTCCCGGAGGTTCACGACCAGGCCACCGGCCGCGCGGGGCTTCGCGGCCCCGACATGGCTGCCGGTGGCCAGCACCGTACGGTGTCCGGTGGCCGGGTCGTAGGTGTGGACCTCGGCGCCGAGGATGTCGACCCAGATCAGCCGGCCGGCCGCCGCGTCCCAGGTCGGGCCCTCGCCGAGGGCGGCGCCGGGGGGTACGGCGATGTGCAGCCGGTGGCCGGGCACCCGGGCGGTCACCAGCGGCCGCCCGGTCGGCTCACGCGGACCAGGACAGGCTCGTCCGGACCTTCCATGCCGTTCTCTCCCGCTCCCGTAGTGTCCTGAGTGTCTTGCCGGTTATCCCGGCAACCGTAGCGCGACCCCCCGACAAAACGCGGGGCGCCTCAGCCGTACGGCCCCGGTCCGGCCCGCCGCCGCGGGACACGTGGGCGCGGCGCGATCTTTGCAGAAGCGTCACAACTATGACCCGCTCTTTCCCGGCCGGGCTGTTAGCGTTACCGGCTGCCCGCTCGCGGGCGAACGTGAGCACGACTCCCGTTCCCTGATGTTCCCTGGCGGCGCAGCCGGCACAGAAAGACCGCGAATGGACTACTGCTTCACCTGCCGTCGGACCCTGAACGGTGCCCTGGTGTGCCCCGGTTGCGGCGCCTACGCCCCCGACATCGACCCGAAGGGCGCCATCGCGAAGGCCAGGACGGCGCGGCGCCTGAGCCGGGCGCAAGCCCGTCCGGACGACGACACCGGGGGGCCGCCGCCCGCGCCCGCCGGAGCAGCGGCGCAAACTCTTGCGGGCCCAGGTCCGGACCCGGACCCGGACCCGGACGCACCCGCGCTCGCGGGACCCGGCGCACCGGAGATACCCGCGGCCATCAGGACCGGACCGGTGGAGATACCGCGGGCCATCGAGGCCGGGCCGGCCGCCGCATCGGCCGACACCGCGCCCGGGAAAGACGATCAGCCCGCCGAGTCCGCGTCCGACCACGCCGAGCCGGAACCAGGGCCCGATGTCCGCGAGAGGACAGCCGCACCAGAAGACGGCACCTCCGTCCTCCCCGCCCGACTCGCTCTCCCCGCCCTCCCCGTCCTCCATGAGGGCCGCGCGGGCCGACGCGTGCAGACCGCCCGCCGGAAGAGGAACCGCCGGCGGGCCGTCGTCGCGACCGCCGTCGCCTTCCTCGGCGGCGGCCTGACCCTCGCCGCCGTCTCCGCGGGCTCCGCCAAGGGCCCCGCTCCGGTGTCCGCCCCGGACCCCACGTCCCCCACACCGCCCCGGCCGGCCGGCGAGGCACCGTCCCCGTCCGCCGCCCGCGGCGCGGGCACCTCCACGTCCCGTACCGCGCCGACGACGACTGCCCTGGCCCCGACCTCCGCGGGCACGTCCGCGTCGACCGGCGCCGCCGCGCACTCCGCGTCCGGCGCCGTCCCCGCCCCGCCGTCCCGTACTCCGGCGTCGCCGTCCACCACGAGCGCGCGCGGCACGACCACGGCGCCGCCGAGCACCCGGCCGCCGACGTCCCCGGCCACCACGGCGCCCGACCACGTCTGCATTCTGTCGATCTGCCTGCACTGACCGCCCGGCCGGCTGTCCTCGCGGAACGGCGGGCCGTGGGCCGGCGGCGGTCTGCGCGGCCGTGGGCCGGCGGTGAGCGGCCGGGCCGGGCTCAGCCCGCGGGGTAGCCGATCCGCGACAGATCCGCGGCGAGATCGGCCGGGGTGACCGACGGATTGAGGGCCCTGATCACCTGGTCCGTCAGTGGGCTCAGCGTGTAGACATGCCGGACCGCCGTCAACTCGACCGGTATCTGGTAGTAGTCCTCGGCGAACCGCCGGAACGCCTCCGCCGAACGGTCCGTCAGCAGTTGGAAGAGGTAGCCGGAGCCGTCCGGGTCGCCCGCGCTGTCCTCGGGAAAGTCGATCGTCCCGGCGTGCCACGTGTCGTCCTTGGCCTCGCGCCACAGGCAGGCGGTGACGACGGGCATCCCGTCCTCGTCCGCGAACGCCGGCTCCGCCACGCACGACCGGAACACGTGCGGCACCTCGTCGAGCACACCCGGCCACGGCGCACCCTCCCGGTAGGGGTTCATCGCCGACTCGTGGGCGTGGCCGCGCACATAGGCGCCGGCCGACGAGAAGACGATGGAGTACTCGTCGCCGGACCCGTTGCGCATCGAGGCCATCTCCTCGGTGTCCGACCATCGCGAGTCGAACGAGTGATAGCGGTACTCCCACTCCGGACTGAGGACCGCCTCCAAGGTCGCCAACGAGCGGCAGTGGTCGCGGAGTACGGCGATCTCGGGCAGTTGCCGAGCAGTGTCATGAACAGTCACGCCCACATCCAAGCGCATGCGGCTCACCTGCCGCAGGGGCCCTCCGCGTCACTCTTCGTTGTGCTTGCCGGATCACGCAAGTACCGTGAGTGCATGACAAGTTCATCCGACGAGGAGCCGGTCGTCCCTCTCACTCCGGAGGAGGAGGCCGCCTGGCGTGCGCTCAGCCGGGCCGTCGTGGTGATCCCGAGGGTCCTCGACGCGGATCTGCTGGAGTCCCAGGGACTGAACGGGACCGAGTACTCGGTCCTGATGAACCTGTCCGAGGCGCCCGGCCGTTCGCTGCGGATGAGCGAACTGGCCGGCTATGTGTCGATCACCGTCAGCGGGGTGTCCCGGGTGGTCGAGAGGCTGTCCCGGCGGGGACTGGTCGAGCGGGTCCGGGCCGAGTCCGACGGGCGCGGCCAGATCGCGAAGCTCACCCCGGCCGGCCTGGAACGGCTCGAAGAGGCCTGGCCGACGCATCTCGCCGGCGTCCGCAGGCATGTCATGGACCACCTCCGCGGGATCGACCTCGCCGCCTTCGCCGAGGCGGTCTCCCGCATCGCCCGTACCGAGCCGGGCCCGCCGGTCCGCCGTACCCTGCGCGCTCCGCACTGAGCAGGCGCCGCCGCGCGGTGGGGCCGGTCGGGCCCCGACACCGCGGGCGGCGCCGTGCGGCAGGAGTCAGTGCGCGCGGACGATGTTCTCCGCCTGCGGTCCCTTCTGGCCCTGGGCCACATCGAAGGTCACGGCCTCGCCCTCAAGGAGTTCGCGGTAGCCCGTGCCCGATATCTGGGAGTAATGAGCGAAGACGTCGGGGCCACCCTCCTGGGCGATGAACCCGTAACCCTTCTCGGAGTTGAACCACTTCACCGTGCCACTGGCCACTGTCTGTCCCTCTGGTCCGCTGTCACGAGCCGCTGGTCCGCGGCCCGGGGGACGCCCTCGACGGAACGCCCACCGGCTAAGTACCCCACCGCGCGGCTGCTCATGCGAGCGCGATCCGGCCTGGTTCAGGCCGAGTTCCGCGCCCGGCGCGCGCTCCCGTCCAGCAGCCGCGCGCCGAGCGGCCGGGCCAGGCCGACCACCGCCTCGTCGAGCCGCTGGAGATGCCGCAGCACCCGGTGGGTGACCGAACCCGAGCGGGCCGCCGACCCCGAATCCTCCAGCATGGAGGCGATGCTGGGGCCTGTCTCGATCCCGCCGGTCGGCTCCTCGCCCCGCTCCTCCTGCTGGACGGAGGCGATCAGCACGTCGATGTTGTGGGAGATGCGCCGGCCCACCGCCTCGAGCCGGGGATCGGCCGCGATACTCCGGCTGTACGGGACCAGTTCGGCCGTCGCGGCGAGCGACCGGGTGTGGTAAGCGCAGGTCTCCAGCAGCGCCACCAGATAGCGCACCGTGCGCCGCCGCACCCGCAGCGGTGTGAAGGGATACGTCAACGGCCGGGTGGAAGTGCGCAGTTCGTCCAGCGCGGTGTCCAGCTCCCGGGCCAGGTCCAGCAGATCCACCGGCGGCGCGCCGCTGAGCTGCCCGACCGCGCTGGTGGTGACGTCCCGCAGCTTCGTCAGCGCGGTGACGAGCAGCTCGTCGGTGTGGAGGTCGGTACGGACCGGCAGCACGAACAGGGCCGCGATGATCCCGCAGGCGGCCCCCAGCGCCGTCTCCTCCACCCGCAGCAGCAGGACGGACAGGCTGTACGTGTGCAGCAGCGAGTAGAGCAGGCCGAGCATCGCCGTGACGAAGAACGAGGTGAGGGTGAACGACAGCGCCGCGGTGAAGAACATCGCGAAGATCAGCGCGAGCACCAGCGCGAACGCCGTCCAGGTGTGCCGGCCCACGGCGCCGGCCAGCAGCACACCCGCCAGCACGCCGGCCATCGTGCCGGTCAGCCGGCGGTATCCCCTGATCAGGATCTCGCCCCTGGACAGGCTGTTGAGGAAGACGACCCAGCAGGTCAGCACCGCCCAGTACCAGCGCTGCGAGGAGAGGAACTCACCGCCCACGATGGCGAGCGAGGAGCCCACCGCCACCTGGATCGCCACCCGGGTGGTGGCCCGGTCCAGGCCGGTGGGCTCCGCCGCCGCCTCCCCGGCGAGCGACACGTCCTCCGCCTCGAACTCCTCGCGGGAGCGGACCGTCTCCGGCGCGTCGCCGGACTCGTCCCCCGGCCCCGCGAGCGCCGTCCCCAGCGCCAGCACCGCGCGGGTGGTCTCACCGATGGCCCGGAACGCCTCCTGGACGGCCGGCGCGGCCCGCGGCACGTTCTCCTCGGCGCGATAGGCGAGCAGCCGGTCGCGGACCAGGCCGGTCCCCGCGCCGCCGTCCTCGTCCCCGGCGCGGGTCACCTGCCCGTACAGCGCCCGTACCTCGTCGTGGAGCACGCGCAGCTCGCCGTCCTGGTCGCGGGGGCGCCAGCCCGGCTCCGCGGCCCGCTCCTGCGGCAGATGGAGCAGCAGGGTGGGGCCGCGCGTCTCGGTCCTGGTGCCGAGCACCTGGACGCCGAGCCGCTCGGCGGCGATCTCGGCGTCGGCGACGCGCCGTTGCAGGATCGACGCGGTCGCCTCGTCCACACTGCCGTCGTCCAGCCTGGTCTGGATCATCAGCGCCGTCTCGTGCAGGCGCGCGGTGTCCTTGCGGAGATCCGCCACCAGACCCTCCAACCGGTCCGGTTCCGCTTCTAGGACATCGAGCTGAGTGGCGATCAACTGCCCGGTGCGGGCCCGGAACGCCAGGCTCAGCCTGCCCAGGGTCCGCTCCGGGGACTCCGGGATCAGCGCGAAGCGCATGATCGCGCTGCCCGCGAAGGCGATGGCGACCGCCAGATAGAGCCCGGGCAGCTTGGAGACGGTGGCGTGCACGAAGAGCGAGAGGAAGTAGCTCTGGAAGGTGACGAGACCCACCGCGCCGCCGCGGTCGCCGAAGCGGCGGAGATAGGCCGCCGCGAAGATCAGCAGGACGAAGAAGATGTCGCCGGCGACGATATGCGGGTTGAGTACCGAACCCAGCGTCACCGACAACAGCGAGGCCGGCAGCGCGAGACCGAGGGTGAGGGCCTGGTCGGACACCCGCCTGTCCCGGATCGCGATGGTGGCCACCGCCGCGGCCAGGGCGCCGGCCACGAGTTCGGTCACGCCGATGCCCAGCATCCGCAGGGCCAGCAGCGTCACGGCGACCGCCCCGACGGTTCGCAGCCCCGCCACCAAGCGCAGCAGCCCCGGGTCGGACGCCGCGTACCGGTCCCAGATGCCTCTGCGGGTCCTGCCGATCTTCGTCATCGTGCCGTCGCGTTCCCCTGCCAGGTCGGAGCACGCACAGCATCGCACGTTCGCGGCGCGCGCCCCGCCGTCACACGGTGTCGAGGGGCACGCCGAGAGCGACCGTGCCGCGCAGGTCCAGCCAGGCCGTACCGCCGGCCCGGACGATCCGCAGCACCACGCCGCCGCAGTCCGGGCAGCGGGCCACCAGGCCGGGCCCCCGCCCGTAGACCCGCAAGCCCGCCACCGGGCCCCTGCTGTCGCAGTGCACGCAGCGGGAGAGTGCGGCGGTCAGGTCGACCGCGAAGATCTCGGAGAGCGGGCCGGCCAGCGTGTTGCCGTCCTGGTAGTCGTCCCGCGCCGCCTCGGTGCTGGGGTCCATGTCATCCTCCGGTGGGGCCGAAGCGCTCGGTGCGGATACGTTCCGGGTCGTGGCCGAGCGCCACCAGCAGCCCGGCCGCCGACTCCACGAAACCCGTGGGCCCGCAGACGTAGCAGGTCGGTTCGAGGTCGGCGGGCCACCCCCACCGCACCAGGTCCTCGGCGGCCAGTCGCCCGGCCGGCCGGACACCGTCGAGCGGCGCGGTACGCGTGTACACGTAGGTGGTGTCCAGACCGGGCGAGCCGCGGTCCAGCTCGGCCCCGTACAGCCGGTCGGCCGGTTCGCGCAGCGAGTACAGCAGCCGGAACGGCACCATGCTGCCGAGCATCGCCCGGGCCCTGACCATCGCCATCAGCGGAACGAGACCCGAGCCGCCCGCCACCAGCAGCACCGGCTCCTTCTGCTCCGGACGCCAGACGAACCAGCCGCCGACCGGTCCGCGGATCTCCACCGCGTCCCCGACGGCCAGCTCGTCGGCGAGATACGGGGAGACCTCGCCGTTCCGCACCCGCTGAACGGTCAGCTCCACCCGGTCCCCGGCGGCCGCCGAGGCCACCGAGTAACTGCGCTGCGTGCTGTATCCGTCCTCGGCGGTCAGCCGGACATCCACATGCTGGCCGGGAAGGTGCCCGGCCCAGCCGGGCACGTCGAAGACCAGGGTCTGCGCCGACGGCGACTCGGCCTGCCGCTCCACCAGGGAGGCGGCCTGCCAGCGCAGCCGCGCCCCTAGTCGCCCTGATACCGCTGTTCGCGCCATGGGTCTCCGTAGTCGTGGTAGCCGGCGCTCTCCCAGAACCCGGGCTCGTCCTCCATCAGCAGCTCGATGCCGCGCACCCACTTGGCCGACTTCCACAGGTACAGGTGCGGAACCAGCAGCCGGGCCGGCCCACCGTGCTCGGCGGCCAGCTCGTCGCCGTCGAAGCGGTGGGCGATCCACGCCTTGCCGTCCAGCAGGTCCTCCAGCGGCAGGTTGGTGGTGTAGCCGCCGTAGGAGTGCACCAGCGCGTAGTCCGCCGCGGTCTCCACGTCCTCGAGCAGGACGTCCAGGGAGACACCCTGCCAGTGGGTGCCGAACTTCGACCACTTCGTCACGCAGTGCAGATCCACCGTCGGGCTCTCCACGGGCAGCGCCATGAGGTCGCCCCAGTCCCAGCGGTGGCGGGCGCCGGTCTCGGTGGTGACGGTGAACTCCCAGTCGTCGTGGGCCACCCGGGGGGTGGGCCCGGCCGACAGCACCGGGAAATCGAAGGTCTCGTACTGGCCGGGCGGGAGCTTGTGGCCCGACTCCGGCCTGCGGCCATGGAACCCGCGCGAGATGATCGGCATGTTCCGGCGTCCTTCCTCCGCGCAACCGGGCTTCCGTCACGTCCCGGAAGATCTGTCCCGGCGCTTCCGGGCGGAAACGCGGGGAATCCTGTTTTTCCAGCATGCTCGTGGCTCGCCCCCCGGTCCAGCGGGGGCGAGCCACGCGGCGTCCGACGAGCCGGTCAGCCCGCCTGGTCCAGCAGGTCGGTCACCGGCGTCAGCACGAGGTCGATCTCGCTGGCGAAGTCGGTGGCCCGGCCGGCCGCAGCCCAGGTCCTGGACTCGTCCTGGCGGGCGTCGCCGGCCTTGAGCGCGATGGCCACGGCGTCGGTGCCGAGCAGCAGCCGGCGGGGCGGATCGGCGAGGGCCGCGATCCGCGTCAGCAGCCGCGCCGCGCGGTCCGGGTCGCCGGGCTGGTTGCCGGCCGTGTCGAGCCGGTAGCGGTGCATGAGCCCCACGGTCTCCTCGTAGTCCTCGCCGGTGGCGTCGATCCGCATCGACGAACCGGCCCAGTCGGTCCGGAAGCCGCCCGGCTCCACGATGACGACCTTGATGCCCAGCGGCGCGGTCTCGGCCGCCAGCACCTCGGAGAAGCCCTCGACGCCGAATTTCGCCGTCTGGTAGGGCGCGAGGCCCGGGGTGCCGCCCACGCGGCCGCCGATCGAGGAGAACTGGAGGAACACCCCGGAACGCTGCCGGCGCAGGACCGGCAGTGCGGCCTTGGTGACGTTGATGACGCCGAAGAGGTTGGTCTCGATCTGCTCGCGGAACTCCTCGATCGACGTCTCCTCGATGGCGCCGCTGTTGGCGTATCCGGCGTTGTTGGCCACCACGTCGAGGCCGCCGAACGCCTCCACGGCGGTCCGCACCGCGGCCTGAGCGGCGTCCACGTCGGTGACGTCGAGTGCCACCGCCCGTACCCGGTCTCCGTAGCGGCCGGTGAACTCCGCGAGGTCCTGCGGGCGGCGGGCGGTCGCCACCAGGCGGTCGCCGTTCTCCAGAACGGCGTGGGCGAGCGCGCGGCCCAGGCCCCGCGACGCGCCGGTGATCAGCCAGGTCCTGGCCATCGGTCTGTCCTTCCTCAGAGGGCTCCCGCTCCGGCCCCAGACGGAGCGACGTGGTCGGCGCTGGATCGGAGGGGCACCTCCGCCTTACCGGAGGCATATCTCCACTATAGCGGAGGGAAGCCTCCGGTCAAGGAAGCGCGAGGTGGCTCACCCGTCGGCGGCGGCGGTTCCGCGGAGCGCGGGCGGATAGCGCAGACCGTCCATCGCCACCGCCGCGACGAAGTCGATCTGGCCGCGGCCGCCGGGGAAGTCCAGCAGCGCGATGCCGGTCAGCAGCCGCAGCACGTCGTCGATCTCCACGTCGGCGCGCGCGCCTCCCGCCTGCTGGGCGCGGCGCAGCAGGGGGCCGCCGGCGGCGTAGATGGCGGCGCGGCACTCGCGGACGACCGGCGACTGCCGGGCCATCTCCTCGGTGAAGGCGCGCTTGTTGGTGATGAACGCGACGAAGCCGCGCAGCCATCGCTCCAGCCCGTCCCACGGGGCCATCTCGCCGGCCCCGGCGGCGGAGGCGCACAGCACCTCGACCTCGTGGACGTAGACCGCGTCGAAGAGGGTCTGGCGGTTCGGGAAGTTGCGGTAGAGCGTGCCGATGCCGACGCCCGCCCGCCGGGCGATCTCCTCCAGCGGCGCCTTCGAGCCGAGTTCGGCGAAGGTGTCCCGGGCCGCCGCCAGCAAGGCGTCGTAGTTGCGCCGCGCGTCGGCCCGGGTCGGCCGGTCCGGCGGCACGGGAAGGGAATAGGTCACCACGGGTCATCCTCCGGTCGGTCCGGCCTGGGTAGGGCCGCCCGGTGGGGGGTGGGGTCCGCGGGCCGGCGCCCGGCGGGAGCCCGGGTCCGGGTGGAGCCGAGTCCGCGGGGGAGCGCCCACCGCCTTCCCGGAGCGGTGCCTCCACTTTAGTCCGGATACGGCCGGCCCGGCCTCGGCGTCCTTCCCGAGGAGTCCGATGGGGCCCGGGGTGGCGAATTACCCCCCATACCCCGCCATCACCGGCATGTACGTGAAATGATGACCAGTCCACGACACGTCAGGGGGCAGAGTGGACACCATCGACGTGAAGGGCGCGGGCGGGCGGGTCGTCTTCGACGGCGAGCATCTGACGATCATCCGCGGCGGGGGACTGGGCCGATGGGGGTCCGAGGCGGTCGAGCGCCGCCTGCACGTCTCGGAGATCGTCGCGATCGGCTGGCAGCCGGCCGGCCTGGCCAGGGGTTCCATCCGGTTCGAGACCGAGCACACCCGCGGCCTGGCCCGTATGGGCCGCGACGCGGCGAAGACGGCGGCCGCCGAGAACGCCGTCGCCTTCCGGGCCGGACAACAGCCGCACTTCGCCGAGCTCAAGGTCGCCGTCGAGCGCGCGGTGTCCGCCGCCCGCGGCGACGCCCTCCCCGCCCAGGACGCGGCGGACACCGCCGAGGAGATCGCCCGCCTGTCCCACCTCGTCCAGACCGGGGCCATCACCCAGGAGGAGTTCCGCCAGTCCAAGGCCCGCCTCCTCGGCCGCGGCTGAGACCTTCCCACCCGAGTCCGCCCTCCGCCGACCGCCCCGGCGGAGGAGGCCCCCGGAGGTTGCGGGTAGGAGAGCCACCGCCCAGGCGCTGCTTTCCCGCCAGCCCGGCGAAGGCGTCCGGGCCGGCGGACCACAGCCCGAGCCCGCCGCCCCGTCGACCCGCCGGACCGATCCGCCCCGGCAGACCGTACGAACAGCCGCCCCGGCATGAGTGCCGCTCTCTGGTGCGGGCTGGGCCGGCGTCCGCCCTCGGCGTCCGCCGACCACCACCGTGAGCCCGCCACGAGGGTCCGGCCGGCCCGTACGGCGCGCCGGACCGGCAATGTCAGCGGCCGCCGGTCACCGTTGTGAGCAGTTTGTTCTCGGTCACCACCGAGAGGGAGAGCGTGCGGTAGCCGACCGAAGTGAACAGCACCGTGACCTTGCCGTCGTCCTCGCTCATCACCTCGCCCTCACCCCACTGGGTGTGCGCCACGCGCACGCCGGGCCGATAGGGGTGGCGGGCGGCGGGCACGGCCGCCACGGGCGCCGCCGGGGCGCGCTCGACCGGTCCTGGCTCGCCGCGCTCCGCCCGCCCCGGCGCACAGATGTCACACCCGCCGCACGGCACCCGCACCTCCTCGCCGAAGTACCCGAGCAGAAAGCGCCGCCGGCACCCCGTCGTCTCGGCGTACCCCCGCATCATGTCGACACGGGAGCGTTCCAGCAGCCGATGCCCCTCGGCGACGCGCAGCGCCTGCTCGACGGCCGCCGCCGCGTCCAGCCCCGGCTCGGCCCACACGCTCCCCTCCGGGGCGCTCCGTACCGCGTCCGCCTGTTCGAGCAGGTTGAGCGCGGCCGACAGCCGGGTCGCCGAGACATCGCACCGCGTGCGGAGATCGGCGGCGGCCACCGGCCCCGACCCGCCCCGGATCTCGTCGGCCACCTTCGTAAGGATCCCGGCGTCGGCGCCGCCGGCCGCGAAGAAGCGCTGCATGCCCAGATCCTGCGACCGGTAGGCGAGAACCGCCCGGGCCGGCTCCCCGTCCCGCCCGGCGCGGCCGATCTCCTGGTAGTAGGCGTCGAGCGACCCCGGCACGGACGCGTGCAGGACAAACCGTACGTCCGCCTTGTCGATCCCCATGCCGAACGCCGAGGTCGCCACCACCACATCCAGCTCACCCGCGGTGAAACGGTCGTGCACCGCCGACCGCTCACCCGCCCGCAGCCCCGCGTGGTACGCCGCCGCCGACAGGTTCAGCTCGGCGAGTTCGGCGGCGTACGCCTCCGCGTCCCGGCGGGTCGCCGCGTAGACGATCCCCGGCTTCGGCTCGGCCGCGGCACGCTCCACGACGAACCGCCGCTTGGCCGCGTCGTCCTGGAACGGCACCACCTCCAGGTGGATGTTGGGCCGGTCGAAGCCCGCCACGATCTCCTGGACCTCGCGCATGCCGAGCTGCTCGGCGATCTCGGCACGTACCGGCGCGGCGGCGTTGGCGGTCAGCGCGAGCACCGGCGGCCGGCCCAGCCGCTCCACCGCGTGCCGCAGCCGCAGGTACTCCGGGCGGAAGTCATGGCCCCAGGACGAGACGCAGTGCGCTTCGTCCACCACGAACAGCGCCGGGCGGAGCGCCGCCAACTGCTCGACCACGTCGTCCTTGGCGAGCTGCTCAGGCGCCAGGAAGACGAAGTCGATCTCCCCGGCGCTGAGCCGCTCCCACGCCAGCTCGTTGTCGGCGCGCCGCTGTACGGAGTTGACCGCCGCCGCCCGCGCGCCGCCGCGCTCCACCAGGCCGCGCACCTGGTCCCGTTGCAGCGCGACCAGCGGCGAGACCACCACCACGGGCCCCTTCAGCAGCACCCCCGGCACCTGGTAGATCGCCGACTTCCCCGCGCCGGTCGGCATCACCGCGATCACGTCCCGCCCCCGCAACACGGCCTTCATCGCCGCCAATTGCGCCGGGCGCAGCCGCTCCCACCCGAAAACCCGTCGGGCGATGCGGCGCAGGCGGTGGGAAGGGAACATGGGGCTCCTCAAGAGCGTGCGAGGGGGTCGTCGCTGCTGCGGTTACCCCCGTCCGCGCCGGCTACCGCCCAGCACGTCCACGGGTTCCGTGGCATGACGGCACATGCGGCAGGGGAGCGCGGGCGGCGGAACAGACCCTAGAAGGCTGATGAAGATCTTGTTGGGGGCCGCCCGGCCCACGGCCGGACAGCCCCCAACAAGATCTTCATCAGCCTTCTAGGTCCGCCAGGTCGAGGCGAGGGCCGCCGCCACGAAGGCCGCCGGGACCGCCGGGGCGGCCTGGCGGGCGTGGATCACGGCGAGGCCGCCGAGCAGGGCGCCGAGGGGCAGCATCAGGATCAGCAGGGCCTGGCCGGCGCGGAACGTGCCGGTCGCCACGTCGCCGATCACCTGGGTGAGGGAGCCGGTCACAAAGGTGGTCGACATCCCGGCCGGACCCGTCACCTGGACGGTGCCGCTCTGGCAGCCCATCGCCATCGCGCTCGCCGCGAGCAGCGCGTGCCGGGCGCCGCCGTGCGGCTCGCCGCCCAGCGCGGCCCAGCCGGCCAGCACCCCGCAGAGAATCACCAGCTCGGCCGCGAGCGCGCCCCGCGCCCCCGCCCACCGGAAACCGGCCGCGGTGAACCGGCTGCCGATCGGCACCCCGACCGCGAACCCGGCGAGCGCCAGCGCCGATTGCATGGCGAGCATCGCGTCACGGCTGGCCGCCGAAAGGCCGATCAGCCCGAGATTGGCCGTCATCACGCTGCTGAACACCCCGCCCAGAGCCAGGAACGCGATGGCGTTGACCGCTCCGGTGGCCAGCGTCAGCAGCAGAAGCGAAACGGGGAGCAGAGACCGGGGCGGCATAACCGCCAACGTCTCACCAGATGCCCGGGGCCGCACCGCGACGGGCCGCCGGGCACGGTCAGCAGCCCCCAATGACCCCGCCCCGAGACGGCGGCGGCGGTCGCCGCGGGTCCGGGCCCGCCACGACCGCCGCCGAGCGATCAGCGCGCCTCGTCGCCGCCCTCGCCCGCCGCGGCGGGGTCATGGGGGGTCTGCTCCTGTCCCTCGGGGACGTACAGCCGCAGCCGCGGTTCTTCCGGCGAGGTCTCGGGGGACAGCTCCGCCACCTCCGGAAGCTCCTCGTCCTCGGTCAGCGGCACCTTCGGCCGCTGGTCGCCGACACCGGGAGCACCGGACGGCTCCACCTCCGGGATCGCCAGACCGTAGTAGCGGTACAGCTCCTGCTCCTGGTCGAGCCCCAGGTGCTGGTCCGCGTTCTCCCGCGGCGCCCCGGCGAGCCGCTCCAGCGTGTACGGCAGCCGCAGCCCGCCCCCCTCGGCCGGCTCGGCGCCCTGGAGCGGCACAAAGGTGTCGGCGGGCCCAGGCGGCGTCAGCCGCACGGCCAGCCACTCCGGGCGGCGGCTCGCGTACTCCAGGTACACCTCGGTCACCGTGCCGACCCGCTGCCCGTCGATGTCGTACACGGGGGAGTGCTTGAGGGCCTCCTGGTCCTCAAGCAGGCTGTGGGGTGTGTGGTGCAGATGCGGCATGTGGGGCATCGGGCGACTCCTTGTGCGGCGGAAGGTGCAGGTCCAACGTCTTCCCCGACCGGCGCCGCGCATACCCTCGGACCGTTTCGCGCCGCGCCCGCCCCGGGCGGACCGCCCCGGCGCGGGCGGGCAGCGGACCCCGTCCTCAGAGAGAAAGCGCGGCGGCCAGCTCGCGCCACTCGGCGTACGGGAGGCCCGGCGTCGCGGGCAGCACCTGGAGCGCGACATGGTCAGCGCCCGCCGCGTGGAAGGCCGCCACCCGGGCGAGGATCGTCTCCAGATCGCCCACCGCGTACAGCGCGTCGACCAGCCGCTCGCTGCCGCCGTCGGCGAGGTCGTCCTCGGCGAAGCCGCGGCGCAGCCAGTTGTCGGTGTAGTTGGGCAGCGACAGATACCGGGCGATCGCGCGCCGCGCGACCTCCCGCCCCCGCGACACGTCCGGGTCGAGCACCACGCCCAGCTCCGGCGCGAGCAGCACCTCCGGGCCGATCTCCGCGCGGGACTGCGCGACGTGCTCGGGCGTCACGAGATACGGATGGACGCCCAGCGACCGCTCCGCCGCGAGCCTCAGCATCTTCGGCCCCAACGCGGCCAGGACCCGCCGCTCGACCGGCACCGGCACCGGGGCCGCGTCCAACTCGTCGAGGTAGGACACCATCTTCGAGTACGGACGCGTGTAGCCGGGCGTCAGCGACTCGTGGCTGGCCCCCAGCCCGAGAAAGAACCGCTCACCCGTCGGGCCGTCCAGCTTCGCGATCTCCGCCGCCACCGAGGCGGCGTCCTGCTCCCAGATGCTGATGATCCCGGTCGCCACCGTGATCCGCTCGGTGGCGTCGAGGATCGGCAGCGCGTCCCCGAAGTCCGGTGAACCGCCGAGCCAGATCGTGCCGTAACCCAGCTCTTCCAGCTCGGCCGCGGCGTCCCGCCCCGCGCTCCCGGTCAGCGCGCCGGACCAGATACCGACCCGGCCGAAGCGGTCGTACGTCTCAAGAGTCATGCAGGGCGCAACCAGCCGCGGGCAGCGCGCTATTCCGCGCCGCGCCCGGATTCACCGGAGGTCCGGCGCAGATTCATCCGAACGGCCGTACCCGGCGGTTCGCGTCGGCCCACGGGAAATCGCGGCCGACCGAGTGTTCGGGGCCGCGCGGGTGTTAGCGGCCCGGCTCGCCGGGCATGACCTCCGCATGGTCGGATCACGGTTGCCCGGGACGGTGCCCTGGGCGCGGGGTGCCCGCGGCCCCGCGAGGGGCGGCACGGCGAAGGCGCTCGCGAGCGCCGGACTCATCGGATTGGTGTCCGGCCTGCGCAGCCAGTCGGGCGTGGCCGCGGTCGCGCTGACCACCGACTCCTCGGCGACCGGCCGCCCCGGTTCGCTGCTGGCCGGCCGCAAGGCCACCGCCGTCTCGGTGACGGCGGCGCTCGGCGAACTCGTGGGCGACAAGCTGCCGCGTACCCCGAGCCGGCTGGCACCGGGCGGTCTCCTACCCCGGCTCGCGCTCGGCGCCTTCGCCGCCACGCTGCTGGCCGCGCGGGAGCGGCCCGGCGCGCCCGCCCTGCCGCTGCTGCCAGCCGCCGCCATCGGCGCGACCGCCGCCTTCGCCGGCGCGCGGGCCGGTGCCCGGTGGCGGCAGGCCGCGGCCGACCGCGGCCTGCCCGACTGGCCGGCCGCCCTGCTGGAGGACGCCGCCACGCTCGCACTGGCCTGGGCGGCCTGCTCGGCTCTGTCCGGCTGACGGCGCGGGTGGCCCACCCGAGCGGCGCGGTGACCCTTCCACCGAACCGGGCGTGACGCACCGAACCGGGCGTGACTCAACCGGACCGGCCGCGCCCGAAGGCCCCGCGGGCCACCGGGGGAGCCCGGCGACACACGACGGACGGGTGAGATCCCCGGCCCGCCGGACCGCTGCCGGACGTCCGGGACCGTCCCGGGCCGCAGCCGAACCGTTTTCCGGGGCCCGGCCGCGACCGTGGTCACCACGGTCACCGCTCTCACCGCCGTCACCCCGACCGCGGGCGACGGCGCGCAGTTGTTGGGACAAATGGGTGAGATTTCAGCCGCGAGATGAACAGGGCACTGACGGCGGGCTTCGCTCACCGATGTATTGTCTTGCGGGTCGTCTGGGCGCCCCTCGGAAGAGACCGCGTCATGCGCGCGGCGCCTGTCCGGTGTCGTACCGGAAGAGCCGTGAGCCATGAGCAGTGCGAGGAGGGGAGCGTTTGTGACCGCGACGCGCCCGGTCGAGACCGTCGCAGACCGTCCGCCGCCATCCGAACAGCATCCGAAGTTCGGGCCGTTGCTGCCGGACCGCCTGCGCCGTACCGGCAGACCGAACCTCCTGGTGGAGCTGGTCTTCACCGTGGGCCTCTATCTGGCGTACAGCCGGACCCGGCGCTACGTGCCCTCCCACCGGAGCGCGGCCCTGCACCGCGCACGGGAGATCTGGCACGCGGAACGGCTGCTGCACGTCAACTTCGAGCTGACGCTGAACCACGCGGTCGACAAGGTGTCGTGGCTGGTCGTCAGCATGAACTACTACTACGCGACGCTGCACTTCATCGTCACGCCGCTGGTGTTGATCTGGCTGTACGCCTTCCGCCCCGACCACTACCGGGCCGGGCGCACCGCGCTGTACTGCGCGACCCTGCTGGCCCTCATCGGCTTCGCCTTCTTCGCGCTGGCCCCGCCCCGCTTCCTGCCCGACGAGGGATTCATCGACACGGTGGTCACCCACCACACCTGGGGCTCCTGGGGCTCGGGCCATGTCTCGACGGTGTCGAACCTCTACGCGGCGATGCCGTCGGTCCACATCGTCTGGGCCGCCTGGAGCGGCCTCACCGTGGCCTTCCTGGCCCGCCACACCTGGATCCGGGTGATCGGCGCCCTCTACCCGCTGGCCACCCTGACCGTCATCCTCTCCACCGGCAACCACTTCCTCGCCGACGCGGTGGGCGGCGCGGTCACCTTGTCGCTCGGCTTCCTCATCCAGCGGCTGCTCTTCGGAAGGCCCGCCTACCGCGACCGCCGCCCCGAGATCGCCCCCCGCCCGGACGCTCTGCCGAGCCGGCCGGCCGAGAATCCGGCGGCCTGAACCACCGGCCTGAACCACCGGCCGGGGCCCCGGCGAGCGAGCGCGGGCGTCAGCCCGATGCCGACAGGCCCGGCCGGTGCGGGACGGCGGCCTCGCTGGTCCAGCTCGCCAGCAGCCGCAGCGCCTCCTGGGAGGCGCTGCCCGGTTCCGCGGTGTAGATCCCGAGCACCTGCTCGGGGTCGCCGACGACGGCGAGGGCCTCGTAGCCGAGCGTGAGATCGCCGACCAGCGGGTGGTGGAAGTGCTTCGTGCCCGTGGTGCGGCGCTGGACATCGTGATCGGCCCACCAGCGGCGGAAGTCGGGGTCGCGCACCGACAGCTCACCGACCAGTTCGGCCAGCCTCGGGTCGTGCGGATGCTGCCCGGCGTAGAGGTGGAGCGAGGCGACACTCGCCCGGGCGACGGCCTCCCAGTCGGCGTACAGCTCGCGGGCCCCCTCGTCCAGGAAGACGAAGCGGGACATGTTCCGCTCGCGGTGCGGCAGCGCGTCGAAGTCGGTGTAGAGGGCGCGGGCCAGCCGATTGGTGGCCAGTACATCGGTACGGCGGCCGGTGATCAGCGCCGGCACTTCGGTCATCGTGTCGAGCACCCGGTAGAGCCCGGGGCGCACCCGCTGCGGGGGCAACGGGCGTGGTGTGCCGCGACGGGGCCTGGCCAGTGCGAAGAGATGCTCGCGCTCGTCGGTGTTCAGGCGCAAGGCGCGGGCGATCGCGTCCAGGACGGCCTCGGAGACGTTCACCCCGCGCCCGCGCTCCAGCCGTACGTAGTAGTCGACGCTCACCCCAGCGAGCTGGGCGACCTCCTCGCGGCGCAGCCCCGGCACCCGGCGGGTGCCGGGGCCAGGAGCCAGCCCGGCCTCCTCGGGGGTGACCCGGGCCCGCCGGGTACGCAGGAACTCCCGTAGCTCGCCGTTGTCGCGTGCTGCGGAGTGGGGATCGGTCATGCTTCCCACGCTACGACGCGGTGCTGCCCGGCGGACCACCGCTGAGGGGTACTGCCCGGCCCCCGGGAAGGACACCCGGGCCGAACCGCTGGGACGTGGCGCGGCCGGCTCAGCGCAAGGGCAGCGTGACAGTGATGGTCTTGCCCACCGGGCGGCCGGAAGCGGGAGCCTGCCCCCCGGCACCGGCGGCACGGGTCGCTCCGTCGACGGCCGGACCGGGCTCCACCACCACCTCGCGGGCGAGATGCTCGATGATCGGCCACCCGAACCCGCCGGGCCGGTGATCGCCCGGCAGACGTCTGACCGGGCCGGCGTCGGCGCGGTCGCTGATGGCCAGCACCAGGGCGTCGGCGACGACCTGCGCCCGGAAGCCGGTGATACCGCCGCCGTGCATCAAGGCGTTGGTGGCCAGTTCCGACGCCACCAGCAGCGCGTCCTGCGCGGGCCGCAGATCGCACCGCTCGCCGCTGCCCAGCAGCGCCTGCCTGACCCGGTTGCGGACACCCGCCGCGTCATCCGGCGGACCCTCGGTGTCGGATCGCGTCGCGGCGGCGGACCACGCCGCCGCGGGAGATGTTCCGGACGTCAGGGGCGATCCGGAGGGTGGGGATGCTGGGGACAGCGGGGATATCATCGGCCCGTCCTGGAGCGGCTGATCGGGCCCCCATTGGTCTGCGCACATGGCTTCCCTCATGCCTTCCAAGCGGGCCGGGGTCTTCGGTCGGCCGGTCACTCCGACTCACAGGAAGCGCCTTGCCGCCGGACAGCTCCCGAAACGGGGCCGAAGGGGTGACCATTGCCGGCACCGGGCCGGTTTCCCCCCTCGGCCGCAGGGCAACAGGCCCTCATGAACAATGACGCAGAGGCGGTCGAGACCCGCGGGGACGAGCACCATGTGCTGCTCAGCGCGGATACCAACGGGGACGGCAAGCCCGACGTGTGGATGACCGACACCACCGGCGACGGCAAGGCCGATCTCTACCAGTTCGACACCACCGGCGACGGTGAGATCGACGTGACCATAGTCGAGCGCGACGAGCCTGACGAGCGCGACGAGGACGCCGCCCCGGAGCGGATCGTGGTGGAAGGCGACGGCGGCCACCCGCTCACGACAGCGCCCGGTCCAGATTCGTCGCCGCGCTGATCAGGGCGAGATGGGTGAACGCCTGCGGGAAGTTGCCCAGGTGTTCACCAGTCACCCCGATCTGCTCGGCGTAGAGGCCGACGTGGTTGGCGTAGGTGAAGGTCTTCTCCAGCGCCAGCCTGGCCCGTTCGGTCTGCCCGGTACGGGTCAGCGCCTCCACCCACCAGAACGAGCAGATGGAGAAGGTGCCCTCCGCGCCGGACAGGCCGTCGGGCGAGATCGTCGGGTCGTACCGGTAGACCAGGCTGTCCATCACCAACTGCTCCTCGATGGTCTCCATCGTGGCGCGGAACCTCGGGTCGTCGGGGGACAGGAACTTCACCATCGGCAGCAGCAGGAGCGCCGCGTCCACCACCGGCCGCGCCTCGTGGTCGGGCCCCGCGCCGAGCCGCTGGACGAAGGTGGCGGCCTCGTCGTCCCAGCCGTGGTCGATGATGTCGTGGTAGATCCGGTCCCTGACCTGCCCCCACCGCACGATGTCCCCGGGCAGACCGCGCTGCCGGGCCATCCGGATCATCCGCTCGACCGCCACCCAGCACATCAGCCGTGAGTACGTCTGCGGCTGCTGGCCGGCCCGGGTCTCCCAGATGCCGTGGTCCGGCCGCTCCCAGTTGTCGAGCAGCCAGTCCACGATGGTGCACAGGTCGGTCCAACTGTCGTGCGAGATGCCCACGCTGTACTTGTTGAACAGATAGATCGAGTCGATGAGCTCGCCGTAGATGTCCAACTGGAGCTGCCCCGAGGCGTCATTGCCGATCCGTACCGGACGCGAGCCCCGGTACCCCTCCAGGTGGTCGAGGATCTCCTCGGGCACACGTGGCCGGCCGTCGATCGAGTAGAGCACCCGCAGCGGCCCGTTGTCGCCGCCGTCCGCGTCGCGCAGGCAGGTCGTCAGCCACGCGATGAACGCCTTCGACTCCTCGGTGAACCCCAGACGCAACAGCGCGTACAGCGAGAAGGCGGCGTCCCGGATCCACACATAGCGGTAGTCCCAGTTGCGTTCACCGCCGAACTGCTCCGGCAGACCGAGCGTCGGCGCGGCCACGATGGCCCCGGTGGGTTCGTGGGTGAGCAGCTTGAGGGTGAGCGCCGAGCGTTCCACCATCTCCCGCCACCGCCCGGTGTACGTGCACTGGCGCAGCCATTTGTGCCAGAAGGCGATGGTGCCGTGGAAGAGCGCCTCCACCGCATCCTCGTCCACCCCGGAGGCGTCCGCCGTCTCCGGGTCGCCGACGGGCGCGGTGGACGGCTCCCCGGTGTGCAGGACGAAGAGGATCGTCTGGCCCTGGTCGATGCTGAACGTCCCGCGCGCGTCGTCGCCCTCCGCCCGCAGCGGTACGTCGCTGTGCACGGTGACGCCGAGCTGGTCCCCGCGGAAGCGCACACCGGACGGCAGCAGGATGGTGTCGTGCCGGCCGCGGCCGTAGTCCAGGCGCGGCGCGATCTCCACCTCCATCAGCATCCGGCCGCGGATCCCCACCACCCGGCGGACCAGTCGCTGCTGGTGCGCCGGATCGTGCTCGCGCACCACCGGCATGAAGTCCTGGATCTCCACGATCCCGTCCTCGGTGAGCATCCGGGTGACCAGGATGTTGGTCTCGGGGAAGTAGAACTGCTGGGTGCTGGCCGTCTGGCACATCGGCCGGATGGTCCAGTGGCCGCCTTTGCGGGAGTCGAGCAGCGAGCCGAAGACGCTCGGCGAGTCGAATCGCGGCGCGCAGAACCAGTCGATCCGCCCGTCGGTGCCCACCAGGGCGACCGTGCGCAGATCGCCGATGAGGCCGTGCTCGGCGATGGGCAGGTACTCCTCGCGCGCCGGGTACTGCGATTCGGCTCGGCTCATCGCGTGATCCCCTCGTCGGCGGCCCCTGGCCCCTCCATCCTCACGCGGCCTTCGCCGGCGCGCGCTCCGAGAGGCCCGCGGGCGTTGCGGGGCCGTGCGGATCGCGGTCAGCCGGCCGGCTCCAGCGCGACCCGTACGCTGATCTGCTTTCCGAACGCCTGGTGGGTGACCTGCACCGCGCCGCACAGCGCGAGAACCACCTCGATGCCGTGCCGCCCGACCCGCGCCGGGTCGGGGTCGGCTATGCCGGGGGCGGTCCGCGAGGTGTCCCACACGGTGATGTCCACCGCGTGGTCGACCAGCTCCAGATCGAGCCGGCACGGCCCCGCGGTGTGCCGGACCGCGTTGGTGACCAGCTCGCTGACCACGAGCTGCGTGGTCTCGACGGCGTGCGCGGACACCGCCAGGGCGCGTTCGGAGTGAACGCGGCCGAAGAATCCCGCGGCCAGTCTTCTCGCGGCGGGGATGGCCGTCGTCTCGCCGCCGTAGACCTCGCTGATGCGCAAAACCGTCGCCTCCCAAGGGCCGCCCGATCCGGTGGGCGGCGACATCCGCACCGCCGGACCAGTCCATCGCCCGTCCGGCGGACCGTCTGTCGAGGGCCGGCCACGGGCGACATGGCGCGTACCCTCCCCATCCGGCCGCACACCCGCCGGGGCACGCGACCCCCGTCACTCCCGTCATGGTGAAAGGCGGATCCGGTGGGCCGCCTTGAATCCGGATTCCGGGGGCATACTCCCGCGCATGACGATCAACGAGGACGCCCCCGCACCGACGACCAGCGAAGAGGACATCGAGGTGGTGGTGCCGCAGGGCGAGCTTGACCTGCACAATCTGCTGCCGCTCACCCTCCAGCTCGAGCGGGCCGCCCTGGCCGGGCCCGCCGTGGTCCTCGACGCCAGCGGGATCACCTTCGGCGACTCCAGCTTCCTGCGGGTGCTGCTCGCGATCCGCCGACAGACCGATCTGCGGATCGCCGCTCCCCGGCCGGTTCTGGAACGGCTGATCCGCATCGTCGGCATGGACCAGGTACTGACGATCTATCCCACGGTCGAGGCGGCCAAGGCGGCGCCGGTCAGCGGTTGACCGACCGGCCGACGGAAGAACCCCTCAGTCGGCTGGGCCGGTTCGGCCGGCTGTGAAGGCCCCGGGCGGCTCGGGTACGGGGCCGCCCGCGCCGGTCAGGAAGCCGGGGCCTGTACGGCGTCGGCGGCGTCGCTCGCATCGGCCGGGTCGGCGGCGCCGGTCGACGGCCGCCCCGTCAGCGGGGACGGGGCGGCCAGCAGCCCGGCCGCCGAGGCCGCGACCACGCAGAACGCCAGCGGAAGCACGAAGGCCACGTTCAGCGGCATCAGCCGGGTCAGCGCGCCGATGACGGCGGGCCCCGCGAGCATGCCGAGATAGCCGAGGCCCGCCACCCGGGACACGTTGGCGCCCGCCGCCTCCTGGTCGCTGTGCCCGGCCGCGCTGAACAGTTGCGGCACACACCCGGAAAGACCGATCCCGAACACGGTCCAGCCGACCAGCGCGAGCGGGATCCAGGGGGTGAACACCACCGCGGCCATCCCCACCGCCGCCGTGGCGGCGCCCACCCGCACCACCGCGACCGGGCCGAACCGGGCCGCCACCCGGTCGGTGACGAGCCGGCCGGCGGTCATGGCGGTGGAGAAGGCGCCGTAGGCGAGGGCGGCGGTCGCAGCGGAGGCGTCGAGCACGTCCCGTACCGAGAGCACACTCCAGTCGTTGGCGACCCCCTCACAGAGCATGACCATCAGGGCGACGGCGGCCAGCCCCCAGATGCGCGGGGGAGTACGGCGACGGGCCGGCTTCACCGGTCCGCCGGTGTCCGCGGCGCCGGGTGGCACCGCGGTTCCCGGCTCGCGGGGCAGCAGCGCCGGCGCGGCCGCGGCCGCCGCGACCACACCGAGCAGCGCGGTCCCGCCCAGCGTCGCGGAAGCGCTCCACCCCCAGCTCAGCGTGCGCGCGCCGATCAGCGAGGCGGCGACCGCGCCCAGCGAGAAGACCGCGTGGAAGGCGGACATCACCGGCCGCGCGTAGGCGCGCTCCACCTGGACGGCGTGCGCGTTCATACTGACGTCCAGGCAGCCGTTGCCGAGCCCCAGGACCAGCAGCGAGGCGCCCAGCGCCCAGCCGCTGGTCGCCAGCCCCGGCAGGACGACGGCGGCGGCACACAGCGCGGCGCTGGCCGGCACCACCCTGCGGGCACCGAAGCGGTCGGCGAGCGGACCGACGAGCTGCATACCGGCGAAGGCCCCGCCGCCGAGCAGCAGCAGAAGCGAGCCGAGCACGGCGTGGCTGATCCCGGCCCGGTGCTCGATGACCGGGATGTGGACCACCCACATCCCGAGGACGAGTCCGTTCAGAGCGAAGTAGGCGAAGGTGGCGATCCGCGCGGCACGGAGGGAACTCTGCATGCCGGCGAACATAACGCACATCATAGATGTTCGTTAAGGGGCACTTTGAACAACCATGGTGAGCGGTGGTGTTCGGTGTTCAATGGGGGCCATGGTGAGTACCGAACGACATCGGCGGATCGCCGAGGCGGTGGGCGAGGCGGGGCGGCTCAGCGTCGCCGAACTGGCCGCCATGACCGGCGCCTCGGAGATGACCGTCCGCCGCGACCTGGAGATCCTGGCCGAGCAGGGCGTGCTCGAACGGTATCGAGGCGGCGCCCGCAGCCTGCTGTTGCGCGGCGAGGAACCACCCTTCGCCCTGCGCGCCACCGAAGGGATCGAGGCCAAGCGCCTGCTCGCCGCCGAGGTGGCCGCGATGATCGCCGACGGTGAGACGGTGCTCGTCGACAGCGGAACCACCTGCCTGGAGGTGGCCCGCGCCCTCCAGCACCGGCGGCTCACCGTCATGCCGCTCTCGCTGCACGCCCTGAACGCTCTCACCGGTGCCCCGCTGCTGCGGCTGCTCGTGCCCGGCGGCGAACCCCGTCCCGGCGAACTCGGCCTCACCGGACCGCTCACCGAGGCGTCTCTGGCCGCGCTCCGCTTCGACACCGCCGTGCTCGGCTGCTGCGGGCTGACCACGGCCGACGGACTCACCGCCTACGATCTCGCCGAGGCCGCCACCAAACGGGCCGCGATCGCCTCCGCCCGCCGGGTCATCGCGGTCGCCGAAGGGGCCAAACTCGCCCGGACCGCGCTCGCCTTCGTCGCCCCGGTCACCGCTCTGCACACCGTGGTCACCGAGGAGAGCGCGCCGCGCCGGGAGATCGAGGCGCTGACCGCGGCGGGTGTGACCCTGCGAACCGTCCCCGTCACGCCGTAGGTTCGGTGAACCACGGGGCGAGCGGCGTCCACTGGAACGAATTCCGCCAGGCGGTCTCGCCCTCGGCCCAGCCGGTCAGGGCCGTGACGACCTGCTCCACCGACGCCGTCCGCGTCCAGTAGTGCTCTGCCGGGTCGCAGTCGCGGTACTCCAACTGGTAGCTGCCGTCCGGCCGCAGCCAGACCTGGGCGTAGCACTGCTCGTCGCCCGCGCAGTCCAGCACCAGATGCCCGTCACGCGGCAGGCCGCGCACGGCCGCTCCCAGCCCGGGCCCGCGCGGACAGCTCTCCTCCGGCTGGTGGCCCGGGTGCGCGGCGCCGGCCGGCCGGTCGGCGGCGGATCCCTCCGGGTCCGCCGGGGGCAGGCCGCAGGCGTCGACGAGTGCGAAGAAGAGGTCCTCGACCAGCGGGTCGGCCCGCCTGGTCAGCACGGCGAGCAGGGCCTCGCGGTCGGCGGTGAAGCCGGCCTCGGCCGCCCAGCCGGCGATCCCGCCCGCGGCGGCGCGCACCTCTTCGGGCCCGGGCATCGGTATCGCGTAGTCCGCGGCGAGCACCGGATCGAGGAACGCGGTCCATGAGGCGCCGGACGGAGCCGCTCCCCAGACCTGGCAGACGTCGCTGTCGAAGACCGTCGCGACCATGGCGGGGGCGCCGGTCACCGTCACCAGGCCCCGCAGCCAGGCGGACCGACTGCCGGTCATCACTCCCTCGCCGAGGCGCAGGGTCTGCCAGCCGCCGGGCCGCGGTGCGCACGGACGCAATCCCTCGCCCGGCTGCCCGCCCGCGGCGCTCTCCACGGCGAGCGGCGGCAGGGCGTGCAGCGGGCGATCGCTGCGGGCCAGTACGAAGTCGCCGGAAAACCCCATGTCCCCTCCCCGAACAGCCCGATCGAACGTCCTCCACGGTACCCGTGACCCCTGACAGCGCGGCCCCGCGCCCCCGACTCCGACCCCGCCGGGCCCAGTTGATCGTCCCGGGCCGACCCGGATCAGCCGGCGCGGAAAGTGGCCCGGGCCGTGTCGAAGGCGCTCCGGGCCTGCTCGACATGGGCGATCGGCGCGGACAAGGAGATCTCGTACATCCGCCCGTTCTCCGTCCAGCACAGCTCGAAGGCGCGGCGCGCACCCGCGTGGTCGTAGGTGAACTCCCACAGCGCGGCCTGCTGCCCGTGCTCCTCGGTCGTGGTCACCACACCGTCCCGGTAGGCGACATACGTCTTCGGTCCGGCGAGGTGGCGCCGGTGCAGCGCCGCGTACGCCCCGTGCGGGTCCGGTCGGCCCGAACTCTCGCCGAAACGGAAGGAGTGGTCGGCCGACCAGTAGAAGATGTCGGGCGGTTCCGGATCGCGGACGTAACCGCCGGGCAGCACGACGGAGAAGCCCGCCGGATCGTGGACGAGATGAAAGCCCGCGGGCAACGGTGGTGTGCCGGGCGCTCCCGGCGGTGGCCCCATGCCGTCCGGCGGCGGACCCGGCGGGCCGTTCCAGCCCATCGGCGGCGGGAACCTGCCGTCCGGCGGTGGGAAGGAGCCGCCCCGCGTCCGGAAGGGGGCGGTCGAAGCCGGGGCCGGGGAGGAGGCGCTCGGCCCGGCCGTCGGTGTCCGGCCGTCGCCGGAGCTGTGCCGGCTCACCAGATACGTCGCTCCGGCGCCCGCGCTGACCGCGATGACGACCAGCGCGCCGACGGCGATCATCTGGATGCCGCCCCTGGACCGGGCATCGCGCACCCCGCGGGCGCGGGAGGAGGGTCGCCCGGGCGCGCCCGGCACCACCGGCCGGCCGGCGACCGCCTCGATCTCACCGCCGACGGCGTTCCCGCTGACGTTCCCGACCGCGTCCCCGGTGGACTCCCGCCGCCGCGAAGGCGATCCGTCCGGTGTCCGCTCCGCGTCCGCTTCCGGCGCGGCTTCAGGTGCCGCGTCCGGTTCGGTCGTCTCCGGCGTGGATAAAGGGAGTTCGACCGCCGCCACCACCGGCTCCGCCCCGGTTTCCGCCAGGGAGGCCAGCAGCCGCTGCGCCTCGGCCGAGCCCATCCGGCGCTCGGGATCGCGGTCGAGCAGCCGGAGCACCACCGGCAGCAGCGGCCCCAACTCCTCCGGCGGGACGAAGGCGTCGATCGCCACCGCGTGCACGATCTCGCCGATGGAGTCCCGGTGGAACGGCGACTCCCCGTGCACCGCCGCGCACAGCAGCGCGCCCAGCGACCACAGGTCCGACGCCGGACCGGTGCCACGTCCCGACATGCGTTCCGGCGCGGTGTACTCGGGGGAGCCGATGAAGGCGCCGGTCTCGCTGATGGTGCCGCTGCCGGGCAGCCGGGCGATGCCGAAATCGGTCAGCACCACCCGGCCGGTCCCGTGCTCGACCAGGACGTTGGCCGGCTTCACATCACGGTGCTGGATGTCGCTGGCGTGAGCGGCCCGCAGCGCGCCGGCCACCGCGGCGCCGACCCTGGCCGCCTCACGCGGCGGCAACGGCCCGTCCTTGTCCAGGAGGTGCGCCAGCGAGAGCCCGTCGACCAGCTCCATCACGATCCACGGGTGGCCCTGGTGCTCGACCACGTCGTGCACCACCACCACGTGCGGGTGCCGGATCAGCGCCGCCGTGCGCGCCTCCCGCAGTGCGCGCTCCCGCCGCAGCGCGGCCTGACGCGCGGACAACCCGGTGTCGGGCAGATGGAGTTCCTTGACCGCCACCTGACGCCGCAGCAGCTCGTCGGTGGCCTGCCACACCGTACCCATGCCGCCGCGGCCCAGTCTCCCGGTGATCCGGTACCGGTCGGCGACCATGTCGCGCGGCGGGGAGCCGGGGGCCGTTTCACCCCCATCGCTTGCCATGCGGTCATCATGCCTCAGCTCGCACCCCACCGCCCGCCCTCACACCATTCGTTCGGCGGGCCGCGGTCACGATCCCGACCGCCGTCCCGGGACCGGTAAACCGGCCACGGGCGCCGACGCGTACCCGCTGTGTCCGATCCGTCCCAGGGTGTCACGGATCACCGGTGAAAAGTCGCTGGCCGCCGCCCTGTGAGCGTGCTCGATCGCCCTCCCTGCGGCAGCCGATGCCCCGGGGCCGGTCGCGCGGTCGCCCCCCGGCCCGCTCCTACACTGGCGCGCTGACCTGCGGTGATGCGATCAGAACGGGTTCCGCCGCCTCGCGGGCGCGGGGTTCCGGATTTGGCTGGAAATATCATCCAGTCACTTGAACACCACGGGTATCGGCTGCGTAGAAAACCGTGCACGGACCGTGATCCGCAGGCCCTGGCACTCCGTCAGGTCCGCCGGTCGTGCTGTCAGCTCGCTAGCGCCGCACCCGACTCGTAGGAGATCCTGTGCTAGACGTCGGCCAGAAACTCGACGACGCCCACCCGTCCGTCCTATCGCTGTACCGCATGGTGATCAGTCTGCTCTTCGTCTGCCATGGAGCGGCGACCGTGCTCGGCGCCTTCGGCGGCCCGGAGGGCGGCAAGCCCTCCGTCGGCGCCTGGCCGGGCTGGTGGGCCGGACTGATCCAGCTCACCGGCGGCATCCTGGTGTTCCTCGGCATCGGAGAAGTCGGCACGCGTGTCGCCGCCGTGGTCAGTTCCGGCTCGATGGCCTACGCCTACTTCACGGTCCACCAGAAGCACGCGGTGTGGCCGATCCAGAACGGCGGCGAACTCTCCGTCCTGTTCTGCTGGAGTTTCCTGCTGCTGGCCATCACCGGACCCGGCGCCTGGACGCTGACCTGGCTGGTCAGCCGGGCGAGCGCGAGAACCGCCCCGGCTCCGGTCGCGAGTACCGAGACCACCTGAGCAGGGCATGAAGAACTCCCTGGGTCCCGCGGCGCCGCCGCCGATGCCGGCACCGTGGGACCCAGGGAGTTCGAAGGGCGACGGCTCAGGCCGCGCCGGCGGTTTGGCCGCCGGCCGCCTCGGCCACGACAAGCCGGCTCCGTGCCGCGGCGAGCGCCGCGTCCACATCGCGCGTGCCGGTGGAGACGCACAGGGTGTAAGCGGTGTCCCGCAATCGGGTGCTCACCTGTGGGGTCGCGTCGCCACTGCCGACCTGGTCACTCAGGCGCTCGTAACGCTCGATCAGTTCCCGCAGAACAGCGGGGTGGGCCCACATCATGACTTCCTCCTCGGAGCAGCCGCTCGCAAACGCGCACACGGCTGTATGGGGTGCCTGCCCCTTTTGCGCCCCGTACACGCCTCCGCGCGCCTCGTACGCTCCGTCGCCCACCGGCGGCCGGTCTGCTCCGGGCTTCCCCGGCGGGAGCCGCCGGATCCGGCACCCGGCCATCCAAGGGCGGGCAAAACACCACTGAGCTGGTACGTTGCCGACGCACCGCGCCGACCCGGGGCGACCGGTGATCCGTCGGCGCCACCCGGCGGACGCCGCGCGCCGACCGTGACGTGTAACGAGGATCACGTCGCTCACAACGTCCCCTCCAGACGCGCGCCCGGGTCGGCCGCGGCCCCGGCGGGCGCGCGCCGGCGCACGCCCCCTAGGCCGTGTCTGACAAATCCCGCCTGCCCCGCGACGCCTGGCACGCACGCTCGCTGCGTTGTCGGAGTCGTCCGAGTAGGCCCACTACGAGGACGACCCTCCGCCTTGCGAGCGCACGCACCAGACGCCGCGGGCCCCGCCCTGCGGGCGGACGACGCTATTTGTCAGACACGGCCTAGGGAAGGATCGAGTTGACGTAGCCGCCGTCGACCCGCAGCGCGCCGCCCGTCGTGGCCGACGCCTGCGGAGAACTCAGGTACACCACCATGTTCGCGATCTCCACCGGCTCGATCAGCCGCTGGATCAGCGAGGTCGGACGGTGCTCGCGCATGAAGGTCCGCTGCGCCTCCTCCCACGGCAGATCGCCCGGCACCAGTTGGTGGACGAAGTCCTCCACACCGCCGGTGTGCGTGGGCCCGGCGATGACGCTGTTGACGGTGACGCCGGTGCCGGCCGCCGCCTTGGCGAAGCCGCGGCTCACCGCGAGCAGCGCGGTCTTGGTCATGCCGTAGTGGATCATCTCCACCGGAACGGCCACCGCGGAGTCGCTGGCGAGGTACTGCACCCGGCCCCAGCCGCGGGCGGTCATGCCGGGCAGGTAGTGCCGGGTCAGCCGGACCGCGGTCAGGACGTTGGTGTCGAAGATGCGGCGCCACTCGTCGTCGGTGATCTCCAGCGCCGGGCGGGCACCGAAGACGCCGAGACTGTTGACGAGGATGTCCACATCCGGCGCCGCCGCGACGAGTCGCGCGTGCCCCTCGTCCGAGGTGATGTCCGCCGCCACCGTCGTCGCCTCAGGACCCGCGTCGCGAAGGCGCGCCGCCGCCTCGGCGAGCCGGTCCTCGTTGCGGCCGGTCAGCACCACCCGGGCGCCAGCCGCCGCCAGGCCTTCGGCGATGGCCAGCCCGATACCCTGCGAAGACCCGGTGACCAGGGCCGTCTTGCCGGACAGATCGATCCTCAACGCCGCGCACTCCTCCGCTGGTCGGCCGGCGACTTCCCCGCCGGAGACTTCTCCGTACCCGCCGGGGCTCGGCCGATCGGGCCGGGCCTTTCCGGACCCGGTACCGGCCCCTGTCCGGCTCGCCTGCCCGTCGTGGTCCACGCTAGGCCTCCCGATGGGGTGAACAGGCCCACCTCGGCGGGGCGTACGGGTGACGGCACCCGCCTGTTTAATGCTTCCGTGAACTACCCACGCACCGCGCCCGCCGTCAGCGTCGACGTCCTGCGGGTCTTCTGCGGACCCGGCGGGAGCCACGGAAACGCCCTCGGCGTGGTGCGCGACGGCGCGCGCTTCCCCGACGACGCGTCCCGGCAGGCCCTCGCCGCGGAACTCGGCTTCAGCGAGACGGTGTTCGTGGACGACCCCGAGCGGGGCGTGGTGGACATCTTCACCCCGGGACAGCGGCTGCCCTTCGCCGGCCACCCACTCGTCGGCGCGGCCTGGCTGCTCGACCTCGAGGTCCTGGAGCCGGCGGTCGGCGAGGTCTTCGTCCGCGACGACGGCGAGTTCACCTGGATAACCGCCCGAGCCCAGTGGGCGCCCCCGCGCACCCTGCGGCAGTACCGCGACCCCGCCGAGGTCGACGCGCTGGAGGTGCCGGCTGCGGGGGAGTGGCTCTACGCGTGGAGCTGGCAGGACGAGGCCGCCGGACGGGTGCGGGCACGCGGCTTCCCCGGGCGCGGCGACGGCATCGACGAGGACGAGGCCACCGGCGCCGCGGCGCTGCTGCTCACCCACCGGCTGGGCCGGTCCCTCAACATCAGCCAGGGCGGCGGCTCGCAGATCCTCACCGCCCCCGGAGCCGGCGGCACGATCGACATCGGCGGCCGCGTCCGCCTCCTGGAAACCCGGTCGCTCCCTACCAGACCAGCCCCCGGGCTCGCCGGGCGGTAACGGAAAACGGGCCACGTTGACCGATCGTCGGCGACGAATCGTCCGGTACGCCCGTGAGCGGCGGTAGAATGCGCCGAGTCAGGGCGATTTGAGAGTATTCCAGCCCTGTACGGTATATCGACGCGTTTCACGGTGGAACGCCGGGACTTCGGCAAGAGCCCAGAACACCCAGAGGCCCGCGCGTCTCCGCCGGACACCGAGCAGGGAGGCCACTTCATGCGGCAACCCCCGGCGGCGCCCGAACGATCGTCAGGCACCCCTGCCCGCGCGGCGGCCCGGCCCGGGCCACGCCACCTCGAAGAAGCGGCGTTGCCCCGTCGTCCCCTTGGCCTCCCCGGCTCCCCATGGCCGCCCGGCCCGGACGCACGCTTGCCCGCCTCCGCCGGGTGCCTGCCCTGTCCCTCGGCACCTTCGATTCCTCTTCCGGGGAGCCCCGTTTCGTGACAGTGAGGAGACGCGCCCTTGATGTTCAACCGTCAGCCCGTGGTCTGCGAACGCTGCGACACACCGTTCGAGCAGTCCGCTCGGGGCCGGCGTGCCGCCTTCTGCTCGACCGCGTGCCGTCAGGCGGCGCACCGCGGCCGGCACAGGGCGGCGGCCCCGGCCGGGCCCGAACACCCCAACCTCGACCGGACCGTCGAGGAGATGGTCACAGCGCTCCAGGAGGACGTCCGTAGGCTCACCCGTACCGTGTCCGCCCCCGGCAACGCGCTGGACGCCCTGCACGCCTCGGCGAAGCTGGCCCGGCACGTCGAGTGCGTGACCGCCGGAATCGTCGCCCAGGCCCGCGACCAGCGGCTCACCTGGTCGGTGATCGGCCACGCGCTCACCATGGGAGAGGACACCGCGCGGCACCGCTACACCCCCGAGCGGATCGCCCGCCGCCTGCGGAGCTTTCTGCGCGGCCCGGCACCCGGCCGCGGTCTCCCTCCCGGCGGGGCGCTCCCCGACCCGGCCGGAGATCCTCCCGGCCGACCGGCCGGCGGCCCCGCCGCCGACCGGCTCGCACCGGTCCACCGCACGCTGCCGGGC
Organism: Streptomyces sp. NBC_01190; assembly: GCF_045039895.1. Taxonomy (NCBI): domain Bacteria; kingdom Bacillati; phylum Actinomycetota; class Actinomycetes; order Kitasatosporales; family Streptomycetaceae; genus Streptomyces; species Streptomyces sp. NBC_01190. Next base: position 8,000,823 of record NZ_CP108580.1, read on the forward strand.
GCCTCGCCGTGCCCGCCGACCGCGTGCGCCGCCGGCCCGCGGGACGACGCCCGGCCGGGCATACGCCCGCCGCTCCCGCGGCCGGCGCGGGCCCGCCGACCCGGCCACCGGGTCGGTCCGGCCCGGCCGCGCCGCCTCATCGACAGGGACGTTCACACCCTCCATCCACCCGCCGGGGGAGCCCGGCCCGCGATGGCCGGCCCGGTCACGGCTCTCGGCCGTGCCGACCGGACACGCACCGCGTCCAGGGGGTCGCCTTGGCCTCGCCTGAAACCCCGTTGATCCTCTACGCCTGCCTGACCGCCGTGCTCAGCGCCGGGTTCTCCTGGCTCACCCTGGCCCGTCGCTACGCCGGCAAGGGCCGGCTGTTCGGCTCCCGGTACGCTGCCTGCCTGACGGTGGCGACCGTCGCCTGCATGACCACCGTGGCCGTCACCACCAACGTCGTCCTCTGCCAGACCCAGAGCCTGCCCGCCGTCGCGGCCGGTGTGGTGGCCGGCATCGGGGTCGCGCCGCGCACCCGCCACCACACCGAGAGCGTCAGACCCCTGGCCAAGGTGATGTCCCTGGGGATCGCGTTCGTGATCGAACGGCTGGACGACCGGATGCGGCTGGACCGGGCCCGCTGGTGCGAGGACCTGCTCGCGGGGTTCACCGACTTCCACCAGATGCGGAGCTTCGTCCACGAGGTCACCGAGTCCTACATCGAACCCCGCTTCGACGCCAAGGTCTACGAAGACGCCAGGGAGCGGCTGGCGGCCGCTGTCACCGCCCTGACCGAGGCCGCCGAGACGCACGAGCGGATCGAGGCGGCCTGCCGCCGCTCCCGGCCGGCCGACGACCCCCGGCCGCGTACGCCCACCGAGCAGAGCGAGTACCGACGCGTCCACACGGTGGCGCTGACCCGCTGCAAGCAGGTGCTGGCGCTGGTCTACGACCACGGGCGGCGCAGTGAGGACGCGATCCTGCGGCGACTGCGCCAGGAGGCGGCGCCGGACACCGCCTTCCGCCATCCGGCCATGCCGCAACAGCGTGAGTCGCGTGCTCTGCTGCGCCGCCGCCGCTGACCGGGGTCAGCGGCCCCTGGCGAGCACCGTGCCCTGGCGCGCGCCGTCGTCCTCGCCGGCGCCCTCGTCCCCGTCGTGTCCCTGGTGTCCCTGATGTCCTTCGTGGACCTGGTCGGCCCGGGCGCCGTTCGCCGGCCGGGGCAGGAACCGGATCTCCACCTGCGCCCGCAGCCCCTCGGCCAGCATCGCCAGCGAACGCACGGTCAGATCGGCCTCACCGGCCAGTATCTGCCGTACCCGGGCGGACGTCACGCCCAGCCTGTTCGCCAGATCGGCGTGCGAAAGACCCTGTTCGGCCAGCAGACCTTCTATGACGGCAGCCACTTGGCGAGCGACTCGAGCACCGCCGAATTCCGCGTTGCCCGGGTTCTTTGCCAACGATGACATGCGACTACCCCCAAGATCAGTGGTCCCACAGTCCCAGCGTGAAGCATGCCACCAGTCGGGCACCCTAAAAACTCAAACAGGCACAAAGACCGTGGTCGCCCTCAAAGTGCCTGCCTGCGTTCGCGGCGTTGGCCTGCGATGATCGAACCTTGCCCGCTTGGGGCCGGGAACCCGGATTCACCCTGCCGCCTACGGGCCGCGCGTGACCGGCCGCGACCCGGGCCGCTGCCCCAGGCCCTAACCCTGGACGGTTTCCGGCTCGGCCGGAGCGGGGGCGGCGGGGCCTGTCTTCTCGGGGTCCTTGAGATCCTGCCGGAGCAGGATCCACCAGCCGACCGGGACCATCAGCGCGAACAGCCACCACTGGATCGCGTAGGGCAGGTGGACACCCTGGCCGACGATCGCCGCGTCGCTGGTGGACTGGCTGTTGGCGCCGGGGGCCGGGACCAGTTGCGCCGACTCGGCCCGGGTCAGCGCGGGGCTGCTCCTGGCCAGCTCCAGGTAGCCGCCCACCACCGGCTCGGGCAGCGACTTCGCCTGCTCCTGGCTGCTGATCAGCATGAACTGGCGCGGCGGCAGCCCCTTCACCTCACGGATGCCGCTGAGGTGCGAGGTCTCGTCCGGCTGCAACCGCCCGGTCAGGGTCACCGTCCCGGCCGGCGTCTTCGGGACGGCCGGGAAGGCGGCGCCGTCCTCGTCGTTCGGCGCGACCCACCCCCGGTTCACCAGCACCGCGTCGCCGTCCGAGGTGATCAGCGGAGTGACCAGGAAGAAGCCGATGGTGCCGTCCGCGTTGGTCCGGCGCCTGATCACGAACTGGTGCCGGGTGTCGAAACGCCCGGTCGCCGTGACGGGCCGGTAGCGCTGGTCGGCCGGCACCGTCGCGCCGGGCCGGGTGAGGGTCTCGACGGAGACCGGCTTCGCGTGTATGGCCAGGGAGATCCGGTGGTTGCTGCGATTGGTCTGCTGGTAGCGGTGGAACTGCCACAGTCCCAGCCGGTACATGGCGAACACCATGGCGATGAACACCAGGGTCAGAAGCACCCAGCGACGGGTGAGCAGAACGCGAATCACGCCGCGACGTTACCCCGCTCCCGCCCCGGTCCCCACTCCGGGGGCCGCCGAACGATCCGTTCGGAGCATCACCCCTCCGTCCGCCCGCGGGCGGTACCACGATCGTGATCATGGCTGGAGAACCGCTGACCGATCCGCCGGCGCGCCGTCCGACCGCGATCGTCTCGGCGGGCTACGAGGGCCGCACCATCGACGGGTGCACAGGGTGCACAGGGTGCACAGGGTGTCGGGACCGGTGCGGCGCGGCGCCTGGTCCGGGCCCTGGACGATCTTGGCCGGGGGCCCGCCGCACGGTGGGTGCACGGGGCACGAATTGGTTACGGCCTCGGCTTCCCGCCATAGTTGCCCCGGCGCTGCGGCAGCATGACGGAGCATGAGCCGAGACCGCTACGTCGACTTCCTGCGCGCGTGGGCGATCGTCCTGGTCGTGTTCGGCCACTGGCTGATCACCGCGTTGGTCAGGGCGCCCGGCGGGGAGATCACCGCGCCCGAGCTGCTGGCGACCATCGGCTGGACCCAGTGGCTGACCCTCGGATTCCAGGTCATGCCGCTCTTCTTCCTGGCCGGGGGCCACGCGGCCGGCGGCTCCTGGGCGCGGGCCCGCGCGGTGGGCGATAGGCCGGCCGGGTGGGTGGGCCGGCGGGCGCTGCGGCTGCTGCTGCCGGCGGCCGTCTACAGCGGGCTGGTGCTGCTCGCGGTCGGCATCTGCTCGGCGGTCGGCGTCGACCGGGACACCCTCGCGCTGGTGGGGTGGGCGATGGCGATGCAGTTCTGGTTCCTGCCCGTGTATCTGATCCTCAGCGCCCTGACGCCGGCGCTGCACGCGGCGCACCGCCGCTGGGGCCTTCGCTTGCCGGTCGTGCTGGGCGGCGTCGCGCTGGCCGCCGATGTGCTGGTGGTGACGGTGGACGCGCCGTATGCCGGACTGCTCAACTACGTACTGGTGTGGGGCGTGGCCTACCAGCTCGGCTTCTGCTGGCGCGACGGCCTGCTGACGGAGCGCCGGCCCGTCCCGGCCGCGATGGCCGCGGGTGGCGGACTGGCCTTCGCCGGGCTGATCACCCTCGGGCCGTTCCCGGTCAGCCTGATCCTGGTGACCGGGCAGGACCCCAGCAACACCAACCCGCCGTCGGCGGCCATGCTGGCGTGGGTGGTGGCCCAGGTCGGCCTGTGCCTGCTCGCCGCCCCGGCGGCGCGGCGGCTGCTCGACCGGGCGCGGGTGTGGCGCGCGGTCGGGCCGGTGGGCGCCGCCAGCATGACGCTGTACCTGTGGCACATGCTGCCGGTCCTGATCGTCGCCGCCGCCTTCTACCTGACCGGGCTCGCGCCCGAGCCGGCGTTCGGGTCCGGGGCGTGGTGGGGGCTGCGGGCGCCGTGGCTGCTGATCCTCGGTATCGTGCTGGCCGGCGTGCTGGTGGCGCTGCGACCGCTGGAGCGCCGGCTGACGCTGGTGTACGAGCGGACGCGGCCGGACGCCCGGTCGCGCCGCTCCTGGACCCTGTGGCTCGGCCTGGCGGCGAGCGTCGCCGCGCTGACCCGCTTCGCCGTGCGGGGCTTCGCGTACGACGGCCGGTTCCCGGTCCTGCCCGCGCTCGGTCTGGCCGTGGGCGTGGCGCTGGTGACGGCCCCCGGTCGTTCGGCGGTGCGCGAGAACTCCGAGAGTGCCGAGAGTCCGGAGGGCCAGCCCGCCTGACACCGAGCCGGCCCCGCCCCACCCGGGTACCAATCCGGTACCATCGAGCCATGCCCGCATTGAACATCAACTTCAGCGACGAGGAACTGGCCGCCGTACGGGCCGCCGCCGCCGCCGAAGGCAAGTCGCTCAAGCAGTACGTGCACGACCTGCCGCTCCGGGAACGCCAGCGCGCCCTCTTCGTCCGGTACGCCGCGGCCTTCGGCGACCAGCACCGCGCGGAGTTCGACGAGGCGTTCCCCGACGAGGTCCCGCCCGCCGCCGCGGGCGCCGGGGGAGCCGAAGCGGCCTGATGCTGCTCTACATCGATGTGCCCTGGCTGCTGGACGTCCAGGAGCAGGCGCTGCCCGAGGACGTGTCGGTGGCCGACTACTCCGCGCTGGTCGCGGCCGCCGCCCGGCACCGGACGAAGATCCCGCGCCACGACACCGCCGGGCCCGACGCCGCCTGGCGGGCGGCGGCGCTGCTGCACACGCTGGTGCGCCTGGAACCCCTGCCGTACCGCAACAGCCTCTACGCCTGCCAGGTGACGGCGGCCTACATGCACGCCTCCGGCGAGGGGATCGACCCCCCGTACGGGGCCCTGGTCGACCTGGTCCGCGACATCCGGTCCGGCAAGGCCGGCCTCTTCGAAGCCGCGGACCACGTCAGAAGCTGGCGCGTCTGACGCCTGCCGCCCCGGCGGCTACCTGCTCGCGGACCCCGGCACACCGCCTGGCCCGACCGGGATCCGGAGGTCCATGACGGCCGCGCCGCGGGGCCGGGGCGCCCCGAATCCGAGCGCGATACGCAGCATGGGCACGTTGCCCGCCTGGACCGTGGCGGTCACCGTGTGGCAGCCGGCCGCGGCGGCGTGGTCGAGCACCTGCCCGACCAGCCGGGTGCCGAGCCCCCGGCCCTGCCGGGAGTCCTCCACGAGGATCCCCAACTCGGCCACCCCGTCCACGCCGGTCCTCATCAGGTGCGCCACCGCGATCACGTCGTCCGGGCAGCGGTCCTCCTGCATCACCCAGGTGACGCCGTGGGCCGGGTCGACCAGGCGCCGCCAGTCGGCCGGGGAGATCCGCCGCAGGGCGCCGTGGTACCGGGAGCTGAGGCTGGACGGAGTGCACCGCCCGTGAAGGGCGTTGACCTGGTCCAGGTCCGCCGGACAGCCGCGCCGGGTGCGTACCGCCGCGGCCCCGTGCCCCCGCGGGTCGCCGCTTCCGCCGCCGGTCATGGGGTGCCCGGCCGGCAGGGATAGGCGGCGCGCGCATGAGCGGTCATCGTTTCGTACCGGGTGTCGTCCACACCTCAAGCACGTACCTCCCGGCGCCGAGGGTTCACTCGCCGGCGGGCGGCGTCAGCGCCGGGGCGTCAGCCGCACCGGCAGCGACCTGGGCACGAGCACCGCTCTCGCGGCCGGGGACACCGGCGTGCCGGCCAGCGCGGACAGGTCCCAGAACTCCACGATCGTCGCGACGATGAGCGCGGCCTCCGCGGTCCCGAAGTCCTCGCCGACGCACTTGGTCGCACCCGCGCCGAACGGGAGGTACGAGGCGCGGTGCGGGGCGCCGCCGTCCTCCGCAGGGAGCCACCGGTCCGGGTCGAAGGTGTGCGGCTCCGGGTAGAGGTCGGCCCGGCGGTGCAGCACGTAGGGGCTGAAGACCACCATGCTGCCCGCCGGGAGGGTGTGTCCGGCGAGGACCACCTCGCGGACACACGTGCGCGGCAGGATCCAGGCCGGCGGATAAAGGCGCATCGCCTCCCGTACCGCCCGCGCGGTCAGATCCAGCCGGCGCAGGTGCTCCCACCCGGCGACCTCGCCGCCGAGCACCGCCCCCGTCTCGGCGCGGAGCGCCGCCAGGACACCGGGGTGGTTCGCCAGCAGGTGCAGCGTCCAGAGCACCGACGCCGATGTCGTCTCGCCGCCGGCGAGCAGCAGCACGGCGACCTGGTCGGAGAGCTCCTCGTCGGACATGGCCTGCTGCTCGTCGTCCCGCGCGGCGACGAGCTTGGCCATCAGGTCGTCGCGTCCCCCCACGTCATGCCGGTAACCCTCGATGAGCCGCGCGACGATGGACCGCCAGCGGCTGAGCGCCCTCGCGTACCTGCGGTTGGCCGGCGACGGGATACGGCCCACCAGCGGAAGCGCCGCACGGGCGTAGATGCCGCGCAGGAAGAGGTCGAACGCCTCCCGCAGCTCCTCCGCGTCCCGTGCGCCGACGCTGGAGGAGAAGAGGGCCTTGAGGGAGACGGCGTTGGTGAGGGTGAAGACCTCCTCGACCAGGTCGACCTGGCCGGCGTCCCGCCACCGCGTCATGGCCTCGGCGATCTCCTGCCGCATCACCTCGACGTAGCCGCGCAGATGTTCGTGGCGGAAGGCCGGCTGCATGATCAGCCGCTGGCGGCGGTGGTCCTCGTAGGTGCTGGTGGCGAGCCCGGACCCCAGGGCGGCGCGTGACCTGTCGTAGACCGCCCCGGTGCGGTCGAAGGTGCGGAAGTCGGTCAGCACCCGGTGGGCCAGGTCCGGATGGGCCAGGACGAACGCCGGCCGGGGGCCGAGCCTGATCTCCACCAGATCGCCGTGGGCGGTCAGCGACTCCATGAACGCCAGCGGCCGGCGCAGCAGCTCGACGGCGTGGCCGAGCAGCGGCAGCGCTCCCGGCGCCCGTCCGAACCGCAGCTCCGCGCTGTCCTTGCGGCGACTGTCCGGTGTTCCCTCAGCGGCCATGTCCACCCGCGCGATCCTAGCGTCGGCGCCCCGGCTGCTCCCCGCACCCAGCCGAGGCCTCCGCGGGTCGGCCGGGCACCTTACCAGGCAGACCGCTCCCGGCCGTCGATCGCGAGCCAGACGCGGTCGCGGGTCAGCGGGAGATCGGTGAACCGCACGCCGGTGGCATCGCGCAGCGCGTTGGCCAGCGCGGGAGCCACCGGGTTGAAGGGGCTCTCGCTCATCGATTTGGCGCCAAGCGGGCCGATGGCGTCCGCGGTCTCCATGAAATGGACCTCGGTGCGGGGCACATCGGCGAAAGCGGGCAGCCGGTACTGCCGGAAGGCGGTGGTGGTGACCGCCCCGGTCTCGTCGACGCGCACGTCCTCGAAGAGCGTCGCGCCGAGCGCCTGCGTGACACCCCCCTCGACCTGGCCGCGGCACTGCATCGGGTTCATCACCTGTCCGGCGTCCGCCGCGTGCACACTGCGCAGGATACGGATCTCCCCGGTCCCGGGGTCCACCGCGACGCGGAACCACTGGGCGTTGAACGCCACCGACCGCGGCGTGCCCCCGAAGTGCCCGTCCGCGGCGAGTTCCCGGCCGGCCGCGTGCGCCGCCGCGTACAGGTCCGCCAGCGGCAGCCGCCGCCCGCCGGGGGCCGTCACCGCCTCCTTCGTCAGGGCGCACCGCGCCCGCTCCACCCCCAGGTGCGCCGCGGCGAACCCCAGCATCGACTCCGCGAGGGCCTGGCAGGCGCGCAGCGAGGCCTTGCCCGCCACCACGATGCCGGTGGAGGCGAAGGCGCCGGTGTCGTGGCGGACGAGATCGGTGTCCGACTGGCGGATGGTGATCCGTTCCGCGGTGGTGCGCAGCTCACCGGCCGCGATCTGGCTGTGCACGGTGGTGGTGCCGTTGCCGAACTCGGCGGTGCCGACCGCGAGATCGTAGCTGCCGTCGGGCAGCAGGGCGGCACGGGCGTCGGCGATGTGGCCGCCGGGCGGACCGGTGGCGATCATCGCCAGCGCCGCGCCCTCACCCACCAGCCAGCCCGCCGGGGCCCGCGGCGCGGGTTCGGCGCGCGCGGTGCGGACGACGTCCAGGCACTGGTCGAGGCCGTAGCTGGCGACCTGCAGATCCTCCTCCTCGCCGCCGGGAGCGACCATCTGCTCGCCGGGGCCGATGATGTTCCGCTCCCGCAGGACGAGGGGATCGACGCCGAGCCCGCGGGCGAGTTCGTCCAGCGCGGACTCCATGGCGAAGGTCACCTGGCCGAGGCCGTAGCCGCGGAACGCCCCGGCCGGGACCGTGTTGGTGTACACCGCGTAGCCGTCGGCCCTCTTGTTCGGGCAGCGGTAGACCGACATGGACTCCGTACAGGAGTGGAACAGGACGGCCGGGCCGTGGTTTCCGTACGCCCCGGTGTTGGACACCACCCGCAGCCGCATCGCGGTGAGCACACCGTCGCGGCGGGCCCCGAGCCCGACCGTCACGGTGAACGGGTGCCGGGTGGTGGCGCCGTGGAACTGCTCGGCACGTGTGTACTCCAGCTTCACCGGCCGCCGCAGCCGCAGCACGGCGAGGGCGACGATGTCCTCCACCAGCATCTCCTGCTTGCCGCCGAATCCGCCGCCGACCCGGCCCGCCACCACCCGCACCCGGCTCTCCGGCAGGTCGAACAACACGCACAGCGCCCGCCGGGTCAGGAACGGTGTCTGGGTGCTCGACCGCACGGTCAGCCGGTCCGCGCCGTCGTCCGCCCGCTCCAGCCAGGCCACCGCGCCGTGCGTCTCCAGGCTGGCGTGCTGCACCCGCTGGGTGCGGAAGGTCTCCTCGTACACGACGTCGGCCGCGGCGAAACCGGCCGCCACGTCGCCGACCTCGCCGTGCACCTCACCGGCGACGTTGTCCGGCGGCCTGGCGATCCTGGCGGTGCGAGCGTCCTTGGCGTGGACCACGGGCGCGCCCGGCCGCATGGCCTGTTCCGGATCGAGTACGGCCGGCAGCACCTCGTACGTCACCTCGATCCCGCGACAGCCCTCCTCGGCCGCGGCCTCGCTGTCGGCGACGACCGCCGCGACGCGCTGCCCGACGTACCGCACGGTGTCGTCGAGCAGCCGGGTGTCGGCCGGGTCGTCCTCCGGGTGCTCGTGCCGGGCGGAGGAGTAGAGCCGGTCCGGTGCGTCGTGGTGGGTGAACACCGCCCGGACGCCGGGCACCCGCAGCGCCGCGGCGGTGTCGATGGCGGTGATCCGGGCGTGGGCGTGCGGCGAGCGCAGCAGCTTCATGTGCAGCAGGCCGGGCACGTCGATGTCGAAGGTGTAGCGGGCGGTGCCGGTGACGACCTTCGGGCCGGCCGGAGCGGGCAGGTTGCGCCCGACCGCCTCTCCCGCACCGGGGGCCTCCACATGTTTGACCCCGCGCAGGGCGTCCTCGATCGCCCGGTATCCCGTGCAGCGGCACAGGTTGCCCTTGAGCGCCTGGGGCAGGTCCATGAGCTGCTCGTCGTCGAGGGCGGCGGAGGTCATCAGGAAACCGGCGGTGCAGAACCCGCACTGGAACCCCTGGGCGTCGAGGAACTTCTGCTGGACCGGGTGGAGTCCGCCGTCCCCGGCCAGCCCCTCGACCGTGGTGACGCTGCGCCCGTCGGCCCGCACCGCCGGATACAGACAACTGTGCACGGGCTCGCCGTCCACCCGCACCGTGCAAGCCCCGCAGTCCCCGGCGTCGCAGCCCTTCTTCACCCCGAACCAGCCGCGCTCGCGCAGGTAGGTGCGCAGACACTGACCAGGGCGCGGCCGCACGTCGGACCGCTGCTCGTTGACGCGGATCTCGAAGCCGGTGCCCCGCACCCGGGGGACACCGCCTTCGCAGGTGCTCTCGGCGGCCGGGGGGTCCTCGTCGGGGCGGGGCTTGTCGATGGTCATCGCCCACCGCTCGCGGTGAGTTCGGACCGGATCTCCTCGGCCAGGCGCAGCGTCATATGGCGGCGCCAGGCCGGGAGCCCGTGGAGGTCGTCGTACCACTCGGCCTCGTCGACGGCCCCCTCGATCGCCGCCCGCAGCGCGGTGGCCGCGGGCGGCTGCGGGAACAGCAGCCGGAACGGCCGTACGGTCGAGGCGGTGATCGTCACCGCGAGCGATCCGTCCAGCGGGTCGGCGACGCCGATCACCAGGACCCCGGAGCGGCCCAGCGCGGAGAGCGATGCCTGGCGGAAGGCGGTGCGCGCCGCCAGGGCGCGGGCCGGCAGGATGATCGAGCGCAGCAGTTCGCCCTCGGCCAGGTCGTTGGTACCCGGCCCGGTCACGAAGCCGGCGGCCGGCACGACACGCCGCGAGCCGTCCTGGGCGAGCAGGGCGCAGCGCCCGCCGAGCGCCGCGGCCAGCGAGATCATCGGGCCGGCGGGCAGGGCGTTGCAGAGGTTCCCGCCGACGGTCGCCATGTTCCAGATCTTGAACGAGGCGAGGAAGGCACGGCAGCACTGCTCGAACAGCGGCGCCGCCCGGGCGTCCAGCGCCTTCCCGAACCGGGAGAGCTCGGCGATCGTGCAGGTGGCGGCGATCTCCAGCGAGCCGTCCGGCAGCCGCGCCAACGGCTCCCAGCCCATCCGGCTCAGATCCCGCAGCCGCCGCAGCCGCGGCTGCGGCTCGGAGAAGAGATACGTGCCGCCGGCCAGCCACGCGTCGCCGGGGCGCCACGGCGCCTGCTCGCGCCCGTCGCACACCTCGAGCACGGTGTTGAGGTCCATGCCGTTCCCCCTCCCGTTCCCCGTCCGTCGGTCCCCGGCTCGCACGGACCGCTGACCCGCCCAGTCAAGCAACGGGCCGGGCCGCCGCGCCACTGGCGGAAGAGACGGAAAACCGCGGTCCGCGGGGCGGTCGGCCGGAGGATCGACCAAGAGCCCGTCGTCCTGTTGCGCTCCCGCCGGAGGCGTGTGGACTCATCTTCACCCGGCGGACGCGTGATGTGGCGCATCCCGCCGGACGGGGGCGTGCTGGTCGTCAGCGGGAGCGGGGGCCGAGAGCCCGGACCCGGGGCGGACCCGGCATCAGTCCGTCGCGGGCCGTGCGGCCCCGGCCGCCCCGAGGCAGGCCCACGCCGTCGTCCCCGATGACCGGGTGACGGCCACTCTGGCGTAGCCGTCCACCCCGTACGCGTCGGCCGCTGCCAGTTCCTCACGCGTCAGCCGGAAGACGGTCCCGGGCACCTGGTCCGCCGGATCGGACGAGGCGACCACCAGCGGGTGACGGCCGGTGGCCGGGAGGCGAAGGCTTCCCGGCCACCGGCTATGACGTGCCGTGCGCTGCCGTCTGCTGCCGTCAGTTGACGGCGGGGGCCGGCGGCTGGTCGTACCCGACCACGCCGTGGACAAGCTGGGTGAACTCCTTGCCGCTGGTGGTCAGATTGAGCTCGACGTCGATCTCCCACCGTCCCGCGGCCGGACTCGGCGCGACCAGGTTCGCCGCGGCGGTCGTGTTGCCCGCCGCGTCGGTGACCGCATTCGCCGGAACCTGCTGCACGACCGCGCCGGCCGGGTCGAGCAGCCAGAAGGTGATCGGGTTGTCCGGGCTCGCGTCCGGCGTGGTGAAGCTGACGTCCAGGTCCTGTTTGCCGGCCGGCACGTCCAGGTTGAACGTGCTGATCTGGCCGACCTGCCGTCCGACGCTGCTGGTGATCGTCGTGTCGAACGCGCCGCCGGCCGACGGGATCAGCGTCCGGCGGGCGACCGGCACGGAGGTCCGGCCACCGTTGTCCGCGACGAACTCGATCGACTCCGGGTGGTCACCGGGCGCCGTCGGCAAGGACACCCGGAGCGGGACGGTGGCACTGGAGTGGGCCTTGATCCGCACCGGACGCGCCGCCCGGCTGGTCACGTAGTGCTGACCCGTGACCCGGAAGGAGATGTCGCCGGTGAACGTGCCCGGCACGTTCGGCGGCTCCTGCAAGTGGGCGCGGCCGTTGGCCCACAGGATCTGGGCGGTCCACCTGCCCGGCACCGGTGCGGTGACCTCGACGTGCTGGATATCGGACACCGTGCCCAGCCGGCCGGCCCGGGTCGGGGCCGTGCCGTAGTCGTACGAGATCTGGGTCAGCGCGCCCTTCGGGTCGATCAGCGTGTACGACAGGACCGTGGAGTTCGTCGGGTCCGCGATGAGCATGTCGGCGTTGAGCCGGTCCAGGCCCTTCGGCACCTCGAACGTGATCGGCGCCGCGGCCCGGGCGCCCTGGGCCGGCACCGGCAGACCCGGGTCGGGAGCGCTCACCGGCTCGGTCACGGTCCGGCCGATCTGCCGCGCCTGCCCCAGCGAGCGGTAGGCGGCGCGCACCTCGGTGTCCTTGCGGCCGGTGTTGAAGAGCGTCACCGACTGCGTGCTGGGACCGGCCTTGGCCGTGATGTCGAGCTGCGTCGGCGAGGTGACGACGAGGCCGGCGTCGGACGGCTTGCCCTGGTGGGAGAGCGTGCCGCCGGGCTCCTGCTGGGCGGCCTTGACGGCCGCGTCGACGTTGAGCAGGCCGGCGCCCTGCTGGTCGGCGGGCGCGCCGATGTCGGTCGCGGTGCTGGTCAGGATTTCCTTGACCAGCGCGGGAGTCGGCTTGGCGCCGTGGTGGGTGTCGGCGTACGCCTGGATGACGTCGGCGGCGGCGCCGGCCACCAGCGGGCACGACTGGCTCGTGCCGCCGAAGGCCTCGGTCTGCGTGTTGGCCGGGCAGTCACTGCCGGTCGGACTGCACGCGGCCTCACCGCCGTAGCCCGGGGCGACCAGGTCGACCAAGCGGTTGTTCGGCGTCGTGCCGCCCGAGGACAGCGGGGTGATGTTGTTGTTGGTCCACCGGGAGAAGCCGGTGGCCTGCGCCTGGAGGCGCAGCGTGTTCGTACCGCCGACGGCGATGGCCAGCGGGTCGGTGGCCGGCGAGGACACCGTGCCGGAGTCGCCGCTGTCACCGGAGGACACGACGACGGTCACGCCCGCCGCGATGGCGGCGTCGTTCGCTGCGTAGAAGACCGCGTACCGGCCGGGCCGCGGGGTGTAGCCGTAGGACTCGGAGATGATGTCCGCGTGCTCGGTCACCACCGCGTGGTCGATTCCGGCGACGACCTCGGACTCGGACTCCCGCACGGCGCCGGTCGCGTCGCTCGGCGGGGTGTCGATCACCGAGGTGTCGACCAGCGAGGCGTCCGGGGCGACACCCTTGATGGTGAACGTGCAGCCCTTGGGCAGGCCGGAGAACGGCAACTCCCGCGAGTAGTCGTACACCACCGTGCCCTGGCCGGCGATCGACGAGGCGTCACCGTAGTACTCGCCGTCGCTCTCGTCCGCCGTCGGGTCGGGGGCGTTCAGGACGACGGGCGTGCCGTCCTCGCGGATGAAGTTCGGGTTGCCCGCGAGGTCGTTGATGCCGTCGTTGGCGACGATCACCCCCTTGCCGGTGGCGATGTCGTTCGCCTCGGCCTTGTCCTTCGGGTCGTCCGAGGAGGCATGCACCACCGACAGCGCCTCGGGCTCGGTGAAGGGCTTCTTCGGATTGGCCGGGCACAGCGCCGGATTGAGCTTCGCCGGCTTCGTGTGCGCCACGCTCGCCGCGGGATCGACGGTGATCGTCGCGTCGGGGAGGATCTCCTTGACGGCCCGGTCGCCGCGGAGCTGCTCGACCGCAGCGGCCGACAGGTGGGCGGCGACGGCGTTGACACTGACCAACTGGCGCACCGCGGTGCCGCCGTTGGCCTTGATGTCCGACACGATCGACCGCTGGTCGTCGCGGGTGGCCGAGGTGCGGGCCGCGCCCTGCGCCTTCAGCTTGAGGTCGCTGTGCTGATCGGCCAGCACCACGATGACCGAACCGCCGGCGTCCGCCCCGTACAGGGCGGGAGCCTGGGGCGAAGGAGTGAGGGAGGCGGCGGAGGCACCGCCGCCCATGACGGCGAGCGACAGGCCCGCGCTGAACACCGTTGCCAGAGTGGCGAGTAGGGCACGGGAATTACGTATGTCGGTAATGACGACTCCCACAGAAGGTCCGTATGGAGAGGCAAAGCCGTACGACAGTGCTCGGGGAGCACTGGATGTAGTGTGCACGCCAAGTCAAGGCGGTGGGAACAGCAAACAGCCGTCCTTAAACGGACCTTTGAAAAGCGGGTAGGGATTTCGGCGATCTTGTGCCGTTTTCAGAGGTCGATGCACTGTGCAATCAGCGGATCGGCTTGCCTCGGGTCGCTGTTGACGGGGGCTCAGGGGAGGAGGGTGCTCCGCCCGCCGACGCGTGGCGGACCGACCGCCGCAGGACCGGCCGCCGCAACGCTGGCAGCTTCCGAGCACGCTCCGGCCGGGACGCGCCTCCCCCGACCACACGTCGGCCGTGCTCGCCGTCATAGGTTTCTCCCCTCGGGAGAGGCAGTCGGCGCGTTGGCCGATCCGCTGGCCGGCACAACGCGTCCGCCACGCTCAACGGCGGCAGCGACCCACCCGTCGGATACCGGGAGAGCGGAGAATCCTTGAGAATTTTCCCTGCGTCGATCCGTAACCGATCAAGGACCACGGCGAGTTGACGCCGGGACGAATCTTCCCCGGCGTCGCCCACGACGGAATGGCGGCAATGCCGTTCCGCGCGCTGCCGTTGTTCCGGGGCTCTTCGACGGTGGAAGTACCGGAATATCCGCAGCGCCCCGCGCGGGGGGCCGTGGTCGCCGCTCGGTGGGGCCGCGGGGGAACGGAACGCCCGGCCGCGGATTGGTCGCGGCGGATCTCGCCGGACGGCAACGGGCATGCGCGCCGGAGAGAGAAGCGGTGGTGATTTTTCCAGCTCAGGACGTGATCCGGACTCCCGCCCCGGACACGACGACGAAAACCGACCGAGGCCCGCCGGCCGTCGGTCGCGGCGGCGACACGGAGCCGGCGTCTTGTCCGGACCGGGTAGGCCGCACCGACCGATCGTTCCCGGGTCGGGTCCGGGGCACGGGCCGCGTAAAGAGAATCATTTTTCCGTACCGAGCCGATTTTTGCCCGGCGGCGCATTGCCCACGCGGCCGCGCGGCCGCGGCGGATCCCCGCCGGGATTTCCCCCGGCCGAAGGATCTTCCGCCGAGGCGAAAAACGTGGGCAGCGCAATGGGCGCGCGGGGGGAGTGGAAAAGTGGTGATCGGGGTGAAGGGTGGTGGGGCAGGGTGGTGGGCCGGATTTTATGGGGCGCGGGGTGGTCCAAAAGGGTGACGCGTCTTCGGGCGGGTTGCGGGTACGCGGGCCGCGGTGGATAACTGTGCGTATCCAAACCGGTGGGCTGCCCACCCTCTCCGGGGGAGTGGCGGGTTCATTCGACGTGGTGTCCCGGGTATCGACACCTGGGACGTGTCGGGCGGGTTCGCCACAATGGGCACCCCTGCGGGAGGGGTTTGGATCCGTCAGTCGGCGTCGCCGTTTGGCGCCGACTGACGTGACTTTCCCTGTGCCCTCATGGGAGGCACCGTGCGACGTTCTTTTCGCGTGCGATCCGGCACCGCCGCGGGTGATGTGATCCCCGCGTGCGGAGCGGCCCAGAGGCGGGCCGGTATCCGATTTTCTCCTGGGCTGCCGCGACGATCCCGTGGTCCCGCGCTGTCCGGGCCCGCACCCTCGCGGCCCGCCCGGACGAGGCCCGCTCCGTTGCGGCCTGTCCCGTCCGGACCCGTCCGAAGGGTGTGGTGTGACAGATGGACACATGCACAGGGGAGTCGGGTGTGCCGCGCGGTGCGAGCCGGGTGGACCAGGTGTCTTCGGTGATGGTGGAGGAGGGGTTGAGGGATGTTGATGACGGGGCGTCCTGGGGCGCAGATCACGTTGTCGGCGCGTGAGGTCGAGCAGTGGCCGCATGTTCCGGCGGCGTATGGGCTGGCGGATATGTGGGTGCGGGGGAGGCCGGCTTTCTTTCATCTGCCGGCGGTTGAGCGGTCGGTCGCGGTGGGGCGTCATCTGACGCGGTTGTGGCTGGATCTGGAGGGGATCGGGGATGAGGGGGCGCGGTTCTCGGCGCTGTTGGTGGTCTCGGAGCTGATGACCAATGTGGTGGTGCATACCAACAGTGCGGGGATGACGGGTCGGTTGCGGCGGACGAGTGATCAGATGCTGGTGCACATCCTGGACGAGGGTGGGGTGTTGCCGTTCCGGCATCCGCACCGCGGTGGTGATCCGGATGATTACGGTCGGGGTCTGGCGCTGGTGGCCCGCTCGGTGAAGGGTCTGGGCACGGAGCTGGAGGTGGACGGCGGCCGCACGGTCTGGGCCCGCATAGCCCTGACGGGGTGACTTGGCGCCGGCCGGCCCCGGCCCGGTGGTTGATCGGCCGGGTTCACCGAGCCGGCGCGCTTCGAGGAGTGCGGCGCCGTAGCAGCGGTTCGCCGTGCGGTATGCGGCCACGCCGCCCGCCTGAGCTCATCGCCGCGCTGCCGCGGAGCACCATATGTACCCGGGTGCTCCGGCCGTGACAACGGTGGTGGGGTTTCACCACTCGTCCGGCCCAGGACGCGTCGGCTCGTGCGCCGTCCGGTGCCGATCCGGTCTCGCCGCGCGCGGGGGTTTCGACTCGGATTGCAGGTCAGGACGCTGGTCGATCCAGGTGCGAGCGACGGCGAAGATGGGGTGTTGGGCCATTGGGGTGGTTGTGCGGTGGAGTATTGCGGGCGTGGGGATTTGTGTGGGATAACCATCGCATCGAGCCGGTGGGTGGCCCGTCCCGCTGGTAGACGTGTTGTCGGTGTGCAGTGGCGGCTGGCCGTAAGAGGTGCGGGGTCGTGTTGTCGGCCTCCGGCCTGTTGGGTGTTTCCCGCGGCGGGGCCGGTGGGTGAGGACGGCCCGTCCCGCCCGTTGGCTTCGCCCGGTGAATCGCTTCCTTCTGTTCCGTCTCGGTACGGCCGGCCCGGTCCTGGTTCTCTCCCGGTGTTGCCCGGGAGGATCCGTCAGTCCCGTCTCTTCGCCACCGCGCGGTGAGTTCGGGCCCTCCGGTCTCGTCTCCGGCCTGCCGGTGGTGGTCCGGTCCGTCGACTCGTGCGCACCGTTGCCCGGATTGAACCGCCGGTCCCGCTTCTCGTGGGTCGGGGTGGTTCCAGGTTTCGGGTTCCGGGTCGGTCCGATGTGCGGGTTCGTGGGTTGGGGTGTGGTGGGTGTGTGGCTGTGCGGCGTGTTTGCCTGCGTTGTCCTGTGGTTGTGCGGGGTGGCGCGGGAGTGCGGTGGCTGGTCGTTGGGGGGCCGGGGGTGTGTGGTCGTCGATGGTGGGTCGGGAGAGGTGATGGAAGGTCGGGTGTGTGTGTTGTTTGTTGGGGGTCCGGAGGGGACTCCTTCGACCTGGGAGGTGAGGTCGTTGGAGGAAGAGAGCCGGGTGAGCATTCTGTTCGGGAATCGGTACGAGCATTTCGAGTACGCGCATTGCCGTGCCGAGTTCGGCGGGCGGATGCTGCCGGTGTACCGGTGGTCGTATCGCACCTACGTCGCCGAATAGCGCTCGCCCGCCCCCTTGGCTGGTTCGGTCGGTCGCTATGTGGTGCGGCCCGGTAGTTGGTGTGGATGAGGTGTCCGGGATGTCTTTGATGTCAGTGGGATCCGTGCTTTCGGTGGCGTGTGGGGGTGTGCGGTGATGACCGGTATGAGTGGTCGGGACACGGTGGTGACGGGGATCGGGTGTTGTCTGCCGGGATTGGGCAGGCCGGTGTTCTCGGCGGACGACTTGTGGGGGGTGGCGTCGCGGGGGGTGTCGAGCTTGTCGCGGTCGAATTCGTTCTACGGTTCGGTGAGTCTGCCGGACGGCGTCTTCGGTGAGCGTGTTCCAGATGTGGCGCCCTTCTTTTCGCGTCATTACACGGACGCGCACCGGTTCGGTCTGGTCTCGCTGATGGAGGCGTGTGACGACGCCGATCTGGACGTCCGCGCCGGGGAGTTGGGCGACGCGGCGGTGCTGGTCGGGCGCGGGGGAATCGACGCCAACGTGGCGAGTTATCTGGCGGTGCTGCGAGCCGATCCCGAAGTGGTGTCGGCCTCGGAGGCGTTGGAGCTGTTCGTCGCGGCGGAGCAGGCGGTGACGCCATCGGACGTGGCGTTGGTGCAGGGCGCGTTGTTGCGGTCGCGGGGGCCGAACTTCACGGTGTCGTGCGGGTGCGCGTCATCCGCGGTGCAGATCGGGAACGCGCGGCGGATGATCGCGGCAGCCGAGGTGGACGTGGCGTTGGTGACGGGGGTGGATGTGTTCAGCACGGTGCTGATCGGGAACATCCAGCGACTGCTGCGGGGCGCGCAGGGGACGTATGAGGCGTTGCGGTCGGATGACATGCCGGCGCTGCTGCCGTCGTTCGACGCGCTGATGCGGCCGTACGACCGGCGTGCGGACTGCATCAATCACGGCGAGGGGTCGGTGACGGTGGCTCTGGAGAGCCGCGAGCATGCCGCGCGGCGGGGTGCTCATGTCTACGGCAGGGTGCTGGGGCAGGCGACGACGCGCGACGGGCTGGCGAATCCGCTGGCCAGCGACGAGACGGGTGCGGAGCTGGTGTCCGCGGTACGGCGGGTCCTGGGGGATCTGGATATCGCCGACGTGCGGTACGTGCACGGAGGCAGTGACGGGAACGTGGTGGTGACGGCTTTCGAGTCGAACGCCATCGGCGAGCTGTACGGGGCTGGGGCACGGGACCTGCTGATGACGTCGCAGGAGGGGTGTTTCGGCCATAACGGGGCGCCGGCCGGGGCATTGGGAGTGGCGCTGACCCTGCTCATGATGGAGCGGGGAGAGGTGTGCCCGACGGCGAACTGTGAGCAGCCGGCCGGGAATCTCACCTTCGATCCGGTGCCGGGTGTGCATACGCGGCTGTTGGACTTCGACTACGCGCTGAGTTTCAACTATCAGGTGGGCGGGGTGAAGAGCGCGATTTTGCTGGGCAGCCCGGGCGAGTGACCGGCGGACTGCCGAGGCCGCGCGGGTGGGCGGGCCGCCGCCCTCCCGGGTCGGCCGGGTCCCCGGTCCTTTCGGCCCCCTCTCTAACGGACTCCCTTCCCTTTCGGCCCGCTGATTTCGACGACCCGTCGACCCGCGCCGGGACCCGCTTTCTCCGGCTGGTCCCCGTGTCTTCGGGTCTCGTCTCACGGAGCCGCCCCGTTTCCGCGGTCGCGGCACCGGGGGTCTGTTCACTTTTCCGGAGTTTTCTGCTTCTTATGGCGTTTGGCAATCGGTGGGGTGAGTGTCGTGGGTGGTTCGGGCGGTTCGGATGGCGTGTCGGGACGTGTCGCGGTGGTAGGTGTGGGGTGCCGGTTGCCGGGGGACGTGGAGTCACCGGGAGCGTTGTGGCGGTTCCTGGTGGACGGGTGTGAGGGCGTCGGGCCGGCGCCGGCGGAGCGCGTGGCGTTGTGGGAGGGCGACCGCCGGGCAACTGGCGCCGGTGCCGCGTCCGGCGCCGGCGGAGCGTTGCGGCCGGGGGGTTATCTGCGGGATGTCACGGGGTTCGACGCCGATTTCTTCGGGGTGTCGGGACGTGAGGCGGACGTACTCGATCCGCAGCACCGGTTGTTGCTCGAGGTGGTGTGGGAGGCGCTGGAGCACGCGGGGATCAGGCCGGGCGGGTTGGCGGGTTCGCAGACCGGTGTGTTCGCGGGGCTGAGCTACAACGACTACATGGACCGGCTGGCGGGCCAGCCGCTGGAGTTGGAGGGATCGATCCTGACCAACGGGCACAGCGTCGCGGCGGGGCGGGTGTCGTATCTGCTGGGACTGCGTGGCCCGTGCATGGCGGTGGATACCGCGTGTTCGTCATCGCTGGTGGCATTCCATCTGGCCTGCCGGGCGCTGCTGGACGGTGAGTGCGATACGGCGCTGGCCGGCGGGGTCGCCCTGATGCTGCGGCCGCGGACGGCTGACTCGTTCGCGCGGATGGGCATGCTGTCGCAGTCGGGGCGCTGCCACACCTTCGACGCGGCGGCGGACGGTTTCGTGCGCGGGGAGGGCTGCGCGGTCGCGGTGCTGAAGCGGCTGGCGGACGCACGGCGGGACGGCGACCGGGTGCTGGCGGTGGTCCGGGGGTCGGGCGTGAACCAGGACGGGCGTTCGGACGGGCTGGCGGCTCCCTCGGCGGCCGCGCAGCAGGCCCTGTTCGAGCGGACGCTGACGCGGGCGGGGGTGGATCCGGGTGAGGTCGCGCTGATCGAGGCGCACGGGACAGGGACGCCGCTGGGCGATCCGGTGGAGTTCGCGAGCCTGTCGCGGGTGTACGGGGCGGGGCGGGTGCGATGCGCGCTCGGCTCGGTGAAGACGAACCTGGGGCATCTGGAGCCGGCCGCCGGGATCACCGGTCTGGTCAAGACGGTGCTGAGTCTGCGGCAGGGGCTCATCCCGCCCAATCTGAACTTCGCCCGCTGGAACCCGGCGATCGACGCCGAGCCGACCCGTTTCTACATTCCGACCGTGCTGACTCCGTGGCCGGCGGCCACGGCGCGGCTGGCCGCAGTGTCCTCGTTCGGGTTCTCGGGCACCAACGCGCATGTCCTACTGGAAGCGGCGTCCCCGGACCCGGACCGCCGCCCGCCGCGGCCGGCCCCCGCCCCACCGGCGACGGCGGCCCTACCCGCGACGGCGGCCCCGGCGGCAGCGACAGGCGCGGACCCGATCGCGCCCGGGACGCCGACCGGTCCGGCCCCCGACCGCGCGGCCGAATCGCCGGCCGGTCCGTACCCGCCAGTGCCGGATGCGCACCGTTCCCCCGTGCCGGTGTCGCCCGCGGGCCCCGCTGGTCCGGCCGGTTCGGGCCCGAGGGATTCCGGCGCCAGGGGTTCGCCGGATGTCGTCGTGGTGGGGGCCGGGTCGGTCGCTGTTCTGCCGCTGGCCGCGGGGCGGTTGGCGCGGTGGCTGGAGGAAGAGGGCGCGGACGTGGCGATACGGGATGTCGCGCACACCCTGGCGGTGCGGCGGGATCCGGGGCGGGGCCGGCTCGGTGTGGTGGGGGCCGGACGAGATGAGGTCGTCGCGGCGCTGAACGCCTTCGCCACCGGCCGGGCGCATCCGGGGGTGGTCGCGGGCGCGGTGAGTGTGACGGCGGTACGCCGGCCCGTGTGGGTGTTCTCCGGGCAGGGTTCGCAATGGGCGGGCATGGGGCGGGAACTGCTGGACGAGGAGCGGGCGTTCACCGCGGCCCTGGAGGAGGCCGACGCGCTGATCCGCGGCGAGGCGGGCTTCTCCGTACTGGACGTGATCCGCTCCGGCGACGAGGTGACCGGGTGCGCGCGGGTGCAGCCGGCCCTGTTCGCGGTGCAGACCGCGCTGGCCGCGCTGTGGCGCTCGTACGGGGTCGAGCCGGCCGCGGTGATCGGGCACTCGATGGGCGAGGCGGCGGCGGCCGTGGCGGCCGGGGCGCTGTCGCTGACCGACGGGGTCCGGGTGATCTGCCGCCGCTCATTGTTGCTGGCCGGGATCGCGGGGGCCGGCGCGATGGCGTCGGTCGAGTTGGACCGGGCCGCGGTGGAGCGGGAGATGGCGGTGACCGGTTCGCGGGGCGTGTCGGTGGCGGTGGTGGCCGCGCCCGGTTCGACGGTGATCTCCGGCGACCCCGCCGAGGTGGCCCGGCTGATCGGGGTCTGGAACGCGCGCGGGATCACCGCGCTGCCCGTCGCGGTCGACGTCGCCTCGCACAGCCCGCAGGTCGACCCGCTGCTCGACGACCTGCGGGCAGCGCTCGCGGATCTGTCGCCGATGACGCCGGTGGTGCCGTTCTACTCCACGGTGAGCGAGAATCCGCTCGCCCCCGGGGAGTTGGACGCCGGGTACTGGTGCGCGAACCTGCGCCGGCCGGTGCGGTTCGCCGCGGCCGTCGCGGCCGCGGCCGCCGACCGGCACGGGCTGTACGTCGAGATCTCCCCGCAGCCGGTGGTCACCCGCGCGGTGGAACGCGGCCTTGCCGGACTGGTCGCCCGTCCGGTCGTGCTGCCCACCCTGCGCCGCGAGGAGCCGCAGGTCGCGACGTTCCGCACCCATCTGGCCGCGCTGTACTGCGCGGGTGTGCCGGTGGACTGGTCACCGCTGTACGGGGCGGGCCGACTGGTGGACGCTCCCACGACCACGTTCGACCGGGCCCGGCACTGGGTGGACCTCATCCCGACCGCCCCCACCGGGGGGCGGCCCGACCCGGCGGAAGAGCAGCCGCCCCCGGCGGGGGTTGCCGAGCCGGGGACCCGGTCCGGCCGGTCAGGGGCGCCGTCCGCCGAGCCGGGGGCCCTGTCGTCGAGCCCGGGTGTGTCGCCCGCGTCGACCGGGGCGCCGTCCACCAGGGCCGCGGTTCTGCCCGCCGTGCCGGGTGCACGGCCCGCCCCAACGGGGGAGCCGGCCGCCGCGCCCGGGGCGCCGGCCGCCGCGACGGGGACCCCGGCGATCATGCCTGGGATCCCCCCGGCCGCGCCGGACGCGCTGCCCGTCCCGGCGGGTGTGTCACCCCGCCTGCCCGGTGTGTTGCCGGGTCGTCATATCGAAGTGCCCGGTGTGCTGCTGCGGCACAGTTTCCACGCGATGGTCGGGGAGGCGAGCCCGCCGTGGGCGGCCGATCACCGGGTCCGCGGCGCAATGGTGGTGCCCGGTGCGGCGCACTACGCACTGGCGCTGACCACCGGCTGCGCGGTGTTCGGATGCGACCCGGCACATCTGGAGATCACCGATGTCCGTTTCGACGAGATGCTGCGCCTGGACGGCGACACCGAGCTGAGCACCACGGTCACGATGACCGCGCCGGACCACGCCGTGTGTGAGATCTCCGCACGCGACAGCGGCGATGGCGGCGGCGATGGCGGTGCGTGGACGGCGTACGCCTCGGCCGTGCTGCGGCTGCCGCAGAGCGGGCCGCCGCGCGCCCGTACCGCCTCGGTCGGTTCCCTGGCGCGCCGGCATCCGGCCGTCCTCGAGCCGGCCGCGGTCTACGCGGGGCTGCGGGCCCGGGGCCTGGAACACGGCCCCGCGTTCACCGGGATCACCGCTTTGCGCACCTCGTCCGGCCGTGACAGTTTCTGGGCGCGGCTGAGCATCCCCGAACCGGAAGCGGAACGGGCGCGGACAACGGAGCGGGCGCGGGCCGGCGAGCAGACGCTGCGGGTCCACCCGGTCCTGGTCGACTGCTGCCTGCAGACCCTCATCGCGGGCACCACCCTGGACGGCGGCACCGGGCTGATCCTGCCGGTACGGATCGGGACGGTACGGGTCCTGGGCGATCCGGCCGACGCGGTGTACTGCCACGCCCGGGTCACCGAGACCACCGCGGACAGCATCACCGGCCACATCCGGGTGCTGGACGAGGCGGGCACGGTCGTGATGACGATGGACGGCGTGCGGTTCGCCTACCGCCGTCCCAGCGACGCCGAACAGGCCGCCACGGTCGACGGCTGGTTCCTGGAGACCGCCTGGCACCGGGCCGACCGCCCCGCGAACCCGCCGGCCGGCGGCGGCAACTGGCTCGTCATCGGCGAAGGCGGCGGCGACGCCGGCACCCTCGCCGACGCGCTGCGCGACGCCGGCGCGCGCGCCGAGGTCTGGGACATCCCGCTCGGTTCGGAACTCGTCGAATCCTTCAGCGACTCCCTGAGTACGTATCTGGCGACCACCCCCCTCCCCCCGCAGTCCGTGGTCATGGTCTGCGGACCCGACACCGACGGCACCGACGGCGAGGCCGAAGACGGCACCGACACCGACGGCAGCGGCACAAGTGCCGTCGGCCCGAGGGGTGTTGGTGCGGGCGCCGGAAGCGCTGACGGCCTGGTGGCGGTGGCCGAGCAGCGGGCCCGGCGGATTCTGGGCATCGCACGGGCGGCGGCGGGGTGCGGCGATCCGCCGCGCCTGTACGCGGTCACGCGGAGTGCGGTGGCGGTCGAGGCGGGGGAGCACGCGGGCCTGGGACAGAGCGCTCTGCGCGGTGTGGTCCGGGTGGTGGCCTGCGAGCAGCCGCGCTTGCGGCCGGTCCTGGTCGACGCCGGGGTGACCCGCGCTGGGCTGCGGGAAGCGGCGGGGGAACTGATGGCCGGGGGTGCGGAGGACGAGGTGGCGTTGCGCGGCGGTGTCCGCCGTGTCGCGCGGCTTCAGCGCGCGCCGCTGGAAGGATCCCGCCCCGCCCCGGTCGCCGTCCCGGGGCAGGTGGTGCGGTACGGGACGGACGGGTTCCGGCTGCGGGCGGGGACGCTGGGGGATCTGGACAGCCTGGAGTTGGCCGCGGTGGCCCGGCGGGCACCGGGGCGGGGCGAGGTCGAGGTACGGGTCCAGGCCGCGGGCGTCAACTTCCGTGACGTGCTGACCGCGTTGGGGATGCTGCCGGGGGAGGGCGACGTCCGCTACCGGATCGGCTTCGAGTGCGCGGGTGTCGTCACGGCGGTGGGGCCGGACACGGAGTTCGCGGTGGGGGACGCGGTGGTGGCCGCTCATCTGGAGGGCGGCGCGTTCGGGTCGTTCGTGACGGTCCCGGTGACCGCGGTCGCCCGGGTCCCCGCGGGGCTCGGCCCGGTGGCCGCGGCGGGACTGCCGGTGGCTTTCCTGACCGCCTGGTACGCGCTGCGGCACGTCGCGCGACTCGGCGCGGGGGAAAGGGTGCTGATCCACTCGGCCAGCGGCGGTACGGGTATGGCGGCGGTCGCCGTCGCGCGGCTGCTGGGCGCCCGGGTGCTGGCCACCGCGGGCACCGAGGAGAAACGGGCCTGGCTGCGCGGGATCGGTATCAGCCCGGTGATGGATTCGCGGTCGCTCGACTTCGCCGCCCAGACGCGGGAGGCGACCGGCGGCGAGGGTGTCGACGTGGTCCTGAACTCGCTGGCCGGCGCGGCGATCCGGGCGGGTCTGGAGACGCTGCGGCCCTTCGGCCGGTTCGTGGAGCTGGGGGTGCGGGACATCCACGCGGACGCACCCCTGGGCCTCGGCCCGTTCCGTCACAACATCACGCTGAGCGCGGTCGATCTGATCGAGTTGCAACGGGCCCGCCCGCAGGTGTTCGCGGCGGTGCTGCGCGAAGTGCTCGACGAATTCGCCGGCGGCCGGCTGAAGCCGCTGCACTGCACGGCCTATCCGCTGGAGCGGGCGGCGGAGGCGTTCCGGCTGATGGCCCGGGCCCGGCACATCGGGAAACTGGTCCTGACCGTCCCGGACGACGGACCGGCGGCCGGGGTCGTACCGGAGCAGGCACCGGTGGTGCGGGCCGGCGGCGCCTACATCGTCACCGGCGGTCTGGGCGGTCTGGGCCTGGCGACGGCCGGGTGGCTGGCCGAGCAGGGCGCGGGCCGTATCGTCCTCAACGGCCGTACGCCGCCCTCACTCGCGGCGGCGCAGGCGATCAGGGAGCTGTCCGCCGCGGGCGGGCGGGTCTCGGTGGTGCTGGGCGACATCGCCAAGCCGGGCACGGCCGCCCAGTTGGTGGCGGCGGCCACCGGGGACGGGGCGGTGCTGCGGGGGGCGGTGCACTGCGCGATGGTCCTGGAGGACGCCGCGATCACCGAGGTCCGCGACTTCCAGTTGCGGCGGGTGTGGGCGCCCAAGGTCCGGGGGGCGTGGAATCTGCACCGCGCCACGGCCGGGCACAGCCTGGACTGGTTCGCGGTGTACTCCTCGATGGCCTCGCTGCTGGGCAATCCGGGACAGGGCGTGTACGCCGCGGCCAACGCGTGGCTGGACGCCTTCGCGGAGTGGCGGACCGGCCAGGGCCTGCCGACCCTGGCCGTCAACTGGGGCCCGTGGGGGCAGACAGGGGTGGCGACCGGGTTCGCCGACCGCGGCTACGAGACGATCCCGACCGGCGGCGGCCTGCTGGCGCTCCAGCGGCTGCTGGCGCACGGGCGGGTCCGTACGGGGGTGCTCCCGGGCGATCCGGGCACGTGGATTCCGGCCGGGAGCCTGCGGTCGCCGTTCTTCAGCGCCGTCGCCCCCGCGCCGGCGCCGGGCACCGAACCCCGGCAGGACCCGGCCGCCGAGCCCGTTGCGGCCGCCGCGGTGGTGGGCGTGGTGGAGCCGGAAGCGGCCGCGGGCGAGGACAGGGGTATCCGCGGTGTCCTCACCGCGCTGGGCCCGGGGTTCGCGCGGCGCACCGCTCTGGAGACCTACCTCGCCGACCACATCCGGGCGGTCCTCCGACTGGGCGGTACCGTCCTCGACCCGCAGACCCCGCTGAAGGCCCTGGGTTTCGACTCGCTGCTCTCCGCCGAACTGCGGGTGCGTCTGGAATCCGATCTGGGGGTACGGCTGGCGAGCAATTTCGTCTGGCAGCACCCGACGGTCGCGGCACTGGCCGACGGCCTCGCCGACCACATGGGCCTCCCCCTCCAGGGCGGCACCGACCAGCCTCCCTCCTCCACCACCTGAGACGGTCCCCGCCCCACCGGGCCGGGAACCGCAAAGAGCCCCCGGGGGGCCGCCAGCGCCATGGCGGCCCCCCGGGGCCTTTCCTCGCGCCTCGGTGGTACGGCCCGGGCCGCCCGTAACCGGCCCCGCCCGATCACCACCCTGGCAGGATGGCGGCATGGAACATGTACTCGGCATTGGCGGCTACTTCCTGCGGGCCGCTGACCCGGCGGCCTTGAATGCCTGGTATCGCGACTGCCTGGGCCTGGACACGGACGAGCACGGGCTGTGGCGTCAGGGAGCCGGGCCGACGGTGTTCGCGACGTTCGCGTCCGATACCGACTACTTCGGGTCCGGCAGCCAGCAGACCATGCTCAACTTCCGGGTCGGCGATCTGGACGCGATGCTCGCGCAATTGCGCGCCAAGGGAGCGGACGTGGCCGAAGAAACGCAGGACATGGCGGGTGTCGGCCGATTCGGCTGGGTCACCGATCCCGAGGGCAACCGCGTCGAGCTGTGGCAGCCCGCCTGACCGCGGCTTCCCGGAGCTACTCGGCCCGGCCGGACGCACGACCAGACCGCGATGCGCCGCCCAGGCCCAGCCGGCCCGACCAGCACCGAGCGAGCACGGACCTCGTCCACACCGCCCGCCGGACCGCCTGCTGAAAACCCCGGCCGAACGCCCGGGCCGGCACACCCCACGATCGATCGCGGGGCACCCCCGCAAGTCAGCCGACCGACGTAGTGCGGCTGGGCGCCCACACGAAAGCACCGGCCCCGGGGCGAGATGGGTAGGCCGGGAGCCGGGACCCGGCCGGAGGCGGGTCGGGCGGGTCGGCTGGGGCGGCGCCGGACTGCTCGCCCGGGTGTCCCGCGCAGCGGAAAGCGCCGGCCCCCCGGAGCGAGGCTCCGGGGGGCCGGCGTGCGAAGGGTTCATCGGCGGGGTCTGGCCCCCGGGGTGCGGCCGGGGGGCCGGTCCGCAGAACACCCGGTTGGGCGGGGTCAGATGTAGAGGTACCCGCCGGGGACGGTGGTGCTGCCCGCCGCGTTGGTGACGACGACCGCGGCGACGCCGGCGACGCCCGCCGGGGTGGTACCGATCAGCACGGTGCCGGTCGGGTCGACGGTCACGCCGGTGACCGGGGCACCGCCGATGGTGACGGTGGCCCCGGTGAGGTTGCTTCCGATGATCACGACGGGCGTTCCGCCGGCGGCGAGTCCCGTGGGAGGCACGAGCGCCGCGACGACGGGCAGGCCGGGGGTGATGGCGGTGTAGGTGAACCCGCCGGGGACGGTGGCGGAGCCGCCGGTGGTGGTGACGGTGACCGTGGCGTTGCCCGGCAGTCCGGGCGGCGTGGTGCCGGTCAGCGACGTGCCGCCGGCGTTGACGGTCACCCCGAGGGCCGGAACCCCGTTGAACAGCACGACCGCGCCGGTCAGGTCGGTGCCGGTGATGGTGAAGGCGGTCCCGCCGATGACCGGCCCGGTGGCCGGGGCGATCGCGGTCGCGGTGGGAGTGGTCGGCGCGCTGGCCACGTAGGTGTAGTTCACCGCGTTGCTCGTGCCGGCCGGGGTGATGACGACCACCGGTACGGTGCCCGCGGCGTGTGCCGGTGCGAGCACCACCGCGCTCAGGCCGATCGGGTCGGAGAAGATGACGGTGCCCGGGGTGCCGCCGAAGGTGACGCTGGTGGCGTGACCCAGGTTCAGCCCCACGAGCAGGACGACGTTGCCGCCCGCGGTGGGTCCGAAGGGGGGCGTCGCCGCGAAGAGCAGCGGCGGCCCCGAGAGCCCCGGCAGACCGGGTAGTCCGGGCAGTCCGGGGATGCTGATCGGGGGGATGGGGATGGACATGACGGGTCCTCCAGGGAGTTCGATGGTGATCACCGGCGGCGGTCCTGGTCGGGCCCTCATCCGGCGCGGCCCGTGCTGCCGGGCGCGGGAGTGCCGCATTTCGCCGCGGCGGGAGATCCCGCCGGCTCGCGGTGCGTGAGGGCCGCTCGGCCCGGGTGCGGCGCGGTCCGTACGGCCCGCGGGGCGCTGCCTGACCGGCTGGTGCCGGAGCACACGCCGGCCGGCCGTTTCCTCCACCCCGGGGCGCTCGCCGCAGTGCAGCGGCCTGACCGTCCACCCCTCTCTGCGGGGGAGGATGGGAACGGGTGGGCCGACTGCCGAGCTTCCCCGGACAAGGAATGGGCGGCCCACCGGTTCGTGTGTCTTCAGGCATCCACGGGAGTGAACGGGCCCACAAGAGAACTGACGCCCGATCACCCGTTTGGTGGAGCAGGGCCCTCCGGGGGTCGGCCTGCGGACGTCCGCCGTCCCAGCATCGACCAGGTGTCCGCAGGTGCCCCGTTACCAGCCGCCGTAACCCGGCACCCGTCAGACGGGCACCCCGCACCCAGGGGGACGGGATCAGCACCACCCAGCGGCCCGACGTGACCGCCCTACGACGCCCGCCGATCCGAGCCGGCGCACGCGCACACCCGTCGCCACACTCAACGGCGGGGCGGCCCTCGTCCACGCGGTGCCGAGCCGGCCCACTGCCGTGGTCCAAAGCCGCGCGCGCACGTGCCGCGGGCCGGGCGTGCACAGCCGACCCTCGCCGGGTGTCACCAACGTACGGGCGCACAGGTATGTCCCAGCGTGTCTGCCATCGCGCCCCTGTATGTGCGCTGGCCTGGGGACACCTGTCTCCTCCGGGGGTGTGACCCCGAGTTGCTGGTCGACACCTGGTCGGTTGGCGGCGGTGGCGACGCGTGGGCGCGGTCGTGGACCGGTCGGAGAGTACGGGGCCGGGGCGAGAGCGCGGGCGCGTACGAGCGCGGCGGGCTCGTCGATCTCCAGCCCCCTGGCCGCTTCGGTGCCGACCAGCGCGGTGCGGCCGAAGAAGCGGTGCTGCGCGGCGGGGAAGCCGCGCGCCCGCATGGCGCACCAGGGCACCGCGTGGGAGAACACCCGCGACGTGCCGACCGGGCGTCAACCCGGATCACCTCGGCCGCACCCACCCGGTCCCGGCCGGTGCCTCCCGCGCCTCAGCCCCGCGGCCCGACCGGCCGCGGGGCGACGTAGCGCCCCGGACGGACTCGCTCCGCGCGGGCCCGCGCGCTCACAGCAGATAGGTGTACGCCAGGAGAGCGGTGGCGCTCGCGACGGGGTTGGTGACGGTGACGTTGACCAGGCCCAGGGCGCCGGGGGTGTGACCACGGCGAGTTGGGTGCTGGTCAGGGCGGCGAGGAAGGGCGCGGTGTTGGCGCCGAAGATGACGCGGGTCACGGTGTCGAGGTTGGTGCCGGTGATGGCGACGACCTTGCCTCCGGCAGTCGTGCCGGTGACGGGCAGAACACTGGTGATGGTCGGCGCGGCGGTGTAGGTGATGGTGAGGTTGTCGGTGACCCCGCCGGGGGTGGTGACGATGATGAGGGCGGGCCCCGTGGCGGCGCCCGCCGGGGTGGTGACGGCGATCGTGGAGGCGGTGTTGGTGGTGATGATCCCGGGGGTGCCGACGGAGGTCACGGAGGTGGCGCCCTGCAAGACGGTGCCGGTGACGGTCACCGGCGTGCCGCCGGCCAGCGGTCCCGAGGTGGGGGCCGCCGTGGCGGCCACCGGCGGGGTGAGGTAGTAGAAGTTGGCGGGTTCCGCGCTGCCGCCGGGGGTGGTGACCGTGACACCGGCGGTCGGGCTGAGCGGCGGCCCCGCGGGCGGGACCGCGCCCGGGTGGCGTCCTTGGGCCGGCCGGCTCAGACGCGGGGCGCCGTGCCGCCGGGGCGGGCGGCGCCGGGGCGGGTGTTCAGCGACCAGAGGTGGGTGCAGCGCGGACACTGGAGGTGGATGACCGGCCCGGCGTTCGAGAGCAGGTAGCGCCAGTGCTCCTCGCAGTTTCGGGTGTCGGCGCAGGCCGCGCAGTGGCGGGCGTCGTCGCACACGGGGCAGGGCACCCAGGCGCGGCGGGCGGGGTCCGCCTGGGGGTCAATGGGTAGCGGCACGGCCCGGTTCCTCTCCGGGCAGGACACCGGCGGCCACCAGCATGTCGTAGGTACGCCGCTGGTCGGCGTCCAGGCCCGAGTAGAGCAGGGCGTACGCCTCGTCCTCGCCCCGCAGGGCGGCCGCCGGGTCCCAGTCGGGCCCGAGCGCGGCCACGACCTCGGCCCGGCGCCGGGCTTCCTCGAAGGTCAGGTCGATCGTGAAGTCGGCGGAGTCGGCGGGGGTGGGGCCGGTGGTGTTGTCCTGGTTCATGGCGAGACTTCCGGTGTGCCGGTGGAATCCCACCATCTGTACCAGGCACCGCCTCGCCAGGGAAGGGTGACCTAACCTCGCCCTAACCGGCCACCCCCGCGGTGCCACCATCGGCGCGGCCCGGATCGGCCCTGGGGGCGGGTCCGTTGCCGTCCCCCCATCCCGGCCGGGGCCCCCGACCCCTCCCCTGCACTGTGACGCGGTTCACCCCCGTCCCCGCGGAACGCCCCGGCGGGCCCCATGCCCCCTGGGCCAGCCAGCCAGCCAGCCAGCCAGCCAGCCGGGCGTCGGCGAGCGCGTAGCGGCCGGACGGACTCCGTCACGCCAAAGTTTCCCGCTGGGCGACAGCGATCTTGAGCTGTACCTGGCGCGGAGCGGCGGACTCGCCCGGTCCGGAAACGGCGCTGAACCAACCGGAGCCCCAGTGCGTGGCTGTGAGGTGAAGGACATGACGGCCCATCACCACCAAGGACTACGATGCGGATTCGCTTCTCGCTGATCGCCACCACCGCCTGCGCCGCTCTGGTAGCGGCCCTCGCGTCCGGTTGCTCGGCGGCCAAGGGCCCAACCCCCGACGGCACGTGGACACCGGCCGGCAGGACGACGGTGAGCTCGCTGACCGGCGCGGAGGGGATCGCCAGCACGGCGGACGGCGCGCTGGTGCACCGCGGGCCCGGCAGCATACCGCTGGCCGTCCGCGGCCAGGGTTTCCAGCACGTCGGCGATCTCGACATCGCGCGGGGCAGCACCTTCGACGCGTACGAGCGGAAAGGTTCCGGCAAGATGTTCCTGGTCACCACCGCCGGCGGCAAACGCCTGGAGTTCCGCCACGCCCTTGACCGGGGAGAGCTGTTCAACAACTCCTTCGTGACCGTCTCCCCCGACGGCCAGTGGATCGTCGCCGGCGAGTTCGGCGCCCAGAAGCGGCTTCAGGTGTTCCCCGCACCGCTGCTGAACACGTCGACCTCACCGGGCGCGAATCTCCCGCAGGCCGGGCAGGTCACCTTGGACCACGTCGTCGACAACATCCAGGGATGCGACTTCTTCTCCGCCCAGCGCCTGCTGTGCACCGCCGACCAGGGCGATCTGCTGCGACTCGACCTGCCGCACACCCTGGACGGCAGGAAGATCGACGCGGCCGTCACCGATCTGTTCACACTGCCGAAAGTCAGCAAGTGCTCGGGGGCCTACGAGGCCGAAGGAATCGACTACGACACCAAGACCGACACCCTGCGGGCGGGAATGCTCTCGCCCGGCCTCTGCAAGGGCTCGACCGTGGTCTTCTCCTTCACCTGGAAGGCCACGTGAGCCGAATCCGTCCCTCGGCGCAAGGTTTTCCCACCGACCGGCGTCGGCACGGCCCCGCCGCCTGGCCCCTTATCCCTCGGGCACGGCCCCCGCGCCGTCCCCGAAGTGTGCGAGATCCGGCAGCAGCACCGGGTCCACCGGCGCGGTCAGCCGGAACTCGGTGAGCGTGACAGGGCACCCCTGCGCGATCAACCGGGCCAGCGCGTTCAGGCGGTGGTTGCCGTCGAGGACGAGGAAACGGTTGCCGCCGAGCGCGTAGGTGGCCAGCAGCAGCGAGATCTCCGCGCCGCCCATCCGGCCCGCGTACTGGTCGCGCAGCGACTCGATACGGGCCAGGCGGCTGGGGGCGAGCACGGCGCCGGCCGCGGCGATCTCCGTATGGCGCAACGGAACCGCGCCCGGATGGTCGTGGCCGACCTCGTCCTGTCCGTCGCCGTACCAGGGCGCGAAGTAGCCCGCCAGGACGCCGGGTTCGTACGGCGGCACCTGCGTACTGATCTTCTCCAGCCGCACACTGCCGTCGCCGCGGGCGTCGAGCCCGGCCAGCAGGTCCCAGCTCAGCGACGTACGGATCCGGTCCGGTCCCGTGGTGAAGTGCCTGCGGAAAAGCTCGAAGGGCAGCCCCCCGCTCGCCACCCCCCGTAACTCCCGGGTCCCGCCGTCGATCTCCCGTGACCAGAACCCGGCCAGCGTCGCCGACCTGCCCGCATTGCGCACCGCGGTCTCCCGCAACTGCTCGACCACATGGGCGAGATCGGCCCAGTCCTCGTCCGTCCACCGCGTGTACGACCTGAGCGACGACCCCAGCCCCGCCCGTGCCGCCGCCAGCACCTTCACCACCGTCCGCAGGTACTCCTCCTGCATCGCCTCCCTGGCCAGCGGCACCAGCGCCATACCGGCCCGGCAGTCGTACAGGGACCGGTACGTCGGCCCCGGCAGGCTGTCCGCCCGAAGCAGCGGGACCGCGGCGGTCAAGATCGCCACCTTCTCGGTCAGCTCCAGCTCCGCCAGCGCCTCCTGGACCTCACCCTGCCGCCGCGCCAGCAGCATGCCCACCACCATCGTGGTGACCGCCCCCAGCCCGAAGTTCGACGCCCAGTCCGCCCAGCTCCACGCCTGCCCGTCCAGCCACAGCAGCCAGTCCAGCAGACCGGCCGCCAGCGGCAGCACCGCCAGCGGCCAGTAGCTCCGCCACAAGGACCGTACGTTTCCGCCCACTCCGACCACCCCTCCGCGCCACAGGAAAGGACGGACCGGACACCCCGCGGGGTTCCCTGATCCGCGTCATGCGCCGCCGCCGACCCCCAACGCGCCCGCCCCGTCAGGCAATCGCGTTGAGCAACCTGCAGGTGACGCGAGAAGACCGCCGACCTGTTCTCGCGCGGAAACCGCCCCCCGAACTCCGCCGAACCGCGGAAGGCACGGGGCCTCGTGGACGACGGCGCCATCCCCGCCGCGCTCCGCCAACCGCGAGCCACCGCCGTGAACCAGCCGCCGGGCGACGTGGCGCCCGTGCTCGGACGGACCGCCGCGGCCATCTTCGACGACCTCCGAAAACCGGCCGAGGCGCTGACCGCGGGCCTTGAAACGGGGCGGGCACCCTACGACTTCGGATACGCCTGCGTCGAAGGCGGCCTGCCCGACCTCGCGATACCGGCCTGGCGCGAAGCGCTGCGCCACCACCCGGGCGAGATGACGATCATGCGGGACCTCGTAACGGCGTCCGAAAGCGAAGGCCGGCACCTCAAGGCCGTTGAGACCCTGTCGCGGCACGAGAGCGACGTCGCCGCCTGGCCGGACCGCTACCTCCTCGTCTTCAACGCCGACGACGACTCCGGCGCCCGGCAACCCGCGGAGCCCCACCGGGACGGTCAGGGCGCCGGTGTGCGGATCTCCAGCATCACGCAGCCGGGGCCGGTCCGGTACGGGCCGTGCGGCATGCCCGGCGGCCGCGAGGCGTAGTGGCCGGGTGTGAAGGTGCGGCCCAGGGTCAGATCCTCCAGCTCACCCTCCAGGAGATACACCTCCTCGTAATACGTGTGCCGGATCACCCCGGCCGCGGAGGTGTCCAGGCCCGGCGCCCACCGGGCCAGCCGGGTGACTTCCACCGCCGCGTCCGGTCCGGCCGCGAGCACCCGCTCGCTGACCCCCGGCGAACCCGCTGCCGGTGTCCACGGCAGCTCCCCGACGTCGAGGAACTCGTGCTCGTCCTTCACCCGCACACCGCCTTTCGTCCACCGGTCGCGCGGGCGCGGGGGCTGCGCCGGGCGGCCGGTACGTGTCCGGTGGATCCTCGCCCGATGAGGCGGTGGCCGCAAATGCCAGCGGCGCCGGTAGCCCGACTCCCCTCCCCGGCCCGGGAACCGGACCCCTCGGCCACTCCCGCCGGAGCGCTCAGCCGCGAAGGCAGCCCGCGGCGCCCCGCTCCCGCCGGGCCCCTCGGGCCTCGGTGAAGCCGCCCTCCAGCCGCGTCGCATCCTGCGTACGGGACGGTCACCTCCCCGGGCTCCCGAGTACGGCGCCCCCTCAAACACCCTCGGTACGCCGTTCGTACGGCGAACGTACGTGATGCGTACGTTCGCTTGGATAGGGTGTGGAGCCGGAGGTGTCCCATGTCCGGGTTGTTCGACGCGGTCGACGCGCTGGTCGCGTCCCGCTCTCCGCTGCCGCCGCCAACGGAGCGCAAACGGCTTCGCGCCGCACACGGTCTGACGATCGACGAGGTGGCCACCGCGCTGAAGGTGCGGCGGGCCACGGTCAGCGGCTGGGAGTCCGGCAAGACCGAGCCGCGGCCGCCGGAGCGGGACGCTTACGCCCGGCTGCTGGGGCGGCTCGCGGAGCTCTACCCGGCTCCGGCCGCCGCGCCCGCGCCCGTCCAGGACGTTGCGCCGCCAACGCCCCCGGCCGCGTTCCCCGGCGTGCCGGCCCCGGCGCAAGCGCCGCCTCCGTCCCCGGATCCGGCGCCCGGTGCTGAGGCCGCTACCGCGTCCGGGACCGCCCGGACCGGCCCCGCCAACAGCCCCGCCCCGGTGGCCGCGCCGCGCCCGCCGCGCCCGCCGCGCACCGCCGGACCGTCGCCAACTCCGCGGCGTCCGGGCGCGCGAAAGGCGGCCGAGGCCGTCCCCCCGGCGGGCGGTGTGGAGCCGCGGTTTGAGAACGGCCCGCTCGCGGTCGTCGACGTCGATACCGACGGGCGGGTGGTCGCGTACTGCATCGGCGGCCTGATCCTGGACGTACCCGCCACGTCGATCCCGGCGCTGGTGGACTGGACCCTGTCGAAGGCGCGGCTGGGCCAGCCGAAGCTGTCCGGACCGGGCAAGGACGCCGACCCGCTGCTGGTGCTCACCGAGGCCGCGTTGGAGCGCTACGGCCTGCCCGTCGCCCTCACGCACGAGGAGCGGCTGGCCGGACGGCTCCCGGAGGGCCACAAGGTCATCAGGCAACTGGCCCGCGCGGAATGGAAGCTGACGAAACGGGGGTTCGGTCCGTGGGCGCGGATCTACCGTCCCGCGACCGGTTCGGAACGAGCCTGCGTGCAGTTGTGCGTTCCGTCCTGGCAGGCCCTGGACACCCGGCACTGGGGCCCCGCCGGACAGCTCCCGCCGGCGGAACTGGCGCGGGTGCTGGGTGTGTACGCGTCCCGGGTGATGACGCCGCGCGGTTCCACCGCGGTGACCGGCCTGGAGCTGATGACCGCGCTGCACCCGCCGACCCGTGCTTCGGCGGCCGACGTGACGGGGAAGCGGGTCTCGGAGCACAATCCGGGTTCGCTGGGGAAGGATCCGGTCGACCCGGCGCCGTGCGAGGCCCCGGACGGGCACCCGCTGGTCAAGGACATGCCGCGCTTCCACGTCCGGGGCCCCGCGGAGAAGCTGTTCGAGGAGGCGTACGACTGGGCGCGGCCGCTGACCGACAGCGAGTGCACGCGCAGCCACCTGGTGGGCCTGGACGTCAACATGGCGTTCGCCGCCGGCGCGAACGGCCTGATCGTCGGCCTCGGCGCGCCGACGCACGTCAGCGATCCGGCGTTCGACCCGAAGCTGCCCGGCTCGTGGCTGGTCGACCTCTCCCATGTCGACCTGTCGAGAGTGAAGGCCGGCAAGGAATGGGTGGAGCTCGACGGCGCCCTGCTGCCCAGCCCGTTCACGCCGAAGGGCGACCGCCCGGACGGACCGGCCTGGTACGCCACGCCCACCGTCGCCTACGCGGTCGAGTTGGGCTACGAGGTGCGTCCGGAGCAGGCGTGGGTACGGTACGACAGCGGTCGTTACCTGGACGCCTGGTACAACCGGCTGCGCGACGCCTACCTGGCCACGATGGCCGACCTCGGCGTGGCCGCGGACCTGGCCCCGGCGGACTTCCTGGCGGCGATGGACGGCTACCGCGGCCGAGACGCCGAGTTGGCGATCGTGGTGTCGGCGGTCAAGGCGACGGTGAAGGGCGGTCTTGGGAAGCTGCGCGAGCGGCCGCGGGGCGAGGGCTGGCGGCCCGGCGAGCCGTGGCGGGCGCTGTCCCGGCCGACCTGGCGTCCCGACATCCGCGCGGCGGTCATTTCCAAGACCCGGGTCAACCTGCACCGCAAGCTGGTCCGGCACGCGGCGTTCACCGGGCAGTATCCGGTGGCGGTCCTGTCTGACTGCGTCGTTTACGCGGTCGACGGCGCATCGCCGCTGGACTTCCTGCCGTACCGCGACGGCAAGCCGCTGCCCGGCGGTTTCCGGCTCGGGGTGAACCCGGGGCTGGTCAAGCACGAAGGCACCCAGCCGATCTGGTGGGGCGAGGAGGTGCGGGAGCGGTTCGGGGCCCCGGAGCTCAACCTCGCCCGGTACATCAAGGACGGTACCGTCACCGATGTCGACAACGGAGAGTAGGTCGGGGCGATGAGCATGTTCGGGGACGGCCTGGACGCCGCGGTGCAGAGGGCGTTCACCCGCCCGGTGCCGAAGTCGGCCGGCGCGCGGATGCGGTACCTGGTCAGGCAGTTGGGGGGGACCAGGGCGGTCGCGCGGATGCTGCGGATCTCCCAGCGCACCGTCGAGCGGTACGTGAAGGACCAGATCAAGAAGCCCCGCGCGGACCTCGCCGCCCGGCTGGAGACCGAGGTCAAGAAGCGGTGGCAGCCGCAGATCCGGGCCAGGGCCAGGGCGAGGGCGGCGGTCTCGGGCGGCATCGTCATCGACACCCGGGCCCGGCTCGGTTACACCGCGCCGATCGGTTCGACGGACCAGGACCGCGTCCGGCACCTGACCGTCGCCCTGCCACCCCAGTACGCCGCCCGCCTCTTCGAGGCCCAGGAGGCCGGGGCCGGCGACCAGCAGCTCCGGCAGATCGCCGCCGACGCACTCAAAGAGGTGTACTTCCAGGACGGCGGCCGCCGCGCGGGGAGCCTTGAGGAGGTCCGCTTCACGGACATCGAGCACCTGGAATTCGACCTGTAGCAGGCGTCTCAGACCAGCGCGCAGCCCCGGACTCCCGGACCCGGGCGCCGCGCTCGACCGTGCTGCGGGGCGGCTGCCGTCGCCATTCCGCCGTATCCGGTGCTGTGGCTCGGTCTCGCTACGCCCGGCCGCCGGGCGGACGGTTCATCGCCCGCGCCGACGGTGGAGGGCGTAGAGATACATCGCCAGCAGGAGAAGGAGAAACACCAGGACACACACGAGTGCCCCGTGGACGGAGTGGACGTACTGCCCGAGCCCTGGGCCGCCTCCACCCACGGCGAGCGGATGCCGTGCTGTAGCTGCCACCCCGGGCGCCTTCCCGGCGGAACGCCTCAAACACTCCCTAACTCTGGGCAGGGGGCTTGTGGTGCGGGATCCGGTGGCCGTTGTGGTGGCCTCCGGTGCCGACACCGGTGCAGGGGCTGGTCTGGGCGGCGGGGGTCAGCTGTTGCTGGTTCTGGGCGGTGAGTGTGGTGCCGTCGAGCAGGTATGCCGTGACGGTGCCGTCGGCGTTGACGCTCCACAGGTCAGGGGCGCCGTCGCCGTTGATGTCGGCGGCCTGGACGACGGGCGCCGTGGTGGCGGACCAGCCGTTCGGGGCGAGCTGCAGCGGGTTGGCGGCGCCGCCCATGGCGAGGTTCTCCAGATCGGCGGGGCTGTAGTAGTAGAGGCTGCCGCCGGTGGTGTCGCGGGCGAACAGCGCGGGCAGACCGCCGGTCAGTGTGCTGGTGAGGGTCCAGCCGGTCCAGTCGCCGGTGCCGGCGGGGTTGGTGCCGGACAGCGGCAGGGCCGCGTCGGCTCCGGTGAACGCGCCGGGGGTGGGCATGGCGGCCTCGTCGAGGAGGTTCCCGCCGAGGACCAGGAGCAGGTCCGGGAAGCCGGTGACGGGATTGCCGTTGACGGTGTTGTAGAGGCTGCCACCGTTGGCGACGGAGGTGGCGGTCTGCCCGGACAGGCT
This sequence comes from Streptomyces sp. NBC_01190, assembly GCF_045039895.1. Lineage (NCBI taxonomy): Bacteria > Bacillati > Actinomycetota > Actinomycetes > Kitasatosporales > Streptomycetaceae > Streptomyces > Streptomyces sp. NBC_01190. The sequence goes on from NZ_CP108580.1 coordinate 8,038,963, forward strand.
TTCCTGGAAGACGGGCGAAGGGACGTTGACCTCGTTGCCGCTGGTGGTCGGCAAAGCCGCGCTTGTGCCGTTTCCGTACAAGATCGTGCCGACGCCGGTGGCGGGGTCGTAGTCCAGGACGTCGTTGAAGCCGCTTCCTGTGTGGAAATGGCCGGTGACGGCCTGAGTGCCGTTCCAGTCGGCCGGCGACCCGACTGAGCCGACACCGGTGCCCTGCGCGCCGATGTCGGTGGCGGCCGTGTCGATCTGGTCGCCGGCCAGGCCCTGGGCCAGCCAGAGGCCCGAGGGGAGTCCGGCTTGTGCACCGACCACCACCAGGTCGGCGTGGCCGTCGCCGGTCATGTCGCCGTCGGTGCTGGTGGCGCCGAGGATGTCGTCGGCTGACGCCGTTTGCGCGGCGGCGGTCAGTGACAGTGCGCCAAGTACGGTCGCCAGCAGGGCGGTTATGACGCAACGGGTGTGAGCGGGTCTCAAGGCGTCCGTCTCCGGGTTCGTGTCGGGCCCGACAACCGTCGGGTTGGTGAAGTGGCAGCGACGGGCAGAGCAGCTCCCGGACCAGAGGCTTGGCCGAGTCTTGATCAAATAACTGGGGAAGCGCTGCTGACCTGCAACGATGGGACGTGTCCAGGGTCCAGTCAGTCGCGGGCAAAGAAGCACTCGCCAGGTGCGTAAGCCTATCGGGTCGTCTCCGCGTGCCCACGGGGGCCCGACGTACCGCACGACGACACGCGGACCACACACACCGCCGCCGTTGGGCTCTTCAATAAACAAGAACTCTTGCACAAGAAGTCTTGTATATATACGTTGGCGGCATGGACACCTCCGCTGAAGGCCATCAACCCACCGATCCCAAGTCGATGCGCGCCCTGGCGCACCCGACACGGCTTCGGCTGCTCGCAGAGCTCCGCATCCGGGGCCCACAGACGGTGGGCCTGCTCAGCGACATACTCGGGGAGCCCGTCGGGGGTGTCAGCTATCACCTCGGCCAATTGGCCACACACCATCTGGTGGAAGAGGTTCCCGAACTCGCGCGGGACCGGCGGGAGCGGTGGTGGAAAGCCGCGCATCCACGGACCGTGTTGGGCCCCGCCGACGGTGCCGACGACCCACAGCGCGCGGAGGCATCGCAGGCCCTGCGCCACGCCATCATCCAGCGCTATCTCGATCTGCTGGAGCGCTATCTGGACAGCGAGTCCTCACTGGGGAAGAGATGGGCGAACAACGCCGTCAGCAGCGACGCGACACTCCATCTGACCCCCGAACAACTCGGCGAGCTGAAGGGAGAACTGGAGGAAGTGGCCGCCCGATGGGAGGAGCGCGGCAACCGCGACACCCCGGGGACGCAACCGGTCGTCCTGATGTACCACGCTTTCCGCAGACCGCAGTAGCGGATGCCGCCAACCAGGTGAGCCGGCGGCGGCGCGGCCCTCTGATCGGCCTCATAGCAGCCCACACCACCTCGCTGACCGGCAATATGCTCACGCTCATCGCACTGCCGCTCTACGTCCTGGCACGCACCGGCTCGGCGACGGCGACCGGTATCGCCGGTGCGTGCGCCACCGCCCCGGTGATCATCGGCGGCGCGCTCGGCGGCGTCCTGGTGGACCGGGTCGGATACCGCAAGGCCAGCATGACCGCAGATCTGGTGTCCGGCGTCACGATCGGCAGCGTGCCACTGTTGGAACACGCGGTAGGCCTGCCGTTCTGGTCGCTGATGCTGCTCGTCTTCTGTTCGGGGCTGCTCGACACACCTGGTCAGACCGCCCGGTCCGCACTGCTGCCCGAAGCCGCCGCCGTCGCCCACATGCCCTTGGAACGCGCGGTGGGTCTCTTTGAGGCGAGCGAGCGCACCGCCCGGCTGGTGGGCGCGCCGGTGGCGGGCCTGCTCGCCACCCTCCTCGGGGCGCTGAACGTGCTGATCGTCGACTCGGCGACCTTCCTGACCTCCGGGTTGCTGGTCCGTGTGCTCGTCCCCCGGCTCCTGCGCCCGCATACCGACGCCTGGCCCGGCGCGCCTGCGGCCGGCGCGGGTTACTGGTCACAGTTCCGGGACGGACTTCGGGTGCTGGTCGGCGATCCGCTGTTGCGCGCGGTGGTCGCCCTGCTCCTGGTCACCAACCTCTTCGATGCCGCGAAGAGCACGGTGCTGCTCCCCGTGGCGGCCGACCGGCACCTCGGGGGAGCGACGGCCTTCGGCGTGCTGGTCGGCGCGACCGGTGGTGGCGCCCTCGCCGGATCGCTGGTCTTCAGCGTGGTGGGCCACCGGCTCCCCCGGCGGGCGACGTTCGTCACCGCGTTCGCACTCGTCGGGGCGCCGCCCTTTCTCGCGCTGGCAGTTCGCTTGCCGCTGGCCGCACTGGTTCCCCTCTTCGTCATCTCGGGCTTCGCCGCCGGGGCCGTCAATCCCACCATCGGCGCCCTCAAGCTGGAACGGGTGCCGGCCGGCATGCGCGCACGGGTCTATGGTGTGATCGGCGCCGGGGCATGGCTCGCCATGCCGCTGGGATCACTCGGCGCAGGTCTCGCCGTCGCCCATGTCGGTCTGACCGCGACCCTCGTGGTGATCGGCGTCTGTTACCTCCTGGTCACTCTCACCCCTTTGCTGGGCGGTCCGTGGCGCGAGATGTCCACCCGACCGGAACCCGCGGTGGCGGTAGCCGTCACGCCGGCCCCGGTGTCCGAACCGCGGTAGTGGCGTCCGGATCCGGCTCCCCGCTCGCCGGCGGTGGATCTTCCGGTTTCCACTCGCCGGCGTCGCCACACCGTCGGCCGTCGAGCAGCCGCCGCCGCGGTTCGCACTGGTGAGGTCCGGCCCGGAACCCTCCGGCGGTCCGCCGGCAATGATTTCGGCCACCCGATCCAGGTATTCCCTTTGCGCGACAGCGGGTCGGCGCCGACGGACTTCCAGCCGTTTGGACGGACTCCGTGGGCCAACCAATGAAAATCGGGAACCAGGCCTGATTGGTCATCAGTCCTGTCCATGCGATCCGATGTGCTTTAGGTTCGGCGCGCGAGCACGCCGAACCTCGACGAATCATACAGTTTGGCGTCCGGTTCGCCGTCGACACCTCGGCGCCGCGGCAGGACGTCGACCAGCAGTGGCTCGCCCGCACCACGCCGCCCCGGCCGACGGCGCTCCGGCTGGGCTGGGAGAGCTACGCGACCGGCGACGACACGCTCTGGTTCGACGACGTCGCCGCCGGCTCCTCGCCGATCGGCTGCTGAACCGGCCGGGGTCGGCCCGGTGTCCGACCGGTAGCGGCCGGACACCGGGCGGCGCGCGACCGGTCAGTGCGCACCGCGATTGACGGACCGTCAGACACCGGTGGCCGGGGCCCGGTTCGCCCGCGCTCCGGTCACCGGCATCGGCGCCGCGCCCCACCGGCATCGGCGCCGCCTCTCCACCGTGTTGCCGGCCGGTCCTTCGACCGGCCCCCGACCGACGGGTCGGGCGGCGCGTTGGTACGCCGTGCCGGACGGCGGCTACGTCGTGGCCGCGCAGGTGAGGCCGGGGAGACCGGCGGCAGTGCCGTTGAGTGTCATCCCGAAGGTCGTCGACGCCGCCGGTGCCAGCGAACCGTTGTACGAGGCGTTGCGCAGCGTCAGTGGCGATCCACCGGTGTCGACGACCGCGTTCCACACCTGGGCGAGGGTCACTCCGGTCGGCAGCGGGAGCCCCACCGACCATCCGCTGATCGCCTTGCCGCCGCTGGGGTTGAGCACCTTCACCTCGGCCTGGAAGCCTCCGTTCCACTGGCTGGTGACGCTGAGCGCCGCCTGGCAGCCGGACGCGGGAGGCGTCGTCGGAGGTGTGGTCGGCGTCGTGGGAGGTGTGGTCGGCGGCGTTGTGGGGGGCGTCGTGCCGTCCTGCGTCGTGTACGTGACGGCGGTGAAGGCCCCCGAGCAGGTGCCCGCGCAGGATGCCGGCAGCGAGAAGTGGTAGGTGCGGCCGTTGAAGAGGTACGCGTCGGAGGCGTCCTTGACCCGAATAGTGTAGTCGGTGCCGCCCGAGGCCGTCGGCGCCAGGATGAACGCCTGGCCCATGTCGCTGTCCATCTGGGCGCTGTGCCAGCCGCCGTCGGCCAGATATTCCACGCCGTGCACGCCATTGGGCAGGTGCGCCACGGAGATCGCCGGCCACCAGCGCTGCGCCCCCTGGAGGAAGCCGATCCGGATGTCCCCGGTGTAGCCGGGCGCGGGCACGTAACTCCAGGACACGTGGCGGTTGTTCCAGTGGTCGGCGAGGCCGGTGACGGGCACTCCGCCCCGGGCGAAGCGGCCGAGCGAGGAGGTGGAGAGGTCGAGGTGACCGGGGTCGTCGCGGCACCAGGCGTTGGTGTCGGCGCAACTGTCGGCGACGAGCATGGTCAGGGTGGCGCCGTTGTACGCGTCCGCCGTCCACGAGCCGTTGCGGCAGAACGGCTGGCCGGCGGCGCCGTCGTTGATCCCGGTGCAGTAGTCGCCGATCGACACCTTGACCCAGCGGCCGCAGTTGCGGCCGTTCTCCCAGGCGCCCATCCGCGCGGCCTGGTCAGCCGGCACCGGGCGGGGGTAACTGCCGTAGTCGCCAGGGGTGTTGAAGACGTTCAGGGCGACGAAGTCCGACGTGCCGAGTTCGGACTGCGGGACGCCGCAGCCGCCGTAGGGCTGGCCGAGTCCGTCGAAGTGGGTCGCGTTGCCGACCGTGTCGGCCTGGGCGGCGGAGGTCGCCGCGGGCGCGGCGAGCAGGGCCGCGGCGCAGAGCACGGCGGCGCCGAGCAGGGCGGCGAGGACGGCGGCCGGCCGCCGCACGCCGCGGCCGGTGTCGGGGCGGTGGCCGACCGGGCTGCGGGACCTGCGCGGACCGCTGGGCAGGGAGAGGGAACGCATGGTGGTCTCCGGAGAGTGTGGGGGGCTTCCGTGCTATGGGAGCGCTCCCATGATGCCTCCGGGCCTTCCCTCTGTCGAGGGCGGCAGCAGCCATGGCACGGCCTCGGTGGTACGGCCGCGGCGGCGGCCGGCCCGGTTGTCGCGGCGGGCCGCGTGACCGCGGGCGGGCCGGGACCGCAGGGGTCCCGGCCCGCCCGGGTGGCGGGTCGCCGGACGTATCTCCGGCCGGCGGTCGGTCAGGCGGCCCCGCACACCGTCCCGTTGAGGGTGAACTGCTGCGGTGCCGTGTTGAGGCCGCTGTACGTCGCGGTGAACCCGATGTCGACCGTGGCTCCGGCCGGGAGCGCGGCGTCGTATCCGGCGTCGTGCAGCGTGACATTCTGGCCGCTCTGCGTCACGGAGGCGCCCCAGGCGTTGCCGATCCGCTGGTCGCCACCGAAGGTCCAGGCGAGGGTCCAGCCGCTGATCGCGGCCGAGCCCCTGTTGGTGATCTTGACATCTCCCTGGAAGCCCGCGCCCCAGTCGCTGGTGGTGGTGTAGGCGACCGCGCAGCCCGAGCCGGTCGCCGCGGACTTCGTCGTGGCGGTCGCCGACGGGGACGCCGCCGAGGAGACACCCGTGTCGTCGAGCGCCTTCACGGTGAAGGCGTAGGTGGTCGCCGCGGTGAGTCCGGTGATCGTCGTCGAGGTTCCGGCGACCGGGCCGGCTCCGGCGGCGACCGGGCCGGACCCGCTGTCGGCGAAGACCTGGTATCCGGCCAGCGGCCGGCTGCCGGCGGTGGCGGCAGGCCAGCTGAGGGTGGCCGAGGTGGCGGTGACAGCGGACACGACCGGGGTGCCGGGCGCGGACGGCGGCGTGGACGTCGGGGTGCCGGAGGTGGTGGGTGCGTCCCCCCACACGACGGTGGCACCGTCGAGGAGCACGATGTCGTGCACGGTGACCGGGGTGGAGCCGGGGGTGGTGGAGACGCCCTGGTAGGACCAGTCCCCGGTCGGATCGTGCGGGCCGGGGAAGCCCAGCCGGAACTGCACCTCGCGGTGGAAGGCGGACTGCCCGGCCGGGGCGATGTCCTGGCCGGCGCAGCTCACCGTCACGTAGTAGACGGCGCCGGCGTACTGGGTCGGCCCGCTGGGTGCGGAGCACTGGTTGTACGCCGAGGTGAGCGTCACCTGGGACGGGCTGGTGCCCGCGTCGAGGGTGAAGTAGTAGCGGAAGCTGCCGTGCGTGAGGTGGCGGGCCGGCCAGCCAGACTTGTTGACCACCTGCGCCTTGATCTCGTAGAAGTTCGTGCCCGCCGCGTTCACCGCGGCCTGGATGAACTCCTCGGGGCCGTCCGGGGTTTCCTTGGGCGGGAAGTTGGCGAGCGGGGTCCCGCCGTAATCGGCGGCGAGGGCCGCCAGAGCGCTGGAGAAGCCGGCGTTGTAGTCGAGAGCGCCCTCGGTCTCGCCGTAGTTGGACCGGTCGTCGGAGAATCCGTCGTCCGCGGAGCCGGGGCCACCGACCAGCAGGCCGTAGTCCAGGTGGCGGGTGGCGGCGGGCTCGGTCATCGACTGCGACCAGGAGCCGTGGGCGGCCCTGCTGTGCGGGTTCCGCGGCCAGGCGCTGTTCGTACCGGAGTTGGTGAATCCGATTTCGTAGCTCTCGTGGGCCGGGTTGTCGCCGAGCGCGTAGTCGATCTGCCGGACGCCGAAGGCGTGGTATGCCTGCGCCCTGGCGGCGTCCGTGCCGCGGGCGCTGAGCCAGCCGCCGAACTGAAGGGCGACGAAGGCGGTGTTGGCGGAGTACCGCAGCGAGCCCCAGGTGTCGAGGAACGCCTCACCGCCGGGCGAGTAGGTGACCTTCTTGCCGTTGACCCCGGTGGTCCACCAGTCCAGCCAGCGCTCGGCGTCGTCGATGTAGGTCTGCTTGCCGGTCAGTTCGGCGAGCAGCACGTAGTCGCCGTAGGACTTGTCGTCCCAGGCGAGCGTCCAGGTGTACTCGGGGGTGGTGGTCTGCTGCATCTTGGGCAGTTGGGCGTAGTACGTCTCCGCCTTGGCGAGGTACGTGCTGTCGCCGGTGGCCCGGTACAGCCAGATCGCCCCCCAGACCAGCTCGTCCCAGTAGCCGCTCCACGAGTTGTAGTAGCCCTGGGCGGCGGTGATGCACTTGTCGTAGGTCCCACGGTAGGTGTCCGCGAAGCTGTAGAGCTGCTTGGCGTTCACCAACAGGGTCGCGGCGTAGGACGGGTCGCTCCCCTTGAAGACCATGGACGAGGAGGCGAGCGCGGCGGCGGCCTCTCCCGCGAGATCGGAGCCGGGGCAGGAGGCGTCGATCTTGAAGGAGGGGCGCGGCGACGGGTTCACCTCGGGCGGCCCCCAGAACGCGTGGTCGCTGCCGCCGTCGCCGACCTGGCCGTAGAGCACGCTGGGCGAGGGGTGCGCCTTGAGCAGCCAGTCGTCGCCCCAGCGCAGGTTGCGCAACAGGTACGCGTTCTGAGCGCTCTTGGCGTAGCCGGCCGACTCGTCCAGGCCGCCCCAGCCGAGCATGGTCATGGAGAACGCCATCGGGAAGGCGAACTTCACCTCGTCGCCGGCGTCGTGGTAACCGCCGGTCAGGTCGAGTCCGGCGTCGGCGCCGTCGGTGAGGTCGGAGTCGCCCCGCCAACCGACCCGGTTGTCGGCGGGCAGTTTGCCCGAGCGCTGGGACTCGTAGAAGAGCATCGAGTCCTGGAGCGCCTCGGCGTAGTTGTACGAGGACGCGGCCGCGGCGGCGTGTACGGGTGGCGCGCTGGAGAGCGCCGTGAGCGACAGGGGCAGCAGGGCGCTCAGCACGACGGCGGCCCTGGAGAGGAAGGTGCGGAGTCTGGGCATGGCGTCCTCCTGGGACGGCGGTGGACACGGTGGGGGAGGGGCCCGCGCGGCACCTGCGTCGGACGCACGTCGTGCCGCCGAGGCCGGGGTGGCCGGCTGGGGCCGGCTCGGTCAGGTGGTGGTGCAGACGGTGCCGTTGAGGGTGAAGGCGGTCGGCGGCGGTGCGGCGCCGTCGTTGGCACCGGTGAATCCGATGGATGCTGAGTTGCCGCCGCCTGCGGCGAGGGTGGTGTTCCAGTCGACCGGGGTGGCCACGACCTGCTGGTCGTGTTGCACGATGGTCGAGTTCCAGAAGCCGCTGACGGTTTCGCCGGCGCTGGGGAAGGTGAAGGCGAGGGTCCAGCCGGTGATGGGGTTCGGGCCGGTGTTGGTGACTGTCACGGAGGCGTTGAAGCCGTTGCCCCAGCCGGCGGTGGTCCGGTAGGCGACCTGGCAGGTGGAGTTGCCGGGTGTGCCGGTGCGTACGGTGACCGGGTCGGAGGGCGCTGACAGCCGGCCGTTGGCGTCGCGGGCCAGCACGTTCCAGGTGGAGGTGGAGCCGGGGGTGAGGTTGTGGACGGTGGCGGAGGTGCCGGTGGTGTCGGTGAGCAGTTCGCTGGTGGTGCCGGCCTGCCGGTAGACCTCGTAGCGGGTGGCCGGGCCCCCGGTGGACGGGGTCCAGCTCACGGTGGCGGTGGTGTCGCCGGCCGCGGTCACCTTCGGGGCGCCGGGCGCGGACAGGGCCGATCCCGTTGCGGCCTTGGGGTGCAGGGTGAGGGTGGTCAGCGAGTAGGGCGGCAGGGTCTGGTCCGCGCTGTACGCCGGGGTGGCGGTGGTGATCGCGTCGGCCTGGTCGCGGTAGGTGGCCACGGTCATCGGCGCCGAGGTGTCGGGGGTGAAGCCGGCGTAGTGCAGTGTGACGGTCCGCGCGGCGGCGGGGTCCTTGTTGATCAGCAGGACGCTCAGATCACCGTTCGCGCGGTGCACGGCGTGGACGGCCACCGTGGCGCTGCTGCTGCCCGAGCCGGCCAGCACGTCGCCGGGGCGGCCGAGCTGGCTCAGCATCCTGATCGCGTGGTACGCCGGGAACGGCGTGTTCAGCGGCGGTTCGCACACCGAGCCGACACAGCCGGCGCTGGAGAGGATGCCCCAGTCGCCGTAGTCGGTGGCGCCGTCGGGCGAGGTGGAGATCTGCTGGGCGCCGTTGTGGGTGTCCCACCAGTCGACGGTGAACACCCCGTTCTGCAGGGCGGTGAGGTAGGCGTCGGCGCCGAAGAGGGCGTTGGGCTGGGTGTCCACGCCGGTGCCGCCGTTGACCTCGGTGAGGGCGACCGGGGTGTCACCGGCGCCGGCCGCGGCCAACTCGTCGTGGAGCTGGGCGAGTTCGCCGCTGAGCTGGTTGGGGGTGGCGAGCATGTGCGCGGTGTCCTGGCTGGTCGGGTACCAGTGCACGATCACGAAGTCGGCCCTGCCCGCGATCAGCGGGATCACGGTGTGGTTCCAGTCGGCGGTCTCGGCGCCCGCCATCACCCCGTCCGGCCAGTTGCCCGGCATGGTGAGGACGGCGCCGACCTTGACCGACGGGTCCACCGCCTTCATCGCCGACACGTACTGGAGCACGCTGGCCGCGTACGCGGCGGGTGAGGTGTCCGGGTGGTCGTCGTGCTCCCAGCCGGAGCCGTAGTGCCCGTTGCCGTAGAGCTCGTTGCCCACCTCCCAGTACTTCGCCCCGTACCCCTTGGTGATGTTGGCGTACCGCACCCAGTCCGCGGCCTCCTGCGGCGTGCCCGAGCCGTAGTTGGCGATGAGGATCGGCTGGGCCCCGATCGTGCGCACCGTGCCCATGAACGCGTCGAAGTCGGTGCCGGGCGCGACGTAGCCGCCCGGCGCGGAGTTGGTCTGCCAGTGGTAGATGTCGCCGTAGGAGCCGCCGGGATAACGCAGCATGCCGATATCGGCGGCCTTGAGCAGGTCCTGCACCTGGGGAACGTTCATCTGCGCGTCCCATACCGCGCTGTTCAGGCCGTACGCCGTACCCGGGATCGTGCCCAGGCCCTCGTTGGCGTTGACCGTCACATCGACATCGGCGGCGCCGGCGGCGGCCGGGCTGGGGGACGGCCCCGCGGCCCGCGCGGACGTGCCACCGACCAGCAGGGCGCCCAGGACCGCGGCGGCCGAGGCGGCGGCCAGGAGGCGTCGGCGCCGTCGCGGGGAGCGGCTCGGCGAGGACCGCTGGCTCAGCGGGGAGCGGTGGTCACGCTGGTGACGGGGTGCCAGGGATGGGCGGGGGGACGGGAAGAGACGCACGGCGCTCTCACCTCCGGGAGGCGGGACGTGGGGGGTGTCCGTGGACGCGCTGGACCGGCGCTCAGTGGGAGCGCTCCCACAATGCGGGCGGTCGGCGGCAGTGTCAATGGTCCGCACAACGTGCGCCCGCGGCGGCGGGTGCGCGGTCGGCTCGGCCGCGTGACCGGGCTGGGGCTCACCCCGTGGCGCCGACGAGCCGGCCCGCCGCCGTCAGGATGACGAACGCCGCGCGCTGGACATGCCAGCCGCGCCGCCGGGGTCGACTGCCGCTTTCCACAGCCCCTCGGCCACAGTTGCGGGTACCGGGTTCTGCGCTGCGGTGGTGGTCTCGGCTGTGAGGCCGATGCCGGCCGGCGGCCAGGAACGCTGAGCCGAGATGGCGGCCGGTGGCGGCGTCGAAGACTTCGACGGTGTCGTCCTGGTGGGGCAGGTGCCGTATTGAGATGGCCCCCGCGGCGTGGACACACCTGACAATGGATCTTGTTGATCCTGGAAGGTGTAGATCTCTGTGGCACGGCCCTCGAAGTACAGTGCGGAGTTCCGGTCCGACGCGATCGCGTTGTGGCGGGCCTCGGCCGGCAGGCGGACGTTCAAGGACGTCGCGGACGATCTGAACGTCAACCCGGAGTCGCTGCGGACCTGGGTGCGCGATGCGGACGCACCGTCGGCCGCCGCTGGCGCGTCCGGCGACGCGGAGGGTGAGCTGGCCCGGCTGCGGGCGGAGAACGCCCGGCTGCTGAAGAACGAGAAGGAATGGCAGCTGGAGCGGGAGATCCTGCGCCGGGCAGCGGCTTTTTTTGCCCGGGAGATGAAGTGAAGACCGCCGCTTGGGACTTCATCTCCGGCCATGCCGGGATCTTCGGCGTCAAGCGGATATGCCGGGTGCTGGAAGTCTCCCGCTCGGGCTACTACCGGTGGATCGCCGGCGCCGACGCGCGGGCCGGGCGTCAGGCGCAGGAGGACGCCCTGGTCGACGAGATCCGCGAGATCTACACCGAACACCGCGAGACCTACGGCGCCCTGCGAGTCCACGCCGAGCTGCGCGGGTTCGGCCACACGGTGAACCGCAAGCGGGTCGCCAGGCTGATGCGCAAGCACGGCATCGTCGGCCGCCACCTGCGGAAGAAGAAGCGCACCACGGTCCCGGACCGGCTCTCGCCACCGGCGCCGGACCTGGTGCAGCGGGACTTCACCGCTGGTGCCCTGGACGAGAAGTGGTGCGGCGACATCACATACGTACAGGTCGGAGCCGCGTGGCTCTACCTCGCCTGCGTCATCGATATCCGCTCGCGGCGGGTGCTCGGCTACTCGATGGCCTCACACATGCGCGCCGAACTCGTCATCGACGCACTCCAGGCCGCCGTCGACGCCCGCGGCGGCGACGTCACCGGGGTGATCTTCCACGCGGACCGCGGATCCCAGTACACATCGGCCGCGTTCGCCCAGGTCTGCCACCGGCACGGCGTCCGCAGGAGCATGGGCAAGGTCGGCTCGAGCTATGACTGTCAGTCTTCTCGCACCGGATCCCGCAAGGATCGGGTAGCCCCGGCCGAGACGGTCTGACCCTTGCTTATGACTGACCCCACGGGTGTCCTGGCGTTGATCTGTCGACCGCCCGGCCGGGCACGCAGCAAGCGCTGCCGCCGGACGGACGTGACCTGATAGGAGCCTGGAGCCGACTCGCCAAAGCGTCCCCGTGACAGTCCTGTCCGTCCGACCGGCGACAGCGTGAACACCACGCTACCGACCGGAAGGAACACCGTGCACAACAGCGAGCAGCCCAGGTCCGGACACGTCGTGATCGGCGTCGACACACACAAGCACGTGCACGTCGCAGCCGTGATGGACGCCATCGGCGGAATCCTGGCCACTCTGACGATTCCCACCGACACCGGCGGCTTCCAGCAACTGGCGGACCGGGCTGCCTCGTTCGGCACCGTCCTGGCGTTCGGGATCGAGGGCACCGGCTCCTACGGCGCCACGCTCACCTCATTCCTGCGCAGAGCTGGCCACAAGGTGGTCGAGGCCGGCCGCCCGGACCGGCGGCTGCGGCGCATGAACGGCAAGTCCGACACCCTGGACGCCGAGAACGCCGCCCGCGCGGTGCTGGCCGGGTTCGCCACCGCCACGCCTAAGAGCGCCGACGGCGAAGCCGAGATGATCCGCCAGCTCAAGATCGCTCACGACCAGGCCGTTGAACAGCGCGCCGCGGCGATGGTCACGATGAAAGCGATGCTCGTCCACGCCCCGGACGCCTTGCGTCAGGAGACCGCCGGAAAGACACAGATCACCCTGGCGCGGCAGCTGGCAGCCCTGCGCCCTCGTCACCTGGAAGATCCCGAGGACGCGCTGCGCCACACCCTGCGGACACTCGCCAAGCGGTGGCAGTACCTGGACGCCGAGGCGAAGCAACTAACGAAGATGATCGGCGCCCTGGTCCAGCGGGTCGCCCCGCAGTTGCTTGAGCCGTTCGGCATCGGCGTGGACACCGCTGCGGAGATCCTCGTGGTCGCCGGCGACAACCCCGAGCGGATCAAGTCCGAGGCCGCCCTCGCCAAACTCGCAGGGATCGCTCCGGTACCCACTGGCTCCGGCATGACCAGCGGCAGGCATCGCATCAACCATGGCGGGCACCGGCAGCTGAACGCCGCGATCTACAGAACTGTCATCGTCCGGATGCGGTTCCACCAGCCCACGATCAACTACGTCGCGCGCCGCACCGCCGAGGGCAAGACGAAGCGAGAGATCATCCGCTGCCTCAAGCGCTACGTCATCCGCGAGGTCTACCACCTGCTTCGACCCGCACCACGACCGGCCCTCGTGGCCAGTTGACAACTATAGGAGCGTCAACGCCCTGGTCGAGAGTTTCTGGCAGGGACTGAAGCGAGAAACGACGTACGGGAGACTGTTCATGACGATGAGACAGGCAAGGCTGGAGATCTTCCAGTGGCTCACCTACTACAACGCCCGACGGCGCCACAGCGCGCTGGGCTACCTCTCCCCGGCAGAGTTCGAACAGCAGCACCACAAGACAGCTAAACTCTCACTCGCAGCATGAACTCCTGTGTCCACACTCCGGGGGTCACCTCACACCAATGGTGTCCGTCAAAGCGGAACAAGCTCAGTTCGACCCGTCGGACGAACGCCACGAAGAGATCACCACAAGCCTCGATCATCTGGCCCGCGCCATCGACGGGCACGCCCACGACGCCCGACGGGCCGTACAACTGCTCTTGCACGACAAGGACTTCAGCGTCAACGTCGACATCGCCACAGTCGCCCCTCACAGGGTCTTCCGCCTGCGCTGCGACTGGGACGCCACCCGCATCGGGATCCACGGCTTCACCGAAGAGGGACGCCTGTCGGTCACCCTGCCCGATGACGCGGACGCCCCTTCGTAGACAACCGCCGAAGCCACTGCGCACTACCGCGGCGTCACGGAAGCGAGTAGGCAGTGCTCTCTCTCCGCCGTCATGCACAGCACATTGCGCAAATGTGCACTTCTGGGAGCTGGGCCGACAGGGGCGGTGGCGCGGCGGCGCCGGACTCGTTGTCAGCCCTTCTGATGGGGTCCTGAGGGGGTCGGTTCATGGTCGGGGAAGGTAAGGCCAACTCCGACGCTGGGTGGTGGCGGATAGCGCAACCGGCTAATGGTGGCTTACTATGGTGGCATGTCTGTGATGACGCTCCGCATTCCTGATGAGCTGGACCCGTCGATCCGTGCCAGTGCCGAGGCGGCTGGCATGAGTCTGAACGCCTACATCGTGCGCGCCGCGCGCCGCCAGGCCGTGCTGGATGCCGGCCAGAAGCTCGCGGCGCTCGGCCTCGGCAATGACCTGGCGGGCGAGGGCGACACTCTGTGAGGCGTGGGGAGATCTGGACCCTCGCCGACGGACGCGACGTCCTGGTGGTGTCGCTGGACGGTCTGGAGACCACGTACGGAGCCGTCCTGGTGATCGTGCTGCACCCCTCGGGCCGCTACCCCGACACGGCGATGTCTGTGGTCATCGGCGATCCGCTGCCCTGCACCGCGGTCGCCGTCAACCTCCAGCAACTACGCGTCGCCCGCTTCGAGGACGCCAAGCCCCTCGGGCCGGTCGCCGCGGCCGTCATGGAACGCGTCGACCAGGCGCTGCGCGCCGTACTCGATCTGTAGAGGCCGAACCCAACCCGGGTGCTGTTCGCCGGAGGGTGGATGTTCTCGCCAGGTGCGGCATACGGTGTGGCGGGCGGCGCTTACCGGTAGTGCCACAGTTCGTGCAGTCGCCGAATCTCGCCGGTGACACAGGAACGCAACTCGTGGTCGTCAAGGGGCATCTCGCGCCGTGTGCTGCTGCGACACTGCGGTAGCACGAGGCGATGTCCGGGTCGCGGCGGCCAGGGCTGACAGGAGCGAGTAATAGTCAAGAGTTGTGGGTGGCCGATTTCAGCTCTCGCTGCCGTGGTTTAGGCTGGTCCTGGCAGTGTTCCGGATCCGCTTGGCGCGGTCGGCTTCGGCGAGGATCTGGATGGCACGCACGCGGTGCACGTGCCCGCGGGGCGGTCTGCGGGTTCCAGGGGGCCGCGAACGACTGCGCTCCGGCGACCACCGCGCTCGGCATCACCGGCGCCGCCTACACCAACAACGACCTGAACACCGCGACTGCGACGACCCTGTTCGACATCGACATCGACACCGCCAACGACCGCGTATCGCTGCAGTCCCCGGCCAACGCCGGAACACTCGCGCCCACCGGCGTCAACGTCGGCCCGTCAGCCGGCTTCGACATCTACTACGCGCCCAGTGCGGGGACCAACCAGGGCTACGCGGCGCTGCAGACCAGCGGCACCTACGGGTTCTACCGCGTCAACATCCTCAACGGCAAAGCCGACCGCGTCGGCGACTTCCCCGCCGGCCGACAGGTCTTCGATGTAGCCCTCCCCGTGAACCAGGACTACACCCAGCCGCACGGCGGCATGCACACCGGAGGTGGCGCGATGGCCGCCTTCGTCAAGCAGTAGGCCCCAACGCTGCCGGGACTGCCACGCCACACGAAGGATCCTGACCCGGAATCCGGCCGACGCGTTCAGCGCCAAGCCGGCCCCACCATCGGGGCGGGGAACTGGGCAATCCGGGCGCGATGGAACTCGCGCGGCGTGCGGGCTACCGGCGGGCGTTCGGCCGCCGGTGGGCGCGGCGGCTGCGCTGGAACTCCCGCAGGGCTGCGCGGATCTGAAGCGGTCTGAGCGGGGCGGCCGTGCGCCTGGGGAGGGGTCCCGGGAGCACCCGGGACCCCTCCCCAGCCCCCGAGGCCCCTCCGGCCGGAGGTCGATCGTGCGGAGGGGCGCACGTATGTAGGAGGAAGCGCCGGTCAGTGGCCTTGTGGTGGACGGCCTGCTTTCCGGCCTTCATGTTTCGGGGGCTGTTCGTCGGCCGGGTGAGGAGCGGTGGTGCTCCCGTCCCGCTCGTTCGGGGTGGTTCCTTCGGGGGTGGTCGGCTGGGGGTATCGGATGCTCAGCCCGACGGACGCCGCCAGCACGACGACGATGACCGCCAGGCTCAGCGGTGACGGGATCTCCGGGATGCTTGTGCTGAACATCTTGTGGGAGGCTTGGAGGATCAGCTTCACGCCGATGAACGACAGGATCAGCGCGAGGCCCTTGCCGAGGTAGTGGAACCGGTCCAGCAGGCCGGCGAGCAGGAAGTACAGGGCCCGCAGGCCGAGGATGGCGAAGGCGTTGCTGGTGTAGACGATGAAGGCGTCGTCGCTGACCGCGAGTACGGCAGGGACGCTGTCCACGGCGAAGACCAGGTCGGCTGCCTCGATCGCGGCGACGACCGCGAGCAGCGGGGTGGCGACCCGTTTGCCGGCCTCCATGACGAAGAACTTCATCCCGGCGTACTCGTCCCGGACCGGCACAAACTTCCGCAGCAGCCGCACCGCGATGCTCTTGCCCGGGTCGAAGCTGTCCTCTTCCCCCTTGAGGATCTTGTAGGTGCTGTAAAAGAGGATGGCCGCGAAAACGAACAGCACCGCGGTGAACCGGCTGACCACCGCCACACCGGCGGCCAGGAAGAGGCCCCGGAAGACCAGCGCGCCCATCACGCCGAAGAACAGCACGCGGTGCTGGTAGGAGCGCGGCACCTTGAAGTAGGCGAAGATCAGCGCGAAGACGAACAGGTTGTCGACCGACAGGCTCTTCTCCAGCAGCCACGCGGTGGTGTACTCCACCCCCGGCGTTGTCCCCAGCACCAGGAAGACGACCGCGCCGAAGATACACGCGAGGCCCACCCACACCCCGCTCCACGCGGCGGCTTCCCGGAAGCCGATGACGTGCTCCTCTCGGTGGGCCAGCAAGTCCACGGCCAGTGCCACGACCACGGTGACCGCGAAGACCGCCCACAGCCAGAACGGCACATCCTGCACGGGAGACACCTCACGCGAGGGGATAGGGGAGAGTAATGCATACTTCTAGGATATTTCATCACTTTGGGCTGATTTGTCGCCCGTGCCGCGCGAGGGACACCCCAATTTGGTACTGAGCACCGGTGAGGCTGGTGAGAGGGCTCTCGCTCCGCGCATGTGTGAGTGGGCACCTTGAGGCGCTGTCGGGACAAAGCGGAGGCAGAGCTCCCTCCTACGACCGGAGTGGCGGCGATGCACGGCATCAGCAGCAACGTCCGTCAAGGCCGTCCTGGCGTGGAACGGCCCGGACACCCTCCAGGAGCGCCACTACGAGCAGATCGCGCTCCAGCTGACCGCCTGCGCCCGCGCGGCCACCGCCGACCTACAACGCCGCGCCGAACGGCTGCCCGCCGACAGCGGCCGCCGGGCAAATTCGTCGGGGTTTGGTGCCGACCTTGTTGTGGGCCGGTCGCTGATACGCCTCGCCGATGATGAGGACGCGTCCCACGTCGTGGCGGGGTGAGGGGCGGCGGTTCTTCGAGCCGGGTGGGCGTCCGGGGCCGGGTGTGGTGGGTTTCGGTGTACCGACTGGTGAGCCTGGAGGCTGTCGCACGGCTTGTCTCGTTGGGGAGTCAAGAGCGCGATTTTTCGGTGCCGGCGAGGAGTTTGCTGAGGTTGTGGACGGTGCCGAGGAGCTTGATCTCGGTGTCAACCGCTCGACGGCCTCGGTAGTTGAGGTGCCGGCCGAACCGCTGGAAGAGCTGCGCGAAGCCAGGTTCGACGAGAGAGCTGCGCTGGCGGTACTGAGCACGGCCGGTCGGGGTCGCCAGGCGGTCGGCCATGGCCTGTTGGGCTGCCGGGGTGGTCTGGCGCTTCGCGGGGAAGCCCCCCTGGTCGGCCTCGCTGGTGACCGAGACCAGCAGGGGCAGGTCGGCGAGTTGCTCGAACGGGGAGGCGCTGGCGTATCCGCTGTCCGCGAGCCAGAGCCCGATGTCGCCCGGCAGTCGTGCCGCGCGCTGGTTCTCCTGCGTCTTGCTGACCATCGGGATCAGTGCCGTGCGGTCCGACGGGTTGTCGTGCAGGTCGACGGCCAGCAGGATCTGGCGGCGGGCGCACACGATCTGCAAGTTGTATCCCTGCAGGTAGCCGCCGTGTTTGCCCAGCTGTAGCCGCGAGTCCGGATCGGTCAGGCTGGCAACGGCGCTCGGAGAGGGCGCCGGCTCGGGGCTGCGGGCCCGTTCCAGGTGAGCGAGTGCCTTTGTGAGTCGGACCCGCTGCCGGAGCAGGACCGTCTTGTGCTCCATGGGCACGGGTGGCCGGCCGTTGGCTGCTCGGCGCCCCGCCGCCCGATCGGCTTCGGTCCTGGCCTGGTACTTCCTCAGTTTCTCCTGGTGGGCTGCCGTCTCCGCGGCGAGCCGCTTGCATGCCCGGGCCACGATGCGTTCGGCGGCCTCGGCCTTGATTTTGATCTCGTTGGCGGACGGCAGGGCCCGCTGGTAGATCGTGTCCCGAGCCGAACGAGCCCGGGCAAGCACATTGCACAGACGCGACAGCTTCGGCCAGTCGTCACCCGGTGGCTCGCCGTCGGCGTCCGGGGCGTCGCCGGTCTCGACCCGGCAGGCGTGCTCACCAGCACAGTCCATCAGCGCGTTGATCTCGCCCTCGCAACGGGCGATGACGGCTTCGAGGCGCAACAACTGCTTGTTGGAGTCGCGGGAGGCGTTCGCGTCCATGGGCGAGCCGTCCACCGCTACCGCCGCCAGATCGACCAGCCCATGACGGCCGCACAGGGCCAGCACCTGCACGAACAGCTGGCTCAGCGCATCGCGGTGACGTTGGACGAACCGCGCGACGGTGGAGTGGTCCACTACGCGGTTCGCGGTGATGATCCGGCAGCCGAGATCGTCCCAGCAGGCCCGCTCGATGCCGCGCGAGGAGCGTATGCCCTTGCTGTAGCAGTAGAAGATCAGCGCCACCAGGGCGGCCGGCGGGTAGGCGATACCGCCCTGCCCGTTGGCGCGATAGCCGTCCTCGAAGGCCGAAAGTTCGAGCTCCTCGACCACCTCAAGCACTCTCCAGCACAAGTGCCCTGGCGGAAGCCACTCCCGGATACTCTTCGGCATCTCGAGATTACGTTCACGGTCGCACAGCAGGAAGTTCCGCCCCACCAGCCCAGACTCCGACATCCTCGCGATGACCGAAACCGAACACAAAATCGCTCTTGACTCCCCAACGAGACAAGCCGTGCGACAGCCTCCCTGCCGTCGTGCGGAGGTGCCGAAACCCGCGCCGGACGCGGGCCGGGGTGAGTTTGTGGGGTGGGGCTGCCTTTTCCCACGGCCGGCGCAGGTCGGTGGCGAGCGGGCGGGCGAGTCGGAACTGAGTGTGGGCGGCAATGATCAGCCAGGTCCAGCGGTCGGCGGCGGCCGAGTCGCGGAGACGGGGCCGGGTCCAGCCGAGGGTCTGCTTGAGCATGCGGAAGGTGGGCTCGATGTCGAAGCGCCGCAGGAACGCCTGCCAGCAGCGGTCGACGTCGGCTTCGGTGGCGCCGGTGCTCGACCACCACAGCCAGACCGGCTTGTTCACCCCGCCGGACGGCAGGTGTTCGACGGCCAGGCGGATGACGGTGCCCTCGATGATCGGCAGCGGACCGTCGTGGTCGAGCCAGGCGGCCCGGCGTGTCAGCCTCGGGTGGAGCCGGTCGACCGAGTACGGCCAGCCGGGCATCATCTGGTGCTTTGCGTTGCCGCGGCCGTATGTGTGACAGAACGAGCGGTCCGGGACAGTTGCGGCGTCGGGCCGCAGCCACGGCGAGACGTCGACCGCAAGGACCAACCGGCCGCTGGCCGCCCGCGGCAGCCCTGCCAGAATCCGCCGCAGCCGGGCGACATCGAGCCCGCCGCGGTTGAGACCATCGTAAAGAGCTCCGTGTCCGCGACGGTGTTCGGGAGCCAGTGCGAGGTCGACCAGCGACCGCACCGGCCCGCCCGTGCACAGCACCGCGTCGGTCAGCTCGAACAACGCATCCGCGCGGGCGGTCAAACAGGCATAGAAGCCGGTCCGAAACTCGGACAATACGGCCAGGGACTCGACGCAGGGGCAGGCGGCAACGTTGGGCAGACTCATCCTCACGGCCTTGTGTCGATCATGATCGTCTCAGCAACGCACATGATCACGTCAAGGCCGCAGCGCTGTCCGGGGAACGGGAAAACCCGCGGTCAGTTCTGCGAGTGGCCACGCTTCGCCCACGATCACAGGGCATCGGCCGGTTTGCGGGCCAACAGGAAGGCATGGCACGTCTTCTCTGGGAAATCGCCGTCCTCATCGGGTTCTCGTACCAGGCGTGCGCGCTCGACCAGCCCGGCCTGGGCCAGCAGCCCGGTGACGCGGTCAGGCTGCCGCCGGTGGAAGTCGAGCGAGATCGTGTGCCCCAACGACTGCGCCCGGTGCGACACCTCGTCGCCGACCTGGAACGCAAGCTGCACGTAGCCACCCGGAACCAGCATCCGATGGAACTCCCCGAACACCTGCGGCAGCAGTTCTTGCGGGACGTGGATGATCGAATACCAGGCCACGATGCCGCGGAGAGTACCGTCCGGTAGGTCGAGGGCCATCATGGACCCCACCTCGAATCGCAATCCCGGGTGCCTTCGCCGGGCCTCCGCAATTATCTGCGGAGATAGATCGACTCCGAACACGGGCAGTCCCAGACGGTGAAGATGACTCTGTCGGTGATCTTGCTGTTCCCGGTGCGCCAGCGTGACCATGGGGCATGGTCGGGTTGTTTCGTAGACCGATGTCGTTGTCGAGGTGTCCGTTGTCGCTCCGTTCCCGTTCCGGTGAGCTGGTTCCTTCTCTGACCGCGCAGGTCGCGCGGGCGAGCAATCCGGTTGGTACGACGGCGATGTGGGTAAGGGACCGGCGGGCTGTGGCACGACGAGGACTTCGCCGGGTGGTACCCGCGCGACGGCCGTCCCGGTCTTTCGCCCGCCCAGCTGACCACCGTGTGTGTGCTGCAGTGCCTGCTCGGTCTGTCGGACCGGCAAGCCGCTGAGGCGGTCCGCTGCCGGATCGACTTCAAGTACGCGCTGGCCATGGAGCTGGACGATCCCGGCTTCCACCACGGTGTGCTGGCCGACTTCCGAGAGCGTCTCATCAGGGGCGACCGTGCCGACCGTCTTCTCGATCTGGCACTCACCCGACTGAAGGAGGCCGGACTGGTGCGCGAGCGCACCACGCAGCGCACCGACTCCACCCACGTCCTGGCCGCGGTGCGCGACCTCACCCGGCTGGAACTGGTCACCGAGGCCGTCCGCGCCGCGCTGGAAGAAGTAGCCCGCACTGCCTCGCACCTGCTGATCGGCCTGGTTGGCGAGGAGTGGGGGCGCCGCTACGGCGGCCCGGTCCGGTTGGGGAAGAACCCCACCCGGCCCAAGACCAGGATCCTCGCCGCGGGCGAGGACGCCTGCCGGCTGCTGGAACGCCTTCACCGGTCTGGATCGGGCTGCCGACCCGGCCCGCAGGCCGACGCGCTGAGGCAGATCGTGATGCAGAACTACTACCGCGACGAGGCGGGCCGCCTGCGCTGGCGCACCGCTGACGACGGCGGCCTGCCGCCCTCCTCCTGCGCGATCGTCTCCCTTTACGACACCACGGCGCGCTACGTCCGTCACGGCCACATCATCCGCTGGAAAGGGTTCGCCGCGCACGTCACCGAGACGTGTGACCCCGACAGCACCAACGTGATCACGGATGTGGCCACCACCTCGGCCGCCACCAACGACGGCCAGGCCCTGCCCGGCATCCACACCCGCCTGGCCCGTCGCGGGCTCCTGCCCGGCGAGCACCTGGTCGACGGCGGCCACACCTCCCCGGTCCACCTGGAACGCGCCGCCCGCGAACACCAGATCACCGTCAGCGGCCCGCTACCGGGCAACCCCACCCGCCAGCACAGGAAAGGCGAAGGCTTCGACCGGGACGACTTCCACATCGACTCCGACCGCCGCCAGGTCACCTGCCCCCAGGGCCAGGTCAGCGCGGGATGGCACAGCCCCTACCCGACCTCCTCGCCCACCGCCGCACCCCTGATCGTGGCCCGGTTCACCAAGAGCCAGTGCCGCCCCTGCCCGGCCCGCACACAATGCACCACCACCGCCGACAGCGCCCGAAACGTGGGCTTTCCCCCGCGAGAACTCCGCGACCTGCAACTCCGCGTCCGGGCCGAACAACAGACACCCGACTGGAAGACCCGCTACGCGGTCCGCTCCGGAGTCGAGGGCACCATCAACGAGCTTGCCCACGGACACGCAATGCGCCACTGCCGCTACCGAGGACAGCCCAAAGCCCACCTGCAACACGTCCTCACGGCCATCGCCGTGAACATCGAACGACTCAGCCGCTGGTCAGTCATCGAGGACGCCCCTCCAGGGAGACCGCCAACAGCCTTCCAGACCTTCCTGGACCAGCAGGGAATCCCCCGGCCGAAGTCCTGGCGCACCCTCGGCACCTGACCGCGTCCAAGATCACCGACAGAGTCAAGCTTAGGCATGGAGCTCAGTGAGGAGCAGGTAGGCGCTCTGCAGAACCATCTCCGCGATGGCCCTGATCTCGATTTTGACAGTGACCCGCGCAGTCAGATCCGTTGGCGAACCGCTGCGGTCATCTATCTCCGCGGCACGGTGCCGCCTGAGCACCAGCTATGGCGAATGCACGACCGCTGGGATCACTGCACCCTCCCGGCCCGCTACCCGAGCATCGCGCACTACATCTTCGCGGAGGACTGGGGGCCGGTCCTGGGAGCGATTGAGGTAGTACTACAGGGCCAGATCTTGATCATCTGGAGTCGTCGCCGGACACCAGCCGGGGCAGGGCCGCGCTACCCCCCGGTGCTCACCGAACGCACCCGGACGGCTGGCTTCCGCCAGCCCGTGGGGAACGCGCGGGCGTCATCCCGGCGGTGCGGTGAGCGGCAGATCGCCGTGCAGCACCGCGTCGCCGAGCGGGGTGAGAGTATGCAGCACGCGGCCGTTGGCCGATACCGTCCGCGCCAGGCCGGCGGTCCGCAGTCTGCTGATGTGCATGCTGGCGCTGGCCGGTGAGATCGACAGCATCCTGGCCAGCGCGCCGGTGGTGGCACTGTGGGTCAGACCGGCCAGCACCCGGGCCCTGGTCGGGCCGAGCAGGTCGGCGAGCGCCTGCGGACGGCAGGCCCGGGTGGCGGCCGGCGCCCAGCCCCGCGAGTGGTCGACGGGGTAGACCACGACCGGCGGCAGTTGCGGGTCGACGAGCACCACGGGCATCCTCGAACAGAAATACGACGGGATAAGGCGGATGCCGCGCCCCCGCAGGTGGACGTCCATGGGCGCGGGGTAGCGGGCCTCAAGCACCGGGTCGTCCCAGCACAGCATCGGGCGCAACGACTCCAGCAGGCCGATCACCCCGCCGTCCCGGATGGCCTGGGCGCGCACCGCCCGGTCGGCCTCGATGGCCACGGCCACCTCGCCCCACCCCGGCTCGACCACGGTGCGGTGCAGCAGTCTGACCGCGTCGGCCAGTTCAGCGGTCTGCCCCCGTTCGCCCTCGGCCAGCCGCCCGGCCCAACGGGGCAGGTGCCGGGTGCGGGCCAGCTCCGCGATGTCTCGGCGCAGGTACGGGCGCGGGGTCGCGCGTAGTGCCTCAAGACCGGCGGTCAGTCCGTCTTCCGACTCGGCGGGGGTGAGGAAGTCGGGGAAGTACTCGGCCTCCGCCGGAGCGAGGGTCTGCAGCATCCGTAACGCGCCGCCGATCCCGGTGTCCCGGACCTGGGCCCGGACCCGGTTGCGCCAGGCCGTCAGCGGAAGGGGCAGCCGGTGCCGCGGGCCGGTGAGCACATGGAGGGCCAGCACCACTTCCCACAATGGCTCGGGGGAGGTAGCCACCCGGGTCCGGGCGAGATCCCGGTCAGTGAAGTGAATTCGCAGCACCACGCCCCCGCATCAGCCGCGCCAGGGAGGTCAGACATCCTGAACGGACTTCCACTCTGGGAGCATTGGGGAAACCACCGTCGATCGCAAGAGTGCCGTCGGTCGTCTTCCGGTCGCGGGCCGTCCGGATTTCGCGGCGGAGCCGCCCCCGGTGGGTCCGGGGGCGGCTCCGTGGGCAGCGTCTCGGCTCAGCAGGGACGGAGCGACCAGACGGGGGCCCAGTCCGCGTTCCTCGACTCGTAGGCCGTCGACGTCCAGATCTGGTTGCCGGCCTGGCCGTAGAACCTGGCAACCGTGCCCGTCGTCTGGTTGTTGATGAAGAGACTGGTTCCGTACCAGTTGTTGACGTACCACAGCTGGCACTTGTAGAAGTCGAAGTTGGTGCCCCGGACGGTCATGCACAGGTGTCCGTAGGCGCAGGTGAGGAAGGGGCTGACGACGGATTTCGCGCTGGACGCGGCCGAGTAGCCCGGGTCGAGGGTAACGGTGAGGCCGTCGTACTCGACCTTTGTCGCGGACACCTGGCGGCCCCCCGGTTGTCCGGCGAGGACCGCGTCGACCCGCTGCTGCAGGCTCGATGCCTGCGTTGTGGACATGCCGATCGCACGGGCCTCCGCACGGAAGCCGGGCTGCGGTGTCGCGGCGGACGCCACGGCGGTCGAGCCGGCCAGCAACGCGGCTGCGGCGAACAGGGTCGCGGCAAACCTTCTGATGTTCATGTCTCTCCTGTGTGGCATCGGGTGCTGCGACGGCCGGCGGCCGCCGCGTCGTCTGTCCCCATCAGCGTGAGGGCGCACGCAAAAGAGGGCCAGCGCCTTCAGCGGTAGCCGAAAACACAAGGTCAGAGCCATTTCAGAGAGGATTGCGGGACGAAAAACCGCCACCATTGACGTAGTGGGGCGAAGATCATGATTCCCGGCGCGGCGGCAGGAGAGGGGATGGGTGGTATGGCGCGGCCGGGGCGGAGTGACACTCCGCCCCGGCCGCCGCTCCGCCGCTCGGGGGTACCGATGGGGGATCAGCCAGTGGCCACCAGGGCCGCGTCCACCCCGGTGCGGGGGCTGCCGAGGCCGGTCACGAAGTCGCAGCCGGCGCCCGGCGCGCAGATGGCCGGGCACGGACCGTCGCCCTGGGCCCGAGACGATGTCACCCAGGTGGCCGGCGACTGCGTAGACGGCCTGCTCCGCCGAGCCGTTCGCCGAGGTGAGCCGGGCCTTGCCTGCGGTGGCGCGCAGTTGGTCGGCCGAGGCGAGGATCGCCGCCCAGGTGGGTGCGCCGAGGCTGGTGCCGCCGACCTGGAACCAGCCGGACTTGCCGTAGGGCCCCACGCTGTCGTAGACCGCGACGCCGGTCGACGGGTCCGCGTCGAAACTGACGTCCGGGGTCCCGCGACCGCCGGTCACCACCCCCTTCTGATAGGCGGGCGTCGGCTCAACGTAGCTGCGCCCGCCACCGCTGCCGGCCCAGGCCGTCGTTCAGGAGCCGGTACACCTCGTCCTGCGGGAGAAAGGCCGTACTGTCGCCGTTGCGGATCGGGACCGTCCAGCTGTTCTTGATGAACTGTCCGTTCTCGGTGATGCCCCGGGTGACCATCGCCCACCGGTCGGCCTCGGGCAGTGGCGGCACCTCGATCACGAAGTAGTGCCCGGACGCCTCCGGGTCGCCCTCGGGGTGGTCGTACCAGAAGAACTTCACCTTGAGCAGCGGGCGTACGTACTCCGTGATGACGTCCTTGTAATTCGTGCTGTCGACCAGCTTCCTGTCGAAGGGCGTCACCTTCTCCGCCACCTCGAAGAGCTCATGCTTCTTCTTCGTCGCCTTGAAGCCGCACACGATCAGGCCCCCGCCCGCGTTCGAGAACGCGACGACGTCCTTGGCGAGCTCGAACTTGCCCATGTCGGTGCCCAAGTTGTACGGCCCCTCGGGCGGGACGCTCTTGAAGCCGACCCACTCGCTCTCCGGCGTGCCCACGATCTCGTACGGCTGCTGCGCGGCGAGAAAGGAGATGAGCTGAACCATGCTGTCGGCGGCCATGGAGCCGGAGCCTATGCTCACGAGGTGCTGCCCGCAGGAGAGTTGCTGCGATATGTCCTGTGACCATCTGGTGCGTAAACCGTTGCGCCTGCACGTGAGACATCTCCTACGCTGGCTGTACCAGCATCCCGGAGTCTGCCCAGGTCACCGCCCCCTACGGGCGTTGAGAGTGAGGGATGGGTGGCGCGGACGTCCCGGGGATCGGGTTGCGCTCGCCGGTGTTGCGCGTCGGCGCCGCCGCCGTACCGGAGCGTTATACGACCTCCGGCGTCCGGCCCTCGCCCCGGACCCCGTACGACGGCCCGCGTGTGGTGACCGTCGTACGGGGTGAGCCGCTGGTGATCCCGGCTCGGACCGGGTCCATCAGGTCGGCGGATGTGGGATCAGCGGGTGCGGCGGGTCAGCGCTGCTGGATCCACCAGATGATCCACCCGGTTCCGCTCGCGCCCACCGCGCCGGCGGAGCCGCGGACGATGCCGTGGCCCGCCGTACGGGCGAGGGCGCGCAGGCGACGACGGCGGCTGTCCAGCAGCTGCCGCAGCCGGCCCCGGATCCGGGACCAGATGCGGGGCGGCTTGCCGTCGTCCTGGTGATGCCGGGTCGACGCCGGCTGATGGGTGCCCTTAGTCGCTGTTGTCGTTCCGAGAGCATCGCGAATCGTGAAACATGCGAACCCGCGACGTTGTAGTGCCGACTGCCTGTCGAAGTGCCGACTGCGGGGTCCATCCACTGTCTGATCAGGCATTTTGTCTACTACTTCAAGGCGGTCAGTCGACGTCGTAGACGTGGTGACAGGGTCTCAGCTTGGCGTTTAACCTCGCACGTCACCCGACCTGCTGATCTGCGGTTCTTCACGGGACAACGGGGACGGCCGTTCTCCACGCTTCGAGATGTCGAGTAACGAAGCACGGGAGAACGGCCGCTGTGTATGAGTCTGCCTGTCGCCGGGTCCGCCGGTGATGCGTTGGGTGTCCTGTCCCGCTTTCGGGTCGAGTTCTACGAGTCCTTGTACGCCCGCGCGGATGCGCTCTTCGAGCTCACGGACGCGGTGCTATGTACGGACGGGCCGGTGAGGACGCTGGTCGAGCTGTGCCTGGCTGCCGAGCATCGGCGTGGACACGGCGCCCTGTACGCCGCGTTGGACCGGGGCTGGTGCAAGCCTGCCCGCCTGCGCCGCGCCCTGGCCGGCCTGCCGCTGCCGCGGGCGGCCGGCGGGCGGATCGTGCTGGCCGTCGACGTCAGCAACTGGCTGCGGCCTGACGCCCCCACCAGCGACGACCGGTTGTTCTGCCATGTCTACGGGCGTGGGAACCGCAGCAAGGACCAGTTCGTGCCCGGCTGGCCGTACTCCTTCGTCGCGGCCCTGGAGACTGGCCGGACCTCCTGGACCGCGCTGCTGGACGCTCTCCGCCTGGGGCAGGCTGACGACGCGACGGCGGTCACCGCAACCCAACTCCGCGATGTCGTGGCCCGGTTGATGCACACCGGGCAGTGGCGCGAGGGCGACCCGGAGATCTGGGTCGTCATGGACTCCGGCTACGACGTCGCCTTCCTCTCCCATGCGCTCGCGGACCTGCCCGTCGTCCTGGTCGGACGCCTGCGCGCGGACCGCGTGATGCTCCGCGACGCCGGGCCCGCCCACTGCGGCCCGAAGGGCGGCCGGCCCCGCAAGCACGGCGGTGTCCTGTCCCTGGCACGGCCCGACAGCTGGCACGAACCCGACGTCACCACCGTCACCGACACCACCCGCTACGGCAAAGCCGAAGCGATGGCCTGGGACCGGATACACCCCCGGCTCACCCACCGCGGTCCCTGGCTGGACCTGGCAAAGGAGGAACTACCCGTCCTGCACGGCACGTTGATGCGGCTGAAAGTCGAGCGCCTGCCAGGCGACCGCGACCCCAAACCGGTCTGGCTCTGGATCTCCTCCACCGCCGCCGCACCGGCGGACGTGGACCGCTGGTGGCAGGCATTCCTCCGCAGGTTCGATCTCGAACACACCTTCCGACTCATGAAACAGACCCTCGGCTGGACCGCCCCAAAGATCCGGCACGCGGACACCGCCGACCTGTGGACCTGGCTGATCATCGCCGCCCACACCCAGCTCCGCCTGGCCCGCCCGCTCACCGAGGACCTGCGTCGCCCCTGGGAACGGCCCGCCGAGCCTCGCCAGCTCACCCCCGCCTGGGTGCGGCGGGGGTTTCGCAACGTCCGCGCGACGGCAGCCCGTCCGGCGGCCGCACCAAAACCGTCCCGGCCAGGGCCCGGACGGCCTCCCGGCTCGAAGAACAAGCACCGCGCCAAGCACCACGACGTCGGCAAGACCGTCAAACGCGCCGAGTCGATCAAGGAACACCAAGCCCGCCGAGGGTTAACGTCAAGCTGAGCTTGTCTTTTATGGTCAGAAGCTGTTTGCACAACCTCACGGCGATGGAAGTGGCGCGGGTGTGTCGCCGGGCGGCCACCAGTGAGTGCCGTAGTAAATGTGCTTCGCCCAGAAGTCGGGGTCCTCGTGATAGGCGATGTCCGAGCCCACGATCCACGTCCGCGGAGTCCGCCCGTCGTCCCCGGGCTCACACCAGTGACGAACGATGCGCGCGGCCGCCTCACCTGGGGTGATGCCGAATTCCGTCGACAACTGGTGGGCGACAGCACGACAGAACTGCAACGCCTCGGCGTCCCCGGCGCACGGGAACTCCTCGTCCGACCGAAGAACCGATTCGTGGACGAGATACTCCACGGGCCCGGGCAGGCCACCGACGCCGACAGGCACGCGAGTTGCGATCTTGTCCTGCAAGGCCGACACAGTCAGCCCGTACTCTCCGAGGAAGCGATCCAAGTCCCGCTCGACGCCGATGCATACGTACCGGGCAGGAGCAGGATCACGAGGCGCAGGCACAACTACATGATGCCAGCGCCCCGGCACAGTTGAGGCCGTCACCAGCAACCACGAGCGACGCCGTGTTCGATTTCTGACCATAAAAGACAAGCTCAGGCGAGGCCCGGAGATCGCACTGCGGGCTGCTGACCTGTACAGTCGCCTGCGATTCGCATAAAGTGCGAATCTTTCGCATGGCGTGCGAGGAGTGGATGTGCGGGTTTCCGAGGGTGCTGCCGGACTTCATCTGGTGCAGGACGTCCCGCTGCTGCACCCGGAAGAGCAGGTGTTCCAGGCGATGCTCGACGGGTGGAGGAACCAGCAGCTCGCCCGGAACCTCAGCTTCGGCACCGTGGAGTCCCGCGAGCGCCTCGTCCGCCGGTTCCGGCACTTCGCCGACGCCGGGCCGTGGGCCTGGGCGGCGGCAGATGCCGACGAGTTCTTCACCGACGCGCGAGCGGTGAAGAACGTCAGCCACTCCACGCTGCTCGGCTACCAGACCACACTGCGGCAGTTCTGCAGCTACCTGACCGATCCTCACTATGGTTGGCCGGCCGAATGCGAGAAGCGCTTCGGCACCCACCCCATACAGATCTGCACCGAATGGAACACCGGCCGCCATGTCCAAGAGGCCATGGGACGCCCGGGAAGACGAGCGCTCACCCACGACGAACTTCAGGCCGTGTTCGACTACGCGGATGACCGGGCCGAGGCCGCGCAGTCCTCCGGTCGAAAGGGCTGGACCAGCGCCTTCCGCGACTCCGTGCTGCTCAAGACGGCGTACGCCTGGGGCCTGCGCCGAAACGAGGTCGCCCGCCTGGAACTCTGCGACCTGGCGAGCAACCCCAAGGCCCCCGAGTTCGGCCACTACGGCATCGTCCGAGTGCGCTTCGGCAAGGCGATGCGGGGCTCACCGCCCAAGCGCCGCTCGGTACTTACGGCTCCGCTCTTCGACTGGGCCGTGGACTCCCTTCGGCAATGGACCGAGGAGCTCCCCCCGCCCTCGCCGCCGACGGCAACACCTCCCTCTGGCCCTCCGAGCGTGGCGCCCGGCTGTCCGCCAGCTCGGTGAGCACGATCTTCACCCGCTGCCGCAAGGACCTCGCCCTGGACGAGGGGCTCGATTTCCACTCCCTTCGACGGAGCTACGTCAGCCACCTCATCGAGGTCGGCTACGACGAACTCTTCGTCCAGCAACAGGTCGGCCACGAGCACGCCTCCACCACCTCGCTCTACGCGCACGTCTCGCCCGACTACCGGGCCCGCACCGTCCGTACCGCGCTGGACCGCATCACGGCCCCGCTCAGGGAGACCAAGTGACCCGACAGACGATCACCTACTCCTGGCGGCTTCGCGAGATCATGGCCGCCCGCGGCCTGCACAACATCTCCGACCTGATCCCGCTCCTGACCGAACGCGGCATCACCCTGTCCGCCTCGCAGATCTACCGCCTCGTAAGCACCCGTCCGGACCGGATCTCCCTGACCGTCCTCGGAGCCCTGACCCATGCGTTGGAATGCACCGTCGAGGACCTGTGCGCCTTCCGCGTCGAGGCCGTCGCGGCGCCCAAGGCGGTCAACGCCGGCCCCGCTGGCATCAAGCTGAACAGCACGATCCGCCCCAAGCGCGCCCGCGTCCGCCGAACCGACTGACCATGACGGAACGGATATGCCCCCGCTGTCGACACCTGGGTGAACAGCACTGCTGGTGGGCACACCGCCCCGACGGTGTGATCTGCCCCGGCTGCCACCTCACCGAACGGATCACCGAGCTCCTAGACGACGGCACCGGCCAGGTCGCCCCCTCGTTGTTGCCCCTGCACCGAGCCGTCTGCACCCAGCCCAACCCCGGCACCGGGCTTGTCTGGCTGGCCGGCAACCGGCACATCGCCCCGCTGCTGGCCGGTCTGGCCACCGGCCGACTCCCCCTCAAGCACGAGACCTTCGATGACCACCCGTCGCCGCAGTCCGTCATGCACCTGCGCGACCTGCTCGTCCAGCACCCGATTCTCGAACACCGGGACCGCTACCTCGTCCTCTTCGAGAACTGGCTCCGCCGCACCCTCGACACCATCCAACTGGACGAGGACCTGCAACTCGTCCGGCGCTTCGCCACCTGGCACAGCCTGCGCCAACTCCGTCAACGCGCGGCCCGCGAACCGCTCGCCCCGGGGCTGACCGCCCGCCACCGACGCGAGATCAACTCAGCATGCATCTTCCTGGCCTGGCTGCGCGAGCACGGCGCCACCCCACCTACGTGCACCCAGGCCCAGCTCGACGCCTGGATCACCACCGGGAACAGCAGCCGCCAAGACAGCCGAGCGTTCATCGTCTGGGCCGGCAAGAACGGCAGCATGGCCCGCCACCTGCGGCTTCCGTATCACCAGCGCACGCCACGCGACACCATCACCCAGGAACAGCGGCTACAGCTCCTGCGCGGCCTCCTCGACCCTCACGCCAACACGTTCCTCCGCGACCGCGCGGCAGCCCTCCTCCTGGCACTGTTCGCCCAGCCCCTGACCCGCATCGCCGCGCTCACCATGGACGACCTCGACCTCAGCAGCGACGAAGTCCGCATCACCCTCGGACCCCACGGCCCGGTCCCGGTCCCCGAGCCCTTCGGACAAGTACTCCGCGATCACGCCGAGAACCGCGGCCCTCGCAACATCACAGCCAACCGGGTGAGTCCGTGGCTCTTCCCCGGTAACCGCCCTGGGCAGCACATTCACTCCACTTACCTGATGAACCAGCTGGCCAAAAACGGCATCCACCTGCTCGGCACCCGGCTCGCCGCGATCCGAGCCCTGGTCCAGGAGATGCCGCCCGCCGTCGCCGCCCAGGCGCTGGGCTACACAGCCGAATGCGCCGAGGACCACGCCATCCAGGCCGGAGCCCGCTGGGCAACCTACGCCTCCCACCGACGCCAACCCGACCGACAGACGAAGTGATGCCACCAACAGAAGGGAACACCCCCATGCCCGATGAACTCGAACGGCCGCTCAGCGAACTCCACACTGGCGAACTCGTCCAAGCAACGATCACCAGCCACCAGCCCTGGGGCTTCATCGCGACGATCAATGGATACGAGCCGGTCGGCGCGTCGCTGGACGTCATCCGTCGCGGCAGAGAGCCGGGAGTACGCGAACTGGCCCACAGTCTCCCGGCGGTGGGAACCACCATCGAGCTGGTTGTCGGCGAAGTACGCCGATGGGCCCACGCGCCCTGGATCTGGGTCGATCTCACGAGCAACTGACTGGCTCACCAAGCCCGCCAACACCGCCTGAACCCGGCCAACTCACGACGGCTCAATACGCGATGCCATCAGTATGGCAGGCAGCCTCGGCATCTCGGGTGTGCTTCGGGTGGAAAAGGCGTTGGGGGTATCGCAGGCGTACGGCATCCTGTCCGCATGTTGATCAGGGAAGCCAGCACGGAGGATTGGCCCGCGATCTGGCCCTTCTTTCATACGATCGTCGCCGCAGGTGAGACCTTCACCTATCCGACGGATCTTGATGAAGACCAAGGTCGCGACTGGTGGGTACTGTCGGCTCCGAACCGTACGGTCGTCGCAGTGGACGACTCAGGGGCGGTCGTGGGGACCGCAAAGATGAATCGCAACCACATGGGCAAGGGGTCGCATATCGCGAGCGCCAGTTACATGGTGGACCCGGTGCACGCGGGGCAGGGCGTGGGGCGCGCGCTGTGCGAGTACACAGTGGACTGGGCGCGTGCAGCGGGCTACCGCGCGATGCAGTTCAACGCGGTTGTAGAGACGAACGTCCATGCGGTGAAGCTCTACCGGTCGCTCGGCTTCGAGGTACTGGGCACATTGCCGGAGGGCTTCCGGCATCCCACAGCCGGCTATGTCGGGCTGCACGTCATGTACCGCCCGCTCTGAATGCCTCTGAACCTCGGAGCCGGGTGGGACTGCCTCAGCAATCGACATCGAGCTGGCCGATGACGAGCATCTGTGAGCCCTGGCCGCGCTTGAGGCCGTCGTCGGGAACGACGACGCCGCGCTGGCTGTGCTGGCGGGCGGCGCGGGGGAGCGGCCGCTGCCGGAGCTGCTGGCCGCGTACGGGAAGCACACGCTCCAGCGGATCCTGCTCGCCGCTTTCGGCATCACCGCCGGGACTGGTGGCGACGGCATGGGCCGGCGCCTTGCGGAGCTCAATGCCGACCCGCAGGCCCGCCTCACTTTCCTGAGCAGGCGGCCTTGGCCGGCGGCGACCTGGCCACGGCGAAGCGGATCGGGATCTCGGTCCTGGGGGCGGTCCACGCGTTCACCGACGCCGACAACGACGACGCGCTGACTCTGCTGCGCGCGCTGCGCAACGAGGTCCTCCAGTCCGGTTGAGCCGGTAGGCAGCCCGGCCCCGGGCGGTGTGCTGGGTGTGGCAGCCGAAGGACGCGAAGGACGTCCCGCCCGAGGTGCGCCGCGCCGCGACGCTGCCGGCGGCGCGGGCGGAGCAACTGGCGACGCGGTACGAGCGGCCGGAGGCGTACCACGGGCGAGAGGCGTGGTGGGTCCTCGGCCTGGTCTACGAGATGCTCACCGAACGGTCCGCGGAGCTGCTGCCGGACCGGGCTGCGTTGCGGGCCGCCGTGGAGGTCAGCGACCTGGCGGCCGTCGACGTCGCCATGGAGCCGGCCCTGCGCTCGCGTAGCTACGGCAGAGGGACAAGTAGCTCAGAGTGACCGGGGTTGGTGGTCAGCTGGTCATGTCCGCGCAGCATCCGCATGACGGTGGCGGGTGAGGGGTGCCGGCCCTTCTTCGCGCCGGTGGTGACGACGAGGCGCTTGGCGATGTCGCGCAGGCTCATCTCCTGGTCGCGTAGGTGGAGGGCCATGGAGAGTATGGAGTCGTTGGTGACGCCGAGGCCGCCGATGGTCTTGCCGCGCTTGCGGGCGGACGCGTGGCCTTCGAGGGTGCGGTCGCGGATGTACTCGCGCTCCATCCCGGACATTGCGGCCAGCACAGTGAACACGATGCCGGAGGAGTCGTGCGATCCCTTCAGCTCCCCGGTGAGGAACTCCAGGCCGACGTCGCCAGCCTTCAGCTCCTCGGCGAGCATGGCCAGTTCGATGCCGCGGCCGAGCCGCTTGTGCTCGTGGACGACGAGGGTGACGGCGACGCCGGAGGAGCGGATCTCCCCGGCGAGCCTCACTGCGGCCTCCAGCTCGGGGCGCCGGGTGGCGCGGGTGGAGATCTTCTCCGAGAAGACCCGGGCCACCCCTGCTTCGGCGAGGGAGTCGAGCTGTGCGTCGAGGGACTGCCGGGCGGTCGAGGCTCGGGCGTACCCGAGGCGGACGTGTCCGGCCGGTGTGGTGCCGGTGCTCGCGGGCCGGGGCAGCTCGGTCCACACCGAGCCGGGCCTGCGAACGGCCGGGGTCGGGACACTGAGGACCTCGGCGAGCTGGGGCATGAGGCGGAAGCGGGCGGTGTGGTATTGGATGGCGACCTTGCCCTTGCCGGTGCGGCACGGGGAGCCGGCGGGGGCGGCGCAGGTGGACATCGGGCAGGGTTGCGATTCCACGCGTTTGAAGTCGTCGTCGCTCACGCCCCCAGCTGTTTCATGAGGGTGTTTCAGACGTCCACCCATTTGCAACACCTCATGAAACATGATCGCCGCAGGTGAACCGCCGGATGGTGGGCCGTTTCATAGGGGACCACCTATGAAACGCCGACAACGCCCCGGCGCAACGGACTCCACGAGCCCAAGACCATCCCGTGGCCCCTTTTGGCCTCCCTCTGGACCCCGGTGGAGCGTCTTGAAGATGCGGCCGTAGTGCGCGAAGGCGTCGCCCGGGCCGGTCATCCGGTCGCCGCTCGTCATCATCCGCAGCAGGTCGAAGGCGCGGACCGTGCCGGTTCACAGGGAGCCGGCCACCCGCAGCATGTCCTCCCGGTGCCCGCGCACCCGGTCCACTTGGATGCACTGGCGCGAGACCGGCTCTAGCGGCTCGTAGTCGGCCGCCAGGCCGAACGCGCCACAGCCTCACGTCGGAGATGTCCGCGGTCCTGAGGGAGAACCGGTAGCCGCAGACCGCGAAGAGTCCGAAGACCAGGTCGCTGTATGAACTGGTATGTCCATGACCGGACGGGTCCGGTCGATCGCACAAGGTGAATTTCGGCCTCAGGACAGTTTCGCTTCGGGGGCGAAGGCGGGCAGCTTCTCGAGACTGCTGCGTACGGCCTCGGCGCCGTACTCGAACATCTGCCGCTCGTAGTCGTCGACCGCGCTGAGCAGATCCTGGCGGCCCTCGTTGGCCTCGATCAGGCAGCGGCGCAACAGGTCGGCATCGCGCAGCGCGGTGTTCGCGCCGTTGCCGCCGGTCGGAGAGGTGGCGTGGATCGCGTCGCCGAGCAGCGTGACCGGGCCGGACGCCCAGCGCTCACCGGGCTTGATCACCCGGATGGACAGCAGCGTGCTGTTGTCCGGGTCGGCCTGCTCGATCAGCGCGCGCAGCTCCGGGTGCCAGCCCTCCATCCTGGACAGCACGGCGTCCTGCGCGGTCAGGTCCTCCAGCGAGCTGTTCGGCGGCAGGATCATGGCCCAGCGCA
The DNA here is from genome assembly GCF_045039895.1 of Streptomyces sp. NBC_01190. Classification (NCBI taxonomy): domain Bacteria; kingdom Bacillati; phylum Actinomycetota; class Actinomycetes; order Kitasatosporales; family Streptomycetaceae; genus Streptomyces; species Streptomyces sp. NBC_01190. The sequence continues at coordinate 8,073,791 of NZ_CP108580.1, forward strand.
CGTAGTCGCCGATGTCGGGCAGCGTGACTTCAGGGGCCAGTTGCTCGGCGGCCTGCTTCGGCGGGGTTCGGAAGCGCATCGCGCCGAGCAGCAGGCTGACGCCGCCGCCCGTGATCTTCGAGCCGTATGCCTTGGACAGGCTGGCGAACTCGTCGGTCACCGGGGTGCGGCCGATGACGAACCGGACGCCGGTGTCGGTCGGGGTGGTCTGCGGCGACAACACCCCGCGGACCGCGGAGGTGACGCCGTCCGCGCCGACGAGCAGGTCGGCGGTGGCCGGGTCGCGGCGGGCGAACCGGGCTTGGACATTGCCGTCGGGCAGCACGTTGTAGCGGGTCAGAGCGGCATCGGTGTGCACGGTGAGGCCGGTCAGCAACAGGTGTCGCAGCACCTGCCGGTCGACCACGATGCCGGTCCGGCCCGCGCCGAGCCTGCCGATCTCGTTCAGCTGCGGGTCCAGGATCAGCTGCTCGGCGGAGGCGTCCATGACGATCTCGTCCAGCAGCGGGTGCCAGCGCGTCGGCAGGCAGTCGCGCACCGCCTGGAAACCGATCCGGTTCAGCACGAGCCGGTAGCCCTGGAACCGTGCGACGACCCCTGGGTCGCGCTCGAACACATCGGCCTCGATCCCGGCACCACGCAGACCCTGCGCGAGAGCCAGACCTCCCAGACCGGCTCCGACAACGGAAACTCGCATCACACACCTCCGGGACATCGATACGAACTTAGTTCGTTCTAACGATCTAAGTTCTACCTAACGAACTTAGATCGTGTCAAGCTATAGTGGCTTGCATGTCCGCCGATCCCAGCCAACACCGCGCAGCTCGCCACGCCCAACCCGCAGCGGAGGCCGCCGCGTCGGCACCACGCAAGAAGCCGATCACCGTCGAACGGATCACCGACGCCGCCCTGGAAGTCGTCGGCACCGAGGGGTATGACGCGCTGACCATCCGCCGGGTCGCCGCCGTGCTCGGCACCGGTCCGTCGTCGCTGTACGCGCACATCGTCAACAAGGACGACATCGATGACCTGCTGATCGGCAGACTCTACGCCGAGGTCGTGCTCCCCGAACCGGACCCGGCCGCCTGGCGCGAGCAACTGCTCGGGGTGTACACACAGATCCGCGACCTGTACCTGAAATACCCCGGAGTCTCGCGCGCCGCGCTGGCCGTGGTGCCGACCAACCTGGAAACGCTGCGGGTCGGCGAAGGAATCCTGGCGATCCTGCTCGCGGGCGGCATCGAACCGAGAACGGCCGGATGGGCCCGCGACGCGCTGTCCCTCTACGTCAGCGCCTATGCGCTGGAACAGTCGCTGGTCCGGCAACGTCGCCGGCACCAGGATCAGGAATGGGTGCTCAGCGACGAGGAGTTGTTGGACCGCTTGACCGCACTGCCTGCCGGGAAGTTCCCGCAGACTCGACGCCATGCCGCCGAGCTGATCTCCGGCACCGGACACGACCGCTTCGAGTTCGCCCTCGGCCTGCTCGTGAACAATCTGCGGCCGGCATCCGGTTGACCTGTGGCGTGCGGTGGCCGCAGGGATTCACGTGCGTCCAGAACAACCGCCTTGCCCACCAACCGTCCGATCTGCCCCGGGGCCGGCGGCTCGATGTGGTCGTTACGACACCGGGCCACCACCGCCGCCGCCAGCCGATCCCGCGACAACTCCACCGGACACAACTCGGCTTGACTCTGTCGGTGATCTTGGATGGTTGAGGTCAGGTGCCGAGGGTGCGCCAGGACTTTGAGCGGGGGATCCCCTGCTGGTCCAGGAAGGTCTGGAAGGCGGTCGGTGGTCTCGGTGAGGAGGTTGCCTCGGTTGCTGGCCGGCTGCTGAGGCGCTCGATGTTGACGGCGATGGCCGTGAGTACGTGTTGCAGGTGGGCTTTTGGCTGGCCTCGGTAGCGGCAGCGGCGCATGCCGTGTCCGTGCGCGAATTCGTTGACCGTGCCTTCCACTCCGGAGCGAGCCGCGTAGCGTGCCTTCCACTCGGGCGTCTGTTGCTCGGTTCGGACGCGGAGTTGCAGGTCGCGGAGCTCTCGTGGCGGGAAGCCGACGTTGCGGACGCTCTCTCGGGAGGCGGTGCACTGGGCGCGGGCCGGGCAGGGGCGGCACTGGCTCTTGGTGAACTTCGCCACGATCAGCGGGGCCGCGGTGGGTGAGGAGGTCGGGCAGGGGCCGTGCCAACTGCTGCTGACCTGGCCCTGGGGGCAGGTGACCTGTCGGCGGTCGTAGTCGATGTGGAAGTCGTCGCGGCCGAAGCCTTCGTTCCTGCGGTGCTGGCGGGTGGGGTTGCCCGGCAGTGGCCCGGTGACCGTGACCCGGTGCTCTCGGGCGGCCTGCTCCAGGTGGACCAGGGAGGTGTAGCCGCTGTCGACCAGGTGCTCGGCGGGCAGCAGGCCGCGACGCCGCAGGCGGGTGTGGATGCCGGGTAGGACCTGGCTGTCATGCGTGGTGGCCGCGGTGGTGGCCACGTCCGTGATCACGTTGGGGCTGTCGGCGGCACAGGTCTCGGTCAGGTGGGCGGAGAACCCCTTCCAGCTGATGATGTGTCCATGGCGTGCGTAGCGGGCTGAGGTGTCGTAGGGAGAGACGATCGCCCGGGACGAGGGCGGCAGCCCGGGCCCGTCGTCCTCGCCGGTGCGCCAGAGTAGGCGGCCTGCGGCGTCGCGATGGTAGTTCTGCACCATGATCTGGCGCAGAGCCTGCACCCGGGGACCGGACGTGCGGTCGGCCCCGTGCTGGTAGAGGTGTTCCAGGAGTCGGACGGCGTCGTCGCCGGTCGCGAGGATTCTGGTCTTGGGCTTGGTGGGGTTCTTGCCCAGGCGGACCGGACGGCCATAGCGGCGCCCCCATTCCTCATCGACCAGGCCGTCCAGGAGCTGCGGAGCAGTGCCGGCGACTTCTTCCAGCGCGGCGCGGACCGCCTCGGTAATCAGCTCCAGGCGGGTCAGGTCGCGCACTGCGGCCAGGACGTGGGTGGAGTCGGTCCGCTGCGTGATGCGCTCGCGCACCAGCCCCGCCTCCTTGAGCCGGACCAGTGCGAGATCGAGAAGGCGGTCAGCACGGTCGCCCTCGGTGAGACGGCCGCGGAAGTCGGCCAGCACGCTGTGGTGAAAGCCGGGATCGTCCAGCTCCAGGGCCATCGCGTACTTGAAGTCGATGCGGCAGCGGACCGCCTCGGCCGCCTGCCGGTCTGATAAGCCGAGCAGAAACTGCAGCACACAGACAGTGGCCAGCTGGGCGGGCGAGAGGCCCGGACGCCCGTCGCGCGGATACCAGTCGGTGAAGTCCTCGTCACACCACAACCTGTCCAGCCGGTCTCGCACCCACATCGCCGTCGTACCGCCCGGGTTGCTCGCCCGCGCGATCCGCACGGTCAAAGACGGGACCTGTTCACCGGAACGGGGACGGAGCGACAACGCACACCTCGGCAACTGCATCGGTCATCGGAACGACCCGAACATGCCCGTTGATCATGCGGCCGCACTGCGAAACTCCAAGATCACCGACAGAGTCAAGCTCAGAGGCTGTTTCCGAACCAGCCACTTCAACCTGGATGAAAAAAGCGCAGGTAGCGTCGCGAGGGCCGCTGCGGGTAGCTCTCTACTTGGTAGTTGCGTCATGCTGCTGGGATGGATGAGGAGTCTTTTGAGCACTGGGTGAGTAGGCGCGAGAGGGAACGCCGAGGAAAAAAGGGGCGAATGCGCTTGAGTGCGCTCAATTCTGGTCCTCGGCGGAGTTCGCACGTGTTCCCGCAAGCGCCACGTCTGATTTCTCGTTGGGATGGCTATTCCTGGGAGCCGGTGGCTGTGGCAAGCGACTGGGCAGCGGCTGCCGCTGTGCTGTACCCGCACGGCAGCGCGGACGAACCTATCGAGCGTGAGGAGCCTGGCGGTCTCTCACGCGCAGTGCAGGACAGCCAATTACGCAGGGTGGGAATGGCAGAGAGGAAGAAGGCGCGAGTGCGGGATCTGATCGACGAGGGGCAATACCGCCCCGACGCGTCCGGGGGATGAAGAGGTTTTTCTCTCTCCTGACGCGTAAATATGGCCTGGTCAGATGGGATGCGGGCAGGGCTGGGTGCCCGGCGGCCGTTGAGTGCCGCCGGGTGTGCGAGGTCTGCGGGCCTGCAGATAGGTGCTCTTGGTTCTCAGCTTGTTCTTTATCTACCAAGATCTTTCCGGGGCCGGCTCCTCGGGGTTTGGGAACACGGGTCGGGCAGGCGAGGTGTGCGCGGATGTTCCTGAACCCCCGGCGGACCCGGGCCGGGGTGAGCCGGTCGGAGGTGGTGGGTTTCTCCCAGGGCCGGCGGAGGTCCGCGGCGAGGGGCCGGGCGAGCCGGAGCTGGGTGTGAGCGACGATGAGGATCCAGGTCCAGCGGTCCGCGGCCTCGGGGATGCGGAGTTTCGGGGTGGTCCAGCCGAGGGTCTGCTTTGCGAAGCGGAAGGTGTGCTCCAGGCCGAAGCGGCGGAGGAATGCCTGCCAGAAGCGGTCCACGTCGGCCGGGGTGGCACCGGTCTTGGAGGACCATAACCACAGTGGTGGAGCGTCCCGTTCCTTCGACAGGTGCTCGACCTTCAGCCGGATCAACGTGCCTTCGATCAGCGGAAGTTCGCCGTCGTGGTCGAGCCATGAGGAGCGGTGTGTGAGCCGGGGGTGGACCCGGTCCCACGCCTGGGTCTCGGCCTTGCCGTAGTTCACGGTGTCGGTGACCGTGGTGATCGCGGGCTCGGGCCAGGTCTACGGCTTGGTGAACCGGAACTCCGGACCGTGCTTGGGCGGCCGGCCGCTGACGCCGGGCATCCGCGTCGGCTTCGGCAGGCGCATCACGCGGTCGGAGCGGACCCGGCCGACCAGCTCGACCGGCAGGTCGCGCAGGACCCAGGCCAGGCGGGTGACGTCGTAGCCGGCATCGCTGACGATCACAATGTCCGGATCCCCGGCCTGCCACTGGCCCGTGGCGATGAGCCGCTCGACCACACCCCGGAGCTGCGTGGCAGTGATCGCCGTCGCGTCGTCCGCCGGGCCGAGCCGGACCGCGTCCAGGATCGCGGTCCAGGACGTGGAACCCGGTTCCAGCACGGCCACGAAGGAGTAGGGCCAGCCAGGGATGAACTGGGAGGCCGTCTTCGCCCGGCCGTAGACGTGGCAGAACAGGCGCTCCGCTGAGCACGGCGCGTCCGAGCGGAGCCACGGCGACACGTCGACCGCCAGGACCAGCCGCCCTCCATCGAACCGCGGCAGCGACAGCCCGGCCAGCACCGTCCGCAGCCGATCGATGTCGATCCGGCCGTGGTTCAGGCCGCCGTACATCGCTCCGTGCCCGCGACGATGCTCGGGCAGCAGCGTCAGGTCTACCGGGGACTTCACCGCACCATCCGCACACAGCACCGCGTCCGCCAGTTCGAACAACTCGTCGCGCCGGGCGGTCAGACACTCGTAGAACTCGCCCCGGAAGCGTGACGCTTCCGCGAACGCTTCCCTCCGGACAGCATCAGGCAGCAGACTCACCCTCACGGCCTTCGTCGTGGTCACGTGCACCTTGGTCGGAGCACGGGATCAGACGAAGGCCGCCCCCACGTTCGGCGAACTCCCAGGTGAGCGGCTCAGTTCGAGACGCCGTTCGAGGCCAGAAGAAAAAGAACAGGCTAATCGCAGTGCAAGTGACCCTGGAGGACGGCGGAGGTACCGATCACACCGCCCCAGTCGATGCACGTGTGGGGCGCGTACACGTAGACCGGCCCGGCGTAGGTCTTGAAATTACCGTCATTTTCGTCGTGGCCCGACCCATCGGACCGCTGGATCCACGCGTCCATGAAGATCGGCGCACCCGAAGTGTTCCGGACGGTCGCCACGCAGTTGTAGCCGTTCGACGCGTTGAGCGTCAGGTAGACGTGACCGCCGGTAGGCGTCAGTGTGTCGATCACCGAGTACCCCGCCCCGCAGGCGTTGTTGTAGGCGGCCGGCATGACCACTTTCGCGGGTGCCCCTGCCGCCGAAGCCGGGGCCGTTCCGGCGAACACCATGCCGACCGCGGCGACGGCTGCAGCGGCAAACGTGATGGACTTGCTCACGAAAATCTCCCCGGGATTCAACCGAATGGTGCGGACAGGACCAGCTTCGCAGCGGAGGATAAACTTCCCCTCCATGGAGGATGAACCTCCGCTGGGCCCCAGCCCCGCTTTGCACGCCGGGCCTTCGTCATGCCCATAGAGGCGGCGCTCCCTGAGCACCCCGGGCTTCAGCGTCGCGACACCCCACCACCACGGAGGCCCTCATGCCCACCCGCGCCAACGAGCAGGGCGGCATCTGATGTGAGGGTTGCTTCTCGCCGTCGACGGCATGGCCGTGCGGTGCTGGACGTCTACCCCTAGGACGCCCGCCAGTGGGCGCGCGACGCCGCGTCGGCGGCGTCCGCCGCCGACAACGCCGACCGCTACAACCACTGCCGAGCTCCAGGCGGCCGACGTCGCCGCCGCGCTGCGGTGCTCGGTCAGCTGGGCGGTGGAGTTCTCGACTCACATCAGCGTCAGACACCGGCCCGTCACCCGGCTCCGCAGCGTCCTACCCACCTTCGACGTGGTGCGGGAGCTCACGAGGCAGTTGCTTCTACCGACGCCAGGTGATGACTTTCTCGCGCACCAGCAGCGGCTTGTCGTCTGGTCCTTTGACGTGCTCGTTGATCCAGATGGGGCGGTGGGCTTGTAGGCGTGGGTGCCATTGACGTCGCCAGTGTCCCCGGACAACCCAGCGGTGAGACTATTCGACCTCCTGGGTCTCCTCGTTGTTCCCGCCCTTTTCTGTCTTGCGTCGCAGGGTGACGATTGCCACGGGAGCAGCGGGCATCTGTCCTGCCCGTTGGAGTCGCCTCCGTTGAGGACGGCCCGCTTCCAACTCGCCAACGGCTGCCAGCGGCTGCTGCATCAGTGTCCACATGGCGCGCGCGTATCGGCACAGGACAGCAGACTCAGGGCGCATGGCGCCGATTTCTACTGACTGAGCTATCTGGAGAGGACGACCTGTGGGCATGAACATGCCGTGAGCAATAGTCAATACCTGTGGATGGGCTTGGTCATGGCGGCGGGTTGATCCCCTGGATCGCCTGCCAGCCGGAGCGCGGAGTGGCTGAGGTCAGGAGTTCGACTCCTGTGCCCCGGAGGGTCACCAGCGCGGTGTGGACGGGGTCGAGTTCGTCGACGGAACGTCCGAAGTGGGCCAGGATCTGCGTCAGCTCCAGGTCGATGGCTCCTGCCGAGCCGCGGATGCGGTCGAAGCGGGCGCCGCGACGAGCCGGCCCCAGGATGCAGCGCACGGTGGCGGTGGCCTCGTCCGGGTTCACGACGGTGACCTGGTCGATCTGCAGTTCCACCTCGGCCACGTGGCTGCCGGGAATGAGGGGCTCGGTCATGCCGCCGCCTCGCTGCGCTCGACCAGGACGCCGTTCTCGAAGCTGCCGCCGGCACGGACCACGGCGACCAGGTGGGCGCCGGTGATCGCGCGCCAGCGGTCCTGGGCGGACTCGACCAACTTGAACACCATCGCCAGCGCGGCGGCGGGGCTGCCGGCACCGCGGGTGGCCTTGGTCCTGAGCTTGACGGTGGAGAACGTGGACTCGATCGGGTTCGTGGTGCGCAGGTGGATCCAGTGCTCGGCCGGGAAGTCGTAGAACGCCAGCAGTTCCTCCCGGTCGTCGGTGATCTTCGCGACGGCCTTGGGCCACTTGGTGCCGTAGGTCTTCTCGAACTCCTTGATCGCCTTCTCGGCGTGCGTGCGGTCCTCGGCGTTGTAGATCTCCTGCATTGCCTTCGTCGCGCCCGGCTGCGCGGACTTCGGCAGGGCATTGGTGACATTGCGGGCTTTGTGAACCCAGCAGCGCTGATGGCGGGCCGTGGGGAAGACCTCGGCCAGGGCCTTCCACAGGCCCATCGCGCCGTCGCCGACGACCAGTTCCGGATCGCGCATGCCGCGACGGCGGCAGTCCCGCAGCAAGTCGGCCCACGACTCAGTCGACTCGCGCAGCCCCTCCGCAAGCGCGATCAGCTCCTTCGTGCCGTCGACGCGCACCCCGAGCAGGACCAGGACGCACGAGTGCGCCTGACCGAGGCGCACCTTGGGGTGGACCCCGTCGGCCCACACGTAGACGAAGTCGCGGTCGGACAGGTCACGGGCCTGGAAGGCGGTGTGGTCCTCGCCCCACTGCTTCGTCAGCCGGGTGACGGTGGCCGGCGAGAGTCCGGCGGCCGAGCCGAGGAACTGCTCCAGTGCGGGCACGAAGTCCCCGGACGACAGTCCGTGCAGGTAAAGCAGCGGCAGCACCTCGCTGACCTTGGGCGACTTGCGGCACCACGGCGGAAGGATCTTGGAGGAGAACCGCTTGCGCTCTCCCGTGGACTCGTCGACGCGGCGGTCGTTCACCCGGGGCGCGGAGACCTCGATGGCCCCGGCCGCAGTGGCCACGGTCCGGGGCCGGTGGCGGCCGTTGCGGACCACCAGGCGACATCCTTGCTCGTCGGTCTCGGCCGCCAACTCGGCTATGTACTGGTTGACTTCCGCCTCCAGGGCGGCGGCCAGTATCCGGCGGGCGCCCTCGCGCACGATCTCGTCGATCAAGGAGCCGGACTGGGTGGAGCCGTCATCGGTGACTACGCTGAGCACTGGGCGTGCCTTCCCGACCCGCGCTGCAACGCGGGCCTACTCGGAGACCTTAAGGATCATTCGGGAAGGTACGCCCTCCGCGTACCCTCCCGAACCGATCCACAGGTTCTGAGCATTGCTCCGGCGCACGCGGGGATGACGGACCCTGCCATGGATCGAGGACTCAGAAGCCGGCGGTCTCGCACGACTTGTCGTGGACGTCATAGGCGCCCCCATTGACGTAGTAGGTGCCGGACACCACCGTGCACCACGTCTGATTGCCGCTCCAGTTCTGTGCGACCGCGGTATCGGATATGTCGGGGGCGGCGTAGGCCGCCGATGTCGTCCCCTTTGTGGCCCCATTCGCGGTGATCTTCACGACGATCTCAGCGTCGGCCCACGGGTCGCAATAGATGTGGCCGGTGGCGTACACGCTCGGGCTTCGGTACCACGGTACGTCGGCGACCGCGTAGCAAGAGGTTGCCGCGGAGGCCCGGCTGCCGATGGGTTCGGCCTGAGCTGTGGGCGGTATCGCCACAATGGCAGTGACAGCCGATATGCCGGCGACGGCCGATGCGACTCTTGTGATCATCTGTCTTCTCCTGTGTCGGGGGTTGCTGACGCGCGACTATCAAGGGCTCGACCGCGAGGTTTCTCAGTTGAAGGGATAGGGAACGTCCCACCCGCCGCATTCGACCTCGATGCCGTTGTCCACACGGCATTCCTTGACCTCGAAGGGCTGATAGCTGTCCAGGTTCCCCCTGGGCTCCTGCCAGGTCTTGGAGGTCGAGTTCTGGTATCCGGAGGCGGTGATCACACCCGCGCCGCTCACCTCTCCCCACGCGTACCGCCACCGGAAGTACGCACGGCCGCTGGCATGGTCGGGCTGGCTGTCGGTGACCGTCATGGTCACGGCGTAGCTCTCGGTGCTCGGGGTCAAGGTCGCGGTACCGTGCGCCCACGAGCCGACGACGTCAGCCTGGGTTCCGGTGGCGTTCCAACTCGTTGTGGTGGCGGCGCTGGCCGGTCCTGCCGTGGCGACGATGGCGGTGAGGGACAGAACACTGCCTGCCAGCGCCAGTGCGAGAGAGCGTGGCCGTTCGGGCGGTGATGGGAGCACTGGAGATCCTTTCGGAGCGTGGGAATGCGCCGTGTCCGGGCGAGCCGCTGCGGTGCGGCGTGGCGCCGTTGACAGGACCGAGCTTGTCGGCGCGGCGCGGCCCGGCGCTACGGCAGCCCGCTGTCCCGGACAGGCGCGGGTTGTCCGGGCTGGTCAGGGCCTTGTCCGGATCGAGACCCGGACAGCGGGAAATAACCGAACCCGCCCTTCCCCCTGAGCCGTGGCCACGGCACGATGATGTTCGTGGGGGACTTGGGAGAGCTGTCGCCGTACGAGGCCCGAGACGCTGCCGGCTTTGTCGAGCTGATGCAGCAGCTCAAGGAGCTCTCGGGGCTGACGTATCGGGAACTGGAGGAGCGGGCCGCCCGAAGCGGTGACGTGTTGGCGCGCAGCACGCTGGCCGACATCCTGCGGCGGACAACGCCGCCGCGGCCCGACGTGCTGGCGGCGTTCGTCCGCGCCTGCGGAGACGGCCCCCGGGTCGGCAGCTGGCTGGACGCCAGGGACCGGATCGTCGCGGACATCAGCGCTGTGTCCGCCGAGGCGCCCGGCTCCGAGGCCGGGGCTGAGGTATCGCCGGCCGGAGAGTCCGCGGGGGCGCGGCCGCGGCGTACCAGGGGCCGGACGGTTGTGCTCGCATGCGGTCTCGTCACCCCGTTGTTCGCCTTGGCCGTCTGGGGGTTGGTCCGCGACGATTCGGATGACGCGGGCGCACCGGCTGCTGCGGCCACCGCAGCCTGGGCGCCTGCTGATGGCTGGGTCACCATCCGCCCTGCCCACACGCCCGACCTCTGCCTGACCGATGGCCGCGACCGCGCCGGCGCCTACACCAGCGCGGTCGCTGTCCAGCTCCCCTGCGCCCGGGCCACCGTGCCGCGCACTTATCTCGAACCGGTCGGCGAGGGCCTGTATCGCATCCAATGGCACCATCCGGTAGAGGGGAAGGGATGCCTGACGGTACTGAGCACCGGCCCGGTCAAGGGCATGCTCGAACCCCGGAACAACTGCGCCCAAGGCACGTTGTTCCGTGTGGAGACCTCTGCCGCTGACAGTGCCGGTGGTTTCCTGCTTCGTCCGGCCGGCAGCGACACGTGCATCGGCATCGCCGGCGATGACACCGTCGTGGGAGCCGAGGCGATCGAAGAGCGATGCACCGGCGCGGCCGATCAGCGGTTCCTCATCGGGGCGGGCTGACCGTCTTCCGCGTGGAGAGCTGCGACGGCCGGGCCGACCAGGGAACGGGGCCGGCACCGTTCCGGGTAGCGCTGCCCCGCGGGTGGTCGTGTCAGTGGAACGCTGAGTGCCTGACGCTGTCGGGGATCTTGGTTTCCAAGGTCCCCGATCACGGTGAGGATGCCCGGCGAACGATCCATTTCCGCTGTTCAAGGACCCGGTGAACACGCTGGTGGCCCGATGTAAAACGAGTAATAGTCAAATCCTGTGGATCTTCGCGGGTGAACCTCAAGCCAGCCGCAGCCATTGATCAAGGATCCCGAAGTCCTGGTCGGTGAGGCCGCGGGACGACGCGACGTGATGGAGGAGGGCCGGCGCGGGGTGGTGGGTGGATACCCAGTCGCGATCGGCGTCGGTGATCTCGTCGTCGACCCAGGCGAATGGCCGTTTGTCCGCCCACTCCACGAGGGTTCGGGTTTTCCAGTGGAGTCCGAACCATTGGTCTTCGCGTTCGTGGGAGGCGCAGGGTTCCGGCCAGTTCACGACCGGCAGGTGCGGCAGGCCGAGCCGTGGTGCCAGCTCGGTGTTCGCCTCCTCTTCCCAGGTTGTGGCCCAGACCAGGTCGCACGGCAGCGCCGTGAGCCGCGGCCCGACCTGCGGATCGAGCCGCGCCAGGTGTGAGTCCGATGCGGTGCCCGATGGCTCGCGCTGTGGGCCGTCGCCGAACGGCAGGAGCGGCCCGTCGACGTCCAGGAAGAGCAGTGGACGGTTCCCGCGCGCGGTCACGCTGCGCTCACCTCGGGACGTTCGACGAGGTGGCCGTTCTTGAACGTGGCGCCGTTGCGGACAAGGGCTACGAGGTGAGGTGCGGTGATCGCGCGCCAGCGGGCCTGGGCGGACTCGGCGAGCTTGAACACCATCGCCAGGGCTGCGGCCGGGCTGCCGGCGCCACGGGTGACCCGGGTCCTCAACTTGACGGTGCTGAAGGTGGATTCGATTGGATTTGTCGTTCTGAGGTGCACCCAATGTTCGGCAGGGAAGCCGTAGAACGCCAGGAGTTCATCGGTCTCGTCGATGACCTTCTTCACCGCCTTCGGCCACTTCGCACCGTAGGTCCGCTCGAACTCCTTGACGGCCTTCTCGGCGTGGTCGCGGCCCTCGGCGTTGTAGACCTCCTGCAGGGCCTTCTTGGCGCCGGGCTGTGCGGACTTCGGCAGCGCGTTCATGACATTGCGAACCTTGTGAACCCAGCACCTCTGGTGTCTGGCCTGCGGGAACACCTCCGCGAGAGCGCGCCACAGACCCATCGCACCGTCACCGACGACGAGCTCGGGGTCCCGCATGCCGCGCCGCCGGCAGTCACGCAGCAGGTCGGCCCAGGACTCGGTGGACTCGCGCAGGCCCTCGGCGAGCGCGATGAGTTCCTTGCGGCCGTCCGTGCGCACGCCCATGAGGACCAGGACGCAGGAGCGGGCCTGGCCGAGGCGGACCTTGGGATGCACACCGTCCGCCCACACGTAGACGTAATCGGACTCCGACAGGTCGCGGGCCTGGAAGGCGGCGTGATCGTCCTGCCACTGCTTCGTCAGACGCGTCACGGTGGCCGGGGAGAGCCCGGCCGAGCTGCCGAGGAACTGCTCCATCGCTGGCACGAAGTCACCGGAGGACAGTCCGTGCAGGTAGAGCAGGGGCAGCACCTCGCTGATCTTCGGCGACTTCCGGCACCAGGGAGCCAGGATCTGCGACGAGAACCGCTTGCGCTCGCCCGTCTCGGTGTCGACGCGCTTGTCGTTCACGCGCGGTGCCTTGACCGGGACCGGCCCGGCGGCCGTGGTCACTGTGCGCTCGGTGTGGTGGCCGTTGTGGACCACCAGCCGGCGCCCCTTCTCGTCGCGCTGGTCGGTCAACTCCGCTATGCATTGGTTGACTTCGGCCTCCAGGGCCGCGGCGAGCATCCTCCTGGCGCCCTCGCGGACGATGCCGTCCATGAGGGAGCCGCCCTCGGTAGTTCCGTCGTTGTTGACTACGCTGAGCACGGGCGTACCTTCCCAACCCGCGCGCCAACGCGGGCCTACTCGATGACCAGAAGTCGATCACTCGGGAAGGTACGCCCTCCGCGTTCCGCGAGGCACCCTTCTCAAGGTCGATCCACAGGTCTTGAGCATTGCTCTGGACCTGGCGCGGGTGGAGCGGCACTGGGAGGACATCCTGCGGATCATCGCCTCTATCCACACCGGTGCCGTCCGCGCCTACGACGTCATCCGCATGCTGTCGCGCGAGGGGCGGCCCACCCCGCTGGGCGACGCGATCGCGCACTACGGGCGCATCGCCAAGACCCTCCACATCCTGCGGCTGGCCGACGAACCCGGCTACCTGCGGCAGATCAAGGCCCAGGCCAACCTCCAGGAGGGCCGCCACGCGCTCGCCCGCAAGATCTTCCACGGCCGGTCCGGGCAGCTCTACCAGAACTACCACGAGGGCATGGATGAAGTTCCCCCACTGAGGTGGACAGCCTGATACTGGGACGGTTGGTCCCGGAGGAAGCAGTCCAGAGCGTGAGTGGCAAGAGCAACATGAGCAAGCGGTACACGGCTGAGTTCAAGCGGGATGCGGTCGCTCTCGTGCGGTCCTCGCCGCATCGGAACGTCACCGAGATCGCCCGGGAGCTGGGCGTGAGCCCCGAGGGGCTGCGGGGCTGGGTCAAGCAGGACAGCACTGACCGTGGCCAGGGGCCGGCGGGTGCGCTGACCAGCGCGGAGAAGGACGAGCTCGCCCGGTTGCGGCGGCAGAACCGCGAGCAGCAGCAGACCATCGAGATCTTGAAAAAAGCCGCGGCCTTCTTCGCCACGGAGTCGATGAAGTAGGTGAAGCCTGCCGTTTCGTCGACGCGGAGAAGGCCGCCGAGGCCAACCCCGGCGGTTACAGCGTCGCGCTGCTGTGCCGAGTCATGGGCATCAACCGCTCCACCTACTACGCGTGGCTGGCCGCCCGGCCTGCCGCACGGATCCGGCAGGAGGCGGAGGAGGAGCTCGCCGGGGAGATCCGCGGGATCCACGCCGGCTCGCGGGGCGCCTATGGTGTCCCGCGAGTGCACGCCGCGCTGAAGCGGGTCGGCCGTGCGGTGAACCGCAAGAAGGTCGAGCGGATCATGCGCGAGCGCGGCATCCGCGGCATCACCCGCCGCAAGCGCCGCCACCTGACGGTTCAGGACGGCGGGGCCGCCCCTGCCCCGGACCTGGTCGGCCGGGACTTCACCGCCGCCCGGACCGGAACGAAACTCGTCGGGGACATCACATACCTGCCGACGATCGAGGGCTGGTGGTACCTGGCCACCGTCATCGACCTGGCCACCCGCGAAGTCATCGGCTACGCGATGGCCGACCACCACCGCGCCGAACTCGTCGTCGACGCCCTGCGGATGGCTGCCGGCCGCGGCGATCTCCAGCCCGGCTGCATCATGCACACCGACCGCGGCAGCGAGTACACGAGCAGCGAATTCCGCCGTGCAATAAGGGAATTGGACCTCCAGCAGAGCATGGGCAGAACCGGCATATGCTACGATAATGCCGCAGCTGAGAGCTTCTTCGGCCTGCTAAAAGCGGAGATCGGCACCACCGTCTGGGACAGCCGCCGGGCAGCCCGGGCCGACGTCTTCCGCTTCATCGAAGTCGAATACAACCGCACCAGACTCCGGAAACACCCCGAGTTCGGCTACCTCACCCCACTCGAAACCCGAGCCAAACTGCGACACGACTTCACCCCCGCAGCGTAAACACACGCTGTCCACGATCAGGGGGGAACTTCAGTGGTAAACGTGACCCCGGTACGTGACACCAGCGAGGTGGGCGCCTTCCTCAAGGCACGCAGGGCCGAACTGGCACCCCGCGCGGTCGGCCTGCCCGAGACCGGCCAGCGGCGGAAGGTGGCGGGGCTGCGCCGCGAAGAGGTTGCGCAGCTGGCGGCCATCAGCGTGGACTACTACACCCGCCTTGAGCAGGGCCGCACGCCCGCGTCCGCCTCCGTCCTCGCCACCGTCGCCGCCGCGCTGCGGCTCGATGAGGACCAGCAGGCGTATCTGTACGAGATCGCAGGCAAAACGGACGCGCGACCGCGGCGCCGACACACCCGGCAGAGCCCGCGCCCGGCGATGCGGCGCCTCCTTGACCAGCTAAGCGGCACTCTCCGGCCCTCGTGCTCGGCCGGTACATGGACGTGCTCGCCTGGAACCGAGCAGCCTCCGCGCTGTACACGGACTTCGGTGCGATCCCGGCACGGCAGCGCAACTACGTCAGGCTCGTGTTCACCGACCCCGTGATCCGCGCCCTGCACGTCCACTGGGAGCACGACGCCCGCGACGCCGTCGCCGCTCTGCGCATGGAAGCCGCCTCGGAACCGGACCGTCCCGAACTGGCCCGGCTGGTCGGCGAGCTGGCTGTCCTGGACCCCGAATTCCGCACGTGGTGGGCCGAACGCCGGGTCAACAGCGCGACCTACGGCACCAAGCACTACCGCCACCGAATCGTCGGGAACCTCACCCTGGACTGCGACACCTGGACCAGTCCCGACAACAGCGGGCAGCGGCTCATGGTGCTCACCGCCGAACCCGGAACCCCCTCGGACGAAGCACTGCGCCTCCTCGCCTCCTGGACGGCTCCCGACCACACACACCCCACCCCTGCGACAGCCCCCGAGCCGACGGCATGAGGACACCGCGCACCACGCAGCGGATATGAAACGCTCCCAAGCTCCCCGGCCGGCTGCCCGCCTGGTCAGTCCAGCCGATACGGGGCGGCGGTGCTTCGCCGTGGCTCAGGTTCGTCTCCTTGGTCTCGGCCAGTGGGGTGGTCCTGGACGTCGGGGTCGGGGTCCGGCCAGCGGCCGAACGGCCTGGCTGACCGGGGGCCGGACGTGCCGACGGCGCCCGGCCCTGTGGTGCGGTGGGGCGGTATGTGGATCACGCGGATTCTCCGCGCTCGGCGGGCAGCCGGTCAGCCCCGGGCGTCGCCCGGCGCGAGCAGGCCAGCCATCTCGGCGATCGCCTCGGGTGACGGCTTGAAGTAGCGGCGGACGTTCTCCGCCTTATTAGCTTGTTCTTTAACCTCGGGCGTCACTCGACCTGCTGGTCTGTGGTTCTTCCCGGGACAGAAAGGGCGGCCGTTCTCCACGCTTCGAGATGTCGAGTCACGAAGTCCGAGAGAACGGCCGCTGCGTATGAGTCTGCCTCTCCCCGGTGCCACCGGCGGTGCGTTGGAGGTCCTGTCCCGCTTTCGGGTCGAGTTCTACGTGAAGTTCCCCCGTGATCTGGGACCAAACGTCCCAGTCTCCAGGTGTCCAGGTCAACGGGGAAGCTTCAGGTCGACCGGAAGTCACGGTTCCTCACGGTCGTGAAACTTGCCAGCCGTCACACCACCGTGGTCGTTCCCGCTCTCACCGAGACCTACGCACGCATGGACCCGCGACTGCGCGGCACGCTGACCTGGGACCGCAGCATGGAACTGGCAGCTCACCAGCGGTTCACCGCCGACACCGGTGTCGACGTGTTCTTCGCAGCCCCACGGAGCCCCTGACAACGTGGCACCAACGAGAACACCAACAAGCTGCTCCGGCAGTACCTGCCCAAAGGCACCAACCTGTCGACCTTCAGCCAGGACGACCTTGACGCCATCGCGACCAAGCTCAACAACCGTCCGCGCAAGTGCCTGGGATTCCGCACACCGGCGAGTGTTGCCTTGACCGGTTGAATCTAAGGTCCAGGGTTCTGTACGGGGAGGCTGGACCAGGGGTCTGCCCGGCCCCCCGCCGGACGGCTTCGGACCAGTGTTCCGGGGCCGCTCGCGGACCGCAAAGTCCCGCCTGCCGTGGGGGGCCGGCGGCCCGCGCGGCCCGCGTGGTCGCGACCCGCGGGCGGATTCACCGAACCTCTCCACCCCGTACACTCCCGCTCCATCCGGCTGCGGCAGTCTGTCCGTTCGACGTGCGAGGCCCAGGGGGGAGGGGACGCGTGAGCGACCCGGAAACGGCGTGCGGCGGTCCGGTCCGGAGGGGGACGAGCGAGCCCATTTTGAAGGCCGTTCGCCCGCGCCACTGGCTCAGATCGCTGCTGCGGCGGGCCGGCACCATCACGGCCTTACTCGCCTTAGTCGCGTCCGGCACGGTGATCGCGGTGAGCGGGAAGCTGTTGCTGCCGTTCCAGCAGGTCACCACCCTGCACGGACGCCTCGCCTCGATCGGCGACTTCTTCGAGGACCCGCAGGTCGTCAGGATCCTGCGCAAGCACGGACTGCGGGTGGAGGTGTCCTTGGCCGGCTCACGCCAGGTGGCGACCGGCAGCCTCGAAGGCCTCGACTTCGTCTTCCCCTCGGGCAAGCCCGCCTCGGATCTGATCTGGGACCT
Source organism: Streptomyces sp. NBC_01190 (assembly GCF_045039895.1). Classification (NCBI taxonomy): domain Bacteria; kingdom Bacillati; phylum Actinomycetota; class Actinomycetes; order Kitasatosporales; family Streptomycetaceae; genus Streptomyces; species Streptomyces sp. NBC_01190. The sequence continues at coordinate 8,091,116 of NZ_CP108580.1, forward strand.
CCGGCACCGCCAGGGCCTGTACGAGAACAGCTCCCAGCCCTTCGAGAGCCCGCTGGTGCTCGCCAGTTTCCGCGAGTACGCCGAAACGCTGGTCGACCAGGGGATCGCCGTCCCCCAGCCCGCCGCCGACGGGCAGCCGCCGCTCTACTACACCCTCGACATGACGAAGTTCCTCAAGCGGACGGCGGACAGCCCGAGTTGGGACGATCTCGGCGTCGCCCGCCACGGACTGCCCAACGGCAACGCCGTGGTGGCGCAGACCTCCGACATCTGCGACTCCAACTCGGCGGACAGCTACCTGAGTCTGGTCGCCTTCGCCGCCAACGACAACCGCCCGCCGACCGAGGACGAGGTCCCGGACGTGGCACGGCGTATCAAAGGGCTGCTGCTCCAGCAGAGCCCGAGCGACGACCTGTACAGCTCCTACACCAGCGCGCACGGGCCCAGCACCGACCCGATCGCCGTGCTCTACGAGCACCAGTACCTCGCCTACCAGGCCGGCTACCAGGCCGCGCGCGGCGAGGTCGACACCGAACGCGTCCTGCTCTATCCGAAGTCCCCAAGCCGGTCGCAACCCCACTTCATCGCACTGGACCGCAAGGCCGACCGGCTCGGAACGCTGCTGGGGAAGGACCCCGAGCTGCGCCGCCGGGCGACCGAACTGGGGTACCAGATCCTGCCCGACGACAACTCCCAGGCGCTGGACCGGTATCTCGACAGCCGGCACATCCCCCCTCCCAACACGCCCGTCAACGACCTGACGGAGGCGAAGATGCCGCCCTGGGACGTGCTGGAGGACATGATCGCCGCCGTCAAACCGTGCCCGGCCGTGCCCGACTGATCCCGCGAGGTGTGACCCGTGCCTGTCCTGAGCGACCGCCTGTGGTGGGCCGTCAACTGGCCCTGGATGACGGTGTGGCTGGCGACCGCGCTGGGCGCCCTCTGGCTGCTCGGGCTGCGGATCGCCGGGCACCGCCGCCGCACCCGGCCCTCCGAAATGCTGGTGAACGGCCGCACCTGCCTCTATCTCGACGACCGGACGATCATGGACCAGTTCCAGATGAACCGGTACGAGGTGGCGCTGCGCAAGGAGGTCGAGCAGCGCACCAGGACCGGTCTGACCGGGCGGATCCTGGCGACGCTGCCGCTCGTCTCACCCGAGGCGACCTTCGACAGCAGCCGTGAGGTCGTCACCAAGTACATCGAGGCGGCCGACGAGCCGATCACCGTGATCGGCCTGCTCGTGGACGGTCTGGAGCGCGCCGAAGCGATCGTGCACGCGAACCTGCGGCGCGGGACCGTACGGCGCAACGCGGCCCTGGACAAGGTCCGCGCCCAGCACGACCGCGGCCGGCCCACCCGGCTCAGCGGCACCGGCGAGTGGTTCGTGCTGCTCACCGCGGACTTCGTCCGCGAGGCCGGCCCGCATCCCGCCCCCATCCCCACCTCGGGCCTCACCGTCTTCACCACGCCCTACGGCCCCCAGGCCACCGCCCGCGTCCGGGTGTCCTGCCGCACCGCCGGCCTGCGCGAGCCGGTCGACGCCTTCCCGGCGCTGTGCCTGGGCAAGGTCGGCGCCTGGCACCCGGAGAGCGAGACACTCGACGTCCGGCCGCTGGCGATCTTCACCTAGTGTTCTGCGCCGGAAATCTCGGGTTTAAGTTTCTTGCTGGTCTTGGGTGTGCGCTTGATCCGCTTTGACGGACATTCGAGATCAGGGGTTCTGCCCCGGGAGGATGTCCATCATGGAGAGCATGGGGAAGAAGAAGCCTCGCCCTCGCCGCTCGTTCACGCCGGAGTTCAAGGCCGAGATCGTGGAGCTTTGCCAGCGCGGTGACCGCTCGATGGGTCAGATCGCGAAGCTTAGATTCAACCGGTCAAGGCAACACTCGCCGGTGTGCGGAATCCCAGGCACTTGCGCGGACGGTTGTTGAGCTTGGTCGCGATGGCGTCAAGGTCGTCCTGGCTGAAGGTCGACAGGTTGGTGCCTTTGGGCAGGTACTGCCGGAGCAGCTTGTTGGTGTTCTCGTTGGTGCCACGTTGTCAGGGGCTCCGTGGGGCTGCGAAGAACACGTCGACACCGGTGTCGGCGGTGAACCGCTGGTGAGCTGCCAGTTCCATGCTGCGGTCCCAGGTCAGCGTGCCGCGCAGTCGCGGGTCCATGCGTGCGTAGGTCTCGGTGAGAGCGGGAACGACCACGGTGGTGTGACGGCTGGCAAGTTTCACGACCGTGAGGAACCGTGACTTCCGGTCGACCAGGGTAGCGACCTGGCTGTTGTTCGAGCCGATCACCAGATCGCCTTCCAAGTGCCGAACTCACTCCGGTCCTCCGCGGTCTCGGGCCGTTCGTCGATCGGTCGGGTACCGGTTATCTGTGAGCGCCACTGTCCCTTCACCGTGTGGCGCTTGTTCTTCCGGATCGGGCGCCCGGTGCGAAGGCGCTTGCACAACTCGCGGGGAACCACCTTCCACCGGGTGGTGCAGACCGACCGATAAATCGTCTCGTGGCTGATCCGCATCCCCGGGTCGTCACTGTGATGGAGACGCAGGTGCCCGGTGATCTGTTCCGGCGACCACTCCTCCCTCAGCAGGGTCAGCACCGCCTGCTTCAGCACAGGTCTGCGAGCGAGGAGACACTGCTTCGGGCGCCGTGCGCGGTCAAGCGCCCGTTCCTGCGCAGCGATCGCCCGATAGACGTCGCGTCCGCCGTTCTTGTTCACTTCACGGCTGATCGTCGACACCGCGCGCCCCAGGAGGCCGGCGATGGCCCGGTAGGACTCGCCGGCGCACAGTCCGCGCGAGATCTCGTCCCGCTCACCCACGGTCAGGCTTCCAGCGCGCGCCTTGCAGGATCCGGGAGCGATCCCACCGTGGTGCTTCAGGACAGTGAACACCGAGCCGGGCGGCTTGCCGATCTGCCTGGAGATGACACTGATCGACTCCCCGGCCCTCCACCGCCGCCACAAGTCCGCCTTCATCCCGTCCGACATCCCCGGCCGACCCAGTCTCGCCACGTATACCGCCCTCACCAGCACTGTTGCTCCGACCGGTTGAATCTAAGGCAGCTTTCCGGAGGATCTCGTTGTCCTCCTCCAGCCGGGCGTTCTCCCACCGCAGGCGCTTGAGCTCGTCCTTCCCGTCAGGGGACATGCCGGCGTCACCCCTGTGGTCCGCGGGCCGGCCCCGGGCCTTGTCGTCGCGGACCCAGTTGCGCAGGGTTTCCAGATGGACACCCAAACTGCGCGCGATGTCGGTGAGGGTCCGATCCTTCGAGGAACGCACCAGGTCCACCGCGTCCCGCTTGAACTCTTCGGGGTAGTTCTTCCGCTTTGCCACCTTGAATCACTTCCCCTGGATGACCAAACATCCAGCGTCCAGGTGTCGGAAATCCGGGGGTCACTCCATGGAACCCGGCGCCCACCCGACGCGACAGCCGGGCGCTCAGGCTGCCGACCATCAGGCACAGAACGCGAAACGGCCCACCGACTTCGCCGACAGACCATCACGAAAGATCGAGGTTAGGGCCGGTTTCCGGGGCGGGACCGGCGAAGGGTGTGCCGGGCGGCACCGCGGACGGAATACCGTTCACTGGCGGTGCGTGCGCCCCGGTACAGGGCATACGGGCTGTGCTGGTGTCCCGGGAATGTAGATGTCGTGTGCTTCGCGGGTGAGGTTGCGTCCGACGGCAGCGCACAAGCGGTTCGGTAACGAGGTGAGGTCGGGCGGGATGATTTTCCAGGCGACGGTTCTGCCGGTCGGGTCCAGGAGTGCGAGTGTGCGCCCGTCGGGGCTGAACGCCAGGGCCTGGGGGGCAGGGGTCAGTCCAGCGTAGTGAATAGTCTGTCGGGCTTTGCCGGTGTTCGTCTCCCATATCCGGGCCCCGTTCTCCTGACCGACGGCCACGGTTCGGCTGTCGGGGCTGAACACCACGGTGGTGGCTCCGGCGCCGGGCAGTACGGTTCGGAGCCGGCCGGTGGAGGTGTCCCACAACAGGACACGGTGGTCGTCCGCGATCGTGGCCAGAGTGCGGCCGTCGGGGCTGAGTTCCATGACGCCGTAGGCCCGCGCGACGGGCACGGTGAAGACGGACACGGTCCGAAGGTGGTTGCCTGCGGCTTGGATGATCCGGATTTTCCCGCTGAGAGTGTGGACGGCCAGGGTCCGTCCGTCGGGGCTCAGCGCCGCGTCGTCGGCGAAATCGCTGCGCGTGGTGAATCGCAGCGCGGCGCGTAAGTGTCCGGTGGCCGTGTCCCACAGCCGCAGCGTGGTGAGGTCGCTGGTGAGGAGTGTGCGGCCATCCGCGCTGAGGTCCCATACGTCCTGGTCGGCCGCTATGACACGAGGGAGCCCCGTGGAGTCCTGCAGGCGGACCGTCCCGTGGAGATCGCCGAAGGCCAGGAGGTATCTGCTGGCTCCGAACGCCGCTTTGATCGCCGGCATCCTGTCGGGGTCTTCCCGCAGGACGGTCCGCCACTGACCGGTGGCGACATCCCGCAGGACCAGGCCGCCGTCGCCGGCGCCGACGGCCAGGGTGCGGCCGTTCTGGCTGAACACGAGCGCCGTGGTGCTGCCGTACCGGGCGGTGACCGGAGCGAAGCTGCTCTGGGGGGTCTCGCCGCCGGAGGCCCACAGCCGTACCGTGCCGTCGGCGGCTCCCGAGGCCAGGGTCCTGCTGTCGGGGGTGAAGGCCAACTCGGTCACGGAGCTGCTGTAGCCGGTGAGGGCGATCCCGCTGTAGTTCGTGAGGGTGTCCCATAGCCAGATGGTGCCGTCGCCGACACCGCCGGCCAGAGTATTGCCGTCCGGGCTGAACGCCAGAGCGGTGACCTGGGTCGGGTCGCCCACTCTGTCGGCGTTGTCCGTGCTGGTGGCAGCAGCGGTGAGGGCGGAGGTGGCGTCGAGAACACGGGAGACGTCGCCGGTGACGGTGTTCCACAGCCGGACGTTCCCATCATCGCCGCTCGCGGCGAGAAGGCGTCCGTCCGGGCTGAAGACGACCGGCGTGGAGGGAGTGAACGCGAAACCCCGGGAATCCAGACGGAGACGGAGGTGGCCGCTGGCTGCGTCGCGCAGGGTGATCACCTCGGGGTTCTCCATGGTGGCCAGGACACGGTGGTCGGGGCTGAGGCCTAAAACCGTCACATCGCCGGTGCCGGAGGGCTGCCCGGCGCCGGTGAGGTCCGTTGTGTGGGCCTTTCCGCTGACGATGTCGCGGACGGTCACGGTGGGGATCCGGCCCGGCGAGGCGGCCGGGCCCCGCGGCCGGGTCTCGACGATGGTTCGCCCGTCCGGGGCGAGCCACTGACTCGTGATCCTGGAGTCAAAACGGGCGGGGGCCAGGGATTCGCCAGTGGCCAGGTCCAGTTCGTGGACCACACGGCTCTCGTCCGTGGTGACCAGAGTGCGCTCGTCCGGGCCGAGCGCCATCGACGTGACCGCGTCGGGAGGTGCGGCCAGGAGGCTCGGTGAACGGTCGTCGGTCGTGTCCGCTCGCAGCAGCGTACGGTCGTCCTTGCCCCATATGAGGGTACGCCCGTCGTGGCTGAAGGCCATGGAGGTCACCGGGCTGACGCTTCCGGCGAACGTGCGGCGCATGGGGAGCGCGTCGGCTGCGGTCAGAGCGGTCCGGGCCTCCTCGGTGGGGCTGGTCCTGTACGCCTGGGCGGCCAGCAGCATGACCGCGTCGTCGTTCTTCCCGATCAGCGAGCTTGATGCGGCCGCCAACTGCCTTGACAAGGCGACTTGTTGTGCTGCGACGGCTCTGCGACGTGATCGCTCGCTCGCTCGGCTCTGTGCTGCGGCGATCAGGCCCGCGGTGACCGCGAGCACCAACATCACCGACAAGGCGGCGATGAGGGCACGCAGTCGCCGCGCCGCGCGGGCCGCCACGTGGATCTCGTGGTCGCGGGCGGCGCGGCTGGTGTCGAGGAAGGCCGATTCCAGGCCGGTGAGGCCTTCACGGTCCGCACCGGCAAAGGCGTCGCACGCGGCGGACAGGCGGGTGCCGCGGTAGAGGGCACCGGGGTCGCGGCGGTGTTCCTCCCAGGTGCGGGCGGCTTCGGTCAGACGGCGGTGGATCTTCAGGTGTTCACGGTCCTCCTCGATCCATAAGCGGTACCGCGGCCAGCCGGAGATCAGGGCTTCGTGGGCGAGATCGACGGTGTCCCCGTCCAGGGTCAGCAGACGTGCCGTGGCCAGGGCCTCGACCACCGTCGCGGTGTCGGAGCCGTCACAGGAATCCAGTTCGGCGCGATCCGCGGACCGGCGGGTGTCCTGGGCTCCCTCACCCGGGTTGATCAGCCGCAGCAGGATCCGGCGGGCCGCTGCCGTCTGGGACGGCGACAGGCTCGCGTAGAACGCCTCCGCGGTCGCCGCGATCGCGCCGTGGAGCCCGCCCGCGGCCTCGTACATCGCCTCGGTCAGGGCCCGGCCGTGGCGCCGGCGCCAGGTCTCCAGCAGCGCGTGGGACATCAGCGGCAAGCTGCCCGGCTCGCGTCCGACTTCGGCGATGATGCGCGCGGTCAGGTCCCTTTCCACTATCAGTCCGGCCGCCGCGGCAGGTTTGACGACCGCCTCGCGCAGCTCGGCCGCGTTCATCGGCCCGACCAGCAGCCCGGCATCACGCAGTGCCGCCGCCAGACCCGGGTGCTGGGCACAGTGGCCGTAGAAGTCCGCCCGCACCCCGATGACCACGCGCAACCCGCTGCCGGCGTCGAGCGCATTGAGCAGCATGCCGAGGAAGCGCTCGCGTTCGTCGCTGTCGCGGCACAGGGTGAACACCTCCTCGAACTGGTCGACCACCACCAGGATGTCCCCCCTCCGGGAGGTGGCCGACAGCCGCGCGGCGTGAGCGTCCGCGGGCCGCGCACCAGGGGTGACGATGCGCACACCCGCCAGATGTGGCGCCCCTTCGCCGTGTTCCCGCAGAGCCGGGATCAGCCCGGCCCGCAGCAGTGAGGACTTACCGCTGCCCGAGGCCCCGACCAGCGCGCTGAACCGATGCCGCCCCACCAGATCCACCGCCTGCCCGACGAGGTCGTCCCGGCCGAAGAACAGCTCCCGGTGAGCGGGTTCGAACCGCGCCAGCCCCCGGTACGGCGACTCCGTACCGGCCTCCCTGCCCCGCCGCACGGCGCCGTCCTGCTCGACCGCGTTCCGGTAACGCCGCTCCCACTCCGCGGCATTTCCGGCGCACGCCTGGACAAAGGCCAGCACCGTGGACAGCGACGCCATCCGCTCGCCGCCCGCCGCCTGCGACAGCGTGCTCGTCCCACACCCTGTCATCCGGGCCATCTCCCGATACGTCGGGCTGCCGGCCCGCGCCCGCAACTCCCGCAGGCCCGCCGCGAACTCCTGCACCGGACCCGCACCCGCGTCCAGCGGACTCTCCGGACGTCCCATCACCGCGCCCCCCTCTGCCACCTGTATTCAGGCGGCGGGCACTCGAAATTACGCAGCCGGCCGGAGGAACAACAAGCGCACCACTTCGGCCACCCGCGGCCCGCGACCACCCCGACCGTAGGCCCTCCGATGGTTGTTCCGCCGGGCACGACAGGGCAGCGGAACAACCCCGACCCGCGCTGGAATGAGGGTCGTTACCACCGCACCGACACGTCGTGACAGGCCGTCAGGACGAAACGTTGTCCGGGTCCCGACGGCGTCGGCAGGGCTTCGATCGTCCGCCGGCGGCACTGTCGGTGGCGCTCGCCGGACGGTCCGGGCGAGCACCCGACCCCTCTCCTGGAGAGAACCTCATGCCACATGCGTACCCGCGCAACGCCTGGGTGGGCGGCGTCGCCGTCGCCGTCGCGGTGGCCGGCGTCCTCGTCGGCTCGCCCTCACAGGCTCTGGAAGGACCCAAGGCCACGGCCTCGTACAGCTACACAGCCAAGATCGTCATTGGTGACTCCGAGCGCGCCTGCACCGGCACTCTCGTCGCTCCCCAGTGGGTCTTGTCCGCCGCGAGCTGTTTCACCGACTCGACGGGCAGCGTGCCGAGCGGACCGCCCGAGACCCCGACCACGGTCGTCATCGGCCGTACCGACCTGACCCAGACTTCGGTCGGAGCAACTCGGACCGTGGTGCGGGTTGTTCCCTATCCCGGCCGGGACCTGGTCATGGTGAAGTTGGCCACCGGTGTGGCAGGCGTGAAGCCGGTCACCCTGGCATCCACCCCACTGGTGACCGGCGAAAGTGTCCAAGCGGCGGGGTTCGGCCGCACGAAGACGACGTGGGTCCCCGACCAGCTCCACACGGCTCCCTTCACCGCGACCCGCGACAGTACCCCGAACGTCGCGCTCACCGCCGCCGGCGACGGGGTCGTCTGCCAGGGGGACGCGGGTGGCCCCGTCCTGCGCGGAGCGGTCGGCGCCCAGGAGCTCGTTGCCGTCACCAGCAGGTCGTGGCAGGGCGGATGCCTCGGCATGCCGGCCACGGAGACCCGCACGGCAGCGATCGCCACCCGTGTGGACGACCTTGATGCCTGGATCTCCAGCACCTCGTTCGCCGTCCCGGGCGACATGAACGGCGACAACAAGCCCGACCTCCTCGCGGTCGACAACCTCGGCAAACTGCGTCTGTACCCCGGCACGGGAACCGGTGCGGTCGCCGGATCGCCGACGATCATCGGTACCGGTGGATGGACGGGCAGCTCCGTGACACACCGCGGTGACTGGACCGGGGACGGCATGGAGGACGTTGTCGCCCGCGTCGGCAGCGAGTTGCGCGTCTACCCCAACCTCGGCGACGGCAGAGTCGCCGCGCCGATCAAGATCGGCAGCGGTCTGCCCACCACCGCCAAGGTCGTGGGGATCGGCGATGTCACTCGGGACGGACAACCCGACCTCGTCATCTCGTACAACGACAAGCTGTATCTCTACGCGGGCACCAGCGGACCCACCCCGTCGGTCGCCGCGCCCGCTTTGATCGGCGGCTCGGGCTGGGACGTTATGACCCTGACGGCACCCGGCGACGCCGACGAGGACGGGCGGGTCGACCTGCTCGCCAGGGACACCCGTGACGGGGTCCTTTATATCTATCTTGGACAGGCGAACGGAACTTTCGGCGACCGGACCGAGTACGGGCACGGGTACACCACCACCAGCCGGCCCTTGATCGCCGGTGCCGCCGACGCCAACCTCGACGGCGTCGCCGACATGTGGGCCACGGCGGGTGACGCCACCCTGAAGTTCTACGCGGGCGACACCTCGATCCACGGCCCGGTCGACGGCCCGAGCACACAGGTCGGCAACGGCGGCTGGGACACCATCAAGTCCATCAGCTGACCGAGACCGCTGTTGCCGTTGCGCGGCTCCCGTGATGGGGCTTCATGCCCGGGCAGTTGCAGGGAGCGCGCCACCTGTTGGGGGTGCTCCGCACCACGGCGCCGACTCCCTCCGAAACCGGGCCGCGCTCGGGCGGATCCGGCTCCGCCGCCTCTCGTCCGCCCTTGCTCGCCACCATCGAACGCAAGCACGTCACCCACACGTCACACAGGAAATCGGGGAAAGTGATGATGGCACGCACCACAATCGCGGCGAAACCCCGCGGGAAACGATTCATGGCCCGCACGCTGGGGCCTGCGGTCGGCGCCGCCCTCGCGTGGTTCACGCTGTCCGGCGGCGTGACCGCCGCACCCCACCACTCGGCCGACGCCGGGGTGACCGTCGCCGACGCTGCCCCCGGCTACGCGGTCGAGGACTTCGGCTATCCCGGTGCCGACGAGATCCTCGCTGATCAAGGCATCACCCTCAAGCGCGGGGACGGACACATCGTCCTGGCCGACTGTGCCAGCGGAGGCGAACTCGTGGAGGTCAAGGCCCTTCCGGACGTGACGAACACCGTCTGCTTCCGTGTCCTCGGCGACGGCGGATGGCTGAGCGTGGAGATGCCCTCGGTCTACTCGGTCAGGGGAAACGACTACGACACCCAGGTGTCCCTGACCACCGACGGCGAAGAGCGCACGTGGGACATCGACAAGGGTCTGTGGACCTCCGTCGGCGAGAGCGCCGACGACCAGGGGCGCGAGTGGGTTCTCACCGAGATCACCGTTACCAGGTAGTGCTGCCTGGAGCACGGTTCGCACACCGCGGGATCCCGTCCCGATCGCCCGATCGCCCGATCGCCCGGGAAGCGTCGTCCCGATGCCGCTCACAACCCCCGGGTTCCGAAGGCGTGTTGTCAGCCAACGGAGGCGCTGCGCGCACGACACAACACGGCACGGCACGCCGGATGCCCACCCGTCCGGGCCGGACATCGTGCGGCCGCGCCAGCACCGCGTCGCCGTCGGCTTCCGCTCCGCCCGCCTGAACGCTCCGCCCGCCTGAACGCACCGCCGTCCTGAACGCACCGCCCACCCGGCAGCCCGCCAGTTCCGGGCCGCCGAACGATTCGGAGGAACACGTGAACAGTACGGATGGGAGCGGACGTCGTCTGCTCAATGCCGTGGCCGCCACCACGGACGGCGTCCTGACTTCCAGCCCGCCCCTCGATCCCGCCGCCGCGCACGCCGACGACGCGCCGACGAACGGGGGCGACGCGGCCACGGATCCGGGCATTCTCTCCTTGCCCGACACCGACCGCGGCCGCGCCGTGAAGGCATGGATGCTGGGTGGCGCCGCCGTCCGCGCGGCTGCCGGGACCGCCCTCGCGGGCTCGGACGCGGAGGTCAAGGACTTCCTTGACAGCGGCTTGACCGAGGCATCGGCGGCTGACGACCGTGCCACGATCCTCACGGCCATGCCGGCGGCCGGCAAGCACATGGGGATCGCCGCCGCCGCGGCACTCGAAGGCGACGACGAGGCTGTCGCCGCATACCTCGACAACGGCTACCAGGCCGCCTATCTGGAGGACCTGTCCCTCACGACGTCGTCCCTGATCGGCGCCGGCGGCAAGCGCGTCGCCGCCACGGGAAGCGCGGCTCTCGACGCCGGCACCCAGGACGCCTTGGAGGGCTTCCTCCTCAGCGGGCAGTACTCCGCTCGTCTTCAGGACATGTCCCTGGAGACGGCCACCCTCTCGGCAGGGGCCGGACCTGAGGTCCGCGCGTACGCGTCCCGAGCCCTGGACGGAACCGCCGAGGACATCTCCTGGTTCCTGGAGACGGGACAGTACATCGCCAGGGCCCGGGACCAGGAGGCCGCGACCATCGCCGAACTGGTCACCACGGCCGAGCAGGAGGGCCGCGTCGCTGACGCCCAGTCGAAGTTGGCGGTGGAGGCCTCGGCCCGTGCGACGGAGGCGGCAGACCAGGCCAAGGGCGCCGCCGAAACCGCCGCGTCCGAGGTCGCTGCCGCACAGCGCGATGTCGCCAAGGCCGGCTCCGCGGCCCGCAAGGCCGCGCAGGCCGCACAGGGTGCGGCCGACGCCTCCCGGGTGGCCATCCGCGCCTCCCACGCCGCCATCACCGCCTCACGCCGGGCATCCCAGGTCGCGTTGGCCGCGAGTCACGCGGCGGCTGTCGCCGGATCGGCGGCGGCGAGCGCCTACAACTGCGCGGTCGCCGCTTCCAAGGACGCGGCCCAGGCCGCTGCCGCCAAATCCGCCGCCACGAAGGCCCGCAACGCGGCCGCCAACGCACGCACCACGGCGGCCGCCGCGGCGAAAGCCGCGAGCACCGCGGACCAGGCGGCCGGAGCGGGGAGGGCCGCGGCGACTGCCGCGAGCCGGGCGGCGGCCTCCGCGGCCGCCTCTGCCCAGGCAGCCTCCGCGGCCGCCGGGGTCGCGCAGTCCGAGGCCGCCGAGGCGCAGCGGCAGGCCCAGATCGCCGGCACCAACGCCACCATCGCCGCCGACGCCGCCGACAAGTCCCAGTCACTCGCCGGCGCCGCGGCGTCCGCCGCCCGCACCGCACGGGACGCGGCGAACAGTGCCGCCGACCACGCCGACGCGGCGGCGGACGCCGCCGACTGGGCCGCCCAGTTCGCCGGTCAGGCCCTGGACTACGCCAACAGGTCCACGACCTATGCCAACGCGGCGACCGAGGCCGCGACCACCGCCACCGACGCCATCGACCAGGCCCTCACCGTCGCGGAGGCGGCAACCGGGGCCGAATGGGACGCGCTCGAGCGCGAACAGACCCAGGCGATGGACGAATGCCGTCGGCTCGCCGAGACCGAAGCGCAGCGGAGCGCGGAACTCCGCGAGCGGCGGACTCAGCAGCAGCGGACCGCCCAGACCACCCGCGATCTCGTCGCCCAGGCCGAGGCCGCGCTGAGCTCCGGTGATCCGGGCCAGGCCACCTCCCTCGGACGCAAGGCGGCCGTCGCCGTCCTGAGCTCCGGCGGCTCATGGTCGCGAGGTGCCGCGCGGTTCGCGTTGAGCGGCGTGGACGAGGACGTCCACGCCTGGCTCGACGCCGGTCGACAGCTCGCCGAGGAACAGGACGACCGGGAGGCCGTTCTGGCGGTGGCACAGGCCGCAACCGCGACGATCAGTGACGCCGCCGCCGCCGCGCTCGAGAGCACCGAGACGGGCGCGGCAGCAGCGTTCCTCGCCACGGGGATCATCGACGCCGCTGCCCAGGACAACAGCCTGGCGATCGCCCGGGTCCTGGCCGCGTCCCCTGGCGACAGGGTGCGGCAGGCCGCCGACAACGCCCTGGACAGCGGCACGGCCGAGGCCCTGTTCGACTTCTTCGACGAGCACTTCGGCAACGCCCAGATGCAGGACGACGCGATTGCCACGGCCACCCTGCTCACCACGGGAGGCCCGTACACGAAGGCCTACGCCCAGGCGGCCATGGAGGGCCCAGCCTGGATACGCCGGCACTTCCTGTCCACGGTGCTGCACCGGTGCGCCCAACTCGACTACGACTCGGCCGCCCACATCGCCGCCATGCAGGCCGTCATCGCCGCGGCGGCGAAGATCGCCCACAAGGCGCAGCAGGAGGCCGCCCTCGCACAGCGGGCCGCGGCGATCGCCCGGAACGCGGCCGCGGATGCCGACGGCTACACGAACCAGGCCGAAGAAGCCGCCGAGAAGGCGGCCGCGTCCGCACATCTGGCCGACCAATTGGCCGACTCCGCCGAGCAGTCGGCCCAGGACGCCCAGACTTCGGCCGACCGGGCGAAGGCCGCCTCCGCCGCCGCCCTCACCGCGGCCCGCACGGCGAACTACTCGGCGAACAAGGCCTCCGCGGCGGCCCGCAGCGCCGTGTCCTGCGCGGCGTCGGCGCAGGCATCGGCCGCCTCGGCTCGTGCCTCGTCCATCCAGGCGGGTCAGGACGCCGCCGCCGCTGCCGCCGCTGCGAGCCAGGCGCACATCATCGCCGCCCAAAAGCGCCGGGAGGAGGTGGAGACCGCCGCGAGGAAGGCCGCCCAGGCGGCAAGAGACGCACTCGACAACCAAACGAGCCCCGTCGATGTGCCCGGCAACGACGATGTCAGCGACGGCGAGGGCGACGGGTCGACCGCGGAGGAATACGCCGAGAGGCTGGAGGGAGTAAGTGTCGCCACCGGTATGGCGGCCAGTGTTTTTGCCGTCACCGGCAGTCTCCTGCTGATTGTCGGTCCGCCGGGGTGGGGGATCACGGCCGAACTTGAGGTGTTCGCCGGCTATCTGGCCACAGCCTCGATGATCGCCGATCTGGGTGCCGTCGCGCTCAGCGGGATAGCCAACCACTGGCACGGCGACGCGTTCGCGAAGACCTGCGAGTCGGCCACGCTCGGCCTGGTGACCTTCGGCAATGGCAAGCTGATCTCGGGAGTGGCGGAGGGAGCGGAGGGAACGGCCAAGGGCATCGGCATGATCACCGACGGTGTCCAGGAGGGTGTGGGGGCGATCACCCGAGGGCTCTCGAGCTGGTTGGGCTGAGCAACACCCCGGCGCGTCCGGGCACCCTGCTCGCGGAGTGCCCGGATCAGGGCACCGCCCACCGCTGATGTCAGCGTGGAAGGTGTCCTGAATCCGTACGCGGTCGGTGAGGAGTTCGGCCACCGCGCCCCCCGGGAGATCTGGCGGCGGATCTGGTCCAACAACCCCCAAGAACGGCTGAACAGGTAGATCCGCCGCCGCACCGATGTCGTCGGAATCTTCCCCGACCGCACCGCACCGCCGCACGAGAGCATCACCGAATGGCTGAGATTGGAGGGGTGGGTAGTTGGTTCAGCGGGTGGGATGTGGGCTGGGGTGTTGACGGTTGAGTCGCTGTTGTCGTTCCGGCCATGAGGGGTGGGGTTCGAACCGGGGTTCCCGATCGGGTGGTCGTGGAGGTATCCCAGTGTGGACTGTGGACCGCCCGCTGCCGCGGATGCATCTCAGGATCGTCACGGCTCAGGCGACAAGGGCTTTCCGGCCGCGGGGATCTGCTGGAGTGCCGCCATGAGCAGCCCGACTCCCGCCCCCAGGGCGCGCATCACACGATTACGACGTATCGCGGCCCGGCTCAGCCGCCGCCGGACGCCGCCGAACCCGCCACCTCCCGCGGCGACCACGACGAGTACACCACCCGCCCCCGCTGGCGCCACCGCCCCGACCCCGGCGAGCCCGAGCCCCGGGCATTGGTGGACGCGACTGGAGCGCTCGGTGGCACTCCTGGTAAGCATCTCCACCCTGGCAGCGGCAGGAGCCGCGCTGGTGACCGTCCGGCAGGCCAGCGGCGAGCAGCACCTGACCCGCGACGGGCAGGTCACCGACCGCTACAACGCCGCTGTCACCAACCTCGGCGACGACGCCGAAGAGGTGAGGATCGGCGGCCTGTACGCGCTGCAGCGCATCGCCCAAGACTCCCCCCGCGACGCTCCCACCGTCGTCCAGGTCATCTCCGCCTACATCCGCGACCACGCCCCCCGACGCGGAAAAGGCAAGACGCCATCAGACCATCCTGCCAACGATGTCGATGCTGCCCTGCGCATCCTCACCGCCCCACTCAACCCGGCCACACGACTGGACCTGCACGTCACCGAACTCCGTGGCGCCCAAGTCCAGGGCGTCCCCGTCCGACCCGTTGAATTCAAGACCAGGAGCGGCAACGGTATGGCGGGGCAAAGCGGCGCTGGTCTGTCTGGCGCAGACCTGTCCGGCGCAGACCTGTCCGGCGCAGACCTGCCCCAAGTTGGCCTGGCAGACGCAAACCTGGTAGGCGCAGACCTGTCCGGCGCCTACCTGCCCGGCTGTACGCGCCCAATGATCACGGTCGTTCTACGGGGCTGTGGGCTGGGCTGATCATGTAGTTGGTTGGGTTGTCTTTGCTGGGGGGTGGGCCAAGGCCCCGGTGTCGACGCGTGGGTGCAGTGGCATCTGATCTGCGTGTTTTGTGTTCTGGTCAGGTTTATTGGATGGACGTTCATGATCATCGGGTGGCTGAAAGGGTGGACTCGTCTGCTCGTGGGGGTGGCTGTCACGGTCGGCGGGGTCTGCTGTGGTTAGGGCAGGAGCCGGTGGATGGCTCCGGCTCCGAAGTCGGCGAGGTAGGTTTCGCCGGTGGCGGTAGTGGCGAGCTGGCCGGGGTTGGTGAGGCCGGCGGCGACTTCGCGGACTCTGTTGTTGCGCAGGCTGAACAGCCGTCCGCCGTTGAAGTCGCTGAGCAAGATGGATGATCCGCTGATGGTGATGCCGTTGATTCCGGCGAGCTTGTGGTCGTGGAGGAGGTCTGTGGTTGCGCTGGTGTCGGTGAGCGGGATTCTCCATACCCTGTTGTAGTCGTCTCCTGTGGCGGGCCCTGGTGACTGTGCGCAGAGGACGTGAACGGAATCTGCGTTGGTGGCAATCCCGATGGGCGTTCCCTGGACGCGGGTGATTTCTGTTGCTGTGCCGTCCATGTCGACTCGGTGCAGTGCGCCGTCGTGCATGGCGATGAGCAGTGCTTCGCTGGCCCATGTGAAGGCCATGGGTACGCCTTCTGCCTCTGGATCTATGATCTCGCTGCTCTGGTAGTCGTCGCTGTGGTGCAGCACCAGGATGCGGCGGTCCCCGAGGAGGCGGACGGCGAGTTCTCCGTCGTCTCGTGCGGTGATGGTGTCTGTCCCCTGGTCGTGTGCGGAGACCGGGGGTACCACCGTGACCATCCGGTACGCGCCGTCGCTCGTGTCCACGCGCCAGATGTGGCGGCCGCGCGTGCTGACAACGAGGCCTTTGGGGGTGCAGGCGATACCGCTGACGGGTGGGAGACCCGTGAGTAGTTCGGTGGCGGTCCAGCGGGGGTGGGCGGCGACGTCGACGCGGGCCTGTGCGTAGCATCCGTCGTGCTGGCAGCGCAGTGTGGTGATGCCTGGGTGCTTGGCCCGGACGACATTGTTCTTGAAGAACGCGGTTTTCTCGTCCGTGCTCTCCACTTTTGGGCTGTTCAGCGTTCTGGTCCATGTTGCCGTGCCGTCGGTGTAGTGGCCCAGAACGCGCAAGGGGACGGCGTCATCACGGCGCAGACGCAGCACTCCTGGCTCAATGCTGATCCGCATCAGACGTTCCTCGTGCACTGCAGCGCTTGGCTGGCCGACCAGCAGCTGGGAGGCACTGCCCAGCAGGGGACGGAGCGGACCACCGTCGCGGTCGCGCGCCCAAGCGGGTCTGGCCGGCCCTCTGGAGTGCGATGCGCGCCACTCGACGTAATGGCCTACCTGGTAGTTCTCGCGGGTGGCCGCAACGCGCTCACTGGCGATTCCCCCTTCCAGGACTTCCACCCGGACCCCGGAGACGTCGAGCAGTTGCTGCCCGAGGTCGTCTGCGTAGAGCGGGACGCCTACTTCCGTAATGCGGTACCAGGTCGAGCGCCGTGGATCGCGGACCAGCCATACAGAGTGCGCCGGCCCGTGACGTGTCCCATCGACAAGGTGGACACGGTGCTCGCCGGGGGAGACGGCGGAGACGTCGACGACCAGAGTGCCCGGCTGGAAGCTGCGCGTGGCCAGCGGCACCCTCTCGTCCAGCCAAACCTGGACGTGGGGTCCGGCCCGCTCGACCCACAGCGTCAGGTCTCCCTGGCCGTAGCGGTATCCCCGCACCGCCGGCGCACGGTTGAGATCCCGGTCGAGCAGATCCAGCAGAGAACTGGCGTGGGCGAGGATCCGAAGACACTCCCGACGCGAAACGCAGGGCACACTCGGCCGGTCCTTGTGGGAACGGTCTCCCTTGAAGAGCCCGATCGCGCCCGCGAACAACTCGACCATGCGGTCCATGTCGCCGTCACGGTCGGAGATCCGGATCGGGTCCGTCTTCTCCTTGAAGGCGGCCTTGATCAGCACGTCCCCGATTGCCGAGTTGCCCGACCGTTGCCGGACCTCGTCCTCCAGGCGTCGGAAAGCGGCGAAGACGGCCTCGTCGTACAAGTCAGCGCGCAGCGGTGCCTGGCAGGAGTCCACGATCTCTTCGCGCAGCAGACTGAGCAGCACGTCCAGGCTGTGGTCCTGGACCGGTGCTGTCTGTTCTTCAGCGAGTCCTGCGGTCACGTCGTCAGGCGCCGAGGGCATGGGAGCGTCGGTGAGCCTGTGCATCCGTGCGGATGCCGTTGCTGTGCGCTCGCGCTCGAACTTCTCGGTGTACTCAAGGAGTCCGTCCACACCGTGCACGTGCCTGTACGGCCGCAGGCGCGGCCGATCTAGGGTCAGGTTCCACAGCCAGGGATTCTGAGAAGCCCAGCCGCTGCTCGACCAGAAGCCGGGGAGTAGATCGACAAGGACCCTGAGGCGCGCTACCTGTCCCTGTGCGGCTTCGACCTCCGCTGGAATCGCTTTCTCGCCGGCGTCCGAAGATGCCGGGGAGGCCGGGACCGCTGCCCCGGCAGAGGCCGTGGACGTGCCTGTCCCAGGGGATCCGTCGATGTCGTCGGGATTGTCGATGGGCAGGCCCTCGTAATCGGCGAAGGCCTTGCTGCTGGCGGTGAGAGGGGTCTCCGCCGGGCTGGTATCGCCGATTTCGAGATCCACTGTCCAGGCCACGAACCGCTCAAGGAGCTGCAGATCCTCCGGTCCGCCATCGCATGCGGTGACGCCGCGGAGGGTCAGCCTGACCGGGTCGTTGCTGGAGAAACCGTGCGCCTGCCATGGACGGAACAGGTACACGTCGGGAACAGCGAGAAGCGCGGCCTGGGCGTCCTCGATACCCAGATGCCTGTCGACCCACAGGTCCACCGCGGTGAAAGTGGGCCAGTCGCCTCGCTGTTTCAACAGGGCGTATACCGCTTGGAGCAGCTTTCGGGTGCCGGCGTCAAGCTGTGCGTCGTCAGTCACATGAGGATTCTTCCGTCACCGGGAAGTGCGTGACCCCCATTTTCTGATTGCAGGTCATCAGGGTTTTCTCACTGGCCGGCCGGTTCCGCTGGGCGGCTGTTGTAGCCCTGCAGTGGTGTGGGTCCGTGGATGCCGAGGGCGGTGAGGAGGTGTTGCTGGTGGGGGTGGAGTTGGTTCCAGGTGCGTTGCTGGGTGCGGATCCATCGGGTTGTCTGGTTGGGCAGAGGGTGTCCGGTGGTGTGGTGGGTGTGGGCTTGGTGGTAGCTGTGGTTCCAGTTGGCCCGCCAGGGTGAGTCCCACCAGGGGTCGAGTTCGGTGAGCTGCGCGTCGTGGAGCCAGGGTTTCCCGGTGCGTTTGCGGTGGTCGGCGGCGGCGCGGCGTTGTTGGTACAGCCACCAGCCGAGGGGGAAGCCTTCGTGTTCGGTGCGGTAGCCGGCTGAGGTGAGGTTTCCGTGCTGGGCGGCGAAGGCGCGGGTGTAGGGCAGGCCGGCGGCGAGGGACGAGGGCGGGTTTTTCAGGCGGGGCCGGGCCGGGCGCAGGGGCTGGGATGGTTTCGGTGGCGGGGCCAGGGCTCGGGCGTGTTCGGCGGTGAGGCCGGTACCGGTCAGGAGTTGGTGCTGTCCGGGGTGGAGGCTGTCGTAGCTGGAGCACTGGGTGAACAGCCATTTCGAGGTGGCTGTGGGCAGGTCGTCGAGGTCGGCGGTGGTGCCCAGTGACCGGCCGGCCGTGTGGGTGCGGGCGGTGTGCAGGGCCTGTTGCCAGCGCATGGTCCAGGGTGGGTTCCACCAGGGGTCGAGGGCGGCGAGGGCTTGCGCGCGGTCATCGGGTAGTTGTCCGCGGGCGGCGCGTTTGCGTTGGTGGGCGAGCCATTGGCCCAGCCGGTAGCCGTCGTGCCTGGCGTCGCCGGTGACCGCGAGGTGTCCGTGTTGGTCCGCGTAGGCGGTGGCGTGGGCCAGTGCTGTGTCGAAGGCCGCTGCCTGGGCGGTGCGGCGGGGTCGGGCGGCCCGGGCGCCGTCGGCGGTGAGGCCGAGGCCGGTGAGCAGTTGCTGCTGGCGGGGGTGGAGTTCGTCGTAGTGGGTGCTTTGTTCGTACAGCCACTGCCCGGTCCAGTCCGGTGTGCCGGGGAAGCCCCGTCCGGGGGCGAGGTCGTGGCCGGGGGTGAGCTGTGCGCGGGCGGCCTGGTAGCGGCGTTGCCAGGTCATGCCCCAGGGCGGGTTCCAGTAGGGGTCGATGCGGGCGAGGCGTTCCTCGTGCGGCCAGGGAGTGCCGAAGCGGTCGCGGTGGAGGTCGGCCTGGTGCCGCTGGCGGGCCAGCCAGCCTCCGATGGGGAAGCCTTCGTGCCGGTCGGAGGGAGATGCGTTCAGGTCGCCGTGCAGAGCCGCGTAGGAGCGGGCGTAGTGGAGCCCGGTCTCCGGGGACGGTCTGGGAGCGGCGGGGTGGGGGCGGGCGGTTGCGGCGGTCTGCTCGGTCAGTCCGACGGCCGCGAGTTGTCGGCGCTGTTCCAGTGCCAGTCGGGAGTGGGACACACATTGGGTGTACAGCCATTGGCCGAGCTCGTCGTCGAAGGAAGTGAAGGCGTTTTCGGGATCGAGGGGGTGGCCGGAGCGGACAAGATCGCGCACCGTGTAGCAGGCTCGCTGCCAGTCGGAGGGCCAGGGTGGTGCCCACCATGGATCCATCGCGTCCAGCTGTTGTGCGATAGCGGGATCGAGAGTGCCGCGTCGGGCGCGTACGCGGAGGTTGGTCAGCCGTTTGCCGATCGGGAAGCCGGCGTGCTTATCGGCAGCGCTGGCGCACAGGTGCCCGTGCTGCTTCCAGTAGGCGCGTGCGCTGCTCAGGCCCTTGTCACGGGCCTCGGCGAGGTTGCGGCGCCGCGGCAGTGCGTGGCGGGCGGTTTCGGTGCTGATGCCGATC
Source organism: Streptomyces sp. NBC_01190 (assembly GCF_045039895.1). Lineage (NCBI taxonomy): Bacteria > Bacillati > Actinomycetota > Actinomycetes > Kitasatosporales > Streptomycetaceae > Streptomyces > Streptomyces sp. NBC_01190. Next base: position 8,111,191 of record NZ_CP108580.1, read on the forward strand.
TGAGCCAGCAGTCTGCGCTGCTGGGGGTGGAGGCTGTCGTAGATCTGGCACTGCTGGTACAGCCAGGTGCCGAGATTCTCGCTGGTGCCGGGGAAGCCCTGCTCGGGGCTGATGTCGGTTCCCGAGTCCAGCAGCCGTTGTGCGCGCAGGTAGATGCGCTGCCACAGCGTGCTCCACGGAGGATTCCACCACGGGTCGAGATCGGACAGGGCCTGGCTACGCTCGGGGGAGAGCTGGGGGCCTGCGGCGCGCTGATTGGACAACCACAGGCCAAGGAGGAACCCGTCCTTTTCGTGCCGGTAGGGAATGCACAGGTGGCCGTGCTCGGCAGCGTAGGTACGGGCGTGGCGCAGGCCGCGTGCGAAGCCCTCGGCGGCGGCCTGGGTATCCGGCGCCGATAGCGACAGCGGCTGTGGGTTCAGGGGCGGCTCGTTCCCGTGCCGGCTGTCGGCCAGGAGCCGGGAGATCGGTGTGGGTCGGTGGGGCGGGGCGATGTGCCACATGCTGCGTGTTTTCGGCTTGTGCCCGGCCTTGGTGCGTACGCAGGCGCGCACCCAGGCGTTCAGCGGTCCTGTCGTGAGGGCACTGAGGCGATTGGCGATCCACGGCCGCTCAAGGCGCCGGGCCAGCTCGTCGAGGAAGCCGGGGACATCGGCCAGGGTGTGCGGCTGGTGCCGTCCGGCGTCGGCGAGCAGCTGCTCCTGCATGCCAGGGTCGGCCAGGAACGCGGTCAGGGTGACGGCTTCGGGATAGGTCACCGCGTCCCGCGCCGCATCACGCCACGCGGCAGCGTTGCCGCGGGCCATCTGCCGCAGCCGCCCGGACCAGGTGGTCTCGTCCGGCCACGGCTGGTTCCACCATGAGGCCAGGACCGCTTGCGCCGTGGCGAACGCGTCGGCAGCGTGCGGGTAGCGCCTAACCAGCCGTCGATGACGGCGCTGGGACGACACGACCTGCGGCACATTCCGCAGGTCCAGCTGTCCGGGCACCGCTGTCGCCCCGTCAACGACGGGAGTCTCCAGCATCCAGCACTGGTGTGTGGTGCAGACCCGCCTGTGCGCCAGGAGGTAGCGGCGTGCTTTTTCCCAGCCTTGCGTGGCGGTCGCGGTGCAGGCCCGGCATCCGGGGCCGGTCGGCGCGATCGTGCCAGCGGTGCGGACCCAGGCCGCCGGCCCGCTCCCGAGCCTGCCGGAAGAGACGTCTCCGTCCCAGGCGGGCAGGGCGCGGCGCAGGTGGTCTTCGGGCATGCGGCAGAACGCGGCGACCACCGCCCGGGCCTCGGCGTTGAAGACCACTTCGCCGTCCGGCCGCACCGTAAACAGATTCGGGCGGCGCCCCACGTCCACCAGCGCGCCGATGAGCTCTTTGGCCGTGAGCCGGTAGCGGGACGCGACCCGGGTCATGAACGACAGCGTCGTCTCGCCGTTCAACGGCGCTACCCGCACCGCACCCAACGGCAGGCCGCGAGGCGAGGAGACAGGCTGTCCCTGACCGGGCGGCCGCGCATCCTCATCCCTGGCCGTACGGTTCCCCGGCGTCGCCATGGTCCTGTTCACTGTCGCTTCCACCGCCTTCAGGACACGAGGCCGCGGGGGCGCGCGGCGCGCTTCTGCGGTGGGCGGGATTGCTGTTCTGCGCGGATGTCGAGCTGGATGCCGGCCAGGAGTCGTTTGGTGATCTTCTCGCTGTCGTCGAGGAGAGCGGTGAGGGCGGCTTCACGGATGAGGTGGGACAGGCTTCCCATGACTCCGCCGGTGCGCTGGTGGAGGTAGTCGGCGTGCCGGGCCAGGGTGCCGTGGGTGTGGTGGCGCAGGCGCAGGGCGTTTTCCATGGCGGTGACCAGGTCCAGCCAGGTCGCGCGCTGTTCGGTGGTGCCGCGGGACAGGGCGGTGTTGCGGACCAGGGTGAAGCGGCCGGCGAGCTGGGCGCCGCGCGGCCCGTTGAGTAGGGGGGAGGCTTCGACGTCGACGCCGGCGTAGACAAAAGTTGCGGGAATCCTCTCGCCGAGGTGCTTCATCTGGTCGGAGGTCTCCGCGCCGGCGCGGGTGCGGGTGTCGAGCAGGTGGACGTCGTCGACGAGGACCAGCGCGGTGCCCAGCTGGCACAGCAGGTGGCAGACGGCGTCGGTGATCTGCGCCTGGTTCATCCGGACCGCGATGGGGATGCCGAGGAACCGGGCGAACTCCGATACCAGCATCTTGGGGGTGGAGGCGGGAGGCACGGCCAGGAACACCACGGGCAGCCGGTCGGTGCGGCCGGGGTGGCGGCGCTGTTCGGCGAGCTCGAAGGTGCGGCCCATTTCCAGCAGGGTGGTGGTCTTGCCGGTGGTGGGCGGCCCGGACACGATCAGCCCGCGGCGGGCGGTGCCCTGCTGGCGGCGGTTGAGGAGCATCAGCCGCCGCACCGACAGCGAGATGCGCTGCATCGCCGGGGTGGTCAGGACGACGAACCGGGAGTGGTAGTCCAGACGTTCCTCAAGCGACCAGTCTTCGTCCCCGGTGTGCGGGGGCTGCAGCGGGGGAGTGCCGACGAACTGCTGCCAGCCCTCCCGCGTGGTCGGCGGCGCATACGCCGCCATCTGCTGCTCCTGGTCCGGGACGGGACCGGCTTCGGCGACTGCTGTTACCACTGGGCTGCCTCCTGGCGGGCGTCGTAGATCCGGGACGGGCGGGGGATCGCGGCCGGCCCGGGTGGTGGTTCGTGCCCGGCGGGAGCGCCGCCGGCATCATCCGGTGAGCCGAAAGGGTCGTCGTCCTCGTCCCAACCGTCCTCGAACTCCTCGCCCGCAGGCACCTCCTCGCCGTCGGGCTCGTCGAGGCCAGGTGGGGTGAAGGTGCCGACCAGGCTGTAGGACAGGGTCGGGGCCGTGAGTAGGCCGGGTGGATCGGGCTGGTGCGGAGTGGGCCCGGCCAGCGATGCTGCGGCGCCGGCGCGTGCTGCGACGGTCCGATCGCGGCGGGTGCCTTCCCCGTTGCCGGCCCGCCGTAGGAGGCGGTCCAGGGCCTGGGCGAGCTGCTGCTCGTGCTCGTCGCGGTCGCTGCGGCGCTCGACGGTTGCGCGGATGTGCCGCCAGGTGAAGTCGGTGAAGGGCAGGCTGACCCGCTCCTTGTGGATCCACGGGATCTCCTGCCAGCCGTCGGGCAGCCGTACCCAGATCTGATGGGGGTCGTAGGGGTTGTGGTGGATCTCCCACATCCCGTCCCAGGCTGTCGACTTGAACCCGCGGTGCGGGTTGAGGACCTTGTGGTCGTAGGTGCGGTAGTCGAAGCGGATGCCGTAGTCGTTGATGCCCAGCCGCTTGACCGGCATGAGCTCGATGTAGTTCTCCGCGCTCAGCAGCACCGGGACATAGCCGGTCACGCCGACCAGCGCGGCCCACATCTCGTTCGGTGACACCGGGAGCTTGGGCGCCAGCGGATGGCGCAGTGACGCGTGTTGGCGGTGCTGCCAGTCGGTGACCAGCCACTCGTCCAGCAGGTCCTGCAACTGGGGAAGGGTCCAGCACGCCTCGTCCTCGACGGCCTTGCCGCGCTCGGTGACGTTCGAGCCGGTGTAGCCGGCCACGTACTGCGAGAACCGGGCGCCGATGGTGCGGAACATCCTCTCGACATTCCCTTTGGCCGGGCCGTTGGCCGGCGGCGCCGGCTGCACCGACACCCCAGGCTGTCGCACGCCGCAGTGAACGAGGCGGAGATGAACACCGAACCCTGGTCGACGACCACCGTCTCCGGCATGATCACCGGACGGGCTGCCGCCCCCTCCAGCCGCGCGTCCAATGACACCAGGCGTTGGTAGGGGATGACCGAGCGCGACATCGCCAGCGCGGCTTCCCATCCAGGGCGCATCCGCATGGGTGTCGCCATCTGCGCCAGCAGGATCGCCGCGTCCACCGACCCGGTGCCCATTGGCCGCAGCACCGTCGCGCAGATACTGCGCGTCGCCACGTCCAGGCCAATCGTCAGCTCGGCCTTACCCGTGACCCCGTCGGCCAGGACCACCATCACGTCCAACGGGGTGCTGTCCAGCATCACCAGCTCACCGGGCCGCAGCGCCACTGTCGGGGTGAACGGCGGAGCCGGCCGTGAGGAATGCATTCGCCGCTGCGCCGCTGTGCCCAGCAGCCCCTGACGGTCCGCGAGGGCGTGCACCAGCCGGTTGAACGTCGAGGCCGGAGGCACCTGCACCGCCCCCACCCCGTGGGCGTCCTCCAGGATCCAGCCGACGGTGCGCCGCAGCCGGCTCAGCGTCCCGGTCGACCGCTCCTTCTGCGCCTGGAGCGCCTGCTCGATCGCGGCGACCACCCGCTCGTCGGCCCGCCCCACCGGTGAGCGCGGGCGGGCGGCCCGGCCGTCCACCAGCCCCCACAGTCCGTCCTCCCGGTAGCGGGCCCGCATCCGCCGCACCGTCACCGCACTGGCCGGCTGCCCGGCCGCCGTCAGTTCGGCGGCCTTGGCCTCCTCCCGCTCCGCCATGCTGCGCCGCGCGGGATCGAACTCGGGGCGCGGCACCTGGTCCTGTCCCGGGACGGGGCACCCGGTCTCGACCTCACGCACATGCCGCTCCCAGGCATACGCCCGCGCCCGCACCTGTTCCGGGAGTTCCTCCAGGAGCCCGAACGGCGGCACACTGCGCTGCGGGGCGCCCACCACTTCGAAGTCGGGGTCGGCGAAGAGGAAGTTCGCCAGGACCGTGGCCACGGAGTTGTCCGCGTCGATCAGCTTTACGCACGGCCCTTCCAGCATGACGACCGTCCACGTCCGCTTCGCGAACCGCACGTGTGTTCCGGGCTCCAGCACCACGGCGCTCATCCCTGCTCCCGGCCGGGGCTGCCTGCCGTCACGGTCACCCGCTCGTGCAGGGGCTCTTCCAGGGGAGCCGACAACTCCCCGTGCCACAGCGCGTGGAAGACCACCGGGAAGACCTGGACCGGATCGCCGAGTTCACGCACCCCCTCGATCAGCGGTAGCGGCCGCCGGAAGGCCTCGGCCGCGCGCCTGGCCAATTCTCCGCCCCTGTAGTGGGGGTGCCGGTACCCGGCCAGCCAGCGCAGATTGGCCGCCAGAACCGGATCCGGGGGCCGCAGGACCTGGTACTGCCAGCCCACTGCCGCGGCCGCGGCCTCCATCACCGCCGCCCGGGCGGCCAGGCGCGGCGAGATGTCCCCGTGCCCGGCGCAGTCCGCCAGTAGACCCCTGCCGTCCGTGAGACGGGCCATCAGATGCGGTGCGTGCCGCACCCGGCCCCCGTCAGGCTCACGCCAGGTGAGTTCCACCGGGCGGCACGCAATGGCCACCATGCGAGGATCATGGTCCAGCAGCATTACCTGGGTCCGCATCACTCCGGACGCGTAGTGCACCAGCCGGCCGTCGGTCGCCGACCACCACCACCCCGGCGCCATCCGCTTGCCGTGCCGCACCGGAAACCGGCGCACCGGGCCGCAGTCCTCCAGGCAGACACCGCGCGCGGCGTCCGGCCACAACGTCCGCTGCTCGTTTCCCGCATGGTCGATGAACCGGGCCTCCAGCCGGTCGTCGATCCCGACCGATAACTCCGCGGCCGCCTCTTCATCTTCCGGTATCTCGTCTGACATCCCAGCGGGGTGACCGGGTGTGCGAGCCGGCTCGCGGCCTGCTGCCGGTGGCGGCTGGTCGCATCCTCCGTCTGCCGGACCCGTGGCCCGAAGACTGGCCTCCACTGCGGCCTGCACACCGCCCTGAGCTCCCACTTTTTGCTGTAGCAGTGCGGGTAAGGCGGAGCTGCCAGAGGCCGGCGGGTGGTGCGTGTCGATCATGTGCTCCAGTCAAGCGTGCCCGTGCGCGCGGACCGCCGAATCCGGCCAACTTCCGCCGCACACCGACCGGTTCGCCAAGGCTGCCGATGATCGCGTAGGGCGGCTGCCGGTGTCAGTGCAGACCCCTGCCCTGGCGTACACCGCTCACCCCGAGGCGCCCGGGCGCGTCCGCACTCACCCCGGCGGTGGGGGCGCGGCGGTGTATGCGGCGGCGGCGCGGCCGTGCCGGTCGCGGAACAGCCGCCGGATCATGGGCGCGGTAGCCGCGGCCGTCCCGGCACCGCCAGTGCCGCCGTGGCCGCGTTCGGCTGCCGCCTGTTCGGCCAGGGCGCGCAGTTGGACCCGGGTTGAGGCGGGGCGGTGGTCGGCGCGCAGCCACCACGGGTCCAGGCCGTACCCGCGGGGATCCTGCTGCCCGCGGCGGATGCGGGTGAATGCACCCATGCAGTCCAGCAGCGGCCCGGCGTGCAGCGGCCCGCCCAGCACCAGCCCCCGCTGCGGGGCCTGGCCAGTGTCGGCAACCCAGGGCCGCCCCAGCCGGCTTGCGAGTTCGCGGAAGAACGCCCCGTCCGGCCGGAACGGGCGCACCGGCCCGCCCGCCCCGTGGTCCTCCCAGATCCGCTCCTGCATGCCGGGATCGAGCAGCACGTGCGCGAGCGCCACTGTCTCGGGGAAGACGACCGTGTCGCGGGCGATGATCCGCCACCACCAAAACCGCGGCCCTGCGTCCCCGCCGGCGACCGCATGAAGGCGGGCCGGCCAGATCCGCTCCCGCTCCCACTGCAGGGCCTGCTCCCACCACGCACACAGCACCGCGTGGGCCATGGCGAACACCCGGCCCGGATCGGCCCCGGCCGCGGCTGCGGTCCGGGCGACCTTCGGCCAGGCCCGCTGCGCCGCGGCAATCTCCGGGGCAGCCCGCAGGTCGAGGTGGTGGTGGCGGTGGCCGTCCCCGGCGGTGAGCATCCACCGCTGGTGGCGGGCACAGGCCCGCTGCCACGGTGCGACGTACCGCACCACCACGGCTTCCCTGCCGGTGCGGGCCGCCGTGCACAGCCGACATCCGTACGCCACCGGCCCGTGCTCGCCGGCCGAGGCGACCTTCCACCGGCCTGCCGGTCTGCCGGAACCGGCGGTCTGGTCCGGAGTGCCTGATTGCGGCTCGTCGTTGAACGCGGTCAGTGCCCGGGCCAGATCGTGCTCGCCGACTCCGCCCAGCTGGGCGAGTAGCTGCCGGCCCGCCGGGCTCAGCAGCACTTCGGCGTCGTCGCGCGGACCGGCCTCGTCCCGCGGCCGGGACCCGGTCCAAACCCACCAGGGCAGCAGCGCGGAGGGTTCCATGCCGTAGCGCCCGGCGAGCCGGCCCAGGTACGACCAGGTCGTCTCGCAGGTCACCGGAGCGATCCGCAGCACACCTGGTGGCGGCATTTGTCCGCTCTCCTTGCCGGCTTTCGTCGCGTGTCTCCTGCGTGTGGGCGTGGTCTGCCCGGCGCAGCTCTGCCGGGGCTCATACGTGCTGCCCGTTGCCTGACCGATGAGGCGGGGCGCAACGGGCGTTGCGGCGGCTGGTCAGTTCTGCGCCGGTGCGGCGTCGGGCGGCGGTATTCGGGGTGGCTGCCGGCTGCTTGCTCCGGCAGCGGGTCCGGCTGGCTGCCGGGCGGTGAGACGGTTGGTGAGGTGGATGGTGGCGAGGTACCAGTAGAAGATCCATTCGAGGTAGAGGCCGGCGTCGTAGTCGCGGCGCTGGTCGGCTTTCTGGTGGCGGATGGCGAAGCCGTTGGCGATGGTGAACAGGGCGCCTTCGTCTTTGCTGAGCAGTTCGGTCTTGAGCAGGCTGCGGCGGCGCTCCAGGATTCCGGCCAGGGCTATTACCGCGTGGCGCCGTTCCAGGACGGTGGCGTGTCGGCCGCGGAACTGCTGCAGCGCGTGGTGCAGTTCGTCGGTGTCGGCCGCGTGGACAGCGGGTACGGTTTGGACGGCGCGGGCCAGCGCCTCGACGCCGGCGGGGGCCGACTGCTCCAGCCGCCCGGTTTCGCCCAGGGTGACGTGCAGGTCGCTGGCGTGCAGGACCTCGTTGATGCGCCAGCGGTAGACCTGCAGGCCTCGCACGGCGTCGAAGTCGAGGTAGTGCATGCCGCAGTCGAAGTTGGTGTGGTCCCGGGTATGTCGGCTCACTCAGAATGGGGCAGATGAATGATCAATCTAGTCTCTGACCTGGCATGCCCCAGATCCTGAGAATCCTGGGAGTGATTTCGAGTAGGCACGGTGAACAGCGATGCGTGGGTCGGCTCGTCGGAGATCTGGTGGGTCACTGTCCTCTGACCTGTGGTGCCCCAGATGCTGAGAATCCGCCTCAATCTTGATGAGGGGACCTCTAAGTCGGCGCTTCTTGGGGGAGTTGGTGAGTCTATAGGGCTGGGTCGGGGGGCTTGGTGCGCCGCGAATGGGGGTCTTCTTGCGTTTTGGGCGTTTAGGTCTACCTGTTCTGATCTTGGTAGCGACCAGCTTGGGCGGGGGTGAGGATCGTCCCGGCTCCGAGGGCGGACAACGCCTGGCGCGTGCGGTCTTTGAAGAACGCCTTGTCTGAGGTCACGAATACGTCGGCTCGGGCGTGGATATGCGTCTGTAGGCCGAGGCCGTCCAGGCGGCGGTTGCGCCACTTGTGTTCGGCTCTGGAGCGGTCTTCGCCTTGAAGGTCGGAAGGCACTGCTTCCCCGTAATCGTAAGGGGATACGAACAGCGCTTGGTGGATACGGCGGCCCTCTTCTTCGTCGTCATCCCCGGCAAACACGCACCAGTCGGAGTAGGTGAGGTCGAAGGCTGCTGGCGGTTTCAGGATGGGCAGGTGGTCCAGGCCGACTGCTGCCAGGCGGCTGAGGAAGGCCCCGAAATTCGGCAGGTAGGTGCCGTCGAGTTGCCGTTCGGCGGCAGTGGTCGCGACGATCCGGACGACGAGCTCGCCCGCGTGGTGGCGGGCCAGTAGCGCCCGCACCCCGGGTGCGGTGTCCAGGCGGTCTTCTTCCAGTGCTATCAGGCAGTTGGTATCCAGCGTGAAGGCCAGCACAAGCCGATGCTCTCACCGGTGTCGGCGAGGGGGTGCATCACGGGGTCAGCCCCCGCGCGGCGTTGGGGCGGCGCCACCAGTCGCCGGTGGCGTAGCGGCGCTCCAGGACCTCCAGGACCACTTCGTCGGCGGGCCGGTCGAATCCGTTGTCTACGAAAGCAACCCGGTGGCACAGTGCGGAGCTCTCATCGGCGCTGTAGTTTTGCCACTTCCCGTCGAGGTGCCGCCGATCGGGGCGGATGACATCGAGCAGCTCGAAAGCGTCCAGTTGCTGGTGGGTCTCGTAGGTCTCCCTGCCCAGCCCGTAGATACCTTGCCGCTCTTTGCTGGCCACGTGAGTGATGTTGAGGTTGTTGACCGACTGACCGGCCACTTTGGTCCGGTCGAACCACATCAGCAGCGCGGCTATCTCGCTGTTGGTGAGTACGTGCACCCACCCTTGTGTGAAGAACTCGACCGGGATCTCGAAGACCGCCTCGTTCGCGGCCGGCACGGTGTACGCCACGTCGACGGCCTCGTCGCTCTGGCCGAGTTCGGACAGGATCACGAAGCCCTGACGCGAGCGCCCTTTCCCCTTCAGCGGCCGGACCAGGTTGAGCCCTTCCAACTTGTTCAGTGCCTCGGTGATCTGACGTCGCTTGTTGGTCTTGGCCGACGCTCCCTGGATCCCTGCCCCGTTGTACCGCGCCACGGTGCCGACCAGCCCCATCCATGACTGTTCGGGCCGTCCGGACGAAGCGGGTTCCACGGGGAAGGGGCTGTTCCACGGTTTGCCGGCCTTGGCTGCGCACTGCGCTGCGAAGAGCAGGACCAGGTGGAGCTTCAGGGCGACGCCCTTGGGCGTGAGCATTCTTGCTGCGGGTGGCCGGTCCTGCAGCGGCAGGGGAGTGCGCTCGTCCTCCACGTCCATCCGGGTCGCCCGGGCGACGTACGGCCGTCTGATCCTCACAGGTGCCGGCTGCAGTCCCTGCGACCAGACCGCCTGGGCGGAACGCGTCACGGCGCGGAACTCGCCCTCCCGCATGACCTGCAGGTTCGTCAGACGGGTGGCCACCGAGGCATCCCGCTTGGGCACGAGCTTCACATCAGCCCCCCGAAAGAACGCTACGGATTGATCCTCATGGCGGCTGATTCATCTATCTCGCTTCATTGATCTATGACTCAGCTCATACGGATCAATCCGTATCTGAGGGTACCGCACGGGGACTTGGGGCGAACGCACCATGGATCCAAGGCCCGGAACTCCTCCGGGCCAGGGCGGGCCTGTGGCCCGCTCCCACGTGCAGGCGCCGGGGCGACCCGCCGGTCAAGCAGCGCCCCGGGCCCGCAGCAGATCCCTGGAGGATGAAGCTGAACGACGAAGAAGAGCCGAACAGCTCTGCCAAGACTACGGACGACAGCGCCCTGGGCAAACCGCGTGACGCGTGGTGGCTGCCCGATCCCGGCACCCGCCTGGGGGCGATCTTCTACGCGGTGTACGGCGGCGTAGTGGTGTGGCTGGTCTGCGAGGTCCTGCCCCACCACCTCGTCATAGGCTGGCGCTGACTACCCCGCCCGGGGCGATCAGCGTCCGTACGGATCCCCGCGGCGGCACCATCGTCGCGGGGACCGCGATCCATCGGACACGGCCGGACGGGGCAGTGTGATCACCGTAGGACGGTGACGGCCAGGGGAGATCCACACCACACGCGGGGTCGGCAAGGGGCGTCTGGCGTGTGCCCTTTTCGCGGAAAGGCCACCGGCGGCGCTCTCCTGGCCGCCCTGTGGGCCTACGGCCCCGCGGACTTCGCCGACTTTGACGCCCGCACCACCGACCTGCTGCGCTCCGGCCTGCAACGGGCCATCGCGCGCCAGGCGTTCACGCCCTCCGCGGTGCTGCGCAACCTCACCGCAGCCACTCGCGCGGCCGCCCGCGGGCTGTTCTCCGACAGAGGCGCCATCAGCGTCGCCCGCCCCGTCAACCGCACCGACGCTCTGGCTACCGTCCTGGCCCACCAAGTCTTCGGCGCCCGGACCATGGACGACGTCACCCACCCCGGCCTCGACGTCGTCCTCACCGCCACCGACCTGGCCACCACCAACGCGGTCCGCTTCGGCAGCGTCCGCAGCGGCTGCTCGCGCTACGGCACCATCGCCGAACCCATCCACATCGCAACTGCCGTCGCCGCCTCGGCCGCCCACCCCGGCCCTCCTGCCGGCGCTCGAGCGCACCTTCACCTTCCAGCACCGCAACGGGCACCACCAGCGGCACACCGTGCTGCTCACCGACGGCGGCGTGTACGACAATCTCGGCCTGTCGGTCCTCGAGCCCGGCCGGTCACCGCAGCACACCCAGCATGTCTACGACGTGCCCTTCATCATCTCGTGCGACGCGGGCATGGGCGAACTGACGGTGAAGGCACCGCACTTCATGCTCGGCCGCCTGCGCCGCTCCTTCGATACCGTGCACCGCAAGGCGCAGGACTCCGCCCGGGCCCGCCTGCACGAATGGGCCGCCAGTGGGCGCATCGACGGCTTCGCCCTGGCCTACCTCGGGATGAAGGACGACCGCCTGCCCGCGCCACCCCGTGACCTCGTCCCGCACGGCGCCGTCGCCACCTACCCGACCAACTTCGCCGCCATGACTCGCACTGACCTCGATGCGTTCCGTCCTGCCGATGTACATGCGTCCCGCAGCCCGCTGAAACGGACGCGGGCACCGGCACTGTGGCAGACCTTCCTGTACCCCCGGGCGGGCGCGAGACCCCCCGGGGGCAGACGGGTCAGGTGATGTCGTCGACCTCCCAGCCGGGCGGGAGATGGCTGAGCCCCAGACGCGTGTGGATGCCGAGGTGGTCGCGCAGCAGCGTTCTCAGGGCCCGGCCGTCCACGAGGCTGATCCGTCCGGAGCGCTGGGCGAAGGCATGGCTGTCTGCTCCGAACCAACTGGTGGTGACCAGGATGCCGCGGTCAGCCTGGACATCGAGCATGTGCCCTGCGAGGGCTTGGACGGCCTCAAGGGCCATACGGTGCCGGTAGCAGCGGGCCTGGAGGGCCCAGCGCTCTGTCGCATGGGGTCTGTCACGGAAGACCACGGTTCCTCGTCCGGGCCCGATCAGCACCTTTGGTGCGTCGGTGCCATGACCGTGATGGTCCATGTAGAGACGGTGGACGAGATCCTCCAACTCCTCGGGTGTCAGGCGCGCGAGATCGATGCGGTCGTCGGCGGGGACGCCGGCAGGGCTCAGCGTGTCGTGCATGCGGGCGGCGGCGTACCACTTGTCGTCGCTTTGGTAAGCCGGGTCTCCCTGGTGGAAGCGGTCCGCCCAGGCTGCGGCAGCCTCGTGCAGGGCCTTGAAGCCGTCTCCGGGAATCAGGCTCCGCAGGCCGGGGTCGTTCCTGCGGAAGCCGGCATAGAGCATGGCCAGGGGGCTGGTGTTGGGCGCGTACCCCAACCGCTTGGCCCGCATGGCAGACAGCGGTCCCTGGCCGCGAATGACGTCGACGACCGCACGCCACTCAGGCCCGTCGTAGTGGAAGGCCGTGCCGCTGGCGGTGACGGGAACGTGGTCGCAGTGGATCTCACCGACCAGCCGGCCTTTCAGCGGCGGATCCACCGGGTACTCGGCTATCTCCTGGCCGGAGTCGTCCCGCCAGGAGAACAGGCGCTTGTCCCTGCTGAGGATCTTCCGGCCGTGGGAGTAGAAGTCGATACCGAAGTCGGTCCGGTGCAGGTAGCGCTGAACGCCGAGCCACCCCCGCACCCGGTGGACGATCCGGTCGAGCCGCGTTCCTTGGCACTGCAGGCAGCAAGGCGAGCCGAAGGGGCCGGTGGCATGGCAGTCCCGGCACTGGTACAGCGTGGCCAGCACCGTGTCGACCTTCTGTATCGCACTGATCTCGCTGCCCTGCCGCTCCACGGAGCGGTTCTCGCCCCACACGCAGGGCTTGCGGGGAACCACCTGTTTGCGGGACACCGTCAGGCTTACCTGGCCCTCGCGCAGCAGCTGGCTGTAGAAGTCCCCAAGACGGTGCCACAGTTCGCGCTGCTTGTCCGGGGCCCATGGACGCGGCCGCAGGGCTCCGACGGTGATGCGGGTGCCGTATTCGCCGGCCGCTGCCTTGGACTCCGTGGTGAGCGGAACTGACCAGGAGGAGCCAGTGGCGAGGGCGGTGAGGTCGCAGGTGACGACGGTCCACGCCGCATCGGATGCCGCAGCGGTGCGCAGTGTGAAACGGGAGCCCAGTCGCGCGCAGGACACGAGCAGGTTTCGGCCGGGCACGCCCTTGCGCTCGTCCGTCCAGAGCGTCAGGAGATCGCGGAGCGTTGTGTGTCCCCCGCCCAGCGCGGGGCCGGAGATGGTGACGGTGTCCTGTCCGCGGACCGGATCGTGCTGGAAGTCGACGGTGACGCGGGCGGCCTCGCCCGTTGCGTTGCCGCCGTGGCTCAAGGTGACGTCCACGAGTTCGGCCACGGCGCGCCATGGGGGCAGCGAAGCGCCAGCCAGTGCCAACAGCAGGGCGGGAGCCGGTGTCACTGAAAATGACTGCGCCGGGGCCGTGATCTCGCGTGCGCTGCGGGAGAGAGCGTCGGCCCGGTCCCAGGCCGCACCCCATGCAGCGGCCTGATCGGCTCCCACGCCCACGACCTCGGCGAACGTCACCACCAGTGCCCGGCGTGGGGGCGAATCCCCGCGAAGGGCACTGGACAAGGTGGTACGTGCCAGCTTCCCCGCTGCCCGGGCTTCCAACTCCCGCAGGGTCGGCCCGCCCGCCACGGCCCGCAGGCGTGTCATAGCGCTGCGCAAGTCCTCGAAGGTGTCGACCTGGTGGACGGTGACCACCTCGGGGTCCTGGTCGGCCCCCTCCAGAGCCGCCTTGGCTTGCAGCCACAGGTGCCTGGCCTCGCCCACGTCCGCTCCGCAGGCGCGGGCGAACGCCTCCACCACCGGCCAGGACGAGCGCGAGCCGCTGGCCGCCCGCTGGAGCGAGCCCCTGCTGCGGCCTGTGGCCTGGGCAAGCTGCCGGTAGGTGAGCCTGGACAGGCGGCGCGATCGCCGTAGCCACCGCGCCACCTCCACCATCTCCGGGACCCGGACCACAAGTTGCTGTTCACGTCGCCCCGTCATGGCCCGGGCCGACTCTCAGGTGCGGTCGTGTGCCGGCGGCATCACTGCGGCCACCGCCAAAGCAGCCGCCGTCTCGGCCAGGACCGAGTCAACCGCTCCCTGCCAAGCCGAAGCCGAGCCCATCATGCCCAGCACCACAATCAGCACGGCGACGACCGCCACAGCACCAGACCGCGGACGCGGTGCCGGTGTACCGTTCCCGACGCACAACACAGGTTTACTCATGCGTGAACTCCCTTGGACGACCTCGGACATGCGTGCCCATCACGGGCGGGAGGTTTGGGGCCAGCCCGCCGCTGCACACCTCCGGATACTGCCGGAACGAAGCCCGTCTGCTCCAACCGGAAGGCGAAGTTCCGGGAATTGTCCCACCCTTGTCCGAGCCTTGGCCCGTAGACGTATTCCCTGCTCAGATGTCTGTCAGAGCAAGGGCAGCAGCAGTCAAGCGCCGTTGTCCTGCTCTTGTCCGGGCTGGGAGTTGCTTCCCTCACCCGGCGTGCGCCATCGTGGGACAGGACCCGGCACCTCGGACAACGCTGTGCACGGAACCCGGGCCGACGCGCATTTGGGGTGCGCCCGGCCAGGTGGGAGGCCGCACGCTGAGCGTGCGGCCTCCCACCATGAAGTCACCGGTGCTCTCCACGACTGCGGCGGTCACGGCTGTCGAGCTGGGTTTGAGCGGTTTGGGCGGAGTGTCAGACTGTTCTGGGATGATAAGGCGGTGTCCAGTTCTACTGAGCGACTCTTCCAGGACGCGGTGGCGTCCGGACTCCGCAACCGCGACACCATCGAGTTGGCGCGTCACCACTGCCTGAACATGACCTTCACTCAGTGCGGGGGGCGGGGCCTGGTCGAGGCGCAGACCGGCTTGCCGGTCAACATGCGGCAGGTGGGCTGTCTGGTCGCCCACGGGAATGCATCGTCGGGCCTCGAGTCGATCGCGACAGATTTCTACCGGGACCATTGCATCGGATGCGAGTACCGTCGGCCCACGGGGGAGGTCCCGAATCTGGCTACGCTCGTTGAGGAGCGTGACGCGGAGGCTGCGCGTGCTGCCGAGGAGCGGCAGGCGCAGACTCGAGCGCAGCGTGAGGCCTGGGCGCAGCGCACAGAGCATCGCCGCGGGCTCGTCGCGTCGTCCGACCCGGCGATGGTCGGTGCGCTCGATGACATCGCCGTGTTGGACGGCGAGCCGGGGCGGGATCGCGACGAAACAATGTACGGCGCGGCGCTGGAGCGTCTGAACGCGTTGGCGCAGCGGTCGCCGGAGATGTTCAGCGGTGAAGTTGTCGATGTGGCCCTGAGTCTTGCCGGGACGTGTGACGTCACTGCTGTGCTGACCCCACTGCGGCATCTGGCCCGGCGCCGGGCCGAGTTCGCCCCGGCCGGTGCTCGATGCGGCGCTGACCGTACTGAGACAGCGCCCCGTGGTGGATGCGGGGCGCTGCCTGGCCGACATGCCCGATCTGGCGCGTGCTGAGGACTTCGATGCAGGCGTCGTCCGTCATCTGATCTACCTTGCCGAGCCTCATACAGACCGGATCGTGGCACGCCACCGCGGCGGTGCCGGTGATGCCAGCGGTCTGCGGGTGGCGGCGGTCGTCCTGGCCTCAGTCGACGGGCAGATGATCACAGGCCCGCAGGTTCTGCGGACCGCGACCGTCTACGAACTGGGCCTGCAGGTCCAGGCAGGACCGTGGCCGCAGTGGGCGGACCGACTGGATGCCGAACTCCTCAGCCAGTTCACCGCTGGCGAGGTCGAAGCCCCCGTCTACTCCTGGCCGCGACCGCCGGACCCCCAACAGGACACCACACTGTCCGGCACCGGCACGCTGATCCTGCGGTTCTCCCTGCCCGCAGGCATGCCTGCGCCGCCCTTCCGCCTCGCCCTGCGCTGGCGCGGAACCCGAGACGGCAAACCGGCCAGCCAGATCCTGGACGTCGCGGGACACCGGGAGATCCGACTGCGCCCCTTCGATGCTTCCCGCGACTACCTGACCAGCTTCCCCGTCTTCGACGAACGGTTGCTGGCCCTGTACGAGAAGCTGCACGCGGCCCGCTACGACGAACAACACCTTCAGGCCTTCTGCCGCCTGTTCACCGCGATCTGCCGCACTGGGCTGACCATGACCTGGAACAAGCAGTACAAACGCGGCGCCAGGATCACCGAGCGCAAGTTCCACGACGACCTCTACGCCGCTCTGCAGGCCGAACCTGAGCTCGGTGGCCGCTTGGAACGCGGATCCCCCTGGCCCTGGGCTTCCTCGACGTCCGTCACGACGCCATCACCGCCGAACTGAAAGTGGAACGCACCACCGAGGTCACGCAGGAGCGGGCGCCCAAGTACATGGGCCAACCCACGCAGTACGCAGCAGGCGACGGCGCCCGGCTGTCCATTTTGTGCATCCTGGACATTAGCCCCAAAAAATCCCCCATTGGCACACCCGAGAACTACCTGTTCACCCTCACCCCAGCGCTCCATGGCCTGGACAACCCCGAAGCCCCCTCCCTGGTGGCGGTGATTGTCGTCAACGGCAACCTGCCTGCGCCGAGTTGGTGGTCCCGCCGGAAGCCGCCCCTTCAGCCCCCGGCGCCGTGACCTGTGAAGTCCCCGCTCCCGATCAGGTTCGCCTGCCCGAACGGGTGCTGGCCATGATCCGCAACGATGTCACGGAGCCGCCCGACGATCGCGCGGCCGGCGCTGTGCTGATCGACCTCACGGACTGAAGTCGTCCTGCGGGCTGCCCCAGTACGGCCGTTGGACACCGTGTTCCTGCCTCGGAGTCTTCTTCCCGACGGCGTGGGAACAAGCGGTGCCGCTCAGCAGGTTCCGGGGCGCGCCGTCCGGGAGGGGTGGTGGCTACCGGTCGCCGAAGTCCCGATCGAATGCCTGGGCGACGCCAGGCTCGCTGATGGTGCACCGGAAGGTCGTCGCAGCGGTGTCCAGCAGTTCAGCGTGTTCCGCTGCGTCCACAAGGCTGGCGAGGTACGCATGCACGGACAGCCCGCGTGCCTGGGCCGGTGATTTGAGGCGGCCTCGGGTCGCCGCGTCGATCTTGAGAGTGGTGTGCTTCATGCATCTCCGTAGTTGTCGGGGAGACCGCGCCGGATGAGGCGGCCAGTCCGGCTATTGGGGCGGCGCGTTGTCGCGGCCGATGTTGATGTCGTCGAGGAGGTCGCGGGTGATGGTTTCGGTGGCGTTGTCGATGGCTTCCTGGGCTGCTTGGCAGATGAGGTGGTTGAGGCTGTCGATGTAGCCGCCGGTGCGCTGGTGGAGGTACTCGCTGAGGGTGACCAGGCTGCCTTTGGTGTGCTTGAACAGGCGCAGGTCGTCGTCGAAGGCGCTGACGACGCTTTCCCATTCGGCGGGGTCCTTTGGGCTGTAGGGGATGCGGTTGACCCACAGGACGGGCAGTTCGCTGTCGTAGCCCGGTCGCCTGCCTGCGGCGTTGAGGGGCAGGGCGGCGCGCCGGGAGTCGTTGCGGGCGTCCTGGACGATGTCGCAGGCGCCGGTGCCGCAGTAGATGAACGTGGCCTGTGTCTGGTCCTGCAGTGCCTGGAAGTAGTCGAAGGCGGTGCGCAGTTCGGTCTCCCGGATGCGTTCGACACCGTCGATGAGGACCAGCCGCGTGCTGCTGTGCCGCATCACATGAGTGATGGCGATGGTCATGTCGGTGCTGCGGTAGTCCTCCCGGCCCCGGCCCGTGGGGCGGGTGTGGTCCAGGCCGAGGAATTCGGCGAAGGGCAGGGACCAGTGCAGGGTGTTGTCACGGTTGGCGGGGACGTTGATGTAGATCACGGGGATCCGGTCGGGGTCGGGACCGGACATCTTCTCGATCATGCCCTGGTGACCGCGGCCGATCAGTGCCAGCAAGGTGGATTTGCCCGCGCCGCGGTCGCCGTCGATCACGGCGGTGAGGGGCCGGCCGATGGTGCGGGACCGGCCTGCGCGTAGCATCCGCCGGGCGTCGAGCAGGCCCCGGCGCAGTCCCGGGGTCATGACCGGCAGCATCTCCGCGTGGTAGGACATCCGCGGGTCGCCTGGTGCGGGAACGGTGCCCATGGGGGCGCAGTCCTGCAGGTCGGGAGCGACGACGATGCGGTGGACGAACGCGTCGAAGCCCTCCCTGGTGGACAGCAGCAGGGTGTTCGGGTCCTGTGCTGTCCGGGCCTCTGCCAGAGCGCCGGGCAGCGGGCGGATCAGGTCGTTTCGGCTCATGCGCTCTCTCCGGGTTCGTCGCTGCCGCTCTCGGGAGAGGGCTGGGCGGTGTGGGGCGGGGCGGGGCGCTTCGGGCCCGGTGAGGCGAACAGGTCGGCGGCGCTGCCGCGCAGGCTGTCTGACGAGGGCAGGGACGCGCCGGCCGTGGGCGGTGCGGTGGGGGAGTCGGCGAGTTCGGCGGGGGAGTCCGGTACGAGGACCGCGACTGCGTCGGGGTCGGTGGCTGGGCTGGTGGGCGGCTGGTCGGTGCGCTGGCCTGGCAGCAGGTCGTGGGCGGCGACGTTCAGGGACGGCGCGCGGACCACGGTGGCGGGGTCGGGAGCGGGGATGCCTTCGTACGGGTTGGGCGGGGCCGTGCGCAGTTCCAGGTGGGGGCCGGTGAACACTGTGGCGGGTTTGGGCGGGGCCGTGGGGTCGGGGCCGCGGCGGGCGCGGGCCCGCAGCCGGGAGACCTCGTGGGCGATCTCCCGCTGCTGGGTGGCGTAGCCGCCGGCGGCCATGACCACGGAGGTGGCCTGCTCCCACAGATACTGCGACCAGTTGTCCCCGATCAGGCGCTGGTGGATGAACTCCGCCTCGACCCAGGTGTCGGTGCGGTGGTCCCACAGCCACACGTACCGCGGGGCGTAAGGGCTGTAGCGCACCTGCCATTTCATGCCCTGGCCGCGCAGCCCGGAGTGTTTGCCGAAGTACTGCTGCAGACCGGGGCTGTTGTAGGTGCGGTTGTCGATGCGCACGCCCTTGCGGGTGACCTTCAGGCGTTTGAACGGCAGGAGCTTGCGGTTCTCCTCGACCGTCAGCGGCATCGGCACGTGTCCCTCGGCGGCCACCAGCGTGGCGTACATCCGGTTGGGGCTGACGGTCACGCCCGGCAGGAACGGGCTGCGCAGCCCGTCGTGCGGCCGCTGCTGCCAGTGCACAGCGATCCACTCGTCGAGCAGGTCCTGCAGCTCGTTGATGTTCCACAGCGGCCCGTCGGTGACGTGCTTGCCGCGCCTTTCCAGGCTGGTGCTGGTGTAGCCGGCCACGTGCTGGCAGAACAGCTTCTTGATCGCGCTGAAGGTGCTTTCTATGATGGCCTTGTCGGTGGGGGTGCGCACCCTGGCCGGCCGCACGCTGATACCCAGCGTGGTGCAC
The DNA here is from genome assembly GCF_045039895.1 of Streptomyces sp. NBC_01190. Classification (NCBI taxonomy): domain Bacteria; kingdom Bacillati; phylum Actinomycetota; class Actinomycetes; order Kitasatosporales; family Streptomycetaceae; genus Streptomyces; species Streptomyces sp. NBC_01190. The sequence goes on from NZ_CP108580.1 coordinate 8,130,510, forward strand.
ACGTCCACGAAGTGCTCGCTGTTGAAGATCTTGCCGTGGTCGACGACGATCATCTTGGGCCGGATGACCGGCCGGGCGGCCGCGCCGACCATCCGCGGGTCGCAGGCCACCAGGTCCGCATAGGGCATTTCGGAGTTGGCGGCCATCGCCCGCGGTGACCAGCCTGGCCGGCCCGGCATCGGCGCCAGTGCCTGGGCGAGCATCAGGACTGCGTCGAAGGACCTGGTGCCGCGCCCGCCCAGCCGCTTGCCGCGCGGGCCGCGGCCGGCGCTTTTGGGCACGATCATCGCGCCGACGATGGTGCGGCTGACCACGTCGATCGCCGCGGTCAGCTCGACCTGGACAGGCCGGCCGTCGTCACCGCGGACGAGGATGTCCAGGCCGGTTGAGTCGATCTGGACCTGCTCGCCCAGCATCCGGGCTGTGGTGGGCGTGAACGGGGCAGCGGGGGAGTTCGCCGCGTCCATCCGGCTGCGGACCGCCGAGGCCAGGGACTTCGCCGAGATCCCCAGCCGTTCCAGCAGCCGGTAGAACGTTGCCGGAGAGGGCATCAGCGTCTCGTGCTCATCGGGATAGCAGGTGCCTACCGCTTCCTGCAGCCGCTCGTACAGCCCCGTGCCGTATCCGGCTGATTCCCCGACACCGGCGTCGACTTCGGCCAGCAGCAGTTTGACGACCCGCTCGTCCGTTCGCCCCCAGGGGGCTCCGGGTGCGACCTCGCGGATCAGGCCAGTGATACCGCTGCTGGCGTAGGCCAGGCGCCGGCGCTCAACGGTCTTGGCAGAGGTTTTCTTCCAGCCCAAAGCGCGCAGTTCGGCGGCCTTGGAGGTATCGCGCTGGCGCCGGGTGAACATCTGAGGGTCGAAGCCGGGCCGGGACGGGGATTCCGGGTCGGCGTCGGGCAGCCGCCCGTCGATCAGCTCGATCAAGTGCCGCTCCCAGTCGCGGACCTGCCGGCGCTGGAGGTCGGTGAGCAAGTCCAGCACGCTGAGGTCCGGCAGCACGCTGGTGGGCAGGGCCTGCCCTTCCTGGTCCAGCACGGCGAAGCCTGGCGCGTCGACCACCGCTGAGACCAGCGCCCGCACGTGCTGCCCGTCCGGCTGCTCGGCGGCCAGGTGCACGGTGGTGCCCTGGAGCGCGGCGACCGTGTAGGCCGCCCCGTCCCACTGCACGCGCATCCCCGGGGACAGCCCGGTCCGCGGGCTGTCCGCTTCCACCGTGGCGGGCGCGGTGAGGGCCGGTGCGGTCACGGGTTGTCCTTTCCGGCCGCCCACACCATGGAGGTGGGCAGCATCGGTGTGTCCCAGTCAGTGATCAGCTCGCCGGTCCACAGCAGGTGCCAGGCGCGTGCCGCCGGCTGGCCGGCGGCCGCGGCACCCTCGCGCAGGGGCCGGGGTCGGGAGAATGCCTCCGCCAGGAGCGCTGCCTCCTGCGGTGTGCTGCGGTACTGCGCCATCCGGAACTGAGCGGCCCGCCTCAGCGACTCCAGACGGACCGCAGGCGGCAGTTCGGGCACGCTCATCGTCCAGTACGCGGCCTGCGCGGCCCTGTGCATGACCTCGGCCTCCACCTGCCCGTCCGGGCCCTGCTTCCACGGCCGCATCACCGCCAGGCGCTGCCCGCCGACGGTGCGGGCGAAGAACATCGGCACGATCGTGCCGTGCCGGCCGCCGAGGCTCCACTGCACCTCGGCCGGGGTCGAGGCGAAGCAGGTGATGTCCGGATCGAAGTCCAGGACCATGGCGGTATCGGTCTGTTTGAGGGTGCCGCACGGTACGAGCTTGCCGGTGGTGGCCGCCCACCAGTCGGTGCGGATACCCAGACGCCCCTGGTAGGTGTGGGCGACCGTCAGCGGCTTGTGTTCCTCTAGCGGCACACCCTGCAGGGCGTGCGGCGGCTGGGGCTGCCCGTCGGGCGCCTGGTGATAGCGCACCACCACGTCCACCATCGGCAGGCTCCTCTCGCCCGGGCCGCCGAAGGCGTGCCCGCCAGGTCCGGGCCCTTGCATGCTAGACCACGCCCTGCGCCGCGGCGGCAGGCTCCCTGCCCACGTCAGTGCGGTCCAGTGGCCCGTCAGCCGAAGGGCCGCTCGCCCGGGCTCATCATGTCCCACGGCAGGCAGGTGAGCCGGTCCACCGATGCCAGTTCCGGAATGCTCTCATGGGGGGCTGCTGGTGACGGCCGGGTCCCACGCCCACCGGCGTACTCCACCTGCACACTGTCGAGACAGTGCCTGTCCTGCCAGAGCTCTATCGCAGGACGCAACTGCGGCAGCTCGGCGAACACATGAGCACTCCAGCGCGCGTACTCCAGCGAGGTCAGCCGACCGGTCAGGCGCGGCTGCTCAACCCGGGCCATCAACCGGGCCAAGGCGATCGCCCGGGGCAGCAGGTGAATCACACGCCCGCGATCTCCGCCCAGCCGCGGCAGGACCGCGAACCTGTGTGCCAGTACCGCGAAGGCATCGGCGACCAGCGTGCGCGCGACCGGCCCGAGCCGTTGCTGCAGCCGCTGCCGCTGCTGTTCCGCGACGAGCGTCTGCGGCCACCGGTCCAGCCGGGCGAACGGCCGTGAATCATCACGCGAGTTGTCGGTCAGCCGGCCGTGCCGCACGCAGATGTTCCAGGTGTCCGGCCGCATCAACCACACCGGGCCCGCGATATTGCGGGCCGCCGCGCACAGCGCACATGCTCTGACCAGGTAGCCATCCTTCGGCTCCCAAGGCCACTTCCAGGCCGGACCGTCCTGGCCCTCGGGCAGCAACTGCTCATCGCGCAGGCTGACCAGCGCCAGCTTCAGTTCGAACACCGAACGCCCGGCCAGTGCCGCCAGCCGCGCACGTCCGGCCGCATCGACATACAGCTCGGTGTACCGCGGGTCGACCGCATGGCTCTGTCCCTGCCCCACACCGTCCAGCAGATACGTCACGCTCGTGTTGTTGCGGGCCGCCAGCCGAGTCACGTACGACCCAGTGGACTCTCCCGCCAGGAAACGCACCTGCTTCGGCAACGATCGCAAACTGTTCATACCCGGCAAAGTCGCACCTCCTCACTTGCCGTCCGGCCAGCCCCATTAGTGTGACAGTGCGTGACCTGCAGATCGACGTGCCTTCGGTCATCTCGACGCTTGCCCACGCACGCAAGAACCGGGAACGCACACCAGACCGCACCGGCCCTCCTGGCGCGCCGCCCGCCCCCGCTCAAGGGCGCAGGACACGGCGCACTGCCGTGGCCACGGGCGAAGGAGCGCCGCCGATGAGCCCGAGCCGCACCCCGCTGTGGCCCCACCAAACCGATGCAGTCCGCGCCGCCACCCGGTCCCTGAAACGTCTGCCCCGCGCCACGATCATCGCCGCCACCGGAACCGGGAAGACGAAGATCGCGATCCACGTAGCCGAATACTTCGCCCGCACCCGCTCGGGGCGCGTCCTGGTGCTCCTGCCCACCCTCGAACTGCTCGTACAGACCGCCGCCCGCTGGGCGCAGGACAGCAACATCCAGCAGATGGTCGGCGTCTGCTCCCTAAACAGCATCCCGGACCCTGCCGTCAACCGGCTCATGAGAACCCTGACCACCACCCCCGCCGATCTGGCCCGCGTGCTGGGCAACCCCGCCAAATCCGTTGTGGTCTTCAGCACCTACTCCTCGCTGGACGTGATCGCCAGAGCCCACCGCGACCACCGCCTGCCGCAGTGGACGATCGTGATCGCCGATGAAGCCCACCGCACCAGCGGAGAACTCGGCAAGGACTGGGGCGCCGTCCACCGCGACGACTGCATCCCCGCCGAGCGCCGCCTCTACATGACCGCCACCCCCCGCACCTGGAAGCTCCCCGACCCGAAGAACAAGAAGAAGAGGAGGAAAAAGAACGACGGCCAGGCCGCCCCGGCCGCCACCGCCGGTCCCGCTCCGAACCAGGAAGCCGCCGGCCCGACCGCGCCCAAGCACAAGACCGGCCAGCCCAAGAAGCTCCGCGCCATCCCGCTCGCCTCGATGGACGACGCCTCCATCTACGGCCCGACCGTCTACCAACTCGGCCTGGCAGACGCCATCGACAAGGGCATCCTGGCCGACTACCGCATCGTCGTCCCCGTCATCGACAACGACGAACTCAAAGACGTGCTGCAGACGAAAGGTCCCACCCCGCACCTCGACGGCCTGCGCCTGTCAGCCCTGCAAGTCGGCCTGCTGCGCGCGATGGCCGAACACCGCCTTCGCCGGGTCATCAGCTTCCACAGCCGCGTCGCCTACGCCAAACGCTTCGCCGAGACACTCCCCGCCACAGTGAACGACACCGCGGCCGCCACCAAGATCCGCCGACTGTGGGTGCACGCCATCCACAGCAAACAACCGGCCCGCCACCGGGCCTGGCACCTGCAGGACTTCGCCAGTGTGGCCACCGTGCGCCGCGGCATCGGCCCGCGCGACGCCGTCGACGGAGCGGTCTTGGCCAACGTCCGCGTCCTCGGCGAAGGCGTCGACGTACCCGACGCCGACGCCATCCTCTTCGCCGACCCCAAGTGCAGCCCCTCCGACATCGTGCAGTGCCTGGGCCGCGCCCTGCGCCAGCCTCCCGGCGCAGGCAAGGTCGCCACCTTGATCATCCCGGTGTACGTGAGCAGCAAGCAAACGACCCAGGAAGCCATGCAGACATCAGAGTTCCGCAGGGTGTGGGAAGTCCTCACCGGACTGCGCACGCACGACGCACGCATCTGGCGGCGCCTGTCCGGCGGCTTCGGCGGGCACCCCCCAGACCCGATAGTGCCTGCCCGCCCCGAACGGGCCGACGAGATCGTCCCGCACACCGGCACCCGCGCACACGAACCCGAAGGCACCTGGGCGGCCGGCTGGGACGCCACAATGCGCTTCGCCGAACACCACGGCCACCTCGACGTCCCCAGCGAATACACCGACCCCACCGGCTTCGCGCTCGGCCACTGGGTCGGACAGCAGCGCTCCCTGTACGCGGCTGGCACCTTGGCCCCCGCGCGAGCCGTGGCCCTGAATACCTTCAAGATCTCCTGGCCCCACCCGCCCACCAGTTTCGAGTTCCACCTCGACCACGCCATCGAATGGGCCACAGCCAACGGCACACTGGCCATCGACTCCTACACTCCCGGCGCAGACCCAGCCTTGGCCCGATGGCTGGACAGTATGCGCACCCGCGCCGAGAACGGGGACCTCCCCGCCGAGCGCCTCGCCGCCCTCAACGCCGTTGACCCCTGGTGGAATCCGCCCTGGGGACTGATCTGGCAGCGGTCCTACGTCCAGGTCATCCACCGTCTGGCGGACCAGAGCTGGGCCCCGAATACTCTTGCTGCACTGTCCCAGCAAGGCCAGGAACAATGGCTGGACCAGCAGATCGCCAACTCCTTCTACCTCAGCGCTGTGCAGTGTCGGCTGCTGGCCCAACTCGCCCGCCAGCACCCGCGGGCCCACCCCCACAGCATGCTGTTCCTGAGGCCCCTCACTCCCGGCGAGCGCTCCTTCCACCGCGGACTGACCGCAGCACGCCAGTATCTCCAGCGCGAAGGACACATAGCAGTCCCGCACAGCCACACCGAGATGCTCGACGGCCAGCCCGTCCGGCTGGGCCGCTGGCTCTACCGGCACCGCAAGAACCGCGCCCAACTCACTCCAGAACGGGCGGACGCGCTCACCGCGCTGGGCGTCGAGCTGCCGCCCGTCTTCCAGGAGCCCGACTACACAGATGCCTTCCGGGACCCGAGTAGCCGGGCATGGCCGAAGACCCGGTCCGTCCCCCCGGCGGTCTCCCGGAGCCCGTTCGATGACCCCTTTGAAAAGGTCTCGTTCAGTCAGCCGTTCACCGCAGCCACGATCTGACACGCATCCCCTATCCGCCGGCGAGCGGGCTGCCACCGCGACCGGCAACTCGGACGGCTGAACGTGCCCGGGCGCGCGCAAACCTCATCCTGGTTGGCCGGGGGAGTGTCTCACTGCGGTCAGCGCCGGGGGCCCGCATCGTCCCCGCACTGCCGAAGAGCAATCCGCTCACCCGCAACGGCCCTGCACGGCCTGAACAGCCCAGGGACTCCTCGTACATCACGGTCTTCATCGTCCGCAGCCACCTGTCCCTACCCGGCGCGTGGTCCCTCCGCGAGCCCGCCCTTCATCGCGCGACTGCGTGAACCCGCCCGCATGTCGAATCCGGCGCGCGATGCGGGGGGTCTCGCGCTTCACCGAGGGCGAACCAGGTCCAGTCGCTGGGCTATCCGGAGTTGGGCGCTGTGCCCTGCTGGCGGTGGGAACCGTGCACGGACGGCTGGGGTAGCGTGCAGTCCAGCACGAGGGCGGTAACGGTGTGTCCCTCTTGCGTGGCGACGCGGGCCTGTTCTTCGAGCAGGGTCCGAATGCCCTGCAGAGTGTGGTCTCTGGGTGCCTTGTGACGGCTGGTCCGTTTGGTGGTTGTCCATTGGGGGTCGTCGAAGAAGCCGCACAGGAAGATCCCGGCCCAGGTGGGGTGGTCGGTGAGGTAGCCGGCGGCGAGTTGCCTGGGCAGACCGTCTTGGATCTCGTCGTTCCAGCAGGGTTTTACTTCGATGACGACGGTCAGCGGTTCGAGGGTGGTGGCGTTGCCGGACAGCGCGTGGATGAGGATGTCGCCGCGGTGGGCGTCGGGAGCGGGCCGGACCTGGACCTCCCGGTTGATGACGACTTTGCGGTCGCTGAGGCTGTTGTTGAGGAAGTTGCGCAGGAAGTCACTGAACCCGTCCTCCCACAGAGGCCACCGTTCAACTGGCCTTCCCCGTACGGGTTTTGAGGCGCTCTGCTGCCACAGCAGTGTGGTCCAGCCGTTGGCGTCACGTAGTTGACGGGACAGGGACTCCAATGCCTCCAGTACGACGGACAGCAGATCGCCGGTGTTGTTGACGATGCGTCGGTCGCGGGCTGCGGCGAGAGTCCGCAGCTCTTCCCACGGCAGATCGGGGGTGATCTCGCTGAGGAGCCGGGCATGGTTCTGCTGGAGGGTGTGCAGGTGCGGTCGGTCCGGGTGTGCTGCGGCCAGGCGCCGCAGTTCGGTGGCCGCGTCCGCAGTGAGGGTGGAGGCGATGAGGTCGGGAAGCTTGCTGTGGAGCAGTCGGCGGCCTTGGGCGATGTCGCGTGGCCGGGCAGGGTCAGGGAAGTCGATCATGCCTGCGTGCGTCAGGCGGTCGTACAGCAGTCCCGCCTGAGCGGGAGTAAGCGTCTGGTAGGCGGGGGACCAGTAGGCGACCGGGGCGTGGACGAGGACACCTTGTCCGGGGCCGAGCCAGGACTCGGCGGCCTGCGCCCATGCCTGGGTGCGGGCTTCGGTGGAGGTGATGGCCTCCCATACCTGGAGGAGGTCGTCCGCGGGCCCGCACATCAGGTGCAGGTCGATGACCTGAGCCCAGGTGTTCAAGCCGGCGATGTCCTGGTCGGCCGGGGCAGTGCTGCGGGCGCGCAGCAGGTCGGTGATCTGCGCCGGGGCGCCGTGAGCGGTCAGGCCTCGCATGGCGGCGAGCCACACCCCGAAGGGCCGGGCCGGGTCGGCGAGCCAGTCAAGGAGCAGAGCGTCGGTGCGGGAATCTACCCCCCACAGCGCGGGGGCGGCCGTCTGCAGGGTCAGCGGATTCAGGCCGTCCAGTGCGCCTGGCAGCACAGCAGGCCAGGCATCGAGGGCGGCACCGGCGGCGTGGGCGAGCAGTTCGCGGCGTAGTGGTTGGAGCTTGTCGGGACAATGACTGGCGGCCAAGGCCCACGCCAGGCCCGCCCAGCGCTCGGGGGCAAGCTCGGGCAGCGTGGCCAGGGTCAGGGCGGTGGCCTCAGGAGCGGTCCCGCTCAGGGAGACCGCCACGGCACCGGCGGTGGCGGCGGTCACTACAGGCGCATGCTGCAGCGCGTACGCCGCGCACTGGGCGAGGGATTCTCGCAGGCCGCTGCCCGCGGCGGTGTAGGAAGGCGCGGTGCGCAAGTCCACCAGGTCGCTACTGGGAGCGGTTGGATTGCTCTCACCTTGCTGCAGCAGATGTGAGATGTCGCGCCACCAGGTGCGGACATCCTCCGGGTCAGTGGGACGCTTGATGGCCAGCCGGTTCAGGCTGGCCCGGATGGCGTTGCGCCGTTCGGCATGGCGCTCCTCCCGCTCGGCGGCCAGCTTCGCCTGGATGGTGGCGGGGTCCGGGCCGAACCAGCGGGTGGTCAGGTCACGCAGGACAGGGTCGACGGCACGCTGCTGCTCCAGCCGCTCGAGATCCTGCCCGTCGGTCGGACAGGGCAGGATGAGCGGGACACCGAGGGCGGACGTTTTCCCCTCGGGCTCCGAGGCGGCCGCTTCTGCCCAGAAGGCGCTGTCCTCGGCCGGGAACAGCCCCGAAGTGCCGCGGACGGCGAAGTACACGGCATGGCCGCCCACGGGCAGCAGGCCCAGCACCATGCCAGCGAGTTCTCGGCGCCAGGAGGGGGCGGCGGCCAGCAGGTTGCGAACCTCGTGCAGAATCGGGGCGTAGGCAGTGTCCGCGTCAGAGACCAGTGCGGCGAAGACCTCGGCGAGCTGCACTGGAGGCGCAGTTGTATCGCTCGCCTGCGCCGGGCGCATACGCTGCATCACCCAGCTCAGTAGGCCGAAGGCCGCCGCGGGTGAGGTGCATTCGCCGGAGAACTGCTCTAACAGCCAGGCGAGGACCGGATCGGTGTCCCCGTCGCCCAGTTGGGCCGTCATCTCCATCCACGATTGGTCCAGGTAGGACGGCGTCAGCAGCCGCAGGACCCGGGTGGTGTCGACGGCCCCCGGCCACAGCGCCATCTGCGCGGTCTGCGCCAGTTCCCCGGGCACTCGCTGCGCGGACCCGGCCGCCAGACGCTCCAGGCGCTCCACCGCAGCGGCATCCAACGCCGCGGGCATGGCCCGTACCGCTTCTGACCGTACAGTCGCCTCCAGCGCGGTGTCCTCGGCCACATCCAGGAGGGCGTCCATCGGCACGCGCTGGGGGCAGGCCCACGCGATAGCCAGGCCGACACTGAGACGTATGTACCCAGCGGTGTCATCGCCGGACGTAGGCGCTTTCAGCAGCAGACGCAGTTGCTGTTCAAGACCGTCGTGGTCCACGCGGTGCAAGGACCCGCCGAACCGCCACGGCGACAGACCGGCATTACGCACACCATCCTCGACCAGAGACTGCACCACTCTGGCTCGCACCTCAGCAGGCTGTGCGGTCAAGCCGGGTCCCAGGAGCACCTCCGGGTCGCAGGCAAGGACGTCATCCAGAAGGTCTGTGCAATCCCAGGCGACCCAGCCAGCCGCTTCCCGGTGCCGCGGATGGACATGCCGCACGGGCCCTGAACCGGCCAGAAGCAGCGAGGCGAGCGTGGGCACCAGCACCTTCCGCCGCAGCAGATACTCGGCTGCCAGAAACTCCTGGAACGCCTGATGCCCGAACTGCCAGCGGTCATCAGCCAGAGGCTTGAGCAGAGCGGTCTTCACCAGCCATTCCAGTGCCTCCGTCGTGCACGGCGCGCCGGGAGCCTCCTGGGTTCCGTCCGCCATGTCGATGAGACGTACGGCCTCCCCCCGCACGGCCACTGGATCAGCGGTCAGCAGACCGTCGTGGCAGAATTGCAAGGCTGCGGCCAGACGTTCAGCACATCGCATGAGCTGCGGGACGGTCAGGCCGGCGGGCAAGGCTCGGCCGGGTGACTGCTGGCACAGCTCCTCACAGGCCTGCCGATAGGCCTCCGCCGTACTGGTAGGCAGCGACCGCCCGGCGGCGGCCCGGTCCAGCAGCGCGATCAAGGTCCGGGGAATTCCCGCCACGGATGCCAGACCGCGCTGCTCCAACTGCTCGACGAAGCCGGCGGACACACCCGGCCTGGCCTTCGCGGCAGCGGCCACGTCGTCGCGGCTGAGCGGGGCCAGTGCGCGGACCTCGACAGCGCTGTCCGCGAAGCGCTCGCGCAGCATCTTCAGCAGCCCGGCGTTGGCGTGCTCACCTGGCCGGGTCGCCACGCGCAGCCGCACACTACTGAGATCGTCGGACCCCAGCCCGGTCAGCCACTCCTCGAGAACGTCGACCAAATAGGGGAGTACCTTGACAGCCTCGTCGAAGCTGTCCAGCCCCACGTGCCATGCCGTACCCGCAACTCCTTCGGGCCGCCGAGCCAGCTCCGCGAGCCTCTCGACCGGCTCACGAGCCCGTGCCAGGTAAGTCAGCTCCAGTCGCTGGCCCGTCGGTCCCAACTTGCCGAACTCATCACTGAGTGCCGACGACTTACCCACACCGCTGGGGCTCATGAGTACGATCACCTGACGGTCGCGCAGCGCGCTCAGCGGAGCCAGATCAACCAAGCCGGACCCAGTCCATGACGCGTGCATGGGAGAGAACCAGCCGTGCGCGTCGTAGAAGTGGCGGTCATCATCGGCTTCTTGACGCTGCGGATGAGTCAACCGGTTCCAGGCGTAATGCTGTGGTTCGCTGTCGGTGGAGGCCACACCCGCAATCTATGTGGTGGCGCGCCTTGCCGGAAAACCTGATCCCGGCGGCTGCCCTGGCTCGTCAGGCCGCTTGAGACGGCACCCCCCCGATGGGGCGCAGGCTCAGGCGGCGGCTTCCGCGCCTGGATCCCGGGGATTCCAGCGGCGGCTACACCCGCCGTGTGCCCGTCAGCTCCCGCGATGAACTGGGCGAACTGGCCGCGGATTTCAACACGATGCTGGAGAGCCTTGGCGACGAAGCCGCCCGCCGCCGCGAGTTGGCGGAAGAACACCAGCGGGAAGTGCTGGCCTGCGTGGCTCGCCTGCAGGACGCGGTGCGCCAGGCCCGCCCGGAGGCACCTGGTGGCGAGGACCGCGCCGCGCGCCTGGATCGGCTGACTCATCAACTCGACCAGACTGACCCGCGTGCTGACCGATCCGCAGCCGCAACCCTAGCGGCACACGGCCGAGCCGAGATGGTCTGCTACTCGACTTGCTCAAGGAACTCGGGGGTTGAGGGCTGGGTGTCGGCTACCGCGTGGGCACCGGAATCGGCGTCCTCGACGGTGTGCCTCGTCGATTCACAGAGTGCGGGCTGGCGGGTGTCCCACGCGTATACGCTCAAGCGACCAGCCGAGAGTGCGCCACCGCCCCGACGCTGCTGCATGCGTTGGGGCGGTGTGAATGCGGGCTCTTGGGGGCTAGGTCAGAACGGGCAGTCGCCGCTTCCGAGGATCCGGATTCGGAAGGGTGCCTGCGCTGGCGCCGGCGGCATTTCGGCCGGGTTCGGGCGAACGAAGTCGCCTTCCGAACCCGAGGGGAGCCGGAGCCGCCCGCGGTCGTGGTTGGCGATGGCGTCCCAGTCCGCTCCTGCGAGTGTGATGAGGCCGCCCCAGTCGCTGCGGTGTACGAGGTCGGTGCCGACGGCGAGTTCGGCCCCGCTGTCGAGGATGAGGGTTGCCGGCCCTCGGTACGTTTCCATTACCCGGCTCTAGAGTGTGCCGCCGTGCCAGGAACAGGTTCCCTGCCCGGTGGAGGGGGAGCTCCAGCCGTCGCGGCAGGTCGTAGACGATCCAGAGTCCTGGTCCGGTGCGCGTGAGGGAGTCTCGGTGTCGGTTTCCGTGCTGCCGACTCCAGCCCTGAGGACGACGTAGCCGGCGGCGAGGACCGCCCCGACGATTCCACCTGCGATCTTCAGCCCCGTGTGCTTCCTCTTCGCGGGCGGCAGTATGGGCGCCGCCGTGATGACGGTTGCGTCGGTCTGCTCTGGATCCTGCGTGGTCATCCGTGTCCCCCTTGGGTCGTTGTGTCGCGTCAGCCTGCCATGTTCTCGTGATCGCCGGGGCATGTCGGAGAGCTTCGTTGGTCCGCGGAGTTGGCGGGACAGTTCGACCTCGTTGTCGCACTTTTTGGTTCACACCCGGGTGAGGCTGAGCCACGCTGAAGGTGTGTATGAAGGCGACGTGCTGGTTGTCGACGGGGTGGTGTGAAGGGACCCCGGCGGCTGTCAGGCCTCCGGGGTCTTCGTGGTCACTCCGTCGCGTGTGTCTCGGTGATGGCGAGGACGTGACGCTCGCACCGGCCTTTGCCGGAAGCCGTGATGTCGGCCGAGCCGATGCCGACTGGATCGCGGGAAGCCTGCTGGTGGACGTCAAGGCCACCAAAGACCCCGGCAAGCTTCCCGCCCGGGACATCTACCAGCTCGCCGGATACGCTCTGCTGGACTACCCCGATACCCACCGCCTGGACCGTCTCGGCTGGTACCACGCACGGACCGGCTCGCTGTCCGCCTGGGACATCGGTGACTTCTTCGCGCTGCTTGGTGCCCGCGAGCCGCTCCGGACCTTGCGCAGTCGCGCTGCGGAACTACTGGCCAGATGAAGCCATGAAGGCGTGAGGAGGGTTAGGGTCTGTCGTTTCGATCTCCGCGGCGTCGCGGCGCCCGGCATGCGCACCTGCCGCGTTGTCGTCGGTCGATGACGTCTCCCGGCCTGGCAGCCGGGAGGTGCCCCCACCGCGTCGCCTCCCTCCTCCGCCTTGCATCTGCACGCACCGGACACCGCTCCTCCACCCACGGAGATCCAAACGACAGACCTTAGGTGCCGCTCCGTCGTCGCTGCGACCAGTTCGGATCGAACTGCGGTGCGGGCGCCGGTCCGGGCGCAGGATCGGTCTGGTCGCGGTCGTTGAGCCGCATCATGGCGTCGAAGAGCCACAGCATCCGCAGGAAGCGCACGATGGCCAGTGCCATCGCTGCCTCGAAGACGTACGGGATCCATCGTGGGCCTCCGGACCTGTCTAGTCCCTGAGCTGCCAGGCAGCAGATGCAGATCAGTGCTGTTGCCACCAGCAGTGACTTCCAGTTGCGGCGCAGTTCGCTCTGGTAGTGCCGGCGCGCTGCCCGCAGGCGTTCTCCGTTGCTGGAAAGGTAGATGGAGATGGCGATCGAGCTCAGGCCGCCGATGGCGGACACGACACCGGCGGCGGACCCGTACAGTGACACCCGCTGGTCTGCTGTGATCCACCTCAACCAGTCGCCGTGGCCGGTCGCCTTGATGACGGAGAAATGCACCGCCACGGGCACCAGCGCGATCACGTAGTCCCACCAGACGGCCTCCGACCAGCGCTCGACGAGAGTCCCCCCTGTGCGCACCGCACCTACCCTCTTGGCATGTCAGTCCTGGTCGGCCTCCACGGCCGCCCGCAGCTCGCCCTCGTGATCGGCTGCTACGTTCAGGATGGCATCCACCGCTGACAAGATCCGGATGGAGTTTCCCCGCTCATCGACTGCCGGAATACGCCGCTTGGCGGTGATGTGGTGCTCGGTCAGCTCCACCAGGCGGCTGCGCTCCGGCCCGTCGTGCTCGGCGAACACCAGCCGGGCACGGGCGCGGTCGGTAGCATCCGGAGCCACCGGCGCGATGTCCCGCAGATCGTCGAGGAGTGCCTGGCGGTGCTCCTCAAGGGCGCGTCCCCGCGGAACGCTGATGATCATGGTGACGTCGATGTCCCCGTATGCCTCGTGTGCGACGCGCAGGAACCGTGCCAGCCGGCCGGTGCGCTCGCCAAGCGCCTCGATGCGGTGGCCGCCGATCTTGATCTCGATGCGCTGTGCGCCCTGCGCGGTGGCCAGCCGCTCGACTTCGGCCCTGGAAAGGACCGGCCTCACCGCGAACCGGTCGCCGGTAAAGAACCGCAGCTCGTTGAGCCACGTCTCCAGGCTCTTGTGACTTGGGGCAGAAGTCGATCCCTGCATGATCCCGACGACATTTCCGAACGGGAGGAAGCAGATGGCAGAGGTGTCGACGAAGCCGCGGCTGGCGTTCTGTTCGAGCTCCTGCCACTGGCCGGTTGTCCAGTCCATGACGCTCAGCCATTCCGAGGCGTCCTTGACCCGGTGCAGCAGCAGATGGTCCTGCTCGTCGACGATGGCGGTAGAGCCGACCAGAGTGGTCTCCTTGTCGACCATACGGTCCTGCAGGGACGCCGTCGTCAATGACGCCAGTGCGCCATCCCAGTTCAGTGGAGTCATGCGTACGTGCTCACCCGCCTTCACCTTGACGATCTCGAAGAAGGCGACGGTACGTTCGCGCATGTGCCGGACAGAGGCCATGAACTCCCCTTGGTGGATCAGGGCACGTCTGCGGCAGACTGGCTGGGTCCGAAGAAGCTGTTCTGAGGCGGCGTGCAGTCGAAATGAAGTCACGACGCTAGCACCGGGGTTGACGACTGGGTCGAACACCCTTTTCCCCGAACCTGCTCTGAAGCGCGTATTGCACCGAACGCCTGATCGGTCCCCGAGTGTGCATGCGTGAAGGGGAAAAGCATTGTGGCCTGCAGGATCGGCCCTGGCGGGCAGCCGTGTTCACACAGTGCCTCCCGAGACTTGCCTGTCGCTCGGACATTGCGCCCCTATCGGCAGCCTATGGCGGAGACCGGGCATTCTCGTCCTATTGCGCCAGTGCCCCTCCTGTGTGTGCACCAGCGGCACTACGCCTCATGGGTCACGTTCCGTGTTGTAAGCGCTGTCCGGCACGTCGTGGGCGGGCAGCGGGACCATGCGGGGGGCGCTCCGCACCATGACTACCGCCTGGAGCAGGAGGCTCCCTTGCTGTTGTGTCCTCACCGCCGCGGTGAGGACACCGACCGGGCGTGTGCACCGTGCCCGAGTTGCGGAACAGCTCCATGTGGGTGTCGGATCACCGAAGCAGCACGCGCGCGGGTCGCAGTTCGTGGCTCGAGAGCAATGAGGTGCAGGGGGGCGGGGCGTATGACGGGGTGGACGGAGTTCTCGTGGCGGCGCCGGGTGATCCCGGTGGGGGAGATGCCCGGACTGGACCGCTACGGGTGGCCGTTGCTGACTGAACGCCGGGGTCGTTCTGTGGTCGGCACACTGGCAGACCAGCGGCACGTGCCGGTTCTGGTCCTGCACGGTGAGCGGGGGCTGGGCAAATCCATGGCCTTGAAGCAGGAGCAGGCGGCGCTTGCCCACGACGGTGCCTCTGCCGCCTGGGTCGATCTGGGGGCCTGCACCGACGCCGGGGAAGCGGACAGGCAGTTTGACCGGGCTTTCCTGCGTCCGCCAGGAACCCAGGGCTCGTGGTACGTCCTGCTGGATGGCCTGGATGAGGGGCTCAACGAGTTTCCGGCGCTGGACCGGAAGTTGGCCACGCACCTGGAGGGACTCGGTGCTGTCGACCGTGAGGATCTGCGGCTGCGGATCTCCTGTCGCACCGCCCGCTGGCCGGTACGCCTGGAGGACAGGCTGCGCCGCCTGTGGCCAGCGGACCAGACAGCGGTTATGAGCCTTGCCCCGCTCAGCCGTGAAGACGTGGTGATGGCCGCTGAGGCCATGGGCGTGACCGACACTGAGGAGTTCACGACCGCCCTGCGGCACCGCGGGCTCATCGCGCTGGCGACCAGCCCGATCACCCTGCGGCAACTCCTGCGCGGCTACACCGACACCGGCGCGCTGCCGCAGACTGTCGGCCAGGCCTATCGTGATGCGTGCCTGCACCTGTGCGCGGAGACACGCCGTCCCAACTCGGCGCAGCAGCTTCATGCCCAGGCGGCACCGGAGCACCTGCTCACGGTCGCCTCGCGCGTTGCGGCCGTGCTGCACTTCGGCCCGTACACCGCGTTGTCCGACCAACCGGACCGGTCCGGGGCACCGGCCGGCGACCTACACCTGTCGTCGCTGATCGGCGCCGAGCCCGGGCCTTTGGGCGGCACCATCGCGTGCACGACCAGCGAACTGCGGCAGATCACCGAGTCCGGGCTCCTCGTCCCGATAGGGGAGCTGCGGTGGACGTTCGCCCATCGCAGCTATCAGGAGTACCTGGCCGCACTCTTCCTGCGGACCCGGGCGCTGGCTCCGCCGGTTCTGCGCGAGTTGCTGTGGATCGGGAGCGGGAAGAGCAGGCACGTCCTGGAAGCACATCAGGAAGTCGCGGCCTGGCTGGCCACGGACGACGACACGGTGTTCGAGGACCTCCTGCGCGATGATCCGCTGGCGCTGCTCCAGGCCGACTTGTCCGCGCGCGGCCCCTCAGACCGCGCCCGAGCCGCTGAGGCCCTGCTCGCCCTGCTGGCGCAAGACGACACCCTGCGACTCGACCACGCCCAGTTGCACCGCCTGGACCATCCCGCTCTGCCGGACCAGCTTCGCCCCTACCTGTCGCCGACCACCGCACCTCATCTGGTTTACGCGGCGGTGAGCATCGCCCAGGCATGCCGCCTCGACCAGCTCAACGACGCCCTCCTCAACGTGGCCGAGGCCGCGGAAGATCGGCCTGCCGAAATACGCCGCGCCGCTGTCGAGACCGTCACCGCCCCCGACGCACCGCAACTGCTCCGCCTCCGGAAACTGGCCGAGACCCCCTCTCCGGAAGTGGTTGCGGCAGCCCTCGAACACCTCTATCCGGCACATCTGAGCGTGACAGAGCACCTGGCCCTGTTCCGCGATCCGGATCCGGCACACATCGGAGCGGCCTACCTGCACCGCCAGGCTGTTCCCGAGGGCCTGGCCCCAGCGACGATCATGGAAGCGGTGACGTGGGCCGGTGCGGTCGTGGGCGATCCCGACACCAGGGCCAGCCGTGCCCTGGCCCTGGGCGTCCTGGCTCGCGCGGTCACCCTGGCCGAAGACGCCTCCATTCCCGCAGACGAGATCGTGCCACTGCTCGGTAATGCCTTTCTCGGTATGGCCGCGTGCGAGGACGACCTTTACCACTACCGGCTCCAAGACCACCTCAGGGCGCTGGACACCACCCTGGCGTCGGCCGTGTGCACCAGGCGCCGCCTGGCCCTACACCTGCTCGCCACCGCCGGGCCCGGGCAATGGTTCGTCCTGCTCGGAGTCTTCAGGGCAGGGCTCCTGCCTGCGGACGACGTCCTGTACTGGATGGAGCACTGGGACCTGCTGGAAGGACTTCCCTCGCAAACGGTCCGCACGGTGGTGCGGTTCGGACCGCCGGAAGACGCCCTGGAACGACAGCGGGCAGAAACCGCTCGGGCCGCACACCCGTCCCTTGCCGAGTTCACCGCCTGGTGGGACGCGCCACCTGCCGAAACCCCCAGGCACACGCGCATCGCGGAAGAGCGCGAACACCGACGCCGACGCAACACCTACAACGAGTCAGACCTGCGCGGCGCCCTGCACGCCGCACGCACCGCTGACAGCACTGAGGTCCGCGCGGCGTGGGCCAGGGTGCTGAACCAGCTGCAGCGCACGCCGGACGGCGCCCAGCCCCGTTCCTTCGAGCCACTGCTCACCCTGGCGGACCTGGCGCCTTCCCGCCCACTAGCAGGCAGCGACCTCGGTGGTCTACTCGCCGAGGCTGCTCTGCACGTACTGCGCACGGCCCCTGTGGTGACTGTCGATGATCTCGTGGCAGACGGGGCGGACGTTTGGCGGGTCCCCGAGCTCGCAGCCTTCGCCGTTGCCGGCGATCCCTCGCAGATCTCCTGCGATCCGGACAGGTGGGGCGGCTGGGTTCTGGCCCTGGCAACCGTCCACACCCATGACCAGGCATCGCAGGACCTGAAGCGCGATCTCCTTCGGCGGTGCCCGCAGACTGCCGAGGACGGGCTTCGGAAACTCCTGCCGACGATTCTGGATGCCGTCACCGAACACACCGTCCGCAGTATCGCGCGCTCCCTCGCCCACTTCCCCAACTGCAGGCCCGCGTTGCTGTCCTGGGCCCGGAATGCCGACGTCGACCCGGAACGCTGGCATGCCGTCCTGGCCGAGCTGTCCGCCGCTGGCGACCGTGACGCCACCGACCAGCTGGCAGTCGCCTTGCGGGACGATCCCGCAGACCACGAGCCGGACACTCCCGCCAGACGGCACTGGACGCTGGCCTGCCAGACCCTCCTGCACGACAAGAACCTCGCGGTGTTCTGGTCGGACATCAGCAGCCGCCTCACCGATCCCGTCATTCTCACGGACTTCCTCCATGTAACCGCCGGGAATCCGGAGGCGGCATACGGATGGCCGTCGGCGCTTGGCCAATTGTCAGAGGACAACCTGGCCGGCCTCTACCGGCTGATCTGCGAACAGGACGATCTCGCCGCATTGCGCATCCGGCCGTGGCGTACAGGTTTCGTCGGAGGCGACGAGCGGGTCGCCGAACTCATCCAGGCTCTGCCCGAGCTCATCGCCAGGAAGGAATCCACCCAGGCGGCCGCTGTCCTGGATGACCTCGCCAGCAGCTACAGCGACGTGCCGGCCCTGCGAAGGCTCGCGCGCATCACCGGCCGCATCGCAGCCGCCTCCCTGGCCACTCCCGTCGCGGCCAAGGAACTCATCACCCTGGCCGACAACCACAGGCTCCGCCTGGTACGCGACGAACACCAACTGCTCGAGGTCGTCCTGGAATCCCTCCAAGCCCTGCAAGACGACGTTCAGGGCGACAACGGAACGGCCGTCAACCTATGGAACAGGGACACGGACCGTTTCACGGCCAGCACCAAGTGCTGGCCGTGCTGGGAAGACGATCTATGCGACGCCGTCACGGCCTTCCTCCGCCGCGACATCGGCACCCGCGGCATCATCATCAACCGCGAAGTGGAGATCAGGCGCTCGGGCCTGCCCGGGCAGCGCACCGACATCCACATCGACGCTCCCGTCTCCGACGGCAGCGACCGGCCTGCCCTGCGCTTGATCATCGAATGCAAAGGCTGCTGGAACAACGAGCTGAAGCACGCCATCCCACGCCAGCTTGTCGCCTACCTCACCCGGCCCCGGACAGCCGGCCTCCTCCTGGTCGGCTACTTCGACTGCACCCGCTGGAACCACCAGCGACGCAGCTGCCCTGTAACCGACCATAGCCTCCAGAACGTCACCGACATCCAGAAGTCCCAGGCGGCCCGGCTCAAAGACCAGTTGTCGCGACCGGTCGACGCCTTCATCCTCGACTGCCGACTCCCCGGACCAGAAAGCGACTGGCGCAAAAGTACAGCGACCTGACCGTCCAAGGGGCGCCTCACGGGATCATGTGTGTATGAGCACCTCGGCCCGCCCCGCGCCCACTGTCCGTCGGCCCGGCCCTGCCGACCGCGCCGTGCTGTTCCCGCGCCAGGCCGAGGGCGTGCAAAAGGCGGTGCGGCATCTGCGACGCCCCGGAACCCGAGCACTGCTGGTGTCGGCGACGGGTACGGGCAAGACTCTGATGTCGATCCGGGTCGCCGACACCCTGGACGCGAAGCTGGTCCTGTTCGTGGTGCCGACCCTCGACCTGGCCGTGCAAACCGCCCTGGCGTGGCGGGCCGACGGCCACCTCGAGCACATGCTGATCGTGTCGTCGATGGACGCCTCGGGTCACGATGCACTGGTCGCCCACCGCGTGGGGTCGACCAGCGACTCCCCGACCCTGGCCGGCCTGATGGCCGTGGTGGGGGAGGAGCTCGACCAGATCCCAGCACTCACGGTGATCTGCACGTACGACTCGCTGGACAAGATCGAAAAGACCAAGCACTCCCGCTTCGACCCGCCCCCGTTCGACCTGGCGATCATGGACGAGGCCCACCGGATCGCCGGCCGGGCGGACAAGAAATGGGCGATGGTCAACGATGCCACCCGCATCAAGGCGGACCGCCGCCTCTACATGACGGCGACCCCGCGATTTTTCGATGCCCCTGACCTGGCCGACTCCGCCAGCACCACCCGCCCGCGCCGCCGCTTGCCCGCGACCCGCGACGTCGATGCTCTGGCCAACAGCATGCAAAACGAGGCTGTCTACGGCAAGAAGGTCTTCGACTACCCGCTGGCCGAGGCCATCGCCGACGGCCGCGCCGCGGACTACCGCATCGTTGTCCCCACCCTCACCGACGC